>JAXGLU010000001.1:0-3356042 GCA_040769065.1 Bacteroidales bacterium
TAACAGAATGGATTCTCAGATCTTTCTCAAACTCAAACAGACTCTGAAGAAATTTTCTTCTGATGGTAAGATCCTTGTCAAGCACAATATGATTGAGCAGAAGGTTTTTCAGATCATCAAGCTTGGTTTCGATATCTGTATGATGTTCCAGGTATTCCTTTGCCGAGAAGTCTTTTCTTGCTTTATTGTTATTCTTCATCAAATTGTAAAAATACGGAAATGCCACTTCATCTTCATAATCAAGATGCTCCAGAACTTCATTGAAATAGGAATTGAAGAATTGCTCAATTAAATGTATATTCTCTGAATTCTGACGTGTCTTTAATTGTCCTATATATCCTTTAATTTCGGGATATTTGTCATCTTTGTAATAATTATGACTGTTTTTAAGGAATCGGATCAGAATCTCCGGATCCTTTATGGCGTGTACATCCTGATCATTTGGATAGAAATCATTGTACAGATTCCCAATCAGGATAAAAGCTGTCTGATCAAGATTATATTTTGAGCATATCTGACTCACAGTTATTTCTCCCAGGCAAAAATCGATTTCAAAATGTTCGAGAAATAGGAGTAATGAAGGATTTTCCTTCAGCAGAGCAGTCATCTGTTTATCAGACCTGATATATGTTTTATGAGTGCTGTACATTATTAATACAAATGTAGATGAGTATGTTTTAATATTATATCCCCGAAATGTATTAAAAATATGTCCATAAATAACCGGCATAAGGGATTAATGTCGGAATAAGATTCCACCTTTTTTGTATGTCAGATTTGTTAAAGCAAAAATCTTAACCATTTGAAAGCTTCCTATTGGATTTCACGTCATTTATACCTGTTTTGATAGTAATTGTTATAATACTGTTTATATATTAAACTGTACCGGAGTATTTTTGACGAAGCTCTTTAGCTGCGGCAACCATTTCTGCCAGAGATTTTTTTGTCTCTTCCCATTTTCGTGTTTTCAAACCACAATCGGGATTAACCCATAGTTGATTTACGGGAATAACATTTATCGCTTTTTCCAAAAGGGAAATAATTTCCTCTTTTAGTGGTATCCGTGGAGCGTGGATATCATAAATACCGGGGCCGATTTCATGAGGGTATTTGAAATCAGCAAAAGCATCAAGTAATTCCATCTGTGATCGTGAACATTCAATTGTGATCACGTCAGCATCCATATCTGCAATACTTTGAATGATATCATTAAACTCCGCGTAACACATATGAGTGTGAATCTGGGTTTGAGGCTGAACTCCTGATACAGACAGTCTGAAAGCTTTCACTGCCCATTCAAGGTAATCAGGCCACTCCGATTTATGAAGAGGAAGTCCTTCACGTAAAGCAGGTTCATCTACCTGGATGATGTTGATGCCGGATGATTCCAGATCAAAAATTTCATCGCGTATTGCCAACGCTATCTGCATTGCGGTTTTTGATCTTTCCTGATCATCCCGCACAAATGACCATTGTAGAATTGTAACAGGTCCTGTCAGCATACCTTTTACGGGTCTGGATGTAAGTGACTGAGCATATTTTATCCAGTCGACAGTCATTGCCTTTGGACGAGAAACATCACCAAAAATAACAGGAGGCTTCACACAGCGGGAACCATAGCTTTGAACCCATCCATTTTCGGTAAAAGCAAAACCATTTAGTTGCTCACCAAAATATTCCACCATGTCGTTTCTTTCAAACTCTCCATGAACTAATATATCAAGGTCTAATTCTTCCTGTAATTGAATTGCATTACGGATTTCGGTTTTTAGTTTGTCGGAATATTCATCAGATGTTATTTGTCCTTTCTTAAACCTTGATCGCAAGTCTCGAATTTCTTTTGTTTGAGGAAAAGAACCAATTGTAGTGGTCGGCAAAAGGGGCAGCCTGAGTTTTTCTTTTTGTTTCTTATGTCGAACAGAATATGTAGCTTTCCTATTAAAGTCTTCTTCGCATATTTCAGAAATCCGCCTCTGAACTGATAAGTCAGAAATAAGTTTGGATTGATTCCGCGAAAGAATATCATCCGAATTTTTTTTCAGGATACTCATATTTTTTTCCGCTGTGTATTTATTATTACCATCAGCAAGTTTCGACAAAGTGTTGATTTCAGTTAGTTTCTGATAAGCAAAAGCCATCCAGGCTTTTATATCTGGAGGCAATGATCTTTCATTATTTTCCAAATCCAGATCGCATGGTACATGTAGCAATGAACATGAAGGAGCTATCATCAGTCTTTCTGAACATAAAGCCTGTTGCGCCTTATCAATGGTTTTCAGAGATTTTGTATAATCATTTTTCCAGATATTGCGACCATCAACTATTCCCAATGAAAGATTTATGTTTTCATTAATATGAACCAATAGATCATCCAGTTGTTCCGGAGATCTGATTAAATCTATATGTAGGGTGCTGTTAGGAAGTTGTTCAATTATTGATCTGTTGTAAATGACTGAACCAAAATATGTTGCTATAATGAAATGCGCCTCGGGGAATGATTTAAACAATTCATTTAATACATAACTGTAGTATCGTTTTTCCTTTTCTGACAGCATTGTGCAAAGATATGGCTCATCTATTTGTATATACTCTGCACCTGCATTTGACAACTTTCCAATCAGTTCAATATATACTGGCAGCAAATTGTGGATAAGTGAGGTAGTCTCAAAGTGTTTACCTTTTGGTTTGCCGAGCTTAAGAAAGCTCATAGGTCCTATAATTACAGGCTTAGGGTTTACTATACCATATCCTTTGGCTTCTGTGAAAGCATTGATAATCACATCATTGTTTAATATGAATTGCTGGTTTGGTTCAAATTCAGGGACGATATAATGATAGTTGGTATCAAACCATTTGGTCATTTCCATTGGTTTTACATCCGATTCGTGATCCTGATATCCCCTGGAAAGAGCAAAATATAGATCAACAGGTTCAAGATTTTCAGCAAGATGCCTAAACCGGTGAGGGATAGCTCCAAACGAGACAATATGATCAAGTACATGATCATAAAATGAAAAGTCGTTACACGGTATGATGTCTATACCAGCTTCTTTCTGGATTTTCCAGTTATTGAATCTTATTGACTGTCCAATTGAGGAGAGTTCGTTTTTGTCAATTTTCCCTGCCCAAAGGTTTTCACAGGCACGTTTTAATTCTCTTTGGCTGCCAATTCGCGGGTAGCCGAGGTTGTGAGTTAGCATAGGTTATAACTTTTAAATGAAATAAATATTTAAAAGTTCTTTGCTGAAATTCGCAATGTTTACGCATGAAAAATATGTAACAGGAAGGAATTATTAGCCTTTATAAAAGGCATAGAGTACCAACTGACATGGCTTTTTCCGCGAAAGCATTGTCAATCCCGTTAAGGCAGGTATCCTGACTTGCACCAGATTTACCGTCCTTCCCATCACAATTATTATTGACAGTGGACAAAAATGGCAAATCCTTTAGGGGGTGCTTACAGTTGCGCGACAGTCTGTGATTTACACACAGTTCCCTTTTAATCCTTCCCGACAATTATCAGGACGGAACCATAAAGGTTGAATGAAATAAAGAAAGAACTTTTGAGAACGCAAATATATAAAATTAAAGATACTGACCTTTAAGCTTGTTATTCAGATTAATTATTTCAATTGATAAAAATCAATTCCATCATCTTTTATATTTCAATTAGCATGAGGTAGTCAATTGGAAGAATAACAAATATGCTTCTGTGTTTGCTCAGAAGTATTACACGTATGTTTTTAATAAATTTTTACACTAGTGTCCGACAAAAAAAATAAATAAGAGGGGTACTCCCCTCTGATTCCCCCAATGTTGTAAAAAGGTTTTTGCTAAAATCATATATAACATTGGTGAAATTACGGAAATAAAATTAGTCGGACAGCCGAACTTCTGGACTTACTTTTAAAAAGTCTTAAAATGTGGCAGAACATCCAGTTCTATTACTTCTATGGATAGAATGGAAATGCCATCTATACACAGGCCTGGTGTACACTGATAACCCAACTGCTATTGACAGTGACACAGAAGATTACACGAGCTAAGAAAGCCTTATCGCTTGCAGCTTCATTGGTCGGCCCCACCTGGTAAGCAATCAGGATGTTAATGAGTTTCTCCGTAGCACAAAGAGAATTATTAAGAGCGAATCAATCCCTCCCGGCTTACAATTATCCTTTAATAAACAGGTGGTGTGTTTTAAGAATACAATATGATACTTGATAATAAGGCACCTGCAAACACCAATCAAGAATCTAAATTATTAATCGGGCAGCAGTGATTTTTTTGTCAAATCAAATAAAAGGACTAATTTTGACACTGATGTCAAACTTGAATGTCAGGATAATTAAATAAAGTAAAATGAGCCAGTTAGGAGAATCGGAGGTAAAGATAATAGAAGCTGCCAAACAGGTCTTTCTGGAGAAAGGACTTGAAAATGCAAAAATGCAGGATATTGCAGATACTGCCGGAATTAGCAGAACAGCCTTGAATTATTATTATCGCACCAAAGAGAATCTGTTTTACAAAATCATTGAAGAAATCTTAGAAGGTATTATTCCTCACTTTGAGAGCCTGTTAAGCAAAGACACTCTCAGTTTTCAGGAGCGTTTCCTGGGTATTGTTGACGTATATGCCGATTTCTTAAGCCATAATAATGGAGTGCCACGCTTTGTTTTAATGGAAATGCAACGGCATCCGCAAACACTTTTCGATTTTGTCAATACAAATCCGAAAGTAAAAAAATACCTGCAACTTTTACGTGCAATGCTCAAGCGTGAAGTTGAAAACAGGAGCATTAAACAACTGCCTATGGAAGAATTGGTTACTCTTTTCTACGGACTGCTCTTTGTTCCGTATCTGATAGACCCCTTTATAAATGAATTTTTTTTCAACGAGAAAAGCAAAATAGAAGCTTATCATAGGAATCATTTGGAAAATATGAAACAGGTTTTACTCCTGTTTTTAAGTGCGAAATCCATGGACCAAACTGTAAATTGAATTAATTGCTTAAAAAACGCACCAATTATCCACGATAAACTTTATGAACTCACCACCTTTACATATAAATTATTCAACAAATAACCCTGATAATTCCTTAATCAACATAGGATTGGATGCCGGCTCTACAACCATCAAGGTGGTAGTGTCCGATTCTCAGAATAAAATCATTTACAAGGATTACCGCCGGCATTATGCCGATATTTTGGGCAATCTGAAAGAGATTTTATCTGATATACTGGATAAAACCGGCGATTGCCCCGTCAAACTTTGTATAACCGGTTCAGCCGGAATGGGAATAGCCGAACGTTATAAAGTTCCTTTTGTCCAGGAAGTAGTAGCTTCATGCGAAGTTATGTCACGTCAATTTCCTGAAATAAAGACATTTGTAGATATTGGCGGTGAAGATTCCAAAATGATTTTCTTCAAATCGGGCAAAACGCCTGATATTCGGATGAACGGAAGCTGTGCAGGCGGTACGGGCTCATTTATTGACCAAATGGCAACATTGCTCAATGTTGGTATGAATGAGTTTAATTCATTGGCCGAACAAGCCGAAACAATCTATCCGATAGCTTCACGTTGCGGTGTTTTTTCAAAAACAGACGTACAAAACCTGCTTGCCCGAAACGCCGGCAAAGCTGATATAGCCGCATCGGTTTTCCGGGCAGTAAGTATGCAGGTAATCACGTCTTTAGCAAGAGGACACGAGCCTGAGGGGAAAGTTTTTCTTTGTGGCGGTCCATTCACATTCCTTCCATATTTACGAAAGGCATTTATCGACGAATTGAAAATGGACAATTCGGAAGTTGTGATTTCTGAAAATCCCGAAGTAACCCCGGCCTGGGGTGCAGCTATCATCGCAGGCGACCGGCAGGAGAGCAAATTACTGTCCGAATATCTTTCCATATTTGATGAAGAACTAAGAAAAGCTCCAAAAGACACTCATAATCAATTAAAACCACTTTTCAAAGATAAAAATGAGTACGCCGAATGGCTAAAATCCAAAGAAGAATATCAATTTCCGGGGATCGACATAAAAGAGATTAAAAATCCGAACTGTTTTATTGGTATCGACAGTGGCTCAACCACAACAAAAATCATTGCCACTGACGAGAATGGCAGGGTTTTTTATCACTATTACACTAAGAATAAGGGATTTTCCCTGCAAGCTGTAACCATCGGGCTGAAAAAACTGTATGAGCAAACGCGGGAAGCCGGAATAGAAATGAATGTACTCGGAAGTTGTGTAACCGGGTATGGTGAAGATTTAATCAAAAAGGCTTTTCATCTTGATTCAGGTATGGTTGAAACAATTGCTCACTATATGAGCGCCTGCCATTTTAACAAGGATGTCTCTTTTATTCTGGACATCGGAGGACAGGATATGAAAGCCGCTTTTATTGAAAACGGAGTTATTAAACGCGTGGAAATCAACGAAGCCTGTTCTTCCGGCTGTGGCTCTTTTATTGAAACTTTTGCCAACTCGCTTAACTATTCAGTTCCCGATTTCTCAAAAATAGCCTTGAAATCCAAACATCCCTGCGATTTAGGTACACGTTGCACCGTGTTTATGAATTCCAAAGTGAAGCAATCACAGCGGGAAGGAGCTTCAGTAGAGGATATCTCAGCAGGATTGGGCTATTCCATAGTGAAAAATTGTCTGAATAAGGTGTTGAAACTGAAAGATGTCAAGGAGTTGGGTAGTCATATCATGGTGCAGGGCGGCACGTTTAGAAATTTATCGGTAATCCGTGCATTGGAAATAGAGTTGGGGAAAGAAATTATGGTTACCGATTATCCCGAACTGATGGGAGCTTACGGAGCGGCTTTGTATGCACGTAAAAGGTTTGAAGCAGGTCAAACCGTGCCTGTTAAACTGGCTGCCATGTCGGAATCGAAAGAGTATTCGGAAAGAAGAACCGTTTGCAAAGGCTGTGAAAACAACTGTACTGTAACTCATTTCCGATTTGATAATGACAATGTATTTTACTCGGGCAATAAATGCGAAAAGATTTTCAACAATTCAGGAGAAACCGTAAAGAAAGGTGTAAACCTGCACACCGAAAAATATGATTTGCTGTTTAATCGCCCTGTTCCGGAAGAAGGGAAAATCACACTTGGTATTCCGCGTATTCTGGGAATGTATGAAAACTATCCGTTCTGGCATTCCCTGCTGACCGGCTGCGGAATCCGGATCGTGCTTTCCGATAAGTCCACCATGGCAATGTACGAAACGGGGATCAGCACGGTAATGGCCGACAATATCTGCTTTCCTGCAAAACTTGTGCATGGGCATATCTACAACCTGGCAGATAAAAAAGTGGACAGAATTTTTATGCCTTATGTCGTCTTTGAAAGCAAAGAAGACGAAAAAACCAATAACAGCTACAATTGTCCGATTATTACAGGCTATTCCGATGTTATTAAAAGTGCTGTCAATCCAAAGGATAAATTTGGAATTCCTGTTGATGCTCCAACATTTACATTTGCCAGTAAAAAATTGATGCGTAAATCCTGTGTAGAATATATCAAAACCCTTATCCCCGGAATAGACACCAGAAAAATTGACAGAGCTTTTAAGAATGCTTTGATTGCCCAGCAAAGCTATGAAGAACAGCTGAATAAACGCTCGAATCAGATTTTAGACAGGGCTATTGCCGAAAACCGCCTGGTTATACTGCTTGCCGGACGACCATACCATATTGATCCGCTGATACAGCACAAAATTTCCGATTTGGTAAGCGATTTCGGCGCTGATGTAATTACTGAAGATATTGTGCGTCACCTGCAGGCCGACCCCGGCGAAGTGCAGAGTGTAATGCAGTGGGCTTACACCAACCGGATTTTCAAGTCGGCGCTATGGATGGCAAATGATGCACCTCAAAATGTGCATTATGTGCAAATAACATCATTCGGCTGTGGTCCCGATGCCTTTATTTTAGATGAAGTAAATGATATTTTAAACCGCAAAGGCAAAAATGCGACAATAATAAAAGTAGATGACATTAATAATATCGGTTCTACCCGCTTAAGAATACGTTCGCTTATCGAGAGCCTGAAGTTTAGAAAAGAAGACGAAGTTTTCGAAAAAAACATCGCTGTACATACGCCGCCTTTTGAAAAGGAAGACAGGCGAAGAACACTTCTCGGACCGTGGTTTGGAGATTTTTATTCTCCGTTTATTCCTGCCGCTCTTGAATTAATGGGCTATAAGATGGAGAACCTGCCACCAAGCGATATAAAGTCGGTGGAATATGGATTAAAATACTCCAACAATGAGATTTGCTATCCGGCAACTTTGGTTGTGGGTGACCTGATGAAAGCATTGGAGAGTGGCAGGTATGACAGAAATGAAGTTGCATTGGGAATAACACAAACCGGCGGGCAATGCCGTGCTTCAAACTATGTGGCTTTGATAAAAAAAGCTATGATAGCTGCGGGATTTGAAGACATTCCTGTGGTAACCATCTCTTTCACACCAGGGTTAAATGAACAACCCGGCTTTAAAGTGAAGTGGGAAAAACACATCCGGGCAATATTCTGTGCAATTGTTTATGCCGACTGTATTTCGCAGTTTTATTATTCCACAGCACCACGTGAAACCGAAATCGGCGGTGCGAAACGCCTGAAAGAAAAGTATTTGAGTTTAGGTGTAGAAGCTCTTGGAAATAATGATGCCAATCGCTTCTTTCATCTGGTGGAGCTGGCAGCTGATGATTTTTTGAGTATAAACAATCTGAAAGAGATTCCGAGAATAGGCATAGTGGGGGAGATATACGTAAAATACAACGATTTTGGCCACAAGCACGTTGTTAACTGGCTTGTAGAGCAAGGTATAGAAGTTGTTTTACCACCGCTGACACAGTTTTTTATCAGTACATTCGCGAGTCAGGAAGCCCGGATTCAGGGAAATGTTAAAGAGCGCACTATTCCAAAGTTTGCAATGAATTTTGTTGAAAGACTGGCTTACAATGCTATTCGTAAAATGGAATCTAAAATTTCCCATTATCCGTTTTACTTCCCTATTTCAAACGTTCACGAAGGTGCAAAACATGCATCCTTAATAATCAATACCAATGCTCAGTTTGGCGAAGGCTGGAGTATTCCGGCAGAGTTTTCTGAATTGGCACACAATGGTATAAACAATGTAATCAGTATGCAACCATTTGGATGCATAGCTAATCATATTATTTCCAAGGGAATAGAAAAAAGAACAAAAGAACTATTCCCGGATATGAATCTGCTGTTTCTGGATTTTGACAGTGGAATGAGCGAAGCCAACATTTATAATCGCTTACACTTTATGATCAGGAATGCACAAGTGGAAGTTTCGTCTGATGCTGAGCAGGAACTTGTTGATGCGATGTAAGAATGTTCTTTACTGTCTTACATAATGCTTACATTTTATCCGACTGACCGAAACCACGTTACAAAACAACATTTACAAGAGCTTCAGGGTTGTTCTAATGAGTTTTTCATCGTTGGCAACTTTTGGTAATAGAGTATTCAACGCTTTTTGCTCTACATATTCGTGTCCCATCTTCTGTGAGTAGGTGTGTTTGTAATTGGTTGATGTAAACTTTGTTAAAATTATCATCAATATTACAAATTATATTGAACTCAGTTCAAATTATAAATATGTTTCAATTGTCGATCCATTTCTGTATTGGTTTGTTCTGTATTTTTTATTATTCCCTAATAAGGTATGTATTAGTTCAATAGCTGCCTCATCGTGTATCCCGGGAATAATAGTCGTACGGAACTCAACCTCTGTTGCTGTATTGTTTAACAGAAGAATGGAAGTCATAATTTTTTCAATGATGTCAGCAGTTACCTGGATTCCGGTTATTTTGCCATATAAACTCTTTTCAGGTAATATTTTAACATCCATTGCAATATAATCAGCCAGCTTGTTTTTAATGATTTTTTGCAACATAAATGGGTTAGTGCCATTGGTATCAAGCTTAACGGGATATCCCAGCAATTTAATATCTTCAAGAAATACCGGCAAGTCACGGTGAATGGTTGGTTCTCCCCCGGTTACGACCACACCGTCGAGCCAGGTATTTCTTTCAGCAAGAAAGTCCAGCACTGTTTTTTCAGCAATATCTTCTGTTCTGTTCATCAGCTCAGGCAAAACAAGAGATGGATTATGACAATATCCACATCTGAAATTACAGCCTTTCGTAAAGATTACTGCAGCAACTTTCCCTTCCCAGTCAACAAGACTGTTTTTTACAAAACCTCCTATCCTCATCTCCTTGTTTCAGGCTCATGCATCAGACTGCTCAGCCCGGCAACTGCCATTTCTTCTTTAATCCCGGTCCCGCCATCCCTGATCTCCGGAGTATCTGTTATCCTGAACAGAACCCTGTCTTTATATTCCTGGCGCTTCCCGCTGTTCCATTGACTTACCGGTCGCAGATAACCTACAATTCTGCTGTAAACCTCACAATCTTTACCGCAATCGGGACATTTAAAATGCTCCCCAGCCACATAACCATGTGAGGGACAGATACTGAATGTAGGTGATAGTGTCATGTATGGAAGATGGAATCCGGCAGTGATTTTTCTTATCAGATTTTTTACAGAATCGGCAGGTATATTATTTTCTCCCGTGAAAATATGGAGTACTGTTCCTCCTGTGTATAATGTCTGAAGCTTATCCTGGTGTTTGAGAATCTCAAATATGTCGTCGTTATAGTTCACGGGGAGTTGAGTGGAATTTGTATAATAAGGACTGGCTCCCTTTTGAAACTCTTTCTGGTTTGCTGTAATAATATCAGGATATTGAACTGTATCGATCCGGGCGAAACGATAAGTGGTGCTTTCTGCCGGAGTGGCTTCAAGATTGTAAATATTTCCTGTTTCCTCCTGGAACTCTGACAATACACCACGCATATAATCCATAATCCTGACAGCAAATTCTTTTCCTTCTACAGTGTCAATTCCAACACCAAGATGGTTTATGCAACACTCATTCATTCCCAGGATTCCAATGGTTGAAAAATGGTTTTTCCAGTAACAATTAAACCGCTTGTAAATATCTCTCAGATAGAACTTTGAGTATGGATAAAGACCTTGTTCGGTATAGCGTTCAATTGTTTTTCTTTTGATCTCCAGGCTTGTTTTTGCAAGCTCCATCAGGTTCCTTAACCGCTGAAGGAGATTTGATTCCGAAGAGGCTTCATAACCAAGTTTTGGAAGATTGATAGTAACTACACCAACTGAACCGGTCAGGGGAGCTGATGCAAAGAGACCTCCTCCGCGTTTGGTCAGTTCTCTTTTGTCAAGGCGTAAGCGGCAACACATGCTCCTTACATCATCAGGATCAAGGTCGGAATTGACAAAATTTGAAAAGTAGGGGATACCGTATTTTGATGTCATTTCCCAGATCCCGTTCAGGTCAGGGTCATCCCATTGGAAATCGCGGGTAATGTTGTAAGTGGGAATGGGGAAGGAGAAGGGACTTCCCGTTTCATCTCCTTCAAGCATTATCTCGGCAAATGCTTTATTCAGCATTGTCATTTCCTGCTGATAATCGCCGTAAACAGAGTCCTGTATTTCACCTCCACAAATAACAGCTTCATTTTTAAGAAAATCGGGAACGGTAAGATCCATTGTTATATTAGTGAACGGAGTTTGAAATCCGACTCTCGTGGGGATATTCATATTAAAAAGGAATTCCTGCAAGGCCTGCTTAATCTGCTTGTAGTTCAGTTTGTCGTGTCTTATAAACGGAGCAAGAAGGGTATCGAAGTTTGAAAAGGCCTGGGCACCGGCAGCTTCTCCCTGCATCGTGTAGAAGAAATTAACTATTTGCCCGAGCGCCGTTCTGAAATGACGTGCAGGTTTGGTCTGTGTTTTCCCATCCACGCCCCTGAAGCCGGTAAGAAGAAGATCTTTAAGATCCCATCCCACACAATAAACACTTAAAAATCCAAGATCATGAATATGAAGATATCCCTGCTTATGTGCTGAAGCAATATTTTCAGGATATATTCTTTCAAGCCAGTACTGAGATGTTATTGTTGTTGATATATGCTGGTTCAGGCCCTGCAGCGAATATGAAGAATTAGCGCTCTCCCTGACTCGCCAGTCTGATACAGTAAGGTAATTATCAATAACTTCAATATTTGTAAAAAGCTCTTTTGTGTTTCTTACAAGCTCTCTCTGCTTTCGATAAAGTATATAAGCCTTTACGAGATCAAAATCACCATTTTCAAATAATACATGCTCTACATAATCCTGTATCCGTTCGACAGTAAGAGTTTCACTTTTCACTAAAAGGGCCAGCCGGTCCGACACAATGGATGTGAGGTTTTTTGCTTTTGACCGGTCAGGTTTTCCGATCGCGCGCATTGCTTTAAAGATTGCATTTTCAATTTTTTCATGATTAAATGCAACTACTTCTCCGTTACGTTTAATAACATGAGATAAAAGAAGTTCACCATTCATTTTTAAAGAATTTAGTTAATAAATGGTAACTAGCGGGATTTTAATAAAGAATGTCTGTAATACACAGATACTCAATCACTTTTCACCCGAAAGCTACGAAATTTTATTTCCGGCAGGTCTTCTGACTTATCCCGCTTCAACCGCCTTCCCGATCACAACTGGACAGTGGCTATCGGTTGAACCTAATAATGGGACTTACAGCTACGGGGATAGTTCCGGATTTACACCGGATTCCCTATTAATCTGTTAAGAACCGGATATGACACAAAACTAATTCTAAGTGATCCGATAATAAAAAATGAACCCGGTAACTTATTAAGAGTGCATTTTAAGTTATCAACAGGAATGATTTTATATCCGATATAACTCATGTATGCCAAATACACAAACATGTATTTGCATCATTTTCAGTCATGTGTGTTGTGTCATACTATTAAAATAATACATGGATGAAACCATATCAGAATAATCAATTGGAAGTCAACCCCTCCGGGGTTGTGCCTGTTGTGGGGCGTCATCATCCCGGGGCGACACCCGGGCTATTGGGTGTTGACACCTCCGGTGTCAGGAATAAGAATATACTCCAGCCTTGGGAGATGGATTTTCAATATAACCCCTGGTTTTCCAGTAGCATTGGTACCACCCAAGGTGACGAAAATGGCAATGAGAACAATCAGCCGGAGGGCTGGTCATCCAATAGCCCCGGTTTTGACCGGGGTAAAAGACATTAGTAACAAGTCCACCCTGGAGGGGCTGCCTTGGTGACCTGGGTGAGGTAAGATGCAGGAGGCAGGGCACAGGGCTCAGTGACAGGTCTTTTTAGTCTTGCTCTCTTCGGGAGCTGTCTTCACGCTTCGCTGTCTTTTAAACGCTAAACACTTAACCCTAAACACTTAACGCAAACTGAAGCAAATAAGTGAGAGGAGGTAAAGGACAGTAGCAGCATTTTAATTATGTCGGTGCGGTGGTAACCCGGAAAAGGCGCGAACCGTTACTGTTTTTTGGAGCGGGAAATGGCACTGCGCAATAGGCGAAAAACAGTAACGGTTTTCTTTTCCGGCCTCTTTTTCTTTGGTTACTTTCTTTTGGAGGAGCAAAAGAAAGTGACAATAAAAATGAACTAAAAAGAAGTCAGCACCTTATGAAAGCAAGCTTTCAACAGTGCTTCGGTAAAACAATAACCCCGCCATTGGCGGGGTTCATGAATGTGTTGCGGAGAGAGGGGGATTACTCGCTTTGCTCGTGATCCCCCGTGGTGGCGCTTCAAAAGCAAAAAATTATCTTGGGCAACGCCCAAGATAATATTGTTTTCTTCCGCTGTCTGTTCATACCAAGGCATGACCGCCATCGTCAGAAAACAAAAAAAACGCCAAAAAGGCGGGGTGATTTTTTGCTTTTGGCGGAGAGAGGGGGATTCGAACCCCCGGTACAGTTACCCATACGGCAGTTTAGCAAACTGCTGGTTTAAGCCACTCACCCATCTCTCCTGAAATATACTTTCATTGGCGACAAAAGTAGAAAATCAAGCTTTAAGAACAAAATTATTGGACTTGTTTATTACTTATCTGCAAGACTTCTCCCTTTCTAATAATTTATTTTCCTGGGTGAAACAATTGTTTTGCTACATCAATATACCTGCCAATGATGCAGATACATACGAAGCCATTGTGCCGCAGATCATTGCCTTGAATCCCAGTTTTGCCAGATCAGCTTTGCGGTTGGGAACCATAGCGCCTATGCCTCCAAGCTGTATGGCTATTGAACTGAAGTTCGCAAAGCCGCAGAGTGCGAAACTCGCTATCACTATCGATTTTGCACTCAGTGCTCCCTGTTGTATCATAGGCGAGAGATCCGAGTAGGCGACAAATTCGTTTATTACCATTTTCGTTCCCATAAGCGATCCTACAGTAAGCGATTCAGATGGGGGCACTCCCATTACAATGGCAAAAAGAGAAAAAAATGCTCCGAAGACGTCCTTGAGCCCCAGGTTGTTGACATCAAGGCCTATGGCTTCAAAAGAAATGCCTGCCCACGCAAGGAAATTGCCAAAATAACCGAGAAGGGCATCAAGAAGGGCAATGAGTGCAATAACTCCTATAAGCATGGCAATGACATTGATGGATATCTTCATTCCGTCAGAAGCACCATGTGAGATGGCATCCATTATATTTGAATGTTCTCTTTTTACTTCAAGTTTGACAGTGCCCTTGGTTTCCGATTCCCTGGTTTCGGGGAAAACTATTTTGGAAATTACAAGAGCTCCCGGGGCAGCCATAAGGCTTGCTGCAAGAAGGTATGAAGCAGGTACCCCCATTGAGATGTAAACAGCCATCACACCCCCTGCTATGCAGGCCATGCTTCCTGTCATTGAGGCCAGAAGCTCCGACATTGTCATGCCCGACAGATATGGACGGATCATGATCTGGGCTTCAACCTGACCCACAAATGCACTTGCCACATTTGAAAGAGCTTCACTGCCGCTAACTCTCATAGCCCAGTGTACAAAACGAGCTATAACCGCAACAAGCCTCTGCATAATACCTGTATGATATGCTATGGCAACAAGCACACAGACGAAAATTATCGTGGGAAGAAGGATGAAGAGAAACACCCCGGTGCTTACCATGGTATCCGGCAATATCTCAGACACCTTTGTGAGATCTCCGAAAACGAACAACCCGCCTTCCTGTGAAAAGTCAAGAAGCTTGTTGATGGCTTTGCCAAGCCAGTAAAATATCTGCTGCCCTAGCGGCACTTTTAAGATGAATATTGCCAGAGCCAGCTGCAATCCGAGGCCGGTGAATACCAGCCTGTAATTTATTGCTTTACGGTTATTTGACCACAGGTATGCAAGCCCGAGGATCACAATTATTCCAATGATGCCGGTAAAACGTGCCATGTAAAATCTGATTCATCCTGAGTAAGTATCAAACCTACATTTTTTTTAAATAAGAGTGAAAAAAAGCAGGAATTAAATTAAGGGATAGACCGGGATTATTATTAGCTCTTTCAGATCCGGGTACTGCGCTGATGACAATTTGCCGGGTTGTCAATACTGAACTCTTTCAGAGTCTGGTGCTGTGCGGATGGAAACATGAACCAAAAGAACCAGACATCGTTTCGTGGTTTAAACGTTTGTTTGTGTTTGCTGAAAGACTACAAGGCAGCCAGGATAAGTTCGCCTATCTGTATACCGATACCTGGCCGTTGACAGGTATTGCCCTGTATATTGCTTTTGCTTCAGCCTTGGGAAGACGTATCATTATCCTCGGATGGTATTCAGGTATCCTGAAGCGTATAACGCTGGCAGCTGACCTGCCGAAACACCGAAGTCTGTTGTGAAGGTCAAACGTAAAAAGCTTAAACCTGTCACCCTTGCCTGTTTCTTCCTGGTATATATAGATATCAACGCCGGCATCTGTTATAAGAATAAAACTGACAGGTTCAAAATCAGATGTATCGGGCAGGACATCGGGTTTGTACTCCGATGTGTCTTTGGGAGCAATCTTGACCATGATAGGTTCCTTGGGGATGGTGGCAAAATCCTTTACTATTCTCATTGGTGAGCCAAGAAGCGATGAAATAACAAAATCATTCCCCTTTCTCAGCATTTTGCTTGTACTGATACTGGTCATTCTGGAGGAATGAACTACCACTCCGCTAATCTCCAGATTTATAAGGCTGTCAGGTAATGTTATTGTAAGATAGACAGAATCTGTCTGAGCCATAGCAACCCTTGCCTGGTAGAAATTTTTATCTTTAAGGAGTGCCAGGTAAGCTGAATCAGTGTATATCCTGTTGTCGGGTTGTTTTTTATCCGTTCCTGCCGTCATGAATTGTTTTTTCAGTTCAGCCATTTTTCGGGACGGGGCCATCACTGACATTACCATGTAAAGGATTATCACGATCAGAAAAATGGCTACAATGGCAATCAGGAATGATTTCTTTGGCAGGGTATTATTTTCAAAATAATCATACATTTTCCAGCTTCCTATTCTTTATTTAACTATCAGTATATATATACTTTAGAACCGATATTCAGAGTGTTGTAGATTGCTTCAAGGTCTTCATCGTTCAGCCTTACGCAACCGTGGGTGACCGGCATTCCCAGGAGCCTCTTGTAAAGGGTTCCGTGGATAAGATATCCATCCCCTATACTGAGCGCATAGTCTCCAAGTACGCCATGTTCATATCTTGAAGGATGGTTGGCTGAGGGAATGGGCAGTCCTTCTTCTACAAAAGCCCAGTCGGGCTTTCTCCATACCGGTGAGCTTATCTTGCTCTGTATCCTGTATTTACCCTTGGGAGTGCGGAAGATCCATTTCTTTTCACCATCAGCTTTTAGCATTGTGTAACTTCCGGAGCTGCAAAATCCTTCCCTTATAAGCTCCTTGTTGGTGTAAAGTGAAAACCTGTTATGGGTTGTATTGATCACTATATACGACTGTCCTGATGTATATGAATTATATTTCCGCGAAAGGCTTTGTATGTCACGTTTCATCTGGCTGATCAGCTGTTTGTATTCCTTGTCTTGGACAAGCTCCTGATCGTTCTTTATTACTGATCTTCCTCCGGCCGTCATATCCTGCAATCCCGGAACAGCATACAGCAGGAACCAGAGGATAAAGAAAAAACCAAGCACCACCAGGATGCTCCGGGTGGCTGTAATAAGGTTCCGGGATAATTTTTTGTCAGCTTTAATTCTTTCCACTGCCTTGCGGAGGATATTTCTAACGTCCTCCATAATGCGGATGGTTAAGTTTCTTGCTTTTTCTGATATATCCTCTCGCGGGTTTACAGGGTTTTCCATTCAGTACAGGTTTTTATTTTAGTATTTGCTGAATATCAATCAATGAACCTACAATTGTCACATGGGTCCCGACGTTTGCAATTCTGTAAACGGCATCCATATCCTTGTTTGACAGGGCAACGCATCCCTCGGTCCAGTCAATGCCTTTTCCTCCGCTCCCGTGAATTTCAATAAGTCCTCCTAACTTCGCCGTATAAGGGAGTTCCCCATTGGCCAAACCCTTTTTGAATTCCTCACGGTCAGCGGCATTGGGATAGTCGATCAATAATGCCTTGTGATATTTTGTACGGTTTGGCCCCAGCTTTTTTGAAATCCTGTATATTCCTTCCGGGGTGGCATTGTCGCCATCTATTTTTTTATGACCTACCCAATTCTTTCCCAGCTCAATATTATATTCGTGCTTCAATGATCCGTCGAGATAAACCATGCATTTCCTAGCGAATTTATCGATTATAATGGCATAATTATGATTTTGTCTTGATTCTCTGATAGTTTTATCAATCCATTTCTGCCATGTGGAGTAGGACTCAAAGTATTTAATAAGGTTTTCTGTGGCATTTTCATATGAGGAAACAAGCAGATATTCTGCGTCGGCGATCTTGATATTTGAGCGGAAATATTCTTCTTTTCCAAAGGCGATCTCGGCTTCCTTCAGGAGCATATTTCCCTTTGAGACCCTGTCCCAGAAGCCTGGTGATAAAGGATATGATTTGAATATCCTGTTTATTTTGTCAGCAACCTTATTCAGGGTATCGATTTTTATGTTGAGTTTGGTCTTTAATGAAAAGGTATTGGCAGTTGATCTTTTGAATGCCTCATCAGCCTTTTTCTCAGAAAGTTCAGCCAGCCTTGCCACATCGTCATAATTTCTGAATAAAATGAATCTGTTGTTCTGTTTACTCCATACAGACATTGCTGAATCGTACAATGCCATTGCCTCATCATATTGTTTTTTCGAATAGGTCGATGCATTAGCAGATGCTGCCTGGGAAAGGGCTTCCCTGGCAAGCTTCATGTCATCTGCGGGAGGTTCAGGTGCGAGGCTTGAGAGAAGCAGGAGCAAAAGAGGTACAGATGCCAGAATTACAACTGACAGTAACACCCTTTTCCATACCTTCTTCGATCTCATCCGTTTTGCCTTAACTCCAATAATTCATAAACTTTGTGTGTCTTTTGTGAAATCCTTTGAGTCTTTGCAGTTAATAATTCTGAAACCATGAAGTTTACCAGGGTAATCACTGAAGTAAACAAAGGAATACAATAAATAATCGATATTTATGAATTAAACAGATTAAAAAAGAAGCTGTATCAAAAGTATGTTTTCCAGGTTTTTACCTTGTCGGTCTTTATGAAATCCTTTCAGTTCCTCCGGTGGAATTAACCGCAGAGTGCATAAAGTTTTTCAGTAAGGCGCGCAAAGTACTTTTGATACAGCCTTGTATTGTTTCAAAGAATTGACTCAGATCAGAATCTGATTCTGGCTTTTGTCAGAACTTCCTTAATTTCTGCGTTTAGGCTTTCAGCTTTTTCTTTGGCTGCATTGATCTTGTTAAGTGCATCCATGAATGATCCATTGTCATAGAGACCCTGAGCCTCAACAACTGCTGCGTCGACTGTTGCAAAATCTGCCTTGATCTGTTCGATTACCTGTGCGCCTTCTTTACCTCTCGGTAATCTTGGAAGGAGCTTCTTGTTCTCTTCAATAACGGTTTTAACACCATCCATCATGGCGCTAACCTGGCCTTTTACTTCTTCTTTCTTTCCTGCAACATCCGAAGCAAGCTGGTTTGCATTTGTAAGTATTTCGTCGAGCTTTAGTTTGACATCACCAAATTTCCTGAATAATTTGCTTTTTTGTGCTTCGATGTCAGCCATAACAGAATTCATTGATTCCTGAACAGCAGCGAATTCATCCGGAAGATAAACATCAGCTTCAGCAGTTTTTGCTGCTTCAATGGCAGCGTTGACAGCATCAATCTGAGCTTGTGGAGCTTTGCCACAACCTGTAAGGAAAGCAACCATCATAAGAGTTGCTAAACACATTAGTACTTTGTTTTTCATTTTTTTAACCTTTTTAGATACTTTGTTTTAAAACCCGATTTAGATTTAATCGTTTCATTTTTAGAAAAATCGGTGCAAAGATATAACATTTTGATGACATGACAACGTGAGAAAGGCATTATTTTTTTGATTCAGCGGTTTTATGATTTTAGTTCCTGGAACCGAGACGAATGGGCGAGGGGGAGAAAGGGGGATGGGGGCGAAGAAAAGCACAGGGCCCAGTGACAGGTCTTATAAGTCTTGCTCCCTTCGGGAGCTGTCTTTACGCTTCGCTGTCTTCACGCTTCGCTGTCTTAAACGCTAAACACTTAACCCTGAACGCTTAACGCTAAACCCTGAACACTGAACGCTTAACCCTAAACCCTAAACGCTTAACGCTTAACGCTAAACCCTTAACGCTTAACCTGACCCCCTCTCTGCTTAGCAAAGAGGGGTGCATACTTCAGCCGTGAATTACTGAACATCTGCAACCTAGGCAAAATATATGGAATGGTATTGAAAGGCGTCCACTGTAGTAACAGCAACCTCCTCGCAGTTTTTACCATTTATATTATATGACGCGATTGCTTTGTTCTCCACACTTCCATTGTTGACATCGTTAAGAGTAACTGTATAGGTTGTATTGAAAGTCAGCGATTCACCCGGAGCAAGGGATGAGATAAATTCATTCATACCGGTCAGCGGATCGCTAACAAGAATATCTGTCAGGGTTTTGTTCCCTGTGTTTGTTACGAATATTCTGAAGTTAATTTCATCGCCTTCAGCGTAGAAGCTTTCTCCATAAGCGGTCTTTTCAATTTCAAGATCGTAATCCCGGGCTGCTTTAACAGTTACTGAAGAAATTCTTTCAAAGACCTTTCCTCCGAAGCTGTATCTCGCTGATGCAATGCTATTAACCTGACCGATGGCAACATCTTTCTGAACAACTTTATAGCTTGTTAGAAATACACCGGAATCATTGGGAAGAAGGAAGGGGATGATCTTCGTAAGACCTGTCAGAGAGTCGTTGACGATAACATTGGAGAGTACAACATTTCCATTGTTACTTATGAAGATCATATAGTTCAACACGTCACCTTCATACTCATAGCTGTCTGTAACCGCCACTTTATTCAGGATGATGTTGCAATTCTGAATTGCATCGACCATTTCCACGGCTGCTTCCTCATAATGTTCCCCGTTAAAATAGTATGATACCAGGGCAGTATTCTCGGCGAAGCCTCTGTTGATGTCGTACTGTGTGACTGAATATGCTGTACGGAGTGTTATTGATTCCCCTGGAGAAATGGTTGGTATGTTGTGTTCAAGCCCCGTCAGCGGATCAATGACTGATAAATCAGCCAGTATTGCATTTCCTTCGTTTGTGATTGTAATTGTATAGTTTATTTCATCTCCGACAGCTGAAAAACTGTTTTCGGCCGCAACCTTCACTATTGAGATGTGATGATTCCTTACGGCATTTACCGTTAATGAAGAGCTAACCTCAAAATCCTCTCCTCTGTGGCGATATGCTGCCTTTGTGATGTTATGGACAAACCCTGCATTTATATCGTTCCGGGCAACTGTATAGGTTGTGTTCAACACTACAGTTTCGTTAGGGGCAAGTGATGGAATAGTCTCGTCGAGATCTGTAAGCGGATCGGCAACATTTATTTCAGTAAGTGCAGTATTACCGTTGTTGGTAACAAAGATCATAAAATTTATTTGGTCACCTTCCGCGGTAAAGCTGTCCTCTGAAGCTACCTTGGTGACTGTTATGCTGTTACCCTGAACGGCATCGATCCTGTCTTCAGCTTCCGCGGCATAATCTACGCCTTCATATATAAAGTATGCAACAGCCCTGTTTTCAACATAACCCCTTTCAATATCGCTCCATGATACAGAGTAGGAGGTGCTGAAAGTTCTTGAACTGCCGGGATCAAGTGATCCAATGGTCTCATCAAGATTCGTGAGGGAATCAGATACTTTAATATCAGAAAGCATCACAGTACCATTGTTGATTACGGTTACAACATAGTGGATCAGGTCACCTTCGGAAGAGAAGGTGTCTTCTTGTGAAATCTTTGTGATTTCAAGGCTTGCGTTTATTGTCATGATTTCCATAGTTATGATTGTTGAACATATATCGTCATCGTGGGTGAATGTGCAGGTGAAAGTGCCGGAAGTTTCTGTGTATATTACCTGAGGATTCAAGCTTCCCGTTATCCTCGGTTTCATCGCCATTGCTCCATTCACAGGAATATAGTCCTCCGTTTGATACGGATGTCCGGCCGGAATCCGGATGGCTGTTGCAGGGCAATGCCCTCCTTTCTGTCACGAATATTTCCGGACAGCAGAATATCATTCTTAGATGACAGATTAACATGTAGTAACCTGACATGAGACATAGAATATTAATTGTTCAGCGAGACAATGCTGTTGAATCAAAGAAAAGTAATTTGGGGGTCATTTCTGACGTTTTGAAGCTTTTTTTTTATAAAAAAATATAGAAATCTGATCTTTTTTGAAGAAATTGATCCTTATAAACCTGACTTTCGTCAAAAGCTGCAATTTCTGGGATTACCATTCATGTAATCGACCTTAAACATTGATATACAACGTTGTGATTAAATCAATCCTTTTGATTAGTCCATAAATGACTCATTTTTAGTAAATATCTGCCTGGTTTTGACGAATGGCCAGATTTTGTTTACAGGTCTCCTGAATTTCTAAACAATCATCCCGTATTTGATGACCAAGGACTTTTGAAATCATCGTAAATGCCCATTGGGTGGCCTTTAGCATATTGACAGGCGCTTCCTCTTACTGTAATTTTACATCATAAAGGTTAAGTTAAATAAACAAGCAAAAAATTACGATCATGAAAACATTTTACAGTGTCACCTCAAGCGAAACCGGAACAGTAATTCTCAGAAGAAGAAAAATAGCCAAGGCATTACGCAGATGGTTAAGGGAAAATGGCGTTAGTTATGAACACATGTTCTACCTGAACTAAGAGAGGCCTCTGAATATCTAACATCATCGTGTTATAACAGAGGATTATAAACTTAGTAGGAGTGCATGATGAAGAAGCTCATTCTTCTCTTAATGATTTCCGTGACCTGCTCATGTGTTGCAGTGAAACAGACTGCTCATGTCCAGAGAGCCGAAGAATTGTGCAAGACACGCAGATATATCGGCGACTTCATTGATTATAGTAAAACCGGCCCCGAAGTCTTTGGATGTGGCAACCTGATCTGGATAAGGACTACCGTATTTAACAGCTATGGTAAGATTTCAGCACATGCCGACACATGCAGGTTTAAGGAAGGGGACAGGATATACCTGAAAAGGATGTATTCTGTCCCGGATTCCTATGGCAGTTGGGACTACCAGGTTGAAAATGATTCTTCAGTCGTTTACAGGGTCAGTAAGTACAAGTACGAGAACAGTACGCTTGTTACAACATATTTCTGATACAGATAATGCTCCCGAAGGGAGCTGTCTTCACGCTGTGCTGTCTATATGCTTCGCTGTTTTCCCGGGGCCTTACCCGGGCTATTGGATGATGACACCTCCGGTGTCAGGAATTCCAATATAACCCCTGGTTTTCCAGCAACCCTGGTTCTGCCAGATGACGATAATGTTAATGAGTTTAACCAGCCTTGAAAGCTGGCCTTCCAATAGCTTAATGTATTATAAAGTCAGCCCTTAGATCCCATGAATACTGATAGTTTTTTCTATCAATGGTTATAGTAAATTCCGTGAAATATTCACCCGGTGATAACTCAATGTTATCAGGATTATCACTCCACCGGTCTCGCGCTAAGATTATTTCTTCTCCCGGCTCTAATATTCTAGGTGGAAGATTTATGGCCAGACACATAGCAGGAATATAAGGTTTACCTAATGGGATAGCAGAACCTTCGGTATTGTTTTTCTTTTTGACAAGAAAATAATCTTCTTGTTGTTGTGCCCCACAGCCATCACCATAATACCATTCAAAACCTGTCTTTGAACGATTGATTAATTTCAGGACAAAAATCACATCAGTACCAGCATTGAAACTGTTTTTTACAATAGAGTCTTCCATCGTAAATGCTTCAAAATCAATCTGGGATAGTTGAGTTAATGTTTGGGCAATGTCGTACCCATTCTCATTGTTAAATGGGTCATTATCTTCCTGGCAGCTATAAATCATAGCGCTAATTATCCCAAATAAAACTATAATTAATTTTTTCTTTCTCATGGTATATAACGGTTGGGCGGTATGTGGCGTTGGTGCCGAGTCGTAATGGGCGTGTTTTTGCGCTCGTGGTGCGGAGCGCCAATGACCTATACCGACCTGTTAGGTGCTAGTTTTAATGTAATGTCATGTATGCAATAAAATTTGGATGTGAATAATGAATTTTTCCACTTTCGTAAATCTCATTAGCTATCTCTAGCGCTTCAAATCCTGTTTCTACATCCTTAACTTTAAAGTGTTGTATTGAATATTTTGATTCAATTAATTCTAAATTTAATGTTTCTGCATACTTTATAAATTCGGATTCAGTTATTTTTTCGTTGTCATATTCAGTAAGCACTTCACTTATTAAAATCCAATAAGTCATAGGGTCATCGTCGGATAAATAAAAAACTGGTGTAGCAGAGGATATTTCAATATCCTTATTTAATTCTTTTAAGTAATTTTTGAAGTCTGAACAATTCCAATTTTCATTAATAATTGCCCGAATTTGATCATAGTAACTGTCAGAGGAGAAATTGTCTGTGCTTATGAAGGAATACTTTTCTAAAATTGATTTTGCCAATTCTCCTGTTAAGTCTTTTTGTTTAAATACAATCCAGACTTCATTTAATGAATGTTTTAGAAATATTTTAGAACCCCCGGAATAATAAAAATATTCATCCGAACATAATTTTAGGTTCGACTGAATTCCTTCTTTTTCACACGAAACAAAGAGTATCAGTCCGATAAATATTAAAATATATTTTATCATAGCTTTTTATTAATTATTAGATGATTTTATTGCTCTTTAGATTGCGTCAAACTTGCACCATAACTATTTGTTAAATTGTTCCTATCGTTTTAATAGAAGTTTTCAAAAGTCCGTTTTACTGAAAGCAGCCGGTGCAATAGTTCCAATTTTAAAGACGCAAGAGCCAAGGCATAGCGTGTGACACAACTCAAGACGGCAGAAAGCCTTCTTTCAACTGTGAGAACACCGTTGGTGATATCACTGCCATCATGATGATGGCCGCGATTGACATATGTGCTATTGTCCTCATGGCTCTTCAATTGTACGGTGAAATAACAAGTAATTATTCTCGGGATAGAATAAAAACAATTGATCGTCTTCTACTTTGAATTTATTGATTTTTGGTATTATTTCTAGTTCAAAACGGACTGCATCTTCAGGTGAAATAGCTAAAGCATATGTAGCTAACCCCAATTTAAAAGTATTGTTTTTAAAATCAAAGTAACCGCTTAATAAATTAACTACCGCTTCTCCTTCAATAGTTTTGTCCTGTTTGATAACGATGGTATAACAAGTTTTGCATTCTTCGACAGTTGGTTTGGCAACTTTAGAACTTCCATCGGCAGATACAAAAGCGTAGAGTCTCCATGAGCCAAGAATAGGGTGTGTGCCATCTATTAACATCTGTTCGTCAGGTGATAAATCGTTTAACTCGCAACCTTGCATGCTGATTAATGCCATTAGAGCGACGGCTAAAAGCATTAAACCCGAGTGTTTTTTGTTGAGGTTCATTTTGTTTAATTTTTAAGTTTATTATAAATCTTTGTCGCCTGGTTTTCGACCGTGGGGCGCGGCATTTTTCATGTTCTCTCCCACGGTCTAAACAGGATGCCCGCTTTAAAAAGGCATAAACGCCATATATAGCGGTCTGAAATATGCAGAAGACTGCAACCTGTTGTGTTCATAACCTTTTTGTTTAAAATGCTCATGATCAAATCCTTCTTTGTCTCCTTTCGGGATTATTTCATGCTTTTTTTCATGCCTTTCATGCAGAAAGTCAACTATCCACATGCCTCTTTATTAGCTATTACGCAACTAACTTTGGAAACGCTGCATGGAAAATGAAATATTTTTAATAGCAGGTAGCATAAAACTTAAATATCCTTCACTCTAATGTTTTTTGATTCTATTGGTGCGGTGGCAACCCGGAAAAGGCGCGAACCGTTACTGTTTTTTGGAGCGGGAGAGCAAAAGGATGAATTATCCTGTCGGTGTTTTACAACCGGCTTCCCCGTAAGTAATCCCCGGCGGAAGAGAAAGTAAAGGCATTGGCCAATTGTTAATTGCTCATTGATAATTGATAATTGCAAAAAACGGTTTTCTTTTCCGGCCTCTTTTTCTTTGGTTACTTTCTTTTGGAGGAGCAAAAGAAAGTGACAATAATAATGTGCGTGGCAGTAGAACGAACCAGTCTGAGTTCTTACTGAAGATTTCTTCATACAGGCTTTTATAAAAGAATACATTAGGGTTCGGTGAATAAGTAATTAAGCTATTACAAATATATATCCATCCCTGGCGCCAGGTGATCTTGATAATTTATGTTATATTTACAAATACGATAAGCTTTACTGGATAATTACAGACAAAAACAACAGGGATACAGGGAGGGCAACATATTCCTCTGGAGCATACACTTACGAGTATTTCATGAAAGACCACCTTGGAAATACCAGGATAAGTTTCAATGTACCCGGCAGCACGGCAGTGATAGTTTAGCAAAGCGACTATTACCCTTATGGGATGACACATAAGCCACAGGCTGTAACAACCAGTGATAACAGGTACCTTTTTAACGGCAAAGAATTACAGAATAATCTTTTAGGAGGAATTAATCTCGATATCTATGATTATTCAAGTCGGTATTATGATCCGCAGATTGGGAGGTTCACCACTATAGACCCAAGAGCTGAAAAATATGATTCATGGTCACCGTACAATTACGCTGCTAATAATCCTATTAAGTATATTGATCAAAATGGTGATACAATTACTATCGCTAGTGACTTTAAAAATAGCAAAGAATGGATGACCGTCTCAAACAAAAACAGGGCAAAAGTTTATAAAAGACAAGATCGGGATCGATTACCCTAATACAGTCATTGGTGACATTCTTGAGGTCTTCTACAGGGCGGGGGTCAAATAAGGTGGGAACATAGATTCGTTCCTTCTCGTAATGTGCCTGACTCACCAGCTTTTCTATCTCAACCGGATCAGTCGAACACCCAATGGTCCTGACAACTTTATTAATACGACCAACCTTTTGGACGATCTGTACACTTACACTGCCACTCCTGTTGATTTTCTGCCGTACAAACATCCATTAAATATAGGCTGAGACACCCATATTTACAATACAAAATAACTCTATTTTCTATATATCAGATAGTTATGGTTTTGAAGACCATAAAACCGCACAAAACAGGAAAAAGGTTCAGGTATTTAAGGAAGGGACCAAAACCCAGATAGCTGTAGATAACCTTTTAACTTCAGAAAGGATAAATTCAGTCTCAATGTTTGACGGGCTGGGCAGGCCTCTGCAGCAGGTGACCGTTGCAGGTTCTCCCTCGCAGATTGATGTAGTTCAGCCGTTTGTTTATGATACAATCGGGAGAGAAAGATTTAAATACCTGCCCTATACCAGCACTACTGCCGGAATTTACAAATCAAATCCCTTAGCGGCTCAGCTTGCTTTTTACACCAGCCAGGCAAATGTCGTTCATGATGCGCCCCTGTGTCTGAGACAGTATTTGATAACTCACCCCTGAGCAGGGAGGACCGGGTCTGGTATGGAAAGTTGTCAAAACATCCGTGGGCAGCTCCCGTACAGGACATACTATTAGTTGTGGTGCATTTTGAAAAAATTTGTTTTGTACGATAAAATACCGTACATTTGTGAAAAAATAATATTATGAAGACACAATCAATAAATAAAGATGAGCGAGTTGAGATAAGAATATCTTCTTATGATAAACGGATCTTTCAGAAAGCTCAAAAACTAAGTGGAGATAAATCTTTTAGTAGTTTTATTCTTCGGATTGTTAAAGAACAATCCGAAGAAATTGTTGCAAGAAAGGACAGAATTATTGCAAGTGAAAGAGATCGTAAGAAATTTTTTGATGCTGTATTTGGGAGTAGTAGGCCGAATCAAAATTTAGTAGAAGCTGCTAAGAAGTATAAATCTCAAACCGCACTAAAGTGAAAATTCAATTATTAGGAAAGACTCATAATAGAAAGAATTTTACTTGTGAAGAAGATTCATTAACAGAATATATTAGAAAACAGGTTAGTCAAGATATTCGCAAACGGCTAGCTACTTGTTTTGTTGCGATCGATAACGAACAAAATGTAATAGGTTATTATACTTTAACAAGTGAAAGTCTTGGTCGAGAATTAATACCTGAAAAATATTTAAAACAAGTACCAAAAAATTATAATGCTCCGGTTATTTTATTAGGTCGATTAGCAAGAGACATTACCACAAAAGGAACAGGACTTGGAGAACATCTTCTTCTTGATGCTCTATTTAGAAGTTATAAACTGTCGAATGAGAGTATTGGGGCAATGGCAGTAGTTGTAGATCCAATCAACGAAAAGGCATTTGATTTTTATAGAAAGTATGGATTTGAACAACTGCCAGATAGTGAAAAGATGTTTCTCCCAATGAAAGTTATTGAGCAACTAATATAGAAAAACGCACCACAACAGGTCGGTATATTTCATTGGCTTGTCACGGTTTTTGCTCGTCACCTATAACAGGAAGTATAAACAGAGAATTTTGTAATTTCCAGATAGTTTTGTTGTGTATTGTGATGGCAAAAACCACGCCAGCCCTCCTATCGTCGGGCACGCAAACGAAACATACCGCCGAACGATATGAGTATGGAACTAACATTGCCCAGAATTATCACCTCTTAAGTTTTAATAGAGCCTATTCATACACAATGCTTGATATTGCTAGCGTCAAAATAGTTAAGATGCTACAAAGTGATAAAAATTTAAGCCAGAATAGCTACATTAAGCCATACGATACCAAGCAATATTATCTTGATAATAATGCTGTTAAACTTGTATTTCCTGATATAATTGGAGATACAATTAGATTTTCTTCTGACTTTCAAGAGTTGCAAGTCAGAGAATTTTGTCTACAAAGAGTTAAAAAATAATATTATCAAATCCACAGGAATATTTTTTAATATGAGGAATGATAAAAAACAAAACCCGGCTTAGCACCGGGTTTTGTTTTATACGGCTAGCTTCTGAATTTTTCTCTTAGTCAGGAACGCATCGATAAAAGTTTTGATCAGGTGTTTATCCTCCTGGTCGAGCTTCTCCACTTCCCGGAATTGTGACAGCAACTCCTTGTCGGTAAGCTGAGCGGATACCACTTCATCGTTGCTGCCGTTCATCAGGTAATCAGTAGTTGTATCGAGGGCAGCAGCGAGTTTTTGCAGCACTTCTGCCGATGGGGATGATTTACCGGTCTCGTACCTTCCTATCTGAACATAAGTCAATCCTACCTCTGTAGCCAGGTCAGACTGAGTCAGTTTTTTACCTGTGCGGAGTTCTTTAATACGGTCGCTGATACCTATGTTTATAATTCATTAGCTTATAGACATTTAAGGTCCGCGGCTGCAGGCATATCCGTCAGAGCGTTATAACACTGTGGCTTAAGAGGTGTGATCTTAGGACAGCTCAGTACATGGCAGGTCACAAGCGGATCAGCTCGACAGAGCGATACCAGGTTGGGTATCTTGAAGATCTTCAGGAGTCGATAAATAGGTGTCACCCGCTGGGTTAAATGTGGACGCAAATTGCGACCACATAAGAAATGAATCTTATTTTTGTTTAACCAAAAGAATTATAAATGAGCCCTAAAGGAAAAGAAATCGTAATTACAGAAGAGATCATCATAAGTAAGATCTACAGTGTCCGTGGTAAACATGTTTTATTAGCACAGGATCTTGCTGAATTATATGAGGTTGAAACCAAAGTACTTAACCAGCAGGTCAAAAGAAATATCAGAAGGTTCCCTGAAAGATATATGTTCCAACTAACTAAGGATGAATACGATCGTTTAAGGTCACAAAATGTGACCTTAAAGAGAGGGCAGCACGTAAAATATTTACCTTATGCGTTTACAGAACATGGGATACTGA
The DNA here is from genome assembly GCA_040769065.1 of Bacteroidales bacterium. Lineage (GTDB taxonomy): Bacteria > Bacteroidota > Bacteroidia > Bacteroidales > VadinHA17 > LD21. The sequence continues at coordinate 29,505 of JAXGLU010000001.1, forward strand.
TGTTATCGAGCGTATTAAACAGTGAAAGAGCCGATAAGGTAAACATGATTATTATTGATACTATTGTTAAGCTTCGGGATCTCATGTTTTTGCATAAAGATGTCGTTCAACAGTTGGAACAGGTGCAAAACAAGCTTACCGAACATGACAACCAGATAATGGTGATCTTTGAGTATCTCAAACAATTAGAAGTTACCAAGCATCAGGAAATGGAGCAAAAGAACCGTAAAAGAATAGGCTTCAAGTCAGGAAACCAGGAAGATTAACCCACGCAGCTCCCAAAAATCTTCCAATAGCCCCGGTTTCGCACGGGGCAATTGACATTAGCAGCGCTCTGATTATATCGGTGCGGTGGCAACCCGGAAAAGGTGCGAACCGTTACTGTTTTTTGGAGCGGGAGAGCAAAAGGATGAATTATCCTGTCGGTGTTTTACAACCGGCTTCCCCGTAAGTAATCCCCGGCGGAAGAGAAAGTAAAGGCATTGGCCAATTGTTAATTGCTCATTGATAATTGCAAATTGCAAAAAAGTCTTGCGCCCTGCGGGCGCTGTCTTTACGCTGCGCTGTCTTTATGCTTCGCTGTCTTTACGCTGCGCTGTCTTGGGGTCTTGCTCCTTTCACTCGCGAACTAAACGCTAAACGCTTAACCCTGAACACTAAACGCAAACTGAAGTGAAAGGGCGCGGGGGAGATGGGGTGATTGGGGGAATTTGAACCCGGAGCCTAAACCTCGGCAAAGCCGGGCAACTGGATATGTGGAGGGAAGAGAAATAGCAGGAGCGTTTCAGTTCATCTGTTTTCAGGCATCAAAGCCAGAACAACCAGGTATCCGTCGCAGAGGAATCCTTCATATCCCCAGCATTCACCCGACCAGCTTTTCCAGTCTTTGGTCATGCCTCCCCGGGTGCATGATCCCTGGAATGAACCTGCATTTATCCCTTCAAGAATCCCGTCAGAAATTATATTATATTGTTCTTCCAGTCCGGTTTTCTGAAGAGCCTTTAAGGTAAAAAATGACCAGTTCAATGATGCTCCGCCATTTTCATACCTTTGAAAAGCATCACTTCCATCCTCAAGTTGTCCGCCTCCCCAGCGCGGATCAGGGTGAGTATAATCCTCCTTTCTTATTGAGATCAGATTTCCCGGAACACCAAGCGTAAAATCAGTGAATCCGACTTCCTGCATCTTCTTCCAGAGGGACATCATGACATCTTTAGCCTTGTCTTCAGGGACCAGATCGTAATATACGGCCATACTGTTTACCATCAGGAAATAGTAATCGTGCAGCTTACCGTCCCTGCTTTTCCAGCCTGCCAGTACTCCTGTTTCCGGATTATAAAATGTCTGGAAGAAAACACCTTTCATCTTTGCGGCAAGACTTCTGTACCGATCTGCCTGATTCTTTTCACCCAGCATTTCGGAAATATGCGCTATCAGATTCAATGCTTCGTAGGTTAGGGTATTGCTGAATGCATCCTCATGACCAAAACCGATAGTATCCCACCAGTTGGCCGGTCTTAAATAACCATCCCAGGAGCCTGAATCTCCGCTCAGTTCATATTCCGCCAATCCGTTGCCGTTGTAATCTCTTTTCATCTGCAGATCCATCCATTCCTTTATCCCGGGATAGTACTTCTGAGCCCACTTTATATCTTTTGTGGCTTTAATATAATTGCAGGCTGAGATAACCAGGGAAGGGTAAGAATCGAGTGAGGCATAAGGAGAATGCCATCCTGCAACATCTGTTCCTCCATTATCATCTCCATAACCTACCATTCCGTAACTTTTCATGCCCTTAAGATATCTTTCAACAGACATCCTGACCAGATCGCAAGCTGTAAGAGACTCTGTTAGTCGTGGCGTTTCAGCTGCAAGCATCGACGACATGAATAAGGTAAAAGCCACGGGATCGCTGCACGAGTTGTTAGCCAGTGTTTGAAATACCGGATTAACCTGGTAAAGGGAAATAAAATTTCGCCTGAATCCGGCATACTTGTCCTGCTCAACACCATCAAACTGAGGATAGATTGAGGTGATCTTAAATCTGTAACTGACAGCTCTTTGTTTATCTGATGCTTCAGGTAATTTAACAGAGATATATCCTTTTCCCTGATGTCGCCTGGCATTATAATCAACAATTACACCGGGCTGGTCAGCCTGAAGCTCTAATGTTCCCATATCAGGTAAATGTAGCAGAGCCGGCAGCTGTGTTTTACCCCTTTCTGCCATCAATCCCAGCAGTGTTGCATGGTTTTTATTCTTATCGAACCGGAAAATAATATCGGTCTTGACCGAATCATTTGTATACCGGGAGGTAAATGTGAATTGCCGTTCTGAAAATTTCATAAGCCACCGGGATTTACCAGTGTCGCCTTTCCTGACAATTTTCACTTTTGAGTCAGAGATTTTTCTTAATTCAAATTCTCCGGAAACCGAAGGAGTGTTCCACTGTATAGGATTGTTTCCCAGGTTATTCTGACCCAGGGCGTCAACAGAGAAGTGTTTTACGAAAGGCAGGGAATCAACCAGTTTAATTTTGTAGAACCCCGATCCATATTCAAAACTTGTCACAGGCCTGGAACATGAACAGCACGACAGTAATGCAATAATTGCCGGAAGTAAAACAAAAAATTTCAGATTCATTTTTTCCTTTTTGTTTGTCAAGTTAATAAAAAGGTTTATTCGTATGGAATCATTATGTGGAGGATATAAATAATTATAGCAGTGCGGGGGATTACCTTCGGTGATCCTTTTGGGGGAGTACCTTGCAACACCTTCATGAACCGTTCCGGTCTTATTCTTTTCCCTCAGCACCTTATGAAAGCAAGCTTTCAACGGCGCTTCGGTAAAATAATAACCCCGCCATTGGCGGGGTTCATGAATGTGTTGCGGAGAGAGGGGGATTACCTTCGGTGATCCTTTTGGGGGGTACCTTACAACACCTTCATGAACCGTTCCGGTCTTATTCTTTTCCCTCAGCACCTTATGAAAGCAAGCTTTCAACGGCGCTTCGGTAAAATAATAACCCCGCCATTGGCGGGGTTCATGAATGTGTTGCGGAGAGAGGGGGATTACCTTCGGTGATCCTTTTGGGGGGTACCTTACAACACCTTCATGAACCGTTCCGGTCTTATTCTTTTCCCTCAGCACCTTATGAAAGCAAGCTTTCAACGGCGCTTCGGTAAAATAATAACCCCGCCAATGGCGGGGTTCATGAATGTGTTGCGGAGAGAGGGGGATTCGAACCCCCGGTCCCACTTACGCGGGACAACGGTTTTCGAGACCGCCGCATTCGACCACTCTGCCATCTCTCCAAAATACCTGCCGCATCGCCACGATGTTTATACCACCCTGGCAGGGCTGACAAAAATAATAAATAACTCAGGTTGACAGCAATTATTTGGCAGCAAAATTGTCTTTAAAGTCTTAAAGTCTTTTAAGTCTTGCTACCTTTTTACGCTTCGCTGTCTTTATGCTGCGCTGTCTTTATGCTTCGCTGTCTTGCTCCCGAACCGAAGCGAATGGGCGAGGGGGAGATGGGGGGATGGGGGGAATTTAAACCCGGAACACTCAACTCTAAACCCTGAACCGAGGCGAAGCCGAGTTTGCCCGAAGACAAACCTGGAACAAAAAATCCTCATGTTTCTTTGATACAAGGAATTAATCCGCTTATTTTGCATATCATTTTGAGAAAAAATATAAAACCATAAAATTCAAGAACGTGAAAAATCTTTACAAAATGTTAATGATCATTGGATTTACCGGATTGGCACTTACTTCATGCAAGAACAAATCTGTTTCCGATCCGGGCAATCCATTCTTCTCGGAGTGGGACACTCCTTTCAACGTGCCTCCTTTTGAAAAGATAATGGCAAAACACTACATGCCTGCCTTTGAACAGGGAATGAAAGAAGGAAGAAATGACATAAAGAACCTGCTTAAAAATCGTGAGGAACCTGACTTTGCAAATACCATTGAAGCTCTCGATAAGTCCGGGGAACTGCTTACAAAAGTATCAGCTGTATTCTTTGCCCAGGCTTCTGCCAATACCAACGACTCCCTTCAGAACATTGAGATGGAGATATCTCCAAAGCTGTCAGCCTACTCCGACGAGATAAGTCTTAATCCCGACCTCTTCAAAAGAGTCAAAAGTGTTTATGAGAACCAGGATAAATTCAATCTTGATTCTGAACAGAAGTTCCTCCTTGAGAATCTTTACAAGGAATTTGTCAGGAACGGAGCTAATCTCAGCAAAGCGGACCAGGATACTCTCAGGACAATCAACCAGAGGCTTTCTGTGCTAACAGTCAGCTTTAGCCAGAATGTCCTTAATGAAACCAACAACTACAGACTTTTTGTCGGGAAGGATGGTCTGGCCGGATTGCCTGCATCACTCGTTGATGCTGCTGCAGAAACAGCGAAGGCAGCCGGCAGGGAAGGGGAGTGGGCATTCACTACCCAGAGGCCAAGCATATTCCCCTTCCTTCAGTACTCGCCAAACAGGGACCTCCGCCGCCAGCTCTTCAATGCCTATACAAACCGCGGAAATAACGGCAACGAGAATGACAACAACAAAATACTTGCTGAGATAATAAAACTCAGAGCCGAACGGGCTAAACTACTCGGCTATAAGACTCACTCCGACCTTGTTCTCGAACCCAGAATGGCCAAAAAACCCGAAAACGTGTTCAATCTTCTTAATAACCTGTGGGAAAAGGCAATACCGGTTGCAAAGAATGAGGTTAAGGAGATGCAGAAGATCATCGACAGGGAAGGAGGCAATTTCAGGCTTGAGCCGTCTGACTGGTGGTATTATGCTGAGAAGCTTAGAAAGCAGAAGTATGATCTTGACGACAACGAACTCAGGCCTTATTTCAAACTCGAAAATGTAAGGGACGGAGTCTTTACTTGTGCAAATAAACTGTACGGAATTACTTTTGAGCTTATCCCTGACTGTCCTTTGCCGCATCCGGAAGCCCAGGCTTACGAGGTGAAAGAAGAGGACGGATCACATATCGGGGTGCTTTTCATGGACTACCATCCACGCGAAAGCAAGCGCCAGGGTGCCTGGTGCGGAGGGTACCGCGGCTACCATGTTGTTGATGGAAAACCGGTAACACCTGTTGTAACGATAGTGTGCAATTTCACACGCCCGGCAGGTGAACTTCCTGCACTTCTCAACCTTGAAGAGGTTGAAACCCTTTTCCACGAATTCGGTCACGCCCTCGAAGGACTATTCTGCAAGAACAGGTACAACATGTCGTTTATAGCCTGGGACTTTGTTGAACTCCCGTCACAAATAATGGAACACTGGGTTACCGAACCGGAACTGCTGAATATTTATGCAAGGCATTACCAGACAAATGAACCCATGCCTGCTTCCCTGATCAAAAAAATACATAACAGCAGTTATTTCAACCAGGGATTCGTTAATGTTGAACTGCTTGCAGCATCTCTTATTGATATGGCATACTACACTCTTGAAGCCCCTGCCAATGTGGATATCCAGAGTTTTGAAAAGGATTATTTCGAGAAGATCGGACTCATTCCTGAAATAGTGTCGCGCTACAGAAGTACTTACTTCCTGCATATTATTGACGGTTACGACTCCGGATATTACAGCTATACCTGGGCAGCTGTCCTCGATAACGACGCATTTGAGGCATTCAGGGAAAATGGTGTGTTCGACAGGGCAACTGCAGAATCATTCCGAAGGAATATCCTTGAGAAAGACGGTACCATGGATGCAATGCAGATGTACGTTAACTTCCGCGGGCGGGAGCCTGTGATCGAGCCCTTGTTAAAGAACAGGGGGCTTCTCTGAGAAGTGTTGATGAGTTTGGGGTAAAGGAACCAGGAGCTATAAGTTGTTCAAGGTTCGAAGCTCATGGTTCAGTGTTAGCCAAAACAATAGAGACGTAAATAGCAATTGTTTTAAAAATTATAATCCTTCAGGTTTTATTGGTATGGCGACCTTAATCTGAAGGATTTTTTGTGTTTACAGAAGTTCTGTTTTAATTACCCGACCCATTGTTGATAATTTTACAGAGCATATTGATTGTTATTGATTTTTTATTTTCACAACCAATCAAAACCACAATAATCCTGTCTTATATGTTAATGCATATTCATTTTCAAGATTCAAATCATTAAATTACACAAGCGTAGCCGGCAACCTGAGTTGATTGTTTAAAGAGGTTTTGGATAATTAACAAATTTATGATCAATAAAGATTGTAATCAATAAAAATTTGTTATTAATTAGAGTACCTAAAAACTTATATATAAACTTAATTAACATTCTATGAAAAAGATTCTACTAATGCTGTTATTCCTGGCATCAACCATATTGTATGCACAGCGGGTAACAGTTACCGGAACCGTAACAGATTCGCAGGGAAACCCACTCCCGGGGGCAACGGTTCAGGTCAAAGGAACAAATGTGGGAGCTCTTACTGATGCCGGAGGGAAATTCTTTATTGAAACCGGACCGGGCTCTATTCTTGTAATATCCTTTGTTGGATTTAACTCTTCAGAAATAAATGTAGGCAGTCAGACAACAATAAATGTCAGTCTGCAAGAAAGCGTACTTGGTCTTGAAGAGGTAGTAGTTGTTGGTTACGGGACACAGAAAAAGCTGAATCTTACGGCTGCTGTTGACCAGGTGACCAATGAAGCTCTTGAAAACAGATCTGTTACCAATCTCACCCAGGGACTTAAAGGTGTATTGCCAAACCTTAATATTAATCTGATGGACGGTAAACCCATTCAATCCCCGAGTTTTAATATACGGGGAACGACTTCAATCGGACAGGGTGGCAGTGCTTTGGTTCTTATTGACGGAGTTGAGGGCGATCCGAGCCTGCTTAATCCCAACGACATTGCAAGTGTTTCCATTCTTAAAGATGCTGCCTCTGCCGCAATTTACGGAGCAAGAGGAGCTTTCGGTGTGGTTTTGATAACCACCAAGAATCCGGAAAAAGGAAAAACAAGTGTCACCTATTCAACCAATTATTCGATTAAAAAACCTACGGTACCTGATTTTGTTACCGATGGTTATACTTTTCTCAAAATGTTCTCTGAAGCATTTGTGAATGGTGATGGTTCATTCCCGCAGAACGTTAATAAGGAAACGAAATTCTCCCAGGCATATCTTGATGAATTTAAAAGAAGAGTTGAGTCGGGGCAACCCTATAATGAAGTTGAAATAGATCCGGTAACGGGTGAATACGTATATTATGGAAGCACCGACTGGTATGATATTCTTTACAAGGATTTCACAACTGCCAGCGACAACAATATTACCGTGTCGGGAAGCGGCGAGAAAGCAGCATACCTTATTTCGGGGAGACTAATGGACCAGCCTGGCATCTTCAGATATAGTTCAGATGATTATTCAATGGTAAATCTCCGGGCAAAGGGTTCCATCCAGGTATTGCCCTGGTTAATGCTTGATAACAATACCGATTATTCAACTATGAATTACTACAATCCTTTCTCAGTGGGAGAAGGAGCAGTTGATATCTGGAACATCATTGCTGTTGACACTCATCCACATTCGCCTATGTTTAACCCTGACGGAACCCTGACAACGGGAGCTGTTTACAGTGTCGGTGATTTCTGGTATGGAAAGAATGGTATAACCATGAAGAAGGGTGTCTTTAAAAACACAAGCGGATTTACAGCCAGTTTCTTTGAAAATAAATTCCGGATCAAGGGAGACTTTACAGTAAGGAAAGACGATGTTGAAAATGTCACAAAAAGAGTACCTGTTCCGTATAGCAGCAAACCGGGTGTATTATTACATGTAGGAACTGCTACAAATGACCTTAAGAATGACTGGAGGAAAACACAGTATCTGTCAACCAATATTTTTGGTGAATATGAAGATACCTTTAACAACGACCATTATGTAAAGGTACTGGCCGGCTATAATTATGAAGAATCAACATATAACAGGATACTCGTTACCCGAAACGGACTGATTTATCCCGATGCTGTCGATCTTAATCTTGCACTTGGCCAGGCAATCACAACAGGTGGAGGTTACGAAAAGTGGGCTATTCTCGGAGGATTTTCAAGAATTAATTATGCTTATAAAGACAGATATCTGGTTGAAGTGAATGCCAGATATGACGGATCATCAAAATTCCCTTCCAATCAGAGATTTGCTTTCTTCCCCTCAATTTCGGCAGGATGGCGTGTTTCAAAAGAATCATTCTGGAATGTATCGCCCAATATCATATCAGATCTTAAGTTGAGAGCTTCATACGGATCTTTGGGTAATGGGAATATCGGCTCCTATATATACCAGGAGCAGTTTTCAATTTCGCAGTCTTCCATTATCCTGAAAGGTCAGCTTCCCCAGATAACAAGGAACCCTGCCGTTCTTCCTGACGGAATTACATGGGAAACATCCACAACAACCAATTTCGGACTTGATTTTTCAATGTTGTCTGACCGCCTTAGATTTGTCGGCGATGTATATACAAGGAATACAACCGATATGTTTACAATAGGTCTTACTTTGCCGGCTCTTTACGGCGCTACTGCACCAAAAGGCAACTATGCCGACCTGAAGACAAAAGGATGGGAGGCATCGTTGAGCTGGAGAGACAATTTTAATGTAGCATCAAAACCCTTAAACTATAATATAAGATTTACGCTTGCAGACAATAAGTCGGTAATCACTAAATATAACAACCCGAATAAACTGCTTTCAGATTATTATGTCGGACAGGTTATTGGTGAGATATGGGGCTATGTGACCGAAGGCTTTTTCATCGATGAAGAAGATGTCGCGAATCATGCAAAACAAAGTCCGCAAATGAGGGCATCTCCTACACATATTTGGTATCCGGGTGATATCAAATTCAAGAATCTGAATGATGATGATTACATTAATATTGGTACGAACAGAGTATCTGACCCGGGCGACAGAAAAATAATAGGTAATAAATCGCCCCGCTATATTTATGGGATAAATCTTGGTGCAGACTGGAATAATATCTTCATATCTGCATTTTTTGAAGGAGTTGGCAAACAGGACTGGTACCCGAGTACAGAAGCTGAATACTTCTGGGGTCAGTATAACAGACCTTATAACAATATACCTTTATGGCATCTCGGAAATATGTGGACTCCGGACAACCCGAATGCTTATTTGCCAAGAACAATGTCACGGGCTGCTTCCAATGCAACAACCAGGGAACTTGGTGTTGCCCAGACAAGATATCTTCAGAATGTTGCTTATATAAGGTTAAAGAACATTCAGCTGGGATATAATATTCCCAATAATCTGATATCAAAGATCGGGATCAATAGCCTGAGGGTTTACGTTTCAGGTGAAGATATATGGTCGTGGTCTCCACTCTATAAGATCGTTGGAAAAGGACATATGGATGTCGGCAATATAGGACCGAGAGACCAGGTCATCAGACCGGGTGCAGGAGCTGACGGATTTAACTATCCGATAATGAAGAGTATAATATTTGGATTATCCGTAGGGATTTAATTTTAAACTGAAATGATCATGAAAAAACAATATTTATGGTTTGCCTTATTAGCATTCCTGTTTGTATCCTGTGAAAAGGAACTTGACCAAACACCCGTATCAACTGCATCAAAAGCAGCTGTATTTGGCAGCAAGGATGGTCTGGAAATGTATACCAACTCATTTTATTCAATATTACCAGGCAGAACCACGAAACTTGATGCTATGTCGGACTATCTTGCTGTAAGAACCGTGCCGACATTTATTCATGAAAATGCCTTTGCTGCAACACTGAGTTCAGGATGGACCTGGAATGATCTCCGGAACCTCAATTATTTCATAGTAAATTGTGTTGATCCGAAAATTTCTGCAACCGACAGGAAACACTACATCGGTATTGCAAAGTTTTTCAGGGCATATTTTTATTTTGAAAAAGTAAAGCGTTTTGGTGATGTGCCCTGGGTCAATAAACCTCTTGATGTGGCTGATACGCTTATTCTGTACGGAGGACGGGACAGCCGTACCCTTGTAATGGATTCTGTACTGGCAGACATAAATTATGCCTGTGAGAATATTCTGACCACAACCGACCAGTCACGCAGTACAATTACCAAATACGTTGCATATGCTTTAAAATCAAGAATATGTCTTTTTGAGGGCACATTCCGCAAATACCATACAGAACTTAATCTTCAGGCTACGGCAGCAACATGGCTGACAAATGCGGCAACAGCAGCCAGGACAGTAATGGATGAAGGAGGCTTTTCGGTTTATACTGCCGGAGGCACTGATAAATCTTACCGGACACTGTTTACCAGTGATAGTCCGGTTGCCAGTGAAATAATGCTTTCAGCAATTTCAGACATCACCCTTAAGGTACTCAATGATGCCAACTGGTACTGGACAAGTGGTACATATGGAGACAAGGCAAGCTTTATTCGGACATTCATCAATACTTATCTGAATATTGACGGAACACCTTTCACCAACAATCCTGAATGGCCTACAATGCTTTTCAAGGATGAGGTAAAAGGAAGGGATATGAGGCTTCAGCAGACAATCCGGATGGGTGATTATAAACGTATTGTCGGAGGTACTCCAATACCTGCTCCGCCTGTGTTTTCATACACATTCACAGGCTATCAGCCCATTAAATGGACACTCGATGATATGTACTATGATTCTGAAAGACTGAACACCAATTCAATCTCATTATTCCGTTTTGCAGAGGTGTTGCTGAATTATGCTGAAGCTAAAGCAGAACTCGGAACACTGACTGATGCCGATTGGGCAGAAACTGTTGGGAGACTAAGGGGAAGAGCCGGAATAACAGGCGGGCTTGATACAAAACCTGTTGAAGCCGATCCTTATCTTATTGAAAATTATTTTCCCGAAATAACTGATCCGGTCATCCTTGAAGTGAGAAGAGAAAGAGGAATTGAACTTTGCCTTGAGGGTTTCCGCTTTGCAGATATATTAAGATGGAAAAGAGGTGAACTCATGAACATGGAATGGAACGGATTCTATGTGCCTGAACTGGTTACTCCGATGGATCTTAATGAAGACGGGATACTGGATGTTGCATTCTACCAGGGAAGCAAACCTTCTCCTGCAGTGGAGGGAGTAACATATGTTGACGTTTCCGAAACAATCGATGGTAAAACAAATCCTCAATTGCTTAAAAACGGTACATATGGCGAACTTACCTGGATGAATAACATGGTAAGAAAATGGGAAGATAAAATGTATTATTATCCTATTCCTGCTACAGATCTGATAACTAACCCTAATCTGGGACAAAATCCCGGATGGGAATGATAACATACTGAATGACGTATAGTTTTTTAACCGCAAAGTGCGTAAAGAATGCACTCAGTTAAAGCAATAGCAATTTTAAACTGATCCTTTACGTCCTTTGCGGTTAATTTTTAAAATAATACCGCTATGAAGAATACTATATTTACGCTTCTGTCTTTAATGTTTTTTTTTATTTGTTCATCTTCCGGATGTGAAAGGAAGAAAACCGGAAAAGAACAGGAATCATCTCTGACTGTTAAAATACTAAGCTATAATGTCAGGAACTGCCGGGGCATGGACGACGTCGTGAATTATCAGCGGGTGGCAGATGTAATAAACCGGATCGATGCAGAAATAGTCGCATTGCAGGAATTGGATAGCGCCACACAGAGAAGTAATGGAGTTGTTGTTCTCGATGAACTTGCAAAGCTGACGGGGATGCATAAGACTTACGGTGCGTCGATAGATTATCAGGGAGGTAAATACGGGATCGGCATTCTTTCAAAAGAGAAGCCTCTCAGCTGGAAACGTGTTCCATTACCGGGCAGGGAAGAACCAAGAAGCCTTCTCATTGTGGAGCTTGAAAATCTGGTTTTCGGATGCACTCATTTCTCCCTCACGGAAGAGGACAGACTTAGTTCAGCATATATCATAAGCAATTCATTTAAAGATTATAACAAGCCTGTTTTTCTTGCAGGCGATCTGAATGCTTCTCCTGAATCTGAAGTTATGAAGAACATTGAAAACTACTGGAACATACTTTCCAATCCATCTGCACCCACAAGTCCTTCAAATAATCCGAAGAAATGTATTGATTATATCCTCGGGCTTAAAAAGGAAGGAAATAAATTTGTTACCAAAAGAACTATTGTCGAACAGGAACCTGTTGCTTCCGATCATCTTCCTGTATGGGCTGAGATAGAGCTTGAATTCTGAAATTATTTTCCTTGAAAATATTCTGGTTTATTACAAGGTTTTATCAATACATACCTGTTGGAGTTGATGATTGAGGGTATGATCATGGCCGGGTGTGAGTTTTCCGGAACCCGGAACCAGATAAATCAGTTAAAAGCCGCTTCGATTTCCTGTAGCCCCACGCCAAGCACTTCCTTTGATATTTTATCGAGAAGAGCTTTGTTGCCTGTGAGGTGCATGGTGACCTGTTTGTGATTGTAACTTTCGCCTGGTTTAAGAGCCAGAGCCGGTGATGAGGTTTCAAGTTCGTAGAAGGGCCCCATCTGCGATCCGTCAGCCAGCGGACCGTCATTGTAGGAATTGAAAGCATCGCCTGAATAGGGATGTTCCTGCAGTTCCCAGGCCGAATTGACATAATCGGTTCTCCCCTCCGGAAGTTTGCACAGCAAAAGGGTGAGCAGGTTGTTTTCCTGGTCGTAGCTCCCCATAACTCCTGTGACTCTAAGGGGAGGTAACCCTATCTTGCCCCGGCTTTTGCCGTCGGCCCTGAAGAATATCGTGCCTCCGCTGATTTTCAGCCTGTCGGACGGTATGCTGCCGAAATAGTTGTCATTGACCGGAACTCCAAGCTCCTTCTCATCGCCCTGCCTGAAGGGTATTGCTATGACCACCGAAGGGCTGGGGGTGAACATCCCAAGCATCCATACCGACAGTAGTCCGGTCTCTTTTTTCCATTCATTATCTCCTTTATTGAATAATACATTATCCGACCTGTATGCAACGCATTTCAGCCCTTCGGTGTTTATTCCGCTATGTTTTCTGATCTCATCCTCTCCAAGCAATACCACCTGTCTTTCAATCCTGATTCTGAATTTTGCACCGGAGTAATTTTCGAACTCCGTTTCCCGGGCAAAAGATGCTGAGGTGTCATTTATGGAAATTGTCTCAAAGGGTTCAGAGTCGATAAAAGCCGGAGTTTGCCAGTTGTCATATATAAATTCATCGCCTTTTTTGAAATAAATCGAGTACTGGCCACCTTCGGGTCCAAGCCATAAGCGTTCTTCTCCGCCAAAGGCATTCATATGGGGCTGGAGTTCTTCCATCGCAACGATTTTATGGTTTATCCACCCGCAGCTATAACCATTGTCGCCATCGGCGCTGCTGGTCATCACCCTTCCCTGCCATGCCGGTACAAGAGCGATCAATGAGTTGCCGTTCTTAAGTTCAATAATTTCAATGTGTTTTTTCAGGAAATCCCTGTTCCATCCGTATAGATTTGTGCTGTCGTTTAACATGTTATCAGTTTTTTGCTTGTTTTTTTTACCCTGTTCCCGGCCTGCGCATGAGACCAATGTCATGACAATTATTAATAATACATTCAATTTATTCATGGCGATCTGTTTTGCTTGATCATAGTCTTATGAAACCCACATGATTGAATTCAAACGCAAACATGTAATGAATATAATTATCAATCATGTGCGGTTCCATCATACCATTAAAATCAAAATTATATTATGACGAAAAAATTATCACTAAGATATTGAATATCTATAAATTTTTTCTAATTCTGCATTTATGACAAGAAAGAGCCTTTGCGGTCTGGATCCTGAAGAGATTTTACAGCTCACCGGCCCGGATAACTACACCCGTGAACACTCCCTATCAGTTGCATACAATATTTACAGGGAGCATGAGGATAGTATTTCCCGCTTCATTAAAATTCCTGCCAGGCTGAAAGAAAAACTGGCAGGAGTATCTGTCGCAGGGATTTTCAAGCCTTCCGGGTCGCAGATATCCTCCGATGGTACCATAAAATATCTGTTTGAGAATGACAGGGGATTAAGGCATGAGACTGTATTTATTCCTGACGGACGGCGAAATACCGTATGTGTTTCATCACAGTCTGGCTGCAGGATGGGTTGCTCTTTTTGCCTTACAGGGAAATATGGTTTTCACGGAAACCTAACGGCAGGGGAGATCGTGAACCAGATAATCAGTCTGCCGGCGGCCCGTGAGGTTACACATGTAGTATTTATGGGGATGGGAGAACCCATGGACAATCTGGAAGAAGTACTGAAGGCGTGCAGGATAATAACCGCTGAGTGGGGACTTGCATTAAGCCACAGGAACGTTACCGTTTCAACTGTCGGGATCACACCGGCAGTGGAAAGGTTCCTTGAAGAGTCGGATTGCAATCTTGCACTCAGTCTTCATTCCCCATTTGAAGAAGAGCGGCTGGAGTACATCCCGGCTGAAAGAAAGCATCCTGCAGGGGAGATAATAAGCATGATGAAGGATTTCCGTTTAAGGAAAAAAAGGCGTTTAAGCGTGGCTTATGTTATGATTGAAGGCAATAATGATACTGATGCTCATCTTGAAGCGTTGAAGTCACTTTTCGGCGGATCCCGGATAAGAATCAACCTGCTGCCTTACCATGTTGCAGGTGATGATTCACTCAGGTCATCATCACCCGGGAGGATTATGCATTTCAAGCAAGAGCTTGTAATATCGGGGATCTCCGCTTCCATCAGGCGTTCAAGAGGTGAGGATATCTCAGCTGCCTGTGGACTATTGGCTTCAGGATTGAAAAACTTGATTTAAGGAAGACCCCATCGCTTGCTCCCTTCGGGATTTGTCTTTACGCTTCGCTGTCTTTATGCTTCGCTGTCTTCACGCTTTGCTGTCTTCACGCTTTGCTGTCTTTTAGTCTTGAACTAAACGCTAAACCCTTCCGGACTCTAAACGCTGAACTCTTAACTCTTAACGCTAAACGCTAAACGCTAAACGCTAAACGCTAAACGCTAAACCCTTAACGCTAAACCCTTAACGCTAAACGCTAAACCCTTAACGCTAAACGCTAAACCCTTAACGCTAAACGCTAAACCCTTAACGCTAAACGCTAAACTCTAAACTCTAAACCCTTAACGCTAAACGCTAAACGCTAAACCCTTAACGCTGAACGCTTAACCGGATCCCCTTTTTACGAATTTATCAACTGAAAGAAATACTCGTCAGTATACCCTTCATTTGTTTTTATCCAGTCCTTCCTGATGCCTGCCTGCACGAATCCCACCTTCCTGAAAAGTTCCAGGCTTTCGCAATTGTTGGCCAGGATATGGCAATAAAGCTGGTGGAGGTGAAGCGTCCTGAAGCAATAATCAACAATACAGATCAGCGACATGGATGCATAGCCTTTCCTCCTGTATGATTCGTTGGCTATAAGTATTCCGACTCCTGCCCTGTTGTGGAAAGGATCAAAATCGAAGATGTCTATTGTTCCGATCGTCTTCTTGTCGGCGATATGTTCAATCATCAGCCTTATCTGGCCGGTTTCATAGATTGTCTTGTGGGAATTTTCGAGGAACCTTTTGAGGGTATATTTTGAATACGGGGTTATTGTATTACTTACACCCCAGTACGACCGGTTGTTTTCCCATTCGTACAAAAGTTCCAGATCCTCAGGTTCAAGTGCCCTCAGGCGGATTTCTTTGTATTTCATCCGTATATAATTTATTTTAATGGTCGGATGAAACCGCACATGTTTGATAATTACATACATACGTGTTTGTGTATGCAATACATGTGGGTTTCATCTGAGATCAGTTTTGACTTCAGGCTTATTTTTCCCTGAAGACGTTAATCTCCCTGACAAAAGCGTCTTCGAAATCCTCCAGAATAGGTTTAATGGCTTCCTTGGCTTCTTCATATGTTTTATATTCACCAACAACATATTTAAATAAGCCGTCTTCAGCCTTGATCTCTTTCACCCCCTCATAATTGGGGAATATTCTGCTGATATCAAGCGGATTTCTGGTCGCCTTAAGCTGAATGGTGTATATTCTCCTGGCTACCATCAGGACATTCTCCGGCATCGGCTTTGCAAGGGCTTCCGTCTCATTCTCAAGGTCATACTGGTTAACAATATATGCATCGTTGAGTCCTTTTTCCCTGGCATAGCCCAGATATTTCTGGGCGTCGGCTCTGTTAAAGAATGTTCCCAGGGCATAAATGGTCAGGGAATCGGTTGGTATTGTCCTTACAAACAGCATATCATTATCTATCAGGCTGCTGAAATGATCGGGTCTGAACCTCTGTTTCGTCTTGGTGAGTATAATGCTGTATTTCATGGAATGAGGCTGCCTGAGGTGTTCTGGCGTATAGCCTTCATGCCTGATGGTAACACCTGTTTTGGGATCAACTATTCCGAATGCCACACGGCGGTTGTATCTTCTTCCTTCCGGGTTGTCTGTCCCGTCGAGATTTCTGTTGACTGCAACAAAGTTTGATTCTCCGAAAGCTTTCTTAACGAACCTTGAAGCATCAAGACCGGCCGAGGTGAAGTAATTAATGACAGCCTGTGCCCTTTGGTCGGACAGCCATTTGTTGTATCCCGTTGTTCCAATGGCATCGGCATATCCGGCAACTTCTATTCTGAGAGCCGGATAATCTATCAGGATTTGCTTCAGCATTTCAAGGTTAGGTATGGCTTCGTCATTTATCCTGTACTTGTCAAAATCGAACAGTATGTTCTTAATGGCAAGAAAATCGCCTGACACAACCTTGTCGGGGATCAGCGTTGAATTGACGGAAAGGTAATTCCCGGTAAAGAACAGAGGCAGGCTCAGCTCCATGGTATCTGTCTTATAACCTTCGTGGGTGACGATAACCTCGTATTCTCCTGGTTTGATATCGAAGTTGTATGTTCCGTCAGGATTGATCCGGATATTTTTCAGTATATCACCGGTTCTGATGTTATTCACGGTAACAGTTGCCTGCGACGGGTTAACATTAAGACCATCGTCGAGTTTTATCGTACCTGATGTTCTTGTTATTTCGTCAGCAGGATCCACTGCAACAATTGCGTATATATTCCTGTTGTTGGTTGTTTTGTCGATTCGGCTTGCAACGAACCCCGGAGCATTGTTGTTGAGTATGAAACTCATGTTTTCAAGGACGTCATTGAAGGCAAATGGCATGCCTACAGCCTGTGTCCATCTGTCGCCTCTTCTGACCGACCTGTGAACATCATAGCCTCCCATGCTTATGTGGCCGGTTGAACTGAAGAGCAGGGCTTCATTTTCAGCATCGTAGAAAGGAGTATTTTCATCATAGGGAGTATTAATCTCGTTCCCCAGGTTTACCGGACGCTCCCATGAGTGCAATCCTGTCCTTTGAGAAACCCAGATATCGAGACCTCCTTCTCCTCCTTTCCTGTTGCTTGAAAAGTACATGGTTTTGCCATCAGGTGTTATAAATCCGTGACCTTCCCAGTATACAGAATTGACAAACCTGCCGACACTTTTTATTTTTGACCACGAGTTATTGGTTCTGAAGCTGAAATACAGGTTTCCGTCATCGCCGTCATCCATGAACAGCACAAGCTGCTTGCCGTCGCCCGTTATGGAGTTTGAATACAGTCTGTCATATCCGCCTAGTTGAGGGGTGATATTTGAAGGTTCCTGCCATGCTCCGTCCTTATTATAGGAGCAGTATATCTGTGTCTTCCCCTCGTTTTTTACTGTGAATATGAATACGGAATCATTTTTTGCCAGAACCGGATTGCAGGCACCCGGATAATCGACCAGCCATGGTGCAAAAAGTTCGGAAATGATCCTGAGTGGCCGCTTTTTCATTTCAATTGCATACCTGATATTGCGCATCTGCAGGTCAACATAATCAGACTGGATTGATTCGTTACCGGTTAGTTTCTTCTTCAGATCGCTGAATACTTCATTGGCTTTTTCCAGTTTGTCGTTTTTCATGTATGCAAGAGCCAGGTAAAGAGGTGTGTCAAATGGAGCTTTTTCTCCTGTCTGCTTGTAATCTTTTTCAGTTTCGACAATGTTTTCCGCAGCTTTTTCCAGCAGTTTCAGCGCTTCTTCCTTTTTTTCCTCCATGTTAAGGTAGCATATGCCAAGTTTGGCAGCAAGGTTATGGTGACTGGGATTTGCTCTTAGCAAGGGTTCATACAGGGAAGCTGCATGTATATAGTTCGCGTCATAGTAAAAAAACATATCTGCATTCCGGAAAGATCTTTGAAATGCTTTGTCAGCAGATTCCTGGGACTCCAGGATGAAAATACCGGTGAACAGGATTGACAGAGTTATGAATTTTTTCATGGAACCAGGGGGTTTATTAATATTTTGAAATTTTCTTAATGAACAGATCATTCTCATATCCTCTGTTTACAAGTTCGTCCCTGTAAGCAAAGGCAGCTTCCTTGGTTGCAAATATGCCTGTTATGTACCTGTAGAATTTGTCATTTGGGTCAAACATCACCCTGACATCATCAACAAACTTGAAGTACCTGATATCTACAGGATTGTAAAGGGCCATAAGCTGTACGGTATAGTAGATCACTTCTGAATCGGGTATGTCGGTGTCTGTAATGTCGTTAACCCTAAGGTTCCAGAAGAGTATACTTGAGTCTATTGAGGGCACCACGGGAATATTGTCAAGATTTATCCTTTCATATTTCGCAGGAGGCTGAGGTGCGGTTACTGTTTGTGTGAAAACATAATTCGGGTCCTTACTCAATGTAACATCGATTACAATTCTGTCTGAAATACTGGAAGCTGAAATAGTCGTATCTATAATCTGTGTCAGTCGCCCTGTTCCGGAATAAACCAGCCTGTATTGCCCGGGACCGGCGGTAATATTGTATTGCCCCGTGTGCTTGTTGGGATATCCGACATCGATAGTATCTCCGCTGGTCCTGTTGATAAGATGGATGGAGTAGTTGTCGTCGAAGGGGACAAGAATATCATCTAGTTGGTAGATTCCTCTTATATCGAAGATCCTTTTTTCAGCTGTTAACGAAGAACCGAATGAGATGTAAAATATATCTTTCTTTTTGTAATCGGTTGACATGGAATAATATCCATTTTTGCCGTTATTGACAGGCTGGAAGAAAAGATCGTCACCAGTTGTGTTCAGTGGAAAGCCAATGTTTTCGGGAGAACTCCATCCGCTGCTATCACTGCGTGACACGAAGATGTCATAGCCGCCCATTGAGCTGTGCCCTTCCGAGCTGAAATAGAGCAGGGAGTCGTTTGCCGTGATAAAGGGAGTGTCTTCGTTGAACCGTGTATTTACGGTACTGCCCAGGTTGATTGCGGGCCCCCATTCTCCCGAGGCATTCATTTCGGACATGTAAATATCAAGCCCGCCATATCCTCCGTCTCTGTTGCTGGCGAAAAACAGTCTTTTACCGTCTGATGAAACCGATGCATGTGATTCATAGAACTTTGTATTGATATTCCCGTTAAGCTTTTTCAATGGGGTCCAGTTTCCTTCTGAATATTCCGACGAATAAATATTTCCGTCATAGTTGTCGGTTTTATAAAGAAAGAGCATGGAGCCGTCCTTGTTAAGGGAGCAGGATGAAATATCCCCGCCGGGATCGGGCACAGGAAGGAACTGGCGGGGTTTTGTCCACTTGCCTTCTTCTTTACGGGAGAACATTATTTTATTTGACAGGCCACTTTTTTCAGTGAAAACTATCGTGCTGCCGTCAAAACTTTCCGCCGTATTTTCATTGACAGGGCTCTGGCTGAAATCAGGTCCGAGGGGGGTTTTTGTAAAATCAATAGGTGTCTTACGCAATTCGATGGCATTTTTACAAGCCTTTATCTGCTGATCAATAAAGTCGGGATTTCTCATTCCGCCCCTGTCCTTTGTCGTTTTGGCCAGGTCATTGAATTTTTCAAGTGTTGAAAGGGCTTTGTCAAACTCATCATTTACCAGGTATGCTTTGGCAAGATAGAAATATGCATCGAGGGGAGCTCTGTTTTCTTTGTATAAATGGCTTTTTGCATTGTGGTCTATATTCCTGACCGCATTCTCAAGATAAGGTATTGCTTTAAGCTTCTCATCGGGAATATTGACGTAGCAAGCTCCTATCTTGTAACTGATATTATGATTATCGGGTGACTCAAGTTGAAGGTAGAGCTGACTGGCGAGGTCATACTCTTCGTAAAGAAAGTATGTTTCGGCCTGCGCAAAGATTTTTTTTCTCTCAATACCTGATTGAGCTGAAGCAGCGCAAGTAAATAAAAACAGAGTTATAAGCTGCAAAGGGGTGGCGATTAGCCCGGCTCTGAAATTATTCATAATAACAAATATAATAATTTTAGAAAACAGTGTCGGTTTGTCTTCCTTTTTTCACTGGACGCCTTATTACAGGTTGTCCGGAATACCGGTTATAAAGTTAATTATATAACTTCTAATTCAGCCATTCCCTGAATAATTTGTGAATAATGATTTCAGATTGTTGTTTAATAATACAAATTAAACAGATCAGGAACAAATTATGTTTGGAAAAGACTGGTATTATTTCCGGGAAGATAGTCCGGAAAGCCTGTTTCTCAGCTTTTTTGTTTTTTAGTCGTGCTGGTAAGGACTCCTGTTGGTTATGGCCCTGCCGAGAGTCAGCTCGTCGGTATATTCGAGCTCATCTCCTACAGCAACCCCTCTGGCAAGGGTTGTTAAAGGGATACCGTATTTGCTGAGTCGCCTGAACAGGTAGAAATTTGTTGTGTCGCCTTCCATTGTAGTGCTGAGTGCAAGAATGATCTCGGTTATTCCGCCGCTTCCGGCCTTTGTCTCAAGAGAGTCGATATTCAGATCCGCGGGACCTATGCCGTCTATTGGAGAGATTATTCCTCCAAGAACATGGTAAAGTCCTTTGTACTGGCGGGTGTTTTCTATTGCAATCACATCCTGGATATTTTCGACAACGCAGATCATCGACCTGTCTCTTCGCTCGTCGGTACAGATGCTGCATATATCTGTATCGGAGATATTATGGCAGTTCCTGCAGTAGCGGATCTCTTCCCTCAGTTTCATTATGCTTTCACCGAATTTCCTGACTTCATCGGGATCCCTTTTCAGAAGGCTCATTACCAGTCTGAAAGCTGTTTTTCTTCCAATGCCGGGCAGTGAAGCAAATTCATTGACTGCATTTTCCAGTGTTCTGGAGGGATATTCTGTAAAACTCATTCCTGTAGGTACCTTTTGGACAAAATTAAGTCAAATATCACTTAAACATAATCTTATTTGGATTTTTTCTACTGAATACTTTTTATTAATCTTGCACATTAAATTTATGAAGTATGACACCATCAGTGATATTGGGGCTGTTTCTGATCTATACGGCATTATTGTTTGTTGTAACATGGATAACTGCCCGCAAGGCAAATAATCAGTCGTTTTATCTTGGTAATAAAATCTCACCCTGGTATGTCGTAGCCTACGGAATGATTGGAGCGTCGCTTTCGGGCGTTACATTTATGTCAACACCGGGATGGGTTGCAGATACCCAGTTCAGCTATATGGTTGTAGTCTTTGGGTTTTTCTTCGGCTACATAGTGATAGCTCTTATCCTGCTGCCCCTTTATTACCGTCTTAAGCTGACATCGATCTATACATATCTTGAACAGAGGTTCGGTTATTATTCCTATAAAACAGGTTCGGCATTCTTTATTATTTCCCGCATCCTGGGGGCTTCATTACGGATGTTTCTTGTGATATACGTCCTCCAGTTATTCGTTTTTGATGCCTGGAACGTGCCATTCTGGGTGAACGTTTTGATATTTATTATACTTATAATACTTTATACCCTTAAGGGCGGCGTAAGGACAATTATCTGGACCGACACTTTCCAGACAACTTTTATGTTGCTTGCAGTAATAATGACTGTGGTGTTTATAAGCAAGGAGCTGGGATTTTCGATCGGCGAACTGGTAAAACAGGTCAGCAAGTCACCCGATTCAAGGATTTTTATAACCGACTGGAATAATGAGAGGCATTTTATCAAGCAGTTTTTCAGCGGGATGTTTATCACCATTGTAATGACCGGACTCGACCAGGAGATGATGCAAAAGAACCTGAGCTGCAGGAACATCAAGGAAGCTCAGAAAAATATGTTCACGTTCAGCTTCATACTTGTTTTTGTAAATCTTCTTTTTCTGTTTCTTGGGGCTCTCCTTCTTATGTATGCAAGGAATAAAGGCATTACAGTTGAAATGACCGATGAGCTTTTCCCGACCATTGCACTCAGATATCTCGGACCTGTTGCCGGTGTTGTCTTTTTTATCGGCCTTATATCTGCAGCATTCCCAAGTGCCGACGGTGCCCTTACCTCGCTCACCACAGTGGTCAGCATCGATTTTCTGGGGCTTAATAAGAAAGACCATTTGTCTGAAGCCGCAAAAACGAAGATCAGGTATTGTGTGCATGTAACAATAGCTCTGGTCTTTTTTGTCTGTATACTGATATTCAATGCATTGAACGACAGGGCGGTGATTGACAAGATCTATACAATAGCCGGATATACATATGGTCCGCTTCTTGGCCTTTACGCTTTCGGTCTTTATACAAAAAGAAAGGTAAATGACAAAATGACACCCGTAATAGCAGTGCTTTCACCGGTTATCTGCTATATTCTCAATATCAATTCCGAGGAGTGGTTCAACGGTTATAAGTTCGGATTTGAAATGCTTCTTGTAAACGGATTCCTGACATTTATGGGATTGCTGATCTTCAGCCGCAAAACTGAACAGGAATAACCCCATCCCCCCATCTCCCCCTCGCCCATTCGCAGCCAGGGGCCGGGGGTGAGTTCATGCGGAAAGCAGACAAGAGGTTAAGCGTTCAGTGTTTAGTGTTAAGGGTTTAGCGTTTAGCGTTCAGCGTTAAGCGTTCAGAGTTCCCTGAATTTCTTCTCGCTTTACAAATAGTTCTTTGAAAAAATGTATAAAAATACAAAAAGTCGTTTGTAAAAATGTATATTTGTGCAAAATATCAGGAATGAGAAGAACTAAATGGGCGGAATTAGTTGCATGGAAAAACTCACCAGGGAGGAAGCCCCTGATTATTCGCGGTGCCCGACAGGTTGGGAAGACCTGGCTGATGAAGGAATTTGGCAGAACTGAATACGCCCAGACTGTTTACCTGAATTTTGAAAAGAACCAGCGTCTGGCAAACCTTTTTGCCGGAGACTTTGATATTAAAAGAATTATCACGGGTATGCAGGCAGAGACGGGACTGATAATCAAGCCTGAAAATACCCTGATTATTTTTGACGAGATACAGAGCGCTCCCCGGGCTATGACTTCATTAAAGTATTTTCAGGAAGATGCAGGTGAATATCACCTTGTTGCAGCCGGGTCACTATTGGGAATGGCGCTCCATTCAGAGGCCTCATTCCCTGTGGGAAAAGTCCAATTCATGGATCTGCACCCCCTGACCTTCCCGGAATTTCTTGAAGCGCTTGGAGAAGATGGACTGGTACAAATACTGGGCTCAGGTGACTGGGAATTAATAACAGCTTACAAATCAAGATATATCGAACGTCTTCGTCATTACTATTTCGTTGGAGGTATGCCTGAAGTTGTTTCGCGGTTTAGCGGGAATGGCAGCTTCAGGGAGGTACGTGATATTCAGAAAGAAATCCTCAACGGTTACGATCAGGATTTTTCAAAGCACGCTCCTCCAACCATTATACCCCGCATCAGAATGCTCTGGAATTCAATACCATCACAGCTTGCAAAGGAAAACAAAAAGTTCATTTACGGACTGGTTAAAGAGGGTTCCCGGGCAAAAGATTATGAACTGGCACTGTCATGGCTGACCGATTGCGGTCAGGTGGAGCGGGTATACAGGGTATCCAAACCTGCCATCCCTCTGAAAGCTTATGAAGACCTGAGCGCCTTTAAATTGTTTCTGGTTGACATTGGATTACTATCTGCTATGACGGATATTGATCCTCATATCCTTCTGGAAGGCAGTAAAATATTGACCGAATTTAAAGGAGCATTAACTGAACAGTATACATTTCAACAGCTTGCAGCTTCAGGAGAGTTTGTTATTTATTATTGGTCCGCTGAACGTTCCACCGCAGAGGTTGATTTTGTTTTACAACATGGGAAAAATATTATCCCTGTTGAAGTTAAAGCAGAAGAGAATCTCCAGGCAAAAAGTCTGAAAGTCTATAGGGAAAAATATAATCCGGGAATTGCAGTCCGCACTTCCATGTCGGATTACCGCCGTCAGGACCAGTTTATTAATCTGCCGCTTTACGCGCTGAACCTCCTGGGTAACTTGTAAAAGATAAAACTACCTGCCCGACTTGCACATACTGCACAATCGCAGGAACTCAAAAAATAATTCTTCTCCCATTTTCCCATTCTCCTCTTCGTCCCGCCCTGCGGTCTCGCGGTCACTAAAACAGACCGGGGAATATTGTCACTTTCTTTTGCTCCTCCAAAAGAAAGTGACCAAAGAAAAGGAGTCCGGAAAAGACAACCGTTTCTGTTTTTCGCCTATTGCGCATTACCTTTTCCGCTCCAAAAAACAGGAAACGGTTCGCGCCTTTTCCGGGTTGCCCTCGCACCGATATATAATCAGAATTCTGCTATTGTCCTTTACCCCGGGCAAAACCGGGGCTATTGGATGGCCAGCCCTTCGGGCTGGACCTGGTGTTATTGTCCTTTACCCCGGGCAAAACCGGGGCTACTGGATGGCCAGCCCTCCAGGCTGGACTTGGTGTTATTGCCTTTTACCCCGGGCAAAACCGGGGCTACTGGATGGCCAGCCCTCCGGGCTGGTTGTTCTCATTGCCATTTTCGTCACCTTGGGTGGTGCCAGTGCTACTGGAAACCCAAGGGTTATATCGGGATTCCTGACACCGGAGGTGTCATCATCCAATAGCCCGGGTATCGCCCCGGGAAAATGGCGCCCCACAACAGGTACAACCCCGGAGGGGTTGACTTCCAGTTGATTATTCTGATAAGTTTTCATATATTTGTTGTGCTGCTAACTCTAATTGGAATAAATATGTCAACCTACACACAAATTCTTTACCAAATCGTCTTTGGTAGTAAAAACTACACCGAATTCCTCAATTCCGAAAACAAGGATCTACTTTTCAGGTATATTGTTGGGGTTTTAAGAAAAAGAGAATGCCACCCTTATCAGGTCGGAGGATATGGAAATCATGTCCATATTATTACGCATTTATCTACAACCATTAGTCTTTCTAATCTTGTACGGGACGTTAAAAAGGCCAGCCATGAAATGATGGTTATGGATAAAAACCTTTTTACGGGCTTTCCCGGATGGCAGGTCGGTTATGGTGCGTTTACATACAATATATCAATGAAGCCTGTCCTTATAAAATACGTTCAGGATCAGGAAGAACATCACAGAAAAGTTTCATTTAAAAAGGAATTAACAGAACTATTGGATAAAAATATGATACCATTTAAGGAGGAGTTACTTCTTGTTTGATTATTTTTTTACTATATATTTTCTTGGGGATTACTGACGGCCACCCCCTCCGGGGTGGACCTGGTGTTATTGTCCTTTACCCCGGGCGAAACCGGGGCTACTGGATGGCCAGCCCTCCAGGCTGGACTTGGTGTTATTGCCTTTTACCCCGGGCAAAACCGGGGCTATTGGGTGGCCAGCCCTCCGGGCTGGTTACCTTATTGCAATATCGTCACTTGTGATACCGGCACTACTGAAAAACCAGGGGTTGTATCGGGATTACTGACACCGGAGGTGTCATCATCCAATAGCCCGGGTATCGCCCCGGGAAAATGGCGCCCCACAACAGGTACAACCCCGGAGGGGTTGACTTCACAGCATTCAGTTCGAGGTTCCAGGTTAAGCGTTAAGCGTTTAGTGTTTAGTGTTAAGCGTTCAGGGTTAAGCGTTTAGCGTTTAGTGTTCAGGGTTTAGCGTTCAGGGTTTAGCGTTTAGCGTTTAGCGTTTAGTGTTCAGCGTTTAAGACAGTCAATGCCTAAATAACGTTGACTTTTTTATTACTTAATTTACTTCTTTTATAATTAAAATTCTGATGATGATTTACTGTTGATAACGGGAGATTACTCGAAGAGTTATCCTCGTTATCAATAGTATCTTTAAATGACTTTGGTGTTAATTTTCCCAATGCTTTGTGAGGTTTTCCAGTGTTATACATATGTACAGCCCTGTTTAGCAGTCTCCTCAGAGAGACCAGGTCTGTAGGACCATACGGGTAAAGATAATTGTTTTTTATTATGCCGTTTAACCTTTCTGCATGGGAGTTTTCATATACATTTCCTTCAGTCATTGAATTTTTCATTCCCAATTCTTTTGTGAGTTCCTTAAACTCTTTGCAGTAATACTGTCCCCCTCCATCTGAGTGCAAGATAGCACCCTTTAAATTGACCCTGCCGCGTTCTCTTATTAATCTGTGTAATGCCGGTAACGTGGTGCTTTCTGTTCGAAGATTATCGCTGGCTGACCAGCCAACTATCTCTCGATTAAAAAGATCCATAATGAAGGTGAGATAATAAGTCTTGGAACCAATATCAAAGTAGGTTATGTCACTCACAAAAACCTGGTTGACACCTGTAACCTGAAGATCCTTTATAAGGTTCGGAAAACGGGTCACGCCAAGACTGTTGGTTGTAACCCTGTAGTTCCTTAACTTTTTAATCCTGTAACCTGAGTCCATACAAAAACGTTCAAACTGATCCCTCCCCATACAGATCGGTTTTAGCTTTATGTAGATATCCCTGGCTGACATACGGGGGTGATCCCGGCGGATCTCATTGATCAACGGGATCAACTGCTCCTGCTCCTCAAGCTTATATCTCCGACGTTTTAACATCTGATAAAATGACTGTTTACTTATACCTAATACTTCAAAGAGATCTTTTAACTTCCTCCCATGTTCTTGCCGGTTGAAGTGGTACCAAACGAGAGTTTTGAACCTATTTTTTTTTTAATATCAACGTCATAATCAACCTCTGCTATCTCTATCATTTTGTCCTGGAACTCAAGTAATAGTTGTTTTTGACCAACTATCCTTTCCAGCTCCTTAATACGAGCCTCAAGAGCTTTTATCCTTTGCGTATCGCTCTTGGCTTCAACTACTTGTTTAACTTGTTTCTTTGCCATTACTGAATATTTATAAATCCACCTATAAACTGATGTCCTGCTCACTGAGTAGGTTCTGCAAATATCGGGAATGGAAGTAATCTTTCTTTCTAATTCCCTTACTTTCTTCTTCTTGAAATCTTCACTGAAATACCTGTGGAAATCAGGCTTAGTTTCGTGATCAAAATAACTTATTTTTCCCATGTTGTTAACCGTTTTTTAGGTCAACGTATTTCAGGCATCGACAGACTAAAAGACGACGACTGAAAGGAGCCAGACAGCGAAGCATAAAGACAGCGATCGAAGGGAGCAAGACTTAAAAGGCCTGTCACTGAACCCTGTGCTTTTCTTCGTCTCCCCATCCCCCCATCTCCTCCTCGCCCATTCGCAGCCAGGGGCCGGGGGTGAGTTCATGCGGAAAGTAGACTAGAGGTTTAGAGTTGAGTGTTCCGGGTTCAGTGTTAGGCGTTTAGCGTTTAATTCATCGTTTGTCCTGTATTGGACGGTAGTCCTTCCTCATCAGGCAATTCCTCTTCTTCAGGTTTATCGGGCTTTAGAACCGCTTTGATCTTCCTGAAAGGGATGTTCCAGGTTATGTAGTAATTGATCCCGGCATTAACGATTTTGCCTCCCTGCCCGAAGCCCGGGAAATATATGGGTTTCAGATCCCTTCCTCCTCCTCCCGATATAAGCAGCCTCATTCTTAGTGTCCAGCCGATGGTTACATTCCTGAAAAGCTCGGTTCTCACTCCGGGTGCCACTTCCAGGAAATGGCCGGTGTGGGTGCGTTTACCAATGGATGAGCTTACCTGTCCCCAGTAATTCTCATGCTCAAAAAACGGAGTTTCGGTATTGAACAGGCTGAATCCATACCGAAGTCCTATCCCTGCATAATACCTGCCCTGGGATACATTGGCCTTTAACAGGTTAAAATCAGTTCCCGCCCTGAGGAACATACCCCTGCTAAGGTATTCATAATTGTATTGTGAATAGCTGTAATCGAGATATCCTCCTTCGACCACGTAAGCCATCTTTTCATTTCTGTCAACAGAAACAAACCCTTCAAGGTTAAAATTGTTTTTGTCGGACATATATTTTACTGGTCCTGCAATATCAAACCCCGCCCTTATCTTCAGAGGGAAGTCAATGGTGTCCTGGGCTTTCACTGCCGTGGCGGAAAACAGAACAAGCAGGCTAGTAAAATATGCGAATATTCTCCTCATTGGCTGTTGTGATATTCTTCTTGCTTATATAGATATGATCAATGTTGTTTTTTGTGTAGTAGAGGGTGTCGATGTTATGATAGAACGTATACCCGCATTCAACCGAGAGAAGGTGCGGATAAGTCGTATACCGGAACTGTATTGTGTCGGCTATGTTGTTTATCATTATAACGAAAGAACATACATCTGACGATGCGTCAAGAGGGAACAGCGCCGGTTTTACGCCTTTTTCCCTGTCATATAACATCAGAGAGTCCATGTCAATCCCAAAAAGAGTCAGGCTGTCGGGTGGTGTTGCTTTATCTGAAGTTTTATCGTAGAACGTGGCTTTAAGGAATGCATTTGTTTCATCGAAGCATGCCTCGGGCGTACAGGCTGCTGATACCACGATCAACATTGCAATAGCAGGCAAGATTATAGTTAAGCCCTTCAGTCTCATTGTTATATCATGTATTTTTTTGCCGGATGCTCCTGGCTATTACTTCCGCTGCCTTATCAATAGCTTCCTGCAGTCCGCCGGGATCTTTTCCGCCTGCAGCTGCCAGGAACGGCTGTCCGCCACCGCCTCCCTTTATACAAGGCGCAATTTCCCTGATTATGTTAACGGCATTAAGATCCAGGGTGTCAATAAGCTTGTCGGAAACCATTACCAGGATGTGAGCTTTGCCTCCTATCTCTGAGCCTGTGACCAGGACAGTATTGTCTGAGGAAGTTCGTATCCGGTATGCGATGTTCTTAAGAAATTCCGGATTGTCAGCCGGAATGATACCCGATACGTACTTTATACTGTCTATCGGCCTGGCACTTTCTTCAAGCGATTTTGCTGCAGAAGCTGCAGAAGCTGCCTGGTACTTTTCAACGCTTTTTTTCAGGGATGCATTCTCAGCAATCAGCTTTTCCACTCCCTCCCTTGTATTTCCGGAGGCTTTCAGCAAAGAAGATATATCCTCAAGATCTCTCAGTTTTTCATTTATGTATTCCTCAGCCCTGGCAGCCGTTACAGCCTCAATTCTTCTTATCCCTGCAGCAATAGCTCCTTCTGTTATTATTTTCACAATACCGATGCTCCCGGTATTTGTAACATGAGTTCCTCCGCAAAGTTCAACTGAATCTCCGAATTTAACAACCCGAACAGTATCTCCGTATTTTTCTCCGAACAGAGCTATTGCTCCCATCTCCCTGGCTTTTTCCATTGGGATACCGTCGGTAATCGTTTGCTGAAAGCTTCCCCGCACCATGGCGTTGGCAATATTTTCCACCTGTGTTATTTCATCCCTCGTCATTTTGCTGAAGTGGCTGAAATCGAACCTCAGCCTTTCCGGATTGACAAGCGAGCCCTTTTGTTCAACATGACTGCCAAGAACCTTGCGCAGTGCATGGTGAAGAAGGTGGGTGGCTGTATGGTTGCATGCAGTTGCCGTCCTTTTGACTGTGTCGACTGTTGCAGTGAATGTTGCTGACGGGTCGTGCATAATTTTTTCAGCAATATGTATTATAAGGTTGTTCTCCTTTACGGTATCCGTTATCATGATTGTTTCGGATCCTGATTTAATCATGCCCGAATCGCCGACCTGGCCTCCGCTTTCGGCATAGAAAGGTGTTTTGTCGAAGATGATGTGATACAGGTACCTGCCTTTTTGCTTTACTTTGCGATACCTTGTTACCACGACCTCCTCTTCTGTACTTTCATATCCCGTGAACACTGTTCCCTCAATATCCCTGATTACGGTCCATTCTGCAGCCTCTACGGAGGCGTCCTCCCGCGAACGATCCTTCTGCTCTTTCATTTCATTTTCAAAGCCCTTGTCGTCCAGATCCAAACCCTGTTCTTTCAGGATAAGCCGGGTGAGATCGACAGGGAATCCAAATGTATCGTAAAGTTCAAAGGCATCTTTTCCGGGAAGTATCTTCCTGTTATCCATTTTAAGCTCATTTGTAAGCTTCTCGATCATTTTCAGCCCTCTTCCAAGCGTTTTCAGAAAGGTGTTCTCCTCCTCGAGAATGATTTTGGCTATGTTATCCTGTTCTTTCCTGAGTTCAGGGTACTGGTCTCCCATTGATTTTGACAATTCCGGTACCAGACGATAAATGAAAGGTTCTTCCATATCAAGGTAGTTGTAGCCATAGCGGACTGCACGGCGCAGAATCCGCCTGATCACATAGCCTGCCCTGTTGTTTGACGGAAGCTGGCCATCGGCTATTGCGAATGACACGGCTCTTACATGGTCGGCAATGACCCTGAGCGCTATATCAATGCTATTGTCAACGCCGTATTTTTTACCTGTAAGTGAAGATATTTCTCCTATGAGCGACTGAAAAACATCAGTGTCATAATTGGATTTCTTACCCTGAACCACCATGCATAACCTTTCAAATCCCATCCCGGTGTCAACATGCCTTGAGGGCAGAACGTCTAAATGTCCGTCCATACGGCGGTTATACTGGATGAAGACAAGATTCCATATTTCTATAACACCCGGGTCGCCTTTGTTTACAAGTTCATGACCGGGGATTCTCTTCCTATCGTCATCATCGCGTATGTCGACATGAATCTCGGAACATGGCCCGCATGGGCCTGTATCACCCATTTCCCAGAAGTTGTCCTTTTTGGAACCTGGCAGTATCCTGTTGGCAGGCTGAGAAAAACATCCCTTCCAGTATTCTGATGATTCGCTGTCGGGAGGAACATTGTCTTCGCTGTTGCCTTCGAAAACCGTTGCATAGAGCCTGTCCTCAGGAAAGCCAAGGGTGCGTGTAAGGAATTCCCATGCCCATTCAATAGCCTCCTTTTTGAAATAATCACCGAATGACCAGTTTCCAAGCATTTCAAACATGGTATGGTGATATGTATCGAGGCCAACCTCTTCCAGGTCGTTGTGCTTGCCGGACACTCTCAGGCATTTCTGGGAATTTGCCACACGGAGGGCTTCAGCTTGCCTGTTTCCGAGAAATATATCCTTGAACTGGTTCATACCTGCATTGGTGAACATCAGACTGGGGTCGTTCCTGATGATCATTGATGCTGAAGGAACGATTAAATGGCCTTTTGACCGGAAAAAATCAAAAAACAGATTTCTCAGTTCATTTGCAGTAGGTGTTGAAGTCATGACATGAAAATAAACATTTATTGACGGCTTGTAAAATTAATTTAAATGTTTTACGTTTGTTTCATTGCTGTAAAATAATAAATAGAAAGCAGAAGTCAACGGATGCCAAACCGAAAGTATTTTCTTGATCTGTCTGATTTGCAGTTTAAAAGGGTAAGATTAGCATGGAAGCACAAGCTTCTGCGGGCCCTTGTATTCTTTGTTGTTTCGGTGACATTGTCGGTAATCTACGGAAAAATATATACAGCATATTTTGGTTCCCCTAAAGAAAAGATACTAAGCCAGGAGGTTGAAAACCTTAAACTCGATTATGCCCTTATGGGCAGGAAATTAGATAATTCTCTCATGATACTCAGGGATCTTGAGCTTTCTGATGCCAGCCGGTACAGGCCTGTCCTTGATATGGACTCCATACCATTCTCCCTGAGGAATCCGGGTTACGGAGGCGTTAACAGGTATGAGGACATTGAGGGATACATGAATACAGAGTTGATGATGACCTTCAGGAGAAAGGTTCAGGATATCAGGAACAAGACCAGCGTTCAGTTCGAGTCTTTTAAGGCCATAGAGGAAAGGAAGAATGAATGGAAGCGCGAGATGGAATATCTGCCGATGATATGTCCGGTGAACGTGAATTTCAGGAGGGGTGATGGTTTGAAGTTCAGGGAGGTGCATCCGGTTCTCGGAACGCCTCAATGGCATCACGGACAGGACTTCAGCACACCTTACGGTACAGAGGTTTATGCTACCGGTTCAGGAACCGTGATCGATGCAGGCTGGAATTCGGGAGGATTCGGGAACTGCATAGTCATTGACCATGGATATGGCTACCGGTCAACATACGGGCATCTCAGCGGTATCAATGTTAGCGTCGGCCAGGTTGTAAAGAGGGGAGAAATGATTGGTCTGACCGGTAGTTCAGGAACTTCTTCCGGACCACACCTGCACTACCAGATCGACCTTTTCGGACAGTACAAGAATCCCCTGCACTACTTCAACGATGACCTTTCCGAAGACGAGTACTTCGAAATGATAGAAACCCTGAGTGCAAGAACCATATTCCGTTGAATCACCGCGATAACATTCACCGCCATTTACTGCAGGAATCTTCACTTCATAATTTAATATGATAATTTTGCATTCATCCCTGATAACTTCAGGTGAATAATTGTTTAGTTTTCTGCCGGTTTATTTATCTTTGTCCTGCAATGCGAAAACCAAAATATAAATTCAATCCTGATTCTCTGAGCTTTGATAAAATAAGACTCGGTGCAAAAGATATGTTTCTCAGAGCACTGGCTTTCTTTATCGGGTCTCTCCTTATAGCTGTGGTGTACTGGTTTATATTTGCCCTCTTCATAGACTCGCCAAAGGAAAAAGCCCTGAAGAGGGAAATAGCACAGCTTACGCTTCAGTACGAAATGATAGACAGGGAAATGGGCAACCTTGAAAAAGTCATTGAGCATCTCGAGGAAACAGACGACAATCTTTACAGAACCATCTTTGAAGCTGAGCCGATCCCTGCCACGCTCCGGGAAGGAGGAGTGGGGGGAATAAACAGATATGACCAGATGGAAGGATTTGCGAATTCAAGGATTGTTATCGAAACAGCCTCAAGACTGGATAGACTGAGAAAAAAAGTATATATTCAGTCAAAATCCTTTGATGACCTGATCAGTCTGGCAGTTGAAAAGGAAGACATGCTCAGATCAATACCCGCAATAATGCCCATATCAACCAGGGACCTGACAAGGGTTGCCTCAGGGTTCGGGCTGAGAATTCACCCTCTTTACAAAATCACAAAGTTCCATGCCGGCATGGATTTTACAGCTCCCTCAGGAACAGAAATATACGCCACCGGCGATGGAACAGTGGCTAAGGTGTCTTCATCAAAAAGAGGAATGGGAAATCATATAATAATCGATCATGGATTTGGCTATACTTCCATATACGCGCATCTTGACTCATTTAATGTCAGAGCCGGACAGAAGGTACACAGGGGCGATGTTATAGGATTTGTCGGCAATACCGGGATGTCGATAGCACCTCATCTTCACTATGAAATAAAACTTAATGGAACAAATGTTGACCCGGTGAACTACTATTTTAACGATCTGTCACCCCATGAATATGAACTGATGGTTGAAATAGCCTCAAAAACAGGACAATCATTTGATTGATGACCTGTAAGGGGCGGTGCCTGACTTATGCCTGCAAAATGCCTTATACAATAATAAATCATGCCATATAAGGAAAAACCTGTCGAGAAACTCTACTATTCAATAGGAGAAGTGTCAAAGATCCTCGGTGTCCCGGTTTCAACGGTAAGGTTCTGGGAAAATGAATTTGATATTCTGAAACCCATGAAGAACAAAAAGGGAAATCGCATGTTTACGCCCCGGGACCTCCGAAACCTCAAAATGATATATCATCTTCTCAAGGAAGAAAAGATGACTATCAGCGGGGTTAAACAGAAACTGACCGGCAAATGGGAAGAAACGAATTATAAGTTTGACATTAATGAATCTCTGATGAAAATAAGATCTTTCCTTATTGAAATAAGAGATAGTATTTAATTTTTTTCCCATGTTACCGGTTTCAGGGTAAAACAGGGTGAGAATCCGGGTCCCTGAAAGAATAACTCAAAATACCTGTTTCATGAAGCTAAAAGAACTATGTTCATTCCTCGATTCAGCTATACCTCTTTCTTTCCAGGAAAGCTATGACAATTCAGGCCTCCAGGTCGGAAACCCTGAGCAGGAGATAAGCTCTGCTCTCCTTACAACCGATATAACTGAAGAAGTAGTTGAAGAGGCAATGAATAATGGATGTGAACTGATCATCTCACACCATCCCCTTATTTTCAAAAACCTGAAAAGCATAACCGGGAAAACCATCACGGAAACTATAATACTGAAATCTGTACAACAAAATATTGCTATATATTCTTCTCATACCAATCTTGATGCTGTTCAGAACGGTGTCAGCATGAAGATGGCAGAGAAACTTGGACTTCGTAACGTGAGAGTTCTCCTCCCCCTGAGAGACAAATTGCTTAAACTGGTAACCTTTGTTCCGGAAGCTCATTTTGAAAAAGTTGCCGGCGCAATATTTGACGCAGGAGCAGGCGTAACAGGCAACTACGACAGATGTGGTTTTTCCGCTGCAGGCAGAGGCAGCTTCAGGGCCGGGAACAACGCCCGGCCTTTTACAGGAGAAAAAGGCATTGTCCACTTTGAGAATGAGATCAGGTTCGAAACAGTTCTTTTCTCTCATTTGAAAAATAAGGTGATAGCAGCACTTATCAAAAATCATCCATATGAGGAGGTGGCTTACGACATCATAAAGCTCGACAATGAAATTCCTGATGCCGGTATGGGATGTGTTGGAGATCTTATTGAACCTGCCGGCCAGCTTGACTTCATTAAACGAATTGCTGACATCTTCAATGCACAGGGCATCCGGCACTCCTCAACCTCTGACAGGATGATATCAAAGGTGGCACTCTGCGGAGGATCGGGTGCTTTCCTCCTGAATGATGCCATAAGTCACGGCGCTGATGCTTTTGTAACAGGGGATGTTAAATATCACAACTGGTTTGATGCTGATAAACGTATTCTCCTCGTGGATATCGGACATTATGAGAGTGAAAAATTTTCCACAGAGATTTTATACGAAATAATTATCAAAAAATTCCCTAAATTTGCACTCCGCTTTTCAAAGGTAAATACCAATCCTATTAAATATTTCAGATAATGGAAAAAGTCAAAACATACGAAACCGAAATTTCTGTTGAAGAAAGACTCAGGGCACTGTATAGTTTACAACATGTTGATTCGGAAATAGATAAAATTAGAACACTAAGGGGTGAGCTCCCTCTTGAGGTACAGGATCTGGAAGATGATATTGCCGGTCTTGAGACAAGGCTGGGGAATCTCCGTGAGGAAGTTTTGAACTTTGAAAAGGCAGCTTCAAAGAAGGCCATAGAAATAAGCGAGTCGGAATCGCTTATCAGGAAGTACGAAGAACAACAGAAAAATGTCAGAAACAACCGGGAGTTTGATTCATTATCCAAGGAGATTGAGTATCAGAATCTTGAAATTGAACTTTTCAATAAGAAGATAAAGGAGTTCCATTTTCAGATAGAGGAAAAAAAGCAACTGATAGCTGAATCGGAAGTTCAGCTTTCCGAGAGGCAGGCTGATCTGGATAACAAGAAGTCGGAACTGGAAGAGATTATTTCCGACACACAGAAGGAAGAGGAGACATTGTTAAATAAATCAAAGAAAATAGAGGAGGTAATAGAGGAAAGGCTCCTGACGGCATACAAGAGAATCCGTTCAAATGCAAGGAACGGGCTTGCTGTTGTGTCCGTACAACGCGATGCCTGTGGTGGATGCTTCAATCAGATACCTCCGCAGCGCCAGCTTGATATTAAATCCAGAAGAAAGATCATCGTTTGCGAATATTGCGGACGTATTCTGGTTGATGATGAGATAGTAAAGGAGAATCAGGACTAGTATTGCTGTAGGTTGGGGAGTGCTTGTTAACGGCGGTTTATGGATGGTTCCTGACTGATCAGCCGCAATATTGTACCATTAATCACGTCTGAGAAGCACAACCGCCGTTGCAATGATACCTTCGCCTCTGCCTGTAAATCCCATACCTTCGGTGGTGGTTGCTTTTACTGAAATATTTTCCGGCCGGGTTTTCAGAATACCTGCAATCACTTCCTTCATTTCCGGTATATGTGCTGAGATTTTTGGCTTTTCAAGGCAAATAGTACTGTCGACATTTATTACTGAGTATCCTTCGCCGCTGACGAGCTCAAATGTCCTTTTCAGAAGGATCCTGCTGTCTATGTCTTTGTATTCCTGATCGCTGTCGGGAAAGTGCGTGCCGATATCTCTTAATCCGGCAGCACCAAGCAAGGCATCACATATTGAATGGAGAAGCACATCCCCGTCGGAATGGGCTACGCAACCTTTTTCAGAAGGGATCAGGACGCCTCCGAGCCGGAGGTCAATGCCTTTTTCCAGCCGGTGAAAATCAATACCCTGACCTGCCCTGATATCCATTTTAGTTGGAAGAGACAACGTTCCTTATGGTGTTGCTGTCGAATGAAAGGGAGAAGCGCAGTGTTCTGGCAAGAGGATGATTCTGAGCCTGCGGCATAAGGTAAGAGAAGTCGAGAGTGAATCCCTTGAGCCTGAAGCCTGCTCCTGCCGTGAAATATTTCCTGTTGCCCTTGGATTCATTTTCAAGGAAATAACCGGCTCTTAATGCAAATTGATTATTATACCAGTATTCGGTCCCGAATGAATATGTTATTTCCCGGAGTTCCTCCTTAAATCCTCCGGGAGCATCATAGAAGGAATGAATAATGGCTACAGGAACAGATACATTTGGATCCTTCCCTTTCACGATCTCCATATCGAGATTATATATCGGCGGAGTGGGAACAAGAAGCTTGTTGAGATCAATGGTGAGAGTAAGGCTGTTATAGTTGTCAAGCTCTATTGTTCCTGATGCTCCGAGGCGCATGTTCATCGGGATAAAGTCAGAAGTCTGGCCATCGGAATAACTCATTTTTGAGCCTATATTTGAAAGGTTGAAGCCAAGTCCAAGCAGCCCGTCCTTGCTGAACATACTGATATCCTTATGGTAGTATCCCGAAATATCGGCAGCAAATGAGGTACCCGGTTTAGTTGCTTCACCGCCGGAGTAGGTACCACCCGTGAGGTTTGAATAAATGAACCTGAAAGCGATCCCGCCAGAAAAATTTTCCGAGAAAACCCTGGAATACCCCAGGTCGAAAGCCAGTTCATTTGGCTTGAAATTACGTTCCAGATTTCCGAACTCATCGGTAAACGGAACATCTCCAAGTGATGAATACAGAAGACTGGCACTGGCCACCTGTTTTTTATCGATCCTGTAATAACCGGTAAGGTAGGCTATGTTAATGTCCGGGACAAGGTTCCTTAACCAGGGTGAATATGAAATACCGACTCCTCCATTGCCATCAATAAATGCAAGTTTTGCCGGATTCCAGTGCATGCTGTAAACATCTGGTGATGTTGCCACACCGGCATCGCCCATGCCTCCTGCTCTCGAATCAGGAGCAATGGAAAGGAATGGTACCACTGTCTGAATGGCATTCAGTTCCTGACTATGTAATTTAGTAAAGGAAGTGATTATAAATACGAAAGAAATAATGGCAGTAATTTTTCTTTTCATGCTTTTCTGGTCTGGTTGTAATTCCGCAAATATAAAACAAATATTTCTACCGCTTATTGCATGATTGTTAATAAATGATCAATCTTCCTGGAATACTGTTAGTTTCTCCATCCTGGTTATTAACAGTTATTCTGTAGGGATAGATTCCTCTTGCCATTCTGTTGTTCCCCGAATCTCTTCCGTTCCATTCCAGCGGAGGTAAAATGAACCCCGGGGGGCAAACGTGCATCGTTAATGTTTTAACGACAGCTCCGTTCAGGTTGAATATTGTAACTGTCACATCTGCCTCCTTTCCGGGCCGGTTGTGTTCAGCCGTAAAGTAAGTATTATCGGTAAAAGGATTGGGATAATTCCTGACATTCTTTAAAATGAATCTGTCTGAGGACTCCACAACAAAACTGATAGTTTTTTCAGATGAGTTATTAAAGTTATCCCATGCTTTCAGTGTAATTGTATGATGGCCGGCGCTCAGGCCGGAAAGCCTGTATGTAATTCTGCCTTTATTGTAGCTGTCAAAATCGTTATTGAACAGATGATTCAGGGTATAGGAAGATGAACGGTCATTGTCAATCCAGAATGTTATATCATGACCTATCCCGCTTCCAGCCGTATTTATGCCTGCCGGGTCGCTGATCAGGGCCAGCAGTACAGGATCTGGATCTGTCATGCCTCCGTTCCTGAACAAAGTGTCATTCAGGAAAAGCCTTATATCAGGACCGCTGGTATCAGCAGCTGTCATTTTACTGAATCCTCCTGCAATTATTTTGTCATAATATCCATTGATGCCACTGGTTTCGTCGTATGCATAATAGCTGATTTTTCCCCTGCCCATGTTATAATCTATATCCCTGGGGACTATGAACCTGAAGCTGAATCTTCCCTGAGACACTTTAGTCTCACCGCTGAACAGAATATTTCCCGGAAGGTAAAATTCCATCGGAACACCTCCGTCATTGGCAAGAGATTTTGTTTTCAGAGGTTTGTCAAAGACAAGTGTCTCGAGGATTCCGTTGAAGTCCTCAGCGGTAATACCGGGTATTTTCTCAACATGACCCGCTATTGTAACAATGCTTAATGCTCTGAGAGTGTCGTTTGTTTCTGAAGCCGGCTTGCCGTTAATTGAATCTGTTACTATTTTGCCGGTCAAAGGCAGGGCAAGCTTCAGGGCAGGGTCGCCCAGGAGAGCGAAATTCCTTTTGTTGACACCGCTTTCAGTTCTGTTTTTTGCAATTCTTATAATATCGCCAAACCCTAAAGGATTCCCTTCGCTGTCACGGTCGAAAGCAACATTCATAATATTATAGTTCAGGGAATAATTGGGAGCAGAATATGCCAGCCTTGTTGTTGACATCAGCGCTATTCCTCCTCCATCTTTGCTCAGCAGGATGATTTCTCCAGCCGATTTTTTTCCCTTCCTTTCATTTGTCAAAGGATTAAATTCAGCATCGTCAAAGCGGCTGAATTCACATGTTGCTGTAATAAATAACGGAAGCCTGGAGCTGTTCTTCCATTGTCTGATTGTCTCTGTGGTCACCACCTGTTCATGGCCAAGGCTTAATTCATTGCCGTGCCCTGTATAATTGACGATAAGGGATCCGTCATGTATCACCTCGTTTAAAGCTCTTGTAGCATCGGGATATAACTGTCCTCCTGACATTGTCACCTGCCTGAAGGCGTCAAAATATATCTTTTTGACATTGATTTCAGGGACACTGTCGTTAAGAAGTCTGGCCAGGCCTTCAGCATCATTCATGTGAATGTTGCCATCCTCATCGTCGGCAATAAGGGTAACAATATTTTTCCAGGCACCATTAACGGCAGGCGACATGTATCTTTCAATTTTTCGCAGAATGATTCCGGCTTCAGTTGTGTCTGATACAGGAAGGCGCCCGACCCCGATATCAAGCGTTCCCTGATCTTCGCCTTCCCCTTCCTCAAGCAGGCCGTAGAAATCGTCGGATGTGAATGATGATATTATCACATTTGAGTTTTTTGACTGGTATGTAGGTATAAAACAGGGATTAAGTGGTGGCTTCGTCTTGTTGTCATAGGAACCGTCGCCGAAAAGAAGGAGATATTTTAAGGGTTTTGAACTTCCCGCCTGCTTGAGATATTTCATCCTGACGAAATTCCTGATGGCGCAAATGTCAGGAATTCCGCCTGAGAATTCATTGTAAACCTGCTCCGGTGTAACAACCAGTGATACAAGGCTGCTGTTGCTGAAATGCAGCTCAGAGAGCTTCATTGCATGATTTTTAAAACCGGGGTGTGTAAGGATGATCATTTCAGCAGGTTCGGAAGCATGAAGGTCCTGGTTGCTTACCGGTATGTTGTCGATAAGTGGTACCGGCACCCTGTCAGGAGTGAATGCGATGAATGTTTTCAATGTATCGGTTGTTGCGGTGAAGGACAGATTATTGCCATTCCTGGTAGCGTTAATGACAGAAGGTTGAACGGGATTGGTAACATCCCATATTACCGTTCTTTCAATCGTGCTGTTAACAGTGAATTCTGTTATTTGCTGATGTGCAACACTTCTGGAATCAGTTATAAAGAGAGCTGAGCCTGTAAAATTATTCCGCTTTCTGCCCTGAAGGACGATATAGTCAACCCAACCTTTTGCTGAAACATCCCCATTATTGAAAAATCTTAATTCATATGAAGGGGAAGCGGATCGTGGCAGTGATCTTCCTGTTGCCTCAACGATCCTGGCATATGTTCCGGTTGTGGATGATATTTCAACACCTTCTGCATATATATCGGCCAGTTTTTCATTTCCTTCATAGAACCTGAAAACGGATATCCCTGAAGCCCGTGCCAGAGCTCTTATACGGTACTTTACAGGTTCTGAGGCAAGAATCGGGCTGAAGCCGGGAATAAATGCCACCGGCACCAATTGGGATACGGGTTGGTACCATTCCCTTCCTGATTTCAGCAGGTTGTCGTCTTCCTCCTCGTGTATCCAGAGGGCATCAGAAGTGTCTGAGAAATATCCCGGGTCTGATGAGGGCATTTCGGCTGATTCAATTTTATGGCCGGGCTGTGATGATGAGGTTATAAAGTAATACGCTGTGTCGGAGTAGTTGTGTCTTAGATATCCGTATTCATCTTTTTCCGGATCATATTTCCATCTGCCTGTTCCCTGGGCGTAGAAGAGGAGGTAATCTCCTTCATTGAAAACACCATCTGCACCCGTATTGAGACAAACAGCTATTTCCTCCAGATCATCGGGGCTGGCATCGTTATTATAGTATGACAACTGACCGCAATTATTGCCATAGATTCTGGTGTTTTTCGGATTATCAAATCCAAGGTTTCTGAGTGTGCTGTAATCAATTTTGTATACAGCATCAGTCGTTACAGCCATCCGGAACCATTTACCGGAAGCAAGTACGGAACTTTCGGCATAGCCTCCCGTTATTTCCTGGCTCTTCAGAACTGACGGGCAGAAAAGGATGAGCAGAAAAATCATTTTGAGGCTTCCTGACATAATTGCAAATTAATGTAAAATACTACCTGTTTTTGAGTTAATTTGTAATCTGAACTAAAATACTGACTATTTCAATACGTGATATACCATAGAATAATATGAGATTCCGGTCAATGATTCTGGTAACAGCCGTTCTGGTTTTTTTGGGTGAAACGAGCGCTCAGGATACTGATTATGGCCCCGGATATCAGACTATGATCATGCGAAATCCATCATTTTCAGGCACCGCCGAAGATGGTATACTGAGGGTTTCTTATATGAATTTTTATCCCGGGAACAATTATAATCTGCACTCTTTTTACGTTTCATACGATTCATATTTCCCTGTTCTTCACGGAGGTGCTGGTTTCTGCCTGGCAAACGATTATCTGGGGGGGATTGTGAACGATATGAGAGGATACCTTTCATATGCCTATTTTCTGCAGGCTGACAGGAACTTTTATATCAATGCAGGTCTTTCGGCAGGATTCCATCACCGGGGATTCAGTATGGGCAATGCAGTCTTTCCTGATGAAATTGACAGAATGGGAGCAATTACCAGCTTTACGTCAGAACCTTTTGAAAATTTAAACAGGACACTTTTTGATATTTCTACAGGTTTTCTTTTTATATGGGAAAAATGGATGGCAGGCGTGTCAGTCTTACATCTTACCGGTCCTGATCTGGGGAAGCAGGGAGAGTCGGAGAGCAGGCTTGAAAGGAGCTACCATATTCAGATTGCCGGGGATATTGGTCTGAGAGCTGATCATGGAATGAGAATACAGCCGGTCGGGATGATGGATATTCAGGGTAAACATGCTTACGGTGGAGCAGGAGCTGTTTTTGAGAGTTCAAATATATCGGGAAGCCTTCTTGCGCTTGCTGATAACAGGGGCAATCTGGATATTCAGCCGGGCTTCACAATAAAAACAGGCAAAATCATGTTTTTCTATAATTACAGGTTTAATTTGAAATCAGGAAATGATATACTGCCGTTCTCACTGATGCATCAGACAGGCATATCGCTGATTTTAAATAATGTTGAAAAAAGATTGGGATCCAAAACAATAAAAACACCCCGTATGTAGTTATCTTTGTTGACTATTGAAATAGGGTTACAAACCAGGCGAATAAAAAAATCGTAGTATAAAGAAAAGGAGTTATGTACAGATTAAGAATCTTACCGGTTATATTAATAATGTTGGGTGCACTGGTGCTCTTTTCCTGCAAGGGAGGCAAAAGAGGCTCCGGCGTTTCTGCCACCACCGGGTGGAAGTATAATGATCCTGACAATGGTGGATTTGAGGTTACTATCGGGGCAGAACAGGTAACAGGCCCCGGTCTGGTACTTATTGAAGGTGGCAGGTTCACTATGGGCCGTGTTCAGCAGGATGTTATGTTCGACTGGAACAATGAGCCGCGGACAGTTACCGTGTCATCATTCTACATGGATGAAACGGAAATCCGGAATGTTGACTACCGTGAATATCTGTACTGGATCAGAAGGGTTTACAAGGACTATCCTGAAGTTTTCAGGAGAGCGCTGCCCGATACCCTGGTATGGAGAAGCCCAATGGGGTTCAATGATCCCTACGTGCAGTATTATTTCCGTCACCCTTCATATAATGATTATCCGGTTGTCGGAGTTTCATGGGTCCAGGCAAATGATTACTGCCTGTGGAGAACCGACAGGGTCAACGAACAGATACTGATTGATGAGGGTGAACTTAATCCTGACCCGAATCAGCTTAATGAAAAGAACTTCAATACAGAGGCATATCTTGCCGGTCAGTACGAAGGTGTTGTAAACCAGCTTCGTCAGAGTCTTAATCCTAATCAGACAGAGCGCCGGACAAGTTTCGAGGACGGGGTACTGCTGCCCGCTTACAGACTTCCGACGGAAGCAGAGTGGGAATTTGCAGCTTACGGCCTCAGAGGTAATACTTTCGAGGAAAGAATATATGAACGGAGAATATATCCATGGGATGGCCATAATGTGAGAAATGCAGCCAAGAAGAACAGAGGTGAAATGATGGCCAATTTTGTCCGCGGCAGGGGCGATATGATGGGTGTTGCCGGAAGTCTGAACGATAACGGAAGCATTACCACAGATGTCCATTCATACTGGCCTAATGATTACGGACTGTATTGTATGGCAGGTAATGTCAATGAATGGGTCCAGGATGTTTACCGTCCGCTTACTTCAATGGATGTTGACGGATTCAACCCGTTCAGGGGTAATGTCTACACCGATCTCAGGAGAGATGCTAACGGACAGATTGTTGTGAAAGATAACCTGGGCCGCCTGGTGGTGGATACCGTAAAGGATTCGGATGTTGCAAACAGATATAACTATCAGAAGGGGGACTACAGGAATTACCGCGACGGAGACCTGCAATCATCAATCCCCGGAGGTGGAGACTGGGTAACTGAAGACAACAAACCGGGTTCCATCAGAATGTATGCCCAGGAAACAGGTGATTACTTCTCACTTATAAATGATAAAGCAAGAGTCTATAAGGGTGGATCATGGAAAGACAGGGCATACTGGCTCAACCCGTCAACCAGAAGATTCCTCGACCAGGAAAGCTCACGCGATGATATAGGATTCCGCTGTGCTATGATAAGAGTTGGAAGTCCTTCCGGATTATAAAAGCAAGAAACACTGATACAATAAAGCTTCAGGATAGAAATTAACCGTAAAGATCACAGAGGATATTGGAAAGATAGCAAAGTTATTCCCTGACATTATTCTAACTTTGCATCAATCCGGATCCGGCGGGGTTCTTTACGGTTAATTTTATTTCATCCCTGCCTGCAGTATTTATTGAGTATGAAAACAGATCAGATTTACAGAATATTCAGAGAGGAATCAAAAGGTGTTTCAACCGATACAAGGACACTAAATAAAGGTGAGATCTTTTTTGCTCTCAGTGGCGATAACTACAACGGTAATAAATTTGCTGCCGAGGCTGTCGAAAAAGGCGCCCTGTATGCTGTAATTGACGACCCGGCATACGAAACCGACAAGACCGTTCTTGTTGATGACAGTCTTAATGAATTGCAGGCTCTGGCAGCTTTTCACAGGAAGGAGCTGAAAATCCCCGTGCTGGCAATAACCGGAACAAACGGTAAAACTACGACCAAGAACCTGATTGCCTCTGTACTTGCAGGGAAGTACAAGGTTCATGCAACTCCGGGAAACCTCAATAATGCTATAGGAGTGCCCCTTACAATACTGATGGCACCGGAAAGCACCGAAATTATGATACTTGAGATGGGTGCAAACCATATCGGAGAGATCCGCTCTTTGTGTCTTATTGCAAGTCCTGATTACGGGATTATAACAAATGTAGGACACGCACACCTCGAAGGGTTCGGATCGCTTGAGGGTGTTCTAAAGGCAAAATCGGAACTGTATGAACACCTCGGAAAAGTAAACGGCATAGCTATCTTTAACGAAAAGGATAATATGCTTACAGAAAAGATCCTCAACCTTGTCAACCGGACAGTTCCTTATTCAAATCCCTGTGGTTTTAAGCTTGAAATTCAGGAGCTTCCGTCTGATTCAAACCTCTGCCTTCAGGCAGTATACAAACAAAATACCTATAATCTGAAGACCAACCTTTTTGGCAGATTTAATCTGGATAACGTAAGAGCCGCCATTGCAACAGGATTATTCTTCGGGGTTGCCATGCCCGATATAGTTGAAGCAATCGCGGAATACCGCCCGGAAAACAACAGATCGCAGTTAAAATCAACCGGCCTTAACACTCTGGTATGCGATGCATATAATGCAAATCCGGCAAGCATGAA
Source organism: Bacteroidales bacterium (assembly GCA_040769065.1). GTDB lineage: Bacteria > Bacteroidota > Bacteroidia > Bacteroidales > VadinHA17 > LD21. The sequence continues at coordinate 74,492 of JAXGLU010000001.1, forward strand.
GCTTGCCATTGAGTCTTTTGCTTCACTTAAAGCAGTGCCCAAAATGCTTATCCTTGGCGATATGCTGGAACTGGGTGATAAAAGCGAAGAGGAACATCTCGGTATACTGAAGGTGATTTCCGGATATAAATTTGATAATGTTCTGCTTGCAGGTCAGATATTCAGTAAGCTGTCTTCCGGTTTCGGAATAACTTCCTTTCCCGATACAGTTGCACTTGCCGCTTATCTTGATAGGGAAAATATAAAAGGCTATCACATACTCATAAAAGGATCAAGAGGAATGAAGCTGGAACAGATATACAAACTGCTGTGAAAGCGGCTTTTAATGTCTGTGTCTATCCTTCGGGCGGGGGCAGTGCACCGTTAAACACCAGATTGATCAAAAGGACTTCCGACCGGCTTCCCAGCCTTATCCGGGGACCCCATATTCCATAACCTGACGACACAATATAGTGTGTATTGCCTTTCTTTAAATAACCGTGGCTCAGTTCGTAAATCTTTCCGGTCAGCCAGTTGAGAGGCCAGATCTGTCCATCATGGGTATGCCCTGATAGCTGAAGGTCAATGCCGTTATTTTCAGCTTCTGCAAGATTGAATGGCTGATGATCAAGCAGGATCAGCGGTTTGGTCTTGTCAGTATCTTTTACCAGTTCTTCAAGACTTGCCCTTTCTTTCCCGAAGAATCTCCGTGAATCCCTGTCAAGCCTTCCTGTTAGCTGGATGCCTCCTTCTATAGTTACCGTTTCATCCTTTAAAATTCTTATCCCCTTGCTTTCAATATATGGGATGGTCCGTTCCGCTCCGCCAATAAACTCGTGATTCCCGGTGATTGCATACATGCCGTTTTTGCAATGCGGACAGGTGAAATATTTAAGCAGATCGCCCCTGAGAACCGGTCCGATCTCCCCGTCAATAATGTCACCAAGGAGGAGAACAAGGTCAGGTTGCTGCTTTTCAAGGATCATGGAAAGTTTTTTAACACTTCTCTTCCTGATTACACTCCCAAGGTGAATGTCTGATACCGCAACAACACGCATGCTGTTTATCCCGTCGGCTTTCTTCCCAATGGCAACATCATATCTTATAACATGAGGAGTGAGAGCATTGATAAATCCTGCTGTGATAAGAACGACCGAGACCGACAGGGTGGCCAAATACGACCATTTCCTGTATAAATATATGTTTTCATGATTTAAGATTCCTGAGATCCTGAGTATCAGATACAGCAGATCAGAAGCTAGAAGAAAAAGAAATCCGTACAGCATGAAAGCCAACCAGAATCCGCCTGCAGTATTCAGGATATCTGAAAACACTGTTGAGTGTCTCGACTCAAGGAATTTGCCTGCAATGAAGGTGCCGGCCAGACCGGCGAAGGTTACGAGGTACAATAACCTGTGACTTCTGAAGGAAGAAATGGCATTATATCCTTTTATAAAGATGTAAATATTAACGAGTGAATAGATTAACAGAACTACGGTGAAAAATATTATCATCTGTTGATTCTTCATTATGCATCCGGGTTTTGATTAAGGTTGCCATGGCCGGTAGGTCCTGTTTCCTTTCAAAAAATACTCAAAAACAATGCTTTTGTTTGAAATAAGTTTTCCCCAGTCTTTTTCTTTATTATGCCTGAGAAGTTTTCTTTTTTCGCGGAGTTTATCCAGGCTTTTCGAGAAGTCGGCATGAGCCCTGAAGACAGCTTTCACATTACTTGTTTTCCCTTTAAGAAGGAATAGGAGGGCTGCCAGTCTGTTAAAGTTTTTTCTGGCAGGGAGGATTTTGTGCAAATCCCTTTCCGGAAGGTTTTTATATATAAGGAAAAGATTATTGCGAAAGTTGAGATATGTCTTCAGGTAAGATTCATAGGGAAGAGAGCCGCCTCCAACGTGATATACAAAGGATTGTGGCAGGTAGCACACCCTGTAGCCGGCGTTATGAAACCTCCAGCAAAGGTCCACTTCTTCCATGTGGGCGAAAAAATCTTCATCAAAGCCTTTGCATTCTCTCCAGGCTTTTGCCCTGACAATCATACAGGCTCCGGTCGACCAGAAAATATCGGCAGCATCGTCATACTGACCAAAGTCTTTTTCAACATGCCCGAAAATACGGCCGCGACAGAATGTGAATCCATATTTGTCAATAAATCCGCCGGCAGCACCTGCATATTCAAAGTGATCCCGTTGATGATAAGATCTTATTTTAGGCTGGCATGACGCAACATCAGGGTTTTCATCCATGAACCTGACAAGGGGGGACAGCCATCCCTCAGTAACCTGAATATCTGTGTTGAGGAGAACATAATACTCAGAATCTATTTGCTTTAAAGCATAATTATATCCGCCTGCAAAGCCCAGATTCTGTCCTGTGCTGATAAACCCTGCATCTTTGAAATTGGCAGACAGCCACTCTGCTGATCCGTCAGTTGATCCGTTATCGGCAATTATTACTTCAGTATTCTGGTCAAGGGAATACTTCATTACATCACCCAGGAATTTCTTCAGAAAAGGTAATCCGTTCCAGTTCAATATGACAACAGAGGTTTTAATCATCGCTGCGGCTGTATTTCCATCTTTTGTGCGTCCATATCCAGTATTCGGGATTTTCCCTGATTATTTCCTCAAGCCTTCTGACATGGGTATCGGTAAGGGTGTGCCCGGGAAGGCCTCTTGCATTTTCAAACAGCATTTCCAGGGTAAGACTGTAATATCCACGCCTTACTTTCCTGATATTCACGAATACAACCGACATGTCGTATTTCTCAGCTATCTTCTCCGGCCCAAGATGCACCGGGGTTGACTGGTTCAGAAATGTTGTCCGGTATTTAATAAAAGGTTTGGCTGGAGTCTGATCAGCAATAAAACCATAGGCTGTTCTTTTGTTGCTGTTGTAATTGTCAATTACAGTTCTCAGGATGTTTGTCATTGAGGTAAGATTAATCCCGTTCTTTGTCCTGAGCCGGTTAAGGAAACTGTCAAAGTGTTTGTTCTGCAGAGGTTTATATACTCCAACGGTGTTTATTTTAAAATATAAGGGCAGCAGGCAGGTTGCCCATTCCCAGTTATTGTAATGGCTTAATATTAAAATAAGGTCACGTCCTGTTTGCAGAGGGATGTTTAGCAGATCGGGATTAGTAATGGTTACGCGTTTTTTTAACTGCTTATTGTCTAAATGAGTAAGCTTAAGCGTTTCTACGAAGAGGTCGGCAAAATGTCTGTAGAATCTGCGTTCTATTTCCTTAATTTCATCTTCAGTTTTATCGGGAAACGAATTTCTGAGATTCATAAGGGTAACTTTTCTTCGATATCCGGGGAAATAATACAAAAACAGGAACAGTATATCGGAAAAGAAATAGAGGACTCTCAGCGGAAGGAGTGTGACAACCCAGTTAATGAAATAGAAGGTATAGAATGCAACAGTGCCCATGGACTAATCGGGAATGTTATTCATAAAGTCGCCAATGATTCCGAGTATTTCCGGGAAAACAAGGGCATTTGCCGCAATTATTTCATCACCAGTAAGCCCTTTCATGTTTCCCCTGAAATCAGATACTTTTCCCCCTGCCTCCCTGAGGATTATTGTTCCTGCAGTTATGTCCCATGGTTTAAGGTCGTACTCGAAAAATACGTCAAACCTGCCGCAGGCCACATATGCAAGGTCAATCGAAGCTGACCCCAGTCTTCTAATCCCATGGGTGTTTTTCACGAGATAAGTAAGAAGTTCCATATAGGGAGTAAGCCTGTTAAACTGACTGTAAGGGAATCCGGTTGCTACCAGTGCATCTGAAAGTGAGGGTACGTCGGAGGCTTTTATTCTGTTGCCGTTAAGCCATGCGCCTCCGTATTTCCAGGCAATAAATGTTTCATTCTGACCCGGTTCATGAACTACCCCGGCTATAATCTCATCGGCATATGTCAGTCCGACACTTATTGCGTAGGGATGCACACCATGCAGAAAGTTGGTAGTCCCGTCAAGGGGATCGATCACCCAGTTATAAAGTTTTCCTCTTTTGTAGGTTGTTCCTTCTTCTGCAATGAATCCGGCATCAGGTATGACGTCTGTAAGTTTCTCAATAAGCATTCTTTCTGCTTCCCTGTCAACGTAGCTGACGAAATTATTGAGGCCTTTGACTTCTGTGTTCTTTATATCGAAGCCTATCGATTCCTTCTCAATGAACTCCCCTGTTTCTCTTATGGCTCTTTCTGCTCTTGAGCAGACATCTTTAAGTATCATATCTCAGTCAATTATTTCTGCTGTCATGTTTCCGGAAGGCACAGTTTCCTTCAGCACTACCTTCCTGATCTGTCCTTCCAGCTTTTCATCCCGGGGATATTCTGTCCTGATGTAATTTCCGGTAAATCCCGTGATAAGATTCCTTCCCTTGCGGCCTTCAAAAAGGACCTCTGATACCATGCCCTTATTAAGAAGGCAAAAGTTGAGGTGTTTCTGATCTGAAAGTTCAGAAAGCTTTCTGGTTCGTATCTCTTTCACCGATGGCTTTATCTTCCCGGTCATTTTTTCCGACACGGTACCCGGGCGGTCACTGTATTTAAACACATGCAGGTATGATATCGGCATATCGCTGATAAACCTGAAGGTGTCATTGAAATCACTGTCCGATTCGCCGGGGAAGCCTGCAATTACATCTGCACCAATACCAGCCAGTGGCATTAGTTTTCTTATGTGGTTTACCCTTTGCCCGAACATTTCCCTTCTGTAACGTCTTCTCATAAGGCCCAGCATTCTGTCGGACCCGCTTTGAAGGGGGATATGGAAATGGGGCATCAGCTTGTCATTTCCTGCTATTATATCAATTATCCCGTTGGTAAGCAAATTGGGCTCTATTGACGAAATCCTGTATCTTTCAATACCTTTTACCAGTACAAGTTTCTTTAATAGTTCTGCCAGATTCTCTCCGGTTGACCTGCCAAAGTCGCCTGTATTCACTCCGGTAATAACTATTTCTTTTATTCCTTTTTCCGCAATTAATTCAGCTTCCCTTACTATGGATGCTATATCCTGATTCCTGCTTTTGCCCCTTGCGAGAGGCACCGTACAATAGGAACAATTATAGTCACATCCATCCTGCACTTTCAGGAATGAGCGTGTTCTGCCGCCAACTGACCATGCCGGGAAGTAAGGCTCTTTTTCCGGCAATAATGCTGAATGAATTGCAGGAGTTCCCTTTCCGGGATATTTCCTGATATATTCAGCGATATCAAATTTTTCGCAGTTTCCAAGCACCAGGTCTACGCCCGGAATGGCTGCAACAGCTTGTGGCCTGAGCTGGGCATAGCAGCCGACAGCTGCAATAAGGGCTTCAGGAGACTGCTTTATGAATTTCTTTATCGCCTGGCGGCACTTCTTTTCCGCTGTACCTGTTACGGAGCATGTGTTGATAACGTATATGTCAGCCCCGTTCTCAGATGAGACTACTTCAAACTCCTGGGCAGGGAATAGCCTTGACATGGTTGAAGTCTCGGTATAGTTAAGCTTGCAACCAAGTGTATGAAAAGCTATTTTTATTCTGCTACTGTTCATGATCTTATTCTCTGACAGCAGTTGTCAGCTTCCCGGCGGATACGGGTTTTTTATTTTTTCTTTTCTCGTGAAAGCCAGACATTCCTGAACTGTATCTCTTTGCCTTCGCTCTGGAGGCAGATATGCCCATCGCTTACGTTCACACCTGTGCCTTTGTTCTGAAGTACACCATTGACATGGACCTCAATAGTGTTTCCATAACATGCAACTTCCATTGTGTTCCATTCTCCTGCAGGTTTTTCGGAAGATTGAGCTTTCTTTTTTACCACTATTGATGACTTATCGGTTCTTTCATTCATGTCAGTGCCGTTCATGCAGATAAAATCTCCCGCATTTCCGGCAGCAAGCTGGCATTCAATGCATTTAATCCAGATGTTGTCCGGGGTCTGGGCATGGACAAAGACGCCGCTGTTGGTGGGCTCAACCGGCCATCGCCATTCAACATGCAGTCTGTAGTCGGAAAAGCTGTCAGTAGTTCTCATGTATCCGAAAGGATCTCCCTTGATACTTATAACACCTTCTTTAACCGTGAATACTGAAGCAGGATCAACGGATGGGTCCTTAAGGAAGAAAATCCAGCCGGCAAGATCCTTGCCGTTGAAGAGTTTTATTACTTCGGTTTTCCCGCCTTTTTTGCTTTTTTTGTTTTTCTGGCCTGCGTGAGCGTTTGCGTCACAGGTGAACAACAGGGCGAGGATCAACACACCAGTGTAAAGATGATTCAGGATAGTTTTCATAATATGCGGTTTTTAAAACGATAATTGGTATTTGCTTAATCAACAACCCGTTAAAGGAGCTTGCTGGCGAGTTCGGCGAGATAACTTCTTTCTCCCTTCACCAGATTCACATGTGCGAAGATATCCTGATATTTCATTTTGTCGGAAAGATAGCTCAGACCGTTTGATCCTGTATCAAGATATGGAGAATCTATCTGTTCAATATCGCCTGTGAAGACCATTTTAGTTCCCTCTCCGGCTCTGGTAATAATGGTTTTTATTTCATGAGGTGTCAGGTTCTGAGCCTCGTCAACTATAAAGAATATGCTTGAAAGGCTTCGCCCTCTGATGTAGGCAAGGGGAGTAATTACAAGTTTCTCTTCTTTCATCATATCATTAATCCTGAGAAATTCCGGGCTCTGATGGCTGAATTTATGTTTTATAACAGTAAGGTTATCATAAAGAGGCTGCATGTAAGGATCCATTTTTTCCTTAATATCGCCGGGAAGGAATCCCAGATCACGGTTTGCCAGCGGAACTATCGGCCTGGCAAGGAATATCTGCTTGTATTTCTTGTGCTGCTGCAGAGCTGCTGCAAGTGCCAGGAGTGTTTTGCCCGTACCGGCTTTCCCGGTAAGCGAAACCAGCTGAATCTCAGAATTTGTCAGTGCATCAATTGCAAATGTCTGTTCGGCGTTCCTGGGATCAATTCCGTAAGTTGTTTGCTTGATGACCCTGTTTAGCATTTTACTAACCGGGCTGTAATGTGCCAATGCACTTGAACCATTGTTTTTAAGGATAAAAAAATGATGTCCCTTGAGGTCTTGATCGAGTTTCAGTTCTGATGCGTCGACTCCGTCAGGCGATTCGTAAAGTTTGCTTATCACTGCCTGATCAACTCCTTCCAAAATCTGAATGCCCTTGTATAGGTCGTCAATATTTGCAACCTTGTCGTTCTTGTAGTCCTGAGCCATAATGCCAAGAGACTTGGCTTTCATCCTGAGGTTTATGTCCTTTGTTATCAGGACTACTGCTTTGTCCTTGTTGTTGTTGCAAACATAATCGGCGATCGCCAGGATCCTGTGATCGGGAGTTCTTTCCGGAAATGACTGGTTAACCTTATCGGAAAATTCCCTTCCCGTTTCAATGTGCAGATTGCCAAGATTATCACCCAGCGGAATATTGGCTGTAAGCAGCATGTCACCCGATAATTTGTCAAGCTCACGTGTAAATTCCCTTGCGTGGAAATTTATTATATCATTTCCTTTTTTGAATTTGTCAAGTTCTTCAAGAACAACAATCGGAATTATTACATCATTCTCTTCAAAGTTGTAGATGCATTTATAATCGTGAAGAGGTACGTTCGTGTCCAGGATAAATAGTTTCTTGTTCTTTTTCTTCGTCATCATCAAGTGTTTTAAAATCAATTAACTGCGTAGTCAGTTAATTTCCGTTTGAAGCCCAGCAAAGGTACTAATATTAACCAATATCATTGTTGGTGTGTTGAAAGTATGTTAATTTGTAATCAGGTAAACAGTTAAAAACCTCAAAGATTGAGCTATCCTGTAATGTTCCGCGATTGTAACAAAGGAAATAGTTTAAAATATTCTATCCGCTTTAAGGGATACGGCAAGCTTATAGAAATAACGAAGGTTTTCTGTCAGCCGGCAGGCAGACACACGAACCACTCAATTTATAATTATTAATATAGTGTGAAAAGATCGGGAACAATGGGTTATAACGAAACAGTTGAATTTCTTTTCAGTCAGTTGCCTGCCTATCACCGGATTGGAAAAGCTGCATATAAGAATGACCTGGAAACCACTCTGGCACTTGACCGGCTCGATAAACATCCACACAGGAAATACAAGACAATACATATAGCGGGTACGAACGGGAAGGGATCTCTTTCCCATCTGATAGCTTCGGTGCTTATGGAAACGGGCTTAAAGACCGGTCTTTACACTTCGCCTCACCTGAAGGATTTCAGGGAGAGGATAAAGGTAAATGGAAAGATGATACCGAAGAATGCTGTTGTTAAGTATGTCAGGGATCATTCAGTGGCCATCGATGCTCTTAAACCTTCTTTTTTTGAGATGACAGCTGCCATGGCATTTAGTTATTTTGCTGATGCTGAAGTGGATGTTGCAGTTATAGAGACAGGGCTGGGAGGCCGGCTCGATTCAACCAATATTATAAGGCCTGTGTTGTCGGTTATAACGAATATTGGTCATGATCACATGGACCTGCTGGGAGGCACCATTGAAAAGGTTGCTGCAGAAAAGGCAGGTGTAATAAAGAAAAAGACTCCGGTTGTAATCAGCGAAACACAGGTAGAAACCCGGAGGATATTTCTTGAGAAGGCATCGGAGGCCGGCTCGGAAATAAACTTTGCCGATAGCATATTTTTATGCGTGCCTGAAGAATACAACACTTATGAAAATTCAAGAAGTTTCTTAATATCAGAACTATCCTCGGGAAAATCGGTCAGGGTAAGGCTACCTCTTGCAGGTGATTATCAGGCGAAAAACCTTCAGGCATTATTTCAGGTTTTCAGGTCACTGCCCGGATTTAAAGTCTCCGAAGCCGATATTGTAAGGGGAGCGGGCAGGGTCGTTAAAAACACCGGACTCAAGGGCCGTTGGCAGATCCTTGGCAGAAATCCCCTTACTATATGTGATACGGGCCATAACCGGGAAGGCCTTGAGTACGTTATCAGGCAGCTTGGCAATGTGCCCAAAAAGAAGCTTCATATGATTCTCGGTTTTGTTACCGATAAGGATGTTACTTCTCTTCTTTCACTCATGCCCGGGGATGCTGATTATTATTTCACCAGGGCATCGGTTGCGAGAGGCCTTGACGAAAATTTACTCCTCCGGAAAGCTGTTGCAGCCGGGCTCACGGGAAGAAGTTACCCGGATGTCAGATCCGCGCTTAAGGCTGCAAAAGAGCTTGCCGGTGAATCTGACCTTATTTTTATAGGAGGAAGTACTTTTGTAGTTGCTGAAGTAGTGTAACTTTGGAATGACATTAATTATACTATTATGAGAAAGATTCGATCAATATTGTTTCTTGGTGCCCTCCTGTTTGCGCTCCCCTTGTCGGGCCAGCAGGAAAGGAAACTGGTTATTCTGCATACGAATGATCTTCATTCGCGCCTGACAGGCTTTGCACCTGAATCATCGTACTCTCCTCTTATTACAGGAAATGATAACACTATGGGAGGTTTCAGCAGGTTGGCTACTGTGTTGAAGAAAGATATTATGCTGAACAGGGAGAGCTCCCTGGTTGTCGACGGTGGTGATTTCCTTATGGGGACTCTTTTCCATAGCCTTGAGACTACTGACGGGTTCCAGCTTCCTCTGATGAGGGAAATGGGGTATGATATTGTGAGCCTCGGCAATCATGAATTTGATTTTGGCCCCGGCAAGCTAGCGGAAATCATAAGATCATCGAATGAATCGGGGCAGTTACCGACAATCCTCCTGGGTAATGCTGTATTTGATGACAGGAAACCGGAGGATGATTCCCTTTTTGAACTTTTTTCTTCAGGGATGATTAAAAGGAAGCATATTATCGAAAAGAACGGAATAAAAATTGGTCTGTTCTCACTTCTGGGGAAAGATGCAGCTGATGTGGCTCCGCTTGCCGAACCGGTGAAATTCTCAAAACAGATACCGACAGCGAAAAAGATTGTAAAGGAACTCCGGGCAGAGAAATGCGACCTTATAATCTGCATATCACATTCCGGACTTACTTACAGCGATAAGAAGGGATGGGGAGGAGAAGATGTGAAACTTGCTAAAAAAGTCAGGGGGATCAATATAATCATCAGTGGACATACCCATACACTGTTGGACAAGCCTCTTACTGTTAATGGTGTAACCATTGTGCAGGCAGGTGAGTACGGAAAATATGCAGGACGCATTGAACTTGCCCTTTCCGGGAACAGGATAAGAATTGATAATTATGAACTGATCCCTATAAACGATGATCTGCAGGGAGACACTGACATCTTTCAGCTTATTGAACAACAAAAGGAAAAAGTTACAGAAAAAATTCTTGCTCCACTCGGATTCAGTTATACCTCACCTGTGGTTGAAAATGACTTTCTTCTGGAATGCAATGAACAGGGCGATTTTAAATCGAGTAACCTGGGCCCGCTGGTTGCTGATGCTATTCATTACTATGTAAACCGTAACACCAGGGAGGGGACCGATCTGAGTATGGTTGCTGTGGGAGTTATCCGCGACAGAATTGTTCCGGGCATCCAGACAGCTCCTGACATATTCAGGGTTATGTCTCTGGGTTCAGGCGGGGACCAGGTTCCCGGGTATCCTCTTTCAAGGTTGTATGTAACAGGGAAGGAATTAAAGAGCATACTTGAAATTCTTCAGGTAGCATATAAGTCGTCACCCTCAAATTATTGCTATTATTCCGGGATAAAAGTTGTTTATGATCCGGGAAAAGGACTTCTGAGAAAGATAAAAAGCATTGAAATCATAAACAGCGATGGTACTGTTCGCCCCGTTGATTTTTCAAGGCGCAACAAGGCTCTTTATTCTGTTACTGCGAATTCGTATATGCTGGAATTCATAGGGATTATAAAGAAGATGAGTTTCGGCCTGATAAATGTGGTGCCCAGGGATGGCTCAGGTAATCGCGTATCAGCAATGAAAGATTTTATAATTGACTTTGATGAAGAATTGCCGGGAATACAGGAGGGGAAGGAATGGCTTGCTCTGATGGAATATCTTGGTTCAATGAAAGATACAAACGGGAATGCTATTCCTGACATAGACAGGAAATATATTCAGCCGGTCAGTTCGTTTATTGAAGCAGCTCACTGATTATTTACCATGTACTGAAAGGATTGTCAACTGAAAGTCGGTTTTTATTGTTTGCCACAGTATATCCTATTTCAAACACAGTTCTTGTAATCAGTTCCATTTTGTTGAAGTTTATCTTATCAACAGTATCACCAGGGGTGTGGTAGTCAGTGTGGAGCCCTGTTGTGAAGAAAAGAACGGGGATATCTTTCTTTACGAAATTGTAGTGGTCGCTTCTTGCAAAAAGTTGCAGCGGGCTGCTTCTTCCGCTAAGGCTGTAATCAAAATCAATGTCGGATCTTTTATCTGTTTCTTTTGCAATCCTCCTTAATTCACGACTCTGATCCCCTGTTATCACAAAGACCTCCATTGGTCCTGTCATGGGATTTTCTGCGGTTGTATCGGCAATGCCCCTGGTCCTTCCTATCATATCAAGGTTAAGATTCACCACTGTATTCTCAATAGGGAAAAGAGGTTTGGCTGTATAGGCCTGTGACCCCAGCAGTCCTATCTCTTCACCGGTAACCCATAGGAAGAGAACCGATCTGAGAGGTTTTTTCGGGAGGCTCATAAAGGCATCGGCAATTTCAAGAAGTGCAGAGCATCCTGTAGCATTGTCGTCGGCACCTGCATAAACCATGTCCCCTGAGGTTCCAACATGATCTGCATGGGCTGAGAATATTACGATTTCATTTTTCAGTTCAGGATCACTTCCTTCAATATATCCTGCAACATTATGCAAAATTACATCCTCGGTTTTTGAAACTTCCTTTATCCTGAGTTTTTTCCCTTTGATGACAAATGACAAGGGTTTGATATTACTGTCAATGCTGTGCTGAAGTTCTTCAAGGGTATGATCTGAACCCTTTAAAAGTTCATCGGCAACTCTTCTGTGGATGAAAATTGTCCTGGGCATTCCGGGCAGATCAATTACCAGGGGGCCGGAGTCGTTAAGGTACTTTGTTGACTCAATCTGGTTAGCGATCTCGGGATACTGTTCATCCATGGAAACGCAACCCGATTTGGGATCAGCAACAAAAAGGATAACTTTGGCTTTTGAGAACAGAAGATTAGCCATCTTTATCTGAATATTCCTGAATGATGACCATACAGACTCATCGAACCTGAATTCTGAACCATCCTCCGTCATCGGAGCCCTGTCCATGATAAGTAAAATTCTGCCTTCAGCATCAATATTTTCAAAGTCGTTGTAATTGTATTTTTCTGTTTTTATTCCATAACCTGCAAAGACCACTTCTCCTTCCGTTTCAAAATCGAAAGCACCCGATGGATGGAGCTGGAAAATGTTCTCGTTGATATTAACAGTATCGCCGCCGTCTGTTATAATCTGAATATTTGTTTTCTGTCTGTCGATGGTTTTGTTTTTGATTGAGTATGGCTGAAAGTAGCTGTTTCCATTTGCCGGTTTTAAGCCAAGAAGCTTCGCCTGAGATGCTATGTAGTTCAGAGCTATTTCCAGTCCGGTTTCTCCATTTGCCCTTCCTTTAAGGCTGGGGGAAGCAAGGAATGAAACGTGGGCTTCAAGATCAGACGACCTGATTTCTGATGAGCCGGGAAATGATTTTTGGGAATATGTCAGCGCGGACGAGGCAAGGAATATAAATAGAACAGAACCAGCAGTTATTTTCGACATTGACGGTTACCGTTAGGTGATTAAAATTTTTAAAGGTAGAAATATTTTCCTAATCCTGTAAGTACCTTACTTATTCGATATTTTTGTATGTTTGCGACTTATTTTTTCTACTATAATGGAGGTGAGCTTACTGTTCTGGATAGGGTTTCATGTGCTGATATTTACAGTTCTTGCAATCGATCTTGGATTGCTGAACAAGAACCCCCATGCTATTTCATTGAAGGAAGCCATTATCTGGAGCGCATCCTGGATAACACTGGCCCTGCTGTTCAACTTGTTTGTCCTGTTTGAGTTCGGAAAAACCAAAGCACTTGAATTTCTTACAGGATATGTCATCGAATACTCTCTGAGTGTAGATAATATTTTTGTTTTCATACTTATATTCTCCTATTTCTCGGTAAAGCCGCAATACCAGCACAAGATACTGTTCTGGGGTATTTTAGGCGCCCTTGTGATGAGGGGAATCTTTATCTTTGCGGGTGTAAGCCTGATTAACCGCTTTCATTGGATCGTACTTGTTTTCGGAGCCTTCCTTGTCATCACGGGTGTTAAAATGCTCTTCCACAACGACGTTTCAGTTGATCCTGAGAAAAACGCGCTGGTTAGGGTTTTCAGAAAAATTCTTCCTGTGTCTGAAACCCTTCATGGCGACAGACTTTTTATCAGGCAGAACGGAAGGCTGTTTGCAACCCCCCTTTTTCTGGTCCTTCTTGTAATAGAATCGTCAGATTTAATTTTTGCTGTCGATAGCATTCCTGCCGTGCTTGCTATCAGTCATGATACCTTTATAGTTTATACATCAAACATTTTTGCAATCCTAGGGCTTCGTTCACTTTATTTTGCAGTATCGGGCATAATGGGATATTTCAGATTCCTCAAGGTAGGTCTTGCCCTTGTCCTTACCTTCGTGGGGCTCAAGATGCTTGCCTCGTTTTTTGATTTTGAAATACCAGTCCTGATCTCTTTACTTATTATCGTATCAATTCTTGTTATCACAATAATTGCTTCAATTATTTTCAAAAAGAACAAATAATTACTTGCCTGATTCCGTTATAATTGATTAATATTATAATCCAACACGCTAATTCAGGCCCGTGACCCGTGAAAGTAATTTTCATATTTGACCTTCAAAACAGAGAGCCGTTATGAATTCACACAGGCAGAAACCTTTTATTCCCTGGCTGCTGATAGCTCTCTTTATGGCGATTTCTGTCTGCAGCATAATTCTCGGCTATCTTTACTATATGAACCAGAAGAAGGAACTTCTCAGTGATATGCAGACAGAACTGTCAGCTATTACTGACCTGAAGGTCAGTCAGATCATTCAATGGAAGAATGAAAGGATTGCCAATGCTCTCATGCTGGGTGATTTTTCTCCTTTTGCGGAAGGGGTTGCAGACTATCTGAAAAACCGGGAAGACAACAATCTGCGGGCAGCAACTGCCAATAACCTTAAGATGCTTGCCAGGAGGAACGATTGCAGGGCTGCCTTAATCATTGACACTGTCGGAAATATCCTTCTTTCAGAACCGAACCAGGACCGGAAGGAATACTTTTATATGAAGGAATTGATGCCGGGACTGATGAGCATGGGAAGAACGGTACTGACTGATATATATGGAACAGACAAAACAAGCAAGGTTCATCTTAATCTTATGATTCCTGTAAGGGATACCAAGGACAAGGATAAAACAATTATCGGATTCCTTGCATTGAAGATTGATCCGCGTTTAACTTTTTTCCCTCTTGTTCAGACATGGCCGGTTCCGAGCAGGACCGCAGAATCGATGCTAATCCGTGAGGACAATGATCAGATTATTTACCTTAATGAAACCAGGTACTGGAAAAATCAGCAGGAGCTCCTCCGAAGGCCTGCTGGAGCTGAAAAGTTGCCGTCAGCCATGGCTTTGCAAGGCATTGAAGCAACAACTGAAGGAATTGACTACAGGGGAAATAATGTGGTGGCAGCAATGAAAAAAGTACCCGATTCAAACTGGTATCTTGTTTCAAAAATTGACCATAAAGAGGTCTTTTCAGTCCTCGACAGGCAGATGACAATGATTATCATTATCATAACCCTGTTCATACTGGCGACAGGACTTATTCTTGGAATTATTGAATGGAATGAAAACGTAAGATTCTATCGTGAAAAATATGAGGCGGAGCTTGACCGCCTTGCCTTAAGAAAACATTTCGATTACATCCTGAAATATGCAAATGATATTATTTTCCTTACCGATAACGATTCTGTCATTATTGAGGTGAATGATACAGCTGTTGAGATGTATAAATATTCCCGCGAGGAACTTATCGGGATGAGTCTTACAACACTTCTGGCTCCCGGGTCCCTGAATAAAATGTCGGAGGAGAAGAAGATAATAGATAGCAGGGGACAGGCTACCTTTGAAATATTCCACAGGCGGAAGGATGGCACCTTCGTTCCCCTTGAGGTAAGTTCAAGGAAGGTTGAAATTGAAGGGATCAGCTATTATCAATCTATATGCCGGGACATTACAGAGCGGATGCTCGCTGAGGCAACACTCCGCCAAAGTGAGGAGAGACTAAGAAAAATTTTTGAAGAAAGTCCTTTAAGCATTGTGATAACAGGCAAGGATATGGAGATCTTCAAGGTGAATCCGGCATTCTGCAGAATGACAGGCTATCTTGAAAGAGAACTTAAAGAAATGTCATTCAGTAGTTTTATTCTTGATGACCATTCCGCTGAGGATAAGGAATCGCTGAAACAACTTATCGACGGTGAAATTCTTGTTTTTCACACCGAAAAAAGATACCTCTGCAAAGACAAGTCAGTTATCTGGGGTTCCACCACCATGAGTGTTATCCATGACAACATCGATGATGTTAATTATTTCATCGCAATGATCGAAGATATCACGATGCGTAAGCAGGCTGAAGCCGAGCTTGATAATTCCTTTTCTCTCATTAAGGCAACATTCGAATCTACCGCCGATGGGATTCTTGTGGTTAGCAAAGAAGGAAGGATTGTTCAGTACAATCACAAATTTATGGAGATGTGGAAAATACCACCTGAGGTTATGGAATCAGAGGAAGATGAGAAAGTTGTTGAGTTTGTCATGAATCAGCTCGTTGCCCCCGAAGAGTTTGTAAGCCTTGTAAAACAGCATTACAGCAGCCATGAAGAAGTCACCTCAGAATTACTCCTCTTCAGAGACGGAAGGGTATTTGAACGCTATTCCCAGCCTCAGAAGATTGCCGGTAAGAGTGTCGGCCGGGTTTGGAGTTTTCGTGATATCACCGAAATGAAAAAAACCGAAGCTGATCTTATCGCTGCAAAAGAAAAGGCAGAGGAGAGCGACAGACTAAAAACGGCATTCCTTCATAATGTGTCTCATGAGATTAGAACCCCGATGAACGCAATTATCGGATTCTCGGCTCTCCTTAATGAGCCGAATATTACTGATGACGAACGCAGACAATTTATTGATATTATTTTCAATAGCGGAAGTCAGCTTCTTTCAATAATTAACGATATCGTCGATATTGCCAATATTGAAAGTGGCCAGGTTAAGCTTAATATGGGAGAGATGAACCTCAATACTACCCTGCGTAAACTGGGTGAGCAGTTCAGGTATAAAGAACAGGATGCGGGATTGTCAATAAAACTTATTACAGGACTTTCTGACGAAGAATCAATAATAGTCACTGACAGCACAAAACTGGTTCAGGTTCTTTCTAACCTCATCAGTAATGCTATAAAATTCACCAAAGAAGGTCATGTTGAATTTGGCTATCAGTATAAGAACGAATTCATTGAATTCTTTGTTAAAGATACAGGCATAGGTATTCCTCAGGAATATCACGACAGAATATTTGACAGGTTCTTCCAGGTTGACAATGTGGTGTCGCGGAAATTTGGAGGGACCGGACTTGGATTGTCAATATCCAAAGCATATGTTGAAATACTTGGAGGGAAAATCTGGCTGCACTCCCGCCCCGGAGAAGGAACAGTGTTTTACTTCACCATCCCTTGCAAAACAAAAACATCGGCTGCAGTTTAAGCATCCTGTATCGTACAGGTATTGAAGTGATAATCTCCTTTTTCCGATTTCGTGCAACATCTTTCTTTTACCCGTCAAAGCCTGGCTTCCGGAATTTATTTTAATAAATGATGCCTTCCACTAACAAGAATTTTAGTAATTTTAAGTTTTATAATAAGAGGTCGAGGTCAGAATGGTCATTTTTTAAATGAATGTATTGTGAAAGCATCATATTTCTTAAATCCGGTTTTTAAAACAGCTATTATTATTCTGTTGGTTATTTCAGGCTGTGTGAGGCAAAAGCTGCCCAAGCTCACAACTACTGAGATTACCGGTATAGAACCAACATGTGTGGTTACAGGAGGTAATATTACCCATGACGGCAACTCCGACATCATTGTCAGGGGTGTTGTTTGGGGCACAAGCAAATCACCCGATATTGAAGGGCCACGAACTACTGACGGTTATGGTACCGGCTCATTTGAAACCAGACTTTGTGATCTTGAACCCAATACTTTGTATTATGTAAGAGCATATGCAATAAACAATGTGGGCACAGCATACGGAAACGAACTCTCGTTCACTACGACCGAAAACTCTGTCCCGATCCTTACCACCGATGCTGTATCATCAATTACACAAACATCGGCCGTTGCCGGTGGAACCATTACTTCTAACGGAGGTTCCGCAATTGAGCAGAGAGGTGTTTGCTGGAGTACTTCACCTATGCCGGATATAAATGATAATGTGATAAATGCTTCTGCCGGAGGGACCGGGCAATTTACCTGCCCTATAACAGGACTTACCGGCAACAGGAAATATTATGTCAGGGCATTTGCCACAAACTCTGAAGGCACTGCCTATGGTCAGGAGACATCATTTACAACAAGTCCTGTGCTTCCTTCAGTAACGACAACTACAACCCGCCCTGCATCCACTTCAACGGGAACCTCCGGGGGTAATGTTACTGATAATGGAGGATCTCCCGTTACCAAGAGAGGAGTTTGCTGGTCAACCTCTCAAAATCCGACACTGGCAGACAACTCTACAGAAAACGGAGAAGGTAACGGCACTTTTACAAGCAGTATAACCGGGCTTACTCCAAACACTACTTACCATGTAAGAGCTTATGCCACCAATGATGTTGGAACAGCCTACGGATCTGACAGGACATTTACAACCGATCCGGAAACGGTAACTGACCGTGACGGGAATATCTACAATGTTATCCGTATCGGTTCCCAGTTATGGTTTAAGGAAAATCTTAAAACCACAACCTTCTCTAATGGGAATTCAATACCTCATGTTTCCAGCGGAGCAGCCTGGTCAGCACTTACCGATCCGGGTTATTGCTGGTACTATAACAACGAAGGCAATAAGGATGTTTATGGGGCATTGTATAACTGGTATGCTGTTGAGACAGGCAACCTGTGCCCAAGCGGCTGGAGAGTTCCCAGTGACGAAGATTGCCTTACCCTTGAGAAATATAATCGCAATACCGAATCTACAATAGGAGGAAAACTCAAGGAAGAAGGAACAGAACACTGGACATCACCGAATACGGGTGCCACTGACGAGTGGGGATTCACAGCACTTCCCGGAGGGCATCGTACAGCTTCAGGTCTTTTTGAAAATATCAGGGATCATGGCCACTGGTGGACCTCAACGAGTTACTCCGGAACAGATGCATGGGGGAGAAGACTACAGTATAACGAAGTAAAAACATTCCGCTTCTTTGTCAACAAAAAGACCGGAAAATCGGTAAAGTGTATGAAGGACTAAGCCTTGTCTGGTCCATATGTTTTTCATTTAACATAATAATCTGGTCACCATGCCTTTTTCAGTGACCAGATTATTATGTTATAACCAGACAAGTGATTGAGCTTCATTAAAAGAAACCTCCCGGATTGACGAGCAAAATATTTATCCCGCTATACAATTATTTTCCCTTAAATGAGTTTTGTTTAGTAGTAAATAAATGTCGTATGAAACCTTCATCCCGCTATGCGGGATAATAAGAAGATGAAACTCACATGATTGAAACTAAACGCAAACACGTAACGAATATGATTTTCAGTCATGTAGGTTCCTTTGTGCCTTTAGATTCTAAATTATATTATGATGAAACCCACATGTATTGCATACACAAACACGTAATGAATATAATTATCAATCATGTGCGGTTCCATCCGACTATTGAAATAAAAATTATATACGGATGAAAATTAAGAAACACCTTAATATTCTTCAGGTGACTTTCGTAATGGCAGGACTCCTTTTCCTGTTAAAATCATGCAAGAAAGATCCTGTTGTTCCGGTTGTTTCAACCGCCCAGGTCACTGAATTAACAGCATCAACAGCCAGGTCAGGCGGAACTATTGTTTCCAACGGCGGTGCTGAAATAATTCAGATGGGAGTTTGCTGGGCTACAACCGTCCAGCCTACAATTGATAATTTTACCACATCAGACGGAATTACCTCCGGGTCATCTGCTTATACAAGCAATATTACAGGCTTGCAACCAGGGATAAAATATTATGTGCGGGCTTATGCCAGGAACAGTGTGGGGTTGGCTTACGGAGATGAACTGTCATTTACAACCCCTACCATAACCGCCACATTAACCACTTCAGCAATTACCGACGTTACCATTGCTACAGCAAAATCGGGAGGAAATATTACGAGCGATGGAGGAGCTGCAGTCACTGCGCGCGGTGTATGCTGGTCGAAATCGCCTAATCCGACTGTTTCAGGCGATTGTACATCCGATGGACAGGGAACAGGATCTTTTACAAGCAATATAACCGGCCTTGATCCGGGTACTAAATATTACGTGCGTGCTTATGCAACAAATGAATTAGGAACTGGCTATGGTGATGAGCGTTCATTTACTACTGACCAGGTTCTCCTTCCTACAGTTACAACCTCACAGGTTTCTTCAGTGGGAGTGACGACAGCCTCGGCAGGAGGCAATGTGACCTCCGATGGAGGCGGTACGATCCTTGCAAGAGGACTTTGCTGGAATACGTCTGGTGAGCCTGATATAAGAGTTGATGATTTTACCACTGTGGGAGGTACAACCGGAACATTTTCCAGTACTATGAATTCATTGTCGGCCGGAACTATTTATTATGTCAGGGCTTATGCGAGGAACTCAGCCGGAACTGCTTACGGAAATGAGGTGAAATTTTCAACGTCGGCAGCTGACATAGATGGAAATGTTTATCCGACTGTTATAATAGGGTCCCAGCTTTGGATGGAAAAAGATCTCAAAACATCGAGGCTTAATGACGGGACCAGTATTCCGAATGTTGATAGTGCCCATATCTGGGTCCATCTTAATACACCTGCTTACTGCTGGTACGACAATGAACCCAGCTATGGTAATACATACGGGATGATCTATAACTGGTATGCTGTAGGTACCGGAAGGTTATGTCCTGTTGGCTGGAAAGTGCCCAGCGATAATGATTTCAAGGTATTGGAAGTATATATCGGAATGCCGCAGGCAAGCGCAGATTCTGCATACTGGAGAGGCACTGATGAGGGAACAAAATTGAAGAATTCCACTGCCTGGCAAGGTGATTTTCCGAATTCGAATTCAAGCGGATGGAATGCTCTTCCGGGTGGCTACAGATATGGCGTTGACGGAGGATACGTGGGTTTGGGCTACAATACTTACTGGTGGAGCTCAACAGAACACTGGAGTGAGTCCGGTTGGGCCCTTTACCGCCGCTTAAGAAGCGGTTACAGAGATATTTACCGACAAGGTGTGAATAAAGCAGGAGGCAAAATGGTCAGATGCCTGAAAGATAACTGAGATGCTTCCTTAATTTAACGGATTTATGTCATAAAATTATTTTTGAAGTATATTAAATAAAATAGTGTTCTGATAAAGATGATTAAAATAAATTGTTTTAACCTAAAATTCAATTAATTATGAAAAGAGTATTTAATGTTTTTGTTATAGCAGGTCTTGTTGCCGGTCTTGCAGCTTTAAACGGCTGTAAGGAAAAGGCTGAGATTCCGACGGTGACAACAACTGCTGTTACGGCTGTAAGCACAACGGGAGCATCAACCGGAGGCAATGTTACTTCCGATGGTGGAGCCGAGGTTACTGCCAGGGGAGTCTGCTATGGTACAACTGCCAATCCTGATCTAACAGGTTCCCACACTACAGATGCATCCGGTACCGGGCCCTTTACAAGCACCCTGACAGGGCTTACGCCGGGCACCTCCTATTATGTGAGAGCATATGCCACCAATAGTGAGGGTACTGCTTATGGCAATAGCGTAACATTTAAGACTAATGAAATAGTGGGTGCCACAGTGACAACTACCGCTGTAACGAGTATCACTTCAACAACAGCTGTATCAGGCGGTAACGTAACAGCAGACGGAGGTGATGCCGTAACGGAAAAAGGTATTTGCTGGGGTACAGACGTGAACCCTGACAAGACCGATAATGTTATCACTGCCGGAACAGCAGGTCTCGGTTCATTTACAAGCAATATAGAAGGACTGCAGCCCGGACAAACATATCATGTCAGGGCATATGCTGTAAACAGTGCCGGAACAACATTCGGAGCCGATGTGGAATTCACCACACCTGGAGCAGTGGCTACGGTTACAACTGCTGCTATTGCCAACAATACAACCGGTATATCAATTACCGCAGGAGGTAATGTTACTGCCGACGGAGGCGCAACGGTTACTGCACGCGGAATATGCTGGAGTACAGATGCTACGCCCGATCTCACCGACAATGTTGTTAACGCAGCAGAAGGCGGAACTGGCGCGTTTACAGTCCAGGTAACGGGTCTGAATCCCTATACCACCTATTATGTGCGTGCTTTTGCCACTAACACCGCAGGTACTGCTTATGGCGCCCAGGTTAGTGTCCTGACACCTCTTGCCGATATTGATGGCAATACTTATACAGCTGTAACTATTGGCACACAGGTATGGATGGGTGAAAACCTCAGGGTAACTCATTTAAATAATGGCACCAAGATCACGTATGAACCGGTTGCCGGAAATTGGACGAGTCTGGCAGCTGCCGGTTATTGCTATTATGCAAATGACTCTGTCACTAATAAACCAAAGTACGGTGCATTGTATAACTGGTATGCTGCCAGTGCCGACAATCTTTGCCCAACTGGATGGCGTGTGCCTACCGATGCTGATTTCAGGGCACTTGAGGAGGAACTTGGAATGGATCAAGCAACCAGTGGATCAACCGGCTTCAGGGGAACAGACCAGGGCGCTCAGATTAAAAGCACCACCGGATGGAGTTTCAATGGTAACGGAACAAATTCAAGTGGTTTCAATGCGGTTAGCTCTGGTTTGCGCCTGTACGAAGACGGCTCTTATCTGCAAGAAGGAAGACGTGCATATTTCTGGGCTTCCGATGCGACAGCTTCAAACACGGGCTATTACAGGCAACTTAATGGCACAGTAGATAATGAGTCTTCGGGAGAACCGGAAGGTCGTATCCGGAGAGATGGAGGTGTGAAAACTGCAGGTAAATCTGTCAGATGTATAAAAGCTAATTAAACTGATCAAATGTTTATACAAGGAGGCTGTCACTTTCAGGACAGCCTCTTTTTTTTACAAAATATTTGCCGTCTTTCCAAAATATCCTGCGCCAGCAGCCAAAACCGGTCATCATTCAACTTATGATGATGCAGTGGAAGACCTTGATTATTTCGGAAATGTGAGGAATATTCCAAAAGAAAAACTTGTACTGGGTGTGCCATTATATGGCTATGGTTTTTGCCATTGATGCCTCGGTGCCGGTTAAGACAATGTTACAGGCAATCTGTTAATATAAATGTCAATCCGGTGAAATTTTCTTTAAGGAAGCTCGTTTTATAAGTGTTCTGATGCAAGGTTTGCTGTAAAAAACCTGAATAATTTCAGATTTTTGTGGAGTCCAGAAACCACTTATAAAACGGGGTGGCACCGAAAAGCCTTACGAGTAGGATTAAAAAAATCTATTATCTATGAAAATTTGCATGAAATTTTTGGTTGTGTTTGCCTTATTGGCTTTTGCGACAGAATCCTTTGCTCAGACGTTTGGAGTGAAGGCTGGTATGAATTTTTCAAATATGCTCACGAAAGATGATGACGGTTTATATAGTAATAACTATGATATGAGACCGGGATTTCATGTGGGGCCTACAGCTGAAATTCCCATAAATAATTTCCTGTCGTTTGAGGCGGACTTGCTATTATCAACAAAAGGCTTCAAGTATAAGGAAATAAAGTACAATCTTTTGTACCTTGACATTCCCTTTACAGCCAAGTTACGATACGATGCAGGTTTTGGAAACATGTACGTTCTTATCGGTCCTCACCTGGGAATTGGAATTACCGGAAAAACGATATACGGGGATGAAGATGAGGCGATAGAATGGGGTTCCGATGCAGAAGATGATGAACTTAAACGGCTTGATTATGGCCTTACTGTGGGTACTGGCGTGGAAATCAGGTCTGTTGTCATCGGAATGTATTACGGACTCGGGTTGGCAAATATTTCACCATATACCGAATACGGATTTGAAACTAAAAACCGGGTATTGGGATTATCCTTAGGCTATAGGTTCGGTGTAAAAGCAAAAGCAGAATAAGATAATCTTTTTCAGGGAATTATAAGTTAATCCAGATATTGTTGTTGTCCTGGGGACTGTTGGAGAAATATATAAAATTTTTCCCGGCAGTTCCCTTTTTATTTGAGTCTTTCCCATACATTCCCCTGCTTTAAGTTACATGGAAACCTGAAAACAGTTTACGGGCTCCTGTCTTTATTTAATACTCTGATTTTACTAACTTGCAGATTGTATTGCCTTCTGTGCGGAAATAATAACCAAATAAGAGGATTATATGGGAAAGATTTTATATCTGATCTCGTTACTTTCTTTCTTCGCGGGCGTGGGAGCACAGACCGCCAGCAAGGAGGCGTTGGAATACTACAACAGAGGAACTCATAAGATTTCCAGGAAAGATTACTTTGGTGCATTTATTGACCTTTCTGAAGCAATTAAGCTCGACTCAGCATTTCTGCAGGCTTATGAGAACAGGGGAGTAGCGTTATATCACCTTAAAAATTTCAGGGGAGCAATTTCTGACTATGACAAAGCCCTTGAGATCAATCCCGATGATTATAATACATTTGGCAGAAGGGGATATGCAAAATTTTCTCTTCAGGACTGTATGGGAGCAATTGATGATTTCACAAAATCCATTGAAGGGAACAGGAACGATCCCCGTTACTATGTTGCCAGAGGGCGGGCAAAATACCAGATACATGATTATCAGGGAGCTATCGATGATTTTAATTGGGTAATTAAATTCTGGGCGAGCGGGAAATATGAAAAAAGCAAGGCATTATACTGGAGAGCTCTTGTGAAAATTGATCTCGGGCTGAAGGAGAGTGCCTGCAGCGACCTGGAAAGATCAGTCAGGCTGGGTTATGCAATGGCAGAGGAAATTAAGGAAATGATTTTCTGCCCCTGATCTGATAAATATATTTGAACCAGATGTTTGTAGAACAGTTTTTTATAGCTAAACTTGTATGTAATAGTTCTTCTATTATTTAAATGTCAATTTATCAATCTGTAACAAATAGCTTTAAATGCATAAAGCATTATTGCAAAAAAATAAATACTCAAATCAGTGAAAATATTAATTACAGGAGGCTCTGGTTTTATAGGTTCTTACTTATGTGATTTATTATTCAGAAAAGAACATGATGTGGTTATAATAGATAACCTTCAGGAGCAGATTCATGGTGAAGATAAATACAACTCATTTTTGTTTCGATCAATAGCTGGAAAAGCCAGATTTTATGAGGAAGATATATTAAACAGTCCTTCGTTGGGTGAATTGATTGAAGAAACTGATATAATTGTTCATTTAGCTGCAGAAACCGGAGTAGGGCAGTCAATGTACAACGTTTTTAATTACGTAAGAACTAATTCCTTGGGGACTGCAAATATCCTGGAACAACTTGTGAAGAATAAAAATAACCTTAAGAAGTTCATTTTAGCTTCCTCAAGAGCAGTATATGGAGAAGGCAGGTATAAATGCCCTGAACATGGAATTGTATACCCGGATGACAGAGATGTTAAAGATTTACATAAAGGTGAATTTGAATGTAAATGTTCAGAGTGTGGAAAATCTTTAGAGCCAATTTCAACAGATGAAGGGAGCAAGATATCTCCAAAATCAGTTTATGGAATTTCAAAATATAATCAGGAAGAGCTTGTAAGGTCAATTTGTGGCAATATTAATATTCCTTATACAATATTTAGATTTCAGAATGTTTACGGTATGGGTCAACCTTATGGAAATCCTTACACAGGGATAATATCAATTTTTTCCAAGTTGTCATGTGAAAAGAAAAAAATCAATGTATTTGAAGATGGATTACAGTCACGAGACTTTATTCATGCATCTGATGTTTCTGAGGCAATTTATCTGGATATTTTAAGCAATGAAAAGAACCAGATTTATAATGTTGGTACAGGAATAAAATCAAGCTTAATTGATATAATAAAGATAATAGGAGAACTTAATTCCCGTACTCCGGAATATGAAATATCAGGTTCATTCAGAGTAGGTGATATACGGCATAGTTTTGCTGATATATCAAAGATTTCTAATTTGTTGGGATTCAAACCCAAAGTGAGTCTACGCGATGGAATGCATGAAGTAATGAAATGGGTTGAAAATTTAAAGGTGAATTCAGTTGTAAAACCATATGAATCAAGTATTAATGAATTGAAAAAATACAATCTTTATTATAAAAAATAAGTAAAATAATGAGATACAAAAGCATACTCTATCTGGATGAGAAAGAAAATGCCTACACAAGAGGTATAAGAGATGAGTTACAAAGAATTTCCGGACGCGTAGATTGTTATTTTTACTATGGGATATATCTGGACCCTATTTTTATAAGACAATTAAAGCCAAAAGAAAATGAAAAATTAAAATACAAATCCATTAAATTGTTTCTTGACTTCATTAAGTCAAATCATTATGATATTATTTTTGTTGGTCACCCTTCTCTTTTTCCAAAATATTTTTTTGAAAGCATCAGAACGATGTTCAAAAATACTCCCATCATAAATTATAACTGGAGTTCAATAAAAATGTATAACATTCTGTCATATTTAGATTGTTTCGATAAGGTATACTCATTTGATCGTCAAGACTGTAGAGATTATAACCTCCAATACTATCCTCTGTTTTACTTAAAAGAATTTGAAAATGTGGGTTTTAAGAATAGGAAAATCTATAATATTTCCTTTATTGGCAGCGCTTATAATTCCGGACGACTTGAGTTTATAAAGAAATGGTATGAAAAAGTAACTGATTTAAATATGACTTATTTTATATATTTATTTACCCCGGAAATTTTTAAAAGTGTATACACCAAAATAAAGTACCTAAAGCTGTCACAATTTTTCTTCTATCATCAACTCCCAATGAATGAGGTGGTTAATAAATTCTCGGTTTCAGAATCAATGATTGATCATCCGATGACAATACAAACGGGATTAACAATTCGTACGTTTGAAACACTTGCCGCAGGTTTACATTTATACACAACCAATGATGCAATCAGACAGGAGCCTTTTTATAATCCGGACAGGATAACTATTACCGATAAAGATATCAAAGATATTAACTTCAATGGTTTATATAAAATAAAACCCGACAAAGAATGGCAGGAGTCATTCTCAGTATACAGAATCGATAATTGGGTAAGACACATTGTATGTATTTAATTCATAGTGACTATATGACTGCATTAAAGCTATATAATAACTATTGCGTTTACAACCTGTCCGGTTCTATCAGACCACTACATCGGTAGGACGGTATATGTATGTAAGGTTCTGTATTAAATTAAGCGGGATTTTAAATATAGCTAATATACTGCTTACAGTAAAAACCATAGTCTAAAAATCAGGTTTTGAAAGCTATAATTTTTGCAGTTTTAAGCAGGTCTATAATTATAGACTGTGTTAAAATTGAGTTCATAAAAAAACCGGCCCCGCTGTAGCAGGAACGGTTTCCCTGTTGTGGGCGATGACGGATTCGAACCGCCGACCCTCTGCTTGTAAGGCAGATGCTCTGAACCAGCTGAGCTAATCGCCCGAAAAACGTGCAAATATAACTACATTTTCTTTTTTGCAAAAAAAAATACATCATGTTTATTACCATCTGACATGAACCCGGAACCTTGAACCTTTCCAGCCTAATTACTTGCCTCTGCTCTTAATAAGCTGCCTGTTTTTACGTTATACTATTAATTGATCTTAAAAACTATTTCAATATGTTGAAAACACTTGGAAAAAAGCAATGTTCTGGTGCATTCTGATTTTATACATTCGTTACATGATATGAAGATTATTTAAATGAAACGGAAGATGAATATCTGAAACAAAATGTCCATAACTGTTTTTACAAGTGAAAGATCAATAAAAGATACATCAGAGCATGAAACCTATGAGCATCACATCTCTTTCAGTATCCTGTACTGACCATGGGAACAATAAACGCAGTAATATTGCTCAACCGGATCGCAATACAGAAAACGAATCCCTTTCATACAAGACCTTCAGGCTGAGATTCTTATTTCTGATAACATTGATCATTCCTTTGGTGCAGGTTCTTACAGCCC
This sequence comes from Bacteroidales bacterium, assembly GCA_040769065.1. Classification (GTDB taxonomy): domain Bacteria; phylum Bacteroidota; class Bacteroidia; order Bacteroidales; family VadinHA17; genus LD21. Next base: position 101,944 of record JAXGLU010000001.1, read on the forward strand.
AGACAACAGGTGACTTCAGGACAAATGGCGATGTAACCTTCTCCTCGGCAACAAACTGGGAAAGATACAACGGATCAGCCTGGGTAGAGGCAGACGCTGCTCCGGTAAGAACCGATGGAGTCATTACCATAAGGGCGGGGAACACCGCTGTGCTCACTTCAACAATAAGCCTCGATCAGATCATCGTTGCTTCAGGAGGAATTTTTAACATAGAAACAGGACGGCAGCTTAACCTGATGAATGAACCAGGCGTTGATCTCGATGTCTCAGGTACTCTTAACAATTCAGGTACCATAAACCCTGCCACAGGCACAACCATAAGCTTTAATGCGAATTCTGTTTATAATCATGCACGCAACGGAAGCAGTATACCTGATGCTGCCTGGGCTCCTGAATCAACATGTCTGATAAGCGGCGTAACTACAAATGTACCGACTGGTTTGAACCAGTCATTTGGCAATTTCTCATGGGACTGTCCCTCCCAGACTCTCAATAATGCCTCGCTGCTGAATATGGATCACAGGACTCTTACAGGCGATTTTAATCTTATTTCTACCGGAACTGGTTCAATAAGGCTTGCAACGGCGACATCGATGTCTCTGACAGTCAACGGAAAAATGAGTATTACCGGAGGAACCATGAATATGTCGAATGGAGCAGGTACCGGTACCATAAACCTGAAAGGTGATTTCAGCATGTCAGGCGGCATTCTGACAGAAACTTCAACAGGATCCGGTGCGATAGTTTTTAGCGGAAATTCAAGTCAGGCCTTCTTTAAATCAGGTGGTAACATAACTAATAATATTAATTTCTCAGTCAACAACAATGCAATCCTCGACATGGGCGACCAGGTTCTGGACGGGACAGCTGGTGCCTTCACGCTCAATTCAGGAGGCACATTAATCACTGCCAATGTTCAGGGTATAACCCAGAATCCTTCAGTTATGTCGGGTAGTATCCAAAATACCGGGGCCAGGAACTTCAATACAGCTGCCAACTATGTTTATAACGGGTCATCTGCCCAGGTAACCGGCACAGGTCTGCCGTCAACAGTATTCAATTTAACGGTTAATAATCCGGCCGGAGTTACTCTTACTGAAAGCGTTACTGCATCAAACAGCCTTACTCTCCTGTCGGGAAATGTAATAACTGGTGCCAATATTCTGGCGTTGTCAAACGGAATTGTCGGTTCGCTTAATTATACCGGCGGAATGATAATAGGAAAATTCCGGAGATCGATAAATACATTTACCGGAACAGATTACCTGTTTCCTGTTGGGATTACAGGAAACTACAGGCCGGCATTATTTAATTTTTCCTCACTGTCATCACCCACCGAAATAACTTCTGAATTCATTGGAACGGCTCCCGAGGGATTTGTATCATACAATGACGATATTGTGACACTGACCGGCACTTTTTCGGAAGGATACTGGCGATTCAGCAGCTCGGGCATGCCTGATGCCGAATACAGCCTGTCACTTACAGGTGCCGGATTTACAAGCTATGATATTAATGAAGTTGCCCGGATAACGGGCAGGGATAACAGTAACACTACATGGAGAGCCCTTGGCTCACACTCGGGGCTTAACAGTACAACCATCATACGACAGGGAATTACTAACCTTAATACGGTCTCCTTTGATTTTGCTTTAGCAACAGGTTGTGTGTCAGCATCAACCGGGTATGCCTATGAGCGTGTTCTGGAGATCGATCATACCAAGGTCGAAGGAGGGGAAGATCTGTATAACTTCCCGATGCTTGTCAGTATAACGGGTGAAGATTATCTTCAGTCATTTCCTTCAGGCAGGATTATCAGCGAAAATGGATATGATATCATATTTACTGATGAGAACTATAATAAGCTTGATCATCAGATAGAGTTTTACGACGGTGTTAACGGTGATTTTATTGCATGGGTGAGAATACCGGTGCTGTCTTCATCTGAAAATACCCTTATAAGAATGCTTTACTCCAACCCTAAAGCAGATACTGATCTTTCGGAGACTGCTGTCTGGGACAGTGATTATAAGGGCGTTTGGCATATGGATGATAACGGCCTGGCTGATTTTACCTCCTTTAACCGTCATGCATATTCCTATAATTCCCCATCCTTCCCGGTAGGTCCAGTGTATAATTCAATGGGACTGAACGGAGGTAATCAATATGCCGAGATTATAAACGCCCCGCATCTCAATATTAATGGCAACCTGACTGTTTCAGCATGGATATACCTGAATTCAGGGGGTCTGGATCAGAAAATTGCAGGGAACCAGAATGGAGTCCTGGGCGGCTTCAAGTTGGGTGTTTATACCAACAACAAGGTTGAATTCGAAATAAGAAACTCGACAAACACCCCATTCCTCAATAGGAATGTTCCTGGCGGAACAACCTTAAATACAGGGCAATGGTATTATGTTGCAGGAGTCAGTTCCGATATAACTGATTCCATAAAGACATACGTCAATGGCCTGCCTGAAAGACCATTTCAGAAGACAGGCCCTCTTGTCCCCTCATCAAATAACATGACAATAGGAAGGGACCCCGGGACGGGCAGTTATTATTTCAATGGAAGGATTGATGAGCTGAGGATTTCAGGAAGGGTTAGATCTGACGGATGGCTGAGGACTGAGTATAATAACCAGTCAGATCCTGACTCATTTTATTCAATAGCTCCAACAGAGGAGTCAGCTGAATATCTTCCCGCCGGATCCATGTGCGGTGTCCCCATTATCCTTAATTACGGATTCCCTTCAGGGGGGACTTATTCGGGCAATCCATATATTGAAGGAAATGTTTTTTTCCCTCCCGGTCCGGGCACATATACTCTTACATATTCTTTTACTGATGCATGCGGAACAACCAGCGATACAAAAAACATAATCATCACTGCCATTCCCGGATCCCCGGTGGCTGAAGACAGGGAATATTGCATCGGTACAATTACTTATCTTCAGGCGGAATCAGGTATCAATCACCGCTGGTATAAAGATGGGGTCCTGGTAAGCACGGCAAATCCGTTTTCAACCGGTCAGGCAACTCCGGGAACATACAACTATACCGTAACTCAGTCGTTGAATGGGTGTGAAAGCCCATCAACAGCAGTTGCTCTTACGATATTTGATGCCACCACCATAACTTCGCAGCCCGGGGATATTACTTCGTGCGTTGAAAACAGCGCAGGCTTCGGGATTAGAGTAAGCGGGCCAAATCTCAGCTACCAATGGAGAAAAGGATCTGTGAACCTTACTGATGGAGGAAACATATCCGGAGCAACAACCGATTCCCTTGTTATATCAAATCTCCAGGCTTCTGACGCGGGAGTTTATTCCTGTATTGTTACATCATCATGTGGATCTCCAATTACAAGCAATGATGCAACACTAATAGTTGAACCTTTACCCTCGCCGGTAATAACCGGTAACAGTGAAGCCTGCCCGTACACCGGGGGATTCACATACAGTGTCACGGATATTCCCGGACACACATATTCCTGGAATGTGTCGGGTGGTACCATTCAGGGTTCCTCGGTCGGAAGCAGTATCACAGTTTCATGGGATTCCCCCGGTACGGGAGTTGTCTCAGTTACTGAATCAGTATCAGCAGGATGCTCAGTGTCAAGCCCTGATTTTACAGTCCAGATAACAGATACAGAACCCCCGGTGATTGTCAACTGCCCTTCAGATATAGTCGTTTCAAATACCGCCGGTGCATGTACAGCGATTGTCAGCTGGGTTGAACCGGAGGCACTTGATAACTGTACTCTTCCTGAAAACCTCTTGTGGACAAAATCGCACCTCCCTGGCGCAATTTTTAATGCAGGAACCACAACAGTAACTTATACGGCGCAGGATGAATCAGGCAACGAAAGCGCTACTTGTACATTCACAATAACTGTCAATGACACTGAACCTCCTTCAATCACAGCACCCGGAACAATTTCGGTAAACACAGATCCCGGATCGTGCCTGGCAACCGGAGTTAGCCTTGGCACCCCGGTAACTGCCGATAACTGCCATGTTGATGATGTTACAAATAATGCACCTGCATCGTTCGGGATCGGAACCACCACGGTTACATGGACAGTTACAGATGCTTCAGGAAATTCGTCAACTGCTACTCAGGATGTTATTGTTACGGATGATGAGAATCCTGTAGCTATATGCAAATCATTCGATGCATTCCTTGATGCCTCAGGCTATGTTTCCCTGGTACCCGAGAATATAGATAACGGTTCTTCAGACAACTGCCACATAGCTTCAAGAACAGTCTTTCCGGATGTCTTTAGTGCTTCAGATATCGGTCCCAATATTGTTACACTCACGGTAACTGACGATAGTGGGAATAGCAGCATTTGTATGGCAATTGTAACAGTTATAGATGACCTGCCTCCAGAGGCATATTGCAGGGATATAACCGTCCAGCTCGATGGTTCAGGCACTGCACATATCACCGCTTCGGATGTCGATAACGGTTCGTCTGATAATAATACAATAGCCTCTATGTTAGTCACACCCGATACCTTTGATTGTTCAGATATCGGGCCCAACACCGTTACGCTTATAGTTACCGATGCCAGTGGCAACAGCTCAACATGTACTTCTGTAGTTACTGTTGAGGATAATATCCCGCCGTCAGTATTTTGTAAAGATGTGACTATCTACCTTGATTCGGAGGGCAATGCAAATCTTACACCGGATGATGTTTACAATGGTTCGTCAGATAATTGCCCCGGAGGGCTGATTCTTTCACTTAACAGAACAAGCTTTAGCTGTGCCGATACCGGAGCTCCGGTTGCCGTTGATCTCACGGCAACAGACGCTTCAGGAAACAGTGCTACATGTTCCGCCTTGATTACTGTTCTGGATACAATATCACCCATAGTAAATACTAAAACTTATAATCTTGTTCTTGATGCCGCAGGTACGGGCACACTGCTCCCTTCGGACGTGGATAACGGCTCATCGGATAATTGCAGCATCGTTTCACTTTCAGTTGCTCCTGATTCATTTACCTGCGGAGACCAGGGAATACAGACGGTAACATTTACAGCTGTTGATGCCAGCGGTAACATCTCCTCACGAGATGTTAATATCAATGTTACTTCATCTCTTTCGGTTACAGATATGTCATTGAACACTTGCGATCCACAGATTTCCGGTGCAGTTTTTTCAGCTGTCACAAGCGGCGGATCAGGTACCTATACATATTTCTGGGATGGCATTGAGGATGGAACAAGTCCGTTCCTTATTCCTTCAGCATCCTGGCCATATTTCCAGTTCAGCAATACAAGCACTGCAGAGACTCCATTCTTTAACAATCTCCTTCCTGACGGGATTTACAATATAAGACTAGTGGTTACAGACTCCAATGGATGTTCCGATACTTCACAGATGGTTCTCAACAGAGCCGGAGTGACTTTCAACAATATCACTCTCAGGAACAGTCAGGCTTGTGAAGGTGAAACAAGGAACTATTCGGTAGGCCTGCAGGCAGGTGTCACTTACAATTGGGCGGTAGAGAACGGGACTATACTGACACCGCAACCCTATACGAACAATGTAGATATCAGGTGGGACTCAGGTGTTCTGCATGGTGTGGTAGTGGCCACGTTAACGATTACCAATACAGAAGGTATAAATTGTGTATCTTCCGTTGTCGACTCTGTTGCGATAAACGGCGTACCTGTGCCTTCATTCACAGGAGCGGTTACCGATGTATGCGCCGATTCCGAAGTAACATATACCCTTTCAGATACTTACAGCTCATACTTGTGGGATGTTTCAGGAGGCACGGTTACAGGAGGAGGAACTGCCGGAACCAATTACGTTTCAGTGCGTTGGGGAAATGGTCCGGCAGGTATGATATCGGTTGAAGTAACAAATGCTGCCTCATGCAGCGGAACAACAACCCTTGACATATCAATTTATAGCCTAGAAGGAGCAATAACCATGCAATCCGATATTACCTGCAACGGAGCCAACGATGGCACGGTTACTGCTGCAGCTGTTCCCGGAACCGGATTGCCTCCTTACGAATATTCTGTTGACGGAGGCACATACCAGCCGGACGGTTCATTCACAGGCCTGGCTCCCGGCAGCCATACTATCAGGATACGTGACGGGCTGTTATGCACGATTGATTTGCCGTTCAATTTAGATCAGCCTCCTGTGCTCACCGGGGTTGTTTCTTCACAGACCAATGTGGAATGCTATGGAGAAACAACGGGTAGCCTTACAATTGCTGCCTCGGGAGGAAGCTCTCCTTATGAATATAGTCTTAACGGGGGGGCTTACCAGTCATCCGGTACCTTTAACAACCTTGCAGCAGGCTCTGTTACGGTTACTATCCGTGATGATAATAACTGTACGGCGGTTGTGCCGGTTACAATTATTCAGCCTTCTGCACCTTTACAGGGTGTTGTTGTGCAGGGAAATATCAGCTGCCTGGGAGGAAGCAACGGATCAATAAATCTTTCAGTTACCGGAGGAGTTCCTCCTTATTCATATTTGTGGAACACAAGTGCAATTACGGAAGATATTACCGGCTTACAGGCTGGAAATTATTCAGTTCTGATAACCGATGCCAGCGGTTGCACTGAAACTGTATCAGTTGAGCTCACCGAACCATCAACAGCTCTTACAGGAGTTATAACAGACAAAACCGATGTGTCAGTTCCCGGAGGCAATGATGGCTCTGTTACTGTCACGGCATCCGGAGGGATTGCCCCCTACCTGTACAGACTGAATTCAGAAGCATTCCAGCCATCAGGCACATTCGAATCACTGACAGCCGGTACATATACAGTCACCATACAGGATAACAGTCTGTGTACCTTTGTTGTTACGGTTATCGTTGAGGAACCGCCCACAGTTCTCTCTGTCAGTCTTGTTGAACATATTAATGTTCTTTGTGCAGGTACAAATACAGGAAGTTTAACAGTTTCAGTAGCGGGAGGAACCCCGCCATATCAGTACAGTATTGACGGAGGCCCGTATCAGGCTATGGGAGTATTTGGTTCACTTGGCCCGGGTACATATGAGATAACGGTCAGGGATGCAGTTATGAGTACAGAATCAATCATCGCTTCCATCACTGAACCTATGCCCCTGGATGTGACACTGACAGAAACCGACAATATCTGTTTCGGGGGAGAAGAAGGAACAATCTCTGCACTTGTTAATGGCGGAACAGGTCCTTATTCATATTTATGGAATACTGTTCCTGCTCAGAACTCACCGATTGCTACGGGCCTGAAAGCCGGCACTTATAATGTTATTGTAACGGATGCCAATGGATGCAACGCTTCAGCGGAAGCAATAATAGGACAGCCCGCTGATGCCATGATTGTTACAGTAACAGGCACGGATAATATATGTGCCGGGACTTCTTCAGGCACAGCATCTGCTTCAGTGTCAGGAGGCACACCTCCGTATATCTGGTCGTGGAATACTTCCCCCGTACGCACCGATCCGGAAATCTTCGGCCTGCCTGCCGGTAATTATATTGTTACCGTAACTGACAGTAAAGGTTGTACAGGCACAGCCTCTATGGAGGTTTATGAAGCTCAGGCGCTGTCTGTTGAAGCTGAAGTAGTTCAGGCTTCCTGTCCTGACACACCCGATGGTTCAGTTAGTTTGACTATAACAGGCGGAATGCAGCCCTACAATGTGATCTGGTCTGATAATGTAACTACTCAGAACAGGCCTGGCATACTTCCCGGTACGTATGAAGTTGTAGTCTCGGATTATAACGGATGCTCCGGATCGCTTACTGTTGAGGTGGATTTCATGGCTACATATAATTGCCTTGTGATACCTGATATTATCACCCCCAACAACGATGGCCATAATGATGAGTGGATCATAACAAACATAGACCTTTATCCCGATGCTGAGGTAAGGATATTCAACAGATGGGGGAAGATGATATTCCGCACAAAGAATATTTCAGCCAATCCATGGGATGGCCGCTCTGACGGGAGACTGGTTCCAACTGACTCATACCAGTATATCCTTTACCTGAACGACGGATCAGCTCCCAGGTCAGGGGTTATCAGTGTCATTAGATAATGAGTAAGATATTGAAAGTTAAAAATATGAACCACCTGAGATTAGTAACGCTGTTATTTGCTGCATGCATCATCTCTGTTAACTCGTCTGCACAGCAGGTTCCCATGTACAGCCAGTATATAATGAACGGATTCCTTGTTAATCCTTCACTGGCAGGCCGCGACGGACTTACAACAGTGAACCTGACGGTAAGGGAGCAGTGGGTGGGGTTGGCCAATGCACCCAGCACCTATGCTGCAAGCTTCCAGACAAGGATCTTGAAGAATAGTTACATTTCAAGATCTACTTCTGTGAAGAAAAAGATTGTGAGGCCGACAAAAAGTGGCCGGGTTGGAATTGGGGGCTACCTTTTTAATGATAATAACGGTATTATGAGAAGGACCGGAATTCAGGCAACCTATGCCTACCATATACCTATGGGAGAGAAGAACGGAGATGCCAATGACCTGGCATTTGGCCTGGCAGTTACAGCATACCAGTTTGCAATCGACACAAAAGGTTTAATTTATGATCCTGATGACCAGTATCTGAATAATTATGACAGGTCGGTCTTTATTCCTGATTTTAATTTCGGAGTAAGTTATTCCACATCAAACTATTACTTGGGATTTGCAATGACAAATCTGTTGCGCGGTTCAGTTGTTTTTGGCGATGCATCAGAAGATGGCAGATCACCTGAAGTGGGACACTATTTTCTGACAGGAGGGATAAAAGTACCATTGACTACAGACTGGGTCCTCGAACCCTCTGCATTCATAAAATCATCCGATTTATTGATGAGCTCCATCCAGCTCGACCTGACTTCAAGAATCTATTATAAGGAGAACTACTGGGCCGGCATCTCATGGAGGACAGAAGATGCAATAATCCCTATGATAGGAATTAAGTTCGACAGGTTTTATTTTGCCTATGCTTTTGACTTTACACTTACCGATATACGAAAACAGAGCCAGGGCTCGCATGAAGTTACTCTCGCTGTTCGATTTGGTGAAAGTGCCAGGAGATATCGCTGGATAAATGCATATTAAAACATTTGTTTTGGTCCTGACTTTTAGCATGTCGGGACTGTGTCAGTTTTCCCTTGAGGCCGTTGGACAGGAAGCCGGACTTCCTGTAAGGCTTATGTTTTATAATGTTGAAAACCTGTTCGACATTTATGATGATACGATCACTGAAGATGATGATTTTCTTCCGGCAGGCATAATGAGATGGAATTTCTCCAGGTATCATGATAAAATCAATTCCCTCTATAAAACCATAACTGCAGCAGGAGAATGGGATCCTCCTGCAGTTGTTGCATTCTGTGAAGTTGAGAACAGAAAAGTGCTGGAAGACCTGACAGGGAAGACCAGCCTGTCAAATTATGGTTATGATATCATTCATGAAGATTCTCCCGATGAGAGGGGAATAGATGTATGTCTGATATACAGGAAGAACCTGGTGAACGTTTTGGGATACAGGTATCTTGTACCCCTGGGGGTGGATGATTTTTCATCGAGAAGCGTTCTCTATTCCCGGCTTGTTATTATGAGCGATACAATCCACATGTTTGTAAACCATTGGCCTTCAAGAAGAGGAGGGGTGCTGGCCGGGGAAAGCCTAAGACATGATATATCGGAGATGGTCGCGAATGCTGCTGATTCAATTAACTGCCGAAGCAGGGGATTATCGAAGATAATTATTGCAGGCGATTTTAACTGTCTCCCCGATGACGATGCAATTGAATCATTTACCAGGGTTCGGTATCATGATGTAAATAAACACTGTGAGGGAGGGTTTACTAACCTTTCCCGAAAGGCGTATCATAATGGTGAAGGAACTTACCGCTACAGGGGAATATGGGAAATGCTCGACCAGGTAATTGTTTCCCGGCAACTAATCCGTTGTGATAAAGGTTTATATGCAGATGAGAACAGTTTCAGAATATTCCGGCCTGATTTTCTGTTGAAGCCCGATCCTTCATACCCGGGGATGACAACCTTTTCAACCTACAGGGGATACAGGTATCAGAGAGGATTCAGCGATCATCTTCCGGTTCTGCTTGATCTGCATCTTCGCTGACTGTATCAGCAGGTTTCAGCCCGAGTTCAGATCCTTTTATAAGCATGAATCTTCTGGCGGCATCACGCTCATTGGGGATTAAGCCATCGAGTATGGCTTCCCGGATGGCATTTTTTATGAATCCCACTTCCTTGCCTTGAGTTATCCCAAATGTTCTTATTATTTCTTTCCCGTCAATGGGAGGCTGGAAATTCCTCAAGGCATCTTTCTCTTCTATCTCTTTAAGCTTCTTTCTTACCAGACTGAAGTTCTCAAGATGCTTTATTTTCTTCTTTTCATTCCCTGAGGTTATATCAGCTTCGCAAAGCATCATAAGATCATCAATATCCTCGCCGGCCTCGAAGAGCAGTCTCCTTACAGCGGAATCTGTTACGATATCCTGCGACAATGCAATAGGCCTGAGATGAAGATCCACAAGTTTCCTTACATATTTCATCCTGTCATTTAAGGGAAGCTTAAGTCTTCTGAAAATGTCGGGGATCATTTTGCCTCCGAGGAATTCATGACCGTGAAAGGACCATCCCGTTCCGGGAGTATATTTTTTTGTCAGGGGTTTTGCTATGTCGTGGAGAAGGGCTGCCCAGCGGAGCCATATGTTATCGGTTCGCTTGCTTATATTATCAAGTACCTTGACTGAATGCAGGAAATTATCCTTATGCGCCTTGCCTTCTTTTCGGTCAACACCCTTTAGGTTATTAAGCTCAGGGAAGATATATTCAAGCAGGCCCGATTTCTCAAGAAGAATGAATCCGCGGGAAGGGGTATCGGACATTATTATCTTATTGAGTTCAGTAATAATTCTTTCAGGTGATACAATAGAAATCCTTTCAGCATTACGCGATATGGACCTGAACGTCCCGTCATCAATCGTGAAATTCAGCTGGGTTGCAAATCTAATAGCTCTCATCATTCTGAGAGGGTCATCGGAAAATGTTGCATCAGGGTCAAGAGGGGTTCTTATTATCCTGTTTTTGAGGTCCTCTTGTCCGTTAAAGGGATCGATAAGTTCGCCGTAAGTATCAGCATTTAAACTTATAGCAAGTGCATTTATGGTGAAGTCACGTCTTTTCTGGTCATCTTCCAGAGTGCCTTCCTCAACCGAAGGTTTCCGCGACCGGTGATCATAAGACTCCTTTCTTGCTCCTACGAATTCAATTTCATGATCATCAACCCTGAACATTGCCGTCCCGAAATTTTTGAAAACAGTTACTTTAATGTCCGGAGCAATTTTTTTTGCTACTTTTCTGGCAACATCAATACCACTGCCAAGAACAACAATGTCAATATCTTTACCGGCATGTTCCCTCTTCAGGAGACAATCCCTGACATAGCCGCCAATAACCCATGCCCTGACGTTTACTGAACTGACAACCTGCGACACAATATCAAATATCCTATTATTGAGGCATCTTACCATAACAAGGCAGTTGTTTAGCAATTGACAAAGTTAAAATAAAAGGCCATGATTTGTGAATCCGGCAACCTCATTTGCTTAAGGCTGACTCAATGAAAGCAGTATGAAAACGGGTTTGGTTCCGGAATGGCTTACTCCCGATTGCAATCTGCGGGCATTGTTTGTAATCTGATCTGTGGGGTTCTGAACAGATTTTTACCGGCTGCTCAGCCTGGCATGTGCAATATAGAGGATCATTTTTTCTGATATTATTATAACTTCACCTCCGTTAAAAGATTTTTGATAAAAAAATGAAAATTGTTTAAAAATAATCCCTGTAAAATGTAACAATTAGTATCTCCCTGCGTTTAATGAATGTACACACAGAAGCCCATCAGTTACATTTATTTTTTCATGGATTTAGGTTTAGGGTAGTAAGAAGTTAATCAGGACTCCGGTCCTGATTAATTTTTATCCCAAATCCTTAAAAATGCTGTTGATTTCTTCTTCTGTCACCCTTAATTTTTTCTGGCATTGCTTAATGAGCTCCGAAGCACGCTTGACTTCAGCAGCCAGCCTGTCAACATCCAGGTCTCCGTTCTCGATTACCTGAAGTATCTTTTCTATTTCACTAACAGCCTCATTGAATGAAAATTCCTTTTTTGCCATTTTTGTATATTTAAACGGTTCTGTAATATATTGTTTTTTGCCATCTGCTTTTACCAACTGCTCCTGCCAAATGCCTTCATTCATTCGTTACCCTGCTTTTAACCGATCCATCAATGAAATGTGTATCAATTTCATCATCAGTTTTCAGGGCTTCTTTCGATTTAACAATTATCCCTTTATGACTGGTTATGGTAAATCCCCTTTTAAGAACATTAACAGGATCCAGTATTTTCAGTGATCCCGTTAGTCCTTCAATGTGTAAGCCTGATTTTCCAAGAAAACCTGATGTGGCATTTAGCAGGTTGTTTCTCAGGCCTGCCAGTTTATTATCACAAGCAGAAAACAGGGATTTTGATGATGAGGCAAGTCTCGATTTATGGCTGGCCGGGATTAGCCCGGCTTTTATGACTGATTCCTTTCCGCTGTTTATCGTTTCAATTATTAGTGATGAAAGTTTTTCTTTCATCCCCGCGATCATTATTCTTGCAAGTGGATTGATCTTCATGCTGAAGGTTTCCACTTTGTGCTTATAATCGAGCATGATGTCCCGTGTAAAAGAAATAATCCCGGAAAGAGTTTCCATAAGGTTGTTTTCAGCTTCATTGGCACAGCCGATAAGGAAATCAGCAACTGCAGTAGGGGTCTTTAAGGCTTTATATGCAACAATATCGGTCACAGAGAGGTCTTTCTCATGACCTATGCCGGTGAGAACAGGCAGCGGAAACTGGGTGATATAGTAAGCTATGCTGTAATTATCAAACCAGCTCAGATCTGTCTGCGATCCTCCTCCCCTTATTATAACGATCACGTCAAAAAGTTCAATCTTTTCAGCTATTCTGTCAAGTGCTTCAATTATTGATGTTTCCGTCTCAATTCCCTGCATTGCAGCTTCGAAAAGGGCAGTATAGAATACATACCCGTAACTGTTTTCACCTATATGTTTAATAAAATCTGTATAGCCTGCAGCACTTCTTGACGATATAACAGCGATACGCTGTGGGAAAAGCGGGAACTCCAGCTCCCTGTTCATGTTAAGAACTCCATCCTCTTCAAGCTTCTTAAGTATCATCTGCCTTTTAACTGCCAGGTCGCCCAGGGTAAATGAAGGATCGATATCGGAGATTACCAGGCTCAATCCGTATATCTCATGATATTCCACCCTTACTTTTACCAGTACTTTCAGTCCTTCCCGCAATGATTCCCCAGCCACATTTTCGAAAAATGGCTTCAGGAATCTGTACCTGTTGCTCCAGATAACAGCCCTTGCCCTTGCTCTTATGTTCTTGTCGTCAGGTTGTTTTTCAATAAGTTCAAGATAGCAATGACCATTATAGTTCTCCTTCATCTCCGATATTTCGGCTATTACCCAGTACATGTCAGGCAACGCAAGGTAGATTGAATCCCTGATGATCAGCTGGAGTTCTGCGAGTGTTATTTTGTTACTATCGGTCATCGGTCAGCTTTTATTACTTTGTGAACGAACAGTCCTCTGTCTGTTATCAGGCGGAGTATATACACACCCTGCTTAAGATCATGGAGATCATCTATCAGTAATGATCTGCCATAATGTTCCTTAAATTCCCTTCTGAGGATCGGTAAGCCTGATAACGTATGTAACTCTGCGGTCAGCCTCATGGGACTTTCCTTAAAGAAAACAGTCAGTCTGTCATGGAATGGATTTGGGCCGATGGCAGATTCGTTTTTCCGGACGGGGGTATATTTATCTTTCAGATAATTCACCGCTGTCAGCATATCAGGAATACCGTATCCGTAAAGGGAATCCGGGCGGCTAAACCTGTTTCCTGAATAATGAAGTGCTGTTATCAGGTCGATATTTGTTGCTTCCGGCACGGCCTGCATCAAACAGGCACACATCCCGCTAATGACAGGGCAGGAAAAGGAAGTGCCGCTGGCCCTCATAAAATCGTTTGGAGATATCTGCACTGAGACACTAACTCCCTGGGCAGTTACATCAGGTTTTATTCTTTTGTCAGCAGAAGGTCCTGCCGATGAAAAATAGGAAATGACACCACCGCTGTCCACAGAGCCTACGCAAAGCACGCTGTCTCCGTCAGCAGGAGCAATTATGCCCAGCCATTCATTATCCCTTGCGTTTCCTGCACTGTTCACCACAAGGATGCCTCTGGAAGCTGCAATATCAGCTGCATTTGTTATATAGGCAGTGTTGCCGTCAAGATTGGATTGTTTGTAATTATGCACAGGATCGTCAAACCAGAAATAGCCTAGTGAAGAATTGATAATATCGGCTCCTGCGCTGTCGGCATATTCTGCAGCTGCGATCCAATGGTCTTCTTCAGACGGGGATTCTGTAGCGGAGTCTTCAGTTCTCAGGAGAAGATAGTCGGCACCTGTGGCAGATCCCTCGATCATCCCTTCCGATTTTCCTGCAAGTACCGAAAGAACAGCTGTCCCGTGTGAATGGTAACTGTAAACCTCCGGACTGTTTGTTACAAAATCATAAGTTGCCTTTATTCCCTGTCTGTTTCTCAGATCAGTGAGTGAAGAAATCAGGCCGGCGTTATAAAAACCTGCATCAAGAACAGCGATCAGTATTCCTTTGCCGTTGAAGCCTGAATCGTGAAGAACATCGCCCTGCAACATTACAACAGGGTTATTGTAAGTTGTCATTTCAGCCTGTTCTTCAAATGGTCCGAACTTATCAATATGATTTTTTTTGTCCGATCCGTTTTTGACAATACGGGCATCAATCACAAAGGGCAGAGAAAGTAAAACGTTTGTTGCGACAAGATTTTCAGATCTGAAAAGGGCGCTGTTCATCCATTTCGAGGAAGAATGAAACCTGAGCCCCAGAGAGCTTATCCCATCAATATATTCTTTCCACACAGGCAGATCGTGGTAGTCAGGAAAAATAATTCCGGCTCTTCTTCGGCGTTCCACTGCCCTTTCTGACATCAGTTCTTCAGCTTTAAATGAGCTTACAGTATTGTTTCCCTTGTCCCTGAAGGTAATCCTGTAATAGTAGTCACCGGATTGTGCAAATGTGTAATTGTATTGAGCAGAGAATATAAGTATTATGAGGGTCAGTAAAGTCCTTTGAAAAGCGTAATTACGGCCCAGTATTACCATATTTGCTGTGTTTTTTCCGGGTCAGGTATTTTGACTATGTTTTTCTCGAGAGAATCTATACGTTCGGTCTCATAGATATCCAGAGTCCGGTTTTTAGGCATACCAGCCTCGTATTCAATCTCAAATCTCAGTTCTCCGTCTTCCTTGAATAATTTCCAGGTTCCGGTTTTGAGGTTGTTTTTATACTGACCGATAAACTCTGCATTCCCGTTCTCGTAATAAGCTTCAAAACTGCCATCGAGCTGTCCGTTCTCATACCGGGTTCTGAGGTTCAATGCTCCTGATTCATGATATTTCAGGCATTCCCCATGTCTTACTCCGTTCGCATAGTAAAGCTTCTCAGCAATAATGCCGTCTGGGTAATAGTTGACTGACAGGCCGTTCTTTTTCCCTTTTGTATAGTATTCTTCACTGATCAGGGTATCCTTCAGGGAAAATGAAAAAAACTGCCATTTGCCCTCTTTTGCCTGGTTAACATACAAACCCTTTGAGGCAATGTATCCGTTAGGATAATATATTTCCGCAAATGCTTCATTTTTTTTATCTGAATACATCAGGACTGATTTAAGACTTCCGTCTTCGTAATATCTTTTAAACTCCCCAACAGGTTTGTTATTTCTGAATGATCCTTCATAAAGAATCTGCCCGTCCGGATACTTCTTTATCCAGTAACCCTGTTTTTCCCCTTTTGCATCCATCTGGTTTATGTTGTTGGGAATCTGGCAGTTTGAGCCCGCAGATATTCCCAGCAGAAGAATGATGGTTATAAATTTACAATACATTGCGATTGATGAGAATTTTCGGTGTAAAACTACAAAAAAATGGGATATATGGCTGAAGCGTTGCTGTAACGCCCTGCCGTAATTTTAACATTACATGCAACGGTTTGCACCTTTTCCGGTTTGCCCCCGCACAGTTATAATCAGAGTGCTGTTATTGTTCTTTACCCCGGATGTCGTCACGGTAAGTGGTGTCCACAGCAGGTACAACCTGGTGGGGTTGACTTCACAGCATTCGGTTCGAGGTTCAAGGTTCCGGGTTTCAGTTCCAGAAGCTTCTTGAGCGGGCAGGATAACTGTCAAAAAAGAGAGGCTGCCCTTTTTTATTATGAGACAGCCTCCAATCATTTATGAAAATAATTACAGAATTGTTATTTTACTTCTTCGAAATCAACATCAGTTACTTCGTCGTTGTCAGGTGATTTCTGCTGATCCTGGCCTGGTTCTGACTGTGAGGTTGTTTGCCCGGTGTTTTGAGCTGTCTTGTACATCTCCTCAGAAGCAGACTGCCATATTGTGTTCAATTCCGCCATAGCTTTATCTATTTCCGTGACATCCTGCGACTTATGGGCTTCCTTAAGTTTTTCCAGGGCGTTTTCGATAGACGACTTCTTATCTGAAGGCAGCTTGTCGCCGAATTCCCTGAGCTGTTTTTCAGTTGAGAATATCATGCTATCGGCGGCATTTACCTTGTCAGCTTTTTCACGTGCTTTTGAATCTGATTCGGCATAGGCTTTAGCTTCTTCCCTCATCCGTTTTATTTCATCATCGCTAAGGCCTGATGACGCTTCAATCCTAATCCTCTGCTCTTTACCGGTGCCTTTGTCCTTGGCAGTAACATTAAGGATTCCATTGGCATCAATATCGAAAGTGACCTCTATTTGGGGTATGCCCCTTGGAGCTGGCGGGATTCCATCGAGATGGAAACGGCCAATAGTTTTGTTACCTGACGCTATGGGCCTTTCACCCTGGAGGACATGGATCTCAACAGATGGCTGGTTGTCAGCGGCTGTTGTGAAGGTTTCAGCTTTTTTTGTAGGTATTGTCGTATTTGATTCAATAAGTTTTGTCATCACGCCTCCAAGAGTTTCTATACCCAGAGAGAGAGGGGTTACATCAAGAAGGAGAACGTCTTTCACTTCACCTGTCAGTACACCGCCCTGTATTGCTGCTCCCACCGCTACAACCTCATCAGGGTTAACTCCTTTTGACGGCACCCTGCCAAAGAATTTCTCTACAAGCTGTTGAATGGCAGGAATACGTGTTGATCCGCCTACAAGGAGGACTTCGTCAATATCAGATGCCTTGAACCCTGAATCGTCAAGAGCTTTCTTGCAGGGCTCTATGCATGCTTGTATCAGCTTGTCGCTGAGTTTTTCGAAATGGGCTCTTGTAAGGGTTTTAACCAAATGCTTTGGAATACCATCTACAGGCATTATGTACGGCAGGTTTATTTCTGTTGATGTTGTGCTTGACAGTTCTATTTTTGCCTTTTCTGCAGCTTCCTTAAGCCTCTGGAGTGCCATCGGATCCCTTCTCAGGTCAACACCTTCATCCTTTAAGAACTCTTCAGCCAGCCAGTCGATTATGGCATGGTCGAAATCATCACCGCCCAGATGGGTATCACCATTTGTCGATTTCACCTCAAATACTCCATCTCCAAGTTCGAGGATGGAGATGTCGAAAGTACCTCCTCCAAGGTCGAAAACGGCAATTTTAAGGTCCTGGGATTTCTTGTCGAGTCCGTATGCAAGCGAAGCGGCAGTGGGTTCATTTATTATCCTTCTGACGTTAAGGCCTGCTATCTCTCCTGCCTCTTTTGTTGCCTGGCGCTGAGAGTCGTTGAAATATGCAGGGACTGTTATGACAGCTTCAGTAACCTCCATGCCGAGATAATCTTCGGCTGTCTTCTTCATCTTCTGCAGTATCATTGCTGATATTTCCTGAGAAGAATAAAGACGGTCGTCAATTTTTACCCTTGGAGTATTGTTGTCGCCTTTTACAACATTGAACGTAACCCTTTTAATCTCTTTATTCAGCTTGTCGTAGGTTTCGCCCATGAATCTTTTAATTGAATAGACTGTTTTGTTGGCGTTTGTTATTGCCTGACGTTTTGCCGGGTCACCAACTTTACGCTCGCCATTATCCACAAAGGCGACTATGGAAGGGGTTGTTCTTTTCCCTTCGCTGTTGGGGATTACAACTGGCTCATTTCCTTCCATTACTGAAACACATGAGTTTGTTGTTCCCAGATCGATTCCGATTATTTTTCCCATATTTTAATATTATTTTATAGTTTTCGATTAATGACTGAGTTATATGCAATGATTATGCCATCGGATCTTAAAATGATATTTATGCAAATATGGCATTAGTTGAAATCGGCAGATTTGTAAATGTGACAAAACGGCATGGTTGGGGGATGTTGCTGGCAGAAATTAAAGATAGGGAGTATGACTTTTGACATCCGGTACAATTTTGTAGCTTTGTATACTCTAAAATATTCAACCAATGGCAATACATAAAACCGCAAGGAAGATAACAACTCATGTTCTGGGTGAAATGAAACTCCATGGAGAGAAGATAGCTGTGCTTACAGGCTATGATTACTCATTGGCAAAAATCCTTGATGAAGCTGAAATTGACGTTGTTCTTGTCGGAGATTCAGCTTCGAATGTGATGGCGGGTTTTGAAACGACACTGCCAATTACACTCGACAATATGATATATCATGCAGCATCGGTCGTCAGGGCTGTCAGGAGAGCCCTGGTGGTCGTTGATCTTCCATTCGGAACATATCAGGGAAACTCGAAGGAAGCACTTGTCTCGGCCATACGAATAATGAAGGAAACAGGAGCAAGTGCTGTGAAACTTGAAGGAGGACAGCAGATTACTGAATCGATAGAACGTATTTTGTCAGCCGGTATTCCGGTTATGGGACATCTCGGACTGACTCCGCAGTCAATCCATAAATTCGGAACCTACGTGGTAAGAGCCAAAGAGGAGGAAGAAGCGCAAAGGCTTATTGAAGATGCCAGGCTTCTTGAGAAAACAGGATGTTTCTCCCTGGTTCTTGAAAAGATACCTGCAAAACTTGCCGGGGAGGTGACCAAGGCTCTTAAGATACCTGTCATTGGCATCGGCGCGGGCGGTATGACCGACGGGCAGGTGCTGGTTCTTCATGACATGCTTGGTATAAACAGGGAATTCTCACCGAGGTTCCTCAGAAGATATCATAACCTGTATGAAGAAGTAAAGAGTGCCGTGAAGAATTACATAGAAGATGTCAGATCCGGTGACTTCCCGAATGAGAGTGAGCAGTACTAATAACATTTTGAAATGTTGGATATTCTCTACGAGGATAATCATCTTATTGCAGTTTCCAAAAAAACCTCCGACCTTGCCCAGGGCGATATTACCGGCGATGTGTCCCTGGATGAAGAGATTAAAAAATACCTGGCAGTTAAATACAATAAGCCGGGCAGGGCATTCCTGGGGGTGGTCCATCGCCTCGACCGGCCCGTTTCAGGAGTAATTCTTTATGCGCGCACCTCAAAAGCTCTCGCGCGTCTTAACAAGATGTTCAGCTCAAGACAGGTCAGGAAAACTTACCTGGCAATTGTGGGGGAAAGGCCGCCTGCTGATGAAAGCACTCTCACCCACTTTCTTAAAAAGAATGAGAAGCAGAACAAAACCTACGTGTATGATAAAGAAGTTAAGGGATCAAAATCAGCCAGTTTGTCATACAGGCTGACAGGAAGGTCAGACAGGTATTATTTGCTTGAAATAGAGCTCCAGACTGGCCGGCATCACCAGATCAGGGCTCAGCTCGCCAGAACAGGCTGTCCCATAAAAGGCGACCTCAAGTATGGTTACCCCCGGTCAAATGAAGGCGGAGGTATATGTCTTCATGCCTGGAAGCTGGAGCTGCTGCATCCTGTGCGAGGAAATAATCTTACAATAACGGCACCTCTTCCCGATAATGACATATGGAAATATTTTAAAATGTAAAACCCCGGCAAGCCAATGCAACTGAGTGCTGAGCCTTCACGAGGCTTTTATTCAGTTAAAATCAGGTTAATAAGCGTTAATGAAACGTTAAAACCTGCCTTTATGACTTTTTATGATTTAATTTTGCACCATGAGCAGACAGAAATTCGCAGGTCTTATTCTGATGATGATGATATCTATTATAGGTATCATCTGGGTGCAGGTAATATGGATAAAGAATGCGATCAGCATCAGGAATGAGAATTTTAACAATGCAGTGATAGCGGGGCTTAATGATGCGGCCGATATTATCGAATCGACCCGGAAAATGAGTTTTTTCAATGACTTCATGTTTGAAGATCCTCTTTCCCTGAATAACATGTCAGGAGATCTTGCAGGGTATTTAAGAATAGGGACCTATTCCTCAAGTGACGGGGGGAGTTTTAGCTATAGAATTACAAATCAGTCTTTTGCACAAACAATTGACACTTCGGGAGAATTGCAGGGCACTGATTCTTTGCTCAATTGGAATGACACCTCTTTTTATTCCGACACCGGAACCTACGTAATTTCTTCGTCTTCGGCAAAGGAAGACCTTATAGGTATAAATGGAAAACAACAGGTTGGAGAAGATCCCGGAACAGTATATGTCAGCAGGCAGAAATTCCTGGAATGGGTTAGAAGAAGAGCAAGTGAATTTCAGATTATGAGCAGCCAGATGATTTCCGATGTCTTTGAATGGGAAACCAAATTGCAACTCGATCCCGAAGAGGTTAACTACGCTCTTAAAAGATCTTTTATGTTTGCCGGCATAGAGACTCCCTTTGAGTTTGCGATCATCAGGAACGGAAAGGTACAGGATGGCCACTTCAGAAAGTCACAAGCCAATGATTTCCTTAAAAGCAGGTACAGGGTGAGACTGTTCCCTGACAATATTATAAAGCAGGATCTGAACCTGTCAGTTGTTTTTCCCGAAAGAACAAATTATGTACTGGGCTCGATGGCATGGATCCTTGGAGGATCTTTCCTGTTTTCAATGATCATTCTGGCAACCTTTGCCCTGAGCCTCTTTTTCCTTATCAGACAGAAAAAGATTTCCGAGATGAAATCGGACTTTCTGAACAATATGACCCATGAGTTCAAAACACCCATAGCTACTATCTCGCTGGCCGCAGATACAATAACCAATCCTAAGGTAATCAAGGATGAGTCGAGCATACGTCATTTCATCAGCCTGATAAAAAAGGAAAACAACAGGATGAACAAGAAGGTGGAAACTATTCTTCAGATAGCTTCACTCGATAAAAAAGAAATAGAGTTCAGCTTTCAAACAGTATCCCTCCATTCAGTTATTGAGAAGGCTGTTGATATTGTCGATATTCAGATACAGCAGAAGAATGGAACTGTCAGGCTTAAGCTTGACGCGAATAAACATGAAATCCTCGGCGACAGCGAGCATCTTCTCAACCTGGTTAACAATCTCCTTGATAATGCGATAAAATACTCTGTTGCTTCTCCTGAGATTACTATATCAACTGTCAGCAATGAAACCGGTGTTGTAATGGTGGTTGAGGATAAGGGAATAGGCATGAGCAGGAGCGTGCAGAGCAGGATATTTGAAAGATTCTACCGGCAGAGCTCCGGCAATATTCATGATGTAAAAGGATTCGGGCTCGGATTGAACTATGTCAGGGCAATAATTGATGCTCATCACGGTAATATTGTGGTTACCAGTGAACCTGGAAATGGAAGCCGCTTTGAGATCTACCTGCCCTATAATCATGAAAACTGATAAGTATGATGAAACCCACATGTATTGCATACGCAAACACTTATGTATATAATTATCAAACATGTGCGGTTCCATCCGACCATTAAAATAAATTATATACGGATGAAAGCCACAAAGATATTCCTTGTTGAAGACGATCTTAGTTTCGGATCGGTTCTTAAATCATACCTCGAACTGAACGATTTCTCCGTCGACTGGATCGATGACGGGAAGTATGCAGTGGATCATTTCAGAAAGGGCGTTTTTGACATTTGCATCCTCGATGTCATGCTTCCTAATGTGGACGGGTTTACAATAGCTTCGGAAATAAGGAAGATCAACAATAATGTGCCGATAATATTTCTAACGGCAAAGAAGCTGAAAGAGGATGTTCTCAGAGGATATGGTGTTGGCGGTGACGACTATGTTACCAAACCTTTTGATACCGATATTCTTCTGGCCAAGATAAGAGCTATTATTTCCCGCCGTGAATCTCAGTCAGGCATCCGTGACATTTTCGAAATAGGCAAATTTGTTTTCAACGCCCGACTGCGGACACTCACAATCGGTGATGAAGAGAAGAAACTGTCACCAAAGGAAGCACAGTTGCTTGAACTGCTTGCCCTGAATCCGAATTCTCTTATAAGCAGGGAGATGGCTCTGAAGAAAATATGGGGAGCCGACGATTATTTTACTGCGAGGAGCATGGATGTATATATTACCAAACTCAGGAAATTTCTTTCAGAGGATCCCGGGTTGAATATCAAGAATATCCATGGGGCAGGCTTCCAGCTTATTGTCAGGGATGAAGCCGGGTAAGATTATTCTTGTTGAATTGCAGTGGAAGAAGTAATCCTGCATTTTCAACGACCACGATCTTCCTTTCACCGTAAAGGATAAGCCTTATTGGCATTCCGCTTCTTAACTCTTCTTTGGCTGAGTTGATGATCTCCCTGTCATCGGCTGACAGCTTCCCCAGGAGTGCCGTACTCCTTAAAGATCACTGCAATGTTTCTTTCAACTACCATAATATTCTTATTCAGAATGAGTTACAAATGTAATAAATATCGGGGAACATGGTATATAAACAATCTGTGTATAAGTATATGTTGTTGGGGTAGTCAATTTTAATATTTTTGCCGGAAACAGAATACAGGTGGCAGGCAGAACCATAATATTATTGCAGATTTCCATAACTTTCCTGCTTTTCGCATGCAGACCGGCCAGGCATGCTGTAACTCCGGTTTCAGTCAGTGTCACGGCGGAGGACTATATAAATAAATATAAGGATCTTGCCGTGATGGAAATGAAAAGGAGCGGGGTGCCGGCAAGCATAACCCTTGCCCAGGGTATGGTTGAATCAAATTATGGAAGAAGCACTCTCGCCCGTTCGGCAAATAATCATTTCGGAATTAAATGCCATAGCATCTGGAAAGGTCAGAGGTTTATTCATCATGACGACAGGCGCAATGAGTGTTTCAGGAAATATGCCAACGTTGAAGATTCATTCCGTGACCATTCCGACTTCCTTAGGAGCGGTTCACGCTACAGTTTCCTGTTTGATTTGAATCCTTCCGATTACAAAGGCTGGGCGCACGGTCTGAAGAAAGCCGGATATGCAACAAACCCTGATTATGCAAACATGCTGATAAGGAAAATAGAAGAGCATAATCTGTACTATTATGACCGGGATTACAGGGCTTCTTCCTCCACTTCCAGACCTGCCCCGATCTCTACCCCGACCTCATCCTCGACCTCATCCTCATCCTCATCCTCAAATCAAACTACAAAGGCTGAGGCCGATACCAACATCAAAGAACCGTCACCTGCCATTGAGGAGACCAGCAGCTTCGGGGCTGTGCTTGCCAGGGCTTCGAGGATAATGACGAACAATGGTGTGCAGTATGTCATTGTAAAGGATGGTGAGAAGATCGATGATATAGCCAGAGAATTCAAGGTTTTGAAATGGGAAATCGTCAGGTATAATGAACTTACTGACAAGTCAGACCTGATACCTGGACAGATACTCTATCTCCAGGCAAAGAAGGACAGGTCGGAAACCGGAGCCGAATTTCATATAGCAAGGGAAGGGGAAACAATTTACATGATATCCCAAAAATACGGAATCAGGCTTAAGAGCCTTCTTGACCTGAACAGGATGCAAGCGGGGGAAGAACCATCAGCCGGGCAGAAAATATGGCTAAAAGACCTTAAGCCTGTTGATCAGCAATGATACTGTAGTCCGATAATCTGAAACCTCTTAGAAACTCCGGCGTACTCATTCTCTTCCTGCCTTCAGGTTTTAGCTGGAGTATGTGAACATAACCACTTTTGCATGCAATTTTCATTTTTTCTTTTCCGTCCGATATTATGCTGCCTGGTTTAAAGGAATGACTGGCTGTTTCGGGATAGCTTTCGTATATCTTAAATGAGACAGTTTTATTCTCTTTTACCAGGGTAGACCCTGCGCATGGTACCGGAGCCAGGCCTCTGATAAGATTGTGTATCTGTTCAGGATCATTATTCCAGTCAATAACTGAATCTGAAGGAAATATTTTCGGAGCTTTCTTCAGAACTTCTCCCGGCATCATAAAGTTTTGCTGAGGCTGCGGCTCGATTTTATTTTCGATGATTCCCCTGAGAGTTTTTATTACAAGGCGGGCGCCGTATTTCATAAGCCTGTCATGCAGATCTCCCGCATTTTCATAGGGGAAGATATTAACTTCTTCACGCAGCAGTATGTTTCCTGTATCAATTTTATCATCAATAAGGAAAGTAGTAACACCTGTCACAGTCTCGCCGTTTATTATTGCATGGTTTACCGGGGCAGCACCCCTGTATTGAGGCAGGAGTGATGCATGAAGGTTAAAAGTACCAAGGGGTGGTATTTTCCATACTGGCTCGGGGAGCATTCTGAATGCCACAACGATAAAGATATCAGGTTTCAGGCTTATCAGACTGCTAAGGAAATCGGGATCTTTTAAGTTGACGGGTTGCATTACCGGGAGGTAATGTGACACTGCAAATTCCTTTACAGGCGATGCAGATATTTTTCTTCCTCTACCGGCAGGCTTGTCAGGGGTTGTTACAACTCCTGATACATTAAACCCGTTCATAAGGAGTGCCCCGAGCGATGCTACGGCAAACCCGGGCGTTCCCATAAAAACTATTCTGGGATTTTTCATTTGGTTTTATATCGGCTTAATAACCAAATATAGAAAATTACTCAGGATTTTTCAGACGTTTGTAGCAAGTAATGTTGTGCCCCATTTTGTTTGCCTTGGTTTCGAGGTAAAATTCATTGAATTTGTTTGCGGGGATAACAAGGGGTATAACTTCCACGATCTTTATCCCGTATCCTTCAAGCCCGGCTCTTTTTACGGGATTATTTGAGATCAGACGTATTTTTCCCAGTCCCAGTTCCCTCATGATGCTGGCTCCCACGCCGTAATCCCTTTCATCTTCACCAAAACCGAGCATAAGGTTGGCCTGCACGGTGTCCATGCCCTGATCCTGGAGCCTGTATGCTTTTATTTTATTGAAAAGGCCGATACCTCTTCCTTCCTGATTAAGGTAGACAACCACTCCTTTGCCTTCAGCTTCAACCATTTCCATTGCCTTATGTAGCTGTGGTCCGCAATCGCACCTGAGCGAGCCGAATATATCGCCTGTGAAGCATGACGAATGAAGCCTCACCAGGACAGGTTCATCCTTGGTCCATGTGCCTTTGACAAGTGCGGCATGCTCGATTCCGTTACTGGTCTGCCTGAACGGGATGAATTCAAATACTCCATTGTCAGTGGGCAGCTTAACCTTTTCCCCTTTTTCAATTATTGTATCTCTTTCAAGAGTGTATTGTATCAGGTCACGTATTGATATTATTTTAGTTTTGAATCTCCTTCTCAGTTTTGCCAGGTCGGGCAGTCTGGCCATTGATCCATCTTCGTTCATAATTTCCACAAGAGCTCCTCCCGGTTTAAGGCCGGCAAGTCTTGTGAGATCAACCACTGCCTCAGTATGCCCTGCCCTTCTGAGCACTCCCTTTACCTTGGCCTTCAGCGGGAAAATATGTCCCGGGCGGCCCAGGTCCGATGGTTTTGTCGCGGGATCGACAAGGGCCCTTATCGTCAGGGCACGGTCCTTTGCTGACACTCCGGTGCTGGTTTCAGTGCTTAGCAGATCGACAGATACAGTAAATTGCGTTTCATGAATGGATGTATTGTTCCCGACCATAAGGTCAAGTTCGAGTTCCTCACATCTTTTTTCAGGAAGTGCCACGCATATAATGCCACGGCCGTGTTTGGCCATGAAATTTACTATTTCGGGGGTTATCAGTTCAGCAGCACAGATAAAGTCGCCTTCATTTTCACGGTCCTCATCGTCAACTACAATGACTATCTTTCCTGCCTTGATGTCGTTTATCCCTTCTTCTACAGTATTGAGTTTAATTTTCTTCATCTCAGCAATATTATTCTGTTTCAATTCCGGAGTTGCGTTTTGCGCCTGTTATAACTATCCTGTACAAATAATCCTTAATCTTTTTGAAGAACATCAGATAGGTATCTATATTCATAATGACAGAGTCATTCGATGCTTTATAAGTCAGAAAAAGTCCGGCAGGAAGGAGTATGTATGATGCTGCCCACATTCCTGCAAATGTGCTTACAAGGTTTTCCTCCGCAAGTTTTTCTCCTGACAGGGATATTACGTACCAAATCACAAAGAACAGGATTGATATGACTGCAGGAGTTCCCAAGCCTCCTTTCCTTATGATCGCACCCAGCGGGGCTCCGATAAAGAAGAAAACAATGCAGGCAAAGGAGAGAGTGAATTTCTTGTTCCAGTTGATCTCATAGTTCTTTATATTCTTGATCTCAATATGCAGTGATTCATTCTTTGAGGCCAGGAAGCTGCTTCCTTCCTTTATTCCCTGGATAGCCCTCATAAGTACGTTTCGTTTGTTGGCCAATGTCAGTGAGTTGAATAATTCGTTTATCCCGGTATTGGATTGGGATTTCAGGTCAAGTGTGTCTTCTTCCCTTGACAACCTTAACAGGCTTGCTCTTCCGGAATACAATACAGTGGTATTATATTCAGTGAAATAGGTGTCGATATTTTTAGTGTATCTTTTATTGAGCGAGTCGATGTAAAAAGTCAGCTGCGATATGTTAAGCATTGCCGAATGGGATTTGAAAAGATCAATCTCACTCCTCTGGAGGTCGAAACCTGAAAGAGGGATTACAAGGGTTTGCTCTTTAAAATTATCCTTTCTGAACGGATACTTTTTGTCAGCAGGATTTGAACTTCTTTCTCCCATATCGGTGTATGAATATCCGTTGTAGAGTGTCATTATCATCGCGGTTTCATCGGATGTTACACGCATATAGCCTGAATCGGCATATGTTACCGCTGAATTGCCCCTGTTTTCACGGTGGTCATAGATATAGAGCCTGTTGAGGCGGTTTGTAACCGGGTCCTTTGAAGTTATCTTAATGCTGAATCCTTCAATGTCGTTGTTGAAAGTACCGGCCTGGAGATTAATATCCGGGCGTTTCCGTCGTATATCATAAAGGAGGGTTCTGGCCTGGCGGTTTGAATAGGGAAGTACGTTGTTTGAAAAGAAAAATGAAACAATGGATATAATGGCTATCAGGAATATTAAAGGTCTCATAATACGATTGAGAGGTATCCCCGATGATTTAAGGGCAGTCAGCTCACTGAATTCTCCCATGTTTCCAAAGGTCATCAGCGATGCAAGGAGTATGGCAAGGGGGAGTGCCGTAGGTACGAAAGAAAGTGAGAATTGAAACAATAATTCCGCAAGTATTTTGATTTCCAGCCCCTTGCCTGCCAGATCATCAACATACATCCATAGAAATTGCAGGATCAGTATGATAAGCACAATAAAGAAGGTGAGTATCAACGGTCCTATGAAGGATTTTAATACGAATGAATCGAGTTTCTTCAATGCTCCCAGTTTTCAGACTGCAAAATTACTTGATTTTTGTCAATTAATTTGATTTTTGACCAGAATGCTTGAATACATGGTGTTCGGATTTGTGTTTTCAGGATTGCTGACAGATCGTTTGCCCTCAAAGATGCCCCGCATACTTATATCCGCCGATTAGTATATTCAAATTGTTCCGCCAGTTTTTTATAGCATAGTCTATTGCAAAACGACGAACGGAAGCAGTACATGACAATCAGCCGGGTAGCGGGACCCGTCAGTTGAGAAATATTCATCCGTAAGCCAACCTAGATTCCCAGGATCCTTTTAAGATCTGCTATCTGGGTATCCCACAGATATATAGCATCCTCCTTTTCGTCGGGTTCAGCAAAGTCGATAATAATAAGAGCCAGGTCGTTTGTGAGTTCATGCACATCGATCCTGAATTCAAAATATTCTATTTCTTCGTCTTCTGATCCCAACCACTCAAACCTTACCAGCTTGTTTTCTCTCAGTGCAGCTAATCTGGCTTTTGACTGGGTTTTATTCCAGTGAAATGTGAAGATATTTCCTTCAATTGTAACGTTATCGGCAAACCATTCGCTAAGACCTTCGGGAGTGCTTAGCCGCGAAAAGAGGACTTTTGGTGAACAGTTGAGCGTATATTCAAGTTCATACCTAAAACTCATGATAAAGAGAAGATTAAATACTTCTATGTTGCAATATAGAAAAAAATATTAAAAGAAAAAACCATATTGATTATTTGGTGTTATCTGTTTATATTTGCACCCGCAAAAAGGACATCAGGATTGGGTTTTGATTGTGCAGGATTTTTCTGAGGTGAAGGCAGGGGGGATTAAAAAACTTGTTGGTGTCAGGACTTCATTGGACATGGCGAGATAGCTCAGATGGTTAGAGCGCATGATTCATAATCATGAGGTCCCGGGTTCAATTCCCGGTCTCGCTACACTGAAAATAAAAGAGTTACAAAATTTATTGTAGCTCTTTTTTTATTGTGGTGAAGCAAAAGTGAAGTTGAAATTCACATGGAAACTTTTTATTGTAAGAAAAAGAAGCTTAATAGCTTTCATATTCTTCAGCCGTGATCTCGACAGGATTCTCAAGGGTTTCGCAAACCAGGTCGGTTTTCCTTGCAATCGGGTATTCCTTGCCTCCTTTATGCTTAGCCTTGTAGTTTGTCGTTCCAGGAATAACTTTGATTACAGTTGAGTAAAATTCATTTAACAGGTAAACCGTCTTGCCTTCCTGCAATTTCTTTACTATGTCGTCATAAGTGGTCATAATGCAATATGAATAACGGCTTAATAGTTTTCGTATTCTTCTTTTGTCATGATAACAGCATCTGTTAATGCTTCATATACTATCTCTGCACCGCTATTTATAGGGTATTCTTCTCCGCCTTTTATTTTTGCAATATAATTAGCTGTTCCAGGGATAAACTTAATTGCTATTTCATATAATTCATTTAGCAAATAAACAGTCTCTCCCTTGTCAAGTAGGTGGTATACTTCCTTATAAGTGCTTTTTCTCATTTGGCCTTTATATTACTAAGTTAATAAAAATTCTGATATCGCTTAATATGGCGGTATTTCACAAAAATGTGAAAAACCTGGATTCATCATACATGCTTCAAAGTGTGAGAGTTTCTCACTTTGACGTTTTACTGAAAATATAGTAAAAGGTGGATTCATTGAATATAATTATCTAGGGAATGTTATTGCTTAAAATGTGCGAAATTGCACATATGACATTTGCAATAAGGTGTCAGCTGTTCGGCATATTTGCCCAACGGGGAGATCAGCTCATTTTTGAGCAGACCCGGTTCTTGATTGCATCAATTCGTTCAGAGCTTTTTCGGCCTGCCCACATAACACGACATTCGCACCCCCGGAAGCCATCAGCAGCCCTGTGAACATTTCTCCCCTCTCACTGCATATGACTGGGTCAGGTGGAATATCCGCCGGATCAATCAGGCCTGCCTCAATATCCCTAAGTAGCTGAATCTTATCTTTTTTGGTGTTCATTTCTTGTTAGTAATTCGGTTAATAATTGCGTCTAGTGTTGTCTCGTCAAGCCGGTCGAGGCTGACGTCAAATGCCTGTGGACTCTCAAATCCTAAAATTCGGCAGATTCTTTCAACTGTCCAGGCTTTTCCGTGCAACTTTAACTCAATCCCATGCCGAGTCTGTCGGATGCCTTCTACGGCCTTTATTTGGCTTTCTGGGAGGTCTGCAAAATCCTTGAATTGAATTTTTTTCCCATCGAAGTTCAGATAATCGGTAATTTTTGCCCGCAAGATGCTTGCTAGCTCTGAAAGTATCTCATCTTTTGTTATGTCGGTTCGCTTTCTTGCTTCCGCCTGAAGCTTTTGTAAATATTTTTGCACCTTAACAAAACTTAACAGTCGTGATGCCTGAAATTCAGCTGTCCGGGCCGAATAACCGGCCCGAATAGCAGCCTGTTTTCCGTTGAGGTCAATGAGATATTGTTGACAAAAAGTCTTCTGTTTTGGAGTTAATTGGCTCATTTATACTCTTTTACTGATTTATGTTTTTCATCAGATCAGCGAAGTTTTCTTCCTCATTATTTCCTTCCCCAGGCTGGTTGTCGGTGTTAATTTCTTGCATCATTTTTATGAACTCATCTTCCGCCTCTTTGGCCGGATCGGGTTGCTCCTTGTCTGGATTTTCGAACTTCTTCATGCGTTCCTCGAAATTTTCAAGGTGTTTTTGGGCCCAGCTGGGTATTTTTTCTTCTGTATTCATTCTGATAAAAATTTAAAGTTATTTTCCGGATCAACTTTTGCATTCCCTTCTGAATCTGAGGTTAACAAATCTGAAATTATTTTGTGACGGTGGAGGCCGGAAATATCTATTTCGGCTTTTGCTCGTTTCCCTAATGAATTAAATATTTCATTATTGAGTTTTGCCAGCTGCTCAAGCTTGCCGTATAATTCCTGTTCTCTGGGCGTAGAAATGTAATTCTTGCTTCGCTCCTTGATTTTCTCAACGGTCTCATCCGGAATAAAAAATTTGCCTTCTGGATTAATGCTGAACCATAACAAAGGCGTCTGCGTGGGGTAGGGCTCCTGTATAGCTGTTTTCTGAAACCGGTCCAAAAAACGGGAAACCTCAACAACGAAAACAGAAAATTTTTCTTCGAACAACTTCAATGATACCTCAGCAAGCAGATCGCTTTTAATTTTTTTTCCAATGGACGTCTTGGCGGCTTTCAATAAAGAATCAAAATCCCTTTCAAAGATTTGATTGATTTGTTTTTGTGTTATTTTTTCAGAGAAAAGCTCCTCGTACTTTTCGGCAATCTGATTGAGGATCTGGCAGTTTCGCTGAAAATCATTCATCTGTCGGGTAAAGCCTGCATCATCGTAATGCAATAATCTTTTTTGAAATTTTTGTTCTTCCATCTTGATTTTTAATTTTTGCTTAAGAGAAGTAAAGGATGATAGTTTATTTATTTCGATTAAAATTCACCCGGCAAGCTGTGGAGCAAAACCGAGCCGTAGATCTTTTTGCGCTAAACATTTTGCCGCACTCCTGACATACTTTTTGTTTTGTTACGGTAATTTGACTTGTTACGCTATTTTTTGCGGTTGTTACGTTATTTGATACGCTAACTTGGGTTACCGTTTCTTTTTCTTTTTTCCTTTGCGCCACTCTCTCCCAATAACTCGCCTGGTACTCTCGGATCTTCTGAGGATTGGCTTGTCTCCACTTTTTGAGATAACTGGCTTGGTATTCCCTGACCTTTTGAGCATTAGCTTTCCTCCACTTCCCCTGGTATGCATTTCTCGCCGCCCGGGCTTGCTCTGTTAACTTTACTTTACTCATACGGCTGACAATTAACTAGTTGAAAACTTAATTGAATTGTAAAAAAAGCCCCCCGAAGGCCGCACATACCTCCGGGAGACCGAGGACAGGCTCCCCGGTAACGGCGAACCGTTGAAGCCTGTTTTATTTTAAAAAAATTCTTATAAAAGGAAAGGCAGTCACAAAAATTATTTTTTGTGACAACATATTTAATAGCCTTTTTTAATAGTCTTTTTTTAGAGTCTTTATTAAAAGCCTTTATTAAGGTGCTGTTTAATTGTTGTTGTAAGTGTTGTTTAATTGTTGTTGTAAGTGTTGTTATTATAGGTGCTGTCATGGTGCTGTCATGGTGTTGGTGAATTCTCAAGCTCTTTTAATACCTCCGACAAAGCTGCTGCTTGCGCTTTTTTTTGCTGTTCTTTCCTGAATTTTTGCCGCTTCATCTCAACGTTTTTTATGAGTTTCTTGAGCGTAAGTTCTCGGGAAACGAAAAAGCCTCTTGTGTATCGGCCGTAAGTTAACCATCCATATCTGTCAGTTAGCTCACATTTAAGCTTGTCGAAGTGCCAGCGTAAAAAATACTTCTTAAGATATTCGGGGAGTTCTGGCATATCTTTGGGGGAAACAAAACCGGCCATTCGGCACAATAGAAACTCTTTTGTTACCCTAGAATACGATTTCTTCCCGACGATGCTTTTTAATGCCAAATGAGCAGCGAGGTATGCAATTTCTTCATTGCTGGGACTTCCGTGAAGGAATTCGAACAAGACTTTTACCGAAATGCCTGACATCGGTGACTTTAGCGGAATTTTCTCATGAAGACGCATCCCGTTAACCATAGAGTTTTCAGGACTACCGAGTTTTATTCCCAAAAACTTCGCCGCCGATTTCATTTTATGAAGTCCTGTACCATTAAGATTCCTGCCGTGACTGAAAGTTGCATAATCAACGATGTTACAGCATACGCTTTCCATATTTGGGGCGTCTTGAAGCAATTGGATGGGGAAGTTTAAAATTCTACTGTCATTATTCATTTTCGCCGTTAAAAAATTGTCTACTAAATTGCCTGATAAAAGCCCGCCCGATATTTGCTGATCGGGCACAGTCCAAAATGATCAAGTATTATTTTGTCCTGTTTTTTCCAGCGAGACATGTACCTGCAAATGTTTGCCCGCAGGATCCCGGTTTCAACGCTAACCTCTAGCATTGTCTTTGGTCTGTCAAAGGCAGCAAAAGCTTCTCGTTCCTGTTGACCAAATTTTTTATCGTCCATTATTTTGATGTTTGCTAGAATAGGCGGCTGCCTTGGTGCTGATTTCTTCTTCAGTACTGGCCCGGTTCTGCTGGAGCCTGCCCTCCCGAGAGTTTTCCCGGATTCCATTTTCTATTTCATCGGAAAAGGCAAAGATTTTGCGCCCTATCCGATAAATCGGGAATTTTCCCGCATTAACCATTCCCTGGGCTGTAGCGCTCGAACAATGCAAAAAGTCAGCGATACCTCTTACACCATCGACCCGTCTTCTGTTTTTCGTCGGTTCCGGTTCTTTCATCAGCATCTTCGAAACCCTTGCGGCGGTTGCTTCAGCTATTTTTTCAATAAAATCGTGATCGAACATAATTTTGACATTTCTGTTTAAGTCAAAATTCGTCCGTCTTCTTTATTTAAAGAAATGTTTTTGTAAAAATCGGATTTTTAAATCAGCTAACAGTTTATGATTCAAGTAAATGCAATGCTTAAACTTCGGAATCCGTTCGGATTATTGACAAAAAATAGGCCCCGAGACAGGACCTATGATGTTATGAAAACAGGCTTTTCAAGAGTATTTTTTTTCTGAGTGTTAGTTTTTCAAACTCTTTTTTTGATTTTTCAATATTGTGTGAAGGCGCTTTTCGATTAAAATAAGATGCCAATTCACGTTTAAAAGCCTCGAAGCTTTTTGCCTCCATTTTATTGATATAAGCCCTATTGTTACCCCACTTAAAACTCTCCTTAGCGTGGTAAATGTGATAACAGGCCGCAGAAAACTCGCCCTGCCCCCATTCGTGAAAATCGTTTTCAAAAAGAGTCTCTAAATTTTGCTCGAACTTTTTTCGCATCTGATCATTAACCATCCCCAACAAGGTCTCACCTTCGGATTGTCTCTGACACTCTGCAAGTAACTTGACAAGCTTTACATACGGGAAATAAATCTTAAAAAATGCATGTAACTGCTTGTCAAATGATACCTCCAAATCGCCAGTCCAGTTTTCCTCAATTTCCTTCTTATTCTGGTTCCACAATTTTAAGATCTCTTTTTCAACATTCGGAAATATTTTACACTTATCATCTTTGATCCAACTCCTAACCAGAGGGCCCTTCTTATCCCCCCCGGCAATGAGTTTTCTCATTTCTCCTTTAAAGTAAGCTATTTTTCCCTGTAATGAAAGATTTTCAACAGCTTCAGCCTCAAACTCATAATCGATATAATAATTAGGATATTCATTTATTTTCCTTACCCATTTTATGTATTTAATGCGACCCTCATCGCTATCATACTGCCACCAGTGCTTCATTACTTTTAAATTTTGTCTCCCTAAGTAACATCTTGTTAAATTCCATCCGTTCTTCCGGCGAAAAAAGACCAATATACCGCTGCGTAACATTTCGGACACTGTGCCCCATTGCCTGGGAAATATAGCGTTCCGGAACGCCTGCCCTGGTTAGATTGGTTGCAAAGCTATGTCGAGCCCAGCTCATAGAAATTTGTCTTTCCATCCCAAGGACTTTGCATGCGGCTTTTAGCCTGGCCCTGATGTTTGAGTTCAGTTGAGCTACTGCTTTAGTCTTCGAGACCGGATCAGTTTTTCCATCGAGGATCCAAGGCAAAACAAGCCCATTTAGTTCTGGTTTTGCTGCTATTTTGTCAAGAATCTCCCTGAGTTCTGGAATTATTGGAATTATTATTTCAATTACCCTGTCGCTACTGTCGGCGGTTTTCTGCCGAATGAATCTGAATTCTGTTTGCCTGGATGTCTCAAAATAATGCTTCTCATATCGAAGCTGCGCCATATCGGCTAAATTCATTCCATTTCCCAGGTAACTGAAAACCCATAATGCAATAGCCTCCTCAACAACATCAGCGTAATATTTTGGCCAGGATTCAGGGGCCTTGAAAGTCATCAACTTCTTTATTGCACTCACTTCCACAAACTCGTCTGTCCTGCTGCTGCCCTGATTGATCTTAATATTTTCACCCCCGTTTTTCTTCTCAAATGGATATTGGGATTGCTTTATCTTACTTGGCATGTGAGCATTAATCACCGCCCGGCAAGCCCTTAGATACATACCTTGAGAAGTCAAGGAAAGTCCTTCTTTTGTCATTCCTGCAATCCATTTCTGGATGAGTGGTTTCCCGACACGACTGAATGGTATGTTTTTCCCGACATGTTTTTCAAAAGAATTGAACGCCCCCATGTACGCATTTCTCGTTCCGATTTTCTTTTTACATGCCAATGCCACCCAAGCATCAGAAAAGCTTTCTGAATACTTGCCTTTTAGCTTTGCCTTCAGCTCATCCAAAGTAAAAGCATCACGTTCTAGGAGATCAGAGACTACTGCTTTTACTTTTCTAAAAACTTTCAGTTGCTTGTTCTTTGCCTCGAAAGATTCTCCCTGGTATTTTGACCTTTTTATTTTTTCCCATTCTTCAAAAGAACACATAAGCCCGGTTCTGTAGTACAAATATTTTCTATTTGCACTCACCCTGACAGCGACAGGATATCTTGATTCTGGTTTCCGGGCGTCTTTTGATTCCGATTTCCGGGTGTCCAATGTAAGGCACATGCTCACATTTTCAAGCCTCTCATTTTGGAAGGAAAAATCATTTTTCGCCATGTGAAAATGTGTTTTGGTGAACTTGAAAAACTTTATATCTGCATTTTATGGTCATTTCCGACGATATAAGGTGAAGCAAAAGTGAAGTTGAAACGATAATACGAGGTAAAACTACACAAAACGGGAGAATTAATATAACTTTGTAATGATCTGAAAAATAAATCTTTGAACAATTTATTAACATCAGATAAAACAGCGAAAAACAGGCTTGCATGATTCATAATCATGAGGTCCCGGGTTCAATTCCCGGTCTCGCTACGCTGAAAATCAACCACTTACACAGTCAGGCATGTAAGTGGTTTTTGCTTTGTGGCAGATCTTACCAGAGTGGTTCGCTTCTTTGCCATTTAACATCCTTTCAAATTACAGGAAGTTCCCTGTAGACAGGAGGTTTTTTAAATAAATGTCATTGTTGATTGACACTACTCCATTTTATACTTTACGTATGATGGTCAACAATTATCTTAATTATCAAGTTATCGGTTGCTCCGCAAAAAACCTTTGGGAAAATGGAGAAGAAATAATGAGAAAGGATAATTGTTTAAGGAATATTTCTAATCCTGACGATTCAGATGCAGATACCGAAAAAGCAGACACTTACGGTACAGCAGAATACAATTTCTACACCGGAGAATACTATCGTAGCGAAATAATGAGCTATTGGTTTTACAGGCTTTCTGAGGACGACTAAAAATTAATTGCTTAAATTCAGCCTTTTATTTTGATACTGTTTGTATAGTAACGGCAAGTTGATATGAGATATAAAGTGTTGTATATCTGTGATATATCACATTTACATTTTGCATCTATTGCTGACAGGATGTTGATTAAAGGGCTGTATCAAAAGAATGTCGATATTACGGTTGTTACCAGTAAATCTACTTCAGATACACATGATCTTGAAAAACTAGGTGTCAAAATAGTTTACATAAATCTCAGAAATCTTTCTTTTATTCAAAATGTTCGAAGGATCAGGAAAATACTGATTGAGAGAAACATTGACATAATTCATGTTACATACAGCCGGGCAGCCTTCATCGGACTTTTGGCATCCAGAGGCATTAATATAAAGGTTGTGGGATATTTTGGTTCCCTGAGTATTCATTGGTACGATCCCACAGCCTGGTTTACCTTTCTTAATAAGCGTATGGACCGGATAATCTGTCCAAGTGATGCTGTCGCCAGGCATCTGAAAATGCAGCTTAATTCCCACAATAGAAACAAGGTTGTCCGCATATACAGGGGTTATGATACTTCCTGGTTTGATAAGGTGAAAGAGGTAACACGTGAAAGGCTCGGAACTGCTCCGAACGACTTTATAATTTGCTCAACAGGAAATTTGCGCAGGGTAAAGGGAATTAAATACCTGATAAAAGCTATTGGACATATCCCAAAATCGATCCCGTTCAAGATACTTCTTATAGGATCAGGTACAAATTCTTCCCGGGTCATCAGGCTTGTGAATAAAACCGGCAGACCTGAACGATTCATACTTAAGGGCTATGTTCCCGTTTCACCTGCATTTATGGCTGCCTGCAACCTCTATGTCCAGCCATCCTTAAGTGAAGGGCTTGGACGCGCGATTACAGAGGCGATGTGTCTGGCAAAACCTGTAATTGTTACCGATGGCGGAGGGCCAAAGGAATTAATTACAGATGGATTCAATGGTTTTGTTGTAAAGAGCGGATCCCACAAGGCGATTGGTGAAGCAATTATAAGGTGCTATGAAAACAGGGAGTTACTTCCTTTCATAGGATTAAAAGCAAGGAAAACCATAATGGAACGTTTTAATCATCTTCAAACAGTTCAGATGACAGATGACCTATACCTGGAACTGCTTAATGGCAAAGGTGAATTTTAGTGATTCTTGATCAGCTAATTGAATTTGGCCATACTTCGTGAACGTAATACCCGGTAGTTTTTCAGGCTTTTTTGGAATTTTTAGAAGGTTGTCTGTTGATTAAAAGTCATTGATTGTTAATAAAAGGAAGCCCGTGGCGCTTCTGAAAATTCTTAGTTTTGAAACCTATAGATCGATTGGTCTATCTAATTTATTTATTGATATTTAGACAGAAAAAAAGATCGGTAAACCTGGAATTTGTTGATAGTTGGTGCAAACTGAACGGTCTCCTGCCATGACCTTGCTGCTTTTTCTTTTATTGAAAAGGCATGTTAAATCATTGTACTATACACAATGCTGAAGGTTAGCACTGATCAGTACCAGATAGTATGCTGGCTGTATTTCCGGATGTGGCTGACGGGCCGGAGGAATATCCAAACGTAAAATCATAAGTAATATTAAATATGTGCAAAACAAGGATTAATGGATTTTTAGGTCTGGTTGTGGTAACAATGTTTTATGCAAACACCTTTGCCCAGGTCGATCCTGTTCTTATACAAAGAGCCCGGTCTGCAGGAATCACGCAGGAGCAGATTGACGCTGCAATCGCGAGTCAGAATAAAGCCAGTGTGATGGCAAAATCTCCTGTAAAACCTGTTCAGGAAGGTGAGACCGCAAGAATTGTCGAATCAGACCCACCTCCTGCTGACACCATGCCTGTGACGGAATCAGTAATTTTTGGAAGAGAAGTGTTTTCTTCGAAGAATCTGACGTTCGCACCAAATTACAATATTCCAACCCCGGCTGATTACATCCTGTCAGCCGGTGATGAAGTCATAATAGATGTCTGGGGAGCATCGGAACTCAACGTGAGGATGGCAATAACTCCGGAGGGCAGTATAAATCTTTCAGGAATTGGCCCTGTTTATCTCAATGGCCTGACTATTTCTCAGGCAGAGCAAAGGATAAAACTTAAACTAAGTAATGTGATCGGAGGTATCGGCTCCAGATCCTTTGTAAAGGTCTCTTTAGGGCAGATCAGAAGTATAAAGGTTAATATGGCGGGGGAAGTTATGCTTCCCGGAACATACACCCTGCCATCGCTGGCAACTCTCTTTAATGCCCTTTACTCTGCAGGCGGTGTGAATCCGACTGGATCACTCAGGGAGATAAAGGTTTACCGTAACAGTAAGGAAGTTGCCTCGCTTGATGTTTATGATTTTCTGATCAACGGGAAGTACGAGAGTAACCTGAGGCTTGAGGACAATGATATGGTAATCGTAAAACCATACAACGCCCTGGTAGCAGCAACAGGCCGGATTAAAAGAAACCGGGTCTATGAGATGACTTCCGGGGAGACACTGGAAGACCTTATCAGATATGCCGGTGGGTTCACCGGGGACGCCTACACTGATAATCTGCAGGTAAAGCGTAAATCGGAACGTATGCTTGAGATCTTTACCGTCGATAAAAGTTCGATGTCAACATTTAACCTTAAGGATGGTGATACCGTCTTTGTTGACAGGATAATTGATGAGTACCTGAACCGGCTGGTTATTAAAGGAGCAGTAAGGAGACCTGGTGAATATCAGTTAACAGCAGAAACGGAAAATCTTTCGGGATTAATAAAGAAGGCTGAAGGACTAAAAGGTAATGAATTTGCAACACGAGGCCAGATAATCCGCAGGAAGCCCGATTATACATATGAAGTCATACCGTTTGACGTAAAGTCCATCTCAGAAGGTGGCTCAGATATAAAGCTTAACAGTAATGATGAAGTCATTATCCCGACTATTTTTGATATGAGGGAAGATTACTATGTGGTTGTCAGGGGTGAGGTAAACAAGCCCGATACGCTTAAATATCTGGATGCCATGACTGTAGAGGATGTGATCCTGCAGGGTGGAGGGCTAAAGGAGTCGGCGTCGCTTGCCCGTCTTGAGCTTGCCCGCAGGATTAAGGATCCGTCTTCTTTGCAATACAGTGAGAAGACGGCTGAAATATTCACATTTAATATCTCCCAGGATTTGGAGTTAAAACCTGAAGCATCGCGATTTCTTGTAAAACCTTTTGATGAGATAACCGTGCGGGTTTCACCGGGGTATCAGGCTCAGGAATCTGTCTCGGTCGAGGGTGAGGTGCTGTTCCCGGGAAGGTATGTTATGGCTACTGCCGGAGAGCGGTTATCGGACCTCGTAAAGAAGGCCGGGGGATTAAATCCGATTGCTTATGTCAGGGGAGCTTCATTAAAGAGAGTGTTCAGTGAAGAAGAACAAAACAGGATACAATCGCTTTTACGGATGGCAAAATCAGGTGGAGATGATGATTCCATCTCTCTGGAGTCCTTGAGTTTTCTTGATGCCTATCCTATTGGTATTGATCTGGAGGCTGCTATTGCTGCTCCGGGTGGTAATGAGGATGTTGTTCTAATGCCGGGTGACAGGCTGGTCGTTCCCAAGTACAATGCAGTTGTAAAGGTTTCCGGAGCAGTATTGTATCCGAATGCAGTGACATTTGAAAATGGAAGAGGCCTGAAAAATTATCTGTCGCAAAGCGGAGGATATAAAACAGGTGCCAGGAAAAGACCCTATGTCGTATATATGAATGGCAAGGTAGCTTCGACGAAGAGGTTTCTTTTCATACACGGTTATCCCAGAATTGAGCCGGGCTGCGAAATAGTTGTTCCGATAAAAGCTTCCAAATCAAGTAGCCATGGTTTAGCGGAGATCATGGGAATTTCCTCGACTTCACTTTCTATGGCATCGGTAGTGGCGATGCTGTTAAATGCGCTTAAATAATAATTTACCCATCTTATTTAGATAATGGATAATCAGGATCTAAAAAATAAAGAACTGGAAATCGATCTGGTTGAACTGGCACGTCAGCTTTGGGCCGGGAAGTGGTATATATTGAAAATTGCGGGTATTGCAATGGTGGTTGGGCTGATAATAGCTTTCAGCATACCCCGCGAGTACACCTGTACGGTAAAAATGGCACCGGAAGGAGTAAAATCAAGTATAACAGGAAATGTATCCGATCTGGCTGCCATGGCAGGGATTAATCTCGGAACAGAAAATGTCGACGGAATTAACCTTACACTTTATCCGGACGTTGTGCACAGTATCCCATTCTTATACGGATTGACAAATCTAAAAATTTCCGGCAAGGGAATAGAACAGGAAATAACTTTATTTAAATATCTGGATCGATACATTAAAGAACCCTGGTGGAATGTTATTCTTTCTTCACCGTTTAAACTGTTGGATCTAATTCGATACGGCACTGATAAAGGATCTGATGAAGCAATTGATCCATATCAACTTACAAAGAAACAGGATAAAATATTTGGAAATCTAAGGAAGAGAATAAATACTGTTATTGATAAAAAGACCGGTGTAATAACTGCAGGTATTACAATGCAGGATCCGGTTGTCGCAGCAATTATTGCTGATTCGCTTGTCAAAAGACTCGAGCGGTTTGTTATTGATTACCGGACAACCAAGGCAAAGCAGGATTTTGATTTTGCGACGAAAATGTTTGCAGATTCAAAACAAAAGTATTTCGATGCCCAACAGAATTACGCCAGGTATATTGACAACAATAAAAACATTGTTCTTGAATCCGTCCTTATTGAACAGGAAAGGCTTAAGAACGAACAGATGTTGGCGTATAATGTTTATTCAAATCTTGCCCAGCAGGTTGAAAAAGCAAGGATGAAAGTTCAGGAACAGACACCGTGTGTTACGGTGATTGAACCGGCTAGAGTGCCGGTAAAAAAATCAAATACAAGCAGGTTGGTAATTCTTACAGCTTTTTGTTTATTGGGTTTACTTCTGGGGGTATTAATTGTCATTTATTCTGATCAGCTGCAAAAAATGAAAAAGAATGACATTTGAAAATAGTCGTTCTATAAAATCATACTAAATACTCCGTACAAGACTTGTTCCTATTAATGAATATTGTTAAGCGTGATGTTGCATGGAGCTTTTTTGCAACAATGTCACGGATTGCCGCGAATTTGCTGATTTTACCTCTAGTCTTGATTACACTCGCAACTCAAGATGTAGGGATCTGGACTATATTCATAACTGTAAACTCCTTTGTACTTATTTTTGATTTTGGTTTTGGACAGACTTTTACACGGAATATAGCATATATTTTTAGTGGTGCTAAAGAACTGAAACCAGAAGGATTTAATGAAATTGAGGATCCTTCTGAAATAGACATCTCTTTGCTAAAGGGGACTATTAAGGTAATGCGAAAGTACTATTTTTATGCAGCTTTAGCTTTCTTCACGATAATTATTACGATTGGTGGCATATATCTGAACTCACTCTTAAAAGACTACTCGGGGGATGAAAGAATGGTCTATTATTCCGGATTTCTTTATGCTTTGCTGAATGTTTATCAGTTGTATACTCTTTATTATGATTCATTACTTCAGGGTACTGGTATGATCAGAAAAGCCAAACAAATAATCATTATAGCACAGGTTATTCAACTAATTGTTACTGCTATTACCCTAGTATATGGTTTTGAATTGTTTTCCCTGGTAATAGGTCAGTTTTCATATTTAACTGTTAACAGATTACTGGCACACCGGGCATTCTTTACCCATGATATGAAGTCGGTTCTCGCCCAAGCCCGGGAAGCTTGCCCAAAAAGACTATTTGCGATTTATTTCCCCAATGCTCTTAAAATAGGGTTGACTTCACTTGGGGGGTTTATGGTGACAAAATCAGTTATTTTCATCGGATCTCTTTATATCTCACTTTCCGAGATTGCTTCATTTGGAATCAGTAAACAAGTTGTCGATGTTATTGCCAGTGTTGGTGCAATCTGGTTTTCCACGTTTTATCCAAAATTAATTCAACAAAGAGTTAGTAATGGAATTGCCGAAATAAAAAGAGTGTATGTTGAAAGTAAATTTTTTTTGCTAGTAGTTTTCATTACTGGAGGCATTACTTTAATGATAAGTGGTGATTTGGTGCTTGATATGATTGGAAGTAAGACTGGTTTAATTAACGGATATGCCTTAATGGTCTTAATAGTAATATCCTTCTTAGAGGCCAATCATAGTATGTCCGGAAGTCTTCTAATGACAAAGAATGAAGTTCCCTTCTTTAAAGCCTCAATATTGTCAGGTATAGGTACAGTGACTATACTTATTTTCTATTATGGAGTATTATCGTTACAGGGAATCTGGGGTCTTCTAATTGCTCAGGGACTGCCACAGTTAGTCTACCAGAACTGGAAATGGCCATTAACAGTATATAATGAACTGAATATTAAAAAGGATGATTTACTACTTTGGAAAAAAGCATGATTAATAGCGGGTCTCATTTGATTAGAAATAAGATAATTATCGACAGGCTAACCGACAATACATGTAATTGATTCTCACATTCTGCATAAGACGTGATGTAAAAACCAGTTTAATTTAATTACCAGAACTCTCAAGCATTTGAGCTTAAAAATTGATAGGTATCTGATTTTTCCTTTTACTCTAATTCTTACACAGTTCGTTGGTTTTAATATTCTAACCATCTTCTTACTGATCTTTGGAGGAATGAGTTGCATTTCTTCGAAATTCAGAATTGGATCATTTAAAAAGAACATTTTCTTTCTTTTGTTTTTAGTGTCATCTATTTCGATCGGGCTTATAAACTTCATTTACAGCATACCTGATCTATTGTCGCTTATGTTCTGGGGGCAGATTTTCTTCCTGGCTCTCCTGCCATTCGTGGTTTCAGACCAAGAACAATTATTTAGAAACTTAAAATTAGCTATCTTATTTATCTTCTTTTTGGATATCGGAACCAATTTAATATTGCTTTCAGGTCTGAAGGTTCCATGGGTTCAAATGACAGAAGCGAGACCAGATGAATTCCTTTCAAGGTTTCCTGGTGTTAAAGGGAATCATTTGTTCTCCGGTTTATTCTCATTTCTTACAATATCATTTGCATTAGATGACTCACAAATTAAATCAAATAAAATAAGGAG
Organism: Bacteroidales bacterium; assembly: GCA_040769065.1. Classification (GTDB taxonomy): domain Bacteria; phylum Bacteroidota; class Bacteroidia; order Bacteroidales; family VadinHA17; genus LD21. The sequence goes on from JAXGLU010000001.1 coordinate 145,299, forward strand.
ATGGATCATTTTCTTAGCTGTTTTAAATCTGATTTTAGCCGGTGCTCGTAGAAGCATAATTCTGGCTATAGCCGTAATTATTTTGAGGTTTTTCAAATCAATAAGGAAATCAAAGACTTTATTACTGGTAATGTTTTTTGCCTCGGTAGTAATTGTTGTTGTAATGACAGCACTTTCTAGAGAATATAATCAAAGCAATTTTTTACGTTACTCCCTTTGGGTTCAGTCAATAAGCGATATATTTGTTAAGCCTATTTTCGGCTATGGCATTTTTTATCCTGATCTCACCAATGTGGTTGCCGACTTTAACGCCCTGAGTGAAGCAAAAGTAACTGAGTCATTCTGCCTGTCAATTGCATATAGTTTTGGGATACCTGCTTTGGTTTTGTTTCTCTTGTACGAGATAAAAACATTGTTTAACTCAACCAAAATGATGAAATACACTGCTGCCACAGGACTATTTTTTGGATTGTCACTTGAATTGTTCTTTGGGGGGTCACTTGGAAATGTATTTGCAACTAGTATCTTTTTCTTATCCGCATTTATTCTGAATGATCAACGGCAAATGAATCCCACATATCAAATAACACTAATTCCGGATGAGACTACATAATTATCTGAAATATGTCTAGAGATCTTGACCAGAACAGGATGTCTAAAAAAGTTGAAGAGAATGTTTTTTTTTCAATTATTATACCAGCCTATAATGAGTTAGAACTATTCTCCAAAGCACTTATTTCGGTCTTGAATCAAACCTGCAAGGACTTTGAAATTATTGTTGTAGACGATTCTTCGACTGATGAAATACAAAGGTATATTCGGGATTCTAAACTCCATTGCAACATAAACTACATTAAGAACAATCCGAACCGGGGAGCGGTTAAGAATTGGAATTACGGGCTTGGCTTGGCAAAGGGAAAATATAGTATTCTTTTACACCATGATGAGTTTTTTTCAACAGATAATATCCTGGAAGAATTGTATTTACTGATAAAAAGCTGGAATTACGATTGTATAGTAATAAATAAAGCTGTCTTACATAATGATATACCGTATACCGTTCGCTTAAACCGTGCATTTATTCAGTTTATCGTAAGCAGAGTACCTTCTTTTATCTATATAATGAATATTATTGGGCCTTGTGCCTGCGTTACTTTTAAAACAACAGGTGCTCCTTTGTTTGACGAAAACCTTAAATGGTTGGTCGATGTAGACTGGTACTACAGGCTCTTCCGGCAAAAAAGAGTGTTATATATAGATTCATTATTTATTAACTCAAACCATGGGCATAAGAATCAGATTACCAATAATTTGGATATAAGAAAACAGGAAAAGAAAGATCTGGCTTACCTAAGGAAAAGAACTAGCTTTTTTTGCCGGTTACAGCTAATTTATAAGCTCAGATCCGGTTACACAATTCTAAAATATATTCTTTTTAAAGGCAGACAAAATCCCATATATGGAATAAAGTGAAGATAGTAAGAGTAATAGGCGGCTTGGGTAATCAGATGTTTCAATATTGCTTTTTCTTGTATCTGCGTAAAAAACAAATAGAAACAAAACTGGATATTACTGATTTTAATGATTATTCCCTTCATCAGGGATATGAACTAAACAGAGTATTCGGAATAAATGATGAAAATGATATAGCATCATCTGCTGACATTGAAGGACAAAAAGATCAGATGATACTTCTAAAACTCAGGAAACTTCTTGGGAGAACACTTTTTGGTAATGTCAACATTTTAATAAAAAAAACACATTGGGTAGAACCGAACTATTCAGCTTTTTATGAAACCGTATATAAAACAGATCATTCCTACTTTGATGGATACTGGCAGAATGAGAATTATTTGAGTGAAAATGAGCATGAAATAAAACAGATATTTCAATGGAAATTCATTAAACCAGAGAATTTAAATCTCTCGAGAAAAATGGAAAATGAAGAATCAGTTGCACTTCATATAAGAAGACTGGATTCACCGCATTCACTCAGACAATTATTATACACTATAAGGCTTCATATTGTTTTCAGGTCTGCCTCAAAAGAGTATTATATTAACGCAATTAATTACATACTTGCCAAAATAAAGAAACCGGTATTTTACATTTTTACAAATGATATTCTCTGGGTAAGGAAGAACTTCCCTTTGGATAATAATTATATTTTTATTGACTGGAACAGAGGTTCAGAAAGCAATCAGGATATGTACTTGATGACCAGGTGCAAGCATAATATTATTTCTATGAGTTCATTTAGCTGGTGGGGAGCATGGCTGAATGAAAATACTGACAAGATTGTGATTGCTCCTAAAAAATGGGTAAAAAGATTTGATTCTAAAGACGAAATAATTCCAAAGACATGGATAAGACTTTAACAAAACCAGCCTTTTCAGTCCTTTTTTCAGTATATAGCAGGGAAAAGGCAATATATCTTTCATCTGCACTTAAAAGCATTTGGGAAGATCAGAGTCATAAACCTGAGGAAATTGTCATAGTAAAGGACGGCCCGCTTACAACTGAACTTGATTCAGTAATAACTGAATTTGAAAAAGTGGCTCCTGTTAAATGTTTAACTTTAGACAAAAACTATGGCCTCGGCATCGCTTTAGCTAAAGGGCTTGCAATTTGTAGTTATGATATAGTTGCAAGAATGGATAGTGATGACATTTCCAGACCGGACCGGTTTGAAAAACAAATTCAATTTATTGCAGATCACCCTGAATATGATATTATAGGATCAAATATTGCTGAGTTTAATCAGTCAGAAGATGATATTGTATCATTCCGCAAGGTTCCTGAATTGTCAACTGTAATTTGTTCATTTGCCAAAAGGAGAAATCCTATGAATCATATGTCGGTTATGTTTAGAAAAGATGCGGTGTTGCGTGCCGGTAATTATATTCCATTTCAAGGATATGAAGACTATTACTTGTGGGTAAGGATGATTATGACAGGATCACTACTTTATAATCTTCAGGATAACCTTGTTTTTGTCCGAATTGGTAAAGGAATGATCGCACGACGTCAGGGTATATTTTACTTTAAGCAGGAATTAAAGCTGCAAAAAGAGTTTTATCTTATTGGTTTTATTAATCTGGCTCGATATATGTTGAATATATTATGTCGTGCTATGCCTCGTTTATTACCAGTCGGATTATTAGGATATATTTACAAAATTATTCGAAAATAATATGATTACCTTAATAGGGGCCTCTGGCTTTGTTGGTACTCGATTAATTGAACAGCTAGGTGCCAGGAATTGCATGAATTATGATAAAAGACAATCGATTAAGTATCCCGAATTAACTATAATTCAAAATATCTGTGATCCGGGGTTAAATAAAGTTTTGTCTGAAAACACTGCAACTGTAGTTCTGCTGGCTGCCGAGCATCGGGATGATGTAACTCCGGTTTCTCTATATTACGATGTTAATGTTCAGGGTACAATGAATGTTTTAAAGGCAATGGATTTCAATGGTATAAAAAACATCATTTTTACGAGTTCTGTCGCAATTTTTGGGCTAAATAAACTAAATCCAGACGAATACCATCAGGCGGATCCTTTCAATCATTATGGTAAAAGTAAATGGCAAGCAGAAGAAGTATTGCGAGAATGGTTTCGAAAAGATTCTGGACACCGTTCTCTTACCATTATACGTCCAACAGTAATTTTTGGAGAATTGAACCGGGGGAACGTTTATAATCTATTGAAACAAATTTCTTCGGGAAGGTTTTTAATGATCGGAAACGGAGAAAATAAAAAATCAATGGCTTATGTAGGGAATATAGCAGCATTTATCGAATATTGTATTGAAAACCAAAAACCCGGATATAGGGTATATAATTATGTAGATAAGCCAGATCTATCAATGAACGAACTGGTCCGATTTGTCGAAACCTGCCTGAGCAAAAAATTACCTGCAATTCACATACCCTATTGGCTTGGTTATTTGGGAGGAATGGGTTGCGACCTTTTTTCAAGGTTAATCGGGAAAAAGCTTTCAGTAAGTGCTGTCCGGATTAAAAAATTTTGTGCTACTACTCAATTTGACGCAACAAGAGTTCACAATTCAGGCTTTATCGCCCCTTACACCTTAAATGAAGGGCTTAAGAGGACCATACAATTTGAATTTTTGAATCAATCAAATGATGGAATTACATATATATCAGAGTAGTGAAAAATCCATTCTTGATGTATAATCTTCAGAATATTTAAATTAGGCATATGCCTGGCAACATAAAAACAATAATTAAAATTTTTTGTCTGTTAGTATCAGCTCCTGCATTATCTCAGGAAAATGGTGATTCAGTAATTTACAAGATCGAAACAGGCTCCCTGGTTTCTTCGTTTGGCAATACCCCTTTCTGGCTTCTTTCAAATAACTATGGCACCATTTCATATAACTCCCCCAGTGTATGGGCCAGAGCTGGTTTTTCCGGAAGAGTTGGGATAAATAATTTAGTGAGTTTTGTTTACGGTGCTGATTTTATTGACCGATACAATGGTCAAAATGAAATAATATTGCAACAGGCATATTTGGGAATTAAAATAGCTTCATTCACCCTTCAATCTGGCAGTTTTGAAGAAATCTTTGGCAACCAAAATCAAAGCCTTAGCAGTGGTGGATTGATCTGGTCTGGCAATGCACGACCGTTACCTGGTATTAGTCTCTCAGTTTCTGAATATAGACCTGCCCCATTTACAAAAGGATTTTTAGAGTTCAAAGGGGGAATTTCACACAAATGGCTTGAAGATAATCAATATACATCTGACGTCTGGTTACACCACAAATACATTTTTATAAAAATTGGGGGTAGGCTTCCTTTTCATCTTGAGTATGGTTTGCATCATTGTGCCCAGTGGGGCGGGAAATCATCAAATCCTGATTATGGTGAACTGCCAGATGATATAAAAGCATTTGGAAAAGTTTTTCTTGGTCGTGGGGGGGGCGATGATGGTCCGGAAGAGGAAACTTCAAATGTTATCGGTAATCATATAGGTAGTCACAATCTTGCACTTGACTTCAATGGACAGTCTTTGTCATTGAAATTTAACTGGCAGACAATCTTTGAGGATGGTAGCGGACTCAGACTCAGAAATATAAAGGATGGATTATGGGGGATAAGAATTTCTTCAGAATCGTGGAAATACGTTTCAGGTTTTCTAGTGGAATTTATAAATACTACAGATCAAAGTGGCAGATTTCATGATCATTACGAAGATGGAGTTTACATTATTGACGGAGGAAATGACAATTATTTTGGCCATTTCATTTACCAACAGGGTTGGTCAACCAGAGGGTTGAGCATAGGAACTCCAATAATAACATCACCGGTATTTTCAGAAAGTAATTTTTGGCCCTTTAATAATAAGGTTACTGCGCTTCATTCAGGTATCGAAGGCATCATCAAAAATTTTAATTACAAAGCTTTATATACTTATTCCAGAAACTACGGTACTAACGCAAATCCTTTCCCCGCCAGGAAAGACCAGCATTCCCTTCTTCTGAAATCAACATTCACTAACCTTCTCCCATGGGATATCTCAATGACGGTTGCTGTTGCTGCCGATTTGGGTGAACTGTTTCAAAAAAATGCAGGAATAATGCTTTCCTTCAGGAAAGAAGGCTTTGTAAAATGGAAGTCAAAAAACGACAATTGAGCGTTTCCGTTAATGAGTTAAAATTTACATTCAACTCCCTGGTCGATACCGGGAAAGCCTGATTGAACAGATTATATGACATGCAACTAAAAATAAATTCATCAGCTTGAACAATTATTTAGGTTAAAATGAGTTTAAAGCTTTGAAATAAACAGGTTGGACTATTAAAAGTTTAGTTTTATACAAATAATCAATCTTCATTTTCGCTTAATTATTGCGTAATGAAAAACATTTCAATATAGAAGTGAATTACTATTTGAAATGATGTCTGAAATTGAACTTTTGAATCACAAATTTCGGGAAAAGAATTTTCCTATAAACATGGTTGTTTAATGAAATATGTGACTATCAATGGAATGCGATTATAAATATGCTTTTAAAGAACTCAATCAACAATTGAAGACTTACTTTGTTACCGGAAAATCAAATTCTTTAAATATTAAAATAATACTTTAAAATATTACAAATAATGGTACCCATTACCATCAATCCACTAATCGAAGTACTCCTGGCTTTTTCAGTTGCCCTGTTTGTTACCTGGTTTTACATTCCCCGCATCATAAAGATTGCTTCCGTTAAGAATCTGACCGATAAACCCGGGGAGAGAAAGGTTCATCATTACGCTATCCCCACTCTTGGTGGAATAGGTATCTTTGGCGGATTTGCTTTCGGATTTCTTCTGGCTGTTGATGGTCAGCTGCCGGGCATCGCATATTTAGCTGCGGCATCAATGATACTTTTCTTTATAGGAATCTACGACGACCTCATTAACTTAAGGCCGCGTAAAAAGATCATTGCAGAAATGTTTGCTGCTTTGATTATATTTTTATTTACAGATATGCATTTTACTAATCTCCATGGCTTCCTTGGAATAACTGAACTGCCCTTTTGGCTTTCACTCTTGATTACGATGTTCGTTGTAGTCGTAATAATCAACTCTCTCAACCTTATTGATGGAATTGACGGTCTGGCTGCTTCTGTCGGGATAGTATCAAGTGCTGTTCTGGGTATATGGTTTTGGCTTTCCGGCGAATATGGATATGCCATAATGGCTTCAGCGCTTCTGGGCTCACTTATTGCATTTCTAAGATTCAATTTATCAAAAGGGAAAAATAAGATTTTTATGGGCGACACAGGCTCGCTTTTAATAGGATTCATCCTTGCTGTACTGATAATCCGGTTCAATGAAATAAATGCAGGCTCAACTTCATTTATAGCTCTCAAATCTGCCCCTGCAATTTCGATAGCTATTCTAATCGTTCCTCTTTTCGATACTTTAAGAGTTTTTACCCTGCGTGCAGTTGATGGTCAAAGCCCTTTTATTGCCGATAACAGACATATCCATCATCTGATGCTAAGAGCTGGATTCAGTCACAGAATGTCAACATTATATATCTCAATCGCTCATCTCCTGATAATAGGACTTGCCTTTTGGCTGGATAATATTGGCATTTTGAGGCTTACTCTTGTGCTTGTTTCTGTCTGTACCTTTCTTACCGTTCTTATAAAGGTAAAAATTCAGATTAAAATCGGCAGAAAGGCCGCGGAAAGAATGGGTGTCAATAAAGTAAAGATCAACTTATTATACCTCGAAAGAGCAATAAAAAACAAGGCAATTTAAGTTGCAAAAGCCGGTGTCCCTGACCACTTGGTGCCGGATTAGATTAACTACCTGACATTGGAGTTAATCCTTTTATAAATAAGCAAATACTAAAATGACCTGCTTGATGTTGGCGAGGCTTCCGGCTTTTGCAGTTCAGTAGTCATTTTCCCGATCAAGTGATTTAGTGAAGCCTGTGAATATTTTTGTGTAAACGGTTGGCTTTACAAATTCATTTACACAAAATTATTTACCCCCCAAAAAAAATTCACTTAATCATTCCATCCTCCAGTTGTATGATGCGTTGACCGTAAGCGGCAAACTTATCATTGTGAGTTACCTGGATAATGGTCATCCCTTCAGAGTGAAGTTCCCGGAGTGTTTCCATAATCATTTCACCCTGTTTGCTATGAAGGTTTCCGGTAGGTTCGTCGGCCAGCAACAGTTTGGGTTTCCCGACAATAGCCCGTGCTATTCCCACAAGTTGTTGCTGTCCGCCTGAAAGCTGTTGTGGGAAGAGCTCTTTTTTTGCCACGATATTGAACCTGTCCAGAAGATCGGCAATCATTGCCTGACGTTCCTTTCGTTTAACCCCTTTGTAAACAAGCGGTGTTTCAATGTTTTCATACACCGTCATCTCTTCAATAAGGTGATATGCCTGAAAGATGAAACCAACAAAATGGCGGTGATAATCTCCCCGCTTTTTCTCGTTGAGTTCTGTAACATTAGTATCATAAAGCCAATACTCGCCGGCTGAAGGAGAATCAAGCAATCCGAGGATATGAAGCAGGGTCGACTTGCCCGAACCGCTGGGGCCCATTATGCTGAGAAATTCACCCTCCTCAACTTCCAGATTTATACCCTTTAACACAAACGTACGCTGAAACCTGGAGTCGTAATATTTATCGATGTTTTTTAAAGTAATCATACTTATTGAGTTAAAAGTTCGTCAAGTTGAAAGTTGAAAGTTGAAAGTTTGTCAAGTTGAAAGTTTGTCAAGTTGGAAGTTGAAAGTTCATCAAGTTAAAAGTTCAAAGTTTGTCAAGTTGAAAGTTGAAAGCACTTTTTACTTTTATCTTTTATCTTTTCACTTTCCACTTTCTACTCATATCGCAGTGAATTCACCGGATTCTGCATTGCAGCCCGTGTAGAGTTAAATACCGCTACGGCACCCGTGAGCAGGAGAATGGCAATACCGGCCAGAATGAAAACCCACCATTGCAATGAAATCTGTACACTGAAGTTTTGTAACCATTTCATGGCAAGGAACCACGCTCCTGTCAGTCCCAGCACCACGCAGGGAACGGCCACTTTGGAAATATCCGAGACGAAGATGCGGATTACATCGATAACGGTGGCGCCATTTATACGTCGGATGGCAAGATTCTTCCGGTAACGGATGATCTCATCGCTCAGATAGCCTAGAAGTCCTATCACGGTAATCAGCAATATCACGAAGCCTCCGACGTAAAGCGCGTTTCGGAAACCTCTTTCTGCCTGATACTCACCCTCTTGTTCCGCGGCCAGACTGTAAACACGTGCTTCGCCACGAGGAATGGCATTGTTGAAAATATCAGTGAACTTCTGCATGATATTGAGGTTGCTGCCCGTTCGCGTCCTGATAAGAATTAAAAAATTGGAAGCCGGATTATTTTCAAAGACTTCGGCAAATCTCTCCTGCGGCCTGTAGAAAAAGACGGAAGGACGAGTATCTGTGTTGCTTATACTCCCGATGATCAGGTCGCTGAAGACGCCAGAAATAGTGGATGTGCCATTGACATTGTGTTCTGTTATTTCAATACTCTTTCCTACCACACCGTCTGTCCAGCCATTGTTCAGTACCAGGAGGTCGGCTCCTTTCTGGCTGATCATCACGCTGTTGGGAGCGGTTACATCTTTTTGAAACGCCTGTCCGGAAACCACCGGGATGTTCAATATTGAAAAATAACTGTCATCCACATAATAAAAATCGGCAACATTAAACAAATCTTTTTCCCTGTCGGGAGAAAGCACATTATTTCCCGATGCGCCGCTGATAGGAACATCTTCACCAAAGCCTGCCATTTCCACCTCCGGCAGCGCTTCGAGCTGGTTCAAAACAGTCAGCAGTTTGTGCGGATCCATTCCGCTTACCGAAGTATAATAAATATTCTCCGTATCATACCCGTGATAGGCATTTTTCATTTTGTCGTACTGCATACTGACCACCAGGAGCATTGCCAGGATGAGCGCTGCTCCGGTAAATTGCACCGCCAGCAGCACTTTCTTCCATTGAGTACTTTTCTTACGATAACTTCTGAAAGCCTCGGCAACCGGTGTCTGTGCGAATATTCTTCCGGGGATATAGCTGACAAAAAGAATCAGCACCCCGAGGATAAGCAGTATTGGAATGATTACGTGGACATTTAGGGTAGATTTGAGACTATGGGCTACCTGAGCTTCAATAAAAGGTTTGACCAGCAGCATTAGTCCGAAGGCTACAGCCAGCGAAACAAGAAATATCAGGGTGCTCTCGGCGAAAATCATCCCGTGCAGATCACGTTTTTCGGCGCCGTAGCATTTGCAAACGGCGGAGGTTTTGGCACGGTTCACCAATGTGCTTACTGTGAGCAACATATAATTCATCACGGAAACGAACAAGACGATAAAAGCTATAGCGCTCAGGACAAATATCATCTCTTTCATCTGATTGGAAAAGTACTTCGGCAGCGATTCAAAGGAGTATTTTAAAACGATTTCATGCTTGCGTTCCAGTTCTTCGATATTCTGGTGCTTTTTCTGCATTTCGCGCACGGCAGGCGCGAGGCTTTCAGGCCTTACCTCTCCGGCAATTTTCACAACCGAAAAATAACGGTCATTCCCAAGCCAGTTTTCTGATCCGTCCCACATAAAATTGCCGATGGAGGGCATGGAGATAGCCACATCATACTTATAGTTGCTATTTTCGGGAAGTTTCTCGAACACGCCGCCAATGGTCAGTTTCTTGCCAGGATAGTCTTTCAGTTCAATCATCTTTCCTACGACATTCCCGCCCATCTTATCGGCTATTTCACTCGAGACCATGCAGTTCATCGGAGTTTTAAGGATTTCCGATGCCTTATTCCCGGCCAGAATGGGACGGGGCATCAGATCATGCAGATATTCGTCTGCCAGCACAAAATTTCCGTTATAAGTCAATTCTTCTTCCGAAAAAAAGTCCAGCTTTCCGATAGATGTTACGCGCGTGGCAGCTTCTATTCCAGGCACTTCAGCTTTCAACCCCGGAGCGATGGCACCGCTCACCTGGGGAAAGGTTGATAATTCTTCGGATGATTTATCGAGCCGGGCAACCGTGTTGACCACATACAACCGGTTGGCATCGGGATAAAAACTGTCGTAACTGTAATAGTAAAACACTTCGGCAAACAAAAGTAATCCGAATGCCAGTCCCGTAGCCAGTGAGATTATCCGCGTGGCTGTATGCTCTCCTTTACGGAACATTTTTCGTGCAGCGATTCTAAAACTCCTCATCTTATATTCAGTTTGTTAAGTTGAAAGTTCGTCAAGTTGAAAGTTTAAAGTTTGTCAAGTTCAAAGTTTAAAGTTTTAAAGAGTTTTAATGAGACCTGACAGGATTTTGGATATTTCCTCTGCATCAGCCACTAATTCTTTTCCCATTTTTTCTGTAATAATGCCTAAAAGGACAGCGAGGCGCAGCATAGAACGAACTTCACCCGAAGAACCTTTTGCCACGTACAGAAAGTACCGCAATTCATTATTATTCATCCGTTCATAACCTTCGGCTATATTATTTGAAATAGAAATGGCAGCACGTTGAATCTGATTTCGGAATGAATAATCGTTATGGTCTTTCAATAAATCATATATTTTCACACACAAAGTCATCGCTTTTTGCCAGGCAATAATATCTTCAAATCTCGTAATCTTCTTATCCACCACTTTATCCTTTTAACTTTCTACTTTCCACTTTTCACTTTCCACTTTTATCTTTTATCTTTTATCTCATTCATACTTAAGTGCCTCTACCGGGTTGCGTGTTGCTGCCCGCAGACTTTGCCAGCTCACCGTCAGCAATGCAACAACAAGCGCGGCCAATCCGGCAACGGCGAATATCCACCAGCTGAGAGCTGTTTTGTAGGCGAAGTTTTCGAGCCAGCGGCTCATGGCGTAATAGGCAATGGGTGTGGCAATAACAAAGGCTATCCCCAGCCAGACAACCACGTTTCGGTTGAGCATCTGCACGATTTCCGGTATGGATGCCCCGTTCACCTTTCTTATGCCGATCTCCCTGATACGATATTGAGATGTGAAAATCGAGAGTCCCAGCACGCCAAGGACCGATACGACCAGCGAGAGCAGGCTAAACATGGCTATCATCCCGATAACCCTGTCCTCTTTATCGTATAGCAGGTTCAGTCGCTCGTCGAGGAAATAGTACCGGATGGGTTCATTGGGACTCAACCTGTTATACTCTTGCGTAACAAAATCCACGGTGGATCTCACGTCGTTGGTAGCGAGCTTCACGTTCACAAATCCATAAAAAGTGCCTGGCGTATACCTGAACATAAAGGGTTCGACACTCTCGCGAAGCGATGCGAAATTGAAATCTTTTATTACACCCACAACCTGAAAATAAACAGGCTTGCCCTCGGCATCGCCTCTCATAATATGCGAACCCGGTTCGAGACCAAATTGTCTCCTGGCAGTTTCGTTTATGATGATACTGTTTTGCTCCGCCTCACTGTCGGGAAGGAAATAGCGACCCTCTGTCAACTCGAAATTCATCATCTTCACATATTTGTCGTCCACATTCCATAGCCATGTCTGATAGGTCTCATCATTAAAACGAAAGCCCTCCATATTTGACGGCACCCCGGGTACTCCGTTCGACAGGGCAGTTGCCTCTATCAGCGGACTCTTTTGCAGGGCAAGTTCAAATGCATCCAGGTTTTCAATCAGATTGTTTGTGGGGATTATCACCATACGGTTCTTCTTATCGAATCCAAGTGGTCTGTTCTTCATAAACCTAACCTGTTTGACGGTTAGTGCCGACATGGCTATCAAGGCTATGGTGGCAGCAAACTGCACCACCGTGAGCCATCCCCGTGATGAACTTCGCGCGAGCGTGTACTTCCTTTTCACGGCATCAGCAGGTGTGATTGCCATACTGCCCAGCGCGGGTATCGTGCCTGCTGCCACTCCCGAGAGAATGGCAACCAGTGCCATTACCAGCAACGGTACAATGCAGAGGGTAAAATCGAGTCGGTATTCAAACAGTCCAGCTCCAAAGTGCTGATTTATAATGGCTGCCAAAGCAACCCCAATCACAAACGAGACAATGAAAAACAATACGGCTTCAGCTATGTGGAGCGTTACCACCCGCCTGCCGCTGCTTCCCAAAATGCGGGACATGCCAATATTTTTCATTCGCTTCGGCAACATGGCAGTCGCGAAATTGATGTAGTTCAACACGGCTATAACCAGGATAAATATTCCGACTATCAGCAGTATATTCACCGATGCCCGGTTGTTGGTGTTGAAGAGCGGGCTTTCCGCTACCTCTTTCGTGAAACGAAGCTCTGAAAGGGGACGGACAATAACCTCCGCCCGCTCGCTCTCCTTATCATAAAAACTATACTTCTCCTTTAAAATATCGATAGAGCTTATGCCTGCCTGCAACAGTGAGCGATCGGTTCCGGGGGTGACCCTGATAAACTCCGGGAAATTGACGATTCCCCACGATTTGTAGGATGCCTCGATCCAGCCGGTTGTGGGGAAAGAGAAGATAACCGGTTCGTTGAATACAGAGTTCCTGGGCGGGGTACGGAAAACGGCCGTAACCCTGTACTCGTTCTGTTCACTACCGGCCATAGGCGGAGTTCTGAGTGTTTTGCCCATAACCTCCGTTGTCCCCCATAGCTTAAGCGCGAAAGCATCAGACACCATCACCGAGTTTGGCTCGGCAAGGGGTGTGCCGATGGCGGCATGAAGAAAATCGAATGTGAACACCTCGGTTAAATGCTTGTCGGAGATAGCGTAATCCTCATAACTTGATTTTTTCTCCCCATCCTGCTCCCACTCGAGCAGGATCTCTCCCCACTTGCCCCACGGCATATAGAGGGTTGTGGCCACCACTTCCGGCAGTTGCTCCTGTATCACATCTTTGGTCAGACCGGACATGTATACCGAACTCTTGCTCTTACCCGGTGTCATCAGCTCCAGCCTGTAAATATCCTGGTAGTCTTGATGATAGGTGTCGAAACGATACTCGGTATACACATACAACATGATCAGTACGAATACCGTGAACGCGGTAATAAGCCCGATGAAGTTAAAAACCGACGATGTTTTGTACACCTTTATATTGCGGAAGACCGTTTTAAAAACATTCATAATAAATTCAGTTTATCAAGTTGAAAGTTGAAAGTTCATCAAGTTGAAAATGCTTTCCACTTTTATCTTTCTACTTTTATCTTTTTACTCATTCATATTTAAGTACTTCCACTGGATTTCTGCTAGCAGCGAGCCAGCTTTGCCAGCTTACCGTCAGCAGTGCCACGAAAAGCGAAGCCAGGCCTGCCACAGCGAAAATCCACCAGCTGAGCGTGGTTTTGTAGGCAAAATTCTCCAGCCAGCGACTCATGGCGTAATAGGCAATGGGTGTGGCAATAACAAAGGCTATCCCCAGCCAGATCAGCACATTTTTATTGAGCATACGTACCACCTCGAAAACAGAGGCACCGTTGACCTTACGAATACCGATCTCTTTTACTTTGTCCCGGGAAATAAAGACAATTAGTCCCAGTAAACCGGTGAGCGCGAGCAGGATGGCCCACAGCGACACAAACTCGATAAAGCGTGCCATACGGGTCTCCTTGCTGTATTGCTGTTCGAGTGCATCGTCCAGAAAACGGGCGTGGAACGTGACGTCGGGGTCAAAGCGGTTCGCGGTGTCTTCGATGTATTTTCTGATTTGCGTGAAGTTTCCGCCACTGGTTTTTATCAGGATGTTGTTTTTGCGTGTGTCGGTGCGCCAGAAAAGCATTGGACGGATTTCGCCTTTCAGCGACTCGAAATTGAAGTTTTTTGCAACTCCCACAACTTCTCCCATACCTCCAAACTTTTTCTCCAACGGTTTCTCCCAACCGAATTGCTGTACGGCTTTCTCATTCAGGATAAAATTGTTCATATCGGCTTCACCCTGCCGGAATGCACGACCATCCTGCATTTTTATCCCGAAAAAGTCGATAAAGCGGTCGTCCACAGGCCATGCTTGCAACTGTATTTGCTGCCCGTCCACTTCGCGCCCCCAGCTCATTCCCACTTGTCCGGGAAGCGATTGGGTATAGGTATAATTCGTGATATTGGTATTTTTCATCAATTCGTCGGCAAAAGCCTTATGACTTTTTTGCAATACGCCGGAAGTTTGCAGATATAGTACGTTTTCCTTATCGATACCGATGTCGAAATTGTTCCAGAAATGCAACTGTTTTTCGATGGTGAGCGAGGCGGCAATCAGCGCGATGGTAAAGACAAACTGAACGGTAATCAGCACATTGCGGAAGTTCTTTCCTTTTCCGGAGAATAACATCTTTCCTTTCACTGCTTGTGATATAGGCGGCGAGGTGATATAGCGTGAGGGATAGAATGCGGCAATCGCACCGAAGAGGATGGCAAACAGCACGAACCCGGCATACAACAGTTCACGTCCCTTGAACGACAAACCGGTTATCTGAAACAGGTTTTCCAAACGCTGAAACACCAGACTGTGGATGATAAACGAGAGGCCCAATGCTGTCAGTGACAGTATGACTGCTTCACCGATGATTTGCAGGCGGGCACTCCATTTTGTTGCACCCAGAATTTGCTGTACCGAAAGCGATTTGGCACGCAACGGTGCCTGGGAAGTGGAGAAATTAATGAAATTGACCGCACCCATGACCAACAGTACCAGGATGAGTACAGAGAGTACATTGAGTACTGTTTTATTGATGAATGCAAACATGTAACTTCGTGAACCATAATGGATTTTACTTAGCGGCATTAAATCCACCGCAACCGCTTCGGAAGAAAAACTCTCTGCTATCTGTGTCAGCATTTCTGAAATCCGTTCGATGCCGGCGATTTTCTTCTCCACTACCGCTTTGTCTGCCCCCTTTTTCAGTTGAAAGAAAATACTGAAACTCCATTCGCTCCAATCCTGATTTTCCTCTATAACAAGCGGTACAACGGCTTCGCAATTGAACGATGTGTTTTTGGGCATATCCTTCATCACGCCCGACACGGTGAGCTCACTACCACTTGCCAGCAACTGTTTTCCCACCACGTCAGCGGTACCAAAAATGTTTTGAGCCATAGTTTCCGAAAGGACCACACTGTTGGGAACAGAAAGTACCGTTTTGGCATCGCCCGTGATGAGCGGGAAATCAAACATCGTAAAGAAATCGGCAGAAGCATGCATTGCTTTTTTCCGAATGGCGTCCCTGGGTGTCTGGTCAGTACGGTAAAACCCATTATTCCACCATTCGCGCATGACAACACTCCGCTCAATCTCGGGCACTTCGTGCCTGATAAGCTCTTCCATCGGCACAGGCAAAGAACTTCCCATATCATATTTGAACGACATCAAATAGATGTCATTCTTATTCTTGTGAAATCCATCAAAGCTCCGCTCATACGACACGTAGAGCGTCAACACGATAATGCCCAGAAAGGCTACCACCAGACTGATCAGGGTCAATACGGACGAAAGACGGTATTTATAAATGGTTTTGAAAATCCTCTTCATAATTATTGAGTTGAAAGTAGTCAAGAGTTGGCACCTTGTCCAATATCTTCCTATATAATTGTTCATTGCTCATTGCTCATTGCTAATTGTTAATTGTCAATTGAGTAATCACCATCCCGTCGAACAGATTAACAATCCGATGAGCAAAGCCTGCGTCATGTTGAGAGTGTGTAACCATTATAATGGTGGTTCCTTCCTTGTTCAGTTCGGTGAGCAGATTCATTACCTCAATACCGTTTTTCGAATCGAGATTACCGGTAGGCTCGTCGGCAAGGATAAGTTTTGGATTGGCAACCACGGCACGGGCGATGGCAACGCGCTGTTGCTGACCTCCGGAAAGCTGTTGAGGGAAATGTTTTTCACGATGTCCGATGTGCATTCGTTTAAGCACATCTTTTACCATCTGTTTTCGTCTGGAAGCTGGGATTTTAAGGTAGGTCAGCGGAAGTTCCACATTTTCAAACACGTTGAGTTCATCAATCAGATTGAAACTCTGGAATACGAAGCCGATATTGCCCTTGCGCAATTGTGTCCGCTGACTCTCTTTAAGATGTCCTACCTCCTGGTTATCGAAGAAATACTTCCCTGAAGTGGGATTGTCTAATAACCCGAGAATATTCAGTAAAGTGGATTTACCGCATCCCGACGGCCCCATAATGGCTACAAATTCACCGTTTTCAACATGAATGTCCACATCACGCAAAGCAAGGGTTTCTACCTCCTCAGTGCGAAATGTTTTTGTCAATTTTTCAGTCCGAATCATAATCTTTAGAGTATAAAATTTGTCAAGTTCAAAGTTGAAAGTTTATCAAGTAAAAAGTTGAAAGTTTATCAAGTAAAAAGTTGAAAGTTTATCAAGTAAAAAGTTGAAAGTTTATCAAGTAAAAAGTTGAAAGTTGAAAGTTTATCAAGTTTAAAGTTTTAAAGAGTTTTAATGAGACCTGACAGGATTTTGGATATTTCCTCTGCATCAGCCACTAATTCTTTACCCATTTTTTCTGTAATTATGTCTAAAAGCACAGCGAGGCGCAGCATAGAACGAACTTCACCCGAAGAGCCTTTTGCCACGTACAGAAAGTACCTTAATTCGTTATTATTCATCCGTTCGTAACCTTCGGCTATATTGTTTGATATAGAAATGGCAGCACGTTGAATTTGATTTCGGAATGAATAATCATTATGGTCTTTAAATAAATCATATATTTTCACACACAAAGTCATCGCTTTTTGCCAGGCAATAATATCTTCAAATCTCGTAATCTTCGTATCCATCACTTTCTACTTTCTACTTTCCACTTTCCACTTTCCACTTTTCACTTTCCACTTTTCACTTTCCACTTTTCACTTTCCACTTTTCACTTTCCACTTTCTACTTTCAACTAATTGAACACCAGCCTGTCATTATTCCCAAAATTCTCATACCCGGAGGTAATCACCTGTTCCCCCGGATTTAATCCTTCGATAACCTCATAAAACAGAGGATTCTGTTTCCCTATGCGGATACTGCGCCTGGTAGCAAAATCACCCGATTTGTCGAGGACGTACACCCATTGCCCGCCCGTGCTTTGGAAAAATCCGCCGCGCGGAAGCATTACAGCTTCCTGTGGCTGCCCCAGCTCAAGATTAATGTAATAGGTTTGTCCGGTACGGATATTATCAGGTTTATCACCCTCAAACACCATGTCGATGCGAAACTGCCCCTGTCGTACTTCAGGATATACTTTCCTGATATTCAGATTATATGATTTGTCCTGACGTTCAAGAGTGCCGGAAAGTCCATGTCGTACCCGGTCAATGTAATGTTCGTCAATCATAGCCTGTACCTTGAAGTTGGTAAGTACATTGATTTGCCCGATGCGTGTTCCCTGCCCGATACTTTGTCCTATCTCGGCATCCAGCATTCCCAGTTGCCCGTCAACGGGCGCTTTGACGTTCAGATTATTCAACCGCTCATAGACGAGTTGCAGCGTTTGACGCATTTTGGCCAGGTCGGTTGTGAGCTGCGTCATTTCTGACACCATTATCATCGAGTCATTCTGAGCTTTTAACCGGTTTATTTCCTGCTCCTGCATGGCATACTCGTAGTCTTCCTTTGCAGTAATATAGGTTTCTGCAGGAATGAGTTTGTCTTCATACAAAGCCTGTTGCTGGTTGAAGTTTCGCTTTTTCTTCTGAATATCGAAAGTAGAGGCCAGGAGCCTTCGGCGTGTTTCAATCATCTGATTTTCAAAGTTGATGCGAGTCTGACGAAGCATGTTTTCCTTTTGTGCCAGGTTTGATTCACTTGACATTATTTCCTGATAAAGAGTCCGGTTTTCCAATCTTAGGATGATCTCTCCCTCCTTTACCATAGCGCCTTCTTCAATAAGTCGTTCTTTTACACGACCTCCCTCTTCGGCATCAAGGTAAATGGTAGCGATGGGCTCTACCTGTCCCGATACGCGGATGTAATCATTGAACTGACCTCGCGTAACATTGCTTATGGTGATTTTATCACGGTCAACTTTCAGCGTTTTCGTGCCTGCTCCGGCAATTATCTTAACCAAGAGGAATATAAACAACAATCCTCCCGCTATCCATAAAATGTGCTTTCTCTGAAGACCTTTCTTTTTTTCAATCTTTATATCCATGGGGTTATTCAATTAGCAATTAGCAATTAGCAATGAACAATTAACAATTGGTAGTTGGCGATTATGGTGTTTTGGTTTCTTGTGACTGTTATCATGATCTTCTATGGTTAATAGTACTCTTCTCCCATATAAAAGCGGATAGTTTGTTCTTTTACTTTCAATTGCAGGATGGTACGCATCCATTCTGCCTCGGCCTGTGCCAATTGATTCTTGGCAGTGTAAAACTCCAGGACGCTGATCAGGCCTTGTTCCAGTTTTTTTTCTGAAACGGCAAATGCTTCCCTCAGCAACTCTTTTTTTGAATGAAGCTGATCGCGTTCTTTTTGCAGTGCGTTTACCTGCTGAATATCTTCGCTGATAAGCCTGTATAGATTCTGTTTTTCATCCTGTTGAGTATTGAGTGCCATGGAGTGTTCCAGTCGTGCTTTCTTTACAAGAGACATTCCCTGCCATGTGTTGAAAATGGGAATCTGCAGACTCAAAAAAACTGATTGTGCCAGATTTTGCGACCATTGATTCTGAAACGGAACGGTAGTCAGAGCACTGTTGTCCGGATTATTCGGATCAACAGCTTCTTTTCTTGAATCGGCATAGTTGGTATAAACTCCGGCACCTAAGGATAGCCGGGGCAATAAATTCCCGCGTGCAATATCATGCTGTTTTTGTGATGCCTCAGCATTTAGATTGGCACGCTGCACATCCGGCATATGTCCCTCCGCTACTTTGTAAACTTCATCAGGTGAAAAAAATACATCTGAGGAAAGCGGAGATTCCTCGGTTTCAATTTTCAATTCTTTATCGAGCGGATAATACATCAGGTTTTTGAGAGAAAGCAAAGCCTGTTCATATTGATTTTGAACCAGGGTAAGATTATGTAATTCTTTGGATTCCTGAGCTTTCATTTCCAGCAAGTCAGATTCAGCCTTTAATCCGAGTGCAATCATTTTTTCCGTTTTCTGTAAGTTAAGAGCAGTGAGTTCTACCTGCTCACCTACAATACTCTGCAGCTTGTTAAAATACAGCACATCGTAATACATATTCATTACCTTAAAAGCAATAGTCATTTCCTGTTGCTTAATAGCTTCCTTGTTTATTAAATAGTGTAGTTTCTGAAATTTTGCCGAGTTCAGGCGCGTGAAACCGCGAAACAGATCCAATTGTGAATCAAGGTAGAAGTTCATCGAAAAGAAATCCTGGTTAATAAAAGCATTGGTGGTTGGGTCAATAGAGCGACCATAGCGTTTATTTGCAGAACTTCCCGCGTAAAATGAAGGCAAAAAAGCGCGTTTCGATTGCCTGTACTGTTCATCAGCGATATCTGCTTCGATGTTTTTATTCGCGTAGGTAAGGTTGTTTTCCAATGCATAGCGGATACATTGGTTCAGGTTCATCTCCTGCCCCACGGTTTTAAGCGTCATTACTGAAAGAAAAAAAATTGTAAGAAAGCCAGGCTTCATATTATTGAATCATTATTAATAATGTTAAGAATAGAAACAGAATTGATACCAAAAATATATTTATCGGATTATTAATGATTTAAGCTTTATGCTCGTTTGTAAAGTGTAAAAATATAAGACAGCATCTGTCTATTTTTTTGACAACATTCCAGGGAAGTATTACTTTTGCCGATAAAGCAGTTTGAGTATGGATGAATTATAAAGGACTGCCTGAAGATTGCCTTACACGATATGAAAAACAGCCGTATTTTAATTATTGACGATAACAAGAGCGTACTCAGCGCGCTTGAACTGTTATTGCAGCCATTTTGCGAGGAGGTGGTCACATCGCCGAATCCTAACAGAATTCCGTCATTGCTGGAGACACGGTATTTTGATGCGATTTTGCTGGATATGAATTTTTCAGCAGGCATCAACACCGGAAATGAAGGTCTGTATTGGCTGAAACGTATTCTGGAACACGATGCAAATCATTCTGTTATTATGATTACCGCTTACGGGGATGTTGAATTGGCTGTACGGGCGGTAAAGGAAGGTGCATTTGATTTCGTATTGAAACCCTGGGAGAACAGTAAACTGCTGGCAACCATACAGGCTGCCATCCGGTTCAGGAACTCCCGCAAGGAGGTGAAGTCACTCAAGGAAAAGGAACGTAACCTGAAAACAGCTGTGAAAAAGGATGCTGCTGTTATTATCGGAGAATCGGCTCCATTTCGCGAAGTTCTTGATATTGTGGCAAAGGTGGCAAAGACCGATGCCAACGTGTTGATAACAGGCGAAAACGGTACCGGGAAAGAGGTTATTGCCCGTGAACTTCACAGGCAATCGTCGCGGGGAAATGAAGTCATGGTGCATGTTGACATGGGTTCCCTCACAGAAACACTGTTTGAGAGTGAGTTGTTCGGGCATGTGAAAGGTGCCTTTACCGATGCTAAAGAAGACCGTGTTGGCAAGTTTGAAGTAGCAAAAGGAAGCACACTCTTTATGGATGAGATTGCCAACCTGTCATTCCCGCTCCAGGCGAAACTGTTGACTGCCCTGCAAAACCGCGAAATTGTAAAAGTGGGCTCGAACAAAAAAATCCCTATCGATATCAGGTTGGTCTGCGCCACCAATACCAATCTGCACAGCCTTGTGAAAGAGGGGAAGTTTCGTGAAGATTTATTGTATCGTATCAATACCATACAGATAGAAATACCCCCGTTGCGTGAGCGGGTGGCTGACATTCCGCTGTTAGCCGAATTCTTTCTGAGAATATATTGTGCCAAATACAAAAAGGACACACTTAAATTAAGCCCTGAGGTATTGGACAAAATGAAACAATACGCTTGGCCCGGTAACGTCCGCGAATTGCAGCACACCATAGAAAAAGCGGTTATCCTGGGCGAAGGCGATACACTCAGCTTAAATGATTTCTTCTTTTCGAACACACATACACCGGCCAGCACTGTTGTCCGGACTTTGGAAGAGATGGAAAGAAGTATGATTGCATCAAGCATCCGGCAGAATAATGGAAATTTGAGTGCCGTTGCTGCAGAACTGGGTATTACACGGCAAACACTTTATAATAAAATTAAAAAATACAACATGTAAACAATGTTTTTCAGGAACACATTCATTCAATTAATCACGTATGTTTTTTTGCTTATCGCGTTTTCGGCAATCTCAACGTGGATTATATTAAGCTCTGCGTCAAACTTCTACAGCATTATACCGATACTTGTTGTCGCTCTTCTCGTGTACAGAATCATCAAACTATATAATGCCACACCCGAAAAAATAGCCTATTTTCTTAATGCTGTGGAAAACGAAGATTCGATGCTGCATTTTTCCGAAAAAACACTCCATAAGGCAAATGCCGAAATGAATAAAAGCCTTAATCGTATAAACAAACTGATTCAGGAAGTAAAATTAAGAAACAGAGAACAGGAACAGTATTATAGTTTGATGTTGGAACAAGTGGCCACGGGAATTGTGGTAATAAATGAAAACGGCAATGTGATGCAAGCAAATTCCGCTGCGAAGAATCTTTTGAATTACCAATCGTTTAATCATATCGAGCAGTTAAAACGCATTGACACCAATCTGTTCAACACATTTTATCGCCTGAAAAACGGAGAAACACATCAGTTTCTGAAACTAACATATAAAAACAATATTACCCACCTTTCTTTAAGGGCTACTTCTTTTCTTAGTCATGGAGATAATTTACGAATAATTTCGGTACATGATATTAGTAATGAGCTGGATGCCAAAGAGTTAGAATCATGGCAAAAGCTCATTCGTGTGCTCTCCCACGAGATAATGAATTCCATTACCCCAATTACATCACTCAGCGAAACACTTTTGAATTACTTCATCCCACCCGAAAAACCGCTTGATAAAAAAACTGTTGCCAACACTGTAAAAGGGCTTGAAGTAATCAACGAACGCGGTACAGGCCTGATCAGGTTTGTTGAATCGTATCGTAAACTTACAAGACTATCAAAGCCGGTGCTAAAGCATGTTAATCTGAGGAACCTGATAGAGCATCTGATGCTGTTGCTGGAAAATGAAGCTGATTTTCAGCGTATTCAATTCAACGTGGAAACCGAAACACCTGACATTTGTATCAAGGCTGATGAAGCCCAACTGTCGCAGGTATTGATCAATTAAATTAAAAATGCCATGTATGCAGTAAAAGATATTACAGAGCCACGCATATCCGTTCGGGCGCATTACACACAAAACGGACGTTGTGAAATACAGGTGATTGATAATGGTTCGGGGATTCCTCCAGAAATAATGGAACAGATTTTTATCCCATTTTTCACCACCAAAGAGAATGGATCGGGTATTGGATTGAGTCTTTCAAGGCAGATTATGAAAAATCACGGGGGAAGTATTGAAGCAGTTTCATCACCCGGCTCTACCGTTTTTACCTTAACCATTTGACAAAGTCAGAGAGGGGTCAGCAGCTTTTTATATAATATTCCGGATAATCAATCTATTGTGATTATCTTGAAGAAACGTGATAATCACTCTGAAGAATCTGGAATAACAGATCGGGATTTTGTTTAATGACCACAAAATCAATTGATCATGGTATTTAAAAATAGTGAGCTGTTTTTAAGTCAGCCTTTCAAACAATAATAACCGTTATCCCTGTCTAAAGATTATAAAAGTTTTCATATCCGATTCCAAGATCATATCTTCCCTGTGATATTGCAATTGGTTCGTCATTCAGGAATGTCTTCAGGTTAAAGTATCCTGACATGATGGTTCTGCTGAGCTCCTCATCTACGTATAATCTTTGAACTTTTTTAATAATCAGTTCTCCTTCAATAAGATTAAGTGCGGTAGTGACATCCCCTGTTTTCAATGTCACAGCCCGTCCCGCTTCCTTAAGATTAAAACTTGTGTTATCCAGTTCAGTGAGGTCATAATATGTCTGAGGAGAAAAACCCTTGATTGAAAATTTCAGATCAACATTTTCTGAACCCATACGGCCTCTGAAAATTATATTCAGAGTGTCACTGTTTACAATAACTTTGACCGGCAGGTCGTCAGAAGTGGAAATAAAGGGTTTCCGGTCAATGTATGCCCCGAAGGTATTATATCCCCATTCGGAATAGATGGGGAGACCCGGATAATAAGGGTCTTCAATGAAAATGGTACCAGAGAGATTGAAATCATCAAGTTTTTCACATGATGATGAGATAATCAATAGCAGTATGGCAGGAAGTAATATTTTAAGTGATTTCATGTCAGTATTGTTTTTATTTGCTTTTAAGAGGGAGTTGAACAGACAGCCTGAAGCCTTCAAGGTAATCTATATCAATAAAATAGAAATTGTTTCCGGTCAGCAGGAATGAAGGAAGCATCACCTCAATTGTGTAGTTCAGCTTGTCTTCCCTGCCAAATTTAAGGCCTATTGAACTGTAGAAGCTTGAGAAGTTCCTGTTAACCGGACCTGAGATATTTCCAAGGACAATATCTTTTTGCGGGTTCATTGTTTCTTCCCTGAAAGTGATATCCGCGGCTTTCTTAAAGCATATCACGCTGTATTCCAGTCCGGCCATGGCAAAAAATGAGATGTTTTTGTAACGTAAGGGATAAACTCTTATTTCAAGAGGAATACTCAGAAGGTAGTTACACTCTGTCAAAGATTTAACGCGGGCGAATTTCGTATCGGTTTCCTCCATAGAGTATCTCAGGTAGAAGAAATCAGAATTGGCTGATGCATACCCGGTTATCTCAGAGTTTATTCCGACAAAACGCAAACCTGTTGAGATATCGCTTTTGATTACCGGAAGGCCGTATTCATATCTTGCACCCAGAAGCATACCGGAGGTTGAAGAGGAAATAGAACCATCCGATTGCTGGTTAACATAATAGTAACTCAGGTTTTGCCTGATAGAAAGGCTTTCTTTTATTGTCCCTTGCGGATAAACAAACCCTGCTTCAAACGAGACGGATTGTCTTCGGGAAGGCTTATTATTATCAGTCTGTGGCAGAAGGGTTGTAAAAGGGAAAGCCAACAGGATGATTACGAAGATAATTTTATTCATTGATTCTTTGCCGGTTAAGTGAATTAAACCGCAAAGATACAATAAACCGTATAGCCGGGAATTATGACAGTTCTTTATTTTCACGCGGTCCTGGCTTTTTTACCGGAATATTTCCCCGAAGTCCGTATTTATCTGCTGCCGCTTTCTCCCGGATGTGAGCCGGATTCCTTATATTGTGACAGCCTTGAGGTTAATTAAACCATCTCGCTTTATAAACATGCATGCCGGGGAATGAAAGTCGACCGGAAGGATTATAAAATTCAACATGGTAAGACCACCAGCTTTCTTCGGGTACGGTAAAAACATAACGTCCATCACTATTCCGGTTGATGCTCTTTATGTTTTCGGCATCGGGGAAGCCGTCAATTTTACTGAACTGCTTACTCTCCATACTGAACATCCATGCTCCGGTGTGTTCAGTTATAAAAAGATGTTTCCCATCAGGGGTCATTTGCAGGTCGTGTCCGCTGATTCCGGGAATTATCCACTCATCCTGAAGTATAAGCACATCTTCGTCCATTTTGTATTCGCGCAAAACATCATAACCTAAAGCAAACAGTGAGTTATTTGCGGCATCCCAAACCACTCCGTGTGCCGAATACAGGCTGTCGGAAAATAACAATATCGGCGGAGTGGATATTTCAAACAACATCAGCCTGTTTCCGCCTTTTGCAGTGGAAGCTGCTGCTACAAGTTTGTTGTCCGGCAAAAGTTCAATGGAATGTGCATTTGGAACATCAGCGCAAAACAGTATTTTCTTATCCTCTTTGTTGATTATTGCCACTGCACCCGATGAAGAAGAAACCATGATTTGCCTGCCGTCTCTGATTGCCTTGCAGTCATCAACCGTATTGAACTTTTCCGCTTTGAAATGACCGGGAAGATCATTTGCAGTATGGGCATCCCAACTCCAGATTATATCCGGAATGGTATCGTTCGACTTTGCTGCTTTGGCAATTAGCACTTTGCTGTCTCCGCAAACCAAAATCAAACTCTCGTCTTTTGTTTTATTCTGATTGTTACACGATATAAAACCGCATATACATAATACTAAAATCAGAGCAGGAAACATCTTTTTTCCTGCTAAAACAACATTGGCTAACTTTTTCGGATAAGTTTTTCCTGTAATAAATTCTTTAAGCATTTTGGTGACTTGTTATAATGGTAAACTAAGACTGCTATTTATAAAACTTTTTTCAATGATGCATAAAGGAAGATAAAACCCACTAAATGTATAAACACGTATTTATATTATTTTTAGTTATGTGGGTTCCATCCGACCTTATCTGTAAACACTAATGAGCATGGTAGTTTTAATTCTGCAATTACTTTCAGTCAAATTCACGGATGGCATCAAACATAGCCATGATATTTTGCGGAGGAACATCAGGGAGAATATTATGAACGGTATTAAACACATAACCGCCTCCTTTTGAAAATATTTCTATGTTCCTTCTTACATTATCTTTCACCTCTTCAGGTTTGGCCATATTAAGAATACTCTGTGTATTCACTCCTCCGCCCCAGAAAGTGACATCTTTGCCAAATTCCCTTTTGAGTCTTTCAGGTTCCATCTTAAAAGCATTGATCTGGACAGGATTCAGGATTTCAAATCCTGCTTCAATGAGTCCCGGAATAAGTTCATAAATACCGCCGCAACAATGAAGCATTGTATGTGCGGAACTATGTTTTCGTACATATTCGCACATCAGTTTATGACGGGGCATGAAAAACTTTTTATATATATCAAGTGGTATTAAAGGCCCGGCATTTGTTCCAAGGTCATCACCGAATTTTATTATATCAACTATATCTCCTATTGAATCACATATTTTACCAAGGAAATCCATGTGTCTTTCAAGAAGAGTATCCATCAGCCTGATAACATTGCCGGGATCCATGTACAGATCCACGAGAAAATTATCAATTCTTCTCAGGAATGTACCCCATTCGAACAGATTGCAGCCTACGCCTACGAGTAATGCCCTGTCTGTTCTGGCTCTTTCTTCAATAACAGTTTTCCTGAGAAGTTCCCAGAAACCTTTCTCTTCCATTCTGTCAAACGGGGGAAATCCGAATCCACCCCATATGGCCCTCGACATTTCACAAGCGAGATTGCTGTAATCATCCGGATATCCTTCCAGATAAGGAAAGATCATTTGATCGAAAAAAGTAGCACCTGCAGGCATTTTCCCGATATATTCACCTGATGGTCCGGGAGCCAGCCAACTGCCATCAGATTGCTTTTCGGGTTTGAACCATCCGGGATAAAGCCCGGGAACTCCTCTGATTATTTCAAGTTCATGCCAGTAATCTTCATAGTCATTAAAAAACCTTCCTATATCCAGAACATCAACCCTGAACAAATCAAGTATCTCCATATCGGGTTGTGACACTTCCTGGATAACATCATATACATGATTCTTGAGATCCATGCCAAGGTATTTAACCAGGTTGTGATAAGCAACAGCTGAAATACCTGAACTTGGTGTGGCACCAATATCAACCGGTATCCTGTCTGGTTCCTTATGATTTACCGCTGAAAGAAGACGTTCTCTTGAATTCATGTTCACTTTTTAAATAATTCAGTAATTTATATTCTGATAAAACATTGTGCTGCCTCTGCCTGTTCTACCCGTCATCCACGAAAGGCATCAGACTAGTAACATGTCCCTGTCTGTAGGCAGGCATATTAAGAGCAAATCCGTAAATCTTGTCTGAAAGATATCTGTCACCGGGTCCTGGTTTTGCAACAGGAAAAACACGTACCATACTGGTTGGTCTGTGAACTGCGGGAGTCATTGTAGTTGGTAAAGGCGCCACTCCTACGATATTCGGATCGACATAGCGTGTCACATCAATATTATTACATGCAGATATTAATATTAAAAAGCTGAGATTAAAGCGTATTTTTACATTTGATATTGAATTATTTAAATTAGAATTCCACTTCAACGAACTTAACTTCATAAGGATTAAGTTTCAGTGGATTAGCCATTTCTTCCAGAGCTTTACCGGTTGAATTCACTTCTGTTATTCTTTTTATCGTTTTTCCCGGTATTTCAGAAGAAATGTCAAGTCCTGCTGGCTTTCCTTCGAGCTCACGGAACCTCAGCAACAGGGTGGAATTATTGTTAAATACCGGTCTTGCATTCATTAGCAGTGCATTTGGGGAACCTTCAATTTTCAGGGTGCTTAATGATGTTGATTTTATATCACCTGAAGCTGCCGGAAATGTTCTTGTGGGGAATGGATTCCTTTCGCCCCATGCATATTTTACAGCAAAGGTATTTGTTGTATCACTTGTTGATGTCAGTTGATAGCTCCAGCTGAATGCACCTTCCTGATAAGCTCTGAAATTTGTAAACCAGTAATTATTCATAACCCAGGAATAAAGCCAGGGTTTTCCTTTTTCCGGATTAGGTTCAAATTTTCCCATATTAAAATCACTGAAATGCCATAACGGCACTTCATTGCTCACAATGATCACCTGACCTGTTTTTCCCCTTACTGCAACGAAGTTCTGTGCAACATTCCAGTCGGAAGATGAACCCGGAAGCTGTTCTCCCTGAGTCAGAACACCCCCGATTGTTTCAAAAACTATTCTGGAACCGGGCATTGATACCGGAAATGCAATATAAAGTGCTTCAGGATCGGTAAGTATAAGCTTGTTGGCCATATATTTGAACTCGATCTTCTTGACATTCTTGTATAGCCTTATTTCCGAAATAATACCTTTCGGTGATCCTTCGCTGCCTTTTTCAAATCCGTCAAGATCGGAAGTGATCTTTACACTTTCCCATACTTCTCCGTTTACTCCTTTATCTACTTTGACATTGGTTACTGTTGTCCGATTAAATGGAGGTATATCACGTTTTTCAGATGTTTCCCTTATAGGCTGGCCAAAATCATAAGGATTTTGTGAATCAACAAGATCCTGGTCAAGTTCTTTATCAAACAGAGAACTAATTGATCCGGTATTTTTGTCAATAACCAGTTTATAATATTTATTCTCAAGAACTTCTGTTTCCTGTGTTTGTATAATCGGAGCGGAGTCTGATGTAAGCTCAATTTTCAGGGCTTTATATCCCATTGCCGGAATATCCTCCACTTCCATTATCCAGTAAGCGCCCTCCCTGCGTTTTGTTAAAATCTGAGCAGGAACTTTCTTCCCGGTGGAAAGATCGATTATATTTACCTTATTCTCAACAGGAATAACTTCATTATCGATAAAGACTTCTATATCACCAGATCTTTTCCATCCCATAGAATTGATCACATAAATTACAGGGAAGGAAGCTTTTGAAAGGAAGGGCTGAAACCTTGCAAGGGCTTCTTCATTGAGCAGGGTTACTTTTTTAAGAGCTTCCCATGCGTAAGCTCCTTTCTGAAGCCATTGTTTGGTCGAATTCTCGGAATAAGGGTGGCTTATGCTCTCATCGGCACCACATGTATGCTCATCAAAAAAGATCGCATTTTCATTTATATGTTCTATTTTAGCTTCGAGCGATTCACTAAGCTCTCCTCCCATTATCGATACCATGGAAAACAGTCCCTCATCAACTTGTTTTAAATTCTGTACCTTTCGCACCTCTGCTGTTTCCCGTGATGTGGATCCATAGCCATCCGACCACCAGTCAAGCCATGCATTACGGTACACAGGAAGCTTATCAGCATAATTTTTCTCTACATATTCCATAAATTCTCCGGCGGTTGCCAGTCTGAGCTTTGGATATTCATATTTGTCATTCCATTGCTTAACAAGTTCACATGCAGCAGTTGAAGGTGGTGCATTGTCAGTTATGTAGCCAGAAAATTGAATACCTATCCTGTCGAAAGGATAAGCTCTGTCATCCAGATCGGCGAGGTGCCACAGCATGTTTTCTGGCCTGATAGCTTTACTTTCAATCCCGAAATTATTACCTGTCATATAATGATCGGCACGAAATGCCAGTAATCTTGATCCTGAAGGTGCCTCCCACCAGAAAGCAGTGGGTTTGTCGAAAGGCAATATTGATCTTGTCATATTGATACCCATTATCAGGTATCTGACACCTGTATTTTTAAAATAATCCGGCATACACCAGGCTATCCCGTTAACATCATTTTGCATTGCAAGTTTTACGGGAATTCCCAGCTTGTCAAATTCTTTCAGTGGCTGAAGGAAATCATACATGAGATTTTCATCCGTAATCTCTGCCATATTGCTATACATGCCTGTAATTTCAATACGTCCTTCTTCAATTCTCTTTTTAAGCCTTGCTATCTGGGATGATGGTCTTGACCGCAGATACTCCCTGGTTACCCAGGCTGATTCGCATGTCCATCGAAATTTTGCATCATCAGGAAGATTATCGGTTTGATCACAATAATCGAGGGCATAATCGATATACCGCATATGCTCTGCAAGAATTTCAGACTGTGGCCGTGTATATCCAATGTCAGTATGTGAATGCTGAACAAAATAGACATGCCATTTTTTTGGCGGTATAAGTGTTATAAAATATTTTTCCGAAGCTTTGTCATCTATTTTTGCTGAAACGGAAATCTTCTTCGGCCTTGTTACTGCCGGAAAGGTCAGCAGGTATCTGTTGTCTCCTTTAGCTATATCGGCTTTCAGAATTTCTTTTCCATCATGGATAAAGCTAATCTTGCCTGGTGTCTGAGTTCTGTAGCTTGCAATAACCTGTTGAAAGGCTTTCCCTTTCTCCCTGAAAAGGACAGGAGCATTCTTGAAATCAACTTTTGCTTGTGCCTCATCCTGACCATTGATCTTTGTTACAGATATACAATGGGTCAGTAATATTAAAATTGTGAGTAATTGAATTTTTCCCATGGCTTATATGGTTAATGGTTTTATAAAATCCACATGATTGAATTTAAAAGCAAACACATAATGAATATAATTTTCAGTCATGTGTGGTTCCATCCGACCTTTAAAATAAATTATTATACGGATAATATTCAAATTTAGGAAGATATTGAATAAGTGCTTATAAGACCATACGATTATTCAGTGATATTTTTAAGGAGGTTGGCCGTAATCCCGGGGCTTATATCAACCTGTTTACGAATCACTGCCTTCCATGTTAGGGAGGACATACAGAATTACACAACGATATCAATACATTTGACATTTTATGATTGTTTTCGCTCACTTGAATAAAAATATTACTTTTAAGCTGAAAGTTCAGGAATCTCACTTTAAAAGAGACTGGATTAATATGTAATACAATGGGTACATGGACAGTTGAACAATGGAATGATGAGAAGCTAAAACATAAATGATGGTATAAGATGGAGAAAACACGATGCTATCTCAAGGTAATCATAATATTGGCAGTAATATGTCTCAGCCATCTGACAGGGTGCCGCGATCAAAAACATATTAATAATAAAAAAAACCAAAAGTTATTTTCGTTACTAAGTCCGGATCATACAGGTATTTATTTTGAAAATACAATTACCAGAACCAATGAACTGAATATATTTATCTATCAGGACTTTCATTCGGGTGTTGGAGTTGGAATAGGTGATATCAACAATGATGGATTGCCTGATATTTATTTCGCAGGCAATCAGGTCAGGGACAGGCTCTATCTGAATCTGGGCAATCTAAAATTTAAAGACATTACCGAATCGGCAGGAATTCTAGATAAAGGAGGGTGGTCTACCGGAGTAAATTTTGTTGATATAAACGGGGATGGTTACAAGGATATTTTTGTTTGCAAGAGTTTGTACGATGATAAACCACACCTGCGACAAAATGAACTGTACATCAATAATGGTGATTTAACATTCACAGAATCTGCCGGCAAGTATAAGCTTGCGGATACTTTAAGAACCATGCAGACCAGTTTCTTTGATTATGACAAGGACGGTGATTTCGATGTGTTCATAATTAGCCAACCCCCCAATCCGGGGTGGTTTTCTCCCCTTCAGGAGAAAATGTATTTCAGCCCGGAAATTACATACAGGTTTTATGATAATACAGGAACTGTATTTGAGGACGTAACACCTTCCGCCAATGTGGAGAATGTAGGCTATGGATTAAGTTCGGTTGTGGGTGATTTTAACAACGATGGCTGGCCAGACCTGTATGTGGCCAACGATTATGAAGCTCCCGATTTTTTTTATATGAACAATGGGGATGGTACATTTACAAATAAAGCCAATGAATATCTGAAGCATATGTCATTTTCCAGTATGGGTTCAGATGTGGGGGACATAAATAATGACGGATTGCTGGATTTGGTCGTGCCGGATATGATAGCAGAAGATAATTATAAAAGCAAAACCAATTTGGGAGGGATGCTCCCTCAGAAATTCTGGGATATTGTCAGCCTGGGAGGAAATTATCAATACACGTACAATGTTCTTCAGATGAACAACGGCCCCGATGCAGACGGGAATCTCCGTTTTAGTGAGATTGGTCAAATGGCAGGTATGTCAAACACAGATTGGAGTTGGTCACCGCTTTTTGCAGATTTTGATAATAATGGCTATCAGGATCTTTTTATAGCAAACGGTATTGAGATTGAAATGAGAAATATTGACGGATTGAAAAAAGCTGATAGTTATATTAAAGGAATTATTGATAAATATACCACAAGTAGCTATGGTACAACGCTGGAAGAGATTCGGCGTGTGATTTCATTTGAAATGTTGTATTCTTTTTTTCCTGTGATAAAAACGCCAAATTATATATTTAAAAATGAGGGCGGATTAAAGTTTGTTGATGCAACCAAAGAATGGGGCATTGATCAACCTGCTTTTTCCTCAGGCGCAGCCTATGCTGATTTGGATAATGATGGAGACCTGGATCTGGTGGTCAATAATTCAAACGACATTGCTTTTATTTATGAGAATAATTCGAACAAAATCTCAAAAAACAATTATCTGAGTATAAAATTTAAAACAGGCAGCAGGTTTAACAGCTTCTTTGGCACAAGAGCAACCATATATTACAATGGTAACATTCAGGTCAGGGAGCTGACAAGTTCACGTGGTTATTTTTCCTGCAGTGAAGAGTTGATCCATTTTGGAGTTGGAACGATTCAGGAGATTGACAGCCTTGTGATTACCTGGTATGATGAAGGACAGTCTGTTTTATATAATATTCCAACCAGACAGACACTGATACTGGACAGGGAAAAATTAAAGACTGAAAAAGTCAGTCGGTCCAAACCTTCAAAACCGTTGCTTTTTAATGATATCACTAAGAAAGTGGCGTTAACCTACGAGCATAAGGAAAATGAGTTTGATGATTTTGACAGGGAGTTTCTGTTACCTCATAAAATGTCTGTTTTGGGCCCCGGATTGGCGATAGGAGATGTTGACGGGAATGGATTGGATGACTTTTTTGTTGGCGGAACTTTTGAACAGAGCGGAAATATCTTTCTCCAGGGCAACGACGGGAAATTCTCGATGTCAGATAATACTGTGTTTTCAGGAAAGCCATACCACGAAGACCTGGGAGCTGTTTTCTTTGATGCAGATTTGGATGGTGATCTGGATCTTTATGTTGTAAGTGGTGGTAATGAATACGATTTAAACGATGTCCGTTATCAGGACAGACTTTATATTAATAACGGTAAAGGAAAGTTTTCAATTTTGGAATCTGCACTGCCGGAAATCAGGGCAAGCGGTTCAAGGGTAATTCAGGCCGATTATGATAAAGATGGTGATATAGATCTGTTTGTATGTGGCAGGCAGGTGCCGGGAAAATACCCCGAACCGGCAGAAAGTTATTTGCTGAAAAACTGTTGGAAAGAGACCGGAAAACTAAGATTTGAAAAGGTCGAGAATAAAGATTTTGTGAACCTTGGAATGGTGACAGATGCTTGCTGGTCAGACTATGATGGAGACAATGACCTGGATATTATAGTTGTTGGTGAGTGGATGCCTTTGACTATACTGGAAAACCAGAATAACAATTTTATAAAAAAAGAACTTTCCCCAAGCCTGAAGCATACCACGGGGTGGTGGTTCAGCATAAAAGCAGCAGACCTGGATGGTGATGGTGATGAAGATTATATTGTTGGGAACATGGGACTGAACTATAAGTACAAAGCAAGTCCGGATGAGCCATTTTGCATTAACTATGCTGATTTCGATTTGAATGGTACAAATGACATTGTAATGAGTTATTTCAATTCTGGTGTACAATATCCTGTTAAGGATCTGGCATATTCTTCCCAGCAAATCCCCGGGCTGGCAAGGAAATTTCCAACTTTCCATGAATTCGCTTCACATAGCCTTAAAGAAATTTATGGAGAGGATCAGTTGAAAAACTCCCTGGAATATAAGGCAGAAATGTTTCAAAGCATTTGTCTTGAAAATTTGGGCAATGGTGAATTCACTATCCATGAATTGCCAATGCAGGCGCAGATTTCGCCCATCAACGGTATTATAGTAGAAGATGTTGACAAGGATGGAATATTGGATTTGATTATTGCCGGAAATTTATACGGCACAGAAATAGAAATACCCCGCATCGACGCAGGTGTGGGCTTATACCTGAAAGGGACAGGAAAGTTCAATTTTCAGCCTGTCCCCATGTACGAAAGCGGCTTGAGCTTACCTTATGATGTCAAGGATATAAAGATGATAAAATTAAAAGAAGGAAGCGGCCTTCTTGTTGGGGTGAATAATGGTCCCCTGGTGATAGTGAAATTTTAATTCTGAACAACCTTTGGAGCGGATGCCGCTGCTCTCTATAAATCGGGCTTAATTTCTTAAACTACTCTGCAAACTATTTACCGTTGCAAAATCAATTGACCAACGAAGAGTTTAAAACGCCATTCGGGATTAGGATAAACAAGGATAATGGACAGGTAAGGCATGGATAATCAAAGCCTTTAGATGTACTTGCAAAAATCTGTTATCGTTCGATGAGTTCCGATATGGGAGCTTCGGCCATAGACGTTGGGATGAATATAAATATGTAAAAACTGAATGACTTATTCATCATAAAACCTGTTAGATTTAAAAGATTTTAAATTTTAACATATTGTTAACATAAATTAACATATATTAACACTCGTTTAATTCTATTTTAATTTAATTTTAAAAGGAAATTAAATCTGTCTTAAATTCATCTTAAGATCATCTTAAGTGAATTTAGAATTAAAAACCCAATAAAGCTAATCTCATGAAAAAGCAATTTCTTCTTTCAATCATGCTTATTTTCGCCATGATTAGTGGTTCATTTGCGCAGCAGCGTACAATTCAGGGTACGGTTACCTCTGCGGAAGATGGATCATTATTGCCAGGGGTGAACGTGGTTGTGAAAGGTACCAGCATTGGTACGATTACCAGTACCAGCGGACAGTATTCAATAAGTGTTCCGGCTGGTAGTCAGACTCTTGTGTTTTCCTTTATAGGAATGCAAACCCAGGAAATTGCCGTTGGCACTTCAAATGTTGTCGACGTCATTTTAAGTGTGGCAGCTGAGTCACTTGGAGAGGTCGTTGTGACCGCTTTTGGTATCACAAGAGATCAAAAGGCCATTGGCTATTCTGTTAGCCAGGTAGAAGGATCCAATTTCGTCCGGGCTCGTGAAACCAACATAGGCAATGCCCTTGTAGGTAGAATAGCGGGCGTAAGTGTTGCCAAACCAGCTACCGGACCAGCCGGATCATCAAGGATCGTAATCCGGGGAAACTCTTCTATTAACGGGAGCAACCAACCCTTGATTGTAATAAATGGCGTACCCATGGATAACCAGAATCTGGGAAATGCCGGTATGTGGGGAGGATCTGATGGTGGAGACGGGATATCAAGCATTAACCCCGATGATATTGAAACAATGACAGTGTTGAAAGGAGGTAGTGCAGCAGCTTTGTATGGTTCACGTGCCTCAAATGGTGCCATTCTGATTACCACAAAGTCGGGTAAGGATTCAAGAGGAGACGGTATAAGTGTCGAGTTCAATAGCAATTCAACCATTGAAAAAGCGGTCTCCTATTTAGATTGGCAAAAGGAATATGGTCAGGGAAACAAAGGCCATAAACCAACAACATTAACTGAAGCCAGGCAGGATGGTCCGGGTGGCGCGAATCTCCATCTGCAATCCTTTGGCGGAAAACTGGATGGCTCATCCGTTATTTGCTGGGACGGGGTAATGCGGCCATATTCTTATGCCGGAAATGCACAGGATGCATTCTATGAGACAGGTTACACTCTTACCAATACCCTGGCTCTGACAGGTGGCGATGAAAATCTTAATTACCGTATCTCTGCTTCTAACCTGAAGAACGAAAGTGTCATTCCAAATGCACCTATGACCAGAAATACATTTACAGTAAATAATAACTTTAAAAAGGGAAAATTCAGTGGGGGTATTTCAGGTACATATAGCCTGGAAGATGTGAAAAACGCCCCGCGTCTGGGTGATGTCCCCAATGCTAACGGACAGGCCATTTGGTGGACAACCTCAGTTCCAATTACTACCATAAAGGGTGATCCAAATAAACCGGGAGCTGATCCTGAAACCGGAATGGAGCTTTTACCCACCAATGACGTTTGGGGAGGCAATCCGTGGTGGACAGCATATCAGATCGTAAATGACAGAAAGAAAGACAGAATGATTGGAAACGTTACCCTGAGATATGATCCTACCGATTGGTTGTATATTCAGGGTCGGATGGGTCTTGATAAATGGAACAGAAGCACTTTGTGGATACAACCAACGGGTCAGGGTTATGGACCCAAGGGAAGTATGAGTCAGGGTCATAATCAATTTGTTGAAGGCAATAATGAAATCCTTGTCGGTTTTAACAGGGAATTGGATATGGGACTGGGGATTAATGGTTTTGTCGGTGGCAATATGATGACAAGAAAAATGGAAAGCCAATCCTTATCCGGAAGTAATTTTGCAATACCTTTCTTCCATGCTCTGGCGAATACTTCTGAAAGCCCGGCCCGAAGCGTAGGCTACAGCAAGGTTGGCACTAACTCAGCTTATTATTCAGCTGAATTATCATACAAGTCAATTTACCTTAACACTACAGGCCGGCAGGACTGGTTCTCAGTACTGGATGGAAAATCTGTATTTTATCCCTCTGTGAGTATGAGTGCCGTATTATCCGATTTATTTAATATTCCCGTATTTGACTTCCTGAAAATAAGAACTGCATGGAGTCAGGTAGGTGGAGCAACCGTCGGGGCATATTCGACTACTTTCAGTTATGCATTGGGTACCCCCCATGAAGGATCTGCCCGAGGGTATATAAACAGTAGTAGTGTGCCAAACAAAGGATTAAGGCCCTTGCTTTCCACTGAATACGAAATTGGAGCTGATATGAGGTTTTTTGGTAACAGGTTGGGAATCGATATTACATACTACGACAGAAAATCGAAAGATGACATTCTTAGTGTTAAATTACCGCAAAGCACCGGGTATACAGGAACCAGTATGAATATTGGCCAGGTAACCAATAAGGGTGTTGAACTACTTGTTACCGGCACTATTATTCAACAAAGGAATTTTGAATGGATAACAACTCTCAATTATGCGTACAACAAGAGCAACGTGGTGAATTTATTGGATCCTGAAGTTGATGATGAAAGACTATATGCTGACGGCAACAGGACAATGGTCCAAATGATCTACCATTATGAGGGGCTCCCTTATGGCCAGGTTACCGTTTATGATTTTATGAGGGATGAATCGGGGGAAATAGTTTTGGATGATAATGGAATCCCTCAAAGAGGAGATTTGGTACCTATGGGACCAGGACAAGCCCCAACTTTTGGCGGATGGGCAAACAATTTCAGGTATAAGAATTTCGTCGCGGATTTTTCAATTGATTATCAATTTGGAGGGTGGATTGGTTCTGGAACCGAGTTTGGAGGGATTGCAGCAGGATTGAGTAAATACACTCTTCCGGGAAGAGAAACGGGCATCGGGAAAGTTAAACCGGAACATGTAAATACATATTATGAATTCATATCAGAACATATTGGAATAGTTAGCACATTTAAATCAGATTTTATAAAGTTAAGACAAGTGAGTTTGGGTTATAACGTCCCTGCCTCTGCGCTTAATAAAATTAAACTGATCAAAGGATTGAATGTATCATTGGTGGGAAGAAATCTTTGGATAATAATGAAGAAAGCAGATAATATCGATCCGGAATCTAACTACTCAAGTGGTAATAATCAGGGTTTAGAATATGCAGGTTACCCGTCGGTTCGCTCAATGGGGATCAATCTGAATGCTAAGTTTTAAATCTGGTCGGATAATAAATTGTTAAATTTTAAGAAGATGAATAAAAATAGAATAATAAAAGCAGGATTGATGCTTCTCATTCCGCTGATGTTTACTTCATGCAAGAAAGACTTGGCTGATATGAATATCAATCCGAACACGTCACAGATTATGACCTATGATGCACAATTCTTGTATTGTCAAGGGCAAGCACACCAGATCATGGGTCAGATTGGGATGAGTTTTTATGCCTGTGCAATGCAACAGCTGGCTGCAATAACACTTTATCAGGCACCGGGGGATAAATACCTGACCGCCAGTGATGACCTGGGTTCTATGTATGTAGGTCAATATACTACTACAATTAAAAACCTTGTTGATCTTGTTCACAGAACAAAAGATGATCCTGCAGCTTCTAATTACCATAACATTGCGAGAATAATGAAGGTTTATGCTTTTGCTATTATCACAGATAGTTGGGGTGATATACCATATTTTGAAGCCGGCAGAGGTTATATCGATCAAAATTTCACACCTGTGTTTGACACTCAGGAGGCCATCTATATGGATTTCTTTAATGAGTTAAGTGAAGCTATAGCCGCCCTGGATGCATCTAAAGCTACTTATGCCGGTGGTGATAATTATTATGGCGGAGACCTTCAACAGTGGAAAAAACTTGGATACTCACTAATGCTAAGATTGGGAATGAGGATACAAAAAGTAAAACCCGACTTAGCCAAGCAATGGGTTCAAACAGCAGTTGCAGGAGGAGTATTCACCAGCAATGAGGATAATCAGGTATTTCATCATTCGTCCTCCGGGATTACAAACTCGATTAATTCTGCTATGAGGAGTAATTTTGCCAGGTTCAGAGTGGCTAAAACCCTTATTGACAAGTTGAGAAATACCGGAGATCCACGTTTGGAAATATTTTCAGAACCTTATTCAGGCGATGTTCTGGAGGGGCTCCCAAATGGTCTGGATGCAACAACAATCGCCGATCCTGCAATGAATCCTTTAGGCCTTGAGTTTAACGAATTTGCATATTATAACAGGACAATTATGGACGATCTGGGTGCCCCGGATATTGGGATAACTTACGGGGAAGTATGTCTCCTGCAGTGTGAGGCTGTTCTAAGAGGATGGATTAGTGGTGATGCTACGGCACTATATAATGAAGGTGTTGCTGCCAGCATGAAACAATGGGGAATTTATTCAGGCATTACTGTTCCTGACGATGATGCCATACAGGCATATTTGGATGCCAATCCTTTTGATGAAAGTTATGAGATGATTGGAGAACAGCTTTATTTGACATTATGGAGAAGTTTTGGCGAGGTATTTAGTAACTGGCGCAGATTGGGATATCCGGTCTTGGTTCCGGTGAATTACCCGAATAATGTAACCGGCGGTGTTATACCAAGAAGGATTCCATATTATGGTTTAGGAACCACAAATATCGGAGTGCTGGAGAACTGGGAAAACTATCAGGCTGCAGTACAACGGCAGGGTCCTGATAATTATCTGACCAGAGTATGGTGGGATACAGAATAGTACATTAATTAATTTTAACATAAGAAGAATAAAAGAGGGTGTCTCAAAAGGGACACCCTCTTTTATAGTTCATTGTCATTTCTTTTGCACCTCCAAAAGAAAGCGATCAAAGAAAAAGGAGTCAGGAAAAGACAACCGTTTTTTGCAATTTGCAATTATCAATGAGCAGCAATTAACAATTGGACAATGCCTGTACTTTCTATTCCGCCGGGACTTATTTGAGGGGATAAAGGTTTTAAAACTCTGACAGGATAATTCACCTTTCAGCACCCCCACTCCAAAAAACAGGAAAATTTTATAATTTCATATTGATAGATTACCCCCACCAGGGTTCATCCCTGGGAAGATGCCGTTTAAGAAAAGACTCGTCTAAAGAGAGGCCGAGACCAGGTTCATCCGGCACATGGAGTATCCCATTCCTGACTACCGGAGTTTCACCTGATGTCATTTGTTCAAGTATACGGCCTTCACGCCCAAGCCTGCTCTCCGATCTGTAGAAGTTTTGTATTGCCATGGAAAGATGGGCTGAGGCATATGTCCTAACCAGTGATCCAACATTATGAAGGGCTACAGGAATACGTGTTATGGCAGCATAATCGGCAATCTTCATACATCCTGTAAATCCTCCGGCGAAAGAAATATCCGGGTGTATAAAATCTACTGCTCCGGCATCTAAAAAAGATTTGAACTGCAGGACTGTCTCCAGTTTTTCTCCTGTCATCACAGGTACTTCTGTGCTACGTTTTAGTTCTGCCCAGGCGTCAGAGTATTGCACATTTAAAGGATCTTCAATAAAAAGAATATTCAGAGGCTGACAGGTATTTGCTATTGCAATAGCACTGGGAGTGTCGAATTCATTATGACAATGAATGGCTATATCAAGTGTATCTCCGGCAGCTTCGCGAATGTTGGAAAAACCCTGATAAAGTTTTTTAAGTTCTGCAGGAGTAACTGTGGGATGGAAAGGCCCTTGAATCGGGAAACACTGACCTACATTAATTTTGAAGGTATTGAATCCCTCTGGTTGCTGCTTTACATATTCTACCCATTTACGGCAGGAAGCGGGATCCAACATGTTCTCAATTGCATCTCCATGTGAATACATAGGGCATCCGTCACGGAATGGACCACCTAAGAGTTTATAAACCGGCTGGTCAAGAATTTTCCCTGCAAGGTCCCATAAAGCAATGTCAATGCCTGAAATCAGACCAATAGGTCCCATTATTGGATGTTGCGGTGCTGTCATTTGATAGAAAAGGCGCCCTATCTCCAGGGGATCTTCGCCAGTAAAGAACCCCTTTTCGAGAAGATAAGCCCTGGCTACTTTACTACTGACACCTGCTTCACCATAACCTATAAAACCTGCATCTGTTTCTATTTTAATAAGACAACCATCACCCTGAAAATCCAATTGCATTGCTTTCATGCCGGTGATTTTGACCTGTTTCCTGCGCGGCGCAGAAAAAATACTATAATTGCTTAGCCAAATGCCGGCAGGGATGGCCATGAGTTTACCCAGAAAGTTTCTCCTTGAATAATTGTTCATTATTTCGAATATTTGGTTCTTTATAACACTAAAGCAGAAAAAGAATTAAGTTATCATCCGGAAAATAATACGGGAAACAGGATTAGTATAATTGAGCCCAAATTATTTCTTTGATTTTGAAGGATAGCTTATACGGACAATTTTGCCATCATGGTAAATGGTCCACAAGAGGTCACTATCTGAATCAGGAAAATAACTTTCAAAAGTTGTACGTGTTGAATTTATCACAGGGGCAGGCAAATAATCTGGGAAATCTGCCTGGGTTAATCCAATATCCGACAAACTAGAAGAATAGGTATTGTTTTTTGTGAAATACTCCAGTTCTGCATAATGGATTTTTCTTAAAGCCCATTTTAAGCTGAAATCTGGATCGGGCACAAACGCTTCAGTACCTTCTCCTGCAATTATGGACGAAAACTGCACGATTTCCCACATCTCAGGCATATGAATATCATTACGATTCTGAGGCGACCATACCCACTGATCTGGAAGATAGGTTTTATCGGTTTTTGGATCGATCTCCTTTTTATACTTCCCATTCTCAGTCACGACACGCCATGCAATTCTGTAAAAATTCATCCTCCAATGATCACCAGCTTTTGGTATGCTTGTCCCCCATGCATATTCTGTTAAAGATGCTAGCGGAATAATTATCTCAACGGTCCAGTTCTTATCTGTATCGCCCGGTTTATTTATTGTTCCATCAACATGTGTCCCCACCTTTAATCCGGCAATATCCCAGCCGACTACCGGAGGCCCCCCGTCGCGGTAAGGTTTAACCATTAATAAATCCCAGGCAGTGCCGAAAGCATTAACCTCAAGCTCGTAATAGTTGTGTGTATCCCCATCAGGATCAATAAATACCTCAAAGTCATTATCAAAGAAAATAACAGTATCTCTTTGCCTTAGTGTTGCCCAGACATCTGGTTCTTCAAGTTCGGCAGCGATATAAAAGTTCAAATCGTCCCAGAGCATTTTTGCACGGGTTTTAAACCTGGGAACAGGTTTTGTCGTTCCCTCAATGTCTACAAAATAATCAGTCCATGGTACTGCACCCCACTCCTGTTCAGTAAGTATTCCGTCGGGAGAAATAGGAGCGGATGTTCTGTAACAGACATAACCTCTGGGTTGAGGTTCAGGTGGAAAGTCCAATGCAGTACTATCATTAGCTTTGGGAGATCCTGTGCAAGATATCAGACATAAAAGCAAACCCGACAAGAGAAGTAATCCCAAACCCGGGATAGTTTCAGTCTTCACATTACCTGTCTTATTTTTTGCCGGTCTTAAAATCTTTTTATTTTCCATTACTTATTGGTTTAGTGATCAATAATATGTTTCTTAAATTTAAGAAATTATGTACAAACAAACAAATACGCTTTTTAATCTGCATTAATTCACCCCTTTCCAACTCTCTTTTTTAATGAAGGAGTGTAATATGCTGTTTTTTTAGTTCTCTGGTGCTGTCGAAACCCATATGATTGAATTCAAACACAAGCACGTATTAATATAATTTTCAGTCATGTGGGGTCCATCATACCTTTAGAATCAAAATTATATTATGGCGAAAAAATATTTTATATTAACTTATACCAATATGGAGATGTTAAATATTCAGATAATCAGCACTTTACTCTGAGGGATTCAGGGGGAGGCAATTGAGCAGAAATACGTTATTAGATTTCTTATGGGTTTTGCCTTTAACCCATTGTAATAGCGAAAGAAAGAGTTAATAGAAATCTTTATATCATAGAGGTCTGTTAATAACAACTGAAAAGCATATATTTGTATATATAGCTGACAATTTCGGATTGAACAATAAAAACAAGTTACTGCCTACAAGTAATTTATCAAAAGTTAATCTTGTGGCATTAATGCCTTGTTGATTTTAATGATGCACATTTTTTGAAACAATCAGGAAAACATGAAAAAAGTGAAAATGAACATAAGAACATTGCCAAGCATATCACATTTCTTTGTGTTTCTTATGATACTGTTTTTATTTGCGGTTCAGGGATGCACTTCGAAAAGTCAAAAAAGCATTATTCTTAGTTGTAATGAGGACAATGACCTCTATCTTACATTATTAGACAATAAGGTAGCTTGTGTCCGGTACAATTCTCCCACAGATGCGATAGATAGTGCCGGGAAAGGGTCAGGGGTATTAATACTGGCCAATGATTGGCCTGAGAAAACTACTGTGATGGATGCTTTTCTTTTTGAAAAAGCACGAAATAAAAAACTGAGGCTCTATGTCGAATACCCGTCATATATACCCGGGATGGAGCTTGGAACCCCGAGAGGAACCCACTGGGAACGTGCTGTTATATCCTCAGATGCATTTGCTCCTTCATTGAAAAGACATCATATTCTAGCCATTAATGATTGTCGTTTTGTTCCTATGGAGGCTGTGAATACAGATATTGTAATCGCCCGGGTAGCTGGCTTCGATAGTGCTGTTTATGGATTACCAAAAGAGACCTTTCCTGTTTTGAGCGAAATACCTCAACCTGAAGATAAAGGAGGTTTATTGGTTGCCACTACCAAGCTGAGTCATTTTTTAACTGCCCGCTATGCACCTGCTGACGCCTGGAGGGCAATATGGAACTACGTCTTCACATGGCTTCGACCTGATGGAAAAATTCCTGTTTTAAAATGGACTCCCAGGGTGCGTCCAAGTTATACCGCAGAAGAGATCCTCCCTTCCGATATTGAGCGGTTGGCACTCAAACGCGGGATTGATTGGTACTTTAATTCGCAAATGCTTCTTCATCCTGACATGATGTGGCAATATAACAAACCGGCTAACTTTCCAATTTCTCCTGAAGCTGATCCTGATCTTACACAGGATTGGCCTTATGGACATCGTTCTGCCAGGATGCTTAAG
Source organism: Bacteroidales bacterium (assembly GCA_040769065.1). Taxonomy (GTDB): domain Bacteria; phylum Bacteroidota; class Bacteroidia; order Bacteroidales; family VadinHA17; genus LD21. The sequence goes on from JAXGLU010000001.1 coordinate 189,186, forward strand.
AATGTACCTGTTGGAGATGGGACACTTGGTATAATGGAAGGTTTTGACGCAAAAATATTTTCAGATGGCTCACAGGCAGTGCACTGGTGGAATCGAGGTGATTGCAACGGGGAAGTAGCCGGAACAATGGGACTCGCCGGCATGTTACTGCAAGATTCAACATATATGAAGACTGCCAGAAATATTGGAGATTGGCTCTTTTTCCGATCAATGATATCGTTGGGTGACCGAGCTGACCCTGAAAATCCGGCTTATGGATTGTTTGGATGGAACGACTCGCCAGAATATGCAGGATCAGGCTCAATGGATGGCTTCGCTGCTTACTATGGCGATGATAACGCCAGACTTATGTTAGGGATGATGATTGCAGCAACATCGCAGAAAACTGACCGATATGATGAGAGAATATTAAGAGGGTTGTTGGGGAATTTACGCGTTAGTGGAAAAGATGGCTTTCAGCCCGACCGCATTGAACAGGGTCCTTTAGAGCAAGCCGGCTGGAAACACTTCTTTATGGAGAAAAATACTTCCTCTTCACGCCATACCGAAACGAGTTCTTCTTATTCGCCACATTTCCAGGCCTATATGTGGGCCTGCTACCTTTGGGCCTACCAACAAACCGGTTTTAATTTGTTTTTAAACAGGGCAAAAACTGCTATTGGGATGACCATGTCTGCTTACCCTGATAGATGGATTTGGACAAACGGGATACAGCAGGAAAGAGCAAAAATGCTGCTTCCTTTAGCCTGGTTAGTACGGGTAGAAGATACACCTGAACACCGCGGGTGGTTACGTAAAATTGCAAATGATCTGTTAGCCAGTCAGGATAAATGTGGCGCCATTCGTGAAGAACTGGGTAAAACAGGTATGGGAAGTTTTCCACCTCCCTCTTCTAACGAGGACTATGGTATTTATGAAACTCCATTAATACAAAAGAATGGTGATTCTGTGTGCGACCTTCTTTATACGGTAGGTTTTGCATTCCTTGGTTTACATGAGGCTGCTGCTGCTACAGGTGAACAACTTTATCTGGATGCAGAGGACAAGTTGGCAAAATTCCTGTGCCGCATACAAATCCGTAGTGAAAAACATCCTGAATTGGATGGTGGTTGGTTCCGTGCCTTCGATTTTAATCGTTGGGAGTATTGGGCATCCAGTGGAGATAAAGGATGGGGAGCATGGTGTATCGAAACTGGTTGGTCGCAAAGTTCGATTACTGCTGTTTTAGGGCTTCGACAGATAAAGTCGTCAATTTGGGATTTTACAAAGGATAGCAAGATTGAGAAACATTTCGATCGTTTGCAGAAACAAATGCTTCCTGATGAAGTGTTAGCAAGTGCCAATTAAAAGAGCTTTTTTCTTTTCCTGAAGGAGTGCAGATAATGTATCATATATTCCCTAAACCTGTTTTAGGCCGAGGGAAGTGTTTTCCATTTTTTGTAATCTTTCTTTAATTTTGTATTTATTCAACATAATTCTCGGAAAATGATTCATAGCAAACTGCAAAATAAAGTTGCAAGTATTAATAAAGTATTTTGTAATCATAGGTTTTTGAAAAAAATACTTCCACTTGTTTTAGGACTGGTAGCACTGTTCTGGTTTCTGGTCCGTGTCATACCTAAGCCTCAGCGGGCAACTTATCCTTGTATGAAGGTCGCTTATCCTCTCATGTCAGGTCTTGTGATATGGCTGTTAGGAATAACGGGGATAACAGCATCTGTAAAGGTTCTGATTAAGTACATCAGAAGTAGGAAATATCTATTTGCTTTTGGTACACTGTTGATATTTACGATGGTTACCCTTATCTTTTTAGTGTACCATTCCGGCATACTCTATGCCAATGATGACCAGAAGCCTCCTGTTCATATACCGAATGCCCCATTCGGTGTTGCACAGGGAATTATGCCCGGTCGTGTTGTTTGGGTGTGGAATCCTGACGCCACAAATGAAAACTGCACAAACAACGTGGCAAATGATGATGGATATTTTCTTGCAAAGAATAATAACCAGCATGTTATTGATAAAATGGTTGCAGAAGGAATACGCAATGTTGCAGGAAAGAAAAATCAAAAACAGGCATGGAATACCATTTTCAGATATTTTAACAAACAAAAGGGGAGAGGTGACCGGGGCTATAAAAACGGCGAAACAGTTTTTGTCAAAATTAACCAGGGGTGTGCAAACTGGAGCACTGACAAGGATTTATCCAGAAGAGAGGGAGCATTGGGCTATTCGGAAACTAGTCCGGCGGTCATTTTATCAGTGATTAGCCAACTGGTAAATGAGGCCGGAATCCCCCAGAATAAAATCATTGTTGCAGATCCTTTGGCTCATATCTATTCTGATAATTACACAATGCTTCATAACGTGTTTCCGGATGTAGTGTATGGAGATAAAACACAGATAAATACATTGTATGGAAGAACATTTCTTACACCTGAAACAACCCCGGTAATTTTCTATTCAGATAAAGGTGCGGTACTCAGAAACAAGACTGACTGTCTTTATTCGGCAATGCAGAATTGTGACTACATGATTAACATTGCTGCCCTGAAGGCTCATGGATGTGCAGGGATAACTCTCATGGCTAAGAACCATTTTGGATCAATTACTGCTAATTCAGCAGCTCATCTGCATCCTGGTTTATTAGGCGAAAGGAATGATAAGCCGTACCGGTCTGACTATTGTATGTACCGTGTTCAGGTTGACATGATGGGAAGTAAGTACCTTGGCAGAAATACAATGCTCAATATTGTTGATGGTTTATGGGGCGGTGTTGAAGCTACCGAAACACCTGTAAAATGGGTGATGGCACCTTTTAACCACGATTGGCCCAATTCATTATTTATATCTCAGGACCAGGTGGCTCTGGAGTCAGTTTGTTTCGATTTCCTGAGATATGAAGCAAGCGTAGGAGCACCTGAATGGAAAAACCGACCAAACATGGCACAAGGAGTTGATGATTATCTCCACCAGGCTGCCTCTTCAGAATACTGGCCTAAAGAAATAATCTATGATCCGGATAATAGTGGAGTCCCTATTCCAAGTCTGGGTGTGCATGAGCATTGGGATAATCCTGTGGATAAAAACTATTCCCGGAATCTAGGCAAAAAGGAAGGAATAGAGCTGGTTAAGATTTTTACTAAATAGAGAACAAAGTATATGTTTGGTTTTAACTGAAAACCGGACATATACTTCTAAGTATAGTCTTTGCCCTAAACTACCGGATATGATGCGTAATCTGTTTAAATTGTGCTGGTATTCAAGCTGATTCAATGAGGTAGCTAATCTTTTATTCCTCAATGATTATCACTTAATAATTACTTGTCGGGTGAGAGTAACACCCATCACTATTCCGGCTGATGATCTTCATGTTTCCGGCATCTTATGTATTCACGCAAAACAATGGAGGAAGAACCTGTTATAAGGATTTTATGGTTTGTTAACATTCAAAGGTGGTGATACTAATCCGTTTTTTCTATTTTTGTTTGCAAAGCTATTAACATAACCCACCATGAAACGCAGAGAAATAATTAAAACATTATCAGCTATACCTGTTGCAGGAGGTATAATGTCAATCGAACCATTAGTATCAACAGTTAATCAGAAGAAGCCTGTTATTGATGCAGGACTTCTGTCCAATCCGGAAGCGGGAGCTCTGGCCCCGGGACCCCAGATATACCAGTCGATAGGTGTGGAACCAGTGATAAACTGCAGGGGAACATTTACTGCGATCGGTGGGTCATTGGAACTCCCTGAGGTCCGCGTGGCGGCCGATTATGCCGCCCAAAACTATGTTCATATTGATGAGTTGGCTATGGCTGTGGGAAAGAGGCTGGCCGCAATTACCGGTGCTGAATGGGGGATGGTATCTTCAGGCTGCGCTGCAGGTATGAAGCATGTTACTGTAGCATGCATTACAGATGGCGATCCTGAAAAGCTTGTCAGGGTTCCTGATCTTACGGGCTTCACAAAGACAGAAGTGATAATCCCCCGCTACTCAAGGAACCAGTATGACCATGCAATAAAAAATACAGGCGTAAAACTGATCACTGTTGATACCATGGATGAGTTTAAGAAAGCAATAAACTCCCGTACAGCAATGATCTATCTTTTCTCTGCGCCACGGGATTACGATAACGGACCATTATCCATAGAAAATGTAGCAGCTGTTGCCAAAGAGAAAAACATACCCATACTGGTTGATGCAGCCGCTGAAATTCTTACAGTTCCGAATATCCATCTGAAAAGAGGCGCAACGATAGTTGCATACAGCGGTGGAAAGGCAATAAGGGGCCCTCAGTGTGCAGGACTTCTTCTCGGTAAACAAGACCTGCTGTTCTCAGCCTGGCAGGCAAGTTCGCCTCACCATGGCCCCGGAAGGGATAACAAGGTTGGGAAAGAAGAACATATCGGAATGCTTGCGGCTGTTGAAACATGGGTTAAACGAAATCATCCGGAAGAGGAAAAAACCTGGATATCATGGATGGAGTATATTGCCAAAAAAGTAAGCGCAATAAAAGGTGTTGCTACTAAGATTACTGAGCCACAGGGTGTTGACAACCGAAGTGCCCGTTTGTCAATAACATGGGACCCGGAAGTCCTTAATATCACCGGAGAGGAAGTTGCTGAGGATCTTGCCAATAATAAGCCCAGAATTGCGCTCAACGGACGGACCAACCCAAGGGAGGGAATTGCTTCAATCTCCATCAGTGCCCATATGATGCAGCCGGGGGATGAAAAGATTGTTGCCGACCGGATATACAAGATTTTGTCTCAGAAACGTGAAAAGAAAACTGTCGTTATTGAACCTCCCGCTGCCAACCTGACCGGTAACTGGGATGTATCCATAGAATACTATTCAGGCAATGGCGAACATAAGTTTTTCCTTGATAAACAGGAAGGTAACGATATAAAAGGCATCCACAAAAGCACATTCTCAAATCTCGACATTGCCGGAAGAATTGAAGGGAAAAAGGTCAGGCTTCAGAGCTTTTACAGCGAGGATGCTGAGTCAATACCTTTCACCTTTGATGGTGTTATGAATGGAGAAACTTTTTCCGGAGTTTTGTATCTAGGGGAATACCGCTCTGCCAATTTCATTGCAAAAAGATCGGAATACAGGGAAAGACCCTTTTATAACATATCAGTGCCCTCTCACGGAGGAAAGAAAAGTGATTCATGGTAGCACTGGCCGGATAAACCTGAAAATTCCCTGATCACGGCTTTACCGGAATAGCCGTCTTGTCTTAGAGAAGTCCTCCGGATTCAATCCGGAGGACTTTAACTTATATGGCAGGTCATACCTTTATCTTCATATTCCCAGCGGAAAAAAATAATTGTTTATTTTTCAATTATCTATAACATACCTTAACCGCGGTATCACATATTATTCGGTAATCCTCAATATTTGCCTGTAAGCATGTGGTCTCAATATCTTCATTGCAATCTGCTGCTGCTAAACATCTGCAGACTTTTTTCCTGAAAATAAAATAATACTGCAGCGTTTCAGCTCTTGTCTGCGTATTACAAGTGTAGACTAACTTTTTTTACTGAAAATGGAATAATACTGCAGCGTTTTAGCTTTTGTCTGCGTATTACAAGTGTAGACTAACTTTTTTTACTGAAAATGGAATAATACTGCAGCGTTTTGGCTTTTGTCTGCGTATTACAAGTGGAGACTAACTTTTTTTACTGAAAATGGAATAATACTGCAGCGTTTTGGCTTTTGTCTGCGTATTACAAGTGGAGACCAAATATGAAACAACAATAATAGAAAAATACGCTTATGAAACCCACATGTATTGCATACACAAACACGTATTAATGTAATTTTCACTTATGTGGGTTCCATCAAACCATTAAAATCAAAATTATATTATGATGAAAACGAAAAATAATTTAATTGCACTGGCTGCTGGCCTGGCTGTACTTATTCTTGCCGTCTGCTGTTCAAAAGTAAACGAAGAAGAACCGAATCTGACCCCGAAAAACATCACTCTCACTGCAGTAGCTCCCGTTGCCATTCAAAGCAGCAATGAGTTCGGAATAGAGCTTTTTACCAGGGTGGCTGAATCGGAAAACAAGAATCTCATGCTATCGCCTCTCAGTGCAAGCACGGCGCTTACCATGCTTCTCAACGGCTGCGGCGGTGATACCTATTCGCAGTTACAGGGAACACTCAAATATCCGGCAGAGATGAGCATCTCCGAAATCAACGAGGCTTACAAGAGCCTTGTCGGACAGTTGCTCACAGTCGACCCCAGAGTACAGCTCGCCCTTGCAAACGCGATATTCTACCGCAACGGATTCAATGTAAAACCGCCCTTCCTTGCCACCATGAGCGATGATTACAAGGCAACTGTTAAAGCACTTGACTTTGCTGCTCCTACTGCCCTCACCACGATCAATAAGTGGGCCAGCGACAATACCAAAGGAAAAATTCCTGAAGTGTTAAATGAGATATCAGAAGATGCAGTAATGTTTATTATGAATGCCCTCTATTTCAACGGTGACTGGAGCTACCAGTTTGATAAATCCATGACACAGGAGCTACCTTTCCATCCCGATGGCGGCAGTGCAACGGATGTACCCACAATGAAGGGCGAAGTGGGTGCAAAGTTTGCCGGGGGCGAGGGCTTCAGGGCAATTGAAATGCCTTACGGCCAGACCAACTTCACCATGGTGGTGATAGTGCCTGATGAAAGCCTGAGCGCTTTTTATCCAGCTTTCACACACGAAACATGGGATCAAATCACAACCGACCTCGATGGTGTGGACGAATTCGGTAGTATAGTTGTTTTAATGCCTAAATTCAAATTCTCTTATGAGAAAATTCTGGATGACCAGTTGAAGAGTATGGGTATGATTGATGCATTCATTGAGTTCCAGGCAAATCTCGAAGGAATTTCCGACCAGTCAATATTCGTCAGCTTTGTGAAGCAGAACACCTTCGTTGAAGTTGATGAGGAAGGTACGGAAGCTGCGGCGGTAACAACCATAGGTGTGGAACTTGTATCTGTCGGTCCTCAGCATCCGCAACAGTTTATTATTGACAAGTCATTCATCTTTGCCATCCGCGAGCGTACGACAAACACCCTGCTCTTCATCGGGCAGGTAGTCAATCCTGAGGATTGATCCACATGCCCGGGAACCAGGCACAGTACCAGGAATGCCAGTTACTGACGATGAATACCGATAAACGGATTATGTTAAAAAATAGATCATTAAATAATTTAAGAAAAAATGAAAACTCATATTAGAGCAATAACCGCCCTGTTTGTTCTGGCTGCATTTCTGCCAGGCTGTATGGACAAGACCGTGGAGAGAATAACCTACCAGGCAAACGTACCCGTGTATATGGGTTTCAATGAATTCCGAACCAGTTTCAGCAAGGAGGAAGCGATTGAAATCACATCTCCGGGAAAGATCTATTTCAAGGATGATTATCTTTTTGTTAACGAGGTGGGAAAAGGAATTCATGTGATCGATAACTCTGATCCTGCAAATCCTCAAAAGATAGGTTTCTACAAAATCATCGGCAATGTGGATATGGCCATCAGGGGTAATATACTTTTTGCCGACAGCTATATCGATCTGGTCGCAATCGATATAACTGATATTGAGAATCCGGTCGAGATAAGCAGGATTGAGAACATCTTCCCCGGGGTCGTGCCTGAAGGAGACAGATGGTTACCCTATGCCATGGCCGACAAATCAAAGGGTGTAATAATAGACTGGGAAGTAAAAACAGTAACTGAAGAACGTGAGCCGGGAGGCTACTGGGCTGGCTGGTTATCCACGGCGGAGATGATGTTTTTGAAAACTTACAATGATGGCTCCAACTGGTCGGCTGGTGCCGGAACGGCAGGTTCTATGGCAAGATTCATGCTGAATGACAGACACCTTCATCTTATTGCACATCCACAAATGTTGAAAACAGTTGATATTGAAAAGGCGGATAATATGAGTATTGTGGACAGCACAGATGTTCCGCGGAATATGGAAACACTTTTCCTGCTTGGAAGTAAAATGTTTATCGGGACTACTACCGGAATGTTGATATTTGATGTAACAGATGCAACAAATCCCAGGTATGTGTCAAGTTATGACCATATTACTGCATGTGATCCGGTGGTGGCCAACGGGGACTATGCATATGTGACGCTCCGTACCGGCACCCGGTGCACCAACGGACAAAACCTGCTCGAAGTTATTGACATATCCTCAATCGAAAATCCCTACCTTGTAAAGTCATATCCGATGTATAATCCTCACGGACTAGGGATTGACGGAGATCTCCTGTTTGTTTGTGACGGTGATGCCGGACTTAAGATATTCGACAAATCGGATCCTCTTGATATCATAAACAATAAGCTGGCTCACTATCCTGATTTCTTTGCCTTTGATGTTATACCTTTTGAGGGTGTGTTAATGCTTATCGGCAAAGACGGAATAACCCAGTATAGTTATTCCGATCCGGGCAACATTGTTCAGATAAGCCATATTCCAATAACCGGTGAAGGAAAATAAAGTATGACCAGAATAAAGATAATAGTGACCATTGCCCTGATTGCTTTAACTGTAACTCTTTTCGGGCAGAAGCGTGAAAAACAGACAGTCGTTCTTGTTGGCGGTTCCCGGTTAGCAGGAACAATTATAGTCGATTCTGCAGATTATCTGAAACTGAGAATAACTTCTCCGCAGATCTTAACATTAAAAAAATCAGAAGTGTTATTTTCCGGTACTGCAAGAAAAACTAAAGAACAGATTGCCCGGGATCATGGTTATTCGATAAGCCTTTCCACTTCGGTTCTTGCAGGCAGGAACGATGAAGGTAACACCCGCAGCTTCAGCTTTCACCTCTTAAACGGATACCGGTTCAGGAACGGATTGTCTGCCGGTTTCGGTGCAGGATTTGAAGAACTTGAAGTTGACCTGCTGCCTGTCTATATTGACCTGAGGTATTATCCACTCAAATCACGCTTATCCCCCTATATCTGGACAAAAAGCGGCTGGTCATTCACATTTAGCGACAATGATGACCAGCAATCTTCTTACTACCGTTATTATCCCGAAACTAAGGGAGGATATATGTTCAACGCAGGTACAGGTATTGAACTCGCCTCATGGAGAAGGAATGCGGTGAATATAGGTATAGGTTACCGCTATCAGAAGATCACCTTTATGCAGGCAGACTATATGGACAATCCGATAACTAAAGAACTGGTTACCCGTTTTAACCGGATTGAACTGCAGTTCGGTTTTATATTCAGGTAATGCAGAAATATGATCAAATAAGTCATAAAGTCATCTGAATTAAGTTATTTTGATAAGACTTAATCCGGATGCCAGGAATGAGAAGGAATGAGGAAGATGAACGTGAAACACCAGACCCTGAACTTTTCAGGCGTTGTTTGGAAGGAGAGCCCCGAGCACAGGAACTCCTCTACAAGCGGTATTTCTCATTCGCAATGTCTCTATGTATGAGGTACTCAAGAGATAAATATGAGGCTATGCAGATTGTCAACGACAGTTATATGAAGGTACTTCGCAATATACGGGAATTCGACAGTTCGAAATCTTTCAGATCGTGGTATGGCAGAATCCTGATCAATTCGGCTGTTGACAATTACCGCAGGAACCTGAAGCATTCATCGCATCTTCAAATAAGCAACGAGATGGAAGCAGATGAGGAGCAGGAACCCTCTATAAGCGCAGAACTGTCGGTAAATGAGATACTCTCCCTGTTCAACAGGCTGCCTGATAATTACAGGCTTACTTTCAACCTGTACGAGATTGAGGGTTATTCTCATGAGGAAATAGGACAGATACTTGGTATCAGCCCCTCTACCTCAAGATCAAATCTTTCGCGGGCAAAGAAGATGCTGCGTGAACTATATAAAAAGAATTTTAACCCTGAAAAACAGGAATAATGGAAAAGTTTGATGACATATTCAGGGAAAATGTAAAGAAGGCTTTCAGCAACTACAACGTCGATCACCTTGCCGATGAAGGATGGAATTCGTTTATGGAGCAAAAAAAAGGTCGGAAAAGATTTGTTGCCAGGATACCATTTTGGGCAAAAGCCGCCGCCGCTTTGCTGTTAATCAGTCTGGGTGGTTTATTAACCTACAGGATTTCTACCAGGCAGAATGTCCAGGAGTTCATATCAGGCACTGAAACAACTGTTAATACTGACGAGGGGCAATCCGCCAGGATTGAAACCTCCAAAGCAGATTCACCGCTCATTGAACCGGCAGCAGAAACTGTAAAGAACGAAAAACCGGCTGTGAAAAGGTTAAAAGAAGACAGTCATTCTTCTTCTGAACAGGTTATATTATCAGAAGCAGATCTGCCTGAAGATAATAGAATTACTACTGACGAACTTCTTGAAAACAGACTTCTGAAACCATATGTCGTTCCTGTTCTCACCGTTACAGAGGCCTTAGACGAATTATTCAAAGAAGAGGTTACTGTGAATCTGATAACAGCCGAAACCTCATTTGAAGACCTTATTCCTGGGGAAATTACCCCAGCCCGGGAAAAGTTATCCAGGGAGAGAACGCTTATGGCAGGTTTATCGGGGTTGATTGCAGAAAGTAACGGAACAACTTCTCCGGCTACAGGATTATCAATGGGTTTTTACCTTGACCAGGAACTCACCAGGAAGATCTCTGTCCGGCCGGGCCTGGCACTGACCGTACAGTCATTCGGACTGGAAAATAACATAGATCATGACATCAGTATTAAGTATATGTCGTTCAATAACGGAACTACCGGTGCGCCATTCTCGTACGATGGTCAGTTGAGCATGGTAACCATGGAACTGCCACTGAATATTGTTTTCAGGATCAATGAAGGAAATCGTTCCGGATTTTATGTTTCCGCAGGTGCCTCGTCAATGATCTATATTAACCAGAATTTCAAAGCTGATATGGTTAATGCATATACAAACGAAAGTTTCAACTCACAAACTGGCATGTTTTCATACGAAACCCATTACTCAACTGTTGAAGTCGAGAAAAATTACAGCGCTTTCAGCCGTACTGACTTTTTTGGCCTCGCAAATCTGTCGGCCGGATACTTCTTTCCTTACAGCAAAGCCGCCACTGTGCTGATTGAACCGTTCGTACAATTACCCGTTAACAACCTTACCAGCTTCAACCTTAAATTAAGGTATGCCGGAGTCTCCATGAAATTGAGGTTTGGAAATCAACAGATGAAAAATAACCGGCCATAACCCGGGCCTTCATAATAAGCGGCAAATGTCAGATATTAGATTCGGATATCAGATTACGTGTCCATTATGTCACTTCGTGAAGGATTAAGCAGGAATAAGTATTATCGGATTAGTGCCTGTTTGGTCCGCTTCTTTTGCTTACTCTGCCTGCTATAAACATTACCAGTCCCGCAATGATCAGAACTGAACAGACAGCAAGTGAATGGTGAGGTTCAAAGCTTATCTCATCCCATGATTTCAGAGACGTAATACCTGTAATAGCAAGGATTGATAGCATACCGAACAATACACCGTTGATAAGTGCGAAGATTCCAAAGAATTCCAGTATGTCTTTCCATCTGAATCCCTTATCCCTGTTGACCTTATCCGATATTCTGCTGTGGGTTCGGCCGTAGAAATAGTATATCAGCAATCCAATATCCAGCCATGCAAGGAACCTGAGCCATGTAAGAACCGGAAGGCTGTACATAAGATAAAAGCTAAAAACTACGCCAAGGGGTGATATCAACCAGACTATTGGCACCCTGAAGGAACGTTTAATTGAGGGATTAGTTCTTCGCAGTACGAGGATGCTGCCTGAAACAATGGCAAATGCAAAGAGGGTTCCTATATTTGCCAGCTCAGCAGCCGTCCCAATCGGTATAAGAAGAGCAATAAAACCCACAGCGATCCCGGTTATTATGGTAGTCCGGTATGGTGTCCTGAATTTGGAATGGACTTTTGAAATGCTCTCGGGGAGAAGTCGGTCACGAGACATTGCAAAGAATACCCTGGGCTGGCCCATCATCATCACCAGAAGGACGCTTGTGATACCCATTACCGCTCCGATGGATATAATTCCGGATGCCCAGTCCTGTTTAATAATACTGAGTGCAAAGGCAATCGGTGCAGAAAGAAAAGACTGATTATCCGCATATTCCATTACCGGGATCATCCCGGTGAGAACAAGGGCTACAACTATATAAAGAGTTGAACAGATAAGAAGTGAAGCAATTATGCCAACAGGCAGATCTCGCTGGGGATTCTTTGTTTCCTCTGCAGCTGTGGATACTGCATCAAATCCTATGTACGAGAAAAATATAATAGCAGCACCTGTCATTACCCCTGTCCATCCGAAAGGCATGAAGGGAGTCCAATTTGCCGGCTTGACGAAAAAGAGTCCGAATATTATGAAGAAAAGGATAACAGTTATTTTAACAATTACAATAACATTATTGAATTTTGCACTTTCCTTAATGCCAATTACAAGAAGAGTTGTTATAACGGCAACAATAATAAGCGCCGGAACATTAAAAGGAGGCGTACATAACCATTCAGGAATTATTATACCGATACCTGCAAGAAGATTAACCAGGTAGCCCGACCATCCTATTGCGACCGTAATTGAGCATACGGCGTATTCCAGGATGAGATCCCATCCGATTATCCATGCGAGCAGTTCACCGATTGTAGCATAGGCATAAGTATAAGCACTTCCGCTGACTGGAATTATTGAGGCGAACTCTGCGTAGCATAATGCGGCAAAGACGCACGCTAGAGCTGAAATACCGAATGAAAGCGTAATTGCAGGTCCTGCATGAAGAGCCGCTCCCACACCTGTTAAAACGAATATTCCTGTGCCAATGATTGCCCCTATCCCTAAGAGGATCAAATCAAAGGCACCCAGTGCTCTTTTTAGTTTATGATCACTTTCTTCAGTCTGGGCAATTAGCTCATCTATAGATTTTTTAGCAAAGAAATTGTTGGCCATTACTTATTGGTTCATTTCATTTAACTTACTATGTTTTCTGCCGTACAGGAAGTATATCAGCAAACCTATTGCAGTCCATGCGCCGAGACGCACCCAGGTGGATCCGGGAAGGGAGATCATCAGGTAAAGGCATCCTGCTGTTCCGGCTGAACCTACGATAAATACAAAAGGTGTTTTGAATGGACGATCCATGTCGGGACGTTTAATTCTGAGCAGCATTATACTTATACAGACCATCGCAAAGGCAAGGAGCGTGCCCATTGAGACCAGTTCGCCTATAAGATCTATCGGAAATAACCCGGAGATAACTGACACAATAGAACCAACAATTATTGTTGTTATATGCGGAGTCCGGTACTTCTTGTGAACCTTTCCGACCACAGGCGGTAAAAGCCCGTCGTTCGACATCGAATATAGTATCCTCGGCATTCCGGTAAGCAATACCAGAATTACCGAACTCATCCCGGCTATCGCACCAATCTTTATTATTGGTCTTAACCAGAACAAGCTTTTTCCTGCCGAATCGATACCCACGGCGATGGGATCGGGGACATTAAGAAGCTTGTAATTTACCATTCCTGTTAGTACCAGAGATACGGAAATGTAAAGGATTGTCACAATTACAAGCGATCCGAGAATCCCTATCGGCATATCCCGCCGGGGATTCTTTGCTTCCTGCGCTACCGTCGAAACTGCGTCAAAACCAACAAATGCAAGGAAAATAATCCCCGCTGCCCTGAAAATGCCACTCCATCCGAATTGTCCGGGTACCCCGGTATTCTCCGGAATGAATGGAACATAATTTGCCGTGTCAATATGTGACAGGCCAAAGCCTATAAAAAGAATAATGACCGCAATCTTTACAACAACTATGATATTATTGAACCTTACCGACTCTTTAATTCCAAATACCAGAACAGTTGTAATAAGGCCTACAATGAAAATAGAAGGGAGATTAAGAATGGCTCCGGTTACAATCCATCCATTCTCATAATTGAATGGAGCGCTGCTGAGTTCGGGGGGGATTACAATTCCCCAGTCCTTAAGGAAACTGACCACATATCCCGACCATCCAACAGCAACCAGTGATGCTCCAAAAATATATTCAAGAACCAAATTCCAGCCTATAAACCAGGCAAGCAATTCTCCCACAGTCGTGTATGCATATGAATAGGCACTTCCTGAAATCGGGATCATTGAAGCAAATTCAGTATAGCAAAGCGCTACAAATAAGCAGACAACAGCAGATATTATGAATGAAATACAAAGGGCAGGCCCGGCATACTGCGCAGCTGCCGTACCTGTTATTACAAAAATGCCTGTACCTACAATGCATCCTATGCCGATAAATATCAGGTTGATCGCCGATAACTCGCGTTTAAGCCCATGCTCAGAATCTGAAGCAACCTCCATCATCTGTTGGAGCGACTTCGTCCTGAACAAACTATTCTTCATTATCTGGTATCATGATTAATAATATAATACTCTCTCCATCCCCTGGTCATGGGTAATAATTATCCTCATAAGATCTTGTTGCCGGTGAATCGGGTCTCGAGATGTCAGGATTAAAAAACCTGTTAAAAATAATTGAAAAAATCATTTGAAAAATATCATAATGAAATATTGGAAAAATTCATCCAAATAAACTGTCAGCCTGATGTTGCTCCGGCAAGGGTATATTGCTGACCGGTAATAATATAACCAGATCATATAAGGAAATTCACAGGAAACAGAAATTGCTTGATCTGTATTCCCGGTCAGTCTTTCACAATGTTCCCCATGTCCTGGACATAACAAAGCCAAAAGACTGATTATGAGATTGATAAAAATGAGGTATTCAATAAATTTGATTCTAACGTTTTTATTGCTATTTTCATAAAAGAGGATAGATTTTGAAGCATTTTACTTTATCTTCACTGAATATGGCCATACCCGGAAATAAAAATATTACAATATTCGGAAAGGAGCTGATTGATGAGAAATCAATCGGACAAATCATGAGGTGCATTACATCAGAGGAAGATATTGCAGTTATAAATGCCGATGCTCATTATGGTTACGGACATCCGATAGGCGGAGCTGTAGCCTATAAGGATAAGATATCGTTGTCGGGAGTGGGCTTTGACATTGCCTGCGGCAACTATGCTGTGAGAACTGAGATTCCAGCCAGGAAAATTGATATTTCAAGAATAATGGATGAGATTTTCAGGCGGATTTCGTTTGGAATAGGCCGGCCTAACAATGAACCCGTCGAGCACCAGGTACTTGATAAAATAAGGAGTGCTGATTTTGTCCCGCAAAGGAAATTAAGCGGACTTGCCAGTGAACAGCTGGGAACTGTCGGCGGCGGCAATCATTTTGTCGATTTGTTTGAAGATGAAAATGGTTTCCTGTGGATTGGCGTTCATTTTGGCTCAAGAGGATTCGGGTTCAAGACAGCAAATGGCTTTATAGCATTGTCCCGGGGATTAACTTTTGACACCTGGGTCAGAGAAGGCAGCATGGATGCTCCGCCTATCCTTTTTGAAGCAGATTCCGAACTTGGTCAGTCTTATATCCAGGCTATGAATCTGGCAGGGGAATATGCGTATGCCGGCAGGGAACTGGTTGTTAAGAAAGTCCTTGAAATTCTTGATAACCCACATGTTACATATGAAGTTCATAATAACCATAATTTTGCCTGGCGGGAGGAACATTTTGGTGAGAAATACTGGGTTGTAAGAAAAGGCTGCACACCGGCTTTCCCTAATCAGAAAGCTTTTATCGGAGCTGATATGGCAGGTGTTTCGGTAATTATTGAAGGAGTTGACAGTGAGATGTCCAGAAAGGCTCTTTATACAACTGTACACGGAGCCGGCAGAGTAATGTCAAGGACCCGGTCAGCCGGCAGGAAGAAATGGGTCAGGGACAGGGACGGGGTAAGAAGGCAAAAAATAATCTCAAAAGGAGAAGTTGATTATGATAAAGTGAAAAGGAAAATGGCCATCCGTAAAATTGAACTGAGGGGAGGAGATGCAGATGAAGCTCCGGAATGCTACAAGGACCTCGATGAAGTGTTGAAGCATCAGGGCGATACCATTCGTGTTTTATTCAGACTGCATCCGATAGGGGTGGCAATGGCTGGAGCCGATACCTATGATCCATATAGGGACTAAGTGAACGGCTAACAACAATCAGGGAAAGGATATCTTTTTAATTCAGGATTCTGGTTTTTCTTACCGGAATGATTTATATATAAAACTTCCGGTTTGTTTTGGCTGATGTCAAATGTTCATTAAAAAAACCTGAATTTATCAGGCAATTAAATTTATTTAACACAGCCCGGGGAGCAATTAAGTTTTTTTAACTATTTTATTATGAATAGTATGTGTATTTTTGATAATGAGAATAGGTGCTCCTGCCAGATCATAGGAGGTTAAAAGGCAATTTTTCAAAACAAAGCAGGAGCACCTTTCAAGTACTACGAAAGCTTAGTGGTTGAGATCGTGGTCTGATTTGAAAGCCGGTACTTTATCAATGATTGTCATGGCTGCCTTGTTTTAACGATCAATTATGAGGCTGAAGATAAAAAAAAGTACCGGCTTTTCAAATATGTTTTTTACAACTATTATCAATCTTTCCGATTATTATCAGCTGCATAGGAGAATCTGACGGGAATAATCAACACAGTTTCTGACTTCTTTCACAGCATCTGACCAGGGTTTTATATCATATTCCAGCTCAATGTCGCAGTAGATTGGCCATTTATTATCCCTGATAAGCTTTAGTACGTCGGCAATGGGTACCTCTCCCTGTCCCCATACCTGATTGGTATTTGGAGGATCGGTGCCTGGTCCCGTCTTGTCCTTAAGATGTACGCTGAATATCCTGTCGTGATATTTTTCAATAATGGTGTTGGGATGTATGCCTGTTGAGCCGAAGAAATGACCGGCATCGAAGTTCATCATGACGGCTGGAGATACATTTAGGAAAGGGTCATAACTGAATCCGGGCGTCGCAAACTGCATATGGTTGTGAAATACTGCATACATACCGTGTTTTTCCGCAATTGGACCAAGCTTTTTTACAGGTTCCTCGCCAATCTCCTCACTCACACCCATTGCTCCAAGCGCTTTGGCTGATTTAAAGGCATAATCAATCTCTTCATCTGACCAGCGGGAAGGGGAAAATTTAACTATATGGACACCTATTCCGGCCCTGTCGAACATCCCTTTAACCTCTGCAAGTTTTGATTCAGGAAGTGTCAGCCTCCACTCCTTAAGATCTCTGGCATACTTTTCAATGGCTGCTTTCTGCTCTTCCGTAAGTTCAGCAGCAGCTGATCTTGCCGCACCTGTCATGGGATTCTGAGGGACCCCCAGGTAGTTCTCCAGATCACCGCTCATCAGCTCAACTGAACTGATACCTGTAGCTTTACAATACTTTATTATATTTTCAATTCCGCCTGGCATGCTTCTCCAGCTGTAAGTGATTGCCCCTATCTGAACTCCTCCGAAATTGGAATTCAGTCCTGGTTCTGATTCTGATTTGACTGCCCTGCCTGCTTTACCGGTACATGAATAGGATATTGGCATAACGGTAAATGCAGCAATTCCTGCTGTTCTGCCTAAAAACTTCCTCCGGGAGATGTTGTGTGTGTAACTGTTACTTCTCTTCATCATAATATAATTTTGATTTTAATTTTAATGGTATGATGGAACCCACGTGACTGATATTTATATTCATTACGTGTTTGCATTTGAATTCAATCATTTGGGTTCTGAAATATTATTAATATATAATTGTAAATTAAGTGGTTCGTATGTGGGGTTCATTATTTTCATTTTTATGTGAAATCAAGAGTCCGGATCCTGGTATGGGATATAACACCATTTATTAAATGCCAGGGTCGATACACCTGTGGTATTTTAATACCT
The DNA here is from genome assembly GCA_040769065.1 of Bacteroidales bacterium. Taxonomy (GTDB): domain Bacteria; phylum Bacteroidota; class Bacteroidia; order Bacteroidales; family VadinHA17; genus LD21. The sequence continues at coordinate 207,094 of JAXGLU010000001.1, forward strand.
GCCAGTGACAAAAATGCCTGCAACTATCTCATAAATTATTAAATTTATAACCATTCATATAAAAATACTTAAAAGTATGGAGATAGAACTTTTGAGAATGAAAAAAATGTCACATTTCTCATAAAAGCATCTGAACAATATCATCTAACTAAAAACATAACCTGATGAAGCCTAAAACCAGCATTATTCTCGGATCAATGATGTTCCTTCAGTATTACATATGGGGATCATGGTATGTTACTATGGGAACGTTTATGACAAAGATCCTTAATTCCACAGGGATTCAGATTGGGGCAGCTTACAGTGCCCTTGCCATTGCCACAATGATTTCTCCTTTTTTTATTGGAATGATAGCCGATCGTTTTTTTGCCGCGCAACGGGTGATGGGAGTACTGCACATTGTGGGAGGGGTGCTCCTCTTTCTTGCGGCCAGAGTTACTTCCAACGGGCCCTTTTACTGGATTATACTTTTATACTCCCTTGCTTATATGCCAACAATTGCTTTGTCGAACAGCGTAGCGTTCAGGCAGATGAGCGATCCCGGCAAACAGTTTCCGCTTGTAAGGGTTTTTGGCACCGTGGGGTGGGTTGTTTCAGGCTTTATGATAGCCCTTCTGGGTATAGAACAGACCCCTTCAACTTTCTACATGGCTGCGATTGTCTCTATAGCTCTTGGATTATACAGCTTCGTTTTGCCTGATACCCCTCCGCAGGCAAAAACACCCTCTTCAGCAAAATCATTAATGGGCATTGATGCATTCATCCTTTTCAGGGACAAGCCTTACCTCATATTCTTTATAGCTGCAATATTTGTTTGTATTCCCCTGTCTTTCTATTTCGGTTTCGCAAATCTGTTTCTTAACCAGTCAGGGATGCAGAATGCTGCCGGTAAAATGGTTATGGGGCAGATATCAGAAGCTCTTTTTATCCTGGTTATACCCTTCCTTTTTAACAGGATAGGTGTGAAAAAAATGCTTCTGATAGGCATGACAGCATGGATACTTCGCTATCTGTGCTTTGCATTCGGAAATATGCAATCATATGCATGGATGCTTTATACAGGTATCATTCTCCATGGTGTATGCTACGACTTCTTCTTTGTTACAGGTTATATGTACACGGAGAAGAAATCAAATGAAAGAATAAAAAATGCAGCTCAGGGTTTGTTTACCTTTGTCACATACGGACTTGGAATGTTCATAGGAACATGGGTTTCCGGCTTCGTGACAAACTATTATTCTGTCAATCAGGTATACCAGTGGCCTAAGATCTGGCTTGTTCCTGCCTATATAGCAGTTGCAGTTTTGATATGCTTTATCTTCTTCTTTAAGGAAAAGAAAGATATAAGGATCGTAGAGTGAGGATATCATAAAATTCACCATTAATTATATTCAGCAATGATAGTAACCTGTGTTCATGTTCATGTTAAGCCAGAGGCAGTTGAAAGTTTTATAAGGTTGACTGTTGACAACTGCAGAAGTTCAGTTCAGGAACCCGGCAACCTGCGTTTCGACCTGATTCAGCAGGCCGATGATCCCTGCCGTTTCACGGAACACTATGCGGTACCCTGATGGCTCCGGCAAACGAAATTACAGTTATGCATCTGAGGAAGGACAAGAAAAACACTGCGACACTGAAAAAATATGCCAGGCTTGGCAGGCTCTTTGTTCGGGTTGAAGGAAAATCTGACGATTATTATATCGACAGGTTTATTGACTATCTCAATGAAATCACCTTCATTCTTAAACTACCGAAGCTGGGGGCATTAGGTGTCAACGAGAGCGATCTGTCTGAAATATGCCAAAAGACTGAAATCAGAAATAATCCGGCAAAACTCAGTCAGGGAGAACTGGAAGAAATATTACGTCGCCGGCTGTAACTGCTGGCAGGGAATATAGAGCCTTCCTAAATAGAATGGCTTGTTATCAGAAAAACCGGGACAGAAATACTCTGCCCCGGTTTTATGTGTATTTTTATAGTTCGATCACAAGTACGGTGTCGGTCTCATCCATTATCCCTTCAGGAAGGGCGACAGTTATACCGAATGCATCCTGTTTAAACTTAAGCTTTGCTCCCGTTACGAACGATGAAATGCTTTTTATTTTCTTTCCGAAATCCGGGATTAAAAGGTTACTGTCTTCAGCATTAAGTATATGAACAAAAACCTTATTGCCTTTCTGGGTTGTTACGCCCCATGATCTCGGTGAAATAGGTCCACCTCTTGTTCCATAGATTGTTTCTCCGTATTTCTCTGTCCATTTTCCTATTTCCTTCAATGTATTGAGAAATTCAGGCTGGATTTTCCCGTCAGGCATTGGTCCGACATTAAGAAGGAAGTTTGAATTATATCCGGCCGCTCTGACAAGGTACTTTATTAGGTTTTTGGTGGATTTGTAGTTTTTGTCCTGAAGGTTGAATCCCCAGGAGTTATTCATGGTTTCGCAGGTTTCAAACGGCAATTCTCCCACTTCCTGCTCTCCGCTGAAACCGGTGGTATTATGACCGGGCAGATCTTTCTCGAACATCTGGAAATCTTCTCCCTCAAAGGGGGCAAGATGATGATTGTTGCCCACAAGGCAGGCAGGCTGTAAGTCATGAATAAGCTTGTAAGTCTTGCCAAGCCTCCAGTCAGCACCTTTTTTATCCCAGATGCCGTCGAACCAGATTCCTCCTATTTCGCCATAGCCTGTGAGGAGCTCCCGGAGTTGCCCGTCCATATAGTCGAGATATTTGTACCAGTCTCCTGATTCGGGCCTGCCTGATGCATTACCCGTTCTTCCTCTGGGGAAATAATTTTCCTGGTACCAGTCGAGATGCGAATGATAGAAAAAGAGCTTGATACCCTCTTTTTTGCATTCATCGGCTAGCATCTTGATAACATCCCTGCCATAGGGGGTTCGGTCGATGATATCCCAGTCAGTAAGCTTTGAGTCCCACATTGCAAACCCATCGTGATGTTTGCTGGTAATAGTTATGTATTTCATGCCTGCAGCCTTGGCAACAGCAACCCATTCTTTGGGATTATAGGAAACAGGATTGAAGAAGGAAGGCAGTTTCTGATATGATGCCTTATCTATTCCCTGGTTGTTCATGACCCATTCTCCGTCACCAAGGATGCTGTAAACTCCCCAGTGTATGAACATGCCAAATTTGGCATCCTGAAACCATTCCCTTGCCTTTAAATTCTCAGCTGAGGGGATGTAGGGAGTTTGGGAGTTTGTCAGGATTGAAACCAGCAAAAATGCCGGAATTAATATTACTCGCTTCATAATGTTTATATTATTTATTTGAATGATTTCTATTTTACGCCAAGCTGCTTTAAAAGCCAGTTATAGCTCAACTCCATTTGTTCCGGGAAGGTCCAGTGTCCTGTTTCGAGGTAGAGATGGAGATCCTTGGGTGCATTTGTTACGTTATAAGCAGAATACATTGAGGTTGGGGGGCACGTGATATCATTGAATCCCCAGGTATAGTATCCGGGTACTGTTATCCGGCGGGCGAAGTTCACAACATCATAATATGCAAGAGTTTCGACTTCACCGGGCTTTGGTGCACGGTTTCTGAAATAGTGAGGCCATCCTCCGGCCCTGTTGTTAAGGTAGCCTGCGTAATCGCAAAGTGCAGGATATTGAGGAGCAAGGAATTTTATCCTCTTGTCAAGGCCGGCGGTTACTATCGACAAAGCGCCTCCCTGACTGCCTCCTGTTACGGCAATATCATTTCCGTTGAATTCAGGAAGGGTATATATAAAGTCGACTGCCCTTACGCAGGCCAGATAAACTCTTTTGTAATAGAAGGTTTCACGGTTATCCATGCGTATTTCCCAGTATGCAGATAAAGCTCCCGACATAAGGTTGCTATATACCTGGGGATCGAGATTGACCGGAATTCCGTGAATACCTATTTCAAAAGTAATGACACCCAGTCCTGCATTGCGGGCATCCCCGGCATAAGGCCTTATGCCTGCTCCCGGAACACGGAGTATTGCAGGATATTTCCCGGGTTTTTTCGGCATAGCTAATATGCCGTAGATTCTCGATCCGTAGGCTTCATTCTGAAAGCTTACATGGTATACATTAGCGTCGGCGGTGCATCTTTCAGGCATTAGAGTTATCTGGGCATCGAGGTTGATTTTCCTGGCTTCAGCAATAGCATTGCTCCAGAAAGTGTCGAAATCTGCCGGATTTTTTACTGTCGGGGCAATTTTCTCAGGTTCAAAACCTGCTGTTGCAAGGCCTTCATACCTTCTTCCGTCAGAAACTGCCCATACTCTGACCCTGTAGAAACCTGGCACCTTCATAGTGCCCTTAAGTTCTGTCTTGCCGTTTTTCAGTATTACTCCCTCTTTTTTAATATCGGGAAGCATCTCAGGTCCCATCTCATAATCAATGACTGCATTGTCAACAAGGTTTCCGTTTCTGAAGACCTGAACCGTGAATTTTGCTTCTTCATTTACTTTGTAAGTCCAGTCCTTATGATCGGGGGAAACAATGACTTTAAACAAAGGTGAACCTGGCTGTCCGTGTGTGACTGATGTGAAGAGCATCAGCATTGCGAACGAAAATAGACTCTTTAAAGGATTTTTTCTCATGGTATTAATGTTAGATGTGTAATATTGAGTTTAATAATTATCAATTATCTGACCGGATATTGGCCGCAATCCTGAGTATTTGCCGGCCGGCATTATTTGATCAGACAGAAATTATATGATCATTCGTAATCATTTGCGTGATTTAAATTTTTCAGTAACAAGATCAGGCCATTTCAGATCAAGGTCTTCCAGAGTTTTGAGGACAATGTCACCTGTGAAATAGAGCTTTTGCCAGTTCTTGTCGGAAGGCACGATATTCCAGGGTATTTTATTGCACCTGTTTAATATTTTTTCGTAAACATTGAGATAGTCATCATATTTTTCACGAGTATCCCAGTCGCCATCCTTATGCTTCCAGTGCTTCTCATTTATCTCTATTCTTTCCATCAGCCGTTCCTTCTGGACTTCCTTTGACACATGCATGAAAAACTTAAGGATTTTGGTGCCGTTATGTTCCAGCAATTGCTCAAAATCATTTATGAGCTGATAACGTTGTTCAATAACCTCAGCATCAATGTACTTTTCAACTGACGGGACAAGTATGTCCTCGTAATGAGACCTGATAAATATCTGAAACTCACCTTTGCGGGGTACAACCTGGTGGACTCTCCAGAGGAAATCATGTGCATATTCCGTTTCGGTGGGTTTTTTGAAGCTGTGGATTTTTACACCTATGGGATTGCAGTATTTAAGTATTCCTTTTGCAAGTCCGTCTTTTCCGGAGGCGTCTGTGCCCTGCATTACTATGAGCAGGCTGTGTTTGTTCTGTGCGAACATTTTATACTGAAGTTCCCCAAGTTTCTTCAGGATCTTTTTAGCCTTCTTTTCAGTTTCCTTCTTATCCCATTCCTTGTTGAATGTCGGATAATCGCTCAATTTTATTCTCATGTTTTCCAATAAGGGTTTCGTCCATTCTGAACTTATTGTTACTCAAAATTCCCGGCCGGAAGTTGACCAATTATTTTAGCGCGGTTTCCAATGCATTTAATATTGGCTGCACAGATATTCTTTCTCCGACGGCTCCCATTATCCACTGCTGAGGAGTAAGCCTTCCCTGTTTAAATATCCTGTCTGTTTCTGCAGCAAAATCCTTACCTTTCATATATTCCTCAATCTGGAACTGAATCACCTGTCCGTAGGAATAATACGGAAGGTAAAGGGGAGAACTGATCATGTGGGAATAAATGGCAAGTATTGGCGAGTCGCTTGTACCAAAGACCGGTGCGAAATACTTATTCCAGGTTTCAACGGCTATTGACAAAACGCCTTCCTTAAGCTGCGCAGGGGTAGCTTCAGGATTGTTGTACAGCCATTTCCACATTTTCATATCGACCATTCCGACTCCCATTATTTCCATAAGTGACCACGCTGCATCAAAGACATCCATTTCTTTTTTTTCAGGATTGTTATCCTTCATGCCCAGCAGCATAAGGTCGCGTTTCTGAAACAGGAAGGCCAATGCTTCAGTAAATGCTGTGTTTGGCACGCCCGACATCATATAATGATCAACGTCGTACAGTGATATAGTCTGCTCGACATTATGGCCGAACTCATGAATGGCAATGTTGTATCCCTTGTAGTCCATTCCATTTTCCTGGATGCGTGTGCGAAGATGTGATACGGCTCCTTTCATGGCTGCTCCCCAGGCATGTCCTGAACCCCTGGCAGGATCAACCACTATTTTGTCAGCCAGGTATTTTGCCCTTTCAGGGCTCCATCCCAGCTTTGTAAGGATTACGGGCAGTTCTGCCTTAAAGGCTGAAGGATCAGGATAGAGTTTTGATGTCTTTGAGGTCAGCAAATCTTCCGGTATGGTACTTCGTGTCTTGAAACCATCGTACCAGATGTCATAAGGTCTCAGATCCCTGCCCAGCCTGGTCTTTATTAATTCGCCAAGCCTGATCAGCTGGGGTGAACTTAAATAGGAATCAAACAATGCTTCAACCTCTTCCTGAGAAACCTCCATATTCTGGGAGAAATTTCTGAGTATGGCTGTGTTCATTTCCGGATTAAACGGATCAGCAGCCTTAAGCGCTTTGAATGTATTTACTATATGGGCATAACGTGTATCAGGTTCCGGAGATACATCAACCGTTGATCCGTCTTTGGTAACTGTATTGGAAAATGGATTCCATTCATATTCCGGATTATTGATCACGGCTTCAGGAATATCCTGGTTGATAATGCGTTCCATAACCTTGTAGATCATCTCCTGTTTTTCAGGGCCTTTCTCCCGGTCAGCGTAGTTGGCTTTCAACTCATCACGAAGGTTCCAGTGGGACAGAAGCAGCATATCGTCAGGGAAAATCTGCCGGCTATCTTCTGTACGAAGCTGCCCCATATTTATGTTATATTCTGCAATATACATGTCAGAATTACCACTGGCTTCTGATATCTGCTGGTTGATCTCAGCAGGTACACGGGAAACAAAAAAATCCCCGAGTCGTGCCATAGCCCATTCAAGCCGGTTCCATCCCGGTCCCAGCTTCTCCTTTTCCTCAAGAGAGAAATATGGAAAGTTTAAGCCAATGACAAAAGCTATCTTGTTATTGTACAGGTCATCAGACAAATGAGATCCTACAGAATAATTGCCGAACATCCGGTCTATCTCATCTATCTCTCCCGCTGCCTCATCAAGAACTTTTCTAAGGTCAAGGGTTATCTCAACACTGTTCCCGCTTATCGATTCAAAGTAATTGCTTATCTTATGAAATACCCTCTCCCGCTGCACAGGGTCGGAGATATAGTATTTCTTCACGAACTCTGTAAATTGAGCAGGAGAGCCATCCTCTTTTCTCCATAGAGAAGCCGCATGCCTTATTCCCTTTTCAAGCATAACCGGGTTGACTTCCGCCGCTGACGAACTGATGCCATCAATAGCCCTGGTGATGACAGATTCATCTATAAAACCGGCAGCAAGCCCGGCTTCTCTTTTTACCTGAGGCGAGGAACATGCTGCAGCTATCATAAAGACCAGCAACATAAATTTTTTCATTTTAATACAATTATTATTTCATTGGTATGATGAACCATACATGATTGAATATTTTGTTATTACGTGTTTGCGTTTGAATTCAATCATGTGGGTTTCATTCTGTTTTTTGTTTACTTCCACTTATACCTGACAGCATCCAGATTAAGTTATTTAATTTTCAGGCAAATAATTCAGTTTCTGTTGGGGGTCTGTCTGTATTGTTATTTAATTAACAAATTGATCGGCATAGTATTTTGCAGTGAGTTTCTCACCGGTCGACCTGGTAATCATTTCATCCCGGTCATATTTTGCACCGACTGAAAAAACCATTTTTTTGAGGTAATCCCCAACAGCTTTTTCGCCTTTAAAAGATTTTACTTCAGTTACATTAGTGGCAATATAATGGTAATACTGCGCTGCAAGCAGGTCTCCCGGGAGATAATTGTGATAGTAACACGGGTAAAGTGCCACATGGATTTTGGTAGCCCAGTCGGCTAGCGAAGACTCTCTGTATAGCGGGATAACTTTCTTTTCGCATTCAGTTATGAATTTCCAGAGCCTGTTTTCCATATCTGCCTGTTTTGAAGTGCATGACAATAAGGAGGCTGTGATTACTGCCAGTACGATTAATCTGTACATATATCAAGTTTTGACATGCCTAAAGATAGTAAAAAGATAAAAACAGTTTAAGTCAGATTTTGCTATTCAAGGCTGCCGATAGTTTTTCAACCGCTATGAGTATCCCATACGATTTAACCAGTTCCTTCAAGATCGACTGTTTTTCTCTCAAATATGGCGCGGCATACTTTGATCCTTTTCAGCAGAAAGCGTAACAGTTTGTCTGAATTTTGTGTTCATGGATCCAATTATATTGCATATGATGAAACCACACATGTATTTCATACACAAACACGTATTTATATAATTTTCACTTATGTGGGTTCCATCCGACCATTAAAATAAATTATATACGGATGAAATTTGTATATCGAAATAGAGATGTTTGTAAACTTTATTGAAAAATATACATTTATATAGTAAAAAAAAACATTAACGGCTGGGCAAACAAACACAGAAATAATTGTATGTATAATTATCTTAAAGTATTCAGGCCCACTTTGGTGTTACTGTTCCTGGTATTGGCTGTAACCTCTTGTTTTAACAGAAAAGGGGAACAGGCCGGTAGTAAATACATTGCGGAAGAGACACTGAAGCCGGGCGTTCTCTTCAACGGGAAATCTCTCATGGGATGGGAGATAACAAATTTCGGTCCACAGGGTCCTGTTTTTGTTTCGGGCAATGAAATTATACTTGGTATGGGAGACGGTTGCACCGGGATAACCTGGACCGGTGATTTTCCTGAAACCGATTACGAGGTGTCGCTTGAAGCAAAAAGGATGGAGGGGAATGATTTCTTCTGCGGAATGACTTTCCCGGCAGGAAAGGATCCCTGCACACTTATAGTTGGTGGATGGGGCGGAACAGTTGTCGGACTGAGTTGCATTGATGGCATGGATGCCTCTGAGAATGAGACCACTTCCATAAGAAAATTCGACAATCACAGATGGTATGCTATCCGGCTGAATGTAAGCAATGACAGTATAAAAGCATGGATTGACAGTGAGATGGTTGTAAGCGTTGAAATTGCCGGCAAAAAACTGTCTGTCCGTCCTGAAGTTGAACTTTCGAGGCCTTTTGGTGTTGCCTCGTGGAGGACTAAGGCCGCTTTGAGAAACATGAGACTGGTCAGATTTTAAAATATGCATTAGGAGGATAAAAAATAAGGTACAAGGCACTGGACCCAGGGCACATCGCCAGTCACTCAGGAAGAATAATAATTAGTAAATTTAAGCATCTTTCATTCCAGATCACTTCAACTATATTGATTTTACAGCGATATTTTCATACTTTTATTGGAAATTTCCTGTAAAATTAACCAATCTTAAAAATCAAAATCATGAAATCAGCATTATTGTATCTTTCAGTGTTTTTAATGGCTTTATCTCTGGGTTCCTGCAATACTGGGGCAAAGCAGCAACCACTTCCGGTGAAAACAGATATCACGGAATTTCTCGGGCAATGGACAATAGATATTGAAGGTGGTGGTGTGGGATGGCTTGAGGTCAGGAAGGAGGATAATTACCTTGATGCTGACATTCTCTGGATAGGTGGCAGTGTGTTGCCTGTTTCTTCTGCCTTTATTGCAAAGGATCATATTCTTGTAATACAGCGGTCAAACAACGTGGTGAGGAAGAAAGATGAAAAGGGAGACCCGGTGAGAATTCAGACCGTAACAAGCTGGCTGGAAATAACAAGGGCTGAAGGTGATAAAATTGATGGTATTTTGCTTTCACCCCGTTCAAATGGGTTAAGTGTTGATACAACCTCGTTTACAGGGACAAAGCTGCCCGATGTTCAGTCTCCTCCTGATCTTGCCAGCCTGAAATTCGGGGAGCCTGTCAATCTCTTTAACGGAAAGGATCTTGCCGGCTGGAGGCTAATAAATGATAATCAGGTTAACGGATTTAAAGCCGTTGACGGCTCCCTGGTAAATGATCCGGTACAAAAAGAAGGAGAACCTCATATAAGTTACGGAAACCTGAGAACCGAGCAGGAATTTGAAGATTTTAACCTGAAACTCGAGGTCAATATTCCCGCGGGCAGTAACAGTGGAATTTACCTGCGGGGAATGTATGAGATCCAGGTGATGGATTCCTACAAGAGAGAGCTCGATTCACATAACATGGGAGCAGTATACAGTCGTATAAAACCTGTAGTTTCTGCTGAAAAACCGGCAGGCCAATGGCAGACCCTCGACATTACTCTTTTCAACAGATATGTCACTGTAATTCTTAACGGAACCAAAATTATCGACAACCAGCCGATATACGGACCAACAGGAGGTGCAATGAAATCAGACGTATTTGCTCCCGGTCCTATTTACTTACAGGGCGATCATGGGAAAGTGTCTTACAGAAATCTGGTATTGACCCCGATTATAAAATAACAGGCTGCTAAATACAATAAAACTGTTCCTCTTTTCAATATTGAATCAGCCAACAGACTTCTTCAGTATGAATACCGGAAACTCTGGAAGCTCTGATTCAGATGCATGAGTTTGTGAATCATCTGCAACAGATCGCATGATGTTAAATAACAATTATACAATAAGATTAAATCAATTCAAATGATCCAAAACCGCAGGGAGTTTATAGCCCGGCTTGCTGCCGGCACTGCATTGCTGGCCACACCCTTCGAATTAATATTTTCAGGTTGTTCCGCACCTCCTCCGCGAACCATCAGGATAAGAAAGGTAGACTCAAATTTTGAAAGAGAACCACTTATAAGGCCTTTCGGGTTCAAAGGCGGATACATGTCTGAAATATGGCAGTCAGCTTCATACCTCGAAAGCGATTCAGGCCTGCATTCCATTGGGATATGCACCCAGAGCGTGTTGTGGTCCGATGCCAGGGTTTTTGCCAGCCACTCGGAAAGCGGGGGTAATGCACTTATGTATGCAATGACCGAAAGGGCTATGCAAATCCTTAAGGGGCAAAGCTTTACCAGTCCCGTCGAAATACTGGATCCGCTTTATGAAGAGGTATATGAGTACGGCAGGAAGATAACTTCGAATCCGGAACTGAGAAAAACATTTGCCCTCAACGCCCTGGTAGGCGTTGACAATGCTGCATGGCTTCTTTATGCAAAGGAGAATAATATCACAACATTTGATGGATTGATACCCGCAAAATATAAACCTGCCCTCTCGGCCCGTCACGATAAGGTTGCCGGAATTCCTCTTATGGCATATTCCATTCCGGTAAATGAAATAAAGGCTGCCACGGATGAAGGTTACTTTTTTATGAAGATAAAGATAGGCCAGCCCGGAACCCAGGAAGAAATGCTGGAAAAAGACAAGGCCAGACTGACTGAAATACACAGAGCCATTGGCAATGTAAAGACCGGCTATACCAGGACAGGGAAGCTTCCTTATTATTTTGATGCGAATGGCAGGTATGAGAAGAAGGAAACTCTTCTCAGGCTGCTTGATCATGCAAAAACCATAGGGGCATTTGATCAGATCGCAATCATTGAAGAACCATTTGCCGAAGAGCTTGAAATAGATGTAAGTGATATTCCTGTCCGCCTTGCCGCTGATGAAAGCGCTCATACTGTAGATGATGCTGAAAAGAGAATTCAGATGGGCTATAAGGCAATTGCGCTGAAAGCAATAGCAAAAACCCTCAGCATGACCATGAAAATAGCACAGGCGGCGCATGAGCATAATATTCCATGCTTTTGCGCCGACCTGACTGTCAATCCCATACTGGTCGACTGGAACAAAAATGTAGCAGCCCGTCTTTCATCATTTCCGGGAATAGGCAACATGGGACTTGTGGAGAGTAATGGCCATCAGAATTACCTGAACTGGAATTCAATGATGGGATATCATCCCCGTAAGGACGCCCCGTGGATACACATTAAAAACGGTGTCTATGAACTTAACAATGAGTTCTACAGAACCGGAGGAGGCATCTTTGATCCGATTCCCCACTATGAGGAGATGTTCCTTTCAGAAAAGAAATGATCAACGCGACATAGGCTTTATCTCCCAGTCGTCGGTCCTGAATGATGATGCGGGCAGACCTTCAATGTTGAACAGGTCACCGATTACGAAATCCTGAAAGGCATATCTTACTGCAACAGGCTCATTTACTGAAGGAGAGAACAATGTTATACCATTGCCGGCAATATAGGCGATAGCAGGAAAGAACCTGCCTCCCGATCCGGCAACCTCAAAGCAGCTTAGTTCCTTCCCGAATGAAGTAAGACCGTTGGGGGCATTGTCAAAAGTAAGCCTGACCTGGTTCCCATCAATCTTCATCTCTTTCAGCACAGGACCTTCGCAGGCAAATCCTTTCATTCCATAGGTTTTGGCCAGGGCAAGGTATGCCAGCCTGTCACCTGCTGCTTTTTTGTTGGCAGGATGGATACAGTCCTTTTCACCGGTATCCATGACGCACGCCATCCCGAAGTTTGGTATGGCTGTTGACGCTTTAAGCTGCGCTTCCCTGAGATATGCTGAATTCAATCCTGAAGAACCATAGTCAAATGGTGCGATCTGTACATAATACATCGGAAATTCGCCGATACCCCATTCGGATCTCCAGTTTTGTGCAAGACCCGGCATGAGTTTCTGATATTCAACAGGCTCGTTCCTGTTCGATTCGCCCTGGTACCAGATGGCACCGCGAATACCAAATCCGGCAATGGGTTTAACCATTCCGTTGAACAAGACAGTGGGCGTCTGTGGCGAAAGGTTTTCCTGTTTTATGGTTTTATCAGGAAGTTTGACCCAATCGAAATTCCCAAAACCTGCCTCGCTGATCCATGGCTCAATCCTTGTTCCTCCCCAGGCTGTGCAGATAAGACCTACCGGCACGTTTAACGCCCTGTTAAGCATAAGCCCGAAAAAATAGGCAGTAGCACTGAACTGTGATGCACTTTCAGGATTGCATAACTGCCAGCTTCCTGTGAAATCATCCATCGGGGTAAGACTGGTTAGACGGGGAACAGTTATAAGCCTTATGTTATTATTGGTTGATGTGGCAAGAAATTCGTTTGATCCGGTAATAGGCTGATTAAAAAATCCTTTCATAGGCATCTCCATGTTCGATTGGCCTGAACATACCCATACCTCACCTATCATGACATTTCTCAATGTGATTGTTTTACCCTGGCTGACTACTACCGTATATGGTCCGCCGGCTCCCGGAGTTGACACATTAAGTTTCCAGCGGCCATCAGCTCCGGCACGGGTTGAATAGCTTCTTTTATTCCAGGATGTTTTTACCGTTACTGTGCTGTTAGCTGAAGCAGTACCCCAGATGGCAGCATTCGTTTGCTGCTGCAATACCATGTTGTCACTGAATATGGACGGCAGTTTGACTTCAGCCTTTACCGGCAATGAGTTTAATGCCAGGAAAGCCAGCATTATAACCAGGTGTGTGAATGTTCTTTTCATCATAATATAATTTTGATTTTAAAGGTATGATGGAACCCATATGAATGGAAATTCTATAAATATTTGTTCATGTGTTTGATACATGTGGGTTTCATCCTATTGATTATTTTGATATTTTAAAAAGTGAATTTAGCAGTTTTCTTCCAAAGATTAATAGTTGGGAGCATTTAATTGACCATCAAATTTCACATGAATATAAGACACAAATCTGTGAAAAGCACAGCCAGGGTGCAGGGATTCATATGTGTATATCAACAAGATCTCCCGGAAGTATTGTATTCTCTGGCAATGGTTTCCGGCACCACTGTGGTCTATGTTAGTGTGTATGAGCTTAATTCTAAAGTTATTCTATTTTCCCGGGAAATCAAAACCTCTGGAAGCATCGTCCAAAACAAGGATCCAATCGTTTCCCCTGCCTTTATCAGGCGGGGTGAATGTCGATTTTCTCTGATCAGTCAGTGTCTCAATAAGTATGGGTTCTCCGGTTCTTGGATCGTACCACCAGGCGTGCACTGCAGTTCCTATCCTTCCAATCTCAATTTCAGCACTGTAGCCTGTCGGGAAATAAACAAAGGCATAGCCGTCACCTCTGGTTGCAACAACATAATCAGTTTCGGGGACATAGGATGGAGTCAGCAGGGACTGGTCAGGGATTCTTGACAGAAAAGGACGGGACTCCAGCAGTCTCCGGGCATGAATCAGATCACCGGCACCCGGAAGATCCAGCACGTCGTACCAGTTGTTTCTGGCGAGGCCGACAGCCTCTCTTTCCGGTGTTTTCATCTGCCATATCGGATGGCAGCCATAGGTATGCCCGAATGCTCCGCTGAAAAGGTTCCAGTAAAGAGCCTGCCTGACATCAGTTTCATCAAACCATCCGAGCACTTCAGGATTCCATCCTACCGGATGGTCTTCATATCTTGGTTCGCCATCAAAACACGGCTTTGCGGGAACCAGATTATAATCCCTTACAACCAGTTTATTGTAGATGGCAAAACTTCTCTGTCCATGACCTGTCTGACACATGTTGAAATCAAGCCATCCGCTTTCATGGAACCATTCCGATGAGCTATGCTCGCCCCATGGATGAAATGTCATAAGGTGATTCTTGTCTGCAGATTTGATCCCTTCGCCGAGTGCATCCCAGATCGGCTTGTTTTCTCCACCTCCGTCGCGGTCACCGCCGTTTATCCATATTATGTTGGGGTAATCCTTATAGCGGTTTCCAATCCACTGGCCATATTTAAAGGCATTCTCCTTGTTGAATATTACCGGTCCCTTGCCCCATTTCCTGTCAACCTTGTCGCCCCAGGTGGGAAGTAAACCTATGTACATTCCCTTTTCTCCGGCTTTTTTTATTACCCAGTCAACATGTGCAAAATAGAGCTCATTAGGTTTCAGTGGGTCGTTATTTATGAGCGGCCTGTTGCCCTCAGCGTTCGGAGTGTTCAATCCGTCAAGCTCGGCAAGGACAACAGCCTGAATTACAGTGAAGCCTTTGGAACGGCGGTTTTCAAGATACTTTTCAGATTCATCCTTGTTGAGTCTATGAAAAAGTTCCCAGCCTGTATCTCCCAGATAAAAGAATGGGGTGCCATCTTCATGAACGATATAGTGCTGGTTGTCGGAGATCTTTAGCTTTCCATGGGAAAAATCAACGGAAGGCCCTTGCCATATATCTGCCTGTGAGTATACAAACAGAATGCTTAGCGCCAGTGTAATTACTAAACTTGTGATTTTTTTCATAGCAGGAATAGATTTTTAGTGGTTGGTGTCAGGTTAGTTTAGAATAGACTATCAATACGAGCCCATATGATTATGTGTGTTCTGCCACGATCCACGGCAGATCATTGCAATGATACACAAAGAAACAATAAGCGCAACGTACCATTTCAGTTAGTTTTTGTTTGGTTAAAAGGTCTTAAGGAATTCTAAATTTAACTTTCTTTTATCATTCCCTCAATAAAAGTAAGAGAAAAAGATGGCAGAAGCAAAGAATAGCCCGATTTAGTTGTTTCTTGTACAACGACAGAGGACACACTTCAGGGACCCTGTATTTTGAAACATAGGTAAGAGGCATAATTCCAGGGCTTTACATGTTGGTCACACCAGAAGAAATTTTGAGGTCTCTGCTAAAGGATGTCGCTTTCGAGATCAAGCTGAACTTCTATATTCTCAGGGAATCAGATTGTATGGTTAATGAGCTCAGGATAATCGGAGACAAGTTTTTATAAGCAGCATAATCAGAAAGAGCGTCTTGAAAAGTGTTTCACAGGTTATCTCAGTGCTGACAGAAAGCGTTATGTCGAATTTACTGAGATTGAAAAAACCAACCTTAAAGGTATGGTGCTTGCAGCTCTTACCGATTAATGCTAAATTTACAGGGAACATAAATATGGAGGTTAATATGAATCTGGGTTTTGTTAGTGCCATTCTCCCTGATCTGTCATTTGAAGAGGTGATAGACTGTGCTGCCGATACAGGTTATTCATGTGTTGAAATATGTTGCTGGCCTCTTGGAAAGGCCGAAAGAAGATATGCAGGAGTAACGCATATTGATGTTGAGACACTCGATGAACGGAAAGCAGATCACATTAACCGGTACCTGGAGCAGAAAAATATTACAATATCAGCGCTTGGATATTATCCCAATCCTCTTGATCCCGACAAGGAGAAAAGCGCTTTTTATGTGTCGCATATCAGGAAGTTGATACTTGCTGCTAAAAAGCTTGGCATAAACAGAGTGAACACTTTTATCGGCCGGAACCAGCATAAGACGGTTGATGAGAATTTTGAACTCTTCCTGAAAACCTGGAGACCATTAATAAAGTTTGCTGAAGAACACGGAGTAATGATTGGCATTGAGAACTGCCCCATGTTGTTTACAGCCAGTGAATGGCCGGGCGGACATAATCTTGCAACAACACCCGTGATATGGAGGCGAATGTTCAATGAAATACAAAGCGATTATTTCGGGCTTAACTACGATCCCTCACATCTCCTGTGGATGCAGATGGATTATATTAAGCCCTTGTATGAGTTCAAAAACAAGCTGTTCCATGTTCACCTGAAAGATGCCAGGGTTTACCGTGAAAAGCTTGACGAAGTTGGGATACTGGCAACACCTCTTGAGTTCCATTCGCCTAAACTGCCGGGGCTTGGAGATATTAACTGGGCGAAGTTTATTTCCTCGCTGAACGACATAAGATATAACGGACCGGTATGCGTTGAAGTAGAAGATAAATCATTTGAGAATTCTCTTGAAGACAGAAAGAAAGCGCTGGTCCTAAGCAGAAGATATCTTATTCAGTACGTTATTTGATTAAATATATCAGGAATAGCAGATAATAAGCCTGTTCCTGATCAGTCAATAGTCTCGCTTCAGGTCAGGGAACTTACTGAACAAACTTTGCATTTGTCTCCCTGTCAGTGCAAACGTATTGCATTGCAGGAAGATTTGCCAGCTTGGTCAAGTGACAATTATGATAATTAATAAATGAATAAATTATGAAACCGGAAGCAAGGAAAAACCTGGACGCTGTTCTTAAATGGGTAATAACATTGGTCAGAATAGCTATCGGATGGCATTTTTATACGAAGGTATATCCAAGATCATTATCACTGAATGGAGTTCTGCGCCATACCTGGCAGGATCAAGATGGATCTTTTCCCCGTTGTTTCAAGCTCTGGCAGAAAACAGTGCTGCTATATCGGTTATAGATTTCCTGAACATCTTTGGCCTCGACAGGCTGATAGTGAGATGGAGAGATGAAAAAGAACGTAAACCGGTTGGTGATATGCCTTCTGATGGGTGGTAATCTTATTGGTGGATGGGCACATTGCACTTGACGCAATTGCCGGAGCGCAGAACCGGCAGAGACCATGGATGGGATAATAATTATCTCAGAAATATTTAACAGCGCAAATTAGTTACGTGAATACGACTTGCTTTCATGATAGTTATCCTGTTGATTCCTGTTATGTCCAAATTGCCCGGATATTATAATGGGAACATACCTCAAGCTAAACAGGCGGCATTGAAAAGACCAACTCTGATAAACATAAACCTCTTCTTCTTAATGTCAGCTTTCCGGAACCATGCTCTGTATGCCAGAACTTAGAGTGTTGATAAGTGCCGGATTGCTTTTAGATACTGAAAAGGGAAATGTTTTAAGTCTCATGCAGCGGCATTTAATGTTATAAAAAACATCTAAAGAGCTCGAATAAGTATAATAAAATAATAAAAACTATTATTTTTGCGACGAATTAATCTAAAAAATACAAAAATACTGATAAATTAAAAATGAGAACATCCAGGTTCAGTAGAATTGTGGTAAAAGTGGGAAGTAATGTAATTACGAAGAGTGACGGATCGCTGAATGATGAAAGGATATTAAGGATCGTTGAAGATGTTGCCATACTCTGCAAGCAGGGTGTTGAAGTCATACTTGTTTCCTCAGGAGCCGTAGCTGCAGGAAGAGGTGAGATGATGCCGTCAAAGAAAACGAATATCATAGCCTCAAAGCAGATGCTTGCATCTATAGGACAGGTTAAGCTGATGGCAAAATATCAGTTTCTCTTCGGTAAGTATGGTATACAGGCCGGCCAGCTGCTGGCAGCGAAGGAGAGTTTTCGCGACCGCCGTCATTACCTGAATATGAAAAATTGTATCACTGCTATGCTGGAAAATAAAGTTCTTCCTGTTGTCAATGAAAATGATACTATTTCAGTGAATGAACTCATGTTTACCGATAATGATGAACTCTCAGGTTTTATTTCAGCAATGATGGACTGTGATGCACTTATATTGCTTTCAAATGTCGATGGCATTTATAACGCCCCACCCGACACTCCCGGAGCTGAGCTTATAACGGAAATTACCGGCATGGAGGATGATCTGTCCAATTCTATTTCGCCGGTAAAGTCGGAATTCGGAAGGGGAGGGATGCTTACCAAATATACCATGGCCAGGAAAATTGCTTCTAACGGTATCGATGTCTTTATTGCAAATGGTGCCCGCGACAATATTGTTTCTGATATTGTTACGGGAAGAGATGTGCCCTGCACTTATTTCCCAGGGAGCAGCAAAAAAAAGAAAGGTTTTAAGAAATGGCTTAATCACTCTGATACCTTTGCCAAGGGAGCAGTTTATATTAATGAAGGCGCCAAAGATGCCCTTCTTGCCCAAAAGGCAACCAGCCTGTTGCTGATCGGAATAACCAGGATAGATGGCAACTTCAGGAGCGGCGACATTGTAAGAATTCTGGATGAAAAAGGTAAAAATATCGGGCTCGGGGTATCTCAGTACGAATCGGAGAAAGCCCGTGCAAAAATAGGTGAAAAGCAAAGCAAGCCCTTTATCCATTATGACTACCTTGTTGTTCAGGAAGATCTGAAGGCATTGAATAATACATAATTAATCAACTAAAAATATTTAAATGGATATCACTCCCGTACTGAAGAAAGCCCTAAAGGCAGGTAAAACATTACTGGAAAAGGATAATAAGATAATCGACCAATTACTTATAAATCTTGCTGATGAGACATTAAGTAAAACTGATTATATTCTTGCAGAGAACAGGAAAGATCTTGATCTGATGGACAGGTCAGATCCAAAATATGACAGACTTCAGCTTACAGCGGAGCGCATAGCTTCCATAGCTTCTGATATCAGGAACGTATCACGTCTGCCCAGTCCCCTGGGCAGGGTCCTCTCAAAGTCAGAAAGACCGAACGGGCTTGTAATATCAAAAATATCCGTGCCCTTTGGAGTTATTGGAATAATATATGAAGCAAGGCCCAATGTTACCTTTGATGTCTTTTCTCTTTGTGTTAAATCTGGAAATGCCTGCATTCTCAAAGGAGGAAGCGATGCTATTCATTCAAACAAAGCCATCGTAAGAATCATAAAAGATGTACTTGGCAAAAATGACTTTTCAAAGGACATAATATCCCTTTTGCCGGCCGGACGTGAAGAAACTGCACAGTTGATGAATGCCCATGGTTATGTCGACCTGATAATACCGCGCGGAAGCAGCCAGCTTATTGATTTTGTCAGGAAAAATTCAACTATACCGGTTATTGAAACAGGAGCGGGGGTATGCCATACTTTTTTTGATGAACACGGCGACAGGGAAAAGGGCAGGATAATAATTCACAATGCCAAAACCCGCAGGGTTAGTGTATGTAACGCTCTCGACTGCCTTATCATTCATGAACAAAGGCTTGCCGACCTTGATTATATTGTAGGACTTTGTGCAGGATCGGATGTCATAATTTATGCTGACACCAAAGCTTTTGGTGCCCTGAATGGAAAATATCCCTCTCATCTTTTAAAGAAGGCCTCAAAGGATTCTTTTGGAACAGAGTTCCTTGCATACAAGATGTCAGTTAAGACAGTCTGCTCCATTGATGAAGCCCTTGACCATATAGAAAGATACGGATCAAAGCATTCCGAAGCCATAATATCCGAAGATCCCGTAAATCAGCAGAAGTTCCTGTGCCTGGTGGATGCTTCCTCTGTCTACTCAAATACATCAACAGCATTTACCGATGGAGCTGAATTCGGCCTGGGTGCTGAAATAGGCATATCTACTCAAAAACTTCATGCAAGAGGACCTATGGCACTTGAGGAAATGACAACATATAAATGGATCATCAGCGGCAACGGCCAGACAAGGAAATAAATCCATACAGAGAATCACAGTGATACATAATAGTGAAACAATAAAATTATTCTATAAAAACCTGCCCGGGAAACTTAAATTAATAAGACAGATAACCGAAGGGCGGCCTCTTAACTTAAGTCAGAAACTCCTGTTTGCACATCTTGCAGATGCGACAGAATCATTTAAAAATCAGGAGGATCTTGGTTACCGGTATTTCAAACCCGACAGGGTTGCCATGCAGGATGCCACAGCACAAATGGCTATGCTTCAGTTCATGGTTGCTGGTAAAGCAAGTTCCTCAGTTGATGCATCCGTTCACTGTGATCATCTGATAAAAGCCCATCATGGCGCTGAAACGGATCTTAAATCAGCCATGGAATCAAACGGAGAAGTTTATGACTTTCTCAGATCAGCCTGCCATAAGTATGGAATAGACTTCTGGGAACCTGGTTCAGGCATTATCCATCAGATAATTCTGGAAAATTATGCTTTCCCCGGTGGTATGATAATAGGAGCTGATTCACATACCCCTAATGCAGGAGGGCTTGGCATGATGGCAATAGGGGTAGGGGGGGCCGATATAGTGGATGTCATGGCAGGTATGAGCTGGGAGTTGAAATTCCCGGGAATAATAGGAATAAAACTTACCGGCAAGCTTGGCGGCTGGACCTCAGCAAAGGATATAATATTGAAAATAAATGGCTTGCTGACTGTTAGCGGCGGAACAGGCTTTATTATTGAATATTTTGGAGAAGGTGCTGAATCAATCTCCTGTACCGGCAAAGCTACTATCTGTAACATGGGAGCTGAAACGGGTGCAACGTCATCTGTGTTCGGGTTCGATCCCACTATGTCGGAATTTCTCACTGAAACAGGAAGAAAAGAAATAGCTTCCCTGGCAGAACTGAACCGGATGCACCTGACAGCAGATCCTGAAGTGCATGCTGATCCCCAACGCTATTATGATAAATTCTTTGAGATAAACCTTTCGGAACTTGAGCCGCATATTAACGGTCCTTTTACGCCCGACAGGGCTATACCTGTTTCAGCTATGAAGCATGAGGCTGAATTAAACGGATGGCCTTTGAAAGTGGAAGCCGGACTCATAGGTTCATGTACAAATTCATCATATGAAGACATCACACGTGCTGCTTCAGTAGTCAGGAAAGCTTTGTCTGAGAATATTACCTTCAGGTCAGAATTTACAATTACTCCGGGTTCGGAGAGGATACGCCTTCAGGCGGAAAAGGATGGCCTTATAGATCTCTTCAGGGCTGCCGGCGGAAAGATCCTTGCCAATGCATGCGGCCCCTGCATAGGACAATGGAACAGGGAAGGTTCCGGGAAAAAAGAACCGAATACTATTATCCATTCCTTCAACCGCAACTTTTCAGGAAGAGCTGATGGAAACCCTAATACCCATGCATTTGTTGCATCACCGGAAATTGTTACGGCAATTTCCCTCGCAGGCGATATCAGATTCAATCCTCTTACCGATTTTATTGAGAATGCAGAGGGTAAGCAGGTGAAAATCCCCGAACCAAAAGGATCAACCCTTCCGGAAGGAGGTTTTACTATTTCTCCCGGCCCTGTCAGATCCACCGGTGAGAGAACTTCAGCAGAAATAATTATTTCTTCTGATTCGGAAAGGCTTCAGGCCCTCGTGCCTTTCAGGGAATGGGAAGGCACTGATCTTACGGATATGCCACTGCTTATTAAGGCAAAAGGGAAATGTACCACCGACCATATTTCTATGGCAGGACCGTGGCTGAGATACCGTGGACATCTTGAGAATATATCAGGGAATTATATGATCGGGGCTGTTAATTATTTCAATGGCCAGATGAACAATGTTTTTAACCAGATCACGGCCCGGTATGAATCCGTTCCGCTCACAGCTGTTAATTACCGTGATGCCGGCATGGGCTCGGTGGTTGTGGGGGAAGATAATTTCGGGGAAGGTTCTTCACGCGAACATGCCGCAATGGAGCCCAGATTCCTGGGAGTAAGGGCTGTTATTGTTAAATCCTTCGCAAGGATACATGAAACAAACCTGAAGAAGCAGGGAATCCTTGCCTTGACCTTTGCCAACAGGAATGATTATGAAAAGATAAGGGAAAAAGACAGGTTTGACATTGTCGGATTAATGACCTTGGCTCCGGGGAAGCAGCTTACCATAAGATTAATCCACGATGACGGGACCTCTGAAGAATTCCGGGCCGATCATTCCTTTAACGATACGCAGATATCGTGGTTCAAGGCTGGAAGCGCACTTAATCTGATCAGAAAAGGAACTTAAAAGTTGATTTAAATTATGCCTGAACAAATTACAATACAAAACGGACAACTGGTGGTCCCGGATAATCCTGTGATCCCATTCATAGAAGGCGATGGTACCGGACCCAATATCTGGAATGCTTCAGTCAGGGTTTTTGATGCTGCTGTCGAAAAAGCTTTCAATGGCAAGAAAAAAATAGAATGGAAGGAGGTTATGGCAGGAGAGAAATCATTCCACCAATCAGGAAACTGGCTTCCTTCAGAAACTCTTGAAGCATTCAGGACATATCTCGTTGGAATAAAGGGACCTCTCACAACACCTGTCGGAGGAGGAATGCGTTCACTGAATGTGGCACTGAGGCAGGAACTCGACCTCTATACATGTTACAGGCCGGTCCGTTACTTTAAAGGCGTACCCAGCCCCGTCAGGAATCCGGAACATGTTAATATGCACATCTTCAGGGAAAACACTGAAGATATTTATGCCGGGATAGAATACATGCACGGAGATCCCCTTAATGAAAAACTTAAGCGATTCCTGATTGACGAAATGAATGTCAGGTCAATAAGATTCCCGGAGACATCATCCCTTGGTATTAAGCCTGTATCGGTTGAGGGAACTGAACGTCTTGTAAGACAGGCTGTTAAATTTGCCGTTGAACGGAAGCTTCCCTCGGTAACCCTTGTCCATAAAGGCAATATTATGAAGTTTACCGAAGGAGCTTTCATGAAGTGGGGCTATGCTCTTGCAGAAAGGGAATTTCCTGACAGAACATTTTCATGGTCGCAATATAATAGGATCAGCGCGACAAAGGGAAAAGAAACGGCCGACGAAAAACTTAAAGAGGCATTGTCTGAAGGAAAAACCATAGTCAAGGATGTTATTGCTGATGCATTTCTTCAGCAGATACTCACGAGACCTTCTGATTATTCTGTTATAGCAACCCTGAACCTGAATGGTGATTATATCTCTGATGCCCTGGCTGCAATAGTGGGAGGTATAGGAATAGCTCCGGGAGGGAACATCAATTATGAGACCGGTCATGCAATTTTTGAGGCCACACATGGAACTGCGCCGCGTTACGCAGGCCAGGATAAGGTAAATCCCGGGTCACTGATACTTTCCGGTGCATTGTTGCTGGAATATATCGGATGGAACGAAGCTGCGGAACTGATCTACAAGGGTATGGAACAAACAATTCAGAGCAAAATGGTGACTTACGACTTCCACCGCCTCATGGACGGAGCCACGCTTCTCAAGACGTCGGAGTTTGGAAGTGCTGTAATTTCAAATATGTAAAGGAATGTCTATGGGTGATAATTTGTTCATTTCAAATCTCGAAAACCTGGTAAGAGAATCATGCCAGATGGACAATACATTGTATGAAGTGTATGATGTAAAACGCGGGCTGCGTAATTCCGACGGTACAGGCGTTCTGGTCGGACTGACCAATATCGGAGATGTAGTTGGTTATAAAAAGGAAAACGGAAAAGTGATACCAATTCCCGGTAAACTATACTATAGGGGTATCGATATTGAAAATATTACAGATGGTTTCCAGGCAGAGGGCAGGCATGGTTTTGATGAGACCGTATATCTGTTGCTGACAGGTTGTCTTCCTTCAAATGATATATTGGAGGATTTTTCCGGATATCTTGCTTCACTTCGTTCATTGCCCGATGAGTTTGTCAAAGACATGATCCTGTCAATGAAGGGCAAGGATGTGCTGAATATTCTTGCAAGGTCAGTGCTTGGCCTGTATACTCTTGACGAAAAGCCTGATGATATTTCCCTTGACAACATGATCAGGCAGTCTTTGAACATCATTGCCAAGTTCCCTACAATAGTTGCATATTCATACCAGGCATTAAGACATCTGTATCAAGGCAAGACCCTGTCAATCAGACATCCGCAGCTGAATCTTACATCGGCTGAAAATTTCCTGTACCTTATAAAGGGAGGAAAAAGGGGTTATTCAAAACTTGAAGCCGACCTTCTCGACCTGATGCTCGTCCTGCATGCCGAACATGGAGGCGGCAATAATTCAACATTCACGATGCGGGTTACGAGTTCTTCTGAAACTGACATATATTCCGCCATTACATCTGCCATAGGATCGCTTAAAGGACCTTTGCACGGAGGAGCAAATGTGCGCGTTCTTCATATGATGGAAAATTTAAAGAAGAATGTTAAGGACTGGACCGATGAGGAGGAAGTGAAGAACTACCTTCTTAAGATTCTTAATAAAAAGGCGAATGATTACTCAGGAAAAATATATGGAGTGGGACATGCGGTGTATACAATTTCTGATCCCAGGGCCGGTATACTGAAAGCCAAGGCAAGGGAACTTGCTGTTGAAAAAGGCCGTCTTGAGGAGTTTGAACTTTATTCACTGGTTGAAAGGGTCACACCTGAAGTATTCAGAATATTCAAGGGTGAAAAGTCAACAAAGGTCGTTTGCATTAATATTGATTTCTATTCCGGTTTTGTCTATTCCTGTCTTGAGATATCAAGGGAACTCTACACTCCCTTGTTTGCAATTGCCAGGGTATCAGGATGGTGTGCGCACCGCATTGAGGAACTGACTTATCCTGCCAAAAGAATTATCAGGCCTGCATTTAAGAATGTATATGGCAGAAAGGATTATACTCCACTATTGAACCGACAGAGTTGAATAATATAGCCAGATCTTGTACATGCAGTACTTCTCTAAGTTATGAGCAAGTATGGGATTAGAATGGCTTTCTTTCACTATTGGATTCCTGCGGGTATTTCTCCAATTAACAAGGTCATCTGACATTGCAGTTCTCCCTGATAACTTTACCCAATTCAGTTAACCCCTGATTCTGCTGTTTGAAAGAGACCGGCACAGACCTCCTTTTTTGACAGGGATTGCCCGTTCTCAAGAACCTGTGATCTCATGCATACAGATCTGTTATTGTGCAGTTTCTGACATAATATATTCATTCCTGGCCTGATAACATTATTTGTTTGTTTTAAGTGTTGGGCAAAATACGGGTAAAGCGAAGTAATGATCTTTCAGGTTTATCGTTATATAGCAAGAAAACAGGCATGTATTTTGAAGTAAGGAAATAAGAGCTTAACAAACATATATAATTCAGGAGAACGTTTGGTGGCTCAATTATGTTGAATATTCATGACTTTCATTAAATGCGACATGAAAAATAGGAATCTGATATCAGTAATCTGGATGTTTGTTATTACAACTCACCTGGCATTTTCCCAGAAAGTGGTTTTCCTTCATCATTCAACGGGTAGAAATGTTTTCACTGAAGGTAATGTGAAAGCTTTGATAGATGAGTATAATAAGGCTAACCATCGGTCAGTGGAATTCACAGCCAGAATATTTCCCAACACTCCATGGCCATGGAGCAATTATCCCTTCGACTACTGGAAGCTATGGATAGACGGCTCCTGCAGTTCTCAAAATCCCAATATTGAATGTATTCAAACCCTGGCCAAAAAGTATGACATGGTTATTATGAAGCATTGCTATCCGGGGTCTGCTATAAAACCCAATACCGGGAAACCCGACGTAACATCAGAAACAAAAACGCTTGAAAACTACAAGGAACAATACCGGGCTCTCAGGTCGTTGTTTGACAGTTTTCCCGATACAAAGTTTATGGTATGGACCCTGGCCCCGCTGCATCGGATGGCAACAACTCCTGAAGCTGCCGGAAGGGCACGGGAATTTGTTGAATGGGTGAAGAATGATTGGCTCAAAGAAGATAACAAGCCGCATCCAAATA
Source organism: Bacteroidales bacterium (assembly GCA_040769065.1). Taxonomy (GTDB): domain Bacteria; phylum Bacteroidota; class Bacteroidia; order Bacteroidales; family VadinHA17; genus LD21. Next base: position 233,403 of record JAXGLU010000001.1, read on the forward strand.
TTTACATTTTCGACTTCTTCAGCCACCTTGCCGAGCTGGATGCAAATCCTGCTCAGGGTGTCAGGTATTGTCTCAGGTACGATTTTGAAAGAGATCACTCAAAGGGCGATTCACATCCTAATCTTGCAGCTAATAAGCATGCCGGACCGCTTTTTGTGAAAGCTGTGACAGATGCTTTTTATCCTGCAATAATTCAGCCCTGAATAAAACGGTACAACCTGCCTGCTAAAACAATATCGGTTTGTTATTTTCCTGCATAGATCAGCAACCCAAGTCCGGCAATATATGCAAGGAACATAAGCAGGATCAGAAGTTCTACATTTTTTGAAGCTCCCCTGAATTCTTTCCAGATAAAAACACCCCACAAGGCAGCTATTAATGTAGCCCCCTGTCCCAATCCGTATGATATTGCAAATCCTGCTTTTCCTGATGCAATGATACTCATTGCCATACCTGTATTCCATATTATCCCTCCGAGCATCCCTGTAAGATGGGTGCTTATGCTGCCTTTTGAATAGTCTTTAAATGACAGTGGCTCACCTTCAAAAGGCTTTTTCATAATAAACCAGTTGAAAATAAGGTTGCTGATCAAAATTCCCACTGAAAAAAAGAAAACAGCAGAATAGGGAGTCAGCATACCTGGTTCAGGATTGACGAAGTCAGTTGCCATGGAGGCTGCCACAAAACGGTAAAAAAGTGCCATTAGTACCCCGGCTGATACTGAAAGCAGAATGCCTTTTTTCGATACCTTTTTCATTGCAGCACTGTGTTTCTTATAGGCCACGGCATCAATTACTATAGCTGCAACTATCAGGGCAAGGCCGCTGAACAGCAGCAGGGGATCACCTTTGGGAACAAAGATATAATTGATGATAACTCCCAGGGCCAGCGCTATGCCTACCCCGACGGGAAATGCCACCGCCATTCCTGCAATGGCCATTGCTGCAACAAGCAGAATATTTGAGGCGTTAAAGACAACACCTCCCAGGAAAGCATTTATAATGCTGCCTGCTTTGGCCTGCGAGATATCGTTAATGAAACTGCGGCCGTTTTCCCCTATACTGCCAAGCGTAAAGCCGAGAATAAGGGAAAAAATCATTATGCCAATGACATAGTCCCAGTAGAAGAGTTCGAATCTCCATGTTTTACCGGCCAGTTTCTGGGTGTTGCCCCATGAACCCCAGCAAAGCATAGTGACAATGCACAGAATCACTGCAAGGGAGTAGGATTGTGGAATGAACATGATTTGTAAGTTATTTGATAAGAAAATAGTTGAAGTTCACCATGTTGTGTTAATCATTTCACAGAAGAACAAATAGGATGCACAGAGGCATACAGAGTCGTTTCTTTGGGTAGGTTTGTTTCTTCTAATTCATTCAAACCGGTTATTAGAAACTTGAAGTTATATAAAAAGTCCATGTATACCCAGGTTTCTCTATTCAAAAGAAAACCTGAAATTCTCATTCTTCTTCGCTTCGGTTCTGAATACCGTGGCAGATGTAATGTATACATTTGTACCGGCTGATTCCGGTCTGTTTTCACCTTTGACAACAAGCCTGACCGTATGATTTCCAGGCTTAAGGTTCATGACATGCCATATGCTTGCCGTATGTTGTTGCCCTGAAAAATTATAATAGGTATCGATTGAACGGTGTAATACGCCGTCAACATAAACATCGGCCTTTCCTCCATCCTTATACCAGTTCCCTTCAAGGGAAAGACCTGTTCCTGAAAAACTTATGGATAGTTCATCTCCTTTCTTTCCGGAAAATACCGATTGTTTAACCTTCCTGTTATCAGCTGCGATCTCATAGTCCTGCCATTTGCCTTTGAACTCCCATTGACCCTTGTCAAACACAGAGATCTTCCTGTCGAAAACAACATCAGGGAATGATACTTCAAGGGGAGGCGCAACCGGCTCCTGCAATCTGACTACGATTTTATCACCCTTGATCCTGCCTCCGTTAGATGCTATGAGGTTTGCGGAATATTTATAAGTGGACTCTACGGCAGTATTGAATGAGTATGAGGTATATATGAATATTGAATCGCCTATAGCCCTTACACCTTCCTGTATATCCTCGGGCAATCCGCTAAAGCCTTTTATCACGCCAAGGACGGCCAGGGCATTGGATGGATTGCAGTCAGAATCCTGTCCGCACCGTGTGGAGATCTCCAGGGTTTTCATCGGGTCACCTTCTCCATAAAGCAATCCCATTACGATATAGGCTCCATTGAGTTTCGCGTCGATATTGAAAGGAATACCTGCACCGCAGATATCAACATCTCCCCATTTGTTCTCAAGCTCCTGCCAGGCTGCCCTCCAGTCTTCCGGGTAATTGTCGTACAGCCTTATCACATCCCTTATGATCTTATAGTAATCGCTTTCCGCGGGAAGCGACATAAGAGCCTTGTCCACGATTTTGTGAATATCCGTCTCAAAGTATGCTTCTGCATACAGTGCTGCGACGAATATTCCTCCATATACGCCATCTCCGTAATTCATAATATGGCCTACCCTGAACGCTGTTTCAGTTGCTGTTGCAGGCATTCCCGGGCACATAAACCCTATATAGTCGGCTTCTATCTGGAAATCAATATCGTCGGCATGAATATTATACTCCGGATTTCCTGACAAAGGTGCAAAGATGCTGTCGTAATAGTTCTTCCGTGCCTGCATATTTGCATGCCAAAGATGATAACCGGCTTTAGCCAGCATCTCCTGGTATTTTTTCAGAGGGGCGTCGATGCCATATTTATCCATTGTCATAAGGAAGGTAAGCTGAACGTAAATGTCGTCCTGCCACAGGCTTCCCCTAATATCGGAAGGTTTCCAGTTCAATGGCTCTTCGTAGGTTGTTCCCATTGCCCTGAATTCAGTAGGTGCTCCGTAAGTAACACCTGCCATTTTACCGGCCCAGCCACCGGCAATTTTATCTTTAAGGACAGCGGCATCTATTTTTCTGAATTCACCGGATTTTTTTGAGCAGGAAACTGCAGCCAGCAATAATACAGGCAGAATAATGATTAATGAATACTTCTTCATGGCAATAAGTCAGTATGAGGTTAAAGGTTATTTTGTCGGATCTGTTTTATCGTGGTTCAGGAGATTTGGAAGAGATTCTGATTTATGCCTGGCAATGCGCCGGGCTGACTGATATTTCAGAAATGGAAGTCAGTCAAGTTCATTTCTGTAAGGAGCCGAAGCCTGGGCTCCAAGTCTTGTAACGGAGATTGAAGCTGCCTTGTTTGCAAAGCCGACAGCTTCCTCAAGATCCTTTCCTTCTGCCAGAGCCACTGCAAGCGCACCATTAAAAACGTCTCCTGCAGCTGTTGTATCCACAGCTTTGACAGGAACTACCGGTATCATTTTCGATATTTCCGGTGTACAAAGATAGGCCCCTGCAGCTCCCATGGTAATAATTACATTTTTAACCCCTTTATCCAGGAGTTTCATGGCTGATCTTTCTGCAGAAGAGGCATTTTCGACCTTTATGCCTGTAAGTATTTCGGCCTCAATTTCATTTGGTGTAAGTACATAAACTGAGTCAAGAAGCTCCTGGCTCAGCAGGCGGGCAGGAGCAGGGTTCAGTATGACCCTGTTTCCTTTGTCGGATACTTTTTGTGCAACATATTCAACTGTTCCGACGGGTATTTCAAGCTGCATTAGGTAGACATCTTCTTTGTCGGCAACATAAACTTCTTCATCGATATCGTAGGCAGAGAGAGTGGCATTTGACCCGGAAGCCACAACAATGGTATTCTCGCCATTCTCATCAACTGCTATCAGGGCTACACCCGAAGGGTTTTTCTGGTCTCTGATGAGGAATCTTGTATCTATGCCTTCCTTTTCAAACAGCAGCTTTGACTGTTCTCCGAAATGATCGTTGCCGGTCTTTGTGACGAATGTAACAATCCCATTAAGGCGTGCTGCCGCTACTGCCTGATTTGCTCCCTTGCCGCCGGGATTCATAAGAAATGCCCCGCCGAGGATAGTTTCCCCCGGCGTGGGCAGTTTTTTACATTTTACCACCATGTCGGTGTTAGAGCTCCCGATTACAATGATTTTTCTCATCAGAAGTTTTACCTAGTGGATTGTAAAGAAAGAAATTCGGTCTTACCAGTCAATTTTTACCTTGATGACCACTTTTTTTACCGGGCCGGGAATATTATCCGGCGCCACTTTTGGCTGATGAGCATCCTCAGGGAAGAATATTCCATAGCTTCCTTCAGACAGGGTCACATAATCACCTTTACCGCCAAGGATCGCAACATCCTTTTCAGGATTGTACTCAGTGACTACCTGCATCTTGTCGATATGATTAACTCCTATCTGTTCAACTCCTTTGGCTATGTACTGTATATCAACATAGTTGCGATGACATTCCCATTTACCCTGTTCCCTGGGCAATGAATCATAAGCCTGGACAAGAGCAAAAAGGTTGGATCCGTCAAGTTCGTACCTGCCGGGCTCCATTTTGCTGAAATCAGTATTCGCCAGGTATTCGAGGCCTTTTTTTATTCTTGGGGATATTGCAGAATATATGTTTCTGTTTTTAATTGTATCAACTATCATTTTTTATAAAGGTTTTTAATGATTTTAAAAATATAATTCAGATCAGATCTTTACAGGATATTGCTGCCTCAGTCTCTTTACCAGGTCGACAGCATCTTTTACATCCTGTTCGATCTTTTTGAAATCCCTGGCTTTAACGAGGTCTGATTTAATTAGTTTTGACCCCATTCCAACACATACGGCACCGGCCTTGAACCATTCGGTAAGATTAGATTCGGTTGGTTCAACCCCTCCGGTGGGCATTATCTGTGTCCAGGGCATAGGTCCTTTAATGGCAGACACAAACTTAGGTCCGCCGACCTGTGAGCCGGGGAATATTTTAACAATTTCAGCGCCAAGAGCTTCTGCTCTTGAGATCTCTGATGCGGAACCGCAGCCGGGCGACCATAATATCTTTCGCCTGTTAAGCACGCCGGCCATTTCCTCATTAAGTATCGGTGACACTATAAAGTTCGATCCAAGCTGAACATAGAGTATTGCGGTGGGAGCGTCAATAACAGAGCCGGTTCCCAGTATCATATCTGGAAATTCAGCGGCTGCGAACTTAGAGATCTGTTCAAAAACAACATGAGCATAGTCGCCCCTGTTTGTGAATTCAAACAGTCTTATTCCTCCCTTATAGCATGCTTCAAGCACTTTTTTGCACACTTCTGCATCGCTGTTGAAAAAAACGGGGATCATACCCTCTTCTGCCATTCTCAGTGCTACCTGTATTCTTGTAAATCTTGCCATAATATAACTTTTCTTTCCGGATTGATTAATAATAAGTTGTTTTCATTTATCTTGATACCCTTCCTGATGCATCTCCACCCATAAGTGTCTCAACTTCTTTTACAGTGACCATGTTAAAATCGCCGTAAATTGTATGTTTGAGACATGATGCAGCAACAGCGAAATTCAATGCGCGCTGATCATCGCCCTGGAAGTTTATGAGTCCGTATATAAGGCCTCCCATGAAGCTGTCGCCTCCTCCAACCCTGTCAACTATATGGGTTATATCATACACCGGCGCATTGTAGAGCTTTTTGCCGTCAAACAAGACCCCCGACCAGGTGTTGTGATTTGCGTTTATTGAGCCGCGAAGGGTTATTATTACTTTTTTTGCTCTTGGGAATTTAGCCATAAGCTGGCGGCAGACTGATTCATATGCAGCAGCTTCAACATGTCCCTTGGTCACATCAACGCCTTCAGGGTGAATCCCAAATACTTTCTCGGCGTCTTCTTCATTTCCGAGTATTATATCGCATCCTGAAACAAGATCGGGCATGACTTCTGAAGCTTTTTTGCCCCATTTCCACAGGTTTTTCCTGAAATTAAGGTCTGTTGAAACGGTGATTCCCTTTTTATTGGCTGCTTCTATTGCCTCTTTGCATACGAGGGCAGCGCCTTCGGAAATAGCAGGAGTTATTCCGGTCCAGTGAAACCAGGTAACCCCTTCAAAAACAGAGTCCCAGTTCACCATGCCGGGTTTAATCTCAGCAATAGCCGAATTGGCACGGTCGTAGATAACTTTGCTTCCACGGGCAATGGCGCCGGTCTCAAGATAATATATACCAACCCGGTCTCCGCCAAAAATTATCTTTTCAGTTCCTACCTTATACCTTCGCAGATCCATGAGGCAGGCTTCAGCAATATCGTTCTTTGGAAGACGTGTTACATAGTCAACCTTCATACCGAAATTGGCCAGCGATACAGCGACATTAGCTTCGCCTCCTCCAAATGAGGCATTGAACTGCTTTATCTGACTGAAGCGCTCATAATTCGGAGTGGCCAGTCTCAACATAATTTCCCCGAATGTTACAATTCTTTGATCCATAATAATTTATTATTTATTTTATTAATATAATTAGACATTATTTTTTCTTTTCCGGATTCTCATCTTCTGATTTTATGGGTTTAGTTCTCCACCAGCTTGCCAGTGTAGAACCGGACACATTCATCAGAGGGCCGTAAATAGCCGGAGCAAGGCCAATAGTTGCAATATTGCCAATAGTTATTGCAAGTCCTGAAGCAAGGCCTGCATTCGGCATTCCAACTTCGAAAGCAATAGACCTGCGATCCTGTTCGGGCATTCTGAATGACCATGCAAGTCCGTATCCAATAGCATAACCTGCCAGGTTGTGAAGGAGGGTCATTACCAGGAGGAGAGCTCCAACCTGCATCAGACTGTCGCGGCCTGCTGCTGTTATCACTGTAACGATCACAGCAATTCCGACCATTGAAAGAAGTGACAGTATCTTCTTCATAGAGTTCTGGTTGCCTTTAAGAATATAGCGTAAGGCTATTGCGCCAACAATCGGAAGTATAAAGAATATCGCGATTGCTTTTGCATTGGCTGCAAGGTAACCTGAAAAACCGGTCTGATGAACTTTCAGCATAATAAGATTTCCCAGGAGGATTATAGCGAGGTATGATGCAAGTTCAGTAATACTTTTATTTGTAATCTTTTTACCTCCCCATATAAGGTTAAAAATAAAACCGGCTATGATCGGGAAAACCATCATATTGATTATATCAAGCATCATCTTCCAGATATCAATGGTAATAAACTGACCACCAATAATTTTCATCAAGAAAGGTGTTACAAACGGAGCCATCAGAGTTGTCAGGGCGCCAATGGTAACAGCCAGGGCAAGATTAGCGTTGGCAAGCAGTGACATCACATTGGAAGCCAGACCGCTTGGTACACAGGCAACAAGTATGATTCCTGCAGCAATTTCAGGCGGAAAATAGAATACCTTTGTAATTACCAGTGCCATAAGAGGCATAACCGTATAGTGACCAATTACACCGATCGCCACCCCCTTTGGCATCTTGATCACCCCGGTAAAGTCATTTAAGCTCATCTGGGATCCCATTCCAAACATGATTATCTGTAAAAGAGGTGTAATCAGGGCTTTGGTTTCAAATCCACCGATTGAAACAAACAGCCTTGGATAAAACATAGCAGCACATACGGCCGTAAACATCCACATGGTAAAAGATAAACCTTTTACTGGCTGGAAACCCTTTACAGCAAAGGAAAGAACGATGAACATCAGAATGAGAAAAGGTCCGGTAGCAGATCCTTTACCGGACAGTGCCAGAACGAAAACAGTTAAAAGCAACAACAAGGCAACACCAAGTAGTGCCTTATAGGGATTAATTTTTTTCATGGTGTGTTTTTTAGCAATTTAAATGATTGTTATTTATTTAAGGGAATTAATATACCCGGCAAATGATCAATGGATCTGGTTTTTTTTAACACAAGTGTTTCCTGACAAATATAATTGTTGGATTTTTAATTGCCTAATTAAAGAGTCATACACTTTAAGATTTTAAACTTTTTTAAGACAAATATTATCAGGGAAAGTAAACCATTAGGTATATCAAAATATTGGAAAGAATAATCAATTTCAGAATCTTCAGAACAGAATATGGATCGTTGTATGGATTAATTATTCTGATTGTATAAGTATTCCTGTCCGGCTTGACCGGGTTTCCAGTTCTTGTATTCACCCCAGATGGGCTATTGTTCATTTTTGATCTGTTGCACCCATAAGATGACCAGGTCTCCGGCTGTTTACCCATCAGTATGAACAACAATAAGAAAACCACTCAGCAGTGGTATTCAGCCTTGATATCGAAGGAGATCGCTCTTTTTCAGATCAGAATTGCCTGATCTGAGGCAACCTGTACCGATGACAGAAAGTGCTGCAAGCGCACTTCCCTTCCTGATGAATTCTCTCCGGTTATTCTTCATTATTCTGTTTTGTGTATATACTATAATGTGGTTTTAAGTGCAGTCTTTTTCGTCCTGACAAGTGTGTCGGGAATTGACACGAGTTCTATACCCGTGTTGTATCCCAGGTTGCGGGAATACTGTTTGCTCTCAGGGTTGTTCCAGTGTTCATGAACACCGAGGCTGGGCAGCGGTTTTCCGCTGTTATCGGGATCATAGACTATACCCTCAGGCCAGTTGGATGAATCTGCAGCCTGGTGAAGGTAGTCATCCACACCAGGGAGATTAGGCCTGTCTTCTGATGCATTATTGGCCGGATCGTGCTTGTTAATACCGTTCCATTCAGTCCTCAGGAAGTCAAAACACACTGATTCAAGGGCTACCTGATCCTGCGACACAAAAATTGAATTACAGTAATCGTTGTTGAACGGAGCCATAAAGTATTTAACCGGAACTCTTGTTTCGCTGGCTCCACCACCGAATAAACCGTCTACAAGGTAAAGGACAGTGTTTCTTCCAAGGTATTTGCTCCCCATAAGATCCACCAGATTACGGTACTTGCGGTAACCTGTGTTTGTAGGCTTTCCCCCGATGGGGACAACCAGTGAATTGTGCAGGTGAATGGCATTTTCTCTTGCCTGTGAGCCGAAATGATTCTTGGCTGTGAGAGTTATTCCGGCTGACATATGAGGTTTCAGGTTTGCTACATTGATGAGGTAGTCGGCGTTTTCGATTACATCATAAAGTTTGTCAGTCTGTTTTTTGTCGGAATAATAAAGAAGATCTTCCTTTGTTGGATAAATAAGGGTTCTTCCATGGTTTGATGAGAATTTGCCGGTATAGATAACGTTTGGGAATTCTCCATGCCAGACTTCGTAATTATGTCCGCAGATGTCGGTCATGGGATCACCCACAATAATGTCGGCCTGATCAATGTTCATCTCATTGACAAGTTCGCGGAGGAGTTCCAGTACAATATAAGGGCCGGCTTCGGTTGCCCCGAAAATTGTTCTTCTTCTTTCTTCACCGGGTTTCAGTGTTGTAGGATAATAGAATCCTTTTTCCTTCTCTTCCTTTGTAAGTCCCAACCTCGAGGTGCCCTGATTTATTTTTATAAGGATCTTTTCCCCCTTTTTGTACCCTCTCTTTTTGTTGTACTTGTTATGGTTGTGATATCGGAAAAGTACATCCCATGCATCAGGGATTGTCTTTTTTCCGGTAAGGGAGGTTATCGCATCCCTTACCATTTTTCCTGTAATTGACGGGTTTGTATTTTCAGGCTTGAAGAACCAGTCCTGCGTGTCAAAACAACTTATGCAGTTTTCATTCGTTGCTTCAGGATTCCATACCCAGACAACCCTTCCCGGATTTACACCCCGTGCAACCCCGAAAGGTTGGTTTGGCCCGTCATCGGGACCAAATGATGTAATGCCTGAAGCATAAATGTCTTTGTCGCCTTTTGTCAGTGAAACTGCCATTGCTGCAATGGCTGCAAGCGTTACCAGGCCGGCTGCGGTAAACCTTGACCTGGCGATCAGGTTTCTGGCTTTTCTAAACGCCACCAGGCTGCCGGCGATGGAAAGCAGGTAAATGACAAAACCCGACATCAGCGGAGCGGCTACCCTCATGCATGGATATGCAGCACGGGATGGCTTGGGTATTACCCTGATCAGGAACCATATAGTAGATATGATTCCCAGTAAAATGAATATTAAGCCGGGAGGAAAACCGTGGGATTCCATCCAGTTTCTTATTTTCCCGGGTACTATCTTCAGCTTCCTTAAGTCAAATCTACCTTTCATATTTGTTGTTTTAAAAATGAAACCGGATTAAAATTAACGCTAATTATTACATAAAAATCAAATAAAGGGAAATTAACATTTTTTCCACGCATATTGACAGAGAGTGATCAGGGTCTGCATAACCACAAAGGCCACCAGGGACATTTAGAGATCATCATGTTAACACATACGTATTCAGTGTTTTACGTTCTTGATCTTGTCCCTCGTGACCTTGTGGTTAATGAAATCAGATAAAATTATCAGTCAAAATAATAATTGTCAGTTATATAAAGTTTAAGCAAAAAACACCTGACTTCAGTTAACATCCCAGAAAACTCGTGTTCCCATATTGTCTCCTCCAATACGGGCAGCAGCTTCCTGAACACTTGAGGCATTAGCCGTTTTTTCCCTGAGAGGGTAGGACAACCTTCTGATAAAACCTCCTGCCGATGGAGTAGTAACCGAAGGGTCGCATCCCGGATAGTTGATGGGAGAAAGGGCGGGATATCCGCTTCTCCTGAAGTTCGCCCACGATTCTGGCCACTGCATGAAGGTTGCTACCCAATATTGATTGTTGATTTGCTCCAGGGCCCTGTCAGGATCGAATGCTATATCAGGTTCGGCAAGGAAAGTATCCTGCTGATCTACAGTAATATTAAGATCTGCACCATATTCATTCTCTGTTTGTGTAAGGGCTCCTCTTATGCCAGCTTCATAATACTCCTGTGTCGTTATTCCTGTATTGATATATCCCCTCTGTGTTGCTTCAGCCAATAGGAACTGTGTACATGCGTATGTTACCAGCCAGTATTTGCCGGTGACTTTTGCCACAGTTGCCCTGTTAAACTGGGAATAAGCATAGGCAGCCCCGATCTTGCCCGGGAAACCAGGAGCGCTTAACAAAGTTGTTTCATCATATCCGTATGGCATGCCTTGCTGATCTGCGGGATTTGTGTTTGCAGCTCCGGCTGTTGCCAGAGGATTGGCAGGAAATTCGTACTTGACTATCATGTAGAGCATTCGCGGGTCATTTGTGTTTTTCAAATAATCGACAAAAGGAGCTCCGACATAATAATTGTGTCGTTCACCTCCATTTAAGGTACTGCCCAGTCCAAAGTTGAAGATATCATTGTACTGTATAATGGCATTATCGGCATTGGAGGTCATTACACCGCCTCTTGCCGGGTCGACAGCCTTGGCCGCAGCAGCTCTGGCCACTGCCTCATCATACTTGGTATATCTCATCCCTGCACGCAGCAGAAGGGAATTACCAAGTTTTTTCCATTTGGCTATATCGCCTTTGTAGAAGAGGTCGCCCTTTACCTTAACTTTTGACGGATCGAGAGCATTTGTTGCTTCCTCGATTTCTTTCAGAAGGTCGGCATATATTACTTTCTGGTCATCATATTTAGGGTTGAAAACACCTTCAAGATAGCCAAGGCCTGCTTCGCTGTAGGGCACATCTGCATAGGTGTCGACCAGAATCTGAAAACAATATGCCTTCCAGATCCTGGCCATGCTGTAAAGATTGATTTTAACCGGATCATCCTTTACTTTATCAATGACATCAACCAGTCCCCTGATCGAGTTTTGGAACAATGATACGAAATTATCATCAGCATTGCTGTCATTGAAGGTGTTCCTGTTTCCTCCTTCCAATACGCCGCCATAAGGCGTATTTATCTGTTGAACAATCTCACCTTCATAATGATAGCCGGTTAGAACAGAATTACGCTGTGCATTTGAGAAGACATATTCAGGATCCATGGATATTGCAGACACAGGGTTGGTGTTTATTTCTTCAAAATCCTTGTCACAACTGTTTATGCCTATCAGAACAGCAATAATAGCGGGAATTAGATATTTAATTTTCATGTTATTTACTATTAAAGCGGTTAGAATTTAATGTTTACACTTAAAGTATAACTGCGTGTTGTCGGGAGTGCAGAGGATTCCAGACCGGCTTCATTATCAGAAGCAGAGTAAACCGATTCCGGGTCAAGGTTGTCAACATGGTTGAGGAGCAGGGCTACATTATTAATATTGGCGCTGACATTAAGCCCCTTTATGAAAGTTGTATTGACAAATCTGGTCAGGTCAGCACCTGCAGATAACGTCCGGAACCTGACGAAGCTGGCATCATAGATAAATGGAGTGACGACATATTTTCCCCTGTAATCAGCATAGAAAGCTTCGGCTTCAACGGGTGTGGTATTTGGAGAACCATCTTCATTGAATCCTTCGAAAATAACTCCACCCTCACGGCCAACGAGCGAAGGTTTTGTAAGCCCATGACGGAGGCAGTTGAAATTCGTCTGGGAGATCAGCTTATGTCCGGCTTTGAAGTCAATTTGTGCAAAAAGACGTACCCATTTATAAGTGACAGTGTTCAGCCAGCCACCTATATGCTTTGGTATGGCGCTTCCGAATGTTTTATACTCCCCGGCAAGGAATTTACCGTTAGCTGTAAGTATTCTGCCCTGGGCATCGCGCTTATAGTCAATTCCCCTTACGGAAGCGAGCGGCATTCCGACTTCATGTGAAATAATACCCATAAAGTCTCCTGTGCCGACATCTATCTTTGTCTGACCGCTGGCGAGCTCAAGAACCTCGCTTTCATTGTAAGTATAGTTGAATGCAGTTTCCCATCTCAGATTCCGAAGCTGAACGGGCACAAACCCCAATAACATTTCCACACCCTGGTTTTTAAGCTTGCCCACATTCACTTTTGTCTGGCCATATCCTGTGGCATGGGAAATGTCAACGTTCAATATCTCGTCCACGGTATTCTTCTTGTATGCGGCCAGGTCAAGAGTAACGCGGCGATTGAAGAGTATCAATTCAAGACCCACCTCCGCTTCCTTTACCTTCAAAGGTTTAAGATTCGGGTTGGGGCTTACGGATCCCGATATGTCGCCGATAGGAATGTCATTGAACGTATTGGAATTCATTGCGTAATAAAGAGAGCCGGTATATGGGTCGGTATCGCCTCCCACTTCAGCATAGGCTGCCCTTAGCTTCCCATAGTCAAGCCATGAAGGCATACTGTTTTTCAGTGCTTCACTGAACAGGAAACTCATGCTGACCGAAGGGTACAGATAACTGTTTGATTCCGGATTCAGTGTTGAGAACCAGTCGTTACGGCCTGTAAGGTTCAGGAAAAGGTAATTCCTGAAAGAGAAATCTAAAGTTCCATACAGTGAATTAACCCTTTTATGGCCATAGCTGTATGAAGGGTTTTTAATCTGACCATTACCTATTGTATAAAGATTTGAGATGTAGAAGTTGGTCACTGATGTCTGTAAGGTCTGGTATTCACGGTCCATTCTGTTACCTCCTAAAGTTGCTTGAACTCCGAAATCCCCGAATTCTCTGTTGGCACCGAGCAGGAAATCCATATTTAGCTCCCTGTGATCCCTCAGCTGCTGAGTGTATGCGCCGCTGAAACCAATGGAGGGAACGCTCGAGGAAGCCTTCCCGTTTGGAGTGTTGTAATCCCAGTAACGTGAATAGTAATCCTGACCTACGCGTCCCTGAAGATAAAGCCATGGTGTAAACTGATATCGCAGGTTTATATTACCTATCAGCCTGTTGCGTTTCATATCCTCGAAACGATACTTAATGGCCCAATATGGATTGGTTCGGTTGGTAAAACGAGAGATCACCACCTCATTTCCAAGGTCATCCACAAGTACTTTCTTCAACCAGTCGGGGTTGATGCTGTTGGCCATGGTAAGGATTGTATTTGAATGAGTAAAATCCTGTCCTCCCACAGCAGGAGGATTATGGTTGTTTTCAATTGAATAATTGCCATTGACTTCAAGTGAAAGCTTTTGGGTCAGGTTGTAATTCAATGAAAGTCCAATGATCTTTTTATTATATTTTGTTTCAGGAATAATACTTGTGGAGTTGTTGTCGCTGAATGACACCCTGAAAGATCCCTTATTGTATCCTCCTGAGATGGCGACAGTGTTGGCCAGATTAATACCGGTGTCGTAGAATGTTTTAATTCGGTTTTTATATGGAAGATATGGGTGTTGTTCCCCATCCACGCACCAGATATCCTCTCCGTCGAACTTAGTGCCGAAGCTCCAAACGCCTGTTTTGCGGGCATCGGCAACACTTGCCGGCCTGATACCGTTTTCTCCCTGGCCGTACTCATACTGGAAGTCAGTATAGTCAAGAGCTTGATCGGCAGTAAAGCTGGATGTGACCTCCACACCGATACCCTGCTGGCCTGCACCCGACTTTGTTGTTATAAGTATTACACCGTCTTTTGCCCTGTACCCGTACAAAGCTGCCGCAGAAGCTCCTTTAAGAACAGTCATTGATTCAATGTCATCTGAATTAACGCTCAGAAGGCCGTCGCCAAGGTCGACATTATAGGATCCCTCAGTGGAAGAATTATCAATGGGTATGCCGTTAAGGACAATAAGAGGTGTGTTATATCCCCCGAAGGAGGATTGTCCTCGGATCCTTATTTTGGATGTGCCTGCCGGGCCGGTGGGCGGAGCTGTTACATTCAGGCCGGCAACCTTGCCGATAAGTGAATTTCCGACATTCGGAACCTTGACAGCTGTAAGCTCTTCGGTTTTTACGGATGATGTTGAATAACCGAGACTTTTGGCTTCCCGCTTGATTCCCAGGGCTGTAACTACAACTTCATCGAGAGCTGTTGTCGCTTCTTCCAGTTGGGCATTGACGACCTGTCTGCCTGCAATCGGAACCTCTGCTTCAGCAAATCCTATAAAGCTGAAAACCAGGGTTCCGTTAAGGTCAGGGACAGCTATTGAATACCTGCCCTCAATATCTGAGGTCACCCCAAGAGTTGTTCCCTTTATTGTGATATTGACACCTGGAAGTGCTTCGCCTCTGTTGTCTGTTACCCTTCCTGTAACAACATTTTGTTGAAGATCATTTCCCGGGGCGCTAACTGAAAAAGCCGGCATGCCTGTAAGACAGATCGCGATTAGAAGAAATGCAAATTTCAACTCCCTGATTGTTTTTTTGGGGGCTGTAAATGACAAGCCCCATTCAGCAGATCTTTTTTTCATAGTGGTTGAGATTTTTGTTAGGTAATCAGTTAGTAAAATGTAATAAACTCAAAATATGAGGAATTAAAACACTTCCTCATCAGTTCAAAGACGGAATGTTATCATAGGCAAATGATTTAAGTTTCAGATTAAAAGGCAGTGTTCCAATCAGTGTGCATGGGGTAGCAGGTCTTCATCGAAGTTTTACATTATGTAAATTACATTTTTTAACTCAATTTTCCGATATTTACTCAGGCAATTTTTGAAATTGTTTTCATAATCCAGAAAATTGCCTGAGTCATCAGGGAATAACACTTTATCCCTTTCAATCCCGGGTAATAATGCCCTGATCAGGTGTGTAGTGCGCAGATCTCCGGTACTAAATACATTCCAGGAGTTTTCTTTTCTCTTCATTGCGCCAGAAATATAGTTGTCCGCATTCCTTGCACCTATATCGTTGTTTTCCGTTTTGATATCCCCACCTTATACAATAGAAAAGCTGCCACACGTGTAGCAGCTTTTTTATCCATTTTCAAACCGAAATATAAATCGTTTTATATTCCCTTTCCTTAAATCCTTATCTGTTTTTTATCATAAAGATAATCTGCCAACTATTTCTGACTATTATATCCTTAAAACCAGCAATAGTAGTAATCAGGAACAAGATATATCTTATATCTTGTTCCCATGGATTATTATCCCGGCAGGTTTGCTATAAATTGCACTTTTTCAGCTCCACAGCCTGTCGTGCGACCGTTTGTCATCCCATTCTGGCGTGGGCTCAAAATAACCAGGTGCTCTGGGGTGAAGACGTTTCTTAACTTCCTCTTCATTGAGTTCTATACCCAGTCCGGGTGAATCGAGCGGGACATTGGCATAACCTTTTGTAACCATGGGTTGACTGCCGGTCATCTTCACGAGGTTTTCCCACCATGGGACATCCACGGAATGATGCTCCAGCGACAGGAAATTCTGTGTGGCGGCAGCACAGTGAACATTTGCCATGAAGCACACAGGAGTGCCTGCCATGTGCATTGCCATTGCAATGCCGGCCTCTTCGGCATAATCGCCTATCTTTTTTGTTTCAAGCAATCCTCCGGATGTAGCAAGATCGGGGTGGATTATATCCACTGCTTGAGCATCGATCAAAGGTTTGAAACCGTTATTCAGGCAGTATATATCTTCACCTGTGCAGGTGGGAGTTTCAAGGGCATCCGAAACAGTTTTCCACTGTTCAGTATAGAACCAAGGAACCATGTCTTCAAGCCATGCAAGCCGGTATTTCTCCATGGCTCTTCCGAACCTGATTGAGTTATTGATGTCGAAATGCCCGAAATGGTCAGCGCAAAGAGGCATTTCATATCCAACCGCATTTCTTACCTGCTCAACATATTCTGCAAGACCTTCAAGTCCTTTGTCAGTGATCTGAACCTGGGTAAAGGGGTGAAGAGTGTTGCCATAGCCCATGTAATCCCTGAGGTCATATTGGCCGACAGCTCCATCCCAGAATTTGTTGTTGACAAGCGTATCTGGCTGCTTTGCTACAACATGTATTCCAAGGTCCATTTTTAGCCATGTAAATCCCTGTACTTCAACTCGTTTTTTCATTGTTTCGGCAAAAGCCTTGGGGTCCCTGGCGCCCGGTGTATCGGCATAAAGCCTCACCTTGTCGCGATATCTTCCTCCCAGAAGCTGCCATGCAGGAACTCCGTAAGCCTTACCGCACAGATCCCAGAGAGCCATTTCCACGGCACATACACCGCCTCCCTGACGACCGTGATAACCATACTGCCTGATAATCTTGAATATCATCTCCACATTGCAGGGATTCAGGCCAAGAATCCTGCTCTTAAGCATAAGAGCATAACGTTCATCAGCGCCGTCCCTCACTTCTCCAAGACCATATATGCCCTGGTTTGTATCAATCCTGATTATGGCAGTCCGGCCTACATTGCCAACGACTGCAACTCTCATGTCAGTGATCTTAAGTTCCGACGGACTCGATGATCTGTTGACTTTCGAAGTAGCCTGAGCTATGGTGTCCTCGATTGAGGCATTCATGAAACCGCCAAGTGCTATACCTCCGAATGCTGCCTTTTTCAGAAAGCTTCTGCGGCTGTTATCCTTTATCTGTGATTCATTATCACGGGGATTCAGGATCTCTTCCTTTTCCCTGGCTCTTTCTTGTTCAATGATCAACTTTAAAGATTTTTTCATAATATAAGGTTTTTGGGTGTGGGTAAAGTAATAAAGTTATATGATGTTTCTTTTATTCAGGTTACCAGTTGCGTTCTTTGAAGTAATTATCAAGCTCCTGCTTGCTCATTGGCAATTTACCGGCATAATTTTTCACCCAGTTGATAAAGTCCTGGGTTATCTCCTCTGACCAGCGGCTGTCTATCTCGCCGGGCTTGTACTTTCCTTCCTTTAGCCTCAGGTGCCCGAATTCATCGCGCAAAGCTGTCACTTCCCCGTTAATTACCAGTTCCTGGGCAAGATGTGCGGGAATAAATACCACCCCGTATTTCTTGGCCAGAACCACGTCGCCGGGAAACACTGTAGCCTTGCCTATCCTGATGGGAGTATTGATTGAAGTCAGCATCATTTGTGTTATGTAAGAGGGATCAGAACCCAGAAACCAGCCATTGAATCCTTCTATTTCACTCAATCCTTCCTCGTCTCTCACAGAACCGTAGAATATGAACCCTCTTTTTGACTTGCTGTAAATTGAATTTCCCAGGTTGTCTCCTATCAGGGTACCGTCAACTATTTTTCCGTAGCTGTCGGCTACATAAACATCTCCTTCGGTAAGAATATCAATGGGCCATGAGTTTGTGCCACCCTGCTGTGCCCTGTTTTCAATTTTCCCCTGTTCCTTTATATAATTATTATAGTCGGGCCGTAATGGCATGTACTGGGCAGTGATAACCCGTCCGGTCATAACGCCCTCAGGATGAAGTATCTGCCAGTCTCTTTCAAACTGGTTATGATAGCCTCTGTTCCGGAGAAAGCCCCAGGCTTCTTCCACGGAAATATTTTTCAGCCTTTCAAGTATTGCATCAGGAACTTTGGGCCTTCCATCGGCGAAACGCTCGCCTTTCCAGTCGGGAGTAAGCGATTTGATATATTCAGGAGATCCTGCAACACCCTGTCCATATGTCAGAATTGTTGACAGAACAAGGAATAACAATACAATTGTTCTTTTATTCATACTATTTTGATCTTTATCAGGTGAAAAAATAAAAACCGAATTATTTCTGTCAGAAAATAGTTTGGAATTCCTGATTCAGGATTTAAGTCCTGAATCAGGAATTAATAATCATTTTGTATCCCACCAGACCTTTTTGGCTATCTCTTCTTCCCTTGTCATGGATGTTGACCATCCCTGGGCTGCAAAAGCCTGATTGAGTTTTTCCAGATTATTTGATCTCTCATTTTCAGGGTAAGCATATCTCGTAGGCATCTGGGCGGTTGCAGAATTTGACGGAAGGTTAAGGTCCATTCTGCGGACATTTGACCATGCTTCTGTGGGATTCATATACATTGAAACCCACATTTCCTCAGCAAGTCTCTGTCTTGCATCGTTACCTGTACCCAGAGGGTTTGCAGTGATATAATCCGTGATCTCGGATTCCTCAATTTTTTGTGTGGGCAGCAGACCCGAAAATGAACTCATATAGTTCATGCTTGCCGTTATTGCAGCTTCATAAGCAGCAGTAGCTGTTGTTCCTGTTGTCCAATTGTTAAGGGAAGCTTCGGCAATCAGGTAAAGCATTTCTGAAGCTGTGAGGATTGACAATGGCTGGTCCATTGTGAACAGGAAAGGGTTTGGACTGGTGTATGTCCAGTGATATGCGGCCAGGGTGGGCGAGGGGTTTGCATTTGTACCATGAACCATGCCTTTGGCCTCAGTCAGATCCCAATCCCATTTGGATTCATCTCTCCAGTAACTCTGCATATTTGACGCTGTAACTTCTGTAATTGTATTGTTCAGACGTCCACCGAAAATTACTTTCCTGCGGGGATCGGCTTTAGCTTTAAGGAAATCAACAAAATATTCGCCAAGTTTCATATAACGTTCCGGATCACCTGATGGTGAACCTTCAAAGAATGAGCTGTACGGATTCTTTTCACTGTTCATCCCATCTTTTGTCTGAAGTGTCCAGTTGTCTGCATTATCTGTTATTACACCTCCGGCTATAGCTTTTTCAGCATAGGTTTTTGCCATTGCGGCATCAGCATCCGAAGCCCTCATAGCTATTCTTAGCATCAGTGAATAGCCGTATTTTTTCCATTTGTCTATATCACCATTATAAACAATGTCACGGGCTTTTTTGGGATCAGCATTTCCTTTCCATGTCAGGGCAAGAGGAGTTGCTTCAGTTGAAAAAGATGTAAGGGCCTGGTCCAGTGTTTGTAGCATATAATTATAAATATCAGACTGTCTGTCATAACCAGGTTTCATATTGTCGCTGATGTATGCCTGGCCTGCTTCAGTGATAGGAACATCCCCGTAGAAATCGGTCAGTCTCTGAATGACAGCAACTTTCATGATCCTTGTCATTGCCAGGTTGTTTACCTGGTTGGGGTCATCCTTTTTTACGAGGAAGTCTTCCAGGGCTATTGACATTTTGAGGGCACCTGTATAGACCCCCCAGGGGCTGTCGTTCAATCCCTGGTCGAACTGATAAAGACCCCCGAAGAGCATCAGGTTTGAGTAGGTTGCATAATACTTGCAATAACCGCCTTCGAGTCTGGCCGGATTACCACCTGTGGAACCACGTCCATGGCTGATAAGTATGTTGGCGAATAGCATTGACATATCTGCATTGTCAGGGGTTAGCATATATTTTGGATTATCCAGTTCAGTCAGGTAGTCAGTGTCGCATGCATATCCGCCGAGCAGAATTAATACAGCGAGTAAAAATCTGAAGATTATATTACTTTTCATCATTATATAATTTTGATTTTAATGGTATGATGGAGTCCACATGCTTGATAATTATATACATACGTGTTTGTGTATGTAATACATGTGGGTTTCATCGGATATCATTTTAGAAGTTAGCATTGATGTTTAGGGTAAATGACCTTGTTGAAGGTAATGCACGGTAATTTATACCTGTTGCGCCTCCTGTAGCAGGGTCACCGTTAGGCAGATGGTTAATAATGTCGAACAGGTTTCGCCCGACAACCGATACGTTCAGGTTTTGAGCAGGTAAGTTTTTATAAAGGTGCTTGGGTATGTTATACCCTATTGTAACCTGACGGAATTTTGCATAATCGGCATCAAAAACTACCATTTCACAAACACGCTTCGTAAATCCTTCCCTGTAATAATTTTCAAAGTGTTTTACATGATAGGGGATTTCATTTCCTGCTACTTCGACAGGATTTGGAAGATTGTTTGCCGGGTTTGCATTAATTGTATAACCCGTGGCAGTTGAGACATCAGACCAAACCGGTTCTGAAGATGTTCCGCTATTATAGACACCTTCAAGGAAAAGAGAACCATCTCTGCCAGGCAGTGTTGATGTGGACATACCTCTTTCTACCATTTCCTGTTCAGCCTGGAATGCAACAGTGGCTCCCCATTTTCCGTCAATTACGGTTGAAACAGTTAATCCTTTCCATTTCAGGGTTGTTGTCAGGCTGCCGGTATTCGGATGCACTCCATAACCCAGAAGAGTCTTCTGTGGATCGCGGGCCGGACGCCATGACTGATGTGCCTGTCCTGCGTAGTTGAATGTCCATCTTTCCCAGACCGGCTTCCCGTCAATTTTTTTCTGAGTATAGCCATACAAAGCATAAGGCCGTTCTCCTACTATATGTTTGACATCAATACCTCCCCCGATGCCAACATTCCCTGCGTTTACTTCAGAAACTCCTCCAAGATCCAGAATCTCACCCATGTTATATGAGTATGCAAGATTGAATTCAAGATTGATTTTGCCGCTGACAGGTATAAGTGTTAGCATCAATTCATGTCCTTTATTACCTATGGCCCCCAGGTTTACGGTTGCACTTGTATAACCCGATGATTGAGGCAGGGTTACTCCCACAATGTCATTAGTGGTTTTCTTGTTATAATATGCATAATCAACACCGATTCTGTTCTTGAAAAAACGGAAATCAAAGCCTACTTCCCATTCACTTGTTTCATATGGAAGCAGATTAGGATTGGCAATTCCGTCGGGCAGACTAACCAGTGGTGTACTCAAATACCCGGTGGCATCGAAATTATATCCGATTTTTGTTGCATAAGCACTCGAACCACCACCAACCTCAGCGTATGACGTTCTTATTTTGGCGAATGACCACCATTCCGGAAAAGTTATCTGGTTATGCAGCAAATAACTCAAACCTACACTTGGATAGAAGATGCTGTTATTTTTGGGTGCCAGTGTGGAAAACCAGTCATTTCTGCCTGTAACAGTCAGATATACAAGATCTTTATATGAAGCTTCAGCGCTTCCATACAATGAGTTGATTCCTGACTTGCTGTTGGAGACATTAGTGTAAAGCTGGCCTGCATTTGTGATAACGTGATAAAACGGGATCAGAAGTTGGTCTCCTCTTATACCATCACGGTTATAAGTGCTTCTTGTTGCGCTTCCTCCAAACATTGCAATAATATTAAAACTGCCAAATGCTTTGTTGAAGTTCAGAGAGTATTCAGCATTTAACTGGTTTTCGTTGGTTGTATATTCGGATACTGCTCCTGTACCTGCCACGTTGCCGCGAAGGAATCCGTAAGCATCAATACTGGTAACTTTAAGCATTCCTTTCTCCGTACCTATCCTTCCGTTGAGGAATAACCAGTCGGTTATATCGTAACGCAGATTGGCATTGGCTGTAACACGGTCCCTTTCATCGTACTGGGCATCCTGATATGCTGACCAGTAAGGGTTCTGATAATAATCATTGGTACTGAAGGGAAGCATCCATCCATCAGGTTTGGCACCCCATTTATCAGTATCTCCTTTAAGCCAGTTAATATCCCATGAATTCGGGATCAGTGAAAGCATTTGTACATACCTTGCAGGATATGGCCTGTTCTTGCTTTTTGAGGTTGAATAGTTTGCTCTTGCTTCAAGAGTGATTTTCTTACCGAATTTGCTGTTTATCGAGATACTTGCCGTCTGACGGTTCATATTAGAATTTGGTACAGGTGAAACATATCTCATATCTGATATTGATGCCCTGAATCTCTGATTTTCGCCGCCACCTGTAAAGGAAATATCATTTGTAACGGTGGAACCTGTACGCATAAATTCTTTCCAGTGGTTCTCGCGATAACCGAATGTCATTGGTATATTCGGGTTGTCATTAAAATTGATACCCAGGTCTCTTCCGTCATATTTCGGACCCCATTGGCGGTGAACCTCCTGGTTCCATGTTGTAGGATAGGTGTCGCTGTTGTCGCCATTCATTCCGGAGTTGCCATATAATGTCTGGCGGTTTCGGAAAGGATCAACAAGGTTTTCAAAACCAAATGATCCGTTATAGCTGATACCAAGTCCTTTCTGGCCTGTACCGCTCTTTGTTGTAATAAGAATTACACCATTTGATGCCCTTGAGCCATAAAGTGCAGTTGCGGCAGCACCCTTCAGAATGCTCATTGTCTCTATGTCATTCGGGTTAATCGTTGTAAGTGCATCACCGAGGTCCCTTCCTCCATAGCTTGAAGAAGCTCTTGTAATGGGAACACCGTCAATAACATACAGCGGATTGTTGTCACGGCTTATGGATGTGTTACCTCTTATTGTAACGCTTGATGATCCTGCTGCTCCGGTACCCGCAATGTTTATATCAACACCGGCTATCTTCCCCTGAAGGGTATTCATCAGGTTTATTTCCGGAACTTTCTGAACATCATCGCCACGGACCTCAACGGCAGAATAACTTAAAGCCTTTGTCTGCCTTTTAATACCGAGAGCAGTAACAACAACTTCTTCCATCTGGGTAATACTTTCGGAGAGAGTGACATTAACCGTACTCAGATCTCCAACCATAATTTCCTGAGTGGTAAAACCGACAAAGGAAAAGACCAGAACAGCCTGATTGTTTGGGACCTGAATTGTGTATTTACCGTCAATTCCCGTAGTAGTTCCTGTTGTGGTACCTCTTAGAACAACAGTAACACCAGGCAGGGGAAGGTTGTCAATAGAGCTGATAACGGTCCCTGTCACAGATCTCTGTGCAAAAGCAACCTGTACACCCATTAACAACAGGAGTACAGACATGATTGCGATTTTTCTCATAAAGGATTAGAATTAGGTTAGTAATTGTATTATTAAGGGTTGAAATTATTTGCACATTTTGAGAAAAGTTTTTGAGATCACATCCCTGTTCCGGCTAATCCGGCAGCAGAAGCCTGTTTTTCTGATCTGACAAGTGTGTCGGGTATTGCAACCAGCTCAATTCCGTAATTATGCCCGAGATTGCGGGAGTACTGCTTGCTGACGGAATTGTTCCAGTGCTCATGTATTCCAAGGCTGGGCAGAGGCTTGCCGGTTTTGTCGGGATCATATATTATGCCTTCGGGCCAGTTTGAAGGATCTGCAGCCTGATGGAGATGGTCATCAACTCCATTTACATTTGGAATGGATTCGTAGGCATTATTTGCCGGGTTGTGACTGTACGTCCCATTCCACTCTGATCTTATGAAATCATAGCATACTGATTCAAGGGCAACCTCGTCCTGTGACATGAAGACAGAATTGCACCAGTCATTGTTGAAAGGAGGCATGAAATATTTGACGGGCACTTTTGTTTCATTTGACCCGCCGCCATATAATGCGTCAACAACAAAAAGAAGGGTATTTCTTCCAAGATATTTGCTGCCCATTATATCAACCATAACCCGGTATTTATGATAACCGTTGTTTGTTGGCCTGCCCAGGGAAGACGGAGAAATCAGGGAAGCGTGAAGATGCATTGCCGATTGCCTTCCATGCGATCCGAAATGATTCTTGGCAGTAAGGGACATACCCGCTCTGCCGTGAGGCTTGAAATTGGCTATGTTTATCATGTAATCGGCTTCTGCAACAACATCGTACAGCTTGTCAGTCAGCTTTCCGTCGGAATAGAAAATAAGGTCATCCTCTGTTGGTTTTATGATGGTTCTTCCATGATTGTCAGACATTCTGTCGACATATATTACTCCGGGAAATTCCTTTGCCCATATCTCATAGTTATGGCCGAATATGTGTGCGATAGGGTCTCCGACAATTATATTCTTCTGATCAACTCCTGCATGGTATACCAGTTGCCTCAGGATTTCCAGCACTACATTGGGATAAGTCTCACATGTACCCGTGAGTCCTTTTTTTGCATCCTCACTTTGAGTCATTGATTCAGGAATGTAAAATCCATTTTCTATCTCCTTCATCCTGAGCTTGGCATTAGCTGTTCCCTGGTTTATCTTTACGAAGATCTTTTCACCTTGCCTGTATCCCCGTTTTTTATTGTGCTTCTTTTTATTAAATGATTTGAAGAGAGCTTTCCAGGCTATATCCGGCTTTGTTTCTCCGGTCAGCCCCAGGATGGCATCCTGAACCATTCTGCTGACTACTTCCTGGTTGGTGTTCTCTGCCTTGCAAAGGTCAAAGCTGTTGATACAGTCTTCATTTGTTGCTTCCGGATCCCATACCCAGACTACCCTGCCTGGGTTTATGCCTGTTGCTTTTCCAAAAGGCTGATTAGGCCCGTCATCAGGGCCTGCCTTCTCACTGTCATCAGGAAAATAACCAGTTCCTGTATCGCCGGAGGAGGAAGATACACTCATGAAGACTGTGAATATCAAAAGGAATACGGAAATGAATCTCACTTTGTATAAACCCTTTCTGGTATTCCTGAAAATGAGCGTAATGCCACCAAGAGAAAGGAGGTATAATACAAAACCAGACATTATTGGCGCCGCTACTTTCATGCATGGATAAGCCGCACGCGATGGTTTAGGTATGACTCTTATTAAAAACCATATTGTGGAAATAATGCCGAGAATTAAGAATACAAGCATAGGTGGAAGTTTCATTTTTTTCATTGCTTCTCTTGCCTTTCCCGGCATACCTTTCAGTCTATTAATATCAAATTCCGGTTTTTTGAACATATTCTTTTCTTTTTAGTTCTGGTTACATCAACGGTTTACTTAAGCTCTAGATTTTTTTCACGTTTATTCCGGTTAAACATCGTTTATAAACATAAAAAATTAATTCACTGAATAATTGTTAAAATTCTGAAAATTAAGATTATTTAACATTTTCAGACATCCTGACTTGTCAGTTAAAGATCAGTATAATGCAATGATGGAAGAATCATCTGACTGCAAAATTTTACCTGAATTTAAACGCGACAAGGGTTCGGGCTGAAAGGTCCCTTACTGTGATGTTTTTGCTGTTCCTTTCCAGTTCTGCCTTTCCTTCAGCAGGAAGAACCAAAAGCTTCCGGGCATCGGATGCTGATGGCAGGGTGATTGTTACACTGACAGGTTCTTTGTTGAAGTTCTCTATCACGCAGCAATCATCTCCATATAAATACAATCCCACCTTGTTCGGAGCATCGAATTTCATTCCCAGCGGAGCGAGAATCTTGTCTCTCATAGGATTCAGCTGCTCCCGGGTAAGCCTGATAAGATCTTTGGGTTTTCCGTCCACCTCAATCACCGACAGGTTTTTATGTTTCAGGAGATCCCGGTCAGTAAGCCTTTCTGCAAGGCCGTCGGTGATCATAACTGTTTTCCCGTTATTGACCATGCGTTTGAGAATGTCCGATACCCCTGGTTGTTTTAACATGTGTACAGTGAATATTGAAGCATCTGCCAGTTCATTTATTGAATGAGAAGGGGCAAGCGGCAGTCCAAGCATTCCGATATAGCTGTAAACATACTGTTCCTCAAAAGGCCTGCTGTTTGGAAGTTTGGGAAAATTAATACCCTTAACGGGTTTGTTACGTACGATTCTTGCAAGCTCAAATAGCTGAGGAAGCTCTTTCCTGAATGCTTCAACATTGGCTATGCCGGTACCTTCCCAGCCGTCGTACTTGTTTGTCGGACTTATGAGATTGCCGTAGCAGAACAGCATCAGTTCCTTTGCATCTGCAAGAACAGTCTGCCTAGCCTGTTCAAGGTAGGTATCAGGAGTGGTGCCCAGTGCGTCGAACCATCCGCCGCCCGTTTTTTCGCCTCCTATTTCTCCAAGCCATCTCATAATGAAGTATGCATTGTACTGAACAGTTCCTCCGTCGTTGACATCAAAATCATAATCCCTGGTCTCGGTTCCCACATATATATGATCAAATATTTCTGTTTCCCTGTCCACAACGTATCCGCGCTCATGGAAACTGTCGTACCATAAGGGATATTTAATTATAATCCTTGCTTTTGGATTGACTGCTTTGGATGCCTTCAGTATCCGTTCGCGGCTTACATCCACCATCAGGTCGCTCCGGTAATCTGCCCATTCCCGGCTGCCCTTGGCTTCTATGCATTCTTCGCAGGTGCAGTCTGTGAACAGGAAGTCATCCACCATTATCTCATCGAAAAGCGAGGCGGTAAATTCAAAGATTCTCTGAAGCTCTTCCTGTGTTTCCTTATTGGTGTAACATGATACAACATTCCATCCGCCGGCTGATGCCTTCTTAATGCGGGTTGGTGTCACGCATCCCGAAACCTCAAAACCTTCGCCAAGAAAACGTTTCTTTGCATTCTCAATAACCTCGCGGTTTACGTAATAATTGTCGCGGTAAGTCTCAAGATACACCTTGGTAATGCCGGTCTTTTTGCACCAATCGACTGCAAAGTCAAGTCCTTCAGACTTTGCAAGGTTTTTCCCTACATCCTGTGCAGTGAATAAAGTGGTTACAGTAAGAATATCCTTATTCTTCCTGGCGAGATCCCAGTTTGATTGTGAAAATGCATATCCTGTAAAAAGAAGAAGGAAAGCAAATCCGAATGCTGCTCTGTGAATTTTTCTCATGATCATTTTTTTTAGGTTTGTATATTGTCTGAAAGAGTCGCGATAAAGTTTAATTTTATTAAAATAATTCCATTTTTGCAATACAATTTAATTAATACAGAGGTGTTTTTCACCGGGTTCCGGTCGCAATGTAAAATTAATGCAGGGAGAATATCTGCGGGACGAAGAGAAGCAATTCCACAGCCTGATATCACAGGCTTACATGGCGAAATTGGGCCGGAATGGAAAGATTATCCTGATGCATAGTTTCAGGTTACTTCCGGGAGACAGTGAAGTTGATGTGTCTTTTTATTAAGCCGACTACAACTTTATTGAGGTATTTATGTGTTGCTGTTAAAAGTTGGATTGATTTAATTGTTTTAATTCTGCTCCGGCAACTCAGAAATCAATCATTGCCTTCATAACTCCATCGCTGTAACCGGCAACAAGGTCGAAAGCTTCCTTTGTTTTTTCAAATGGAAATCTGTGGGTTACCATCGCGTCAACATTTATTTTACCTGTACTCATCAACTCAAGTGCTTCGTCAACGCAATCGACCTGTCTTCTTACAAATCTTATATCCAGTTCTTTTCGTCGGATGTTGTCAGCGTCGAATGACCATTTATTAAACTCGGGGATACCTGCAATTACAAGCCTGCCTCCCGGTTTAAGAAGCTCCACTGCCTGATCTGCTGCTTCCTGCTGCCCGCAGCATTCAAATACTACATCAAGCCCGAGAGGCTCTGATTTCTTAATTTCTTCCACAATATTTTCCCGGATCGGATTCCCTGCCCAGTTCACTTTTTGACTTACGGCAATATTGATCCTTGGATCCAGTTTATCAGTGACATATATTTTAGATGCTTCACCGGCCTTTGCAGCCAGCATTACGCTCATGCCGATAGGTCCGAATCCAAGTATTCCGGCTGTCTCCCCTTTGATACCGGAAGATCTCCTTATTGAATAGACTCCGATTGCCAATGGTTCCGAAATGGCCCCTTGGTCGGCTGTCAGGTCAGGAGGCAAAGGGAAACAACTTTCCTCAGGCATTACAATATACTCCATAAGACAACCTTCAGCCTGCCCGGGACATCCGAGAAATCTGAGTTTCCTGCAAGTGTGATGTCTTCCGGAACGGCACTGGTCGCAATGCCAGCATGGCATGGCAGGCTCAATCGCTATAAGGTCGCCGGGAACCACCCTCTTTACTTCCTTTCCGGTTTCAGTCACAATCCCTGCACCTTCGTGACCAACTGTAAAAGGATAATCTACAACCTGGGAGCCGATCTTCCCGTTCTGGTAATAATGGATATCCGACCCGCATATTCCTGTAACAACCATCCTGATCTTCACATCCCCGGGGCCTGTTAACTGAGGCTCAGGTATATCCATCATTTCCGCCTGCTTAATGCCGGTGAGCTTTATTGCTTTCATGATATTCCTCTTTGGTAATCCTGATTCAAATATAGAGAATTAAGCAAATGCGTGGTATGTCAAATTGTCCGGGAATGAAAGAGAATTGTTTTTCTGCATCGTTTGTTACCCATACACCGGATACCGGTTTGCCGGACAGGGTAATAATATGTAAATTCACCTGCATAAATAGCCTCAGCGATACTTTAAATTCTGTAATTTTAAATTAAATGATGCATTCCACCTGGTTGAATTCAAACGCAAATAAGTAATGAATTTAAATTTCAATCATGTGCGGTTCCCTTTCTGTTACAGGAAGACATCATACCGTTAAATACAAAATTATATTATGATAAAATGAGAAAGATATTTGCAATCGGAGAAACAGTCTATGACGTAATTTTTAAGAATGGACAGCCTCAGGCTGCAAAACCCGGAGGCGCCATGCTTAACAGTTGCGTTTCGCTGGGCAGGATGGGTCTTCCTGTATATTTCATGAGCGAGTATGCCGATGACAATATTGGAAGCCTTATTAACGGTTTTCTCTCCGGTAACGGCGTTGATACATCGAACGTTTATCATTACAGGGATGGTAATACAAAGCTTGCCATGGCTTTTCTTGATGAAAAGAATAATGCATCTTATGTATTTTATGAAAAGTATCCGGCGAAAAGACTTGACATAGATCTTCCGGCAATCGGACCGGGCGATCTGTTGCTATGTGGATCAATATATGCCATTACCGGAGCCATCAGGGGAAAATTCCTGGATATGATTGACAAGGCTGTTGGCAATGGTGCAATAGTCATTTATGATCCAAACTTCAGAAGCTCTCACAGGCATGAGCTTGAAAAGCTTAAACCCCTGATCATTGAAAACATGAAGATGGCCGGAATAGTAAGGGGTTCAGATGAGGACTTCCGGAATATTTTCGGGACAGGTACACCTGACGAAGCATGGGATGTTGTCAGTAATTACTGTGATTGCCTTGTATACACGGCAAGTGAGGAAGGCGTATTTGTCAGGACCAACGGATTCAAAGGAGAGTTTCCGGTTAAAAAGATAACGCCGGTCAGCACGATAGGAGCCGGCGACAATTTCAATGCAGGTATGATGGTGGCATTATATATCAATCAGATACAAAGATCCCGTATAGGAACTATGGGAAAGGATATATGGTCGGGGATAATATCGATGGGTGTCGATTTTGCAACAGAAGTGTGCATGAGCTATGAAAACTATATATCTGTGGAATTTGCATCGGGCATAAAGGGATTTCGTTGAAAACCCTTGATCCACATTTGATTTGTCTTCCCGGCTCAGCAAAAATTCTTTTTCATGATAAGCTGTCGGAGATCATGCAGGGATATGAATCATATAGGCTGAGCATTAGCCAGAAGGTATTTCTCTGCTTTGTCATTCCATATATAGTCATTTGCCGATACAATTTCATGAAGACCTGCGTAGAAGGGATCGGTTTTACCTTTCTCCTGCAACTCGTAAAGCGAAACCAGCGGCATTGAAAAATTGGTATAGATCAGTTTTTTCCCTCCGGGTATCTGTGGGAGGTTAAGAGTTGTATCAACCACTGCATCAAGACCTCCTATATGGGTTATCATTACAGCAGGATTTATTCTTCCTTCTTCCATTAGTTTAAGCGATTCGCGCATGTCATCTGTATTCCCTCCCGATGTACCAACAATATGGGTGAAGGAATAATGGACATTGTAAAAATTTATTTCTGCTCTGAATTCCGGATTTGTAGGTCCTGCAAAGAAATTAAGGCATCCGTCAAAACCCAGGATTGCATCAGCCTGTTCCACCAAAGGTTTTACAGGAGCAAAAACAAAAACATCATCATATCCGGTTCCTCCTGTAAGGTCCCTGAGTTTTTTTACAGGATCACCAACCTGGCCTGTATTGACAAATACAAGTCTTATTCCTTCTTTTTCTGCTTTTTCAGGAGGGAACAGACAGGCTGCTCTGGCCAGCCTTGCTTCATCAATATCGGTCACAACCAACAGCGACGGTTTTTTGTCCTGGTGCAGGGCGTAATCGACAGCACCGAGCCCCATTGGCCCGACTCCGGCCAGGATGGCCATATTGCCGCCCTCCTTTATGCCCATTACATGGTTGTAGGTCCCCGGGGGTACATGGTAGGAAGCATGGAATGCTCCCACAATGCATGACATTGGTTCCGAAAGTGAAGCCGGGAAGAATGATTCTCCCGAGTATGGCAGGAGGCAGTCAGCTTCCATAACAATACCGGGGATTATTATATTAGTTGCATTTCCGCCAATATACCTGTAGGAATATCCGGGAGCATTGAGTGTTCCCATGTGGGCCATGGCTGGCTGGATGGAGAATTTTTGCCCGGGACGGAACCTGTCCTTCCATTTGTTTCCGACCTCAAGGATTATCCCTGCAAACTCATGTCCCAGAATAGTGGGATTAAGGTGTATGTCGTCAGGTACTCTTTTGTGATCGGCTCCCTGAAGCGCTGCCTTGTGAGATGACATGCAGATACTGTCGGAAACTACTTTGGCCAGTATCTCATCATCCTTTATTGCAGGAAGTTCAAATTCCTCAAGCCTGAGGTCCTTTTTTCCATAAATGCGAACAGCTTTTGTATTCATCAGTATATGATTTTGATTTTAACGGTCTGCCTCCTGGCCGGTAAGCTTGCAAGCCACGTTTGTTAATCAGTGAACATGACATCAGGAAACTGCCAGGGATGTGACAAGCACACTTTATCTGAGCATTACCTGGCCTCCTGTTACAGGAACAGCCTGTCCCGTTTCATATTCCTGGTCTATTATGTAAAGGAGGGCTTTCATGACATCTTCCAGCCTGCAGCCTCTTTTCATCGGAACCTGATCCTCATAATACCGTCTGACGTCTTCGATTGTTTTGGCTCCGGGTACTTTCCCTGTTTTAAGATACTGTATAAACAGTCCGTTGTGAGGGTCAGACCAGAGAGGGCCCTCGTAAAAATTACCCGGGCAGATTGAATTAACCTTGATCCGGTAAGGTGCAAGTTCCAGCGCAAACGACTGAGTCAGGCCTATACCTCCGAATTTTGACCCTGCATATGCGAAGTTTCGGTTCGATCCCCTAAGCCCCGACTTCGAATTGATCTGAATTATATCAGTGAAATATCCGGGTTTTTCATTATTCTGGATTTTCATTATCTCTGCGGCATATTTGGCGCAGTGAAAATAACCGCTGTAGTTGATCGCGGTTGTTTTTGCGAAGGTCTCCGGATCAGTTTCATCAAGCCCTCCTGCCTTAAGGACTCCGGCATTGCTTATCATTATGTCGAGGCCTCCAAACCGGCTTACAGTTTCTGCGACCAAATTCCTGACAGACTGGTGATCAGAAACATCGGTCTTTACAAAAACAGCCAGACCGCCTGATTTGCCTGAATTAAGCTTGCCGACAAGGCTCTTTCCCTCTTCTTCATTAAGATCAGCCACAACTACATTAACATCCTTCCTGAAGAGTTCTTCCGCGATGCCGGCCCCGAATCCCCTGGCTCCTCCCGTAACAACTGCCACTTTGCCTGCCAGCTTGTTTTCTTCCCCGGATTTCAGCCCTACTTTCCTGCGGTAGTTTTCAACTTCCCATTTGTCAATGAAGGACGATTGGTCTGGTGACATGAATTTAGGTCCTCCGCAGGAAGAGGAATAATGACTTATCTTTATAAGATCCTCATAGACATCAAGCACGGCCTCAGCTGCCGATACTGACTGCTCAACAGCCAGCAAGCCATAGTCCTTTATCAGGATTACCTTTGGCAGATACCCGTATTCATTGATAAAACGGGGAAGTTGATGCCTGAACGACTCAATTATCTTTTCGGCCGTTGATGATTGCTCAATGAAGAGATACCTTGACTTGCAGTAAACAATGATATCCGGAGTGAGAGGCAATGAGATCTTATGATATTCCTTCTGGTTTTGATAATATTTGGCAATGAGTGAATTATGTCTGAAACGTACGATTTTGGCCTTTTCTTCCGACAGAAGCATTCTTATGACGGGCAGGGCTTTTCCAAGGATGGGATTGTATGGTATTGCTTCAATTACGGGAAGGGGTTGAACCTTTTTCATTACGGCAGACATCACATAATTGTAGATATCCTTTATCTCCTCAGTTGTATCTGCACTCACAAATGATCCATGGTTTTCAAGGAAAATCATCTTTGGGTCGGAAATATGCTTCTCACGATACCTGGAAATTTCTGATTTGAGACTTTTGAATAAAGTGTATCCGGGATCGGTATATTGTACGAATATAGCTTTGTCGCCGAAAAGCTCGTGAATTATGGTTTTGGCCTGCCAGCTGCATAAAACGCCGTTTATGGCAGCAGGGTGAAGGTGAACCACGAACCTGTAATTTATTATCTCGTGCAGGGAAGTTTCAACAGAAGGTCTGTTTTTACTGCTTGTGTCAGCAATGCTGGCCATAAGGTCATTTTTTACTTGTTCTTCCCTTATGGCCGGATCTTCAGGATAATCTTTCTCCGCTATAAGTCGCAGCTTGTTCCTGTCGAGAGCTACCAGCCCTTCCACGGTAAGTTCTGAAAGCGACTGACCGCTGGCTTTTATCCAGATGGTGTTTTTATCCTTGAATGAGGTGTTGCCTCCTCCTGCTGTCACATAATCCTTATTTCTGCCGTAATATCTCGATATATCAACAAGATCATTTAACTCCTTTTTCATTTACGGAATGATTTTGTAAAAAATACTCTATAACCATCTGACCAAGTGAAGCGAGTTGTTTCTTCTGAGACTTGCTGGGATTGCCGTCATTCAGTATGTACCCCTGTCTGCCCTTTGCCCTGAGGTACTGATGACCTGCAATTATGCACACTCCTTCCCAGCCTATTTCCTTAAGCTCCTGGTCGAGGGGCACAAGATTCCTTGAAGAAACAGTGAGAGGTGCCATTTCAGGCGTGTTATGTTCAGTTCCGAATGTTATAATATAATCCTTTGAATCGAAGTATTCCACAAATTCCCTGAGGATCGCCAGATCATTTCTTCCGGGCATAAGCTCAATGCACCCTACTTTAAGAGAGGTGAGCGATCTGTGAAGTTTTTCCGGGTTCCTTTCAAATTCGGTATAGTTTCCGGCCGGATCATCGAGCAGTACAGGATAGCATGGGATACCTCCCGATCTTAGAATGATTTTTATCAGAGAGGTGACCGGAAGAAATGAACTTTCATTTTCCTCAACAAAGGCAGGTCCTCCTTTCTTGAGAAGATTGGACCGTATTTCATTCTCTAACGCAGCCGGATTACCACTGTCGGCACGGGATTTTTTCCCGCCGTACAGCGATTCAATAAACTGTAGCTGTTTGTCCTGATCAGGATAAGTATCTTCTGCCAGATGCCTGATTGCTTTGGCCAGATGCCTTTCCCTGACGAGCTCATGTGCATATTTTGCTTTAATAATTTTGTAAGTGATTGAAAGATTGGGGTTATATGCCCTGACCAGGTCGTTGAGACGTGCAATCATCGCTTTCATCTGGACCTGGCTTTCATATTTTATCCTGTTGATCCTGATTCTGTTAAAGAAACCGGGGTTGAATGGATAATCCAGTCCCTTGCCGCTGAAATATATCCTTCCCGGATTGTTGGGGTCATTTATCCTGACACCGTTTTTCTGGCTGTCCTTTAGCAGTCCGATAAATTCAATGTTGAACAGGGGAAAAATCCTGTTTTTCAAAGCCCCCTGGCAAAATGGTTCATAACCGTCAGTAACAAAAAAGTCATTTATCCCGAGCACGGCAATATTTTCATTTACAGCCGACCTGAACACTGTATCGAGATCAGGGAATGCAGAGAACGAAAATGGTGTATGGATATGACCATTTGCCTCCCTGTATTCCGGGAAATTTATTCCGGCCAGCTTTCTTTTCAGTTCTTCCGGCTCGGGGAAATCCTTCAGGAAATAATTCATTTTTATTTATTTCTGGCTTGTTATATATATAATTCTGGTTTGTTAATTTATTAAACTATCCGTAAAAGTTCGGATCAGGATACAACATCATTCTCTCATTTTCCGAACAGGTTATTAATTTCGTCAATTCTTGATTTGGTGAGAGGCTTCCTCCTGCCTGCAATCATAGTTATCAGTGTCATCCTGGCAGCATTTTCAAGTACTTCAAGCTTGTCAAATGCCTCCAGAAGGGATTTTCCCACAGTCAGGACGCCATGATTCTCCAGCATCAGGATATCAGACCTCAGAATGCTTTCGGCAGCCAGGGATGCAAGTTCTTTTGTACCCATCAATGCATAGGGAACAAGGACCGGATCTCCACAGATTGCCCTTGCTTCAGCAGTGAGACTGGTATCAATCGCGAGGTTCATGGCAGTGAACGCTGATGCAAATACCGGATGGGCGTGGACTATTGCTGAGACATTTTGCCTTATTCTGTAAATGGCTATATGCATCTCGTGTTCAATTGATGGTTTAAGCTCAGGTGTGAGATTTTCGCCCTCGAGTGTCATTATGCCTGTTTCCTTCCACTTCATCCTACCCTTGTCAGTGGCGGAAGGTGTGATTATCACTATGTTGTCCGGCAGACTGCAACTTATATTACCTCCTGAAGTGGTTGTCAGTCCCTGACGGTAAAGCCGCCGCATAAAGCCTGCTACATCCCTGCGCTGGTTTTTATAGGCATCTGTGCTGATCATGATTCCTGTTCGGTGATGAGACTTGCAACCCCGTCAAGTATATACCGGGGTCTGTAGGGGAAGTTATCGATTTCATTCCTGTCGGTAATTCCACTCAGCACCAGAAGAGTGTCGATCTCAGATTCAAGCCCGCACCGCACGTCAGTATCCATCCTGTCGCCTATCACTATGGCCTCTTCTCTTTTGACTCCCAGTTTCTTAAGGGCTATCCGCATCATCAGTGGATTGGGTTTCCCCACGAAATAGGCTTTTTTACCTGTTGCTATCTCTATCGGGGCTATCAGTGCTTTTGTAGATGGAGCGATCCCATTCTCAACAGGGCCACTGACATCTGGATTGGTTCCGATCAGCCTTGCTCCCTTTAGTACAAGATTGACAGCAAGCTGGATGCTCTGGAAATTGTACCCGTTAGTGTCTCCAACCACAACATAGTCGGGATTTACATTGTTTATGGTGTACCCGATGCTGTACATAGCGTGTATCAATCCGGCATCACCTATTATATAGGCACTTCCATTGGGTTTCTGGCTTGCAAGAAAGCCTGCAGTGGCGAGAGCGCTGGTGTAGAAATGGTCTTCCTCAACATTTATTCCCAGTCTTTTGAGCTTTTCATGAAGCTCTCTGGGAGTTCTTTCACTTGAGTTGGTAAGGAACAGGTACTTTTTATCTGCCTTTTCAAGCCAGCCAAGAAATTCATTCACTCCGGGCAGGAGCTTATTACCATGATAGATAACTCCATCCATGTCAATTATAAAGCCTGATTTGGCCCTTATCTGACTGATAATATTTTCCATTTTATGATATTTGTGCTGCAAAGATATCAATTGGGACTGAAAAGTCCCTTCAGTAAGATCTTTTATTTGGAAACAGTTGCTTTCAGACACCCTGCCTGTTAAGCCTGATGGCTTTTTCATCTGAAAAATCATTCTGAGGCTTGTGGCCCTTTAGCGGCATTATTTTCTGGTGTATTGCGTCAATGATCCATTCCGGCTGAGGAAAGAAGAATTTCTCCATCTCGAATGCCGGAATGATCCAGTTTCTTGAACCAATAACCACAGGAGGTGCATCGAGGTAATCGAAGGCAAGTTCGGTGATTGTCTGGGATAATTCCTTAAGATATGAACCCCTTGAGGAAGCATCACTTGCAAGTAGAAGCCTGCCGGTTTTTTTTACTGAATTGATTACAGGTTCGTAATTGAAAGGAACCAGAGTCCGGGCGTCAATAATTTCGGCACTGATTCCGTATTCCTGTTTGAGGGTTTCGGCAGCTTTAATCACCTGGTACAAAGTTGCACCTATAGATAAAATTGTGATATCACTGCCGGCCATTTTGATATCCGGCTCTCCTATTGGTATTTCATAATATTCTTCCGGCACTCCGGGTAAGTGAAACATTTCGCCGATATCGTATAATCGCTGGCTCTCAAAGAAAATAACGGGGTCTGTTCCCTGCAATGCACTGTTCATCAATCCCTTTGCGTCGTAGGGTGTTGCGGGAAATACGACTTTTAATCCCGGGATATGGGCAACCAGTGAAGACCAGTCCTGTGAATGTTGTGCACCGTACTTAGATCCGACAGATACTCTTATCACTACCGGCATCCTGATTAAATTACCGCTCATTGCCTGCCACTTGGGAAGCTGGTTGAATACTTCATCACCCGCACGGCCAAGAAAATCACAATACATTATTTCGGCAATTACTCTTCCTCCGCACATTCCATAGCCAATTGCGGTGCCCACAATAGCTCCTTCGGATATGGGCGAATTAAACAGTCTGTGGTAGGGCAATGCTTCCGTCAGCCCCCTGTATACTGCAAATGCGCCTCCCCAGTCGCGGTTTTCCTCACCCCAGGCTACAAGAGAGGAGTCCTTATAGAATCTGTCAAATATTGCCTCAAAGATACCGTCGCGCAACTGATAAAGCCTTGCCTTGGAAACTGCATTTCCATCTTTGTCCTTATAATAGCGTTCCTTGTTCCTGATTGATTTAATGCGCGGGTTTTCCATGGCAGGCATCAATACTTCAGGCTCTCCGGGTTCCATGCTGTCAACCGATCCGTTTGAGAACATCATTTTACCGATCAGGTCGGGATCATTTGCAAGATCAAGATGCGGGGATATACTGTCATCCACACTTAGTTCAAGTATATGTGTTATAAGTCCGGCAGTATCTTCAACGATTTCATCAAGACGTTCTTCTGACGTAATGCCTGATTCAACAAGACCCTTCCTGTATGATTCAATGGAATCTTCCTTTATCCATGCCTCAATTTCCTCCTTTGACCTGTACGATGATGCATCGGAAGGGGAGTGCCCGCTTATGCGGTATGTTAAGGTATCGAGAAGCACCGGTCCTCTTTTGTCCCTGATTATTTCCCTTTTTCTCCTGAAAGCATCAATTACTGCCAGAGGGTTGTATCCGTCTATTCTTTCGGCGTGCATCATTTCCGGATTAACACCTGCACCTACCCGTGCCAGGATGTCATAACCCATTGTTTCACCGGCTGTCTGGCCTCCCATGCCATACTGGTTGTTCATGAAGTTGAAGATCAGCGGAAGCCCTCCCTTGAAGTCGCTTTCCCAAAGCGTCCTGTACTGATCCATTGTTGCAAAGACTATGCCTTCCCAGACCGGGCCGCATCCCATGGATGCATCTCCTATGTTGCATACGACAATTCCGGGTTTCCTGTTTATTTTCTTGTATAAAGCAGCTCCCACGGAAATATCACCCGACCCCCCGACAATAGCGTTATTGGGATAAATTCCAAAGGGTGTGAAAAAGGCATGCATGGATCCTCCCAGTCCTTTATTGAATCCGTTTGCACGGGAAAATATCTCGGCCAGTGCGCCGTAAAGCAGAAAGCGAACTGCCAGCTCCCTGATGCTGCCGCTGAATCCTTTTTCAACCACTTTCAGCGTATTGCCGCCAAAATATGAGCTCATGATTGACCAGAGAGTCTCTTCATCCAGTTTGTTTATTGCCGAGAGGCCTTTGGCAAGTATTTCCCCGTGACTTCTGTGGGACCCGAAAATAAAGTCATCCCTGTCAAGGGTGTAGGCCATGCCAACCGCAGATGCTTCCTGGCCTATGGAAAGGTGTGCCGGGCCGGGATGATTGTACCTGATGCCACGGTATTCATTTGTCGTCTTTATAAGGTTAAGCATGGTTTCGAATTCCCTTATTACAACCATGTCGTGGTAGATAGTTACAAATTCCTCCGTGGTGAAATTCTTCTTCTCTTCCTCAAAAGTCTTGTTGTATTGGTTCACAGGAATCCTGTCAAACTCAATGAACTGAGGCTGTCGAACAACTTTCGGATCAACAAACAGATTCTTAGGCATATATATTCACTTTTTAACTTTCAACTTTCAACTTGACAAACTTTCAACTTTCAACTTGACAAACTTTCAACTTTCAACTTCCAACTGATTCGTAACTGAATTTTTCAATTTCCAGCTTAATGTCGCGGAGGAACAGGGTTGCTGGGCCTCCGTCAATGGCGCGGTGATCATACGTAAGCGACAGGCCTATGAATGGCACCAATCCCATCACATTATTGCCGAGGTCAGCCGGCCGGTATGTTATTGTGCATATACCGAGAATGGCTGTCTGTGGCAGATTAATGACAGGGGTGAACATTTCAACGCCATAATTTCCAAGGTTCGATACTGT
This sequence comes from Bacteroidales bacterium, assembly GCA_040769065.1. Taxonomy (GTDB): domain Bacteria; phylum Bacteroidota; class Bacteroidia; order Bacteroidales; family VadinHA17; genus LD21. The sequence goes on from JAXGLU010000001.1 coordinate 272,261, forward strand.
AAAGGAAGCAGATGTACTCTGAAGCAGTTCAGGATTGATATTACCCTTTCTGCATGCCGCTGCTATCCTTTTCAGTTCACCCGAGAGCTTTTCAATATCCATGCTATCGGCATTTTTTACAACAGGAACCATAAGGCCCCTGTCAGTATCAACAGCAACGCCGAGGTTCACGGAATTGAATATTCTTATCCTGTCGTCAAGAAAATGACTATTTGCTTCCGGGTGTTTTTTAAGCGCCCTTATAACACAGAAGCTTATCATGTCATTAATGGTAATGTCATGAGATGATGTGTTATTACTTAAGCTTTCCTTTATTTTCGCCCTGGCTTCCATAATCCTGCGTGCATCAGCGCTTAAATGGTGCGTGAGCTGCGCGGAATTCTGAAGAGAAGAGTGCATAGCCCCTGCAATGAGCTTCCTTACATTTGAGAGAGGGTGGTCGGTGAATTCGTTTTCCGAAGAAGTTATTGCATGTGAGACAGGGCCATGTATCAGGGCTGATTCAATATCGCGGAAGATTATTCTGCCATTAGGGCCGGAGCCTTTGACAGATGAATAATCAAGCTTTTTTTCTGTTGCAAGCTTTTTTGCTCTTGGGGAAATCCTTATCCTCGATTGTGGCTGTGCCTCATGAAGGTGGGTTTCAATGGAAGCCTGAGAGAGTTTCTGATCCTCTGGAGAAAGGATCGGGGAAGGGCTTTCAATATTTTTTTCAGCGTTTCCGGGGCTGAACTCTGCGGTTTCTTCCCCTGCTGAACCGATTACCGCGATGTTTGTCAATACAGGGACCTCTGAACCTTCAGGGAAGAAGATATCAAGAAGTATTCCATCAGCCTGAGCCTCAAGGTCAAAAGCGGCCTTGTCGGTTTCGTATGAAAGAAGAATGTCCCCTTTGGCTACAGGGTCTCCTTTTTTTATATACCATTTGGTTATTATGCAGGTTTCTACCGATTGTCCCTGCTTAGGCATTATTACCGGGATTGCCATGTCAATGATGATTTGTTGAAAGTAAATCCGGGATCCGGGAATAGTTTTAACTTGTACTTATATGTTTACAGAACTTTCTGGCCCCGTTATTTCATTATATTGTTATTCAGCAGGTACAAAAATAACTCAAACAACTTGTATTTACAAGTATATATTTGTATATTTACAGAAATTATTTCATTGAATGAGTCCTTCCCGGTCTGTTCCCCGATACAGAAAGCTTTATGAGATACTCCGGAGGCAAATTCTGGATAACATCTACAGTGAAGGTGATATGCTTCCTTCGGAGAACGAGTTATGCAGTCTCTACGGGATGACGAGGCCTACTGTAAGGCAGGCTCTTGCCAACCTGGCCAATGACGGATTCATAAAAAAGAAGCAGGGAAAGGGAAGCTTTATACACCGTTTTCCAAGGGAGATAGGCATACTGTCAGTGTCGGGAACAACATCTGCCGTAGGGGACCGGAACCTGAGAACCAGGATTATCGTAAAGCCTCACCTGATACCCTGGCCGGACGATTTTATGTTTCCCCTGACAGGGCTGGAAAAAGAATCGGGTTGTATCCATATGGAAAGGCTTAGGCTTGTTGAGAAAGATCCGGTGTTTTATGACATTAGTTATATTGCCCGTATAAATCTTCCGCGGTTCACTTCGAGGAAATTTGAAGACAGGTCGCTTTTTGCGATCTTGAGGAACCATTACAATGTTGAGATAAAGGGGGGTGAGCAGAGGATCAGGGCAATAAAAGCACCAGGCAAAATCAGTCGCTACCTCAGGCTTGCAAAAGACCAGGCGGTGCTTCATCTTGAACGAAAGATGGAAACAAATGTCGATGGTTTGTTCCTGTATTCATCAATTTACTGCAATACCGGAAAATACTCAATATTTGGAAGATTCTGAGAAGAATATTCGTAAAACTGATTGGGAAAAGCATTATTTTTATATCATATTTATATTCCTTATTAACCTGAAATTTTATTGAACTAACTAAAACACACTCTATTTATTATGAAAGATCAAACTAATTTATGGTCAAGGCGAAGGTTCCTTGGTTCAGCTGCCATTGGGATAGCAGGAGTGGCAGTAAGTCCGTATTTGATAACTTCCTGCAAAGGGGCAGCCGATACAGATCTTAAACTGGGATTTATTGGACTGGGCCGTCAGTCGATGTTTCTTCTGAACGGTTTCATGCAGATTCCGGGCGTAAAAGCAGTGGCCGGATGTGATGTATATGGCATTAAGAGGGAACGCTTTGAAAAGAGAGCCAGCAAATTCTATGCTGAGGCCGGAAAAAAAGTAAAGGTAGAAACTTACGAGAGATTCGAGGATCTGCTGGCCAGGCCTGATATAGATGCAGTGGTAATAGCGGTTCCCGACCATTACCATGCGATTATTGCTATTGCCGCATGCAAGGCCGGCAAGGATGTCTACCTTGAGAAGCCAATGACCTTTACCATAAGGGAAGGGCAGGAATTGATAAAAGCAGTTCGTGACAATAACAGGATTCTTGCTGTTGGCAGCCAGCAGCGTTCGGATCCCAATTTTCAGCACGCTGTAAATATGGTACAGACCGGGGCCCTGGGCAAGATAACCAAGGTCAATGCTCATGTAGGCGCTCCGCCAAAACCATATGACCTTCCCGAAGAACCTGTGCCGGAAGGACTTAACTGGGATCTGTGGCTTGGCCCCCTCCCGGGAAACATACATTTCAACAATGAACTGAATCCGCCCATATCTCTCGATCCGGAAAAAGATGAAGAATTCTGGGGAGGATGGCGCTGGTACAAGGAAATGGGAGGAGGATTTACAACTGACTGGGGTGCACATATGTTCGACATAGCCCAATGGGGTCTGGGTATGGACAGAAGCGGGCCCGTTGAGATCTCTCCGATTGGCGACGGAACCGAATATATGACGTTTAAATATTCGAACGGAGCAATAATGACTTCTGAACCTTTTGATGACAAGCTGACAAAAGGTGTTAAATTCTGGGGTGAAGAAGGCTGGATTGAAGTGTCGCGTGAAATATACAATGCTTCGAATCCTGAATTTCTTCCACCTGTCTCAGCTGAAACCGACAGCAACGTTCCTTATGAAACCAAGATACCGCATCAGGTGAACTTTATTGAAGCAGTCAAATCGAGAACAGATCCTGTTGCTCCTGTTGAGATTGGCCATAGCAGCTGTACAGTCTGCACTCTTGGAAATATAGCGTGCGACCTGCAGAGAACAATCCAGTGGGATCCGGCAACAGAGACTTTCATAAACGATACCGACGGTGCAGCAACGAAACAGTTGCACTATGAGTACCGGAGTCCCTGGAAGCTGGTATAAAAACTAAAAACAAGCAAATCAAATAGCAAAGAGGGTGTCTCAAAAGAGGCACCCTCTTTTAGTTTATTGTCACTTTCTTTTGCTCCTCCTAAAGAAAGTTGACTTTCTGCATGACAGGCATGAAAAAAAGTACAAAAAAATTTGGTAGTGTTTTTTTTTTTTTTGTTACTTGCTTAGTTGATATTTAGTGTGTTATATTTCTGATAGCTGTTTTTTAGGAATTAAAATTACTGAAACCGGGAAAAACAACAGTATCATGAAAGAAACATTTAAAAAACCTGTATTGCTTTCCCTGCTTATGCTTTCAATGGGAATGGGACGCGAGACGATGAAGAATATACAAAAGTTAAAATAACTTAATGGTTATGAATACATTCGATTACAGATTCCAGCACAGTTCAGGCAGCTTTACAAGGTATTTAAACCTTTTTAAAGCGGGCATTCTATTCAGACCGTGGGGGAGAATATGAAAAATGCCGCGGCCCACGGTCGAAAACCAGGCGGCAAAGATTTATTATAAACTTAAACTATCATCGGGATAAAACTTACATGTATCAACGGGAGCGACATACGGTACGAGGCGCACGGCATTCGGTCTGTGCCCTGAGTCCTGTATTTTGACCCTCAGAGCCCTGTAAACATGCAAGTTAACAAGAAAAATATTTGGATTATTAATTTACTTTTCATAAATTCACAGGAGATATCCTGTCTAAAAAATTAAAGTCATGAAACCCACATGTATTTCAAACACAAACACGTATTTATATAATTTTCAAACACGTGGGTTCCATCATACCGCTAAAATCAAAATTATATTATCATGAAAGCAATTATAAAATTTTTAACAGTTGCCTTATGTCTGGCAGTAGCAGCTCTTTATGGTTGCAAGAAAGATTATTCCAGCGATAAAGATTATTCCAGCGATTTCGAGTTTGAGGATAATTACATTGCCATTGTTGATGAACTAATCGGCTCAGACAGGGAGTGCATCTCTCCTAAAGATGCAGTTGTATATCCGCAACCCTGGACAAAAGAGGTTGCAGATACATTCACTATTCCTCAGGCCACCATCGAAAACATGAGCACGTGCGGGTTGATTCAAACATTCCTGAACCATCCGTTTGCAATATTAGGTCCCTGGTGTAACTATTGTTCAGGTGGCGATGGCATTAGATATTTTCATGCCACTATAAATCAGAATCCTGCATCAGCTGAGCTATTGACACGTGATGACGCGTTTGACTTACTGTTGTTTAGATATATAAACATGATGAAAGAATTAGAAGGAAAAGATCTCGAAATAGTTAACCCCGGGTTAGCAAACAACATTGCCATGATTCTTGCTTCAGATAATATCAGATTATCACTAACAAAACAACAAGCCGAAAAACTATTAGTGGTTTCATTAAAAATATCTGAAACATTTGAAAAGAAATGTGGTGTTATTTTGGGTCACAATGCACACATCATGGTAAGTGCATTGATATCATTGCAATACGAAGCTTTCCTGAACGATCCCTGTTTCGCTTCCGGCTCACTTAAGACATATCTGTGGGGTTATAGAATATGCGCTGAAGACCCTGGTTTAATAGTGAAATATGTCAGAGAATACCTTAACGCCAATTTATGATAAAACCCACAAGTGTCAAATGCACAAATAAGTAGTTGTATAATTATCAACTATGTGTGTTTCCACCTTTTACTAAGGAAGACAGATACGGAATATTATTAATAAAACAAGAGGGTGTCTCAAAAGAGGCACCCTCTTTTAGTTTATTGTCACTTTCTTTTGCTCCTCCTAAAGAAAGTTGACTTTCTGCATGACAGGCATGAAAAAAAGTACAAAAAAATTTGGTAGTGTTTTTTTTTTTTTGTTACTTGCTTAGTTGATATTTAGTGTGTTATATTTCTGACAGCTGTTTTTTAGGAATTCAAATTACTGAAACCGGGAAAAACAACAGTATCATGAAAGAAACATTTAAAAAACCTGTATTGCTTTCCCCGCTTATGCTTTCAATGGGAATGGGACGCGAGACGATGAAGAATATACAAAAGTTAAAATAACTTAATGGGTATGAATACATTCGATTACAGATTCCAGCACAGTTCAGGCAGCTTTACAAGGTATTTAAACCTTTTTAAAGCGGGCATTCTATTCAGACCGTGGGGGAGAATATGAAAAATGCCGCGGCCCACGGTCGAAAACCAGGCGGCAAAGATTTATTATAAACTTAAACTATCATCGGGATAAAACTTACATGTATCAACGGGAGCGACATACGGTACGAGGCGCACGGCATTCGGTCTGTGCCCTGAGTTGTGTATTTTGACCCTCAGAGCCCTGTAAACATGCAAGTTAACAAGAAAAATATTTGGATTATTAATTTACTTTTCATAAATTCACAGGAGATATCCTGTCTAAAAAATTAAAGTCATGAAACCCACATGTATTTCAAACACAAACACGTATTTATATAATTTTCAAACATGTGGGTTCCATCATACCGCTAAAATCAAAATTATATTATCATGAAAGCAATTATAAAATTTTTAACAGTTGCCTTATGTCTGGCAGTAGCAGCTCTTTATGGTTGCAAGAAAGATTATTCCAGCGATAAAGATTATTCCAGCGATTTCGAGTTTGAGGATAATTACATTGCCATTGTTGATGAACTAATCGGCTCAGACAGGGAGTGCATCTCTCCTAAAGATGCAGTTGTATATCCGCAACCCTGGACAAAAGAGGTTGCAGATACATTCACTATTCCTCAGGCCACCATCGAAAACATGAGCACGTGCGGGTTGATTCAAACATTCCTGAACCACCCGGCGGCAATATTAGGCCCCTGGTGTCACCATTGTTCCGGTGACGATGACATTAGATATTTTCATACCACTATAAATCAGAATCCTGCATCAGCTGAGCTATTGACACGTGATGACGCGTTTGACTTACTGTTGTTTAGATATATAAACATGATGAAAGAATTATTTAAAGAAAATGATCCCGAAAAAGTCAGCACCTGGTTAGCAGACAACATTGCCATGATTCTTGCTTCAGATAATATGAGATTATCACTAACAAAACAACAAGCCGAAAAGCTATTAGTGGTTTCATTAAAAATATCTGAAACATTTGAAAAGAAATGGGGTTATTTTTTGATTACAAATACACACATCATGCTAAGTGCATTGATATCATTGCAATACGAGGCTTTCCTGAACGATCCCTGTTTCGCTTCCGGCCCACTTATCGCAGGGCACTTGGGTTATATGATTTGCCAAGATAACCCTGGTTTAATAGTGAAATATGTCAGAGAATACCTTAACGCCAATTTATGATAAAACCCACAAGTGTCAAATGCACAAATAAGTAGTTGTATAATTATCAACTATGTGTGTTTCCACCTTTTACTAAGGAAGACAGATACGGAATATTATTAATAAAACAAGAGGGTGCCTCAAAAAGGTCACCCTCTTTTAGTAGTTTATTGTCACTTTCTTTTGACCTCCAAAAGAATCGCACCTTTTCCGGTTTGCCCCCGTACCGATATAATCAGAATACTGTTATCTTGGTGTGTATTTATCTGGCTATATGATCGTTGATAAATTGTAACAAGAAAGGGAACCTCTTCCTCCCATACTACTAATGATTATGTAACTTGAGGTATGCAGTTAAATGGCGAATAATAAAAAATATAAGGGTGGAATATGCTCAAGTTATCAGCTTCCCACTCCCGTTATTGAAAATATTTCATTTTCCTTGCAGCGTTTTCGCAGTTAGTTTCGTATTAGCTAATAAAGAGGCATGCGGAAAGTGATTTTCTGCATGACAGGCATGTAAAAAGCATGAAAAGCTTATGAAAAGAGAAAAGGAGGGATTTTATTCATGCGCATTTTAACCAAAGAGGTTATGAACACAACGGATTACAATATTCTACATATTTCAGACCGCTACACATGGCGCTTATGCCTTTTCTAAGCAGACATCGTATTCAGACCGTGGGAGAGAATATGAAAAATGCCGCGGCCACGGTCGAAAACCAGGCGGCCAGCGCTCTTTATTTCAGGCTCAAATTAATTACTAATTATGCTTATTAACAGTACATAATAAGTCCCCAGCCAAAACAACTGGCTTTTTATTTGTAATTGATTTATTATTAAACGATTTGCCCAATCAGATATGAAAAAAAATTTTTTCCTTCTGCTTTTTCCTGGAATATTCCTGTTTCAATCATGCGAGAAAGGGGATATTGATATTTTCCACCAGAACTATTTCTATTATACATTTGATTTTGAAAAGATTCAGTTATATCTATTAGATAACCAGGTGTTTTTGGAATTTAATACCCGGCATTCAGAAGAGGAGATTATCAAATTCATAAACAATTACTTTTTCTTCAGTGAAACAGCCCCAATACTCTTATCGTTTGAAAACAAAATACGGTGTCAATTGAATGAAAAATACTCAATCAAACTCAAAGAAATCCTCTTTGTGTTAAATCAGGACCCTTCTATAAACTATGCTGTTCCCGTTTTTTCCTTAAAGCGTAATGACGAATCATATATAATTCCTATAAACGAAATATTATGCGACCCTTTGGTATCGAATAGTGAACTTAAAAAACTGATTAATCCTTACAATTTGATAGTCTTGGATTCTAAGCCTGAATCTTCTTATTACCGGTACAAAATAACCAACATTAAAACCGGATTTGAGCCTCTTAATATTGCAAATTCCTTATATGAGACCAAAAAATTTCATTATTGCACACCGAATTTTATCAATGGAGCAATGCCCTGTATGAACGTAATAAAATAATTACTAAGCATAACACGGCTCATCTCAGATTGGTAAATCAAAATTATATTATGATGGAAAAAATAATAACACTAATATCAATTTTTCTGATAGTTATATCTTGTTCAAAAGATGACGACTTATTGAATGATAATCCAATTGTTATGTTAGTATTCTGCCAGGCTTCATTGGATAATCCCATAAGAATAGTTGAAAACGAGTACGACAATGATAATTTGATAAAACAAACCACAATTCAAAATGGAGAGGTGCAGAGCGAGACGACTTATGAATATAATTCAGAAAATCAGATAATCTCAGAAACATATCTGACTGGTTGGCAGAAAACTGAAATGACCTATATTTATAATAAAGATAAACAACTGATTAATATTTTATACAGATTCACTGACTATGATACTGATGGAAAAATATCAAATACAAGGGAATACGAAGCTCCGAGGGAATATGATAACAATAAATTAGTTAAAGAGTGGGAATTTTGGGGTGGATTTAATACGTATGAATATATTGGCAACAAGGTTGTTATAAAGATTGACCATACTAAAAATGGTGAAAAACACCACATTACGACTTATATTTATTCTGGTAATTTATTGGTTGAAGAAAAAAAGGAGACAAGAGCAGGCAGTTTAATGTATTTAAAAACCTACAAGTATGATTCTCAAAACAGATTGGTTCAAATTAAAGACGGAGAAAATATAATTGAGGAAAATGATTACATTGATAATAAACTGATTGAAAAAAGAACATATTATTTCGGAATTGACCCAGGGTATGATATTTGTAATGGAAACTATATCATTAGATATAAATATTAGCTCCGCCGGGCAAAATTAAAAGGATCAATCTCAATTATGGTTCATAAATCGTTTTCCTGGCCATTCCTCCGTCTATAATAATGTTGGTGCCATTAATGAACTCATTCCAGGTGTTGTCAGGTATAAACAAGCCCCGGCAACGTCTTCCGGCTTGCCAAGCCTGCCGGAGAAATGTTGTTTATGGTCCTGCTCACTAAGCTTGCAATAATCTCCTGTCTCTATCCACCCCGGACTTATACAGTTGACCTGAAAATAGTCAGGAGCAAAAGAAGCTGCAAGAGCATATTTCAGATCATACGGCGATACCCACTTTGATATCCCTGTATTAAAATTCTGATCGTGTTTTTAACAATTCAGCGTAAGCGTTCACACGCTGTAATTCCTTTGTAATTTGTATTCTTTGGGGACATTTGGGCAAGCATTCTTCACATTCTGTACAATGTGCGGCTTGACGGAGTTTAGGAACGCTACGATCGTACCCGACAAGAAATTCCCTTCGTGCTTTTTTATAGTTCTCGTCATTGGAGCTTTTAAGCATCATCCCGCTGCTGACACATTTGTTGTAATGAGCGAAAATGCCGGGTATATCCAGTCCGTATTTGCACGGCATACAGTATTCGCAGGTTGTGCATTGGATGTAATCAGTGTTAATAAGGATTTCCACCACCTTCTCGAGTATTGAATATTCCTGATCGGACATCGGTTGTAAAGGTGAGTAGGTATATATATTTTCCTGTAAATGTTCCATGTAAATCATACCACTTAAGACAGTCAATATGTTTTCAGGAGTTCCGGCGAAACGGAAAGCCCATTGTGCCGCGGAATCATTGGGTCGGGCTTTTTTTAACTCTATCAGCACCTGTTGTTGCACGCGTGCCAAATGTCCACCCAACAGGGGTTCCATTACAACAACAGGAATATTCCTTTTTGTCAGCTCTTCGTATAGATATTTGGCGTTTACATTCCTTCCTGCCTGAGCGTGTTCCCAATCCTGGTAGTTTAACTGGATTTGTACAAAGTCCCAGTCAGTGCGACTGTTAAGAATTTCATCAAATACCTCTACATAACCGTGGAACGACCAGCCCAGATTACGGATTCTTCCGGCTTCACGTTCTTTCAGTAAAAAGTCAAGAAGACCATTTTCTATAAATCTGCTATTGTAATCGTCAATGCTTCGGCCAATATTGTGCAAAAGGTAATAATCGAGATAATCGACCTGCAAGTCCTGTAACGATTTGTGATACATGGCTATGCCTCTTTCCAATGTGTGTCTGCCCGATAATTTGGTCGCGATATAGTATGATTCGCGGGGGTGTCTGCTCAACGCTATACCTGTCGCCGCTTCCGACCATCCTTGTACATAGACAGGTGCAGTATCAAAATAATTAACGCCGTGAGCGATGGCGTAGTCCACCAATGAATTAACGGTCTCCTGGTCAATTTCCCTGCCGGTACCGTCAGGTTTCTGGCGTGTAGGCCAGCGCATGCATCCGTATCCTAACAGGGATATCTTGTCACCCTTTGGACTGGTACGGTAGGTCATTTTATCCGCCGGTATTTCACCAGGAATAATTCCAGCTGCTGACACCCTGTTATCCGGCTTGCAGCCCATAAGGCCCGCAGCTGTAACAGTCGCACCTATCCCTGTTGCTTTCAGGAAATTACGGCGGTTTATCTTTTTGTTAATATCTCGTTTCATAAATACATAAAGCATTAAACGGTGTGATGTCTGACATTACCCTCTACATACAGAGCGCTGAACGGGCGTGCCGGACAAAGATATTCGCAGGCTCCGCATCCTATACACAACTCTTTATCCACCACGGGGTACTTAAGTACCGGTTGACGGTTCATTCCGGGTAAACCCACTGGTGGGCTCTGTGGTTGTTCAGATTCAGGATTGACCGGTACAAGGGTAATGGCTTTTGTAGGACAATGACGCTCACAGGTGGTACATGCCAACTCTTCAGTATATACCACGCAATTTTCTTTGATCCATACCGCATAGCCGATTGAAATAGCAGATTTATCGGCAGCAGTTATCTCTTTAATAGCTCCGGAAGGGCATACCCTGGAACATTCTACGCATTCAGGGCGGCAATAGCCACGTTCGAACGAAATTTCCGGCTGCATAAAAGTTGACAATTTACCCGACGGTCGAAGTATGTTATTCGGACAGGCCGAAACGCAAAGCTGACAGGCAACGCAACGTCTCTTCATGTTGCCCGAACCTTCTGCACCTGGAGGAACGATAGGGGTTTGACGATCAGGTACTTTCTTGTCAATTATGTCAGCGAGACCGCCATCTACCTGTAGTTGCTGGGCTTTTATGGTATTGGCAACGGTGAGCGAACCCAATATAGCCAGAAAACTTGCACGCTCTATTCCCCTGGTATTTTCTTTGCCCGTTGCATGTTCTTTGTTTAACAGGGGATCATTAGAGACTTTAACTTTCACCGTACCAAAAGAAGGAGCATAGGTAATAGCGCCAGACTTACAATTGTCAATGCAACTGAAGCAAGTTACACATCGGCTGTAATCAATTAACCTGTTACTGGAATCGATACAAGAGGCTTTACATCTTTTCTCACAGAGCCCGCATTCGATACACTTGTCTTCGTTGAATTTAATTCTGAAGATGGAAAAACGAGAGATGAACCCAAGCGTAGTTCCAACCGGACAAACCGAGTTGCAATAGATACGGCCGTTATACCACGCCATCACACTTACAATGATCAACATTGCAATTGCTACACCAAAGACAAGGCCGTTCTTTATCCATACTTCCGTTGCATAAAATCTGTAGCTGTCCACCGATTCAGCGAGGATAGCAAGCAGGGAATTCCCCAGTCTATATAACGGTGCCAGGAGGTTTTCGGCTATTCGTCCGAAAATTGCATAGGGATCAAGCATGGTTACTATAACGCTGATTCCCGCCACAATTCCTGCTACGAATAAACCGAGAATGCCGTAACGTATCCACGACATAGCTTTGGAATAGCTGAAGCGGTTTTTCTTTCCTTTGCGTCGTGCCGATACATTGGAAACACAGTCCTGAAGAACTCCCAGAGGACATAACACCGAACAATAGATACGGCCGAACAACACTGTTAATATAAACAGAACAGCAAGTAAAACTAAATTTCCGGCAAGAATCGCCGGAACAATCTGCATCTTTGCCAGCCATCCTAACCACTGGTGAAGCGTTCCCGTAAAATCGAGGAACAGCAATGTGATAAACGAAAAGCATAAAAGTGCCAGATAAACTCTGATTTTTCGCAGCATAATATAATCGTCAGTAACTCTTTAAAATTCCCGAATACTTTTGGTTAACTAATGAAGTGGTCTTATTGTTCCGGACATTATTTTTATTAATTCATTTTTTATTGGTTTTCGACAAAAATAATCGACGAACCTTAATTATTGCGCTAATAAAGAGTTAAAAATTATTAAAACATAAGCAGTTGCGATTCTGCCGATGACATGAACTCACCCCCGGCCACTGACTGCGAATGGGAGAGGGGGGGATTGGGGGGGGGGGGAGACGAAGAAAAGCACAGGGCTCAGTGACAGGTCTTTTAAGTCTTGCTCCCTTCGGTCGCTGTCTTTGCGCTTCGCTGTCCTGGGGTCTTGCGCCCTGTGGGCGCTGTCTTGTTAGTCTTTAACCTGGAACTCTTAACTTTCTGCATGAAAGGCATGGAAAAAAGTACAAAAAAATTTGGAAGTGTTTTTTTTTTTTTTGTTACTTGCTTAATTGATATTTAGTGTGTTATATTTCTGGTTGCTGTTTTTTGATTCTTTTAGGAAATGCTAAAAGTAAAACCGACCGACGAATTCAGAACAAAAGTATTAACTAATATATATAAAAGATTATGAGACATATAGCTATTTTATTTGCCGTAATATTATTTGTTTCATGTACAAATGATAATATGTATATGTCAGATAATGACAATGACTATTGGAGTAAAGAACAATTACTCAACACTTCCGGACTAGGATTATATCCTTTTGTTCCATTCACAGAAGCAGAAATGAGGACGCTGCCTTACTCTGTAAAATTGGAGCGACGGCAAATTCCTGAAAGTTTTTTACGCAACATGTCCACTAAAGCTCTGTTTTATCAGTTTGTTTATACCGATTTATCCAAAAGTATGTTAATGTTCAATACCATGCAGCAGGGATTCGAAACTGTTACCGGACAATTAAACATGCTTCCGGAATTGTTGGACCGCCCCGATGCAGGACATGTCCTTTTAGAAATATTGCGAAAGGTGGATCCAGCAAAAATAAATGGATCGGATTGTTTTTGGTTCTTCGATTGTCTGCAAATGATCTCGGCACAACCGGGAGTAATAAGTTCTATGTCTGATACGGATATAGACAGCTACGTACTTCAACAAATACGTTGTCATGATGCTATTCGAAGTTTAGCTAAAACCGATGAAAACTGGTCGTATCCCGAAAGTGTGGGAGGGATTTTGTTAGGCCTCGGTAATGCAATGTTCATGTACGAATTTGAACCGTTTCTGCAACTTCTTGAAAAGGATCCGGAGACAAACAAGCCTGTATATCGAGGTGATGGAATGGCGAGAAGCGAACAAAAAGCCTTACAGATAATTGATTGTGCTAAACAATTCAACCTCCAAAACTTATAAAAAAGATATCAATATATATAAAAATAACCTGACATTAAATCCATATATTTTAAATACACAAATACGTAGTTTTATAATATTCAACCATGTGTGGTTCCACCTTTTCGTAAGGAAGACAGATACGGAATATTATCAATAAAACAAGAGGGTGCCTCAAAAGGGCACTCTTTTTATAACAGATACATTTTAGTCTGCTCTTCTGACCCTGATTGCTACAGGGCCCTTATCGCGCATTTCAATCTCAAACTCAACTGCCTGGCCTGCTTCAAGTACGGTATGTGGTACTTCAAGCCCCGACCTGTGGATGAAAACGTCTTTCTGATCCTCAGTTTGAAGAAATCCGTAACCCTTAACTCTGTCATACCATTTAACAGTACCTTTCATTGTTGTTGTTTTAACCGGTTATTTATCTGTAATTCTCCCTTCTGTTGCCACCACCGCCCCTGCGGTCGTGATCTCCACCCCTGAAATCGCTCCTTCTTTCTGTTCTTTCAATTGATTCGTTAACTATAATTTTTCTGCCCTGTACTTCAGACCCATTGAGTACCTCAATAGCTTTCTTTGCTTGAGTTTCGTCAGGCATCTCAACGAAACCGAATCCTTTGCTTTTTCCCGAGTATTTGTCAAAAATTATCTTGGCAGATGTTACCTCGCCATACTCTTCAAATAATTCCCTGAGTTCTGATTCAGTCATTTTAAAATTAATGCTTCCTACATAAATGTTCATAATTCGAGTGTTAAAATTAATTCAATATCAAAGTTGATATTATTTTTTGAAAACTAAAAATAAATTGACATAATAAATCGCCATAATATATTGTATTTTACAGGTTTTTGGCAATAAACCACAACCGTTTACCTTGCTGATCATGATGCCTCCGTTTTTATAATATTCAAATAACAGTTAATTCGGAATTTGGTTCAATATCTGCCGGTTTAACCGGTATGGCAGACACAGAAACAAACCCGGCTGAATGACATGTTATATGACAGGAAAACTGGAATGGGAAATAAAGAATATTATTAACTTTGTATGATTTGAACAAAATCATTAAGAATCTAAACACAATATTATGGGAAAAGGAGATAGAAAATCCAGAAGAGGAAAGATCTTTGTTGGTTCCTATGGTGTTAGGCGTCCGCGGAAAAAAACCGCAGTGTCTGAAAACAAAAGCTCAGGAAAACTGAAGGATAAGCGAGTAAAAGATACGAAGCCCGCAAAAAAAAGCCATGAGGTCAGGGAAGCGGAAGTAAAGGCTGAAGTACAGGAAGCATTGGTTTCACAAGAACCAAAAGTTTCAACAGAAGCCGTTGTGGCTGAAGATACTGCTGTATCCGAACCCGCAAAGACAGTAAAAGAAAAAAAACCTGTTAAGGAAAAGAAAACCTCCGGCGAAAGTGCTGATACCCCTGTGGAGAAGCCACCTAAAGCCAAAAAGACCGCATCTGAGAGCAAAGCAGCCGATGAGAAGAAGAGCCCAAAAGGAACAAAAACCCGGAAGGAAAAGAAAGATTGAATTTACCTCCTGACTATAAGGTTAATATAATCGCAGGGGTCGATTCTTGCATCAATAATCACTGGTCCGTTTGCTGACAGTGCAAGATTCGGGGCATAATACATTTCCTTTTATGAATCAGTCGTGATCGCTTTAACCCCGGAATAGTTCCGGTCCAAAAAGATCGCCGGTATAAAGAATGCTTCATTGTATCGTGTTGAGAGTTCTTCGGATATGCCGGAAACATGCCTGATTCCGTATTCGGAAAATTTACGTGCAAAATATTCCGCAACTGTCTTTGGTTTGATTCCTGTTATGTGCAAGTCTGTTAAATTACCCGGGTCATTCTTGTAAAGTATCCGGAAAGGTACCATGACACTTCAAACAAGTGCGCCTGCCCTGTTTTATAAATCGGACTCTGTATAGCTGATAATCAGCAATTTTTTTTGATATTTACGCCTAAAAATTAATTCTTGAACACCAGGGGGAATACGGTATTCTGGGCAATCATAGCATGTTTGCTCTGGTCAACAGCATACGCCGGGATAAAGATCGGACTTGAATATGATACACCCTTGCATTTTGCTGGCAGAAGGTTCATGTTATCCGGGCTTATGATACTTCCTTTTACGGTAAAACCTTCAGTTTACATCAGGATGATAAAGGAAAACCGGCAGATATTTCTGTCAGTGACCCTGCTTCAGACATTGATTAATTACTCTTTGTTCTATCTTGGAATGAATCTTGTTCCGGGTTCACTGGCTGCAGTGATAGTGGGATCGCAACCTCTGGTAACGGCTGTGGTTTCGTCGTTAATGCATGAAGAAGACAAGCTGACACTGGGGAAAATGGTAACAATAATTTTCGGGATATCAGGCGTTATACTTATCAGCGCCGGCCGCCAGGCCCTGAGACTGGGAGGCACCGTTGAACTGTTGGGTGTTGCACTGATTCTGGGAGCAAATGTGGCGTCCGCAACAAGCAATGTACTGGTATCCCTGAAGAGTAAAGGAATGAATCCGCTGGTGTTAAGCTCATCATCACTGGGTGTTGGAGGTCTTATTATTTACCTGGTTTCTATTCCTGTGGAAGGAATCCACAGGGGACCGCAACCCATGATATACTGGCTCGACCTGCTGTGGCTTAGTTTTATGTCGGCTTTTGCATTCTCCTTGTGGTTCAAGCTGCTGCAAAGACCCGGGGTTAAGGTCTCGGAACTAAATCTGTGGAAATTTATCATTCCTGTTGTAGGGGCTGTCTTAAGCTGGATCA
The DNA here is from genome assembly GCA_040769065.1 of Bacteroidales bacterium. Taxonomy (GTDB): domain Bacteria; phylum Bacteroidota; class Bacteroidia; order Bacteroidales; family VadinHA17; genus LD21. The sequence continues at coordinate 288,652 of JAXGLU010000001.1, forward strand.
TGGTGCCTGGAGAAAGTCCTGAGTGGCTTACTGTTACGGGAATGGTCATAATATCTGGATCCCTCCTTTTATTCTTTGTCAGCAACAGGAAAGGGGAGACGGAAACAAACAAAATTCCTGAAAAATGAAAAAAAGACTTTTGACTCTTCTTTTTTATTCGCTGTTCTGGATGTTCTTATTCTTCTTCGCGAGGTTCTTTTTTATTATAACACATTTTGCTGAGGCTTCCAGGTTCAGCTTTGGCACCATTGCTCAATCGTTTTTACACGGTTTGAAGCTCGACATTTCTGCCACGGGATATATCCTGGCTCTGCCTTTTCTTTTAATGGTTCCGCAATTATGGCTTAGCGGAAACTGGTATCGTATTTTCATGAAGTGGTACACTTACCTGTTCATCGTCCTGGCGGCAGGAATAACTGTCGGAGATACTGTTCTGTACAAGTACTGGGGATTCAGAATGGATTATACCCCCTTTCTTTATCTCAGTAATCCCGACGATGCTGCAGCCTCGACAAGCAATATGCAGATCATTGGAATGCTGATCGCTGTTATTATGATCGCAACAGTCTTTATTATCCTGTACAACAAATCAATTGACAGATTATTTGACCGGTTTGAACAAGTCAGATTCAGGGCACTTTCAGCTCTGATATTGCTTATTATGAGCGGATCTCTTATCATCCCCATCAGGGGAGGAACCGGAGTGGCGCCAATAAATGCAGGCACGGTCTATTTTACAAGTGACATGTTCCCAAATCATGCTGCCATTAACGTTTTCTGGAATGTGGGAAGCTCGGCATTTAACATGAAGTCAACAGTTAATCCGTATATATATGGTGATATCACAGACGCGAGGATCATTACAGATTCCCTGACGGCAAAGAATGGCAATACCCGCATTGTTCTGAATAATTCCAGACCGAATATCCTGCTGATTGTTCTGGAAAGTTTCGGCAATGCACTGGTTGGACCTCTTGGAGGGGATCCTCTTACGACTCCCCGTTTGAATGAATACATTGAAGAGGGTATTGTATTTACCAATTTTTACGCATCAGGCAGCCGCACCGACAAAGCTCTTCCTGCAATCTTCAGTGGTTATCCTGCCCAGCCAGCCGTTTCAATAATCAAGGAACCAAGGAAAACACAGTCGCTCACCGGGCTTATAAAGTCATTTGACAGCCTTGGCTATAAGAACTCCTTCTGGTATGGCGGGGACATAAATTTTGCAAATTTCAAATCCTTCCTTATTTCTTCAGGTTTCAGACAAATAATTACCATGAACGATTTTGATCCCGTGCATTACAACTCCAAGTGGGGGGTTCACGATCACATCCTTTTTGAAGCTTTGAAAGACTCGATGCAGAAGATAAGTGAGCCGTTCTTCAATGTGGTACTCACCCTGTCGAGCCACGAACCTTTTGAAGTGCCTGTTGAGCCTGTCTTTAAAGGGAGGGATGACATGACAAAATTCAGGAATTCCGTTCACTATACGGATCAGGCAGTGGGCTCCTTCCTTGACTGGGCAAAAGAGACAACATGGTGGAACAATACACTGGTAATCCTTGTTGCTGATCATTGCAGGAGAAACTCCATTGAGGTGCAGGTTTACTCTCCGGAAATATTCAGAATCCCCATGCTCTGGCTCGGAGGAGCAGTAAAGGAAAAGGGAATTGCAGTTGATAAACTGGGCAGCCAGGTGGATATTCCGCTTACCCTGCTCAGGCAGCTTGGCGTGGAGGGTGACTACTATTTCGCGAAGGACATGCTTGCCGAAGAATCCAATTCCTTTGCATTTTATACGTTTAATGAAGGCTTTGCTTTCATTACCGATACATCTGCGGTTATTTATGATCATAAACTGGAACAGCCTGTTTATACGGAAGGAAATTATCCGGAGCTTGCAGAGAAAGCGGGAAAGGCTTTCCTGCAGGTTGTTTATGACGACTATCTGAAAAGATAGTCCGGCAACAGGAAGACGCTCATTAAATGAATAATATAGCTGTTTCCCGCTTTTAAAAGGGCTGTGGTCCGAATTACCGGAACTTAAGTTGCAGCACCTGCAACAGATGTATCATTTTATTTTCTAAATTTGAGTAATTAAACCCACATGTGATAAATGCACAAATGTGTATGTATGTAATATTCAGTCATGTGGGTTCCGTCAGACCGTTGAAATATAATATTGTATACTGATGAAGCAGAAGCCTGTAAAGATCTTTTCTTCAGTTAAAACACCACGCCTGGCATATATTGCTGAGTTAATTCTTCATGATATACTTGGACTTTCGTGGGAGATAATCACTGATAAAAGGAAAATAGGCAAAAACCCTGTTATAAACTACACTGACGGCAATATCCCCGGTTCGCTTAAAATTAGTCCTGATATCCTGCTGTTTGAGCAGGGCGTCAGACCGGTTGAAATTGATGCGGGTGAATTCATGGGTGTTCCGTATTTTTTCAAAAGCTCACCTGATTCAGATATGCCGTTTGATGTTTTTGCCGCTTCCTTTTATCTCGTGTCCCGCTATGAGGAATACCAGGAATGCAGGACCGGCTCTGCAGGGCAATTCAAAGCCTCAGATTCAGTTGCCTACAGGTGTGGCTTTCTTGAAATCTCAATTGTGGAAATATGGTCAAAAATGCTGGCAAAAGCCCTTGCGACCAGGTTTTACAAAATGACGTTCAAGCCCGGTGATTTCAGAACAATTGCGTCATTTAATATTAATGACCCTTTTTCAGGCTATGGCAGAAATATTCTGGGAAATATTGCGGAACTGCTCAGAGATATTGCCGGAAGAAAAGTGCAGGAAAATTCAGCCGCTGAAGATCGCAGTGTTACATCGGAGATGATGGACTATTTTACCGGCATCCTTTCAAAATACGGAACTGATTCAATTTTTTTCTTCCACGTTGGAGATCAGTCAAGACATGAGAGAGGCCCTTCATGGAAAAATTCTGACTACAGGAAGGTTATCTGCAACTTTCATGAAAGTCATCCTGCCGGCATATATTCTTCAGCCAGCGCCTCGGTTTCATACTCTTCTGCGGCAAAGGAAACAGCAAGAATGAAGAAAATCACCGGAAAGGACGTAATTATCAACAGGTTCAGTCTTTCACATCTTGTCATGCCGGCGTCCTACAGGCATATCTCCGCTCTCGGCATCAGGGAAGATTACAGTATGGGATATGACGATTACCCCGGATTCAGAGCCGGTTTATCAAGGCCCTTCCTGTTCTATGATCTATATGAAGAGCAAATTACCCGGCTGCGGATTTACCCGTTCCAGATGACCGATCATGCTCTCAGAAATTCAATCGGACAGGACCTTCAAAACGCAAAGTCGCTTATTGGCGGAATCGTCAAAGAAGTTAGAAGGGCAGGGGGGGCCTTTGTCAGTGTATGGAATGATGATTCATTCATTGATGAATCTGACACTGATTTTTTCAGGGAGATTTTTGAGTTTACTCTTGGGATGCAGAATCAATAATGCCCTGCCGGGTTGAATCATTTAAAGTTCTTCTAGCTCAATTTCTTCTTCGTTGTCAACCTCGTGTATCCGGCCGTTTTCACACTTCAGGGTCCTGGCCGTATACTTCTTGAGTATTGTATAATTATGTGTTGCTACCATTACCGCTTTGCCCGACCTGCTTATTTCGATCAATAATTTCACAATCCCTTCCGATGTTTCCGGATCGAGATTTCCGGTAGGTTCATCGGCAAGTATTATTTCCGGATCATTCAACAGGGCACGGCCTATAACAACTCTCTGCTGTTCGCCTCCTGAAAGCTGATGAGGAAGCTTATATCCCTTCATGCTAAGACCGACCTTGCCGAGTACATCCTCGATCCTGGAGTCAATTTCATATTTGTTCTTCCATCCTGTTGCCCTGAGGACAAACTCAAGATTTTCATTCACCGACCTGTCAATAAGCAATTGGAAATCCTGGAAAACCACCCCCGTTTTTCTCCTGAGAAAGGGTATGTCACGCGGCTTTATACTTGACAGATCATAGCCTGCAACAACTCCCTTTCCTTCCCTGAGGGGCAGCTGTGCATTAAGGGTTTTGATAAGACTTGTTTTACCGCTTCCAACCCTGCCGACAAGGTACAGGAATTCTCCTCTTTCGATTTCAAGGTTAACATTGCTGAGAACCAGGTGGTCCTGCTGCCATATGTCGCAGTTTTTCAAATCAATAATCTTTCCGGATAGATTGTCTTCGGGCATCTCAGATTTGTTTGTTTCGCAAATTAACGAAAGAATTGATAACTAACATTTGGATGTTGATAAAATCCGTAATAAAGGCCGATACCCCCCCGTTTAATAATTGTAATTTTGCCCTTGACAAAAAACGCTGAATCAGTCTATGTGACTGATATACAGTGTATTATAAATACAATTGACTTTCCTTTTATATTCAGGGATGAAGAATTCGGATCAAAAGAAATAAAATATGAATAAAAAGATACCAGTCTTTATTTCAAGTCTCCTCTTATCGTTTAATCTTCTTGCTCAGTCCTCTTTTTCGGGGAAGGAGATCGATTCCGAGTATAACAGGGGGCTGGATCTTTTCAACAAGGAAAAATATCCTGCAGCAATCCGTCTTTTCGATTCCTATATCAGGAACAGCGATGGCAAAGACAGGATAATGCTTGCTGATGCTGAGTACTACGCGGCACTGTCTGCTATCCGCGTATTTAATCCTGATGCGGAATACAGGATGACGGTATATATGAAAAACCACCCCGAAAGCCCCAGGATAGCTGAAGCCACCGTTTCCCTGGCGGATTTCTTCTATCAGAATAAGAATTACAGGAAGGCTGCAACATACTACGAGAATGTTAACAGGCAGGAACTTGCCAGTGATAAATTGCCGGAATACTATTTCAGATACGGTTATTCATTGTATGTAAGGGGCGACAAGGAAAAAGCCCAGGTCATGTTCTCGGAAATCAAGGATATTGATACCGAATACACTCCTCCTGCCCTGTACTATTTCTCTCAGATTGCATATGAGCAGAATATGTATGAGACAGCCATGGACGGATTCCTTCGACTTAAGGATGACGAAACATTTGGCCCTATAGTGCCTTTTTATATAATTCAGATACTGTATCTTCAGAAAGATTATAATGCCATACTGGAAATGGGGCCCGGCCTTCTTGAATCCGCTCCCAGGGACAGGGCAGTTGAGCTCTACAGGTTCATAGGTGACGCATACTATAACAATAAGGACTACAAGACTGCGCTTTCGTACCTTGAACAATATGCTGCCAGCGCCAAAGAAAGTGCAAGGGAGGATAAATATCAGCTCGGGTATTGTTATTACATGACCGGAGATTTTGACAATGCAATAAAGGTTTTACTGGAAACAGGTGCCCGGTCAGACCTTTTAAGCCAGAATATCTGGTACGTGCTTGGCGACTGCTACTTGCAGAAGGATGACAAAAAGCGGGCACAGCTTGCCTTCGGGCAGGCTTCCAAAATGGACTTCGACCCGAAGATTAAAGAGGAAGCACTGTTCAATTATGCGAAACTGACTTATGAGACCTCGTATTCTCCTTTTGGGGAAGCAATATCAGCTTTCCAGGAATATATCAACCTGTATCCCGGTTCCGACAAGATTGATGAAGCCTATAACTACCTGGTTTCCTCCCTCCTGGAAATTAAAAACTATAATGCCGCCCTTTCGGCCCTTGATAAGATAAGAAACAAGGACAGCCGCCTTGAGGAAGCATACCAGCGGGTAACCTTCTTCAGGGGACTTGAACTCCTTAACAATATGGAAATTGCAGCCTCCGTGGATATGTTTGACAAGTCTCTGCAATTTGGGAAATACAACAGGGAGATCAGGGCCCGGGCTGTCTACTGGAGGGGAGAAGCCAGATACAGACTCGGGAGATTTGCTGAAGCAAGGGATGATTATGAATTATTCCAGAAAATACCAGGTTCATCCTCACTCCGGGAAAATGACCTGCTGAAATATAACCTGGGCTATGCGCTGTTTAATATGAATGATTATCAGGGTGCACTGAATAATTTCAGAACCTTTGAGGTAACTGCAGCAGCTGTTAAACCCGAACTTCTTTCCGATACTAAACTCAGAATAGCTGATTGCTATTATATTACAACAAATTATCCCCAGGCAATAAGCTATTATGACAAAGTCATTGAATACGGACAGGCAGAGGCAGATTATGCAATGTATCAGAAGGGTTTTTGCATGGGACTCTCGAATAACCAGCAGGGGAAGGTAGATGTGCTGTCATCGCTGATTGCAAAGTTCCCTTCCTCATCATATGTGCCTGATGCCTTGTTTGAAAGAGGAAGGGCATTCCTTGTGCTGGGTAATTCCATGAGAGGGGAGGCTGATTTCATAAATGTTATCGCAAATTATAACACCAGCTCCTTTGTCCCAAAAGCTATTGTCCAGCTTGGGCTCCTGTACTATAATCAGGGGGATAACCGGAAATCAATAGAACAGTTCAAGAAAGTAATTGAGAATTACAATTCCACGCCGGAAGCAAGATATGCACTGACAGGGCTTAAGAATGCCTATGTCGAGATGAACGATGTGGAAGGCTATTTTGCATATGTCAGGACCATTGGACAGGGAGATGTCAGCTTGTCGGAAAGGGATTCACTGCTGTACATATCGGGAGAGAACCTGTATATCGAAGGAAACTGCATCAAGGCCTCCGATGTTTTCAGAAATTATCTTGGTGAGTTCCGGAACGGGGTCTTTAGGCTGAATGCTCAGTTCTATCTTGCTGAATGTCTTAATTCCTCAGGCAAGCCTGACGAGGCCCTGGCCTACTATGAAGAAGTAATAAAAGTGCCAAACAATCAATTCATGGAACAGGCTCTGATATCAGCCTCAGCGATTGAATTTAATAATGAGAATTATACTTCAGCAACCGATTATTATGAAAAGCTTGAAAAGATTGCTTTTTCTTCCAGGGTAAAGATTGTCGCATTAAGGGGTCTGCTCAGGTCGGCATACCAGTCAGGCGATGCAACCCGGACAATCAGTGCTTCCGAACGTATAGGCAACACCCGCGATATTCCGGATGAATTAAGGAGAGAAGCCACATTCATGAAGGGGAAAGCACACTACAGTCTGAATGAATATGATACGGCACTTGAGGAATTCAGGAAGGTTGCTAATGAGGTAAGCAGTGCTGAAGGAGCAGAGTCAAAATACAGGGTCGCAGAACTTCTGTACCGGAAGGGCGATATTGCTGAATCGGAGAGGGTTGTAACCCAGTTTATCGACCAGAACTCTCCGCATCAGTTCTGGATGGCTAAAATCTTCCTGCTGCTGTCCGACATAAGTATATCAAAGGGCGATTTGCTCCAGGCAAGAGCAACACTTCAAAGCCTTAAGGAATACTATACCATTAAGGACGATGGGATAATAGACGAAGTTAATGCCAAGCTGTCCTCTCTTGACAGGGAAGCCTGAGAATATGATGTTGTAAACGACTTATGGCTAATATGTTAAAAGCAAAAACAGGATTGAAATGATCAGAAAAACAATTCTCATAATATTAACCGCATCTTTTTTGTTTTCATTATCGGCGCAGGAAAGAGAAGGAGAAACACAACTGAAAAGGGAAGTTACCCTTTATAATCCGTATAAGCCGTCTTTGCCTGATTTCAGGAAAAAGAGCTTCCTGCCTGATATAGTAGATACTATGTCTGTTAGCCCGTCATTCCTATATGACATTAAAACAACGCCATATTCTCCAACCTACCCGATAAGCTCAATCAAGCCCGCTTCACTTCTTCCCGATCCTCTTCCCAAGCTGTACAAGAGCTATATCAAGCTCGGACTTGGCAGCAATAACACCCCGCTGGCGGAGCTTAGCATTACAAATGGCCGTTCCAAAAGAGGTGCACTCGGACTTTACGCAAAGCATTACTCATCGAACGGGAGAGTGCCGTTGGAAAATGATCAGAAAGTGTTTGCAGGTTTTATGGATAACGATGCAACATTGTTCGGAAAGAAATTCTTCAGAAAAAGCACCCTGGATGCATCACTCGATTTCATGCAGAAAACAAGATATGCTTACGGATATGAAACAACGGGTCCTCTTTACGAGCCTGAAAGGAAAGATGTGAGGCTCGATTATTACGATATTGGCGGCGGTGTTTCACTCTCGTCGGTCAACCTTGATTCATCGGATTTTGCATTTGATTTCGGGATCGCCTATGATTACTTCCGCAATGAGCCAAAGAGTGCCATGAACCATATTGCCATAAACGGTTATCTGGCAACCGAATACCAGGGATTCTACCTCGGATCTGATATAGACCTTGATAGCTATACCTTCTCCGATACCCTGAATATTGACCCAAAATATGTATTTTCAGTGTCTCCCTTTTTCAGGAAAAGTTCCGGCCAGTGGACTTTTGACCTGGGCTTGGAACTACTCCTGGATAAAAACCTCAAATCATCCCCTGCCTTGCATTTTTATCCTAACCTGAAGTTTGGATTTACAATTGTTCAGGACTATATGAACTTTTTTGCGGAGCTTGGCGGAGGGCTGGAAAGGAATGATCCGCTCAGCATTATCAGGCAGAATCCTTACATACTAGGCTATGGAACTATTTTCAATATCCCAAATACCAGCCAGAACATAACATTGACAGTCGGCCTTAAGGGCAATAACGGGATCGGCGGCAATTACCTTGCTTCAGTCTCATATTCGCAGTTTGAGGATATGCTGTTCTTCTCAAATGTTATTTACCCCGACTCGGCATCCAGGGCTGCAGAAAGAGGCAATCACTTTGTACCGCTGACGGATGAAGGGAATGTGCTTAATGTCCATGGCGAGCTTACAGGTTCAATAACTCCCAGGCTCAGTTTTAATGCCGCCTGCAATTTTTATAAGTACACTCTGCTGGAAAACGATATTGACTATGCATGGACAAGACCCGACTGGGATGGCAGACTTGGATTGAAATATAATCTGAGAGACAAGATCATTGCAGGCCTGGAACTGAATGCCCTCGGCAGCAGAAAAATGCTGATCAGCAAAAGCCTTACCGGCTGGACCACTACCAGCATATCCGAGACTGAAGAGCCGGTACACGTTAATCTCGGCATGAGCGCGGAATACCGATATACAAAGATTCTTTCATTCTGGGCTAAAATCAACAATATGTCCTATCAGCGTTATTACGAATGGGCTTTTTACCCGTCCCAGATGTTCAATTTTCTTATTGGGTTTACATACAGTCTCTGATGTTGACACCAGTGGGCTTCTTTGCTTAATCCCTTCAATTTATCAGGCAATAAGTGTTAATTTCTTTTTGAAATTGTGAAATACTTTTAATGATTCTTTAACACTTAAGGAATGAAAAATAGCTAAATTTGTGATTGAAATTAATATACATATTATCAGTTGTTTACAGAAGGAAAAGTGAGGTCGGAAAGGATAAACAGCATAGTGTTTTTATCAAGTTTTTCCCCGGAAAGCATACCTGAATGTCGGCATAAAGAAAGAGGTTTTCTTCCCTGCTTTTTGCATGACAGGTTTATTCATTTCAATGAAAGGACCCGTTCCGGAAAACAGATTTAAAAGAACGATTTATGATTAGTGATAGTGAAAAGAAGCTGCAGGAAGGTGGTGATTATTCAGCAGAAAGTATTCAGGTACTAGAAGGGCTGGAAGCTGTAAGGAAAAGACCGGCTATGTACATTGGCGATACCGGGGTGAAGGGATTACATCATCTTGTTTATGAGGTTATTGACAATTCAATTGATGAGGCTCTGGCCGGTTTCTGCTCCCGCATCGATATAGTGATAAATAAAGACGGCTCGCTTACAGTGACTGATGACGGGCGCGGAATACCCACAGACCTTCACGAGAAGGAACAGAGGTCAGCTCTTGAAGTCGTAATGACTGTCCTTCACGCAGGCGGAAAATTTGATAAGGGGTCATATAAAGTATCAGGTGGTCTTCATGGCGTCGGAGTGTCATGCGTGAATGCGCTTTCGGAAAAGCTCGTCGCTGAAATTATGAGAGACGGAAAGATATTCAGGCAGGAATACAGGAAGGGCAAGCCGGTTACAGGTGTTGAAACCGTTGGACAGACAAGCAAATCGGGAACAATTATCACGTTCAAGCCTGATAATACTATTTTTCAGACTACCGATTTCAATTTTGAAATCCTGTCGGCAAGATTGCGTGAGCTGGCATATCTGAACAAGGGCATTTTGCTGACAATTACCGATATGCGAGAGCTTGTCGAGAATGGGAACGGAGACAAGGAACGCCATGAGGAATTCAGGTCTGAGTCCGGGCTAAAGGAATTCGTTGAATACCTCGACACTAACAGGGTACGCCTTATTGAGGCACCGGTGCATATCATATTCGACAAGACCGATATTCCTGTTGAAATAGCACTTCAGTATAATAATTCATTCTCGGAGAATGTCCATTCTTATGTAAATAATATCAATACCATTGAGGGAGGCACCCATCTTGCAGGTTTCAGGCGGGGATTAACCAGAACCCTGAAAAAATATGCAGAAGATTCCGGGGCAACGGCAAAACTGAAATTTGACATCAACGGTGATGATTTCAGGGAAGGTCTTACCGCTATTATTTCTGTTAAGGTAGCTGAGCCTCAATTTGAAGGGCAGACAAAAACAAAGCTTGGTAATTCTGAAGTAATGGGCGCTGTCGATCAGGCCGTAAGCACTATGCTTACTCATTACCTGGAAGAGAATCCAAAAGATGCAAAGATCATTGTTCAGAAGGTCATCCTTGCTGCAACAGCACGCCATGCAGCCCGGAAAGCAAGGGAATTGGTGCAGCGCAAAAATGAGTTTTCCGGATCAGGTTTGCCGGGAAAACTGGCTGACTGTGCCGACAGGGATCCGGCCAACTGCGAGATATTCCTGGTTGAGGGAGACTCGGCAGGAGGAACTGCCAAACAGGGTCGCGACCGGAAATTTCAGGCCATTCTTCCTCTGAGAGGCAAGATCCTTAACGTGGAAAAGGCAATGCAACACAGAATATATGAAAGTGAAGAGATAAAGAATATTTTTACTGCCCTCGGCGTAAACATTGGCACCGAAGAGGACAGCAAAGCCCTTAACCTTTCGGGACTGAGATACCACAAGATAATTATAATGACTGATGCTGACGTGGACGGATCGCATATAACCACACTCATCATGACATTCTTTTTCAGGTATATGCAGGATCTTATCAAGGGAGGGCATCTCTATATAGCCACTCCTCCATTGTACCTTGTGAAAAAAGGCAAGACTGAACGCTATTGCTGGTCGGAGGAAGAAAGAGAAGCTGCTGTTACAGAACTGGGCCAGGGAAAGGATGCCTCCGTTGGAGTCCAGAGGTACAAGGGTCTGGGTGAAATGAACGCCGAACAACTGTGGAGTACTACAATGAATCCTGAAACACGTACATTACGCCAGGTTACAATAGAAAGCGCTGCCGAGGCTGACAGAATATTCTCCATGCTTATGGGTGATGAAGTGCCCCCTCGCAGAGAATTTATCGAGACACATGCAAGGTATGCCAGAATAGACGCCTGAAACTTCCCGGACTTTGTCTTTGATCGTGATTCATGCAGAAAACCTGATTACACAATACCTTCTGCCCTGATTTTGTTTCTAGTTTGAAAGGATCGCCTCCTTCAGAACATTTTCTATGCTTTTAATCACCTCTGCTGAGCTTCCAGAGAAATTGTTGATCATAATACAGAAAATCAGTTCATGCCCGGCCATCGAAACAAGATAACCGGCATAGCACCTAACTCTTTCCATTGATCCGCTTTTTGCCTTCATCCTTCCATCAAAAACCGGATCCTTGAAATAGCTGGTGAGAGTGCCTGTCTTGCCTGCCTCGGGCAGGGAGTTGAAGAACTCTGTATAATGCGGGCTGTCTTCTTTCATATACCTCAGAAGGCTTACCATTCCTGCAGAGGTAACAGCATTTGTCCTTGACAACCCGCTTCCATCCTTTATGAAGAAGCCCCCGGTGTCAATGCCTGATTCTTTAAAGAATCCTTCTATTGCCTTTGTTCCTGACCCTGTTGATCCTTCATCAGACATGACCAACCCCATTTCCTTCAGAAGATGTTCTGCATACAGATTGACGCTTTCATAATTAAGTATCCTGATAATTTCCTTAAGGGGAGGGGATAATGTTTCGGTAATACCAATAAAACCGGTTCCTGATGATTGCCCTTCCAGTCTTGCTGTGGAGGGCTCCCCTGTGATCATTATTCCTGCTGAGTCAAGACCCGCGTGAATTATTTGTGCAAGAAGCATCGGAGGATCGGCAATGGATCCCTTTAGAATGAAATCATCGGTATTTACGGGAATTGTTCCGGTTAACCATCCGGAATTGCTGTATGGAGCGCTGAATATGTATCCTTTGTCGGAATTCCCCAGCGATGTAAGTCTGTTTGTGAACCGGTATACGTATTGAGCGGGTTCGATTCTTGTTATTTCAGGTACTGAGCCCGGAGCAGATGTTGTGAAATGGATCCTGCAAGTATTATCGAATACCGACAGTCCATAGGCTCCGGCACCGTAATAGTTGCCTGAATCTTCCCATTGCCATTTCCCCGGTACAGGCTGGTAGTCATACCTTGAATCGTCGCAGATAATTCTTCCTTTTATTTCCTTTATGCCCGACTTTATTATTTCACTTATCCAGTTATTAATGAAGTTTTTGTAATGTTCCGTGAAATAGTCTGATCCAAGTGCAGGATCTCCACCACCCCTGATTACTAAATTGCCTGACAACCTGCCGTTTAACTTGTTCAGTGACCCGGTGTATCCGATCTGTGTCCTGAAGGTGTATTCCGGGCCGAGTATTTCCAGTGCTGCTGCGGTGGTCACAAGTTTTAATATTGAAGCCGGAGTCAGGCTCCTCTGAGAATTGTGCTCCATGATCCTCTCGCCTGTTTCAGAGTTAATTATGCATAATGAAACCGAAGCGTTCGACATTGAGGAATCTGCCAGAAAAATGTCAAATGATTTTCCCTGGCCCTGCGTAACCACCATTTTGGTTAAAAGGAATAGGAATAAAGGCAATGTCTTGATTCTGTTTATCATAATATATTTTTGATTTTAAAGGTATGATGGAACCCCCATTGACTGATAATTATATTCATTACGTGTATGCGTTTGAATTCATTCATGTGGGTTTCATAATTTATTCTTTGTCATAGTTGATAGCAGTCCGCAGGCTGCCTGGATATCCATCCCGCGGCTTGCCCTTACAGTTGTCAGTATGCCTTTTTTGTTAAGGGCATTTTTGAATTCTTCTATCTCATTATCGCCCGGGCTCACGAAAGGCGACCCGGGGAATGAATGAAATCTGATGATATTGATGCGGCATCTTATTCCGTTTAAAATCCTGGTCAGTTCCCTTACATGTGCAGGTGTGTCATTAAGGCCTTTGAACAGTATGTATTCAAAGGATATTCTTCTCTGCCTGCTTAAATGAAAGTCCTTTATGATTCGCAGTATATCGGCAAGGCTGTTTGTTTTCTGGACAGGCATGAGATTTCTTCTTTCCTCATCAAAAGGAGAATGGAGGCTGACAGCCAGATGACATTTGCTTTTTTCGAGGAATTCCCTTAAAGTTTTAATAAGGCCCACCGTGCTCACGGTAATTCTTGAAGGGCTCCAGCCGTAGCCCCATTCAGATGTCATGATTTCTGTACTCTTCAGTACCTGTTCCAGGTTGTCAAGAGGCTCGCCCATGCCCATATAGACAATATTCGTAACCACCCTGAACTCAGGCAGGCTCCTTAACTGGTTCAGTATTTCGCCTGACGACAGGTTCCCCTGAAATCCCTGCTTTCCCGTCATGCAGAATTTACATCCCATTTTGCATCCCGACTGTGAAGAGAGGCAAATTGTTGAATAAGTTTTGCCGGGTATGTAGGCTGTTTCAATATATTTACCATCAAGCACTTTATATAGATACTTCTTTGTACCGTCATTGCTCTCCTGCGAGGCTTCAGGACTGCTCAGGCCCATCTCATATTCTGCCGAAAGCATGGTTCTCATTTTTTTCGACAGATTTGACATTTCATCAATTGTGGTTATTTCCTTTTTATATAGCCAGTCAGCTATTTGCATAGCTGAAAATCCGGGCATTCCCAATCGTTTTGTTACGGCAATGATCTCGTCAAGCGTTTTTCCGTATAGTGTCTCTTTCTGCATCCGGTATATGTTGTAATTATATTTCATGTCGTCAGATTCCTGACGGTGCTTGCCTGATATAGCATTACATGAATGAGCAGGGCTTCGTTTTGGAGCTTATCCTGCCGTCGGCAAATCTGAAGTCGACACTCAGGTCTCCACCCCGGGTTCTGACATTCACCGGCAATTTGCTGACAAAATGACCGGATAATACTGCGGTAATGGCAGATGCCGTAGCTCCTGTTCCACCCTCAGGGAAGTCAGATGACCATCAGAATTATAGTAGGTTACCCGGAAATCACCATAAACCGACTGACCTATTACGATCAGGCCATCGGCCCCTATTCCAAGCCTCCGGTCGCATATTTTTTTTATAACAGCTGGTTCTGAAAGATTAAAGATGCAAGCCCTGTTGTCAATGATAATGAAATCGTTACCTGTGCCATGATATTTGTTAAATGGGATAACCATGTGTGTTAAAATGATGTTAAATCCAAATGGATTCGGTAAAGCTTTCAAAAAATGAATGAACTTTGCAATTAGCAGTCCTTAAAAACCGTAGTAAATATATAATTTTTAAGGTATAATTTTTGTTAATAGTAAATCAGCATAAAAAAGTGAATAATCATAAAAATCAAAAATATGAAGGCAAAGTATTTGATGGGTGCATTCCTGATGGCTCTGCTTGGAGGAGCCGTAACATTGTTTACATATACAAAGATAGTTGACAAGCGTATAGGCCAGTCTGTAAAAGACAGCTCACAGGTTGAGATCAGGGATGGGAAGGCAATATTGACTGCTCTTGCAATGCAGGAAGGCCAGGTGGATTTTACATATGCCGCCGAAATGACAGTTCATGCGGTTGTGCATGTCAGGACCAAAACCACGGTCGGAGCCAGGGCAAGCAATCCGATTATGGAATGGTTCTATGGCGACAGCTATTCAAGGCCAAGGGAAGTCAGTGGATACGGATCAGGTGTGATTATCTCTGAAGACGGATATATTATTACAAATAACCATGTTATAGATGATGCTGAAAATGTAGAGGTTAAGTTAAATGACAACCGCACTTTCACTGCTGCAATTATAGGGCGGGATCCAAGCACCGATATAGCGCTTCTTAAGATCAAGACAAACAACCTGCCTTTCGTAAGGTACGGTGACTCCGAGCAGTTAAAGCTTGGGGAATGGGTGCTTGCAGTGGGAAATCCTTTCAATCTTACTTCCACCGTAACAGCTGGTATTGTCAGTGCAAAAGGCCGCAGCCTTGGAATACTCGACAATGATCTGAGGATAGAATCCTTCATACAGACCGATGCTGCGCTGAACATGGGAAACAGCGGGGGGGCTCTTGTAAACACAAAAGGATTGCTCGTGGGAATTACGTCTGCAATAGTATCGCCAAGCGGTGCTTATGCCGGTAATTCATTTGCCATACCTGTAAGTATTGTAAAGAAAGTTGTTGAAGATCTGAAACAATATGGCGAAGTGCAGAGAGCAATTATCGGGGTTAACATAAGGGAAGTTACACAGGAGGATGCAGACAAGCAGAAACTTGACGAAGTCAGGGGAGTGCTTATAGCAAGCGTTATACCCAATGGATCGGCAGCTGATGCAGGACTTAAGGAAAATGACATAATTGTCAAGTTCAATGGCATTGATGTTGCTACTCCCTCTGAACTACAGGTTCAGGTTGGAAAGCTCCGGCCGGGTGATAAAGCCAACATAACATATATCAGGAATGGCAAACAGTCCACTATCCCGATAGTCATGAAGAATGTTGCAGGAAATACAGCTGTGGTTACCCGCGATATGGGAAGCGGCATTGTATATGGTGCAAAACTTGAGGCTCTGGGATCTACAGATAAAAGAACCTTTAAGATTGATTACGGTGTCAAGGTAACAGAGCTTAATGACGGAAGGTTCAAGGACCTTGGAATCAAAAAGGGATACATTATACTCAGCATAAACGGCAAGAAGGTAAAAAATGCGGAAGATGTCCGTGAAGCCACCGGCCACGAGAGTGATCTGAGGTCGATTGAGGGCATACAATCCAATGGGACATTCTTCAGTTACTCTTTCAGGAAATAATCCATCCCACATAAGAAGGTGAACAGCAGGGGGTTAAGAATAAATAGCGTCCCTGCTGTTAACATTATCATTTTAATTTTGTTATTCATTTATAAAGCAATACCTTTGCGAAAATTTTTTTGGAGGCATAATGAGACAGCTAAAGATTACCAAATCCATAACAAACAGGGAAAGTGCATCACTTGATAAGTATCTGCAGGAGATTGGTAAAGAAGAGTTGATATCTGTTGAAGAAGAGGTTGAACTTGCACAAAGAATTAAGAAGGGAGACAGAGATGCTCTTGAAAAGTTGACAAAAGCAAATCTTCGTTTTGTTGTATCCGTTGCAAAACAATATCAGAATCAGGGATTGAGCCTGCCCGACCTAATTAATGAAGGCAATCTCGGGCTTATTAAAGCTGCTGAGAAATTTGATGAAACAAGAGGGTTTAAATTTATTTCATATGCCGTGTGGTGGATACGGCAATCCATTCTTCAGGCATTGGCTGAACAGTCAAGGATTGTCAGGCTCCCCCTCAATCAGGTCGGTTCCCTGAATAAAATAAACAAGGCTTTTTCGAAATTCGAACAGGAGTACGAACGCACTCCTTCTCCCGAGGAGCTTGCTGAAGTTCTTGAACTTCCCAAGGAGAAAGTGACAGATACACTTAAGGTCTCGGGCAGGCACGTTTCAGTGGATGCGCCTTTTATTGAAGGAGAGGATAACAGCCTTCTTGATGTCCTTACAAACAATGATTCCCCGGTTGCAGATAAACTGCTGATGGATGAATCCCTGACAAAGGAGATTCACAGGGCCCTTGCAACTCTTACAGAAAGGGAGCGCGATATAATCAGGTTCTTCTTTGGCATAGGCTGTCAGGAAATGACACTTGAAGAAATAGGTGAGAAATTCGGCCTGACACGCGAACGGGTAAGGCAAATTAAGGAAAAAGCCATCAGGAGACTCAGGCATACTTCCAGAAGTAAGCTTCTAAAGGGCTACCTGGGTTAAAACTCCAGAAACATAAGAAGAGAATCTCTGTAAACCTTAATGACGGAGGTTTATCTCTATATTCATACCCTGTTATCTTATTGAACATACATGCTGATTCAGTCTGCTTTATAATAGCCGTTTCAGGATTAAAGCGAGAGCAATGCCTTGGCAGAAGGCTTGTAAAAGCGTTTCCCCTGCGTTTGTTGTGAGGAACTTCAAAGGTTGATTTATTGTTGTAGTATTAATTATGTTAAATGATAGGCTTCAGTTTTTTGTGATAGTTGATTTTTTAAATTATTTTTATTTCTGTTGAAGATATAGTAACTTATTAGCATAAAAGTTGTCAGGAAAGGAATCGGGTAGATGTTTGACGTACAGAACAATTTACTGCAACGGTGATGAGACATTTCGTGTATATTGTCATAATAACAAGCCTGATTTGTTCCGGGAAAGTCTCTTATGCCGGTAAACCTTCCAATGAAATAGTTACTGAACACACCGGCACCCAGCTGGGGCCAATTTACTTTCTGTATACGGTACCCTCGAAAATTGCAATGCTTGAAAGCATTGATCTTAGTTTTTACAAGAGTTCACTTATCGGATCCTACAGGTACAGGCTGGAAGTCCCTCGGGGAAGCGGGCTGGCAAATATTAAAAGCCTCACCGAGTGGTCTGAGTGGACTATTGATGAATTGTCAAGGATACTTATTCCCAGCCTGGATGTTGAGGGCAGTTACAGACTTATGATTGAATACAAAACAAGTTCAGGCAGTATAAGAAAGTTTGAAAAAGTGTTTTTTGTTGCTTCTGCCCCGGCAGTCAATGCAGTCGCTGCCAATAGCAGGACAAGACCGGATTCGGAATCTGTAACGCCCAGGACAACACCTTCCTCAGTCAGAACAACCGATCAGCCACCTCCTGTTGCTGAAAGAACACCAACAACAGCAGCTGTGACCACTGAACGGGTCCGGAAACAGACACCTGCTACTTCTCCTGTAAACGTAAAGGCAACTGAAGCCTCAAAACCAGGTGATACCACACTTGCAGACGGGATGAGAGATATCAAACTGCCGGCCGTAAATGAGTTAAAGCAGGATATTACACGTAAAGACAACGCTGCTAAAGCAGATGACAATGCCACCATAGACCGGAATGATACGGAATTTAAATCATTAGCTTCTGCAATCAGTCCTGCAATGTCATTTCAAATCAAAGATATGACACCTGAAACAAACAGGAATCTTATCCCTTATAATGAGGAAATTCAGTCATGGAATGAAGCACTTCCTGTTTCTTCCCGGAATGATAAGTCAGAAGCATTAACAGATTCATCCATTACTGACATGTCAGGCCGTTCAGTCGTCCGGGTTCAGGATACTTCTGCCGGATCCGATAAAATGCCTGATCAGAAAACAGGTATTGAACCGGTAGTGCCTACCGATCGCTATGGTAACAGCCCGGTTCATCTGGCAGTTTTATCGGACGATGTGAAGCTGTTGAACTCTCTTATTGACAAAGGAGCTGATCTTAATATAAAAAACACACTGGAGCTTAGTCCCGTGCATCTTGCAGCAATGTCAGGGAATGTTTCCCTGGTTCAGAATCTGGTTAGCAGAGGTGCAGATATTAACATCAGGGGGAATTCAGGTTATACCCCCCTGCATATTGCAGCTGAGGTCAACGATGTCAGAATGGCAGAATATCTCCTTTCAGCGGGTGCGGATAAAACCGTCAGAACCGATCAGAAGCTTACTTCAGGTCAGATAGCCAGAATTCAGGGAAATGATGGAATGTTGAAACTTCTTCGACAGAAAGACTCCGAAGTCTCTGTTACGCTTTTAGTGTCCGGGCAGAAAGGCAGAAGCATTTTTGATCCTGTTTCTCAGACGCAACAGCTTGATTTTAACCTTCCTTTTGACAACAAGCTGGTCAAAAAACGGCGATTCAACAAGGTTGTTCAGCTTGTTGCAGTACCTGTCTTTGCCTTGAGTGCCTATGAATCTTTTCATGTTAAATCGATGGCAGATCGTTATTACAACCTGTCAAAAACAGCTGAAACAGAGGAGTTGGCTAAATATTATTACGACAAGACCACCAGGTACGACAGGAATCTTTATCTGACCGGTGGTATTTCACTGATATCTGCATACAGTTATATACATTCTGCTATCAGAAAAACAAATATCACCAGGAAAATGCGCAAAACATTTTATTGAATAACTTTGAACAGACGCTCTTATATACTATATATATTTAAGGAATTGAAACCCACATGTATCAAACACACAAACGCGTATGTGTTTAATTTTCAACCATGTGTGGTTTTGTCCGACTTTTAAAATGAAATTATATGCGGATGCAAACAAAATATCTTATTCCGGTCTGTGTTGTGATCATATCCTGTTTGCTTGTCCAGGGTTGTGAAAGGGATGAATTCCAATGGGGAACCGAAGTAGGAAATATTACATATTCAGGGAATGTGATTTTTATTGGTTCTGAGGAGCTTGGCCTTCTTAAGGAAGTTACACCTGAGCAGATGATTTTCAGCGGCACAACAGGTGAAATAGATAATATAACTGACGGAAGCATATTGGTTATTGGCGTCTCTGAAAAAACGCCATACGGATTGCTGCGGAAAGTAAACGGGATGCAGAAGGACGGAAATGATATCGTTATCCTTACCTCCGATGCTGTTCTCTCAAAAACTGTTAAAGAAGGCACAATAACATTCAGAAGAAAGCTTCTTGAAAAAGACTTCACGTTAAAATCAAAAGTTGAAGGAGTCCTTGTTAAGGGGCCAGACAAGTATTTTGACGGTCTGGCTGTAACGCTTGATGATTTTGAAATCTATAATGATGGAACAAAAAGAGCTGTTCTTAACGGGGCAATAGGGATAAGTCCTGAAATAAATATTACTATAAACTTCAGTTTAAACAGCATATATGCTATTCAAATTGCAACTATACTGAATAAGATTGATGAGATAACCCTTTCTTCCAATGGAGCATTTAGCGGATCGAGAGAGATAGTGGCTGCTGAATTTGTTCACTCGCCAATTATTATTGACAGCCTTGTGTTTGTTCCTGAGGTAGTTATTACATGTGGCTTTGATGGTTCCGTATCCTGTGAAGTAGTATCCGGCGTAAGGCAGGACAGAGTTATGACTTCCAACATGAACTATCTGCTTTCAAAATGGTCGGAAGATCCGTTGAAACATAGTGAAACCATTGATTTCATAACACCGCTGGTTACCGACAATTCAGATATAAAAATATATTCAGGTCCTGAAATAATTACAAGGCTATTTGGTATTCCTCTGCAGACAGTTAAAGCTGCCGGATTCCATTCCCTCAAGGCTCAGAAAGCCGGTTCTCCTTTATGGCAATTGTTTGCAGGAACCGAAGGTTACAACACAATCAATGCCGGCATTCTCGGCCTGAAGGATGGCTATACAACCAGCATGGAAATACAGGCTTCAGAAATTGCCTCTGCCAACGACAAATAATTTATATTTTCCGGCCCGGATTATCGTAAAATGCTTAATTCTGCTCCCTTCATGCCGGTCAGAAGTTAATGCTTTATTACCCTGAAGGTTTTCCGGTCGATGTTATCGGCAATATTTATTAAATATTGCCCGGACGGGAGACCGGTGATGTTTATTTCTATGATCTGATCGTTTGTCAAATTATCATATTCTCTTGACGAGACAATGAATCCCTGGATATTTGTTATCGTAACCCTTAATTTCCCGGATCCTTCTTCTCCCAGCCTGATATAGATAAAGTCATCAGCCGGATTGGGATACAGATACACATCCTCAAATTTTGATGGTTTCAACTGTGAAACACGTGCTTTGTGCTGGATATTCAGGACGAACTCCGGATTGGATGTATATTTCACTTCCAGGGCACCTGTTTTATCAATAGCTGAAATGTTTTCAAGATAGGTCACTGTTATTGACGAATTGCCATCTTTCACAGCCTTGAACCATAATGAATTATCGGTTACGGACCAGTCAGAGTTTGAACTGACTGATATTGTCATCGATCCTGCCTCAGAACTGCTGATTTTCAATGTGTCATTTGGTTTAAGGGCCATATTTTCAGGGCCATATAATTCCAAAGAGTAAAGACCTGCCGGATTTGATACAACTGAATTGCATCCAAAGGCATTTGTCACGCTAAAAGTATAAATTCCGGCTCCCAGACCTGATATTGTTGTCCTTGTTCCTGTTCCTGAAGTGCTAACTCTGCCCGGATTTCTTGTCAGTGTCCATGTTCCTGTTTCAGGCAGGCCGTTAATGGTGATGCTTCCTGTAGGGACATCCAATGTTGGCTGGACTATATTTCCTATCTGGGGAGCTGTTGGTGTTGGAGGTTGATTATTGACAACTATTGAATTTGAGGCTGCTGAAGTGCAACCGAAGGAATTAGTCACGGTAAATGAAAATCTGCCTGGAGGTATGGCTGATACTGTGGCCCTTGTTCCGGTTCCTGAGATTGAGGATGCACCGGGCATTCGGGTTACTGACCACGATCCTTCAGCCGGAAGGCCTTCAAGTATGGCAGTTCCGGTATTGTTAGTACAGGTGGGGTGGGTTTGCGTACTGGCTACAGGGGCTGCTGGTATTGGAGGCCGGGCGTTAATTACAATTCCGGAAGAAGCAGGTGAGGTGCATCCTGCTTCATTTGTAACAGTAAATGTATGGGTTCCGGGAAGAAGCCCCGGGATTGTGGCACTGCTCCCTGTCCCTCCTGCGGTTATTCCTGCAGGCAGTCTTGTCAGTGTCCAGGTACCTGTTGAAGGTAATCCTGATAGGCTTACAGTGCCGGTTTCCCGGGTGCAGGTAGGGTGAATGATGTTTCCTGCTACAGGAGCAGAAGGTGTTGACGGCTGGGCATTTATTACAATATTGCCTGAAGGTGCAGAGGTGCATCCACCGGCAAGAGTTACAGTGAATGTGTAGGTGCCGGTTTGAAGTCCTCCGACAGTTGTACTTCTTCCTGTTCCTGTTATCGCAATGTTGCCGGAAGATCCTCTCAATAACCAGGTACCCTGCTCCGGTAATCCTGTAAGCGCGACGCTGCCCGTGGCTGTATTACAATCAGGTTGAGTGATAGTCCCGATTACAGGGGGACTGGGAATTTGAGGGTTGGCATTTATTACCACATTTTCGGTCGGTGTTGAGATGCATCCTGAGGTGTTGGTCACTGTGAAGGTATAGGTTCCTGCTGCAAGTCCTGTGACTGTAGTGCTTGCACCGGTGCCTTCAGTAGTGATGCCATCGGAATATCTGGTAACTATCCACGTGCCTGTTGCAGGCAGTCCGTTAAGTACCACACTACCTGTTCCTACCTCGCATGTGGGATGGGTTATAGTACCAATGACCGGAGTGGCCGGAGTAGGAGGCTGGGCATTGATTGTGACGTTAGCTGATGCTGCAGATATACAGTTTGCAGCAGTTGCAACCGTGAAGCTGTAAATTCCTGGCGCAAGATCTGGTATGGTCGAGCTCGTTCCGGTTCCCTGTGTTGTTGTTCCTCCGGGAGTTCTTGTCAGTGTCCATGTACCGGTTGATGGCAGGCCAGTCAGCTGAACACTGCCTGTTGCTATAAGGCATGTTGGCTGGTTGATTTCAGCTATTTGAGGGGCAGAGGGAATAGCATTGGGAGTTGCGGTTCCGCTACCGGGAGAGCTTGTGCAACCGTCAACCGTTGTGGTAACAGTATAGATACCTTCACTGGTCACAGTTATGCTTGATGTTGTTGCACCCGTACTCCATAGCAGTGATCCTACCGCTGTTGTAGAAAGTGTAGATGATTCACAGTTGTTTTCCACTGTCACTACCGGTGTCGCAGGAACCGTCCTTGGAGCTGCTGTACCGCTACCGGGAGAGCTTGTGCACCCGTCAACTGTTGTAGTAACAGAATAGGTTCCTGCATTGTTAACTGTAATGCTTGATGTTGTTTCTCCCGTGCTCCACATCAAAGCTCCTTCAGCATTGGTAGACAGCGTCGATGATCCGCAGTTGTTCACCACAGTAACCGCCGGTGTTGCAGGTACTGTTCCTGGTGCGGCAGTGCCGTAGCCGGCAGGACTTATACACCCGTTCACTGTTGTGGTAACAGAATAGGTTCCTGCACTGTTAACTGTAATGCTTGATGTTGTTGCCCCCGTGCTCCATAGCAAAGATCCTTCGGCATTGGTAGACAGCGTCGATGATCCGCAGTTGTTCACCACAGTAACCGCCGGTGTTGGAGGTACTGTTCCTGGTGCAGCAGTGCCGTAGCCGGCAGGACTTATACATCCGTTCACTGTTGTGGTAACAGAATAGGTTCCTGCACTGTTAACTGTAATGCTTGATGTTGTTGCCCCCGTACTCCATAGCAAAGATCCTTCGGCATTGGTAGACAGCGTTGATGATCCGCAGTTGTTCACCACAGTAACCGCCGGTGTTGGAGGTACTGTTCCTGGTGCGGCAGTGCCGTAGCCGGCAGGACTTATACATCCGTTCACTGTTGTGGTAACAGAATAGGTCCCTGCACTGTTAACTGTAATGCTTGATGTTGTTGCCCCCGTACTCCATAGCAAAGATCCTTCGGCATTGGTAGACAGAGTCGATGAACCGCAATTATCAGCGACAGTAATTACAGGAGTGAGAGGTGTCGCGTTTTCAACAATAACAGCCTCCCCGTTCATTTGTAGCATGCCTGATTCACTTGTTCCGGTAACTGTATAGGTACCAGAAAGCTGGTGCCCAAAGTCGATTGCACCGCCTGTGCCTGGTACCGTTAATGACTGTGCTTCACCATTTTTGTAAAGAGTATAGGTAACATCAGTCTCAGAACCTGTAAGGCCGACTATTACACCAATTTCTCCCTGGCAGTAGGAACCACTTCCGGTAACGTCAAATGCAGCAGGCTGTGCGAAGCTTATTGCTCCGGATAACGAACAGAGAACTATTAATGGCAGAACCTTGAATAATTTCATATTATGAATGATTTTCTTGCTTTATAACTATCATCCTGACCGGCATCAGTCGTTGGATTGAATACTTTATCCTGACGTTTGCGTTCACATCGAATCAGAAAACAATATAAAGGCAATAGATTTCTTCTAAATTTACAAACTAGATCTGAATTAAATAAACTTTTTTGACGAACATTGATATATTAATCATAATGTTCGGATGTCATGGTTTAATATATTTGCAAAAGACTGTTATTCAGTTAACAATGACAATCCGCGAAAAAATGATCGTTAATGACTGGTTAATAAATAATGGCAATGATGGAGTTTAAGCTTGTGTCGGATTTCATGCCTACGGGCGATCAGCCGGAGGCTATAGAACAACTGGTGACCGGACTTAACAGAGGTGTAAGATATCAGACACTTCTTGGTGTTACAGGCTCGGGTAAAACTTTCACTATTGCCAATGTGATAGAAAAAGTTCAGAGGCCTGCACTTGTGTTAAGTCATAATAAGACACTTGCTGCCCAGCTTTATGGTGAATTCCGGCAATTCTTTCCGGAAAACAGGGTTGAATACTTTGTTTCATATTACGACTATTACCAGCCTGAGGCATATCTGCCGGTTACCGATACCTATATTGAAAAGGATCTTTCAATCAATGAAGAGATTGAGAAGCTGCGGCTAAGTGCAACTTCAGCACTGATGTCAGGCAGGAGGGATGTGATAGTTGTCTCTTCAATATCATGTATTTATGGTATAGGCAATCCGGATGACCTGCATTCAAATACAGTGGAAATTAAAACGGGGCAGCTCAATTCAAGAAACCAGTTCCTGCGGAAGCTGGTTGACAGCCTTTATTCACGTAACGAGATGGAATTCAAAAATGGAACCTTCAGGGTGAGGGGAGACACCGTTGATATTTATCCTGCTTATGCCGATCAGGCAATAAGAGTTGTATTCTTTGGCGACACCATTGAAGAGATATATTCTTTTGATCCGGTCGAAGGCAACCGTCTTGAGACCCTGAATGAATATGTAATATATCCGGCGAACATTTTTGTAACCACAAGGGAGAGGATCAATCTGGCTATAAATCAGATACAGGATGATCTGGCAAAACAGATAACCCATTTCAATGAAATTGGAAAGAAAGCTGAAGCGAAAAGGCTTGAACAAAGAGTCACATATGACCTTGAGATGATCAAGGAGCTTGGTTACTGCAGCGGCATCGAAAACTACTCACGGTATTTTGACGGACGTACCGCCGGTACAAGGCCATTTTGCCTTCTTGACTTTTTCCCTGGCGATTTCATAACAGTTATTGATGAGAGCCATGCCAGCATTCCCCAGATAAGAGCAATGTACGGTGGGGATCATTCCAGGAAACAGACTCTGGTGGAGTATGGCTTCCGTCTTCCCGCAGCGCTTGATAACAGGCCGATGCGGATAGAGGAATTTGAGGCGCTGACAGGGCAGACTATCTATGTAAGCGCCACTCCGGCTGATTATGAGCTTGAGAAAAGCGAAGGAGTATTTGTTGACCAGGTGATACGCCCAACCGGGCTCCTTGATCCGCCTGTTGAAGTCAGACCAAGCCTCAATCAGATCGATGACCTTATGGCCGAGGTACGGTCAAGGGCAAAATCCGGAGAGAGAAGCCTGGTTACGACTATTACCAAGCGAATGGCTGAAGAACTAACCGCGTATCTTACAAGGCATAATATAAGGAGCCGCTATATTCATTCCGACATTGACACCCTGGACCGGATTGATATTCTGGAAGGTTTGCGGTCAGGGGAATTCGATGTACTTGTTGGGGTCAATCTTCTGAGGGAAGGACTTGACCTGCCCGAAGTATCGCTTGTTGCGGTACTTGATGCAGACAAGGAAGGCTTTCTCCGTTCGGCACGATCACTGACGCAAACAGCGGGAAGAGCAGCCCGGAATCTTAACGGAAAGGTGATAATGTATGCCGATGTTATAACCGGAAGCATGCAGGAAACCATTGACGAAACAAACAGGAGGAGGGACAAGCAGTTGAAATATAATGAAAAGATGGGGATAACTCCATCCCAGATCATCAGGAGGAGTGGCTCGATAATGAAGGCCTTTAATAAAAAAGGTGTTTCGGTGAAAGCCTACGTAGAGTCTGAAAAACCTGACATTGCCGCTGATCCCGTGGTTAAGCTGATGGACAGCAAAGCTCTTGAGAAAGCGATCGACAAAGCCCGCAGAAACATGGAAAAGGCAGCTTCGGAGCTTGATTTTATAGAAGCGGCAAGGTTCAGGGACGAAATGGAAGATTTGAAAAAGCTTCTTGAAAGCCACTCTTCATAATCCGCTTCTACCTGGTTGCGGTCCATTCAGATTCTTTATTTCCAGACAGGTCTGAAACGATGCCGGAGATCCTTTCTCCTTCAACAAAACCTGTATACCTGTCTCCATTGATGGTAAAGGAAATAGTATTGCCCCTGAGTTTCCCGTCCCTGATCTCTGCACTGCGGCCATTGGCTTTATAGGTGCCTTCAATCATCTGGAATTTCTGTGAAAGGCCAAGTTCTCCTTCTTTCATCTTCCAAATGCCTTCAACCCTGGCGGGCACTATCCATAAAAGTGCAGTATTCCAGCTGTTCCAGTTCTCTTCCGTGGTAACCTTGTGATCAGGTTCCCATTCCCCCATGGAGAATGTGTTGGAGACAATCCTCGTGCCCGGCTCAAGATCCAGAAGGCGCGGGCGCAGCCTCAGGTTTATTTCAGGAAGAAGGAACATGGTAATAACGGTAGCTACTGAAAGATCAGTCTCAAAAAGATCACCCTCGATGAATTTTACTTTATCCTTAAGTCCGGAGTCTTTGGCATTCTTCCATGATAATGCAACCATATCCGGATTATATTCCACACCGACGGCTGTTGCGCCGAGCCTGGCTGCGGAAATAACTGTCCGACCGTCTCCTGATCCCAGGTCAATAAGGTAATCTGATGAAGAAACCTTTGCCATTTCAAGCATCACATCAACAAGTGACTGTGGCGTGGGAACCCACACAACATCCTTCCCTGCCTGACCTATTTCAGGTGAAAATCCTGATGATGATCCGGCTTCCTGCGATTCCAGGGATAATCCTGTTAAAAGAGCTGAAAATAAAAGTATTGACTTAAAAATGTAACCTGTCTTCATTATAATATAATTTAATTTTTATGGTATAATGGAACCCATATAGCTGAAAATTATATACATACGTGTTTGCGTTTGAATTCAATCATGTGGATTTCATTATTTTGATTATATCAAGGATATAATTGGATTAGAAGGAATAAATGTATTTATTTTTTTTATAATCAGATCAGGCCGGCAACATAATTTGCTATGGATAATGAAGATGTCAGTCCCGGCGATTCAATGCCTATCAAATTGATAAAACCCGGGAATCCTTTAGATGATTCCTCTTTTATGTAAAAATCTCTGACGGGTCCTCCGGGTCTCTGTATTTTGGGACGAATGCCAGCCATATCGGGTGAGAGATCGTTGAATTCAAGGAAAGGCAGAAACTTTGATGCAGACCTGTAAAACATTTCCTGTTTCCAGGCATCAACCTGATAATTATCGATATTTGAAGAAAGCCATGATATATCAGGCCCGAGCTTTACGCCTCCTGAAAGGTCCTTTGTTACATGTATCCCGACACCTTCAAGATTAGGGTCCGGAACAGGGTAGATAAGCCTTCTGACAAGCCTGTTTTTCGGTGGATTAAGCCTGAAGTAATTCCCTTTGCAGAATACGATTTTCAAATCGTTATCATGGATGCCGGCAAGTTCTGATACCCTGTCGGATGACAGCCCTGCGGAATTTATCACAATTCTTGATGAGAATGAGTACTTATCACCGTTGTTGTCAGTAACTTCAACAAAGTAACCTCCATTTGTGCGGGATATTGATGTTACCTCGCTGTTATAGACTATCTGGGCTCCGTTGTTAAGGGTATTTATCTCCAGTCTTTTCATAAGGGAATGCGTATCGACTATTCCGGTGGATGGAGAAAAGACAGCTTTCAGGGCAAAAATATCAGGTTCCATTTCTTTAATCTCATCCCTGTCAATTATCTTCAGGTCTGTTACACCATTTTTAAAGCCTGCATCCCTTATTCCCATTATTAACTGGATCTCTTCATTGCTTGCTGCCACAATGAGCTTGCCGCAACGGTTAAACGGAATATCGTATTTCCTGCAAAAATCATATATAAGGGGATTCCCTTCTACACATAGCCTTGACTTAAGACTCCCTTCAGGATAATATAAACCTGCATGAATTACTTCACTGTTTCTGCTGCTTGTTTCCTGCCCGAAAGTCTTGTGCTTTTCGATGAGGAACAGATTGTTGCATCTTCCTGACAGTTTTTCAGATAATGCAAGTCCTACAACTCCAGCACCTATGATAGTTATCTCAGCATCCATAGTTAAATGTTACTCCGGGAGAGTCACAAATCTAATAATTCCAAAGGTTTACTATGGCAAATCCCAATGATAAAAAATTCATTTCTGACGTTTTTCAGGGTGTCATGAAGCCTTCCGGAGCCCTTTAACAGGAGAAAAACAGGAAATTTCACCCGCCGAAATCAGTCGTTTGTCAAAATCGCCAATATTTCATTATTTAATTGCCCTGCTCCTGTAATGTCAACATATTCAACACTATACGACTGAGTTTGTATTGAAATTCGCCTTCCCTGATGCTACCTGACGTAAATTCAAGTCGATTTTTGACCAGTGTCGGATTTCTTTATGTCAGGAGCCTGTATGTATAAGTTATCTGTCGGGTTCTGTTGACAAAGGTTGGCGGCCAATAGCGCATTTCGCCATTAATTGAGCTTTTCAGGCTTGACAGCTCTGTTCTGCGGGTGTAATTTTACATGGATGTAAGTAGTATCCCGAAACCGGGAAATGGAACCAATAAGACCATCTTGTCAATTATGAAACAGGCAAAAAGTAATAAAGCTTCAGAACGAACCACGGGTTTGAATCCTGTAATAATGAATATGCTTTCAGGCAGCAGCGAGAACTTCCTGAATTATATGAAAGAACTTGACCTGGCAAAGAGTCAGAACCTGATGGTGCTATCTTCCGGTCATCGCTATTATTATGATGAAACAGACCTGAGAAGCGTGAAAACGGTCCTTAACCTGGAGAAACTGAATTTCATCAGGCATATCGACAGGTTCCTGGTTGCCCTGGTAAGAATCCTGCCGCCCGATTCGAATTTCATTGGGTGTTTTGCGGAAAACGCTGGTACAGAAAAAAGAGATACCACAAATTCAGAATTGTCAAAGGGCCTTTTGGACAGAGTCAAAAGTTTTATTTTCCGTGAACCTGAACACTACATGGACAAAAATAAGGTTTCAGACCTCTTTGAAAACCATGGATTCAGGATACTTGACATGAAAGAAATAAACGGGATAACCTATTTCCATTCCCGCAATGTGAAAAGAAAAGATTTGGCTTAATGCACGGGCTGAATGCAATACGGAAAGCGCAGGAATTTATTGACAGAACAAAAGAGGAATGAAAACATTATACCAGATATCATCACAGGAAAAAGGCATTGTTGTTTTGAAAAAAAGGAGAATAGCAAAAGCATATCGTTGGTGGCTTCGTGAAAATGGTTTCACTTTTAAATGTGATTACCTGATCAGGTAGTAAATTATTCACTTAACCAATTACTAAATATTATTAAAAAGAGATGAAACCCACATGACTGATAATTACATTTAATACGAGTTTGTGTATTTTATGTATGTGGGTTTCATCATAATATTAACATTAAAATTAAATTATGATGAGAAAAACGTTAAAGAACAAGTCAGGATTATTGGCTATTGTATTCCTTGCGGCATTTCTGCCGACTATTGCTGCACCTTCAGGCGCTTCGAAAGTAACCAGGAGCAGCATCAGCAGCGAGTACAAGTACAAAAAACCGAAATGCAGCACTGTAAGTGTTAAAGAGTACAAGAAGTACACAGGATACAATAAGTATCTCAACAGGCCGAAAAAAAGAAGCTAGGATCAGATTAATTATCATTTAAATAAGATCTATGAAGCATATCTACACCTTGTTTTAAAAATCAGAAATAAAACTCCTGAAGGCAGGAGATCATGTTGCCGAAATACATGGGCATAAGTAGCAGTGCGTTCCGGGATGTTTAAATTGTGAAATTGTCAAAAAGCTATCAGTCATTCTGTTAAACGGCATTAAAGCTGCTATTAAACAGGATTAATCCCTGACGCATCGAACAGAATTGCCTTTTTTCTTGTTGTAGTAGGAACTGGAGACTGAGTTGTTATTGCACAACATGAATCGGCACAAGGCGTCGGTAGAAAAGGTCGCCGTAGAGGACCACCATTGACCGTCGGATCCAATATTGCAGAATGTACCATCAACATAACGGTAGCCACCCGGAACTGCTGTAAAACCTGTTTCATTAGTAGCTCCGGGATTAGGTCTGTGCCATAAACCAGTTCCATCCTCAATTGTTCCGGTTGACTTTAGTTTGCCACCGGCAACACTTTCACCGCCAAGATAATCTGTTAAAGTTGTCCACTCAGTATCGGAAGGAACATGCCAACCGGCAGGACATAATTTACCTGTGTTTACCGCATACCAGTTATAAAGTACTCCATAGACATTTTTATGATTGGCTGCATCATTATTATACCAGCAATAACCCGGTGTTGTAAGGTTGCCCCAGCTTGTATTATCAGTAACCAGAGGGATATTCGATCCATCATTGTATTTGGTGGTTTTTAGATTTTCTGCCGTCCACACCTGAGTACCTATTATCACTGTATTGTAAACGTTGCCGTCTGCATCTGTAATTGTATCTGGCGTGGTAAACGATAACTGGGTTCCGTAACCCGTACCGGCACTGTTTGTTGCATAAGCCCTCACATGATACGTTGTATTTGGTGAAAGCCCGGTTATATTGCTGGTGAATGATCCGGTTCCTGATCCGTTGGTCGTCTTTGTGCTCAGTGCAACAGTCGGATTTGAACTTGTGTTCCAGCATACACCCCTGGCTGTTACTGCCTCTCCACCATCGAATGTGACATTGCCTCCTGACAATGCTGTGTTTTGTGTAACTGCTATAACCGTTGTTGTAAGAGTTGGTGGAACTGCAGCCAGGGTTGTAAAGGTAACATCGGCCCCGTAAGCAGTACCGGCACTGTTTGTCACATATGCCCTCACATGATACGTTGTATTTGGTGAAAGTCCCGTAATTTCGCTTGTAAATGATCCCAGTCCCGTTCCGTTGATCGTCTTTGTGTTTAGTTCAATTGTCGGGTTCGGGCTTGTGCTCCAGCATACACCTCTGGTATCTCTTGCTCCTGCATTGAATGTAATATTGCCACCACCAGTGGCTGTCGTGTAGGAGATGTTCGAGATTGTTTCTGTGGTTACCCTGGATAGAACAGTTTTATATGGTGCTATGAAAGAAGTCTCATTACTGTAGATTATTCTCCCTTTAGATACACAATACGCCCTGACATAATATTTTGATCCCGGAATTAATCCTGTCAGATTGCTTCTGAATGTTCCCACTGTTGCATTGTGGAAGATAGTCTTAGAATCATCAGTAGTTGGAAATGGGAAAATGTCCCAACAATGACCATATTCGCTTATGCCGGTCCCAAGATCAATTAAATTAGCTTCAACTGTTACAGAGTCGCATTGAAGTACCAGGAAAGCACCAATATTTATTTTTGCTATACTCTCAATCTTTGTGCAGGCGATCAGAACTCCAATAATATTTAAGGCAAGAATAAAGAAAATTATTTGAGATCCTGGATGATTTTTATCTGGATATTGTGTTATCATCACGTCCTTCGTTTATTCCTAATTTAAGATTCTATATTTCAGGTACTAAGGGTGAATACATTCAAATTCTTTGCGCCAAGACTCACTTTAATCCCTGATGCAACGAACAGAATAACCACTCGACTTTTCTGAGGCGACTCCTGATGATATTGCTGAAATAATGGGTCATGAACCGGTTCGCAGCCCTTATTTGTTACCATTCCTCCACCGGGTGCTGTAGAAGTTGTAATATCAGTTATAGCAGCCGTGGTTACAACGGGTAATTCTTGTTTCTTACAGGAATGAAGTATTATAATAAATCCTGCCAGTAATAAAACGATTAAAGGATATCTGATGAGATTTTTCATGATAATGTCGTTTCGGCAAGACTGATATATAATTATATGTAAGTTACAACTTAATTATTGAAACAGGAAACTTCAAGCATTCTTTTCCTGAACTTTATAGATAATTTGACTGATTCAGATCATCATAAAGACGTAGTTGATAATTTTTTCTTGATTTTCAGCGCTTTTTGGAAACACCTGCAATTATAAACTTTCAAGTAATAATTCCGGGTATAATTAAAGAGTCGCCATTCAGATACAGGACACAAATTGTTGATAACTTTTACAAAGTGTTAATTAAGAGTTTTCTATTTGCCGGCAACTAAGCTTAAAATTGTAGGGATAAGAACTAAAGCTAATCGCAGAATAATGAAACGGTTGAAGGAAAACCGGCAAAAACCCGAGGACTACCAGTTGTTGCTCCGCTTGTCTGATATTCAGCACTGGAAGAAGTTGGAGAGAACAATTGCTGAGATGGAGATCAGTTGCTATGGGTTTTATTGCTGCATTTATGATGATAAAAAGATACTTGTAATAAAGTAAACCCACCCTTCCTGACCGGGTATATTTCTGGCATTATGCGAGTTAGGTGTTTCCTGGTTTTTATATGTTTCAATATAAACTAAAATCCACCGTCTTCGGCAATTAAGAAATGATCCGTTGGTATGTTAAATACCAGGAAGACAAAAATAAATTTACCTTCCCGGTAACCGGTACGATTGTCTTGCCAGTAACTTCCACTGTCCTTGCTGGTTTTGCCAGACGAGTAAATTTCCCACTACAAATAGCCCGGTGGCACCACTCCCCCTGACAGTATCAGCAACAAGTGTATGCCTGACTATTGCTGTCTCACCAACTACTTTAATTGTTTGATCCTCCAGATCAATTCTTAAAAAGTCAAGTCCCCCGGGGTTAATAATTTCAGCAATAAAGTCAGCCTTATTCTGAGTTCTTCCGTTGGAATGTGAATACATCAGTTCTTCGGCTGATATTCCCTCCAGAAGATCTGCGTCAGCATCAACTATTCCTTTTATGAATACCTCAACAGCTTTTGCAACATCATCAGGACCTGATGTAACAATTTCAGATTTCTGCCTGCATCCCGAAATAAGGATTGCACTCAGAAAAATCAGAAAACAGATAAAATTTTTCATACTTAAATCACATTTTCAAATAAATAAAAGAAATCATGTTTGTCGATTGATGTTTCAAGTTATTCTTAATTCTTTAAATAAGAAAACATTTTTTGAAGGTTTTTAATAAAATAATCTTTTTGGGATTTGTTTTGTCAGGCCTTCTGTCATGATGGGGAATATAGGGTTTAATCAGACCGGATTCCGGTAATTCATCTCCGGTTACAAAGCAGACAAATAATCAGGATGACAAAAAAAGAGGAATCGCATATATTGCAACTCCTCTTTCAGTCTTTTTGTCGGGGTGATCTGACTCGAACAGACGACCCCTTGCACCCCATGCAAGTGCGCTAGCCAACTGCGCCACACCCCGAAACTGCGCAAATGTAATCAACAAATCCGATAATGCAAAATGTTGTAAGTACCTGAAATTTGGTTCCAGGTTCCGGGTTCCAGGTTTCCCCAATCCCCCCATCTCCCCCTCACCACTTCGGCTCCGGGTTAAGCGTTCAGAGTTTAGCGTTAAGTGTTTGGATTTCGAGCAAAAGCGTGAATGACAGCATGTTGGCCTTCTGGTGGGGGTGTTGTGGGATAGTGGAATATGACATGTTGCCTGGGAGCGGCCAAATGACATTTTTTGTACTTTTGCCGGAAACTGAAAAACACTGACAATGGATATATTCAAACCCCTTGACCTGGATAACAATGCACAATATTCCGCCAAGGACAAGATCGAAGATTCTGAAAGAGTAAAATGCCTTATTATCGGATCAGGACCGGCAGGTTATACAGCTGCAATATATACTGCCAGGGCTAACCTGAAACCGGTGCTCTATACCGGACTTCAGATGGGTGGCCAGCTGACGACAACCACAGAGGTGGATAACTTTCCCGGATACCCCGATGGTGTTACGGGTCCTGATATGATGGAGGATCTTAAAAAACAGGCTGAACGTTTTGGAACAGAGGTCCGGATGGGTATTGCCACCAGTGTTGATTTCTCGCACCGTCCTTTCTCTGTAATCATTGATGACACGAAAAAGATCGTAGCTGATACTGTTATAATTGCCACAGGTGCAACTGCAAAGTACCTGGGACTGGAAGCCGAAACCCGTTATGCCGGGATGGGCGTATCGGCATGCGCTACCTGCGACGGGTTCTTCTATAAAGGGAAGGATGTGGCAGTTGTTGGCGGCGGTGATACGGCAGCTGAAGAGTCAACATACCTTGCAGGCCTTTGCAGGAAAGTGTATATGATAGTGCGGCGAAACGTACTGAGAGCTTCTAAGCCAATGCAGGAAAGAGTGATGAATACTCCGAATATAGAAATTTTATGGGAGCATCAGGCAATTGACCTGTACGGGGATAATGGTGTGGAAGGTGTGGTGCTCGTAAAAAAGAAAGGAACACCGGAAGAGGAAGTGATTAAGCTTAAGATAGATGGATTCTTTCTTGCAATCGGACATACACCTAACTCCGGGGTCTTCAGCAAGTATATTGAAACGGATAAGGCAGGATACATAAAAACCATCCCCGGAACGACCAAAACAAATGTTCCGGGAATCTTTGCCGCCGGAGATGTTCAGGACCCGTATTACAGACAGGCTGTTACCGCAGCAGGCTCAGGCTGTATGGCAGCTATAGACGCAGAACGCTTCCTGGCTGAAACAGGAACAGAACATCCTGTATGACAAATACGACAGTTCTCACCCGGAGAATATATCCGGGAAATAAAAACGACCGGCTCTTAAATGAGTCCGGCAATAACAAAGATCAGAAATAATCATGGTATGAAGGCTTTTAAGAAGACATTCAGGATATATGCAGAACCTTCGGATGTTTATTCTGCTTTGACAAATCCGCTTACAATAGAACTTTGGTCGGGTTATCCTGCTGAAATGTCAACAGTGCCAGGATCTGAATTTTCTCTCTGGGAAGGGGATATCACCGGCAGAAATCTTGAATTTCAAAAGGATAAAAGGATAGTTCAGGAATGGAATTTCGGTGACCAGGCTGAACAGTCGCTTGTTGTAATAACAATCAGCGGGAAGAACGGAATATCGGAGGTAACCGTTGACCATTCTAATATTCCCGATAACGACTTTTCAAATATAGCTGAAGGATGGAGGGAACACTATATGGAAGCAATAAATCATTTCTTCAATCCTGATTTCTAGACTAAAATCTCTGTTAATAACCGGTTACAGAGTCGCTTAAAAGGGAGTAGAGATCTTCAACGCTTGCATAAATAAGAGTGGCAATACCCTTGTAACATAATGTAAGGGCATTTTCCTGCATTTTCTCCTGCCATTCGGGTATCCATGGCAAAAGATATTTCGCAATATACCTCATTATTTCTGCAGCTATATCAGCCTCCCTGTCTGTATCTTTATTAGCTGTAAATCTGTCAAGAAGAAGCGAGAGGAACATAAGCTCCATTCCCAGGTGATCGTCAGGCAGACTCTGGCAAGGTTTCCAGCCATGATCGCAGTAAAACGATGCAATGTCACTATTGTCCGGCCCTTCAGTGTACACTTCACCGGCAGTATAAAATGAAGAGACAGGTGGAGCAAGCGGATTTGCCTGATCTGAAAAAAGCCTTTTGTAATCCAAAGCCATCATTTCCCTGCATTTGCTGATTTCTGAGCACGACTCCCTGAGCTGAGAGGCTGCAGCTATAAACCTTGGATTTGAACTCGACACGGGCAGTGTTTTTACCTTGCCCTCAGACCAGAAATGTGTCACACACTCCTGGGTTGGCTCATAAACTATCATGGCTCCGGCAAAATACAGCATCATGTTATAACCCTTAATCAGGTTATTCAGGTCTTTTTCTCTTGCTTGTCCCATACTTAGGATGATACCTTTTGGAAGTGAACATTGATATCCGGCTCAAACGGACATCTCATAAATATAAACCCCTGTGAAACATTTTTGTTCACAGGAAAGGCATCAAATTCTCTTGCTTCTTTTCGGAAACAGCTATGACAATTATGTTTTGGCCATAATCTTGCTACAGCAAATTCACCGGAGTATTACCGGATAAGATTTGCTCCGATTGATTCGTGAAAGGAGAATTTCCGTCAACCGCGACTGTAATATTTCAGATTCTGCGGGAGAGAATGGGCATTACCTTGAAAAATCAGCCATCTCGTGGGGGTAGAGGTCGTTATCGACTTTCCGTTTGATCTCTTTGAAAGCATCCACGGTGTATTTCACGTCATCAAGAGTATGAACGGCTGTCGGTATAATGCGCAGCATAACAACATCCCTGGGCACGACCGGATATATTACCACGGAACAGAATATCCCGAAGTTTTCCCTAAGGTCGTAAATAAGCTGGGTAACCTGTTCCAACGGGCATTTAAAGAATACCGGAGTTACCGGCGACTGGGTTTTTCCCAGATCAAGCCCTGCTTCTCTTAATCCGTCCTGAAGCGCCCTTGTTATTTTCCACAGGTTCTCCCTGAATTCAGGATGCGACTTGATGAGTTCAAGCCTTTTTATTGCTCCCAGGGTCATTGCCATAGGCAGCGCTTTTGCATAGATCTGTGACCGGAGGTTGAAGCGAAGATAAGTTATGACATCTTTTGTGCCGGCAATGAACCCGCCAATTCCTGCCATTGACTTGGCAAATGTTGCAAAGTAAAGATCTATTTGATCCTGCACTCCGAAGTGCTCGCCGGTACCTGCTCCGGTGGCGCCCATTGTTCCGAATCCGTGAGCATCGTCAACAAGGAGCCTGAAGTTGTATTTCTTCTTGAGTGCGGCTATACTGTCAAGCTTTCCCAGGTCGCCTGCCATTCCAAACACACCTTCTGTGATTACCAGTATGCCTCCACCTGACTCTTTAACAAGCCGGGTTGCCCTCTGCAGTTGTTTTTCACAGCTTTCTATGTCGTTATGAGGATATACGAATCTTTTTCCGAAGTGGAGCCTCAGCCCGTCCATGATGCAGGCGTGAGATTCAGAATCATAGACTATTACATCGTGCCTGTTCACCAGCGCATCAATAATGGATAACATTCCCTGGTAACCATAATTAAGCAGATATGCGGATTCTTTTCCGACAAAATCAGCAGCCATGCTTTCAAACTTCTCATGAGTTGAGGTTTGACCCGACATCATCCTGGCACCCATCGGATAAGCCAGACCATATCTTTCAGTGTATTCCGCATCGGCTTTCCTTACTTCGGGATTGTTGGCAAGCCCGAGGTAATTGTTTAAACTCCAGGTTAATACTTCTTTTCCCCTGAATTTCATTCTGGGAGCTATTTCCCCTTCCAGCTTGGGGAACATGAAATATCCGTCTCCTACATCCGAGTATTGTCCAAGTGATCCCCTGTTTGTTTTTATTTTGTCGAAAATATCCATTATTAAGTGTTTTTAAATTACTGGCAAACTTACAATTTATGAAATTTGCAGTGATACCTATTTATACCCAATTTGCACCCGTTACAGGACCTGCAATATTAGGCATAATTATTGCCGTACTGTTAATTGGTTTAAAAAAAATGCTAACTTTGCGCAATTATTTTTATATGAGGTTCAGGCTATATACATTACTTGTCATCTCAGTGCTTGTCAGCTCATGCGGTGAATATGAGAAGTTGCTTAAGAGTACCGATTATGACCTGAAGAAAGCCAAGGCCAGGGAATACTATGAAGCCGGGAAATATGCAAAGGCTTCAGAGTTGTTCAGCCAGATACTTCCCAGGTTCCGGGCTACTGATGAAGCAGAGGAGCTCAACTGGCTTAATGCGCAGAGTTCATATAAGGTGAAGGACTATCTCGTAGCCGGCACCCATTTCAAATCACTTATTGAGCAGTATCCTTTCGGAAGGTATGCAGAGGAGGCAACATTTCTTGCAGCAAAGTGTGATTATTTTCTCTCCCCGAGAGCCAGGCTGGATCAGGAAAATACGCGAAGGGCAATTGAGGGATTCAATCTGTTCATGACCCGCTACGGAGCAAGCCCCCTTGTTGAGGAATGCAAGACCCTTGTCAGGGAGCTCGAGGAAAAACTGGTTGAGAAATCATACCTCAATGCAAGGCTTTATTATGACATGGGTCAGTATAAATCGGCTGTTGTGGCACTTAATAACAGTCTGAAAGAGTTTACAGACTCGAAATACCGCGAGGAAATGATGTATCTGAAACTGAATTCTCTTTTTCTTTATGCTGAAAAGAGTCTTCCTGCAAGACAAAAGGAAAGATACCAGGATACACTTGATGATTATTACAGCTTTATGGAAGAATTTCCTCAGAGCAGGTATTCAAAGGAAATACAGAAAATACACGAAGCTACTGAAAAATTCCTGAAGACAGGAAGCAGCGATAATTTGGTTAACATTCAATAAAATAATATGGATTACAGAAAATCAGCGGCACCTTTGACAACGGTTACCAGAAACCTGAAGATGATGACCAAGGAAACCGGAAATATCTATGAAACGGTTGTCATTGTTTCGCGCCGGGCAAATCAGATAGCGGTTGAGATGAAGCAGGACCTTAACAAGAAGCTGGAGGAGTTTGCTTCCTATACCGACAATCTTGAGGAAGTATTTGAGAACCGTGAACAGATAGAGATTTCAAAATTTTATGAAAGACTTCCAAAACCAACACTGATTGCTCTCCAGGAGTTTGAGGAAGGGAAGATATTTTACAGGAATCCTGAAACGGGAACAACCAGGAACAAAGCCTGATCTTGAATGCTTAAAGGAAAGAAAATACTTGTTGGAGTAAGCGGAGGCATTGCAGCCTATAAGACTGCAACGGTAATAAGACTGCTTGTAAGGGAAGGTGCTGAAGTCAGGGTGGTCATGACCGATCATGCAAAAGACTTCATTACGCCGCTTACCCTTGCAACGCTATCAAAAAACCCCGTCCTGTCGGATTTTTATGATCCGGGCAATGGTGACTGGAACAGTCATATTGAACTGGGGCTGTGGGCTGACCTGTTTTTAATTGCCCCGGCAACAGCCAATACTATTGCAAAAATGGCAGGCGGAATAGCCGATAACCTGCTTCTGACAACATATCTATCTGCCCGTTGTCCTGTAGTTATTGCACCGTCGATGGATGCCGATATGCTCGGGCATGAAGCCACAAAGAAGAACATGGCAATACTTAAAACCTACGGGAACATAATACTCGACGCCCCTGCAGGCGAGCTTGCCAGCGGATTGTCAGGAAAGGGGAGGATGACGGAACCCGAAGATATTGTTAAGGAAATAACAGAACACTTCAAAAAAAAAACTTTAAGCCTTTGAAAGGCAGGCGCCTGCTGATAAATGCAGGTCCAACCCATGAGCCAATTGATCCCGTCCGGTTTATAAGCAACTATTCTTCAGGCAAAATGGGAATAGCCCTGGCTGATCAGGCAGCAGATTACGGAGCCGATGTTGAACTGGTCCTGGGGCCCGTTAGTGTTTTTCCTGAAAACAAGTCGGTGAGGATAATAAATGTTAGCTCAGCAGTGTCGATGGCTGAAGAATGCATTAAGAGATTCCCGGATTGCGACATTGCAATTCTCGCTGCCGCCGTAGCAGACTTCTCCCCGGAAAGGGTTGAAGAAATAAAAGTCAAAAGGACAGGCAAGAGCCTTGTGCTGAAGCTTATCCCCACAACGGACATCTCGGCCGCTCTCGGCAGAATGAAGAAAGGCTCACAGTTACTGGCAGGATTTGCTCTTGAAACACATAATGAAATTGATAATGCGGTTGAGAAACTTAAGAAGAAGAACCTTGATCTGATTGTTATGAATTCCCTGCAGGATGAAGGTGCCGGATTCGGCTATGATACAAACAGGATCACTCTTATTGACCGTAACAATAATATTGATAAATTTGAGTTGAAACCAAAGAAGGAAGCTGCAAGGGATATACTCGACAAGATAGTATCAATGATCAAATAAATATCGTAATGAAGCGATTGATATTTAATGGTTTGATTATACTATTGGCATGTATGGTTTTCGCAGGGCCGGCACATGCACAGGAACTTAACTGCAACGTGCAGATTTCAGCCCAGAAGATCCAGGGATCCAATCGCCAGGTTTTTGAAACCATGCAGCGTGAGGTCTATGAATTCATGAATAACACTGTATGGACAAACCATGTTTACACCTATGCCGAACGGGTCGACTGCAATATCCTTATCAACCTCACCGATCAGATCTCTGCCGATGAATTCAAAGGAACAATTCAGATACAGTTGAGAAGGCCTGTCTACAATACAACCTATAATTCCACAATGCTCAATTTCGTCGATAATAATTTCCAGTTCAGATATGTGGAGTTTCAGCCCCTTGAATTTGATCCAAACACCTACAGGTCGAACCTTATATCGGTACTGGCTTATTATGCATATATTATTCTGGGATTTGATTATGACTCTTTTTCGCCGGAAGGGGGAACAGAGTTTTTTCAGGTTGCGGAAAAGATTGTGACCAACGCTCAAAATGCAGTTGAAGCAGGATGGAAACCATATGACGGTTCACGGAACAGGAACAGGTACTGGTTGATTAAGAATATACTCGATCACAAGTATAAAGGCGTAAGGCGGTTTATTTATGAGTACGACATCAACGGACTTGATAAAATGGAGTCGAGGATCACTGAGGCAAGAACAAATATCGTTGAAAGCCTGAGGCTTGTCCAGGAAGTCTATCGCGCAAAGCCTGATCCATTCATGTATTACCTCCAGATTGTCCTGGATTCCAAATCTGATGAGATCGTCAATATCTTTGCTGAAGCCTTTCCGGAGGAAAAAAGCCGTGTCTTGCAGATAATGAATGAGATAGATCCGGGAAATAAATCGAAATACGAAAAAATCAATTTGAACTAAGGCTCCGGGCCTTTACAGAAGAATCAATGCTCGCAAAACTTTCCGTCAGGAATTATGCCCTTATCAGGGAATTGGATCTTGAACTTGACAACGGATTAACAATCATTACCGGTGAAACAGGTTCGGGCAAGACCATTCTCCTTGGAGCTCTCTCCCTCATACTGGGAGCCAGGGCCGATACTTCCGTTCTTTTGGACTCAGACAGCAAATGCATTGTTGAAG
Source organism: Bacteroidales bacterium (assembly GCA_040769065.1). Taxonomy (GTDB): domain Bacteria; phylum Bacteroidota; class Bacteroidia; order Bacteroidales; family VadinHA17; genus LD21. Next base: position 330,277 of record JAXGLU010000001.1, read on the forward strand.
GCACTTTCAGGATAGCTGAATACAACCTCCAGGGCTTTTTTGATGACAATAACCTTGATTATGATGACTCCACGGTTATACGCAGGGAAATAAATCCGGCCGGCAAGACAAGAGCATTTGTCAATGATACTCCTGTTACTGTCAGCCTTCTTAAAGATCTTGGCAACAGGCTTATTGACATTCATTCCCAGCATCAGAACCTGATGCTGAATGAAAACTCATTCCAGTTAAGCATTATTGATTCATTTGCAGGCACATTGGAATTGCTGAAAGAATACAGGGCTCTGTATGATGATTTCCGGAAACTTGGCAATGAGCTTTCTGCTCTGAGATCTCAAGCCGACAGAAATAAAGCCGATATGGAATATTACCGGCATCAGCTTGATCAGCTGGAAGAAGCCCGGCTTAAAGAAAATGAACAGGAAGAGCTGGAAAAAGAACAGGAGATGCTTGATCATGCCGATGAAATTAAATCAGCACTTGCCGGTGCCTCATCCCTTCTGTCAGCAAACGATATTTCAGTTCTTTCAATGCTGAGAGAAGCGAAAAGCAACATGGAAAAAATAAGTGTTTATTTGACTGATGCCGGCGATCTCAAGGCAAGGCTTGAATCCGCTTACATTGAACTTGACGATATTGCCGGTGAGGTTGAAAAACTGGCCTTCAACACCGATACTGATCCTGAAAAGCTGGCCTGGATCAATAACAGGCTGGATCAAATCTATTCCCTGATGCATAAGCACAGGGTCAGTAATCTGGCAGAACTGCTTGTCAGGAAGGATGAAATAAGGGAAAAACTACTGTCAATAAATGCAAATGAAACCAGGCTGGAAGAGGTGGAAACCGCTCTGAAAATAAAGACTGAATTGCTTTCAGCTCAGTCAGTTAAAATATCAGAAAAACGCAGGGCAGTTGTTCCGGAAACAGAGAAGAAAGTGATGGAACTACTGCATAAACTGGGAATGCCGAATGCCCGGTTCAGGATAAGATTAACGCCTGCTGATGATTTTACTGTCGCCGGAAAAGACATAGCAGACTTCCTTTTCTCTGCCAACAAACAGACAGAACCTGAAGATATTGCCAGGATAGCCTCTGGAGGCGAGCTTTCAAGAGTGATGCTCAGCCTGAAATCACTTATTGCACAAAACAACAACCTGCCGTCAATAATATTTGACGAAATAGATTCCGGAGTTTCTGGTGAGGTGGCTGACAGGGTAGGCCAGATCTTATCGTCGATGGGAAAATGCATGCAGGTCATCAACATTACCCACCTCCCGCAGGTTGCATCGCGGGGCTCAAGACATTTCCATATTTACAAGGAAGACAGGGGTGACTCAACAATAACACGTGTTAAATTGTTATCACCTGATGAAAGAATTATAGAGGTGGCCAGGCTTCTAAGCGGCAGTGAGGTAACAGACACAGCCATAAAAAATGCAAAGGAGCTTATAAGATCGGCTGCCAACTAGAGTTATTATCCCGGATTTTTTATTTAAGAAAACAATACTACAAATGGAAGGACAACTGCTGAAAGGCAAAAAAGGAGTGATTTTCGGAGCTCTGAACGATAAGTCGATAGCATGGCAGGCAGCTTTGAAGGCATGGAAGCATGGAGCTCAGCTTATCCTGACCAACTCTCCTGTGGCTGTCAGGATGGGAACTATCAATGAACTGGCAGAAATGACTGGCAGCAAGGTTATAACAGCTGATGCAACAAGGATGGAAGATATTGACAGACTGTTCAGTGAAAGCATAGCCTATTTCGGTGGCAGGTTTGATTTCATCCTCCACTCCATAGGCATGTCACCCAATGTACGAAAGGATATTCCATACGAGCAGACCAACTATGAAAACATGCTGAAGACCCTGGATATTTCAGCCCTCAGCTTTCACAGGATACTGCAGACGGCATACAGGTACGATGCTATTAATGAATGGGGATCAGTGGTGGCTCTTTCGTACGTTGCAGCACAAAGGACCTTGTCGGGGTATAATGATATGGGCGATGCAAAAGCTCTTCTTGAATCGATAGCCAGGTCATTTGGTTATATATACGGACGCGACAGAAAAGTGCGGATAAACACCATTTCCCAATCCCCGACACCAACAACTGCTGGAACCAGCATACACGGTTTTGATTCACTGGTGGATTTTTCAGAGCGCATGTCGCCCCTGGGGAATGCAACTGCAGAGGAGTGTGCCGACTACTGCATTGCTCTTTTCTCTGACCTTACACGTAAGGTGACAATGCAGAACCTTTACCATGACGGCGGTTTTTCAAGCATGGGCATGAGCCTTAAAGCTATCGAACAATACAAAAAAAGCTTTGAGGAATGTGAGTGAGATAAGAAACAGATAAGTATATATACCTATTTTTCAAGCGATTTGACTAACGGCAAATCGCTTTTTTTATATTTGGTTCTCCTTAACACCTGACCGATGATTAAACTGATTTTGCTTGTATTATTCTACCTGCTTTTTCCGGTGGTGATAATTTTGATGTGTAAGAAATGGCCCTTATTGAGAAAACTGGGGACCATAGTTCTGGCTTATGCTTTCGGGCTTATAATAGGTACTTCCGGGATATTTCCCAAGGGAAGTGAAGGTTACAGGCTTGCATTGCAGGGAGAAACAGTGCTTCCCAAAGCGGTTCTTGAAACGCTTATAGCTGAGGGCAAAGCGGAGCCCGGCGATGTACAGGTCAACAATATTGCCGGGGTACTTGACAATATATATACTGTTGCTCTTCTTGTTGCCTTCCCTCTGTTGCTTTTTTCCCTCAATATTAAACGATGGATGAAGAATGCAAAAAATGGCTTTCTGTCTGTGGGACTTGCTCTGGTATCGGGTATTGTTATGGTAACGGCAGGCTTCTTTATATGGAAGAATACTTTTCCCGATACCTGGAAGCTGGCAGGAATGTTTGAGGGGATCTATACGGGAGGAACTCCCAATTTCGCAGCGCTCAAACTTATACTTGATGTTGATGCCGACCGTTTTGTGGTTCTCTTTACCTATGATACTATTGTCGGGGCCTTCCTTATTCTTTTCTTTGTCACACTTGCACCGAAAATATTCAGGGCAATTCTGCCGAAATATGAAGCAAGGAACGGCAGCATTACACCCGAAACGGAATTGGTGGTTAAAGAGACTGAAGGACTTGATGATTTTTCAGGGATGCTTAACAAAAAGGTCCTTCTGCCACTGCTTAAGGCTCTGGGAATAAGTGTTGTCATAGCAGGAATAGGCGGTGCGCTGTATTTTGCGGTGCCTGAAGATTACATGCAGTACAGGATGGCTGTTACTGTGCTTACCATAACTACCCTGGGGATACTTTGCTCGCTCATAAAATCAATAAACACCATCGAAAAAACATTCCAGCTTGGAATGTATTTCATACTTGTTTTTTCACTTGCTGTTGCTTCAACTTCCGACCTGAGAAGCTTGTTCGGAAAAGGCATGCTCGACCTGGTACTCTTTATTACCTGGTGCTATTTCGGTTCACTGGTGCTTCATCTTATCCTTGCAAGGATATTCCGGGTCGATGCTGACAATTTCCTTATCACGGCTACAGCTTTTGTTTTTTCGCCGCCATTTGTGCCACTGGTGGCCAATGCCCTCAAAAACAAGGATGTAATTGTAACGGGTATAACGGGAGGGATTATAGGTTACCTTTTGGGAAACTATTTTGGAACAACGCTGGCATACCTGCTGAAGGGATTATAGCCCCGTTACCGGGGCAGGTCTGGCCGGCTTGAAACTATACCTGCGATCATATACTAAAACAAGTAGTTCAGTCCTATCGATATCCCAATATTACCATCTTGCTTGTTAAATGACTTGCCTATGTCGACGGCTACAACAAAATTCTGATTCATAACAGGCATTATGCTTATTCCCGCGCTCTGATGCAATTTCTCCCCGCCCGGATTAAAATAATCTGAAAAAACTTCATCAGGATAAAGTCGTGCAAAGTCAGCCTCCAGATCAGAAGGCATGTCAATACCGCTTGTTATTCTTCCAAAATCATAGAACAGATTCAGGCCCAGATAGCAATCCTGATTGAACAGAGTGAAATATATGGGTTTCCAGCGTAATTCAACATTTCCCAAAATGAATGCATCTCCGATAATCCTGTTCTTCAGAATTCCTCTCATGGAACTGGAGCCTCCAAGGCCTTCACTGCTATATCCTGTAAGTATTGAGGTAATGACCTGTGACTGGTAAAAGAACGGGACATCACCGGATAATGTGGTTTGATAACCAAGCCTGTAAACCAGTGAGAGGTCGTTTTCAACCAGGGTGAAATATTGTCTGTGGGTGGCATAGAACTTTGTAAACCCCCAGTCGTTACCCATAAATCCAGGTACGATCTCTACACCTGCCTCTGTCCATAGTCCTTTCATGGGATTGGGTCTGTTATCGCGGCTGTCCCAGGTTATCCCAGCTCTCAGGGAATTTACCCAGCCGCCGTCAGCTTCATTATTGGAGATCAGTCCCAAAAGCTGGTACCGCTCAAAGAGGCCAGGCATTTCAGTTACTGAGGGTAGCTTCTCGTCTTTGCCCTTGTTGAGCTTGTCGATATTCACGGAATTGTTTTTAAAATTCAGGAATGTAAGCCCTGCACTCCATTGGAAATGTTCACCTGCCAGTTTTCCCTGGAAATCGCTCTTGAATCTGAACAGGTTCCTTTCAAAGCGGTAAAACATCCGGCTTCTGTAATCAGCAGCCTCTTCATCCATCCAGTCCATATTGAAGATTGATTCAGCTCCGTTAAAGCCATAGAAATGATTTGCCTGGTCAGGCAGATAGCTCAGGTCACTTGTCATGTGAACCCCGGGGATGAGCTGGTTCGATTCGTACATGAACCTGTAAACGCCGCTTCCCATTGTAAAACGGGATACTTCTGCATATATATGATCAAGATAGTCCGGATAGGTGCTTCCGTCGCCATAATTATAGAATTCAGCCAGGGCGCCGTATTGAAACCCCAGATCAGTATCGAATGAGATTGCAGGAAGTGCACCGCCAAACTTCCATCCTGTTTTTACTTTCTTTTCCTGGCCAGACAAGGGCAATATCATAAAGGTAATCATCAGGAATGAGAAGATCTTTTTCATAGGGTATGATTTTGGTTTACAGTGCTAAAGATAAAGAAAATTGGAAATCATAACCTTTTTTTGCTTTATTTGCTACCTTGAAGCATAAAATTGTTTCCGGTTTGAATGTGATGCTCATCAATAATATAAAAGGCCTTGTTCCTGAAAGATGGCGTAAAGGACGCTGATGGCAAGGAAGAATCTCATGTTATAACACAGATAACACAGCTATATTTCATATGGAGAGACAGATAATTGAATGTGTGCCGAATTTCAGCGAAGGCCGCGATATGGGTATTATCAGGCAGATCACTGATGCCGTTGAATCTGTTGGCGGCATCAGACTGCTGCATGTTGATTGCGGCAAAGACGCGAACCGGACAGTTGTTACTTTTGCCGGTCCGCCTGAAGAAGTTTGCGAAGCTGCTTTCAGAGCAGTACGCAAGTCAGCTGAACTTATTGACATGTCAAAACACAAGGGAGAACATCCGAGGATCGGAGCCACGGATGTCTGTCCGCTGGTGCCTGTTACAGGTATTACAATGGACGAAACAGTTGCTTATGCACGTAAGCTGGCAGAGCGGATTGGCAGGGAGCTTCACATTCCTGTTTACTGTTATGAAAATGCCGCTTTTGAGGAGAAAAGAAGGAATCTTGCCAATTGCCGTGCAGGCGAGTATGAAGGGTTGAAGCTCAGGCTTGAAGATCCCGCGTGGAAGCCTGATTTCGGGCCGGAGGAATTTAATGCAAGATCAGGAGCCACAGTTGTTGGAGCAAGGGATTTTCTTGTGGCCTTCAATGTGAACCTTAATACCACGTCAGTGAGAATAGCCAACGAAATAGCCCGGGATGTAAGGGAGAAAGGAAGACCGGCAAGGGAAGGGAATACCCTTAACGGAAGGATTATCAGGGATGATAATGGCGAAGCGGTCATGATTCCGGGAAGACTGAAAGCTGTCAAGGCAATAGGTTGGTTCATAGAGGAATACGGAATAGCCCAGGTCTCGATGAACCTGACGGATATTTCTGTCACTCCGGTTCATGTCGCCTTTAATGAGGTTTGCAGAAGCGCCGGAGAAAGGGGAGTAAGGGTTAGCGGTTCGGAACTTATCGGCCTGATCCCTCTTAAATCGATGATTGATGCCGGCCGTTATTTCCTTGAAAAGCAACAGCGATCCACAGACGTCCCTGATAGTGAAATTATTAGGATTGCCATTCGGTCAATGGGACTTGACGATCTGCGTCCATTTACCCCTGAAGAGAAGATAATTGAATTTTTATTGGATGAACGCCACATGGATTAAATATACAAACAAGTATGTATATAATTTTCAATCATGTATGGTTTTATCATACGTTATTCCTGCCTTGAAGTGATCAGAGAGATGATAGAAAAAGAAGAAAAGGAAATCCTTGCAATGACTGATTTGGTATCAGGAAGCCTAAGAGATGACCCTTTTTATTGTTCTGAGCCTGTGGGAATAGTCTTTTATTTCGTGCTTGTATATTCCCTGATGATCAATGGGATCGATTCTTACCCTTCCCGAAGCATGTATTGCAAGGCCCTGCGAAATAATCAATCCCACATGGCATATTCTGCCTCGCTCGTCATCAAAGAAGACCAGGTCGCCGGGTTTTGTTTCACTGATGAAATTAATGTTTTCACCTTCTTCCAATTGCTCGCGGGAGTCGCGGGGTAGTTTTATGCCGTGTATCTTGTAGACCAGCTGGGTAAATCCTGAACAATCGATGCCTGAAGGGATTCTTCCTCCCCAGATATAAGGGCTGTTTATCAGTTTCATAGCAGTATCGGCTATTGTGTCGTTGCTTTTAATGTATCCGGAATTAAAATCCCCGGTGGTTTTGTAGACATTTTCTCCGATCCTGAAACTGCCTGCCTGGAAGTCGGGATCATAAATCTCGCATCCGGCTTCAAGCACCATCTTTGTGCCATCCTTCCTGAAACAGGGCAGGGACCTGTTGAGCACCTGGCCCGGTGTGTTTTCAGTTGCAGATGACTGCTGGAGATGGTTTATGTCAATCCAGCCTGAATAATTATCGAAAAGGGTTTCGATTTTCTGCCAGTGTCCGACTTCACTGACAACAAAATATTTCTCACCGAACAGAACCTGGCTGACCATTTCGGATTTGTGTGAAGGCCCTGATCTTAGCGGCACAAAAACATTTTCACATATAAAACTACTCATATGACAGGTTTTATGCAAAATTAAGAATAAAAACCCATGCTCATTCATTCTTTTTAAGCATGGAATATCGCTGTATTCCTTCTTCGCGTTCTATTTCAGCATGTGGGTATATATAATCTTCGTGTGATTCCTGAATTGTTCAATATTTCCTAAATTGTACATATAATAAAAATATCTCTATTTTTGTCCTGATAATCGGGTTCTCAATTTAGTATAACATCATAATGGCGATCTTAAGAGTAGCCCCGAAAACCGGCAGGAAGGTTTTATATCATCTTGTTTTCTTTATTGCAAGCGCCTTAATCATAGTGGCTATTTCTCCCCGTGAGGGGAAGTTCAAATATGAGTACCAGAAGGGCAAGCCATGGCTTAGCACATCACTGATAGCTCCCTGGGATTTTCCCATTCTCAAGACAGAGGCTCAGCTTAACAGGGAGCGTGACAGCACACTGAAGAATCTGTCCCCTTATTTCAGGCTTGACGACAACGTTGAAGCTGTCCAGGCGCTTGAACTCGACAAATATCTTGTTGATCTTCGCAATGCTTTCGAGGCTGATAATCTAAAGCTTACCGAAAAAGCATTTAACATTATCAGGAGTAAACTTCAATTGATACTCTCAGAGATTTACCAGAAAGGCGTTCTTGAAGCAAATGATATCACAGGCATTCAGAGTCTCAACTCCGAAGAGGTGACGGTAATCAGGGATAAGATTGTAGAGAAGAGGCCTGTGAATTCGGTGTTTGTCCAGAAGAACGCATATCAATATTCTGAAGAGAAGAAAAAGGAACTGATGTCAACATTTTCCGGGTCTTCGGTAAAAACCTCAAAAGATTTTATTTCCAGGGTTGCATTTTACAGTTTCATTAAACCCAACATCATATACGATGAAGCAACGACCACAGCTGTCAGGGACCAGCTGATAAAGGAGATAAGCACAAGCCACGGGCTGATACAGGAAGGAGAACTGATAATATCGAGAGGTGAGATTGTAACCGATTCAAAATTCCTGGTATTGGAGTCGTTGCGCAACGAATATGAAAAAAGGCTGGGGAAATATGACAGATGGCTGATCGTTTTAGGTCGGTTCATTATTGTAACGGCATGCTATCTTGGACTTTACCTTTTCATGTACCATTACAGGTCTGATGTTCTGAACTCCACCCATAAGACCTTTTTTATATTATTGCTGGTTCTCCTGTTTATTACCATATCACGATTGGTGGCCTATATGCCGGGGAACTACGTATTTTTTATTCCCTTTGCAATCATTCCCATCGTAATCAGGACCTTTTATGATTCCAGGCTTGCCCTGTATGTTTATCTTATTACAATAATGATTGCGGGCTATTTTGTTCCCAATTCGTTTGAGTTTGTTTTTATCAGCTATGTGGTTGGTGTTATAGTGATGTTTTCTCTCACGAATGTCTACAGGAGGGAAAAACTTCTGACAGCCGCACTGGTGGTTTTTATAACATATTCCATAGTATATCTGGGTGTCGGACTTATGCAGGAAGGGAACCTTTCAAGCATGGACTGGAGAAATTATCTGTGGTTTGCCGGTAACAGCGTTCTTGTTCTTCTCAGCTATCCCATGATATTTGTTTTTGAGAAAGCGTTCAGGTTCGTTTCAGATGCAACACTTTTTGAGTTGTCGGATACAAACCAGCCTCTTTTAAGAAAACTCTCGGAAGATGCGCCAGGTTCATTCCAGCACTCCCTGCAGGTTGCCAACCTGGCAGGGGAAATTGCGGTCAAAATAGGCGCCGATCATCTGCTGACAAGGGCAGGGGCGCTGTACCATGATATAGGTAAAATAAAAAGACCGGAGTATTATGTCGAAAATCAGTCTGAAGGATTCAGCCCTCACGACCAGCTTGACCCGCTCAAAAGTTCAGAGATAATTATTGATCATGTGGCTGAAGGTGTTGAACTGGCAAAAAAATTCAAGCTTCCTTCACCGATTATAGATTTTATATTAACACATCACGGCACAACGGTAGCCTATTTCTTTTATAAAAAATATATCGATCAGAATCCCAAAGGGAAGGATATGAAGGAAGCTTTCACATACCCGGGGCCGAAGCCCTTTTCCCGGGAGACCGCAATACTTATGATGGCTGATGCAGTGGAAGCTGCATCACGTAGTCTGCCCAACTATTCCGAAGAGAATATAACTGATCTTGTTGAAAGAATAATTTACCTTCAGGAGCAGGACGGGCAATTCTCGGAAACACCTCTTACCTATAAGGATATCTCCGATATAAAGAGTGTATGCATTAAACGTCTTCTTAATATCTATCATGCACGGATAGCCTATCCCAGCAGGGATGTGGCGGCAGATTAGCGAAGATCGACAATTTCAACGTTTCCGTAATTTTTTTTGTTAAAGGCAAACACTGAAGCATCAGGTTTCCGGCTGAGGTCATAGTCCTTTATGTTCAGTGTCACGGTCAGGCCGTTCTTGTTTTTGTATTCAAGCTTTTTAAGATCAAGTGACGGTTTTGAGATTCCCAGCCTGATTCTTATGTAATCGCTTTTGATGTCTTCGGGGTAAAGGTCAATCGTGTATACTTCGGCGGTTTCATCTACCAGCCTGACCTTGAAGCCTTTTTTGTACATCGTGAAAATTCCCGAAGGTTTGCTTAAAAATGAATCATCATCCTTTTCAGGTTCGGTTATTGTAACCTCTTTCTCCACCGGAAGGTAATTCCACGAGGTTTTACCGTTAAACCATATAATGTTGTCCTTAAGGTCGAGCTTATACATGTCCTTGCTTATTATCACAGAAGCCGGAACAGTGTTTCTGTAATCTTCAATCCGGTCGTCGGTAATAAGGTCAAAGTTCATTGAGACTGAAGGCGCCGAAAGCGCTGCAGAAGAAAACCTGTCCAGAATCTTCAGAGCCTCAGGATCCTTCTGGGCGAAAATACTAATCATGCCCAGGGAAGATATCAATAGAGCGCAAGCCAGTTTTTTATTAATCATTTCATTGAATTCAATCATGTGGTTTTCATGTTTTATTCAAGGCCCTTCAAAATCTGTTCCAAATGCATATAATCGGAACAGAGTACTTCTCTGGCTTTGCTTCCTTCAAAGGGCCCGACTATTCCGGCTGCCTCGAGCTGATCGATTATTCTTCCTGCCCTGTTGTAGCCTATGGAAAGCTTTCTTTGAATGAGGGATGTGGATCCCTGCTGGTGCTGGACAACTACCCTGGCGGCTTCTTCAAACATCACATCGCGCTTTTGGAGGTCAATCTCGATATTCCCCGCTTCACTGTCGTCGATATATTCCGGAAGATGCATGGCATCGGGGTATCCCTGCTGGGAACCGATATAGTCTGTCAGTTCCTCTATTTCCTGGGTATCGATATATGCACACTGGACTCTAACGGGTTCAGCGCCTGATGAGACAAGCATATCACCCTGGCCAACCAGTCTGTCGGCTCCGGTGGTGTCAATAATGGTGCGGGAATCAATAGATGAAAAAACCCTGAAGGCAATCCTTGTAGGAAAGTTTGCCTTGATAAACCCCGTGATTATGTTAGTTGTAGGCCTTTGAGTCGAGATAATAAGATGTATGCCGGTTGCTCTTGCGAGCTGGGCAAGCCTTCCTATGGGAGGCTCTATCTCTCTGCCGGCTGTCATTATGAGATCGGCAAATTCGTCAATTATAAGAACAATGTAAGGGAAGTAGCGATGACCTTTTTCCGGGTTAAGCCGTCGGGCGATGAATTTCTCATTATATTCTTTGATATTCCGGCACTGGGCTTCTTTGAGGAATTCAAGCCTGTTATCCATTTCAATGCAAAGCGAGTTGAGAGTGTTTATGACCTTTTGGGTATCGGTTATTATGGCATCTTCCTCACCGGGTAGTTTTGCAAGGAAATGTCGTTCTATTTTGGCATATAGCGGAAGCTCAACTCTTTTAGGGTCAATCAGCACGAATTTGACCTCCGACGGGTGTTTTTTGTAGAGGATTGATGTTATGATGGCATTGATACCAACCGATTTGCCCTGGCCGGTAGCTCCGGCAACCAGAAGGTGAGGCATTTTAGTCAGATCAACGATATATGGTTCATTGGTTATTGTTCGTCCAAGTGCCAGCGCAAGATCGTATTTTGCTTCCTGGAATGCCTTGGAGCTAATCAGGGATTTCATTGAAACGATCTCAGGCTTCTTGTTAGGTACCTCAATGCCCACAGTTCCACGGCCGGGGATTGGGGCTATGATTCTGATCCCCAGGGCAGACAGATTAAGGGCAATGTCATTCTCCAGCGATTTTATCCTGGCAAGCCTGATGCCCCTGTCAGGAACGATCTCATACAGGGTAACGGTAGGCCCCACAGTTGCTGAAATATGCCTGATGCTAATCTTGTGATCCCCAAGTGTTTTGATTATATTTTCTTTGTTCTCAAATACTTCGTTGTTGTCAAAAACAACATTGGCCTTGTGATCCTTTAGAATTGTTACAGGCGGAAATTTGTAATGAGAAAGGTCAAGCCTCGGATCGTAGTTTTCTCTTATCCTTTCAACTTCATGATCGGGAAGGATGTCAACAGCTTCAGGCTTTGTAACATTCATGGTTACATTTTCCCCCTGCTGATTATCAGGTTTGCTTTTGTCAACAACATTTATTATAGACCCCACGCCTGTTGCCGCTGAGACAGTCTCTGGCTGGCCGGGTCTTTTCACAGTGAATTCTATATCCTTATCTGAAGCAGCCGGCTGACTGCTCTCCAGATCGTCATCCTCATCATAGCCATCATCGGGCTGATCCGGAATCAGCGGATCAGTTCCGTCTTTGAATGAGGGAATAATACCCTTCGGTATTGCCGCCTTGAATGATTCAGGCTTGAATCTCAGGGCGAATATCAGGTATGAAACAGTTGCAATTACAAGAAGTATACCTGTGCCTATTTTCCCCATAAATGAATTCAGCCATCTGCTGATATCATACCCCTGGGCTCCTCCCGGGCCGCTGTACAGATAGCCGTTCATGTATCCGAAAATGTATCCCAGGATAAGCGAAACCAGTATTGTGGCAAAAGTGAACTTAGTTGTCAGCTTGAGAAGGTTTATTTTGGGGAAGTTGAGGAGCTTCAACCCGACAGATCCAATAATAAGGGGTATAAAGAAGCCTCCGAAACCAAATCCTTTTCCTATTATAAGGCTTGCAAGCAGATGTCCGCTTTTACCTGACCAGTTTCTGACATTTATTTCGGGGCCTGACACGGTATCCGATAAGGAAAGGCTCAGGTCGGCCTTCCAGTATATTATATATGAAATACATGCAAGAAGCAGATAAAATGCAAAGCCTGTGATCAAAATCCCAAAAAAGAATTTTATCCTTTCGTCGGTAAAAAAAGGTTTGGATCTTGATTTGCTTTTTCTTTTAGCGTCTTTACCTTTCTTCTCTTTCTTCATTTGAGTTTGTTTTCAATCATGTGGGTTTCGTCTGATTCCAACTGCAGTTAAAGGCTATGTTGCTACTGCCTGTTAAAGGCACCCCAAAGGTAATAATTTTGCACAAGCCGGAATATGAGAGGCTGAAACTTTGATGCAACATATTGCATAGCTTAGGTCGCCTGAAAGGGGTCTGTTTGTAGAGAATGGCATGAGCGGGAGAAACAGAAGAATCTAGAGGTTGACTATTTTGTCGATAAACTTGCTTATATCTTCCCTTGTTACCTGTACGTATTTTTCCTTTCTTTCAAAGGTTTTGTCCGGGAAATCTTCCTTGTAAACATTCTCCGCAACAAAATGGAATTCGGATTCGCCTATAATGAAGAAAAAACTCATAAGGACACCGTCGATCTGCCTGAAAGGTGTCGATACATTGGGATTCTTTACAGGTATCTCATGAGTATACCAGATATCATAGATCTTCGTCCTGTCAGAAGGAAGGGTAACCTCAGCCTTTTTACATTTATACCCGCAAATAACAGTAGTTTCAGGCTTCTTGTTAATTTCTATTCCATCCATGGCTTCAAATCCGGGAAAGCTTTCTCCCGGTTCAGAAGAATAGAAACACTTTATGGTGAACATGCTCAGGTAGGTATCGTATATCTCTTTGGACGGATTGGCAAGATTTGCGATTCCTGAATGTCCGAAAGGCGAGATAAGTTCATAAAGGATATTGTCATTTTTGAATGATACAACCAGCGATTTTGGCATGAGCTCTTTTGGCATCTGCATAATTTTCCCCCTGTATTCAACGGAATAATGAATCTTCCCCTGTTTAGGGAACCTGCCTCCGGGCTTCTTGCAGGAAAAGATTGCAAGTGTGCAGATCAGTGTGGCAACCAGGGTATATCTGTGTTTTATCAATGGTTTGAAAAATGACCGGCTTAAAAGTAATGATTTTTTTTTCTTAATCTGAAATATATGATAATTATGAATCCTATATAAAAACCGGATATTGAAAAGAATATTGTTGTCCGGGGAAACAGACCGGGGAGTTTTCTTCGGGTTGAGGATGGGTTTTCAGGGAAGACATGAAACAGCACGGAGGCCACAGAAGAGCGTCATTGCCGATGCCTTCAAACTGACCGATTAATAATACGGCACAAAAATTACCAGGGAATATGGAGACTGATTTGCATTTAATATTTTCATGTGTACTTTTGTTATCTGACTTTTATTAATCACAGATCTTTTTGCATTAAAACCGTAATATTTTAACCCCTGAACCTGAACCTTGAAACTTTGAACCCTAATAATATGTCATTCAATCTTCGCAACAGAAATTTTCTCAAACTCCTCGATTTTACGCCGGGTGAGATTAAATACCTTCTTGATCTTTCCTTCTCATTAAAGGAAGCCAAATATTCAGGTACTGAACAGCCGCGGCTGACCGGCAAAAATATTGCGCTCATATTTGAAAAAACGTCAACCCGCACAAGGTGTGCATTTGAAGTTGCCGCTCTTGACCAGGGCGCTCATGTTACTTATCTCGGGCCCACAGGATCCCAGATAGGACACAAGGAATCAATGAAGGATACTGCAAGGGTTCTCGGGCGGCTCTATGACGGAATTGAGTACAGGGGTTACGGGCAGCCGATAGTTGAAGAGCTTGCTGCATATGCAGGCGTGCCTGTGTGGAACGGTCTTACAAATGAATTTCACCCGACACAGGTTCTTGCAGACCTTATGACAATGATTGAGCACTCTGACAAGCCCCTTAACAGGATCTCCTTATGTTACCTCGGAGATGGCAGATATAATATGGGTAATTCATTGATGGTGGGAGCCGCCAAAATGGGGATGGATTTCAGGACAGCTGCTCCCAGGAATTTCCAGCAGGGCAGAGAGCTGACCAAAACCTGCAGGGAGATAGCTTCAGAAACAGGAGCAAAGATAAATATAACTGATGATGTTGATGAAGCCGTAGCCGGTGTTGACTTTCTATATACCGATGTATGGGTGTCGATGGGTGAGCCGGAATCGGCGTGGGAGGAAAGGATAAAGATAATGAAACCCTATCAGGTCAATATGGAAATAGTTGAGAAGACAGGAAATCCCGATGTTAAATTCCTCCACTGTCTCCCGGCATTTCATAACAGGGACACCATTATTGGTGACGAAATCTACAGGAAATTCGGACTTGACGGGCTGGAGGTTACTGAAGATGTCTTCGAATCACACCATTCCATAGTGTTTGATGAGGCAGAAAACCGGCTTCATACAATTAAAGCTGTCATGGTGGCAACACTGGGCTCTTAGCAGGCAGCCCGAACCGGGACTAAGCCGGGCTCGCCGAAGGCAACCCGGTGCCCTAGCTAATCCATTCTTTTACAAAGTAGAATGTCATCACAAATGATGCTGCCAGTTTCAGGCCAATGCCTGTAAGGAATCCAAGAAGACTTCCGAATCCTGCCCTCAGGGCATATCTGATATCATCCTTAAAAATAAGTTCTCCAACAAATGCCCCTATGAAGGGTCCGACAATTATGCCCAGGGGACCAAGAAAAAGGCCGATAATAAGTCCTACAGTAGCACCCCTGGTCCCGTATTTTGATCCACCGAATTTTTTTGTGCCCCATACAGGAACGATATAATCCAGCAGTGTGACAACAATTGTCACAACAGCAAGTGTTATTAACAGGGTCGAAGAAAAATTGGCGAATTTTGTGAAATGCAAAAGAATTAATCCAAGGTAACTCAAAGGAGGGCCAGGAAGGACTGGAACGAGGCATCCTATTATCCCAAGAAGCAAAAGGACTACAGCAAGTGTCAATAAAATATAATCAGGCATCCTTTAAAACGCTTCTTTATTTTTTGCCAAGGTCTTCAAAATCTATATTGGTGAAGTCGGTTGATGAAATGACCTGCTCTTCCTGTTGTTCTTCCTCAGGTTCTTTACGGACATGAGTTGATTTCAATTCAGTTTGTCCGTTCCCAATATAATCTATGGCAATTTTCAATCCGTCAATGA
Source organism: Bacteroidales bacterium (assembly GCA_040769065.1). Classification (GTDB taxonomy): domain Bacteria; phylum Bacteroidota; class Bacteroidia; order Bacteroidales; family VadinHA17; genus LD21. The sequence goes on from JAXGLU010000001.1 coordinate 346,020, forward strand.
ATTTATCAAAATCCTCCTTGTAAAGAAAAATTTTGTGTTTTTCATAAAAAGCCTTCCCGTCTTTCCCCATCCTTTTTTTACTCTCTGTTATGGTCAGGTAGTAATCCTCTTTCCTTGTTGCTTTAACATCAAAAAAATAGGTTCTTTTGCCAGCTCTTACCACCTTTGTGAAGATCTCTTCCTTGGAGCTCTTTTCGTCATTGACATCTGATATTTCTTTTATTCCGGCTTCTTCTTCCATCATCAGCTCAATTGAGGTTAGGTATAGTTTTGATTGTCAAATGTAAGAATATTTTTCTCAAAACAATGACCTGTGCCGTTAATGTGCCTTAAAAAAGGCATTATGTTTTGACGGTAAGCGAAAAAGAGTATTTTTGCAGCGGAATTCTGAGGTTCTTTATTTATGATTAGCAGAAGATTATTGCGCATTAAGGCCCTTATGGCACTGTATGCATTCAACCGCAGGGAGGATGACGATCTGAAACGCGGTGAAACTGAACTGATGTTCAGCATTTCAAAAACCTACGAACTTTATCATCTTATCCTTCAGCTTATTCTTGATATTTCTGATGTTGCCGCCGAGAAGATTAACCTGGCACTGCAAAAAAAGATGCCAACATACGAGGACCTTAATCCGGTAACACGTTTTATTGATAACCTGCTGATCGCACAGATCAGAAATAACAATTCATTTAACAGTTACATAAATACTACAAAACTCTCATGGACAAATTATAGCCATATACCCAGGCTCCTCTATAATAAAATGACTGCATGGAGCGAATATTCTGCCTACCTGAAATCGGAAAAACAGAATTATTCTGCGGACAAACGCTTTGTTATAAAGCTTGTAACAGAGCTCATTCCTTCATCGGAAGACCTTCAGTCAAACCTGGAAGAGCAGAGCATCTACTGGAATGACGATTTGGATTATGTAATAATAATGATTGAAAAAACCCTTAAGAAATTCAGAGAACACTCTGTTGAAAAAAACGAACTGATGCCGCTTTTTAAAAACAGAGAGGATGAAGATTTTGTAAAAATACTGTTCAGAAAAGCAGTTATGCGCTCAAAGCAATGCTCTGATCTTATTGATAATAACACGGCTAACTGGGAGGTTGAAAGAATAGCGCTAATGGACATTCTTGTAATGCAGCTGGCAATAACAGAAATAATAGAATTCCCTGAAATACCTGTCAAGGTAACTCTCAATGAGTATATTGAAATAGCAAAATATTATTGTACTTCAAAAAGCAGTACATTTGTCAATGGAATCCTCGACAATATAGTAAAGGAGATGAGGGAAAAAGGCATTTTTAATAAATACGGAAGAGGTCTCGTTGGAGAGATTGAACCGGAGACAACAATGAATAAAAAAGAAAAATGATGAAGGTTATTAAAACAATGGTTATATCTTTTTTCCTGCTCAATATCCTTGCCTGTAACCAGGCAAAGGATAACAGGCGGGATGGAGAAATATTCACAGAAGCGGAATCTGGAAAGGCAGAGATAAGCTTTCAGGAATATGAACATGACTTTGGAAAGGTTAAAGAGGGTGAAAAGGTGGCCTGCGTGTTTTCATTCTGTAATACGGGGGAAGGAAGTCTGGTAATAGAATCGGTATCAGCAAGCTGCGGATGCACAGTTCCCAAATATGACAAAAAACCGGTTCCCCCCGGTAAAAACGGGATGATTGAAGTTGCATTCAACACGGCAGGCAGGAGCGGCATTCAAACAAAAACAGTTACTGTCAGATCAAATGCCGGCACGCCTGTGGTAATCCTGAAATTGACAGCTGAAGTTTTTTAACGTTAATAACAATTAATAAATCTTGTGATGACTAATTTTGCATACTTACTTTTAATGGCGCAGCCAGCAGGAGGATCCTCCGGTCAGGGCAATGCAATGGTGACTTTCCTGCCTCTTCTGCTCGTTTTTGTTGTTTTCTACTTTTTTATGATTAGGCCACAGATGAGAAAGCAGAAAGAGATGAGCAACTACAGAAATTCCCTGAAAAAAGGCGATAAAGTAGTTACTACTGGCGGGATATACGGGAGAATAAATGAGGTAAAAGACACATACGTTATGCTTGAAGTAGGGGGAGACGTAAAGTTAAGGGTGGATAAAAATGCCCTTCTTAAAGATCCCTCAGACATCGAGCAGAAGTAACAGAAAGGCACAATTCTTTTGTGAAAGGGCAACGATCCATATTGCTGGGCAACCTTTCTAAAAAAGGAACAGAGGGCATTGACAATGACATACTGGTTTTTGTCTTTTTCCTGTTCCTTTCTTTTGTGCTATGGTTTCTTAATTCGCTTGAAAAGGAGATTGAAACCGACATAAGGTACCCGGTTCGTTATGCGAACATTCCAAAAGACAGAGTGCTTGTTGAAGATCTTCCGTCCAGACTTACCCTTTACCTGAAAGGGCCGGGCTATTCAATTATGAAGCTTAAGGTTTACGGCAGCAAAACCCCGGTTGTCATTGATATTTCCGACGTAAACTACAGGAGAGTTCCGGGCAGCAGCAGCCTGAACTATTACGTGATCACATCGGGCCTTATCAAAAATCTTACCAATCAGCTGAAGGCTGAATGCCAGATAACATCTATACAGCCGGACACCCTGTACTTTACATTTGACAGAATCGTTTCCAGGAAAGTGAGGGTTGTTCCTGATGTTGAGGTAAATACCGACAAACAGTATTTCGTGAAAGGAAGCATAGCTTCAGAACCCGATAGTATTACAATTACAGGGCCAAAAAATATAGTTGATACTGTAAAAGGTATTAAGACCAGGAAGAGAAGACTCATTGGCGTTAATGAGACGATAAGGAAGAATTTGCCGCTTGAAAATGCCAGGTTGTACGATATGTCGGAAAGGAAGGTTGCCGTCACAATACCTGTGGAACAGTTTACAGAAGCAAGGCTGAAGGTTCCTGTAAAAATATTAAACAAGCCCGATTCAATAGACATTAAAATTTTCCCAGATGAGGTTAACGTAAAATGCCTTGTGGCAATAAGTGATTACAAGGAAATTGAAAATATACCTTTTGAAGTCATACTTGATATGCGGAAAGCTGATATTGTCACGGCAAATAAGCTGCCTCTGGAGATAATAAATGTGCCTGATTTTGTAACATCTCTGAGATTTACTCCCTCAGCGGTGGATTTCCTGATAGAAAAAAAGACCAGATGAAGGGAGCAGGCAAGCCACGGATAAGGCTGGGGGTGACCGGAGGGATAGGAAGTGGTAAATCCTCAGTTTGCAGAGTGTTCAATGTACTTGGGATACCTGTTTTTTATTCAGATTCTGAGGCAAAGGCAATAATGAACAACGACCTTTCAGTGCGATCGAAGATAAATGCCATCGCAGGCAAAGATCTCTTTTTAAACGGAAACCTCGACAGGGAAGAACTTGCAAAAATAATTTTCAATGATGAGGAACTTCTTCGCAGGGTAAATGCACTGATTCACCCGCTGGTATTCCAGAATTTCATACAATGGACTGATATGCAGACTGCACCTTATGTTATAATGGAAGCGGCCATACTGTTCGAGAGCGGTGCATCTGAACTTGTTGACAAAGTTCTTACCGTCGTAGCACCTCTTGATCAGAGAATAGAAAGGACAGTGAAGGGGAACCAGCTCACAAGGGAACAGGTAATGGACAGAATAAGGAACCAGATGGACGATGACGTTAGAGTAAAAAACTCTGACTATATAATATATAACTCTGAGAACGACATGATAATACCGTCTGTCCTGAGAATACACGGTGATTTGCTCAGGCAGACAGGAATAAACGATTAAGATATGGGAAAGTATGGAAAATGGATAGGTGGCGGTCTGGGCTGGGTTATGGGAGGTCCGATAGGGGCACTCCTGGGATTTCTTGTCGGTTCAGTGGTGGATAATACAACCGTACAGACAAAAACCTATCGACCCGGAGTTGAAAGGACCACCCCGGGCGACTTTGGAATGAGCCTTCTTGTACTTGTGGCTGCAATGATGAAAGCTGACGGGAAAGTACTGAAGTCGGAACTTAATTATGTAAAACAGTTCTTTGTAAGACAGTTTGGCCCTGCTGCTTCGTCTGAGGCAATATTGATGCTGAGGGACATACTCAAACAGAATATACCCGTAAAGGATGTGTGCCAACAGATAAGCCGCGAGATGGATTATTCGTCACGCCTTCAGCTAATACATCTGCTTTTTAATATATCACAGGCCGATAATAATATTCACCCCCTGGAGGTTGAAGCCATTGAAAAAATGGCCGGATATCTCAGGATTTCAACCCCCGACTTCCAGTCAATCAGGAATATGTTCATTCCTGAAACAGATTCTTCATACAAGATCCTTGAAATAGAACCAACTGTAACAGATGAAGAAGTTAAGAAAGCTTACAGAAAAATGGCTAAGAAATATCATCCTGATAAGGTAAGCCATCTTGGAGAAGAATTCAGGAAAACAGCTGAGGATAAATTCAAGAAAGTAAATGAGGCTTATGAAAGGATTAAGAAGGAAAGAAATATGGTTTGATGATCATACGCAATGTTCAGATAACCGGGATAAAAAATTGAATCGTATATGAATTTTCTAAAAACCAATTAGTATGATATTAAAAGATATAATTGCAATATCGGGTCAGCCAGGCCTGTTCAGGTTTCTTGCACAGGGGAAGAACTCAATGATAGTCGAACACCTTGAAACAGGAAAGAGGACCACTGCATTCAGCTCATCAAGAATAAGCTCCCTCGATGAAATCACAGTTTATACCCAGGACGAGGACTTGCCCCTGGGAAAAGTATTCGACCGAATTTATGACAGGGAAGAAGGCCGGGAATCCATCGACAGTAAATCAGATGCAGAGGCGCTGAAGAAGTATTTTGAAGAACTGGTCCCGGAATACTCAAAGGAAAAAGTATATGTCAGCGACATTAAGAAAATAATACAGTGGTATAATATCCTTCAGAAAAAGGGCATGCTTGTTAAGGAAGAACCTGAAAAGCCGTCAGAGGAGACAGAGCCGGAAGAAAAAGTCCGGAAAGACAAGGCCAGGGAAGACAAAGTCCAGGAAGAAAAAGACCAGAAAGAAAAGACCCGGGAAGAAAAAGTTGCTGAAACAAAAAAGAAAAAAGCAGCATCTGCGCCTAAAACAAAGAAATAATCAAAAAAATTCCGTACGGATGAACTTTGGAGGCAGTGAAGTAATATATGATTATCCTTCGTCGAAGATTATAATAGTTCCTGTTCCCTACGATGAAACCAGTACATGGATGAAAGGAGCAGACAGAGGGCCGGAAGCGATCCTGGAAGCCTCTGTTAACCTTGAGTTCTATGATATTGAAACAGGCTCACAGGCTCACCTTGCAGGCATACATACACTGAAACCGTTGACAGAGAAGAGTTCTCCTGAAAACCTGGTAAACGAAGTGATGAATACGACCAGATCCCTGCTGGCTGATAAAAAATTTCCTGTTATTATCGGAGGCAATCACACTGTGAGCATAGGCTCAGTAAAGGCATTTGCAGAGAGTTACCCCGATCTTACCGTACTCCAGCTTGATGCCCATTCCGACCTGAGACAGGAATATGAGGGATCATTACTGAATCATGCCTGTGTTATGGCCCGCATACGTGAAATGGTTCCGGTTGTTCAGGTAGGAATACGCAGCATGTCAGCTGAAGAGCTGCCCTTTGTTGAAAGTGACCGGATCTTTTTTGCCCACGAGCTGTGCTATGACAGGTCGTTATACACAAAAGCAATTGAAAAATTATCGAAGGACGTTTATATAACCATCGACCTGGATGTGTTTGACCCGTCGCTTATGCCCTCCACAGGCACTCCTGAGCCGGGAGGGCCGCCATACTATGATCTGATCCATTTCCTCAGGAACGTGATCAGGATGAGGAACGTAGTTGGCTTTGATATTGTGGAGCTATGTCCCTCTCCGGTTAACAGGGCGCCGGATTTTGTTGCGGCGAAAATCATATACCAGATGCTTAGTTATCGCTTTGGCTAATGCTGCCATTAAGGATTCTCTTCCTGTTTCTTGGCCTTTTCCCAGATTACATTCATTTCATCAAGGCTCATGTCGTGAAGTGAAATGCCCTTTGAAAGAGTTTCCTTCTCGAGGTAATTAAAGCGTTTTATGAATTTCCTGTTGGTCTTCTCAAGCGCAGCTTCCGGATCAATATTGTACAGGCGCGATGCATTAACAATTGAAAAAAGAACATCCCCAAGCTCTGATTCAATAGCTTCGTGATTATGATCTTCAATTTCCTTTTTCAGTTCAGTTATCTCCTCCAGCACCTTGTCCCAGACCTGCTCACGCTTTTCCCAGTCAAACCCCACACCCCTGACCTTTTCCTGGATCCTGTTGGCCTTTATTAATGCAGGCAGGGATGAAGGCACTCCCGACAGAACTGGCTTATATCCCTTGTTCTCATTTAGTTTCAGGTGTTCCCAGTTCCTTTCAACCTCACCTGCCCCGGATACTTTAACATTATCAAATACATGAGGATGCCTGTAAGTCAGTTTTTCATTTATTCCCTTCAATACTTCCGCCATGGAGAAAAGGTTGTTCTCCGAAGCGATCTTTGCATAAAAGACAATATGAAGCATAAGGTCACCCAGCTCATTTCTTATCCCGTCATTATCGCCTGATATTATAGCATCGGCAAGTTCAAAAGTCTCTTCAATGGTAAGCTTGCGAAGTGTTTCATTTGTTTGCTTCATGTCCCACGGACATTTGCTCCTGAGTTCATCCATTATTTCAAGAAGCCTGTTAAACTCCTCACAGCTTTTTTTCTTATCATTCATATTGATGTTTTTAGAATAAACGGTCAGGAGGACTACTTTTTTCTGTCGTGTCAACCCTGACCACTGAACCTATGTCAAGGCTAAGCAGTTCCGATATATTAGCGCCATTTATGGCGATTTCTAGTAGGTCGAGATTGTTGAATCTTGCCAGCATGTCGCCTACAGGCACGTCACTGTATTTCTCTGAGATATGTTCAGTGAAATTTGAATTGCTGTGTATAAGTATCCTGTACTTTTTCCCTTCAAAAACGCGATGGAAAACTTCCCTTGTTATGTTTGAAATTGCATTGCCATATGAGTCAATAAAAATAACACTGCCGGCAATGACATCCCTGTCGATGGTGGCACGCAGAGGTATCCTCTCAGCGGTTGCGCTGATACCCGTGCCGATCTGCGACATTTTCCTGCCCGAATACAAATCGGCAGCAGCCCTGGCAAATATCTCAAGCTCGCTGTCGGAACCGGCATGCTCTATCCTGACTATTTCGTCGGGTTCAGAGTTTAGTATCAGACTGAAGATTCCATTATCTGCCCCTATAAAATAGTGATCCTTTGAGCGTACAATAAGGTGCGAACTGTTGCTGCCGGCCTCGGAATGCACACAGATTATATGGATTGATCCGGGCGGATAGCTTGCGTAGGTATTTCTTATTACAAATGATGCATGAGCTATATTGAAAACCGGAATTCCGGAGGCATTATCGATTATTGTTGCTCCGGGACAAAGAGTGCACAGTCTTCCTTTTATAATACCATAATAAAAATCATTAGACTGCCATTCAGTTGTAAGTGTAATTACCGGCATCCTTAAAAAACTTTTGACAAAGATAATCTTCTATAGAAAATTAAGCTTACTTTGCGGTTATCATGAGGATGTTTTTTACAGAACGTTGAGGGTAATGGTTTTAATTCTTCTTCGCGATCTGCTTCGCTGGAGGGAAAGATATGATTTAATTTCCCGCAGCTGACTGCAGAAATAAGAGGCGGGAGCAAGCTCTAAAGGTTATAACTGTTTATTATTGCCGGAATAGTAATTAAAATAAATTTTTGAAAAGGACTTAATGACTGAGATAGTAATTCTTCTGGAAGACATAGATCCTGTAAATCTCTACGGCGTAAACAACACCCTTCTTGAAAAAATCCGCAGTTTCTTCCCAAAAATAAAGATCATTTCCCGCGGCAATGAGATCAAATGCATTGGGGAAGAGAAAGAAATAACTCTTTTTGCCGAAAAATTCAATGAACTGCTTGCTTACTATCGCAAATATCAAAGGATTGATGAAAGGGATATTGAAAAGTATTTTTTCAATCCCGAACACATGAAGCTAGCTTCAAATGGTGAATTTGAGGATGTTATTGTTTTCGGAACAAGTGGGAAGCCTGTCAGGGCAAGAACGGTTAACCAGCTTCTGCTGGCAAGCGAGTACAAGACCAATGATCTTATAATAGCGGAAGGACCAGCCGGAACCGGCAAAACTTATACTTCAATAGCGTTGGCAGTCAGAGCCCTGAGAGAAAGGGAAGTTAAGAAGATAATCCTTACCCGTCCGGCTGTGGAAGCAGGGGAGAGGCTCGGGTTCCTTCCGGGCGATATGAAGGAAAAGCTTGATCCCTATCTCCAGCCACTGTATGATGCATTGCATGACATGCTGCCCTTCAAGAAGCTCGAGACATGGCTGGAAGACGGCACTATTCAGATAGCCCCGCTTGCATTCATGAGGGGAAGGACCCTCGAGAATGCATTCGTAATACTTGATGAGGCTCAGAATGCTACAATAAGCCAGCTGAAAATGTTCCTGACCAGGATGGGAGTTAACTCCAAGTTCATTATGACCGGCGACAGCACCCAGATTGACCTGCCCAGAAAAAGCGAATCGGGCCTTCTTCAGGCAATGAAGATCCTGGCAAATATTGAGGGAATATCGATAATACGCTTCGATGAACGGGATATAGTCAGGCATCACCTGGTCAAAATGATAGTTAAAGCTTATGAGAAGGAAGAAAATGGCAAATCACCGGATGACCAGAAAAGACAGGTATAGAAAATCAATGGTCAGCCATACAGGAGAACCTGAAAGAGAATGGGAAAACATTTCGTTATGAAATGGATAATGGAATTAATGGTTGTTTAGTATAATCAAATATGCCAGTAACAGTTTTAAGCACCGATAATACTTTTCCCGGGCAGAAGGACATCTGCAAAGGTATGGTCAGGGTTGTTTGCAATATCAGTGATAAACACCTTTTGATGGTAGTTTCCGACACGATATCAGCTTTTGACGTTGTCATGCCCTCGGGCATGCCTTGTGGCAATTCCAAACAGTGATATGTTACCCGTTAATAATTTGAATTATTGTTGATACATTTGGGGAGAAAAAAGAGACAGCAATTACAATCATGTATATTAAGAAACTAAGGTTATTGATACTCTTGGTCGTTGCTACATATTCCAGTTGTGGCATTGTCCTTTCACAGGTTACTGTGGAGCGGTCAACTGAGAAGGCAGTCATCGCAGGTATCCCATATTATATTCACACTGTAAAGAAGGGAGAGACAGCCTATTCAATTTCCAGAGCATACGGAATTACAGCCGGCGAGCTTCTTCTTGACAATCCTGCCGCAGGCACTGTATTAAAGGAAGGGACAAGGCTAAAGATTGAAGTGGCCAAGGTCAGTGCACCACTGCCGGTTAGGGCACAGCCTTACTATCCCTCTTCCCGTGATGAGTCGAAGTATATCTATCATATTCTCAAATCCGGGGAAACGGTTTTTCAATTGTCCAGGCTTTATGGAGTTCCTGCAGACAGTATTATTGCCTGTAATCCCGGGATCGATATAAGCAAGATCCCTGAAGGGTCGGAAATTGCAATTCCTAAAAAGAAAGAACCTGTTGTTGCCCAGGAAAAGCCAGCTGTTGTGCCCGGTCCGAAATATCATAAGGTAGCATACGGTGAATCAATGGCATCAATAGCTGCCAGGTATGGTATAACCGTCAGGGAACTAAGGAGATTGAACCGAGGCATGCGCTTTCCCCAGGTTGGAGATTACCTCATTGTGCCGGGAACTGCAGAGGAAGTTGCGAAAGAGGAGGCTGAACAGGAAATTACGGATACAACCTCCTGCATCTCAGACACCCTCCATATATTGTTGCCGGAACCGGAAGAAAAGACTTCCGTTTCTGGCCTGAGCGGATCCCTTAACATAGCTGTATTGCTTCCATTCTATATTGAGGAGAACGCCCGAAGGTATGAGACTGATTCAGTAACACTCCAGGGAGGAAGGAAAACTCTGAGGGTGCTGAACCGCCCTAATGATTGGATATATCCAGGGACATTGAGTTTCCTGGAAATGTATGAAGGAATCCTTCTGGCCGCAGACACCCTGTCTTCGCTGGGTGTCGACATAAATATCAATGCTTATGATATTAAGGGGGATACCTCGAGGGTGTCAGGTCTCATAAAATCAGGACGACTTGACAATATGGACCTGATAATAGGTCCTGTCCATTCCTCCGATCTTGCAGTCGTTTCGAGGTTCTCCACTAGAAAGAACATCCCGGTCGTCTCGCCGGTACCGCTTATCGACAATTCCCTCCTGAATGGGAATCCGTTGCTGTTTATGGCAGGCTCATCGCTTGACATTGCTCACAAAGCCATAGCTGCAAAAGTTGCTGAATATCCCGATCATAATATCATTGTTATACATTCCGACACCCTGATGGAAGGTTCAGTAGAACTGACAAGGCTGAGAAAATACCTTATGACTGAGCTGGCAGACAGGATAGCTGAAGGAAGCCTTAATTACAAGGAACTGACCTTCTACAGCAGGTCGTTCCACGGAAGGGATTCGGTTCTGCGGCTTTCAAGATCCCTGTCAGACAAAAAAGGCAATATTGTTATTATAGCTTCGGAAGAACCGCCCCTCATGAGCGAAACACTGATGGATATCCATTCACTTTATAAACGATTTGACATTAAGATCTTTGGTTATCCATATATGAGAAATCTCGAAAATCTTGACCCTAAATACTTCTTCGATCTTAACCTGATGGTTTATACACCTTACTGGATAGATGCTGAAAGTGATGATGTCAAACAATTCAATTCCGACTTCAGAAGATTATTTTATACCGAACCTTCAGAAAACAGCTTTGCATGGTCAGGTTATGACATAGCCTATTACTTTATCAGTGGTCTGGCAATACATGGCAAAGATTTTCTTGTGCATCCCGAAATTCATAACCCTGACCTCCTTCAGACGCGATTTGTTTTCAGGAGAGATTATCTGTTTAACGGATTTGAAAACGAAAAACTCTATCTTATCAGGTACAATAGTGATTATGAAGTAGAACTGCTTGACTGTGATGACGCTGTTCAGGAGATGGACGATTAGTCAGAACAGGAAGACAGGAGAAGGCCTGAAGATTACCTGAGATGAAGACCTTCCTCACAGATCCCGGTCAATATTCCGGTAAGGAATAAAATCACGGTGCCAGGGGAATATTAATCACATAATAATTGTCTATACCATATAAGGTATGATTGGTGATTCGTACAGAGATAAGACTGAAGATGAGCTTGTCAGAGCATCACTTGATGGCGACAGGTATGCGTTCAGTGAAATAGTAAGAAGGAATCAGGGGATGGTAGCCAGGACAGTTAAGGGAATGCTCGGAAATACTGCTGATGCTGAAGATGTTGGGCAGGATGTTTTTATTAAGCTATACAGATCATTGCAGGATTTCAGGGGAGATTCAAAACTTCCGGCTTATATTCAGAAAATAGCTGTAAACCTTACGTTGAATGAATTAAAAAGAAGAAAAAGATACCTGTCGGTATTTACCAGAAAAGACAATATAGAAATACCTCGCCTGGAAATAGCCGTGCATGATGATGAAGAAAAAAGAGATGCATCAGAAATAGTGTCAAGGGCTTTGATGAACCTGAAACCGAAATATCGAATGGTGGTGACCATGAGAATGCTTCAGGGGTATTCTACAAAAGAGACGGCTGAAATGCTTGATCTGCCGGTTGGAACGGTCTTGTCGAGACTGGCAAGAGCCCAATCGCAGCTTAAGGAAATTCTGAAAAAACTGTAAAAAAATGGAGAGTTCCGAATTAAAAAAATTGATTATCAATTCGCTGGATAATGATACTGACCCGGCAGAATCCTGCAAAAGGCTGCAGGATAAAGGAGTCTCATTCAGTTTCAGCAATGGTTTTACCGACAGGGTGCTGGATGCGCTTGCTGCAAGCGGCCTGGTGGCCATGAATAAGAATGAAATTGAGGACAGCATCCGGATTATTTTTTATCGTATAGCCATTGGAGGCATTGCTGCTATATTAATACTTTTTGTCTCCATCATGCTTTCTGAAGGATCGTTCTCGCTTAACTCCCTGCTCGGGTTAAGCAATACCTACGATGAGAGCATCATTAGTCTTTTAACAGGAAAATAAGCATCACATGAAACCTACATGTGGTTCATACACAAACACGTATGCATATGATTATCAGGCATGTGCGGTTCTGTCCGACCATTAAAATAAATTATATTCGCATGAAAAAATGACGAAGGTTTCATCATATTTTTAGAATCAAAATTATATTATGATAAAAACAAAAATAATATTGCTTGTCATTGTAAGCCTGGTACTTGGATTACTGACCGGATTTCTTGCCTCATCGCGTTTGAGACTCAGGAAGCTGGAACCTGTGAAGACATATTTTTCTGCTGACCATTTCAGGGAGAGGCTGTACAGAGTGATTGAGCCTGATGATGACCAGAAGGAAATAATTGATCAGATCCTTGACAAACATGCACGGGCCGGAGCCGAGCTCCATATCAGGATAAGAAAGGAGATTGACTCAAGCTTTAAGGCTATGAGGAAGGAGCTTGATGCAGTTCTTACGAGGGAACAGCTTGACAAACTGAAAGAAATGGACAAACGGCGCCAGGAGATGATAAAACAGAACAGGAAGGCAATGATGCATGACACAACTCACTTTAAATCAAAAAGGAGGCATCCATGGAAAGAAGGAGGACCTGGTTACGATACGGCCTTTCCATCGTCAAGCCGTTCTTTACGTGAGAAAGATTCTGTTCCTTCAGGTAATACTGAACAATAAGTAATCAAGCAGTATGGGAAGATCGTGGGGGTTTACTCCCAATGATATCAGAAGAGGCTGATCTTCAGAAAAGATTGCTGAAAACCGGTCGGCTGTCATCTTCTCATCCGACATGCTGAGTTTGTAGAATTCAACCGCATCCTTCTTATTGCCGCGGCAAAGTGCAAGGTGGCCCTTGTTGATGTAATCGTGAGCGCTTAGCTTCCCTGTTGAAAGCCTTTCGTAGTATTTTTCCGATTCTTCAAATCTGCCAAGCGCAAAATAGCAGTAAGCGATAGGTCTTAAGATCTTCAGATTGCCCGGATCATTATATTCTGCCCTGAAATAATGTTTCAGAGCATCTTCATATAGTTTAAGATCCAGATAGCAGTGAGCTGTCATAATGACAGTGTGAATGTTATCAGGTTCCATTACACCAGCCTGCTGATACTGATCAAGAGCTTCTTCATAGCGCCCAAGACGTCTCAGGCATAGGCCTGTCTTTTTAACGGTCCAGACTTTCCTGTCAATGAGTTCAGCCATCCTGTAATATCTCAGAGCCTCCTCATAGTTTCCGGCTTGCTGGTGGCAATAACCGATTTTTTCGTAAAGCTGTGCATTCCCGGGTTCATTTTCTGTCTGCTTGATGAAAATTGAAAGTGCATCAGAGAAATAATTCTTGCTGAAAAAATAATCAGCAAGGCCAGACTCAGCCTCCGGTGTATTGCATGTTATCCTGAAAAATTCAGAGTTGTGAACGTCGGGCCTGGCTGAGAACATATCCTCAAATTCTTTCCGGTAAGGCGACAACTTGAAGAACCTGTATAGATCCTGAATATATTGTGTTACAATAATCCTGAAATTTCTGTATGGATCAGTCAGGATCATATTGTCGTCAAACTGGCGAAGACCTTCAAGCTCCATTCTGAAGACCTTAAGCATCATTGATTTCTGATTTGACGGAAGATATTTAAGGTTCAGAAGAAGGGAGTATTTGTCTGAGTTGCAAATAAAGGGTGTCTTAAATAAAGCTTCAGCAAGCTCGTTTGTTCCCGGCCCCAGAATCTCATCGCGGAAGATTTCATTCACAACTTCATGGTCGGGATAAAATGGCATGAACCAGTTCTGGAAATCCTTGAAGAAATCAAAATGTTTCAGGTTTGCAAAAGCTGACATGTAAACGTCAGCACCCTCCATCTGAAGCTTTGTGAGCTCTTCCATGGTCCTGAAGATATCTTCTGATTCCCGGAACACTTCTGCCCAATCAGGATTTTTTTCGTCGTACTTGTCTTTTGGCAAAATATTATCAAGATCAAGCTTCTCTTCAATCCTCGGCCTGATTTTTGCTACTTTCGGAAGGATTTCTTCATGAAGTTTTCTGCTAAGGTCTTCTGTTTCACGAGATCTTATCAGTTGAAGAACAACGATCATACATTGTTCCCGGAGTTTTTTATCCTCAGCTATCTTTTTCAGTGAGGCAAGCAGCTCAGGGTAGTGCAGTATCCTTCCATTGTAGTAGTATAAATTCAGTACCAGGCCTGACAGGGCCCTTTCACATACCTGCTCCTGGCCTGATTCATATATTTTTAGCAAATGAAAAAGCTTTCCGGTTTGCCAGGTACGAAGTGAACTCAGCGTTATTGCAGTTGTGAATATTCCCGATTCATACCATCTGAACTTTCCTGAGTTCAGTATGATATCAATGAGGCAGGCCTCAGCTTCCCCATAATAGTCGGTCAGCCACAGATGGTTAAAGATATTCCTGATAAGTTGTTTGTGCTTAATGAATATTTCTCCTTCGGGATCAGGATTTATTTCACTGCTTATCTTAAGCCATTCATCAAGTTCTGACTTGAACATCAGATCGTCGACATTTTCAATAATGGTCTTGCCGGTGAGCTTCTGCTCCTTTTCCATTTGCTGCTTGATCCAGTAAGTGTGCCATCCGGAATTGCGTGACAATATGTCCTCTCTGACACGATCGGCAAGTGTCAGAATAGATTGGATAAGCCGTGTATAGACATTGTTTCTTTCAGGATCCTCAATACCTTCTATTGTATATGAAAGCATATTGCGATAGGTCAGAATGGATTTTCCATATTCGTCATGAAGGTCTCCCCTGACAGACATAGAGAGCATATCTTTCAGGATATCAAGGCTTTGCTTGATCCTTTTTTCAGACACAAGCCTGCAAATGGTTTTATGTTGTTTTATTATTTTTTTTGTATCCATAAGGTGTTTCCTGCCTGAACTATTCCATGGCAACTGCCGGATCAGGAGTATATGATCAACAATCGGGCCGTTCTTTATTTAATCCTGAAAATCCTGAAAAAGAATGGTAATAAAAAGGAAGAGTCTGGATCTGTCTTTGTTAAAATGAATATCCAAGGCTTATATAGCCTTTGAGTTGGCTAAGATATCTTCTGGTGCTGCTCAGCCCGTACATGACTCCTATTTTTATTGGTCCCACAACTGACATATAACCAGCTCCCGCACCGTATCCGGCCAGATATGAAAGTTTATTGTCAGTTCCTGCTTCATGTGCAACGGCTATATTCGTCATCAATGAAAGATAAAGATTTCCGGCAATTTCAATGTCAGCATCAACTCCCAGGCAGGCAAGTTTATCGGTAATGATTTCATTGGGATAAAATCCTGTCATGGGCAGGGAACGGGCTGTTGTGGAAGATATGCCCCCCAGGTAGAAGTAATCATTCGGCGACATTATGGAGTCCTCAGATAAAGTGAACAGCCCGGAGGCGCTAAGCGACAGGGTGGAGTTATTTCCAGCAGGTATGTAGTGTTTGAAACTACCCGAAATGCTGTATGCTCTTTTGAAGAGGAAATCATCAGGATATTCCTGATAATAGGTATTTTTAAAATTCGTCGTTTTTATGGTTCCTGAAAACAGTTTCGAGCTTCCAAGCAGCAGATGTGAGATATTGCCTGTTTTTGGGAAATGTTTATTGTCGAGTGTATTCAACTGGTATAGATATTCGGTCGTCCAGTAATTATATGTAATCCTTTCGAGTCCAATACTTGATATATATTTCGGTATGTGATCGAGGCTCTCATATTTCACCGAAAGGCTCATCATGTTGTTCAAACCAATAGTTTTATCAAGTGATGCGCCCAGGCTGATATTCCTTCTGTGAATTCGTCCCATTTCTTCGCGGTGTGTGATGACCGGGATCATAGTATTGTCTGAAAACAGGCTGGCTGAAAGTCCGAATTTCTGATTCTTGTCGATGAATAGAGTGTTTTTTAATCTTATTCTGTAGAATTCAGAGATATAGGAATTTAATTCTGTTATATTTCGTGTTCCAAGGTAATTTCTCGACGACAGGTTTAGCAAGATACCAGGGCCCAGGGTGTTGTCATAATGAACAGAGCCGTAGAGGATGGTATTGGGTCGCTCAACACATTCAATATTAAGAATAAGCGAATCGTTTTTCGGAATCAGGCGGTATTTTACCTTTTCAAACCATGCTCTTCCGTAAAGCAGTTCGATTTTTTCCTTTATCATGTCTTTGTCAATCAGATCCCCGGGCCTGATGTCAAGCAAGCCTTCTATCTGGGCGTCAGAATACACATCGTTTCCGGTAATATCTATCCTGCTGATTTTGTAACTATCTCTGCCGAGCAGGTTATTAAGTTCCGGCTGTGGTCCGATATTATCAAGGGAGTCAGCAAGCTTTGTGAAGTAATCCTTGTATGGCAGTGCGGCTTTGTATCCTCTCTGAACAATGGAGTCAACATCTGTGAATACGGTTGAGGAGAAGCCCTTTAGATATGGTTCAATAATTAAATCGGCCATTTTCTTCTGTTCATTATAGTCATGAACGCTGTTGAGAAAGCCTATTTGCTTAAGTATACCTGTCATCGATTCAAGTTCGTCAGCACTGTATGGATGGAAACCGGTATATGAACCTATAACGATGTCAGCTCCCATATCCTTAAGTTCGCCTATCGCAATGTTTCTCAGAAGTCCGCCGTCAATCAACACAGATGTATCCATTACCACAGGGGTGAATATTGAGGGAACAGCCATACTGGCTCTCATGGCATCAGGGAGATAACCACGGGTGAAGTCAACTATCCTTATTGTCCTGATATCAGTTGCAAGACAAATAAACGGGATGGGTAGTTTTGAGAATTCACTTATATACGCCGCAGGCCATGCATAATAACTGAGCATACTTTCTATCTGCTGCCCGTTGATCAACCCGGAAGGAAGCCTGATCTTCCTGGAGGAGATTGGCAGAGACATGACGCTGTTGTCAAAATTGTATTTTTCAGTGAATATAACTTTGTTCTCGGATATGTTGTTTGATAGAGTCAGGTTCCAGTCGGTACTCTTTAAAATGTTGTAAAGGCTGTCGGGGCTGTAACCGACAGAATACATTCCGCCAATTATACTTCCCATGCTCACACCGGAAATCATGTCAGGGCGGAGCCCGGCTTCCTCCATTACTTTCAGGACCCCGATATGCGCCATACCAAGGGCTCCTCCTCCGCTAAGGGCAAGACCTACCTTAGGCCTGCTCATAACTGTCTGTGCCCCGGCCCTCAATCCGAAGGATATGACCAGAAGGGAAACTGCCAGAAACATTGATAACTTTCTCAGCAACATATAAATATTGTGATCTTTCTCTGACGTCATTTATGTCAGATAGCGATTATTTGACTGACATCAATTTTAGCAGAGCAAGATAGTAAATTTGTGTAATTTCGTGAACTGAAAAATTCATGCAAATTGAAGAAGGGATGGCTTCCGGTTACAAAAAAAGAAGTTGATTCGCTTGGGTGGGATCAACCTGATGTGATCATTTTTACAGGTGATGCATATGTTGATCATCCTTCGTTTGGCACGGCAGTTATTGCAAGAGTAGTTGAAGATGAAGGATTGCGTGTGGCTGTAATACCCCAGCCCAACTGGAAGGATGATCTCAGGGATTTCAGAAAACTCGGCAGGCCGGGATTTTTTTTCGGAGTTACTGCCGGAAACATGGATTCCATGGTAAATCATTATACCGCTGCACGTAGGCTTCGTTCAGATGATGCATATACCCCGGGTGGAAAATCAGGTTTCAGACCCGATTATCCCACAGTCGTTTATACTAAGATTCTCAGAGATATTTTCCCCGATGTTCCCGTTATTGCAGGCGGTATTGAGGCTTCGATGCGCAGACTGACACATTACGATTACTGGCAGGACAGACTGCTGCCTTCAATAATTACATCCAGCGGTGCTGACATGATCATATATGGGATGGCTGAAAAACCATTGCGTGAAATTATCAGGCTCATGAAAAGTGGGGTTCCGTTCAGCTCAATTAGCACCCTGCCGCAGTCGGTAATAACAGTTGGCAAGGATGAACTGCCTTCTCAGAATAAGTGGAAGGATATTTTCCTCCATTCATATGAAGAATGCCTGAAGGATAAAAATAAGTTTGCCGAAAACTTTGTTGAATTTGAAAGAGAGTCGAATAAAATCAGAGCCGGAAGGCTTATTGAACCATCAGGAGAGAGTCTTGTTATTGTCAATCCTCCCGGCGATCCGCCGGAACAGAATGAGACTGACCGTACTTTTGATCTTCCCTATAAATACATGCCGCATCCGAAATACAGGAATAAAGGCTTGATACCTGCCTACGAGATGATTAAGTTTTCGGTGAACACGCACAGAGGCTGTTTCGGGGGTTGCAGTTTTTGTGCTATTTCGGCTCATCAGGGTAAACAGATTATCAGCAGGTCAGAAGATTCCATCATAAATGAGATAAAAAGGATTAAAGATCTTCCGGATTTCAAGGGCTATATTTCTGACATTGGAGGACCATCGGCTAACATGTATAAAATGAAAGGCAGGGATTTGATGCAATGTAGGACCTGTTCACGTCCTTCGTGCATCTGGCCCGATGTATGCAGGAATCTTGATACAAGCCATAAGACGCTGACGGATTTGTACAGGAAAGTCAATTCCTTTCCCGGGATGAAAAAAGCATTTGTCAGCAGTGGGATCAGGTATGACCTTTTATTCCGTGAATGGAACAGGCATGCCGGAAGGCAGGAAATGGAATATCTTCGGGAACTCATAATGAATCATGTTTCGGGCAGGCTGAAAGTAGCCCCTGAACACACATCCCCAGGGGTGTTAAAGCTTATACGAAAACCTCCTTTTTCTCTTTTCAGAATTTTCAAACAGCATTTCGATAAGATTGTAGAATCCTCAGGTTTGAAATACCAGATAGTTCCTTATTTCATTTCATCGCTTCCCGGGTCATCTGACAGGGATATGAGTGAACTTGCCGATGAGCTGAAGGAGCTGGGTCTTAGGCCGGAACAGGTGCAGGATTTTACTCCTACCCCCATGACTCTTTCCACCCTGATTTATTATACAGGTTTTAATCCTTATAATGGAGAAAGGATTTATGTAGCCCGCAAGCCGGAAGATAAGAAACGCCAGAAGGAATATTTTTTCAGGTATCAGAAACACAATTTTGCGCAGGGGAAAAAAGGCAAGCCGGAAAAAAGGCAGAGCCTGCGCCGGTAGTTTGATTGCTGCCTGTTTATGACCACGGCTTCTGTTCAGTAACTGATGTTTATATCCCATGGGGCAGGCTCATTGATGTTGCATTCGAAGATGACATCGTACTGCACTGAATTGAAATGATTCCATGCACGGAATTTAATTTTCAGGTAAACAGGGAAACTGACATTCTGCAGACCAGTGCTTAGGCCCAGTTTATATTCATTTCCGCTTGTGTAGGCAAAGCTAAGGTCAGATAATCCCAAATTTTCAATGCCTCCTCTCATAAGTTTAATCCTGATGTCGTTATTAGCCCTGTTAGTTTTCATTATGGAATGCCTGGCTACAGATTCTGATCTTACAATCTCATAGGGAGCAACAATTTTTTCCCCCAGGAATTTATCGGCTTTCCAGTATCCTTTCTGGGTTGAATCATCAGTTACCATTACGCCTTTGCCTTCTCTTTTGCCTGCTTTCCACTGCCCTTCGTAATAAGAACCATCAGCCCATGTGTATATACCTGTTCCGTCAGGCAAGCCCCTCTTGAATTTCCCGGCATAAGTATCCATTCCCTGGGCAGTTCCCTTTCCATGTGCCAGTCCTTTTCTGCAACCCCCGGAATATTTCCCGGAAATTCCGGTGATTAGGACCTTGCAGTCGCTTCCCTGGCCTGTAAGATAACAGCTCTGGCTGAGGAGCAATAGTGCAAAGCCTATTAATGGTATAGTCTTAGTTGTTTGCATCGCTTCAGGATATTTTATAATAATAAAGGTATGGAATTAATATCAAATCAGACAATAATAAAAAGAGAGTGCCCCTTTTGAGACACCCTCTTCCGGTCATAAGTTAAGTGCTGTTACTTAATCGTATTCCTTAAGTATGTTTCTTACGTCGTCGGGAGCTACCCTTCCGTAGGTTTTGTCTCCTATCAGCACAACGGGGGCAAGGCCGCATGCTCCTACGCATCTCAGGCTTGACAGGGAGAATTTCCCGTCCTTTGTGGTTTGACCAACCTGCAATCCGAGTTCCTTTTTAAACTCATCCAGCACTTTTTCAGCGCCGCGGACGTAGCAGGCGGTACCCATGCAAATGCTTATGGGATACTTCCCCTTAGGGGTCATGGTGAAAAATGAATAGAATGTCACTATTCCGTAAATTTTGGCAACAGGAACCCCAAGCTCCGCCGAAATCACTTCCTGTACTTCTGCAGGAAGATAACCGAAATGCTCCTGGCATCCGTGAAGTATATTTATAAGCTCCTGTGGATCATTGTTAAATGAAGCGCAGATCTCTTTTATTTTTGTGACATCCTCCTGTCTCAATTCTATTTTTATACTGGACATAGCGGTGAATTTTATTTTTGACCTTCCGGTGCAAATTTATTGTTTAACTATAATCTTTTTCTTTTTGTCAAAGTATTTTGTGTGAAGCAGATGATGTGCCTTCTCACTGTTTGGTTTGCCAAGGAATTCCTTATAGAGTTGTATTATATATTGATTTTCATGGGATTTTCTGACAGGTTTATTGGCATCTTCCCTGTACAGGGCAGCAGCTCTTTTCTTAAGTATTTCAGAGTTGCCATGGTGAAGTGGCTGACCACCTCCGCCTATACATCCGCCCGGGCAAGCCATAACTTCGATGGCATGGAACTGCGATTTACCTGATCTTACATCGTCAAGAAGCTTTCTTGCATTGCCCAGCCCGTGAGCAATACCTATTTTCAGCGGTAATCCGTCGAAGTCGATGGTTGCTTCCCGGACTCCTTCAAGACCCCTTAATTCCGTAAAATCGAGCCTGTTCAGCTTTTTGCCTGTATGCACTTCGTAGGCTGTACGTACCGCTGCCTCAATTACGCCTCCTGTAGTACCGAAAATAACTGCTGCACCTGTTGATTCGCCTAACGGGGCATCAAATTCTCCCTCCTCAAGAGTCTTGAAATCAATATTGGCTTGTTTTATGAAAGCGGCAAGCTCTCTGGTTGATATTGAGAAATCCACATCACGGTTATTGTCAATGGAGAATTCTTCGCGCTGGCATTCATATTTTTTTGCAATGCATGGCATTATTGATACTACAACAAGATCATTCCTGCTGATGCCAATTTTCTCGGCAAAATATGATTTGGCTATTGCTCCGAACATCTGTTGGGGTGACTTTGATGTGGAAGGTATATCCTTAAGATCGGGGAAATACTCTTCAAAGAAGTTAACCCAGCCGGGGCAGCATGATGTAAGGATCGGAAGACGTGCTGTCTTGTCGCCTTTAAGGTGCCTGTTAAGTCTGTCGAGCAATTCTGTACCTTCTTCCATTATAGTAAGGTCAGCGGCAAAATCAGTATCGAATACGTAATCGAAACCCAGTGCTCTGAGCGCTGTGACCATTTTCCCTGTTACCAGTGTGCCCGGCTCCATGTCAAAAAGTTCGCCAAGAGCAGCCCTTACGGCAGGAGCAGTCTGTACAATGACAGTCTTATTAGGATCAGCAAGGGCCCTCAATACATCCGGGGTGTGATCTACTTCGGTAAGGGCTCCGGTTGGGCAAACAGCAACACACTGTCCGCAGTATGTACAGGTGGAATGCTCAAGATTCTGTTCAAAGGCCGGTGCAACCGCTGCCATGAAGCCTCTGTTAATAGCCGACAGTGCACCAACCGTCTGTACAACATTGCACATGGTTTCACATCTGCGGCACATGATACATTTGTCAAGATCTCTCACAATTGACGGTGAAGTATCTTTTTTATATGTCGACACCGCAGCATATTCAGCACCGGGGATATCTCTTATTCCGAGTCTGTGAGCCATGGTCTGAAGCTCGCAGTTGCCTGATTTTGCACATACAAGGCAATCTTTAGGATGATCGGAAAGAATAAATTCCATGACTGTCCGCCGGGCATTGAGTACCCTTGTGGTGTGGGTCTTTACAACCATTCCTTCTTCGCAATTTGTAGAGCAGGTAGGAGCAAGGTTGCGTCTGCCCTCTATTTCAGCAACACATATGCGGCATCCACCGGGTTTGTTTTCTATATTGAGTCCTTTCAAATCCATGTAGCATAGTGTCGGGATCTCGATGCCCAGTTCCTTTGCTGCTTTCAATATTGTAGTACCTTTTGGTACCTCAATAGTTTTGTTATCTATAGTAAGCTTAATTGTTTCCATTTATTCACCGATTATCTGATAAATATTGCGTCAAACTTGCACTTTTCCTTACAGGCACCGCATTTGATACAGATTGCCTGATTGATATGATGTATCTCTTTTCTGTCGCCCGAGATAGCGTTTACCGGGCAAACCCTTGCACATGCCGTACAGCCCACGCAGTTTTCAGGATCAATAACATATTCCATAAGGTTTTTACATATACCTGCCGGGCATTTCTTGTCCTTTACATGGGCTAAATATTCATCCATAAAATTATCGAGCGTTGAAAGCACCGGATTTGGCGATGACTGCCCGAGTCCACAGAGCGAAGTGTCCTTTATGACCTTACCCATATTCATCAGCCTGTCAAGATCGTTGGGCGTGCCTTTCCCGTCACAGATCTGCCCGAGCAATTCATTAAGCCTTTTATTACCAATCCTGCAAGGTGAACATTTACCGCATGATTCTTCCACTGTAAAGTCGAGGAAATACTTGGCGACTGAAACCATGCAATTATCTTCATCCATAACAATCATTCCGCCGGACCCCATCATGGAGCCTGCTGCAACGAGATTGTCAAAATCAATGGGAAGATCGAGGTGCTTTTCGGTAAGACAACCTCCTGAAGGACCGCCTGTTTGTACGGCCTTAAATTTTTTACCGTTTCTGATTCCTCCTCCGATCTCGAAGATCACTTCCCTGAGAGTTGTACCCATGGGTACTTCAATTAGGCCCACGTTGTTGATTTTACCTGCGAGGGCAAAAACCTTGGTGCCTTTTGATTTTTCTGTTCCGATCTTATTGTACCATTCAGCACCTTTAAGGATTATTACAGGTATTGCTGCAAAAGTTTCAACATTGTTGACGTTTGTTGACTCGCCCTTGAAACCTGCTTCAGCCGGGAATGGCGGTTTTATTGTAGGCTCTCCGCGCAGGCCTTCCATTGAGTGAATAAGGGCGGTTTCTTCGCCGCAGACAAATGCACCTGCGCCATAGCGT
The DNA here is from genome assembly GCA_040769065.1 of Bacteroidales bacterium. GTDB lineage: Bacteria > Bacteroidota > Bacteroidia > Bacteroidales > VadinHA17 > LD21. The sequence goes on from JAXGLU010000001.1 coordinate 369,620, forward strand.
AATTCTATATCGAAATTGAAACCGGTTCCGAGTATGTCATTACCCAGGAGTCCATATTCATGTGCCTGCCTGATAGCTATTTTCAGCCTGTGGATGGCCATAGGATATTCAGCGCGTATATAAATCAGGCCTTTTGCAGCTCCTATTGCATAACCGCATATAGCCATGGCTTCTATTACTGAGTGGGGATCACCCTCAAGAACCGATCTGTCCATGAACGCTCCGGGGTCACCTTCATCGGCATTGCAGACCACGTATTTTTCATTACTCTTGTTACGGGCTGCGATCTCCCATTTTAATCCGGTAGGAAAGCCTGCGCCTCCTCTTCCACGTTGACCTGAATCTTTAACAAGCTTTATGACCTGGTCGGGAGTCATTTCAGAAAGAGCCTTTCCAAGAGCCATATAGCCATCCCTTGCTATGTATTCATCAATTTTCTCAGGATCAATAAAGCCACAGTTCCTTAAAACTATCCTGAGTTGTTTTTTAAGGAATCCAAGTTTCTCGGGGTCTTCAATAGCCTTTTTGGTTGACGGGTCATGATAGAGTAGTCTTTCAACTTTCCTGCCTTTCATAACATGTTCATCAACAATTTCCTGTGCATCTTCAGGTTTGACCCCTACATAAAATGTATTACCCGGCATAACCTTGACCACAGGCCCCTTATCGCAGAAGCCATAGCATCCTGTAAGGATTACCTGTACCGTTTCAGACAATCCGCGTGCTTCGAGTTCATCCCTTAAATTACATATGATGGCATCACTGTCGTTAAAATGACAGTTGTTACCTCCACAGACCATAAGATGGATGTTGTATTTTGACATATCTTATCCTCCTATTCTTTTGAATCAATGGTTTCGTAATTCACAGGTATGATGCCATCGACCAGTTCCCCTGTCTTGATATATTTCTCAATGATCTGATCTGCCCTTTTCAGGTCGACATAACCAAAAACGACCGGCTCCCTGTCAGGGAGCCTGACTTCGATGGTTGGTTCAGCATAGCAATAACCCATACAGCCTGTTTGGCTGACAACAGCCTCAATATTGCGCCTTTCAAGCTGTTCAACAAAATACTCCATAACCGGTTTTGCACCTGATGCAATGCCGCACGTTGCCATAGCAACTTTAACCTGAATTTGGCTTCCGGTTCCTGGGGCTTCCATTTTACCTTTTATTTCATCGCGTTTCTTCTTTAGATCCGCCAATGATCCTATTTTCGACATGCTTATAGTTTATTATGTTTGTTCTAAAAATGCCTGCCTAAAAGTATTCTTTTCTTTTCGTCTTTTCCATGACCCTTGTCTTGTTTTGCAAGAAATTGTTGCCGGAAGTCTTCACCTGACTAATGAGGAATTATTTATATACTTCACATCAGTCTCCTGCTTGACTGCCGATACCCGAAATTTCTCCCGGCAATCTGCCGGTAACAATTCTTTGACACTCGAGCATTTGAATGACAATCCCGCATGCAACAAACACATATACACGTATTTATGTGACTTTCGTTCATGCTGGTTCCATCATACCTTTAAAATCAAAATAATATTATGACAAAACAACAGGAAAATAAAAATGCAAATATAAAACAGTTTGTGTTATTGAAATAACAATGTTAATAAAATAACAATATTTTATACTGATTTTAAATAAGAACACTTCCCTGCTCATATAAGGAAGAGCAGAAGAGTTCATAACGTATTTTATTTATTTTTGTTCTCTGTGCCAGACCTGATTAATTTCAAGATGAAACACCCACATGTATTGCAAACACAAACACGTAATGAATATAATTATCAATCATGTGGGTTCCATCATACCATTGAAATAATAATTATATTATGATGAATATTTATGAATAAAGCATTTATTGCCCGTTATCTCTGTTTTTTGCCTGTACTGTTTCATGTCAGCATAATCTCCCCGGCACAAAGACCGGTAAGAACCGGTCAGGAAACCAGGGTCACCGGATGGATTGATGATTCGCATTATATTATAAGGCAATACGTAAACGACATGTTGCCTGTTTATAAAAGCGTTGACATCCGGTCTGGAAAGGAAGTTGTAGTACAACCTGAGAAGACGGAGGATGAGATTGTTTCGGATATGCTGCCCGATAACTTCCCCATTGGTTACAAAGCTGTACTGAGTCCCGACAGGGAATCAGCTGTCGTAATCACCGGCAATGATCTTTTTCTTGCCGGAAAAGGAATGGGTGAGCCCCGAAGGCTAACCTTCGATGATGACGTTGAAACCAATGTTCAGTTTTCTCCCGACGGCACGAAGATCGCTTACACCGCAGCGAAGGATCTCTATTTCTATGACCTGGTTACTTTCAGGGAATCCCGGCTTACTTTTGATGCTACAGACAGAATATATAACGGGTATGCTTCCTGGGTATATATGGAGGAGATTCTGGGCAGGGCAAGCGAATATTCTGCATTCTGGTGGTCTCCCGACAGCAGGAAAATAGCTTTTTTAAGGACAGATGAGACTGATGTACCTCTTTTTACTCTTAACAGGCTTGAAGAAGGTGATGGACTGCATGGTTTACTTGAACAGGTGCCCTATCCAAAAGCCGGGGATCCCAATCCAAAGGTGAAAATGGGCATAGCCGATGTCTTCTCAGGGAAAATAACATGGGTAAAGACCGACTGCAGTATTGACCAGTATATAGCCTGGCCTTTCTGGAAGCCTGACGGCAGCAAACTGGCTGTTCAGATCCTCAACCGTGACCAGAATAGTTTGCAGATAATTCTTGCTGATTCTGAAAAAGGGGATTTTAAGGAGATCTACAGTGAAAGCAGGAAAACCTGGGTCGAGTTTTTTGAGGATGTATATGTAATGCTCAACGGTAAAGGCTTCATACTGAGAAGCAGTAAAAGCGATTGGGAAAACCTTTATTTATGCGGATGGGAAGGAAAAGAGCCATATCCCCTTACCGGGTTTGACTGGAGGGTGAATGAAGTTGTGAGAGTTGATGAAGAAGGCGGCATGATATATTTTACAGGAACAGGCCCTGAATCAACTGATAATCATTTATTCAGGGTTAATCTTGACGGCAGCCGCCTGCTCCAGGTTACAAAAGGACCTGGTGTTCACGATGTGATTATTTCACCAAAAGGAAATTATTTTATTGATACCTGGAGTAATATTACAACAACCGGATCAATTGTTGCCCTGGATAAGAAAGGGAGAATAATAAAGGAAATCCATAGGTTTGAACAACCTGAATATAAACCCGGCCTGCATTCAAGATCTGAGCTGACAAGGATCAGAACATCAGATGGTTTGTTTGATATGCCTGCTATGATAACATTTCCCGTAAATTTCGATCCGTCGCGCAAATACCCCGTTGTTTTTACAATTTACGGAGGCCCTGATTCAAAAAATATCAGAGGTAACAGCTGGCAGGATCCTACCCCTTCCTGGTATTCATCAAATGGGATAATTACCTTCAGGGTAGATCACAGAGGGTCCGGCCATTTTGGGAAAAAGGGTCTTGATTACATGTACAGAGCCCTTGGCTCATGGGAAATACTCGATTATGCCGATGCGGTCAGGTGGCTCCTGCAAAAACCATATGTGGATGGTTCAAGGATGGGTATTACAGGAAGTTCATACGGAGGATATCTGACCTGCCTTGCGCTTACAAAGGGTTCTTCTTTCTGGACACACGGAATTGCCGGATCGCCAGTTACAGATTTCAGGCTGTATGACAATATTTATACTGAACGCTACATGGACACTCCCGAGGACAATCCTGATGGTTATGACAGTGGCTCGGCTTTGAAGTGGGCGGGGAGCCTCAAGGGTAAACTCCATTTAACACATGGGGATCTCGATGACAATGTGCATCTGCAGAACTCTATCCAGCTTATATCAAAGCTTCAGGATGATATTATATCCTTCTCGTTCATGCTCTATCCGGGACAACGCCACGGATGGGGCGGGCCAAAGGCTATGTACCTGCTCAACGAAAACCGTAGTTTCTGGCTCAGACATTTTTTTGACAAATGATAATAAAGGCAGACAGGGGCCCTGAATCTTCACTGCGGTACACTAAGTGACATACTGGAATCTCCAGGTCATAGTTTCTCAGGAGTAAACAGTGAAGGAAAACCGGCCTTCCAAAGCTGTTCTGATCTGGCGGTATCTCTAACGCCGGAGTGGAATTCATGAGAAATGATATGAGGAGAAACACATTTTTAGTATTTCTCGGGGCATAATAAAAGAAATTGTGAATGGAATAGTATATTTTTACTGTACATTACAGAAACAATAATTCTTTAAACAGGAATCAATATGATAGCCGGAATACTTAAGGAATGCAATCAGGAGAACAGAGTGGCAATTCTTCCACAGGAAGCTGCTCAGCTCGCCAGGCTGGGCATGGAAGTACTTGTTGAATCAGGAGCAGGGGAAAGGGCTTTTGCCAGGGATGATGAGTATGTTAAACAAGGAGCGAGGATCATGTTGAGAGATGATGTTATTGCCAAAGCAGGACTTCTTCTTACAGTTAATTTAATCTCTGAAGAAGACCTGCAGGCATGCAGTGAAGGCAAGGTACTATGTTCTGTTCTTGATCCTGTAGTAAATTACAAAAGCCTGGAGCTGGCCAGGGCCAAAGGTCTTAGCGTATTGGGTCTTGATCTTATCCCGAGAACCACCAGGGCTCAGTCAATGGATGTTTTGTCATCCATGGCCACGGTTGCGGGCTATAAGGCCGTATTGGATGCCGCTTCAATGCTTCCCAGGTTTTTTCCGATGTTCATGACTGCTGCAGGAACCATAAAACCTGCCCGTGTTTTGATACTGGGAGCCGGTGTGGCAGGCCTTCAGGCGCTTGCAATAGCCAGGAAACTGGGAGCAGTAGTAGAGGTCTTTGACGTGAGATCGGCCGTAAAGGAAGAAGTTAAAAGCCTTGGCGGCAGATTCATTGAAGTTGAAGGTTCCAGGGAAGATGAAAGTGCCGGAGGATATGCTGTGGAACAGACGGAAGAATATCAGAAGAAGCAGGCTGACCTCATTCATAAACATGCAATTAATTCCGACGTGGTGATTGCGACTGCACAGATTCCCGGCAGAAAAGCCCCTGTATTGATAGGGCAGGATACGGTGGCGTCGATGAAGCCAGGCACTGTAATCATTGATCTTGCAGCTTCTTCAGGCGGAAACTGTGAGCTGACCAGAAATGGTGAAACAATACTTGTCAATGGTGTAAGAATTGCCGGAAAATCTGATTATTACAGCGAAATGTCATCAGATGCAAGTAAATTGTTTGGTAACAATATAGTAAACCTGCTTAAGATAATGACCAATGGTGACGGAACCCTCTCTTTCAATTTTCAGGATGAAATTATTAGGGAAACCACGGCAGTTCATAAGTATGAATATGTAAGTGACCGGATAAAACAGATGCTTAATCTTATAAAATCATAAAACAAATTATATAGGGATAAAAAAGCATGGTATAAAATAGAAAATCATATGGAAAAGATTCTTGAGTTCTTCCTCGAGCACAGAGAAAGTATTTTTATTGTAATACTGTCAGTGTTTTTAGGCATTGAAGTTATCAGTCATGTTCCGGCCATCCTTCATACGCCGCTGATGTCGGGAGCCAATGCAATACACGGAGTCGTTCTGATAGGTGCCATAATAGTGATGGGGCACGCCACAACCACAGGAGCCATGATTCTTGGTTTTCTGGCTGTGGTACTGGGAACCCTGAATGTTGTCGGTGGTTTCGTGGTAACAGACAGAATGCTTGAGATGTTTAAGAAGAAGTAGTATACCTGTAGCAATCTAAACTTTTATAAAAAATGAATGAAATATCTCAGTTCCCGTATGGGATCTCAATCCTGGAGATAACTTATGTGCTGACATCGGTGCTTTTCATTGTTGGATTAAAGATGCTCAGTCATCCTCTTACTGCGCGAAGGGGTAATATTCTTGCAGCGACGGGCATGATACTGGCAGTAGTTGCTACGATTCTTCTGCATGAAAAAGATGGGCAGCCTGTCAGGAATATAGGATTGATATTGGCAGCAATAGTCATTGGAACAGTTATAGGATGGATCATTTCCAGAAAGGTCAGGATGACAGCCATGCCACAGCTTGTTTCTTTCTTCAATGGTATGGGCGGGGCAGCTGCAGCCATAATATCAATGTTGGAATTCCCTCTTATAAGCAATGAGCTTGTTGAACGTACCGGTATGGCAAACGGCCAGGTCCTGATTATACTTTTAGGGCTAATAATCGGAACAATTTCGTGGGCTGGGAGTATGATAGCATTCGGCAAACTTGACGGTTGGATCGGAGATATGAAGAACAGGTCCATGATATATGTTAATCTGGGCATACTGGCGCTTTTGCTTGGATCAATTGTTTTCATCATGACCAGGGATGTTCAGTCCTCATCGGAGCTTCAGGGGTACATTTATGTGATATTTGCGATGTCGGTAATATACGGTGTCCTTTTTGTGATGCCAATTGGAGGGGCAGATATGCCGGTTGTAATATCACTTCTCAACTCTTTCACCGGAGTTGCAGCTGCCATGGGAGGCTTTCTTTATAACAATCAGGCAATGCTGACCGGCGGTATCCTTGTCGGCTCAGCAGGAACCATACTTACCATCCTGATGTGCAGGGCAATGAACAGATCCCTGCTCAATGTTCTGGTTGGTGTTTTTGGAGCCACTGCCCAGCAAAACCTGAATGTAGCCGGAAGCATAAGAGAGATAACAATATCTGATGCTGCCGTTCTGCTCAGTTATTCCAGAAAAGTTGTTATTGTACCTGGTTATGGACTGGCGGTGGCACGGGCACAGCATATATGTCATGAACTTGACAAACTGCTTGACGAAAAGGGGGTGGAGGTTAAATATGCGATACACCCTGTTGCCGGAAGGATGCCCGGTCATATGAATGTTCTTCTTGCTGAAGCCGACGTACCTTATGAGCAGCTCTTTGAAAGCGATGAGATTAATCCTGAACTCCCCAATACCGACGTGCTTGTTGTCATCGGTGCAAATGACGTTGTCAATCCTGCTGCGGAAGACGACCCTTCGAGCCCAATATATGGAATGCCGGTGGTTAAAGCCAGAGACGCAAAAAACATTATCGTAATGAAAAGAGGGATGGGCAAAGGATATGCTGCCATTGAGAATATGCTGTTCTATAACAGCAAGACCAGAATGCTTTTCGGCGATGCAAAAGTAAGCCTTCAAAATCTTGTTAATGAGGTTAAAAGCTTATGAGTGCCGGCGCTGAAAAACTGGCAGCCCTGAGGGCCCTTATGAGAATGAAAAAGGTTGATGCTTATATTATACCTTTATCTGATCCTCATATGGGTGAATATATTCCTGACCATTGGAATATTGTTCAATGGCTTACAGGTTTTACAGGATCTGCCGCAACGGTAGTGATCACAGATTCTTTTGCAGGCTTATGGACCGATTCAAGGTATTTTTCTCAGGCTGAAAGGCAGCTTGCCGGCTCGGGTTTTGAGTTCGTAAGACCTGTGATGTATCAGCAGAATGACTATATTGATTTCCTTTGGAAAAATATAGGTGAGGGAGGTATAATAGCTTTTGACGGAAGAATCTTTCCCGTCAGTAGATTCCGTATTCTGGAGAGCAAACTTAAAGCCGGAAAGATTTCGATAATAACCGACTGTGATCTTATTACGGAAATATGGGATGACCGTCCCGCACTGCCATCATCAACAGCCTTTAGCCATCCGATTGAATTCAGCGGCAAGGAAAGTTTATGGAAAATCAGGGAGATCAGGGAACAGATAAAGAGCAAAGGAGCAGATTATCAGATTGTTACAGCTCCGGATGAAATAATGTGGACCCTTAATATAAGGGGGTACGACATCGACTACAGCCCTGTTCTCCTGTCGTTTGCCCTGATAGGGCAGGACCAGTTGCTCTTGTTTATTGATGAAGAAAAAATCCCTAAAAAAATTGCCGGTGAATTCGACTCGCTTGGTATTGTTGTTCTGCCTTATGAAGAAGCCGGGCCTGTAATATCATATGTGACTCAGAGATCAACAGTGCTTCTGAATCCTTCATACATGCCGGTCTCGATCTACAATTCAATTTCCACTGATACGGCTATTGTTGAAGATATTACAATTCCATGCAGTCTGAAAGCAATAAAGAATAAGACTGAAATAGAAAACATCTGCAGGGTAATGGTCAGGGACGGAGTAGCTGTAACCAGGTTTTTCCACTGGCTTGAACAGAATATTTCACGAATACCCCTTTATGAATCGGTTCTTGCTGAAAAACTCCTTGAAGAGAGATCACGGCAGGAAGATTTTATCGGGCTTTCCTTCCCGACTATCGCGGCCTTTGGGCCAAACAGTGCACTGCCTCACTATCAGCCTTTTGAAGGTAGTGGTGACAGAATAACGGGAAAGGGGATTCTTCTTATCGATTCAGGAGGGCAATATATGGGGGGAACCACTGATCTTACAAGAACAATTGTTGTCGGGGATCCCGATCCTGAACAGATAAGGGACTTTACTCTTGTGCTTAAAGGTCATATAAATCTGGCCCTTGCAAAATTCCCTTCCGGCACCAGAGGTTATCAGCTTGATCTGCTGGCAAGGAGAGCAATGTGGGGTTCAGGCATGAATTACTCACATGGCACAGGACACGGTGTGGGATACTGCCTCAACGTACACGAAGGTCCCCAGAGTATAAGCCCCGCTGATAATAAGACCATAATTGAACCCGGAATGCTTTCATCAAATGAACCTGCAATTTACAGGGAAGGTGAATATGGCATCAGGACAGAAAATCTGATTCTTTGTTATGAGGATGAGGAAACGGAATTCGGCAGTTTTCTCAGATTTGATACCGTTTCGTTATGCTATATCGATAAGAAACTGGTTGACTCTTCACTTTTAGAGCCGAAGGAAATTGAGTGGTTGAATTCATACCATTCTGATGTTTATATGAAGCTAGCTCCTTTTCTTACGGATGAGGAAAGAATCTGGCTGAAGGATAAGACAGGTGAAATAGCCTAATAACAACATAAACTCTTACGTCATGATAAAAAAAATCGCAATCAGCCAAATCAGACTTATACTGATAGTCTCACTAATTGTTTGTTCGGGATGTTCAAAAAATGAATCTGATTTTTTTCCAGCCGGTCTGAAATGTGAACATCTTATTAATCCTTTGGGAATTGATTCTAAAAATCCGCTTCTCTCCTGGCAGATGGCCGGCGGAGGGATGGGCGCTGCCCAGAGCGCATTCAGGATTATTGTGGGTACAGATTCTGCGTCAGTAGCAACCGGAAAAGGCAATACATGGGATAGCGGCAGGATAAAATCAGGACTGAACCTCGCGGAATATAAGGGTTCATCCCTTGAACCGTTTACCAGGTATTTCTGGACTGTAACCATATGGGACGAGAGGGGTAAAATATCAGCCATGTCGGGGATTGCATCATTTGAAACAGGTATGATGGATAGAAAGAACTGGCATGGTGCCTGGATAAGCGATTCGCGTGATGCCGATATTAAATATGCACCATATTTCAGGAAAGAATTTAACATTGCCGGCAGAGTGAATTCAGCCAGGATCTATATTGCTGTTGCAGGGCTCTATGAACTTTATTTAAACGGAAAGAAGGTTGGCAACAGCATTATTGAACCTGCCTATACAAGATTCGATCGGCGAACCCTGTATCAAACGCATGATGTTACTGATTTGCTTGAAGAAGGGGAAAACGTCATAGGGGTACTGCTCGGAAACGGTTGGTATAATCACCAGTCAACAGCTGTATGGTATTTTGATGAAGCTCCATGGAGGTCGAGGCCAAAGTTCTGTCTTGATCTGCGCCTGGTATCAGCTGATGGCTCTGTTGCCTTAATTTCAAGCAACACTGACTGGAAAACATCCTCAGGGCCGCTGGTTTTTAATAGTATTTATACCGCCGAGCACTATGATGCCAGGCTTGAACACCCAGGATGGAACATGGCAGGATTTGAAGATTCAGGATGGGCAGATGCCATACCCGTTTCAGCTCCGTCGCAGAATATTGTTGCTCAGGTAATGCATCCCATCAGGATTACAGCTGAGATTGACCCAATTTCGGCAAAACAGGTCGGGCCGCTTACATGGGTATTCGATCTGGGCCGGAACATAGCTGGGATAAGCAGCCTTGAGGTTTCAGGCCCGCAAGGTGCAGTTGTAAGGATGAAGCATGCCGAGCGGCTAAATGAAAAAGGCCTTGCTGACCAGTCAAACATTGATGTACATTATCGTCCCACGGATGACAAGGATCCTTTCCAGACAGATATCCTGATACTGTCAGGCAGGGATAACCAGTTCTTTATGCCACGTTTTAATTATAAAGGATTTCAATATGTTGAAGTTTCTGCCGACAGGCCTGTTAAGCTTACCCCGGCCAGCCTCAGAGGTTATTTCGTACATAGCGACGTTCCCTCCATTGGTTCAGTAACATCATCAAATCAATTGCTTAACAGGATATGGGAAGCGGCAAACAGTTCATATCTCTCAAATCTCCACGGATATCCCACTGATTGTCCGCATCGTGAAAAGAATGGGTGGACAGGTGATGCCCACATTTCAGTTGAAACAGGATTATACAACTTTGACGCTGTAACTATTTACAACAAGTGGATGGATGACCACCTTGACGAACAGCAGCCAAACGGAGTCCTTCCTGCCATTATTCCCACAAGCGGATGGGGCTATACATGGGCAAACGGCCCTGACTGGACAAGCACACTGGCTATTATTCCTTGGAATGTTTACCTGTTCTATGGTGATTCCCGGCTTCTGATGAAGTGTTATGACGGAATAAAAAGATATGTTGACCATATCAACGCGGAAAGTCCGGACGGCCTTACCAGCTGGGGCCTTGGCGACTGGCTGCCTGTCAGGTCGGTTTCTCCCGTGGAACTTACTTCTTCGGTGTATTATTATACCGACGTGGTTATCCTTGCAAAAGCTGCAAAACTATTTGGATTAAATGACGATCACGATTATTACAGTACACTGGCAGACAAGATTCGTGATGCCATTAACAATAAGTATCTTGACAGACAGAGTGGGATTTACGGGAGCGGCTTTCAGACCGAAATGTGTGTGCCTTTGCACTGGGGAGTAGTTCCTGAAGATATGAGAGTGAAGGTGGCTAATAATCTTGCAGACATTGTCAGAAAAAACAATAATCAGATTGATGTAGGACTTCTTGGTTCAAAGTCTATCCTTAATGCATTAAGTGAAAACGGACACCATGATCTGGCTTATACCCTGGCTTCGCGAGACTCATTCCCTTCATGGGGATGGTGGATTAAGAATGGGGCTACAACTTTATTTGAAAACTGGAAGGTTGATTCCAAGTCGGATATCTCCCTGAATCATATAGGTTTTGGCGAAATCAACGCATGGATGTACAAGGCACTGGGAGGAATATTCCCAGATGAAGATGAGCCGGGGTTTAAAAATGTAATCCTCAGGCCCAGGTTTGTAAAAGGTCTTGAAAACTTCGAAGCCCGGCATGAAGGTCCTTACGGCGAGATAGTATCTTCCTGGAAGAGGGAAAATGGGGAGATTCATTACAGGGTCATAATACCGGCAAACAGTACCGCCACACTCAGCCTGGAAGCAAGAGAAATCCTGGAAAGCAATAAGGATATCACTCATAACAGCTATATAGAGTCCGGCAAAAAAGAGGAAGGAGATCACATTCTTTACCTGAAATCGGGAGAGTACGATTTCAGGATCATTGAATGACTTTACCTGTCGCTATTGCCAGGTTTCATAACATCTTCTATAAGACCGAGGTCAACCACGGGGAATTCTGTTATTCTCAGCCTGGTGCAGCCATATGGTACCAGTCGTATTATTTCAGGAGTTCCTTCTGGTTTAACCGGGCTTAGGGGAGGTGTGTCGGCAGAGTTATTCCTGAGCTTCCATCCCGGTACCTGCATGCCTCTCATGGTGATGACCAGTGCAGGGTCTCTGTCCCAGACAATATACCTGCCGGAATCTTCTGACCACACCATCTCGCCCATATCGGCAAAAGGATACTTGCCAGGATCATTTTCCAAAACATCCAGTCCTCTTTCAAGTTTGTTTTCATCAACAAGCAGGGCATAGTTCCATGGGCTTAAAGGATATATCTCCCAGTCAATGCTGCCTTTCCAGCTAAAGTTGTCATAATTTATCTTTACACTTCTGTATTCTTTGTCAATGCTCAATGACAGATATAGCGGGCCCCTGAGCAATGATACGGCATTATTGTACCTTCTTTCAGCCTTTATTTCCAAAGGCAGGCTGATGGTTACAATATCTCCGTCTTTCCATGTTTCTGTTAGCTTTAGGGTTTCTCCGGGTTTTCCATGCATTGTTTTGTTGCCGGAGGTTACCATTGAGTTTTCTGCCCATCCGGGTATTCTGAGGTATAATGGGAACCTTACGGGTTTTTCTGTGCCAATAATCAGTTTAATATCCCCCTTAAAAGGATAATCTGTTATTTCCCTTATTGTTACTTCGACGCCTTTTCCAACTTTTGCTTTTACTGTTGATGGACTGTAGGCAACAGCTGCAAGTCCGTTGTCGTTGGTTGCCATCCATAGATTCTGGGTGAATTTTGGCCAACCCTGGTGCATATTTGCCAGGCAGCATCCGTAGTTTGGCATAAGTCCGTAAATATTTGAATAGTCGCCGTTTGTACTCCATGATCTCTTTGCAGCTGACACCAGGACCTGGTTTGACTGCTGATTGTATTGGTGAGCCCACATGTCGGGAGTCGTTGTGCCCGGTAATGCATTAAACGCCAGCATCTCAAGACGATCAGCCAACGTGTTGTCGCCGAAAATTGTGAACAGTTCTCCAAGCGAGAACATGTATTCCACCACTGCACAAAGCTCTGTTCCCCGGTCAGGACTTTTTCCGGAGAGGTGTTCATCACCGGAGAATCTTCCTCCCGTCTGGCCATGGTTAATGTTGTATTTCTCAATTCCTGCAAGGACTGCTTTTTTGAACCTTTCATCGCCTGACTGCTGATACCACAACCCCGGGTATTTAATCGCCATTGCATTATTGACGACATGTGCAGTAAGGCCTTCAGGGCCCCAGTTCAGCGGTATCTTCTTTTCAGCCAAGGCAATGGAATCCCATGGGAACTTCTCGTAGTATGAGGTCCAGTCATAGCTGTTTTCGTGAATTGATTGCATTGTTCTTAATATCCATGGTTCACAGGTATGTCTGTAGAGCCAGTACCCGGTTACGGCATTTTCCATTGCCCTGACACCCCTCCATTCCTTATCTGGCCAGTCGGGCGGAGAACTGTAGAGATATTTGAAATATTTCTTCAGCACATCGATGGCACGATTATCTCCTGTAGCTTCATAGTATTGCATCAGGACCTTGTTTGATACGGCCAGCGGCCATCTGTCATTATTACTGGCAGGACCGTACCAGCCTGAATCATTGCCGCTGGCAAGTATTGGCTCGATCCATGATTTTACTTTTCCAAGAAGAACCTGGTCTTCAAGAAGATAAGCAAGGGGCACGAGTCCGTCAAGGTAATAGGGGCCTCTTTCCCAGGCATCTCCCGTCCCTCCTCTCCATGAGGAATTTACCAGGTCAGGCCAGAACTCGTCAATATTACCTGTGAGGCCTGTCGCCTGCGCTTCCAGCTGTGACTTAAGCCAGCCTTCCGGTCTGATAGCCCCCAGGGGCAGTTTTACAAAAGCATTCATTACCAGAGGCTGGGGGTTACCGGGGTAGTTTAGATTTACTTTTTTGTTTGAACATGACGAAAGTAGACAGACGGCCAGCGTCAGAAAAAAGGCTGTAAAGGTAATTCTCATGTCGTTATTCTTTGTTTATACGATTCAGGTTCCTTAATGGGCTAACTCAGACACAAGATAATTAAACTTCCTGCAATTTCATGCTTTGCCGGATTAAGAAAATAATGCTTAATCATCAGGTAATGTAAATTTATCCGAAACATGATAACCCTTTCAGATAGCATAAAGGCCTTGCCGCAACAACTGAGGAATCCGGGGGCTGGGTAATACAATATCTGCTTCAGTTGTTTTCCCGGTCACGTCTATTGGCTCAGTCTGCAGGATTTCCTTGATAAATAATCGTAATTTTGGAATCTTGAAATCAGAGCAGGAAGATATATTGTCTTTTGCTTGTTCTGTGTTTAAAAATAACGGTTATGGAAAGACCAGGTAATTTTGTATTAGTTATTTTCGGAGCCACTGGCGACCTGACATCGCGAAAGCTTATTCCTGCTATTTATTCCCTCAGTGTCCAGAACATGATGCCAGATAAGTATATGATACTTGGAGCCGGTCGTACGGAAATGAAATCAGGTGAATACAGGAAAAAGATGCGGGAGGCTCTGGAAGTAACATCTGAAGATATTTTGCGGGATAGAGGAAGCATCGCATCATTCCTTCGTAATATTCATTACGAAACATTTGACTATTCATCGGAATCTGATTACAAAAAACTAAAAAAACTGCTTACTACTTATTCGCGAAAGCTTGACATTGATCTTAACGTTATCTTCTATCTGGCGACTCCTCCGAGTGTTTATGAAACTATACTGACAAACCTTTCAATGGCAGGTTTAAGTGAAGGTCAGGGGGAATTCAGGCGTTTTATAATTGAAAAGCCTTTTGGTTATGACCTGGAATCTGCAAAGAACCTGAACAGGAAGCTTCACGACATGATGGATGAAGGACAGATTTTCAGGATTGATCATTACCTGGGTAAGGAAACTGTTCAGAACCTGCTTGTTACAAGATTTGCCAATGGTATATTTGAACCGCTGTGGAACAGAAATTATATCCATCGCATAGAAATAACCTCAGCTGAAAGCATAGGAGTTGAGAACAGGGGTAGCTATTATGATTCCGCAGGTGCGCTGCGTGATATGGTTCAAAACCATCTTCTGCAGATAGTCGGACTGGTTGCAATGGAACCACCCTCGTCGCTTGAAGCCGATCCCATACGTAATGAGGTTCTCAAAGTGTTTCAGTCTCTACAGCCTCTTAAAGAAGAAAATGTAGCAACCCAGGTTGTTAGAGGCCAGTACATTGCATCAAAGGTAAGAGGAGAATCCATGACCGGATACAGACATGAAAAGGGTGTTGATAAGAAATCAAGGACTGAAACCTTTGTTGCCATGAAATTCTTTATCAACAACTGGAGATGGGGAGGTGTTCCTTTCTATATCAGGACAGGAAAGCGGTTACCGACTCGGGTAATGGAGGTTGTTATTCATTTCAAGGCAACACCTCATCACCTCTTTTTGGGAAATGCCGGCAAATTATCAGGTAATCAGCTGATTCTGCGGATCCAGCCCGATGAAGGCATACTGCTTAAGTTTGACATGAAGGAACCTGGTTCCGGGTTCAATGTTAAAAATGTGAATATGGATTTCCATTACAAGGACCTGGCAGATATCAGGATGCCATCGGCGTATGAAAGGCTTCTTTATGATGTTATGTTGGGGGATTCAACGCTTTTCTCCAGGTATGATGAAGTGGAAACAGCATGGAAATTTCTTGAGCCTATTCGTAATGCATGGAACAACGACTGTTCAATAAAGATTTACGGTTATCCTGCCGGCACATGGGGGCCTCAGCAGTCTAACGACCTGATTGAAGGAGAGGGGCTTGAGTGGAGATATCCATGCAAAAACCTCGCAGACGAGGAGTTTTACTGTGAGCTTTAAGGAAAAGACACTATACACAGGGCAGCATTGAGGGATTTCCCTTTTGTAGGTGCAGGGGATGGGAATTAGAAGCTGAAAGGATGATAAAGAATCATGAACTGAAGGATAAAGGTGCAATGTCGGATGAGAACAGAATCAGAGAAGTAAATTAAAATTATGAACCCCACATATAGAAAATGTCAAACACGTATGTATATAATTTTCAGCTATGTGGGTTCCGTTATACGATTAAAATCAATATTATATTATGATAAAAAAAGGAGTAAAAATTTTTCAGACACCTTTTGAAACGGCGGAAGCATTGGCAATGGAGCTTTTACGTAGGGTGGAAGAATCAAATAAGAAGGGCAGGTATCTGACAATAGCTCTTTCAGGAGGCAAAACTCCAACATTGTTGTTCACTGTTCTCGCCGATCATTTTGCCGGAGAAGTTAAGTGGAATAACACACATTTTTTCTGGGCGGACGAAAGAATGGTGGATCCGGATCACCCAGAAAGCAATTTCGGAATGGCCTTCAGAACATTCCTCATAAAGGTTGATATCCCTGCTGAGAATATTCACAGGATAATGGGGGAAAATGATGTAGATCATGAAGTTGCACGTTACAGTGCGGAAGTAGGGAGATATACAGAAAAACAGAATGGATTGCCGGTTTTTGACATCATCCTGCTTGGTCTGGGTAATGATGGGCATACCGCGTCAATATTTCCTGGAAATGAACAGCTTTTCAAAACCGGAAGAATATGTGCCAGGGTCGTTCATCCTGTCAGCGGTCAGAAAAGGATAACACTTACCGGAAGTATTCTGAACAATGCCAGTGAGGTTTTCTTTTTAATATCAGGGAAGGATAAGGCACATGTAGTGAAAGCAATTCTGGAGGAGAATTCCCGTCGGGAGTTTTTTCCTGCTTCACTTGTTAATCCTGCGTCAGGAAAATTGTTCTGGTTTCTTGATATGGAAGCGGCATCTGAATGCAGTTTC
Source organism: Bacteroidales bacterium (assembly GCA_040769065.1). Taxonomy (GTDB): domain Bacteria; phylum Bacteroidota; class Bacteroidia; order Bacteroidales; family VadinHA17; genus LD21. The sequence goes on from JAXGLU010000001.1 coordinate 386,351, forward strand.
AAAAATGCACTATAATAACCTTCATTGTTAAGGATGATTTTTTATATTTGGATACGTTGTCTAACCAATTAAAGTTATTGTCATGTCACACGAAAAGGCAAAAGAACAAGTCAAAGTCAAAAAACAGGCAACCAAGACCCTGAAAGAAAAACGAGCTGCTAAAAAAGCAAAAAAGGCTGAAAAGAATAAGTGACAGAAAAGTTCGTTAATTACGGGCAGAGTCCTTAGTGAGAACCTGATTTGCCACAATGTCCCGATTTTCCGGTTAAAGTCATGAATTTTGGATTCAGAAAGACAGTTTTGCTAAGGACTTTGCAAAAAAAAGAGGCTGCAAAAACAGCCTCCTTATAATAGATGTGTCGTATTCAAACTATGCGAGCTTAACATTTACTGCATTAATTCCTTTCTTTCCTTCTGCAAGTTCAAATGTAACTTCATCATTCTCCTTGATCTTGTCGATCAGGCCTGATGCATGCACAAAATACTCATTATCTGAATCTGCATCTTTAATGAATCCGAATCCTTTTGATACATTAAAAAACTTAACTGTTCCTTTGTTCATTTTGTTTTGTTTTAAAATTAGAGGGGCGCAATTTACATAATAATATATTAACTACAACTATTTTTTTTTAAACAGGGGTTGGAATAGTTGAAAAGGTTGAAAGCTTTGAAAACGTTGAAGGATTAGTTACATGTAACCAGGAATCTTGAACTCGGAACCCTGGGCCAGCAACAATTGTGGAATGGAAAATTAAAGGTATTATGCTGATAGTTGTTTTTTTTTGCTATTGAACGACTTATTTTAATATCATTGTAAAAAATAAAAGAATAACTTTTGAAAACATATTAAGAATGAGGAAATGGAGGGTTGAAGACTCGGCAGAACTTTACAATATCAATGGCTGGGGTATTGATTATTTCTCTATAAATCAGAAGGGAAATGTAGAAGTTAAACCATTAAAGGATTGTGCTTCAGTTGATCTGAAGGAGCTTCTTGATGAACTGATCTTGTCCGACGTATCCACGCCTGTTCTTGTAAGATTTCCAGATATCCTTGATGACAGGATAGTTAATATCTCTGATTGTTTCAGATCAGCAGCTGAGGAATATGGATATAAGGCGCAAAGTTTTATCATATATCCCATCAAGGTTAATCAAATGAGGCCTGTTGTGGAAGAGATTGTAAGCCACGGCAAAAAGTTCAATATCGGACTCGAGGCAGGATCGAAGCCTGAGCTTCATGCCGTGATAGCCATAAATACTGATCCGGAGTCGCTGATTATATGTAACGGATATAAAGATGAGGATTACATTGAGCTTGCTCTGCTTGCCCAGAAAATGGGAAAAAGGATTTTCCTGGTTATTGAGAAGCTCAATGAGCTTAAACTTGTTACAACTATTGCAAAAAGGTTGAAAGTGGTGCCCAATATAGGTATAAGGGTAAAGCTGGCAAGCATTGGAAGCGGTAAATGGGAAGATTCCGGTGGGGATATCAGTAAATTCGGCCTTACATCGAGCGAACTTCTTGAAGCTATCGATTTTCTTGAAAGAAACAAGATGAAAGACTGCTTGCGTCTCATTCATTTTCATATAGGCAGCCAGGTCACTAAAATTCGCCGGATCAAGCTTGCCCTCAGGGAAGCTTCTCACTTCTATGTTCAGATAAGAAAGATGGGTTTCAATATAGAGTTTGTAGATATCGGCGGAGGACTGGGTGTTGATTATGACGGAACCGGATCGGCAAATAGTGAAAGCAGTGTCAATTACACCATCCAGGAATATGTGAATGACTCCATCAGCACATTTGTTGATGCCAGTGATAAGAACAATATACCCCATCCGAATATTATAACCGAATCGGGCAGGTCTCTAACCGCACATCATTCAGTTCTGATATTTGAAGTTCTTGAGACAACAACCCTTCCTGCCTGGAACGAAGAGGATGAGATTGAAGAGAGTGATCATGAACTGGTTAAGGAGCTATATCTCCTGTGGGATAACGTTAACCAGCCACGAATGCTTGAGACATGGCATGATGCCCAGCAGATAAGGGAGGAGGCTCTTGACCGTTTCAGCCTCGGGCTTGTCGATCTTAAAACCAGAGCCCAGGTTGAAAGGCTTTTCTGGTCCATAGCCAGAAGGGTTTACAGCCTTACGAAAATAACAAAGCATGTTCCTGATGAATTGAGGCAGATCACGAGGATATTATCAGACAAGTATTTCTGCAATTTCTCCCTTTTTCAATCTCTCCCCGATGCCTGGGCTATCGACCAGATCTTCCCGGTCATGCCGATTCACAAACTTAATGAAGAACCCTCGAGAACCGCAACTATCCAGGATATGACATGCGATTCTGACGGAAAAATAAACAACTTTATATCCACAAGAAATTCACCCTATCATCTGCCACTTCATCCCTTTAAGGGCAAGGAGCCATATTATATCGGAGTATTTCTTGTGGGAGCCTATCAGGAGATCTTGGGTGACCTGCACAATCTTTTCGGCGACACCAACGCAGTTCACATATCAGTAGATGAGGACGGCTATAAGATAGACCAGGTAATAGACGGGGAAACAGTAGCTGAAGTCCTTGAATATGTTCAGTATAACCCGAAAAAAATGGTACGTACGGTGGAAACATGGGTAACCACTTCCGTAAAAGCCGGAACCATAACTGTAGAGGAAGGAAAGGAATTCTTATCTAATTACCGGTCAGGGCTATATGGATACACATACCTTGAGTGAGGATCAATTTTTATGAATTTATCATAACAATTTCGGGAAAAAGCGTTAACTTGACATAGTTGATTTTGTAATTGGCTTTTAATGATAGTTTTACCTTTATTTTAAAAATTTATTTACTATGAGTGAGACTTCTACTTTTGATGTTAATGCATTCATCAAGGAATCAAAAGAGACCTTGCTGAGCCCAAAGAGTTATTTTCCTGCTATGAAGATATCAGGAGGCATGACAGAACCTCTTATCAAAGCCGTTATTTATGGCGCTGTGGCAGGTATTTTTGCGTTTTTGTGGAGTGTTATCGGGCTTAGTGCCGCAGGTGCTGGTTTCCTGGGCGGAGCTGTTGGTGCAATGGCTCTGGTCTGGGGAATTGTTGGCGCAATAATCGGATTGTTTATCGGTGCGGTTATACTGATGGTTATTTCTTCAATCTGCAAGGGGAACACCGACTTTGAAGCAAACGTGCGCGTCATTGCTTCAATCATGGTCATAATGCCGATAAGCGCTCTCCTTGGCTTTACAATGGCTATAAACTCAGTTCTGGGTTCTGTCGTGGCGCTGGCTGTAAATCTCTATGCTCTCTATATGCTGTACCACGGGCTGACGGGAGCACTAAAGGCTAAACCTGATACTACAAAGATTGTAATGTATGTACTGGGAGCATTATTTCTTCTGTTTACCATAACCGGGATGGCAGCAAGGAATAAAATGAACAAATTCATGGATGATTTTAATTCGAATGAAGTCCGTGAGATGCTCAAAGATCTCAAAGATGATGATTAATGCTGATTAATGCTGATCTTTTGCCAGGCTCCATTTAATCTTTTATGATATGGAGCCTGGCTTTTTTTGTGCTCATTCTTTCAATGGGTTGTCATCCAGACCGGAAACATCATCAGCTATTTCTAAAGGATTAATGAAAATCAGGAAGAAAACAAGAGCAAATGAGAGTTCATGAAGTTCGCTGTCCTTTGTCATCTGGAGTGTCAATATCATTAATGTTGATGCAACCATTAAAATTATATGATGCTTTTTCGGAAGAGGAATATGATATTTTATAACCATTTTACGGATAAAACGGATCTTATTGGTCATGATGTGGGAAAACATGAAATAGATTATTAACAGTGCAAACATGAGCTTTGAAAAAATCAGCTTATTCAGGCTTTGTCCTTTTATAACGAGGTTGTGAAGGTTTGTTTCCTCCTGTTTGTTGTGTTGCTTAAAAAAATCACTGCTTTCGATGTTAAAGATCCTTTGTCCCCAGCTTATTTCTTCACCAGCCGCGAAAAAGAATAATATTGCCAGCAGTATCCACGTAATGACCAATGGTTTCTTCCCTGATTTCCAGTATTTAGCAACCCTATACAGGCATACAAGACTGCAGAAAAAAAGGAAAAATGCAGTTAAGTATTCCACCGGACCATCTTCTCTGACAAATCTTACAAATTCTTCTGATCCGACAAAAAATCTAAGATACATGCCATAGGCAATTAAAGCGAAGAGCATAGTTCCAACAAAAATTTCCGTACCTGCAACAAGTTTTCTTGTATTCATAAATGCTAAGATTATAATTAATTGTGTTTTTTGATCAATAGAGATAGATTGTGATTATGGATGTGATATAGTATTAACAGCGTGAAGGCTCTTTCACCCGCGATTTAAAACCCAGACAAATCAGAGAACCCGTTTTGATAATGCTTTTTGAAATAGTAATTGAATATGTCTGTTATTGTTTGACTGTCTTTTGCTTCCATAACTTTCAGGTAATAACTTTTTTCCGGGAATATCATCCTGGTTAAAATTTAATTTTGCCATGTTATTGTTTGTAGACTATTTGTCCATATTAATCAGGTATTTTCCGTGTAAAAATACCATAAAATACCAAGAAATGGAACTTAATCCTGTCAGTCAGTACTGAAAGACTGGAAGTGTTGCGGCTTATTGCACGAGAATAATTCTGTTGCCGGGAAATATATTTTTACTAAGTTTGATATTCAATCTACATAAGAACCCATATGATAAATGAGTTTCTTTCGCGTTTGGATAAGTTACTGGTCGACAGACCGGGGCTGAAGGTTTCCAGGCGCGTTATATCTGTTGATGCCCTTCGCGGTTTTGATATGCTCCGGATCCCAGGATGGGGGACTGTATTAAGAAATCTGGAAAATGTGTTTATTTCAGGAGATGCAGGATTCATATTGCGCGGGCTGACACTAATAATTCCTGGCATGATCTGGGGTGTCTGGCATCCTTCTGTCAAGCACATGCGGCTTTCGGGTACTTTATTTTATAGTTGATTTAAATACAGAATATTCATTAAAATCTGATAAACCATATGAAAACGCGTCGTCAGTTTATTAAACTTACCGGAACAGGTGTTGCTGCAGCAGGACTGATACCTGTTATGTCTGCTCCTGAAAACACTTTTGCCCCGGCAGATAGCAGAACTTTGTTTTCTGTAGGGATGGCCGGGTATACATTCCGCGAATTCAATATTGACCAAACTATTGAAATAATGAAAAAAATCGCGGTAAATGATATTTCCCTGAAAGATTTTCATTTGCCTATGGACAGCACACAGGAAAAAGTAGATGATGTTATAGGCAGATTCAGAAATGCAGGAATAAATGTATATACCCTGGGCGTTATTTACATGAAAACCAAAGACGCTGTGGACCTTGCATTTGAATATGCCAGGAAAGCAGGAGTCAGGATGATTGTTGGCGCACCGGATTATGAATTGCTTCCATACGTTGAGAGCAAAGTGAAAGAATATGATTTCAGACTGGCCATCCATAATCATGGTCCTGACAATCCTCTGTTCCCGAACGCTACTGACATCTGGAACCATGTAAAGGATCTTGATCCGAGGATGGGCATCTGTCTTGATATAGGTCATAATATGCGTGATGGATATGATCCTGCCGTTGACATCAGACGTTATGGAAAGCGTCTGTATGATGTTCACATAAAAGATGTGGATGCAGCTTCAAAAGAGGGCAAGACTGTGGAAATAGGACGCGGAATCATTAATATGCAGAGCGTTGTTACTGCCTTGCGCAAGATTAAATACAGCGGACGATGCAGCCTTGAATATGAAAAGGATATGAAGGATCCCCTTGCAGGAATTGCAGAATCGATAGGCTACTGGAGGGGGGTTGTTTCGTGCGTATGATAAGGGTTTGGGTACCGGTTTCCGGGCAGTTCAGTGAAGGACCAAAGAACTAAACGTTAGCGTATGTTGGAGAGATTCAAGAATATTAATAACACATAATATATAAAAAACATGTCAGATACAAGAAGAGATTTTATTAAGAAAACTGTTGCCGGAACGGTTGGACTGGCTGCCGGAAGCAGTTTCATGAGCGCAAGGGCATCAGGTTACAGGAGAATAATGGGGTCAAATGACCGGATAGGTATTGCAGTCATAGGAGTCAACAGCCGGGGAGCGGCCCTGGCACGCACTTTTGCCAATCAGTCAGGAGTAGATATCAGATATATATGCGACGTTGATACAAGCGCACTTGAAAAGACAGTTAATCTTGTCAATTCTACCAATGGCCAGATACCCAAAGGAATAAAAGATTTTCGTACAATTCTTGATGACAAAAATCTTGGAGCAATTGTCATCGCCATGCCTGATCACTGGCATGCATATGCAACCATTCTGGGCTGCCAGGCAGGCAAGCATGTATATGTTGAAAAGCCACTGAGCCACAATCCTTTTGAAGGAGAGTTGGCAGTTAAGGCAGCTGAAAAATACAACCGTGTTGTACAAATAGGCACTCAGCGGCGTTCCTGGCCTGTGTTGACGCAGGGAATACAGGAATTAAAAGAAGGGGTAATAGGAAAGGTTTATATGGCAAAAGCCTGGTATGCGAATACCAGGGGGCCAATAGGAATTGGCAAACAAGTACCTGTCCCACAGAACCTGGATTATGAATTATGGCAGGGTCCGGCTCCAAGGAAGCCTTACAAGGACAACCTGATACATTATAACTGGCATTGGTTCTGGAACTGGGGAACAGGAGAATCGCTGAATAACGGAACTCATCACATTGACCTGATAAGGTGGGGACTGGGAGTGGATTATCCTTTGAAGGTAAGCTCTACGGGAGGCAGATATCATTACAAGGATGACTGGGAAACACCCGATACCCAGGTTATTACATGGGAAGTGCCCGATGCTGTAATTACCTGGGAGGGAAGGAGTTGTAATGGCGGCCTTATTGACAACAGGTCACATGGCGTTATCTTTCATGGAGAAAACGGTTCACTTCATACGGGCGACAATAACTATACGATTTATGACACAAAGAATAAGCTGGTGAAAGAAGTGAAATCAGACCTTGTTATTGAAGGAGCCCTTGATACAACCAGTCCCGGGGAGTATCTGGATGCCCTGCATATAAAAGATTTCCTCGAAAACATCAGAAATAACAGAAAACCTCTGGCCGATGTACTTAACGGTCACAAGAGCACCCTATGGATGCAGCTTGGCAACATATCGCAGAAAGTTGGCCGCTCGCTTTCAATTGATCCTGCCAATGGTCATATAAAAGGCGACAAGGGAGCAAACAAGCTTTGGCGCAGAGAATACGAGAAAGGCTGGGAGCCTAAAGTATGAGGATGTAGTTATTTCCCTGCAAAGTTGTGCAGGCCTTGTTATGGGTTTCCCAAAAACACCATGCATCAAGGTATTGTGCCATTTTATGAGCACGGAAGAATTATCCGGAGGTTTTCATCTGGAGCTGCAGGAATTTTACTTAGGTTTATTACTTTAAACATCTCAGACATAATATGGTGAGAATTGCTGCAATAATTCTGGAGAATGACAAAGGTGAGTTTCTCCTGTACCTTCGAGACAATAAACCCGGGATACCTTATCCCGGCGAGTGGGATCTGATAGGGGGTCATGTGGAGGAAGGGGAGACGCCTGAGGAAGCTCTGGTGAGGGAGGTTAAAGAGGAGCTTGATTTCGACCTAAAGAATTATGTTTTTTTCAGGGAGTATTTCTGCGATGAGGGAGATGACGCTTATCCAAATATCAAACTGATTTATTCAGGCAGGTTTAATATACCATTGGAAGAGATTACTTTGCTGGAAGGAGATCGTCCTGCTTACTTTTCTGCTGAGGAGTTAAAAAACATAAAAATCGCCAACATTCAGAAAAAAATACTTTTCGACTATATCAAAGAGAGGAATACAGCAGGTTCAAAAGCCTGAAATACACCAATTTTACCCCTTTTCTATATGATATAAGTTATATAATGGCTTGTTTCCATTTTAATGGCGGCAGGCTTGGCTTACTATGATATTTGGAAATATAAATTTAATTGCATGGAGTGATTGATTTGTTTTATATCCATAAGGTGCTATTCTTGAATTTGCAGTGTTGGTACAAATCAAAATCATTACTAGAGTATTATCTGCCAGTCTTTTCTTAGTGGTAATGATTGAGTAAAACAAAATATCATAATAGAAGTCTATTCCTTAAAAATCTACCGGTGTTGAATAACTTTTTGTTGTTTTGACTGTTATATATTCAGAAACCAAAGTCAATGTTCTTATGAAAAATTCATTAAAGTGTTCATTTTTGGCAAATCAACTCATTGTCCTTATCTGCCTGCTTGCAATAACTGGTTGCAAGGATTCAGAACTGCCTGTCGTTGAAACAGCAAATATTACTGACATTACCAGTGTTTCTGCGAGATCCGGAGGAATAATCAGCTCAGATGGAGGAGGAACGATTATTGAAAAAGGTGTCTGCTGGAGTATCACTTCCAATCCAACCCTGGAAGATGCACATACTTCTGACGGAACAGGAAATGAGGATTATGAGAGCGTTCTGCTGGGATTATTGGCTGATACTGACTATTTTGTCAGAGCCTATGCAACTAATGACGCAGGAACATCGTACGGAGATGAGAAATCATTTAAGACGGAGAAGCAGAGCACTTTAGGCCAGATCATAGCTGACCATACAATTGTTGCAAGATTCGACGATATTCCACAGGAATATATTGACAAAGTAAAGAAAATGTGGCTGGTCTATGCCGGTGAGTCCCATTCGGAAGCAATTCGCACGGGATTAACACAATTGGAGAGCATAGACAATAAATACCAGGTCAATGTAAAGTCATCCGGTACTCCTGATCCATATACAGACCAACACCTTCGGGCCAGCGGTGCAACATGGGGAGACATTAGTAGTTCAACAGGTTGGATATACAGCTATGGTGAAGAGGATTGGTTCACAACGGCACTAGCCATTACGAGAACAAAGGCAGGGATAACTTATTGTAATTCAAACAACCTGACAATCTCAGCCATGGGATTCGGATGGTGCTGGGATAACTCCATTACGGCAGGAGAAGACATATCTGCTTATTTGAATGCCACTCAGGAATATATAGATTTTTGTGCCTCAAATGGGTATGTTACCAAGGTATTCTTTACTACAGGACCCGTCGATGACTATTCAGGAGAAGCAAGTTATAACAATTATCTCAGGTGGAAACAGATAAGAGATTATGTCAGATTAACGCCATCGGCAATATTGTTTGATTATGCAGATATTCTTTGTTATAATGACGATGGTTCTCCCGGCACTGCAATCTGGAACGGGATAACATATCCTGTAATAACTAATAAAAACGAATTCCCAACACAAACAGGTCATATCTCAAATGCGGGAGCATTGCGACTTGCCAAGGCAATGTGGTGGATGCTGGCAAGAATAGCAGGATGGGACGGTGAATGACAAACCCCAGACGTTCTGACGGATATTATAACTGCTTTGTGATGTGTGAACACCCTTTTGTGGTTTCCGGAAAAGGAATCCTTTTAAAATCGAGGGCTTCTAACCTTAAAGTCGTTTAGTGTTTCAATAATTGATTAAATCCCGGCAATTTATCGCGGCTACTTCAGAGGGAAACCCTTTAAAAACAGAAAAACCGCTGATTTATAGCGGCTTAACTAATTTTTTCTGCGGTGCGGACGGGACTCGAACCCGCGACCTCCGGCGTGACAGGCCGATATTCTAACCAACTGAACTACCGCACCAATTCAAAATTGCGATGCAAAATTAAAGGATTTTTTGATTAGTCAAAATATATGTAGTGAAAAAATGCCGATTTTTGAGTGGACCTGCAGATCAAATCTTTTCACCTTTCAGATTTGTTCCGTTTCCATTGTTTTCTATTACATCCACGATCCTGTTGAATATTAATCCGACAGCTTTTGATGCAAATTCCGTGTTGGGATGCGAGTCTGTATCAGATGTTGCGTATTCTTCCTTAAGGTATAATCCGCCTTCAGTTTCAAGTTCATAGAAATCCCATAAATGAATGTTGTCATCAGGCATATCCCATTCCTGTTTGACCCAGTTGAAAAACTCCCTTGCCCTGGTGGCTGACTCTTCAGAAACTGCCCCTTTTGCCAGGGCTGCTCCGGTCCACACAATGAATTTTGTATTTGGAAACTCATGCAGCTTATCCCTCAGAGCGTAATACTGCAATTTGTAATTGCCCAGCGATTTATAATCTGAATTGATATCGGCAGAATCTTTGTCAGCTTGTATGTCGCTTACCGGAAAACAATGCTTGAATACAATGACCTGGTACTGTTTCGTAAGCATCTCCAGTGTTGGTTCTTCCATATATGGTTCATTTCCGGCATTCTTTACCCAGATGTTATAGTAATCATATGGATAATTATGCCATCCGTATGGAGATGCTTTGGGAAACGAGGTTTCTGTTATCAGATAGTTTTTGCCCTTATCCTTGTTGTATTGTTCAAAAAGAGCTGGCAGTTTAGCCTGACCGCCAATTTTGTCAGCAAGATTCGGATTTACTCTTTTGACAGCTCTGGTGAAAAGAGAAGCTTTTTCTCCCTGCCAGATTACTCCTCCGGTACTGTGATGCAGATAAATAATGTTCATGTCTATTTTCTTTTCTTCTTGTTTACACGAATTTATTGGAATTATCAATATCAGTAACAAGGTTAATAAGGTAATTTGCTTCATAACTAGTTATTATTTAGACAGATAATTTAAACATTAAAGTTAACTACCTGTCAATCACAATTATTATCAGCAAATTTAAACAAATTTTGTTTGTTAAAAAGTTATTTCACACCTCCGGGAGTGAAAAAACTAAAATTAACATTCCCGTAGTTACGGTGCTCAACAAAAAATTTATCTGACTCGAAATGCATCCTCCGGGGGTGTTCAAGAATAAATATTCCATCCTCTTCCAGGACACCTGAATCTGAAACCAGTGCTGGCAGTCCGGTAAGCCAGGGCAGGTCATAGGGAGGATCTGCAAATACAATATCATATCTGAAGGTGCATACCTTCAGATAAGCTTTTACATCAATGTGAACAGGTTTGATATTTGTTATGCCCAGATCTCTGATTGTGTTTTTAATACCGGCAATATGCCTTTTGTTCTGTTCCACGAGATGAACAACGCTGGCTCCCCTCGAAGCAAACTCAAAACTTATGGAGCCTGTTCCGGAAAAGAGATCCAGAACTTTAACTGATTCAATGTCAAAACGATTATTGAGGATGTTGAAGAGACTTTCCCTGGCAAAGTCAGTTGTGGGCCTCAATTTAAGACCTGTTTCTATGGCAATCTTCCTGCCTTTATATTTACCTCCTATTATTCGCAATCCGGTGTTGTGAAAAGATTGAGATACCTGTGTGTAACAGCTTCATTAAACACATAGCTGAAGGAGAATTTCTCCGATGGTTCAGAATATCTCAGATTACCGATATATGAGGTCAGTCCGGAATACAGATCATCGTATCTGAAGCACGATCCGCTCATGTGTACAATCTCATTCTGATCAATGCCAAGCTTCTTAAAAACATTGAGAACATAGTATAAGATATCTGATACATTGTTGAATGAGAAAGTATTACAGAACCTGAGGGTGTTATGGTCCAATATAACCAGGTTGAAAAATTCTTTTTCAATATGAAGCTGAATGCAGTAACCTGTAATGTTCTTACTCAGCCCGGACAAATGCTTTAAAAGAGGATTTATGTGATGAAGGAGTTTTACCCCTGAGAAATGAGCGCTCAAAAACTCAGTAATCCTCCTCGGATATGAGAAAACAATATGTAAATCGGGGTCGGAGATCTTGTTTTCGAGGATGGTTTCTCCGTCTTCAATCTGGTGATTGAGAGCAAAATAATCCTGCATTCTGTTGCTACAGTACAATGGTTCGGGAACAAGCGTCATTTTAGGAGAGGGAGTGATGATATATATCTTTTTGTACTTCCTTCCAAGGAAATCATCTTCCAGAATTATTTCCTCAAGTTTGGACGAGTCGAATAACCTGTTCTCATCAGGTTCCATTGATTTGAGAAGAATGTATTTATTTCTTAATGTGTCAAGGATGCAATAGGTAAGCTCATTCAGACTCACCTGCAAAACCAGCTGATAGTTTGCAGTGGAATTTATATCAAGTGTTTCATCCAGAAGCTCAAGGAATGGCATAAGCAATGCAATAATTAATCTGTTGTCCTTCGTGTCATCCCCGGTGATTTCTGCTGATTCTTTTATTTCTTCTTTATGATCAGGGAGTTGGCACAGAGGTGTACAGAAGAGTTCATAATTTAATATGGAATGGTTAAGTTTGTAAACAAAATTAGAAAAAATATCCAACCTTCATTCTGACAGCAGCAAATTATATGAGGGAGACCCTGATTCATAATCATCTCTGCAAAAATCTGGGGAACATCCCTACAGATGATCAGTCGGCAGCTTTAAAACAGGTGGCTGAATATATTTTTAACAACAGCAATGATGTTATATTCTTGCTTACAGGCTATGCAGGCACAGGAAAAACAAGTGTTATCAGTGCTGTCGTAAGAACTCTTGACCTGCTAAGGATAAAATCGGTTCTAATGGCTCCTACCGGCAGGGCGGCAAAAGTTCTGGCATCATACACCGGAAAACAAGCATACACCATCCACAAGAAGATATACCGTCAGAAATCTATAAAAGACGGAACAGGCAGCTTTGTTCTTGACCGAAACCTCCACAGGAATACTTATTTTATTGTGGATGAAGCTTCAATGATATCAAATAATTCATATGATTCATCGCTTTTCGGTAGCGGGAAACTTCTTGATGACTTGATTGAATACGTCTATTCAGGTAGCGGCTGCAACCTGATTATTGTTGGAGATAATGCGCAGTTACCTCCTGTAGGAACAGACCATAGCCCTGCTCTCGATCTGCCGGTACTGAGAGAATATGGATTTGGCATTGTTAGTTCTGAACTTAAGCAAGTGGTCAGGCAAAGTGAATCTTCAGGTGTCCTGATGAATGCAACCCGTGTCAGGGAGCAGATCGAAGATTTGGATCTGTCGCATCCCTTTGTTGATTGCGTTAACTATAAAGATGTCATCAGGATTAGCGGAGAAGACCTGATAGAGGAGATTTCTTCTTCGTACGATGCGTGTGGCGTTGAAAATACAATTATCGTGGTGAATTCCAACAGGTTGGCTAACAAATATAACCAGGGCATCCGGAACAGAATCTTCTACAGGGAAGAAGAAATAAGTACGGGTGATATGGTGATGATAGTTAAGAACAACTACTTCCTGACTGCTGAGAATGAAGAAGGTCCTGGCTTTATTGCCAATGGTGATATTGCTGAGATAAGGAGAATTCGGAAATATGAAGAAATATACGGATCGAGGTTTGCTGAAATGACACTTTTCTTTCCTGATTATAATTTTGAGGTTGACACCAAAGTAATTATGGATGTTCTGAGCCTTGATTCCCCGGCTCTTCCGCCAGACAAAACCAATATGCTTTTTCATAACATACTTGCAGATTATCTCCACATCAGGTCACGCAGAAAGCAATATGAGGCGGTCAGAAGCGATCCCTATTTCAATGCGCTTCAGATTAAATTTGCATATACAGTTACCTGCCACAAGGCACAGGGAGGGCAGTGGGAGAGAGTGTTTATTGATCAGGGAATATTCAACCGGAACGACATCACTCTCGACTATTTGAGATGGTTCTATACAGCGCTGACCAGATCGACTGACCGGGTTTATCTGGTGAATTTCAATGATATATGGTTTGAAATGGATTGATATTTCACAGCCTGGAGCTTTGCGCCGTACTGCTATCCGTAGTTTCACAGGGCCACAAAATCCCAGGATGGCGATCGCAGCAAGCCAGACAGCGACCGAAGGAAGCAAAAAACCCCTATTCTCCGATAATCTTTACAAGCACCCTTTTCCTGCGCTTGCCGTCAAATTCACCATAGAATATCTGTTCCCACGGACCAAAATCAAGACGTCCATTTGTTACGGCCACAACCACCTCCCGTCCCATGAGTGTCCGTTTAATATGGGCATCGGCATTATCCTCAAATCCATTATGCCTGTATTGACTGTATGGTTTTTCAGGAGCGAGCTTTTCAAGCCAGACTTCAAAATCATGATGAAGACCAGATTCGTCATCATTAATAAATACTGAACTGGTAATATGCATTGCATTACACAATATCAAACCTTCCTGAATGCCACTTTCCCGGAGGCAACTCTCAACCTGTCCGGTAATATTGATAAATGCCCTTCTTGCAGGAGTTTCAAACCAAAGTTCTTTCCGGTAAGACTTCATTTTTATTGTCGTTTTATTCTTATTCGTTGCATGTCATACGCTTCGCACTGTCTCGCACATCGTACTGTCGGCTGATATGTCTAACAAGACTACAAGGCATCAGAACGTCAACCATCGGGAGCCAGCCAGCGATCACAGGGAGCACAAAAGCTCAAAGCCTATTCCAGTTTCATGTCATTGATAATGTCTGCAATTCTCTTATCAAGGATCTTTTCCGTTTCCTCCCGCTTATCTGCTGAGGCAAGTTTTGTATTGACACTGAAATAGAACTTGATCTTTGGTTCTGTTCCTGAAGGGCGGACAGATATTTTCGATCCGTCTTCGAGAAAGAACTGCAAAACATCGGACTCAAGCATATTTATTTTTTCCTTTTGGCCTGTGATACAATTCGTTGAAATCAGTTTTTCATAGTCGTCTATCTTAACAACCCTGCTCTTATTGATGGTTTCAGGCGGATTGTCCCGGTAGCTTTTCATCATGGCCTTTATTTCATCAGCACCCTCTTTGCCCTTACGTACAAGATTGATAAGCTTTTCCCTGTATATCCCGTACTCAATATATATATCTGTAAGATAATCATACAGTGATTTTCCCTTGTCTGCGGCCCATGCAGCAACTTCGGCAGAAAGAGCACAGGAAGCGACAGCATCCTTGTCTCTTACATAGTCTCCGGGAAGGAATCCGTAACTCTCTTCACCTCCCCCGATATATTTCTCCCTGCCTTCCAGCTGCTTCATGAGTTCTGCGAAAAATTTGAATCCTGTCAGCACATTATAGCATCTGACCTTATATCTCTCTGCTATTCTGTCGAGGAGGTCGGTTGTTACAATGGTTTTAATAATGTATTCATTGCCCGCGTATTTGTTTTTTTTCATGAACTGCGACAATATATAATGGATGAGCAGGACACATGTCTGGTTTCCGTTGAGAAGTACAAATTCACGATTTTTATTCCTTACTGCAAGTCCGAGCCTGTCTGCATCAGGGTCGGTGGCAAGTACGAGTTCAGCGCCAGTTTCATATGCTTTTTTTATTGCCATTGATAGTGCTGCAGGATCTTCAGGATTAGGAGACTTTACAGTTGGGAAATTTCCATCAGGAATATCCTGTTCCGGAACATTGATGATGTTTTTAAAGCCGAACATCCTGAGAGCTTCAGGTATGATATTAACTCCCGTTCCGTGAATAGGAGTGTAAACGATTCCAATATCACTCATTTTTTGAA
Source organism: Bacteroidales bacterium (assembly GCA_040769065.1). Taxonomy (GTDB): domain Bacteria; phylum Bacteroidota; class Bacteroidia; order Bacteroidales; family VadinHA17; genus LD21. The sequence goes on from JAXGLU010000001.1 coordinate 401,973, forward strand.
TAATATCAGGATTTATGCTGATTTTCAATATCTCATCCAGAAACAGCTTGTCTGTTTCCCTGCCAATGATCCTTATCTTTTCCTTTTTCCTTTCGAATTTAATTTCTGAAACAGATTTTATTTTCCTGACCTCTTCCATAATTCCCTTGTCGTGAGGGGCGACAACCTGGCCGCCGTCGTTCCAGTAGGCCTTGTATCCATTGTACTCCGGGGGGTTGTGGGAAGCGGTGATAACCACACCGCTCTGGCATTTATATTGCCTGATCGCAAACGACAGTTCCGGTGTGGGCCGGAGTGAATCAAAAAGGAATACCTCAAATCCATTCGCCGAAAAAATATCTGCAGTCGTTTCGGCAAAGTACCTGCTGTTGTTACGGCAGTCGTAGCCAACCGCTACTCTTATTCCATTGATGCCGCATACCTTTTTAATATAATTTGAAAGTCCCTGTGTTGCCATTCCAATGGTATAAATATTCATCCGGTTTGTTCCGGCACCCATTATACCTCTTAAGCCGCCTGTTCCAAATTCGAGATCCTGATAGAATGCATCTATAAGTTTCTTTTCATCCTTTTCCAGCATTTCCATGACTTCGTTCCTGGTTTCTTCATTGTATTCGGAGCCCAGCCATGTCTGAGCTTTTGCCTTTATTTCGTCAATTGTTAACATTTATGTAATTTTTATTTATACTTCATTGGATATGTACCGATTCTCTGCAGTATCGAATACAGCTTTATTTCTGAATTATTTCAATGCATTTTTTCAAACTTTTCCGCCAGTGAGGTATTACAAGATCATAATTCTCTTTAATCTTGCTTTTGTTGAGCACTGAGTATGAAGGCCTTGTGACAGAAGATGGAAATTCTTCTGAAAGGACAGGCCTGATCATACAGTCGATGCCTGCTTCCCTGACAATTTCTACTGCAAAATCATACCAGCTGCATACTCCTTCATTGGAATAATGATATATGCCGGTATTGAATGCCAGTTGGTTTCGGATAACACCTGCTACTATAAAAAGTATTGCTTCTGCAAGGTCGGCGGCATAGGTAGGGGTTCCGGTCTGGTCAAACACAACCTTTAGCTCGTTGTTATCGGCTGCTTTTTTAAGAATAGTCTTGAGGAAATTTTCTCCGAAAGCCGAATAGAGCCAAGAGGTTCTTATTATCATGGTCCCATAAAATTCCAGAGCGTATTTTTCGCCTGCAAGTTTTGATTTCCCGTAGGCAGATAAGGGATCTGTAAGATCTGTTTCGGAATAAGGTCTGGATGACGATCCGTTGAAAACATAATCGGAGGAAATATGTATGAATTTACACTCCGATTCCCTGATGGCTGATGCGATATTTCTGACAGCGTTACCGTTTATCAGCATAGCCTTTTCAGGTTCATTTTCAGCTTTCTCCACGAAGTTATATGCGGCGCAGTTAATGATCCAGTCAGGACGGAAATCCCTGACGGATGTTTTAACTTTTTCCGGATCAGTAATATCAAGTTCATTTATGTCGGTAAAACTGAATTCATAACCAAAATAATTCTTTGAAACTACTTCTATTTCCCTTCCAAGCTGGCCTGAGGCACCTGTAACAAGTATTCTAGCCATATTATATTATTAAAAATTGTTTTCAGCATCTTTCAGGCAGGGGTGCTTTTTGTCCTTTTCGCTTACTATCGGTTCATAGTCACCGAAGCCCCACCTGATGTCAAGTTCCGGGTCGTTATACATTATTCCTCTCTCAGACCGGGGATTATAGATATTGTCACACTTATACTGGATAACTGCGATATTGCTGATTACCGAGAAACCATGTGCAAATCCCCGTGGAATAAAGAGTTGGGTTTTATTTTCAGAATTAAGTTCTATGCCAAACCATTTCCCATATGTTTCTGAGTCACGTCGTAAATCGACTGCCACGTCGAAGACCCTGCCTTCAACGACTCTTATGAGCTTGGCCTGTGCGTGTGGATTCAGCTGATAATGAAGACCCCTGATGACTCCCCTGGAAGACCTTGACTCATTATCCTGAATGGGCATAAAAGATATTCCGGCCTGAATGAATTTATCATGCCTGTAGCTCTCAAAGAAATAGCCCCTGGCATCGGTAAAGACTTTTGGCTGTACAATATACAGACCTTTAAAACTTGTTTCTATTAGTTCCATTTGAAATAATATACCTATATTGTTGATAATTACATGGTTTGTGTGTCGGTCTGCCGGCGGACACCTACCCTTAATTATCTTCATTGTTTTAATGTTCCACTTAAATCTAGGGTGAAGGTTTTATTTGATTTGAAATTACTAAACCTGTTAAATCAATCAACTTCTTCAGTTGCAATTTTCAAAAGATATTTTCCATAGGGGCTGTTCTTTATCGGCATAGCAAGCGAAATGAGAGCTTGTTTGTCTATAAAGCCACGTTTATAGGCAATTTCCTCAATGCATGAGGCTTTCAATCCCTGCCTTTGCTCCAGCGTGGCAATGAAATTTGAAGCCTGAAGCAGGCTGTCACATGTTCCGGTGTCAAGCCATGCCATGCCCCGTCCCATAACCCTAACTTCCAGCAGATTTTCAGCAAGGTAAAGCTTCATCAGGTCGGTTATTTCCAGTTCACCTCTTGCAGAAGGCTTAAGGGATCTGGCTTTAACGGAAACACTATTATCGAAGAAATAGAGCCCTGTCAGCGCATAATTTGATTTAGGTTTTTCCGGTTTTTCTTCAATGCTTATTACTTTTTTGTCTGAATCAAACTCCACTACTCCATATCGCTCCGGATCGGTAACATAATATCCGAAAACTATTGCGCCTGATTTGAGACTGGCAGTGTTCAGCAGTGTATTGCCAAATCCGTGACCGTAGAAAATATTGTCACCCAGTATCATGCAAACCGGTTCATTGCCGATAAATTCTTCACCGATAATGAAAGCCTGTGGAAGGCCGTCGGGAGAAGGTTGTTCAATATAGCTGAATGTAAGGCCAAGGGCAGATCCTTCTCCGAGAAGGTTTCTGAATGAAGGAAGATCACGCGGTGTGGAAATTATGAGGATTTCTCTTATACCGGCAAGCATAAGCACTGAAAGGGGATAATAGATCATGGGCTTGTCATAAACAGGCAACATCTGTTTTGATATTGCATTTGTGATCGGGTAAAGCCTTGTTCCCGAACCTCCAGCCAAAATTATACCTTTCATTTATGTCAGGATATTTTTCTGATTTTGGTTATAACCATCACGCAATCAACTATTCCAAAAGAAAAATAATTCCGGGTATCTTCATTTTGTTGTTCCGGAATATAATCTTTTTTCCAGCTCCTGTTTTTTCTTCTCAATAGGATTTCTTTTCCATCACCCATTCACCCCAATCACCAATTCTCCCCATCATTTTCTACCTATCCCGAAATACCTAAATCCTTTTTTCTTAATTTCAACCGGATCATAAATATTCTTCCCGTCGAAAATGACTTTTCCCTTCATTAGTTCCGTCATCTTCTTAAAGTCAGGAAGATAAAACTCCGGCCATTCAGTCATCATAGCCAGGGCATCAGCCCCTTTAAGTGCATCATATTGGTCAGATGCATAGTATATTTTGTCGCCTATCTGCTTCCGGGTCTCTTCCATTGCTACAGGATCGTATGCCCTGATGTTAACTTCCGCATCTATGAGCCGGTTTACCAGGTAAACAGCCGAAGATTCTCTTATATCATCAGTTTTGGGCTTAAATGACAGGCCCCATACAGCGATGGTCTTATTTTTCAGGTCTTTGTTGAAAAAACTCTCTATCTTATTGAATATAACATTTTTCTGATATTCATTTGCTTTTTCTACAGCAGCAATAACCTTCAGGTCGTATCCGTTGTCTGAAGCTGTTTTTAAGATAGCCTTTACGTCTTTGGGAAAGCAGGAACCTCCGTAGCCTGAACCCGGGTATAAGAACCTGTTTCCGATCCTGGAATCACTGCCAATCCCTTTTCTGACATGATTGACATCGGCACCGAGGATCTCACAGAGATTGGCGATTTCATTTATGAAACTGATCCTTGTTGCAAGCATAGCGTTAGCCGCATATTTTGTAAGTTCGGCTGATGCTATGTCCATAAAAAGGACGGGCCTGTTGTTGAGGAGAAACGGCTTGTAAAGTCGTTTCATTATTTCTCCGGTTTTTTCGTTATCAACCCCAATAATTATTCTCTGCGGTTTCAGAAAATCCTCAACCGCTGAGCCTTCTTTCAGAAATTCAGGATTAGATGCTACATCAAAGGATAGCCTGCTCTCTCGTTTGTTAAGTTCATTGTGGATGGTTTTTCTGACCTTCTCTGCAGTTCCAACAGGCACAGTGCTTTTTGTGGCTACCACCATATAGTGTTTCATGTACTTGCCTATATCAGACGCCACGGAGATAACATGTTTAAGATCGGCGCTTCCGTCCTCATCAGGAGGCGTTCCGACAGCAATGAAAATGACCTCCGCCCCGTCAATGGCCTCTGCAATTTTATTGGTAAAGGTAAGTCTTCCATTTTTAATATTTCTGACCATCATGGGCTCAAGTCCCGGTTCAAAGATCGGCACCTTACCGCTTTTCAGAAGCCCGATTTTATCAAGGTCCTTGTCAACACACACAACATTTACACCTGTTTCGGAAAAACAGGTTCCTGTGACCAGGCCAACATAACCGGTTCCTATAACTGCAATCTTCATAAAATAGAGTTTTCTATTTCTAACGAAGTGAAGTACAAATATAGTATATCGATTGAATATAAGAAATTTTGTCTGGCTCCCTGTGTACGCCGTCCTAAGGTCTTGTGGTCCTGAAAATCAACAATTCCGTAAAACTGTGCGAAGACCCAGGCGTCACAGCCTTAGCCTCAGCCTCAGACAATGAAGTGTCATATAACCAAGTGAAAATCTTAAATATATTATGGCAATTAGTAAAATAAATAATATCTTTGCATCCAATTTTTATCAAAATAATGTCTAACTTATTAATTATTAGTTCTTTTTATTACAATTATGACTGACAGTAAGAAGAAACCAGCAAAGAAGGAAAAGGTTGAAAAAAACGAGGATGAACTCAGACCATCTAAAAAGTTAAAGATTAAAGAAAAAGAGATCAAGGAAAAGCCTGTTCTAAAGCTCATTGAAGAAGAAATTGTTGATGAGGAACCTTTCTCTGAAACTGCCGATGATGATGCAACTGAAACAACAGAACATACAATTAAGGCAGAAAATGAATCAATAGCAACTGACAGCCCGGAGACAGAAGAAGTTCTTCCGGAAACCGAAACTGAAACCGAAACCGAAGAGGAAGAGGAAGATTCCGATGTCGATGCTGATATTGAAGTAAAATTCGAAAAAGTCGGTGCTGAGCCGGAAAGTGTACTTTCTCCCGACAACTTTGACTGGGACAGCTTTGAGAGGGATGAGTTTCACAAATCGCCACGATATAAGGAATACGAGGCTTTATATGATAAAACCCTTTCCACTATTGCAGTTGATGAAGTTGTAACAGGAACAGTAATACAGATGACCTCCAGGGAGGTTGTTGTGAATATCGGTTATAAATCGGAAGGCGTTGTAAGCCTTAATGAATTCAGATATAATCCCAGCCTTAAGGTAGGAGATACAGTTGAGGTATATGTTGAAAGCCAGGAGGATAAAAAAGGTCAGCTAATCCTTTCTCATAAGAAGGCACGTGCAATTAACTCATGGGAAAGAGTTAATGCTGCCCTGGAAAATGACGAGGTCATAACAGGCTACATCAAATGTCGTACAAAGGGAGGTATGATTGTTGACGTGTTTGGCATAGAAGCATTCCTTCCCGGATCGCAAATAGATGTAAAACCCATTCGCGACTATGATGTGTTCGTTGGTAAAACAATGGAATTCAAAGTCGTAAAAATAAACCAGGAATTCAAAAACGTAGTTGTTTCTCACAAGGCCCTGATAGAAGCTGAGCTTGAACTCCAGAAGAAGGAGATAATCTCGAAACTGGAAAAAGGCCAGGTACTTGAAGGAACAGTTAAGAATATTACCTCATACGGTGTCTTTATCGACCTGGGAGGAGTTGACGGGCTCATTCATATTACCGACCTCTCCTGGGGCAGGGTTAATCATCCGGAAGAAATAGTCCAGCTTGATCAGAAACTGAATGTGGTTATTCTCGATTTTGATGATGATAAGAAAAGAATAGCCCTGGGTCTTAAACAGCTTACTCCTCATCCGTGGGATTCAGTTGATCCTGACATGAAGGTAGGTGACAAGGTTAAGGGCAAGGTTGTTGTGATGGCTGATTATGGGGCTTTTGTTGAGCTTGCTCCGGGGGTTGAAGGGCTTATCCATGTTTCTGAAATGTCATGGTCGCAGCACCTCAGGAGTGCTCAGGAATTCCTAAAGGTTGGTGATGAAATAGAAGCTGTTGTCCTTACTCTCGACAGGGAGGAAAGAAAAATGTCGCTCGGAATAAAACAGTTGAAGCCCGATCCATGGCAGAATATTGAAGATAAATACACTGTCGGATCAAGACATACTGCGAAAGTCAGGAACTTCACCAATTTCGGGGTATTTGTGGAGATAGAGGAAGGTGTTGACGGACTGATTCACATATCTGATCTGTCATGGACGAAAAAGATCAAGCATCCGGCAGAATTCACATCAATAGATGCTGATATTGATGTGGTTGTTCTCGAAATAGACAAGGAAAACAGAAGATTAAGCCTTGGTCACAAGCAACTGGAAGAGAATCCATGGGATGTCTTTGAGAACCTGTTTACCGTTGATTCTGTTTTTGAAGGTACAGTAATGGAGGTCTTTGACAAAGGCGCTATGGTAGCCCTTCCTTATGGAGTTGAGGGATTTGTAACACCCAAACATCTTGTTAAGGAAGACGGAACAATGGCTAAAGTGGATGAAAAGCTTCAGTTTAAGGTGATAGAATTCAATAAATCAGCTAAAAAGATAATACTTTCTCACAGCAGGGTCTACGAAGATGGTAAAAAAGAATCTGCAGACACCGGTGCAAGAAAAGGCGAATCTGAAACTCCGAAAAGGTCTTCCAGGAAAGCCAAGATAAGTGTTGAGAAGACAACACTAGGTGATATTACACAATTAGCTGCTCTGAAAGAGGAAATGGAAGAAAAACAGAATAAAGCTTCGGGAAAATAGAAAAAAATAGTTAAATTTAGGCTATAAAAATTTTTGAGCCATGGATTTTAACATTGAGAGTCGTAATAACAATACCCTCATTCAGATTCAGTCGGATAAGCTGGATACACATATAGCTCCTGCTCTTAAATCAGAGCTGGTGCTTATTTCAGGAAAGGGAGAGAAGAACATTATCCTCGATCTTGAAAAGTGCCAGTATTGTGATTCTTCAGGCCTGAGTGCAATCTTAGTTGCAAACAGGCTGTGCAAGAATGCAGGCGGGACTTTTATCCTTTGCGGGCTTAACGAAGCTGTTGAAAGACTAATTACCATTTCTCAGCTTGACACTGTACTTACTATAACAGATTCTGTTGCTGAGGCTGAAAAAATGATTACCTAACAGACGCTACTGCAGAGTGCCGATGAAACTGACCATACTTGGCAGCAGCTCTGCATTGCCGACATCAGAAAGGTTCCCAACCGCTCATGTGCTCAATGTACATGAGCGGTTGTATTTAATAGACTGTGCTGAAGGCACGCAGATGCAACTGAGGAAAAACAGAATCAGGTTTGGGAAAATTGACAATATTTTCATCAGCCATCTTCATGGCGATCATGTCTTTGGACTGTATGGATTGCTCTCGACCCTTAACCTGATGGGAAGGGAAAAACGTATGTCACTTTTTGCCCCGGAAAGCTACAGGCAAATACTCAGCCAACACCTCAGCGATTTTGACATCAATCTTGGTTTCGACATTGAATTCACCGGACTTAAAGGGCCTGATCCGGTAAAGATACTGGATGACAAATATTTAACCGTTACGTCTATCCCCCTCAGACATCGTGTGGAGTCATACGGTTTTATATTCAGGGAAAAAACTGGTGACAGGAAGATAATCAAGGAATGCATCGAAAAATATAAGATTCCGGCACTAAGGATCGCTGCGATAAAAAAAGGAGATGACTTTATTTCGGAGAGCGGTGAATGCATTAAAAACGAGGATATAACCTTAGACCCGCCCACACCCGGCTCTTATGCTTTCTGCAGTGATACAAGCTACTTCAGCCGTCTGGCATCGTTTGTCGAAAATGTTGATGTATTATATCACGAAGCCACTTTCGATAAAAGCCTCGGAGAACTGGCAAAAAAAACAGGGCACTCAACAACAGTCGATGCAGCCAGAACAGCCCTGAATGCAAAGGTGAAGACTCTTATAATAGGACATTTTTCATCCCGTTATAAAGATATTGACACTCTGGTTGATGAAGCCAGGGAGGTGTTTCCCGAAACCATACCCGCCCTGGAAGGGAAAGTGTACGGGGAGGAATATTTCAAACCTGATTAATGAAAGTTTATTTATCTTTAATGCTCTCTTTTGACCACCCGTTATAACATCCAAACCCCCGTTAACAATAGAATGGGAATAAAATAAACCGGAAAATAAAATCTATGAATTTTTTAATATCCAGATCAATATCAGTTTTGTTTGCATTAAGTGTTCTCTGCCAGACTCTTTCGTCGCAGACACTTAATGAGGGAGCCTATAAAATAGGCCGGACACTTAACCTGATAAGTTCTTTCTACGTTGATTCGGCAAATCTGAATGACCTTACGGAAAAAGCCATTATTGAAATGCTTAAAAACCTTGATCCTCATTCTGTTTATATTTCTGAAAAAGACGTGAAGGAGATGAATGAGCCTCTTGTGGGTAATTTTGAGGGAATTGGCATTCAGTTTAATCTTTTGCACGATACTATCATTGTGATAGAACCAATAGCAGGGGGGCCTTCTGAAAAAGTGGGTCTGCGTTCAGGTGACAGAATAATAAGCATTGACGGAGAAAAAGTAGCAGGAGTGGGCATCTCAACTTCCGGTGTCCGTAGCCGCCTGATGGGCATGAAAGGCACAAAGGTCAATATAAGTATTTACAGGAGAGGAGAAAATGGATTACTTGACTTTACAATTACAAGAGATAAGATTCCCATAAATAGTCTGGATGCAGCATATATGCTGAATGATGAAACAGGTTACATCAAGCTTAATAAGTTTGCCGCAACCACCGAAAAAGAATTTGATGAAGCGATTGGCAGGCTTAAGAAGAGTAATATGAAGAACCTTGTACTTGATCTCAGGGGTAACGGAGGCGGATATATGCTTGCAGCAACTGCTCTGGCGGATAAGTTCTTTACCGACGAGAGATTGATTGTATATCTCAGTGGCCGTAAAACCCCGCGTCAGGACTATTCTTCCAGGGGAGCCGGTAGTCTTTCTTCGACAAAGATAGCTGTTCTTACAGATGAAAGCTCAGCTTCTGCAAGCGAAATACTTGCTGGTGCACTTCAGGATTGGGACAGGGGAATAATAATAGGAAGACGAACTTTCGGAAAAGGCCTTGTGCAGAACGGTTTCTATCTGACCGATGGTTCAATGATCAGGCTTACAGTAGCCAGATACTACACACCTACAGGAAGATTGATACAAAGCCCTTATAATGAGGGTTATGATAAATATATGGCTGGCTTTTACAAGAGATATACAGATGGTGAAATGATCTCTTCCGACAGCATTCATTTTCCTGATTCACTAAGTTACAAGACACTCATTAACAAGCGAACGGTATACGGAGGAGGAGGGATCATGCCTGATCTGTTCGTTGCAGCTGATACTTCTGGCTATTCAGTTTACTACAGAAACCTTGTCAGAAGGGGTATAATCAATTCTTTTGCTCTCGAATATTTTGACAAGAACAGGAACAGGCTCAAAACTGAATATAAAGATTTTGAATATTTTGACAAGGTGTTCGGGTTTTCGCCTGACGAGATTAAGGCGTTCATTGAGAAAGGAGAAAGAGAAGGGGTGAAATTCAATGAATTACAATTTGAAATTTCCAGGGATGAGATACTGACTGTACTGAAAGCACTGATAGCTTCCAATATATGGCACACAAATGAATACTTCCGCATACTGAACAAGACTGATGTTGTAATCAAAAAAGCAGTTTCAGCAGTTTCAGACAATTCGGAATACCGCAGGATATTAGGTTATTAGACACACTGCATCAAAATTGTAAATTATGCGGTTTATTGCCAAAACCCTTTTCGGGCTGGAAAATGTTCTGGCCGATGAACTTACCAGCATTGGTGCCGGGAATGTCAGGCCTGTCAACAGAGCTGTGACCTTTGACGGAGACGAACATCTTTTATACAAGGCAAATTATACCCTGCGGACTGCAATAACCATTCTCTGGCAAATAGGCGAGTTCAACATAAAGACTTCTGAAGACCTCTACAAGGCCGGATCAGCGATCAGGTGGGAGGACTTTTTCACTCCTTCCCAGACCTTTTCAGTTGTCCCTGTGGTCAATTCTACGATCTTCCGTCATACTGGTTATGCAGGCCTGGTATTAAAGGATGCTATTGCCGACAGGTTCCGGAATTCGATGGGAAGAAGGCCTTCGGTCAGCACGACTGACCCTGACATAATAATAAACCTTCATATTGACAGGGGAAGGGTTAACGTGTCTCTCGATTCCTCAGGTGTCCCGTTGTTTAAAAGAGGTTACAGAAAAGAATCTGCGCTTGCACCTTTGAATGAAGTTCTGGCTGCAGGCATCCTGAAGCTTTCAGGCTGGAATCCGGAATTTTCATTACTTGATCCCATGTGCGGTTCAGGAACCATTCCCATTGAAGCCTGTCTGATGGCATTGAAGATTCCCCCCGGCAGTTTCAGGCAAGGTTATGGGTTTCAACGCTGGACAAACTATGACAGGGGGAAATTTGAGGCAGTTAAAAACGAATGCAATGCTTCCAGCACGGAAAGAAAAATACAAATTATTGCAAGTGATATTTCAGCAGAAGCAACGGCAAAGTCTATAACCAACGTCAGATATGCAGGACTGTCTGATTATATTTCCGTTGAAAATGTCGATTTCAGGGACAGGAAATCTTCCTCAGACGAGGGATTCATAATAATGAATCCTCCATATGGTCAGAGAATTAAGGAAACTGATCTTACAGGTCTCTATAATATGATTGGTTCAACATTCAAGCACAGATTTCCAGGACATACGGCATTTATAATAACATCCGAAAAGGAAGCTTTAAAACATGTTGGCCTGAAACCGTCGGGAAAGTTCATACTTTATAACGGCGCTCTTGAATGCCTTCTGGTCAGGTATCTGCTTTATAAAGGATCGCTCAGGAAATGAATGTTTTAAGGCAACTGCAATAGTATGCTTTTCCGGAACCTTTATGCAGGGCAATGAAGTTGAACAACTAACTCTGACAGGTGATAAGCCAAAGCAGTTGGCATTTTGTGTATGCAATAAATGAATAAAATCAATTAAGCAACATGTCTGAATGGTAATCAGTTTTTTTATTTTTATATTTGCTTAGATTTTTCTGACCCTAATAATAATTGATCGTTAATGGGCTTTGATGTTGAAAGTTATTTTCTGGATCAGACTGATGGCAGCAGAATCCTATATTATAGTGGCAACATTGATTCGGATCTGATCAATAATGTCCTTGATACTATTGAAGATGATCTGATTAAGAGGAATGAAGAACCCAGGCTCCGCAAAAGGGTTTACAACGTGCTTATTGAAAGTCTTCAGAACCTTTACCACCATGGCGACAAGGTGCCTGAAGGATTTAAGGATCAACCAGAACAGTATGGAATACTATCAGTTAATAAAGTTGATAACGGGTACAAAATACTAACGGGCAATTTTATACGTTCTGACAATGTTGAAAGCCTGGAGGAGAGAATAAAAAAAATAAACTGCTCAAGTCAGGAGGAAATAAAAGAGTTGTACAAGTTCATTCTTAACCACCAACGCATATCGGCAAAGGGTGGTGGAGGTCTCGGGCTTGTTGATATAGTGCGGAAGACAGGGAACAAACTAGACTACACTTTTAAGAAATATGATGAAACATATTATTTCTTCTGTCTTAATATAAGCGTGAAAAAGGAAAGCTGAATATTATTTAAATTATTTGTACAATGAAACCGATCATTATTGAAGGGACACCGAAAACACCAACAATCAAATTTGATGTATCAGAGGGTATTTTCGAAATAAAAGGACGTTCAATCCCTGAAAATTCAGTGGAATTCTATAAGCCTCTGATTGACTGGCTTGATGACTACAAGGAGACACCCCTTGACAAAACCGTTGTCAATATTCGCCTTGAGTATTTCAATACAAGCTCTTCAAAATGCATACTTGATGTTTTCAAGAAACTGGAAGCCATTCATAAGGCCAAAAATGATGTTGTGGTTAACTGGTTCTATGAGGAAGATGATGAGGATATGCTGGAGGCCGGAGAAGATTATGAGTCGATAATCAGGGTGCCTTTTAAAATGATTGAAATATCAGGTTAGTTCATCGAAAGAACATTCCGGTGTGATTTAGAAATACAAAGAGGCTGCCTTCAGGAACGCAACCTCTTTTTTTTGTTTCAAAGTCACGCCCGCCTTGGATTCATGCTCAGTCTGATAGAAGTTCCCCGGGCTTTTTATTAATCAGGTTCCCGATTGCATCGACAGTTTTCCTTAGAATGCGGAAATACAGGCTCAGGTAGAACAGCAGTGATATTACCCACAGAACAGCAACGTTTATTGTGTAGGTATTGAATGATTTCCCGAACAAATTCTTTGACGGGGAATAAAAATGAGCTTTGATGAAGCGGTTTTCAGGTTCCAGATAAATCGGTTCCATTTTTTGTACCAGTTCTCCCTTATATTCTATTATTTTTGTTTTCTCATTACTGGCACAGACCATCTCTTCCAGAGAAAGGTTATAATAGTCATCGCGGAGTTTCTGCAATCCGGCCTTGTCCTCGAGCTCCATACGGGTCATGATCGCATCCTTCATTCTATTGGCACTGTTATAATAGCCGACATAATACCTCCGAACAGATTCAATATAGTTCATAACTGATTCCACGACCTCGATATTTACGCTTTCAGGTGTCAGCTGGTCGGTGTTATCAAATTTAATGTCGGGAAGTCTTGCCGTTTCTTTCCTGATCTCATTGGCCACAAGAAGAAGGTTGCTGTTAAATTCTTCTCTTCTCTGTCCTTTCATCAGGTCACTTTTCATGGTTTCAAGAATTCCTTTAAGTTTTGTGTTCCAGAAGTCCTTTTTATATCTGGCTTCGCTCATCGCCTTATCGTAGACGTAGAATATCTGCCCATACTCATTGTTTTTGAATTGTTCCACGGCAAGGGCTTCATAGCCCCATCTTGCGGTGAAGAATTCCCCATAGATAGGTATAGACACAGGGGAGGAGATATTGGGATTCAGTTTTTCATATTTCACCAGGACTCCGCTCAGCACTATCTGAGGGATGACCAGAAAAGGTATGAGCACATATATGGTAACAGCCGTTTTGAAGCTGTCGGATATTATAAGTCCCATGATGTTTGCTGAAGCCCAGCAAGAAAACAGGATAAGCCAGTATTCAAATGTCAATCCCTTTATACCGGTAATAAAGTTTCCGACTAAAACAAATGATAATGCCTGAATTGCAGAAATTACGAACTGAACTGTTACTTTGGAGCCCAGATAGCTGTTCCAGCTAAGGTTTAGAAAAGCTTCCCTCTTGAGGATCTTCCTGTCCCTGATTATCTCTTCAGCGCTTACAGTGAGTCCAATAAAGATAGATACGATTACTGACATAAAGATATATACAGGCAGGTTGCTGTTTTCATAGAGAGTGTATCCCGGATTTTTAGCGCTTTCGTCGAAATACCTGATAAGGAATGCGAGAATGAAGGCAAGAACCGGTGCCTCCAGGAGAGTTATCAGCAGGTATTGAGCATCGGATATCTTGGTCAGAACATCCCGTTTTACGTATATCATGAACTGTTTTAATTTCCCGGGCGTTCTGAGGTTTATTTCCGGAAGCACACCTCCTTTTTCCAGAGGTTCCTTTTCTTTGGTCGATTTGTACAGATTGCTCCATTCAGCCGGAGATATCCGTCTTATGTCCGTCGGTTTGCCGGTTTCCGTGAATACTTTTGTCTCAACAATATTAAAAACCTGTTCCGGATTCACATTCCCGCATGCATAACATTCACTTTCATTATAATTGGCCTGCCCGATCTTTCTCTTAAAGTATTCTATCGATTCAATGGGATTGCCGTTATAGATCAGGTAACCGCCCGTATCAAGGATTAAAAGATTGTCAAACATCTTGAAGATATCGGACGACGGCTGATGAATAACTACAAAAAGCAGCTTGCCTTTTCTGGCAAGTTCCTTGAGGAGGTCAAGGATGTTCTCGGAATCTGTTGATGACAATCCAGATGTAGGTTCGTCGAGAAACAAAATCGACGGCTCCCTGATAAGTTCAAGAGATATATTGAGCCTTTTGCGTTGACCTCCGCTGATTTTTTTATTCAGGGGCGATCCGACCTTCATGTTTCTGATCTCATAAAGCCCGAGATTCTTGAGTACGCTTTCCACTCTTTCAATGATTTCGCTGTTGGTCAGGTCATTAAAACACAGCCTTGCATTATAGTACAGGTTGTCAAAAACAGAAAGCTCTTCAATCAGCAGGTCGTCCTGTGACACATATCCTATAAGTCCTTTTATCTTCTCATATTCTTCGTGGATACTTACTCCATTGATAAGAACTTCTCCGTCAGACGGCGGGTTTAATCCGTTAAGAACGCTGAGCAATGTTGATTTTCCTGCTCCGCTCGCCCCCATGATTCCTATCATTTTCCCGGATTCACCGCTGAAGCTCATTTTGTGTATTCCCACATTGCCACTGCGAAACCTGTATTCCAGGTTTTTGACTTCATATACAACCCGCGACGACTTAAACTCATCCTGCAGATATTGCATTGAAATATCCCAGTAGTATATAGGGGATATCTTATATCCTTTTATAGCAGAGCCCTGACTTATTGGATAAACTTTATTCCCCTTCAGGAGTTGTCCGTTCATTGTAAGTTCCCCGCAATTCTGGTATCTGAGAAAGTACATTTGAACGGAAGGGATATAGAGTATCCATATCTGTCCTTTAAGCATTTCCTTGTACACGTATCTGAAACCTTCCAGGCTTGCTGATTTGTCACCGCTGAATATAAGCAGGTTATCAGAAGCCGGAATGTCATTGAATGGATTAAGGACGAACTTCTCTATAATGTCATATTCTTCGGGATATATACCGAGACCTTCAGCAAGTGTTTTTATGAAACCAAGTTCCAGGGGATTAACTCTTTCGCCGTCTGATTTGCAGAATTCAAGCGCCTGTATTACGACAATTATCCTCTGCTCCCGGTTAAGCTGCCTCTGCTCGTTTATTCTGATGCACAGCTTATGGATCCTGACCGCAATAGCCCCCTCCCTGCGTTCTGCACTGCTTCTCCTGAGCTTGTTTTTTTCCTCTTCAAAAGCGCTTCCGTACAGATCAAGATACTTTTTTACAAGCTCCCTGTTAAGTATGTTCATGAGGTAGGCTTCCACTTCCCTTGTCCTGTCAGCATCCTTTGCATGAGGATTGGCAATCACAGCAAATATTTGCATCAGCGTCTCCAGAATTTTCTCACTCATTGCCAGTCATGTATAACAAATTTGTTTTAAAGGAAGAAGACTATAGAATAACGTTAAATAACAGGAAAATTATATAAATACAATAATGATTTTTCTTTTGAGCAGCTTATACAATAAGCAATTGCAACTTTATGACGCAACAGTTTTGGATCAGCCCTTGAGGAGCATATATTGCATCATCATCAGTAAACACATACCAGACCTTCGATAAGGATATCTGCCGGACATTTCTTTGTCAGGTTACGTCATTTTTTCACCGATGCTTTCCTTTTCTTTTTTTCTACAGAAAATCCGAATTTTCCGATAAAATTGCCTGTTTCGTAATACTTCCCGTGGATGTAGCAAAGGGGATTGGCACTTCCGAGCCTGAACAAGCCTGTTTTCTGATCATAGAACTTCCTTTCGGCGTTTATGGCAACGACTTCAGAGATAAACATATCATGTGACCCAAGCTCTTTTATCTCTTTAACAATGCATTCAATATTAACAGGCGATTCCATAATAATCGGAGCACTTAGCTTCTGAGCTTTCCCTGGTGTAAGGCCCGTTTCAGCAAATTTGTTATAATCCCTTCCGGATTTCACACCGCACCAGTCTGTGGCGCCTGCCAGATCCTTTGTTGTGAGATTGATGACGAATTCTCCGGTGTTCTTTATAATCCCGTGAGAGTGCCGGGATGGCCGTAATGAAATATAACACATTGGGGGATCGGTGTTAATGGTACCTGTCCATGCTACAGTGACAATGTTATAATCATCCGGACATGATCCGCAACTGACCATTACCACAGGCAATGGGTAAATCATGGTGCCGGGTTTCCAGTTAAGCTTGCTCATCTTATATAGTTGGTTTAGCGGAGATGTCAAATATACGCTATTTGGACATAAACAACAGCTTGCCAGGTATTGAATATTAAAGATTGACATATTGGCATGGATACCGGAAAGTCTGATGTCAAAAAGGCATTGGAGTTTATTGGCAAAGAAATTGATATGGAACATGAAAACTTATAGGAATGAATCTTAATAATTTTACAATAAAGGCTCAGGAGTCGGTTCAACAGGCTTTTAACATTGCAGCCTCAAAGGGGCAGCAGGCTGTTGAATGTGCTCATTTATTGCTTGGGGTGATAAGCCAGGCTGAGAATATCATTGAATGGCTCTTTGGAAAGTTGAGTGTAAGCAGCGCAAAGATATCAAGGGATATTGAACGGATCATTGACAGTTATCCCAGGGTATCCGGCGCCGAATCATACCTGTCATCAGGTACTGCTGAAGCCCTGCGGAAGGCAAATGATCATGCCTCGAAGATGAATGACAAGTTTGTTTCGGCTGAGCATATTCTGATGGGCATCCTTGAAACCAACGACAAGGCTTCCCAGGTCCTGAAAGATCATGGTATAAACATGAAGGAACTGAAGGAAGCAATCAATGAATTAAGAAAAGGAGCAAAAGTTGAAAATCCCACTTCCGATGATACCTTCAATTCGCTGAACAGATATGCAATCAATCTGAATGAAAGAGCCAGGTCCGGAAAGCTCGATCCGGTTATCGGGCGCGATGAAGAGATAAGAAGAATACTGCAGATACTTACCAGGAGGACAAAGAACAATCCCTTGCTGATAGGCGAACCCGGTGTGGGAAAAACTGCAATAGCCGAGGGAATAGCTCACAGGATAATAAGGGGCGATGTGCCGGAGAACCTCAAATCGAAAACCATATACTCACTGGACATGGGCGCTCTCATTGCCGGTGCGAAATATAAGGGAGAGTTCGAGGAGAGGCTTAAATCGGTGATCAATGAAGTAGTCTCGTCAAATGGCGACATAGTATTGTTCATAGATGAAATCCATACCCTTGTGGGAGCGGGGAAGTCGGAAGGGGCCATGGATGCTGCAAATATTCTGAAACCTGCACTGGCAAGGGGAGAGCTAAGGGCTATAGGAGCTACCACCTTTAATGAATACCAGAAGTATTTTGAAAAGGACAAGGCTCTAGAAAGGAGATTTCAGGTAGTTATGGTTGACGAACCCGACAGGGAAGATACCATTTCAATACTCCGTGGCATCCGCGAGAAATATGAAGCTCATCACAGGGTTATCATTCGTGATGAGGCAATAATTGCTGCCGTTGATCTATCAACAAGGTATATAACTGACCGTTTTCTTCCCGACAAGGCTATTGACCTTATCGATGAGGCCGCTTCGAGGTTAAGGCTTGAAATGAACTCCCTTCCCGAGGAGCTCGATGAAATCACGCGTACAATCACCCGGCTTGAGATTGAGCGGGAGGCAATAAAGCGTGATGGCGACACGGACAAGGAGCAGGATATTGCGAGAGAGATTGCAGATCTTCAGGTAAAGAGAGACGAATTTACAGCTTCCTGGAAATCGGAAAAGGAAATGATAGAGCAGGTTCAGGAAAAGAAGGAAATGGTTGATTCCTTGCGACTTGAGGCTGAGGAAGCAGAACGAAGGGGTGATTATGGGAAGGTGGCTGAAATAAGATATGGGAAGATTATTGGATTGGAAAATGAGATTTCAGGGCTTAAAGAGCAGATAGAGAAGAAAAGGATAAAGGGATCCCTCGTCAGGGAAGAGGTACGGTCAGAGGATATTGCAGAGATAGTATCGAGATGGACGGGTATACCGGTGTCAAGGATGCTTGAAAGTGAACGGGAGAAGCTTCTTAAGCTTGAGGATGAACTGCATAAAAGGGTTGTAGGGCAGGATGAAGCACTTAGTGCTGTTGCTGATGCTGTACGACGGTCGAGAGCAGGCTTGCAGGATCAGCGCAGACCATTGGGCTCATTTATCTTCCTTGGAACCACGGGTGTAGGCAAGACAGAACTTGCCCGTGCCCTGGCTGAATTCCTTTTCAACGATGAGAATCTTCTTACCCGCATTGATATGTCGGAATACCAGGAACGACATTCGGTTTCGAGACTCATAGGTGCACCTCCGGGATATGTTGGATATGATGAGGGAGGCCAGCTGACGGAAGCCGTTAGGCGTAAACCTTACTCTGTAGTCCTGCTTGATGAGATTGAGAAGGCTCACCCCGATCTTTTTAACCTTCTTCTTCAGGTACTTGATGAAGGAAGGCTCACTGATAACAAAGGTCGTACGGTGAACTTCAGGAATGTAATAGTGATTATGACTTCAAATCTTGGATCGGATATCATACGTGACAGAATGGAGAGCTGGGATAATAAACTGCCTCCAAAGGAAGCTGAAGAACTGCAAAAGGAGATCTTCACGCTTCTGAAGCGTTCCCTGAGACCGGAATTTCTTAACAGGGTTGATGAAATTGTCATGTTTCATCCTCTTTCCAGGGAGCAAATCAGGGATATAGTGAGTATGCAGATTTCTATTCTTCAGAAAACACTTGACCAGCACGGAATGGAACTTGAAGTAACCGACAGGGCACTTGACTGGCTTGCAGACAACGGATATGATCCCCAGCTTGGCGCTCGTCCTGTAAAAAGGCTTATTCAGAGGGAGATCACTAACGAGCTGTCAAAACAGATCATTGCCGGTTCAGTGTCAAAGGATGATAAGGTAATTATTGATGTTGCAGACGACCGCCTTTCATTCACAGGTAGAAAGAAGGCCTGATCCATTCATCTGAATGATTTGATGCAAGTCTCGAGGTCTTCAAATATCTCAAAAACAGTATGAAGATGAAGGGTTTGAAATAACTCGGTTACCCTGGGTTCGGGATTTACAAACTTAAGTGTGCCAAAATTGTTCTTTGCCGACTTATGAAGCGACAGAAAGCATGCAAATCCGGAACTGTCAACATATTCCACTCCCTTGAGATCGAGTATTACTTTTGAATTGGATTTGTCAAATACCTTGCTGACACCTTCCTTTATGTCATCAATGGTAGTGGCATTTATTTTATTGACTGTGAAAGTAATAATATCAATCTTGTCCCTTTTTTCAATATTGATCATGTTGTTCCTTTAATTATATGTCGTTAAAAAAGGGTTTCAAGTTCGGCCAGCGCTGACCTGGTATCGGAACCGAACCTTTCTACATATGAACTGTACTCCGAAGTGTTGAGACCGTCTTTTGCATTCAGCTCAAGTGTTTTAAGCATTTCGGCAAGACTGTCCATTCCCATTGTTGCTACTGACGATTTGGCTTTATGGGCCAGCAGTCCAAGCTCTTTGTGTTTTCCCTGGGAAAGGAGGTTTTGCATCTCGGTATAGAACTCAATTACCTGCTCCCTAAAGATACTTACAAGATCTTTTTTCAGATCCGGATCATTTCCGGTAACCATTTCAAGATATTCTGTATTTATGAATCTGAATTCTGTCATCAGAGCCGGTATTGGTTATAATAGCTGCGTATTGAATCAAAAACAAATATATAACTTTTAAAATTTCCCTTTTATTATATGCCAGCCCTTAATAAATAGACATGTCTTATATTAATCAGTCTGACCGCCTTCAATGTTTTCACGATAAAAGGTATGCTTCCGGCATCTTGCCATGCAACTGTTCTGACATTAATCAGGGTTTTAAATAAATCAGTTCAATTGATTTGTAACAGAAAATATTTCAAACGGTTTTTCATCGTTGTGCCGGCATGAAGGCAATGACAGATAAAAGTGAAATCAAATCATTTTTTTTACAATAATTTAATTACTAATTTTCAGAATGAGCAAAATCTCAATTTTGATAGTAAAAACAGCTTTATATGAAGAGAACTCCTTTTTATCAGTTTCATCTTGAAGCAGGAGCCAGAATGGTTCCCTTTGCCGGTTATGAAATGCCGGTAGAGTATGGCGGAATAAATGAAGAACATCTTACGGTCAGGCAGAGAGCGGGTGTGTTTGATGTGTCACACATGGGGGAATTCTGGGTATATGGCCCTTGGGCATCAGACTTTCTGCAGTATTTAACAACCAATGATATATCGGCCCTGACTGACGGGAAAGCACAATACACATGCTTCCCCAACGGGAAGGGAGGTATTGTGGACGATCTTCTTGTTTACAGGTTCAATCCCGAAAAATATCTGCTTGTTGTTAATGCGGCCAATATTGAAAAAGACTGGAACTGGTGTACAGCATATGCAGCCAGGTTTGGCCTCAGGCCTGGAAAGGATCTGGTGAATGTTTCTGATGATATGGCTCTGCTTGCATTGCAGGGTCCTCTTGCCCTTAAAGTCGCACAGAAGCTGACAGGGGAATCAATTACCGGTATGGAACCTTATACGGTAAAGATAATGGAGTTTGCCGGCATCGAAGGTGTTATTTTTTCAACTACAGGCTATACGGGTGAGAAAGGCTGTGAAATCTTTATAAAAAATCCTGACGGGCATGAATTATGGAAATCTGTATTTGACGCCGGCAGGGAATTCGACATCAAGCCGGCCGGGTTGGGAGCAAGGGATACCCTGAGGCTTGAAATGGGATACTGTCTTTATGGGAACGATATCAGCGACAATACATCCCCGATTGAAGCCGGACTGGGATGGATTACCAAGTTCACCGACTCAAAGGATTTCATAGACAGGGAGGTATTCCTGAAACAAAAAACCGGGGGTGTGAACAGGAAGCTCAGGGGATTTGAAATGATCGAAAGGGGCATTCCCCGCCAGCACTATGAGATTGTGGATGAAAATGGAAAAATCATAGGGGAAGTAACATCAGGAACAATGTCTCCGTCTCTGAAAAAGGGAATAGGGATGGGTTACCTCGAGAAGGGTTTCTGGAAACCTGATACCCCGATATTTATCAGGATACGTAACAAGGATCTGCAAGCCAGGGTCGTAAATTTGCCGTTTTATGCAGGGAGCTGATAAGAGAATAATTGAGACATGTTTTTCACCAGCCCTGTTTGAGCCTGAGCGGTGCACTGATTCAGTTGTGGTTGTTATTGACATCCTTCGGGCAACATCATCGATCTGTACTGCAATAGAGAACGGGGCTGCAGGAATTATACCTGTCGGAGAAGTAGAAGAAGCCAGGAGATACAAGAAAAGAGGCTATTTGCTTGCAGCTGAGCGTGACGGCTATGTTCTTGATTTTGCTGATTTCGGCAACTCTCCCTTCAATTTCACAAGCGAAAGGGTAAAAGGTAAAACCATAGCTTACAGTACAACAAACGGGACATATATCATTAATCTTGCTTCACAGGCAGCCAGGGTGGTAGTCGGTTCCTTTCTCAATATTTCCGCCCTTACAACATGGATTGTGCGGGAAAACAGAGATGTCCTGCTTTTCTGTGCCGGATGGAAGAACAGATTCAACCTTGAGGACACCATCTGTGCCGGTGCATTTGCAGAACGCCTGCTGGAAACCTCACGGTTTGATACTATCTGCGATTCAACCCTGGCTGCCCTCGATCTGTGGTCAATGGCAAAACATGATCTGCGCGGCTATATTGAAAAGGTGGCCCAGCGAACCAGACTCAGGGATAAGGGTCTTGACGATTGCATCGATTTCTGCCTTTCAGTGGACTATACGGAAAAAATACCTGTTATGAAAAACGGGATTCTTGTTGAAAATAATTTATAAAAAGAATATTTTAGTGTTAAGTTATTAACAGAACAAAACATTTTTTATTATACATTTACGGGTTCATATAATAAATTTGCTGGTTACTTTAATTTTAAAAAATACAAATAATGAAACCCGGTTCAGATTAATTGCCTGACTATAGTCTGAGCATCATTAAGCGGCACCGAAAGTTTCATAAGGCCATGGAAAACTAAAACTTACTACTATGAAGAAACACAACTTTTACGCAGGACCTTCAATACTTCCACAGTATACAATAGACAAGACTATTGAAGGCATCAGAGATTTTGCAGGTTCGGGATTATCGGTTCTTGAGATATCACACCGCAGTAAGGAATTCATAGCCTGTATGAACGATTCCATCGCACTGATAAAGGAACTGCTTGATGTACCGTCAGGTTATCACGTAATATTCCTTGGAGGGGGAGCAAGCCTCCAATTTGCCATGGTGCCAATGAACCTTATGGAGAAGAAATCAGCATATCTTCTTACCGGAGAGTGGGCAAACAAGGCATTTAAGGAAGCAAAGATGTATGGTGAAGCAGTGGAAGTCGCTTCTTCCAAGGACAGAAATTTCAGCTATCTTCCAAAGAATTATACAGTACCTTCCGATGCGGAATATTTCCATATAACAACTAATAACACTATTTATGGGACTGAATTGAAGAAAGATCCTGATGTAAGCATACCTCTTGTTGCAGATATGTCGTCAGATATCTTCAGCCGCCCGGTTGACGTGTCAAAATATGCAATTATATACGGTGGTGCGCAGAAAAACCTTGGACCTTCCGGAGTGGCATTTGTTATCATCCGTGAGGATGCGCTTGGGAAAGTATCGAGGCCTATACCTACAATGCTTGACTACAGAACTCATATAAAAGCAGAGTCAATGTTCAACACCCCGCCAGTATTTGCAGTCTATGCAGCACAGCAAACCCTCAGGTGGCTTAAGAATCTTGGCGGCGTAAAGGTGATGCAGAAGATGAATATTGAAAAAGCATCCCTGCTCTATGATGAAATTGACCGTAATAAATTATTTGTGCCAACTGTAAAAGATCACGAAGACCGCTCATTCATGAATATCTGCTTTGTGATGGCCGACGAATATAAGGAACTGGAGCAGCCATTTGCAGAATTTGCAAAATCAAAAGGCATGATAGGTATTACCGGACACAGATCGGTTGGTGGTTTCAGAGCTTCAACATATAACGCGCTTCCGAAGGAAAGCGTTCTGGCACTAATTGATGTAATGAAAGAATTTGAAAAACAGCATTAATAGATTGGTTGAAAGAGGAAAGCCACCCGATTGGATTCAAGCGTTTTTACATAATGAATGTGATTTACAGTCACGTGTGTTTCCCTGTCTGCTGACAGGCAGACAACATACCTTAAAACAATTAAAATTATAATATGATGAAACCCACATGTATTGCATACACAAACACGTATTTATATAATTTTCACTTATGTGGGTTCCATCATACCATTAAAATCAAAATTATATTATGATGAAAATACTAGTTGCAACTGAAAAACCATTTGCTCCGGTAGCGATCAGGCTTATGAGGGAGATTACGGATGCCGCCGGATATGAACTTGCTTTACTGGAAAATTACAAGGATGTATCGGAATTCCATATGGCAGTTGCCGATGCAGACGCTTTGATAGTAAGGAGTGACATAGTTGATGAAGCCGTTATTAAAGCTGCCGGAAAGCTTAAGATAGTAGTCAGGGCCGGAGCAGGATATGACAACCTTGACCTGGCGGCCTGCACTGCCCATAATGTTGTGGCAATGAATACCCCCGGGCAGAATGCGAATGCCGTGGCGGAACTGGCTTTCGAAATGATGCTCTATCAGGCCAGACAAGGTTTCGGAGGCAAATCAGGATCGGAACTTAGAGGTAAAACTATTGGATTACATGCTTTTGGCAATGTTTGCAGATACATGGTTCAGATTGCCAAAGGATTTGGAATGGATTTATTCGCTTACGATCCGTTTGTAGATGAAAGAGTTATGAAAGATGCAGGGGTGAAGGTTTGCAAAACCACTGAGGAACTGTATTCGAAGTGCCAGTATGTTTCAATTCATATGCCGGCAAATGATAAAACCAGAAAATCAGTGGGTTACGACCTTTTAAAGCTTATGCCGGCAGGGGCTGTTCTTGTCAATACAGCAAGAAAGGAAGTGATAGATGAAGAAGGTCTCCTTAAAATATTCGAGGAAAGACCTGATTTCAAATACCTTTCTGATGTAGAGCCTGATTCAAAAGCAGTGTTCGAGGAGAGGTACAAGAACAGATTTGTTTTTACCGCTAAGAAGATGGGAGCCCAGACTGAAGAAGCCAACGTCAATGCAGGTGTGGCTGCCGCCAGGCAGATCGTTGATTTCTTCAAGACAGGCAACCAGAAATTCAGAATCAATAAATAGTATTACCGTATCTGATGACAGTTGTAAAACCTTTCAGGGGACTTAGACCTCCACGAGAAATTGCCAGGGAACTGGCATGCCTTCCATATGATGTTATGAATTCACAGGAAGCTGCCATGATGGCCCAGGGAAAGGACAGATCCCTTTTACATATCACAAGAGCCGAAATAGATCTTCCTCCGGATACTGACATCCACTCAGAAGAGGTGTACAATAAATCGGTCGAGAACTTTACAGCCTGGCAAAAAAGAGGCTGGCTGGTAAAAGACTCAAAGCCCTGTTACTATATCTATGCCCAGACCATGAATGGGCGGACTCAGTACGGCATTGCAGGCTGTGCATCGGTTGACGATTATCTGAACGGATTTATAAAAAAGCACGAACTTACCAGGCCCGATAAGGAGCAGGACAGAATGATCCATATCCGAGTGAATAATGCTAACCTTGAACCTGTTTTCTTTACCTATCCCGCCGTAAGAGAACTCGATGAAATGGTCGAAAACGAAATAAAGTCGAAGGAACCGGTATATGATTTCGTTTCGGATGATGGTTTTGGCCATCATTTCTGGATTATTGACGACGATCAGAAAATCGCTGCCATAGAAAAGCTGTTCCTGGAAAAGGTTCCTTATACCTACATTGCCGACGGGCATCACAGAACAGCTGCCGCAGCTCTGGTGGGAAAGGAAAAACGGGATAAGAATCCTGCTCACAGAGGCGATGAAGAATATAATTTCTTCCTGGCAGTCCATTTTCCGGATGATCAGTTGCGGATTATTGACTACAACAGGACAGTCAGGGATCTCAACGGTATGTCTGTGCAGGAGTTCATTGAGAAACTAAGCAAGAGGTTTGATATAGAAAATAAGGGTAGTAACATATACAAGCCTGACAGGCTTCATAACTTCTCGATGTATCTTGAAGGCAAATGGTACAGCCTGACAGCCCATCCTGATACATATGATGACAACAACCCCATTGATTCACTTGATGTTACGGTTCTTACAAATGAAGTCCTCAGCCCTCTGCTTGACATCCAGGATCAAAGGAGGTCGAAAAGAATCGATTTTATCGGTGGTATCAGGGGGCTCGAAGAGCTTAAGAAAAGGGTTGACAGCGGTGAAATGAAAATGGCATTTGCACTTTACCCCGTATCAATGAAACAGCTTCTTGCCATAGCTGATTCAGGTAATATTATGCCGCCCAAATCCACATGGTTTGAACCTAAACTGAGAAGCGGACTGGTAATACACCTTCTCGATTGAAATGGTTATGTATTGTCTATACCGGTACGTCCTTTAATATATGCAGGAAACAGGATCAAATATAGAATTGCTGAAAAAGAAACTGCCCCCTGTCGTAAAACTGGTTGCAGTATCCAAAAGCATACCGCCCGAAGGCATCATTGCTGCATATAATACCGGTCATAGATGTTTTGGAGAGAACAGGGTTCAGGAACTTCTCAGGAAGAAAGATTTTCTTCCTCCTGATATTGAATGGCATCTCATAGGTCACCTGCAGCGCAATAAGGTGAAGTACATCGCTTCTTTTATTTCGATGATTCAGTCGGTTGACAGCTTAAAGCTCCTTAGAACCATAAATGAAGAGGCCCTGAAGAACGATCGTGTTATCGACTGCCTTCTGCAGGTTCATATTGCTGAGGAGGAGACCAAGTTTGGGTTTGATATGAATGAACTGAAAGATATTCTGGCAGGGGAGGAACCCTGGAATTATTCCAACATCAGGATATGTGGATTAATGGGGATGTCAACATTTACAGACAATATCGGGCAGGTAAGACAGGAGTTCAGGTCATTATTCAATTTCTTTACCAACCTTAAGAAGAGCGTTTTTGCTAATTGTGAGTATTTTAAAGAGATCTCAATGGGAATGTCAGGCGATTATGAGATAGCTATTGAGGAAGGAAGTACAATGATCAGGATTGGAAGTCTTATCTTTGGAGAATGATAATTTGGTTTCAGAGGTAAAAAGCTGTCTGACGGACTGGATTAGATTCCAGGGAACCAGGCGGCAAGCCATGTTGATTTGTTAAGGCCGGAGAATCAGATTAGCTGATCATAAGGGGAAAGTTCAGTATTTTAAGATTATGAAAATCAAGATCAAATAATAAAGCAGATGGAAAAACTGTCAACCAGATACCTTGGCTTGGATTTGAGAAGCCCGCTTATTGTGAGCAGCAGCAAGCTAACATCAACTATCGATCATCTTATTGAAGCAGAGGAGAACGGAGCAGGCGCTGTTGTGCTTAAATCTCTGTTTGAGGAGCAGATCAATCATTACATCCATCAGGTACCGTCGGCACATGGATTCCCGGAAGCTGACGATTACATTGCAGGATACACAAGATCTAACTCAGTGGAAGAGTATCTCGACCTTATCAGGAAGGCCAGGGAAAAGCTGTCGATTCCTGTGATACCAAGCATCAATTGTTACACCTCAGAGGGATGGACCGGATTTGCCGGCAAGATAGCTGATGCAGGGGCTGATGCGCTGGAGATAAATGTCTTCTTTATGCCTGTTGACAGAAAAGTGTCATCTGCCGACAGCGAAGAAATCTATTTTACACTCGTCGAAAAACTGAAAAAAGAGCTGAAGATACCGATTGCCCTGAAGATTGGATTCCGGTTCTCAAATATTCTTTATATGATCGATCAGTTCTACAAGCGCGGTGTTGATGGCGTGGTAATGTTTAACAGATTCTATGAACCGGATATCGACATAGAAAAGATGGAGATAACTTCAGCGTCGGTTTTTAGCCATGAAAGTGAAAAAAGATATGTGCTGAGATGGGTTGGAATGGCCAGCGCCCAGAATCTGAATATTAATATTTCAGCATCAACAGGGGTGCATACTGGGGAGGATGCAGTGAAATACCTCCTTGCCGGAGCTGATTCTGTTCAGGTTTGTTCGGTCCTTTACAATAAGGGCATAAAATACCTTAATGAAATGAACTCACAGATCTCTGAATGGATGAACAGGCATGAATTTACGAGTATAAATGATTTCAGGGGAAAACTAAACTATGCAAATTACACCAGGCCAACTGTTTTTGAGAGGACACAGTTCATGAAGTATTTCTCTTCCCATGAGTGAGATATTGCGACAGGATTTCGGTATTGATCTATCTGAAGAGGAGTAAAAGCTCATTGACCAGAGGATACTTCTTATCGTCGGAAGAAAGCCTGCCTTTTTCAATAATTTTTATTACCTCATTCTTCTGGCTCCTGTTAAGACTTTCAACCGAAGCTTCCAGGACGGTGAAGCATTCTATGGCAGTAAAATAGTCTGCAGACAGGAATATCCCTGCAAAATCTTTGCAATAATCCGAATAATCAAGGCCTGATTGCCAGCACGATGATACAAGCATGGTTATTGTTTCAGGCTTACGCTTCTTATTTATCTCAGTAACAACCTCACTGCAAACAGAATTTCCCTTGAGGTCGTTCATGAAGTCGGCAATGATTTTTTTCAATGATTGATCATGACTCCGGTCGTACAAGGAAGCAAGGAGCCCAATTGCTCCTTCAAAGTAAGGCGACTTCCTTAAGGAACGGATTGCAGCTTTAACCTTAAAAATATTATCCTGTTGTAAAATAATACTGAGTTCTTTCAGTTTCTTATCGTAGACGGTCATTCATAATTATTTGAAGCAAAGTTAGGAATACCGGATGAATGAAAACAGAACTTTTTGAAGTTAATTATTTATTATAAATTAGTACTCTATAAGCCAATATTTTAAATAACTCAGCCATGAATAAAGTGAGTATAATCTTCAGCAGGATATCAATTTGTTTGATGGTGTCTGCTCTCCTGGTCGCCAGTTGCAAACAAGGCGGGAAAAGATCGAAAGATGACGGTCAGGCTACTATTCCAAGGGATAATGCTGCATTTTATGATGATATCAAAAAGGCAGAGAAAATATTCTACACCCTTCCATCGCCTCTCGAATCTGCAATGCTGATCAAGTCTGCAGGAGCTGTCTTTGATGATGCTCTTCTGAATCCGACAGAGAATGTAAGAAATTACATAACCAACAGGAGCAGGGCTCTCAATCTTGGTATATATACCTGCGACCTGAGTTTTGCCAGCCTTTATGACCAGACACAACTGATAATTGATTACATGGGTGCGGCAAAGAGCATGGCCGACGGGCTGGGCATACTTGATGCAGTAGCCGATGAAGACATAACGAAGCTTGAGGAAAACATCCACGACACCGAAACAATTATGGATATTGTGTCGCAGACTTACCTGAATTCCAACTCCTACCTTGAGGATAACGGACAGCCTGCCATAGCAGCTATTGTGCTTACAGGAGGATGGATAGAAGGCTTGTATATAGCGACCCAGCTGATTGATATGAAGAATTTTGAAAACAATGAGCTTGTTGTCCGTATTATAGATCAGAAACTCTCGGTGGATATTCTGCTTAACCTTCTCGAAAGCAATACCGGGCATCCGGCTGTTGATGAACTTATTCTTCAGATTGTCAAAGTAAAGAGGGTTTTTGACAAAATAACAATTACAACAACTCCTATAAAGACGGAATATGATCAGCCAAGTAATATGACGGTACTGAAATCCGAAGTGAAATCCGATCTGACCCTGGAGGTGTTTAAAGAACTGTCGACAATAGTTGCCGAGATCAGAAATTCATTTATTAAATAAGAATTGCCATGAGAATATTTAAGGTAATAGCAGCAGCATCCCTTATAATACTTGCATCGTCAGCATCAGTGAGTGGCCAGTGCAAGGCATTTGCAAAGAAGACATGCCTTCCTGAGCTGGGGTCTTACACTCACGACGGGAATTATCATGCAGCAGTTCTTAGCGAAGGTGAAGAAGCCGAATTATATAAGACTTTTTATTCCAACATGGAGTACCGGCTGTCTATTTGCGGCGAGGAGGCACTTCCTCCTGCAGAATTCATAGTTTACGATGCTAACAGGAATGTACTCTATTCCAGCAAGGACGACAGCTTTGCGAGAACATGGGATTTCAGGCTGGAATCGAGCCAGCAGCTAAGGATCCTTATTAAAGTCGGTACTGCCAGCCAACCCGGTACAACCCCTGCAAGCGGGTGCGTTTCCATAATGTTTGGATTCAGAATAAAATAGCAAGGCCTGACATGGATAGAGATGCCATATGCATGGCATCTAAAACTGCAATTTGGCAGCCAGATATCTGCCTGTATAGGAATTACGGCATTTTGCAAGGGCTTCAGGTGTTCCTTCAAAGACGATATTGCCTCCTTCCTCGCCTCCTTCAGGTCCCAGATCAATAACCCAGTCTGCACTTTTTATGACCTCCATGTTATGTTCTATCATTATCACCGAATGGCCATGGTCAACGAGTGCATTTATTGATTTAAGCAGTTTGTTAATGTCGTGAAAATGGAGGCCTGTAGTCGGTTCGTCGAAAATGAACAGGATGTGACCTGATTCACTTTCCCTGCTAAGAAAGTAAGCCAACTTTACCCTCTGGCTTTCGCCGCCTGACAGAGTGCTTGACGACTGCCCCATTTTGATGTATCCGAGTCCGACATCCGAAAGAGGTTTGAGTTTGCTGATAATCCTCTTTTCAGTCCTGCCGTGATGACTTCCGAAAAATTCAATAGCTTCATCTATTGTCATTTCCAGCACATCATGAATATTTTTTCCATGATATCTGACCTCCAGTATATCTTTCTTGAATCTCATCCCCCTGCAACTTTCACATGTAAGTTCCACATCAGCCATAAACTGCATCTCTACTCTTATCACACCTTCTCCCTGGCATTCTTCACATCTCCCGCCGTCGATGTTGAATGAGAAATGGGAAGCTTTGAAGTTGTTCTGAACCGATGCCTGCAGTTCAGAAAAAAGCCGTCTGATTTCATCATAAGCCTTAAGATATGTAACTGCATTTGACCTGCTTGATTTTCCTATAGGATTCTGGTCTATCAGTTCAATCCCCGAAAGGTCTGAAATATCACCGCCGAGTTCTCCGAAGCGTCCCGGTTTAAGGCGGTTGTCACTGCCAATCTTATTGGAGAGAGCCCGGTAAAGGATATCAGTAACCAGGCTTGATTTACCTGAACCGCTTACCCCGGTTACTGCAGTAATGACATGAAGGGGAAATTTTACATCAAAATTCTTCAGATTATTTTCCCTTACACCTTTAATATATATATAGCTGTTCCATTTTCTTCTTGATGACGGCACAGGAACCATCATTCGTCTGCTCATGTATGCCGTTGTAAGGGAAGTATTTGATTCAGCAGTGTCGAGGGGGCCTGAGAAAACGACTTCGCCGCCGAGCCTTCCGGCTTCCGGGCCCATGTCGATGATCTCATCGGCAGCTTTTATTATTTCCTCTTCGTGTTCCACCACTATTACTGAGTTGCCAATATCCCTCAGTTCATGCAACACATTTATTAACATGTTTGTATCACGGGGGTGGAGTCCAATGCTTGGCTCATCAAGGATGTACATTGAACCAACCAGGCTGCTGCCCAGGGAGGTCGCCAGATTTATCCTCTGAGATTCTCCTCCCGAGAGTGTTGCAGAGAGCCTGTTAAGGGTGATGTACGGCAATCCGACATCTGTCAGAAATTTCAGCCGTGAAGTAATCTCCTTAATTAGCCTGGCGGCTATTACAGTGTCTTCACCGCTCAGTGCGATGCCATCAAAGAAACTGTAAAGCTTTGATACGGGCATTGAAACAAGCTCCTGCAAGTTCCTGCCTGCAACTTTCACATAACCGGCCTCTTTCCTTAACCGTGTTCCCTTGCACTCAGGACATACAGTCTTCCCTCTGTACCGGCTTAACAAAACCCGGTACTGAATCTTGTATTTCTTCTCTTCCAGATGATCAAAAAAACGATTGATACCATAGAAGTACCTGTTTCCCTTCCACAGCAGGGCTTTCTGCTCTTCACCCAGAAGATAGTAAGGCTTATGGATGGGAAAATCAAATAATCCTGAATTGGCTATCAGTCTCTCCTTCCATTTCTTCATTGTTTCACCTCTCCAGCATGCCACTGCATCCTGATATACTGACAGGTTCTGATCGGGTATGACCAGGTCTTCATCGATGCCTATTATTTTTCCGTATCCTTCACACAATGGACAGGCTCCTATGGGATTATTAAAGCTGAAGAGGTGTTCAGAGGGCTCTTCAAATTCTATCCCGTCTTCTTCAAATCGTACGGAGAAGTTCTCCCTTTTGTATTCCGTGCCATCGAAAACAAGAAGCTGGCAATGGCCTTTCCCCGACTGAAAAGCTGTCTGGACAGAATCAGCAGCCCTGCTCAGTGTATCATTTTGCCCGTCCGTAATGAGCCTGTCTATGACAATATTGATATTATGGCCCTGAATGAATTTCTTACAGGCGTCAGGCTCATCGATCCTTGAAATAATCCCATCATTTTCCACCCTGCTGAATCCCTGCTTTATCAGAAATGAGAAATACTCCGAAATACTGATATTTGACGGAATTGTTCCCGGAGAAGTGATAATAACAGTCTTTCCGTCAGGAAGCGCTGAGATGAACTGCACAAGGTCATCAGGATTATGACGCTTCACTTCCTTACCGGAAACCGGGGAATATGTTTTCCCGATCCTGGCATAGAGCAATCTCAGATAATCGTATATTTCGGATGATGTGCCTACCGTTGATCTCGGATTACGCGAGTTGACCTTCTGTTCAATTGCTATTGCAGGAGGTATTCCGTTGATGAAGTCGACTTCCGGCTTGTTCATACGACCCAGAAACTGCCGGGCATATGAGGAAAGGCTTTCAACATAACGTCGCTGACCTTCGGCATAAATCGTATCAAAGGCAAGGGAAGATTTTCCCGATCCGGAAACTCCGGTTATCACAATGAACTTATTCCGAGGTATTTTTAAATTGATATTTTTAAGGTTGTGAACCCTTGCCCCACTGATCTCAATATACCCTTCCATCAACTTTTATTGAATTTTTTTGCTATTTCGATAAAAAAAATCAAAAATAATACTTTCAAATTAAAAAAATTGCTTTCTTTGCAAAAGCAAACCAAACAATTAAAAAGGAGGACTGCCTATAGAACAACTCTACTCTTGATTTCTAAAAAGAGTAAGTTATGAAAAAAACAATGTCCGATTATGAACTGATCGAGAGGTTCATAAAAGGTGAGCAGTCTTGCTTTGAAACCCTTGTACACAGACACAAAAACAAAGTATTCGCTTATATAAGTCTTTATATACGCGATCAGGCACTTGCCGAAGATTTGTTCCAGGATACTTTCCTGAAAGTAATCCAGTCTGTTAAATCCGGTAAATACTATGATAACGGGAAGTTTATTTCCTGGGTTATGAGAATAGCTCATAACCTGATAATAGATCACTTCCGGCGGGTGAAACAACTCAACACTGTTTCAAACGACGATTATGAATCTGATCTCTTCAATTCTAAAAAGCTTGCAGAAGCAAATGTTGAGGACAACATGATAAAAAAGCAGATTCAGAAGGATATCCGGAAGCTGATAAGCCAGCTGCCTGATGATCAGAGAGAAGTTGTTATACTTCGCCATTATTCGGGCCTTAGCTTTAAGGAAATAGCTGATATTACCGACGTTAGCATTAATACCGCTCTCGGACGAATGAGATACGCTCTCATTAATATGAGAAAGATGATGGAGGAGAAAAAAATAAGCCTTACAATCAATTAGGTTTGTACAATATTTTTACCCATAGGCCGTTTTTAAATAAAAAAATGAAGCCTATGGGTAAAAATTCTACTCCTTCTCTTTCATATCACGAAATATCAGTAGAAAATACAGACCTTTATGATGATGCATGGGGGTTCTATTCTGAGTTCCACGATGTGATAGATGCACTGAATATGGTGAAAGTTGTTCCGGAAGGACAACTGACCAAACGTCTGATCCACAGGGTCAGGCAAGAAAGCATCGATTATTAGTTACCTGATGACAGTATCTTTGTGCAGCCAAAGATACTGCTCCGGTAGTAAATACCGGGTCTTTACACTGACAATGATTTATTGATTTATAAAGTAGACTGAATGGCAGGCTGCAATACCCGCCGTTTCTGTTCTAAGCCGGCTTTTGCCTAGATGCACGGGCTGAAATCCGTTCACTATGGCCAGATTTATTTCTGCTTCAGTAAAATCCCCTTCGGGGCCGATGAGTATCGTTACTGTTTCTCCCTTCAGATAGAGACTGCCGATTGAATTTCGTTCAATGTCATTTTTACAGTGTGCTATCAGCTTTTTCCCTGTAAAATCCTTCCTTACAAAATCCACAAAAGTCACAGTATTATTCAATACAGGCCTGAAAGCTTTAAGTGACTGCTTCATTGCGGCAACTATTATGCCGTTAAGCCTGTCTGGTTTAATGATCTCTTTTTCCGTATTATGACAAATGACGGGAGTTAATTCATCAAGCCCTATTTCCACGCACTTTTCCGTGAACCATTCAAGCCTCTCATGATTTTTGAGGGGCGATATTGCAATGTGAACAGTATAATCTTTTGTTGTATCCGAATATATGATGCCGGTGATCCTAATCCTGCATCTTTTCGCATCTGCCGATGAAACAACTCCTTCATAAATATTCCCGTTACCATCGGTTATTCTTACAACAGATCCTTCACGCATTCTTAAGACCCTTATGCAGTGTCTTGATTCGCTTTCGTCAAGAACACAAGTGTCACCGGTTATAGCGGAAGAGTAAAAGATATTCATGTTTTCTCCTGTTGCTTATTTCATCGGGTTAGTCCTTTAAGTATATCTGGTTCATTTTCAGCTTCCTGAGTCATTCTTTTAAGAAATCTGTTCAGGCGGTCTTCCACTGCAATCATGTAGGTGTATGGTTTCTGTACGGTTGATTGGGGGTGTTTTCTGTCTCTCAGCTTTATCTTGCTCAAAAGGGAGTTAAACATGTTGTTGCCTGCCTGTGCCATCATAACGCCCTTGAAATAAGAGAAATAATACCAGGTTGACGGATCCGCCCTGAGGTAGATATCGATCAGGTCACCGGTACGTCTGCGCTGGATCTCAACATAGCCGTCAACATATACATTTACAGGCTGGGTTCCAATGAATCCTATTCCGATTTTACCTTCTGATCTGAATGAAGATGTTTCTTCATTCCAATAAAGCTTTACATCGTTGAGAAGAATCTCATAAGAGTATTCTTTGGGAAGCACCCTGGCTGATCCGAATAGATCCATCTCCTCCTTCATTCTGGAAGCAGCCGATGTTCCCAAAAGATCCATCATACCCTTCCTGTTAAAGGCTGTATTCAGGTTAACCGGTTTGAGAGAGGGCATCAGGCGTATCTCATCGCTCATCATCTGAAGTGCTTCCTGCGAGAAATGGAAGTCAAAGGCCATTATAGCCGATATTCTTACTTTTGAAGAGTCAGTATTGTGAAAGTAATTTCCTGCGCTTCTCATCAACACGTGATCGAAATTTGCACCGAAATTCAGGCTGCCTTCACCGGCAAGGGTACACTGGCTTTTATCGAAGGTTACAATGTTCCCGTTCGCCATGGGATCAGCGATCTTTTCCAGCGTTGTTATGTTATAGGAACTCTTTGATTTATCATAGTAAAGGAATCCAAGGCTTTTGACAAGTTCGGTATCAGTCCATGACCGCTGAGGCGAGAGAAAAGACGGATATACACTGGATGAATCTATATTGATAAAGGACCCTGAATAAACAAGATAATCATCACTGTCTCTTGGCTTGTCACTTACAGGGATCAGAACGTTCTTCGGATCCACCAATCCCCTGAATTTTATGTTTCTGCTTGCAATCGGAGTGCAGTTATGTATTATTCCTGCAGCCCCGGTGAACATGATCTTTGCTTCGCGTGCTGAGATCATTGCATCTCCCGTGAAAGTGAATGCAGGGCTGAGCATGAAGTTCTGATCCTCCGGAATAAACCCCCTGGCAGTTGTAGTCATAGTGTCAACGGTTATCTCTGGGAATTCGATCCGGCTGATCGCATTGCTTTCGTCAACATAATCATAAATGGCACTTCCTGAATATTTCTTTGAAGATTCGATGTTTATGCTGGCTGAGTGAAACAGATGCAGGTTGTTGACAGCAACAATGGCATTTTCAAGCTTATCTATTTTCGCCTGCCGGCCAATGGTCATTTTTCCGTTTTCAGGCTGGATGAGAGCATCAGCTACCGGGATGTAATTAACATTTTCAGCTTCAATATATTCCTTGTCAACATAGTATCTTGCCTTAAGCGATGCGAAGGATATAGTGTCGTTTAGTCTGTTGGTCGATAAGAAGGTTGGTTTTTCGATATCTGATTGTTTTATCGCGATCATTTTGTCGGGAGATATAAGGCTTGCCGATGCCCTCATGTCTCTTTGTTCCATATTAAGAACCTTGTCCACCATGTTGTACTCAAAATCAGTCATGGTGCAAATGTATTGCAGTTCAGGGAATTTCACCATTGATGCATCGGTGTTAAGGTGAAACTTTGAGGTTTTATCAGCGAAGTTTATGTTGGCATTTGCATTTTCCGCGACGAATGCATATCCGCTGGTGGAAGCTGATTTCAGGAAGTAGTCAGCGGTATCTGCCCTGATTGCTTCTGCTGAGAAGGTGTAATTGTTTGAGGTTATCTTGGAATCGGTCATATTTATTGTTCCTGCTCCCATCAGAGATGATGGCGTAAGTTTCAGGTTTCCATCAAGCACAGTACCGTTGTTGAACATGTCAAATTGTTTCCCGGCCTGATTGGTTACAGACCATTCATCTTTTTGGGTAAGCCACTTAATGGTTACATCCTGGCTTTCAAGTTCAGGGAAGACTCCGTCAGCATCTTTTTCCATGCTGAATGTAGAAGCCTGTGTAAGCATTGAATCAGGGAATAATATGTATTTGTCTGAAATGGTTGTGGATGTAAGGTGTTTAAGTGTTCCGCCGGCGATCAGGCCTCTGTTGCTCATACTTATCGAATCGTAAATACGGCCTTTCCCCTCATATATTTCAATACCTTCCTTCGGGATATTCATTTTGAAACCCAGAGATCTGTCATCCTGGATTGTCAGATACTGAGACATGGGTTCCAGAATATTTCCGGCTCTGAACTCTCCAGAGAGGCTCAGGTCCTCCATCCTGTAATGATCGATGTTTTCATAGGTAAATGGATTGACCTTAAAATAGAAATCTTCCTGTTTATAAATTCCTTCAAGGTCAGGTATTTTGTCAAAGAAAATATACGATGGCGTTGTAGCCGATACAATTGGATACTGACTGAGACTTTTCAGGCCGGATTTATTATTCGGATCATCAATATATAGTTCTGCTTTTGCCAGCTGGATTATGTTATCAACCTGTTCCGATACAGGGTATCCGAACTGATCCCTTTTGTCAGTTTCGATTGCAATTTTTATGGAGTCTATTTCCTGGAGATCCAGTTTAAATGTGTCATAATCAAATCTGAATTTATGGCCATAGAAAGTAAAGAGACCTGCCCTGACAATCCCGTCAAAGCTTATGCCCCTGTCTTTTTCTATCACCAGTTGCTTTTTGTAGGGATATATTGCGACTTTCTGTGAATCGCTCAGAAAAACCCCGGAGACTCCGTTAATTGTCAGGTTGTAGTTGTTAAGGTCAAGAATTGCATTATCCTGTGGAGCCTTTGTTTCGCTGTAAACTGAAATGATGTCATAATCTTTCTTTCCTGCAAAGGAGTCAATAAAATCGTACAGTTTCTTTTTTATTGTGACTTCCCTGTTAGTTCTGTTGTAGAAGACGAAACCCCTGTTAGCCATGTCTATGCATAATCCGGTCACTGCTTCTTCCGGTTTGTTCAGCCATTTTGCAAATTCACTTACAGGGAATGTTTCTGAATAATACCATTCGCTAAAACGTTTTAACCTGGTTAAAGGGTGGTACTCATCGAGCCCCATCAGTTTAAAGAAATAATCTGAATTGAAGAAAGCTGAAGATTCAAACAATGCTTCACCCAAAGCAGCTCCCTTAGCTCTTGAAATGATTATCTCATGGCTTGACATATTCCAGGAAAGGTTTTGGAAATACATATCAATATTATGATATGAATTATAATACGGACTGCCGGATACCGGATTATTTGTCCTGAACAGGTTAACCTGCCTGTCTGCTTCATTATACGAGAAACCGAGATTGGTATGATAGACCGAGTCGTTTTCAAGGTAAATGGTGGCAGAAGTCTCCATGCTGGCAATTCCTGTAAGGGAAAAGATGAATTCTTCCGACCTGATCCTTATTAAAACTGTATCGTTTTTATGAAGTAGTATTTCTGCAGACATCATGTCTTCACCACGTCCCTTCACACTTGCTCCCTCGAAAACAAGACCACCCTCGTAATCTATTCCTTTATATATCCCTGGAATCTTAAAATGTCTGATATAAGTTTCAAACCGTGGGAAAGCTGCCTTCTCCCTGGAGCTGATGCTTATAGCCTGATCGGTAAGAACACCGTAAACCGGTTCTCCGAAATAAGCTCTGTGCCTTAATTTTGCTGAATCGGTGGAGAATCCGTTCCTTGTTGTGATAATATTGAAATCAGCAATATCTGCATAGACATCATTAACAGGATAGCCAGCCTTTTCCCATGTAACACGTCCTTTTCTTACGCGGAATATTTTCCGTTCAGGGAAATAGGATCCTGATACATTGAATATTTCTGTGCTGTCTCTTTGTGAAACACAGGTCAATGTAGCATCGTTAGCGTCAAAATGCAGAACAGTGTCGTATACAAATTTAAGGTCGGCATTTTTAATTTTCCAGCTTACGCTGCCAGTATTGATAAGGACATTTTCCCTGACAGTAAGGCCTGTATTCTTGATAAAATCAACAATTTCATTGTTACCGGTATTATTGTTGGATACCATCCGGTCAAGGCCTTTGAGCCATATTCCCAATGATCCTGATTTGCTGTCCGATTCACGGAAGTCATTGATAGTCGACAGAAATTCAATGAATTGAGGAACAGCTCTTATTTGTCTCGCGGCAAGCTTTTTTGACAAACTGAGAATCAGTGACGTGTTTTCAACTTTAAACTCTGAACTATCC
The DNA here is from genome assembly GCA_040769065.1 of Bacteroidales bacterium. Lineage (GTDB taxonomy): Bacteria > Bacteroidota > Bacteroidia > Bacteroidales > VadinHA17 > LD21. Next base: position 440,728 of record JAXGLU010000001.1, read on the forward strand.
CATGCAGCAACAAAGCTATTAAGGATTTGCTTTTGGGCTTCGCTGAGATTAGGTCCCATGAATGGGATAAGCTCTTCGCTGAATAGTGATTTGTCTCCTGAAAAGACCGGCTTAACCTGTGACAGGGTTTCAGCAGGCCTCAGGAGTAACAGGGTGATAATCAGTACAAAGAGCTTTTTTATCATTGTTCATGTAATGCTTCAACAATGGCACAGAAATCTTCTTTTTTAAGAGATGCGCCTCCTATCAGCCCTCCGTCAACATCGGGGTTTGAGAATAATTCAGCCGCATTTGAAGGCTTGCAGCTTCCACCATATAGGATTGTAAGATCATCGGCACATTCTTTTCCGTATTGATCGGCTACCATACTCCGGATAAATGCATGCATTTCCTGAGCCTGTTCCGGGGTGGCTGTAAGTCCTGTGCCAATTGCCCACACAGGCTCATAGGCTATGACAACCTTTGTGAAGTCGTCTTTCGAAAGTCCAAACAAGCCTTCTTCCAGTTGTTTTCTAACTATGAGAAAATGATGCTCCTTTTCCCTTTCTTCCAACACTTCACCGCAGCAAAAGATTACTTTGAGGCCATTGTCAAGGGCGAGACGGGTTTTTTTGAACAGTATTTTGTTATTTTCGGAATAATAGGTTCTGCGTTCTGAATGACCAATAATAACATATTCTGCTCCGGTGCTTTTTACCATTGAAGCAGATACCTCTCCGGTGTATGCTCCTGAAGGTTCAGAGGCACAGTTCTGAGCGCCGCAGGCAACCTTGCCGCCTTTGAGTATATCAGCCACTCCGGCAAGGTGGATAAACGGCGTACACAATATCACTCCCGTTTCCCCGGCAGGATTTTTTTCATAATATTCGGCTATGCTTTTGGCAAACTTCAATCCTTCAGCCAGATCCATATTCATTTTCCAGTTTCCGGCAACAATTTTTTTTCTCATATAACTTGATTATTAATGTATTTGTATTTTCTTATAAGCCTGTTGTCTGTTTATAGCACATGCTTCTGATTCTTCTGGCCTTTTATTAACCTGTACATACATGCCACAAGAATAATACCAGTCAGGAAAATAATAATAACTGAAGCCTGTCCTTTCTTATTGCTAAGAAGAAAAACCTGTTTCCCCTGAATGTCTCCCAAAAAGAACTCTTTTTCAGGAAGGCTTGCAGAGGACCATTTTCCTGTTATCGTGCCTCCTTTAAGCAACATATATCCTGGGTTCGATCTGACTATTGTCTTCAGGGCTATTTCATCGCCCGAACAAATATCAGGATCATGGTCTGTTATGTCTGTTAAGCCAATAGCAGAGGCTGTAACAACATAAAAGTTAATTCCGTTTTCCTCAAGGTAATTACCAAGCCTGAAACCCTCAGCAAGCTTTTTCTCCGATGCATCTTCAATTTTATGGCAGATCATCAGCATTGTGTATCCTTCATCCCCGAGTATCCTGTCAGTTATATCCTCATTATGGCATGTTATTGCAAAATCATGAATAGGAGGTTCATATCCTTTTTTGACAAGGACTGATATCTGGTCAACAAACACCCATGTAGAATCGTCGTAAGGATAGTTTTCAAGAGTAAATTCCTTCTTCACCCCGTCTTTTTCATAAATGAAGGTGGTATAATATTCATCGACCGGTTTCCCTTCCGGTATGATCATTTTGTCAGGGATATATACTCCCTGTTTATATGGAAGGAAATCCATCACAGGCAGATACCTGAGGTTATAAAATGAGAACAGCACAAATAAAACTGACATAAGCGAAATGACTCCCCATTCCCTGACAGGCTCTCCAACAGGCTTGAAGCTGTTTCTTGAGATAAAGAGAATTATGGTGAACAGTATCAGCACAACATTTTTGAAGAATGTCTGCCAGTTGGTAAGATGAATAGCATCGCCGAAGCAGCCGCAATCCGATACGGGATTTGTAAGAGCCAGTATAAAGGTCAGAGGAGTAAAAATGACCATCAATATCATAACGACCCATATTCCATATTTTATTCTGAAGCCTGTAAGTACCGAAAAGCCCGAAATAAATTCAGCCGCGCAAAGGATTATTGCAAGGGGCAGGGCAAGGTCCTTTAGGAAATCGAGATGGAAAGCAGTAAAATAATCCTGAAATTTATATTCAGATCCTGAAGGATCAACAGCTTTTACAAATCCTGAAAAAATAAAAACGATTCCAACTATAATTCTGCTTGTCCAGCGTAATAATTTCATTCTACAACATTTTTCTTTTAATTATTATTTCAAGCACCTGTTCAAAGATTTTCTCAGGCGCCAGTATCTCACCATTTTTATCACTGCAGTTCACAACTGCCATTCTGTTACCCGATTCGGCAACCTTAAGGTATACCTCCCTGACTCTCATCTGGAAAGAAAGACTTCCTTCGTGAATATCCCTCGATCCGCCCAGGTAATCCCTGTCAGAGCCTTTCCTTTCAGTGCTTAGCTTTCTTCTTGTAAACGATAACGGCACATCAAGAAAAATATTGAGGTCGGGCTTCGGAATTGAAAAATGGCTGAACTCCAGCGAAAGAATCCATTCAATAAGCCTTTCTCTCTCCTTATTGTCAAATATCTTTGCTCCCTGGTAAGCTATATTTGAATAGGTATAACGATCAAGAAGAACAATATTCTTTTCTTTAAGCCAGTTTCTAATAATACCGGAAGCGTCCTTTCTGTCTCCCGCGTACAACAGGGCGATGAGATATGGATCTACATCATTCAGCAGGCCGAATTCGCCTCTCAGAAAGCGGGCTATCAGTTCCCCGTAAAACGGTGCATCGGTTCTGGGGAAATGCAGATACTCACATTTATATCCCCTTTGTGTCAGATAATCGTTAAGGAGTTTTATCTGGGTCGACTTGCCTGATCCGTCAATGCCCTCAATAACAAAAAGCTTCATAGGTCAGTTTTTCTTCTATCTTCTATTGCAAATGTAATAAGCCCCATCCAAAGTTGAAAACGAATTCCGGGGAATCGGCATATTTCCTAAATTCATTACCTTAGCGAACAAAAACAAATGCCTGATAAGTTAAGATACATAAATGCCGGAGGGAAGCTGATTGACCTGTCAGTTCCCAAAATAATGGGCATCATTAATGTTACGCCAGATTCTTTTTTCAGCGGCAGCCGGTATAAGACCCGGGAAGAAATTATTGGTGCGGCAGCAGGCATGATAAGGGATGGTGCGGATATTATCGATGTGGGAGGATATTCAACAAGACCCGGTGCAGAAGATGTTTCAGCAGAGACTGAGAAAAAGCGCTTACTGGAAGCCGTAAAATTGATAAAAAAGGAATTTCCTGAAGCTGTCATATCGGTGGATACCTTCAGGGCGGATGTTGCACAAGAGGCAGTTCTGGATTGCGGGGCATCAATTATAAATGATGTCGCGGGAGGTGAAGCTGATCCCGCTATGTTCGGCATTATAGAAAAACTCAATGTGCCATATGTTCTCACGCATATGCAGGGAACCCCCCGGACCATGCAGGTAAAGCCTGAGTACGGGAATGTTGTTGCTGATGTTTTGAAATGGCTAGGTCAGAGAATACACAGGCTGAGGTCGGCAGGTGTGCGGGATATTATTGTTGATCCGGGCTTTGGTTTGGGTAAATCCATTGATCATAATTTTGAGATCCTGCGCTGTCTGGGCGATTTCAGGATAGCAGGCCTGCCGGTGCTTGCTGGTGTTTCAAGAAAGTCAATGATATGGAAGACTCTCGGTATCTCCCCTGAAGAATCCCTTAATGGCACCACTGTACTTAATACCGTTGCTTTACTGAAGGGAGCCGACATAATTCGGGTTCATGACGTAAAACAGGCTGCAGAAGCAATAAAGCTGTTGTCCGGGATGGTTGACCGGATAACATGACAGTATTAATGAGGTGATTTATATTAGTAATTGAGGATGTTTCGTTAATTTTATCAGGATAAGGGAAAAAGTATGATCCTAAATTTGTCATTTTTAGATGTTGTTGATATAGTGCTGGTTGCTATTATCCTCTTTCAACTTTACAGGTTAATAAGAGGCACAGCCGCTTTGAGTATATTTCTTGGAATATTCTTTATTTACCTTTTTTGGCTGGTTGTAAAGGCGCTGAACATGGAATTAATGGGCGCACTTCTTGGCCAGGTTATCGGGGTGGGGGTTATTGCACTTATTATCGTATTCCAGCAGGAGGTGCGACGGTTTCTGCTTGTGATAGGCAACAGATACATTAACAGGAGAAAGTTTAATTTCAGAAAGATATTTTCCTCAGTAGATGAAGAACAGGGAAGTCTCAGAGAAGCTGAGGAGATTGTTCGGGCCGCCGAATCCATGGCTTCGAAGAAAACGGGTGCGCTTATAGTGATTGGACGCAAAAGCAGCCTTGATATTTATTCGGAAGGAGGGGAAAAAATCGATGCTTTAATCAGCGCCGAGTTGCTAAAATCCATCTTCTTCAAGAATTCACCGCTTCACGATGGGGCAGTGCTTATTGAGGATGGAAGGATATTTGCCGCACGATGTCCTTTGCCGATAACGGATAATGTAAACCTCCCAGCGAAATTCGGAATGAGACACAGGGCTGCAATAGGGATATCTGAACATACCGATGCACTTGTTGTGGTCGTCTCTGAAGAAACCGGAACAATATCCATCGCTGAAGCAGGAGAAGCAAAAGTAAACATCACTCCAAATGAGCTGAGAGAGGTGTTGCTTCAGGAGAAGATATGATCTGATGACAGCTGATTCAAGGGTTGCCTTCGGCGAGCCCGGCTTCGCCCCGGTTAAGGCCAAATTCCACTGGTTTCTCCGGGAGAAGTCAGAAGTAAGGAACTTAGCCTGGGATTTAATGTAATTTATTGAGTACTTTATTTATAGAAAATCAATAATGAAGAAATTGATGATAGCTTGTGTTGAAGCAATATGCTTCCTGATACTTTTCGGGTGTAACGGTGGAAGTGATCCGGCTTCCTGGAGCAACAGCAAAATTGACAAATGGTTTGAAAAGGGTGAATGGCTGAATGGATGGACGGTGGAGCCAGATGCCTCTGTCAACAGAAAAGCATTGGCAGTTTCATATTATAAAAACAGGGATCGCTGGGACAAGGCTTTTACCTTTCTAAAAAACTGTGACCTGGCCAATACGGAAGCAAAGCAGTATGATATTGATGGCGATATCGTGTATGCGCCTGTAAGTGAATATGTTACTAGAGATCCGGAGGGTGCTGTCTTTGAATCTCACAGAAAATACATTGATATTCAATATGTTATTGCCGGGAAGGAACTAATAGGACTGGCCGGCCCCGGAGATATTCAGGAGGTGACAAAACCTTATGACGAAATGACGGATGCTGAGTTTATGACTGTAACAAACTCAACCGAACTGCAGGCCACACCCGGAAAGTTTTTTATCTTTTTCCCCGATGACCTTCATCGACCAGGAATGAAAGATGGAGTAAACTCTCCCGTCCGTAAAATTGTGGTAAAGATCAGAGTTGACTGACATACAGTATTATAATATTCTTTTGCTGCCATATTAATATTATTTTCCGGTCAATTGCAATGGAAGCTGCCTGAAGAGGCGGCATGGAATCCGTATTGTTCAGGTAATAATTCCCATCCGCCTGCGTTTATACAAAATAAAGAAAGTCAGTTCAGCTTTAAGATTTCGTACAGAATTATGGGATTATGTTAATAATCCATCTCGAAAACCGGACAGGCACAGAGTACCTTGAGGAGTTTTTGATTTATCTGATAAAGAAAAAATTCTTGGGTGTATGAAAAGATTCTTATTTTTTACAGCCTTAGCACTATTGACTCCTCACATAACTGGTCAAACATGCATAATCACATCAAAGGCCAATATAATAACCCCTGATAAATTATGCTCTCCGGTTACCGCAACCTGGAACGTAAGTTATGTAGGGGTAAACAATGCAGGGACGGAGGTGCAAATCAGGTTTGACTGGGATAATGGCACCGTGGTAACTGTTCCGGCGACAGAGACCAGACCGGGTGAATTTGAGGCTACAGCTACTAATGTTTATACGTCTTCGGGTAATATATGCAACTATCACCCTGAAGCAACGCTGATTGTCAACGGGGTTCTATGCACTTCTTCGATTCAGGAGCAGATTGTTACAGTATGGGACGACGACAATCATAATGGAGGCCATATGAATATCCACCCTGATATTTATCCCGTTTGTTATGGGACCAGTGCGAATGTCAGGTTTCAGGACCTGACGAGATTCAACTGCGTACCTCCCCAGGAAACAGATAACCCTAATATAACAACAAGATGGGTGCGATGGACTTATGGCGTTGAAGACAATATGTCCGGAACTCCTGTAACAATTAACGGCAGACGAAGACACTTCCCATATTCAGATGATATAATTGTTCTGGATCATATTCCGGTAACCGGATCAGGGGTATGGTCTGATGTTATTAATGTTGCGGATGATCATCAGATTGGAGATTTCTTTAAGGTTGTTCTGCACAACTGGAACTACTGCAACCCATATGATGATCCCAATATTCCCGGTCCTCCGAGAGATCGTATCTGGGGTGATCATCCGCCTGTTGTGGATACAGCTATGATTTTAATCGTTGACTATCCTGACGCAACAATAAACCCGGTGAATCCGATGTGTGCAAATGCCGATCCCGTTGTTCTCACTGCTCATGATCCGGGCGGAACGTGGTCGGGACCCGGAATAACCGGAAATACTTTTGATCCGAAAATTGCCGGCCCGGGCAACCATACAATAAGTTATGAAATCACTAACGCATACAATTGTTCAGGTTATGATGTTGAGGTTATAACAGTTTATCCGATACCTGATGCAACAATAATTACAGAGGGCTTAGTATGTGATACCGATCCGGCATTTAATCTCGTGGCGAGGGAACCTGGCGGTATCTGGTCGGGTCAGGGAGTTGTAGGTAATACATTTGAGCCTGGCCTTGCCGGTCCGGGGAATCATGTTATCAGCTACACTATAACTGATGCCAACGGATGCACTGATACTGATCAGACAACTATTACAGTCGCCACTCCTGATGCAACTATTTATCCGGTTGATACTTTATGCGTTGATAATCCGGCTGTCAGATTGACTGCCCATGATCTTGGAGGTGTCTGGTCAGGGCCCGGCGTTATTGGAGATATGTTCAATCCGATGATTGCGGGTGTTGGTGACCATATAATAAGTTACGAAATAGTAAACCCTGCATGCAGTGACTTAGACACTACTGTAATAACTGTTATGCCGGTCCCGGAAATTGATATTATAAATCCCGGAACTCAATATATAAATGGACCTCCCATCATATTGCAAGTTGACCCGGCCGGGGGTATCTGGTCAGGGAACGGAATTTCGGGTAATACTTTCAATCCGAATGTTGCAGGATTGGGAACTCATATAATTCAGTATGAAACAATACCCGACAGATGGGGATGTATGTCAATGGATACGATACACATCACTGTGCTTATGCCACCCATTCCTGTTGCTGGTTTCAGCCCTGATACAACCGGATGTTCACCTATGACAGTTCAATTCAGGAATACCAGTCTTTATGGTGAAATATATATCTGGGATTTTGGAGACGGAATATATTCCAACGAAGAAAACCCGGCACATACTTACTTTATTCCCGGAAATTATCATGTTAAGCTGACTGTAACCAACCTCACAAGCGAATCTGTTGCTAACGGAATAGTCACTGTATATCAGAATCCTGTGTCAATTTTTGATGCGTATCCAACCAATGTGGTTAATAATGAGCAGATAGTGGTATTCTACAACTACAGTCATCATGGCTCATCTTATTTATGGGATTTTGGAGACGGAAGTGTTTCCACGGAAGAAAATCCTTATCACAAATATTTGGATCCCGGATCCTATACGGTATCGCTTGCAGTGACCTCAAAAGATGGATGCATTGATACCTCTTTCATGCATACTCCAGTCGTAGTGGAATGGAAGACAGGCCGGATAGGTTTCCCGAATGTCTTCAAGTGGAATGAAACAGGTCCGACAGGAGGGCAGTGGAGAGAGGGCGTTTATGCTGAAATGGATTATGTCTTCAGGCCCTTCTATGAAAATGTTATAGAATATCAGCTTCAGATTTTTAACAGGTGGGGAGTGCTGATATTTGAAAGCTATGAGCTCTCAAAAGGCTGGGATGGTTATTTCGGAGATGGCAACCTGGCCATGCAAGGTGTATATGTATGGAAAGTAAAGGGAAGGTACGCCGATGGAACTTATTTTGATAAGGTCGGCGACGTAACCTTCCTTCACTGATGGGATAAAGTCATTTTCCCTGTGCATTGAATCGATGTGTTCAATCCGGATCAGGCGTAGTATACTTATAACATGTACTGCATCAGCGCCTGCTTTTTCAATTCTTCCGATGCAACAGGAAAACTCATCCTGAAAAACAAGACGACAGGAAAGATAACGCAGAGTTCAACAAAACAATCCTGCTGACCAGTAAGCTCAGACAGAACTGTCAAAAAGAAATCCCATCAGTTTGCGTCTTCAGAAAGATGTTCCATCAGCGTTCTTCTGTGATTTCTGAATGCTTCAATATTGTTATCATACCTGGTGAAGCTGAAAATGATCCTGTTGACGATTTCCCTGGCTTTCCCGGGATGTTTGTTTTCCAGCATTTTAAGAAGTTCATAGTCAACAATACCATCGCGCATGGCTTCAAGCCTTATTGAGCTTAATATACTTCCGTTGCCGGGATATATTATCCAGCAGTCACCTCCCGGAAGGATATTGCCACCTTCGTATTGTATCCCTGTCTGTTCTTCAAACGGGTTGTTGTTCCACCAGTTAAGCCCCCAATGAAGATAGCCGGGTATTTCATATTTGAAATTCAGCCAGTGTATATATCTGGTCTTTAAAAGGGGCAGTTCAATAAACCTGTTGGCATATTCCCCTTTAGGAGAAAGACAGGTGTAGAACCATGCCTCTTTCCCGGATTTGTTCTGGGCGTTGTAGAACTCATAATCGCGATCCATGAAATCAAGCTGGGGAACCCATATATCAAGAATGCCTCCAAGGTTTTTACTGTGGCATGCTTCAATAAGTGGCATGTCAGGAGCTATATTCTTCACAAATTTCGCAATCTCAATGTAGGTATTGAAATTCTGTTCCGTAGGTTCATCGGCAATATGCTGCATGTAAATCTTGTCCCATCCTTTTTCTTTCAGATGGGCTGTCAGTGCGGTGAAGAATGCCGTATAGAACTCCTTTGCCCGCTCTTCTGTGATACGTAACATGTCGAACTTGTTTTCAGGGCCTGCTGTAAGGTTTGGTACCATAACGGCAAATTGTGAGTTCCAGTTTCCTTCACGTCTTCCTATGTGACCACCTTCAATTTTTCCAATGACTTTTTCCTCTATAAAAATGTTGACAATTTTATCGAAGTTCGTAAAATCGATATTCCATTTCCCATCGGTATATTCGTATTCAGAAAGGGCCAGAGGAGAGATCAGGGCTACGTTCTGACGGTATTCAGCCATTTTTGCCGCAAGAATTCTTATAAGCTGCAGATGGTCTTCGGAAAAAGGCTCAATACTTTTGCCTCCATTGAGAAGTTTGAGTTTGGATGTATCGAGTGAAAACCAGTTGGTTACCCAGAGACTTGTGTTGCCAACGGTGACCGGATAAACTTTAACCGAGTAGTTTTTTGATAATGAAAAACTACGCTTACCGCTTTTCCCGGAAATCGTTATTTTTCCTTCATAGGTGCCTGGAACTGCATCGGCAGGAATAGGTATCGATATCCATATCGCCTGTGTGTTTCCGAAATCAACGTCTACGGATTCCACTTCAAGGATCGGGTCGGGATAATATCCTGAAGCGGAGACAATCCGGTCACGGGAATAATCCCAGATTGAACGTCCCACCTTTACATATCCAACAAATCCGGTTTTAGCAGGAGGAAGGGCATTGCCGCCATTTAATGCAGGAGATACATCAACACGCAAACCTGTAATCTGATTCCTTGGACGAACGACGAACTGCAGGGTGGCATTTTCGCCTCTTACTACCTCACTTACAGCTTCAGCAGGCTTGAAATAGGAAGCTTCTGCAAGAACTTTTACCAGAGGATCAACATATTCAAATTCCATGATCTTCCCTGCCTTGTCTTCGTCGCCTGAAATCCTGCAGCTCTGTCCGGTGAACATAAATACCGCAAGGATGAAAGACAACAGAAATAAAGATGATTTTAACATTGAATTCTTTTTCATCATTATATAGTTTTGATTTTAATGGTATAATGAAAACGCACATGATTGAAAATTACACTCATTACGTGTTTGCGTTTGAATTCAATCATGTGGATTTCAGATTAATTATTCGTATTGGTCAGTTTGTCAGGATAGATTTTAAGCGTATATTATCAAATTTAAGAAAAATTACCATAGAATGGTTTTAATATGAATAAATAAGCTGGGAAACTGAAACCATGGTAAGGTTTTTTGGTCTTATTGTCCTTTAGTCTTTTGGTCCTGCCTGTGTTAGGAACTCAGGAGTGTTTAGCTGGAAATATGCAAAGGGTAAAATGGCCAGGTTACACCAAACAGTTATTTTATGTCATTAATAACACTTAAATATCTTCAAGCCTTCCGTTTTAGTTTCGGTTTTCACGGGAATTGCACCCTCAATCCTGAAAGAGGCCTTGTCAGCCGGGGAAGTCAGGGAGTTTCTTATATTAGCCTGTTAGTCTTGATAAAATATTTTTTGAGTGGAAAACAATAACTATTAAGAAATCAGTAACTTTAAAACCATACAAACAGAAATTATAAATACATTTCAGATTCGGAACAGATTAAACCCACATGTATTGCAAACACAAACACATATGTATTTGATATTCAAACATGTGGGTTCCATCAGGCCATTGAAATAAAAATTTTATACGTGTGAAAAATCTAAACAAACAAATGGGTCTCAGCAGGAGGCTTATGCTTAAAAGGCTGGGATTAAGCATGGCAGGTATTACCATGACTTACAGCGGATCGTATCCTTCCACACGGATTGCTATGAATGACAAGATTCGTGATCTTGCCGGTGGAACGCAAAGAATGAAAATCAAAAAGGTTGAAAGTGTCCGCTTCAGTTACAGTTTGCGAATAGGAGGGGGCTCCGGGGGAAGCGGCGAGACTGAATTTTGCTGGGTACTCATACATACTGACAATGGCATAACAGGTATAGGTGAAACATTCTGATTAATTCTGTTTTTACAAACATTATACATAAGGGGTTGTTATACATTAAAATACAATAATCTAAAAAAGAATCAATATGAAAAAACTATTTCTGCTCTTTGTGTTAGTGAGTTTTCTTATGGTTGAACTGCCTGCGCAAGATCCTGCTTTCGTAAAAGGGGAAAAAATTCTGAACCTGGCACTGGGTTTGGGCAATAACCTGTATTCAGGTACATATTATAAGAATCAGATTCCTCCGTTATCTGCTTCACTGGAAATAGGAGTGGTGGATGAGATTGCTGAAAAGGGTGTTATTGGTGTGGGTCCATATCTGGGTTACTCTTCATTTAAGTATGAATATTCCAACTGGGGTTGGAAATACTCCAATCTGATAATAGGAGCCAGGGGCAATTTCCATTATCCTCTTGTTGACAAGCTTGATACATATGCAGGCCTGTTATTGGGATACAATATTGCCTCTTCCAAAGAATTCGGCAGTTCAAACCAGGGTCAGGAATACTCTTATTCTGCGGGAGGAATCACCTGGGCAGGATATATAGGAGGAAGGTATTATTTCAAGGATAATATTGCAGTAATGGCTGAACTCGGATATGGGATTGCTTATTTTAATGTCGGGGTGGCTTTGAAGATTTGAGAGTTGCCCTCCTGTGAAACAAGCCGTCCCATTGAATTTACAGGGGCGGTTTTTTATTTCATGACTAACAGGAATTTATTACCTAGGATTAAGTCCAATAATATCGTCTATATCACTATCGATTTTCAATCTGCCATCTGATTGAAAATGATAAATATTATTATTGCAGGAATAATAAAACTCTCTTAGTATCATTCATTTATAAAATCATTCGCAATAGAAACGATTGATTCCGACTGTTCTTTAGAGAAAACATATCCTGCATGAATAGATTGCTCATATTGTTTTACATTGCTTGTATAATACGCCATCATGGGTTGATAATTATCATTGAACATAATCCATGCTATAGGAACAATTATGGAACTGCGTTCAATTTTTTGGTTGTAGTTTGACAAAAGCGCTTCAACCAACTCTTGCTTTTTCTGATGGCTTATTTTGTTCAGTACTTCCTGCTTCGTAAACAGGAACTCGATACCGGAAAGGCGTTCAGATTCAGTGATATAATGCTCCTCGTTGGAGTTTATACATCTAAAATCTATTGCTTTGTAATATGCGACAAGAACTTCTCCTGCATCATCACGATCAAATAATTCCTGAACGCTGTTGAGTTTTGCATAAAGCATGTGCCATGTTTCAACAGGAGAGGAACTCGAAAGCATGTAGTGACCGACAAACATGGGAGAATATGCTATTGCGTCAATCAAACCCGGTGTGGAAATGGATTTTAAAGTTTTGTCGGGAAGCTGACAAACCTGAAAAGCTTCGTCAACAGACGATAATTTTTGCCATTTATCCGTTCCGGGAACAATCGGATACGTATAGCAGTCGTTTACATCAGGGAAACAAGTATCAGATAATTGTCGAAAATCCTCAGAATCACAGCTATAGCAGCCGTTCACATCAGGGGAATAAGTATCAGATAATTGTTGGAAATCCTCAGAATCACAGCTATAGCAGCCAAAAAATATGAATAGTATTGCGAGTTTTTTTAGAATTGTTTTCATATTTTACGTGTTTTTATTGGTTTTTGTCACAAAAAACTAATTCTCCGTATAACATTCTACTTAGTAATCAGTAATCAGCAATCAGAAATATAACACACTGAACATCAACTAAGCAAAGTAAAAAAAAAAAACACACTTCCAAATATTTTTGTACTTTTTTTCATGTCTTTCATGCTGAAAGTCAACTATCCACATGCCTCTTTATTAGCTAATATGCAACTAACCCTGGAAACGCTGCATGGAAAATGAAATGTTTTTAATAAAGTGGAACAGGAAGTAAAAATGTGAATTATCCTGTCGTTGTTTTACAACCGGTTTCCCCGTAAGTAAGTCCCGGCGGAAGAGAAAATCCGGGAGATTAGCAATTGTTAATTGCTTATTGATAATTGCAAATTGCAAAAAAGTCTTGCGCCCGGATTAGAGCGAAGGGGAGAGGGGGAGATTGGGGGATGGGGGGAATTTAAACCCGGAACACTCAACTCTAAACCTCTTGTCTACTTTCCGCATGAACTCACCCCCGTCCCCTCTTTGCGAAGCAGAGAGGGGTGCCTCTGTGAGAATCTTCATCTATATTTTCCCATCCACCAACTCTCCGTAGCTATTCTTAGAGAGCCATCTACGCGACAGCGTTTCTAAAGTCACTCGAACGCTAAACGCTTAACACTGAACACTTAACCCTTAACACTTAACGCTAACTGAGGCAAATCGGTGTGGGGGTAAAGTACAGTATAGTCTGATTATAGTGGTGCGGTGGCAACCCGGAAAAGGTGCGAACCGTTACTGTTTTTTGGAGCGGGAGAGCAAAAGGATGAATTATCCTGTCGGTGTTTTACAACCGGCTTCCCCGTAAGTAATCTCCGGCGGAAGAGAAAGTAAAGGCATTGGCCAATTGTTAATTGCTCACTGATAATTGATAATTGCAAAAACCGGTTTTCTTTTCCGGCCTCTTTTTCTTTGGTTACTTTCTTTTGGAGGAGCAAAAGAAAGTGACAATAAACTAAAAAGAGAATAACCCTTTTGAGACACTTCAAGTGCTAAAGGAATAATTGCGGATTACCTTCGGTGATCCTGGTTTGGGGGTGACTAACAAGAAAAAGCCCATCATTCGCTTCGCTCATTCACGGTCTTTTTTATTTGTTTCATAACTCAGGCAAGCCTGGTTATTCCACAAATAAAAAAGCCCGATCCGCCATTCGGCGGATGGGCTTTTTCTTGTGTCGGGGTGGCAGGATTCGAACCTGCGACCCTCTGGTCCCAAACCAGATGCGCTAACCGGGCTGCGCTACACCCCGAAATACCCGATATTTAAAGAACAAACCAAATTTACCCGACCCACCCGTGTGGCACAACATATACCTAATCATTCATCGCCACATAAACCTGAAAACAGGGTCTTTTAAAACCGTCGCAAAAATATAACTTGTTTTTTGAAAAACATACATTACCATGATTTATTTTAAGAAGGATGAAAGAAGGTAGGAAGGGGAGATGGGGAGATGGGGAGATGGGGGGAACCTGGAACCCTAACTCAACCGTTTGAGACATGTGTGACAAGAGCTTTTAAGCCCTGGGATGTTACGTAAAATAAAAAAATATTATCTTTACGACCCTATCCATCCTTTTCGCAAGAGAAGTTTTGGTTTATAGAGAAGAGGGGAGAGATTAGGCTCTTTGATCCTCTAGCAACCAACCTGAAATGCCGGAATTACCGGCAGGAAGGATAAGGTGCTAATACCTACCCCGAAAGGGGAGTTATAAATTGGAATTTTTGCGAGCAGCCCCAACAAGCCCTGGCAAAGATTTTCAAGCTGAAATATAACTGCAGCTTGCAGTATTGTTAATATTATTTACTGGTTATGTCAAAGAAAAAAAGCATTGAGGAGATCAACGAGAAAATTCGTAAAGGTAAAGCCGTAGTACTGACTGCAGAGCAGGTTGCGTCTATGGGAAAAGAACTTACTCCTGAAGAAATTACCGAAAAGGTAGATGTTGTGACAACAGCAACTTTCGGACCCATGTGTTCGTCAGGTGCCTTTATCAACTTCGGACATACATCCCCGCCTATGCGGATGGAAAAGATCACCCTTAACAATGTTCCTGCATACGGAGGCATAGCTGCCGTTGATGCCTTCATTGGAGCCAGTGAAACAGCAATGCCTCATGATTCATACGGCGGGGCAAATGTGATCGAAGAACTCATTGCGGGAAAGGACGTATTGCTGCAGGCCACAGCAAAAGGCACCGACTGCTACCCCCTGACGGAAGTTAAAACACTGATAAACAAGGATACAATAAATGAGTTTATAATGTTTAACCCGAGGAATGCCTATCAAAATTATAATGTTGCGGTTAACAGCACTTCAAGGTTGAAATATACCTATATGGGCACCTTGCTTCCGGCATTCGGAAATGCCAACTTTTCCACATCGGGTGAACTGAGTCCGCTTCTGAATGATCCGGAATTAAGGACTATCGGTATCGGAACCAGAATCTTTTTTGGTGGCGCAACAGGTTATGTTGCATGGAACGGCACTCAGTTCAATACAGGAAAACCGCGGAACGAATTCGGAGTACCCGTTGGAAACTCCGCAACCCTTGCTCTGATTGGAGATGCCAGACAGATGAGCACTCGCTTTATTAAGGCAGCTTATTTTGAGAGATACGGGGTGACTATGTTCGTAGGTGTTGGAATACCAGTGCCTGTGCTTGATACCGACATGGCAAAAAGAGTGTCTGTCCGGAACAGCCAGATAGAGACCAATATAATTGATTACGGTTCTGGAGGTTTCGAGAAACTCGGACAAATCGATTATGAAACCCTGTTTTCAGGAGAAATACTCCTGAATGGAAAAAAGATCAGGACCGCTCCCTTGTCAAGCCTTAAAATAGCCAGGGAGATTGCTGAAATACTTAAGAATGAGATAACGGAAGGACGATTCCTGCTTTCGGAGCCGGTAGCTCTTTTCCCAAAAACAACAGGCCTTAACAGCCTGAAGGTAAGACTTTGAAAATTATAAATAATATCATAAAATGACAAGCAAGAGATTTGTTCTGACATTTCCGCCGGACGCAACCGATGAACCTATAACCTACAATCTTATAAGAAAGTTCGATATAATGGTGAATCTTGTAAAGGCCGATGTCTCACCCGGAAAAATAGGTTACCTGGTTATGGAAATGACTGCTCCTTTAAAGGTGTTGAAAGAAGGAATGCAGTATATCAAGGAACAGAATGTTGAGTGCGAACCCATTGACAGAAAGATTCGATACGATTCAGATCTGTGTATTCATTGCGGGGCATGTTCTGCTGTATGTTTTGCCGGGGCTCTTACCATGGACCATAAAACAGCCGAACTGTCATTTGATCCCGAAAAGTGCGTGATCTGCGAGTTGTGCCTCAAATCGTGCCCGCTTAAGCTTTTTTCAATAGATTTTGGTTAAAACCGGAACATATGAGCCGCGTTTCTACCGCAATATGATGGGGAACAAGCGGTGGAAAAACTTCAGGGTATGTCATAGTGAAACCGACCTTTGGGTTGCTGTAACAAGCCATATGTATTCCGGTAAAGCAGAAGCTTATACAAGGGAACGAATTCATTACTACAGGGATGTCCTGAATAATCACATCGGCATGTTTCCTGAGTTTGGCTCCTCATTAGTTCCCCTGGGCTCTCATCATTACACTCACCCTATGGTGAAGGAGATGTATGAAGCATCTGATATTTCTGAAACCGGTCCTATGAGTGCTGTTGCCGGCGCTATTGCCGAATATGTGTGCAGGGACCTGATCAGCAGGTTTGAATTTCCGGAAGTGGTTGTTGAGAACGGAGGAGACATTTATATGAGTCTTTGTTCTCCTGCTGTTATATCAGTTTTTGCCGGACCATCGCCTTTGTCGGGAAAGATTGGCCTGAAGGTTGAGCCTTCCCAAACGCCGCTTGCTATATGCTGTTCCTCAGGGACAGTCGGGCATTCCCTGAGTTTCGGTGTCGCAGATGCCGTAGTGATAGCAAGCCATTCCGGAGCCATAGCCGACGCTTTTGCCACGGCATTCTGCAATAAGGTGCAAAATGCCGGAATGGTTGGGGAAGTTGTGGACCTTGCCTTGAAAACAGCTGATATATTATCAGTTGTGATCATTAAAGATGATAAGGTGGGAATGGGGGGCAGGCTTGAAATGACTTTGCTATAATTGTTCAATCTCCGTAATCATTCCCGTCACAATATCATTCAATATCTGATGATTCAAAATTGTATTCGCCCGATCTGACATAATATACTGCGTACCCGTCTTCCATCCTTCGGAATTCAATATTTTTTGAATTCCTTATTTTTCTGCCGTTTTCCTTTACATATTTATCCGATGAAGCCGGAACATAAACCCATGCAGTAGATCCAACCGGTATGTTAACATGCATTAAAAATCTGCTGTCTTCCTTTTTCCAGTCGATTCCGGCAATCCCGCAGGGAGTTAAATTTGAATATGACGCATAATTCACATCAGAAGGCGGCTGCGGCCTGAAAATTATGTTTTTGTAGCCCGGTTCTTCAGGATTAACATTCATTCCCGCAAGCTTCCTGTAAAACCAGACCAGGCCTCCGCCAAACATTG
Organism: Bacteroidales bacterium; assembly: GCA_040769065.1. Classification (GTDB taxonomy): domain Bacteria; phylum Bacteroidota; class Bacteroidia; order Bacteroidales; family VadinHA17; genus LD21. Next base: position 458,239 of record JAXGLU010000001.1, read on the forward strand.
GATGATTTCGCGAATTGCTTCCGTCCCATTGTTCCCATGTGGTAGTTGCTCCCTGTTCGATCCACCAGCCGTAACCAGGCTGTGTCCGCTGGTTCATAATGGTGCAGGCAAGATCATTCAAACCGTTTTCAGCCAGCACTTCAAACAGGAACTGGGTACCGAAAATACCTGTGTCGAGGTGATCATCATTAGCTTTGATATTGGCTTTAAGCGCTGATATCACCTTCTCTTTCTGATCATCGGGGACACCCATCTTCAGTGCAAACACATTCCCTCCGGATGGACCGTAGGTACCTTTCTCACTATCGTAAAATCTGTTGAGAAAAGCCTTCTTTGTTTTTTCGGCAAGCGAAGTAAAATATTCACAGTCGTTTTTCTTGCCAAGAGCCCTGGCTGCCTTTGCGGTAAAATCCGCGCAGCGCCACAGAAAAAATGTATGGATCATCTCATCAGGTGGCAATTCCCCCGGTGCAACCCATTCTCCCAGGTTAATCCAGCGGTTTGGTTTTTCCTTTGAAGGAGCCTGTGAGTGCGTTATGCCATCAGCATTCGTCCAGGTAAGCAAGTATCTCACATATCCTTTCATTCCCTCGTAGTTGCTTCTGAGTTGATCAATATCGCCATAGTGAAGGTAGAACTCCCATGGCATGATATTCATAGCTGCGCCCCAACCGACACCACCACCGCAACCCGGCTGCCATGGTGCGCCGTTTGGCACGTAACCATTAACTGGATTCTGGGCTCCGAATATGTCGCGTATCCATTTTGTATAGAAAGGCCTTGCGTCGAAATTATGCATCACTGTAACACAAGCTACCTGGCCGTCTCCGGTATAGGGAGAACGTTCCCTGTGGGGGCAGTCGCTGGCAATTCCGCCATGCATATTATCGGTCTGGCTCCGCCACCATATCCTGTTAATAGTATTGAACAGAGTATTTGAGCATTCAAATTTTCCTGTTGTCTCTATATCGGTATATACAGCTTCGGCCCTGATCTGTCCGGCATTCAGTTCTCCCGGCCAGTTAGTTATTTCCACTTCCCTGAAGATGAACCAGGTAAATCGTGCTGCATATGATTCCGGGCCGTCTCCCTTCATTGTGTAGGAATTCTCACCCACGGCTGACTCACAGATGTAATTAATATCGATCTTTCTGCCACGTTCCCCTTTAATATTCATTAATCTTACCCATCCTGATATTTCCTGGCCAAAGTCAATTTTGTAATGTCCTTCCCCAAGGCGTTCGGTTTTAACAGGAGGGATGATTTCCATCACTTTGTCGGTGGGCGACATATGTGCCTTCAGCACTCCTTCAGGCGCTCTTTTGAAAGCTGCATGCATCCAGCCTGAATCATCAAAGCCCGGAGAGCACCAACCTTGTTGTTCAAGTCTTGCGTCATAATGTTCCCCGTCGAATACAAGATCCATGACTATGGGACTTTTTGCTGTTTTCCATGATCTGTCGGTAACGATCACCTGCTCAGTACCATCGGTAAAGGTTAAATGAATCTGTCCAAGGAACCTTGGTGATCCGAAACCTTCACACCAGTAACTTGAAGGATTATAAAAACCATTTCCGAGAATAGCACCGAAGACATTCTCCCCGCTTTTCAGATGACCGGTGATATCGTATGCCAGGTACATCATCCTGTATTCCCTGAAGTTACCTGCTATCATTACACCGATATCGCCAAGATTATCCCTTTTACCATAAAGTGTAAGATTTGGAACCAGCACATCATTGCTTACTTTCTCTCCGTTTACGTAAAACTCAAAAAATCCAAGGCCTGTCACATATGCCCTGGCAGAGGCTATCTCCTTATTTATCGTGAAGCTTTTGCGCAGCAATGGAGCAGCCGGAGGAAGTTTCTCGACCGGAGTTGTTTCGTAGAAATCTTTCTGTCCTATGCGTTTTGGGGCAGGCGGACGAGGCAGTGGTAGTTCTCCCTGCCACGGCGGACCAATCCAGAAAGCTTTCCAGTCAGCCTGATCGAGTAGTCCCATGCTCCAGAAAGCAGGTTCACTCCATTCAGATACTTTGCCTTTACGGTCCCAGACCCTGACCTGCCACCAGCAATCCTGACGGGATCTCAAAGGTTTGCCGGCATATTCGTTATTACCCGATTCACCAGACATTACTTTGCCGCTTTCCCAGAGATCAGGCTGGCCTGCAAGAAGCTTTTCCAAGCTTCCTGCAACTCTTATTTCCCATGCAGTTTGCAGCTGACCCCGTTCTTTCCTATCGGAAACATTGATCCATGATAGCCTGGGATTTAAAACATCAACAGCAGACGGGTCGGATAGATATTCACAGGTGAGCCTGACAGGCCTTATTGAAGCATTCAACAGTCCGGCCGACAATACTGTCAGAAGGATTATGGTAGCTGTTTTCTTCATAAGTTCCAATAATATAGGTTAAAAGAATAAATTTTGAGTTCTCTTTTGCTGCGATACTCTTTAGCACCAAAATATCGGAATAATTTACTAATTTCCAGATAAAATGAAATGTTTTTCCTGAAAGTTCAGAATACATTTTAAAGTGGGAACGTAGCGAAAGGCGATGACATTCATCCGCTGAAAATCTGCCTGGATTGTGTTCACATTGTTACATTCCGGCGCCCTGCATCATGGCTTTAGGGTAATTTAAAGAGCATTCCGCATTAAAAGAAGCTCAATGAGATCTATATAATGAACGGTATGAACATTTTTGTTTTTTGCATATATTTCCTGTAATCATTTCCGAATTTGTCAATCATTTCTTTTTCTTCGGTTTTTGCAGTGAGCCATAATGCAGCAATGTTAACAGCTCCCAACAATATCTTATACAGGACCGGGTCCTTAAGTGCAATTCCTGTTCCCAGCAAAATAAGCGAACAGTAGAGCGGATGCCGTATATAACTGTAAATACCCGATATGACTAGTTTTGTTGTGTTCTCAAAACCATTTTCCGCTTCCCCGTGGTTTTTCAGATGGAGGTATCCGGCCAGCCCGACATAGGCCGAAAGGCACAGCAGGATCCAGGAAAAGACCTGGATGACTGAAAACGGATCTCTGAACCATAGCTTTATGTTCAGGAGGAGCAGGATATAGATGCTTTCAAATGCAAAGAAACGAGGAATGCCGTGAAATCTTCCGTGCTTTACTGAATACAACCAAGAAAAGGCAATAATTATCACAGTTCCGGTTATAAACGCGGGGATATTCATTAATCCAGATAATAGTTATGCGCTTAACTTGTTTGCGCTTTAATGAATTTATACACTTCAACCTGTGAATGAACAGGTTCCTTTCCTCGCTTTACGAATCTGTTGGTCAGTCCCGCATCAATCTTTCTTGCTTTTACATTGTCGCTCCACTGAATCTCAAAGATCTTTTTCAGGTCGTTTTTAATATTTTTATCAAAGACGGGGCAGGTAACTTCAATCCGGTGGTCAATATTTCTTGGCATCAGATCGGCGGAAGTTATGTAGCATTCTTCATTCCCATCATTACAGAATATCATGAACCTGGTATGCTCCAGAAAGCGGTCAACGATCCCTATTGCCTTAATATTTTCGCTGACATCCTTAATGCCCGGCACAAGGGAGATCATGCCCCTTATTATAAGGCGGATTATAACTCCGGCACTGCTGGCCTCGTAAAGGTGGTTTATTATTTCGTTATCGGTTAAATTGTTGAGTTTAAGGTGTATGTAGGCTTTTTTGCCTTCTCTGGCATTTTTTATCTCTGTATCTATCAGCTGGTGTATCTTGTTTCTCAGGAAGAACGGCGACAGGATAATATGATAGTAATTGTCTTTCCTGTAATTGACATTAAAAAAGTTGAATACCTTAAAGACTTCGTTGGTGATTTTCTTGTTTACCGTGAGCAGGAGATGATCAGTATAAGTTCTGGCGGTGTCCTCATTAAAGTTGCCTGTGCCAATTGCCGCATATCTCTGGGTGATATTATTCTTCACGCTGGTAATAAGGCACAATTTTGCATGGACCTTAAGTCCCGGCACTCCATAGATAACCTTAACCCCTTCTTCCATGAGCTTATTGCCCCAGAGGATGTTTGCTTCCTCGTCAAATCTGGCTTGCAGTTCAACTATTGTAGTCACTTTTTTGCCGTTTCTGACAGCGTTCAGAAGAGCATTAATCACACTTGAATTACGGGCGAGGCGATATAGAGTTATCTGTATTGAGGTAACGGAGGGATCGATGGAAGCTTCCCTTAAAAGATCTATAAAATGATCGAAGGGGTGATACGGAAAGTATAGCATAATATCCTTTTTATGCATGGCAGACAGTATGCTTTTGCCGGGGATTATGTCCCTGTGATGTATCGGGGGAAGAGGTTCAAAGTAGAATTTTCTGCTTTTAAGCCTGGGAAAGTTCATAAAATCCTTAAAGTTGTGATACCTGTTGCCCGGAACAAACACATCATCGCTTCCCAGTTTTAGTTTCCTTACAAGAAATTTGAGCAGATCCTAGGGTATTTCCCGGTCGTAGACAAAACGAACCGGATCACCTGTTTTTCTCTGCTGAAGACTTCTGGAAACCTTATCAATATAACTTTCCGAGATGTCATCATTAAGCTCAAGCTCGGCATCCCTTGTAAGCTTAATTGTGTAAGCAGATATTTCGTCAAAGGAAAAAATAAAGAATATGTCCTTAAGTCCATATCTTATGACATCATCAATGAAGATCACATACTTGACATCATCTTTTTCCGGCAGCATGATGAACCTTGGAAGGATGCCGACGGGTATTTCCACCAGTGCGTACCTTTTGTTCTGTGATCCTTTCTTTTCAAGGCAGACAGCAAAGTAGATGGCATCATCTGTCAGGTTGGGGAGCCTGGTGTCTTTCCCGACCATCAGAGGCATGAGTCTTGTCCTGACCTCATTGTGAAAGTAATTCTTAACATATTCTGCCTGTTCCTGGCTGAGCTGTTTTTCATTAACGAACAGGATTTTATGCTTTTCCAGTTCCTGCAGAAGGCCAGAATAGGTTTTTTCAAACCTGATGTTTTGCTTGAGAACAATGCTCTGGATCTTTTTAAGCGTAGCTTTAGGACTGTATCCAAGAATATTTTTTGATTTAGCTGCGTATTGTGACAAGCGGCTTAATGTTGCCACTCTGACCCTGAAATATTCATCGAGGTTATTTGAATAAATGCCAAGGAATTTCAAACGCTCAATCAGCGGTAAGTCTTTGTTCTCTGCTTCCTGCAGAACTCTTTCATTGAATGAAAGCCAGCTTATTTCCTTGGGAACATATGTATTGCTCATGCTATTATTCGGGTTTTAAAGAATATTCAATATTTCCGGTATTAAGTTTTATTTCAGCCCATGATTTAACCGGGAAAGAAATGCAGACGATACCGGTTTTTGTCAGGAACTCGAATCCGTCCCTGCTTAATCTGTCTGCCATCACGGTTAGGGATGGATTGTGTCCGACGAGGGTTATGGTATCATAATCATTGCCTTCTGATACCAACATATCAAATAAATGGTGAATTCCGGGCCTGAAGTAAAGGCTGGCATCCATTTTTACATTTTCCGGTCTGATTTCAAGTTCATCAGCAAATATAAAAGCAGTTTCGAGCGCCCTGAAAGCCGGACTTGTAATCATTAATCCGGGGTTTTTCTCCTTTTTCCTGAATAGTTTTGCCATCTCCCTTGAGATTAACTTACCTTTAACAGTAAGGGATCTCTCGAAGTCGGTAATGTCAGGGTCCCGGCTTTCAGCCTTTCCGTGACGGATAAGAATAATTTTCTTCATTTGACCTGTTACCATTTAGAATGACTGAAACACAAACCCGGATGCATTCAGATCCCAAAGCTTGTTCCCATATTCCGGGTGCGGATCACCAGGGGATCATCATGCTTTATCAGCCTTATCCTGCCTGAGACTTCCGAAAGCGAAACATCTGTTATTTCGTTGTTCCTCATGGCTACCATTTTGCCATAGTTCTTTTCAGCAATCATATCGGCTGCAGCTGAACCATATCTGGTAGCTAGCAACCGGTCCATGGGGGATGGTGTACCTCCCCTTTGAATGTAGCCAAGTACTGTTTCCCTTGTTTCCAGCCCGGTCATCTCATTGATTCTTTTGCTGAGGTACTGAGCCACACTTCCATTCCCCGGGTTGTTTACTCCTTCTGCTATAACAACTATTGAATATGGTTTGTTGTCTTCAGCCCGTTTTAAAAGATATTCAGCAACCTTTTCCTCCTTGTAGGGAATCTCGGGTATAAGGATTACATCGCCGCCGCCGGCAACGCCTGAGTACAAAGCAATCCAGCCGGCATTATGCCCCATCACTTCTATCAGCATAATCCTCTTGTGTGAATTGGCGGTGGAATGAAGCCTGTCAATGGCTTCCGTGGCAATATTCACAGCAGAATCAAAGCCGAATGTAATATCTGTACCCCATACATCATTGTCGATGGTTTTTGGTATTCCTATTACATTTAAACCCTCCTGCGAGAGAAGATAAGCTGTTTTCATTGTTCCGTTTCCTCCAATGCAAACCAGGCAGTCGAGCCCCATCTGTTCATAATGCTCTTTTATAAGAGCAGGCTTTCTGATCTCGTTTTTTTTACCTGAATCCTTAAACGGCTTTTCGCGCGAGGTGCCCAGTATAGTCCCGCCAATTGTCAGAATTCCCGAGAGATCGTGTTCCGTTAGTTCCCGATAGTCTTTGGTTATCATTCCGGAAAAGCCGTCACTGATGCCTATGAGTTTCATTCCGTATTTAACGATAGCTGTCTTTCCCACGCCTCTTATTGCTGCGTTCAGACCCGGACAGTCACCACCGGCTGTGAGAATGCCAATCCTTTGCCTTGTTTGTATCTTTCCCATTCCAGGAGTATTTGCTTGCGGTGCAAATATAATTATTTTCATAATCTGATGATTAGGGTTCTTTTTTTCAATTTTTTTAATTAATCTTGATGACAAATGTTTATGCAGTGTCTGGATCATGTGCCGGGATAACAGTGATTGAATTGCCGTGAAGAGGAGTTAAGGGAAGGAGGCTAAGCGTTAATGATCCTCACAGCAAGCAAGGGGTAACCGGATATATAAGCAATGCGATGGCTGGTATTCATTGGTTCAGGAGACTTACTTTCAATATTAAAAAAAGAAAAATCATCGTCGGGAAATTTTCGGATCAACGTGTAATACTTAACCAGACAATTATGGAAAAAAAGTTATTATCGATTCTTGTGCTGTCAGTTTTCTTTACAGTGACAGCCCTGCCATTTAATGGCTTACAGAAAAACAATCCTGTCGGACATTGGAAATTCAGTGTAACTGCTTCTCCCGATCCATATTACAGTACAGGAACCCTCTACATATCATTTGCCGAAAATAAATATTCTGCATCGATATTGTTTTCCCGGAGTAATTATGAAATTATGGGTGAAAAAGTGAAATTTGAGAACAACACCCTTACATTTACCACCTATATTCAGGGAGAACAAGTTGTAGTGACAGGTAAGATGACAGGTCCTGATAAAATTGATGGGAAGGCGGTCTATTCCCAGGGAGAGGTCAAGGTAACCCTCACAAAAGAACCTGCCGGCAAGTAACAGGGTGCTTTATTCCGTGATGAATCATTACATGCAATTGTAAAATTCTCGCTTATACCCTTAGGATCTCCGATCAGGTTATATTATTCTATCTTTATGCTCGTTTCCATCAAAGCCATATGAGGTTAATGAATGAGCTGATTTACGGGGAATAATATGATCCGTTAGGATACCTGTGTGCTCGTATTGTTGGATAGATAATGCCGGAATTAACCTGTGGAAGAAGTGTTGTTGCTAAACGGAAGTTATTGCGGTCATGCAGATTGATCAGTTATTTATGAGAAAAGCGGTTTCTGTCCTTTTTCTGTCTTTTACTTTTAGTATTGCCTCCAGCCAGGTGATCAACAGGGAACCTTTAAGTGAGCGTATTACGGGTTACACTATTGATGCCAGTCTCGATCCTGTGACAAAGACGGTTACTGGTAATATGAACGCTTACTGGGTTAATAGTTCAGGTGACATTGTGCCTGATATCCATATGCATCTTTATATGAATGCTTTCAGAAGCGAAGAGACAACGTTCAGAAAAGAATCAGATGCCTTGCCCTTTCCGGGTGAATTATATCCCGGATGGATAGATGTTCTCTCTTTCAGTGACAGAAAAGGAACAAACTTGCTTGGCAGGATGGAGTATATAAGTCCCGATGACGGAAACCCATACGACAAAACAGTTATAAGGGTATCTCTTCCCGAACCCGCAAAACCCGGCGATACTGTTTTTGTGTCCCTTCAATTTGAAACGAAGCTTCCAAATGTGACATTCAGGACAGGATATAATGACGATTTCTTTTTTGTAGCCCAATGGTTTCCGAAATTTGGTGTTTATGAACCTGCCGGAATGCGATATGCAATAAAAGGGGCATGGAATTGCCACCAGTTTCATGCCAACTCCGAGTTCTATTCCAATCATAGCGTGTACGAAGTGACTATAAGTCTGCCATCGGAATATGTTGTAGGAACCTGCGGCATGCTTATTTCGGAAACTGTTACAGGAGAGGGCATCAAAACTTCCGTTTACAGAGCTGAAGATATAGTTGATTTTGCCTGGACAGCCTGGCCAGATTTCACTGTTATCAAGGATAAATGGAAACATGTGGATATTACACTGCTGATTCCGCCAGAACGTTCAAGCCAGGCTGAGAGGCAGTTCCGGGCAGTTAAAAATGCTCTTGAGTATTTCAACAATAAAGTCGGGCCGTATCCGTGGCCTCATCTGACAATTGTTGACCCTCCAATGAAGGGAGCAGGAGCAGGGGGCATGGAGTATACCACAATGTTCACCACATCATCGTTTTTTGCTGTCCCCGGGTTCTTTTATCTGCCTGAACAGGTAACCGTGCATGAATTCGGCCATGCATATTTTATGGGCATTCTGGCTACCAATGAGTTCGAGGAACCCTGGCTCGATGAAGGCATCAATTCGTTCTTTGAACAGCGGATAATGGATCATTACTACGGGCCTGGATTTGGCTTTGTAAACCACCCTGTTTTGAAAATTTCAGCAAAGGAATTCTCAAGAAAGACCTACATAAATTCAAATGCAAGACAAATAGCCAGCAACGGGGAATATTCGTGGAATTATCCTCTCGATTCCTATTGGATGCTTAACTACAGTAAAGCCTCTGTCATTCTTCATACACTGATGGGATTAACCGGGGAAGACACAATGGATGATATTTTCAGGGAATATTACAGAAAATGGGGTTTCAGGCATCCTTCCGGAAAAAATTTCATGGACGTGGTAAATGAAGTTGTGAGAAAAAATCATGGGGAAACATTCAGTCAGGAAATTAACAGGTTCTTTGATCAGACTGTATACGGAACGGGCATTTGTGATTATTCGGTTACATGCATAGCGAATAAAAAAGTGTCAGGACTGCAGGGTAAGACTGATTCAACCAATATTACGGCAGCCTTCGGAGATGAAAAGGATACGTTTTACACATCAGTGGCTACGATACAAAGAGAAGGGGAGGTCATTTTACCCGTTGACGTACTCATTCATTTTGATGATGGCAGTGAAGTGACTGAAAAATGGGATGGACAGGGAAGATATAAGGAATATTCCTATACAGGTCCGGCCAGGATACAATGGGTAAAAATCGATCCCCTTTTTAAAATAAGCATGGACATTAACCGCGTCAACAATTCTGAAACGACCGATCCAGACCGATTGCCTTTGCGGCGCCTGTTTCACAAGCTTACTTTATTTATTCAGGCATGTCTTGGTTTTATGTTGTTATAAATTATTCTATGACATTGATATTCAAATCTCTGGTTTCAGGATTTCAGCGGTCCCTTAAAGTATGGAAAGCTGTTTTGATTATATGGCTTTTTTCATTCATTATTGTATCGGTATATGTTTCTCAGGCTAAAAACACGACTTTTGCCGTTTTTGGCAATAGTATGATAACCAATGAATTATATGATAATTTCAATCCGGCGGTTTTTTTTGAGCCTGGAACGGGATTAAGGGATGCAATTATTTCCGGTTTTAAAGGATTTCCCTTGCTTTTTCTTGTTTTCTTCGTTTCAAATGCATTTTTCACGGCAGGCTTGTTTTGTAAGCTCAGAAAAAAAACTGAAGTATTTTCCATTTCAGAATTTTTCAGGTCGGGTGCTGAAAAATTTTGGCCATATTTAGGTATTACATTAATTATAAGCATATTATTGATACTTCTATTTATAACTTGTGTCTTTCTCACATTGATGGTTGCCAGTTTTGCCGACATCTCTTCCGGGAAAACCGTATTCATTTTAATAGTATCAAGTTTGATGCTGTTTTTTTTATTAATGCCTGTAATGATCCTGGTATCAGATTATTCAAGAGCATGGCAGGCCGCTGCTTCAGAGAAAACTCCCTGCAAGGCAGTGATATTTGGCTTCAAAACTGTTTTTGACAAATTTGGTTCTTCATACTTCATTATGATTATTTTGGTACTGGTACAGGTCATTTTCACTGTCGCCTTTGTTTATATAACCATGCATTTCCGTCCTTCAACCGGCGCAGGAGTTTTTCTCCTGTTCCTTCTTGCCCAGGGCATGGTTATTATTCGGCTCATTATCAAAACGTGGAGATATGCAAGCATCACAGCTCTTATGGAGATATTTGCGGAAAACGAGAGATATGTTTCCTGATTTTACACTTAAAGATCAGAACGGGAATCTGTTCGAGACATGTATCATTCGGGGTAAGAAGAAGATAGAAAGCAGCAGGGCCTGATATGGTTGTCTGAAATCCTTATAATGGATATCAGAATCATATAGCCTGAAGTTTTACCCGTAAACTGAACCATTCAGGTATGTTCCTATTGATGTTTGAATCATTGTTCACTACGTATAAATACCCTTAGAAAAATAAGTTTTAAGCTTCTTATCTGTAAGGTAATTTACAGATATTTTTGTTTTTACTGATGGACAGGGCTAAATAATGATTTATTAGTCGATGAAACCCACATGTATTGCATACACAAACACGTATGTATATAATTATCAAACATGTGCGGTTCCATCCGACCATTAAAATAAATTATATACGGATGAATAATTATTATGATATGCTCATGGAGGACGTAAGGTTCAGAGATGGCCTGAAAGCCTGCATGAACTGTGGTGTTTGTACCGCAATATGTCCGGCTGCCGAGTTTTACGATTACGATCCCAGGAAGATAGTCGATCTTGTTCAGAAAGGTGATAATGAAGAAATAGAGAAGCTTCTCAAATCTGAAACAATCTGGTATTGCGGTGAATGCATGTCATGTAAGACAAGATGTCCCAGAGGCAATACCCCTGCACTGGTAGTTATGTCACTGAGGACACTGTCGCAGAAATTGGGATTTTTTACGGAATCGGAAAAAGGGAGACAGCAGTTTGCCATTAAAAGAACTGTCGGGGATAATATCTTCAAATATGGATATTGTGTGGCAACGTATGCGGTAAGTCCGGAAATGCACCGGGAACAAGGTCCGATCTGGAAATATATTCTGGAAAATACCCATGATGTATTTGAGCGTCTTGGAGGCAAGGTGGATGAACTGGGCGCCGGCCCTCTCAGGAAGATCTCTGAAGATGCAAAGGAAGAGCTGAAGAAAATATTTGATGTAACCGGGGGGACAGAATTATTTAACACAATAGAGGAGCATTCCAGAAGGAAGGCATCTGAGATGGGGCTTCAGTTTTCGGATGAAGGTCTTGACAACGAGTATTTTGTCGATGTTTACACTGCCAACTCCGGCAAGCATACTATCTGAAAAGCAATGAAAATGAAGAATAAGGGCAAGGCAAGAATATGGTCGGAATATCAGAAGGAAATAGCTGATGACCATTTTTTCTATGTTAGATCCTGTATAAGGCAAAGCTTTTTTCCCGGATCGGAACAGTTCTTCCTGAATTTTCTGAGGGATGTCCTGGGGAAGGATGTATACGAGAATCCATCTCATACAACCTGTACCGGCATTGGCTATCATGCCGATGTAGTTCCTTTTTCCACAATAATGACCGTTATAGCGCGTCATTTTGCCCTTATGAAGGAGGCGGGATATAAGAATATAGCTATATCGTGTGTCACCTCATTTGGAATTTATACCGAGATAATTGAAACATGGAAGCACTTTCCGGAAGAACTTGAGAAGACGAGGGAATATCTGTACAAAGCCACGGGAAGGGAATTTGATGTTCCTCAAAACATGGCGCATACAAGCGACATCATTTACAAGTTCAGCCAGGAAATAGCTGCCAGGGCAAAATATAAGCTTATCAATAAGGAAACAGGTGAGCCTCTTAATGTTGTTGAGCACATAGGATGCCATTATGCCAAGATGTTCCCGAAATATGGAGTGGGAGGGGCTGAGTTTCCGAGGGTTTTGAGCGGAATGATTGAAGCCTGGGGCGGTAATGTTGTGGATTATCCTGAAAGGAGGCATTGTTGCGGATTCGGCTTCAGACAGTATCTTGTACAGGCCAACAGGGGCTATTCACTGTCAAATACAGCCAAAAAGTTTTCCTCGATGAAGCCTTATATGCCTGATCTTGTTCTGACAAACTGCCCCGGATGCACAATGTTCATGGACAAGTGGCAGTACACCATCAGGGAAATGGATGGAACCGTATATGGAGCCAACGGAGAATCAATACCTGTCCTTACTTACGAAGAACTTGCCGGTCTCGTTATGGGTTACAACCCATGGGATCTTGGCTTGCAATTTCATATGGTTCAGTCTGAACCTCTTTTGCGAAAGATGGGTATCGAATATGATCCGGATGGAAAATACAAAACCAGGGATGGCAGGCAGATGCCATTACCCGGCAAACTCATTAATGCATGAATATGACAGGTGAGGTCGTAATAATAGGAGCCGGGACAGCCGGACTTGAAGTTGCCGGATGCCTGGCAAAAGAAGGGATAAAGGTTACTCTCATAGAGAAGGAAAATGAAGTAGGAGGTCATTTGAAAAACTGGTATCACCTTTTTCCTGACCACCGCGACAGCAGCCAGGTGTTGGAATACCTGAAAAAAAAGGTGAAACATGATGGAATAAGATTACTTACCGGCAACCATCTTGTACAATTTGAGAAAAAAAGAAACAGGTTTGTGATTACAACAAATGAGCTTGGTGATATAAAGGCTGATGCTGTTGTGGTTACAACCGGATTTGATCTTTTCAGGGCCGAGAGAAAGGAGGAGTATGGGTATGGGATCTATGATGATGTAATTACTTCCGCTGATCTTGAGGATATGTTCAGAAATGGAAAGATAGTAACAGCAGCTGGTACCAGGCCCTCAAGGATTGGATTCGTACATTGTGTGGGATCGCGCGATGAAAAAGTTGGTAATATCTACTGCTCCAAGCTTTGCTGTGTTACAGCAGTAAAGCAGGCAATGGAAACGAAAAAGCATCTTCCCAACGCTAAAGTATTCTGCTTTTATATGGATATGCGGATGGGAGGAGCGCTTTATGAAGAACTTTACAAGGAATCGCAGGAGAAATACGGCATCACCTATATAAGGGGCAAGGTTTCGGAAGTTGGCAACTCAATAGAAAATACTCTGATTGTAAAGGTTGAGGATACCCTTTTGGGCCGGCCTCTTAAGATAGAGCTCGATATGCTTGTCCTGATGGTTGGAATGGAAATGTCAAAGGGGGGTGCCGAAATTGCTGAAAAAGCAAAACTAAAAACAGGAGAGAACCGGTTCTTTGCACCGGCCGATCATCATTTCGGAAGCAATATAAGCAATGTCAGGGGTGTGTTCTTTGCCGGAACATGCACAGCGCCAATGAATATCACCGAAACTATTTCGCATGCAAGAGCTGCTGCTGCAGAAGTTGCTGATTACATTAATTCTGTAAGCCGGTGATTATGGAGCAGTTCGGATTTACCATATCAAAAGCGAGGGTTATAAATTACGATGCCAATGACAGGAGAGTGGCCGATTATATTCACAAGCGCGAGCCCACTTTTAGCCTGTGCATTGAATGCGGCTGTTGTTCAGCTACCTGTACCACCGGTAGTTTTACGCAGTTTAGCCTGCGGGAAATACAGATCCTTATCAGGCGTGGAGAAAATGAAAAGGCAAGGAAGATCATCTCAAAATGCATGCTTTGCGGCAAGTGCATCCTTGTATGCCCGCGTGGCGTAAATACGCGCAATGTTGTTTTCCTGGCCCGGGAAGCTTTTAAAAAATTCCACAGCGATGCAGTTTGATCCTTTTGTTATACCATTCAATATAGGTCTTTACTTCATATTAATCTATGCAGTAGCCAGAAGCGTAAGCTGGTTCATGGAGCTTTCCAGGCCCGATAAACTGAGACTGCAGAGAGGGTTCTTTGGCAAGGCTTTTGGTCAAAGCCTGAAGGAGATCTTTCTTGAAAGCCTGATTCACAGAAAAATAATAAAAACTAATCCCAGATTGGGCTATATGCATATGAGCCTGGCATTCGGGTGGTTCCTGCTCATTCTGTTTGGTACTATTGAAGCTGACATTTTTGGAGAGAAACATCTTAATCCGCCGCATAAAGCTATTTTTTTCAGGTTTTTTTATCCGGAACATGGAAAAACAGGATTTGAATCTGTGTACGCGTTCATTATGGATTTTATACTGGCCTTTATTCTCTCAGGACTTCTTCTTGCGATATTAAAGAGGTTTAGCCCACGGGTGGTAGGGATGAAAAAAACCACAAAGCTTAAGCTGACAGATAAAATTGCACTTACTTCCCTCTGGCTGGTATTCCCCAGCCGTCTTATAGCTGAAAGTCTTACCAGCGGAGCTTACGGCACCGGAAGTTTCCTCACCGGCTCGATTGGCAGCGTTCTTGCTTCATTCCTGCCGGCAAAAGAGGCTGCTTATCCTTTCTGGTGGCTCTATTCACTGTCACTTGGCACTTTCTTCATACTTCTGCCCATAACCCGGTATATGCATATCCCAACAGAATTGTTCCTGATCTTTATGAGAAATTCAGGAATAAGAACAGGTAACAAGCAGGGAGCATTCACGGAAGTACAGACTTTTTCCTGCTCATCATGCGGATTATGCATCGATACCTGCCAGATGAACTTTTCTGCGGGTATAAGAAATATTCAATCCGCCTATCTTTTAAAAGCTATCCGTAATGATGATGATACTTATGAAATTGCACATAACTGCCTGATGTGCGGGAGATGCGATCAGATCTGTCCTGTCGGGATTGAATTATCCCCGATAAGAATGATTCAGAGAAGGATGGAAGCCAGTGGAAAAATCAGGAACGTTTGGAAAGGTTATTTTCGGATTATTGAACCACAAGCTTCCGGAAAGCAAGTGTCTGGCCAAACATATGATTTTTTGCCGGAACCAGATCCTGTACATGCCGATATTCTTTATTTTGCAGGTTGTATGACCCATCTGACACCTGCTGTCAGGAACTCTATGATAAAGATACTGAATGCTTCCGGATTGAAATGGTCATTTGTTGACCGGGATGGAGGAGTATGCTGCGGGAGGCCCCTTATGCTGGCAGGAAAGGGCAGGGAAGCAAGGGAACTGATAAACAATAACTCAAGAATGATCTGGAAGTCAGGCGCCCATACCCTTGTAACATCCTGCCCGATATGTTACAAGGTGTTCAAAGAGAGCTACTATATAGATGCAAATGTACAGCACCACACCCAATTCATCAAGGATCTTATTGACAGGGGACTTGTTAAAATGAACTTTCTCCACCACAGGGTTGTATATCACACACCCTGTGAATTGGGAAGAAGTTCAGGAGTATATGATGAACCCCGGGCTGTGCTGAAACATGTTGCCGATCTTGAGGCGACTGAATATGATGATGAAAAGGCTTATTGCTGTGGAGGAAGCCTGGGTAATATCAAGATCGGACGGCCTGACAGGCAGAAAATCGCAGAAGATGCTGCCTCAAAACTTACAGTGTGCAATCCCGATTATCTTATAACATCATGCCCGTTATGCAAAAAGACATTTTCCGGCGCTACCGGTACAAAAGTAGCTGACATTGCTGAAATTGTGGCTGAAGCCATAGTTCTGCCCACGCAGGCCGGAAAATCCTCAAATCGTATCCGTCCTGCAAAAGAGACTCTGCATAATCATGTGAATATCAAATGAGTCAGGAGATAAGACAGACAAGTAAATAGTTAATAACTTTTTTCATCCGCATATAATTTATTTTAAAGGTCGGATGGAACCGCACATGTTTGAAAATTATATACATACGTGTTTGTGTATGCAATACATGTGGGTTTCATAATAAAAAACAATGGTACACATTTTGATGTTGTTTTATGAAATTTTATTATAATTGCACAAAGCTCGCCAATAATAATTTTAGTATAGTTTACATATGAGGAAATTATTTCTTGTTGCCACATTATTTGCTTCATTATTTCTGTGGGCCTGCAACAGGAGTTCAGACAAGAATTCAGCAGAAGCATCAAACGTTATCCTTCAGGAGGCTGATGGTACGTATGTTTTAAAACTGGAGAAAGCCGCCTGTTACAGTGATGGCACCAATCCGTCGAGCAATACGGCAGAATGGAAAATAATAATAGATGAGCCGGGGAGGTATAAAGTATGGCTGACAAGTGCCACAATGGATACTACCGACCTGAACTATGCAAACATGGTGAAGATAAGTTTTCTTGATAATCAGCTTGAAGCCGATCCTGCCTGTGACAGGATAACGGGCAACTTAGACAATCTCAATTCACCCTATTTTCTTGCTGACTCTTATATGGGATCATTTTATTTTGCTGAATCAGGTGAATATTACATCCAGGTTATAAGTGAGAAAGTAATCCCATATGAAGCTTTAAATCAAAGCCAATCGGATGATGCTGAAACCAAACTTATGTCGGTTAATCTGACTCCGATGAAACGTTAAACACTGGTTTTTTCTATCCATTCTTTTGCATTAACAAATGCCTTAATCCAGGGTGCTGGGTATCGGTTCCATAGAATCTTTTAAGGTCATCCCTCCCTGTTCATATCGATGGAAAGGAGTCTTGTATACGGATCGTAACTGATCACCGGGCTGATAATCTTTTCGCTTGTTATTGTGAATGGTACACATTCAAATATCATCTGTTTTAGTCCTCTTCTTCCTCCTTTTCAAGCCGGGTAGCTCCTGCATATTTAGCCGGGTAGGGGGCATTACCTTTTGCAGCAAACCACAGTATTCGGTTCAGAAGGTCGTCATTTCCTGAATCAATGCCCGAGAATTCTGGCAACATGCTTTTCTTCGCAAAATAAAGAGCTTTACCGGAAAGAGATGTTAATGGCTTGTTCATTTCGTCAAGAGGGATATTGCTTTTAATGGCTCTGTAGATTGATAAATCAGGTTCAGAGGTGAAGCAATCTGACATCGGATTTGCGATGGCATCCTGTATGTTCATAGGAGGCAGGCCCAGTATTTGTTCGATTGTTCTTACCATTGAAGGCTGGGCATAATAAGTATGAATGGTTTTCTTAAGCCTTGAATAGGGGCTGATCACGAGAGCTACAGTCCGGTATGCGGAGACATGGTCCCATCCTCCCTGAGAATCGTCTTCAATCACAAATATTACAGTGTTTTTCCAGAAACGGCTTTTTGTAAAAGCTTCCACGATGCTTCCCAGAGCCTGATCGTTATCGGCCACCATTGCTCTGGGAGTCGGGTATCCGGGTCTTGTTCCTGCAGTATGGTCATTTGGAAGAGCTACAATCATCAGTTCAGGAAGTTGATCCCCTTCAAGAGACTCATAGTAATGAAGGTCTTTTATAAGGATGTCGGCACGCATTGAGTCAGTGAATACATGAGGGCCATAGGAGGGATAATCCGGGCAGAGTATCGGTTTGACGGGTTCAATTGTGGTCTCGTTGACAAAATCGATCTTTTCTCCTTTTTTATATTTATTGTAAATATCTGTCCAGGTAAGTTTTTCATTCAAAACCGGGTACGATGCTTCCCCATATATTTTAACCTTTTTGCCATGGCGCATTGCATTATCCCAAAGGAATCCCGTTGGGGCATAAACGAGGGCGTCGGTCTGAACATGAGGATAGCTTCTGAACCATGCTCTCATATTTTTTTCAATATAATCGGTAACTATAGATGCATCTGTCCACTGATGACCTTCGGCCGAGCATTTTCCGGAAACATTGAAATTATCAAGCAGAAGAAACGATTCGGCAAGCTTATGTGTATTCGGTGTTATTTCAGCTCCGTAGGTGCAGAGAGCCGGATCTCCGTCACCCTGCTGCATATCGCCCAGTACCTGATCATATGTCCGGTTTTCCTTTATTATATAAACCACATGCCTGAACAGGGATGGTTCTCCGATCCTGTCGGGTACTGGTTTGGGAGGGATGTTCATTCTTGGCTTCTCCCTTGCCTTAAGCGCCCTTGAGAGATTATTGACTGCAATAACAGTATCGGTATAGGCTTTCAGCAGTTCGTCATCGGGAATGGGGATTACCGATACCGAAGCAAGCATATTGTGTGAGTTGTAAATGATGTTGTTTGTATTGGGATAATTAAGTCCTTCACGGGCGCCTATAGCTTCGAGGTTGGTAACATACAGCTTGCCTTTTTTTGAGATGCTTATTGAAGAAGGATAAGCTCCGGTGGGGATAAAACCGGCTACCTGGCTTTTGTGCCTGCCATTTGCTGAAGAACTTTTTCCCGGCAGCTTTATAACAGCAAGAGCATTGTCCATCCCGTTTGCTACAAACAGCAATCTGCCGTCGGTTGAAAGGCATAAACCGTTCGGGGAATCTCCGAAAAAGGGATTTGATTCAGGTAATAACCTGACGCTGATGGTTTCTGCAATATCATCGGTTTCTGTTGAGATAACCATAACGTTATCGCTGTTTGAGTTGGTCAGGTACACATATTTTCCGTTCCTGTCAGCAATTATATCATTCGGATGTAGACCCACAACAAGCTCTTTAATTATTGTACCATCTGAAGGATCCAGTATTGTCACGCTTCCTTCCCGGGTTGCTCCTCCGGCGTCTTTATTGTCAACTCTGGCCAGGCCCCAGGGTACACCTGCAACATCCGGATCATTTTCCTCCGGATGCCTTCCGGCCCAGTTCGTAACGTATAGTTTTCCTGCTGCCATTGTCAACCCGTATGGGGCTACTCCCGGATCGGCAACCCATTTTATTTCGCCTGATTCCAGGTCTTGTTTGATAACTCTGTTGTTTCCATTCAACACCACATACATATATTCGTGCATCTTCTCGCTTTCAATAAGTATCTCATTGGGCAATGCCGTTTCAGCGGGAGATATGGCTCTGTACTCATAAAATCTGCCAAATTCGGCTTTCGTTTCATCCCATCTGGCACTTGCCACAAAAGATCTTCCTTCTCTGGCAACAGCGCTCCAGAATACCTGCATGCCATCAGATCCTGTATGCCATTTAATCCCTGAGTATGTGTTCATTCCGCCCCTGAGATCAGGGCTTTCATTGTTCCTCAACACAAATTTTACTTTGTTGTCAGCTGTGCTTATAAAAACTATGCTAAACCTTTCCTCGACTGCAAGCCATTTTTCATCAGGAGACAGTGCTGCATCCATGGCATGGTTTTCTAAAGATTCGTCGCCGAAAAAGATCTGTATTCCGGCTGGTCTGAGCAGCCTGTCATAAGGAAGTGTTATTGCGGTGTTTTCTGATGCAACCTGGGGTTTTGAGGTTACTACCTGTGAATTTACGCTTACACAGATAGTGAGCAATAGCAGAATGAAAAATTTTCTCATAGCCGGTAGTGTTAATTAATCTGATATGTTGTCAGGCGTTTGTGCAATTTTTTTAATTACCAGTGATAATACCGGAATAAAAAAAGACTGATTTCAGGATCAGTCTTTTTCTTGTTTAAAACGGCAGGTCGCCTAGTTCGTCATTATCCTGTGGGAAATCTTCCAGGGTTACACCGGGTGAAGCAGGCCTTTCAGTGGCAAGACCCGATACTTTCTCAATTTTCCAGGCATCGAGGTTTGTAAAGTAATTGACTTTCCCGTCGCGTTCCCAGCGGTTGCCTTTAATGTTAAATGAAACCCTGACTTCCTCACTCAAGAATGACTCATTGATAAGATCACATTTATCCTGTACAAGCTGGAACTTTATATAATCAATGAATACTGTACCACCCGCAGCATCTTTTTTTTCAATGACAAATTCTCTTTTACGGAACTTATCACTGACCTGGTTGACAGGAAAGATATCAACTACTTTTCCGGAAATCTCAAAAGCCATTTTATTCTGTTCTTACTTAACTATGTCAAGAAGTTCAACTTCAAATATCAACGTTGAGTATGGTTTAACCTGAGGTCCGGCTCCATTTGCACCGTAAGCAAGTTTTTCCGGCAGAAACAACCTGAACTTTGACCCCACAGGCATGAGTTGGAGACCTTCAGTCCATCCGGGGATAACCTGGTTTAGAGGGAATTCAGCCGGCTCATTTCTTTTTATTGAAGAATCGAATTCAGTGCCGTCAATGAGCGTTCCTGAGTAGTGAACTCTAACTCTGTCAGTTGCAGTAGGTTTAGGTCCTGTGCCCATTGTAATAACTTCATATTGCAGGCCACTGGGAGTTTCTACAACTCCTGCCTTTTCCTTGTTCTTTGCAAGGAAATCTTCATTTTCTTTTATGTAATCGAGATAATTCACCTTTTCCATTTCCTGTTGTTTTGCTATTCTTGCCTGTTCGCGTTCTGATATAAATTGCATAATATAACTTCTTGCTTCATCGTCCGTCATTACCGGCTTGCCTTTTTGCCCATCGATCATTGCTTTGGCAACAACCATGGGATTTAAATTTAAACTATCACTTATGAGTGCATTGTAATTTACAATTCCAAAAGCATAGGAAAGTGAATCTTCCCTGTTTTTTATTTTAATTCCTGTGACGGAACTTTGCGCACATGCACCAAGAAACAAGGTGGCAATGACGACAGACACAATTAATCCCCTGATTTTCATCATAATATAATTTTGATTTTAATGGTATGATAGAACCACACATGCTTGATAATTACATTCATTACGTGTTTGCGTTTGAATTCAATCATGTGGGTTTCATTTTATGTTTTTTTAATATTAAATTCAGGTCACAAATATAATATTTTGACCGTATAAACAGCGGCAGTAAATATTTATTTTCAAATTTTAACGGCTCTTAAGATCTGACGTTTCCCTGGCGGCCCCGGGAGCAGATTTGTTTCAAAACCATTCTTTTCGAGCGTCCTCCGAACGGAGCCCTTAACACTATAAGTTACCAGAACGCCATTCCGGACTGTATGTTCCGATATCTTTCGAAAAACCTCCTCACTCCATATTTCAGGTTGTTTATCCGGTCCGAATGCATCGAAATAGATCAGGTCAAAATCTCCTGTTAATTCATCAGTTATCAGATCCCCTTTGATTTTATGAAGCTCAAAGTTTTTAAGTATTTTCACAGGAGTGTTCCACAGACTGGAATGGATCAGATCGTAAATGCTCCCTCCTTCACCGGGAATTAATTTCTTATAGTTAAGTGAATTAATAATGTTTTCACTAAGGGGATCTTTCTCTATTGCAGTATAGATAATTTCCCTCTCGCCTGAAAGTTCATGGACGGCTGTAAGAAGTGCATTTAAGCCGGTGCCGAATCCGGCTTCAAATATTCTTACAGGATTAGCCCCGGAGAATCTTAGCCCGCTGTTGATAAAGATGAATTCCGATTCCCGTATGGCTCCGTAAACTGAATGATAATGTTCCTGTAGTTCATCTACATATAAAGTATCGGATCCATCTTCGGTTCTGACAATGTTTATCATTTCAACTGACGATTGCCAAGGAGTTCGTGATCATAAAGAGCAGCCCGGGTTTTTGCATATTCATTTTCCAGTTCGATAAGCTTTTCCTCTGTCTGGAATGAGCTTTCAAGATATACAAAATAATCAATCAATGATATTTCCCCGGATGAAAGAGCCTGATCAAGGAAGCTGTCTGTCCTGCATGAACCCATTAGGTTACGCAACTCCCTGATACTCTCGCGGAGTGCGATCAGGTTCTCATATTCCCCGCGAATCTGTGTTCTGAGCCCGGTCAGCCTGGCGTCTTTTGCAGCCGCATAATGATCGGCCATTGCATTTGCTGATTTTACTTTTCCTGAATTGGCCCAGAGAGGGATTGTAATGCCAAGCACAGGTCCTGAAAATGTTTCCCCCGGCAATATTTCCGACTGGTATCCGGCCTGAAATTCAGGCAGATTACCCATTCCTGCCAGCTTTGTTTCCCGGAGGCTTATCATATACTCCGATTCAGGTAGCAGGAAGGATGGATGAATAGTTTCTTTTTTGCTGAGTATCCCGCCAAGATCAGGAATGGAATCAACACTAAACTCTATCACCGGAAATAATGGTATTGATTCATTTCCGCACATATAAAGCAGTTTTTCCTTTAACAGGGTCATTTCAGTCCGGGCTCTGCTGATTTTCAGCGAAAGGCCGGAGAGTTCATAGAGGATCTTGTTATAATCAAGGATTGTAGTTTCACCTTCATCCAGCATCATTTTCCATCCCGATTTCAATTTGTCATACAGTACTTTTCTGTCAGCGAGCATGTCAAGTGTCTTCTGTGTTGTGGAGAGATCTATTAGCAGGAATTTAGCTTCAAGTAATATATTAAGTCTTGCCAGATCGAATTCCTGTTCTGCAAGGATAATTTTGTCCTTGCTTAATTTCTTCTGTGTTATGTATTTTGCAGGAAAGGATAAAGACTGGTTTACCTGCCATGTCTTTTTGATTGCTGTTCCTTCGTTTTTTTCAGGCATATAACCAAAGCTTGCGAAAGGATCTGCCGGAGCAATCCCTGTCATGGCTTCTGCTTTTACAGCTTCCAGAAGCTTTCTGAAGGCCGCGATCTCGGGATTATTCTTATCAACCAGTTTCAGGAACGGATCGGGTTCCTGAGCTGATGCATCCGGGTTGAGCGCCATTAAAATCATTGCAAGTGCTATTGTTTTTTTTATCATAATATAATTTTTATTTCAATGGTATGATGGAGCCGCACATGATTGAAAACTATATTCATTATGTGATTACGTTTTAAATTCAATCATGTGGGGTTCATTGTTCAATATCTGATGGTTCTATCTTAATTCTGTCGGTTGTTTGACACTGCTTTTGTTACAGGCCTTCTCCAGCGGTTCTTGTGAAGTACCATATAGACTGCCGGAATAACAATCAGATTAAGAAGGGTTGAGCTAAGCAGGCCTCCAAGTATGACTATTGCCATCGGGCTTTGTATCTCATTTCCGGGTTTGTCACCTCCTGCAGCCAGAGGAATGAGTGCAAGAGCCGCCGTGAATGCTGTCATCAGTATCGGATTCAGCCTGTCGACAGATCCTGAGATTATTCTTTCCTTTAGGGGTACATCATCAGTTTGGCATCTGATATACCTGCCTATCAGAAGGATCCCATTACGGGTGGCAATGCCGAAAAGGGTAATGAATCCTATTATTGACGGAATGCTTATTACATTGGATGACAATTTAATGGCAAATGCTCCTCCGATAAGCGCAAGTGGCAGGTTAAGGAGGATGATCAATGCAAGCGTTCTGTCGCGGAATTCCTGGTAAAGAATAAGGAAAATTATCATGATTGCCGTGATTGAAGCAAATACCAGGCGTAATGTGGCAGATTTTGCACTTTCGAACTGACCGCCGTATTCAATGCTGTAATTTTCAGGCAGGACAATTGTTTCGCTGATTCTGTTTCTGATTTTCTTTATTACTGTACCCATATCACTTCCCGTAGTATTAACAGAAATCACGATCCTCCTTCTTACATTTTCCCGGTTTATGGCATCAGGTCCGGATGATGATTCCAGGTCTGCAACCGCGGAAAGCGGTATCCTCATACCATTATTTGAATCAATCATTGCCGACTTAATGCCTGCCATGGTCCCTCTTGTTTCGTTGTTATAGCGTAAAATCAGCGGGAAGCGCTTTTCATTTTCATAAACATCAGAGACCTTTTTGCCACTGAAGGCGTTGGAAATAAATGAGTTGAATTCACCCGGAGTGATCCCGTGCCTTGCAAGCATTTCTCTCCTGGGCTTTATTTTTATCTGAGGGGTTTCCATCAGTTGTTCCACATTGAGATCCCCGATTCCTTCAATATCATCAATGCTGGCTTTTATTTCGCCCGCAGTCATAAGCAGTGTGGGCAAATCATCTCCGAACAACTTGATCGCAATATTTGCCCTTGTTCCTGAAAGCATATTGTCAATGCGGTGAGTAACAGGTTGTCCGATTTCTATATTTGTTCCGGGCAATGCTTTCAGGCGATCCCTTACATCCTTAAGAAATTCTTCTCTGCCCCGGTTTTGTAGTACAAAGGGAACATCAAGCTCAGAAAAATTCTCACCGAAGGAATGCTCTGCCAACTCGGCACGGCCGGTTTTCCGGGAAACCGACATGACCTCAGGGATCTGAAGCAGGATGTTTTCAGCTTTTCGGCCAATGGCGGCGGATTCCTCAAGTGAAAT
The DNA here is from genome assembly GCA_040769065.1 of Bacteroidales bacterium. Classification (GTDB taxonomy): domain Bacteria; phylum Bacteroidota; class Bacteroidia; order Bacteroidales; family VadinHA17; genus LD21. The sequence continues at coordinate 482,826 of JAXGLU010000001.1, forward strand.
GCCGGGCATGGTTCCAATGTTGATAGTCAATGAGCCTTCATTGAAGACCGGAAGAAAAGCCGATCCTGCTGTTGAAATAAATATTACTGCCATGATAAGCAGGACACCTGTTATTCCAAGAATCACTGAGTTTTTGTCAAGGGTGTAGTTCAGGATTTTTCTGTAGATGCTGCCCAGATTTCTTTCTGTCCATGTTCCGCTAGCCGCCCTTAATAGTTTCTTTTCATCTATAAGGAGATAACTGCACAGGACAGGGGTGATGGTTACCGCGATGAACAGCGAAGAAATGAGGGAGATAATGAATGTTATGCCAAGTGGTTTCAGCATTCTTCCTTCAAAACCCTCAAGAAGAAAGAGAGGCATAAAGGTTATTACTATAATTACAGTGGCATTGAGGATTGATGACCTCATTTCTGAAGATGCACTGAAAACTACACTGTTTGTTTCTTCCCTTTCTTCAGGTGATTTTTTAACATTAATCCTGAGACGCTTGTAAATATTCTCAACATAAATTATAGCATCATCGACCAGCGATCCAATAGCAATTGCCATTCCTCCCAGGCTCATGGTATTGATGGTATGACCTAATACTTTCATTGTTACGATAGTAACAATAAGTGAAAGAGGTATTGCCAGCAGAGAAATAAGCGTGGTACGGTAATTAAGAAGGAAAAAGAACAAAATTAAAATGACAAAGAACCCACCCTCAATCAAAGCCCTGAGAACATTGTTAACAGAGGTTTTTATAAATGATGCCTGGTTATAGATATCAGTGTGAACGGTTACAAGCTGGCCGGTGCCTACAGTTATTTCTTCGATGGCTTTATTAATCTTTCCTGTCAGTTTAACCGTATTTACATCGGGTTGTTTTGTTATTGTAATAAGAACAGCATCCCTTCCCCTGTATGAGCCTGTCCCAATGCGTGGTGCATTGCCAACAACGACTTCAGCAACATCTTTTATCCTGACCGGCTTTCCTCCGACCATCCTGACAAGGGTATTTTCCATTTCTGAAAGCTTGTTTGTCATGCCCAATCCCCTTATGATATATTTATTGCCATACTCACTGATAAAACCCCCTGATGAATTGGTATTCATATTTTCACATGCCTGTACCAGGTCGTTGAAGCTTACTCCTGCAAAATTCATTTTCAAAGGATCGGCAAGTATCTGGTATTCCTTTTTTTCTCCCCCTATGGCAGTTACCTGGGCAATACCCGGAACAGACTGAAGCCTGGGGATCATAGTCCAATCGGCAAATGTTCTTAGATCCATCTGGCTCAGGCTGTCAGACTCAATAGCTATTATCATCATTTCACCAAGGAGGGAGGTTTGAGGTGCAATCACCGGCTGATCAATACCCATGGGTAGTGACTCCCTTACCTGGAAGAGTCTTTCAGTAATTGTTTGACGGGCTTTGTATATATCAGTTCCCCATTCAAATTCTACCCATACTATTGAAAAGCCCATCGTGGAATTTGACCTGACCCGTCTGATGCCCGTTGACCCGTTGACTGTGGTTTCAATCGGGAAAGTGACAAACTTTTCCACTTCCTCCGGGGCCATACCACCGGCCTCAGTCATTATTACCACTGTCGGAGCTGTTAGCTCCGGAAAAATATCAATATCAAACTTCCTGATAATGAATATTCCCACGATCATGATCACGATTGTTCCGATCAGTATCATGAACCTGTTCTTGAGTGCGAAAGCTGTAATCCTGTCAAGCATGATTCCTGGGAATTAATGGTTATGAACATGTGCGTGAGGAGTGCCTTTTATCTGAGCCAGTTTGATGTTGTAAGTGCCTGTTGCCACAATAATTTCGTCCTCCTCCAGACCTTCAACGATTTCGGTGAATTCGCCGTCGGTATTCCCGGTAATGACGGGCCTTTTAATGAAACCGTGATCAGTGTCCTCTACAAATACATAGTGATTGCCATATTCCTCCATCAGTGAACTGTTTGGTACGGCCAGGATGCCTGGCACTGGTTTCCCAATAAGCAGCACATCAGCAAAAGAACCTTCAATTAGTTCCGGGTCGTTATCAATTCTGAAGTAAACGGGCAAATAGAATGATTCATTTCCGGTACTTCTTCCTGATGACGCCAATCGCCTGCCGTTCATTTCAGAAGTTTTAAACAATCTCTGGCTGTATCCAGTCCTGAAATTGGCACTCTCAATTACCGGTAGCATTTTAGCATGTTCGGGTGATAAATCTGCCTGGAGCACCAGATTGTTTTCTGACAGTATTGATGCAAGTGGCTGACCTGTTGCTACCATTTGTCCATCAGTCACAAATAATTCCCTGATGAGCCCGTTTGCCGGTGAATGAATTCTGTTTCCGGAGCTGTCAAAGGAGCTGCACAGGTTATTAAATTCATAAAGGATTTTTTCGTATTCATTTTTGACTTCAAGGAAATGTTCGCGGGTTATCACTTTTTCATTGATAAGCGACTGTGCTCTGTCATAGTTGGCGGAGGCTTTTTCAAAGTCAGCTTTTAACCGGGCTAATCTCAGGTCGGTATTGCCATCGGCCAGCTGTTCCCCTGAAAGATAAAAAAGTGCCTGAGACCTTTGGACCTTCACCCCGGGAAAGAGAGAATGACCGGCATATCTGACAATTCCGGAAGACCTGGAGACTATCATTACGATATCTTTGCTGTTGGCCATTATTCTTCCGCCTGTATGTATTGTGAAGGCAAAATCCTGTCGTTTGAGCTTTATTACGGAATGCTCAATTTCTATTTCATGCGTATGGTCGCCGGTCTCTCCTGTTTCATGAATGGATGCTGCATTATGTTCTGCAACACGATTGCAGTTTATTGACAACACAGGAGCCATTACCAGCATGAAGCGCAGTATATTTTTCATTATGCGATATGTTAAAAGTTAGTATGAGATGACCATCGATGTGATCATCAGTTAAAAAGAGATTGGGAACCCGGGGAATAAATCAGATCACGGGAGGGGCTCTCAGGGAATAGGTTCCCTGGTATGCTTCATCGATAAAGAAAGGTATATCAGGAATTATGAAGCGTACGGTAATTGCTGAAAGATCATGCAGAAATGGTGAGTCTGATTCCCTGATAAGGTTGTCGGCAGCAATATGATGAAAAAGGAGCGAATCATAGTGGCAGGCTTCTTCGCCGGCCGGTGCGGGTTCAAACTTTAATGAATTATCGCCGGATTCTCCACGATGATTCCCGGTATGAACAAGATCAGGATTATGGCATATGCCGTGGTCGGTGTAATGATGATTGTGTGGGATTATGCTGTGGGCAAAAATCACTGCCCATGAAATCAGAAGAATGTAAGCTTTTATTTTTACGGCTTTAATCAATGCTTCAAATCTTAATCATAATTTATTCAATCCGGTTCAGATGCAAATATAAGCCAATATTTATTGAATTTGCTTATCACGGTTTTTATTATATCAAATATTGTGACCTGCGGTTTGAATGGAAACCTGTCATATTAAGCTATTAATTTCCTGCTATTATTGTCATGTCAGTTAGGCCCACCAGTTTGAATCGTACCATGACCTGACGTCGGTTGCAATCATGCCCGCCCTTTTTGCTGCTTCAAGACCAAGTTCTCCATCCTCGAATACTTCAATGTGCTGTGGTTCAATCTTCATCATTTCTGCACAGCGCAGAAATGTTTCAGGATGCGGTTTGAAGTTATCAACATCGTTAGCCGTAACTACAATATTGAAATAATGTCTGAGTTTCGTAATTTCCAGGGTGCGCTCAACAGCATCCCTGTTTCCTCCCGTGCCGACAGCCATTGGAAGGATCGTATGATATCTCCTGACTATACTGATTACAGGCTCTATTGGTTTAACAAGATGTTGCAGTTTATAAAATTCAATAAGCTTTTCCCCGGTTATCTGTTCTGCTGTCACTCCATCGTTCAGGCCGTACTTTCTTATGATCTTGTCTGCAATAATCCATCCCGGGCTGCCTGTATGGCTTCTCAGGAATTCATTATCCATTTCCGCGCCGAACTTCCTGCAGGCTTTTTTCCATGCTTTCAAATGATAGGGCATCGTGTCGGCAAGAGTGCCATCGAGATCAAAAATAAGGCCTTTAACACCCGGTTTTATTTCGTACTCCATCTTCAGAATTTGAGCCGCAAAGTTATTAAAATATATGAACAGGTAATTACTATTACCGGCGCTGAATCATTTCAGATTCATGGTATTTGATATTCAATGCCAGTCAAGTCAGTAACCAATAGCCAGACTTGTTGAGGTTTACACTGGCTAAGTATTTCGTGCAGGATAGTGTTCCTTATGACCTGATTCTGATTAGCGGTTTTTGAGGAACTCTTTTACCTGTTTGTAAACATTATCGGCAGTGAAGCCAAATTTTTCGTCAAGTACTTTATAGGGAGCGGAGTATCCGAATGTGGTTACACCCCAAACCTTGCCTTTGGGGCCGGTCATACCCCTTAGTGTTACAGGAAGGCCGGCCGTCAATCCAAAGACAGGTATATCAGTGGGGATAACTGATTTCCTGTATTCTTCAGTCTGATTTCCGAACAGGCCTTCTGAAGGAGCGGATACTATTCGTGTCTTTATGTTATCGCGGTTAAGCAGTACAGAGCCTTCAACGAGTGTTGCAACCTCCGAACCGCTGGCGATAAGAATAACATCAGGCCTTCCATTGCAATCCTGAACCACATAGGCACCTTTTCCGGCATTACATGCATCGGCATACCTGTTATTATTTTCAGAAGGCAGGTCTTTAATATTTTGACGGGACAGGATCAGGGCTGTTGGTGTTTCCGTGTTCTGAAGTGCCAGTTTCCACGCAACTGTTGTCTCGGCTGAATCAGCAGGCCTGAGTACAAGCATGCTGTTAAGACCTTTATGATTTTTAAGATGCTCGAGAAGGCGAATCTGGGCTTCCTGTTCAACCGGCTGATGTGTTGGGCCGTCTTCACCAACCCTGAAGGCATCGTGTGTCCAGATATATATAACCGGCAGACCCATAAGGCATGAAAGGCGTACGGCTGGTTTCATATAGTCGGAAAAAACGAAGAACGTACCGCAGGCAGGTATAATTCCACCGTGAAGGGCTATCCCATTCATCACGGCAGCCATTGTCAGTTCTGAAACGCCGGCATGCAGGAAGGCACCCGAAAAATCGCCGTTGGTAAAAGGTTTGGTGTTTTTAAGGAAACCATCAGTCTTATCGGAATTAGCCAGGTCGGCAGAAGCAACAATCATATTCTCTATGTTATTCGCAAACAGACCCAGGAGAGTTGCTGATGCTGCCCTTGTTGCCTGCCCTTCCTTATGCTGTACGCCGGCAAAATCAATGTGGGGCAATTTCCCTGAATAAAAGCCCTCTAGTTTTTTGTTCAGCTCACCGTTCTGTTCAGCCCAGGCAGCTTTCTTGTTTTTCCATTCCACAGCTTTTTTATGCTTTTCATCAAGGACATTGGTGTAGTATTGTCTGACATCTTCAAATACAGGAAATGGATTACTGATGTCGCCGCCAAGATTGGTCAGGGATTTTTCATATGAAGCTCCTGCCTGACTGACAGGCATACCATGAGTTGAAGTTCTCCCTTCGAAGCTTTTGCCGTCATTGTCGACAAGGCCTTTTCCCATTTTAGTTTTCCCTATTATCAGTACGGGTTTTTCCTTTTCACTGACTGCTTTTTTGAGGGCGTCTCGTATCTGGCTTTGGTCGTTGCCATTTATTTCAATAACCCTCCAGCCCCAGGCCCGGTATTTTGCTGCAGTATCTTCGCAGGTTACTTCTTTGGTTTTCGTTGAGAGCTGAATATCATTTGAATCATAGAACATAATCAGGTTTTTCAATCCAAGAAATCCGGCAAGCCGTCCTGCCCCCTGAGATATTTCTTCCTGTATTCCTCCATCGGAAATGAAGGTAAAGGTTTTGTGTTCAAAGAGCTCCCCGAACCTTGCTGCCAGGAATCGTTCTGCTATTGCCGAGCCCACAGCCATTGTATGGCCCTGTCCCAAAGGTCCGGATGTGTTTTCTATACCACGTTCGACATCAAGTTCAGGATGCCCGGGAGTCCGGCTTCCCCATTGCCGGAAGTTCTTAAGGTCATCTGTCGTGAAATGGCCTGTCAGTGTAAGCACCGAGTAAAGCATCGGCGACATGTGGCCGGGATCAAGAAAGAACCTGTCGCGGTTTATCCAGTGTGGATCGGCAGGATCAAAATTAAGGAATTCGGAAAAAAGAATATGGATAAAGTCAGCTCCGCCCATTGCACCTCCGGGGTGTCCTGATTTCGCATTTTCCACCATTGACATAGAAAGTATCCGGATGTTGTCGGCAGCCCTTTTGCCTGTTGAATTGTTCATATGAATAGAGTGTTAGCAGTTTAATATCTGGTTGAAACAAAAATAGGATAAAATAATGGTTGAAAAAAGCAGAAATTCCCGGAAACGATTACAGGTGTTTTCTGTCTTCTTCAGGTACATCAAAGTACTTGTTGCAACGACTTTGATACGCAGCATAAAATTACCTTATAGCGTGGGAAATTCAAGATTATTTTAGCGTAACTATCTGATTTGCAATGTTAATGTTCCTTTATCTTAAAAGAACGGACATGTTGGGATAAAGAAAATGGGGGTGCTGATAATAATGAGTCCAAACCGGCAATTATACATCAGGCATTGTCGGCCGGCAAGAACCTTGTTAAGGATGCATTCTTGTTTATTTTCATTCTAAATTACGAACATTGTCATAAATTAAGTTTTTTTAAAAAGTATTGTTATTAAATTAACAGAACTTTTAAGAATAACTTTTTTCGGTAAATAAAATATATAACAGTTAAAAATCAATAAAAAATGTATCTAGTTGAAAATCTGGTAAAAGAACTGGCCGAGAAGCATGGTCGTACAAGATCCAGCCTGATGCCTATCCTTCAGGGTATTGTAAAAAAGCACAATTACCTTACCGACGAGGCTATGGTTGAAGTTGCCAAAGAGCTCGACATTTCTGCTGCAGAAGTTTACGGGACAGCTTCATTTTATACCTTCCTCGATACAACAACAAGAGGTAAATATGTTATAAGAGTTTGTAAAACAATAACATGTGCAATGAAAGGAAAAGCAGAGATAATTGAGACTATCGAGGACATGCTTAAGATAAAAATAGGAGAGACAACATCTGACAAGATGTTCAGTCTCCTTGAAACCAACTGTATAGGATGGTGTCATAAGGCGCCTGCCATCCTTATAAATGAACTCCCTTATACTGAACTTACACCCGAAAAGGTTGCTGAAATACTCAAAAGTTATATGCAAAAATGATACTCCGGGCGTCTGCTGGATCAGCATACGGGCAACCAGTGGTTGGAGAGAAACCTGGCCCGGAGAATGTTGATTTGTAATGCTTGACAGGACCGGCAAAAGAAAATTAAAAATAAATACAAATTCTGATGAAACCCGCATGTGTCAAATGCACAAACATTTATTTATATGATTTTCAGTCAATGTGGGTTCCATCATACCTTTAGAATCAAAATTATATTATGATGAAAAACAAAGGGTTAAACAAGGTTGATCTGATTTTTGAAAAGGTCGATCCAAAGGAAGTCCTTTTAAAAGCATTCAGTATGAGTCCTGAAGAAATCATTCAGGAAGTACTGGAATCAGGACTAAAGGGACGCGGGGGGGCAGGATTCCCTACCGGGCTGAAGTGGAAATATACTGCTGCTGAAAAGGATCCTGATAAATATGTAGTGTGCAATGCCGATGAAGGTGAACCTGGCACTTTCAAGGACCGTGAAATCCTTGACAGGGTATCATATAAGGTTTACGGGGGTATGGCTATTGCCAGCAGGGCAATAGGGGCGAAAAAGGGTATTATTTACCTCCGCGGAGAATACCTCTTTCTTCTCCCGCAGTTGCAGAAAGAACTGGATGAGTTTCACAAAATACTTGATGAGATAGGGTATGATTTCAGGGTCAGCTATTGCATGGGAAGCGGAGCTTATATCTGCGGAGAGGAAAGCGCCCTCTTTGAATCGATACAGGGCTACAGGGGAGAACCCAGAAACAAACCTCCCTATCCTACTACTTCAGGAGTATTTTTTAAGCCCACATCTATAAACAATGTGGAAACCATTGTAACAGTAATGATGATAATAAAGCATGGCGCCGAAGCTTATACCCAGCTTGGGACCAAGGATTCAAGGGGGTCAAAGGTGTTTTCCGTTTCAGGCGACACTCCCACACCCGGCATTTTCGAACTTGAACTTGGAATGACCGTGCAGGAGTTTGTTAATGAATTCGGTGACGGAGATACCAAAGCAGTACAGGTGGGAGGGGCTTCGGGTTTCTGTGTTCCAAGGAAAAAGTTCAATGACACCATAATAGGTTTCGAAGGTGTTCCTACAGGAGGGTCCATGAAACTTTTCAATAGCTCAAGATCAATGTACAATGTTCTTCATAACTATTTGGATTTCTTCGCGGAAGAATCCTGCGGACAGTGCACTCCCTGCAGGGTTGGCTGTCAGCAATTGCTTAAAGGTGTGGAGAAAGTCAAAAAAGGAGAAGTGAAATCAACTTACCTGAATGAACTGATCAAACTTGCAGATACAATGAAAAGTGCTTCAAAATGCGGTTTGGGCCAGTCGGTTGGAAATGCTTTCAGGACAATAGTTGAGAACTTCAGGGAAGAGATCATTTATTAATTCTATTATGAAAAAAAAAGAAAGCTATGATAAATCTGACTATTAATGACCAGTCTGTATCTGTTCCCGCAGGAACAACCATTCTTGCTGCTGCACAAAAACTGAACATAAAGATACCGACATTATGCAACCATCCCGACCTGTGCGTTGCCGGCAATTGCCGTGTTTGCGTTGTGGAGCAGAAAGGCGCGAAAGCCCTTGTTGCAGCCTGTGCAGCACCGGTTTCCGAAGGGATGGTTATCAATACCAACACTCTGAAGGTAAGAAATGCCAGAAAACATATCGTTGAACTTCTTCTTTCAGAACACAGATCTGACTGCACAAAATGTTATAAGAATACCAAGTGTGAGTTGCAGGCACTGGCCAATGAGTATGCGTTCGGAGATACTGTTTTTCTTGATCTGGTGGAAGACCATTCTTATGTGATCGACAAATCATCCCCGGCTTTTATGAAGGATGACAGCAAATGTATAAGATGCCAGCGTTGCGTGAGAACATGCTCAGAACTTCAGTATGTTTCTGCCATTACCGTGGCCAATAAGGGTGCGCATCAGAAAATATCGTCATTTTATGACAAGCCAATGAGTCATGTCGTTTGCACCGCCTGCGGCCAGTGCGTTAACAGGTGTCCTACGGGTGCACTTACAGAAAAAACAGCAATCGATTTTGTATGGGATGCAATATATAATCCTGACAAGCATGTGGTTGTTCAGACAGCTCCGGCCGTAAGAGTAGCCCTTGGCGAAGAACTGGGTTATGACCCGGGAGAAAGGGTTACCGGGAAAATGGTAACAGCTTTGAGACAACTGGGCTTTGATTCCGTACTTGATACCGACTTCACCGCCGACCTGACAATAATGGAGGAAGGTACTGAATTGCTTACCAGGCTGAAGAAGATTCTGGTTGACGGAGATAAAAACATAAAAATACCAATGTTTACATCCTGCTCACCCGGATGGATTAAGTTTATAGAACACAAGTACCCGGAATTTCTGCCGAATCTGTCGACCTGCAAATCACCCCAGCAGATGTTTGGAGCTCTTGCAAAAACCTATTATGCCAAAAAACGCCAGCTGGATCCTTCAAAAATGGTATCAGTATCCATAATGCCTTGCACGGCAAAGAAATTTGAAGCTGACAGACCTGAAATGCGATCAAGCGGATTCAAAGACGTTGATTATGTCCTTACAACAAGGGAGCTTGCAATAATGATAAAGCAGGCAGGAATCGATTTCAGGCTCCTCGAGCCTTCATCATACGATTCAATTATGGGAGATTCCACCGGAGCCGCTGTGATATTCGGTGCTACAGGCGGGGTTATGGAAGCAGCCCTCAGAACAGCCTATGAAATTGTAACCGGAAGAGAAGTCCCGTTCAATAACCTGAATATCACTCCTGTGAGGGGACTGGAAGGAGTCAAGGAAGCAACAGTAAAAATTGAAGGCTGTACCGATGACTGGAAATTCCTTGAAGGAGTTGAACTTAAAGTGGCAATAGCTAACGGACTGACAAATGCCAACAAAATCATGAAACTTGTGAAACAGGGTCAGGCCCCTTACCATTTTATTGAAATAATGGCCTGCCCGGGCGGATGCATCGGAGGAGGCGGCCAGCCCATCCCAACAAGTATGGATATTAGGAAGAACAGGAGCAATGCCATTTATGCTGAGGATGAACATATGAAGCTGAGGAAATCACATGAAAATCCTGATGTGATAACCATTTACAAGGATTTCCTGGGTGAACCGAACAGCCATAAGGCTCATGAACTCCTTCATACACATTACACGGAGAGGGAACATTATTAGGAATAAATTTATTTAATTACGGGGTTGTATCAAAAGTACATCTCAAAAGCCTGGCGAAGATCCTGATGCTGCCTGCAGGCAGATGTATAAAGCAAAGCTGCAGGGAATCAGCAGGAATGCTTTCAGATCCCCGGGAGAAGATGACTGAAAAGTATTACTTTTGATACAACCTTTGTTAATTTTATTCCTATGAAGCCTTTGATCATTTCAACAGCACAATTTGAGAATAAGAGCGGAGACAAGGATTATAACCTTGATGTGATTTCCTGCCTTTCAGCGAAAGCCGCAGGCGAAGGTTCCAGGGTCATTGCATTCCATGAATGTTCGGTAACCGGGTACACTTTCGCCCGCAACCTGACAAGGGAACAGATGCTTGACCTTGCCGAGAATCTCAGCGACAGTCACATTATACGGAGACTGACCGACATAGCCGGGAAAAACAATATAACCATTCTCGCCGGTTTGTTCGAAAAAGATGATGAGGACAGGATATTCAAAACCTGTGTGTGTGTAAACAGTGACGGCCTTATTGCCCGGCATCGTAAACTCCATCCTTTCATAAACAGGTGGATAACTCCGGGTAACAGCTATACAATTTTTGACCTTCAGGGCTGGAAGTGCGGTATTCTTATCTGCTACGACAATAACATCATAGAAAATGTGAGGGCAACGAAACTTCTTGGAGCAGATATTATTTTCATGCCACACGTTACCATGTGCACACCTTCTCCAAGGCCGGGAGCCGGTTTTGTCGATCCGGAACTATGGCGGAACAGACACACTGATCCTGATACCCTCAGAAAGGAATTTGACGGGCCCAAAGGAAGGGAATGGTTTATGAAATGGCTGCCGTCAAGGGCTTATGATAATGGAGTTTATGTAGTGTTTTCAAATCCCATCGGCATGGATCATGATCAGCTCAAAAACGGTTGTTCAATGATAATTGATCCCTTCGGGAATATAGTAGCTGAATGCAGGAAGCTTGACAATGATCTTGTTACAGCAGTTTTAACGCCAGAAAAGCTTAAGGATGCCGGAGGCTGCAGATATACCCTGGCCAGAAAACCTGATTTGTACAGGGATATAATCGGGAAGGATCATAAACCGGAGCAAAAGGTGGCTTGGATGCATGGATGATCTAAGGGCAGATGCCGGCCGGCAGGAAAACAGCCGGCTTTTGTCAGAAATACATATGGCAGGAAAATGACTGGCAGTTTGCAATCTAAGTGTTTGAGAAAAGAAAACCTAAGATGCGGAAGATAATTCATATTGACATGGATGCATTTTACGCATCGGTTGAACAGCTTGACAATCCTCAGCTGAGAGGAAAACCTGTGGCAGTGGGTGGCAGCGGAACACGTCATGTGGTTGCCTCGGCAAGCTATGAAGCAAGGAAATACGGTGTAAGGTCTGCCATGCCTTCAGTGACAGCAAAGAGGTTGTGTCCCGATCTGATCTTTGTAAAGCATAGATTTCCAAGGTATTCAGAATTGTCGCAAAAGGTTTTTGACATCTTCAGGGAATATACCGATCTGGTTGAACCATTATCCATCGACGAAGCTTTCCTGGATGTAACCACCGACAAAAAGAATATCGGATCAGCGACACTTATTGCCAGGGAAATCAAGAACGAGATAAACAAGAGAACAGGACTGACGGCCTCTGCCGGCATCTCATTCAATAAGTTCCTTGCCAAGACGGCATCAGATATAAACAAGCCCGACGGATTGTTTATAATTACACCTGAAGAGGCCGGGAAATTCATTGATGGCCTTCCTGTTGAGAAATTTTATGGCGTTGGCAAGGTTACTGCCTTGAAAATGCATAAGCTTGGAATTCATACCGGGGCTGATCTGAAGGAGATGGATCTCACTTCTCTTATACGGAACTTTGGCAAATCAGGTAAATATTTCCATGATATAGCAAGGGGTATTGATGATCGTATGGTTATTTCAGAAACCGAACCCAAATCGGTAGGCACCGAACTGACCTATGAGAAAGACCTCACAACGGCGTTTGAGATAATAACCGAACTATACAAGCTTGAAAAAGAATTAATGACAAGAATTGAACAATCCGGAATAACAGGCCGGACGGTTACGCTAAAGGTGAAATTTGCCGACTTTAGGCAGATTACAAGAAGCAGGACCCTTAAACATAGTATTACCGATTTCCAGGTATTGCACAGGGAGGTTACAAATCTGAGGAAATCCCTGGACCTTGAAGGATCCCTTATCAGGCTGCTTGGTGTGAGTGTATCCAATCCTGAAACTGATGAATGCGGCGATTTTCAGCTCGGCCTGTTCGATTGACTTCATGAATTATCCAGCTCGTTGTGCAGGCTCTTAAAGGAATCTTTTCCGTGCATTTTCAATAACCCTGGTTCCCAATATGTCGACAGGTATGTTTTCCCCCATATCCTGGTAAAATAATTTACAAGTTTTTCCCTGTAATTGTTTTCAGCTGCTGTTATTTCTTCTTTTAAAGTCATATGGTGAAAATAAAAAAAGCAAAAGAACTAGCCTTTTGCTTTTGAACAGGTTGGAAGTCTCCGTGTCAGGTTTTGATCATTTGCAGCGCCAAATCAAGTATTGTTGTGTCATCAAATTTAACAATACCGCCTCCCGGACCCTGTTCAAAATGAACTCCGACAGTTTCTCCTTTATCAAAATTTGTCCCTCCGAAGTAGTTTCTTACTGTTTCTTCATTAAGATCAAGCTTATCAGCAATCTTCTTCATACTTCCGGAGGGCAACAGGTCTTTTATCTTCCGGAGTTCATTGAAAGTAATGGTTCTTGCCATGATTTTATAAGGTTTTAGTTAATGATTGACTCAGCATCAAATTTAGTTATAAATATAACAAACCTGACAGAATTTCTGTCATATTATTCTACTGGTCATGCGGCATCAGTTCGAGGAACAGTTTAATTGCCCTTTTCTTGTCGTTGTTGAAGGAGAAGTCAATATTTTCTGTCAGGTATTTCCTGAGTTCCTCTCCTTGTATCGCTCCTGTTTTTCCAAATTTTTCAATAACACTGTTTATATTGTTAACTCCCGTTGCCATAGCCCGGTTAAAATCTTCAATAAAATCCTTGTCAAGTCTTTTATTTGATGTCCAGCAGGCAAAAGCAAAAGGAAGCCGGGTGTACTTATACCATTCTGCCGACAGATCAGTCCTGTATGCAAAGTATTTCTCCATAGTAAAACACTGGTCTCCAATAAGGACAACAGCTTCTCCGGTAGTGATATTCGTAAAATCAAATCCTTCAAATGTGTTGCTCCAGACGAAATCCCTTTTCCAGAAATGCCTTGCAAGGATCTTTACGAGATTGACTGACGAACGGGACCTGTAGTCAAGATATATCCTTTTTATAAGTTCAAAAGGAGTGTTACTGAGAAGAAGCACGGTCCTCACATTCCCATAAGCGCCAAGACAGTAATCGGTTATGAGATGATACTCACCGATCATTTTCAGTGCAGCAACAGGCACCAGTCCGATGTCAACCTTTCCTGTAATAAGTTTCTGTGCGCAATCTGCCGGATGATCAGTCTCAACAATAACCTTTTTGTCAAAACCGCTCTCTGTCATTCCGTATATGAAAGGATATGTGTTTGCATACCTTACGGCTGATATTCTGATTTTATACATACAATTTTTTTCCTGCCCCGAAAATACTACTTTTGTGTGAAGCTTTTCAGTTATAATCATCACGAAGGCAAAAATGGAACTGAATTCTCTTACTGCCATTTCACCGATTGACGGAAGATACAGGCAGAAGGTTGATGATCTGGGCGCCTATTTTTCAGAATTTGGGCTGATTAAGTACCGCCTGATGGTCGAAATTGAATATTTCATCGCTTTATGTGAATTGCCATTGCCCCAGTTGGCTGATTTCCAAAAGGAAAATTTTGCCTCATTGCGTTCAATATATAAAGATTTAAGTCTTCAGGAAGCTGAAAAGATAAAATCGACGGAGAAGGTTACCAATCATGATATTAAGGCAATTGAATATTACCTGAAGGAGAAATTTTCCCGCTCAGGGTGGGAAAAATGGTCGGAATTCATTCATTTCGGGCTCACTTCGCAGGATATAAACAACACCGCGTTGCCATTATCCCTTAAGGATGCAATGGCAGAACTATACCATCCGCTTCTCTTTGAGCTCCGGGAAACCCTGGCAGGAATGGCTGACCAATATAAGGACATACCCATGCTGTCGAGAACACACGGCCAGCCAGCCACACCCACAAGGCTGGGAAAGGAAATCTCGGTGTTCGTCGCCAGAATCGACGAACAGTCGAAATATTTCAGCCAGATTCCATATACTGCCAAATTCGGAGGAACTATAGGAAATATGAATGCTCACAAGGCTGCATTCCCCGATATTAACTGGGTAGCTTTTGCGGAAAACTTCATAAGCGAAAATCTTGGACTTCACCGGTCATGGCCCACAACTCAGATCGAACATTATGACAACCTGTCTGCCCTGTTTGATAATATCAGAAGGATCAATGTAATACTTCTTGACCTGGCAAGAGATTTCTGGTACTATATTTCGCTTGATTATTTCCGCCAGAAAATAAAAAAGGGAGAAATTGGTTCTTCAACCATGCCACATAAGATTAACCCGATAGATTTTGAAAATGCTGAAGGGAACCTGGGCATGGCAAATGCGGTCTTTGAGCATATGTCTCATAAATTGCCTGTATCCCGTCTCCAGAGAGACCTGAGCGATTCCACCGTCGTGAGAAATATTGGCGTTCCTTTAGGTCATACTATTATAGCATTCAGTTCCCTTCTGAAAGGCCTGGATAAACTCGTTGTGAATACTGAGAAAATGAACAGCGACCTGGAAAACAACTGGGTGGTAATAGCTGAAGCCATCCAGACAATTCTAAGAAGGGAGGGTTATCACAAGCCTTATGAGGCCTTGCTCGATCTTACCCGCAGCAACAGCAGGATAACCAGAGAAATGATCAACGATTTCATAAATTCCCTTGATTTAAGCGAGCAGGTCAGGGACGAACTGAAAGCGATAAGCCCGTTCAATTATACAGGCTTTTAATACTTTGATTCAGAGATGGACAATATCAGGCTTTTGCTAAAATATATAGGACCCTATAAATGGCATGCAATCACAAATGTCCTGTATAATATCCTGAGTGCCTTATTCGCACTTTTTACCTATAATCTGGTAATTCCCTTCCTTAATATTCTTTTTGACAGGGTGCATACATATCCCCATCCCGGAGAATTTCATCTGAACCTTAGTTATCTGAATGCAGCAGGCAATTATTATTTTTCCGGTTTTATAAAGACACAGGGAACTACCAGGGCTTTGCTGCTGGTATGCGTTTTGGTGGTTATTGCCAGTTTGCTGAAAAACGGTTTCATTTTTCTTTCAAATAACAGCATGGCATATATCAGGTCCTACACGGTAAGAGACCTGCGGCGGAAACTCTATCATAAGGTGCTTAAACTTCCTCTTTCCTACTACACTGATGCCCGCAAAGGCGACGTGATGACAAGAATATCAAATGATGTACAGGAAGTTGAAATATCCGTTATGGCATCACTGACTATGCTTTTTCGTGATCCCTTGTATATTCTGGTATTTGTTGTCTATCTTCTGGCCATCAGCATTCCGCTTACACTTTTCGCCCTTTTGCTTCTGCCTGTCAGCGGATGGCTTATCGGGCTGGTAAGCCGGAGCCTCAGGTCGTCTTCACTGGTGGTTCAGCAGAACCTGGGCAGGCTTCTTTCCATTATTGAAGAGACTCTTACAGGCCTGAGAATAATAAAGGGCTTTAACGCGGAGGAAAAAATGAAAGCCCAGTTCGGTTCAACCAATGAAAAATATGCCAAGATATTCAGGAGAATTACAAGGAAGACCTATCTGGCATCTCCTATGAGTGAGTTTCTTGCAACAATTGTTGTGATGATATTAATGTATTTTGGCAGCATGCTGGCCTTAAAAGGGGCAGGGAATATGACACCCGACAGCCTGATTGCCTTCCTGGTGGTTTTTTCGCAGATAATGCAGCCGGCAAAGAACATTGCAACAGCCTCTTTCAATATTCAGAAAGGCATGGCTTCAATTGACAGGATTGACCAGATACTTGCAGCAGAGGAGAAAATTGTGGAGAAACCTGGCGCTCATTCCATTGAAACGTTCAATGAAACAATAGAATACAGGGGAGTCTGGTATACCTATAACAGCGAGCCGGTACTCAGGGATATAAACCTGACTATAAGAAAAGGCCAGACTGTGGCCATTGTGGGTAAATCGGGCGCAGGAAAATCAACTTTGGCCGATCTCCTTCCACGGTTCATGGATCCCGACCGCGGCGCCATTCTTATTGACGGAACCGATATTCGCGACCTTAAGATCAAAGACCTGAGATATCTTATGGGAATAGTTAGCCAGCAGGCTATCCTGTTCAATTCATCATTCAGCGATAACATTGCTTTCGGGGTGGCTGAAGCGGAAATGAAAGATATCATAAATGCTGCCTGTATTGCTAATGCACATGAGTTCATTTCAGAATCTGAAGGAGGATACAAGTATCAGGTGGGTGAATCAGGCAATCGTCTCAGTGGCGGCCAGCGTCAAAGAATCAGTATTGCCCGGGCTATAATGGCTAATCCGCCTATATTGATCCTTGATGAAGCAACTTCAGCCCTGGATACTGAGTCAGAAAGGCTTGTACAGGACGCCATACTGAAACTTATGGAAAACAGAACATCCATAGTCATCGCCCATCGCCTTTCCACAATTCAGAATGCTGACCTTATAGTGGTACTGGATGAAGGAAGGATCGTTGAAACGGGAACTCATGATGAACTGATAAAAAAACCTGATGGTTATTACTATAAGCTTCATTCTTATCAGACAATTTAAAAATTGTTAAAATTGTAACCCGGGAGAACCGAAAAGAGTGATAATGATTTTTAATTATTCTATCTGTAGTTGTAAAAATTTTTTCTGATGGAAAAACGAATAATATTACTGGCTGCCTTTGTTATTTTATTAACAGTAAGTACTTCAGCCCAGAAACAAAGAGCCAGGCATACTTTTGCCCTCGGCACTACGGAATTCCTTCTTGACGGACAGCCTTTCCAGATTATAAGCGGTGAGATGCATCCTGCCAGAATACCTGTCGAATACTGGAGGCACAGGATTCAGATGGCGAAAGCAATGGGATGCAATACTATCGGTGTTTACATCTTCTGGAATTATCACGAGAGGGAGGAAGGCGTATTTGATTTTGAAACCGGGAATAAAAACCTTGCCCAATTCTTCAGGATTGTGCAGGAAGAACAAATGTGGCTGCTGGTTAGACCCGGTCCCTATGTCTGTGCAGAATGGGACCTCGGAGGAATTCCTCCATATCTTTTAAAAATTCCGGATATAAAGCTGAGATGCATGGATCAGCGCTACATGGCTGCTGCTGAAAGGTATATGAAAAGGCTTGCTGCGGAAATGAAACCCTGGCTTGTGACAAGCGGAGGACCCATACTTATGGTGCAGATAGAAAATGAATACGGCAGTTATGGCAACGACAGGAACTATATGTCACGGCTTAAGGAAATATGGACGGAGAATGGAATAGATGTACCGTTTTTCACAGGCGACGGCCCCACTGTTCACATGCTGGAAGCTGGTACACTTCCGGGCTGTGCAGTCGGACTTGATTCAGGAAGAAGCCCGGAAGATTTTGAACTTGCCGGAAAGATTAATCCTGGCGTTCCGGTTTTCAGCAGCGAAACATATCCCGGATGGCTCACTCATTGGGGTGAGAAATGGGCAAGGCCAGATACCGCAGATCTCATGCGGGAGGTTAAGTATATGATGGACAACAAAAAATCATTTAACCTCTACGTTATTCACGGAGGTACTAATTTCGGATTCACTGCCGGCGCCAATTCCGGAGGAAAAGGATATGAGCCCGACATCACAAGCTATGACTACGACGCCCCTATTGACGAGAGAGGCAAGGCTACTCCAAAATATATGGCACTCAGAAAGCTGATAGGCTCTTATCTTGAAAAGGGAAGTAAACTTCCTGATATACCTGCCCCTGTAAACTCATTTGATATTCCTCCAATAAGCGTGGGAGTTTTTACTTCCGTATGGGATAACCTGCCGGAGCCTGTCAGATCTGTTCAGCCACAACCGCTTGAGGCATATAACCAGGATTACGGATTTATACTGTATAAAACGAAACTTATCGGACATAAATCAGGTACACTTAAAGTAACTGAACTTCATGATTACGCTACGATATTCCTTGATGGGGAATTCATAGGCACACTCGACAGAAGTGAAGGCATTAACACTATTGAAATTCCGGCCGGCAAATCTGAATCGCCGGTTCTGGAAATATTTGTCGAAGCAATGGGCAGGATAAACTACGGGGAATATATTATTGACAGAAAAGGTATTACCGAAAGAGTCACTCTTAACGGGATGACACTTATGAATTGGGAGGTTTACAACCTTCCCATGGACGACAAGTTCATTTATGACCTGAGATCCTCAGGACGAACACCGGGCAAAAGAGGCATATTCTTCCGGGGCAATTTTTTTATTACACCTGAAGGAGACACCTTTCTCGATATGACAAACTTCAAGAAAGGAGTTGTATGGGTTAACGGACACAACCTGGGCCGTTATTGGGAAAAAGGTCCGCAAAAACGGCTTTATTGCCCGGCTTCATGGCTGCGGAATGGCCAGAATGAAATAATCATTTTCGACCTTCTGCAGACAGAACCTAAAATCGTGATTGGCAAAAAGACAATGGAATGATTGTCAGACAAGTATTTTAGTAGTAAGGTTGGTAATACTTGTCTTGATTGCATTGAATGGCAAACCATCCTTTGCCAGATCCTGCTCCACAATCATGTACTTCATTCCGGCTATATCCTTCACATCCAGTATCTCCCTGAAGTTGATCACACCTTCGCCTACCGGTGCAAAATCATCTTCACCTACAGTTGTGTAATAAGGAGCCTCGTTTGTGTACATATCTTTCATGTGATAAAGCTGGAACCATCCGGGATATCTTTTTATGATGTCAACAACGTTCTGGCCTGCCTTGCTGGCCCAGAAAATATCTATCTCCATGGTAACCAGGTCTTTGTTTAGCTCAGCCAGCATAATGTCAAAGTAGGGCACCTTGCCTTCAACAGTATCGAATTCAAAATTGTGATTATGGTAGCCGAACTGAATGCCGTATTCCTTCATGATTTCGCCTACCTTGTTCCAGTCGGCAACCATTTTCTGGTAGCTTGCAACGGTTGTGCGTGCCTCTTCAACAACCCAGGGCTGGATGCAGTATTTAACAGCAAGTTTTGCATGGTCTTCGGCCATTTTTTTGGCATTATCCAGTGTTATGCCCAGAGCTTCTACCTGGGTGTGACTGCTAAGGATCTCCATTCCCAGGTCGTTTACTATCTTTTTGAATTCCTCCGGTTCATAACCATAGAATTTCCCGTCGGAATAACCGGCTAGTTCAACATACTTGTAGCCTGTATCGGATACCTGCTTCAGAGAGCTAAGGGGATCGGAAGCCATGGCATCGCGAATGGTGTATAGCTGCAATCCAATGCCGAAAGTCTTTGGATCAACAGCTTCCTGTGCTGCCGTTTTAGCCTTTTTAGCAGAATTCCTGCAGGCGCTGTTTGATACAAGCAATGCTCCCATAGCCCCGGCAGCGGATATCCTCAGAAAATCCCTCCTTGATTGTTCCTTTTTCATAGTTAAGTCGTATTTGTTTAAAATGTGATTATTATATACAGCTTTGTTGATCGGTCGTATCGTAATTTATCCAAAATTACAAATTTATGAAGATATACAGATTCTTATTTTGTACCATAATCTTATTTTGCACCGTCAATATCTGACTGCATTTTCCCAGATCACTTTGAGTTCCCTGTAACTTGCCTTCTCAATCTGAATCTCCCGTCGGGTTTAGGTCCTGCGTTCAGAGAATAACACAGAAGAGCAACAAGAAAGGCGGCAAGAAATGATAATTGATTTTTCATGATCAGTCTGTTGTTTTTTTTATTTTCTTTATGAGTGTTAATTAATAGTCTTCAGGCAGCCGGAATTCCGCAACTGAATGTTAATATTGCGAATATACCTGAATAATTGCTATAATACCGGTCACAAAGAGATGCTATTGACATAAATCTTTCATTGTATGAGCCAGGTAAAACTTATCACGACTCTGTTATGATGAAGACTTATCATAAAGGTTATCACTACAAATAAATTCAGAAGTGTGAAACCTTTATGCAGGATTTTACGCCTTAAGGCAATAATGAAGGCTCCATGCGAATCACTTAATTATCAATAATATACTAATTATACTTGCACATGAAAATAAAAAACACCCTTATTATCCTGGTTATTGGTGTCTTTTGCTGCATGACCTGCGCCTGCACCAATAAAGACAAGAAGCTTGCAGAAGAGATAAAAAACAATGAATATTTTATATTCGTTAAACAAAAAGCCCTGGAAATCATGAAAACCGGTTTCAATGCCGGTGACGGTTATCGTGAAGTATGGATCCGTGACTACAATACATTTATTGAGCTTGCCGCAGAAGTTTTTCCTGCCGAAGAACTTAAGGAAAACCTTCTGGTTTTTTTCAGGATGCAGGGCAGCGATGGAAACATTATTGATGGATTCACTCCGGCTGAACTCATAGGTGAGGATAAAACCGATTTTATATATTGTGAACTCGAAACTCGTTATGCCGGACATAAGAACACGGTGGAAACAGACCAGGAATCATCTCTGGTTCAGGCTGTCAGCAAGTATATTAAAATCACAGGTGATAAAAGCATCCTTGATGAAATAATAGGAGGGAAGCCTGTTTCAGAAAGGCTTGCCGATGCGATGGATTATCTTTTGGAGTTCAGATTCAATGATGAATACGGGCTGATCACAGGTGCCACCACGGCTGACTGGGGTGATGTTCAGCCTGAGCACGGATGGGGAGTTGACCTTGATGACAACACTCACCCGGCAATAGATATCTACGACAATGCCATGTTTATTATAGCTCTCGACAATCTGATGGAAATGATTCCCGCTTACAGAGATAAGTATGGAACTGTGAGATCAAACCTGGCAGAAAATACAAGGAAGCATCTCTGGGATCCCGTCAGCCGGAAATTCATACCGCATATTTATCTTGACAGAGGTTCCCCGTTTCCTCCGGATTTTGATGAGAACCAGATATATTACTTTGGAGGCACAGCTGTGGCAATTGAAGCCGGCTTGCTAACCCCCGACGAAGTACTTGCATCGCTCGTTGAGATGAAAAGAAGAGTTGAGCTTGCAGGAGCGGCGTCTATCGGACTTACTCTTTATCCGCCCTATCCTGAAGGTTTCTTCGAGAACAAGATCATGAATCCTGAATACAGCTATCAGAACGGAGGCGACTGGACCTGGTTTGGAGGTCGTATGATACAGCAGCTTATCAGTTACGGTTTCATTAAAGAAGCTTATGAAGAAGTGCTGCCGATGGTCAGGAGGGTCAGGGACAATGATGGATTCTATGAATGGTATTCAAGGAATAATGAACCACGCGGGTCGGGCACATTCAGGGGCGAAGCCGGGGTTCTTTACAAAGCAATAACAATGTTTGAAAGATGGGCTGAAGGGCTCTGAAACTTTCACTGCCGGATTTATTATTAATTTTTACGTTAATGGAGCCTGTTGCATATAATATCTGGCAAATGAACCCTCCATTATTCAAATGTTCTATCACATTAAGAAATCTGTTTATAAATGAACAAAACACTTTTAAAGTGCACTGGCGCTGCAGCGCTGGGCGGTCTTCTCTTTGGATATGATACGGTAATCATTAACGGGGCAATGCTTGATCTTGTCAGGCATTTTTAGCTTACCCCTGCAGTACAGGGATGGACTGTAAGTTCAGCTCTTGTAGGATGCCTTATCGGAGCAATACTGATAGGAAAACCGGGTGATATATTCGGTTCTCAGCGTCTTCTTCAGCTACTGGCTGTTTTATTCTTTGTCTCTTCTACCGGCTGCGCTCTGGCTCCCTCAATAAGTGTATTCATCCTTTTCAGGTTTATTGGCGGACTGGCAATTGGAGGATCTTCTGTGCTTTGCCCTGTTTACATATCAGAAATATCGCCGCCAAAGCACAGAGGATTCCTGGCATCCACCTTCCAGCTGGCAATTGTGACCGGGATACTGCTTTCGTTGATATCGAACTATCTCCTGCTTAATACCGGAGTGAATAACTGGCGCTGGATGCTGTTCAGCGGTGCCATACCTGCCGTAATTTTTTTCGTGATGCTTTTCTTTATAAGAAAGAGTCCGCGCTGGCTGGTGCGCAACGTTGGCAGCGACCTGCTCTGTCCTGAAAATAAACAAATAGCAATAATCGCTTTTTCAGAACAAATAGTTTGATAATCGAAGAATTATTATAATTTTGATTTACAGCAAACCTGACCAATTATCAATGAAACCCACATGATTAAATTCAAACGTGAACATGTATTGAATATATTTTTCAGTCAATGTGGGTTCCATCAAACCTTTAAAATCAAAATTATATTATGACGAACCCCATCAGGAATTCAGGGCTATTCATAGTTGTTTTGCTCGCAGTTTGCACCTATACTAAAATAAGAACCCATGAACAGTAAAACTAACAAGTCAGGAAAGGGAATAATGAAAAGCAGACTATTGTCGCTTGATGCCCTTAGAGGTTTCGATATGCTCTGGATAATAGGCGGCGGAGCTCTGATTACACAACTTGCAGAGGTCTCTTCTGCCGGTTGGCTGAAGGCTCTTGCTGTTCAAATGACTCATGTCCGGTGGGAAGGCTTTCATTTTTATGATCTGATTTTTCCCTTGTTCATGTTCATCGCCGGTATTGCAATTCCGCTATCGGTAATGTCGGCAAAGTCAAGGAATATCCCCCGGAAAAAACTTGCCATTAAGGCTCTTAGGAGGATGTTAATTCTCATATTGCTGGGGATCCTCTACAACGGGGTCTTTCGCGATGGATTTCAAAATGCCAGGTATGCAAGCGTTCTGGGTCAGATAGGTATTGCATACTTCTTTGCTTCGCTGATTATTATTTTCTCGGATTCTTTAAAGACGAGCCTGTACTGGCTTGCAGGAATTCTTGCAGGAGTGTCTGTTATTCAGCTGTTTGTTCCTGTTCCCGGGTTCGGGGCAGGTGTATTCACTCCTGAAGGGTGCATAAATGGATATATCGACAGGCTTTACCTTCCGGGAAGGCTGGCCTACGGGCCTGAAGGAATGCTGGGCCCCGGAGAACATGGGATATATGATGCCCTGGGATTGCTGAGTATTGTATCGGCAATTGGTATAACCATTATGGGTACGGTTGCCGGCAGAATAGTTCAAAGTACCAGGCTCACTGAATACCGTAAAACAGGGATACTTGCGGTAACCGGTCTGGTATTGATTGTCTGCGGATTGGCTCTTTCTCCTGTTTATCCCGTGATAAAAGTATGCTGGACAACATCATATAATTTTCTGGCAGGAGGCATAAGCTTTATGCTGTTTGCACTTTTTTATCTTATAATCGATGTATGGCATTTACAAAAGTGGTCTTTCTTTTTCCGGGTTATCGGGATGAATTCAATATTCATTTATCTTCTCGTAAGAATTATTTCCGTGGGAGCGGTGGCAGGGTATGTTTTCGGCTGGATAATGATACCGGCAGGTGAATGGGGAGAAGTTGTCAGGGCCGTAGGAGTTCTTACGTTGGAATGGTTACTGTTGTATTTCATGTACAGGAAGGGAATCTTTGTTAAAGTCTGAATTGGAACACTGCTTGCTGAGCATTACCAGCCTGATAGACAACAGCTAAGAAGAAAGTTAGTGTTTTTAAAAATTAAAACCATATTGGTTCCTAATATTATCATGCTTTTTCCCATACCTGCCATGCAGAAAGTCAACTAAACGCTGAACTCTAAACGCTTAACTTGGAACCTCGAACTTTGAACTAAAGTCAACCCCTCCGGGGTTGTACCTGTTGTGGGGTGCCAATGACATATACCGACCTGTTGGCAATAATTGATTTATTTTATCGTCAGGTCGTTGGGATTCTGGCTACAATCCCAGATTGAATGGATTAATATCTTATCTGGAAAATTCTCGTAGAAGACTATATAGGATTTGATTATAAGTCCACGAACAGACTCAAAATCTGACTTATGGCCAATATCCGGATGCTTTTCCAGTAATTTTACTGCTCTGGAGATTTGAGCATAAAGTTTCACTGAATAGGTCTTACTTCCATTTCTTTCAGTGTAGAATTGAAGAATACCTGATAGCTTTATTTGGGCTTTTCTGGACCAGACTATCTTGCGTTTAGCCATGCTTTGATTTCTTTGTCCAGCAGTGCGTTATCAATTACCAGCCCTTTCTTAACATCTTCCCGGGATTCAATTATTTCATCTTTTTGTTCAGCTGTCAGATTTAATACTCCCTTATTTAACTTTGAATCCAGAATGGTTTTCAAAGCCTTCAGAAAATTCACATCTTCAATTTCTGATATTCTATGGATGAGTTGTTTCTTTAATTCAATTGTTGTCATGATGATACATGCTTTTTACAAAGATAATCATTATTATTCTTATGCCAGATTGCCAACAATTATTGTCAATAATCTTATGATCGAATAAATACATATCAAATTAGTAGCAGACTGATTATAGCCGTGCGGTGGCAACCCGGAAAATATTAGTCTTTAACCTGGAACCGCCCTTCCGCTTTCCGCATGAACTCACCCCGGCCCCTGGCTGCGAATGGGCGAGGGGGAGATTGGGAGATGGGGGGCGAAGAAAAGCACAGGGCTCAGTGACAGGTCTTATAAGTCTTGCTCCCGGACCATAGCGAAGAGGAGAGGGGGAGATTGGGGGATGGGGGGAATTTAAACCCGAATCTATATTTTCCCATCCTCCAACACCTCGTAACAGTTCTTAAAGAAACATCTACGCGATAGCGATACCAAAGTCACTTCACGCTAAACGCTTAACCCTGAACGCTTAACGCTAAACGCTTAACACTGAACACTTAACGCTTAACACTTAACGCTAACTGAGGAAAATCGGTGTGGGGATAAAGTACAGTAGTCTGATTATGGCGGTGCGGTGGCAACCCGGAAAAGGCGCGATTCTTTTGGAGGAGCAAAAGAAAGTAACAATAAAAATGAACTAAAAAAAAGGTGCCCTTTTGAAACATCCTCTTTTCACAACCAAACTATTAATCAGTATGTTTCATATTCGAAATAAGCGTATTTGTGGACTTCTCCAAATGATATATAGGCAATATCGGCTCTAACTGGATAATTATTCTCATTATAATCGTAGTCAATTGTGGCTTTAAAACCACCTTCAATGCCAACAATGTTGAATTCATTTTGAAACTCATACATAAACATATCAAAGGATATATTTGTTAGACATAGTACAGCAACATGTATACCCTTGAAGGGACTATTAAGTGTGCCTAATGTATATGTTTCTTCATAGCGTCCTGGATCAAATAGAGAATTCTCACTAAAACCAATTGGATAATTCTCATGTTTGATTTTGTTATTACTTGTTTTTGTGAAGGTCTCAACTCTGGTAATATTATATACAGGATTATCATTTTCCTGTTGCAGAATAATTATTGATTTGAGATGCTTGTTTTTATCAAGATGATAAATATTCTTTCTTTTATAAGAGCCAGTAATAAAACTATTACCTTTCCATTGAATAGTAATTATTCTACTGGGTGAAGTTTTATCACCTTCCAAATCAAAAGACGATATTTTTACCGGGTTTCCGTTTTGATTGTATTCAACTTCATAATAGCCATATGTACAAGAAATCTTAACAACCTTTCCCTGTGAGTTATATTCAAAAGTATATAAGGGATTTTCCATCGCCATATTATCAGCGATTTTTATTATCCTGTAGCGAGAAGCATCTAAATCATTTTCTTCTTTCTCGCAACTGGTAAAAGCCACCATAATCAGAACCAGGATAATAACATAAAGTGCCTCTTTTTTCATACCAGGATTTTTTACATTATACAGTTATTTGGAGAAAATGTTTCAAAATCAACTCATTAAAAATTTAGAGATTATATCTTCATCTTAGTACTCGTTTCCAAGAATAGCAATCAGAAATATAACACACTGAACATCAATTAAACAAAGTAAAAAAAAAACACACTTCCAAATATTTTCTTACTTTTTTCATGCCTTTCATGCTGAAAGTCAACTATCCATATGCCTCTTTATTAACTATTACGCAACTAACTGCCAAAACGCTGCATGGGAAAATGAAATATTTTTAATAGCAGGTAGCATAAAACTTAAATATCCTTCACTCTAATGTTTTTTTTTATTCTATCATTTAACTGCATACCTCAAGTTACATAACCAGAGGATTATTGGAGGAGGAGACCTCTCTTTTTCCACAATTTATTAACAATCTCATGGCCAGACAAATACATGTCAAAAACAGCGTTCTGATTCTATTGGTGCGATGGCAACCCGGAAAAGGCGCGAACCGTTACTGTTTTTTGGAGCGGGAAATTGCACTGCGCAATAGGCGAAAAACAGTAACGGTTTTCTTTTCCGGCCTCTTTTTCTTTGGTTACTTTCTTTTGGAGGAGCAAAAGAAAGTGACAATAAACTAAAAGGAGAATGACCCTATTGAGGCACACTTCTGATGTTAAAACCATATAAGCATACACAGCCGTGGCCAGAGTGTAGCCCTCACCCAACTGCTGCCTGAGCCGGTTGTGGAGAAAGTACTGGGATTGCCAATTGTTCATTGATAATTGCAAATTGCAAAAAAGTCTTGCGCCCTGCGGTCGCTGTCTTAACGCTGCGCTGTCTTTATGCTTCGCTGTCTTAACGCTGCGCTGTCTTAACGCTTCGCTGTCTTCACGCTTTGCTGTCTTTTAGTCTTGAACACTAAACACTAAACGCTGAACGCTGAACGCTTAACCACTTAATTTTAGAGAAGATATCTTATCTCCGATAGTAATCTGTAAAATATAGTTTCCGTCTTTCAAACCGCTTACAGGAATAGTAAAACTATCTCCTGATTTTGTTGTTTGGTAGTGTAATGTCCCGTAGTAATCTATAATTTTAATGTTATAGATTGTGTTTTAATCTGTAAATATGTGTGATATTTAATGAGATATATTTGAATAAATAATTACCTCTAATTTTGAGTTATGAAAAAATTTAGCAAAATCTTTTTCATCCTCTACATAGAAATGCCCTTTGCCCACAAAGTCAGACGGGCAATAACTATCAATACCGTTTTTCCACACCAAATGATCTCCGGAACAATTAAAAAAGTAATTTGCAATGCCTCCGCTGCCTAACATCATATCCGTTACAAATATATCTTGTCCTTTATAATTCAGAAGCCAAATAGTTCCCCAATAATTGCCGGTTTTGTCCGTTTCCGCTTTTATAATCAACTCCTTAAGCCAAGGAAGCTCTTTTTGAGGCTGTTCACACCCACAAACATTATCAGTATTAGTATTTTGAAAATCAGAATAATAATCAGTATTAATATTTTGAAAATCAGAATTACACGATAAAAGAAGTAGATGAAAGCCTAATATAAATAATATTCTTTTCATTGTTATTTTATTAATTCATAAGACAATACATCAATTATCCCCGCGGATTTTTTATCATAATATAATTTTGATTTTAATGGTATGATGGAACCGCACATGATTGATAATTATATTCATTACGTGTTTGCGTTTGAATTCAATCATGTGAAACCTGAAGTGAAAACCGGATTTTTATCTATTTGCGGTAAGTTCATCAAGTTTCTTTTGTCCATTTCACTTACTAATTTAAGTATTCCCTCCGAATTTTTCAAACAACAAATTTTATGCCATTTGTTTCACTTACAGACACTACATCCGAATACTTTTCCAATAAATTGTCTGCGGTATAACCGGACTTTAATTGCAAAATAATACAGAATCTGGAACCCGGAACTAAGGACGAATAGGTGAGGGGGAGAGGGGGAGAGGGGGATAGGGGAGATGAAGAAAAGCACAGGGCGTAGTGACAGGTCTTATAAGTCTTGCTCCCTTCGGGAGCTGTCTTTACGCTTCGCTGTCTTTACGCTTCGCTGTCTTTATGCTTCGCTGTCTTTGCCCTTCGGGCAGTCTTGCTCCCTGCGGTCGCTGTCTTTTAGTCTTTGACTACGCTTCACGTGTCGATGCCTGAAATACGTTGACCTAAAAAACGGTTAACAACATGGGAAAAATAAGTTATTTTGATCACGAAACTAAACCTGATTTCCACAGGTATTTCAGTGAAGATTTCAAGAAGAAGAAAGTAAGGGAATTAGAAAGAAAGATTACTTCCATTCCCGATATTTGCAGAACCTACTCAGTGAGCAGGACATCAGTTTATAGGTGGATTTACAAATATTCAGTAATGGCAAAGAAACAAGTTAAACAAGTAGTTGAAGCCAAGAGCGATACGCAAAGGATAAAAGCTCTTGAGGCTCGTATTAAGGAGCTGGAAAGGATAGTTGGTCAGAAACAACTATTACTTGAGTTCCAGGACAAAATGATAGAGATAGCAGAGGTTGATTATGACGTTGATATTAAAAAAAAAATAGGTTCAAAACTCTCGTTTGGTACCACTTCAACCGGCAAGAACATGGGAGGAAGTTAAAAGATCTCTTTGAAGTATTAGGTATAAGTAAACAGTCATTTTATCAGATGTTAAAACGTCGGAGATATAAGCTTGAGGAGCAGGAGCAGTTGATCCCGTTGATCAATGAGATCCGCCGGGATCACCCCCGTATGTCAGCCAGGGATATCTACATAAAGCTAAAACCGATCTGTATGGGGAGGGATCAGTTTGAACGTTTTTGTATGGACTCAGGTTACAGGATTAAAAAGTTAAGGAACTACAGGGTTACAACCAACAGTCTTGGCGTGACCCGTTTTCCGAACCTTATAAAGGATCTTCAGGTTACAGGTGTCAACCAGGTTTTTGTGAGTGACATAACCTACTTTGATATTGGTTCCAAGACTTATTATCTCACCTTCATTATGGATCTTTTTAATCGAGAGATAGTTGGCTGGTCAGCCAGCGATAATCTTCGAACAGAAAGCACCACGTTACCGGCATTACACAGATTAATAAGAGAACGCGGCAGGGTCAATTTAAAGGGTGCTATCTTGCACTCAGATGGAGGGGGACAGTATTACTGCAAAGAGTTTAAGGAACTCACAAAAGAATTGGGAATGAAAAATTCAATGACTGAAGGAAATGTATATGAAAACTCCCATGCAGAAAGGTTAAACGGCATAATAAAAAACAATTATCTTTACCCGTATGGTCCTACGGACCTGGCCTCTCTGAGGAGACTGCTAAACAGGGCTGTACATATGTATAACACTGGAAAACCTCACAAAGCATTGGGAAAATTAACACCAAAGTCATTTAAAGATACTATTGATAACGAGGATAACTCTTCGAGTAATCTCCCGTTATCAACAGTAAATCATCATCAGAATTTTAATTATAAAAGAAGTAAATTAAGTAATAAAAAAGTCAACGTTATTTAGGCATTGACTTTCCCCTTCACGCTAAACGCTTCACACTAAACGCTATACGCTTTACGCTTTACGCTTCACGCTTCACACTTAACGCTTAACGCTTCACGCTAAACACTTCACACTAAACGCTTCACACTAAACGCTTCACGCTAAACGCTTAACGTGTCTGTTGTCTTTTCCGGCCTCCTTTACTCCAGAAAATCCCCGGGTTGCCATGATCACATGAAAACCGGATTAGCTGCCGGGTAATTTCAATACACCCAGATCTCGTCCATAAAGAACCATGCCGGATATCCCACTCCGTAATGCCATGACGGGCAGATGCCTGTGGTTTCAACATGTACTTTTATGTACCTGGCTTTTATCTTGTTCTTTGAAACTATTTCTTTGCTCACGTATTTAACTTCGGGCGATCTGTCTTCCGGAATCTCGACTCTTCCCATAAGGGCATAGCCGATATTATCCGATGAAACATAGCATGTGATGCTTTTGGGAAGAAGTATCCACGATCCGAGTTTATGGAGCATGTCCACCTCAACAGTGTTGAATTCCTTTGGTTTGCCAAGGTCAATTATCACCTCTGCATCATTTTTTTCCCAGCCGACCCAGCTTTCGTTAAACGTTGCTCCGCCCAGCAGGCCGTCAGTGAGGGCTTTATCAGCTATCAGGTCGTAGGGCTTATCGGGAGGCATCGTGTATATTACCTTCGCATTCTTTGCCAGGCTTTCCTTCCTGCCCGGAAGATTCCGCTTCAGGTACAGATCGCAGTATTCTTCAATTGTGTTGTTTCTTTCATTAAGGATCGTTACTCCAAGATGCTTTGCCCTCTCCCTGAACAATTCCAGTTCCTTTCTGATCCTTTCAGCATCGTCCATTGCTCCTGTCCTGGCTATTTCCAGTTCTGCATACTGGATAGACAGCCTTTGCCGCCATACACGATTTAACAGAACCTGATCGGAGGCAACTGCTTGTTCTGCTTTGTCAAAGAGCTTGCGGTATCTTTTCATCAGATTCGCATTCAGCATTCCATCCTTGTGAGTTATTGGAGTATCATAAATCCACAAAGGTATTTTGCTTCCCAGCAGTGCTCCTTCCTGGATTTTAATATACTGGTAGATGTACGGGGCAGCTTTCCCGTAATATCCGTCAAGAAAGCAATTCATTACAGAATCCAGGTTAACATCCGGATCCCATAGTAGTTTAGCCACAAGGTAGCTTCTCAGCTCAGAAAAATCACCTCCTTTTGACCCGGAGATCTGGGAAAAATGCATGTTGACATTATTCTTTCTGAATAACTGTATGTTATCCTGGAGTATATGGAGGTTCGGGAATGGAGACACGTAATTGTCAAAATTAATACCATAGTCCCAGACAAATATATTGTCAGAGATTTCAGCCCACCCTTCAAGGTTTTTTACAAACTCCCTTCCTGAAGTATTTTCGGTCAGGCTAACCTCCCTGTAACAGTCTATGTCACAAAGCATAATATTAACATTGGGCAAGGGTTTCACATATTTGGGAGGCGGTACGGAGTATAAATATGCCAATGTGGAGAACTCTTTATCGGGAAAACGTTCTGCAAGTTTATTGAGGAAATGAATGATTGTTCCGGAAGGTGAGCCTTCCATCTCGTCAACAGCCTTGCATGCATCGCATGAGCAGTTAGTGAAGTTGCCGTCGTTCTGGCTTACAGAAATCATGTTCCTGCCCGGGTTGGCCTTGAAAATAGAATCAACGCGGGCCGATACAATCTCAAGCACCTCCGGATTGGTAAGACACCACTGGCTGGCTGAACCCGGTCTTCTTTCGCCGTTAATCAACGAATAATACTCGGGATGGGTCTTTCCGAATTTTGCCGATGGAAGGATACGATCGAAGGTATGAACCCAGTAATTTGCCGCGAATATTTCACGTGGTTCTTCGAGCCGGTGAAATATCTTATACAGGGTGTCTGTTCTCATGCTGTAGGCTTGTGTCTGGCGATACCTGAAACCCGGATTTTCTGTTCTGTTGATAAAGGCCGGCAGCCTGATATCTTTACTTTCCGGATATACCCATGCATCAGCGGCATAACATCGGACGCCCAGCCAGTTTTCAAGATAGGTGACAACGCCGTAAAGGGTTCCGGAACCGGGCCCGCCGGTTATGGTCAGGAAATTCCCGTCGCACGACAGATTGAAACCATCTTCCTTCAGGCCGTATAATCTGACTTCCGGCAGCGTGTCGGCCAGGCTTCTTAAAAAAATGTCACCGGGCTTTCTTTCTTTATCAGACTCAATCACAGGCAGTGTCGTGCCCGTAATCTTCAATATAAAATGATTGAGAAGATCTGCCGCCCTCTTTTCATTATTGACGCTCTTATCAGCTATGATCCTGCCGGATGCCTGTCCGTTCCTGACAATAAATGTCTGGCCTGAAGCATAATTGAATAATAAAAGAGCTGTAAAGAATGCAATAAGTTTCATCCGTATATAATTTATTTTAATGGTCGGATGGAACCCACATGTTTGAAAATTATATACATACGTGTTTGTGTATGAAATACATGTGGGTTTCATCCGCATATAATTTTGATTTTAATGGTATGATGGAACCGCACATGATTGAAGATGAATTATTTTCATTGGTGTTTGTGATTTGGATCAATCATGTGGGTTTCTTCATAACAAGCATAAATTAAGTTAAAGTTTAACCGGCAGTATATTATTTAATGTCAAATAATCTGCAAATATGCCGGTGATAAATATTCTCATATACACATAGGGAAACGACCTCCCTGTTCTTATCGAGAAGTTGATTGAATTTATCTATTTGATCGGCAGCCAGTTTATATGAAATGTGAATCAGTTGCCTCATGTCTCTGTTGTAATATTTATTATCAGGGATGTGTCTTATTGAATCTGCAAATCTTTTGCCATCCCAGCCCATTACTTCCGTTGCTTTCGGCAGGGCTGATTTTTTGATGTCAATGACATCAGCGTATGGTGCACAGAATTCTTCCATCCTATCCAGGGCATTAACATACAGATCTTTAACAAAACTCAGAGCTTCATCTCCGCTTTCTGCAAGACCAGTGACCTCTTCCAGCCAGGTTGTTCCGGCTGTTTTCACGTGAATTCCCTTATCATGTTTTTGTATTAATGACCCGATGACCGGATATATTGAGAATTTGTCCGATCCGGAATGTACGCTTATCTTGAGGTTTTCAGGCAAGCCAAATTCTTGTACCGCCAGGCTGATCACCATCAGATCAGCTTCAAACTCAGAAGCAAACTGACTTATGTCGCCTTCATAATCAACGCCTTTATTGAAACGTCCTGAAAATTTGGGTGCAATTGTCGCGAGGGGAATATCTTCTTCATGCAACATTTTAAGTATAAAAAAGAGTTCCACCGGAGTCTGTGGCGACGGAACCTCGTCCATTGATATTTCGGTAACAAAGTTGCCCGGGCCTTTCAGGCTTTCGATTTTCCTAAATAACTCGCCGGCTTTCCTTGTTGCAAACAGATATTTCAGGGCTATTTCCTTAAGATGTGATTTTGTGACAGTCAATGACTTATTGATCGCAGGAAGTTTTAAATCGCCTGTAAACTTCATTGCACCAGAAAGGAATTTCTCTATTTCCGACTCATCTGCCTTCATTCCGATATATGAAGCAACATCGACTGTGAAAAAATCGGAACTATCGATAAACCTGTCCACCGTATCGGAATTAATATGGTCGGCATCAACAAAATATGGTTTTGAAAATCCAAGGAGTGAAGTAACATGGTCAGCCTCTTTTCTGACATCATCAGGCGCGGTTCCAATTATTGAATGTTCACGGTTCGATTTATTCCAGACCGGTGTGATTTCCACACCCTTTTTTCCGGCATCGATTATTGCTTTAAGCTGGGCTTCCCCCTGGTGCCCGAATCGGTCTCCGAGCCCGAATGAATATTTGCCTGTATCTTTCATTTTAAAGTTGGATTGCTATATTATTGATAATAAGGTGATTCATATATCAGTTAACAGATATATGGTCCCTGGTTGTTTTCATGAGCTTAGTGTTTTGCTTTAAGCGGGATGATAGTTTTATATTATGAACTGCATCATTAAATATTACCATCAATCAATTATTACTTTTTTGTTTTTTGGAGTCATAAGAGCCATAATTGTCCATGCGATCAGGTAAGCGCAACCTGCCACGATAAACAATATTACATAGCCTGTTTCAACATGCCCGGCATTTTTGTAGAAGTTGAGAACTGCTCCGGCAAGGTAAGAGATTCCCAGTCCTCCAAGAGCTCCAGCCATACCTCCGATGCCTGTAACTGAGCTCACTGCTCTTTTTGGGAATGCATCAGAAACAGTTGTGAATATGTTAGCAGACCATGCCTGATGTGATGAAGCTGCCAGGGCGATAAGACCTACTGCACCCCATGTGCTTATTCCCGGCGACTGAGCGAAAACAATAGGTGTGACAAGTATTGCAAAAACCAGCATCGCATATTTTCTTGCCTTGAACGGTGACATACCTTTCCTGATCATGAATGACGAAAGCCAGCCGCCGAAAATACTTCCTACTGTAGTTGCCGAATATATTACTACCAGCGGTAATCCGAATGCTTTAACATCGAGGCCCGTTCCTCTGACTTCAGACAGCCAGCCTGGGATCCAGAAAAGATAAAACCACCATATTGGATCAGTAAGTCCTTTCCCAATGAAAAAGGCCCAGGTCTGGCGGTATTTTAACAGCTTAGCCCATGGGATTTTTTCCGTTGATTCTCCTTTTTCGTCAATATCGCTGTGTATGTAATTTATTTCAGCTTCCGATACCCTGCGCTGCCTTTCGGGCACCTCATAGAAAATAAACCAGAATATGATCCAGATGAATCCTATGGCTCCGGTAATTATAAAAGCAGCCTGCCATCCCCATGCGATAACAATTGCCGGCACTGCAAGGGGCGCCACTATTGCTCCGAAGTTGGTGCCTGAGTTGAAGATGCCGGTAGCAAGAGCCCGTTCTTTTTTCGGAAACCA
Source organism: Bacteroidales bacterium (assembly GCA_040769065.1). Taxonomy (GTDB): domain Bacteria; phylum Bacteroidota; class Bacteroidia; order Bacteroidales; family VadinHA17; genus LD21. The sequence continues at coordinate 517,981 of JAXGLU010000001.1, forward strand.
TTCCGCCACAACTTTGATTGCTGCCGGGAAATTGGCAGATTCGCTTACGCCAAGAAGTGCGCGCCAGAATCCGAATCCAAAGGCACCTTTTGCAAGAGCGTGCCCCATGGCGGCAATGCTCCAGAATATTACGGCAATTCCATAACCTATTTTTGTCCCGAACTTGTCAATCAGCCTGCCTGCCAGGACCATTCCAAAGGCATAAAAAAGCTGAAATGCCATAACTATGTAAGAGTATTCCTTTTCTCCAATATTAAGATCACTTTCAAGGATAGGCTTCAGTATGCCTATTACCTGGCGGTCGAGGTAGTTGATTGTTGTTGCAAAGAAAATAAGGGCGCATACCGTCCATCTGTAGCTTCCTGCTGGTTTGGATTGTGACATTTCTGAATATTTTTCCGTTAATAACTCCTAAACATTATATGTTGATGAAGCAGTTGTACCTCCACGTCCGGTCCAGTTTGTATGAAAAAACTCTCCCCTGGGTTTGTCAATTCTTTCATAGGTGTGAGCCCCAAAATAGTCACGTTGTGCCTGAAGGAGATTGGCCGGCAGCCTTTCGCATCTGTATCCGTCGAAATATGCAAGTCCGGAGGATATAGCCGGTACGGGTATCCCGTTTTTAACAGCTTCAGCTACAATATTCCTCCAACCCAACTGTGCTTTCTGCACCTTTTCCCTGAAAAACGGATCAAGAAGCAAATTATCTATCTCAGGGTTATTGTCATAAGCTTCCTTTATTTTGCCAAGGAATGCCGATCTTATTATGCATCCTCCGCGCCACATCAGGGCAATGCCTCCGTAATTAAGCTTCCAGCCGTATTCCTCTGCAGCTGCCTTCATAAGTGAATATCCCTGTGCGTACGACACTATCTTTGAGGCATACAGCGCTTCCCTGAGGTTGGCAATGAAAGCATTCCTGTCTCCACTGAATGCCTTACCCGGTCCTTTAAGAACCTTTGATGCTCTAACCCTTTCATCCTTGATAGCGGAAAGGCACCTTGAAAAGACAGCTTCGCCAATAAGGGTAAGGGGGATTCCCAGATCCAGCGCAGTTATGCCTGTCCATTTACCTGTCCCTTTTTGCCCTGCAGTGTCGAGTATCTTTTCCACCAGCGGCAATCCATCTTCATCCTTAAAAGCCAGGATATCCCTTGTTATTTCGATAAGGTAGCTGTCAAGCTCTCCTTCATTCCATTCCCTGAATACGAGGTGCATTTCATCAGCGCTCATTCCGAGAAGGCTTTTCATAAGATGATATGCTTCGCAAATAAGCTGCATATCACCATATTCAATACCATTATGAACCATTTTAACAAAATGGCCTGCACCGTTCTCGCCAACCCAGTCACAGCATGGTGTTCCGTCATCCACCTTTGCCGCTATTGCCTGAAATATTGGCTTAACCTCAGGCCAGGCAGCTATTGATCCTCCGGGCATGATGGATGGACCAAGCAGGGCACCTTCTTCTCCTCCGGACACTCCGGTTCCGATGAAAAGCAAACCCTTGCTCTCAACATAAGCCGTGCGTCTGTTCGTATCGGGGAAATGTGTGTTTCCACCGTCAATTATTATGTCGCCTTTATCAAGATGCGGTATAAGAGTCTCAATCATATCATCAACAGCTTTACCCGCCTTGACCATTATCATTATTTTCCTTGGCCGTTTAAGAGAACTTACGAGCTCCTCAATTGAATAAGTGCCTTTAATACGTTTTCCGCTTGCCCTTCCTGCAATAAAGTCATCAACTTTCTGAAGGGTCCTGTTGTAAACACTTACACTGAAACCCTTGCTTTCCATGTTAAGGACAAGATTTTCCCCCATGACTGCCAGTCCGATCAGTCCAATATCCGATAAGTTGTTCATAAATAAATATTTAATATGTTATTTGACTAATTAAGTTCATCTTTTAAATTGTTCCGCCTTTTTACATGTTCCGGAGCCTGTTTTAACCACCCTTTTTTTGCAGCGATGGCAATAGCTTCATGTGTTTTTCTTCTTTAGTATTTTCTGATACTCAACTTCAACTTCAACTTTAACTTTAACCTTTTCCATAATACTCCCTTACAACCTCGTCCATCACCTTATTGGTTCTGGCTGCAGTAATTCCGGTGCTTACCGCTTTTCCTTCGCCCGACAGCTGTTTTACTATTTGTTCAATCAGATAGAATTGTACATGCTCTGGACGCACATTTTCAAATTCGGTTTTCCCTTTATCATTGATCAGGACAATGGGCTGAAAGCTGAAGGTAGAAGTCTTTATCATGCCTTTTTCACCGACTATCTCGAGAGAATCCCTGTTTCCCTCGGGAGACACTGTGAAGCACCATGTGCCTGTAAGAATGATATTATCGTCAAAGGCAAAACTGGCTGAGACCAGGTCTTCGGCTTCATACAGCTTTGCCTGATTAACGGCTATGGAGGCGATCTTTTTTACGGGTCCGAACAGATAGTCAAAGTAGTCAAGCTGATGCGAAGCCAGGTCAAAAAAGTGGCCGGCACCTGCTATTTCCGGTATCACCCGCCAGGGGAGGTTCCCTGCTTTCTCTTCGGGCGACAGATAGTTATATATCTGTAAATTAACGAATCGGACTTTTCCAATTTCGCCTTTCTCAATAAGTTCCTTAATTTTCAGAAAACCCGGGAGGGTTCTCCGGTAATATGCAACAAACACGGGCAGGTTTCGTTTTGCAGCTTCTTCATTGATTCTGACACACTCGCTATAATTTACGCTCATGGGTTTTTCGATGTAAACCGGCTTGCCTGCCTTCAGGGCTTTTATAGCATATTCAGCATGTGACGAAGGGGGTGTTGCGACATATACTGCATCAACTTCCCTGTCATTGATAAGATCATCTGCATTGGTGTAGAACCTGGGAACATTGTGACGCTTTGCATAGTCGCCGGCTTTTGCTGCATCTCTTCTCATTACAGCCACAAGCCTTGAATTGTTAACCTTGTAAAAAGCGGGTCCGCTTTTCATTTCTGTGACTTTGCCACAACCTATTATACCCCATCCAATCATTTCAATTCAGTTTATCTTTCGATGCCCATAAACCCACCGCCGGGTTTGAGATGTAGTATATCTCTTCGCCTCCGGGAAGTGTATTAAAGCCGTCCTTTAAAACATCGGGGTTATATTTTGCGATCATCTGTTCAAGGCCGGCATATTTGAAATTCACCGATTCTATTTCCTGGCGGGTAACGCCGCCCGGGCAATATGTTATTGAGAACCTGCCTTCAGAACTTCCGTGAATGAGGTGGGCTGCGGCGCTAAGGTTATTCCTGAGGTCCTGGTTGGCATCGAGAAATTTCATGGTTGCAGGTGTCCCCCTGTACCCGTATTTTCTGATCAGCCTGTCGATTTCCTTATCTTCTCCGAACATTTTCAGACCAGGAGCCAGAATAATTAATTCACCGTTATCGGCTAAAGCCATCCGGGTCCGGTAAATGCTTTTATTTCCCAGCCAGGTGCTTTTATATTCCGACGGATCGAGGAAGACCACCACTTTTTTCAGCGCTTTGTCGAACACAGTGAAGTTCACTTTCAATGACAACTCTGCGGCAAGTCTGAAAACTTCATCGTCATCGCCTATGAACAGCCCTCTGATGACAAGTTTCCCGGTTTCATCGCGTCCTATAACGGTATGGATATACACAATCGGAAGGTCGGGAGTGAACCGGGTTGCAGCATAATTCAAGAGCTTTCTTACCGGAGTGTCGGCTTTCCCCATCATACGTTCCATCCCGTATACGGCACCTACGAAATGGCTTTTATTAATACCCTCCTGACCGCCTGTTCCTACAAAGAGGTTTTTTGTATAGTTGGCCATTCCTGCAACTTCATGGGGGACAACCTGTCCGACAGACAATACAAGATCATGGCCGCCAGAGGTAAGCAGCTTGTTCAGTTGTGCCGGCCATGAATAGTCAAGTGCACCTTCGGTTATCTCCGAAATAAAATCGCCAGGAACTGTTCCTACTGTAATGACGTCTCTCCGCCAGTCATGAACGCGGAATAATTCCTTCGGAACGCCTTTAAACATTTCCGATAGTTCATTGTCTGTCATGGGAGAATGAGTTCCCAGCGCCGGCAGTATATCTTTCAGGTTATCACCGTAATAGTTGTACAATAAAGTGGTTATGTCACCTGCCCTGGAATGGAACCTGGTAAAATCGGGCGGTATCACCAGCACTTTTTTTCTGGGACCTATTTTAACAAGAGCTGAATAAACACCGTATTCAAGGTCATTAGGGGTGATAATGGTGTTTTCCGAACCTGACTGAAAGTAAATCATATATATGTTATATTCATTAGCGGGAACTGTTGTTAAACACCGGAGTACGCGCTGAAGCCTCCATCGACAGGAATAACAATTCCGGTCACAAACTTTGAAAAGTCTGAAACCAGGTAAAGCAGGGTTCCGGTAAGTTCTTCGGGTGTTCCATAGCGTTGCATGGGGGTGCTTCCAATGATTTTCCTTGCCCTGGGGGTAGGCTCTCCTGTTTTTTCATCCGTAAGCAGGAACCTGTTCTGGCTTGTAAGCAGAAATCCGGGTGCAATTGCATTTACCCTGACACCCGTTTGCGCCATATGAACTGCAAGCCATTGTGTGAAATTATTAACAGCAGATTTTGCGGCTGAGTATGCCGGAATTTTTGTCAGCGGTCTTATTGAATTCATCGACGAAATATTGACTATTGCCCCGGCCTTTTTATTTATCATGTCGGTGGCAAAAACCATTGTTGGCAACAGTGTGCCTTTGAAATTAAGATCAAAGACTTTGTCAAATCCTTCAATTTTAAGGCCGAAGAATGTATCATCCGGATTTTCATCGCCTGTTCCATTCATGAGTTCGATTTTTGTGGTGGCTGCAGGTGAATTTCCGCCGGCTCCGTTTATAAGGATGTCAATATTTCCGAGCTTTTCGTTTATCTTTTCTTTCGCACTTAGCAGAGTGTTCTTATCAAGCACGTTGGCAGACAAGCCTATAGCATCTGTTCCGAACACTTTTTTTATTTCAGCTGCCGTTTTTTCTGCAGCATCCTTGTTAAGGTCGATGATTGCAGTTTTTACACCCTGCCCGGCCAGCGCCCTGGCCATTTCAGAACATATAAGGCCTGCTCCGCCTGTTATTACTGCAACCTTGCCTCTCAAATTCAATTCATTCATTTTATAAAGTTTTTTTAAATATAAACATAAGCACAGTGAGACCAAATAATTTGTTAATTGAATCGCAGATTTATCCCGATTCCTGTTTCCGGATCACTTAGCTGTTGAATCCAAAATAGTTCTTTGCATTCTTATAAGATGTTCCTTCAATCAGTTGACCGACAAGCTGATCGTCATCGGGAATCGTTCCCTTTTCTACTTCTTCCCCGATAAAGTTGCACAGGATACGTCTGAAGTATTCATGCCTTGGATAGGATAAGAAACTTCTCGAATCCGTCACCATTCCTGCAAACCTGCTGAGCAGGCCCATGGCAGAAAGATCCCTGAGGTGCTTTTCCATGCCGTTTTTCTGGTCGAGAAACCACCAGGCTGCTCCGTACTGGACTTTTGCCGGGATGGTCCCGTCGTTGAAATTGCCGGCCATGGTGATCATCATCTCGTTGTCTGCGGGATTTAAATTGTAAAGAATGGTTTTTGCAAGCTTATCTTCCTTGTCCAGGCAATCAAGAAAGCGCGACATCTTAAAGGCATCCTGGGAATTTCCAATTGAGTCCCATCCGGTGTCGGGGCCCAACAGCCGGAATAATCTGGTATTGTTGTTCCTTATTGCTCCGACATGAAACTGCTGTGTCCAGCCTCTTTTATGGTTCATCCTGCACAACTCCAGCATAACGGCATTACGGTACTTCTCTGTTTCTTCAGCCGAAACCGTTGTCTTTCCGAGAAGCTTCCTGAATATTTTGTCAACTTCACTGTCTGTTGCAGGTGCATAATAGAATCTGTCGAGCCCGTGGTCTGACAGGCGGGCACCCATCTCATGAAAAAACAAATGTCTTTTGTCAAGTGCATCGACAAGGGTGTTGTAGCCTGATATTGAAATGTTGCCGGCTGTTCCGAGCTTTTCTATGTATGCCCGGAACCTGTCCGGATCGTCAGTTTTCAGGACATTGTCAGGCCTGAAAGTTGGAATGACAGCAGTTTCAAATGAAGTTTTAAGATTCCTGTGGTGTTCAAGGTTATCTGCCGGGTCGTCAGTTGTACATATTACTTCAACTTTCATTTTCCTTATCAGGGAGCGTATGCTATATTCTTTGGTCTGAAGCAATGAAGACGTTTCCCGGTATATTTTCTCCGCATTTGATGATGATAATAATTCAAAAATGTTAAAGTACCTGGCAAGCTCAAGATGAGTCCAGTGATAAAGGGGATTTCCTATGGTTGCAGGAACTGTTTCTGCCCATTTTCTAAATTTTTCTTCAGGAGAAGCTTCCCCTGTGCAATAGCGTTCATTTACCCCATTAATCCTCATTGCGCGCCATTTGTAATGATCTCCTTCCAGCCATGCTTCTGCAATATTGTTAAAACGCCGGTCCTCATCAATCATGGCGGGAGACAAATGGCAATGAAAATCTATTATCGGTTGATTTTCAGAATACTGATGGTAGAGTCTTTTTGCAGTCTTGTTGCAGAGGAGGAAATCCTCATTGATAAATGATTTCATGTCAGCTAACTAAACTAATGAACAGCTAAAAATAGCAAATTAATTGACCTCTTCGTCGAAAATCAATAGCCTGTTGTATAATTTCAGGATAACGTTTTATGGTATATTGAACGGCAGGATCAATGATCCCGGCCATCCCTCCTGTGTTAATAAACATAATGATTAACCTTATTTGCATGGATAGTCCAATATGCGGCCTGGTATTTAAAGGTATGGCAAAGTTTATTGGTTGACTTTTCATTCAAAAATTGTACATTTGAGATCATTATGCCATTTCATGTTTATTTGTGAAGGGCACCCTGAGGTTGTTTTATTTTGCCTGGCCGCCAGGGCTCATCAGAATACTTCAAACAAGTAATGATTCCGGTGAGCCTGTACTGTAATGAGGCAGGGAACCCTCAGGTGACTGAATTAGTTTTCAATGTGTAAAAGAATATTTTATGATGACCCCCACAAATACAGAAATATGTAATTATATAGTTTTCAGCCATGTGGGCTCCATCATACCTTTAAAATTAAAATTATGTTATGATGAAACTTGAGTTACGTTATGCTGTCCATCCGGAAGATTTCAAAAGCTATGATACCGGGAGAATAAGGAAGGAGTTCCTGATAGAGTCGTTATTTGAAAAAGACGTGATTACCTTCGTATATTCGATGTATGACAGGTATATGGTTGGAGGTGCCATGCCGGTTACAAAGACTCTTGATCTTTCTTCTCCCGAAGAACTCAAATCGGATAATTTCCTCGACAGGAGAGAAATAGGAATAATAAATGTGGGTGGTGGCGCTGTCATTACTGCTGATGGAGTTACTTATGAAATTTCCTTCAAGGAGGCCCTATATCTTGGCAAAGAAACAAAAGGCGTGACATTCAGGTCTGTTGATCCATTGAAACCTGCAAAACTGTACATCAATTCTGCACCGGCTCACTGCAGGTATCCCTCGAAGAAAATAAGTATCAGGGAAGCTGAAGCTGTTGAATTGGGCAGTCTTGAAGAATCAAACCACAGGGTTATAAATAAGCTTCTGATAAACAGTGTTGTTGATACCTGTCAGCTTCAGATGGGTATGACCGAGCTAAAGCCGGGCAGTGTTTGGAATACAATGCCCGTTCATACGCATAACCGCAGAATGGAGGCCTATTTTTATTTCCAGGTGCCTGAAAAACAGGCGATTTGCCATTTTATGGGAGATCCTGATGAAACCAGGCATATCTGGATGAAAAATGAGCAGGCTGTCCTTTCTCCTTCCTGGAGTATCCACAGTGCAGCCGGTACTTCCAATTATATTTTTATCTGGGGTATGGCAGGAGAGAATCTTGATTATGGCGATATGGATGTCCGTTACCCCGACACACTTAAGTAACTTTTTAAAAACTTTGATATACATTGGGAAAGTTTCCTGAGTTCATAAGTCCTCAGGCAAAAGCGGAGCAAAAAGATAATCGATAATGAACCCACATGATTGAATTCAAATGCAAACACATATTTTATATAATTTTCAATCATGTGGGTTCACTGTTTGCATCCGGCCTTTTAAATCAAAATTATATACTGATTAAATGATGGAATTATTTGACCTTACGGGAAAAGTAGCCCTGGTAACAGGTGGCACGCATGGCATAGGACTGGCAATAGGGAAACTGCTCGCAAGAGCAGGTGCAAAGCTATGTGTAAATGATATAGATGACGAAAAGCTTTCTTTATGTGCCGAAGCGTACAAGAAAGATGGTCTCGGGGTATTTGTTCTGAACTTTGATGTCACTTCCGAAGAAGATACCGACAAAGGGATCACTCTTATTGAAAAAGAAACAGGGCAGGTTGATATTCTTGTTAACAATGCCGGGATAATAAAAAGAATACCGATACTTGACATGAGTGTTGACAGTTTCAGGCAAGTTATTGATGTTGACCTTGTTGCTCCTCTGATTGTTTCAAAAAGAGTAGTGCCGGGAATGATAAGCAAAAGAAGGGGTAAGATAATTAACATGTGCTCTATGATGAGCGTATACGGGCGTAACTCAGTATCGGCATACGCATCGGCCAAGGGAGGACTTGCCCTTCTTACAAGAAACATGACTTGTGAATGGGCTAAATACAACATACAGGTAAACGGGATAGGCCCGGGTTACATTGCCACATCACAAACAGCGCCATTGCGAGAAAACAATCATCCTTTCAACGAACTTGTCATGACGCGCACTCCGGCAGGGAGATGGGGAAGCCCTGAAGACGTGGCTAATGCAGCTTTGTTTCTGGCTTCCGCGGCAAGTGATTTCGTCAACGGACATATTCTTTACGTTGACGGTGGCATATTGGCCAATTTCGGCTATATTAAAGGCGAAAATGAAACTGAATTCAAATGACATTTCAATACTGATTAAACATGACCAGAACAGGATTTTTCCGGTTGATAATATGGTTGCTTGTGCCGGTTGTACTAAACGCCCAGACAGAGTTCAGGGCAGGGACTTCCCAGGTTGGCATTGAACCTGACAAATCTTTGATCTCGCTTCATCTTGGCGGGTATGGAGCACCACGCGACGGGCGCTTTACTCTTCAATGGAAGAAGCTGGAACATATGCCCGATGTAAAAACATTCGGAGGATTGCAGGATAAGCTGATTGCAGTTGCAAAAAATGAATTGCTGTATAAACATTTCAGCGGTAATCCTTCGGGCTGGATTAGTGCCGGAGATGCCGGAAATATAAGTGCGCTAACTGCACTGAACGGAAAAATATATGCAGTCAGCAGCAGCGGCAAATTCCTGGTTACGGATGCAAACAAAAAAATCAGATGGAGAGAATTGAAGATACCTGACAAGCATGCTGTATCTCTGGCCTCTGCAGACAGCAGATTGTTTGCTCTGGATCAGGAAGGAACAATATGGCAGACTGATTTGTCACATAAGGTGCCGGAATGGAAATTGCTCGAATCTGTTGACGGGATTGTCAGCATAGCCGCCAACAGCATGAAAATGTTCGCCATCACAGGCGACGGGGTCCTGTATCAGTGCGATCCTTCCCGCAAGGAAATACTATGGCTGAAGGCAGCATACAGGAACAATCATACCATAAAGGAAGACATTGGAATGATTACCATTGCCGGTAACACAATATACGGAATAAGCAGGGAAGGGGTCCTGTATGAAGGCGAACACAGGAGTGAAGGCAATCTGACGGCAAGAGCCCTGGCAATAAGCGACGGAGGAAAAACAGTTGTAATTATAAATGCCGATATATGCGGCCTTAACGATACCTATACCGGATTGCTGAAAGAAACAATTGAAAAGAGGCACAAACTGCCTCCAGGGGCTGTATTCATTAATTCCTCACACACACATTTTGCGCCGGTATCTCAAAACTGGCTGACCTGGCAGGAAGCAAACCAGCGACCTGACAGTGTCTATCTGTATTCAACATTATGGAATGGTATTCTGGATGCCGTTGGGGAGGCTGTTTCACAGATGACCCCGGCCAGACTCAGTTTCGGAAGGGGAGCGGTCGATATCGGATACAACAGAAGTCTTAAAGATCATCCTGAACTTTATGATAATTCTGTCGATGTTTTAAAGATAGAATATCCGGGAGACAACTCTGAAAGCTACCTGTTCCTGGCTGCATGTCATCCTGTATTCAGCACTGCAGGAACCCTCCATTACACAATAAGTGCAAACTATCCGGGTGTCGCACGCAAGTTGGTGGAAGAAAGAACAAATACCCAAAATGCGCTGTTTCTTCAGGGAACAGCAGGAGATATCAATCCAAGAGATAACGGAGAATACATAACAGGCGAAAGACTTGCAAATGAAGTAATGGCAGTTATCAGCAAGCCAATGACTGAGCTCAGGGGAGGCATTTCATATTTTCTCGACACCATCAATGTTCCAATTACACCCTGGCCAAGGGAGGAGATCATAAAATACAGGGAGGAAAACAGCACCCGGCCGGGTGACATTTATTCCGAGAAGAATGTTAAATGGAGCGACCTTATGCTTAAATATTATGCGGAAGGTTCTATGCCAAACACTCTTCCGGTATATGTGCATACTATCAATATAGGTAACTGGAAACTTGTTGGATTCTCGAGAGAGACAACAACCAGTTATGGGTTTGGAGTTAAAAAACTATGGCCTGACAAGCTCGTTTCGGTGGCCGGATATACAAATGACGTGTCAAGCTACCTGCCGATGTCCCTGCATATTGAAGCCCGTAATTATGAAGGGCTTGATTCATTTTTCTGGTATGGAATGCCTGCGGTGTTCCCTGTCAATGTACATGAAATCATAATGGATAAGATTGCAGGATTGAAGCGGTAGAATAATAACCCAAAGCAGTTTCCGATCGATCAATTCAATATAAACCAGACAGGAAAGTCTGAAATGAACTCATACAAATAAAACAATAAGATGCAAAATTCCGGCAATGGCTTTTTAAAACGAGCTTATAGTTCCATCTCAAGTCCTATTGTAATAATTGGCGCGCTATTTTTTGTTTTTGGTTTTATAACCTGGCTAAGTGCGGTACTTGTACCATACCTTAAAATAGCCTGCGAACTGAATAATTTCCAGTCATACCTGGTGGCATTTTCTTTTTACATAGCTTATTTCTTTATGTCAGTGCCTTCCGGGTGGTTGCTTGAATATACCGGCTATAAGAAGGGGATGGTGACAGGTTTGATAATCATGGCCGTTGGTTCAGTTATCTTTGTTCCGGCCGCTCTTACCAGAACATACGGACTATTCCTGACAGGGCTATTTATTCAGGGTGCAGGTATGGCCCTTCTGCAAACAGCTTCCAATCCTTATGTTACTATTATCGGCCCCATTGAGAGTGCCGCCAGGCGAATAAGCATTATGGGCATCTGTAATGGTGTTGCCGGAGTAATTGCTCCTGCAATACTGGGATTTGTAACATTAAAGGGAGCTGACGATATAGTCAGGAACATATCGACTATGACTGTAGAACAGAAGAATTTGGAACTTAATGCATTAGCCTCAAGGGTCATTGTTCCCTACCTGCTCATAATGATCTCATTATTGCTGCTGGCCTTGTTTCTTTATTTTTCCAATCTTCCGGATATAGATGCAGAAGAGGAGAACGCAATAGCTGATGAAGGGAGTATGACAAAAACCAGCATCTTTCAGTTTCCCCACCTTTTACTTGGAGTTCTGGCAATATTTGTCTATACCGGTGTGGAAGTCATTGCTGCCAACACTATTATCAGCTATGGCGTATTTCTGAATATACCAATTGCCACTGCAAAATTCTTTTCATCCCTCACCATCTTCGGGATGCTTGTTGGTTATGTTATTGGAATAATCTGCATACCGAAATATCTTCAGCAAAAAGATGCACTCATAATCTCTGCAATTCTTGGAGTGACATTTGCCCTGCTTGCCCAGGCAACAAATGGTTTCGTTTCAGTGATGTTCATTGCCCTGCTTGGCCTCGCAAACTCACTTATGTGGCCTTCAATATGGCCGCTGGCCATAGCGGGTCTTGGGAGATTCACAAAAGCAGGCTCTTCTATGATGGTAATGGCTATATCAGGAGCCGCGGTTCTGCCACTTCTCTATGGCCGTATTGCAGATATTGCAAATGAAAAAATCGCATACTGGATTGTAATCCCCATTTATCTATATGTTCTTTACTATGCATCTTACGGACATAAAGTGCGAACCAGACAAAAAGTATAGGAATGAAAAACTCACTATCACGTCGTTATTTTATAAAAACATCTGTTCTGACCGGAGCCGGTTTAAGCCTTTCAAGAGAAAATAAATTCTTGTATCAGACTTTACTGCTGCCTTCATCAGACGGAAATCCTGATGATAAAGCCAGTGTAACGGACGGGTTCATTCCATACCGTACAGCAAGCTGGTGGTGTACCCTGGAAGATCTGTTATGGCCTCAGAAGAAGATAGTTGACAGGATCAGATACAGGGCGGAAGCATTTGCAAATGCCGGGATTGACACTGCAATAAACTTCGGATTTCATGTAAGGTTTGATTTTTCCAATTATTTTGGTCAGCTGCATGGTTACTTAGCTAATGTGTGCGAGGAATTGCATAGGTATAACATCAGGTTCATGGACCACTATTCCTGTAACCATATTGAGCGACCGAGGGGAGAGGCTGAATTTAGAAAACTGCATAAAAACCACCGTCATCATATTTTACTGTTTCATGACCCTGTTGCAGCAGATTATGCTCAATATGAAGGGCATTTTTTCAAAGATATCTGCCAGGTAAGCTTGCTTGACGGAAGCAGGGGGTATGCAAAACAATATCAGCTGGAAACATTCTGTCATAACAATCCCGGGTTTCTTGACATGCACAGAAAGTATCTTTTAAGGCTGCTGAATGATGTTCCTGTTGATGGTGTTGAAGTAGATGATATGTGCGATTATGCCGGACCATTGGTGTGCGGATGCATTCATTGCAGGGAACGTTTCAAAAGGGATTACGGACATGATATACCCGGGCTTGATGATGCAGGATTCTGGGGTGATACTAAAGAAACGAATGAGTTCCTGTGGGGTAATTATGAAAATCCTGTTTTCCGCGATTGGCTGAGAATGCGGGCTGATTCTGTTGCTGATCACTTAAGAATGGTTAAAGAGGTGGTAAAAGACAAGCCACTGATGACCTGTTGCTCATCTTCAGGTCCTGTTTACCTGAATGCACTTGACCTGAACCTGGAACGGATGTCACCGTATCTTGACTTTTTCATGCTGGAAAATTGTGGTATTAATGTAAATACTGTCGATTGGGTAAGAATGGATTCTGAAGCCCTGCACCAGAAAGATATTGCACGAAGAAGAAACAATGCTCCGCCATTGGCTCTAAGCTATACTATTTACAAAGATGGTGGTTATCTGGGATGGAGCCTCAGCAGGTTCTGGGGTGTTGCCAACTGGAGCAGCACGCTTAATCAGAGACTGGAAGAAGATCCTGCTGACATGATGGAAATAGAGGATATTGTCGGCCCGTATAACAACTGGGAAATTAAAAACAGTAAATGGGATTATCGAAAGGGTACAGACCTGGTGGAAGTCAGGCTTGTAAACAGCCGTTATTGCAGGGAAAACGGCTGGCTTGGAGAAGACGGAATTGAACAATGGACAAAGGCAGCCACCTGGTCAACTCACCTTGTGAATAATAATATAGGATACAGGTTTGTCCGCTCTGAGGAGCTTTCTGATGCATCGGAGTTGTGCAATGACAACACTCCTTTGATTCTTGACAGCATTGGTTGCGTCTCTGACAGGCAGTTTGATGCTATAAGTACATTTCTTTCCAAAGGAGGTACAGCCTGGATTGCCCTGCCATTTGGCACCCATGACGAGAAGGGTTATAAAAGACCTGTTCCTCTGTCGGTGAAGCTGCTTAGGGCAAAATATAAAAATTTAATAGTCATTGGTACATCAACCTTGTCAAATCCTCTTGATGAGCTTATCAGAAAAGGTAAATTCAAACCGGTAATAAAACAGTTGAAAGGCGATAAAAGATGGGCCCTAAGGATAAGATTCCACGATAAGGAACCAGTTATTCATTTCCTTAGCAGGGGGCTTACAGCTATACCGCATCCAACCATCAGGGATATGGGTGGCACTCCCATATTACAAGGCATTGAAACCCTTATCACTGAAAACGAGCTTTCATATGAGATTGATTCAACAAGAGTGACTCTCCCTCCTATGGTGGTTATGAGTCCTGAATCAGAAAACAGAAGGATTACGGCAAATATTATCAGTTCCGGACGCAAATCTTCTGTCTTCAGTGTAAACCTTGAAGGTATCGGGATCTATGCAGTGATGCAGCCTGCAGAATAAATAAACTTTTACCTGACAGCTTTCTGGATTTTAGTTATTGCTTCGGCAAACATCTCCATATCTGTTTTGGTTCCGAGCATTGCATTCTGCATTATCCACACAGCCTCTTCGTAGCATGCCTTTTCAGTAACCGGACAGCACACATTTGTATAGTCAACGTTATCCGGAATAGCATAACACATGAAATTCTTCTTCTGGAACAGAGGTTGTTTATAGAGTGGATTGGGATAACCCATAAAGCATGGTACACCTTCTGCAGCAAGAAATCTTGCAAATTCCGATTTTGACAGGCCGTTAAACTTCGTCTTATCATACCGGAAGATATAAATATGATAACTGTGAAGTGTTTCTCCCAGTCCTCTTTCCAGGGGTTCTATGCCTTCAATTTTCTCAAGAAGAGAATTCAGATAAGTGCCGTTCTGATGACGAATGCGGGTTTGCTCATCCAGCCTTTTCAGCTGGGTTCTTAGCAATGCTGTCTGCAGTTGGGTTATGCGATAGTTACAACCCAGGTAATGATGCTCATACCACTGACCTCCCTTTACCCTGCCGACGTTCCGGAGAGAATTCATCATGTCATAAAGGGCTTCATCATTGGTTATTATCATACCTCCTTCTCCGCTTGTAAGATTCTTCGATGACTGGAAGCTGAAACAACCTGCATCGCCAATGCTTCCCAATTTTCTGCCCTTGTATTCCGCTCCGTGTCCGTGACATGCGTCTTCAATCACCCTTAGATTATGTTTCTTTGCTATCTGCATAATTTTTTCCATGTCGCAGGCCTGTCCGGCAAAATGAACAGGAATTATGGCTTTCGTTCTTTTTGTTATTGCCTTTTCAATTTGTTCAGGATCAATATTGTAAGTTCTTGGATCAATATCTGCAAAAACGGGTACACAGTTGGCTTCCAGTACGATGGATGCTGTAGCTATAAAAGTGTATGGTGTGATTATGACTTCGTCACCGGGTTTTACTCCGCAGGCAATTAGTGCAAGCCTGAGAGCTACAGATCCATTGACACAGGCAAGGGCATATTTTGCTCCGCAAAATTCTGCAAATTCATCTTCAAATGACTTTACGCTGTCCGCACAGTCGGGATTACCCCATTGACCGCTTCTTACTACATCAATGACGGCATTAACATCAGTTTCATCAAAAATTGGCCAGGGAAAATCCCTGGTAACGGTTTTGGGTCCGCCATTAACGGCTAGTTTGTTCATCATATCAATTATATTTTAATGTGTTTATAACATAAGTTAACAGATTCAAGCGACGATTCAGGAGAACATTCCACGGGCTGGATGTTGTTTTCGATACACTTTGTGAAATATGCCAATTCGTTGTAGTACCCTTCAACAGCGTCACCGGCCTCAGTTTCACTTACCTTATTATCATCAGATATATGGATTACATCCCCTTTCATTGTCGTATAGAGTATGCTGGCTTTCTCAAAGTTAGCCATATAGCCGGCCTGAAACGGGAAACTTGCATGGAATGTGTTTCCTCCTTCAATGCTGACCTTCGCATTCTTGTTTTTGTAACTCCATATTGCGCTTATATAATCATATTTGCTGATATATCCCGGAAGGCAGGTGCTTTCTATGTTGTCAGGCGATCCCAGGAGGTAAGCTGCAAAATCTATATCGTGAATAACGAGATCAAAAAGTGCACCTCCTGAGTTGTCAGTTACTTCCCTGTCTTTCCATTGACCCCATGCGGGATAGCCTGAGAAGCGGCTAAGTGCCAGAAACCTGAGATCTCCAAACTCCCCTGAGTCAATCCATTTTTTTAATTTTTGGTAAGGTGGCATGAATCTCACAACATGGCCGGTCATCAGTATCCTTTTCTTCTCTATAGCCAGGTCAATCAGCTTACGGGCCTGATTTACATCCAGGCATAATGGTTTTTCAATGAATACATGCTTGCCGGCCTTCAATGCCTCACCGGCTGTGTCATAGTGAAAAGCTGTCGGCACACAAATACATACCGCATCAATGCTTTCTTTATCCAAACATTCCTTAATGGTTGTATATTTGTTTATATCCATTAAAATGCCGGCATCCAGGCTGCCAGTGGCAATGTTACCCCCCTTTCCTCCAATTGTTTTTTCTATAAGATCAAGATTTCTGTCAACAATGGCAGCTAATTCAAGATCCTTATTCCTGAGGATATTAAGGGTATGTGTAAGTCCCATAAAACCAAAACCAATAACTGCTATTCTCTTCATTGAATTATATAATTTTTATTTTCGTTTAGTTCCGGGTTTGCTGTCAGGCAATCACTCTCGCAGAGTCATGAGGTAATACTCGAAAAACTTATATATCTGTTCGTTAGATTCTGCATTTGGGGAGTGTTCAGGTCGGTTGGTCATGGCCACCCGGTTTTCAAAACCGAGCAGTTTGTTCACAGCCACTGAATGATTAAGGGGAATCCAGCGTTCGGGATTATCTTCAGACCCGCCGGATACAAGAAAAGGCCTTGGTGCCATTAATGCATGCAATTCATGAAGGTCGTGATTTTCCTTAATCAGCTCCGGATAGACGCCCCGGGCATCTTCAATTAGCCCCTGTTTTCTCCATGTGTTGCTCCATGGCGGAGGGTAATACCCAAGATACCAGGGCTCCCAGTAGTTTACGTTAGGACGTGTCTCATCAAAAACTATTCCCGGATCAGACCATACAGCACAGGCAAATTTTTCAAACATACATGATGCAAACATAGCCCACTTGCCTCCATACGAGTGTCCCATGATACCTATTCTTTCAGGATCTGCTTCAGGAAAGCGCGACAGCAGGAACCACGAATTTGCAGCTGCATATGCCAGGACTGACAGGGGCTGAATGCTGGAATTGTTTATTGTGGGATAATAGAGCGAATAGGTTTTTGAATTTGTTGTTTCAGTGGTTCCAATAGACAATGTAATAAAACCCCTTCTGGCAAGCTGCAGGGCAAAATCGCGATGTTCCTTTCCCCCGATGCCGGCAGCAGTTTCAGGTTCATAAAATACTGTTATTACAGCAGGTTTTCTGCCAGGTATGTGGGGAACAAGAAGGTAAGCCTCAGTTTTCTGCCCGGGGAGCCAGTTGAATCTGATTTTGTACTGCGTCAAATCTTTATCTCTTACCAGGGTGTCCAGATATTCGATTTTCTGTCTTTTTATATAAGCCGGCCAGGTTCCCAATTTACCTGTCCAGTATGACAGAATTTCCTTCCTTCGGGTTTTCCATTCTTTCCCATTCCTGACAACCCTTCCGTCTGAAAATAGAAGCGGCGATCTGTAATCTCCTGTTTTGCCCTCGTATTCAGCCGGTGGTTTGAAATACGGTGAAAGATCTTTCCAGTCAGGATTTTTATCAAACCTGCCTGCTGACTGTCCAAAGATATAAACCGGAAGGTAAAGGGAAGACAACAGAAGCAAACAAGCCAGGTTAAAGATCTTTTTATGGGAAAGGATCATTATTCGGAAATATTAACAGGAATAAATGGACAAAACTTTTTATATTTAATATGATTTTATATCTTGACATTAGTTCAGTTATTCATCAGAGATCTGATATAAGACAAATATAGTTGCTAAAAGATAATATCCATAAAAAGTTGATCATGAAATACAAAAAGAATTACTCCAGACGGGAGTTCGTTAAACAGAATACAGTTGCCGGTGTTGGTGCAGCTGTAGCAATGAGTGTTGCTCCAACTATTCTTGTTAACTGTTCTGCTGATACAGGTACTCCTGCAATTCTCGGCGGACAAAAGATCAGGACAAAGGAATGGCCTGTATGGCCTATGTGGGACCAGTCTACAGATGAAGAGCAGGTCATCAGGGTTCTCAGGAGCGGAGTGTGGTCAAGGGCAAAGGTTGTGGATGAATTTGAAAAGAAATGGGCTGAAACGATCGGTTCGAAGCGCTGCCTGACTGTTGTTAACGGAACGAATGCACTTATTACCGCTCTGATTCAGCAGGGAATCGGAGGCGGTGATGAGGTGCTCGTTCCCCCGTATACCTTTATTGCAACAGTTGTTGCCATACTGCAAACAGGTGCAATGCCTGTTTTTGTAGATACGGATCCTGAAACATTTCAAATAGATCCCGATAAGATAGAAGCCAAAATCACTGAACGGACAAAAGCAATTCTGCCGGTTCATATACTTGGATTGCCTGCTGATATGATCAGAATAATGGCAATAGCCAAGAAGCATAATCTTGTTGTTGTGGAAGATGCCTGCCAGGCCTGGCTTGCCGAAATAGACCGTAAGAAGGTAGGAACCTTCGGCAACGCCGGTTGTTTCAGTTTCCAGAATTCCAAGAACATACCTATTGGAGAATGCGGGGCAATAGTAAGTGATGATGATGAATTTATGGACAGATGCTATTCATATCACAATTATGGAAATGCATATGGTTCAATGGTAGGTGATGTTACTTCAGGGACGGTAATGGCCGGCACCAAGCTGAGAATTACAGAATACCAGGCTGCAATAGGCCTGGCCCAGCTTAAAAGACTTGATGAGCAGACAACCAGGCGTAACCATAATGCTGCTTACCTGAGGTCAAAGATCAAAAATATTCCGGGAATACTGCCTTACAAGCTGAACGACAAGGTCACAAGGGCAGCTTTCCATCTGTTCGCGTTCCGGTATAAACAAGAGGAGTTCAAAGGATTATCACGTTCCTTATTTATTAAGGCTCTTGAAGCAGAGGGCATTCCTGCAATGACCGGCTATACTCCCCTTAACAAGATGCCATATCTGAAGAATGTGATGACAACCAAGAATTTTAAGCTTATGTATCCTCCCGAGATGCTTGATTATGACAGTTATATGGAAAGAAATCAGTGTCCGGCCAATGACCAGCTTTGTGAGGAAGCCGTATGGTTCTTCCATAACCTTCTTATGGGTGAAAAAGAGGATATGGATGATATAGTTAAAGCTATTAAAAGGATCTACAGTAACGCAGACAGGATCAAAACCATTTAAAACATAAGTCAGAATATTTATATTTGAAAACCAGATTTCTTTCCGGGAAAGGGGAGAGGTCAAAATAATTACCTAAAAACCTAACAAATATGAGGATCAGTAATCTTTTAACAATTTTAGTTCTTATTCCTTTGATTATGGCAGGATGCAGTCAGCAAACCCAAAAACAGTCCGGAGTAAAAACCGTTTCAACTCCTGATGCCAGGATAACGGCAACAATTTATAATTCAGGATTTGAACACTCCCATGACACGTATAACGGGCTTTCTTCAGCCAGTGATGGTAAAATATATTATGTCCTATGCTCTGAACTGATGGATCTGGGAGGGCAGTTTTACTGTTTCGATCCAACCACAGGGGAAACGGAACATCTTGGAGACCTGACGGAAATGTGCGGGGAAAAAGATATGAAGGTCATAGCACAGGGTAAAAGCCATGTGAAGTTCTATGAGATGGACGGGAAGCTTTACTTCTCAACTCATCTGGGGTATTACAGCATTATTGACGGCATGGAAAAACCAGGTATTGGGAAGGACGGATACGGAGCTTACAGAGGTGGTCATTTGCTTGCTTTTGATATGACTACAAGAAAAACAGAAGACCTTGGCCTGGCCCCAAACAATGAGGGAATCCTTACTATGACCATGGATACGGACCGAGGCCTTATATATGGCCTGACATGGCCTGTAGGCTATCTGTTCCGCTATAATGTCGCTACCAGGGAAATGAAGAACCTCGGGCCTTTTACAGGTGAGGGCGAAGACGGCAAAGGTGAGAAATTTCGGGTCATATGCCGTTCCATCGCGGTAAATCCTGATGATGGTACTATATATCTGACCGATGCCGATGGCAACATAAAGCGTTTGAGGGTAGGCCAGGATGAAGTTGAGATCGTTGAAGGAGAAGATATGAGGAAGGATTACTTCGGGAAATACGAGGCTTATACGTCGGGAAGTATGGCTTACAACTGGAGGCAGGTTTTCTGGTATGCTCCGGAGAAAAAGATATATGGAGTACACGGAAATTCAGGTTACCTGTTCAGGTTCGATCCTGCGGAACCACGTATTGAGGTATTGGAGAGGCTTACTTCCATTCCGTCAAAGCTTAGCGGCATGAACGACCAGTTCAGTTACGGGTATCTTGGCTTCATTCTTGGTCCCGACG
This sequence comes from Bacteroidales bacterium, assembly GCA_040769065.1. Taxonomy (GTDB): domain Bacteria; phylum Bacteroidota; class Bacteroidia; order Bacteroidales; family VadinHA17; genus LD21. The sequence goes on from JAXGLU010000001.1 coordinate 538,634, forward strand.
GGCACACGGTCTATTACCTTACAGGAGCTCCGATATACATTGACGGAAAACGCGTGTTGGGTGCGGCCAGCACGGCAAGAGGGGAAGCAAAGGGACTTGAAGACCTGCACCTTATCACTTATGATATTAATACCGGCCTATACCTTGATCACGGTGCAGTATTTTATCCCGACGGGCAAAGGCCTTTATATGTCAACTCCATTGCAGTGGGAAATGATGGTACGGTTTATAGCATGGGCCGGGTTGAAAGGGATGGCAAGGTTGTAACGGATCTCTTCAGCATACCAGATCCGTTCAAACAAGAGTAGTTTTTTTGATTAAATACTTCTTTTATGAGATTTTTAATCATTAAGACGCTTTTACTGACGGGCCTGGCTTTTATTGCTCAGGATTATTATTGTGCTGCCCAGCAACCATCAGGTGTCAGGAAGCTTAAGGATGTTGTAATCTATAGCGATCCTGATTATTATGCTGCTTTCCCTTCAGTTGTCAGGCGCCGTTCAGGTGAAATTATTGTTGCTTTCCGCAGAGCTCCCGCCAGAACCATTTTCATGGAGGAGAACTACACTCATACTGATGCCAATAGTTATCTCGTGCTTGTCAGATCGTCTGACGGTGAAACATGGACCAAAGAGCCTGAACTTATTTATGCACATCCTTTTGGCGGATCGCAGGATCCATGCCTTATTCAGTTACGTGATAAAACTTTGCTGTGTACGAGTTATGGATGGTCATTTGTCCGCCCCGAAGGGATAGCAAAAATGAAAAAACCTGTTTCAGCGGCTGGCGATTTTGTGTTTCTGGGAGGTTATATCCTTAGATCAACTGACGGAGGTAAGAAATGGGAAGGCCCGCTTTACCCTCTTAGTATTGAGCCGGAAGTCCATTTCAATGCTGTTGGCGTTCCTGTGCCTGCCTACAACAGGGGCGCTTTGTTTGAATCTGAGACCGGAAGGATTTACTGGGTTGTTGCAGCCGGGCATTCCGAATCACAATCCATCACGTCAACCCACCTTATTTGTTCAGACGATAAAGGAACTACATGGAAGTATTTAAGCCAGGTAGCAAAGGATGAAACTGCTTCATTCAATGAAAGTTCAGTATATGAGACGCCACGCGGCGACCTGGTTGTCTTTATGCGGACAGCCAATCTCGACGATCAGGCATGCATAGCACGTTCGACAGATGGAGGCAAGTCGTTTGGGCCATGGGAAAAAATGGGATTCCAGGGACATCCTCTCAACGCCCTTAGACTGCCGGATAAAAGGGTTTTGCTCACCTACGGCTATCGTCATAAACCCTATGGCATCAGGGCACGTATCCTGAATCCTGAATGTACGGACTTTGCTTCCGCACCTGAGATAATTATCAGGGATGATGGCGGTAGTACCGATATAGGCTATACATGGCCGGTGTTGCTGGATAAAAAACATGTGATGGTGACATATTATTTCAATAAGGATAACGGAACCAGGCACATCGCCGGCACAATATTAGAGATTTGCCAGGATTGAGCAGGTCAGGGAACACGGCAGATTGAATTTGAGGATAGAATTACTGATATCGGCAAAAGGAACTGCAATGATTCTTCAGCAGTGCTTCTTGCCAAATTCAGGAATCGGGATGAATTTGTCTGTAAAGGAAGTTTGCAGGTTGTAACGGGGAAGATTTTATATCTCAGGGAGGATTGAATGATCTTTCCTTTACCTGATAAGTGACTGGCAATGCTGGTGTGCGGGTGTTGATTATAGTTAAATCCGATACTGAGCCCATTATTAAATAAGAATAATTCTCATTTAGTACTTATTATCAACTGGCAATTATTTCTGCCTGATTATGGATATCATATGAAAATTAATTGCCCTTAGTAACTATTACAACTATTACAACTATTACAGACAACCATTCTATCTGACACGAAGTTAATATTGAACTAAGAAATTATTTATATACAGTAATTTAGATAACTGATTCGGTTCGCACGTAAATAATTGCCGTTTTAATTTCAAAATTTACCGGATAATTATTATTCCATGCATGAGTATTTATAGTCTGACGCATTTAAGGGATTTTAAATATATTTGTTCATTGATACTTGATTTTCACATTTTATAATTACCGTAAATGAGACGACGAGAATTCCTGGGAAAAACCCTGGCTGGAACAGCAGGTATAGCCCTCGGCACAACGGGTATGCTCAAGTCATGCAAAGGCGCCAATGATAAGGTGGTTCTTGCATTGATTGGCGCGGGTTCAAGAGGCAGGGATACGATAATAAGTTGCTGCCGTCATAATCAGAATGTTGAAATAAAAACTGTATGCGACGTAAACGACCTCAATTCATCTGCTGCTGTTGATGCAATCGGAAAAGAGTTAGGTTATACACCAGGCACAACCCGTTATGTGAAAGAGGTTCTGGATGACCGTGATGTGGATGCTGTCTGGATTTCCACTCCTGATCACTGGCATGCACTTGCAACAATATGGGCTTGCCAGGCAGGAAAGGACGTATACGTTGAAAAGTGTCCCAGCCATTCAATATGGGAAGGAAGGAAAATGACAGAGGCTGCACGAAAATACAGGAGAATTGTTCAGGTGGGATTTCAAAACAGAAGCGGCCTGTATAATATTGAAGCCCGTGATTACATTCACAGCGGTAAGCTTGGTCAGGTGGTACACATACGGATTTACAACCTTCTGGGAGGCAAAAAGTGGCTTCCGCCGGCTGATGAAACGATACCACAGACGATAGACTGGGACGCCTGGCTGGGCCCCGCAAAATATCGCCCCTTCAGCCATCAGATTTTAAATGGCTGGATTTATTACTTCGACTATTGCCCTGGTTTCCTTGATGATGCTATTCACCAGCTCGACCTGGCCAGAATGGTGATGAATGACCCGGGACATCCGCTCTCAGTATTCTGCCGGGGAGGTAATCATATATGGAATTCAGAACAGGAGATACCGGAACTTCAATCGATAACATATGATTATGGCAGGTTTACGGTAACATGCGACAGCGGAAACGTTACCAATTACATGACGAAAACTCCCAATGATATACGCATGGATCCTGACCGGTTCCCGGAATGGAAAACCAATTCATGCCGGATCGAGATCTATGGCTCTGAGGCAATGATGTATCTGGGCAGACAAGGTGGGGGATGGCAGGTCTTTGGTCCCAAAGGCGAACTTGTTGATGAACATGGAGGAATACACTCGGATAAAGAACACCAGGTAAACTTTATTGAGTGCATCAAAAACCGAAGACAGCCAAACAGCACCATGGAACAGGGTCATCTGAGCGCTTCGCTTGCCCACATGGCAAACATTGCATACAGGACCGGCAACAGACAGTTGTTTTTCGACGGCAAGAAAGAACAGTTCATCGATAATGAGAGTGCAAATAAACAGCTTAAGGATTCATACAGAGGTGATTACCATATCAAGGAAAAGATTTGATCACTGTTGTTGTTGAACATCAACACTTTAAGTCTTTCTGGCAGAATTAAGTAAAAGTGAAAAAATAATACAAGATGATAAGTGCAAGTGATAAAGTGATTCTGGCGCTGATAGGTGCCGGCGGACGAGGTACTCAGGTCATCCTCAGCATGCAGCAATGCCTGCCCGGTATTGAGGTGAAATATGTATGCGATGTTGACGAGGAAAGAGGAGGAAGAGCAATTGAGGAACTCGGAAAAAAGCAGAGTGCAATGCCCCGGCGCATTAATGACATGAGGCGCTCTTTTGACGATAAAGATGTTGATGCTGTTGTGATCTGCACACCCGAACACTGGCATGCCCTGGCAACAATACGCGCCTGCCAGGCTGGAAAGGATGTATATGTTGAAAAGAACATATCTCTCAATATAACCGAGGGAAGAAAGATGATTGAGGCTGCTGAAAAATACGGAAGGGTAATTCAGTGCGGGTTTCAGAACAGAAGCGGGCAATACAATATGCTTGCACGTGACTACATACTTAGCGGCAAGCTTGGAAAGATTGCACTTATTAAAGCATATTGCATGCTGCCGGGCCATAAACCATGGATCCTTAAAGAAGATAGCGAGGTGCCGCCCGGACTTGACTGGGATCAGTGGCTCGGTCCGGCACCCTTGGTGCCTTATAATGTCAGCCGTCACAAAAGTTACAACGAATGGTGGGCATATTCATGCGGACTGCCCCTGGCCGATTGTTGCCATGTTATTGACCTGGCCAGGATGGTTATGGGAGATCCTGATCATCCTGAATCTGTTTATTGTGCAGGAGGACGTGTTTTGTATGATGATTCCAGGGAAATACCGGATAATCAAACTATAACGTACGACTTTCCTGATTTCCCAATGACTGTAGAGGCTTCTATATATGGTGATTATATGTCAAAGGCATCACCTGAAATAAGATATGGCAACCTGTTCCCTGACTGGCCTTTCAACAGCGACAGGATGGAGATCTACGGAACCGAGGGCATGATGTACCTTGGCAGGCATGGTGCAGGATGGCAGGTGCTTGGCAGGAATTCTGAAATAATTGCACAGGAATACGGATATTTTCCTGATGAAGCCCATCAGAAGGACTTTATTAATTGCATCAGAACCCGCAAAGTGCCCAATTCAAATATTGAACAGGGGCATAAAAGCGCCACTCTTGTACACCTTGCAAACCTATCATATCGTGTGGGGAAAAAACAACTCTATTTTGATCCCGTCAGCGAGTTGGTAACTAATTCCGAGGAGGCAAACACTATATCAATGGGGAGTTATCGCCAGGGGTATGAACTGCCTGTAATAGTCTGATATGGCTCCTGTGAATAAAAAACTCCTGAAGGCAGGGATTATAATCTTTTTTGTCGGATTATCCTTAGCTGTTATTATTGCCGGTATTCTGATCGCCCGGACCTGGGGAAGAACCCTTATTCAGGTGGATATTCACCAGAATAAGAAGCTGATTTATCTGTCAACGTTTGCAGAACCTCCTCAGTTTGCCATTTGGCTTGAAAATCCTGAATCGCATGAATTGACAACTGTTTTTGTGACTCACCGGGTTGCTGTCGGCGACTGGGAAGGCAAAGCAAATGTTCCTGTTGCCCTGCCATACTGGTATAGCCTTTTCAGAACAAACGGGAATGACAATACCGGGCGGGCTAAACCTTCTGATTTGGCGATTACCGGAGCTACCCCAAAGGATGATTATTTTTCCATACGAGTTGAAGTTAAACCTGAATCAGAATGGATATGCTGGATTGAAATGAATCTTGCCGGAGATTTTAATGAAGCATTTCCAGAATTCGATCCTGTAACATTTACCGAAGACGAATTCAGTAACGGTCAGCCTGCGCTGTTGTTCAAATCAACGGTAAAGGCAGTTGAGGATATGAAGTTCACACCCATAATTACAGGTCAGTCGATCTGGGATGAGGGAGAGGTGAGAATAGAGCCCGTAAGCGATGGCGTTACAACAGCAAGAGAAGTTTTCGACACGATTGCTATTTCAGTTATTAGGCCGAAGCCGAAACTTATTGACAAATACAAAATCAAGGACCTGTGATACTGATTTTTGCATCGGAATAATCAGTTTATATACGACACCAATGGGAATAAATTATTTTTAAACTATATAAATCATTTTAAACTGTATAAATCATTTTATTATGGGAAATAGCAAGAAAAAAACCTCAACCCGGCGATCCTTTATTGCGACAACTACAATGGCCACTGCCGGAATAGCCTTAGGCGGCAGAAATTTGAGTGCCGGCAGCTATAACCGGATTGCAGGCTCAAATGAGAAAATAAGGGTTGGCTTTATCGGCACCGGAAACAGGGGAAGCCAGTTGCTTCATACATTCATGAAAATGGCTGATTGCGAAATTGCAGCACTGTGCGATGTGTATGAACCATATGTTACACGCGATCGTTCAAAGGTAAATCCCAGATATGTCGACACCAGGCCTTTACAGATCCCCAGGATGGGTGAAGATTTTCCGTCGAGGGTGGAAAGGTACAGCGATTATCGCAGGATGCTCGAAAACAAGAGTATAGATGCAGTGTGTATTTCTACTCCTGACCACTGGCATGCTCTTCAGACGATTCACTCTATTGAGGCAGGAAAGGATGTTTATATAGAAAAACCCTTGTCGAAAACAATTGAAGAGGGCAGGGCGATGGTGGAAGCCGGCAGGAAAAGCCGCCAGATTGTAACAGTGGGACTGAACAGGAGGGCTTCTCCCACATTCCAGGATCTGGCAAACAAAATCCCCGGAGGCAAGATCGGGAAAATCACATTTGCCAGTGCCTGCCATGTCGGGAATATGTCTCCCACAGGAATAGGAAGGAATAAACCTGAAAATCCTCCTGCAGATTTCGACTGGGATACCTGGCTCGGGCCAAGAGCCTACAGACCATACCAGTATAATATTGCTCCCTATATGTTCAGGTGGTGGGAAGATTACGCCAACCAGATTTCAAACAACGGCGTCCATTATCTTGATCTTATCAGATGGATGCTGGGAGAAGTTGCTCCAGTTTCGGTTACTGCTACGGGAGGGAAATATGTTGTCGATGATGACCGGACCATACCCGATACAATGCAGGCAACATTTGAATTTGCATCCGGAGTAATCGTGAGCATAAACATTCTTGAGGGAAGTTCCGGCAGTTTTATTCCATACGGATTCATTGAGATGCGTGGAACAAAAGGTACACTTCTTACAGCAGAGAATGATTACAAAATAGTAGCCTGCAAGCCCGGTCAGTTCCAGACCTGGGATAAACTGATAGAGGATGAGGTCGTAGATATGCGATCGGGTGATACATACCTGACAAATGGTAAATACAGCGACAGCACATCTAACCATATAAGGAACTTCCTCGATTGCATTAAATCGAGAGAAGAACCGTTCTGCCCGCTTGAAGAAGGCCATCGCTCAACCAGTCTTGCCCATCTTGCAACCATAGCTCTTATGACAGGGGAACGCCTGCGTTGGGATGCGGACGCGGAAAAATTTACTAACAACAAGAAGGCAAACAAGATGCTTGGTTATGAATACAGAAAACCATGGAAACTCTAATGCTGATAAAAATGAAAAAATTTATACAAAAGTGCCTGGCGGCAATTATTCTGTCAGTTTTTCTCCCTGGTGCAAACGGACAGACGATCGATCCTGCATGGCAGAAATTTGAGAATGATCGCACTGATTCATATGCTGCCCAGCTTGAAGGTTATTTGCGAGACTATCTGACTGACCAGTACTCTGAACGTTCATCCTCTGCCTGGAACAGGGATTACAGCAGCATCGGCGCATTTCTCAGAAGTGTTGAGTCTAACAGGGACAGATGGGCATCAAAGGTTGTAAAGCAGCCTGCACTGAGAAAAAGCGGGTCATTGGTGAAGGAAAAATATGTAATTGAGGGCATACAGGCCGAGTGGATAGAACTGCCTCTCGGGCCGGTTAGCGCCCAGGCTATTCTTGCATTTCCTCCAGGGAGCAAAATGACTGAAAAACTTCCCCTGATCATTGTACAGCACGGAATTGGGAGTACGCCTGAAAGCACATTCAGGGGAGGCGATTATCATGCATATGCAGTGGAACTACTCAATGCCGGATTTGCCGTTCTTGTGCCGATGAATCTCAGGTCGGTAGAGCGCCGCAACAGGATTGAACGCCTTTGCCGTCTTGCTGATATCAGTCTCCCCGGCATAGAGCTTACAAGGGTTCAGAACCTCCTTGATGTTGTGCTTGCCGATGAAAGGATAGACTCCGAAAGGGTAGGCATGTGGGGCCTTTCACTCGGAGGCCTTGCCACTATGTTCTGGATGCCTCTTGAACCCCGTATAAAGGCGGGAGTGGTGTCGGCATGGTTCAACCATCGCCGGAATAAGATGGTAATACCCGATGAACGGTATTCCTGCTTCCTGGAAACAAGGGAGGAACATGCTTTTTTCAGCAGCTGGCTTACGGAATTCTCCGATCATGATGTTGTGTCGCTTATATGTCCGCGTCCCCTGCTGATACAGCATGGAAAGCAGGACCGGATCGCTCACTGGCCTCAGGTAATTGATGAATTCAATATTGCCAAAACCCATTATGAGAAGCTTGGGATACCTCAGAAAATTCAGATCGACATGCATGAGGGAGGTCATGAAGCAATACCAGGTAGCGGGGTACAGTTTTTAAAGAAATGGCTGTCTGTGGAAAATATTAATTAACAGACTATTATCCATACCATTGTCTTTCCCTGTCGAGTGGGGAATTTAAAACTTCGCAGGCTATATTGGAATTTTCGATAACCTGGAAATCAAACATTCCGATACAGGCAAAATCGGCTCCATTCCGGAAGGCATACCTTATGCCGTCTTCAGGCTTAATTGCTCCTGCTGCAAGTATTTTGTATGCAATCCATGGCGTCTCGTTTTCTTTGAAGAAATCAGCCGTATCCTTGTCTGAAACGCACCAGATATTATCATGAGCCATATTATGATCATCACCGTCGACAGGTAATTCAGTATTCTCCGGATCAACTGGTGTTGCAGACCAGTACTTGTTATGATGAAATGTCTTCATATAGAAGTCGGGCCTGATACCCTGCTCCACACATGTTCTTGGAACCATTATGGAATGTGCTGCTGTACCTATGTATTATTATTATCCAGCTCAGGCTTTGCGTACAAATCTTCAATTCTTATCCTGTCTTGATTATCATCCTCATCAGTGTGAGGGGAATTATAAAAAGATTTGTCTTCTTCCGCTTTTGCACGAAAATAAAGAATGCAGGCAAAAACCGGCAAAAGAGGGAAAGTGAGTGCGCTTACTATGGCAGATAGAATTATATATAAAGGATTTGATGCAAGTTCAGCGGCAGTTGCAGCATTCTGAGGATCAGAAAGGGCTTTAAGGAAATTGCCGGAAAAAGGGAGCAGTATAATTCCTGACAATAATACTGAGATAACAATAAGCATTGACCCGAACACAGCTGTCCATCCAATATTTTTCCAGAACTTCCTGTGTGCAAGCCTGAAAACCCTGACTATCGCATTTGCAATAAGGGGTCCCTCTGCCATCAATACCGGAAGTATGAAAAGGTATATCATGAATATATACAATGCCGCAAGAAAAAATCCGATAATAAGAGCAATCAACCCGAGGGCGAGAAGAAAAGATCCAAAAAAAGAAAGCAGTACAACCATGATCAGGTAAGGAATGAAATATCGGAGCGACTTTACGCAGCATTCTGAAATGCTTCTTTCACTGTCAAGCGGATAATAGATCACATAATAATGAAGGATGGTTGAGAAAAACAGGCTTATCAGCGAAATAATCAGCATTGGCATGATGTACTCCTTCATTTTCAGTAAAATTTCCTGAGGATCCGTTACGGACTGGATTTCATTTATATTCATTCCTGCTGACACATAACTGGTTATAAACGATAAAATCAGCGATACACTAAAGAGAAAAAGAAAATGCTTCTTATAAAAACCCCATAAGGCACTTATCGCACTATCAGCATTGTTTTTTCCATAAAGAGGATGTTCAGTAAAATTGTTCATATTAATTGATTTGCTTGGTTTTCAATACTTTGCATTTATTTTTGCCTTAAACCTTGAAGCTTGAACCTGAACCGAGGCGAAGCCGAGCTAGCCGAAGGCAAACCTTGAATCAGGAACTTTTCAATCATTTCCCTTTCCTCCATTCTCTTATGACATTGGCAAATGGAAGCACCGGTTTACGCTTTCTTGGATTAAATATGCCTTCGTTGACAGCTTTAACATCTTCAATAGTATAAAAAGCCTTTGGATTGAAATTATTAATTACACTGAGGACTTGTTCAAGCTCGTGGCGATGCACAATTGAATAGACGAGATGAATTTTTTCCTTTGCGCCATGTGCTTCTATTGTAGTAGCGCCGTAGCCTTTGGTGCTAAGCTCTTTGACAAGTTCCATTCCATGCTCACTTGTAAAGATTCTTATCATTTGTATTCCCATCGCCAGCTTTTCTTCAATGATCATTCCTACAAGGTTGCCGCTGGCAAATCCTGCAGCGTAGGCGATGTAGTTTATGTAATTGTCAAGGTTTTGCATTATTTTGCTGATGGCAATAATCCAGATCAGCACCTCAAAGAACCCAAGTATGGGTGCAATGCTTTTATTGCCTTTGGATACAAAAATTATCCTCATCGTGCCTAATGAGACATCGCAGATCCTGGCAAGAAATATTAAAAGAGGCATCATGCCGTAGTTGAAAAAACCTGAGTCGAAGAATGAATTTTCCATGTCGGTAGATTTATTTTAACAAATATAAGAAATGCCCAGTCATTTCTCTGCCTGACCCAAAATGTAAAATAAATTCAGCAGATACAGCATACCAATAAAATCAATTATTATAATTGATGGAAAGAAGGGATTTTATCAGAAAATCTTTTATGGCAGCACCGATGTTAGGCCTTTTCCCGATCAGGTTTTAATTGCCTGTATACTTCAGCCTAAGGTTCAGCGTCCTGCCATAAACATAATAGCAGGGTTCATCGCACTGATTCTTAATGTATTTGACGCCCGGGACAGCTGAGTCAACAGTAATATATGTATTGTCGTCAATTTTATATGTTGCAGTGACTGTATATTTCTTATTGAGGCTTACAGTGTAGCTGGTCACGTCTGATATTGTTGTGAATGAAGCCTTGAGAATATCATCTTCAAGGTTGCCTTCATAAATTCTTATAACTACAGGTTTTGAACCATGGGTATTCCAATCTGTCGTACCGGTTTTTATTCTCAGTTCTGCGGATTGCGGTTCATCAAACACGCACTCTGAGCATTGCACGATAGAATTCAATTCTTCGCAGGAGAACAAAAGCACTGTTGAAACAAACAATATGATTGTTATTATCCCTCTCATTTCTTTAGTTCCATTTAATTCTCTTGGGTAACGCTTTGACATTGTTGAAAAAGAATGTATAGGAGCACCCTGCCCTGAACCAGACAGGGCCGATGCCGTAAAATTCCGAATTAAGATATTCAATACCGCCTGTTACGGTAATATTTCCAACGAACAGCTTCAGACCTGCTGAAGGGACAATCCTGAATTTTTCCTCAGGCGATATGCCGGTGCCTTTCAATTTGTTTCCGAAGGTGTATGCTCCGGCCAGAGAGGCATAAAAACCCATACCGGTATTTCTCGAATAATTAATGAGCATAAAATCCTTGAAAATACCGGCATAAAACATCGATCCTTTATCCATATACTGGTAGTAAAGATCCTCGTTGTTTTCCATCAGCACTCTTGTATACCAGAGTTTTGAATCAATGCCGGCAATAAGGCCGCTCTTTATCAAGGGTTCCCTGACTGTGATGCTGATTCCGCTGTAAAAATCATGATTGGTGAACTTCATTGAAGGAGTGACTGTGAACTCGTTAAACCTGATTCTCGATTTGCCGGGAATCAGGTTTTGTTCAAGCAGCGAAAAGATCTCCTTTCTACCGTATGTAACTGCCACATGATAGGGATTGGAGCCGTTATCATTTTCCGACATCCATTTGTTTCCCCTTCTCAGTAACAACTTCACTGCCGGCAGGTGATTTGAACTTATTGCCAGCGATAAGGCATCTGAGTTGTCTGCATTTTTCTCATAAATGTCCACTCCCTGATCGAGGAGGTAATTCATAAGAAGAGTATCTCCGTTCTGTGCTGCGATCAGGAAAGGAGTGAAGCCTTTATTGTCGCGGGCTTCCATATTGGCTCCATGCTGAATAAGCAAATCGGCAATGTCGGCGTTGCCTGTCAATATTGCGGCCATAAGCGGAGTAGTACCATCGGCTGCTTTCCTGTCGTATTCAGCCTGGTAATAGAGCAAAAGATCTGTTAAGTAAAAGTCGCCTGACAATGAGGCATAATGAAGTGATGAAGCTCCATTGTCATCTGTGATGTCGATGTCGGCTCCTGCCCTGATCAGTATTTCTGCAATTTCGATATTTCCGTTCTTTACGGCAATATGAAGGGGCGATTCTCCGTATGCTGTCTTCCGGTCTATTTCGGGTTCATAGGCAAGGAGCTTTTTAATCGTGCCGGAATGATTGCCGGCAACGGCAAAGAACAGTGGGGTGGCTCCTTCAGGATTTGTAAAATTCACATCGGCTCCTTTCGAGATCAGCCGTTCAACCTCCGAATCATAACCCTGAACCGCTGCAATAAGAAGATTGTTGCTAATTGCATCCCTGTAATAATAGGGGAGGTATAAAGATGTGTCCGGCTCCTGTCCCTGCATGGTAATAAAACCAAGGGACGAGACAACCAGAAGAAGAAAGGCTTTCCGCAGTGGAAAATATCCCGGAGAAATCATAGCCCAAATTTATCTCTTTTGAGATATAATTATGCACTAATAAAGATAGAAATTAATTGTTTATAAAAAGTTGGCAGCGCTATTAAACAATAATTCATAACTTTTTGCGTAAAAAAAGATATATTCTTATTTTCACGGTTATTTTTTGGTTTTATGTTTCTCAAAAGGGTATTTCTGCTTTTAATTTTATTTTTAACTATAAATTACAATCAGGGTGCATTTGAACAACCCGGAAGCATTTCCGACAAGTTGGTACCTTCAAAGGTGCGACTGACAAATGCCGCTGCCTCTTTATCATATTTTGAAGCCTGTGATAATACAGTTGAGTCATTTCTGCATAAATGGAATATGGCCGGAGCCTCAATTGCCATTGCCAGGGATGGCAGGCTGATATATGCCAGGGGATATGGTTATTCCGACACTGTTCAGAAAACCATTACAGAACCGTATAATAAGTTCAGGATTGCCAGTATCTCCAAACTGGTCACTGCTGTTGCCATTATGAAACTTTATGAAGAGGGAAAACTTGGACTCGATTCAAAAGTGTTCGGACCGGAAGGGATACTGAATGATTCTTATTTTGACAATCCAAAAGATAAAAGAGTATATAACATAACCGTTGCCCATCTTTTGTGCCACGAGGGAGGCTGGAGCCAGAGATACGGCGATCATATGTTCATGCCTCTGGTGGTTGCCAGCCAGATGGGAAAAGAACTGCCGGTTGACAACAGGACTATAATCAGATTTGCTCTTGACAAGCGATTGCATTTCTCTCCCGGAACGGGACGTTCATATTCAAATCTGGGATATGCAATCCTTGGGCATGTTATTGAAAAGGTATCAGGAATGACATATGAAAAATATTGCAAGGAAACCATTCTTGAGCCCTTGGGTATCTTTGACATGGAGATTGGAGGAAATCTGCAGTCTCAGAAAGCGCCCTTCGAGGTTACCTATTACACACCTGTCAGCCAGCCGCTTAAACCATCTATTTACGGAACCGGGGAAATGCTTTCTCCCTGTTATGGAGGAAATGATATCGAAGCTCTTGGTGCCGCCGGATCCTGGATTGCCACAGCCCCTGACCTTATGAGGCTGCTTCTGGCGATAGACGGATTCAATACCCGCGAGGACATACTGACTGAAGAGAGTATTAGAATCATGACAGACATGGACAATGGCTATGCTCCCGTAGGCTGGAAATCAACTGCTGCCAATGGTGCCTGGAGCAGGACTGGTTCGTTTCCCGGAACTGCAGCGATGCTTAAGAGGCAGCCCGACGGAATAGCCTGGGTTGTCCTTTTTAATTCCAGTTCATGGAACGGGCCGGCTATCCATCAGTATGTCAATTCTATGATGACAAGAATTGTGTCGCGTATAACGGAATGGCCTGAAGATGACCTTTTCCAGTATTCATTGCCGCTACCCGTGAAAGTACCTGTGTCTTCTGCATACGTTGAATAAGCATGTGCTCCCCCGATATGCTGTTCTGATTATTGTGCAACAAATATATAGGTGATCGTTCCTCGCTGGATTTTGGGTGCCGCAGGTTCCGGATTGAACCTCGATATCATGGCTGTCCTGATGGCTGTTTCTATTAGGCATTCATCGCTGGTAGTGCTTTCCGAACCATAAATTGAAGCATTTTCGACATTACCTCTTTGATTCACTTCAATCAAAAGGACAACTTTTCCGGCTCCCTGGCATTTATATATAGGAATAGGCAGGTAGGTATGATACCTTTCATAGAGATCATAAAAGATCCTGGTGGGTCCCTGGTAATTGGCAGCCATCTTTTGTAATTCGTCGGCCCGGTCATCCTTTTTATCCTTCTCAGGCTTGTCTTCAAGCGCCAGTTTTTCATCTTCCGCTGACTTACTCAGCTTCCTCCATTCATCAATGTAATTATCCTCTGTCAACATGCCGCTTTTGATAAGCTCTTCCTTTACCTTGTCGATGTAATCTTCAGGATCAATCTTTTCTACAGGCCTGTTGGCCAGGTTCCTGGCAATGTTCAGCATCTCCTGGTTGTCGCTGAGTATATTTTCTATTGATGTGGCAGGAAGTTCAATTATTTTCTCCTCGATTATTGCTTCATCGAGGGGTTCAAATTCAATTTCAAACTCAATGATATTTTCCTGCCTCAGGGTTTTTAACTGGAACGACATGAAGAGTATACCTGCGATCAGATGTACGATCACGGTTCCGAGAATGCCCACAAGCTTTCCTTCATACTTCTTCATTATTTTTTCTTCTTCTTTCTGTCCCTGACTTTTACTTTTGCCGGCTTACTAACTTTTTCCGAACGTTGATTCTTGAGTAAGCCGCTTTTAACACCCTTAATGAATTTAGACCAGGCAAACGGATTCAGAAGGTTGTTCACAGGGATCTGGCCCCTGGTTGCCATTGAACTGAAGTTTTGTTCGGCAACATACCTGAAACCTGCCTCAGGTGTTATCTTTACACCTGTTTCATTTGCAACCTGGGCATATACCGATGCAAGGTTTTCATTCATGTTCTCTATTTCGGGATCAACAGGAACAGGAGTTGTCATATCCTTTATAAATTCGCTGTAATTCTTCCATGGGAGTATAACGACATCCGCTATGGGAATAGTATCAGTGCTAAGTACTACGTCGGTATAAAAATGCCTTCCTTCAAAGGTCGCTGGAAGGATCAGGAATTTAGTCTTGAATCCCAGGGCCTTGAACAACAAGGTGTCTCCGGGTGTGCTGGTAATTGAATATATGCCCGTCTTTTCGCTGAGAGAGCCTCTTTTCAGCTTCAGTGAAATAACACCGACATTTGAAAGCACATTGTTATCCCCATCGGTTATAATGCCGCTGACCTGAAAGAATCTTTCCTTCCCGCCTGTCTGACCGCCTGCTGTCATCACCGACAACAGAATGATCAGAGTAGTATTGATAAATCTGGTCAATTCGGTTTTTCTTGTAATCTTTATATTTTACGGCAAAACTCGTGAAAAATAAGCAATAATGTATTGAACTTTGATAAATATAAATGTTTTTAATTTAACCTGATAAATTAATAAACTTTATGCAACTTTTTGTAATCCTTTGAGTTCCTTTTCGATGAGGGTGTTTTTACCACAAGGCCATAAAGGCAGACAAAAAGTATCACAAAGATAACCAATTGATCAGTAATAGCTATGAGCAGTAAGGGTTAAACCGCCGGTTGGTTATTATTGTTAAAACATAAAGAATATTAGAAAATCAGCATAATTTTGTTTATAAATCCTGACACTCATTTATATTTATTAAGAATTTAAACTTAAACTGTTATTTTTAAGGCTTAATGTCGGATTGTTTATCTGCAGTTATATTATTGATATGCGAAAATTACTTTTGCTTGGAGACGAAGCCATAGCACAGGGAGCGCTTGATGCTGGGCTTAGCGGGATGTATGCTTATCCGGGCACTCCTTCGACGGAGATAATGGAATATGTGCAGGCATCGGAAGAGGCTGCTGAAAGAGGGGTTCACAGAGAATGGTCGGCAAATGAAAAGACAGCTTACGAGGCTGCCCTTGGGATGTCGTATGCCGGAAAACGGGCCATGGTGGCAATGAAACATGTTGGCCTGAATGTTGCCGCCGACAGTTTTATCAATTCAGCAATAACAGGTGTTAACGGAGGCCTGATCGTTGTAGCTGCTGATGATCCTTCCATGCATTCTTCCCAGAATGAACAGGATTCAAGATTCTATGGAAAATTCTCTTATGTTCCTGTATATGAGCCCTCAAATCAGCAGGAGGCTTATGACATTGTTTTTGACGCATTTGAGCTTTCGGAAAAATACAAGATTCCTGTTCTGCTGCGTATTACCACACGACTTGCTCATTCCCGCTCAGATATAACCAGGCGGCAGGCTGAGCCTGAAAAGAACCTTGGAATTCCGGCAGATCCCTTACAGTTCGTACTCCTGCCTGCCCTGGCAAGAAAGAAGTATGATGCACTTATTTCATCATACGAACTGCTTAAATATGATAACAGGTTAGCAAAATACAACTATTTCAAAGACGGAAGGAAAAGAAAACTGGGAATCATTGCCTGCGGGATAGCATACAACTATCTGATGGAAAGCATTGATCCCGACTCTGGATGGCCGGTCCTGAAAATAGCGGCATACCCTTTTCCCAGCGATCTTATCAGAGACCTTACAAGCAGATGTGAAGAGATTCTTATCCTTGAGGAAGGTTATCCGATCTTGGAGGAAAGTTTGCGGGGCCTGCTTGATAACAGTTTAAAAATAATGGGCCGGATGGATGATGCAGTGCCTCGTGCGGGTGAGCTTAATCCGGCAATTGTGGCAAAAGCCATTGGCATGCCATCAGAACGGATCAGGAAGACTCCCGAAATGGTAAAGAAAAGACCTCCGTCTTTCTGCAAGGGCTGCGGGCATGCTGATACCTTTGATGCTATTATTGAAGCATTAAGCCCTTTCAACAGCAAAGGAGTGTTTTCAGATATTGGCTGCTACACTCTTGCAGCCCTGCCTCCCTATAACATTATTAACTCATGCGTTGATATGGGTGCATCTGTAACAATGGCTGTGGGAGCTGCAGATGCCGGAATGTTCCCTTCTGTTGCGGTCATCGGCGATTCGACGTTTATTCATTCAGGCATGACCGGGCTTCTTGACGCAGTATCAAAACGATCGCCCGTAACAATAATAATCTCTGATAACTCCACAACGGGCATGACCGGAGGCCAGAAATCACTTGCAACCGGCAGACTTGAAAATATTTGCAAGGGGCTGGGTGTTGAGCCTGAGCATTTCAGGTTAATTACCCCTCTCCGTAAGAACCATGACTCCAACGTCAGAATCATGAAGGAAGAATTTGCCTACCGCGGTGTTTCTGTTATTGTTTCAGCACGTGAGTGCATTCAGACTGCTTCGAAAAGAAGAAAAGCAAAGAATGACGGGGATAATGAGGCATAAACATATGGTTTTGGGCTTAGGTTTTTGATTTTTGGTTTTTTGTTTCATGTTCCTGATAAAAGATGTTTTATCTTACGAAGACAGGTTTATTGGGTAACATTATCACAACATTGTTAAAATATTAACAGAGCTTTTATGAAAAATGATATAGTACTTGCAGGAGTGGGAGGGCAGGGAATCCTTTCAATTGCAGCAGTGATAGGGATTGCAGCAGTTGAGAACGGCCTGTTCCTGAAGCAGTCGGAGGTCCATGGAATGAGCCAGAGGGGAGGAGACGTTCAGTCGCATTTACGCATTTCCGATAAAAAAATCAGTTCCGATCTTATTCCGCACGGGAAAGCAGGCCTGATAATAGCTGTTGAACCCATGGAATCTCTAAGGCATTTGCCATGGCTTGCTCCTGGCGGCTGGATCATTACCAACTCCGTTCCGCAAATAAATATAAACGATTATCCGCCGATAGACGGATTGCTCAATGAGATAAGAAAGATCCGTAACAGTATTATAATTGATGCCGATGCCATAGCACGCGAGGCAGGATCGGTAAGAGCAAGCAACATGGTTGTACTTGGTTCTGCAACTCCCTTTATTGATATACCTTTTACAAGCATTGAGAATGCAATCAGCGATCTGTTCGGCAAAAAGGGCAGTTCTGTAGTGGATGTCAACCTGAAGGCGCTCAATGCTGGAAGGGCGGAATCTGAGAAGCGGCTGGCCGGTCATTAGAATTTCCCGGAGATGATAAAGAAAAAAAGAGGTGCTTGAAGCACCTCTTTCTTTTTGATGTATTTCACACCGCCAAAGCGGTTGGAATAATGTCCATTATGGGAAATTAGAACCAGGAACAGCAAAATACAGTGGTGTGCTGATCAGGTCCGGTCCGCCAAGTTTTGTGGTTGCATCGGCAACTCCTTCAGGGTTACTATTCCTTTCAGCTGTAACGAAAGGCATTCTCTGGAGGAAGCCGTCGGCCGGTATAACACCCCAGTCCTCGTTACTGTCATTCTTCGGAACATAGTGAAGTTTGGGATAGCCGGTCCTTCTGTGATCGCACCATACTTCATTTGCATTTGTGAGTGCATCCAACCATTTCTGGGTAATGATCTTTTCAAGCTTTAGTTCATCGCTATCAGCATCATTCCATGCTACAGTGATTGTTGAGCGTGTCTCGTAGTTGTTTCTGGAATCAATTGGGTCAATATAGTCAATGGGAGTGCTTGTAGCATCGGCAATATATGCATCAACGCCGGGTGCTCCCCAGTTCTGGAATGACATTTTGATACCTTCTTCATAATGAGTTTTTGCATCACCGGCACCTGCCCAACCTCTTAAAGCAGCTTCGGCCAGTGCGAAGTGAACTTCAGCAGCAGTGAAAAATCTTCTGGAAGTAACTGATTTCCAGTCTTCGCTGACCTTTGAGAATTTTTCTCTGTCATCTTTTGCTCCAAGGAATGCACCACTGGCAATACCCTTATATGGATAGTCAGGATGATCGGGATAGAGAGTATTGTCTGTAGCAGGAGCGAAATATTTTGTCATTCTGGAATCTTTTAATCCTACCATGAATTCTTCCAGTCCTGCACCCATTCTTGTATCCTGCCACTCAAAGCAAATTACTGCAACGGGCATTTTACCGCCATAAAGTGAGATATTGAAATTATCGGCATTTGTCAGGATAAGACCACCCGGTTCGGCAATTGCCTTTTCGCCCTCGGTTTTTGCCAGAGCCGGATCTACCTTGCTTAAACGTATAGCAAGTCTCAGTCTCATTGAATTGATAAACTTGATCCATTTGGTTACATCACCGTTATAAGTGGCATCGAATTTCTTCATTCCCACATATGTCTTGTTTGCATTGAAAACAGCCAAAACATCATCTAAAACTTCAAAGAAGCTGTCGTACAGATCCGCTTCACTATCGTAATAGATTGGAGATGTTGGGCTGCCGTACTGAGAATAAATAAGCGGACCATGATAGGCTGTAAGTCTTGATAAGCCAACAACCTGGAGGAGCTTGGCCCATGAAGCAAATACGTCGTAACCGTCTTTTTCGGCAATCTGTATTACCTGTCTCGTTGGAGACATCACGCTGTTATAAATACGGTTCCAGAAACTGTTCCAGGTAACATAGTAAGTTGTATTATTCCTGTTGCTCACAAATGGAGTAGGCGTGCCAAAATGGCGGACAAAGCTGTCGGTTAGAAGGTCTTCTTCTACCTGATGTCCCTGCAGATTGGCAAGAATATTCTGAAAGTACGCCCCCACATGGTTAAAATCCTGCTGCAACGACAGGTCTGAGATCTGATTGGGGTTTGTATTCAATTCATCAAAGTTCTTGGTACAGGCCCCCATCAAAAGCACAAGTACTGTTAATGATATTATTTTTTTCATATCTATCTTATTATTAGAAGTTAAGTTTAATGTTGAAACCAAGCGTCCGGGTTGCAGGAATGTTGAAGTTGTCAAGCGACTGGCTTCCCAGACCGGCACTCATTGTTAATTCAGGATCGTATGGTGCTTGCTTGTACAGGAAGAAAAGGTTTTGTCCGACAATGGATACACCGAGAGCTTTTACCGGTAAATTAAGTTTCCTTACATCAAAATCGTATGAAAGAGAAAGCTGCGTTAACCTTATATTGGTCCTGTCATAAACATAAGCTTCAAGAATACCATTTCTGTCACCTATTGCCCTGTACCATGTTTCAGGATCAATCTCGGTTACTGGGTTGCCTTCTGCACTTATAGCGTTTACTGCTGTATAACCCTGATCTCTGTCATCACCAGATCTTTTACTTACTCCGGCACCATCGAGCATCGATTCGGTCTGGCTCACGCAATTTCCTCCAAACACACCGTTGATAAGGAATCCAAGTGATAAATTCTTATATGAAAAGCTGTTGTTCCAGCCCAGTCTCCAGTCGGGATCAAGGCTTCCAAGAAGTTCGGGTTCAACAGTTTTTCTTGGCTTTCCTTTATCATCAAGTATGATCTGACCATTATCATTTCTAAGGAATTTGTAGCCGTAAAGATCGCCGAATGAACCGCCTGCTACGATGTAGTTGTAGTATCCTTCAGAGCTTCCGAGGTCGATCCTTTTCTTTGCGTCATCAGGAATAAGTTCTGTAACGGTATTCTTGTTTGCCGAGAAGTTAAATGCGGTATTCCATCTGAATTCACCGGATATCGGTTCTGCGTCGAGTGTGAGTTCAATACCCTTGTTAATAATCTCACCAGCGTTGACATAGTAGGTTGAATAGCCCGAACCTACGAGAGCAGGAAGAGATATGAACTGATCCTGGCTGTTGATGTTATAGTAGGTAAAGTCAAATCCCAGTCTTCCATCGAGGAATCTCCAGTCTGTACCTATTTCAAGGCTTCTCAGCATTTCCGGCTTGGCATCGGTAAAGGGAGCCCTTGTATTTCTGCTCACCCCGCCGCTGGCAGTAACACTGTGCATCGGGTTAATAACGTTGAACGGAACTTCGTTGGCAACTGTGGTATATGATGCTCTTGCCTTTGCAAATGTAATGAAATCGGGAAGCGCGATCATCTGGCTGATAATGGCGCTAAGCCCTATTGCAGGATAGAAATATGATTCGTTTCCTGTACCGGCAAGTGTTGAAGACCAGTCGTTTCTTCCTGACAGGTCGAGGAAGATCATTTCCCTGAAACCTAACTGAGCATTGGCGAATACACCTTGCTTAACTGCTCTTGATGAAAGAGTTGATAGAACCTGAACGTTTGTCGGTAGGTTCTGGAAGTTGAATTCATTGGCATAGAACAGGGCATTGGTACCGTTGTCAACTGAAACACCATTTCCGTAAAGAGTTTTCTGATAGCTTGCACCTGCAAGACCGTCAAAGCTGAATGCTCCGAATTTATTCTGGTAGGTGAATATTCCGTCGGTATAAAGCAGCTGGTCATCGAATTTTCTAAAATACCATCTTCCGTTTGTTGATACGTTTGTGGCATTGGAACCTGCAGCGTGCTGCTGCTCATGGCTTTTAACCGCATAGTCAATGCTTGCCCTTGTCTGGAATTTCAGATTTTTGGCGATATCATATTCGATGGTAGCACTGGCAATGGCTCTCTTTGCAAGGTCCTCTCTGGGCTGTTTGTTAATTATCCAGAAAGGATTTGACTGGTGGTGGTCAGCAACAAACCAGTTCTGCAGCCAGATGTTTCTGGCCTCGTTGAAAACCTCGTAGGTTTTATAGTCATTGAAGTTTCTTTCACGGGGGAAGAAGTATAACCCTGTAAGAGGATTCAGATAGTAGCCGTTAGGCATTCTGTTTTTTGTGGTCTCATTTGACAACATTACATTCGAACTGATTCTGACTTTATCCTTGAAGAGTTTTGTCATCTGTTTGAATGTCACGTTGTGCTTGCTGTAGGTATTTGATGGTATAATACCTTTTGCAGAAGTATTTCCATATGAAAAGTATGCCGTCGTTTTGTCAGTTCCACCGCTTATTGAAATTGAGTTGACGAGGTTGTTACCAAGCTGGAAGAAATCCTTTACAAACTTATCATCATAATTTGAGAGAGGTGTTGTTGACCAGCTTTCTTTTGTATTACCGATAGCGCCATATTTATACTGTAATTCGGGATAAACCAGAACACTTTCAAACATAGTACCTGAGTTGATGCTGATGTCTGTTGTTCCTGCTTTTCCTTTTTTGGTATTGATCATTACCACACCGTTAGCTCCCTGGCTTCCGTAGAGAACAGCAGCATTTGATCCTTTCAGAACGCTGATGCTTTCGATATCTTCGGGGTTGATCTGCGAAATTCCGTCGCCTTCATCCCAGCCACCCCACATACCAGCCTGTCCGCCTTTCCTGTTTACCATTGGAACACCATCGATAACATAGAGAGGTTCGCTGACGCCGCTAAGTGATTTGTTGCCCCTGAGTACAGTTCTTGTGGAACCGCCTGCCCCTGAGGCTGCTTTTTTGATTTCAAGCCCTGAGGTTTTACCGCTAAGGCTGCTCATGAAGTTGATGTCTCTTGCCTTGAGTATTTCTGCGCTGGAAACCTGCTGTGAAGCATAGGTAAGTGTTTTCCTTTCGCGGGCAATACCCAGAGCTGTTACAACAACTTCATCCAGGCCTATGCTCTCCGACTGCATCGTAACGTTTACCGTTGTCCTGCCGTTCAGCGGCTCTGTAACAGTTGTCATTCCTACGAATGAGAACTGCAGAGTAGCATTTGCGGAAGATACATTCAGAGCATAATTGCCATCCAGGTCGCTTGTCGTCCCAACAGTGGTGCCTACCTGTATAATAGCCACACCGGGGAGAGCGACTCCATCTGCATCCGTGACAGTACCACTTACTCTCACCTGGGCCAATAGGCTCGCAAATGAAGTAACCAGTACGATCATCATAAGGAACATTTTTTTCTTCATAGTGATTCTAGTTAAAGTTAAATATTAGGGTTTGTAATTATTGTGCTGATCAATGAAAGCATCAGCGCTTTTTCATTAACGGATTCAAAAATATGCATAAGATTCATACTATCTTTATGACATTTATCATAAAAATTGTTCGATATAACAATATCGAACTTAGAATATTTCTGATAATATTTGAAAATATTTAAAGTATTGCAATTTAACAAAATCTGCCTAAAAGTATTGTCATTTACAAAACCTGACTATCCTAATACCTTTTACAAAGTAACGAAAATACATATAAAATTCATAGGCAACATTAAAAAAAGATTAAAACTGCTATTCGGGAAACTGTCGGTAATATACAACTTAACAGTCAGTTCAGGGCAGCAGACCGGGCCGACCGGCGCCCCTGGACAGGTTTCCAGCCTTGTAATTAATTATATGAGACGAACCGTTTTCCGAACCCCGGGTTTATTCACTTTTTGCATCGGGCCTTGAGGAACGCAGAAGTACAAGATCATTGAGGACGATCTCCGTGATATACCTTGTATTGCCTTTCTTGTCCTCGTAGGTCCTGTATACTATCTTTCCTTCAACTGCAACCTCCCTGCCTTTTTTCAGATATTTTTCAGCCACTTCGGCAAGTCCGTTCCAGGCCACAATGTTGTGCCAGGTGGGTTCACTTATTCTCTGACCTTGCGAATTCTTATAACTGTCGTCGGTTGCAAGAGTGAAATGTGTTACTTTTTTACCATTGTCAAAGGTTTTTGTCTCAGGATCCTGCCCGAGATTGCCTATAAGCTGTACCCTGTTTCGTAGCGAGTTCATAATTTATCCGTTTTTGGTTAGACATTATTATATATGACATGTCAAACCTAAAATGAACGGGTGAAAGCTTTGTTCCTGTAAGTGTTTATATTCGTTTAAATACCATGTATAAACGATTGAAATTGGAAAACACACGCTTCGCTGTCTGGCTCCTTTCAGTCGCCGTCTTCACGCTTCGCCGTCTTCACGCTTCGCTGTCTTGGGGTCTTGCGCCCTGACCGAAGCGAATGGGCGAGGGGGAGAGGGAGGAGAGAGGGGGGAGAGAGGGGGATGGGGGGTGCCGTCTTCCCGGGGCAGTACCCGGGCTATTGGAAGGTGACACCTCCGGTGTCAGTAATACCAACAGACCCCTGCCTTGAGGACTGGCATTCTAGTTGCCCCGGCACAACCAGGTGATCGATAATGGAAATGAGGTAAACCAGCCCTGGGGGCTGGCCATCCAATAGCCCCGGTTTCGCCCGGGGTAAAGGGCAATAACACCACACCCACCCTGGAGGGGTGGCCATCAATAATCTTCCCTGGGCTGCCTTGTTGACTTGGGTGAGGCAGTGACAGATAGGTATTCTCCTAAATTCCATGCCTGTATGTAATACATAGGTAATTCGTCTTAGCTTGATTTGCTTCCATTTACTGTGATATCAGCTCAATTTCTTGTTCCAGAATGGCAGAACATAAATATATTTCTTAATTATCACTTATTTTAGGGAAATCCCTATCTTTAGTTGGCGAAAAACGGATTGAATGATCTAATGATATAATTATTAATATATTAACTTAATACACTAATTAAAAATCATGAAAAAACTTCTATTTTTATTTCTGGCGTCATTTATTTATATATCGCTCTCGGGGCAGGACGCAACCATAAAGGAAGAAATGATCACTTTTCCAACTTATGATTTCGGAGACCCTGATCCGGTGGCAAGACCCGGGAAGATATTCCCCTATTTCAGATTTGACGGGTTCTCCTATACACCTGTTAACAAGCCTCAAAAAATGGTCGTACTCGAAAACAAGTGGATTAAGGTTTGGGTTGCACCGGAAATAGGAGGAAAAATATGGGGTGCGCTCGACAAGAAAAACAATGAGTATTTCATATATTTTAATAAAGTTGTCAAGTTCAGGGATATTGCCATGAGGGGACCCTGGACCTCAGGAGGAATAGAACATAATTTTGGAATTATAGGTCATGCTCCGACTGTTGCCACTCCCGTAGATTATCACTACCAGAAGAATACCGACGGAAGCGTTTCCTGTTTTGTGGGATCTCTCGACCTGTCATCACGTACCGAATGGAGGGTTGAGATCAGGCTGCCGAATGACAAAGCATGGTTTGAGGTAATTTCATACTGGAATAATCCGACTGACAAGAAAACAGCTCTTTACCATTGGCAGACAGCTGCTGCAAATGGCACTGACGATCTTCAGTTTATCTTCCCCGGCTCGGCTGAAATAGCGCATGACGGCGAATGTTCCAGTTGGCCCGTCGATGAAGAAGGGAGAGACTTGTCATACTATATAAACAATAAATTCGGTTCATCGAAAAGTTATCACGTTCTTGGTGAGTACGCTGACTGGTTTGCCGGTTATTATCATGACAGCAAATCAGGTTTCGGACACTGGGCCAGGCTGCCCGTTAAACCAGGCAAGAAGATATTTTTATGGTCGCTTGGCCGTGACGGAGCAATCTGGCATGATCTTCTTACGGACCCTGAAAGGGGAAACGCCCAGTATATAGAAATGCAGACCGGCCTTCTGTTTAACCAGGAAGGTGACGGAAGCACCATGACTCCTTTCAAGCACAGGTATTTTGAACCGGGCGGAGTAGAAAATGTCACGGAACTATGGTTTCCTATAAGCGACATAAAAGGTGTCAATTCAATTTCCAGGGAAGGCATCCTAAATGTAATTAAGAACGACAAGGATTATACAATCCAGTTCCAGGCTCTGTCATTTGTTAATGACAAACTGCAGATAACAGATCTGTCAGGAAATGTGATTGAAGAATTCAATATCGACCTTGAGCCTGAACAGATATTTACCAAGTCTGTGTCGTTGAAAGATGAACAGGTTAAATTCAGACTGGCAGCAGGGGAATTGAAATATGATATGTCAGATAAGGAAGCTAATTTCCTTGACAGGCCATTGGAAATCTCCCCGGATTTTGACTGGGAATCTGTTTACGGCCTGTATACCAGAGGTATTGAAAAAGCACGGCAGCGCAGTTATCCCGAGGCTGTTACTTTTTTGAACAAATGTCTGGAGAAAGATCCCAGCTATTATCCTGCTCTTACCTCACTTGCTGAAATAGATTACCATTATATGAATTATGAAGAAGCCGAAAAGAAAATCAGGAAGGTCATAAGCTTCGACGTATATGATCCTGACGCAAATTTCCTTTACGGTGTTCTTCTTACCAGGAAAAAAGAATATAATAATGCGCGCGATGCCTTTGGTGTCACGCTCAGAACGCCCCAGTACAAATCCGTCTCACGGAATAAACTGGCTCTTATTGCACTGAATGAGAACAGACTTGACGAAGCCTGGGAATATGTCAACGAAGCGCTTCTCTATAACGGGATGGATAAGAATGTTTACAGGACAGCAGCTGCTACCGCCAGGTTAAGAGGTGATAAGCAGAGCCATGAAAAGCTGACCGGAAGTATGATGAAGATGGATCCTCTGAACCATTTTGCTGCATTTGAAAAATATTATGCCGGCAAAGAAGAAGATGCCAAAAAATTATTGGAATCACGAATCACCGGAGAATTCAGGTATGAAACATTTATTGAACTGGCTTTATGGTATATGAATGCAGGTCTTTTGAATGAGGCAGCTTCTGTAATGGAGCTGTGCCCGGAAAATCCTCTGGCAGACTATCTGTCATCCTACCTGGCCTTCAAACAAAATGATTCCCGGAAATCGCAGATGTATCTGGAACGGGCCCTTAAAGCTGACGATAAGCTGGTATTTCCATACAGGGAAGAGTATGCTGAAATACTTGCATGGGCCGACAAGCAGCAACCCAGCTGGAAAACAAAGTACTATTCGGCTCTCCTGTACTGGAACAAGCGACAGTTTGATGTAGCTAAGAAACTTTTCACTGAATGTGGCGATGAACCTAAAAGTTACAGTTTTTATCTTTCACGCGGCAGATTTCTTGAAGAGGGAGGAAAAACCTCCGGAGAGCCTGATTATCTGAAAGCTCTGAATTACGGATCGGATAACTGGAGGCCATACCATATTCTTTATGGATATTACATAGCTCAGAACAGGTTTGACAAAGCTCTGGAAATGACCCAGAGAGCCGTCAAAATGTTTGACAATGTGTATGTTATTAATTTTGATCATGCTATGTCATTGCTTTATAACAACAAATATGAAGAGAGCGTGAAAATTCTTGAAAAGATCAGGATCCTGCCACATGAAGGAGCGGGTTATGGTAGAATGGCATGGAAGAATGCCAATCTGTTCAATGCTCTTAAATACTATTCGGCAAACAGCCTGAAGAGAGCTGCGGTGTACACTTCAAATGCATATAAATGGCCGGAAAACCTGGGAGTGGGCAGGCCTTTCAATGTTGATGAACGGGCGGAAGATTTCATCAGTGCCCTTATTCTTGAAAAATCAGGTAAGAAGAAGGAAGCATCTGCCATGTTTGAGAAAGTTGCAGGATATAATAGCGGCAAGCCTTCCAATAACAGATCGATTAATTATCTGTCGGTGCTGGCACTGAACCGTATGGGAAAAAATAATGAAGCTGATGTATATTTCAACAACTGGATGAGCATAAGGGGCAACGATAAAATAAAGGAATGGGCAAGGCTCATGAAGGAAAACAGAAAGGAGGAAGCAGCCGGTGTCCTTAAGGGTGTTGTTGATACATCTGAAGGGACTCCATGGAATCCGGTTGCCACTGATGTGGATTTCAAGCTTGTTGAAGAGATAGCTAAGAAACTGAATTACAAATAAGGATTCTTTAAATAGTAAATTCAGAGTCCCCGGCGTTGTGTTTCTGCAAAAACCCGCCCGGGGACTTTTTTTTCTCACCACCGGTTATGGAAAAGTTATCATTCTGAAATATTTTCTGTTCCTTCTTCTTTTGGAACCGGTTTTTATTATTTTCAGGGAAAATTTTCAGTGCTATGAATAGAATATGTCTCGATTGCGGTGCACCCGTAAAAGGTCGCAGTGATAAGAAGTTTTGCTCTGACCAGTGCAGGAATAATTACAACAACCGGCTCAACCGTACCTCATCAAATTTTGTCAGGAATGTTCATGGGTTGCTGAGGAAAAACAGGAAGATCCTTTCGGATCTTTATTCAGAAGGGAAGACCAGGATACACAAGGATGCTCTGTTTGCTCTTGGGTATAATTTCAGCTTCTTCACCCATTATATTGAGATTACGGGTGGAACGAAACATCATTACTGTTTTGAATACGGTCTCAGGGAAACCGAAGGGAATTACATCGAACTGAATCAGAACAACAGTTATGTGATGTATCAGTAGAAAGGGAAATAGCGTTTTAGATTCTCTTTTGTGAGACGGGTGCCATAACCTGAATCCTGGAATGCTTCACAGTATTTAACCGTGGATCCTATTCCCATGCCGTAAAGTTCAATAAGCTTTTCGCGGTATGGGGTTGCATCTGAGCCGTGTTTCCTGTTTTTACCAAGCCATTCCCTCCTGTCTTTTTCAGTTTCCGGAACTTCGTTGAGATTTCCGCGGTTGTAGGGCAGCCATTCGTACATCTGAGATGTGTGCTGATGGTACATGTCCATCTTTTTTTCTATTACATCATCAATGACTACGCACACGTCGGCCCTGAAGGGTTCAGGATGGATAAATCCGTCGCTCATGAACAGGAACACGGGATTCTTGTCAAGATGAGGAACCTCAGGCAGGATTGCGGGTACCGTAACCATGAACGCGGCATCCAGCACAATTGTTCCGGTATAGCGGTGATCAGGATGGTAGTCATAAGGCCTGTGGAAGATTACCATATCTGCCTTGTGCTCCCTGATAAGCCGAATTACTTCCAGCCTGTTCTCATATGTCGGCATCAGCTGACCGTCGTGATTATCGAGAGTAATATACCTGACTCCTATTACTTCACCGGCCCTTCTGGCTTCCTCCCTCCTTCTTTCAGCAAGCTCCTCAGGTTTCAGCGATTGATGTCCTGCATCTCCGTTGGTCAGGGATACCATCAGTACATCATGCCCGAGCTGAGCCCATTTATACGCAGTGCCTCCGACTTTGTCGGGATCGTCGGGATGAGCTCCTATTACAATTATATGCAATTTCTCATTCTGCTTAGCCTGCTGTGCAACAGATGTAATGCTAAAAGTCAGTATTGCAATAAACTGAATAAAGTGTATTACTGTTTTCATGGTAATGGGCGTTTAAAGTTTCTAAAATAAGAAAAACTCCAGATAATATCATTCATAAGCAGGAAAATGATGCTTTGTTAACATATTTTAAAATTATTTATCTCATAATGATTTAGCTGTTACACTGCCTGCAGCGTTAAGTATAAAAGCGGGCATGTGGCGATGAAGGCACAATATTTGCATAAGTAACGGTAAAATAATCCGGCAGGCCTGACGTTTTGATTAAACAATGATAATCGGGCAGAAGGAACATGCCATTTACGGATTGTCTTGTTTATATGTGCAAATACTACTTAATCAATATGGTCAAACACTGCATACAAAACCAATTTCTTTAAACTTAAAACTGAGAAAAATGAAAAAACTATTGTCACTTATTATTTTAGTAATGTTTGCAATAACCGCATATCCACAGGTTAAATTTGGGTTAAAAGCCGGTGTTGCGACAAATACTGTACCCACCTATGACGTAAATACAGGAGCGAACAACATTGAAGCATACAAGGATGCCTCATTTGGATATCATGCAGGAGCATTCCTCCGTATCACGCTGATGGGAATGTACATCATGCCGGAGGTTGTTTTTGCATCAACAAGCTATGATTTTAAGGTTACCACAGCTAACGAGCCGGAAGAAATAAAATCTCAGAAATTTGACAAGATCGACATACCATTACTTATCGGATTCAAACTGGGTCCGGTTCGCCTTAATGCAGGACCTGCGGCATCCATACTTATCGGGTCACCTAAAGATCTTATTTCCGATCCCAACTTCTCGGATCTTTACAGGAGTGCAACTTTTGGGTATCAGGCGGGTTTGGGCTTCGACATAGTCAAACGTCTTACCGTTGACCTCAGATATGGTGGTAGTTTAAGCAAGAAGTTCGGAGAATCTGTCGATATTGGCAGTCAAACATTCAATCTTGATCAGCGCGAATCTTCTATAATGCTGAGCCTGGGTTACATGTTCTAGCCTGCGGCTTTTAATTCTTTATTTGGAGAATAGCATTCTAATTGCTACTGCAATAAGAACAAAGGCGAAGACTTTTTTCAGCAGTGCCTGTGGCATGCTGATCGCAAGTTTTGAACCAAAATATGATCCTAATATAAAAGCCGTAGCCAGGATAAGTGCAAATTTGATGTTTACATAACCGGCTTTATAATAATTGTAAGCTGCAATAAGGCCAATAGGGGGCAGCATCATGGCAAGACTGGTGCCCTGTGCCAGATGTTGATTGAATCCCATCAGAATTACAAGGGCGGGGACCAGGATGATAGCGCCACCAATCCCGAGCATGCCTGAAACAGTACCTGTCAGGATGCCTATTACTATCAGCAGTATAATAACAGAAGTTGTCATTTTTATGATATTTTGTAATTAAAAAAGACCGGGTCAGAACCTGGCTAAAAATATAAATTATTTGATTTACGCCGGGTATAAGAATCTGAATATTCACTAATTTTATATTACTGCGTTTATACATATTATTCAGACCGGAAGAATTGTTTAATGTTTTGACAATAAGTTGAGAAGAAAGCTGATATATATAGCGCTCGGTATTCTGGCATCCGGATTGATCGCAGCATCTTTCCTGTTCGGTCTTGTTTTTATTTCATGTGTTGTTCCTGCGGATAAGCCGGCTGTCATATATATTCCACGGGGGGCCACCTATACCGACGTACTGGATTCTATCCGTTCAGGGGGTCTGATCATTAAGAATCAGGGAATTTTTGACTGGGTTGCGGCTAAAAAGAACTATCCCAGTCTGGTTAAGCCGGGCCGCTATGTTGTTGACGGTAAAATGAACTGCAATGATTTTATAAATATGCTCAGATCGGGCAGACAAACGCCTGTAAGAGTTACTTTCAATAATATCAGGACAATGAATGATCTTGCCGGCAAAATCGGCAGGCAGATTGAAACCGATTCAGCCGCGATTATTTCTTTTCTTGAAGATCCTGCCAATTACAGCGATGATGGATTCACCAGGGAAAACATAATGTCGGTCTTTATACCCGATACATATGAACTTCTTTGGAGTTCGGATCCGGAGCAGTTTTACACACGTATGCTCAGGGAACACAGGCGTTTCTGGAATGCAGAGAGAAAGGAGAAAGCCGGCAGGATTAACCTTAGCGAGACGGAAGTTTCCATACTTGCTTCAATAGTCGACGAGGAAGCAGTGGTTGCGGATGAAAAGCCGAGAATAGCCGGTGTTTATATTAACAGACTGAAAAGAGGTATTCCTCTGCAGGCTGATCCAACCATAAAATTTGCTGTTAATGACTTTACACTGAACAGGATCCTTAACCAGCACCTGCTGGCAGATTCACCATATAATACATATAAATACAAAGGACTGCCCCCGGGGCCGATAAGATGCCCTTCAATTGACGGCATTGATGCTGTGCTGAATGCAGAAAAACATGATTATCTGTACTTTGTTGCCAGGGCGGATTTCTCGGGTTATCATAACTTCTCAAGGACACTGACTGAGCATAACCGGTATGCCGATCAGTACCGTAAAGAACTCAACAGGAGAAAGATATACAAATAGTTTATCTAACTTCGACCTCGCGTTCGAGGGTCATTGATTAACCGGGGCATTTTGCACTATCAAATTCAACTCATTAAAAAATATATACTTGTGAACTCATGAAAGGAATATAAACTTGCAGGCCCTGATAAAATACCAATAAGCCGGTAGTTATTTTGCATAAAAACTATAACTTTAGGCATTCTGTATTCCGGTTCCTGCGAAGCACCGTGTCTTATTGAAAGCAATTGTTTTGAACTAAAATATAGTCAGCATAATCAACTATAAACAAAACTAACCAGATAAAAAGCCAACTATGAAAAGCAATCGACGGAATTTTTTAAAGACTACAGCAGCTGCAGGCGCGGGAGCGCTGGCAGGAGGAATTATAAGCGGATGCAAGTCAAAGGAACCTGTATCGAACATGCCGGAAGTTATTGAAGCGGTAAGGAAGTCGCATGTTAAAACATTCAACATGTCAGGTTATGCTGCACCTCCTATACCAGTGGTACGTGTTGGTGTTATTGGTCTTGGAAGCAGAGGGACCGGCGCTGTTCAGCGCCTTTCGTACATCGACGGACTTGAAATCAAGGCTCTCGGTGATTTGAGACAGGTTGCAGTGGAAGCCTCCCAGAATTACCTTGCAAGTATAGGCCGGCCGAAGGCTCTGGAATTTTATGGTGATGAAAATGCCTGGAAAAAGCTTGCAGAACTTCCCGACCTTGATCTTATATATATATGCACACCATGGTCGTTGCATGCGCCTATGGCAATTTATGCCATGGAGAACGGAAAGCATGCAGCCAGTGAAGTGCCCATTGCAAGAACCATAGACGAATCATGGCAGCTTGTTGAAACTTCGGAGAGAACAAAGAAACATTGCATGATGCTTGAAAACTGCTGTTATGATTTTTTCGAATTGCTCACCCTTAATATGGCAAGGCAGGGAATGTTTGGCGATATAGTTCATTGTGAAGGAGCATATATTCACGAGCTTGTTGAATCGAACTTTAGAAAGCCCGATGAATCAAAGCACAGGGCGGGAGGATATATCGGCATGTGGAGGCTTAAGGAAAATGCAAACAGGAATGGCAACCTGTATCCAACACATGGGCTTGGTCCTATTTGCCAGATACTCAATATAAACAGGGGTGATAAAATGGAATACCTCACTTCAATGTCAACAAACGATTTTGTTATGGGACAACGGGCAAAGGAACTTGCTGCAACAGATACTTTTTATAATCCCTATACTGAAAAGAAATTCCGCGGTAATATGAACACCACGCTGGTTAAGACCAATCTTGGCAAAACAATAATGATCCAGCATGATGTTACTTCAATACGTCCTTATTCCAGGCTTCATGTTGTGTCGGGAACAAATGGGGTTGCCATTAAATACCCTGAACCTGAGAGAATTGCTCTGGGGCATGAATGGATGACGCCTGATGAGATGAAAGCGGTTTATGAAGAATATACTCCTGAAATAATAAAGCGGGTAGGGGAGATGGCAAAAAGGGTTGGAGGTCATGGTGGAATGGACTTCATAATGGACTGGCGCCTTATTGACTGCCTGAGGAACGGTCTGCCTCTTGATCAGGATGTTTATGATGGCGCTCTCTGGAGTGCAATAGCTCCTCTAAGCGAGTGGTCTGTAGCCAACAGATCAGCAGCTGTTGATGTTCCTGATTTTACAGGGGGCTCATGGAAGACAAATGTTCCTCATGACATAAACCTGGAAAAAGGTGGTACAACCCAGGTAATTGAGGTTGTTCAGAAAGAATCGCTGCAGTTGAATGTATAGACAGGGAGCGTATGATTGCACCCTGAAATAATCAGTATCCTGCAGCCTGGCCGTCTTTGCGCGATTCGGAAGCTCCATACCATACCTTGTTTTTCTCATCGCGCATAATGGCCTGGTAGCCTCCATATCCGCCAAGGTCCCACTGGACAGTGTGACCCATCGACAGAAGCTTACGGATCACCTCCCAGTCAAAACCGGTTTCGAGGAGGAGTATCCCGCCATCGGTCATATTTTGCCCTGTGGGTTCCGATGATCCTATATGATGAATTCGCGGGGCATCGCCTGCCTCCTGAAGATTCATTTTGAAATCGATCAGGTTGATAACTATCTGGGCGTGTCCCTGGGGTTGCATATCGCCACCCATAACTCCAAAGCTGATATATGGCTTCCCGTTGCGTGTGATGAAGCCCGGAATGATGGTGTGGAAGGGCCGTTTCCCGGGTGCATATACATTATTGTGACCCGGTGCAAGACTGAACATTTCACCTCTGTCCTGCAGAACAAAACCCAGGCCTGTAGGGCACATACCCGATCCCATGCCACGATAGTTGCTCTGGATAAGTGATACCATGTTCCCCCATTTGTCAGCAACAGTAAGGTAAATAGTATTTCCTGCTTCTATTTTTCCCGCATCGTAAACCTTCGATGATTTAGCCTGATTGATAAGCTTTCGGCGCTCAGCCGCGTATCTTTTTGATATTAGTTGGCTTACCGGCACCTTGCTGAAGCGTGGATCGGCATAATATCTTGCCCGGTCTTCGTAGGCAAGCTTCTTGGCTTCGGTGAACAGATGTATAAATTCTGCTGATCCGAAGCCCATTGATGCGATATTATATCCTTCCAGTATATTGAGTATCTGCAGTGTGGCAATACCCTGACCGTTAGGGGGAAGCTCCCAGATATCGTACCCCCTGTATGAAGAGCTTACGGGTTCAACCCATTCCGAGCTGTGGCGGGCCATATCGTCGTAGGTCAGGAAACCTCCGTTCGCCCTCATAAAAGCATCTATTGCTTTAGCGATACTGCCGCGGTAAAATTCGTTCCTTCCTCCTTTGGCTATCTTTTCAAGGGTGGAAGCAAGGTTTGGGTTTTTAAAGATCTCTCCTTTTGCAGGGGATTTTCCTCCCGGCATGTATGTTTCCTTTATGTTGGGAAATTCTTTCAGAACCCTGGTGTTTTCTTCAAGATAATATGCTATAAGTTCGGTGACAGGAAATCCGTTCCGGGCATAATTGATGGCAGGCTGCAGATTATCCCTCATTGGCAAGCGCCCGAACAATTCACTCATTTCATACCAGCCGTCAACGCAGCCGGGTACTGAAACGGGCAGTGGTCCGTAAGCCGGGATGAATTCATATCCGTTTGTCTTGAAATAATCAAGCTTAAGGAGTCGTGGCGAGCGTCCGCTGGCATTTAAACCATAGAGCTTGCCTTTGTCGGCACTCCAGATCAGAGCGAACAGGTCGCCTCCTATTCCGCATCCTGTTGGTTCGACAACCCCTAGTACTGCATTGGCGGCTATGGCTGCATCTATTGCATTCCCGCCTTTTTTCAGAATATCGAGGGCTGTCTGGGTTGCAAGCGGCTGACTTGTTGCAGCCATGCCATTCTGTGTAATGATTTCCGATCTGGTGGCAAACTCCCTTCCGGTTATCCTGTCCTGCGGTATTATAATACCCGGATATGACAATAATATGAACAGAAGCAGTAAATTATTCTTCATAAATCAGTGTGATCGATCGTTCAAAGTTAATAAAGAGTTTTAACTATCTGGCCAATGCCGGAACTTTCATTTTCCCTGCAGCGTTTTGGCAGATGGTTTATTGTCACTTTCTTTTGCTCCTCCAAAAGAAAGTAACCAAAGAAAAAGAGGCCGGAAAAGAAAACCGTTCCTGTTTTTCGCCTATTGCACAATGCCATTCCCCGCTCCAAAAAACAGTAACGGTTCGCACCTTTTCCGGGTTGCCACCGCACCGCTGCTATTGAAAATATTTTATTTTCCCTGCAGCGTTTCCAAAGTTAGTTGCGTAATAGCTAATAAAGAGGCATGTGGATAATTGACTTTCTGCATGAAAGACATGAAAAAAAGTACAAAAATATTTGGAAGTGTGTTTTTTTTTACTTTGCTTAATTGATGTTCAGTGTGTTATATTTCTGATTGCTATTCATTGATTTTTAAACACAAGAAGACTTAAGTTATAAAAAAGTACTAGAAGAGAAATCTTATTTATATAAACCCGTATTCAGAGAGAAGGGAGTATTAAACAATACTATGTGCAAGCCAAATAGAAATAATCTTTAGCTCTGAATCCAGATATGATATTTTCTCTATATTTGTAATAGACTTAATACAAGCCAAAATGGAATCGAAACAGATAGCACTTTTAACAGCTTTGGCTAAAAAGGCAAGCTCTGAAAAGAAGGATAAAGAAAAGGTTGTCGCAACACTTCAATCAGCAAAAATTCTTACTAAAAGTGGTAACTTTACTTCATATTTTAGTAATCTGAACAGAGTTGTTAACTCATCTAAATAAATGTATCGTAGGAAACCCAACCTACAGATAGGTTTTCACGGTTGTGATAAACTTGTAAGGAACGATCTGGTTTCTAAACCTGATGTTGTAAGAAAAAGCCAGGAATCTTATGACTGGTTAGGTCATGGTTTTTATGTTTGGGAAAACAATTACCAAAGAGCCTTAAAATGGGCAGAGGATAAGAAAAAAAGAGGAACACTAGAGACTCCTTCAGTGGTCGGTGTAATATATGTGTTGGATTATTGCTTGGATTTTACTGATAGTGAGTTTATTGCACTTTTAAAGCCTTATTATAGTTCCATGAAACAGGACTTACAAATTGCTGGTAAGGAACTCCCCAAAAACAAAGACATACCGAAAGATGAATATCATGATTTAATAAAAAGAGAACTTGATTGTGCAGTAATTGAATATATGCATCAAAAGATCCATGAACAAATTCAATCAGATATTTCAAGTAAGGGATATAGCGAGTATAAACATTTTGACTCTGTTAGAGGGCTATTTACTGAAGGAGGGCCTGCTTTTGACGGAGCCGGAATACAAGCTAAGAATCATATCCAAGTATGTCTATTGAATCTCAATTGTATTAAAGGCTTTTTTTTGCCTAGAAAAGAAGTCAAATTTCCCTAAATGGCCTGCACATAACAGGTCGGTATATGTCATTGGCGATCCGTGGCGCGAGAATTGGGTACCTAAAGGTGCGGTTTATTTAAAGACATTTTGATGCAATTTTAACATTCATGTAAGCAATTGAAATCCGGGAAAATCAAAAAATTAAAGGTCTTAGCCTTTGCAATAAATAAGCCACCTGCCATTCTGAAAATTTGCAAACGGGTTTTTTGCACAGACTCCCGTTAGCCGTAAATATTCGCTAAAGATGGTACGTTTTTTGTATAACAATCTTTTAATGTGCATAGACAAAAACCCATTAAAACATTAATACTCAAAATTAATTAAACAATCTATAAAAAAAAATACCGTGAAAAAGACTATTGTATTAATTCTTGTGATGCTCGCAATGTGGAGTTGTGAGAAGGACAATCCCGGATTAACAGATGACATCCCGAATTGGCTTAGAACCCATATTTCTGTCTTAGAGCAGGAGATTAAAGCAGATCCATCCTCACTAATTGCCTATACTGCGTGGGTTAGATACAAGTGGAAAAAAGAATACTATTACGAATACATTAACCCGCCTAGCTCCTTTGGCCATCTCCCGGTGTGTTCAGATGGAAAGAACTTAGATTCTGCAATTTGTGACATATATGAAAAGGAAAAATGCTGTATGAAATACGTGTGGAAAGGACCAAAATACTGATTTATAAAACCAAAAAACAGTAACGGTTCGCACCTTTTCCGGGTTGCCACCGCACCACTATAATCAGACTACTGTACTTTACCCCCACACCGATTTGCCTCAGTTAGCGTTAAGCGTTCAGCGTTTAGTGTTCAGGGTTAAGGGTTTAGCGTTTAGTGTTCAGCGTTTAGCGTTTAGTGTTCAGGGTTAAGGGTTTAGGGTTTAGTGTTCAGTTCAAGACTAAAAGACAGCGACTGAAAGGAGCAAGACCCCAAGACAGCGCTGCATAAAGACAGCGAAGCGTTAAGACCGCGACCGCAGGGAGCAAGACTTTTTTGCAATTATCAATTAGCAATGAGCAATTAACAATTGGCAATTATAGAAATAAGGTGACGAGAAAAGGAATACCGGGTCTTTTATTATAAGACTGACTGACCAGAGCCTCCCTGATTTCTGTGACTATCGGATTTGCCGCTTGATTTGTGTTATTTTAACCTTTTCCAGAATTTTTCATCTGATTTCTTCAGTTCCTTTGACTTTTTAAACTCAAGCATATAATAAATAACGATTCCGACAGTGCCTGCTATGAGAACAGCCAGGATGAAGTATTGAAGTATGCTGCCTAATGAATCATCTGCGCTGACAGCCGGGGAAGTTCCAACCATGGGGAAGCCATTTTCGTATTTACTGCCCACGTCAATAATGAAAATGTTCTTTATAAAGAACAGGGAAAAAAATGTTGTGATACCTGCCAGAAGAGGTGTAAAGATCCATCCTGCAGCTATTTCGCCAAGTACCCTGAAGTTGATGTTCCTTACACCTTTATACAGACCAATACCTATTATGCTTCCGATAACCACCTGGGTGCTTGAAACAGGCACCATGGGGATGGGCGGTATCCCTGCTGCGCTTAAGGCTTCTGAAAGCCCTTTAGATGAAAACATGAACAGCACAAGAGCCTGGGAAACAACAACAACAAGCGCTGCTTCCGGTGAAAGTTCAACAATGCTGCTTCCCACTTTCTCCATAACCCGGTTGGAATAGGTAAGAATACCTGCCGCAATAGCCATTCCTCCCATAAGGAATAACTGCTGGGAAGATGAAAGGGTTATTATGCCTATTTTAAGTTCCTGAAGACTGAAAGACGGGATAAATACCCCCATTACGTTAGCAATATTGTTTGCACCCAGGCTGTAAGCCCCAAAAGCACCAGCAATTATCAGTCCTGTCCGGATAAAGGATTCGAAGCGGAAAAGGTGGATTGCAAGTTTTCTTTTCAGTTTTCTGAGCATTATATACAATAATATTGCAAATATGGCTCCAAGTATCGGGCCTGATACCCAGGTAGATACTATTTGTGTCAACGCATTCAGGTCTGTCGGATTGCCTGTGAACAGGTTCCATCCGATTATTGCACCAACTATTGCCTGAGTTGTTGAAACGGGTATGGCAAACCTGGTCATGATATAAACGGTTAAGCCGGCTGCCAGGGCAACTGCAAAGGATCCCCCGATGGCATTAACTGACCCAAGCCTGCCAAGGGTTTCAGTTGCACCTGCCCCCTGAACTACTGCTCCCAGGATCACAAATACCGAAGCGATAATTGCTGCCGTTTTGAAACTGATCATTCTGGATCCCACGGCAGATCCGAAAATATTAGAAGCATCATTAGCTCCTAAAGACCATCCGAGAAACAAGCCGCTGACCAGGAAGAAAAGGATCATTATAACACAATTTTTATTGCCATCGCCAATAACAGGTCGGCGGCTTTCTGTGCAGTGTCGGATATGTTTTCAATATGATGGATTATATATCTCAGATGAGTTTTCTGAGCAAGATCAAGCTCTTCCATCTCCTGGAAAATAGTCTTTTTTATTTTTTTTACCAACCTGTCTGTTTCACTTTCAAAATAATACACCTTCAAGAGCTTCTCCCTTACGGTATGAGGCGTTCTGAAATATGCACGCGCTGCCGGTATGAGCTCTTCCCCGGTACTTACGGAAACTTCGGTAAGGTTGATGAAATCACTTTCCAGCGATTCAGGAATATCGGGTAATTCGATATAAAATCCATTTATTGATTTTTTTATGGTATCAATAATTTCGTCAATAACATCAATCAGTGTAATTACATCCGCCCTCTGCTGAGGCAGTATAGAATAGGTTATCATATCATTGCCTATTGAACGCTGAAGCTTGTCGGCGTTATTCTCAAGCAATTCCACTTTATGGACATGCCTTTCAAGCGATTCCATGTCCTTGTCAATATATGCCTTGACGGCTTCCCGGAAGATAAGCAGGCCAATATCTATATCGTCGAAGAACTCATCGATTTTAATTATAAGATTCCTGGTGGTTCTTGTAAAAACAGCCATGTCGGATATGTTTTATTCCTTTAAGCAAATATATAAAAAGTATGTTTTCCTGTATTTTTTTCAGAGAAAGCAGTATATAATGCATAATATAACAGCAGATCAGAATTCGATAATCTTTTTCACCCTGCAGTTTTTAAGGTACTGGCGCAGTATTGCCTGGATGTCGCTGTTGTCTTTTGCAGGATTTATGGTTGTCACGAATATAAACAGTTTTGCGGGCTGTTTTTTAATTTGTTTGTAAATTTGTTTTTGCATAACAGGATTAATTATGAATGAATGTTTTGGTAGAAAATTCATACTCGACGGAGTGATTCAGAACGCGGATCATTTCAGCAATAATATGGTTTACGAAGGGGATTCGATCTATGAGGTAATCCGCATGGTAAAGGGGAATCCGGTTTTCTTCTTTGATCATATGAAAAGGCTTGAGGCAAGTCTTAGAATGCAGAAAAGAGCAGTTCTTGCCGATGCAGCTGTGCTCAGAAGGGATATTATCAGGCTTTCAAAAAGTGAAAAGAGAAAGGAACTGAACCTTAAAATTGTTTTTAACTATGCAAAGGATCAGAAACATTATCTTGTATATTTCATTGAGCCCATCTATCCATCTGAGGAACAATATAAAAAAGGCGTAAAGGGGATACTGTTTCATGCTGAGCGAAAAGATCCCGAATCGAAAATTATAAATCATAAACTACGGTCATCGATTTATCATAAATTAATACTTGAAGGAGGCTATGAAGCGCTGCTTGTGAACGAAAAGAACCAGATTACGGAAGGTAGCAGGTCAAATATATTTTTCCTGAGAAATGATATTCTCTATACGGCTCCGGGGGAAATGGTTCTCAATGGTATAACCCGCAAACACATTCTGGATATCTGCAGCGAAAACAGGATAAAGGTTAAATTTGAATGTGTGACCGCGGATTCAATGGGTGATTATGATGCTGTTTTCATGACCGGAACTTCACCTGCTGTCCTCAAGTTCCATAGCGTCAATGATACTTATTTCAATACGGATGTGCCCGTGGCGGACCTGCTCAGGCAACTGTATCTTGTTAAAGCCGAGGAAAGTATACGTCTTTTTCTAAGGAGTAAGTAATGTTGGTTGTAAAAAACTGCTATATTTGGATCCTGAAAAACCTGTTTGGCAATTTGATTGTTACTTTGATTCATCCGGGTCGGGCCATTGGCAGAATGATGGCATTAATCCGGTCAGTTAAGGCAGTCAAAATCTTATAAGCAATAAATACAAGTCAGTAATCAGATAAAAATAAGAATTATGGCAAGTATCAGAAGTTTAAAGAAAGATATTAATTTCCTTGTATTTGAGGTTATATCTGATTGTTTTACGTATGGAGCCGTAAATCCTGATCATGAGCCGGACAAAGTAGCAGAAATTATTTCCGATGCTGTAGTTTTAAGGAACGACCTTATTTCTCGTATTAATCATCCTTCAAAGGATGAAAACAAGAAAATTCCGAAGGATTATTTCAAAAAGATAGAGAAAGATCTTCTGATCAATATTGACAGTCTTTTCAGTCAGCTCAGCGATCTGTCAAAGGGAAAGTAAAATACCTGTAGGCGAGCGTACCGCATTTCGTGCATTTTCCTTCGTTATCAATATTAATCAGCCTGGTGCTGTAACCCGTACGGTGGGTAATTACCGAACCGCATCCGGTGCAAAATGATTGCTGGCCTGTTGAGGAAGATGTATTACCCAGGTATACATTTTTAAGATGCTTTCGGGCTGTATCGGACAGAATTTGCAAGGTTGACTGTGCTGTGGGCGGATTTTTGCTTTTATATGTAGGATAGTATCTGCTCAGGTGAAGGGGAGTTTCATCACCAAGCTCACCGGCTATCCATTTTGCTTCCTCCTCCATTTCAGCCTGGTCATCGTTCCTTCCCGGAATAATCAGAGTGGTTATCTCAAGATGTTTTCCGGAAACAGCAATGGTTTTTAAGGTTTCTTTTACGGGTTCGATATCCGCACCTGTAAATTTTTTGTAAAAATCAGGGTTGAATGCTTTCAGATCTATATTAAAGGCATCAATGAAAGTGATGATTTCAGAGAGTGGATAACTGTTGACAAAACCGTTGCTTATCATTGCAGTGACCATACCTTTTTCTTTGATCGCCACGGCAACATCCCTCATGTACTCAAACCATATAACAGGCTCATTATATGTGAATGCAAGACCTATATTACCGTATGACGTTAATGCATCCTCCAGGATCTTATCTGTACTGGTATTTGCCATAAACTTATCCATGGTTTTCTGGGAAATATGCCAGTTCTGGCAAAAGTCACAACGCATATTACAGCCATATGATCCGACAGATAGGATTTTATGCCCCGGAAAAAAGTGATACAAAGGTTTTTTTTCAACAGGATCAAGGGAATATCCTGAAATGACTCCATAGGTAAGCAGATCAATCCTTTCACCGCTGTTCTTCCTTACTCCGCATATCCCGGTTTTACCCTCGCGGATTTTGCAAAGATGAGGGCAAAGCCTGCATTCCAGGTATTTATCATATTTAAGAAAAAGAGGCCTCATTATTCACTGTGATTATAAAGTTACACCATTTTGTTAAAGATGACCGATTATTGCGCTGATATTGACAGACCGTTCAAAATCATCTGTTCCATAAAAAAGCAAAGTGTTACCTTTGAATGCTAAAATTAATTACTTTTATCTTATACAGTTGAAGATAAGGTTTTATATAAAGTAAACCTACATGATTGATTAAAAGCTCAAAAATAGGGTTGTTGTTGGTTTTTAATCATTTATAGCTCCTCAGCGACGCAAGACAGGCTACTGACGTTTAAAAAATTATAAGAATGAAAAGATCATGTATTTTGTTGTTCCTGACAGTCCTTCTGGTCGTTGGCTGTTCTGAAAAATATCAGCCACTGGAATTATGGTACGATAAGCCGGCTTCTGTATGGGAAGAAGCATTGCCGGTAGGCAATGGCCGGCTTGGCGCAATGATATTCGGCGATCCGGCAAATGAGATCATTCAGTTGAATGAAGAGAGCATCTGGGCCGGATCGAAAATAAATAACAATAATCCCCGTGCTCTGAAGAATCTTGGTAAACTTCAGCAGGAAATTTTTAAAGGCCATTATGAAGAAGCAGAGAAAACAGCCTCTGATAATTTTATTGGAACACCTCCGAGGATAAGATCATACCAGCCACTTGGTGATCTGTTGATTAAATATGACCTGCCTGGTGAGATAACAGACTATCACCGCTCTCTTGACATACGCACAGGAGTTGCGACAGTTGTTTTTAAAGTAAACGGCAACAGATACTCCGAAACAATTTTCTCGTCGGCTCCCGCTAACCTTATCGCAATTGAGATTGCCGCTTTGGATGATGTGCCTGTCAATAGTTCAATTCAATTAGTACGCGAAAAAGATGCAGAGGCAGAAGTGTATGATGACGGGAAGATTTTATTGTCGGGACAGATAAAGGATGACGATGATCCTCTGACCGGCCCCGGCGGTGATCATATGCGTTTTGCGGCAGAAGTCAGGTTTAAGCTGGAAAAGGGGACAATGCAGGTATCAGGCAAGAGCCTCACCGTTAAGGATGCCAGGAAGATAACTATTGTTCTTACTGCTGCAACAGATTACAACCTTAGCCTTCTTGATACAGACAGATCTATAGATCCTGAAAAGGTCTGCAATGACATCCTGAACAAAGCAGGCAATATTGATTTCCGGAAACTGATGGAAGAACATAAGGCAGAGCACAGATCTATGTTTGACAGGGTGTCGCTGACAATAGGATCCGACTCCCTGAGAAAGCTTCCCACCGACCGGCGCCTTGAAAGGGTCAGGGCAGGAGGAACAGACGACGACCTTATTGCTCTTTACTTTTCCTATGGAAGGTATCTCCTGATGGGCTCCTCGCGATATCCTGCGGTACTGCCGGCAAATCTCCAGGGCATCTGGAACAGGGAATTCAATGCTCCCTGGAACTCGGATTTTCACACCAATATAAACCTGCAGATGAATTACTGGCCTGCTGAAGTTTGCAACCTCAGTGAAACTGCCTTAGTCCTGTCAGAATTCGTCAAACAGCTTACTAAACCGGGGAGTGTAACTGCAAGGGAAATGTACGGTACTGAAGGCTGGACAATGCATCATCTGACAGACCCTTTCGGAAGGACCGGGGTGGCAGATGGTGTCTGGGGCCTGACCCCAACAAACGGCCCATGGATGACATTCCCTCTTTATGAACACTTCCTGTTCACACGCGACACTGATTTTCTGAAGACCACTGCTTATCCTGTGCTCAAAGGCTCTGCACAGTTCCTTATGGGATTTCTTGTTCCCTCGCCTGAGGGATACCTTGTAACCAATCCTTCCACTTCGCCCGAGAACAGATACTTCATTCCCGGCACGAAGAAAAGTGCACAGCTGACATACTCCGCAACTATTGATATACAGACGGTAAATGCTGTTTTTGATTATTGTACCGAGGCAGCAGGAATTCTGGGTGTTGATACCGGCCTTGTCGGAAAGATAAAAGAAATGCAGGAGAAACTGCCTCCTGTCTGCATATCATCGCAAGGGACAATCCGTGAGTGGATTAAGGAATATGAAGAGGTTGAACCGGGTCACAGGCATATGTCGCATCTTCTTGGCCTATATCCTCTTTCACAGATCACCCCTAAGACTCCCGGGCTTTTTGAAGCTGCAGAAAAGACAATCACCCGCCGCCTTTCCTTTGGAGGCGGACATACAGGATGGAGCAGAGCCTGGATAATCAGTTTCTATGCACGCCTGCTTGACGGAGACAAATCGCTGGAGCATATTAATGCTCTTTTAAGCAAATCAACGCTTGATAACCTTTTTGACACCCATCCTCCCTTCCAGATTGACGGAAACTTCGGTGCAACAGCCGGCATCGCCGAGATGCTTATCCAAAGCCACACAGGGAGCATAAGTCTTTTGCCTGCCCTTCCTTCATCGTGGAAAGAGGGAAAAGTAACAGGCCTGCTTGCCAGAGGCGGCTATGTTGTTGACATTGAATGGCGCAATGGTGAACTTGTTTCTGCATCGGTCAATTCGGGAAAAGGCGGTGAATGTGTTGTTGAATATAAAACAGGAAATTGCCGTATGAATACTCAACCGGGAAAGGTGTATAATCTTTATCCGGAATCATTTAAATAAACTTTAAAGATATGAAAATCAGGATAGAATTTTTTTTATCTGCAACTCTGGTCTTCTTAATTATGTTAACTTCAGCAGAATCAGCAGGTCAGACTTCAGAAACATGGACTGCTTCGCCTTCACTAATTGAAAAAATATCGGCATCCCGTAGTGAAATTAATTATTACGAAGAAAAGGTGCCTGATTATGTGCTGCCCGATCCCTTGATTATGCTGAACGGACAGAAAGTGGGAAATAAAAAGCAGTGGTATGCCGAACGCCGCCCTGAACTGCTGGAGTTATTCAGGAAAAATGTTTACGGGAGGGTTCCTTCAACACCATATAACATAAGTTTT
This sequence comes from Bacteroidales bacterium, assembly GCA_040769065.1. Taxonomy (GTDB): domain Bacteria; phylum Bacteroidota; class Bacteroidia; order Bacteroidales; family VadinHA17; genus LD21. The sequence goes on from JAXGLU010000001.1 coordinate 583,615, forward strand.
AGTGTAATAAATTCAGACAGGAATGCCATGGGAGGGGCAGCTACCCTTAAGCAAATTGATATTGACATAACTTCGGAAGAACGATCCCTGGTAATACATCTTACTCTTTTCACTCCCAATATGACAGATAAAAAGGTTCCTGTTTTTCTGCTTATCGATAACCGGGGTCCTTCCAACACTGATCCGTTCCGCAAAGTCATAAGCGAATTCTGGCCGGCTGAGGATGTCATTGCGAGGGGATATGGAATAGCTGTTTTTTATAATGCTGATGTTGATCCCGATAGTCATGATGGTTTTCAAAACGGCATTCATGGTGTTCTTGACAGGGAACGGGACGATGATTCATGGGGAACTATTGCTGCATGGGCCTGGGGTGCAAGCAGATGCATGGATTATTTTGAAACAGACAGCGATGTTGACCCCGGGAAAGTGGCTGTTGTTGGCCATTCCAGGGGAGGAAAAACTGCATTGTGGGCAGGTGCAGAAGATGAAAGGTTTGCAATGGTAGTAAGCAACGAATCAGGATGTGGCGGTGCAGCGCTTGCACGGAGAAAATACGGTGAGACTGTGGCAGTTATTAACCGGGCTTTTCCTCATTGGTTCTGCAGCAACTATAAAAAATGGGCTGACAATGAGGATGCCATGCCGGTTGATATGCACATGCTAATAGCGCTTATTGCTCCAAGAGCAGTATATGTAACTTCAGCCGACGAAGATCTGTGGGCTGATCCCAAAGGCTCATATCTCTCACTTTATCATGCAGCTCCTGTTTACAGACTGCTGGGAACCAAATCGCGTCTTCCTGAATTGATGCCCCCGCTCGACACACCCGTTATCAGCGGTAAAATGGCTTATCATGTCAGGAAAGGAGCCCACAATATGCTATTAAAAGACTGGAACTGGTTTATGGATTTTGGTGACAGAATTTTAAAATAAGTGATGTCAGACAATGCCCTGACAGATAAAATCATAATTCTTCAGTTTTCACTTCGGCACTGATATTATTTACGGAAGCAAATTTAAGTACGCTGTCCTTAATGCGGCTAATATCATTTGTGTAGGTTGTACCGAACCGCAGTTTCACTTTCTTTCCGTTTTTCAGCAAAAAAATCAGGTTCAGAGGATAGACGCGGACACTGCTAATATCGGCTGCATTTATTTGACGGACAGGGAGAATAGAGCTTTTCTTCAAACGTATGTAATTCTTTGATATCTCTATGAACTTCCCGGCAAATCCTAATCCGTAATTAATCTGCCAGCTTCCGAATCCTATCAGGAACAGTATTGTCACCCAAAAATCCAGGGATGATCCGGATGTCTTTAAATTCATAAATAACCAGATGAAAGCTACTGCAATGCAAATAATTCCAAAGATAAGTTGAATTATTCTTGCGAACCGGTTAGATTCATACAGGCTAAACGAGTAATATTCCTTCTTCATTATTCATATCCTTTTGTGGAAAGTTATTCTTTTTTAACAAAATTATAAAGCAAACCATGAAGAATTGAAGTTTTAACTATTTTTATGTGAAACAATGGCAAAAACTATCTGATCATTGGATTTTGCCTGAAATGTCTTGATAAACTAATTTAATCTATTAATTATGAAACAGTTATTTGCCACAACTCTTTTAGCGGTATTATTCCTGAATGTAGCTGTGCATGGACAGCAAAAGCAGGAGGGAAGCATATGGCCTGCTCCTATGAAACCTGAAATGACTGAAGTTTTTGATCCGGAGGTCAGTATAGTGGTTCCTGGTGAAAAAGCAGGAATGCCTCCGTCAGATGCAATAATTTTGTTTGATGGAAGTGATATAAACAAGGAATGGAGTGACAGGGACGGCAATCCATCGAAATGGATAATCAAGGACGGGGCGCTTGTTTGCGTCAGGGGTTCGGGAGAAATAAAAACAAAAAGGAAATTCATGGATTTTCAGCTTCATATAGAGTGGAAGACTCCTGAAGAAATTTCAGGAGAAGGGCAGGGGAGAGGGAATAGCGGTGTTTTTCTGCAGGAACTCTATGAGGTTCAGGTTCTTGACAGCTATAATAACAGAACATACAGGCATGGGCAGGCAGGCAGCTTATACAAGCAGCATGCCCCTCTTGTAAACGCTTCCCGGAAACCGGGGGAATGGCAGACATATGACATTATTTATACAGCTCCGCGGTTTGCCACAGATGAATCGGTGTATTTCACACCGCCCAGGGTAACTGTAATCCACAACGGAGTGCTGATACAGAACAATGTCAGCCTTCGCGGACCTACACTTTACATTGGCATTCCCGAGTATTCGGTAAAGAAACACGGCCCCGGATCACTGGTTCTCCAGGATCATGGTAATCCGGTGGCATACAGGAATATCTGGATACGGGAGTTATAAAAGATTCTGCAACAACTCCTTCTGATACAAGGCATGGATCTTATACAGCATTCATTTTAATTTATTATATTTACAGATAAATCTAAATACTCTAACTAATAATACCTGATATGAAAGAAGATTTTAACAACATTACCCGCCGATCATTTATCGGAAGGACCGGTGCAGTTGCTGCAGGCTTGACCATTTTGCCGAGTTCGGTGATCAGCGGCCTTGGGCACAGGGCTCCGAGTGACAAGCTGAATATTGCTGCTGTGGGAATTGGCGGAATGGGTAATTCAAACCTAAGGCCCGTGGCGCCGACTGAAAACATAGTTGCATTATGCGATGTCGATTGGGGTTACTCCAAAAAAGTGTTTGATACATATCCCAATGCCAAAAGATACTGGGATTGGAGGAAGATGTATGACGAAATGGGAAAATCAATCGATGCCGTGATAGTAGCCACTGCCGACCATACGCACTGCATTATTGCAGCCAATGCCATGGCAATGGGCAAGCACGTTTATGTTCAGAAGCCTCTTACTCACTCAGTTTACGAATCACGATTATTGACCAGGCTTGCTTCAAAGCATAAGGTAGCTACACAGATGGGTAATCAGGGTTCGTCGGGTGAAGGTGTCAATCTGACTGTTGAATGGCTGCAGAACGGGGAAATAGGTGAAGTAAGGAAAGTAGAAGCTTTCACTGACAGACCTATCTGGCCCCAGGGATTAAACCGCCCTGCAAAAGGCGAATGGCCGGCTGATACCCTTAACTGGGATCTCTTTATAGGACCAGCTCAAATGCGCCCATATCACAGTATATACACACCATGGAACTGGAGAGGATGGTGGGATTTTGGCACAGGAGCTCTCGGCGACATGGCATGTCATATCCTTCATCCTGTTTTTAAAGGTCTTAAACTGAAATATCCGATCAAGGCCCAGGGAAGTTCAACACTTCTTCTTACGGATTGCGCCCCTAATGCTCAGATGGTGACACTTGTGTTCCCTGAAAGAGTTGTTCCGAAAAAATCGAAAGTGAAATATCCCCAGGTTGAAGTGATCTGGTACGATGGAGGGCTTCAGCCTCCCAAGCCTGCCGGATGGCCTGCAGGAAAAGATATGAATGATGCCGGTGGCGGTGTTATTTTCCACGGAACCAAAGATAAACTGATCTGTGGCTGCTACGGCAAGGATCCATGGCTTCTCTCAGGACGGGTACCCGTTGTTCCGAAAACAGAACGCCGTGTTCCTGAAAAGGTATCCCATGAGATGGATTGGGTAAGAGCATGCAAGGAAAGTCCTGAAAGCAGGGTAGCTCCAAAATCGGACTTTTCCGAAGCCGGACCATTCAACGAAATGGTTGTTATGGGAGTGCTGGCAGTACGCCTGCAGGGCCTGAACAAGGAACTTGATTGGGATGGAGAAAAAATGGAATTCACCAATATCAATGATTCGGAAACTGTAAGAATATGCATTGAAGATTCATTTTCCATCACTGACGGACATCCCACTTTTAACAAGAAATGGACTGATCCGATGAATGCAAAGGAATTTGCTGCTGAAATGATCAAGCATAATTACCGTTCTGGATGGACAATGCCGGATCTTCCTGCATAAATCATGCGAACAGATAATAATTATAAAAACATAAACAATAAACGAAAAAACTTATGAAGGTATTTAACATCATCTTATCTTGTGTTCTAATATTGGGGCTCACTGCCTCCTGCGGTTCCAAGGGAAAGAAAGCCGGCAAGTCAGCAGATAAGGCAGCTGCTGATGAGGGCTGGACTGTTCTTTTTGACGGAACTTCAACTGACGGGTGGCGTGGTTATAACAAGTCGGTATTTCCGCCGGTTGGCTGGGAAATTGTTGACGGAACCCTCCATTGCATAGGATCTGGCGCCGGTGAGGCCGGTGGCAGTGGCGGCGATATTATCTATGACAAAAAATTCAGCAACTTTGAGCTTTCACTTGAGTGGAAAATTTCTGAAGGCGGGAACAGCGGAATTTTTATTCTCGCACAGGAGTTGCCTGATGAACCCATATATAAATCATCGCCGGAAATGCAGATCCTCGATAATGACAGGCATCCTGATGCAAAGCTGGGAGTAAACGGAAATCGTATGGCCAGTTCATTGTATGATCTTATTCCTGCGAATCCGCAGAACACCAAACCGGCTGGTGAATGGAACCAGGTTGGTATTCTTTGCTACCAGGGAACCGTTGTATTTAAGTCTAATGGAGAAAATGTAGTTGAATTCCATCTCTGGACTGATGATTGGAAAAAGATGGTTGCCGAATCAAAGTTCAAAGACTGGGAATGGTTTGTTAACCCGGCCAGGGAAGGTTACATAGGTCTGCAGGACCATGGCAACGATGTATGGTTCAGGAACATCAAGATCAAGGAGCTGTAGCAGAACATGTTATTTAAAATATTGAAGGGTCGGTGTACGCACCGGCCCTTCATTTTTATCTGCCCCGTCAATCATTTAGCCGTGTAGCAATCAACATAGCGGTTTTCCTTTCAAGCCGGTTTATTCAGCAGCTTCCTTCATTCCAATTCCCATTTTGGTTCCGGCAATGAACGGGTTGGCATTAGCTTTTTATCACTCACGCAGTCTTATGACCGGTATTGCCCTGGTAAACTTTCCTCCGCTAATACTGAGGATATAAAATGAAGGACTTAAATGCTGCGTATTCAATGTTATGTTGTTTTCTCCTTCAAGGAGAGTCTGTTTCATGTCAATTACCCTCTTTCCTGCAGCATCAGTAAGAGAAATACGGATGTTGAGTGTTGATTTTGAATTTATTGTAATATTCAGATTTGAAGAAAAGGGATTGGGATAAATCAGAAGAGTCTCCTCCATTATCAGGTTTTCAACCCTAATAAAGGCGGTATCATTCATCAGATAATCATCGTTGTTATCATGTCCGTACACTGTTATTCTGTAATCTCCGCTCATATCCATGTCAGCTCTTCTGTCAAACGTTACTGTAACCGAGTCAGAATACGGAGGCAGGGGCGTGTTGAACTTCTGGATGACAGGATCCATTTCATTAATTGTGTAGCCAAGGTAAAAACTGTAAACAGTGTCGCTTCCAAGGTTTAACAACCTGACAGTAATCGGCTCATTATGTTTATATATCTCTTTCTGGACAGGTGTTACAATCCTTGCCACTTCAATATCCTTATGGATATATTTTATCGGCGTTGATTTGGAAAAATCTATCAGATCAAGCCATGCGCAATCCAATCCCTGTGAAACAGAGTTGTCTTTTTTGTATATCCATTCCAGCCGGTTTTCACCAGCCGGAATCTTAACAGCATGCCTTTTCCATGATGTTTCTCCGGAAATCTGGAATAACTCGTTGTTGTTGAGCCTGAACTCAAGGTAGTCATAGTTTGGTTCTGAAGACACTTTAGTATAGAACGTTAGTGAGTCGTCATCGGCGAATACAGCTCTTAATATCAGCGAAGATGTTCCGTTGTGAGTTATCCGTCCGGATTGAGCCGACAGATTTCCGTCGATGGCATTGGAGCCTGTTATGATCCAGGGTACCGGACTTAGATTGATCCATGGGAATACCTTAAAGGAGGATGATTCAAAGCTTTCCCTTATTCTTCCGACCCTGAATGAAAAATTCCTTTGTGCAATAAAAGGATCGCATACTATCAATGCCGACAAATTAATATAGTCGCCAAAATTCGCTAATTCCGAAAGACTTACAGCAACAGGAATTTCTGTTACTTCTCCATATTGAATAATGCCTGATTTTACATCAGGATTAAGGATGGTTAATATTGGTTCTACGCTATTAATCAGAAGCTTTCCCGAAGTGTTGCTGCTGCCGGAATTCCTTATCTGTAAAATAAGATTGAATGTTTCTCCAGGGTCTGGAATGAAGTTATTGTTTCCTATGGCCGAATCATCAATAATACAGTTAATTATTTCAAGCCTGGGGGCATGGACCAGAACATCAGCCTTATATTTCTTCTCTGTTTTACTGTCTCTGATTGTGATATCAAATGTAATAATCCCCTGATCAGGGATGTCTTTATCAACAGTAAATTCAATCTCTTCATCAAGAATGATTTCCGACGTTTTTGGCAACAGGTCTATGAAAGCCGAACCATTATTAATAGTCACCCATGGCGATGTGGAAGAGGCAGTTATGTTAAGATTATGAGCATCAGTCATTCCCAGGTTGCTAAGCTTCAGTTTAAGATACAGATTTTCTCCATAATCTGCTTTCCCGTTGTTATTGCCGTTAATATCATTAATTCCCGTGCCTGAAAGATTAATGTATTCATCCTGGATTTCAGATATATAAATAGTCTTGATAAATGGCTTTTTATTTTGTCCTGTTACGACTACCAGGCAGGAGTCGTCTGATATTTCGGGCAATTCGAGTACCACTGATCCTGAAGGACTTGTGAAAGAAGCATCCCACAATGTATCGAAATGCGAAATTGAGACATAGGCAAACGGATCGATTGTTAAGGCAAGTGATCTTATACCGTTTGGAAGAGTATCGGGAAGATTTATTGCAAAAGGCTCCTGTTTGCCGATGATGGGAGTTATGCTTGGATCTCCCAGCAGAGCGTATGTTTCCCAGTAATATTTTTTTCTTGAAGAAGTGGAGGCACTTACGGCCAGGTTTCCTCCATAGTTCACCTGTCCCATGGTTGTATACCATTCGGATGGGTTTTCTCCTTTTTTATGGAAGAGCCTGTCGTATGCCCCGAGCTGGGTTTCGGAGTATTGGGGATCGGAATTCGGTGTACCTACTCCGACAGCCCAGTAAAAATCCTCATCCCAGTATGAATCATTGGTGCAGCCGATAAAGCCGATGGCACCTTTATTTATTGCAGTCACCATCTTGTTCCCGAAGGATGTTGTGTCATTAAATTGGCCGGTCCGGCAGGCATTGCTAATAACGAATGGGTACATGTTCCTGTTGCTGAAGCCGTCAATATCAGACGATTTAATATCAACATGAAGCCAGCCCGATGAATTACCATGCCCGGTGTAATTAATGAAAGATAATCCTGAAGAGATAAGCTTTAGTATTGAATCTTTTTTTGTAAATCCCTCAGGATAATAGAAGTGATAATTGTTAATTCCGTATTCCGGTTTCAGATAGTTTGTAATGGCATAATTTACCTGTCCGTTCATATGGGAAGCGTAAGCCGGATCTTTCCCGGTGGTGATCAGGGCCCTGTTATAGAACGTATTGGTATCTGCAAATTCAAACTTCTCATACTGAATGATTTTGTTCACAGCTGCTTTTGCCGCTAAAGTATCAGAAACGGGAATCCTGCCGATGAACATATCAGGGATAAAATCTCCGTTGCCGTCAAATTCACCATAATACATGTCAGTCAGGTAACTGGTACCATAATAGGGAACCTTGTTTATATCCCCTATAATCAGCAGATATTCCGGAGCATGTCCATTGTTTGCCAGTGATCTTTCGTATACTCTGTTAATGCTCGATTTGATTTCCTGGAAAGTTTCACCGGAATAATTCTTGCCGGTATAAAGAATATGCAACCTGTATCCTTTCTGCGTTTTCCATCGGTACAATGGTTCCAGCAGTTTTCGGAATGTGGTGTCTGTAAGTATTATCATTTCGACAGGTTTGTCTGAATATCCTGTAATAAGATCTTCAGGATAATAGTTGACAATACCTTTTGCAAGTGATTCATTGAAAAGCCTGGATTCGGGACGGACAGCACCCTGATCCGTATTTGGATCAAATCTGACCGCAATTTTCATCGAAGTGATAACTTCAAGGGTGTTTTTCAGGGGGTCATATTGTACAGGTCTTATCATAAGGCTGGCAAGTTTTTTCCCTCGTACGGAACCCAGCTTTTCAATTCTTACAGTATCTGAAGTAACGAAACCCTTACGTGCATATGCCTTTTTGTCAAATACAAATCTTTGTTTTATTTCCTGACTTTTTGATTCGCCTTCCTGTGCCGGGTACAGCAAACCTTTAAAACCCTGCGCTGCCGGATATATGGATACCGACTTAACATCTGAAATCTTAATGCTGGTATGTGAATAGTCAGGAATTCTTATCAGTTTTGAGAGGACCGGCAACTCAGGCTTTCCGGTTTCAACTGTTGGAGAATGACCGGGAACGGAAACCCTGAAGAATGTGCCGGCTTCATTAGTAATATTACAGATATCAAGTTCAGGCAATTCATAATGTATTATTATGGAATCCCTGACCGATATGTCCTGGCCTTTTTTGTCTTTATTATCAAAGAAGTATTTATGGCTCCCGACCGGCTGAGCCTGTAGCAATGCAGGTAAAAGTAAAACCTGAGCAACTGCCAAAGCTTGCTTGCAATACGCTAATAGCATTAATGTTAATTAATTAACACTATGATTGAATTCATTGCAAGTTATTCAAATTATTTAAATAGTTTGTGATAAGTGACAACAATTAGATCATCTCCGGGTAAAGCATGCCGGCACTACCATGAATCCAGTCACTTGCTGCTTACAGGTTTTTTTTTTATCTTGCAATTAATTTATTATATGACATGAACATAATAAGTTGCAAAACCTTGAAATTGTTCTGGTTCACAATAATTACAGCAGCAATGGCGGTTAACGTTTATTCTCAGGAATTGCCGGAGACTGATATTATCAGTACCGATGCCGGTGATGTCAAGATGTCCTTTATCGGACATGGTTCACTGATGTTCAGCATCAATGATTTTGTAATTCACATTGATCCTGTAAAGAGTTCAGGCAGCTACAGGCAACTGCCAAAAGCTGATCTCATACTGGTAACTCATGAACATTATGATCACCTCGATAAAGATCTGATAGCAGATCTGAAAAAGGATGGGACAGTTATGTACTGTAATGGCAACTCGGCACGTGACATTCCCTGGGCAAAAGTTATCAGGCATGGTGAGTCAAGGCAGGCCGGCAGTGTTACGATAGAAGCAGTTCCCGCTTATAATATTTTGCATGAAAGGGTCAAGGGACAGCCATTTCATCCTAAAGGGGTTGGTAATGGCTATGTTCTTTCAATAGGAGGAAAAAGGTTTTACATAGCAGGTGACACCGAAAATATTCCTGAAATGAAGTCTCTGAAAAACATTCATGTTGCCTTTCTGCCAATGAATCTTCCCTATACCATGACCCCGGAAATGGTTGCCGATGCTGCAAAGGCATTTAAACCGGAGATACTTTACCCGTATCATTTCAGTGATACAGACACCTCAATAATCGTTAAGCTTTTGGAAGGTACCGGAATCGACGTAAGAATCCGGAAATTTTAATCAGCAAAAATATTTGAGACCTTTATCCCGCATAAAAGGGGACAATAGGAAAGTGAATATAATCCATTGTCAGGGAGAAGATAGCCGATATATCTTGCGTCTGATTAACGTTCCTTTGATTTTCCGGCCTGAGAATTGCTTATGATACTATATAATACTGATAATGATGAAACCCACATGATTGAATTCAAACGCAAACACGTCATGAATATAGTTTTCAATCATGTGTGGTTCCATCCGACCATTAAAATAAATTATATAAGGATGAAAAAAATACTGTTGTTGGCTTTTGCATTAACTTTAATATCAACCGGTTCATTTACACAGAGCATTGACTTCCCCATGCTGGACGGCTTTAAAAAAGAGACTAATTATCCTGTTTACACTCCTGATAACCTATGGGACTTTATTAATGGTGCTGCGGATAATTATCTGGCCTATGATTTTGTTGACCTTCACGTAGCTGAGTATAAAAAAGGAAAGAATGTCATCAAGATCGAGGCATATCGTCACAGCAGTCCCACCACTGCCTTTGGAATATATTCCACAGAGCGTTCCCCTTCATTCAGGTTTGTTAACCTGGGCGCCCAGGGTTATATCAGTGAAGGCATAATTAATTTTTTCAAGGGAAACTACTATGTCAAGATACGAACATATTCAAAGAAGGAGAATGTGCTCAGGGCAGCAGAAACCCTGGCTACGAGAACAGCCCTGATGCTTAAGGGAGATAACGAGATGCCGCAAGGAGTAACCATGTTTCCATCAGACGGGAAAAGAATTAACGAGGAAACATACATTAACAAGAGCGTTCTCGGGCACAGTTTTCTCAATAAGGCATTCAGGGCAGATTATGAGATTGGCACCGACAGGTTTTCGATATTCCTCTTCCGCGATGAAACCCCTGAAAAAGTCAGGGAAATGGCTGAAACCTATCTTGCAGTTACAGGCATCGATCAGGTAGATACAGGTGACGGACGTTTTATGGTAAAGGATGGTTACAACGGAACGATCTTTCTTGCCTGGAAAGACTCCCTTATGGTTTTGATCTCAGGCCTTGCAAAAGATCAGGCCGATGTTGCCGATAAATATATTTCAGAAATACTGAAATAATTTTCTCTTTTTTATTTATTCTTTTTTTCGAGAACTTCCTGAATGATTACTTTTAGCTGATCGTAGGAGCTTACAACGGGAAGGTCTTTATTGTCGTCAATAACATTCTGAGGCGGCCTGTACAGGATTCCCGTTTCTGACTTTCTAAGCATTGATATGTCGTTGTATGAATCGCCCACTGAGATAACTTTATAATTTAAATTCTGCATGGCTTCAACAACTTTCTTCTTTGCGTCCTGCTGGCGAAGGTTGAAGTCGGTAATGAAACCTTCCTTATCGATTGTCAGATGATGGCAGAGAAGGAGAGGCCATCCCAATTTATCAAGCAGCGGACCGGCAAATTCCCTGAAAGTGTCTGACACAATCACAAACGGAGCTCTTGGATGAAGCCAGTTAATGAAATCAAGCGCACCCGGCAAAGGTTCAAGTTGGGATATAACTTTCTGAATGTCCGTTATGGTTATCCGGTGTTGATGAAGAATTTTCAAACGGCGTCTCATAAGTTCGTTATAATCGCTGATATCGCGCGTAGTCAGTTTTAGTTCTTCAATGCCGGTCTTAAGGGCAACATTTATCCACACTTCCGGTACAAACACACCTTCAAGGTCACAACATATTATTGTCATATTAAAATCTGTTTAATTCATAAGAATCGAAAACATACTGTATTCCTTTGCATTACCTGGCGGTTGCCTTGCTGTTGACTTTGTGATGTGAAAATCCATAGCACAAGGACCTCATAGGATTTCACAAAGGATGAAAAAAGTCAATGAATTTCCCAAGCTAAAACATTAATGTTGTTAAATACTCTTCAGGAGATAATCTCTGAAGCTCTCATAATTATTTTCCAGTGTAATATAATCTTCACTCTTGTGATATATTTCATTCAGTTCAGATGGAACTTCCGGCATAATATCAAGAACCCCGACTATTTCATCGCGGAATTTTGCCGGATGAGCTGTTTCAAGGACAATGCATGGATAAGCGGCTGATGATGTTATAGCGGAATTGTTCATAAAATCTTCCAGTCCGGCCCACGCAACGGCTCCATGAGGCTCAAGTATCATGCGGTATTTTTTGTAAAAATTTCCGATGGTTTCCCTGGTAAGGCGGTCTGAAATGCCGACAGCATATAGATCAGACCGAAGCCGTTTAAGGTCGGGAGCTTTATGTATAATCCCCTTTTCATCCATCATGCCATCATACAGGGCAATTACCCTTGCCATATTGCTTGGATGACCAACATTCATTGCGCTCGAGATGCAATTTCTGGAAGGTTTTATCACTTTATAGGAGCCGGTCCTCAGATATTCTGGAACTTCATCATTTTCATTCGTGGCGACAATGAATCGTTCGACGGGCAATCCCATTTTTTTTGCTATCAGTCCTCCCATCAGGTTGCCGAAGTTTCCTGACGGAACGCTGAAGATAACAGGCTCGGCTGCGTTCTCCGATATTCTTGACCATGCCCAGAAGTAATAAACGGTCTGGGGTAACAATCTTCCGATATTTATTGAATTGGCTGATGTGAGATGCATTCCCGAAAAGCCGGGATCCATAAATGCTTTTTTCACAAGAAGCTGACAATCGTCGAATTTACCGTTAAGAGCTATTGCACTTATATTATCCTTCAGGGTTGTCATTTGCTTCCTCTGGAAATCGGTAACCTCACTGGCAGGATAAAGTATAACTGCTTTAATGTTTTTGAGCCCGTGAAATGCATTGGCTATTGCCCCGCCTGTGTCGCCTGATGTGGCTGTCAGTATTGTGATTTTTTGTGATCCTTCTGCATGATAATATTCCATCAGTCTGCCCATAACCCTGGCTGCAAAATCCTTGAATGATGCAGTTGGCCCCCTGTCAAGCCTCATTATGTATTTATTCCCGTTCACTTTTTCGAGAGGGATCTCATAGTTATAGGCCGATACGCAAATATCCTTCAGTTTGTCATTGTCTATCTCATTTTTCAGCAATGCATTTAAAAGGAAATAAGCAAGTTCTGCATACGACATTGATTTCATTTCCTCAATCGGGAGTGTTCCGAAAACCGGAATAGACTCCGGCATGTAGAGGCCACCGTCAGGAGCAAGACCGTTCATCAGGGCATCTCTGAAAGTAACCAGGGGAGCTTTCCTATTAGTGGAATAATATAGTTGTGTTATTTTCAATCAATGATTTATTTAGACATTAACTACACGCATCAGGTCGGCAAAAACACCGGCAGCAGTCACCTCAGGTCCTGCACCATATCCTTTGATTACCATCGGCAGTTCACGGTACCGTTCAGTTGTCAGCAGAACAATATTGTTGCTTCCGTCAAGATCATATGAGGGATGTGATGAATCCACCTCAACAAGTTCCACACGGGCTTTGCCCAGCTCCATTGTGGCATAGAACCTCCACTTTTTATTGGATTTCATGAGCTCCTGTCGTTTGTGCTCAAACTCCTCATCGTATTCCTTTATCTTTGTGAAGAAATTATCAATGCTTCCTTCGAAACATTCTGCCGGAAGGAAACCTATAACTTCAACATCGTTTTTTTCAAGCGGATAACCAGCTTCACGTGAAAGGATCAGGATTTTTCTGACGACGTCTGTTCCGGCGAGGTCAATTCTGGGGTCTGGTTCTGAAATGCCCTTTTCTCTTGCTGTTCTGACAGCTTTACTGAAAGGAATGTCAGGGCTTATTGTGTTGAAAATGAAATTCAGGGTACCGGAAAGCACAGCCTCAATTTTGATGATCCGATCTCCGCTGACTACAAGGTCATTTATTGTTTTAATAATTGGCAATCCTGCTCCGACAGTGGTTTCGTACATAAAGCGGATATTCTTTTCCCCTGCGCTGGATTTCAGCTTGCAGTAATAACTGTAGTCTGATGAGCATGCCAGCTTGTTTGCCGTTACAACTGATATATATTTTGAAAGCAGCGATCCATAGTGAGAAGCTACCTCTGCACTTGCCGTACAATCTATAAATACTGAATTTCTGAGATTAAATCCTGAAAATCTCTCAATTAACGAGGCAATATCGCTTTTTTCACCGTTTTCATCAAGATTATGACGGTATGTTGCCAAAGGAATACCCTTTCGCGAAACGAGCATCTTACGGGAGTTGGCCACTCCTAACAGATTAACCTTCAGCTTGTGATCCCTGAGGAGTATTTCATGTTGCTTGTGAAGTTGTTTTAACAGGCTGGAGCCGACAAAACCAATTCCGGCAATGCAAATATGCATTTCCTTGTATTTCGACAGAAAGAATCCGTCATGGATAACATTTAAAGCCCTGCCAAGGTTTTCATTTCTGATAACAACCGAGATATTAAGCTCGGACGATCCCTGGGCAGTGGCGATGACACTTATTCCATTTCTGCTCAGCGACTTGAAAAGGGTTGCTGAGATACCCGGGGTATTCTTCATCTTTTCCCCTACAATGGCAATTATGGAAAGGTCCTTTTCTATCAAGACATTAAGCTCCCTGCTGTATTTTATTTCCTTTTCAAATTCTGAAGTAATAGCTGTAACGGCGAGCTTTGTATCCGGGGGATTCAGAGCGAATGTTATTGAATATTCTGATGATGCCTGGGTTATCAGGACTATGCTTATATTGTGTCTTGCCAGAGCTCCGAACAGGCGCATTGAAGTGCCGGCCACACCTACCATTGCCGTTCCCTGGAGGGTGACAAGATCAATGTGGTCGATAGATGATATCCCTTTTATGGGGCTTTTATTGCCATTTTCCGGATTGCTGGATATTATGGTTCCTTTTTCTTCAGGCTTGAAGGAATTCCTGACAAATACCGGAATTTGTTGCCGGTAAACTGGCCGGAGAGTTGGAGTGTAGATAACCTTTGCGCCGAAATGTGATAGTTCAATAGCTTCCTGGTAAGAGAGGCATTCAATTGCATAGGCTTTTTCCACCTTCTTCGGATCTGCTGTCATGAACCCGTCAGTATCAGTCCATATTTCAAGTGCTTCAGCATTGAGAGCAGCTGCAACAATAGCTGCAGTGTAATCTGATCCTCCGCGACCCAGTGTTGTGGTTTCGTCGTTTGCTGTGCTTGCTATGAAACCCGCCATGATAACACGCCTGTCATCCTGATCCAGGCTCTTCCTGATCAGCATGGCTGTTGTTTCATAGTCAACATTGGCATTCCCAAAATTGTCATCGGTTTTAATGACTTCTCTTGAGTCAATCAACCTGGCATGTTCCAGGTGGCTTGCTATAATCAGTGAAGACAGTCTTTCCCCGGTACTTAGAATCTGATCTAGAACATGCCTGCTTAGATCCCGGAGGAGGAAAACACCTTCGAGGGTGTATCTCAGCTCTGAAAAAATCAAATCCACAACTGACAGCACCTCTGCTTTGTCAGCTTCACCCGCAAGTTCGTCTGCAAATGATCTGTGCATTATTAAACTCTCTTCAAGCAGGGTTTTATATTCCTCGTTCCTGACTACGGCCAGCTCAGATATCTTTTTAAGACTGTCAGTAACGCCTTCAAATGCCGATACTATTACAACACACGGGCCTTTTACGGCGTCAATTATTTTTTTTACTCCCTTTATGCGATCGGGTGTGCCTACCGATGATCCACCAAACTTCAGGACTTTCATCTAATGTCAAACAAATGATATGATATAAATATGTTTTCTTTAAACAAAAGTGCAAAAATAACAGAAATAAGATAACTCTCTAATATTTCAGCATTATTAAATCAGACCGGGTATTGTGCTCACAATCATAAATTAAACAGAGCATATTTATAACAAATCGTAATATATTTTACAATAGAGGAGTAGCGTTGCTACTCCTCTAACGCAGAAATTAGATTTCATTCTCAACAATACGATTGGTTTTCAGTGGGTAATCTCAGCTTTGAGATGCTCTTTCCAATCTTTTAAGAATCGAGAATATGAATGTTGCCGCAAGCAGGCAGCAGATGATGAAAACGAGCCAGAGAGTGCTCAGGTTAACCTTATCCCACAACATTGAACCGAGAAACAGGAGTTTGTTTCCAACTGCTGTTGCCAGAAGCCATCCTCCCTGCATAAGTCCCTGGAATCGTGAAGGAGCCACCTTTGAAACGAATGAAAGTCCCATCGGGCTCAGGAAAAGTTCTGCCACAGTGAGTATAAGATAACTGCTCATGAGCCAATATGGAGAGACCCTGTCACTATCAGCGGCAGGAACGCCTCCGAGGGATGCCGGGGAAGGCGCGCCTATTGAGGCAATCATAATAACAACAAATCCCAGCGCGGCAATGATCATTCCGATACCTATTTTTTTAGGTGTTGATGGCTCTATCCCTTTCTTGTTCATCCATGAGAACAATGCCATTACAGGAAAGGTTAGCGCTACAATGAAAAGCGGGTTAAATGACTGAAATATTTCCGGAGCGATTGCGTTTTGTGCGGCAAAGGGAGAGAAACCTTTTTTCAGAATTGTTGTTGGATCAAATCCTGTAAGAAAGAATACGGCAAACCATAGAGAAATTGCCAGCAGTACACTTCCGGCTATCTTTGAATTTCGTTTCAGGTTTCTGTGAAGAAGCATGACAAGCCCGGCTATTGATCCAATGACAGCCAGCATCGACGGAAGAGTGAAGAACAGGTTTGTAAAAGGTCCGACCTGTTTCACCGTGTAATCCCTGGCGAATAATGTAAGGGTCAGGCCGTTCTGGTGAAATGACATCCAGAAGAATATCACAACAAAGAATACCATTACAAGTGCGGTGATTCTTGCTCTTTCTTCTTTACGCGAGGTAAGAATGATCCATGTGACGAAGGCAGCAAACAGTCCGAATGCAAATCCTGCTGCCCAGCCTACTTGTTTTATGAAATGCAGTCCGAAAGCAGTAACACCCATAGCGACTATGGCTGCAAACAATGGCATTGGTTTGAAATCAATTTTTTCTGAAGCAACAGTTTCAACTTTCTTCTCCTTGTTGGGTAGCAGCCTGTTAAAAGACACATATACCAGCAAAGATATTACCATTGCACCGGCAGCTATTCCGAAGGCATAATTATAACCCTTTGAAAAAACCTCAAGGTAGCTGGTAGCGAATGCCGCAAGGTCAGTTACCGTCCCGTTCAGGCTGACCTTGTCTGCCAGTTGCTGTAAAACAGAAGCGTCTGTCAGCGTTCCATTTATATACTGATGACAGAGGGCCGGCAGGCTTCCGTCATGGGCAAATCCATTTACCTTTAGCCACCAGTTCCTCATTCCATCTGCTGCATGCGGTGCAAAGAAAGCTCCTACATTAATTCCCATGTAAAATATCATGAATGCAGTGTCTCTCAGTTTGGAATACTTCGGGTCGTCATACATCTGCCCGACAACTGCCTGAAGATTACCTTTGAAAAGGCCGTTTCCAAGGGCAATTGTCATCAGGCCAATAATGGTAACTGTTAGTGACATGCCAGGTATGGCCATTAATACATATCCGGCAAACATTATTATGATCCCTATAAGGATAACAAGCTTGTATTTCTTAGTGGAGTCGGCAAGAATTCCTCCGACAAGTGCAAGAGCATATATGGCAAAATAGAACCAGCTGTAAATATCGCCTGCATTTTTTGCAGAAAGACCATACTTCGCCTGAAGGAAAAGCACAAGAATGGCCATCATTGTATAGAATCCGAACCTTTCACCCATATTTGAGAAAAAGGCCACCAGTAGTCCCTTGGGATGATTTTTTAGCATATCAGTTAATTTCAGGTTAATTAATTATCAGGCATGTAATTCCAAAAGTAGCTTGTGATGTTATATTTTTATAACTACCAGCCTTTTAGGCCGAAACAAATATATTAATCTTTTTTATAGTAAAAAACCAACTTTGTTTTTATTCCCCGGCTAAGAGTTTAAATTTGTATAAAATTGAAATTGATGAAATTTTTCCGCTGCGATCAGATCAGGGAGATAGATACCCAAACAATAAAAGTTGAATCAATTGAATCTGTTGATTTAATGGAAAGAGCAGCCGGTCAGCTTCTTAAATGGCACATGAGAAGTTTTGACAGATCACGGCGGATCATAATTTTTGCAGGACCGGGAAACAATGGGGGCGATGGCCTTGCTTTTGCCCGACTGCTTTATGAAAACCGCTTCATCCCGGAAGTCTGGTATGTAAAATTTACTGAAAATACTTCACGCGACTGGAAAATTAACCGACAACGGCTGGAAAATGAAACACCACTGAGAATAAATATCATAGATACTGCTGATAAATTTCCTGTTATTGAACCGGATGACCTGGTGGTTGATGCTATTTTCGGCTCAGGGCTTTCAAGAGCGGTTGACGGATTGGCCGCAGAGATAATAACCAGGCTTAACAAAACCGACTGTATGGTTATATCTGTTGACATGCCGTCGGGGTTATTCGGAGAGGATAATTCAAACAACAATCCTGAAGCCATTGTCAGGGCTGATATAACCCTTGCCTTTCAATTTCCCAGGCTTGCATTCCTGTTTTCTGAAAATGCCAGATTCGTTGGTGAATGGACAGTGCTGCCCATAGGCCTTAACCAGGAGGTTATGGCTCAGGTCGCTTCGCCTTTCTTCCTCCTTGATGACCGGTCGGTTGCTAATCTTATTAAGGCCAGGCGAAGGTTTGATCATAAAGGCATCTTTGGTCATGGCCTTCTGGTGGCCGGATCATACGGAAAGGCAGGCGCTGCAGTGCTTGCTGCGAAGGCTGCATTAAGGAGCGGAATAGGACTCCTTACCTGCCAGGTGCCGGGATATTGCACTGATGTTCTGCAGGCCTCTGTTCCTGAATCGATGGTTTTGCCTGACGCCGGTGATAAATGCATATCCTCTAATTATGACACGGATCTGTTTGACGCTGTTGGAATAGGCCCGGGTATCGGAACAGAATCCGATACACAAAAGGCATTGCAGAACTACCTGCTTTGCCGTAATAAACCTTTGGTTATTGATGCCGATGGTATAAATATACTGAGCATCAACAAAAAATGGATCTCAGCCTTACCTCCGGACACAATTCTAACACCTCATCCAAAAGAATTTGAAAGGATTTCAGAATATACGTCAAACAGTTTTAACCGGCTGGAGAAACAAATTGAATTTTCCGCGAAGTACAATTGCATTGTAGTTTTAAAAGGAGCTTACACGGCTGTTACCACACCTCAGGGAAAGATTTACTTTAACAACACCGGCAATCCCGGAATGGCTACAGCCGGCAGCGGAGATGTTCTTACCGGAGTGATTCTATCGCTGCTGGCGCAGGGATACTCGCCCGAAAACGCTGCCGTGGCAGGAGTTTACCTTCATGGCCTGGCAGGCGATATTGCCGTATCAAAATCGTGCTATGAATCGCTGGTGGCCGGTGACCTGGCTGATAACCTCGGAAATGCATTTAACCGCTTAAAGAATCCGGTATGATCTTTCAGTGGAATTGACTTAATTTGTTTATTTGAAAACGAAAACCAAAAACAGATAATATATACCATGAGAAAAGTGAAATACACGTTTGCAATAACTGTTTTGCTGATTTTAATTACAGGTTGTGCGCAAAACAGAAAAATATCAGGAACACAAATAATGGTTACGCCTCTTGACGGAAAAAAATACATCCCCGACGGAAGCCTTATATATGGATTGCCCTTAACAGTTGTGGATGTAGCAATTGAAACTGAACGGATTATTGAAAGGCCCGGTCCATACTTCCGATATGCTGAAGACATGCTTGGATTAAGAGATGTGATAAGATCGGAAAGCGAAGCATGGTCGGTGAAATCTGTTTCGGTAAGAACTCACCAGGAACTTGATCCGTCAGGTTTATATATTGTGCAGTCAGAAGGGATTTTTGCGTCAAACGCCTTTGCACTGAAAAATGCAGGCCTCATTCTCGACATCAACCCCGACCTGTATAACGGGATAAGCTCAACACATTACGCCGATGAAGCAGGTGAGGATAGTTCGCCTATTTCTGACTTCGGAGCTGACGAATATTTCCAGATCAGAAGGGATACTGCATACAGGCTGGTCAATGTTGATACGGCATTCGTCAGGATACCATACCTGGTTGAAAGGAAACAGAAACTTGGTCCTGATCAGCTGGCGGAAAGGGCAGCCCGAAGACTAATGGAGCTGAGAGACGGCAAACATATGATACTGACCGGTGAAACAAATGTATTCCCGCAGAGTGATGCAGCAATCAAGGAAATGAACAGGCTTGAGAAAGAATATCTTGAGCTGTTTACAGGAAAAACCTGGACCGAGACCCAAACCTTTAATTACCAGATAATACCCGCTAAGACCATGTCGGGTAAAAAAGTCTCCCTTGGCGGTTTCTCAGAAGTTATTGGTCCTGTCCAGGCTGATAATACTTCAGCACTTCCTCTTAACATAGAATTTATTCCGGAAAATAAAACCAGGGAAATTGAAGTTGCAACTGCTGATCCTAAAGCAAATAAATCATCGGATCACAGCAGGCTGCTTTACAGAGTCCCTGATGTTGTGAATGTTAAGATCTCACTGGGAGATCAGAATCTTTCGTCATCAAGACTTTTGATATACCAGTTTGGCTCTATCGTTCAGCTGCCGGCAAACTATATAATCGGGAAATAGCTTCGGGAGACTTCGCGAACAGGGTTCCGGGTTAAGCGTTTAGTGTTAAGCGTTTAGTGTTTAGCGTTCAGCGTAGTGTTACTAATTGCTAATTGTTCATTGTTAATTGTTAATTGTCATTAAAGCGTTTAGTGTTCCGGGTTCAGCGTTTAGTGTTTAGTGTTCCGGGTTCAGCGTTTAGCGTTTAGCGTTTAGGGTTCAGCGTTTAGCGTTTAGGGTTAAGGGTTTAGCGTTTATTACTTGATTTTTCCCACAAAGTCTGCCTGGTAGTCTTCCCATTTACGGGTTTCATAGGCTTTCTCCGCGAAGTACTGAAGCAGGACTTCCATATCCCTGGGCTGCCTGTAGCCAGGCACGGGAGATACATTATACTTGTTTCCCTGACGGGTCATAAACACCACAGTAGGGTAGGATAGCCTGCCATTAAGAAGAGCAATTGCAAGCTGATGAGCCCTTCCGCTTTTTCCGTCATTGGTGAATGTCTGCCCGAAAAAAGTGATGGTTTCTTTACCTTCCGCGTTGAATTTCACCGGGTAATATTTTGTATTAAGTATCTCAGCTATGACAGGATGAGAAAATGTGTCCTGATCCATCTTCTTACACCATCCGCACCAGTCAGTGTATGTATCTATGAAAATCGGGCGGGGTTCGGTAACCGAAAGCTTCTCTGCTTCCTGGATTGTAAACCAATTGACTGTGGCTTCCTGGGTGTAGGAATTAAGTATAATGAATGCAAGCAGAACAGACAAAATATTTTTTTTCACACGTATATTATTTGTTTTAAAGGTCTGACGGAACCTATATTGCTGAAAATTATATAAAAATGTTGCATTTGACAAATGCAGGTTTTATCATAATATAATTAATCATGCAAAGTAAAGTCTTTTAATAATCAAATGTAAATAACCCCGATAAAGATTTCTTACTATAACAATGCTCATCATTAATATGTTCAATTAACTTCAACAACGGGAAAGATACATTAAAATTATTTTCTACATTTGCCAGTTCTGAAATTTATCATTAACACTGATGGAAGCAATAACAACGACTCTGCGCGATTCAAAGACAGCCAGATGGACGGCACTGGCACTTGTGTCATTTACAATGCTCTGCGGTTATTATCTTGCCGACGTTATGGCTCCCCTGAAACCGCTGCTTGAGAAGGAGCTTCTCTGGAACAGTGCAGAATACGGTATTTTTACGAGTGCCTATGGCTGGTTCAATGTTTTTCTGCTGATGCTGATACTCGGAGGGATCATTCTTGACAAGATGGGTGTCCGCTTCACAGGGAAGATGGCAACGATAACAATGATTGCAGGAACGGCAATTAAATATTGGGCCATATCTACTCACATGCTTGATAATTCGGTTATACTTGGCATCAAGGCTCAGGTGCTTATTGCAGGCCTGGGCTTTGCCATTTTCGGGGTAGGGGTTGAAGTAGCAGGGATAAGCGTAAGTAAAATCATAGTAAAATGGTTCAAGGGCAAAGAGCTGGCTTTAGCCATGGGTCTTGAGATGGCTACAGCCAGACTGGGAACGGCTCTTGCACTCTCCACATCAGTTCCTATTGCCGCGGCTTTCGGAAAAGTATCAGCCCCTGTTCTTGTATGTCTTATAATGCTCGTGATCGGTATGATCTCATTCCTGGTTTATACGGTCATGGACAGGAAACTCGAATTATCAGAAGCAGAAGAAGCTTCCGGAGATCTTGCAGAAGCCGAAGAATCATTTCGCTTTTCAGACATTCTTTTTATTATCAGAAATAAAGGATGGTGGCTAATAGCAATTTTATGTGTGTTGTTTTATTCTTCTGTATTTCCCTTTTTAAAATATGCATCAGATCTGATGGTAAATAAGTTCGGGGTGAAGGAGTCTGTGGCAGGTATAATTCCCGGTCTCCTGCCCTTTGGAACGATTCTTCTGACACCTTTATTCGGGAATATATATGATCGCAGGGGGAAAGGGGCAACCATAATGATTATAGGAGCCTTGTTGCTGATACTTGTCCACACGTTGTTTTCCATACCTTTCCTCAATCAGACTCCGGTGGCGATAGTACTGATAGTGATACTTGGAATCGGTTTTTCGCTTGTTCCATCAGCAATGTGGCCGTCAGTTCCAAAGATCATACCTGAGAAACAGCTGGGTACGGCTTATGCACTGATTTTCTGGGTGCAAAACATGGGGCTTATGGGTGTTCCGGCTCTTATCGGCTGGGTTCTGAATAAATATTGCATAACAGGAACACGACTGGTCGATGGTGTCGAGGTTTCAAGCTACAACTACACCCTGCCAATGATTATTTTCACGGGTTTTGGCATCTTAGCCCTTGTTTTTGCGCTGTTGCTTAAGGCCGAAGACAGAAAGAAGGGTTACGGGCTGGAACTTCCCAATATCAAAAAATAATTAACAAGCTTCCTGATATTGCACTCTGCGAGAAGCCCGGAGCCGGAGTTCTGTGCCTGTAATCCGGAGTTTCCTTTATGCCATTTTTATAAGAATAGCCTTTATTGTGTCAGTGACATCCTCTTCTTCGTCGACACATCTTTCAAGGATTTCCAGGATTTTATTGTTCTTCAGAAGTTCAGCAGGGTCTTTTTCTTTTTCAAAAAGCTCTGAAACAGCAATATAGTAGTAATCATCGGCCTTGTGCTCGATTTCTTTTACCTTGTCGCAGGCTTTTGTTATTTTATCCTTGTTGGCGACAGCATCGTCGAGACAGTGAATGCAAGCCTTGATCTCTTTTGCAGCTTCAAGTATCATTGCCGACATTTCCTTATAAACAGGCATAAGGCTCTTTGGTTTGTACAGGGATATTCTTCGGCTCACTCCGTTAATCGAGTCAACAATATCATCTATTTGCGACGTTAGTTCATGTATGTCCTCTCTGTCGAAAGGAGTTATGAATGACTTGTTAAGCTGGTTGTAGGTCTGGTCTGTTACAGTGTCACCATACTTTTCCTTTTCCTTAATTTCTTTGTGGAAGCTTTCATGCTGTGAGGGATCGGTGGTTGAAAGCAGCTGATCAAGCAACTCTGCAGTTTCAACCAGGTTTTTTGCCGCTTTTTCAAAAAGAGGGTAGAAGGAATGATCCTTTGGTACGAAGAATTTAAGCACTTTGTCGATATTCATATTGATAGGTATTAAATCGTTGTCAATGTAAGTTTAACCAGTTGAAAAGCAGATAAATGATTGAGCCAATAACTCCAGAAACCGGTATTGTAAGAATCCAGGCCCAGAAGATTTTTGTAGTAACTCCCCACTTTACGGCAGAGAATCCCTTTGTTGCGCCTACGCCTATGATAGCCCCGGTAATGGTATGGGTTGTACTCACCGGAATGCCAAAATGTGTTGTTCCAAAAAGAGTAAGCGCTCCGGCAGCCTCTGCACAAAAACCTTCAAATGGTTTTAGCTTTGTTATCTTTTGCCCCATGGTTTTTACTATCCGCCACCCTCCGAAAAGTGTTCCGAGGGCAATAGCAGCCTGGCATGAAAGCACAATCCACATGTCTATTTTATCTTCCTGGGTGGTCAATCCTGTCACTATAAGAGCAACCCAGATTATTCCCATGGATTTTTGCGCATCATTACCGCCATGTCCTAGGCTGAAAGCTGCAGCAGAAAGAATCTGCAGCCTCCTGAAATGTTTGTCGACACTCAGGGGAGAGTGTTTTTTTGAAATCCAAATCACAAAAATCGATATTATATATGATATAACCATGCCTAGCAGGGGTGCGACCACAATGAAGACAACTATTTTTAAAACGCCTGACACGATCACTGAGCCTGGCCCTGAGCTGGCCAGAGCAGCACCCACAAGTCCTCCGACAAGTGTATGTGAAGAGCTCGACGGCAAGCCCATCCACCATGTTATAAGGTTCCAGGAGATTGCTGCCACCAGTGCCGCTCCTATGACTGAAAGATTTATTACATCCGGATCAATAACACCTTTCCCCATGGTTGTTGCTACTCTTAGGGGAAAGACCGTAAATGCAATGAAGTTAAAAGTTGCAGCAAGGAGTACTGCTGAAAAAGGAGATAGTACTTTTGTAGAAACAACTGTTGCAATAGAATTGGCTGAATCATGGAATCCATTGATAAAGTCAAAGACTATTACAAGAGCAATAACAATGTAAAGAAATGTCATCGGATCATAATTAAATCAACAGGAAAGTACCAGGCAGGATTCTTAAATGGAAATGATACACAGCTCATTATGATGATGAGTAAATCTGAGAGGCCAAAATTAGTAATATTTCGAACAATATTCAAAGAGATTCTTGTTAAGTTTTATTTTCTTATCGAAATACGCTTTTAATATACTGATTCTTACCCTGTATATTCTGTGTAGTGCTTATAGTTTTTTTATTGAAGTAATTAAGTAACTTTATTGGCAGATCTTTGTAAAACTAAATAACTATACTATGAACGACATACGTAATTTGGAACCGAAAGCTGTCTGGAATTATTTTTATGAAATAACCCGTATACCTCATCCGTCAAAGAAGGAAGGAAAGATAATTGAATTCATGAAACAGTTTGGGAAGAAACATAATCTTGAAACGGTTGTTGATGCCACAGGAAACGTAATAATAAGGAAACCTGCAACCAGGGGAATGGAGAAAAGAATGGGAGTGATCCTTCAGGCTCATCTTGATATGGTACCTCAGAAAAACAGCGACAAAAAGCACGATTTTGAAAAAGACCCTATCGAAACACTTATTGATGGCGATTGGGTGAAGGCCAACGGAACTACCCTGGGAGCTGACAACGGAATCGGAGTTGCCTCAGCCATGGCCGTTCTGGCTTCTGACAAAATAGCTCACGGCCCTCTTGAAGCCTTGTTCACCGTGGATGAGGAAACCGGGATGACAGGTGCATTTGGCCTGAAGAAAGGCCTGCTGAAAGGAGATATCCTTATTAATCTTGATTCAGAAGATGAGGGTGAATTGTATGTGGGTTGTGCCGGTGGTATTGATGTCGGGATCAGAAAGTCATATAAAGAGGAGAAGACGCCGGCTGATATGGTCGCTTTCAGAATTGACCTGAAAGGATTAAAGGGTGGACATTCAGGGATAGATATAGCACTTGGAAAAGCAAATTCAAACAAGCTGATGTTCAGGTTCCTGATGCAGGCTGAATCAGATTTTGCCATAAGGCTTTCGGAAGCGGGAGGCGGGGATCTTCGCAATGCTATTCCCCGGGAAGCTTACGCTGTGCTTGCAGTATCGCAGGCAAAGGAAGCTGCATTCAGAAAATTCGTGAAGGATTATGAGAAAATGTATAAGGCTGAGTTCGCTGATACCGATCCGGATCTTTCATTTACACTGAAGAAAACTGATTTGCCCCTGAAGGTAATGGACAAGAAAGATCAGTTTAAAATTATCAGGGCTGTGTTTTCATGTCCTCACGGAGTTCAGAGAATGAGTCCGGCAATGAAAGGACTTGTTGAAACCTCAAATAACCTGGCCATAGTAAAGTGTTCAAAAGGAATGCTTGACGTCTTCTGTCTTACACGCAGTTCAGTCGATTCATCAAAAGTTGCCACTGCCTGGAAAATTGCTGCCATTTTCCACCTTATTGATGCTGAAGTAACGCTGTCAGGCAGCTATCCCGGCTGGAAGCCGAATATGGAATCACCTATTCTAAAGACTATGAGTGATACCTATAATAAGAAATACGGAAAAATACCCGAGATAAGGGCTATACATGCCGGGCTTGAATGCGGTCTGCTGGGCGGTGTTTATCCGAATTTAGACATGATCTCATTTGGACCCACAATACGTTTCCCTCATTCACCGGATGAAAAAGTGAATATTCCGTCAGTGAAAAAATTCTTCGATTTTCTGTGTGAAACACTGAAGGAAATACCGGAAAAGGGATAGGGAGGTTGGAGTTTTAGGTTTAGTGTTAAGCGTTTAGCGTTTAGCGTTAAGAGTTCAGCGTTAAGCGTAGTCAATGCCTAAATAACGTTGACTTTTTTATTACTTAATTTACTTCTTTTATAATTAAAATTCTGATGATGATTTACTGTTGATAACGGGAGATTACTCGAAGAGTTATCCTCGTTATCAATAGTATCTTTAAATGACTTTGGCGTTAATTTTCCCAATGCTTTGTGAGGTTTTCCAGTGTTATACATATGTACAGCCCTGTTTAGCAGTCTCCTCAGAGAGGCCAGGTCCGTAGGACCATACGGGTAAAGATAATTGTTTTTTATTATGCCGTTTAACCTTTCTGCATGGGAGTTTTCATATACATTTCCTTCAGTCATTGAATTTTTCATTCCCAATTCTTTTGTGAGTTCCTTAAACTCTTTGCAGTAA
This sequence comes from Bacteroidales bacterium, assembly GCA_040769065.1. Classification (GTDB taxonomy): domain Bacteria; phylum Bacteroidota; class Bacteroidia; order Bacteroidales; family VadinHA17; genus LD21. Next base: position 610,325 of record JAXGLU010000001.1, read on the forward strand.
TACTGTCCCCCTCCATCTGAGTGCAAGATAGCACCCTTTAAATTGACCCTGCCGCGTTCTCTTATTAATCTGTGTAATGCCGGTAACGTGGTGCTTTCTGTTCGAAGATTATCGCTGGCTGACCAGCCAACTATCTCTCGATTAAAAAGATCCATAATGAAGGTGAGATAATAAGTCTTGGAACCAATATCAAAGTAGGTTATGTCACTCACAAAAACCTGGTTGACACCTGTAACCTGAAGATCCTTTATAAGGTTCGGAAAACGGGTCACGCCAAGACTGTTGGTTGTAACCCTGTAGTTCCTTAACTTTTTAATCCTGTAACCTGAGTCCATACAAAAACGTTCAAACTGATCCCTCCCCATACAGATCGGTTTTAGCTTTATGTAGATATCCCTGGCTGACATACGGGGGTGATCCCGGCGGATCTCATTGATCAACGGGATCAACTGCTCCTGCTCTTCCAGCTTATATCTCCGACGTTTTAACATCTGATAAAATGACTGTTTACTTATACCTAATACTTCAAAGAGATCTTTTAACTTCCTCCCATGTTCTTGCCGGTTGAAGTGGTACCAAACGAGAGTTTTGAACCTATTTTTTTTTTAATATCAACGTCATAATCAGTCTCTGCTATCTCTATCATTTTGTCCTGGAACTCAAGTAATAATTGTTTCTGACCAACTATCCTTTCCAGCTCCTTAATACGAGCCTCAAGAGCTTTTATCCTTTGCGTATCGCTCTTGGCTTCAACTACTTGTTTAACTTGTTTCTTTGCCATTACTGAATATTTATAAATCCACCTATAAACTGATGTCCTGCTCACTGAGTAGGTTCTGCAAATATCGGGAATGGAAGTAGTCTTTCTTTCTAATTCCCTTACTTTCTTCTTCTTGAAATCTTCACTGAAATACCTGTGGAAATCAGGCTTAGTTTCGTGATCAAAATAACTTATTTTTCCCATGTTGTTAACCGTTTTTTAGGTCAACGTATTTCAGGCATCGACACGTTTAGTTTAATTCCCCCCATCTCCCCTTCTCCCCCTCTCCCCCTCACTGCTTCGCAGCCAGGGGCCGGGGGTGAGTTCATGCGGAAAGTAGACAAGAGGATTAGAGTTGAGTGTTCCGGGTTTAAATCCCCCCATCCCCCAATCTCCCCTTCGCTTTGGTCAGGGAGCAAGACAGCGAAGCATAAAGACAGCGAAGCGTTATTAAGTCTTTGAAGTCTTAACACTTTGTTGTCTTAACGCCCTGCGGGCTGTCTTTATGTCAAAACCTCAGGACAGCGAAGCGTAAAGACCCCAAGACAGCTCCCGAAGGGAGCAAGACAGCGAAGCGTAAGACACCAACGACATGGAGAGTGAATCTGTTGGCAGGGAAAACCTATATGCCGACAGAGATAATCAATATGTTGGCAGGTAAAACCGATATGTTAGCAGGTAAAACCGATATGTTAGCAGGTAAAACCGATATGTTGGCCGGTAAAACCGATATGTTGGCAGGTAAAACCGATATGTTAGCAGGTAAAACCGATATGTTAGCAGGGAAAACCAATATGTCGGCAGGGATAATCAATCTGTTGGCAGGGAAAACCTATATGTCGGCAGAGATAATCAATATGTTGGCAGAGATAACCAATATGTCACCAGAGATAACCTATATGGCGGCAGGTATAATCGATATGGTGATAGGGAAAACCAATATGACAGTAGAGAAACCCCCAATGACGGCAGAGATAACCGATATGGCAGCAGGGAAGGGTGAGGGGGAGAGGGGGGGAAACCTTGAACTTGGAACATAGAACCTGGAACATAGAACCTGGAAGATAGAACCTCATTCCACCTTTATTTCCACCATAATATCATCTTTCATGACATTAGAGCCGGGTTTAGCAATAATCCGGATGATTTTTCCCTTTACCGGTGATTGTATTTCGTTCTGCATTTTCATGGCTTCAAGTATTAACAGCGGCTCACCACGAAGTACGGTAGATCCTTCCCTGGCAAGAACTTCAATAATTTTCCCCGGCATGGGAGCTTTCACAGATTCCGTGTCGGGTTTGCCAATAGCAGTTTTCAGAACCTTTCTTCTTTTCAGTGAAAAGGGAGTTTCCACGCTAAAGGTATAGCTTATATCATTAAAGAGTATTTCGTACCTGTTCTGCCGGCTTCTGATTATTTCCACAGGATATTTCCTGTTTTTCCACAGTATATAGGTCCCATGTTTTTCATCATGTTTTAACTTAACCTCATACTCTCTTTTGCCAATCCTGATGGAGTTCTTCAGCGGTTGCGGGAAACAGAACCTTCTGTTTTCCGACGAAAGGGCATATAGTTTTTTAATATTTGTTTTGTCACCTTGCATTTTCCGGATTTTTCAGAACTGGTTGATTCTTTTGTTCAGCAGCCAGGGGCTCATTTCCCTGCTATTTCCATAATCAGCGTTTATGCTGTTGTCCTTCAGGTTCTCATCCACGAACAATGAAGTTGCAAGCCATGCTGCAAGCATTTCTTCATATTCACTGCTATGATAGAATTTGTCGAGATCCTTTTCAAGGAAAGCGGTTGTGTAGTCGCCGCTGAGGAATTTCTGGTTCCTGACAAGCATCCTGAAAAAGGGCAGAGTGGTTTTAGTGCCTTTTATCCATACTTTATCAAGGGCCATTTTGCAGTTTTTAAGTGCATCTTTCCTGTCGGCACCTGACACAATGATCTTTGCAATAAGAGAATCATAATTAGCCACAATTGATGAGCCAGGCTGAACCCCGGTGTCTATTCTTACATAAGGTTCATTGGGAAGGTTCATTTTCAATATCTTGCCCGGGTCAGGCGCAAAACCTGCCTGGACGTCCTCCGCGTTTATCCTGCATTCAATTGCCCATCCTTTCAGCCTGATCTTATCTTGTTTGAGATCCAGTTCCTTTCCCTCAGCGATCCTGATTTGTTGTTCAACTATGTCAATGCCAGTGATGACCTCTGTTACGGGATGTTCAACCTGGATTCTTGTATTCATTTCCATAAAGTAGAAATTCCTGTTTGAATCAAGAAGGAATTCAACGGTTCCTGCTGAGTAGTACCCTACAGCCCTTGCCATATCAATGGCCGTTTTTCCCATCACTTCCCTTAGATTATCATCAAGTGCGGAAGACGGAGCTTCCTCGAGCAGTTTCTGATGCTTTCTCTGTATTGAACATTCTCTCTCTCCAAGATGGACAATGTTTCCCATCTTGTCACCGATTATTTGAAATTCAATGTGCTTTGGATTCTCAATATACTTCTCAATAAATACCGATGAATCATTGAATGCCTTTTCCGCTTCTTTGCCTGCAATTAGGAACATTCTTTCCATCTCACTGGAATCTCTGACAATGCGCATTCCCCTGCCACCTCCTCCCGATTCTGCCTTGATAATCACCGGATAGCCTATTTTCTCAGCAATCGCAACAGCTTCTTCCTCGTCTGATATTTTGCCATTGCTTCCCAATGCCAGAGGTATCCCTGCCGACTCGGCAATTTTCCTTGCGATAGTCTTGTTGCCCATTTTGTAGATAGAGTCCGGAGAAGGGCCAATAAAAATTATATTGTTATCAATACATTTTTGAGCGAAATAGGCATTTTCAGCAAGAAATCCGTACCCCGGATGAATGGCATCTGCTTTTGTTCTTAAAGCAATTTCAATAAGCCTTTCAATGTTCAGGAAGACAGGGATTTCTGAGTCATCATCACTATTGTCGAAGATGATATCGGCATGAGAAAGATACATAGCATTTGGTTCCACGGCAGTCTTAACAGCAATCGTTTTGATTTTCATCAATTTTGCTGTTTTCATTATCCTTACAGCTATCTCCCCCCGGTTTGCTATTAGTATTTTTCTGATTTTCATCCGTATATAATTTATTTTAATGGTCGGATGGAACCGCACATGTTTGATAATTATATACATACGTGTTTGTGTATGCAATACATGTGGGTTTCATCATAATATAATTTTGATTTTAGCGGTATAATGGAACCGCACATGATTGAAAATTATATTCATTACGTGTTTGTGTATGCAATACATGTGAGTTTCATTGCTTATTAAATATTTCTATCAGGGTGCAAATATTTTCCGGATTACCTGGTACATTTTGCCTGTCAGGTTTGATATCATAATTTATCATGCCCGGTTGAGTCATAAGTCCTCCTTGTCCCACGAACCCGAAGCCCTGCATTCTCATAATGGCATATTGCCATGTTTCCTTGCCGGCACTTTTACCCATTTATTACTGAGAGCAGCAAGTGAAGATATGATCTTCTTTCTGGTAATAGCCGGATCAATAACCTCATCGATATATCCGCTTTCATCCGCTATGAAAGGATTTGCAACCTTGTCGCGGTATTTTTGCACAAGTTCTTTTTTAAGAGCAACGGGGTCTTCGGCTTCGGCCAGTTCCTTTCTGTAAAGGATAGCTACTGCACCGTCAGGTCCCATTACCGCAATTTCCGCGGAAGGCCAGGCAAAGCTGAAGTCACCTCCAAGGTTCTTGCTGTTCATGACAATAAAAGCGCCTCCATATGCTTTTCTCAGGATGATTGTTATTTTGGGCACAGTTGCTTCACTGTAGGCGTATATTAGTTTTGCACCATGGCGTATAATTCCGGAGTGCTCCTGATTGACTCCCGGGAGAAATCCTGGTACATCTTCAAGTGTTACGATCGGGATGTTGAAGGCATCGCAAAACCTGATGAACCTTGCACTTTTTGTTGATGAGTCAATATCAAGGACCCCGGCAAGCACTTTTGGCTGGTTTGCCACTATCCCCACAGTTTTGCCTTTTATCCTTGCGAATCCGATCACAATACTCTGAGCATAGAGTTCTGAAATCTCGAGGAAGGAGTTATGATCAACAAGCTGGTTTATTATATCACGAACATCGTATGCCTTATTGGGATCTTCCGGTATAATGTCCCGTAATTTTGGATTGAAATCCGGAACTGAGCCATCATCGGCAACAAGCGGTGGATTTTCGACATTGTTGGATGGAAGATAGGAGAGGAACTTTTTGAGTGCAAGAATGGTGTTTTCCTCGTCTTCGTAGATCATATGGGCTACTCCGCTCTTTCGTGCATGGATTTCCGCTCCTCCGAGCTGGGAAAATGTAACGTCTTCATTTAAAACTTCCTTTACAACGCTAGGTCCTGTTACAAACATATAACTGGTATGGTTTGTCATGAAGACAAAGTCGGTAAGGGCAGGTGAGTAGACGGCGCCACCGGCGGCCGGACCCATAATGACAGATATCTGGGGTATGATGCCTGAAGACTGGATAATATTATGAAATATTGATGCATAGCCGCTCAGGCTTGCCACTCCTTCCTGTATCCTGGCCCCGCCGGAGTCAATGAGCGCTATTATGGGAGATCCCATTTTAAGAGCCATTTCCTGGATCTTTGCTATCTTTTTTGCATGAACGATGCCTAGCGAGCCACCCATGATTGTAAAGTCCTGAGCATAGGTAAAAACAAGTCTTCCATTGACTTTTCCATGGCCTACGATCACTCCGTCGCCGAAGGATTTCTCGACTTTTCCGAATTCAATATGCTGGTCTGCAGGAGTCATGAAGGCATCTATTTCTTCAAAAGTTCCTGAATCAAAGAGAAGGTTTATCCTTTCCCGGGCAGTAAGTTTCCCTTTGGAGTGTTGTTTCTCGGCTTGTTTTGGGCTGTATTGCTTCTTGATAGCCTCCTGACGTTCTAAAAATGCTTTATAGTGTCTGCCAGTGAATTCCATCTAATGAATTTCAAAGTTTCTGACTGTTTATGATTCCAGAACAATGCTTCACAGTCTTTATATTTTACGTTCTGAAACGGGCTCAAAAATAGTGCTTTTACGCAAATTTACAAAGAATCTTTCGAATGCATTTATGACGACCAATGTATATGATTGTATTACAATGTAATAAAATAGAATAAATTTCGAATACATAAAAATACAGTAAGTATAAAAGACAGAGAGGGAGGGATGGGGGAACGAAGAAAAGCACAGGATTCAGTGACAGGTCTTATAAGTCTTGCTCCCTTCGGGAGCTGTCTTTACGCTTCGCTGTCTTTATGCTTCGCTGTCTTCACGCTTTGCTGTCTTCACGCTTTGCTGTCTTCACGCTTTGCTGTCTTTTAGTCTTGAACTAAACGCTAAACCCTAAACGCTTACGCACGCTAAACGCTAAACGCTAAACGCTTAACCCTGAACACTAAACGCTAAACGCTTAACCCTGAACACTAAACGCTTAACCCGGAACCTGGAACCCGGTGCTCTTATGTCAGCTTTTTAATTATTTGCTGCATGGAAGCATATTGATCCTCCATGCTTTCCACTAGTTTGAACTGAGCTCTGGCCCTCTGCAGGTTATGATGCTCGTGGTGTATCTTGAAATAATGATCGCCGTCGAGATAATCTGTAAGGAAGCGGAGTGCTATAGTGAATGTTATCAACCTGGGGGCAAAAGCAAGATACTCTTTCTCAACTGCATTCAGGGTGTCTCTGGTTTCTGAAAGATATCCGTTTGCATAGGCTTCAAACAGATCAATATCCATTTTTACTTTTGAGAGTTCCTTTTCATCTTCTGCGGCAATATTAGCGGCTGTCCTGATGGCATCTCCGAAATCATAGTGTACATACCCGGGCATAACTGTGTCAAGATCGATAACGCACAGAGCTTTATCATTCTCATCCAGAAGTATATTGTTGAACTTGGTATCGTTATGAGTTATTCTCAGAGGTATTTTGCCTTCCCGGCCAAGATGCAGGATTATCTTCATCTCATCGGCACGCTGGTTAACGAATTCGATTTCCTTTCCGGCTCTTTCAACTCTTTTGACCGGATCATTTTTCACGACGCGGTTGAAAGCATCAAGACGTTTTTCAATGTCGTGAAAGAACGGGATTGTATCATGCAACGGTTCTCCGGGCAGGTCAGCAAGCATGGCCTGGAACTTTCCAATGGCTTTGCCTCCTTCGAATGCTTTTCCCGGGCAGTCAACTATATCATAAGAGCGATGGTTTGAGATGAAAATATACATTCTCCAGAATGCGCCATTATCATCCGCAATCCAGCTTTTACCGTTCTTTGCCGGGATCAGGGTAAGACATTCCCTTTTGACATTTGATCCCGGTATAGCTCTGTATTTCAGGTTCAGGTGTGTCGTGACACGTTCAATGTTCTGCTGAAGCTCCGGGATATTCTTAAAAACCCTGTTATTGAGCCGCTGCAGGATATAGTCATCCTTATCCTTTTCAGTTGTTATTACCCTGAAAGTATCATGAATATGTCCGTTTCCATAAGGACCTCCTTCGGCAAATGTGCCTTCGGCGGTAAATAGATTAAATATTTCGGGAAGATTTGTATCCATGTTATTTACCTACTTTATATCCCCAGAATGCGTAGTATACTATAATAAGGTAGCACGGAATACAGATCCAGTAAGCAGCCTGGGTTGAGAAAGCCACAGCCAGTTTACCATACACAAGCGGAATTACTGCACCTCCGGCAATGGCCATAACCAGCATTGCGGAAGCAGTTTTGGTGAATTTTCCAAGTCCGTCGAGTGCAAGCGGCCACATTACCGGCCATATCAGTGAATTTGCGAACCCCATCAATCCTACAAACAATACTGTAAGTGGAAGTACAAGAGTTATTGATTTCAGCGTCATTATATCAATGAATGGTATTGAAAAAACAAGACTGGCTGGTGAAAAGATAGCTCCGAACGAAACAATAACTCCGAGTATTGCACAAATCTTAAGTGCTGTGCCCTGCTTCATATATTTTGGTATAAGAATAATACCCAGTACGTAACCCAGGATCATTGCAAAGAGGGCCAGTGATGTGAAGTATTTGGAAGATTCCATAGAAATACCAAGTGATTGTCCATACCTTATAATAGTATCACCGGCAATTACTTCCACGCCCACATAAAAGAACAGGGCTATCGCACCAATGATGAGATGAGGAAATTGCCAGATACTTGTCTTATTGAGATTAGCTTCACCAATTGCTTCATCTTCCTGATCGGTATCAACCTCGGGCAGGTTGACAAAACGAAGCAGAAGGCCAAGAAGCACAAGGATTATTGACATTACGATATATGGCATGATAACCCTTTGGGCCATTTCATCGAGATAGACTGCGCGCGATGCTGCATCCGCGGCCTGTGCTATTTTTTCCTCGAGGATATTTGAGTCTTTCAGGATAACGCTTGCAAGTATCACAGGAGCTATTGCTCCGGCAAATTTATTTGCGATACCCATTATGCTCATTCTTTTTGCAGCGCTTTCACGAGGTCCTATTATTGTTACATATGGGTTTGAAGCTGTTTGAAGCAGAGCCAGGCCGGCGCCTTCAACGAACAGTCCGGTGAGAAAGAGCCCGTAACTCCGTACCATTGCAGCGGGAATGAAGATGAGTGCGCCAATAGCCATCACCCATAATCCCAGAGCCATACCGTTTTTAAATCCGGTTTTTTTAAGCACCGCCGATGATGGCAATGCAATGAAAAGGTATGACATGTAGAAGGCAAATGTTACGAAGTAAGCCTGGAAGTCGTTCAGTTCGCATGCGGTTTTCAGGAAAGGAATGAGTATTCCGTTGAGCCAGGTAACGAATCCGAAGATAAAATAGAATATTCCGATGATGGTAATTGAAAAAATGTAATCTTTTCTGCTGATACCATTCGAAGCAGTACTGTTTGTCATATCTGGGTTTTTACGTTAATAAAATTACGATCAGAAGGGTCAAAACTAATGTTTTTCTAGATTTGTACAAAGAAAAAATAATTCATTTTCGGGTTTGGGGTTTAGTGTTTAGTGTTCAAGGTTTTTTTTCTGGAGCTGTTGGCCTGGCAAGAGCATCCCTGGATTTAAAACCAAGGTATCCGCCATGGTGTCTTTTAGAATATTCTTCAGCAGTAAAACCTATCTTTTCCATCATAAGTACAACCAGGGCATCGCCGATAACTGTGAAAACAGTGGTTGATGTAGTGGGGGTAAGGCCAAGCGTACACACTTCGGGGGGAGCTCCGGTGGAGATAATACAGTCGGCCTTTTGTCCGAGAGGGCTGTCGGGATTTCCCGTGATTACGATAACCGGGATTGAAGGGTAGAGGTTGTTCTTGAGGTCGATAAGTTCTATTATTTCCCGGGTTTTTCCCGAGTTGGAAATTGTGATCAGGACATCATTTTCCTGCATGATTCCCAGGTCGCCGTGCTGGGCTTCGCTTGGGTGGAGGAACACGGCAGGAGTTCCGGTGGAGCTGAATGTTGTAGCTATATTGTTGGCGATCTGCCCGGCCTTACCCATACCGCTTGTAATAAGCTTGCCGTGGTTTAGGTGTACTTTATTGAAAACAATACCGATTACTGCTTCATATACATCTGTGATGGGTATTTTGCCTATTGCTGAAGCTTCTTTGGAAAAAATTTCTTTGATTTTGGTTTTCATTACTTTGCCGGATTCAACAGGTCAAATTTATCAAAATATCTTTCAATATGATAAGATAAAACCCACATGTTTCAAATGCTCATACACGTATTTATATAATTTTCATTTATGAGGGTCCCCTGCTTGAACGAGGTAACGATGCATCCCCTTTTGTGAGGGTTGGCATGGGGTGATATTTAAAAACAATAACTGTATATAGTGAAGGTTGTTGGAATGGTATTTCAAAATGAAAGAAAGGTATGAAGGCTTGAAGACAATAAAGGGGGCGAAAGTGATAAGAAACATTTAACTTGCGCCCGGAAACCTTGAATAAACATGCGAACATTTCTATCCAGACTTATCATGCCACTGCCGGTTTTTTACATGCTGCTGCTGGCGGCATTGACTTTTTATCTTATAGGGAGGAAAAAAACCTCCAAGACTTTAATATATTTTGCAGCTTTCTGGTTTCTGATCATATCAACCCCTCCGGTTCCGCGTGCTCTCGTGAGATCACTTGAGAACATCTATCCACACCTGACTGAAGAAGCGATCATGAATCTGCCTGATTCCTGCGACATTATTGTGCTTGGCGGAGGGCATACCGATGATATGGGCCTGTCTGCCAACAACCAGCTATCAACAACGGCTATCGGAAGACTTACAGAAGGAATCCGCATACATCGAATGCTGCCCGGGAGCAGGCTCATCCTTTCAGGATATAGCGGTAATTCAAAACTAAGTCAGGCAATGGTGCTATACCGTGCCGCCCTGTTGATAGGAGTGGATTCTGCAGCGATGTTTATTCTCGAAAAACCGGCCAATACAAAGCAGGAGGCTGAAGAGTATGTCAGAAACTTCGGCAAAAACAGGACACTTATTGTTGTTACCAACGACATGCATATGCCCAGATCAGTGAAAATGTTCCGCATGGCCGGTATAGATCCTGTTCCGGCTACTACCAACCAGGTTATCAAGTACGGATCAAATAAAAGAATAAGCTGGTTTCCTTCAGCTCATTACATAGCGATGATTGAGAGTGCAGTGCATGAATATGCAGGTATGGGATGGGCTGTGCTGAGTGGGAGGCAGGCCTTAAAGCACTATGAAGACTAAGGAACTGAGAGACTAAAAGACGAAAAGACCATAAGACTGAAACATTAAGAGACAAAGCGATATGGTATCTGAATTATAGATTGTTAGGATTTATTTATTGGCAAGGACTTTTTTTATGGATGCAATTATTCGGTGGAGGTCTTCGTCGGTCATGTTAGAACCGGACGGCAGGCAGAGGCCTCTTTTAAAGAGATATTCCGAGCTGCCGTTTACAAATGAGGGGCATGACTTAAATACCGGCTGAAGGTGCATGGGTTTCCAGAGAGGACGTGTTTCAATGTTCTCCTTCTCAAGTTCAATCTGAAGATCCTCACGCGTAAATCCTGTTTTTACCGGATCAATAAGTAATGTCGTCAGCCATTTGTTCGAAAAATATTCATCTCCGGGTTCATCAGGGAATTCAAATCCGTCAATGCTGCCAAGTTGTTCTTTATAAAATGAAAATATTTCTCTTCTTTTCGTGACACGCTCATCAATCACTTCCATTTGTCCGCGGCCTATACCTGCAAGGATATTGCTCATCCGGTAGTTGTAACCGATGTGACTGTGTTGGTAGTGGATTGCCTTGTCCCTGGCCTGTGTGGCAAGGAATCTTGCATGGTCTATGAACTTCCTGTTATCCGATATCAGTGCTCCACCACCGGATGTGGTAATAATCTTATTTCCATTAAAGGAAAGTATTCCCATAATGCCGAATGAACCGGCTCTCTTTCCATTGTACCTGCTGCCAAGAGCTTCGGCGGCATCTTCAATAACCGGTATCTCATATTTGTCGGCAACACTCAGGATGTCTTTCATATTTGCCGGCATCCCATACAGATGCACTGGAATAATCGCTTTTATTCTCATCCCGCTGCTCCTCCGCTTTCTTATTGCATCCTCAAGCAGTTCCGGATTCATGTTCCAGGTTTCCGGTTCAGAATCTATAAGAACAGGTGTGGCGCCCTGGTAGACAATAGGATTTACAGTTGCAGAAAAGGTAAAGGTAGAAGCGATTACCTCATCTCCCTGTTCAACACCAAGGTTTATCAGTGCCAGGTGAATGGCTGCCGTTCCCGAACTAAGGGCAGCGGCATGTCCAACGCCGCAATATTCCGCAATGGCATATTCGAAAGCATCAACATTTGGTCCGAGCGGAGCAATCCAGTTCTGATCGAAGGCTTCATTGATGTATTTCATTTCGCCGCCGGACATATGGGGACTTGAGAGATAGATTCGCTTTTTGTTTGAGTGCATTATTTCCAGTTCAAAGTTCAAGGTTTAGTGTTAAGCGTTTAGCGTTCAGTGTTAAGCGTTTAGTGTTTAGCGTTCAGCGTTCAGTGTTAAGTGTTAAGCGTTTAGTGTTCAGTGTTAAGTGTTAAGCGTTCAGTGTTCAGTGTTCAGTGTTCAGGGTTAAGCGTTTAGCGTTTATTGTTAAGCGTTCAGCGTAGTGTTACTAATTGTTCATTGCTAATTGCTAATTGTAATCGTTTCATACCGAGAATATTTCGATTATATGCCCGATTATCCTTTCCGCCGTTTTTCCGTCCCACAGTTCAGGGATTCTTCCCTTCTTCCATTTATCAAAAAACAACTTTTCAAGTGCCGGCTTTATTGCTTTAGGATTGGTTCCGATAAGTTCATTTGTGCCGATTTCTACTGTTTCAGGTCGTTCGGTGTTATCGCGCAGGGTAATGCAGGGGATTCCCATTACTGTAGTTTCCTCGGTAATACCGCCTGAGTCGGTGATAACTGCCAGGGATTTTTCAACGAGGTAATTGAACTCGAGATAGCCCAGAGGTTCTATCATGTGAAGGTTTGGATGCCTGATTCCTGTTTTGGAAATCACTTTAAGAGTCCTGGGGTGGACCGGGAATATTAAGGGTATGCCTTTGGAGTGTTCTGTTATTTCATTAACAAGGATCTCGAGATTCTTTGTATCGTCAACATTTGCAGGGCGGTGGAGTGTTATAACAATGTATGAACCTGTTTGAAGTCCGGCTGAATCCCAGATTGCAGGTTTAATGAATCTGTGGCGGTGCTTAAGCAGAGTGTCGATCATGGTGTTGCCGACGAAGAAAATATTTTCCCGCTTCGCACCGCTCCTTAATAGGTTATCACTTGCGTTTCTTGTTGTTGTGAAGAAGTAGTTTGTTATGCTATCGGTAACTACGCGGTTAATTTCCTCGGGCATGGACCAGTCGCCCGATCGTATTCCTGCTTCCACATGTGCTACCGGGACAAGCATTTTCCGTGCGGATATTGAGCAGGCCATTGTCGATGTGACGTCACCGACTACGATACAGAGGTCTGGTTTATCGGCAAGCAGCAGTTTTTCATATGCTATCATGATGGCGGCAGTTTGTTCAGCCTGGGAACCGCCGCCGGCATTGAAATTCACGTCGGGGTAGGGGATACCCAACTGGTTGAAGAAGCTTCCGCTCATATTGGCATCGTAATGCTGACCGGTATGAACGAGTCGGTATGAGATGTTTTTACCCTTACTCTGAGCCAGTTTAACAGCTTCGATGATAGGGGCAATTTTCATGAAGTTTGGCCGGGCACCTGCTATGAGATCGATTTTCATCAGTATAGAGATTATATTTTAATGGTCTGATGGAACCGCACATGATTGAAAATCATATTCATTATGTATTTGTGTTTTAATTCAATCATGTGGGTTTCATTATAATACTATTAAGTGCTTTTGAAAGAATTATTGAACACCGCAATTTACAGATAACTCGATTAGAAAATAAATGTTATAAGGGTTTTTGTTTTCAATAGTATTTGAACTTAAAATATAAACCCATTCATCGTCTGATAAAAACGTGATAATCAAAAAAAGCTTGCACAAATACCAGCTTTCCCAATAGTTCATTAAGCTGAATAAAACTATCTGTTGAGTTTCGCTTTTTCCACATACTTTGTGTTGCCCGCCCTGATTTCGACAATGAAGAACTCATTTTCAGGTCAAGATTGGTGTTTGTTGAGAGGTCCCTGAAAATATTATGATTGTCGGGTTGCGCTTTAACTCATTTGGGTACAACATCGAATACTGATGAACGCTATGAGCAATTCTTTCCGTACAGAAAAATATCTGTTTATAATAATTAATGGCTGTTTTAGTACGTTATATTTCTATCTATACTTTTACAGGATGTAGTATCAGAGTTGTGATTTATTCACAATCGCAAATATGGATTAAAGTCAGGTAAAATCAGACATGAATATACTATACGGATTGAACTAAAATATAACTCTAAGTGGCAGATCAGATAATTTTTGTTTTGTCTTTTTAAAAGGGTATTTTCATTGAGTCTGAGTTATTATTTTTTAAAGAACTGCAAATCGGAAGCACAGCAAGTCGATTTGTTTGGACAGCTTGCTGTTATAATTGATGCATTGTGCAGATATTTAAATCGATTTGGTTTGTAATAAGGTGGTTACATCAAAATCAATGTGAGTGACGGTGCGAGAGCATTACTGAAAAATACATGGAGAATATCTATTTAAATGTCTATATTCGTTAATAAATTATACGTTTCGATGTATTGATATGAAACCCATATGTCTAAAATGCACAAAAACATATTTATGTAATTTTCAATCATGAGGGTTCTCCCGCTTGGGTGGAGGACCATTAAATTATATTATATATGAAAATAAAGTATATAGTTTTCTCCATTGTAGTTTTGGCGATTATCTCAGATTCATGTGTTTCGCGTAAAAAAATTACATATCTCCAACACTCTAAAAAAGCTGATAAATCATTTGTCTCCTCGCATGGTTTATATACCTCAGTTACACCGGAAGAGTATAAGATAATGCCGAATGATTATTTGTTAATCAGGGTTATCACTCCCGATCCGCAGTGGTCAGCACTTTTCAATATACAGATCGGAGATGCAGGAATTACTCAGGAAAGCGCTGCATTATCGAGTTACCCTGTGGGATCGGACGGTAATATCGAAATACCATACGTTGGTAAAGTGCTGGTAGCAGGGAAGAATCTTTCCGAAATAAAAAAGGATTTGGAAACTGTATTTAAAAACTACGTTAGTGACGCTGCTATAACGGTAAGATTGGTTGATAATAATGTAAGTATCATTGGCGAGGTAAATGTTCCCGGACGATATCCGATCACAAAGGATCGAATGACCATTTTCGAGGCGCTGGCGATGGCCGGAGATATCAGCACTTACAGTGACAGGCAGCGAATTCAGTTAATCAGGCCTTCTCCGCATGGCCCCGTTGTCAATGAGTTTTCACTGGCTGATCGTAGTATTTTACATTCTGAATACTACTATGTAATGCCAAATGACGTTATATACGCTATGCCCATGAGAGGGAGAACATTCCAGTTGAACACTGCTGTATATACAATCTTCCTGACAACAATTACCACCGCTTTGGTGATATTAAGTTATTTCAGAACTCTATAACAGGATAGCAATGGCTCATCGCAATACACGTCGTCTTGATTCCCATGGGAAAATGAACAAGCAGCCAGGCAGTGGCTTGGATCCGCTTGTTGTCTTCAACCTTTTAAAGAAGAACTGGTACTGGTTCGTTCTCACAACATTAATTGCGCTTTATGGTGCAAGGTTTTATCTGGGTCATACGCTGCCTGCTTATCAAACATCCGTCACTGTCCTTATCAATGAAACTGAGGATCGTCCAATGATTGATAATTCTGAATTGCTTCAGGGACTTGGTTTGCCTGGCGGTATGAAAAACCTTGAGAATCAGATTATGATAATCCGGTCCAGGGCTCTTACCGAAAGGACACTTGAGCAATTGCCCTTTGAAACAGAGTATTATATTAAGACATTCAGGAATAAACTTCCAATCTATCCTGATTCTCCTGTCAGAGTATCTTCTGAAACAGTAATCCCTTTACCAAAGGATACAGAGTTTTCTATTACCTATTTAGGTAGCAATATGTTTGTTCTGGCATCTGAATCCGAGTATTTTCCCTTTCAGAGAACAGCCTCCTTTGGTGATACCATTAGGACTTCTAACGGCACTTTTAAAGTTGATTGTGATGATGTAAGTGTTTTTCAGGACATTAAAGATCAGGTAATACACTTTGTCAATCACAGTATGCCTAGTTTGGTGAACTATTTCAACAGCCGTCTTAATGTCGAATTGATATCCCGTGAAGGGTCAATATTGAGAATTAGCCTGACGGGTACAAATAGCGCTAAGGATGCAGATTTTCTCAATAAACATGTTGAGGGATTTCAGGCCATATCGCTGGACAAAAAAAATATGGAGGCCATGCGGAGAATTGCATTTATTGAGGATCAGTTAATAGGTATTTCCGACTCTTTGTCAATAACTGAAACAAGGTTGCAGCAGTTCCGGTCTTCCCACAGGGTCATGGATCTCTCTGCTCAGGGTCAGTCTATTATTGCTCAGGTAACTTTGCTGGAAAATGAAAGGGCACGTCTTAACCTGGAGTCAAATTATTATGATTATCTTGCTGACTATCTTGCAAAAGAGTCTTTATCTGAGATCCCGATTGTTCCTATAACAATGGGAATAACAGACCCGGGTCTTACAAGGCTTGTTGAAGAGTTAGCGGAGCTGCAGGGACAGTTATCCACACGGGGAGCGGGTGAAATGAACCCTATACAGAGAAATCTTGCACAAAGGGTTCGATCTACAAAAGAAGCGCTAAAGGAAACCTTGAACGGACTTCGCAGGGCAAACAGTCTTGCAAAATCTGAAAATCAGGCACAGATAAACAGAGCTAATTCTCAGGCCTCAGCATTACCGGTAACGGAAAGACAATTGCTGGGGATTGAAAGAAAATTCACACTGAATAATGAACTTTACACTTTCCTTCTTGAGACGAGAGCCGAACAGGAAATGCAAAAGGCATCTAACCGGGCAGACAGTGAAGTAATTGATCCGGCTGATCCAAGATATAGTTACAAGGTTTCTCCTAATCCTATTAAGATATATTTCCTGGGCCTTTTTGCCGGATTTGGAATACCGTTTCTGATTGTATTTCTTAACTTTATATTTGACAACCGGTTAAAGTTCGAGGATATCAGACGAATGACCCAATTGCCGGTACTTGGCAATATGCCTCGAAATCCGGATAAAACCAATAAAGTGGTTTTTGAAAACCCGAATTCAGGTCAAGCAGAATCCTTCAGGTTATTACGCGCTAAGATGGAGTTTCTGACTAAGGAAGCAACATCCCCGGTAATTCTGGTTACATCATCAATGCCCGGAGAAGGCAAAACTTTTGTTTCAATCAATCTGGCATCGGTTTACAGTTTGTTAGGGAAAAAGACAGTTCTGGTGGGCTTTGATCTGCGAAAGCCCAAAATTTTCCAGGATTTTAAACTTAAAAATGAAAAGGGCGTTTCTACCTGGTTAATTGGGCAAGACAAACTTCAGGATGTAATTCAGCAAACATCTTACGAGAATTTATCAATTATTTCAGCCGGCCCTGTTCCTCCGAATCCTTCTGAACTAACGGCCCTTGCAAAGACTGAGGAACTGTTCAGACAGTTAAGGGAAAAGTTTGATTTTATTGTTGTCGACTCATCTCCCATCGGTTTGGTATCGGATACATATCATCTCGCATCTATGACAGATGCATGCCTACTAGTAGTTAGGCCAAGGCATACTTTGAGGGATATGTTTGAAAGAACTTTATACGAAATTTCTGAAAGAGGAATAAAGGGAATCAGTCTTGTTGTCAATGATATATCATCAGAAGGCAAAAGCTATGGTTATGGTGAAAAATATGGTTATACTACTGGGAAAAAGTCAAAAAGAAGAAGGTTTATGAAGTTTCGGATTCCTTCAAGATAAACTTCAAAGATTAAGCAATGCATCCATCCGGAAAACCGGCCCTGATAGATTTGCCAAAGTTTCTTGACCTGCGAGGCAACCTTTCCTTTGTTGAGGAAGAAACTCATATACCGTTTAAGATAAAAAGAGTTTATTGGATATATGATGTTCCGGGAGGAGAGCATCGCGGAGGGCATGCTTTCAAACAGACCGAAGAACTGATAATTGCCCTTTCAGGAAGTTTTGACCTGAACCTGCATGACGGAAAAACGGAGTATAAGTATTCTCTTAACAGGTCTTATTATGGTGTCATTGTTCCACGGATGATCTGGCGGATGATTGATAATTTTTCTACAAACTCGCTTGCCTTGATTATTGCTTCCACCGACTTTTCTGAAAGTGATTACATAAGAAATTTTGAAGAATTCAGAAAGATAGTTTAAAGTGACAGATTGTGGTTCCAGTATATACAATTGTAATGTCATAGAGCTTTCAAAGATTCATAATCCTGCCGGAAACATAACAATTGTACAAAGTGACAGCGCCCTTCCTTTCAGGGTAAAAAGAGTTTATTATCTCTACGATGTTCCGGGCGGATCAGAACGAGGAGGACATGCCCATAAGGTTCTTCTGCAACTGATAGTTGCGGCAAGCGGATCATTCGATGTTATTCTGGATGACGGCACCATGAAGAAGACAGTTCACCTTAACAGGCCAAACTACGGACTCCTGGTAGTACCGGGTATCTGGAGGGAGATTATCAACTTTTCTTCCGGTGCAATATGCCTGGTTCTTGCCTCAGAGAGATATGACCCTTCTGATTATATCCGGAATTATCAGGAATTCATTGAGTTAAAAAACAGTTGAATGTTAGTTGAATCAGATATTATTTCATACAGGCAATACTTTCCTGTTGATCCGAATCCTTTTATCTCAGAAAAATTTATTGAGCTCAATAGTTATAAGGTTGACCGTATTGTCAGGCTTGTTGACGATAGTAGTCAACCGGTGATAGGTTTGGTTGCAGGCATTCAAAATGGTGTTTTAAAATCTCCATTTTCCGCGCCATTCGGGGGATTCCATTTCAGGAAAGAAAATATTTACAGCGGTGAAATTGACAGGTTTTTACAACTGCTTACAGATTATACAGAGTCCCTTCTCTTAAATAGAATAGAGATTATTATACCTCCTGACATCTATCACATGACATTCAATGCCAAGATGGTTAATTCTCTTGTCAGACAGGGATATCAGCCGGCATTGCCGGAAATAACTAACTGGGTAGATCTTACAAGATTTGATGGCATGTTCCGCCAAAAGAACAGCCGGGAGTATTACAGACAGGCTCAACGCAATAATCTTGTATTCTCTGTAGCTCAGAATGAAAGAGAAAAGGGAATTATTTATGACTTGATATGTGAGAACAGGTCTAAGTTTGGCAGGCCAATATATATGACACTGGATAATATCTTATCAACCGGAGAGATCTGGCCTGTTGAATTCTTCAAAGTGGAATCGGGGAAAAACATTGTTGCTTCAGCAATCTTCTACAGAAATCACAATGAGATTTGTTATGCAGTGTACTGGGGGGATAATGACGAAGGACGTTCTCTCAGAGCAATGGACTTTCTGGTGCTGAATCTTTTTGTTTATTATAAGGAAGCCGGTTTCCGGTATATGGACCTTGGCATTTCTACAGAGAACGGGATCCCTAATGAAGGACTTCTTAGATTCAAGGAAAGTCATGAAGCTATATCCTCATTACGGTACAGGTTTAAACTTGAAATAAATAAAAGCTGACTTGTGTTTATATTATATCCTGATCCATATAGCCTTCCGACATATCGTATAGGTCCATTTCAGACGAAAGATATTTCTTTAAGCCAGCTTCTGCCGGATTCAGACAGAATTGACAGTTATTTCCATGAAAGATTTGGTGACTTAAAGTTTACATATACATTTAACGGAAGGGAAGCTATTCACCTGGCATTAAAGCATTATAAATTGTCAAAGAATGATGTCGTCACAATTCTTACTACTTCCGGCAACTTTTACATCAGCAGCTGTGTAACAAATGAGATAGAGAAGTTTTGCAAATGGTCCAGAGAAATATTACCTGAAACAAAAGTACTCTTCGTTAATCACGAATTCGGCTATCCTTATCCGGGGCTCCGTAAGCTTAAGCTGTTGAACCTGCCTATCATAGAGGATTGTGCGGGTTCTTTCTTTTCTGAGGATAATGAAAAAACAATAGGCAGGACCGGGGATTTTGTAATTTACAGCTTTCCGAAAATGTTTCCTCTTCAGGTTGGAGGACTCCTAGTCTCGGCATCGCATATCCATCATAAATATTCAGGACAAATTCAGGCCGGAATGTTACGTTACATCAAGAATGTCCTATCGGAGTATATCGGAAGAAAGGATCAGATTATCCGTCAGAGGATAAAAAATTATACTGAGTTGCGCAGCAGATTTGAGGAATCAGGTTTAAGTGAAAGATTTAAACTGGAAAAAGGAATTGTCCCCGGCGTCTTTATGTTCCGTACCGGCAATCACAATATTAACCTTCCTGAACTTAAGAAACATTTCTGGGCACATGGTATTCAGTCGAGTGTGTTTTATGGTGAAGACGCTTTCTTTATACCTGTTCATCAGGCTTTGACTGAATTTGATCTCGACTATTTTTATGAGGTAATGAAAGTTTTTATTCAAAAAGCTGAAAAATGAAATATGCAAATATTAACCTGGGCAAAGATGTGGAAATTGATCCCTCATCTTCGATCAATAATGTCACCATCGGAGATAACGTCAGAATAGCAAAAAGATGCTCTGTTTATGGAAGTCCTGGCAACCAGCTGGAGATAGGATCAAATACTTATATCGGGATGAATAGCCTGCTGAACGGGTTTGCTGCAAAACTTACAATTGGTTGTAATGTGAGCATTGCACAGAATGTTAATATTATGGTTGATTCAGGACCCAATGCCTCGCCTGTTATGCAAAAGGTGTTTCCATTGGAGAAAAAACCCGTGACAATAGGGAATCATGTCTGGATAGGTGCGGGTTCTATAATTATGCCTGGTGTTACATTGGGAGATTATTGCATCGTTGCTGCTAATTCATATGTCAACAGGTCCTTTGACCATTTTACAATAGTCGGAGGCAGTCCTGCAAAAGTGTTGAGAACTTTTACTGAGGAAGAAAAAAATAAAATTCTCGGAGAATGATCAAATTCCTGGACATAGAAAAAATCACATCATCATATGAGCCTGAATTATCGGAGGCGATTAAGAGGGTTGTAAGAAAGGGATGGTTCGTAATGGGTGAGGAGACAGAAGCTTTTGAGAAGGAGTATGCAGATTATATCGGAACGCGACATTGCATAGGAGTTGCTAACGGACTGGATGCTCTCAGGTTAATACTGAAAGCTTATCTCGAGATCGGTATTATGAAAGAAGGCGACGAGGTTATTGTACCAGCAAATACCTTTATAGCGACAATACTGGCGATCACTGACAACCGGCTTCGACCGGTTTTTGTTGAACCTGATATTGAAACTTATAATATTGATCCTATACTTATAGAGCAGGCTGTAACTGACAAGACAAAAGCAATAATTGTGGTTCATTTGTATGGTCAGGCTTGTTGGTACGCTGAGATCACGGAAATTGCAAAGAAGTATAATCTGAAAATTATTGAAGATAATGCACAGGCAGCAGGAGCTGTCACAATGATGCATGGCGCACCCGTAGCTGCCGGCACTCAGGTACCTGGGCCAGGACGAACCGGATCACTGGGTGATGCAGCCGGTCATAGCTTTTACCCGGGTAAAAACCTGGGTGCCCTGGGAGATGGCGGAGCTGTAACCACTGATGATGATGAATTGGCATCTGCGGTCAGATCCATTGCAAATTATGGATCGGTCCAAAAGTATGTCCATAATCATAAGGGTTTGAATTCCAGACTTGATGAGATCCAGGCTGCAGTTCTGAGAGTGAAATTACCCCGGCTGGACGCTGACAATCAGCTCCGGCGTGTGATTGCCGGCTTTTACACTTCCAATATATGCAACCCTCAGATTGTTCTGCCAAGAGTCACAAAGCAGGATTCCGGAGCTGGGGAACAGGATTTTGACTCTCCGGATACTATTCTTAATGCCCTGAGTCACGTATGGCACCTTTACGTTGTACGTCACCCCGAACGAGACAGGTTAAGGAAATATCTTGAGGAAAATGATATTCAGACTTTGATCCATTACCCGGTTCCACCACATAAACAGAGAGCCTATGCCGAATATTCTCATCTGAATTTGCCTGTAACCGGGAAGATTCACAGGGAAGTACTAAGCTTGCCAATGAGTCAGGTAATGACCCTTGATGAAGCCGGAAGAGTGGTGGATATTGTAAATAAGTTCAGTTGATTAGCCGAAACATTTATAACGCTGTATTTCTCTTTTTATAAACTGATTGGAACAGTCTGAAAATATACCTGTAACAGAATCCTTATCTGGGAATTCCGAACAATCATCTTATCGACAGATATTTAAGGGTACCTCTCTTTTTGGTGGCGTACAGGTATTTCAGATTCTTATCGGGATAATCAGAACCAAGTTTGTGGCTGTACTGCTTGGTACAGCCGGGGTAGGAATTATGGGCCTGTTTAATGCTCCGCTGCAGTTAATCCTGTCAGTGACAGGCCTGGGCATTACTTTCAGTGCAGTAAGGGATATAGCAGAGGCATATGGGAATGACGATCAGATCAGGATTGGGCAAACAGTAATGACACTGCGCCGCTGGTCCTGGTTTGCAGGTATTCTTGGCATGCTTGTAACAGCAAGCCTTGCGCCGCTCTTGAGCAAATGGACTTTCGGTAATAGTGAATATACATGGGCATTTGTGTGGTTGTCAATCACCATGCTTATGCAGACGATAAGTAATGGTCAGAGATCTCTTCTCCAGGCTGGAAGAAGACTGAAGTATCTCGCCAGGGCCAGTGTATGGGGCTCCCTCCTGGGATTATTAACATCAGTCCCGCTATACTATTTCTTTGGGGTAAAAGGGATCGTTCCATCTCTTATACTTACTGCGCTAACCTCACTGATTCTATCCTGGTTTTACTCGGAGAAAATAGAAATACCGCCAGTGAAAATGTCTTTCAGGGAGACAATTGTATCCGGAAAGAACATGGTAAAGTTAGGTCTTGTTATAACAGTTACAGGCATAATTGGGTTTCTAACCGGCTATATCCTGAATGCATTTATAAGCAGAACCGGCGGAGTTGATCAGGTGGGTCTGTATAATGCCGGCTGGTCGGTGATAGGGCAGTCGACTGGTCTCGTATTTGCAGCAATGACCACGGACTATTTTCCAAGACTGTCATCTATAAACAGCGATGATAAGAAGATAACCGTACTTGTAAATCAACAGGCTGTAATGGTACTCTTGATACTAATGCCCATAATTGCATTCCTTATAGTTGCCTTGCCTCTACTGGTACGATTACTTTATTCATCCGCGTTCCTCCCTATGGTAACTTTTGCAAGCTGGATGGTAATCGGGATAATCCTGAAAGGTCTTGTCTGGCCTGTAGGGTTTATTTTTCCGGCAAAAGGTGATTTGAAGGTATTCGGGTTTATTGAAATCAGCGCAATGATATTCAATATAATAATAAATATTCTTGGATACATGTTTTACGGTTTGGAGGGACTTGGTGTTTCTTATATAGTGGGCTATGTTTTCGGACTGACCATTACCCTGTACTTTGCACACAGGAAATATCATTTTGTATACGCCGGGGAAACTATAAGAACATTTGTTATCAGTATATTGGTTATAATCACCGTATTTGTTCTTTCAATTTTTTTTAATGGAGCTGTCAGGTATACAATTGGTATCATTGTATTAGGAGCAGCAACATTGTATTCATTTCTTGAGCTGGATAAGAAATTGGGGCTGAAGCCTGTGATAAAAGATTTTGTTTCATCCGTTTTCAGGAGGAAACAGATCTGAAGTCATTATGTTTAACCGTCAAACTGACTATGATAAAAATTAATTTCTGCGATTTTTGGCCGGGTTTTGATTCCAATAACCTCTTCCTTAAGTTTTTTGAGCGACATTTTCCTGTCGTCATTCACGACAAGCCTGATTACCTTTTCTTCTCTGTCTATGGCAGGGAACATCTCAAATATGATAACTGTGTAAAGATTCTTTATACAGGTGAAAATCTGGTCCCTGATTTTAATCTATGTGATTATGCTATAGGCTTCCATTACCTGGAATTCGGTGACAGGTATCTGAGATATCCATTATTTGCTTATTATCAATGGCATTACGAGAATCTATCTATAAGTGAAAGCCAATCATCTCAATTGTTAGCTGAGGATGAAAGTCTGACCAAAAGGAAATTTTGCAATTTTGTGTATTCCAATAATGTCAATTCAGATCCGGTTCGTGACCATTTTTTTAATGAATTAAGCAAATACAGGAAAGTTGACTCCGGTGGAAGGCATCTTAATAATATTGGTGGGCCTGTTAAGGATAAACTGAGTTTTATTAAGGACTATAAATTTACCATTGCATTCGAAAATAGTTCCGTACCCGGTTATACGACAGAAAAACTGCTTGAACCTATTATTGCATGCTCGCTACCTGTTTATTATGGCAATCCGCTAGTTTATCTTGATTTCGTACCAGGGACATTCGTCAGGCTCGAAAATAAAAATGATATCGAAAGGGTTATTGAAGAAATTATCTCTCTTGACAGTGATGACACAAAGTATCTTGCCATGCTGCACAGTAAAAAATTCAAGAGTGAAAACAATATCCAAAAGTGGGAGGAGCATTTAAAATCATTCCTGGCCAACATCTTTGGACAACCTCCGGATCATGCTTACCGAAGGCCTGTATTTGGATTTAATAGTTTTTATGTGGAGGAGTTAAAGCTTCAGGCACAGCTTCTTGAAAGGAGGAGACGTTTGAACTCTGTTAAAGCTTCTATTAGAAACACTGTCTCTCGGATTAATCCCAAGTGAGAAAAAAGTAATATCCATGTCATTGGTATCTGTAATTATTTCTACCTACAATTCTGCATGTTTCATTGCTGAAACTCTCGATAGTATTCGTGAGCAGACATGGCCCGATATTGAATTAATTATCACAGATGATAGATCAGGCGATGAAACATTGGAGGTCTGTAAGCGGTGGTTGGACAGCAACAATAGCCGATTTGTAAGAACATTATTAATAAGCTCCGAAACAAATACCGGAATTGCTGCTAACGCTAACAGGGGACTGAAAGCAGCCAAAGGTGAATGGGTGAAGTTTTTGGGCGCTGATGATACTCTTTTGCCCTATTGCATAGAAGCCAATATGGAGCATATAGCTAAAAATCGACACATTAAAATTCTTTTCTCAAAAGTCAGTATCTACAATGATAGTTTTCATCCAAAGAATCTTATATTCACAACGGAGGATGATAGTTTTCATCCGAAGAGCATTATGCACCCTTCAAGAAGTGCATCATCACAGTACAAAATGCTGCTTGTTTCTGATAGAATTCATTATGCTCCTTCTGTATTCATGCATCGGGATACCTTGTTATCAATTGGTGGTTTTGACGAAAAGGTAAAACTTATGGAAGACTATCCACTTTGGTTAAAACTCACGCGGGAAGGACACAGACTTTATTTTATGAATACAATAACTGTTAATTATCGAAGACATTGCAAGGCTGTGAATAATAAAAACCAAAATGTTATTATTAATCCTAATTATTTCAAGACAGAAAAGTTCAGAGAAGAATATACTTACCCGTCGCTTCCATTTGTTATTAGAAACGAACAAAGAATTAATTGGCTACTTTCTCAGATTTTCAGATGGTCTGTATTGAATCGGAATACTTTACCAAACAGAGTATTGTATAAAGTACTAACCTCTTATCTGAATCCATTTAAATACTACTCCCGTTTCTCAAAAAAGATTCGAAATGAATTTGAGAATAGTAATCTAAGAAACTAGTTTGGTAAAAACACCTGGCAGAATAATATCTGTTTCTTTTAAGTTATTCATTGATTGAGCGATGTTTTTAGAATTATGACACGTTTATCTATAATAATCCCAATATATAAGGTTGAAGATTATGTGGAAAGATGCCTTTCTAGTTTGTTAAACCAGAATCTGGATCATGATCAATATGAGATAATATGCATAAATGATGGTTCTCCTGATCGTAGCGGGGAAATTGTAAAGAATTTGATGAAGTCTTTTTCCAATATTCATATTATTGAACAGGAAAATAAGGGGGTTTCAATTGCAAGAAATAATGGTATAGACATCGCAACAGGAAAGTATCTGCTTTTTATTGATCCTGATGACTTTATTGAGGCAAATACCCTTCAGCGTGTCCTGGATAAAGCGGATAAAATGGATTGTCAGGTTTCATTCCTGGGATTCACAGTTATCTCAGAGTGCGGTCAGGTTATAGAGCAACGGTTTTACGAAAAACTGAAGGATCGTCTCTGCAGAGGAATTGAAGCATATCCATTGTCTCGTTCGAATGATCGTAGAGATCCTGACAGAATATGGGCCGTGTTATTCCGGCGTGACTTTTTTGAACACCACAAATTGAGATATCTTGCCGGGGTTCCATATCTTGAAGACGGTGAGCTTATTGCCCGAATACTATGTGTTGCTGACAGATGTATCTTTGATGGACGTCCTTTCTATTTACGTACCATTCGTAAAGGATCAGCAACAATATCATCATTGTTTTATTCTGAAAGAGCGATTAATGGTTTTTTGAAATCAGCAACCAATCTGGCAGATTTTAAGAAGAATCCCTTATTGAAGCAGGAGCAGAAAGACTTTTTAAACCAGGCAATATGTAAGTTCGTCGTTTTATACATCACTTCATCGCTTGTACCATTTGGTTTTAAAAAATTAAAAAAAGCAAAGGCACGACTTAACAAAGCCGGATTAAGAAAGTTGGATTTAACCTCTGTTGACCTGGAATATAGAATCCTTGGTCATTTATATAATTTTTCCGTTGTTCTGCTGATCATTTATCAGTTTGTACTTTTCAGGTTACATCATATTTGTAAAATCAGTAGATTTCGGTTGAAAAAAGTACTTAGAACAAAACCAAAGGATTGTTAATGGCATGTGTGGGATAGCTGGTTTTATTGCGGGGCATGGACGGTTATTGTCGAATGAAATAATCTGCAAAATGGCTTCCATAATAAATCACAGAGGACCGGATGACGAAGGCTTTGTGATTCTTAAAAGTCATGACCAACTGATACAACTGGGAGGCGACAGTACGCCTCACGAAGTATGGGATACATTTACCGAATACCGTCCGGTTGCGAAAATAACCTCCTACATGGGCGATGCTTCAATAATGGCTCTGGCACATAAGCGTTTGTCTGTTCTTGATCTTTCACCTGCCGGCCATCAGCCAATGTCATACTCATCTGGTCGGTTTTGGATAGTATACAATGGTGAAGTGTACAATTATACCAGGATCAGGAGAGAGCTTCAAGAGTCAGGATATGTATTTAAAACAAATACGGATACTGAGGTAATTCTTGCTGCATACCAGGAATGGGGAGAAGGATGTCTTAATAAATTTGTCGGGATGTGGGCATTTGCCATATATGACAGATATAGCAATGAGATCTTTTTGGCAAGAGACCGGTATGGGATTAAACCTCTCTACTATTTTTTTTCAGAAGAAGGAGACTTTTTCTTTGCCAGTGAGATAAAGCAGTTTACGGTTTTACCCAAATGGCGTGCTTCTATGAATCCGCAAAGGGTCTATGATCAACTTATGTACTCAATTGCCGATCATACTGACGAAACTATGTTTGGGAATGTTTTTCAATTACCTGGCGGAACATGTTTTAAATCAGTATTAAGTGACATAAAACCTGCAATAAGTCGGAAGTTAAGTTATAAAAGATGGTATTGGCCCAAACGAGAGTTATTTAATGGATCGTTTGAAGATGCTGCAAATACTTTCCGGTCACTGTTTAAAGTGTCTGTTAAAGAGCATCTCAATGCTGACGTTCCTGTGGGTACTGCTTTAAGCGGAGGACTGGATTCATCTGCCATAGTATGTGAAGTGAACAGATTGTTAAAAACCGGAGGTGCAACAACCCGGCAGCGAACCTTTTCTTCATGTTCAGATATTGAGAAATACAGTGAGAAAAAGTGGATGGATATTGTAATAGACGCAACAAATGTTGAGGCATCAATTGTTTTTCCAAAAGTTGATGATGTATTTACTCAAACTCCCCAAATTATCTGGCATCAGGATGAACCATATCAATCTCAGAGTGTACTGCTTGGCTATAATGTGTTTAAGCTTGCCGCATCTGACAAAGTGAAAGTCTTACTCAATGGCCAGGGGGCAGATGAGTATCTAGGAGGCTATGGCCAGTTTACCTTTTCAAGGTATGCTGAAATGGTTCGGAGAATGAAGATAGCTGAACTTCTGCAGGACATTGAAAATACCAGACAAATCAGATCTTTAACCGGTATGGAAGTATTTAGAGGAATAGCATATCACCTTTTGCCAACAAAGATTAACCGCATCCTGTCAGGCTTATCATCCAATACACGCCATCTGAAAGGAATTGTTAGCAGTGGGAAAATGGGGATGAACTTTAAACACCCATTTGACTTTATTCCGGTCGAATACTCTTCGGTGCAGAATATATCGGAACATCTTACCTTTTATTCCACACTGCCCAAATACTTGCACTGGGAGGATAGAAACTCAATGGCTAATTCAATAGAAGCCCGAGTCCCTTTTCTCGACCACCGTTTGGTTGAATTTGTTTATAACTTACCTGATAATTATCTGGAAAAAGATGGCATTTCCAAAAGAGTAATGCGTCAGGCTATGGGTGGCCTTCTTCCTGAGGCAATCAGATGCCGAAGAGATAAGATGGGTTATTCTACACCTGAGGAACATTGGGTCAGAAATGAGTGTCCGGGGTTGTTTCGTAAAGGAATTGCCCGGACGATTGACGTTACTAACGGTTTAATTAAGAATGAAGCTTTAACATATTTTGATAATATTGTAGAAGGTAAAATTCCATTTGATTTTTCATATTGGAGATTGATCTTATTAGGGGAATGGATCACGAGGTTCGATGTAAAGCTTCCCTGAGATGTTTTATTAGTTAATATGTCATTCCTTTATTTACAATAGTTTACACTTAGCGATGTCAAATCCCAGCGTTAAACTTCTACTGGTAAGCAATGCCTTTTATCCTGAAATCTCGCCACGCAGTTATAGGGCAACAGAGTTGGCGAGAGAATTCTCCCGACAGGGTCATGAAGTGGTGGTAATTACAAAGTACAGAAATCATGATTACAGTGATTTTTTAAGGGAAACATCTGTTGTCTTAAAAATGTGGGATGGTGGAAAGCTTCCGGAAGTTGGAATAGCGAGAAGAAATCCATGGGCATTCTTAAGTCGTGCGCTCAAGAGGGCTCTACTGGTATTATTTGAATATCCTGCAATTGAAGATATGTTCCATGTAAGAAAGATGTTAAGAAGGGAAAAAGGTTATGACATGATGATTTCATTTGCTGTTCCATATCCTGTTCACTGGGGTGTGGCATGGGCAATGAACCGGAGAAGAAAAATTGCCACGAAATGGGTTGCTGATTGTGGTGATCCCTATATGGGCGATGTGCTTGACAGTTTCAGAAAGCCATTCTATTTTGGATATCTGGAAAAATGGTTTTGTAAAAAAGCAGATTTCATCACCATACCGGTTCAGTCAGCTATCGATGCATATTATCCTGAATTTCACGGGAAAATGAAAATCATTCCACAGGGCTTTAATTTTGACATTTCAACTTCGGAACAAGTAAAACCTGACAGGGAGGGACCGGAATTCGCGTATGCAGGAAGATTTCTTCAGGGGATTCGTGATCCCGAACCTCTCCTGGCTTTTCTTTCGAAAATAGAAATGCCATTTCGCTTTTATGTCTATACTGACCAGCCGGAATATCTGAAAAAGTACATTGATTCATTGAAGGAAAAGCTGATTATTTCCGACTATATTCCGAGGGAACAACTTTTAAAAGAGCTGGCTCAGATGGATTTCCTGATCAATTTTGATAATAACACTCCTCTTAATGTACCAAGCAAGCTTATTGATTATTCAATTACAGGCCGTCCTGTCCTGAATATCAAAAGGGATTTTTCTGCTGAAAGTGTTAAAAATTTCCTGAATGGCAATTATTCAGATAGAATGCAACTGCCTGATCCTATGTGTTATCACATCAGGATTGTTTCAGGACAGTTTCTGGAACTGTTGAATACAGATAATTATGCTGACCAGGTCATATACCAGTAATATCACCGATTCTTCCATTACTGATACCAGGAACTACTTCATCCTGTTTATCTTATGGCCATTCCTTTCGTTTATGGTTGCTCTGGCAAATTTTTCACGTAAGGAAGCCAGAACTGTTGTTTATATCTTTCTTATTTATTACGGACTTTCATTTGTAAATGCTAATGTTGCAGTGGATGCCTATAGGTATGCATTAAGCCTGAAGGCCAATTCTTTACTTCCATTTTCCGATTTTTTTAAAATAGTTGGAGGACTCTACAGTGACACTACGGTGGATATTATAGAACCTCTTATTTCTTTTATTGTATCCAGGTTTACAAGTGATCATGGGCTTTATTTCGGAGTGTGGGCCGCGATATTCGGTTATTTCTATCTGAAATCTATCACGCTGATTTATGACCGCTATATTGTAGAGCAAAATATGAACACCATTTTGCTCATGGCATTCTTCGTGATGACGATTCCTGTTACAATGATAAGTGGTGTGAGAATGTGGACTGCAGCATGGATCTTTTTCTATGGCGCCTTTCGTGTAATTACTGAAAAGAATCCCAGGTTTCTGTTTATATCGTTTTCGGCTGTATTCGTTCACTGGAGCTTTATATCAGCCAATGCAATCCTGCTCATTTATTACCTGATTGGCAACAGAAATATAATCTACATTCCTTTGGCAGTTTCTTCTTTTGTATTACCTCATATTATGGCGCCGGTTTTCAGAGTGCTTGCCTTAAGACTTGGAGGTGGGATGCAACAACGTTATGCGGGATATTCAAGTGAGGGGTATATGCTTGCAGTTCAGGAAGGTGCAGCCCAGTCGGCTTGGTTTATGCGTATTACAAATGATATGGTGTTTTACTATCTTTTGATTGCAATAGCTGTCATACAATTAAGACACTCCTCTATGATGAAGGAAAAGCATGAACAGAATCTTTTCAGCTTTTTGCTTCTCTTTCTTGCTTTTGTCAATTTCGGTATGCCAATACCATCGTTCGGAGAAAGGTTTATGATATTGTTTTTTTTATTTGCTACAGCCTATATTATAATGTATTTTTCAAAACTCTCCGGCAATAAGATATATTTTCTGATTCTTCTGGGATTGTTCCCATTATTGTTATATTCAATGATCAACCTCCGACTTGGGTTCGAGAATATAAATGCCTGGATTTTTTCACCTGGATTCGGGGTTCCTTTATTTGCTCCGGTTTTGTCTCTCTATGAGGTGTTGTTTTATTAGATATTACCTATAAATAGCTGAATTCTTGAATATTCGCAGAAACATTGCTGCTATACCTGGTTGGAACACTGGACGAAAACTGATCATCTTTGAATCAGATGACTGGGGAAGTATCAGAATGCCTTCAGTTGAAACATATAAAAGTTTACAGGCTGCCGGTATTGATCTCACATCCGATGAGGGAGTTCTTTTTAACAGGTATGATTCGCTTGCTACTACTGCCGATCTCTCAGGCTTATTTGAAGTTCTTGCATCTGTAAAAGACAGTATGAACAGACCTGCTGTTTTTACACCTGTGGCTGTAGTGGCAAATCCTGACTTCCGGAAAATTAAGGAAAGCGCTTATACAGCCTATTATTTTGAGCCATTTACTGACACACTCCTTAAGAATAGTGGTTGTGAAGGCTCTTTTGATTTGTGGCAGGAGGGTATCCGGAGAAGGTTGTTCGTGCCTCAGTTTCATGGCAGGGAACATTTGAACGTTAAAGTCTGGATGAAAGCGCTGAATAATGGAAACAGGATGTCAAGGATTGGATTTGATCATTGTTTCTGGGGAATGTCAACTGCACATGAGCCTAATATTGGTCTTGAATTCCAGGCTGCCTTTGATTTTTCCGATCCTGCTGACATTGTTTATCAGGCTGAAATTCTTGATACAGGCCTCCTGTTATTCAAAAATATCTTTGGTTATAAGGCTTCCTATTTTGCTCCTCCAAACGGGCCGCTTAGCTCAAGACTTGAAAGTAAGCTAGCAGACAATGGAATAAAATACTTATTTATGCCACGGATTCAATTGGAACCTTTGGGTCAGGGTAAAGTCAAAAAAAGATTGCACTGGTTAGGTAAAAGAAACCTGTCCGGACTGCGAATAATTACCCGTAATTGTTTTTTTGAGCCTGTAATTCAGGGAACCGATTGGGTGGACAAATGTCTGTCTGATATTTCAATTGCCTTCAGATGGCACAAACCGGCTATAATCAGTACTCATAGAGTAAACTATATTGGAGCATTGGATCCTGACAACCGGGAAAACGGGCTAAGCAAATTATATGAATTGCTTAGAAGGATTATGAAAAACTGGCCTGATGCAGAGTTTATTACAACAGATGAGTTAGGAAGGATTATTGATGAAGACTAATTATATCAGATCATTTTCAAGAGCCCTGGCGCACAATGTTATCAATATTCCGGGCTGGCGCACTAAAAGAAAAATAGTGCTTATTGAAAGCGATGACTGGGGTAGCATTAGAATGCCTTCATTGGAAGTCTTAAAACGATTCCAATCGAAAGGCTATGACTTGGCCAAGAGTGATTATAACAGGCTGGATACGCTGGAAAGCAATGAGGACCTTTCGGAATTATTTGAGGTATTGGCCTCATTCAGGGATTCCCGGGATAATCATCCTGCATTTACTGCAAATGTTGTTGTTGGCAATCCTGACTTCAGGCGAATCAGGGAATCTGACTTTAGTCAGTATTATTATGAGCCGGTGACAGAGACAATCAAGAGATACCCTGGCAGAGATCTTGTGAGATCATTATGGCAAAAAGGAATGGAAGAGGGGGTGTTCATGCCGCAGTTTCATGGTCGGGAGCATGTCAATGTGGTCAGATGGATGGAGGCCCTTCGCAAAAGAACCCCGGAGATAATGTACACATTTGATAACGAAACTACATTTTCGGGTGATGGTGATTATAATTACATGGAGGTTTTAGATTATAATTCCCCTGATAATCTGCATTCAATGAATAAAAGCCTCTCCGAAGGTTTGGATTTGTTTGAAGATTTATTTGGATTCAGGTCAGTCTCATTCATACCCCCGTGCTACACATGGGACAGCAGGATTGAGAAAGTTCTGCATCAGGGAGGAGTCAGATACATACAAGGTCTTTTCATTCAACAAGTACCAACAGGCATATTTGGACACTATAAGAAAAAGTATCATTTTACCGGAAGCCGCAACTCGTATGGTCAGTATTATCTTGTAAGGAACTGTTTCTTTGAGCCCTCACTTTCGGGAGATGCCGATGAAGTTGACAACTGTCTTGCCCGGATAGCCATTGCTTTCAGATGGCACAAACCGGCGGTTATTTGTTCACATCGGATTAATTATATTGGAGCAATTGACAGAGACAATCGCGGCAGGAACCTGGAAAAGCTTAAACAACTGCTTAAAACGATCATTCGCAAATGGCCTGAGGTCGAGTTTTTTACAACTGACAGGCTGGGGAGTCTGATTGAAAACGGCGATAATTCTGGATTATATCGGGCATCCCGCTCCTGAAGAAAATGTTAATCCCTGTCGAATTATTACAGCTATAATTTCTGTATGAAGATGAATGAAACCGGAATTAAGATATTGCTCACCGGTGACTTCTGCCCGATAGGCAGGGTCGAAGAGCTTGCACTATCTGATAATTATGAAGCTGTTTTTAATGACTTCAAAGATGTGCTGGTCGGGAATGATCTTATTATTACCGACCTGGAGTGCCCGCTTACTTTTTCCACCGAGAAAAGAAAAAAGACCGGACCTCACCAGAAAGCTCATCCGGAATGTATTAAATTATTGCAGCATGCCGGAATCGGATTGGCAGCAATGGCTAATAATCACATTATGGATTACGGCAGCAGAGGGCTTACTGATACACTGGAGTTGTGCAAGGCCAATGATATTGCTACTGTCGGCATTGGAAGATCAGGCAGGGAGGCAGCAGAACCATTTATTTTCAGCAAAAACGGCAAGCGTATAGCTGTTCTTAATTTTGCTGATGAAGAATTCATTTCATCACCAGACGGCCTGTATATGTGTAACCCGCTTGACGCAGTCGGAGTGTATTATCAGATCAAAGAAGCCAGGCAGACCAATGATAAGGTGATTGTAATCGTTCATGCAGGAAATGAATTTTATGAACTTCCTTCACCAAGAACACAAAATCTGTACAGGTACATGATTGATCTTGGCGCTGATTGTGTTATCGCTCATCATACTCACGCATTTTCGGGATATGAGATATACAATTCCAAGCCGGTGTTTTATGGACTTGGTAATTTCATATATGACTGGCCCGGGAAAAGAAATTCAGCCTGGAACAAAGGCTATGTTGTAAAACTTGTTATATCTGAGACTATTGATTTTGAACTCATTCCTCTTAAGCAAGGAAACGATAAACCCGGGATTTTCCATCTCGATGAAGAAGAAACCAATGAATTCGAAACACACATCCGGTATCTGAATTCAATTATTTCTGATGAACGGAAGCTGGAGGAGAAGTTCGCTGACTATATTGCATCAGTTGCTCCCATGTACAATGCATATATTGAACCTTACTTCGGAGCATTAGCATCTTCTTTAAGAAACAGGGGACTGTTTCCTAAACTGATGTCGAAGAGAAAAAGATTGTTATTGTTGAATATAATTCGTTGTGAATCTCACCGCGAGGTGCTTCTGCGCATACTGGAAAGCACTAAGAGTGATTATATAAAGGATTGACACATGTGTGGTATAACCGGCTATATAAATACTGATTTCAGGCCTGTCCGGAATACAGACCAGATTCTGAAGATGCTTAAGCTACAAAAGCATCGGGGACCTGACGATTCAGGCATTCGTCTGTTCAGCCTATTATCGGCTTCTTCTGCAGAAACTTCATGTTTAACACCGGAAAGTATTGATGCTGACTTTGAAGGTGTCCTTGGTTTTAATCGTTTGAGTATTCTTGATCTCTCCATGAATGGGCACCAGCCGATGTTAAATCCGGATAACAATGTCATTATTGCCTTAAACGGGGAGATTTACAATGCATTTGATTTCAGGAATGAACTTCAGGACTGGGGATACAAGTTCCGGAGCGCCACTGATACAGAGATAGTTCTGGCATTGTATTTAAGACACGGGTTTGAAGGAATGCTGGAACGATTGAATGGAATGTTTGCACTCATTGTGATTGATCTGCGAAGCAGGGAATTGTATCTTGCGCGTGATCGTTTCGGAATAAAACCATTATATTATATTCTGAATGATAGGGTATTGGCATTCTCGTCTGAATTAAAGAGTTTTGCATTTCTGGAGGATTTTGAATTTACCCTGAATAGTACGAAGCTTGATGAATACCTCTTGTTCAGAAATAACCTGAGTGGGACTCTTTTTGAAGGCCTTGAGTCGCTGGAGCCGGGTCATTATCTTAATTACAGATCCGGTCAGAAGCTTATTAAAAGCAGATACTATGACGTTAATGATTATTCCCGTAGCAAGCGGTCCGGTACCTTCGATTCCTTTGGAACTGAAGTCAGAGAATGGCTTGATAAAAGT
This sequence comes from Bacteroidales bacterium, assembly GCA_040769065.1. Classification (GTDB taxonomy): domain Bacteria; phylum Bacteroidota; class Bacteroidia; order Bacteroidales; family VadinHA17; genus LD21. Next base: position 645,609 of record JAXGLU010000001.1, read on the forward strand.
GTCCGAAGTCAGTTGGTAAGCGATGTAAAACTGGGATGTCAGCTCTCCGGAGGAATAGACTCATCACTTGTAACATGGCTTGCAAACACTAACGCCAAAAATGGTAGCTTTGAGTCAGTGTCCATTGTGTTTAAAAACAAGTTGTTCAGTGAGGAGAGCTATATTGACAGAGTTACGGAAACTTTGGGCATAAAATCACATAAATTTTTGTTAGACAATGAGTATTATCTCGATAATCTCGGGAAAGCGACATGGCATCTTGAGTCACCACTGAATCACCCTAATACTGTTGCTGTTTACAAGTTATCCCAGAGAGCCAAAGACTATGTTACAGTACTGTTGAGTGGGGAGGGCGCAGATGAGGTTTTTGGCGGTTATAAACGATTCTATGACATACAATATCCTTTCAGCGTCAACAGGCTGTTGACTGAATTGAACAGAAACCTTAATAACCCTTCAGAAGTGTTTCGCTACTTCCTCGACAACAGGCAACGTGCAATTATGTCAAATGCCTATATGACGCCATTTCTTGCCGGCAGGCTTATGCGGAATTTTTCAAGGGACAGGGCTATATCAGACAGGCTGGCATTGTATAACACCCTGTCAGGTTCCGGATTTGACAAGCAGATAAAGTATGAGATGAAGACTTTTCTTCCGGATCTTCTTATACGCCAGGATAAAATGTCAATGGCTCATTCGATTGAAAACAGAGTACCTTTTCTTGATAATGAAGTTGTAAATGGGGCTTTTTCAATACCCGAACAATTTCTCATGCTGAGAGATCGTTCAATAGGAAAGAATACGGAGAAGTATCTTCTTAAAAAGATGACAGCGGCTGTTTTTGGGGAAGATTTTGCTTTTAGGAAGAAGATGGGTTTCGGTATTCCAGTGAAAGAATTCTTTTCTGACGAAAAATTCAGGGAGTATATGAATGACCAGGTGCTTCCAGGCATCAGGCACCGTGGCTTATTTTCCTATAAGCTTGTTTCAGGATGGTTTGAAAACATAAAAACCTTAAAATACACTGAAATGGAGGCTTTATGGATTGTTATCTCATTTGAGATCTGGGCAGCAATTTATTTGGATAAATGTTATGTTAATAGCTATACATAGGCATAAGGATTCATTCAGCGACAGGTGGATTCCCTATTGTGAATCAAACAATATTGACTACAAGCTGGTTGATTGTTATAGAACGGATATTATTGATCAACTGGCTGATTGTGATGCTCTCATGTGGCATTTCAATCACAAGAGCCCGAAAGCAAGCAAGTTCGCGAGGCAACTTATTTATGCTGTTCAGGCTGCAGGCAAGGCTGTTTTTCCTGATTACAACACGATGTGGCATTTTGATGACAAGGTAGGACAGAAATACCTGCTTGAAGCGATTAATGCTCCTCTCGTGCCTTCGTATGCGTTTTATGATAAAAAAGAAGCTATCGACTGGGCCAGAGGAACGACTTATCCTAAAGTCTTTAAGCTACGGACTGGTGCCGGTTCAGACAATGTAAGACTTGTTAATTCCAGGAATGAGGCATTTAGATTAATCAGAAAAGCCTTCGGGAAAGGATTCGTACAATACGAAGCCTGGAGCAACCTTTCAGAACGTTTTCGTAAATATAGATTGGGAAAGACTACTTTATGGGATGTTATGAAAGGAGTAATACGGCTGGCCTATACCACTGAATTCTCCAGAGTTGCCGGGCGAGAAAAGGGATATATATATTTTCAGAATTTTATTCCAAACAATGATCATGACATTCGCGTGGTCGTTATAGGCGATAAGGCTTTTGCAATTAAGCGACTTGTTCGGAAGGGAGATTTCAGGGCCTCCGGAAGTGGCGAAATACTTTATGATAAGTCACTGATTGATGAATATACTATCAGACTCTCCTTTAAGACCTCAGAGAAACTTAATGCTCAATGTGTGGCATTTGATTACGTTTATGAAGGTAAAAAACCACTCATCGTCGAAATTAGTTATGGTTTTGCTCCTAACGGGTACGATCCATGTCCTGGTTACTGGGACCGCGATCTCGTATGGCATGAAGGTAAATTCAACCCATATGGCTGGATGGTTGAGAATTTGATAAAGAGTTTGAATAATAAGGGATAAAGCCGGGATTCTGCCGAAAGCCAGATTGTCTATGGAAAAGAAAAAGCTTTGTCTTGTAATACCGTCTCTTCAGGCAGGAGGTATGGAGAGGGTAATGTCAGAACTTGTGCACTGTTTTGCTGCCAGGGAAGAACTCAAAGTACATTTGGTTCTCTACGGGATCTCAAGGGAAATATTCTACCCGATACCTGATAATATTCTTATCAGCATTCCGCGATTCAGGTTTAATAACAAATGGCGGTTATGGTATACTGTAAAGACAATGTTATTTCTAAGGGCTACTATTAAAAAAATTAAACCTGACAGTATTCTGAGCTTCGGTGAATATTGGAACAGTTTCGTTTTATTGTCACTATTGGGACTTAAATACCCTGTTTTTGTCTCTGACAGGAGTCAACCTGATAAAAGCCTTGGTTGGTTTCATGATACCTTGAGGCAATTGATTTATCCCACTGCCAGGGGCATTATATGCCAGACTGAAAGGGCAAAAGAAATCTTTCTGACCCGAAATAAGCATTCCAACATTGCTGTTATCGGGAATCCGATAAAGGATTTAAAGCCCATCAGCGAAACTACCCAAAGAGAGAAGAACGTTCTTATGGTGGGGCGTTTAATTAAATCAAAGCATCAGGATAAGCTGATCGAGATGTTTGCAAAAGTTAGCCTTCCCGACTGGAAATTAATAATTGTCGGATACGACCATCTGAAACAACATAATATGCTCCGTTTAAAAGAGCTGGCCATAAATCTTGGGATTGATCATAGGGTGGTTTTTATGGGGAAGCAGGAGAATGTTGAGGAAATATATCTTGAAAGTTCAATTTTTGCCTTTACATCAAGTTCTGAGGGATTCCCCAATGCAATTGGTGAAGCTATGTCGGCAGGATTGCCTGTTGTTGCATTTGACTGCGTGGCGGGCCCATCCGAAATGATAACAGACGGACATAATGGTTTTCTGATACCCCTTTTCGATTTCAGGCAATTTGAAGAAAGACTTGCCGCATTAATGAACGATGAGTCGCTTAGGGCTAAATTAGGAAGCAATGCAAAGGAAAGTATTAAGAAATACTCCAGTGAAACAATTTGTAAGGCTTTTTATAAATTCGTTTTGCAGCACGATCGCTATCAGATTATGGATTATAGTATTGTCAATCAGAAAGAAAACGTATGAAAATACTCGTCATCGGCTCAATGGGTTTTATTGGACAACATCTTTTCAGATACTTTTCTGAGAAGGATAATGAGGTTTGGGGTGCTGATATAGTTTATGATTATATCAATAAAGACCGGTTCTTTTTAATTGATGCTTCTAATTCTGATTATAATTCAGTTTTTCAATTTACGGAATACAATCTTTGTGTCAACTGTTCTGGTGCGGCAAATGTTCCAGCGTCACTAAAAAATCCATTACATGATTATTCCCTGAACACCATTAATGTATTCAGCATCCTGGAGGCTATAAGGAAATACCAACCAGCCTGCAAATTTATTAATCTGTCCAGTGCCGCGGTATACGGAAATCCAAAACATTTGCCCGTTAGAGAGGATTCCATTCCAGGCCCGCTTTCACCTTATGGGTTTCATAAGCTTCAGGCTGAACAAATCTGTAAAGAGTTTTATGATCTCTATAATATCAGGACATGCTCTTTAAGAATTTTTTCGGTATATGGTCCTGGTCTTAAAAAGCAAATATTCTGGGACCTTTACAGTAAGGCACAAAGTGGAGCGCCCTTTTCATTGTATGGAACAGGTAATGAATCAAGAGATTATATATATATCCTTGATCTTGTGAAAGTGATTGAACTGGTTGCGCGGCATTCTGCCTTTAGTGCTGATGTTATAAATGTTGCCAATGGAGAAGAGATAATGATTAAGAATGCCGTATCTATCTTTTTTGGATTATTTGACCATGAGATCAGATATTCATTCTCCGGCGAAACAAGAGAAGGAGACCCTGTTAACTGGGTGGCAGATATCACCAAACTTGTATCATATGGTTATAGGCCCGCTTTCACAATTGAAAAAGGCCTGGAGTATTATTACAAGTGGGTTATTAATGAATAATTAGACTTAAGTAAGACAATAAAAGGAAAGAAAAGTTAATCCTGACAGATAAATGGCAGACTTTATAGGTAAAAAAAGACTTAGGCTTGGGATCTTATTTTACTTCAGCCCAAAGTGGATGGGGGGTATTGTCTATATTAAAAACCTTATCAGAATTCTTAATTTTCTTGATGATGATGATAAACCTGAAGTAGTTGTTTTTTACAGGGCCGGACTAAGAAAATATGCAGAACAGGTTGATTATCCATACATGAACCTTATTGAGTGGGATTTTCCTCCTGTCTATCAAGGTTACATAAAGTCATGGATTTTACGGAAGAATGTTTTTGTTGAAAGCATTCTGAAGAATTATAATCTGGATGGATTGTACCCTCTTCAGGATTATCCCTTAAGGGCCGTTACAGATACAAAAATCGTAAGCTGGTATGCTGATTTGCAGCACAAATATTACCCTGAGTTTTTTACAAAAAGGAAGATTATTGAGAGAAACGTCAGGATTAAGTTTATGTTAAGGAACTCTCAGCACCTGGTTGTGTCAAGCCAAGCCGTGGCAGATGATTTTAAAAGATTTTTCAGGCTGAGGGATAAAATGAAGATACATGTTTTTCACTTTGCATCAGTAATTGAAGACTTTGAAGGCCTTGATATAGGTGAAGTAAGGAAAAAATATAATGTTCCGGAAGATTACTTCATGATCTCAAATCAGTTCCACAAGCACAAGAATCATCGTGTTCTTTTACAATCTATGGCTTTACTAAAACAGGATGGTAAGGAAATACACATGGCTATGACCGGAAGATTGCCTGATGCCAGTCACTCATCCTATATGAAAGAGTTGCATTCTATTATTGCTGATAATAATCTGAAACCGCACATCAGCCTGTTGGGTGTCATCCCACGTAATGAGCAATTATTGCTGATGAAGCATTCACGAGCGGTGATACAACCAAGTTTATTTGAAGGATGGAGTACTGTTATTGAAGATGCAATTTCATTACAGGTGCCTGTAATAGCTTCTTCACTTCCGGTAAATATTGAACAACTTGGTCCGGATGGATGCTTTTTTGCGCCTGAAGACTACAAAGCCCTTGCCGGAATTCTTGCAACTTTTCCGGAAAGTGAACCGGGGAAAATGCTCTACCAGGAGTATAATGAAAGAATAAGTTCGGCTGCCAGAACGTTCATGGATATATTTAAATCCTGAATGAAATTCTGAAAAGGTGGATCCGGCCAGGAAAATAGTATTTATTAATCAGGCAACTGGTTACCTGACAATTGACATTGTAAATGCATTTGCAGCTTACTTTGATGAAGTTGTGCTGATTACAGGAAGCATAAGAGTACAGGATACAGTTCTTGATCATAAGATTAGGACTGAAAAGATAGTCCTGTATGACAGAGGCAATAATTTTAAAAAGTTGATATCCTGGATAGTTGCTTCTTTTCAGATTTTTTTCCTGCTGAGATTCCGTTATAATAGTTATGACAAGTTTTTCTTCACTGTACCTCCAACGGCATACCTTATGGCTCCATGGTTCAGGGGAAAATATTCAATTCTGGTTTTTGACCTTTATCCCGATGCCTTGAAGGCAAATGGATTCAGGGAGAATGGATTATTATGCCGGTTGTGGAGCAGACGCAATAAAAGAGTATTTAATCATGCTCACATGATTTATACTCTGAGTGATGCCATGAAAACAGGAATCAATCGTTATTCAGCTGACAGGGATATCAGAGTAATTCCAAATTGGTCAGCCTTTTCTCGTCTTGTGCCCATTCCTAAAGAAAGCAATATCATCCTTAAGAGGGATGGCCTTCAGGGGAAGTTTGTAATTCAGTATTCCGGAAACATTGGCGTGACACATAATGTTGAAACATTGCTGGAACTTGCTGAGACTCTTCGTGACGAGACAGAAATTATATTTCAGATTATAGGTCGCGGAGAAAGAAGCAATGAGATAGCCAGACGAATCAAAAACAGTGGACTTACTAACTGTCTGATGCTTCCTTTTAGAGATGATTCCGAATTGTATGAGTCTCTTTGTGAGGCAGATATTGCTGTAATTATTCTTGATGACAAGACCCCTGATATAAGTATCCCGAGCAAGATCTACAATATTATGTCGGCTGGACTTCCGATTATGGCAATAGCTTCACATGATTCAGGTTTAGCGGAACTTGTGACCAGACATCAGCTGGGAAAAGTATTTGAGAAGAATGATATTTCGGGTATGAGAAAATTCATTCATGAGCTCATGAGCAACGAAAAACAGAGGAGCCTTTATTCATCAAACTCATTAGAAGCATCCGGGATTTATACAAGTCAGAACGCTGGTCTTTATCTCAGTTCATATATCGAAAAAACAATTGATCAGGTATGAATTACTTCAGGCGCTTTTTATACATACTCTATTATTTGAAAGAATCGGATTGGAAACTTCTCGGACGATTCATTGATTATGCCTCAGTTAGTTCGGGAAAATCAAAGTTGAGTCTCATTTTTGACTCCGTGTTATCGGTTCTCAGATATAATATCTCTTTTAAGGATTATTATTGTTTCAGGTTTTATGATAAATCCCATTCTGAACGTAGCGAATGGGCTGGTACCGGTTTCATGTATGAATACCAGCTTCGCATGAATCCAAAAGGTTCAAGGGAGTTGCTTGTAAATAAGGTGCAATTTCTTAATCATTATAGATTGTTGGTTAAGAGAATGTTCTTACATATTTCTGATTTTTCATCTGATAGTATTGAGTTAAATGAAATTCTCCGGAAATCAGAACGACTGGTACTTAAAGGATCTAGGGGGCAAATAGGGGCGGAGGTGGAAGTGATCAGTTCTGAAACTTATACGCCACAGAAGCTTCTTGACCATATGAAACAACATCATTATGACCTGATAGAGGAATATGTCATACAGCATCCAAGCCTGAATGATCTCTCTCCATCCGGGCTGAATACCGTAAGGATTATTACACAAAAGGATAATGATGAAATAATCTTCCTTGCCGCGCGGCTCCGGATTTCCGTGAACTCTCCTGTTGACAATATGGCAGCAGGAAATATTGCAGCTTCGGTAGATTTGAAGACAGGAATGGTTACAGGTCCCGGAGTATTCAGTGATATAACTAAAGATTCCGTACGAGTGCATCCGGTCACCGGTAAAGATATCGTGGGCTTCATAATTCCACACTGGGAAAAGGTCCTTGAGCTTGCTGCAACAGCAGCACGAGATGCATCCGGAAACAGATCCGTTGGTTGGGATATTGCAGTAACCGGGGATGGCGCTGAACTGATTGAAGGTAACCATAATTGGTGCAAATTGTTGTGGCAGTTACCGATTAACAAGGGCTTGAAAGCGGAACTTCTGAGATTTCAATAATGGAACAAATCCTATTGTTCATAAAGCATAATCTGGGATTCATCTGGTCAATCATCGAGAGTGTAAACGATATTCTCTTTCGTATCCTGTATAAAAAAAGACTGGACAGGATTACACGGCAAGTCTTTGAAGAAAATAAGCATCATCCTGTTGTCTTCAGGAGGATTTCCATTGCTGATTCTGCCGGCCTTTATGAATTGATAAAGAATCAGCCTGCTTCGGATTTGACTTATTTTAAACCACATTCTTTTGAATATAAGTCAATAGTCAGGCAGACCGAAAAATCTTCTTTCCTTATGATGGGGGCTTTCAACAATGATATTATGGTCGGTTATTTCTTTCTTCGATTGTTTGTAAACAGAAAGTGTTTTGTAGGCAGATTGATTGATAAGAATTATCGTGGCCATGGTATAGGGGTGACAATGAACAGGATTATGTATGAGATAGCCTGGAGGATGAAATTCAGATGTTTGTCAACGATTTCCAGGAATAACCAAGCAGTAATGAAGGCTCATTCGGGCAACAGGCATATGTCTGTTATAAAGGAATTGAAGGATGATTATTTACTTGTGGAGTTTCTTCCTGACAATCATACAAAATGTGTTATTCATGATTAGTATCATTAAAGCCTCAGTGAAAAATGCTGCTTAAAAGGATATTTGACATTATTGCTTCTTTTTTTGGTCTCTTGGTTTTATCTCCCTTTTTATTGATCGCGGGCTTACTGGTCAAATTCAGTTCAAAAGGGCCGGTCTTTTTTAGACAGGAAAGAGCTGGTCGTCATGGAAAACCATTTACGATCTATAAATTCAGGACTATGATTGTTGATCATGGTGGAAGTTCCATCTCGGTAAAAGGAGAGAAGAGAATTACTCCGGTCGGGGCTTTTCTTCGAAAATTAAAAATTGATGAATTGCCTGAGTTATGGAACATACTAATCGGTGATATGAGTTTTGTAGGGCCACGTCCTGATATGCCAGACTATGCCGCTCGTCTGAAGGGCGAACAAAGGGATATTCTTTCTGTCAGGCCGGGCCTTACCAGTCCGGCGTCAATTAAATACGCGAGGGAGGAAGAAATTTTATCAAAGGTACATGATCCACAGAAGTATTTCGACGAGGTTATCTGGCCGGATAAAACTCGTATGAATCTTGCCTATGTTCGAGAACGTAGTTTTTTAGGTGATTTTAATCTGATTATCAGAACAATATTTGGAAAGAAAGGATAACTTTCCAGCCAAGTAATGAAAGCCCGGTAAAAAGAAAGTTACATATTCTTGCTCAATCGCACTTTCGGTTTTATAATGTGGCTGTTTGAGTTTGTGATTCTTACCTTTTTATGAACTTTCTGCTTTCAATTATTTTGTTATCTGAAGATACAGTTAGGATATATGTCCCTGAAGGTAATTCAATTAAATTGAATTCTGTAATAACCTCATGCCCGTCTCTCTTCTCGTTGTGTAAGACTTTTCCTGATAAACTAAAAACAGTATAGAGTCTTTCAGAATCAATTTCTTTTGCCATTTCGACCGTGAAATGGCCGTTATTTGGGTTCGGATAAAGGTTTAGCATCGTAAAGCCGGGAATCTTGTCCTCATAGACAGTAAAAGCTACTTCAGCTGATTGTGAAACTGCTCCAAGGTTATCTGTTGCTATCACGGTTATAACATATTGTCCCGTGTCAGCATTTTGCCAGTTAAATACCCAAGGTGCTTCGCTTAATTCTGCTACAACCTCATTTCCAATCCTGAATTCGATTTTACTTATAGTTCCATCAGGATCTAAGGCTTCTGCCTCCAGGATTATAGACTCATTTCTCTTGAATGTTTCCCCTTTATCTGGATTTGTTATTCTAACAAAGGGTGGTTGATTAATTTTGGAAGCAGGTTTATTAACAACAACTGTTACCGGACTGGAAACTGTCTTTGCATTCTTATTGTCAGTGGCAACCGCAGTAATCTGATAGCCACCGTCTGACACATTATTCCATTTGAATAAGTAAGGTGCCTTTGTTACCTCGCCCAGTTTGATCTGACCATTGTAGAACTCAACCTTTGTAATAGTTCCGTCAGAATCTGTGGCATTTGCCTCTATTGTTATTGTTGCAGGTGCTATGTAACCCGTGTTTTTAGTAGGCGATGAAATACTCACGAGTGGTGGTTGATTTGGTCTTTTTGCTACATTGTTAGTCACATTCCGGGCAGTCATTGTCGCTACCTGTCCGCCCTGTGGTGTTTGCAGTGGGTATGTAGCGGGTTTGTTATAAGCCACCGTAACCTCTTGCCCAAAAGCTACCGGGCTTGCCAGTTTAAGAGTTACCTTGTTTCCTGCCACTGTCACGGCATTTACTGTTCTTGTCTGGCCGTTGACCTTTACTATGAAAGCTGAATTTGCTGGCACAATAGAAGCAAGGCTCAGACTGTAAGTTATCACCAGTTTGTCGGGAGAAGCATTTTGTATTGCGGCACCGTTGAACGTTGGGATTGCTGCTACATTGTTAGTCACGTTTCGGGCAGTCATTGTCTGTACCTGTCCGCCCTGTGGGGTTTGCAGTGGGTTTGTAGCGGGTTTGTTATAAGCCACTGTAACTTCTTCCCCAAAAGCCACCGGGCTTGCCAGTATTAGTGTTACCTTGTTTCCTGACACTGTCACGGCATTTACTGTTCTTGTCTGGCCGTTGACCTTTACTATGAAAGCTGAATTTGCTGGCACAATAGAAGCAAGGCTCAGACTGTAAGTTATCACCAGTTTGTCGGGAGAAGCATTTTGTATTGCGGCACCGTTGAACGTTGGGATTGCTGCTACATTGTTAGTCACGTTTCGGGCAGTCATTGTCTGTACCTGTCCGCCCTGTGGGGTTTGCAGTGGGTTTGTAGCGGGTTTGTTATAAGCCATCGTAACCTCTTGCCCAAAAGCCACCGGGCTTGCCAGTTTTAGAGTTACCTTGTTTCCTGACACTGTCACGGCATTTACAGTTCTTGTCTGGCCGTTGACCTTTACTATGAAAGCTGAATTTGCTGGCACAATAGAAGCAAGGCTCAGACTGTAAGTTATCACCAGTTTGTCGGGAGAAGCATTTTGTATTGCGGCGCTAACAAAGGCCGGGATAGAAGGTGTTGGAGGTACTGAACCATATTCGGCATAGCCCAAATCCGGGGCAGAACCTGAATATGGCAATCCAACATCAATTCCTGCATCAATCAAGTCACTTCCGGCAACAAGTTTAAGGAATGTAATATCGGGAAGTGAACCGTCAGGCTTCCTTGGATACTTTAGCTGAGAAGCATCGAGACTGATAAAGTCAGCATCTGTTACTGTAACAGCCGGGTTTTTAATCCATCCTGGCCAATCATTAACCTGCTGGGTAGATTTCCATGTGTTATTGCTTTCAGCGTAAACCGATGGTCCGTAAATTCCTACTTGCGAATAGTTACTATTAGTATTATTATATGCAATATTGTTACGCATTTCAATCCCTCTTGAGCTGGTTTTGAGGGGCATGTCAAAGAAACCAGCAAAATTGCGATAAGCAGTATTATTAAAATACTTAGCATTATTATCTCTGCCTAATTCCAGATTATTATAAAAACCAAACCCTACACAATAGGCAGCAAGACAATTGGTCATTTCAACAAAAGCATATCCTGGTGGATAATGGTTATCTTGATTTACGCCGACAGCTCCTGTTTTAAAACCATTTCCTTCAATATTACCACTGCAAAGAGAAGAATACTTGTTGCCTGACATTGCCCAGCAGTTCCTGATTATTCTTTTACCAGCTCCTCCCGGGTCAAAGCCATCATCCGAGTAATCCCATGCACGACAGCCATCAAAGATCAGTACCCCTCCATAGTAGTTTCCACATTTCCAACCATCGCCTGCAGAACAGTTCACTGAATCACGGATATCATAAGCGTCACAATTGATGAAATAAGTAGTATCGGAACTCCATAAAGCATTTGGCCCATCCCATGTATTCCAGGCTCCGGATTCATAATAGAAACCCCTTGCAGAAATATTATGTGCAGTGCAGTTTTCAAATTTTAAATTGGCAGAGAATGTTGCACCAAAGCCCTGTGGCCTTCGATTCGCATTACCTCTCTGAAAAGCATTTCTTACAGTGATTCCTTTTAAATGCCAATATTCAACAGCGTTAAGTCCAAAACAGGAAAAATTAGTGCCATAAGTTTCATATGCTTTGGAACAGTCCAGGATTGGGAAATTTCCGCTTTCATAGTCAGGTGGATAAGCCCAAAAGCAAATAGGCTTAGCCTTTGTTCCCGAGCGTCCTTTTGGTGTAGGCCATGCTTGTGGATTAACCTCAACGAACGGATTATTGCCTGCCAGGTAATATATACCACCCCTCACAAAAATAGTATCACCGGGATAAGCAGCATTTATACCTCTTTGCCAGGTAGCAAATGGAGTAGAAAGAGATGTCCCGTTATTTGAATCTTTTCCGTTAGTAGCCACATAATAAGTTTTACCGTATACAATTGAACTTGTCGCGAGTAAAACTAGCATTAAATGCTTTTTCATAGGCCAAGGTAATTTGACTAATGCATTGAATGGTTTGACAAACGTAACCATTTTTAAAATTGAAACAATCTTTAGTTTCATTTTCTATTGCCAACAAAGCAGGAAAATTTTTCACAAATGTCACTGGTGGCGTAAAGGCACACCTTATCAAGCACTATCGCAAAATACTGATCTTTTTTGTATATTTTATTTAAATTCTCAAATAAATAAGTAGTAACTTTTCTGGTATCCCCATTATTTAAATGACTATTACCTATCAATCATGTTTGTGATAGACAAACGTTGGAGCATTCAGTATTATTATACACATTTATCCGGTTAACGATTTAGATTCTTGACAGATATTTGTAAACGTCTTATTGTCAAGCATTATATTTGTGTTTAAAACACAATTCCTACATATTAAGGATAATTGTAAGGCTGGAAGGTATTGATGTACTCATATCAATTCTTTTTGTGCTACCCAGAAGTTCATTAACATCCAGATTACCTACTAGGTGGATGCGAAGCAATGAGATTACAACCGGTAAGACTTTCTTTTGAGATAAAGAGGAAAAGTAACATAATAATCAATTTGTCGTTTAATTTTGTATGTTTGGCACTTAAATTTTAAATTCATCATAGTATTAGATCATTCAATTGGATGAAAAAGATACTTCTATTCATACTTTCAATACTCTTTTCCACCACTTCATTCAGTCAGATTATAGCCGATCACACTGTGGTTGACAAATTTAATGACATTCCTCAGGCGTATATAGATGAGGTAAAGAAGATGTGGCTGGTATATGCAGGAGAGTCTCATTCAGCTGCAATTAGGACAGGGCTTGCATTGCTGGAGTCGATCAATCCAAAATTTCAGGTCAATATTACTGAATCAGGGACTCCGGAATCATATACAGATAGTCATCTAAGAGCGAGTCGTGCTACATGGGGAGATTTGACGCGTAGCACAGGGTGGATATATGGTTATGGTGAGGAAGATTGGTTCACCAGTTCAACTGCAATAAACAGGACAAAGTCGGGTATAACTTATTGTAATACACACAGTTTAGAAATTGCTGCAGTGGGGTTTGGTTGGTGCTGGGATACGGAAATAAACACTACAGATGAGTTTAATATGTATCTCAATGCAACTGATGAATATGTAACACATTGTACTAATAACAGTTATTCAACTAAGGTATTCTTTACAACAGGGACGGTTGATGGATATACAGGATTAACCGGATATTCAAAACATCTTGGTTATGAGTTAATAAGGGCACATGTATCAAATGGGAATAATAGGATTTTGTTTGATTATGCTGATATTCTATGCTATGATGATAATTCTGAAGTACCCAATACCACAAGTTATGACGGACATGTGTATCCAATAATAACAACCACAAATTCATTACCGGAACAGACGGGTCATATTTCAAATGCTGGTGCGCTGAGATTGGGTAAGGCTATGTGGTGGATGCTTGCCAGAATTGCAGGGTGGGATGGAGGAACTTCAACAGTTCCTGTCACGGGCATTACAGTCACGGGAGCCGGTGGGGCATCGACCATAACGCAGAATAACGGCACCTTGGCCCTTACTGCAACCGTCACTCCTGCTAATGCCACGAACAAGACCGTTACCTGGAGTATTATCAACAGTACAGGTCAGGCCACGATCAATTCAAGCGGTGTTGTGACTGCAGTTTCCAATGGTACTGTTACGGCCCGTGCAACAGCCAATGATGGCAGTGGTGTGTCTGGTCAGCTGGTTATTACGATCAGCGGTCAGACTATTCCTGTTTCGGGCATTACAGTTACGGGAGCCGGTGGGGCATCGACCATAACGCAGAATAACGGCACCCTGGCCCTTACTGCAACTGTCACTCCTGCTAATGCCACGAACAAGACTGTTACCTGGAGTATTATCAACAGTACAGGTCAGGCCACGATCAATTCAAGCGGTGTTGTGACTGCAGTTTCCAATGGTACTGTTACGGCCCGTGCAACAGCCAATGATGGCAGTGGTGTGTCTGGTCAGCTGGTTATTACGATCAGCGGTCAGACTATTCCTGTTTCGGGCATTACAGTCACGGGAGCCGGTGGGGCATCGACCATAACGCAGAATAACGGCACCTTGGCCCTTACTGCAACTGTCACTCCTGCTAATGCCACTAACAAGACCGTTACCTGGAGTATTATCAACAGTACAGGTCAGGCGACGATCAATTCAAGCGGTGTTGTGACTGCAGTTTCCAATGGTACTGTTACGGCCCGTGCAACAGCCAATGATGGCAGTGGTGTGTCTGGTCAGCTGGTTATTACGATCAGCGGTCAGACTATTCCTGTTTCGGGCATTACAGTCACGGGAGCCGGTGGGGCATCGACCATAACGCAGAATAACGGCACCTTGGCCCTTACTGCAACTGTCACTCCTGCTAATGCCACTAACAAGACCGTTACCTGGAGTATTATCAACAGTACAGGTCAGGCGACGATCAATTCAAGCGGTGTTGTGACTGCAGTTTCCAATGGTACTGTTACGGCCCGTGCAACAGCCAATGATGGCAGTGGTGTGTCTGGTCAGCTGGTTATTACGATCAGCGGTCAGACTATTCCTGTCGCGGGCATAACAGTCACGGGAGCCGGTGGGGCATCGACCATAACGCAGAATAACGGCACCTTGGCCCTTACTGCAACTGTCACTCCTGCTAATGCCACTAACAAGACTGTTACCTGGAGTATTATCAACAGTACAGGTCAGGCGACGATCAATTCAAGCGGTGTTGTGACTGCAGTTTCCAATGGTACTGTTACGGCCCGTGCAACAGCCAATGATGGCAGTGGTGTGTCTGGTCAGCTGGTTATTACGATCAGCGGTCAGACTATTCCTGTTTCGGGCATTACAGTCACTGGAGCCGGTGGGGCATCGACCATAACGCAGAATAACGGCACTTTGGCCCTTGCTGCAACCGTCACTCCTGCTAATGCCACTAACAAGACTGTTACCTGGAGTATTATCAACAGTACAGGTCAGGCCACGATCAATTCAAGCGGTGTTGTGACTGCAGTTTCCAATGGTACTGTTACGGCCCGTGCAACAGCCAATGATGGCAGTGGTGTGTCTGGTCAGCTGGTTATTACGATCAGCGGTCAGACTATTCCTGTTTCGGGCATTACAGTCACTGGAGCCGGTGGGGCATCGACCATAACGCAGAATAACGGCACCTTGGCCCTTACTGCAACCGTCACTCCGGCTAATGCCACTAACAAGACCGTTACCTGGAGTATTATCAACAGTACAGGTCAGGCCACGATCAATTCAAGCGGTGTTGTGACTGCAGTTTCCAATGGTACTGTTACGGCCCGTGCAACAGCCAATGATGGCAGTGGTGTGTCTGGTCAGCTGGTTATTACGATCAGCGGTCAGACTATTCCTGTTTCGGGCATTACAGTCACTGGAGCCGGTGGGGCATCGACCATAACGCAGAATAACGGCACCCTGGCCCTTACTGCAACTGTCACTCCTGCTAATGCCACGAACAAGACCGTTACCTGGAGTATTATCAACAGTACAGGTCAGGCGACGATCAATTCAAGCGGTGTTGTCACTGCTGTATCAAATGGTACGGTGGTCGCAAGAGCAACCGCAAATGACGGATCAGGAGTATTCGGAGATATTACGATCTCGATAACCAACCAGGTTATACCGGTTACTGGAATATCAATCTCAGGGGGAAATGCAATTTCAACCCAGGGTGGCTCATTACAGCTTTCTGCAACCGTCACTCCGTCAAACGCTACAGATAAATCTGTTGTCTGGTCAATTGTCGGAGGGACAGGTCAGGCAACAATCAGTCAGAACGGTCTGGTAACCGCAGTATCCAATGGTAGTGTGATTATCAGAGCCACAGCTAATGGGGGATCCAATATTTATGCAACGGTAACTATTTCTGTGACCAACCAGACGATTTTAGTATCATCAATCACTGTTACAGCATCAGGAGGATCGGCGATCATAACCGGATTGGAGACCTCTCTTCAGCTTAATGCTGCTGTTAGTCCGGCAAATGCAACAAATAAGAATGTGAATTGGTCAGTTGTCAACGGAAGCGGGAGGGCTACAATAAGTTCAACGGGACTCCTTACTCCCGTTGCATACGGTACAGTCACTGCCATAGCATCCGCAGTTGATGGTTCAGGAATTTCCGGAAACATCGCTATAAATATAGTCAGTGATATCATTAGTATAACCGGTATTTCCGTAAGTAGTGAGAAAGGGGAAACCACTATTAATGAAATAGGAGGGACCCTTCAGTTAACAGCTGATGTAACACCGGCAGATGCAAGCGACAAAACAATTACATGGTCAATTAATAACGGCACTGGCAGGGCAACAATCAGTTCAAATGGCCTGGTTACCGCGGAAGCATATGGTTTGGTAACAGCAGTTGCCACAGCAAATGACGGATCAGGTATCTCCGGATCTCTTCAGATAGAAATAGATGATAGTCAGGATAAAACTCTCTTACCTTACATTAATGGGAACCTGCTTAAAGTTCCACTGAAGCAAAGGTTTACAGGAAAGAAAATAGGCTTATATGATATTTATGGCCGTGTTCTGGAAGCTGATTTTGCGGATAGTGATATCCATGAATTCGATATTTCGAAATTCCATCCGGGAATTTATCTTATCGTTCTGACGGATGACAGCGTTCTTGAAGTGCATAAAGTTGTAATCCGTAGATAGTATTACAACGCAAATTGCTGCTACATGTATTAGCCCCTTAATTCATCATAATATTACAGACAGAAATCTGTAATTTAATGATGATGAGCAAGGGAAAATTCATTCAAGAAGAGAAGCTTCGTATTATTAAAGAAGCTGGTGAACCAGGAGTAAAAGTCAATCCGGTATCACTGCACGTGCTTCCCTGTCAGGATCATTCTTAACCTCGCACAGATCATTGAGTATCATAGTCTCGCCATTCTCGATGGTATAAGCCGGCCACTGAGGCAAACCGCCTCCGTTGGGATCGCCCGTACGCATGAACTGAAGAAGTGCATCCGACATCTTTTCAGAAAGAGCACGGGGTCTCGGACCTCCACCCGTATGGGTAAGCATTATATCGGTATTGTAAAACCAGAAACAGATATCCAGACAGTGAAAGGCCCTCATCCTGTTATTGAACAAAGGAGGTTCCCATCCGAACCATGCCACATAAACCGGAGCTTTCTGAACTGCCTTGGCATTGGCCGTGGCAACAACACCCTTGCGGTTGCTCCCGATCAGGGTTGCGAGTTCTATGGGTGTGGCCTCCGGGAACACCTTCGCGTATGCATCATAAATCTCAGCTGCCTTATCTCCATATCTTCCCCTCATGCCTGACCTGCCTGAAAGCAAAGCTTTTGCGCTGTCGGCAGTTATCTTTTCCAGTTCCGGATTTGTACGGCTCATCGACCATTCATGGAAGGTGGTGCTTATCATCATTGGTACTCCGGATGAAAGTCCTTCAGGATCTGCAAAAAACTTTCCCTTAGGTAGATTAACTCCATCAGCTACCGGTGCGAAACCGCCGCGCATCATTCCCGGACGGGGATTATCCTGGTTATATTTCTGGGCCGCCCTGTTTGCAATGAGAATGTAATCCTTCCAGGGTATATCCTGAAGCTTGTCAACCTCGTTTGGTCTCAACCCGGCTTCCTTCAGCACATATGCCCCAAGGCCTCTTGAATATTCCTGATCGAGAGCTTCAATCGTGGAGCCGCTGAGCGGAACACCTTTATGAACCAGACCGGCGGCCTGTGGCATATTCATGACAACACACACTTTTGCTCCCCCGCCCGACTGACCGATAATAGTCACATTCCCGGGATCGCCTCCAAAGTTTGAAATATTACGGTTCACCCATTCAAGTGCCGCTACCATGTCGAGCGCCCCGACATTGCCCGAACTGGCATATTTCTCACCTCCAACACCCGAAAGATCAGTGAATCCTATCGGACCAAGCCTGTGATTTATTGAAACAAAGACGATATCGCCCTTCCGGCTGAGATTCTCTCCCATATACCCGTCCTGCTCGATCCCGTTGCCGTTGGTATAACCGCCCCCGTGGAGCCAGACCAATACCGGCCTCTTCGCATTATCCGTGATCGACGGTGTCCATATGTTGAGCTTCAGACAGTCCTCGCTCACATCATCATAGTTCCAGTGATCGGCAAATGACGACCATGCATTCCCATAACGGTTGTCCATGATCTGTGGAGCACTGTTACCCCACCATACAGCCGGGTAAATATTATCCCATGGTTCAGGCTTCTGAGGAGGCATGAAACGGTTCTTGCCAGCGGTGCTGGCACCATAAGGAATGCCTCTGAACTGAAAAATATTATTGAGGATAAAACCCTGCACCTTACCGTATTCGGTCTGCGCAATGGCAATATCATCCCCTACTTTGAGAACCTGCTCGTCAACTGCCGGCCTGGTGCCGGTTTGACTGCATGAGCTTAAAAAAAGGATTATTACAAGGAATGATCCTGTAGCAATCCATTTCATTACGGAATAAATTGAGTTTTTCATCAGTATATAATTTTAATTTCAATGGTCTGATGGAACCGCACATGTTTGATAATTATATACATAAGTGTTTGTGTTTGAATTCAATCATGTGGGTTTCATGACTTTAATGTTTTAGTTCGGATATCTCCTGTCAAATTATGAAAAGTAAATTAAAAATCAAAATATTTTCTTTGTTAATTTGCATACCCACAGGGTATTAAGTTTTCTACATGCCCCTGTTTCTTAATGCGAACATGCTGTCGAAACGCTGAAGGAAAAATGATATATTATCAATTGCAGGGAGGTGAATAATCCTTGTTAAGAATTTTCATATTATTAATGGAGCTTATTTTGTCAAGCGGGAATAAGTTTCCATTCATTATGTGTTATAGTATTTACCAGCAAAATAGCTCTTCTTTTCAATATATTGAATTGTTAATAACCGGTTATTTATAATTAAAGTTATATCGAATAGACAATAATTTAAATTTCAAAGGGTTGGTAAGATAGCAAAGGAAACAATTATAGTTATATTGAATAGACAATAATTTAAATTATACAGGTTTTTTATAAATCAACCGAATTCAATTACCAACTTCACCAATTATGTGACAAAACTTTAAAATCAATAGACCAGTGTATTGTAAATATCTATATTATAGGACTTTAGTAACAATGTTTATTTGCATTTAGTATTTGGATTTTGTACATTTGGACAGAGAATTTTTAAAAATATATTCATTTTTTTTTAAATTAAGGTGAAACGAGCAAATCAGGAAATATTAAAAGATAAGTTGCGAAATTTTGAGGACTTTTTTAGGGAAAAAGCCGCATATCTGTTCCGTAGGTACTCCCTGCCGAGATGGATGCTGTATACACATGATGTCACAGCTGTATACATGACTTTTATTTTTGCCTATCTGCTCCGCTTCAACCTTATTACCAGTGATTTTCCCCTTAATAATGCTCTTGTTCAGGGAGTTTTTGCTGCAATCGTATATGCTTTATTTACACTTGTATACCGCTCGCATTCAGGATTGATACGGCATACAACGCTTACAGATGTGATACATGTATTCCTGACCACCACTTCATCGGCGGGATTGCTGTTCTTTATCTCTCTTTTACATTACTCTTTAGGATTTAGTGGTAATCTAAAGATCCCTATATCTGTAATACTTATTCATTATGTCCTGATCTCTGTATATCTTTTCTTCACGCGAATAGCGGTAAAACTACTCTTCAGATTTGCAACCAGTTCCCTGAAGGGATCTAAACGAAAAGTGCTCATATACGGTGCAGGAGAAATGGGTTTTATAGTGAAAAGGGTGCTGGTAAGCGATCCCAGGGGAAGTTTTGATGTAGTGGGATTTATTGATGATAACAAACAATTGCAGGGCAAAAAGATCAATGGCATACTAGTATTTCATCCAAGGGTGCTGACAACGGATTTTACCCAGCACCATAAAATAGAGACACTTATTATTGCTATACGTACATTGTCATATGACAGAAAAAGTTTTATTATACGCCGTGCTATGGATGCCGGACTTGAAATACTGGAAACCCCTGCAATTGATAAATGGCTTAACGGTCAGCTTGAAATACGACAGCTTCAGAAAGTTAAACTTGAAGATCTGCTTGGAAGAGATCCTATAAAACTTGATATGGATCTTATTCGTAAAGGATTACATAAAAAAACCATTCTTGTTACCGGAGCTGCAGGATCTATTGGTTCCGAGATAGTCCGTCAGCTTTCAAGGTTTTCAATGCAAAAGATCATTCTCGTCGACCAGGCCGAAACACCTCTATTCCATATTAAAAACGAGCTTCGAAGGAAATTCAGCCATGTAAACTACAAGACAATTCTGGGTGATGTCTGCAATTACAGCAAGATGGAAGAAGTTTTCGATATTTACCATCCTGAAATTGTTTTCCATGCTGCAGCATATAAGCATGTACCCATGATGGAGGAAAATCCACATGAAGCACTGAGAGTTAATATAGGTGGAACAAAGGTTATAACTGATCTTGCAATAAAATACGGAGTCAAGAAATTTGTGATGATATCCACCGACAAATCAGTAAATCCAACTAACCTTATGGGAGCCTCCAAGCATATTTGCGAACTTCTTGTTCAGTCTAAAACAAAGCAGGAGGGAGTCAAAACCCAGTTTGTCATAACACGATTCGGAAATGTTCTTGGTTCCAATGGCTCAGTGATACCTATCTTCAAGAAGCAGATAAAGGATGGAGGACCAGTTACTGTTACACACCCCGATATAACAAGATATTTCATGACAATACCTGAAGCCTGTGAACTGGTACTTGAAGCCGGATTCATGGGGAAGGGAGGTGAGATATTTGTTTTCGACATGGGAGAGCCGGTCAGGATACTTGACCTTGCTAATAATATGATTAAGCTATCGGGCTATGAACCCGGAAAGGATATTAAGATCGAATTTGTAGGATTGCGTCCCGGAGAAAAACTGTTTGAAGAGATCCTGTCAGATAAGGAGAATATACTTCCGACCCATCATAAAAAAATCAAAATAGCCCAGATCGAGGACTGTGATTATGAAATGATTAACACCAAAATAAGCTATGCGCTAAACAATATATACCGACTTTCCGATCAGGATATTATTACCCTCTTCGAAGAAATCGTTCCGGAATATAAACTGTCAAAAGAAGTCAATATCAACTATTTGAACAGAAACCATAATTCTGAAAAATCGGAATCAAAAGCCAGACAATACGAAGAAAAGTAATAGTTCTCTTTTTAAGATACCTGCATAATATATCTGGGCACGGGCTTCTTCAAAAGTACTTACTGCCCCTTTAACATTACTTGCGTAATTTGTGGTTAATTATAATGATTTAACCACAAAGGATTAATAAGGACCACTCAATGGTTGCAATGTTGAATGTGCTTTCGCTCCGGCCTTTTTTATTTTCCTCATAAAAAAAACTGATTTTACCTGACATTAATAAATGCATCCTTTTAACTTTAGCGGATCAAAAACTTAACACTATCAAAGATGACTGGCAATGGTAAAACTTTAGAAACTGACATCACTCCCAAGAGTTCGCAAAAGTATATAGTAGCAACTGCGTTTCTTTCCCTGTTTGCACTTGTGGGATTTGCCTTTTATGGACTGCCATTTTTTTTCGATTTTATGACAAAAGAGTACGGATGGTCAAGAACGGTAATAACATCCGGAAATGCAGTCGGAAAATTGCTGGTTGGACCCCTGTTCGGATTTATTGCCGGCTGGCTTATTGATAAATATGGTCCCAGACGCCTGATGATGGCCGGGGTTCTTATGATGGGTACGGCTTTGATAGGGCTTAGCTTTGCTGATTCATTACCTCTGTTCTATCTGTTTTATATTTTCAATGCACTTGGTTATGTATGCGGAGGACCATTACCATGCCAGGTGTTAATATCACGCTGGTTCGACAAGAATAGGGGAAAAGCTATGGGAATAGCATATCTTGGAATCGGAGCGGGGGGGGCTGTTGTTCCACTTATGGCAGCCGGACTTGAAAAATATTATGGCTGGCATACCTCTCTTGCAATACTTGGGATAATGGTAATAGTGATTGCCTTTCCAATGGTCTTTTTTATAAGGGGAGCATCTGCAACAAAGACCATCCAGTCGGGGGTAAAAGAAGAAGCTGTCCCGATCAGAAAAATATTAACCAACAGGAATTTCTATCTGCTAGCTATAGGAAGTATGTGTGCAATTGGGGTTGTAGGCGGGATAAACCAGCATCTGAAATTGTACCTGCGTGATATAAATTACTCACAGATGCAAGCTGCCCGTGTTATCTCCCTGGTTCTTCTTTCGAGTCTTATCGGAAGAGTCCTTATGGGATGGCTGGCTGACCTGATGAAAAGGAAATATGTGATGTTGCTAATATATATGATAGTTGCCTGTGTCATCCCATTACTTCTGGTTCCGGATTTTCCGGGACGCATATACATTTTTGCAGTGATTTTCGGTATAGGTCTTGGCGGTGACTACATGATAATACCTCTGATGGCGGGAGACCTGTTTGGCATCAAAGCTCTTGGAAGAACCATGGGGATAATACTTGTTGCAGACGGGATCGCCGAATCCTTGTTCCCGATGCTCCTGGGCAGGCTTTATGACATACATTCCAATTATACTATGGGTTTTATAATACTGATATGCGTTGCACTTTTCGGGGCTTTTATAGTATCGTTTCTGCCCAGGCAGGGAAGAGCAGTTGATTAAAAGTGCAGCATAACTTAAGTGGGAACTTAACCCTGAACGATAAAAGCATGAACTCACCCCCGGCCCCTCTCTGGGAAGCAGGGAGGGGGCGAGGGGGGAAGGGGAGATTTTGCCCCCGAAACCTTTTAGCTTCTTATGACAACCACCGGTCAAGATTATCGGCTACAAACAGATCGTCATTAAGATCCGGATATGAAGCGTAGACCCTGTCTATTTCTTCTTTTTGGCCGGGGGAAAGGCTTTCTTTCTCATCAAGTGTATATATCCCTTCTAACAATCCCTGGCGGCGCAAAACTTCATGAAGTCCGGTAATGCAGCCTGCAAAATCATTTCTGACATCAAAGAATGCAGCATTACTGTCGGTTATCTGAGCAGCAAGGGTGAGGGCCTTCTTTGTATCGTTGTCAAATTCACCCCTATGCACTGCTTCGAGTAGCCTGACTGCCTTTTGTGTCCATACCGCCCAATGTCCCAGCAATCCTCCAGAGATCGTCTTTTTTATGATCTGATTTTTGTACGGGATGGCAAAATCAGTCAGCAGGTCAGCCAGAATGTTGTCGTCGTTACCTGTGTAAAGAGCAATGTCATCGGCCCTTCCGGCTTCAACAACCCCTCTCACGACATCAAATGTCTGATAGCGGTTGAATGGTGCTATTTTAATTCCTATGACTGATTCAATGCCGGCAAATTCACGCCAGAAATCAACATCAAGTTTTCGGCCTCCAACAGCCGGCTGAAGGTAAAAACCTACCAGGGGAATGATTTCGCTGATTGTCCTGCAATGCTGTATTATTACCTCATTTGGATCGTCATGGAAGGCAGCAACACTGAGGAGAGCAGCATGGAATCCATTCTTCCGCGCAAGTTCAGCTTCTTTAACGGCTTTGTCAGTCCGTCCAATCACTCCGGCTATTCTTATAACAGGTTTTCCGGCATTACTGTTAAACCGGTCAAACTCTTCCGATGACAATTTCAAAAGGGGTTCATAGAGATTGACTTCAGGATGCCTGACTGCAAATTGTGTGGTATGCACTGCTACGGCAATGCCACCGGCTCCGGCATCAAGATAATATCTTATAATAGCCCTCTGGCGACGCTCATCAAATTTCCGATACTTATTCAGAGCAAGGGGGAGAGCCGGAATAACTACACCTTTATTAAATGATTTTAATACATCAGCTGGAATATCGGGTTTCATGTCGTGTAAAGATAAAATTACTATATTAATGATAACTAAATGGTTCACATGTTGCTTGTCGTTGTCAGCCAGTGAGCCTTGATTATTTCCATTTTTCTGTTACCCCGCTTAAAAGGGGGATAAGGATTTCAATGATAATCAATATTTACCATCTCTGACCTCAAAGTGAGTTGGTTTACCAAGAAGTTTTTTGTCGTCGGAAAGCCAGGAGGCGATCCATTTAATAACCTGGCTTACCGGCATAACAGGTTTGCCAAACAAACGATATGCTTCAGAGGAATTACTCAGCAGGGCAGTTTCTGCTTCCTTATTAATAAACACCGGCTCAATGCCCATAAGTTTTCCGAATTCCAGGGCTGTTTCCCTGACTGATAAAGTTTCCGGGCCTGTAATATTCAGAATTCGTGCCGGAGAACTTGCAAATTCAAGTGACCTCAACACGTAATTATTAACATCGCCTTGCCATATTACATTGAAATAGCCCATTGTAAGGTCAACAGGAATCCTGTTCTTAACCTTTGTGGCAATATCTACCAGTACACCATAGCGCATTTCCACAGCGTAGTTAAGCCTTATAAGCACAGTATCAGTGCCATGCCTATTGCTTCCATATTCAAACATTCGTTCCCTGCCCAGGCATGATTGTGCATACTCACCGATAGCTTCAGGCAGATCGGTCTCGACAGATCCTCCGGAATTAACCGGCACCAGAGGATAGACGCATCCGGTTGAAAATGCAACAATCCTTGAACTGGCAAAATGATCGGCAACAAGTGCAGGAAGGTATGAATTAATTGCCCAGGTTAGCGGTAGGTTGCCGGCCGAACCAAATTTCATGCCCGCCAGAAAAATTATGTTTTTGCAGGCAGGTAACTTTCTGATGAAATCCTGATCAAGCAGATCACCCTCTATTGTTTCAATATTATGCTTGCTGAAAAAACTCTTTTGCTCTTTGGTGAAATTTCTGCCTACGCCTGTTACCTTATTATTAATACCAGCTTCATCAAAAGCTCTCCTTGCCATCATCGATAATGTTGGCCCAATTTTTCCTTTAACCCCAAGAACCAGGATATCTCCATCGATACGACTGAACATTTCAACAAGCTCCTTTCCCGGCCGCGAAAGCATTTCTTCAAGTTGTTCTTCATTGTCAATTTTCTGAGGGTAGTCTTTTATTCTCTGCTCCATAGTTTTATAATTTTCCTGTAAATATCCACCGATTGTTTCAGTTTGTCAATATAGCAAAATTCATCTGTCTGATGAGCCATTTCAGGCTCACCCGGCCCAAGAATTACTGTAGGTGCATTATTATAATATCTTTGAAGTACCGCCCCATCGGTGAGATAGGGCAGTGCCAGAGGGTATTTGGCATCTTGCACCTGAATTTCGCAGGCTTCTTGCACTATTTTTACAAAAGGCTCTGATTCAGGTGTATATACAGGGTTCAAATCAGTAAGCACCTCGAATACAGCTTCTCCTTCAGTTTCCCTTTTCAGCCTTTCGAGGAAAGATTTGTGGTCAGTAGTTGTTGTTGAGCGCAGGTCAATTGTAAATTCAGCTCTGTCAGGAACTGTATTTATGCTTGTACCTCCATTTATCAAACCAACATTTACAGTTGGAAATCCCAGGAGCTGATCCCAGTTTGTTCTTAGATCAAGATCCCTGACCTTCAGAACTGTTTTTGCAGCTTTATAAATAGCATTGTCACCAAGTTCAGGCATGGAGGAGTGGGCTGTGCGGCCCTCAAATACAGCTTTAAGATAAAGGGCGCCTTTATGTCCTGTAGCCGGGCGATTGGATGTAGGTTCCCCAACAATTATTGCACTGGCATTCTGTGGAGATTTTAAGATCTTTACAAGATGTTGAATGCCGATACATCCAAGCTCTTCCGCGGCTGAAAAAATTATTCTTATCCCGCCTTCAGGGGCATCTTCGGCAAAAGCTTCTATTGACGATATGATCATGGCAGCCAGAGCTCCCTTCATGTCACTTGTGCCTCTACCCCAGATTTTTCCATCTTTTATTTCTCCGGCAAACGGATCGGCATACCATGAGGCACTTCCCAGAGGAACAGTATCAAAATGACCTGAAAAAACCAGCGGATGCCTCCTGTCACTTAAACCTCTTTCGGCAACGAGATGGACCCTTTTTTCGTCATAATAATAATAATCAGTGGTAAATCCGTTATCGCTCAGCAGATCTCCCGTAAACAATGCTATTTCTTCCTCATTGCCTGGAGGATTGGTATTATCGAATGAAAGTAGCTTTTGTGCTAAACTGATGACATCCATTTTTTAATGAGAAAACATAAAGATAATTATATAAGGCGAAACGAAAAAGGAAAAAGGAAAAGTGAAATTCGAGATAAAAAAGCTGGCCAAAATGTTATATTATTTAATAGATGAATGCTGTTTAAAAGCAATAATTAAATCATGAAAAGGAAATTCATTGAGACGGGCAATAAAACAATACTGGGCATTTTTGTTCTTTAACTCTAAGGAACAGCATATTGTTCGCTAATCTGACAGGCTATGCCAAAATAATATGGAGATCAAAGCAAAGCGGAATGAAATATTTGTTGGAAATAAAGTGCAGTGATGTGAAATAATAGCTATTTTGCCTTTGTTTATTGCTGTTCAGACTATCAGTCGGAATAACCTTGATATAATATTACTTACTTATAATTATTTCGAATATGAAATGTAATTCCTTAGCATTATTGTTTTTCACCTGCTTTTTCGTGGGTGTTATAATTTCAGGTTGCGGATTCAAGACAGAGGAATCACAGCCGGAAACACTGGTAATAAAAAAGTGTGAAGATTTCAGGATAACAGGTGACGGCAGCTCTCCTGAATGGGGCAATAGCAAATGGATTGACCTGCAAAAACAGGGTAAGGTCATATCACCTTATTATACTAAAGTTAAAGTTCTCTATTCCGAAACAGGTATCTATTTTCTCTTTGATTGCGAGGATACCAGATTAAGTGCAACCATGATGGCTGACAATCTTAATCTATGGGAGGAAGATGTTGTCGAGATTTTTTTATGGCCTGATGAAAGTTTTCCCGTTTATTTTGAATATGAGCTATCGCCCCTCAATTATGAACTTCCCATTATTATTCCAAATAAAAACGGGACTTTTCTTGGCTGGCTGCCGTGGAACTATGATGGTGACAAAAGAACAATACATGCAACAAGTGTTACCGGAGGGCAGAAAGAAAGTGGCAGTACAATAACAGGCTGGAAGGCTGAGTTTTTCATTCCATATAAGCTTCTTGCTCCTTTGGTACAGGAGGCTCCTGCCCCGGGAACAAGATGGAGAGCAAATATGTATCGTATTGACTATGATAATGGTGCAGGCCATTTTGCATGGCAGAAAACAGAGGGCTCCTTTCATCAGTACGATAAATTTGGTGCATTTATCTTTGAGTAGGAATCAGATGGGAATATCAAAGACCAGAACACCTGCAGGATGTCTGTTGAAAGATGCAGTAAGAATCGATCAGGATAAAATATTAAATCCTGAATACCTGACAAGGTCCGTTGACATTACGCCAGACGCACCGGTACTTGTGATCCTGGTAGCAGGAAAGGGAACGCGTTTTGGAACTGAGCCCAAATGCATACAGCCTGTACATGGAATACCTCTTGCGCGTCATTCAATTGATGCTTTCCGCAGGTTTACAGATTCCCCGGTTATTGCTATCGTAGGATACCGTTATGAAGATGTGTCGGGGAAACTAGGTGATGATATAATCAGGGTC
This sequence comes from Bacteroidales bacterium, assembly GCA_040769065.1. Classification (GTDB taxonomy): domain Bacteria; phylum Bacteroidota; class Bacteroidia; order Bacteroidales; family VadinHA17; genus LD21. The sequence goes on from JAXGLU010000001.1 coordinate 673,480, forward strand.
CTCTCGGATAATCCTGCCGGGGGAACAGCATTTGCAGCTTACGAAGCATTTTGCATTCCTGACCTGATTGAAAGGAATCCCTTGCTGGTGATAACCATGGGGGATAGGATAGTACCCTCATCGATATTCAGAAGATTATCTGTTATACATTCTGAAGGAGCGAAGGAGGCAGATCTGACGTTTCTGACAGCCTGGTATGAACCTCCCAAAAACAGCGGGAAGGGGCGTGTTCTTAGAGATGAAACCGGAAAAGTAATCAGGATAGTGGAGGAAAGAGATATAGTCAGGGAAGAGAATGATCTTGTCCGGCAATCGCTGCTTAATATTACTGAAGGAAACTGTCCCCTTTATACTATCAGGGCGGCTACACTATATAAACATCTGGTAAATCTGAACAATAATAATGCCCAGAGCCAGTACTATCTGACTGACATCATTCAATCCATTTCTGAAACCGGCGGTGATATCCGCACTCTCAGCACTTATGTCAGCGATCATGAATATGATCTGCTCACTTCTGATGTTACTCAGCCCATGGATCTAGCCATGCTTGAAGGTATTCTTGCATCAAATGTTGATCTTCTGTTGCCTGAGGAAAGAGAGATTGAAGCAGTGGCCAATCTCATCATGAATGACAGACCGGACGGACAAATTGCCTCAATAGCCCGACAGCTCGAAGAATTATTAGCAATGATAAAAAAAGAAAAGCTGCCATTTGATTCTGACAAACCAGTCGGGATAGGTATTTCGGGGGGAAGGCTGCGGATTGCTTTCATGCATCCAGACATGGTCAGGTTTTACGGGCCTGCATGGCAAATGCCAATAGGAGCGGGAGATAGGGAGGGTGATGAACAGATCATTGTGTTGATACAAATAGCCAATGACGGCAGGATACACCTTGTGCCAATGAATCAGCAGTATCGCGAAAGCATCAACTTTGTACCTGCTGATTATAATGCCATGTATCCGGGGGATGATGTGTCTGACATGAACACTTATGAGAAATTTGGAACCAGGATGAGCGAAGGATTGCTGCTTTCACTGGGTTATTTCAGCGATGAGGAACTGGCAGAAAGAAGAAAAAAAGGCATTCCTCTTCCTCCTTCAACGTTGTGGGTATCGAATAATATGAGACGCCCGTTTGCATTGGTCGGCAATGCCATTGCTTCATTCAGGACACTCCGCACAGGTAACCTGGGACTAAAAGTAAGAGAATATCTCGGAAGCCCTAATTTCATGGGATTACGCATTGTTTCGACCGGTAATATTCCACAGGGAGGTTTTTCAAGCTCATCTGCCGTAACTGTAGCAACAAAGAATGCCATTAATTCTCTTTTTGAAATTGGGGTGCCGCCTGATCTTATGGTTCATCTGGCCTGTCAGGCTGAATACGGTACAGGGGTAAGAGCCGGGTCCTTGGATCAGGCCACCGAACAGAAGGGATTGACAGGTAAGGGAACACTTATTTCTTCTAATCCGAGGGATAATTACAGGATATTGGGAACCTATCCCATCCCCTATGACAGGATTAAGATTATATTTCCCTATAGCGTTGAACGTGATCGCAATGCCTGGCGCTGGTCATGGGGAACTTATGCAGAAACATCCGGACAAGGCACTTTGACTACCAGTGAATTCCGGAAAATGACCGGGAAAGCTGCGGAAATTGCAGCAATACTGGTAAAGTTACCACTTGTGACAGATTTCTTTAAAGTCATCGAAGACAACCTGCTAACCAACGGCACTCTCAGTGACACTGACAATAAATGGATTTGTTCCCAACTAATAAAACTACCCTTGCTTATTCGCAAGCAGGATCTGGAGACAGTTCTTTTTACCAATATGGACTGGCTTGCCGGCCAGCTTTATGATACACAGCATATTTACAGGAATAAGTCGAAACGGAAAGCATCCGGTATTATACAATCGCTGTTTGAAGGATGGAGTGAACCAGTTCTCAGGCGCACGCTGGAATCGGGCAAAATTGTGACAGAAACAGGAGTTCCTCTGAGAGCCATGGTTGCTTACCTCTTTGCTGAGATTGCCAAGAATTTTTATCTCATCCACCATACAGAAGAATGGATCAATGTTGTCACTTGTTCACAGCGTGGTGATTGCTGTTTTGAAATCAACCCTGATCTCCTTCCGGAAAAAGAAGAGATGGAAAAAGCGTTGCCCTGGGAAAAGGGAATAAAGGGACCTGACTTACTGAATGCCTGGCTGGAAGAATACAAAGCTGTGCCATTTGATTATAACAGAGGTCTGGATGATAAATCTTTGTCAGGACCGGTTTTACCTGAGTTCCATAAGTTGAAGGGGACAAACTTCTTTAGAGGTCTTGCTCTTATCGATATGGCTGAAGCCATGCTTAAAAAAGCTTTCGGGAAGAATGCTGTGGCAGTAAGAGTGAATGCTGCTGGTCAGGGCGACTATTTTCAGCTTCATATCGACACACAGAGAACAGACCCGGGAAAAGTAAAGCACTTTATTAATAGGGCTTTTTACACACGGTTTGGCATTTTTCCAGATCCGCCTTTTGTGGAGGTTAGGTCAGGAGGTGGTGCGGTGGGAGCGAAGCTTAGCCGGTTCGATTCACTTCCTCATCTCATTCAGCTTCTCCTTTCAGGACAGACAAAATCATCATGAATGGACAGTATGAATCCCAGTGAGATCGTTGGCTTCACCAGGCTCTCAAACCTGGTTCCCCACATCCTGCTGTGGGTAATTTCAGCATCAAAAGCAGAATGCAAATACCAGGAATATTCAAGATTTAATGTTTTTTAAGGTTTTGCAGACATTAATCATTAAATGGTTTGGTAATCATTTGCTATATTTAGCCGCAAACTTTAATGGTGTTGGTTTGCATAACAATATCAAATAGAATAGTAAGAATTTAAGAAACAATTATTTGCGATATGAGTAAGATTAACAGACGGGATTTTATTGAGAAGGTCCTTTTGTTCAACGGATCTATCTTTTTCGGAGCAGGTTTCATTGAACCCTGGATGTATGAGTTTTTTCCACAATCAGCTATGGATTATTATGTAGCAATACAAGAGAATAATCCGTCGATATTGAGAATTGAAAAGAAATGCAAGGGATGCCGCGATTGTGTAACGGTATGCAGGGATAAACAATTAGTGTTCGGTACTTACAAGCAGACTAGAACGCATCATGTTTGTATTCACTGCGGAAGCTGCATCATGAGTTGTACCAGGGGAGCCTTGTTTGAAAAGTACCACTGGCAGAATGTTCTTGACGCAATAGATGATCCCTCTAAAATTGTTATAGCTTCTATTTCACCTTCTGTTCCGGCAGGAATTGGAGATCATTACGGATTTCCATCAGGTTCATACCTCCCGGAAAATATTATTGGAGCATGTCGTGCAATAGGTTTCGACTACGTACTTGACACCAATTTCAGTGCTGACCTGACAATTATGGAAGAAGCGAAAGAACTTCAGCACCGAATTAAAGGAAAAGGGGTGATGCCCCAATTCACAAGTTGCTGTCCGGCCTGGGTAAAATATGTTGAAATCTTTTATCCTTCGCTCCTGCCACATCTGTCAAGTGTAAGAAGTCCTATAATAATGCAGGGCTCAATGGTTAAATCTTATTTCGCAGGCAAGAAAGGAATAGATCCGGCAAATATTGTGCATGTTGCCATTACACCATGCACTGCCAAGAAATTTGAGATTACCAGGCCTGAACTGACAGTTGAAGGAATGCCTTGCACTGATATATCTATAACAACGAATGAACTGGCAATGATGCTGAAAAGCCGAAATGTAGATCTCGTTGATAAAAAGAGCAGTTATGACTCTCTGATGGGAATTGCATCTGGTTCAGGAGCCCTCTTTGGCAATACAGGTGGTGTTATGCAGGCTGCTCTCAGGACTGCCTATTATAATATGACACGTAAGAATCCACCTGCCGGCCTGGTTGACCTTAAAGAGGTTCAAGGACTGAATGGATTTAAGGAAGCATCGCTGACTATTGGTAAAAAGAAGATCAATGTAGCTGTTTGTTACGAGATGAGAAATGCAAAGACTGTACTTGATCAGGTAATGAACGGTTCATGCAAATATGATTTTATTGAGGTCATGGCATGCCAGGGAGGATGTGTAGGCGGAGCCGGACAGCCACCCAAGACCATAGCAGATCTTGAAAATCGGATAAAAGCTCTTGAGAACGCTGATGTTCATGCAGCTCACCGTTTTTGCCATGAAAACCCTGAAATAAAAGCAATATATAAGGATTTTCTTGGCAAGGTAGGCGGACCTAAAGCTCATAAATATCTGCATACTGTATATAATGACAAGTCAGATTTGCTTATTGCATCTGCTCAGGAAAAGGTTGCGGAAAAAATTCCTGCAATGGCGTACTAGAAACTGATTTCATCATGCAAGAAACAAAGAGGGTGTCTCAAAAGGGTTACCCTCTTTTTTCTTGTTATTCCATTATGCGGACAACAATAAGCTAAGAATGATGAATTTTGCGTTATGCAGTACAAATGTCGTACAAATAACCCTAAAAATAAAAGCGTAACTACAGTGCAGATCAAGTAATTACGCTTTTGTCCTGGTGATCCCGACAGGATTCAAACCTGTAACCTTCTGATCCGTAGTCAGATGCTCTATTCAGTTAAGCTACGGGACCATTAACATTAACAGATCGCAAATATACAAATTTTTGTTCTTAGGTTTATAACTACCTTTATATGTAATTATTGGTAAAATAATTTGACTATTATATCGTTGACAATCAATAAAAAATATTTTAAAATGAAAAAGACTTACAAGATAATCCTGAAAGTATTTCTCGGTCTAATAGTTTTAATCTTCGTTGCGCTGCTTGTTTTCCCGATATTTTTCAAGGATAAAATAAAAACTAAGGTTGTTCAGGTCATAAATGAATCTGTTAATGCAACAGTTGATTTTTCCAACTACAAACTTGGTTTCTTCAGGAACTTTCCAAACATTACTTTTTCCCTTGAGGGGATTACAGTAACAGGGATAGATCTATTCGAGAATGACACTCTGGTAAGTTTGAAGTCGGCAGATATGATATTTAACCTCGCAAGCCTGTTAGGTAAATCAGGATATGAGATAAAATCTGTTATTGCTGACCAGGCCGATGTCAGGGCAAAGGTCATGGAAGATGGTTCTGCAAACTGGGATATAATGAAAGAATCAGAAGAAGAAGCAATAGAGGAAGCAACATCATCAGATATGAAGATACTTCTGCGGAATATAAGCTTGCTAAACAGCTCATTGTCATATACCGACCTTGGTTCAGCAATGAAGGTAGAAATAAAAGCCCTTAACGCTGATATGAAAGGTGACCTGACACTGAGCGAAACAAATTTGTCGATTGTGCTGGATGCCGGGGAAGTGAATTTTATTATGGACGGGATGAAATATCTGAACAAAGCTATTGCCAATTCCCAAATTAACCTTCAGGCTAACCTTGACAGTATGAGATTTCAATTCAAAGAAAACTATCTCCGGCTTAATGACCTTACAGTTAATTTTGCCGGTATGTTCGCAATGCCTGATGAAGATATAGAGACTGATCTTACATTTTATACTGAGGAAACATCGTTCAAAACCTTGCTTTCCCTGATACCGGCGGTCTACATGTCGGATTACAGCGGCCTAAACACATCGGGGGATTTTAGTCTTACGGGATCGGCCAGAGGTATATACAGCGATGCAGACAGCACAATGCCCGATATTACAGTCGACCTGAAGGTCAATAATGGATTGATAAGTTATCCCGATCTTCCCGAACAGATTAAAAACATAAACATAAGGTCTGACATTTTTGTTGACGGCAAGGAAATTGACCGGACAACTGTGAATGTTGAAAAATTTCATATGGAAATTGCCAGCAATCCGTTTGACATGAATTTTTCCCTGAAAACGCCTGTAAGCGATCCCGATATAAAGGGATCTATGATCGGGAAAATCGACCTTGCAGCTTTAAAAAATGCATTGCCGCTCGACAGTATGAACCTTTCAGGGCTAATTGACATGTCGGTTTCACTTGCCGGAAAATTATCAATGATAGAAAAAGAACAATACGACAGGTTCAATGCAACGGGTAACATTGAAATCAATAATATGCTTGTAGCATTAAAAGGATATCCTGAAGTAAGGGTCAATAAAGCAGGATTTGGAATTACCCCGGCTTACGCGGATTTAAGGGAAGCAAACATCAATATAGGCAAGGAAAGTGATTTCATTATAAAGGGTAAACTTGAAAATTATATCCCCTACGTCTTTGATGACGGTATCATCAGGGGAAACCTGAATCTTAGTTCCAGATTTATTGATCTGGGTGAAATAATGTCGGCGATGGAGATTGATACAACATCATCAGATACAACCTCCTTTTCAGCTGTAAAAGTGCCGGAAAATATTGATTTCGATTTTACGGCAGCAGTTGATCAGTTTCTCTACAACAATATCAAAGTGAACAATGTAAGAGGCCACATGATTGTACGAAATGGGATACTGAGCATCAAAAACACCGGGATGGATCTGCTGGGTGGCAAAATCATAATGAATGCTGAATACGATACCCGGGATACTCTTAATCCGTCTGTTATGGCCGACTTGAATCTGGAAAATCTGGCAGTAAAAGATGCCTTTACAACTTTTAATTCGATCAGGAAGTTGGCTCCTGCCTCAAAAGGTATTGATGGTAAACTGAATATGAAGTTTACTTACAAAAGCCTGATTGCGTCCAATCTGATGCCAGTGATAAATACAATTGAAGGAGGAGGGAAAATAATCTCTGAAGAAATAACGCTTCTGGAATCAGTTGCATTTGATAAGATCAAAGAGGCACTTAAATTGAACAACAAGTACACCAATACATTTAAAGATTTAAATATCAGCTTCAATGTTAATCAGGGAAGAGTATATGTCAGCCCTTTCAGCACCAGTGTTGGAAATATTAAAATGAATATTGAGGGTGATCAGGGTTTGGACCAGACCATAAACTACGTTATCAGAACAGAGATACCGCGTTCAGATCTCGGCAATTCAGTCAATTCCCTGATAGATAACCTGTCGTCTCAGGCGGCAGGACTTGGTTTGACTTATAAGCCTTCTGAAATACTGAAGGTTAACCTGAAGCTTTCAGGTACATTTACAAAGCCTCTTATCGTACCGTTTTTTGGAAGTAAACCGCAGGATAATGTCGCAGTTGCAAAGGAGGCTATTGAGGAAACTGTGACCAAAACAGTAGATACAGAAGTTGCTAAAGTAAAAGACAAGGCTAGAAGCGAGATTGAAGCTCAGGGCGACAAGCTTGTTCAGGAAGCAGAGGAAAAAGCTGAAATAATAAGGAAAGAGGCTGCTTCTGCAGCAGAGAAAATAAAAACTGAGGCTGACAACCAGGCTCAGAAGATTGTGAAAGAAGCTGAAAATAAAGGAACTGTAGCCAAACTGGCTGCCCGTAAAGCTGCAGACTCTATTCTGAATGAAGGAGAGAAGCGATCACAACAGGTCATAAGGGAAGCTGATGAAAAGGCTGACAGGTTAGTGGAAGAAGCAAAGGCCAAAAGAGAGGATCTGCTGAAAAAACTATAGTAGTTTATCACATAGTATGAAATTTTCACACAGCTGGGATTCAGTAAATTCCGGTGATCAGTCCCTCAACACACCTGAGAGACAGGTAAATATGAAAGCAAAATACTATAACCAGGATCAAATATAACTTCGTGCCTGTTTAGCGGATTATAAATAAAAAGAGGGTGCTACGAAAGTGACACCCTCTTTTGTGTTTTTTATGTTGCTACTCAGAATCTCCTTTCCTTGATGCGTGCTTTTTTACCGGTAAGGTCACGAAGGTAGAATATTCTCGCCCGACGAACTTTTCCGTGCTTGTTAACTTCTATCTTATCTATGAATGGGGATGAAATGGGAAATATCCTTTCAACACCTATGTTGCCTGACATCTTCCTTACTGTAAAAGTCTCAGTGTGTTTGCTGCCTTTCCTTTGAATCACAACACCCCTGAATTGCTGTATTCTTTCCTTGTTCCCTTCTGCTATTTTATAATGAACAGTTACTGTATCTCCTGCAATAAACCGGGGGAAATCATTCTTTACAGCATATTCCTTTTCAACAATTTCCATCAAATTCATCTCGCCAAAGTTTTACTAAATAAGACTTTAAAAATCCGGTCGCAAATGTATAAATATTATTTTGATAATCCGCAAAATCATGCTAAAAGTTTTAACTCTACTTCAGTGGAATATCAAACTGTTGGTCATCGAAAGGGATAACTTACTTCTCTGCAGATTCAATGTTTTATAAAGTCTTCGACTGAAGTACCAAATATTTGTGTATTTACTGCAATTGCTTTTATTCAGCCCTGAGCTTATCTCCTGCATATTTGACAATAACCCGATACCATTCATCCCCGTATCCTGGCTGAGAAACACTCGGGGCGTAATATTTATAGCCTTTGGGTACAGGCCGTTTTTCTTTTACATTTCCATCAAGGTATTTAGCAAAAAGAAAGTGATAGAAATCCTTCCAGCTTGCGACAGTATTGTTTCCGGCATTCACCGAATATTCAGTAAGGTATTTAATGGCCTTTTTCGGGTTTTTCTTGTATAGTGAAGCTGCATGGGTGTCAATGATTGTGCGTGTTTCACTTATAAAAGTATCTTCCAGTTCTTTTTGCTTATTCTGCAGGTCATCCAGCAATAAACTTGTCCGTGTGTATGCGAAATTCGTTACCTGGTTAAATACCCAGAATCCGGCATTCTCGTTGAATGTCATCAAGTCGCCGTTTCCTACTGCATATGCTTCCGGCACCCGGGTAATACCGCAGTACATTGGCGAGTAAACGGTATAATATGTATCATCAACCCCAAACCAAAGAATTCCACCGATAGGATCAGGGAGCCACGAGCGACTCTGTGTCACGAAGGAGAATCCGGTCTGTTGGGTTGAAATAGCCCTTTCATGAATATACTTAACTCCGTCAACCTCCCATTCCATTGGTCTCCATCTCACAGTGCTGCCATAAGGTCCTGCCCCAACATCTTTAGTCATATCCATTGGCGTGTTCTGAAAATAGTTGCGCATCATGCTGATAACATCTTTGAGATCGAGTTTTTTATCTGGCTTTATCCAAAGAGGCATCCTGTTTGAGAGGTTCTTGCCCATCGCATAGTCAAGATATTGTCCCATCTGGCTGTTCACCATATTGAAGCCTGACCAGACCCTTGATTCACAAAACCTTGCTCCGCCGAAGTCCACAGGTGCAAATGTATCGCTGAAACTGAAATCACTGTCGTTACCATTGAACCAGCCATATATGCGCGCAATTTCTATAACATCATAGGCATAAACTGTTTCCACTTCAGGGTTATGGATTTTGTCGAGCTCTTTTGAGGAAATGGATTTCACTCCGTCCGACAATGGAAATGTTGTGATCCTGGGATGATTTGCATGGCCTGAAATATAACCATCGGGTATTCTGCGTGCAACCCATACCGCACCTTTCCTTCCCGGTCCTTTTCCTATAAGCTCAAGTATCCATGCTTCATTTTTGTCTGCAATTGAAAAAGACTCGCCTGAACTTGCATAGCCAAATTCTTCCACAAACTTGGAAAAAGTACTAATTGCTTCTCTTGCATTTTTTGCCCGTTGAAGGGTAAAGTATATAAGGCTTCCGTAATCCATTATCCCAGTGGTGTCAACCAATTCAGGACGTCCCCCGAAAGTTGTTTCAGCTATTGAAAGCTGATGCTGGTTCATATTGCCAACAACTGAGTATGTGTTTGAAACCTGCGGGATTCTGCCCATATATTTTCCTGAATCCCATTCGTAAACATCAACCATGGTTCCCTTGGGCCAGGTTTTTGCCGGCCAGAAATATAGTTCGCCGTACAGAACATGAGAGTCGGCAGAGTAGGTTATCATTACTGAACCATCTGACGAAGCACCCCTGGTGATTAGAAAATTGGTACAGGCATTGACTTCGGTTTCACATATAGCGCCACCTAAAATAAATATAATAAGCAACGACGATAAATTTTTATTGAGCAATTGTTTCATGATGTAAAGTGACTAAAAATTGACAACTATATGTAATTATTAAATCTGCAGATCATCTTTATCCGGTGGTGCGTTTTGCAGTGATTTCCCTGTGCTGATAGATGTTTTAAGCAATTCCGGGTATTAAAACCTGTAACCTGATTTCTAAGTAACTCAAGCCATTTTGCGGGGTATGAGTTAACATAAGCACTCTGTCCTGATAATATTTGATATGTAACTGCTTTAAATTCTGCAAAGGTAAAAAGCTGCATGAGAAATCAAACTATCATGTGACTTTTATCATAATGTACAGTTTTCTCAAAAGCTTTTTCTGCGATTCATTGGTTTCTGCCTCAATCATAGCCTTTTACCATATTCACTTCAGATTGCCTGGAGTATAGTGATTATCTTTTTTATTCTTTGGACGTCAGCAACCTTTCTGGTATATTCATTATATTCTGGGTTGCCCATGAACACTCCCTCTTTTCTGAATATCATTTGACTGTCGGTGGTTTTTCTGCCAGTAAGATGAAACTCCCTGGTTTTTGTTGATGATGCGATAATAGCAATGTTGGTTTCATCAATACCTCCTCCGGGCATGATTATCATTCTTTCGCCGGCCTGGATTGCCATTTCCCTGATCAGTTCGATACCGTCTTTGGCGTTGTTCTTCTGACCCGAGGTCAGGAGCCTTACTGCTCCTGTTGCAATGATGTCTTCAAGGCCCTGAACCGGATCACTGCACATGTCAAATGCTCTGTGAAAAGTTACCGGCATCGGAGCTGCCAGCTCAATCAATTTTGATGTTCTTTCAATATCTATTGTTCCTCCGGCGCCTAGAATACCAAGGACTATTCCGTTTATTCCATTCTCGCCACATATTTCAATGTCGCGACGCATAATATCATATTCGATGTCGGAATATAGGAAATCGCCGCCTCTCGGACGGATTATTACATTAATGTCTATGTGAAGATTATTTCTTGCCGAAATAATTGTGCCAAATGCAGGTGTTGTCCCTCCTTCTGCCAAATTATCGCATAGTTCCACCCTGTGCGCTCCGGCTTCCTGAGCATTTATAGCTGATTCAACGCTGTCCACACAGATCTCGAGCTTAAAATCCATGATAAATATTTTTAATGATCTAAGTATAATATACAAATAATGATAACAAATATCCAGAAATATAATCTGGCTGTTTTGTTGTCAGATCCCTGCCAAAGTCTTTTTATAAATATGTTATATTAAAAATAAGAATATTTTCTGTATAATTGTAAATCAAATACTAAATCAAATGAAACCAACCCTATTAGTTTTAGCTGCCGGTATGGGCAGCCGTTACGGAGGTAATAAACAACTTGATGAAGTAGGACCTTCAGGTGAAACAATAATCGATTATTCCATATACGATGCAATTCGTGCCGGGTTCGGCAAAATTGTATTTGTAATAAGGCATGACATTGAAGAACAGGTAAAGGAAAGATTTGTTGATAAGCTTGCAGGTAAGATAGAGATTGATTACGTTTTTCAGGAGATCACAAATCTTCCGGAAGGTGTGAAAGTTTCCCCTGATCGTAAGAAGCCATGGGGCACAAGCCATGCTATTCTGGTTACTGAAGAGAAAATTCATGAACCTTTCGGAGTAATCAATGCTGATGATTTCTATGGAGCTGAATCCTTTAAAACCCTTCATGATTTTCTTGTAAACGACAAAGACGTAAATAATTATTGCATTGTGGGATTCAGACTTGGGAACACTCTTTCAGATCATGGACACGTTAACAGAGGTGTTTGCCAGGTGGGAGAAGACGGCTTTCTGAAAAATATTGTAGAAACAAGACAAATTACAAAGACAAAAGATGGAGCAACAGCTCCGGGGCCAGACGGAAAGTTACTGCATTTTACGGGGGATGAAGTTGCCTCAATGAATTTATGGGGTTTTAAGCCGTCATGCTATAAGTATCTGCGTGAAGAATTCACGAATTTTATAAATGCTTATGGAATGGATCCAAAGTCAGAACTTGACATCCCCACATCAGTTGATAAATTTGTCAAAAGCGGTGAGATAACCATTAAAATACTCATGAGCAACGAAAGGTGGTTCGGGGTCACATACCGAGAAGACAAGCCCTTTGTTGTTGACAGTATAAGGACTATGATCCGCAAGGGTATATACCCCGCAAGGATCTATTCTTAGGAAAACAGAGGCTTTGTCAGATCAGTTTGACAAGCAGCCGCACTATATTACCAGTTGAATGAGCTTTTGAAGGTACTTAAATTGCCTGCATTATCCGTAACTTTAAGTACGAGATTGTGTCTTGTGCCTTTTGTTATCCTCTTCGGATCAAATCGGTATATCAGAAGGTTGTTTTTCTGATCATATTCGAATAATGCCCATTTGCCGTCTATTGAAGGTTCATAAGTCCTTATTCCGGAGAAGCTGTCTGAAATCCTGAATTTTATATCTTTCCTCGAAGATAAGTTGGAATCAGGTGCAAAACCAATTGGTGTAATTGCCGGAGACACGGTATCTATTCCAATATAGAATGTACCAAGACTCATAGGATTGGCTGTCAGAAAACCATTATTCCAACTGGTTCTAAGAGGGATGTCTTTCCCGTTTAAATTGGTTTGTACAATAAGCATTTGATCCTCCTTTCCTGGCAAGACAGTGTCAGGTTTAATAGAGAGAGAATATGATTTATGTACAGGGGTAAACCGGTTGTGTATCTGGTGTGCTTCAGACAACATCCCGCGTTTACGGGCAGATCTGGAGTATTCAAAAAAGAGGGTGTCATATAAAGTCCCTGCAGGAATATTCACCATGACTTTATCAGTCACAAACCTGTTATTGCGGGAATAAGGCATCACAACGTAATGGTTCCCTTCCTTCTGTCTGGCGACTTCAGGTTGGCTTACGGAATTAACATTAAATGACAGCGTTGATTCATTATTGTGTTTATCAGTCACAATTATTCTGACAAAATGTTTCCTGCCATCATCAAATGTTACTATACCATTGTTTACAACATCGCGATATGACCTTAACCTGTTGTTTGGCTGAAGAAAAAGCTTCTCCACATAGATCTTTTCTTTCATCAGGATTTCATAATCTATGTGACTATTAATATAGCGGGATTCACTGAAAGAAAACCTGTCCATTTTGTAGACATAAACAATATTACTGTCAACTTCCAGGGTGATGGAATATATTCCGCATTTATTGTGGCTGTTATTTAGAAGGTCGAATGATTTAATTCCAAATCCTGCAGCTCCTGATATGTTAATTGGCCGTTGATTTGTCAGGTGATAATTGCCTTTGCTTCCTGTTACACTGAATTGAAAAGGTTTATTCTGATTGTTCACATATGAGTTGGATTTTACCGGATAAACAACCAGTCGCTCAATTACAGGTTTAATGTTGTCTTCTATTCCTAATTCGAACAGAAGGGGATTTAGCGGTTCCTCATTATCTGATTTTCTTATTTCAAAATGCAGGTGAGGACCTGTTGAGCTTCCCGAGTTACCTGAATAAGCTATCAGATCATGCTGATCAAATGTGAACCTGTTTTTTGGGGGGAAAATATTGACACTGAAGCTCTTTTTTTCATATTGTCTGGCTACAACATACTCCTCAATTTCAGGAATAAAGCGATCAAGGTGGGCATACACTGTGGAATATCCTGATGGATGCCTCATATATAGTGTTTTTCCGAATCCACTTGAAGATATACTTATCCTGTAAATATAGCCAGAGGCTGCTGCAACAACCTCTTTCCCTATAACACCCTGAGTCTTGATGTCCAGCCCGGAATGGAAGTGATCACTTCTCAATTCGCCAAAATTAGCCGATAGTAAAACAGGTGTTTTCAGGGGTGATACGAACATTTTCCGGTTTGCAGGCAGTTCTTCAATTTTGTTAAAAAAGAGTATAATTAATAAGAATATCCCCGGGAAATGCATTTGGTAACGATTTCATATTTTGAGTAATGCAAAAGTATTCTTCTGGTAACGATTGCCAAACAAAATATGTTAAATTTTTGAAAATCCGTTTAACTGTATTAACTTTGTAATAAAGATCCCTGTATGGCTGAGCGGTTTATTGAAGAGTTATTCATTTTGAACAAAAAGCTGGATGAATTATTACTCAGATATAATTTGCTCAAAGACGAAAACATGGAGCTGAAGGAGGAGGCCGAAGCACTTAAGACGAAGCTCCGGGAGCGTGAAGACAGGTATAAGGAATTGGAAATTAATTACGAACGGATTAAATTATCAGGAGCACTTTTGGGAGAAGGGGAGAAGAGGACGGATGCGAAAAGAAGGATTACTGAACTTGTGCGGGAAATAGACAGATGTGTTGCTCTGTTAAACAGATAAGATATATCAATGGATGATAAACTTTCAATCAGGGTTAATGTGGCTGACAGGTATTATCCATTGAAGGTGGAACCGGAAAATGAAGAAAAGATCAGGAAGGCCGCCAGGATGATAAATGAAAAGGTACTGCAATATAAGCAGAGGTATACCGATAAAGATGTCCAGGATTTTTTGGCTATGGCTTCACTTCAATATGTAGTGAAGCTTACCGAAGAGGAGGAAAAAGCTGGAAATGACAATCTGCCGGCTGCATTGAATGAAATGATCAAAAAAATTGATTCGGTTCTCCAAGAGAGTAACAGCGTTCTTTAAAATATGACCAGCTTATTGCCCGCATTGTTTCTTCATTCATTTGTGAAACTCAACAGTTAAAACTTTGGAGTCATCCTTAGTTCAGCTAGAACAGGCCTCATCCCGATTTATCGGGATCCCGCGTTAAGCGGGACAGTGGAAGTTTGATCTGTATTAGCGACTCCATCCATGTAGATATGGGGTTTTATAAAAGTTGAAGAGACTTTGCGGGTTTTTTATTTAATAACAACATAATATATAATACATTAAAAACTATGATATTATTAATTTTTGGTGCCGTTTCCGGAGGGCTTATCCTGGTACTGTGTCTCTCATCACTGGTTATTGGATCGGGCTTCTCATACATCATGTGGCAGCAGGCGCTTAAAACCAAAAGTAAAAAAATAATCAGTGAGGCTGAGACAGAAGCTGAAGTTATTAAGAAGGAAAAAATCCTGCAGGCAAAAGAAAGATTCCTTCAGCTTAAAACTGAGCACGAGAAGGTTATTAATGAGAAGAACAACAAGATCGCTCAGTCTGAAAGCAGGATAAGACAGAAAGAATTATCACTGTCGCAGAAACTTGAAGAGAGTCAGCGGAAAAGGAATGAAACAGAAGCTATAAGGGAAAACCTGACATCCCAACTTGAACTTGTAGAGAAAAAATCCGAAGAACTGTCCAGACTCCACCGTCAACAGGTTGATAAACTTGAATCTATTTCGGGCCTGTCAGCTGAAGAAGCCAGAAATCAGCTTATTGAATCACTCAGGGAGGAGGCTAAAGCCGGTGCCATGTCTTATATAAATGAGATAATGGAAGAGGCAAAAATGACTGCCAATAAAGAAGCCAAAAGAGTAGTCCTTCAGACCATTCAGAGAGTAGCAGCTGAAAATGCAATAGAAAATGCCGTAACTGTCTTTCATATTGAATCAGATGAAATTAAAGGGCGTATTATAGGACGGGAAGGAAGGAATATACGTGCTCTTGAAGCTGCAACGGGAGTTGAAATCATTGTTGACGACACTCCCGAAGCAATCGTTCTTTCTGCATTTGATCCTATCCGCAGGGAAGTTGCCAGGCTTTCGCTTCATCAACTGGTAACAGACGGGAGAATACATCCCGCCAGAATAGAGGAAATGGTGGATAAAACCCGCAAGCAGGTAGAGGATGAAATTCTCGAAGTGGGGAAAAGAACGGCTATTGATCTTGGAATACATGGTCTTCACCCTGAACTGATAAGGTTGATCGGAAAAATGAAATACAGGTCATCGTATGGCCAGAACCTGTTGATGCACTCCCGCGAAGTGGCTAATCTTTGCTCAATAATGGCTGCTGAGCTTGGCCTTAATCCCAAGCTGGCCAAAAGAGCAGGGCTTCTACACGATATAGGTAAAGTGCCTGATGATGAGCCTGAATTACCGCATGCAATACTGGGTATGAAAATTGCAGAGAAATACAAGGAAAAGCCTGAGATTTGTAACGCAATAGGAGCACATCACGATGAAACCGAAATGACATCTTTGATAGCTCCAATAGTACAGGTCTGCGACGCCATATCAGGAGCCCGTCCGGGAGCCAGACGCGAAGTTGTGGAATCGTATATAAAGCGCCTGAAAGAGCTTGAATCTCTTGCTTTGCAATATCCGGGTGTGATGAAAACCTATGCAATTCAGGCCGGCAGGGAACTGAGAGTGATCGTTGGAGCAGAAAAGGTTACTGATAAAGAGGCAGAGAATCTTTCCTTTGAGATTGCACAAAAAATTCAAAACGAAATGACTTATCCCGGGCAGGTTAAAATAACAGTGATTCGCGAAACAAGAGCAGTCAATTATGCCAAATAGATAATATACTGATAACTGAGGGCGTTATATTGAATCAGGAGCCCTTTCCTTTTATGTTTCAACCATCAAAAAATAATTAATACTTTGTATATCTATAGAGTTAATACTTTTAAACCTGATGTCAAAAATCAAGCTTCTTAATATTGTTGGCGCAAGACCACAGATAATCAAATCCTCAGCAATAAGCAGGGCAGTCCAAAAGCATTTCTCTGATAATATAGACGATATAATAGTCCATACCGGGCAGCATTACGACAAAGAACTTTCTGACGTTTTTTTCGATGAACTTGAAATACCCAAGCCTGATTACAATCTTGGTGTTGGCTCAGGGCCGCATGGTTGGCAGATAGGAATGATGATAGCCGGCATTGAGGAGGTTTTACTCAGGGATAAACCTCATTGCGTTGTGCTCTATGGCGATACAAATTCAACTCTTGCCGGAGCAGTAGCCGCTTCCAAACAGCATTTTCCGATTGTTCATATTGAAGCCGGCCTGAGGTCATATAATAAAAAAATGCCCGAAGAATTAAACAGGATCATGAGTGATCATGCATCTACTTTATTATTTGCTCCTACCAATGCCGCATTCAAGAATCTTATGAATGAGGGATTTCGCCCCGAAAACTCTCCGCCGTATACTATTGATAATCCTAAAATATACCTTACCGGCGATATAATGTATGATAACTCGCTCTATTTTGCATCTCTGGCCGAGAAGAAAAAGCGCAGTCTTCTCGAAGACATGGCGCTTGAAGAAGATAAATTTGTGCTGGTTACAATACATCGAGATATCAATACCGACGATCCGGCAAGGCTTTCCAATATCCTGACAACCCTTAAAATGCTTGCTGAAGAAAATCATATACCTTTTGTGATGCCATTTCATCCAAGAACAATGAATATCTTAAAGAAGAAACTGAGGGACTTGTTTGAAGAAATGAGAAGTAGCGGTTTTATAAAAATAGTTCCACCGGTTTCTTACCTTGAAATGACACTTCTTGAAAAGAAATGCCGTCTTATCATTACTGATTCCGGTGGAGTCCAGAAAGAGTCTCATTTCTTCAGGAAACCCTGCATTGTACTCAGGAAAGAAACCGAATGGATTGAGCTGGTTACAAATGGTACAGTTAAGCTTGTCGATGCGGATCCTGCCCTGATTAGGAATGAGTTCATGAATTATATGTATTCACCGGAAGAACTAAACTACCCCGGATTTTATGGCGACGGGAAAACCGCAGAATTTATACTTGGAGAAATACTGATGCTTCTTGAAAAATGATTTCCTGTATATCTATCTTATCAGGTTTATATATTCTGTCAGATCATTAACTAAATAAACTTATGGAACGGATACTGAGGAACAACAAAGTCCTGGTTACCGGTGGAGCAGGTTTTATAGGCTCCAATCTTGTGGAATCGTTGCTAACAGCTGGTAATTATGTTGTTTGCCTCGACAATTTTTCGACTGGAAAAAGGGAAAACCTGAAAGATTTTCTATCCAATAAAAGATTCAGTCTCATTGAAGGAGATATTCGCAATTACAGTGATTGTGAAAATGCTGTAAGCGGTATCGACATTGTATTTCATGAAGCAGCATTGGGGTCTGTTCCCCGCTCAATTAAAGATCCGGTGGCATCAACTGATGTCAACATTGGAGGTTTTGTAAAGATACTTTTTGCATCAGCAAAGGCCGGTGTGAAAAGGTTTATATACGCAGCAAGCTCTTCAACTTATGGTGATCATCCCGATCTTCCCAAAGTAGAGGATAAAATAGGGAAGCCTTTATCTCCTTATGCTATAACCAAATATGTAAATGAACTTTTTGCAGTTAATTTCTCATCCAGCTATAATATTGATGTTATAGGGCTACGTTATTTTAACGTATTCGGAAGAAGACAGGACCCGGCAGGAGCTTATGCAGCAGTTATTCCGTTATTTGTCAAAAAACTTCTGGAACACAAGGCACCCGTTATAAACGGAGATGGTACCAATTCGAGGGATTTTACATACATTGACAATGTAATACAGGCAAATCACCTGGCAGCTGTTGTTGCAGATAAATCAGCACTTAACCAGGTTTATAATGTTGCTCATGGTGAAAGGACTGATCTTAATCAGCTTTTTCATCTGATAAGGAGCATTATTGGTGAATCTGACAGCAAAGTTCTTGAGATAGACGCAATTCATGGGCCGGATAGACCGGGAGACATACCGCACTCTCAGGCTTCAGTGGAGAAAGCAAAAAAAATGCTTGGCTATTTACCAACGCATACAGTCCGCGAAGGTATGAGGGAAGCTATCAAATGGTATATGAGTAATTTATAACAATTGTTATAAGTCTTTGAAAGATTCATGCATGATAACGGCAAGTTTATCTGCCCATGTTGGGATCAGTAATCCTTTGCACGCACACTTATTCGATATTATTCTATTGAATGATCCTTCAAAATTGTTTCATGATCTTTATTGCCAGTTCTTTAAGCAAGGGTTTGTAGTCGTTGATGAATTCACCTGTAATCCTGTTTCCAATCACAGCGCAGATTGTCAAAGCTTTATGTCCAAGCAACGCTGATAATCCATAAAGTGCTGAACTTTCCATTTCATAGTTACAGATCATTTTCCCTCTGAATTCGAACCGGGATAATTTGTCATTTATTTCGTTGTCGAATGTTTCAAGTCTCAGTTTCCTTCCCTGCGGCCCGTAGAATCCAGGAGCCGAAATAGTAATTCCCTTTATGAATTCCTCATTCTGAAACAAACCAAAAAGATCACTGTTTGCATTCACAGCATAGGGATAGGAGAGAATATCAGGCCATTCGAGGTAATACGCAAGAGCATCCGCCAAGGGTGTATTCAGTATCCAGTCGTATCCATGATAGAAATGTAACAAGCTGTCAAATCCCACTGCTGATTCTGCAAGTACAAATGATCCTGATGGGATGTCACTTCGAAGTCCGCCTGACGTGCCCAGTCTGATAATGCTCAGCGAGACGTGGTCTTCTTTTTCCAACCCGGTTTTTAGATCAACATTAACAAGGGCATCAAGTTCATTAATAAGAATATCAATATTATCAGTGCCGATGCCCGATGAGATCAGGGTGATTTCGCTGTTTTCAAAGGTTCCTGTGACTGTTTTGAACTCCCTGTTTTCCTTTTTTGTTCTGATATCCGAAAGAAGCTCTGAAAGCATATCAACGCGCCCAGGGTCACCAACAATGATTATTCTGTCAGAAATATCTTCCGGGAGAAGGTTTAAATGGAATATGCTTCCGTCTTTGTTTGTTATCAGTTCGGTTCTCTTTTCCATATTGAATAATAAGGAACAAAGATATGAAAAATAGAATATGGACTTTATTGGTAATACTCCATTATCCGCCCGGAAATGAGCATAAGTGATATTTCAGCCAGTTTAGCCTGATATTTAACTGACAACAGACTTTCCCTGGCATCGAGAAGGCTTTTTTGAACCTCTCTGAGATCAATGCCTGACAAACTCCCGAGCTTATATCGTTCCATCGCTATTTCAAGGTTTTCAGTAGCCGTCTGAAGGTTCTGGTCTTCAAGTGTAATAAGGCGAAGGAAATTACTGTAGGCGCTATACAGGGTTAACAGATCAGCTTTTATCCCCTGTTCAATCTCACGATATTCAAGTTCCTTGTTTTCTATTTGAATGAAAGAGTTTCGGATATTCCTTCTCTGGTTTAATCCGTCAAAAATATTTATGCCAAAAGAGAGGCCGTAGTTCATGCCGTTAGTATAATTTCTTTCAAGATCGCCTGATGAAAAGGTGTTTAACGCACGGTTATATCCTGATGAAGCTGAGAGGTATGGGTAACTGCGTGATTCTATTATCTTATGATCATATTTCGAAATGGTTTTATTCCTGTCAGCTATCAAAAGGCGGGTATTCCTTACTAGAGTTTCTTCAAAAAGCTTTTCAAAAAGAAGTTCAGGATTTACTGTAATGGCAGTGTCAGTTGTGGTAAATGTCTGGCTTAGGTCTTTGACTGCCATCAATTCGTTCAGTTGTATCTGAGCTGCCCTTACTACTTCATACTGCCGTGAAAGTCTTGAACTATCGGCGTTAAGATACACTCTCGACTGAAGAACCTGGAGTTTTGAACTTGAGCCAAGGAGATAGCGGTCCTCGTCAATTCTTAGCCGTTCTTTTGAGAGCACAACTGCATACTGCAGGTTTTTTAGAAGCATTAATTGCTCTATGTAATTGTAATAACCAGCAATTATATTTGACACCATATTTTCAATTGCCAGTTGTGTGTTCAGTTCCCCTAATTGCTTAAGCTCATTCAGTTTCTTATATGTTGTGCGTACATTGAATCCGTTAAAAATCATTATATTCATAGACATTCCCACAGATGACGTTGTATTCAGTTCATCGGCAGATCGGACTTCCGATCCGTCTTTGAAGTTCCTTTCGATGTCATTCAGTGTTCCACTGTGCCTTCCGCTTAGATCTAATGACGGAAGGTATCCTGCATTGCCAACTGTATAATTGTTTTTTGCTATTGCTTCACTGTTTTTTGCAATCAGCAGTGAAAAATTCTGTTCCAGACCAATCTTAATACAATCATTAAGATTATAGACCTGTTGTGCTGCAGAATTGGCACTAAGTGTCAGAATCGCGAAACTAAAAGGCAACAGCTTTCTTCTCATCCTATATAATTTATTTTAAAGATCGGATGAAAACGCACACAATTGATAATTACATTAATACATGTTCGTGTTAGAATTCAATCATGTGTGATCCCATCATCATTCTGTTTTATTTCACTTGAAATGTATGTGTAGATTGCAGGAACAACAAAGAGAGTAAGGAATGTTGAGAATAACATACCACCGACGACTGTTGTACCCATTGCGATCCTGCTCTGGGCGCCATCTCCCAGACCTAGTGCCAAAGGAAGAAGACCGAAAATTGTGGCAAGGCTTGTCATCAATATTGGTCTGAAACGTGTCGCAGCAGCAACTTTTATTGCTTCAAGCTTTGTCATTCCGGATAATTTTCTCTGATTAGCAAACTCAACAAGCAGGATACCGTTTTTTGAAACGAGTCCAATAAGCATGATCAGGCCTATCTGGCTGAAAATATTCATTGTAATATTAAAATACCACATAAAAATCAGTGCACCGGTAAGTGCAAGAGGAACAGTCATCATAACAATGAACGGATCCTTAAAACTCTCAAACTGGGCAGCAAGTACAAGGAATATCAGGATCAGAGCAAGAGCAAACGCGAACATCAGACTGGAAGAACTTTCCATAAAATCCTTTGAGTCACCGGCAAGAGCTGTACGGAATGATTCATCAAGGACCTCACGAGCTATCCTGTCCATTTCATCTATACCTTCACTAATTGTTTTTCCTTTAGCGAGACCGGCAGATATTGTTGCAGCAACAAATCTGTTATAACGGTACAGCTGTGGAGGTGCTGTTTCTTCCGATAATGTCACAAGGTTGTCAAGCTGGATCATTTCACCATTATTGTTTCTTACATACAAGGATTTGAGATCCAGTGGTTTATTTCTATTTTCCCTGGCAAGTTCACCCAGAATCTGATATTGCTTTCCGTTCATGAAAAAGTATCCGAATCTCTGACCGCTCAGAGCCAGCTGCAGAGTTTGGCCAATATTCTGAGTTGATACTCCCATTGTTATGGCTTTCTCCCTGTTAATATGAATTCGGAGTTCTGGTTTGGTAAACTTGAGATTGACATCTGCCATCTGAAGGACTTCGCTTTCAGACACCCTGGTCATGAATGCAGGAATTATCTCTCGCAGTTTATCGATGGAAGTTGCCTGAAGCACATACTGAACTGGCATGCCTGAACGTCTCTGTGCGAAAGTAGATTGTTGAACAACGAATGCTCTTGCCTTTGTTTTTGTTCTCACCAGATATGCAAGCTGGTCTGCAATTTCCTGTTGTGAACGCTCCCTTTCATCTGGTTTAACCAGGTTGATCCTTATATTGGCAAAAGAACCACCTCTTACCATTGTTGTATGACCCAGGCGTTCCGGAACATTCTTTTCAACAAGGTCAGCTATATCATCAGCATAGGCAAGCATGAATTCATAGGTAGCGCCTTCTGCAGCAGAAGTGTTAATGGTAATCTGCGACCGGTCTTCCAGTGGTGCCATTTCTGCAGGTATGATTATCCAAAGCAGGAAAATCAGGGCAAGTGAAGCTATTATTATGACAAATGCATAATGTCTGTGTTTCAGGAATGTATCAAGTCCGTTTTTGTATGTTGCATTAAGTTTCTGAAAAAAGACTTCAGTCTTCCTGTAAAACCATGTTTGGCTTTTCTCCGCTTTAAGGAGTTTCGTCGATACCATGGGGGTGAGGGAGAGTGCCAAAAAAGCTGAAATGGCAACAGTACCTGCCATAACCATGCCAAACTCTCTGAAAAGTCGTCCGGTGATTCCCTGGAGAAATACAATCGGGAAAAAAACGGAAACAAGCGTGATCGTTGTGGCGATTATTGCGAAATAAATTTCTTTTGATCCAGCATGTCCTGCTTCTACAGGTGGCATTCCCCCTTCAACCTTCACATAAATATTCTCCATAACCACTATTGCATCATCAACCACAATTCCAATGGCAAGGACTAAAGCCAGAAGAGTGAGGACATTTATGGAAAACCCCGCCAGATACATTAAGAAAAAAGCCCCCACAAGGGAAACAGGTATGACGAGAATGGGAATAATTGTAGCTCTCCAGCTTCTGAGGAAGAAGTATATTATTAATACAACAAGTCCGAAGGCTATGAAAATTGTATTTTCAACTTCCTTGATTGATGAACGTATATATTCTGTATTGTCATAATTAACGTTTACTTTGACATCTTCGGGAAGGTCCTTTTTTATATATACCAGTCGCCTGTAAACTTCATCCACTATTTCGATGTGATTAGATCCGGGCTGTGGTACTAAAGCCACCATCACCATTGGCACTCCGTTGTTTTTTAGAATACCGCGTATGTCCTCAGCGCCCAGTTCTGCTCTTCCGATATCCTGAAAGCGCACTATCTGATCACCTGTTTGTTTGATAATGAGATCATTGAAGTCTTTTGGAGTTGTCATGAGTCCCATAGTCCTGATTGTGAGCTGGGTTGTAGTGCCTTCAATAGCACCTGAGGGGAGCTCGACGTTCTCACGTGTTATAGCATTTCGTACATCCATGGGGGTCAGATTGTACCCTGCCAGTTTTACGGGATCGATCCAAAGCCGCATTGAATATCTCTTTTCGCCGAAGATATTTACTGCGCTGACTCCCGATACAGTCTGTAGCTGTTCTTTTAATGTAAGATCGGCTATTTCAGATAATTGGAGCAAATTTCTCTTATTGCTTTCAACTGTCAGAAAAAGTATGGGGTTTGCGTCAGCATCGGCTTTTGTGACAGTAGGAGGATCGCAATCTCTGGGAAGTCTCCGCTGAGCCTGAGATACTTTATCCCTGACGTCATTTGCAGCTGTTTCAAGATCAACAGACAGTTCGAATTCGACAGTTATTCTGCTGGAGCCCTGACTGCTTACGCTTGTCAGTGTCCTTACACCGGGTATCCCGTTAATCGATTGTTCAAGAGGTTCTGTTATCTGTGTTTCAATTACATCTGAATTAGCACCCGGATATGATGTAAAAACTGAAATAATGGCAGGGTCAACACTGGGAAATTCACGTATCCCAAGGAATGTCATTCCAACGAATCCAAAAAGCAAGATTACTATTGCAAATACTGTTGAAAGTACCGGACGATTTATACTTAAAGATGAAAGACTCATTAATTCAGATTTGTATCTGTCTGGTTTGTTATTAATGTATCGAGCATCACAGGCAGGTTATGCCGAAGCTGCAGAATACCCGAAGTTAGGAGGGTGTCGCCGAATTTCAGACCGTCAAGTATCTGGATCAGTGACTCTGTACGTAAACCTGTAGCTACTTTAACTGCTTCGGCCTTGCCATTTCGAAACACATAAACTATTTCTCCCTCCATTTCAGGAATAAGAGCTTCCGTTGGAATGGCAATTGTGTTCTCAATTTGTGAAAGCTGTAGTATCACTGCTGCATAGCGGCCCGATTTAAGCTCCTCTCTGGTATTAGGATACAGAGCTCTGATTACAATTGACCTTGTATTTAGTTCAATCTTGGGATCAACGGCATAAACACTTGCCTTGTAATCAGTTATGCTTCCATCAACCCTGAATGTCACGGGGAAACCGGGTCTTACCTCGTGGGCATACCTTTCCGGTATTGAAAATTCAAGCTTAATAGGGCTCATCTTTACAAGTTGTGCAATTTTTGTAGATGGCGTGGCATAGCTGCCTTCACTAAGATACCGCAACCCTATTATCCCGTCGAAGGGAGCTCTAAGTTCAGTTTCAGAAATACGTGCCCGAATCAGATTTATATCGGCTTCAATAGTCTGAAGCTCTGTTACTATCTGATCATAGCTTTCCTGGCTTATAGCATCTTTGTCAAGAAGACTGCGTTGCCTGAACTCTTTGTCTTCAACAAGTTTCTTCTGTGCTTCCAGTTTCTGGAGCTGCGCCTGCAAAGGCCTGTCATTAATCTTGGCAAGAAGATCACCCTTTTTTACTCTTGTTCCTTCGGTAAAGTTAATGCCAACTATTTTACCGGATGTTTCAAAAGAAAGGTCTACTTCTTCGTCCGGCCGCAGCGTTCCTGTACTGTTAATTATATCACTCATCTGTGCAGGCTCGATAAGGAAACCGCTAACATTAAGTATCTGTCGTCCTTGAATGCCTCCAGGACCTGGACCTGGCATCTGCATAGCTGATGACTCCCTTGACTTTGCGGCCAGCAAAGTTTTTACTTTGGGATAAAAAATAATGACTGACAATACTACAACCAATAAAATTGTTGCCAGCACTTTGTAATTCTTCTTCATAAACAGGAATAATATGAATTTTTAGCCAGGATACACAGAGTCAGTTTTTTAACCTAACATAACAGGTTTGGCAGATTTTTCTTAATGTGGCAAATGTAGATGTTTTGCTCTTTTCTAACATCTTCATAATTAAAAAAATGTGTTAAAATTTCATAAAAGGATCTACAGAATTGTTTCATTGTAAAAAACCTTTCTTTTTCTTTCAGGTAAAACAAACTATTTTTGTATACACTATATTTAACTTATATATGATCCAAAGAATCCAGTCTGTTTATTTAGTATTGACAGCACTTCTTCCCGGAATATTCCTTAAAGGGAGTTTTTTAAAATTTATTAACAATTCGGGAGAAACATACTCCTTATATTTAAGCGGAGTGGTTAAAAACAGTGCCATCGCGGGAGCAGAAGTTATAGATAAAGTTCTGCCGTTAGGCATCTTACTTGCACTCATCCCGGTTCTTTCGGTAGTATGCATTTTCCTTTACAGAAAAAGAAAGCTTCAGATGAAATTTTCACTTATTCTGATATTGCTTTCATTTCTGCTGATAACTGTAATAGTCTGGCATGGATATCGTATAGCTACACAATATGGAGCATCACTCCAACCCGGTATTAACATGATTTTTCCCCTGCTCATTCTTTTTTTCGCCGGCATGGCATACAGAAACATAAAAAGGGATGAAGACCTTGTAAGATCTTACGACAGGTTGAGGTGAGCAGAGAATCAGGATTATGTTATCTGGAGATTTTCCTGATTTGTTATTTTTTCACAGTAATAACATTTTAGCGAAACATTTTTCTTTGAGACAACTTTGAACTTTGTTGTTACAGTTTCATAGTTTGTTATGCACTTTGGATTAACACACCGGGCTATGCCTACAATTGTATCGGGGACTTCCACCAATTTTTTCTCAACAACCTCGTAATCCCTGATTATATTCAGTTTGGCATCGGGTGCCACAAGTGCAATGCGGTTAATATCCTTATCCTCGAAAAAAACGCCGGATATTTTAATAATAGCTTTTTTTTCCAGCTTCTTGCTGTCAAGATTGGTACCAAAGGTTATCTGTTTATCAATCCTGTCAAGCCCGAGAATCTGAATTACCTTAAACAGGTTTTTTGCGGGAATATGGTCAATAACCGTTCCGTTTTCAATAGCACTGACGCTAAGTTGCTTTGGTTCCTTCATTATTCTTGTCATTCTATCTGATTCCTAACAGGGTACATAAAATAGCCTGGCGCGTGTAAACTCCGTTGAGTGCCTGTTCAAAATAATAGGCTTTGGAGTTGCTGTCAACATTGATATGTATCTCATTTACTCTGGGCAGTGGATGCAGTATTCTCATATTAGGTTTCGTATTTTTAAGCATTTCATCTCTGAGAACATATATATTCTTGACCTTTTCATATTCCATAGGATCTGAAAACCTTTCCCTCTGAACCCTGGTCATGTAAATGATGTCTGCTCTGGATATAATATCAGTAAAATCGGAATGTTCATAGTACTTCAATCCCATGTTTTCGAGGTACAATTTAAATTCATCAGGCATTTTCAACTCATCTGGGGAGATGAAATTAAAAGTGGCATTCCATCTTGACATAGCCATCATCAACGAATGCACCGTTCTTCCGTACTTAAGGTCTCCCACCATGAAAATATTGAGGTTTTCAAGAGTGCCCTGGGTTTTCCTGATGGAGTATAGATCTAACAATGTTTGTGTGGGGTGTTGATTTGCTCCGTCTCCGGCATTTATAACAGGCACGGTTGAAATCTCGCTTGCAAATCTTGCACTTCCCTCAATAGGATGCCTCATTACGATCAGATCGCAATAATTATTGACAGTTCGTATTGTATCATTCAGGGTCTCGCCTTTTGTAATGCTTGAAATGGTAGCATCAGAAAAACCAACGACTTTTCCTCCGAGACGATTTATTGCACTCTCAAAGCTTAACCTGGTTCGGGTTGAAGGCTCGAAGAATAGCGTGGCTATTACTTTTTTGTCAAGGAGATTCTGAACAGGTGTAATTTCGAATTCTGCCGCAAGATCAAGTATTTTCAGGATTTCATCGGTTGACAAATCATCAATGGATACTAAGCTTTTGTTTTTCATTAGATTAGTATTTTTTAACATGGGAAAGAATTCAGATCAAAATTATTCATGAAAAATCGTTAATCCGATATTTGTTAATAAGTTATTCACAACTTAATTGGATCGGGCACCACTATGAATCGATCAGGCTGTAATAAAGTCCTGTTACCCTGGAAAGCCTGTTCAAAATCTTTTCCTTTTCGGTTAGCCTGAAATCCACCCTCATACTGCATTCAGCTTCAAATAGCTGATCGGTGCTGCTTAAATTCTCTTCCTTAATAATCTTCATCACATCATTTAGAGACTGATAGGGAAAAAAGAGCTTTATACTTTCCTTCAAAATCATTTCAGTAATTTCATTATTGTTGATTGCTTCCGCGGCTGCCCTTTTGTAGGCATTCTTCAGTCCGCTTGTACCCAGAAGGATTCCTCCGAAATATCGGGTAACAACAATGAGGACATCTGTTAGATTGAATGCATTTATCTGGCCAAGAATTGGTCTGCCAGCAGTACCGGATGGTTCTCCGTCATCATTAATTCTCCAGTTTAACCGTTCAGCGCCCAGCATGTATGCATAGCAATTATGCCTTGCGCTGTGATGTTCCTTCTTGATCCTTTCAACTATGCTTTTTATTTCTTCCTGATCTGAAACATGAAAAGCCTGGGCAATGAATCTGCTTCCCTTTTCTTTATAAGTTCCTGAAGAATTATATTTTACAGTAAGGTATGTGTCAGGTTCCATTGTAAAATAAAGGTAATGTTTTTACGTTGTAAACAATAGTAATTTTATTTATTTCTGTCACCGTTTATCTGATTAATTCTGAAATTAATACATTTGAATCTTTTAAGATTGATATTATGAGCGTATTATTGGACGAAAAGGACCTTCAGAAACTGATAGTCATTGGTGACAGGATTCTTATTAAACCCAAAGTTCCGCAATCCAAGACAAGAAGCGGCCTATATCTTCCGCCGGGTGTAAGTGAAAATGAAAAGGTACAGATAGGTTATGTTCTGAAAGTTGGGCCAGGATATCCAATCCCTTCAGTAAGTGATGCCGATGAGCCATGGAAAAACCGCTCTGATGAGCCGAAATATGTCCCTCTTCAGCCTAAGGTAGGAGACCAGGCAGTCTATCTGCAAAGCAGTGCCATTGAAATCGAGTTCAACAAAGAAAAATATATTGTTGTACCTCATTCAGCCATACTGCTTCTTCTCAGAGATGAAGGACTCTTTGAATAAAAGGAATCGTGATGGAAAATGAAATTCTTCTGGGAAAAAAGATACTGATTGTAGAAGATGACATTTCAAGCAGGTTATACCTTAATAAAATACTCGAAAGGACAGGAGTCGTTGCATTAAGTGCCTGCGACGGACGGGAAGCCGTTGCAATTGCATCACGAGATCCGGAAATAGACTTGATACTCATGGATATACAGCTCCCTATAATAGACGGTTACGAAGCAGCCGCCCAGATAAGAAAATTCCGCAGCGATGTGATCATTATTGCCCAGACTGCATACAGTTTGTCGGGTGAACGCGAAAAAGTAATATCATCAGGATTTGATGACTATATAGTAAAACCAATACTGCCGAAATTGCTTATAGAAAGAATGATTGCTGCGCTCTCTTCAAGATAAAAACGGTATACTTCAGGTATGTGTTATTCAGGATAATGCTTTACCTGGGCAAAATCATGTATAAACTGCTCAATCTCATGTTTCCATCTTTGTTTTTCAATAGTGAGATTAAGCCTGTTTAGAAGTGTTTCCCTCATCAGGGAGTCTCCTGAGAGAATATCAAACGGCATAAGATGGTACTCATATTCATAGGGTGGACAGTTGAATTTTAAACTACCATCAGGTGATTCAGCTATAATAGCATCAAATATTTCAAGTGCCGTACCGACAGGAAAAAAAATCTGTGGATCAGTAACATGAATTTGCAGACCATTGCAAAGTTCTTCGGTAAACTTGTGGAAAGTGGGTATATAATTATGTATCCGGAAAGCGCATCCTGGGATTTTCCTGGAATCAAGTTCCTTTTTTAATTGAGTGGAATTAATAAAAGGAGCACCGAATAGTTCAAACGGAGTGGTTGTACCTCTGCCTTCAGATAGATTTAATGCCTCTATAAGGACACATCCCGGATATACAATTGCTGTACTTAGTGTGGGCATATTTGGTGAGGGTAATACCCATGGCAGTCCTGTTTCGCTGAAAAGAGAATTTCTATGCCAGTTTTCCATCCAGACAACATTCAGATCACATCCGGGGAAGTATTTTTCTTTTAACCATAGAGCCATTTCTCCAATAGTCATTCGATGACACAATGGTATAGATGCACCGCCTACGAATGAGAAATATTCCTCTTTAAGTACAGGCCCGTCGAACGGAAGCCTGCCAATCGGATTAGGCCTGTCGAGAACCCATATCGGGATTCCCGCTTCAGCACAAGCTTCCATGCACAGTTTTAGAGTCCATATATAGGTATACAGTCTGGCTCCCACATCCTGAAGATCAGCCACAAGAACATCTATCTTGTCAAGCATGGTTTTAGTGGGCTTGCGATGCTTGCCGTAAAGACTATATACAGGAATAGCCAATTCAGGATGAATGTTGCCCTCCCATTCAATCATGTTGTCCTGCGTTTCCCCGTATAGGCCGTGCTGGGGACCAAATATAGCAGACAACATGCATTCACGATTATCAGCAAAATGATCAACTATATGTTTGAAATCAGACGTAATACTCGCTGCATGGCATAATATCCCTATTCTTTTGCCTTTCAGGCCAGAAGGGAAATCCTGTACTATTTTTTGCAATCCGGTTATGATCATGTCAATTGGTTATTAGTTACAAATATATAGCTTCCCGGGAGCTTTGTTCAAGAACATACAAGAAAATATCAGAAACTGAATATTCTTTTTTATGTTTACATCCTTAAAGAAAACTCAGTGAAGAATAAACTATATCTTCTCTCCCTTATATTACTGCTGTTTGCCTGTAAGGACCCGGACATCAGGAAAATTTCAATTCTGCAAACAACAGACATACACGGGGCAGTACTCGACTACGATTTCATTGAGAAGAAAAGCATGTCAGCTTCACTTGCCTCTGCAGCAACATATATAAAAAAAGTACGTGAAAACAACAATCCGGTGGTTCTTCTCGATAACGGAGATAACCTGCAGGGACAGCCTGTTGTTTACTACTATAACTTTATTGACACCTTGTCTCCTCACCTGAATGCAGAGGTTATGAACTATCTTAAGTATGATGCTGCAACTGTTGGAAATCATGATATTGAAGCAGGGCACAAAGTATACGACCGGCTGGTAAAAGAATATGATTTTCCGCTTTTGGCAGCCAACGCTGTGGAAATTAAGACAGGAGATCCCTATTTCAGGCCTTACACTATTATCGAAAGGAACAACCTGAGAATTGCTGTAATGGGTTTGACAACCCCTGCAGTTACTTCATGGCTGCCTTATGAACTATATTCCGGAATCGAGTTCCGGGATATGGAGAAAACGGCAAAAAAATGGATGCCTGTGATAAAGGCAGAAAAACCTGACTTAATTGTTGGATTATTTCATTCCGGATGGGATAATGCTGAGACCAGAAAAAGGAATGGGTATAATCCTGACAATTCCGGTTCAGTTGCTGTTGCATTTAATGTTCCTGGTTTTGATATCATCTTTACCGGACATGATCACAAAACTGCAAATGAAACGATTCTCAATTCTGAAGGAGATCCCGTGCTTATACTTAATGGTGGCAGCAGGGGAGAAAACATAGCCCGGGCTGATGTAATATTTATAGGAGAAGGCCGGAAACCTGTAAAGAAAATAACGGGTGAAATTGTTGATGTTAACCAGTACAAACCTGACAGGAAGTATACTGATAACTTCAGGAAGCAAAAAGATATCGTAAAAGAATATGTTGATAAAGTAATAGCAGTCTCAAAAAAGGACATTTCTTCAAGAGATGCTTTTTTCGGACCATCGGCTTTTGTTGAGATGATACATTCAGTGCAGCTTGCAGTATCAGGAGCCGATATTTCATTTGCTGCCCCTTTGTCATTTGATGTTAAGATTTCCAAAGGACCTGTAACCGTCGGAGATATGTTTAAATTATACAGGTTTGAAAACATGCTCTACACGGTATCAATGACAGGAGAAGAAATCCGTAAATATCTTGAATTTTCATACTCCCAATGGTTAAATACCATGACAGGTCCATCCGACAGGCTAATTAAGCTCAGAAAGGATGATAACAATAATCCGGTACTTATAAATGGCAGGGCATGGCTTAGCAACCAGGCATACAATTTTGATTCTGCTGCCGGTATCGACTATATCGTTGACATAAGCAAGCCAGAGGGATCCAGAATTAAAATTACCTCACTCAGCGGAGGCAGGCATTTCAATCCTCGAACCAGATATCTTGTTGCGGTCAATTCCTACAGGGGAAATGGCGGCGGCGGACATTTCGCAAAAGGTGCGGGTATAGGATCAGCTCAGCTTAATTCCCGGGTCATATCTTCAACCGATAAAGACTTAAGATATTACATTCTCAAGGATCTGGAGAAGAAGAAAGAAATCGATCCTTTACCGAGAAATAACTGGAAAATAGTTCCTGATGCCTGGGTGAAGAAAGCAGCCCCGGCAGACTATAAATTGCTGTTCGGGGAAACTATGTGATGGAATATTTGTTATAATATTAAAATGCAATTTTATTAATAAAATCTAAATTATCATGAGTAAAAAAACAATCAGAAATGCTGCGTTTATAATTGCAATATTATTAGTTCAACTAATTGCATTTAACTATACAGAGATTAAAGCTGCCGGCAAAAAACCAAAGAACATAATTCTATTCATCGGAGATGGCATGGGAACAGCCCAGGTTTACTCAGCTATTAGTGCATCGGGAACAACCCTGTATCTGGAAAAGTTTCCATATTCCGGATTCAGCAAAACCTTTTCTGCTGATAATTATATAACTGACTCTGCGGCAGGTGGAACAGCAATTGCCTGCGGCACCAAAACAAATAATGGAATGATTGGGGTCAGCCCTGACCAGACTCCAATAAGCTCTATCACTGAGGTAGCTAAAAAGAACGGACTGGCGACAGGCATACTCAGTACTTCCGCAATAACTCATGCTACACCGGCTTC
Source organism: Bacteroidales bacterium (assembly GCA_040769065.1). Lineage (GTDB taxonomy): Bacteria > Bacteroidota > Bacteroidia > Bacteroidales > VadinHA17 > LD21. The sequence continues at coordinate 706,254 of JAXGLU010000001.1, forward strand.
ATTTGTGGCACATAATCCCGGAAGAGGCAACTATGAGGAAATAGCTAAGGATTTTCTTGGCGGAACAGCCGATGTTTTTATCGGTGGAGGTGAAAATCATTTCCGCAACAGAAGCGACGGTGCAGACCTTACTGCGAGTCTCAGGGAACAGGGCTATGATGTGGTTTATACACTTGATGATCTTAAAAAATCAGGATCAGGTAAAGTTGCAGGTCTTCTGGCGAAAGAACACATGCCTTCTGCCAGCAAGGGAAGATCCGGTATGCTAAAAGAAATGACAAACCAGGCTATCAGACTGCTGAGCCGGAATAAAAACGGATTTTTTCTTATGATAGAAGGCTCTATGATTGACTGGGCATGCCATGAGAAAGACATTGATTATTCGATATCGGAAACACTGGATATGGACGAAGCAATAGGGGTTGCCCTTGAATTTGCTGAAAAAGACAAAAAGACACTGATTGTAGTTACTGCAGATCATGAAACTGGCGGACTGACACTTACAGGAGGCAATATGAACAATAAAACTGTCAAGGCCGAGTTTATTGAATCAGGAAGCCATACAGCTGTAATGGTTCCTGTTTTTTCGTATGGCCCTGGTGCCGCACGATTTTCAGGAATCAATGACAATACGTTCTTTTTCAATGAATTCATCAGCCTTTTGCGATTGAGGAAATGAGCTGTCAGCCCTGTGGAAAAAGCCTGCTTTGGCCAGGCAGGAATTCTGTATAAACTGATATAGATGCATAATTCAGAATCTGAAGGAAAAATGCTCCCGCTTGTTGAGAGATTCTTCTCTGTCCAGGGTGAGGGATATCATACAGGGAAAGCAGCCTATTTTATCCGGCTTGGAGGATGTGATGTCGGATGCAGCTGGTGTGATTCGCGTTTTGCCTGGGATCCGAGTTTGCATCCCCTCGTTGAAACAGATCTTATTGTGAATAGTGTAGTCCTGTCTGGCACGGATTCTGTTGTGGTCACTGGAGGGGAACCGCTTATTTGGAACCTCGATTATTTATGTTCCTGCCTGAAAAACAAGAACATAAAGACATTTATTGAGACTTCCGGCGCATATCCTCCAAGCGGAAAGTGGGACTGGATTTGCCTGTCACCAAAAAAAAACATGCCGCCATTGAGTAGTATATGCAATATGGCTGATGAACTTAAGGTTGTAATTCAGGATAGAAATGATTTCAGGTGGGCAGAGAAATACAGAAAACTTGTCAGAAAAGATTGTTTCCTTTTTTTGCAGCCTGAATGGAAACGTTTTGATGATGTTATTCCCGATATTGTCGAATATGTTAAGAAAAACCCTGTTTGGAGAATATCATTACAAACGCATAAATATATGCATATTCCATAAGGCACCTCACGGGAGGTGTCTTGTTGCTGCTCTCGTTTGCTTCCTTTTTCTGGGATTCTCTTCCAGCTTTGCCCAGAGTTACCATACATCGTCAAACAGAGCCCTCAGAATATATAAAGAAGGGCTTAAAATGTATGATTACTTTGAATATCATGCAGCTGAAGATCTTTTTAAACAGGCGATAGCTGTTGACGATAAATTTTACGAAGCATACATGATGCTTGGAGAACTATTCTACAAACAGAAACGATATGCAGAATCCACACTGTTTTACAGGACCGCAGTAAAGATAGATTCCCTATTTTATCTTCCTGTATTATTTAATCTTGCTAACTCAGAAATGATGTCGGGCGATTATAAAAATGCCCTGCAACATTATCATGCATACCTTTCGCAGCCAAAAACTTCTGTTAAGAACAGGGAACTGGCCTTGAAAAATGTCAGAAACTGTGAATTTGCAATAGAGGCAATAAAGAATCCGGTACAGTTTAATCCCATAAGTGTCGGGGAAGGAATAAATACCATCAACGATGAATACTGGCCATCGATAACCGCTGATGGACAGACGCTCATGTTTACACGCCAGGCAAAACCAGCTGGTGATCTTAACTCCTACAAGTTATATCAGGAAGATTTTTACATAAGCTATATGTCAGATGATGGTTTATGGAGGAAAGCCATAAATGCCGGCCCCCCTCTTAATACAGCTCAGAATGAAGGGGCTCAGACACTTTCTTCAGACGGCTCCTATATGTTTTTTACTGCCTGTGACAGACCGGGAGGAGCAGGGAGTTGTGATATTTATTATTCCTCTTATGACGACGGGAAGTGGTCTGTCCCCGTTAATATTGGTTCACCGGTAAACACCCGCTTCTGGGAATCACAACCTTCTGTCAGTGCTGACGGAAGGATCCTTTTCTTTTCAAGTAACCGTTCCGGAGGATTTGGCGGAAAAGATCTCTGGTATTCCATTCGAAATGAAGCTGGAAAATGGACGACACCGGTAAATATGGGAAAAACGGTGAACACAGAATCTGATGAAATGTCTCCGTTTATACATTTTGACGGACGGACTCTCTATTTTTCATCTGACGGAAGACCTGGCATGGGAGGATTTGATATATATGTTACCAGGCTTCAGGATGACAGCACATGGTCTGAACCAAGAAATCTGGGCTATCCTGTAAATACAAGCAATGATGAAACAGGCCTTGTAATTGAGTCAGCAGGACAAAAAGCATATTTTTCATCAGTGAGGGATAATAATAATGGCAAGGATATCTTTTATTTTAACCTCGATGAGTCTTTCAGGCCTGATCCTGTGGCTTACATGAAAGGCAAGGTGATCGATAAGGAAACAGGAGGAGCGATCAGGGCTGAATATGAACTGATAAACATTACAACCGGGAAAAGAGTAATAATTGACGATACTGATGCAAAAGGCAACTTTCTTGTGTGCCTTCCGTCAGGATTTAATTATGGATTAAATGTAAGCAAGCAAGGATACCTTTTTTACTCCGAGCATTTTGTGTTTGAAGGTCAACATACTGTAAGCAAACCCTACATTAAACAGATATTGTTAAGCCCTTTAAAGGCAGGGGAAACAATGCTTCTTTCAAATGTGTTTTATGAAGTTGATTCGTGGCAGCTTAAAAAAGAATCACTTGCAGAACTTGAGAAGTTAAGGCAGTTCCTGATAAGTAATCCTGGAATAGTTGTGGAAATAGGCGGCTATACTGATGCAACCGGAAGTGATGAATACAATCAGACATTATCTGAAAAAAGAGCCATGTCGGTGGTTAATTATCTGATAAGTAAAGGAATAGCATCAGAAAGGCTTAAGCATAAGGGATATGGTAATTCATCACCTGTAGCTGACAATATTACAACTGAAGGGCGTAAACTAAACAGAAGAACAGAAGTGAAGATACTGTAAAGGAAAAGCTGCCCGGAGGCAGCTTCCCCAAAACTGTAATTATCTCACTATAATTACCCTTATTATGCAGCGAGCACATATAAGACATTTTTTACTCCCTGGTTCAATAGTAAAAACATTCCATTAATCCTGTTCATTTTCTTTTTTTGATTAATCTAAGAATATGACCTGCCTTTTTTCTGTATATGCTGCCAGAGTCTCTTGAGGCTACAAGTAATTCAACTGCTGAGTTGTATTCATTTGTTTTTACATAACATAGGGCCAGATACCATCTTGCATGATCAATGTAAAGATTATTGTTGTCTTTGATTACCATTTGCAGTGACCGCTTTGCTTCCTCGTAGTCGCCATTCTCAAACCCGGCTACTCCGTTTAGGAGGGCTGAATGCATGTTTTCAGGCTCATCTATTACAACTTTCCCGAGATGAATTGCCGCATTTTTATAATCATGATTATTATAAAAATCAATCGCAAGGTCATAATCTCTGCTCGTCTCTGAAAGACCTGTCCTTGAAGCGGATGTAACCTCGTATGGTTTGTAATACTTTTTAATGATATGATCACTATCCTGATGATAATCAATAAAAAAAGCAAATATTCCGGCAGCAATCAGCAAACACGCTGCTGCAGCATACCGTAAGATGGATTTCCATTCCGCCTTAATCGTTACACTGACTTTTTTGACACGGTTACTCTCTATTGAGGCTAGCTTTCTGCGTAAATCAATTATAGGCTGATCCTTCAGAAATTTTTCGGTTTTTTCCCTTAGCTCAATTTCATTACGCAGTTCATCACTGCCTTCAATCTCCTTCCGGAACCATAACTCTTCCGCGGAGTCCATTTCCCCTCCGAGATACTTTTCAATATAGTCTGTATATTTCCCAGAATTCATCTTTTATCCTTTCTTTGTTGTCTAAAGCAAAATAATATCATTCCGTAATCCTTCATATAGCCAGCCTTTGTTAATCTATTTTTAACAGACTGGGTATAGTTTTCATCTCGTTATGCGGTGAGTTTTATAATTATGTACTTTCCAACCAGATAGTGTTTTTTGATACAGTCAAATCTTTATTCTTGGTGGATTGGGGGTTATGAATTTTTCAATATCTTCTCCGCCTTTTACAGTAATCATTTCTTCGGGAGTCAGTTCGTATTCCGAAAATATTTCTTCGGTTGTTTCGGTTGTTTCGGTTGTTTTAATGTCGTTGTTTTCCATTTTATTTTATTTTTGTATAAGCAATGATTGATGTGGAAAAAATCGCTAAAGTAAAAGTGTTTCAGTGCTACATGTCAGAACATAGTATTTTGTGACAAAAAAAAATCAAAAATTTTACAATTATTTTGTTTATGATTGATATTCAGTAGCTTTATGTGAATCACTGGCATATGACATTTTTCTGCCAGTATTTGTTAACTAATTATATGATTATCAGAAAAAACAAGAGTCCCGGCTCGTGGTTGCAGGTGTTCTTTTCATCTGGAAACGGACTTCTCATCTTCTTTATAATATTCATGGATACCGGGTCAGTTCTTTCTTCATCAGAATCGCTTTCCGGAAACAGGCTGATTGCATATCACTCGTTTCACTTCCATAAAAGTGTTAAGGATACAAGTATGGTTTTACAAAAACTAAACCAAGAGGTCGAAACGCATTTATTGAACGGTGACAGTGATCGTACAAAAGAGTGTGTAAATAAATTATACAAAGTAATCAGCAACAATCCTTTAAATACTCTGTCTCTTTCAGATTCATACTATTATATTGGCCTTTACCACCTTATTTGGGGTGGGTATGCTGATGCCATAAAATGGTTAAAACGATCAATGATATCAAGGGAGATTCTGGGAATAGATGATATGAGATATGCAAAATGCCTTTATAATCTGGGAGTTGCTTACAATAAGGCAGGTGATTACGGCAATCAGAAATATTTTACTTTGAAATCACTTGAAATAGAAAAAAAACACGTCGGAGAATCAGACTCCACCCTTCTTACAAGTTATGCAACCATGATCAATGCTCTTATTAGCCTAAAAGATTATAATGAAGCGGTATTATACGGTAATATGGCAATTAATATCATACAGGATTACAATTTGACTAATTCTGAAGTGGCTGACATCTACACTAATTTGGGTGCTTGTTATTGTGAAATGTCAAATTATTCAAAGGCTGCAATATTTTTTGAGAAATCAGAATGTTTATATAAAAATGGAGTATTAAAAGAGGATGAAAGGTATTTAAATGTTCTTAATAACTTAGGGATAATTCATAGTGTTCTTGGCAACGTAAGCAAATCTGAAGAATATTTCAATAAAGGTGTTGATTTGGCTAATTCATTTCATTCACACCTTTCTTTTAACTTTATAAATAGTCGAGCAATATATCTTGCAAATCATGGGAAAATTGACCAAGGTGGAAAACTTTTATTTGAAACACTGAGGTATACAGAAAAAATATATGGAGGTTCCACAGATGAGTATTTAATAGTACTAAAAAATTATGCAGAATACCTTCGAGGATTCTCGGTCGATCTAGAACAAGCATTAATCTATTATAAACGATGCTATGATTTTTCAAAAATCAATGAATCTAGTATTGACTTAAGAGAACCTATTCTACTTGGATATGCCAATTCCCTAACTGCCAATGGAGAATTTGATAAGGCTTTGGCAGTACTGCAGGAATTACTTAACGCTGGAACATCCATGAGTACTGGGGGGTTAACAATTGACAATCCGGATATCAATGATCTTATTCCCGATTACAGAACTCTTAACATCCTGAAAACAAAACATCTCGCACTCGGGGGATTATATAAAAATACTAATGAGCTTAAGTACTTGCTGGCATCTGCGCAGACTATTGAGCTAATAATTGCCATACTCGAAAAAATCAGGCTTAATATCAGTGAAGAAGAAAGCAGACTTATTCTGGGAGACAGATATCGTGACTATTATCTTCATGCAATTAAGGATTACGACCGCTGTTTTACAATAACAGGCGATAAGGATTATCTTGACAAAGCTTTCCTGTATTTTGAAAAAAGCAAGGGAGCCGGCCTGCTTGCTTCAGTCAGGGAGTTGAAAGCTACACAATTGCAGATCCCTCATGAAACAGCACTCCTTGAAAAGAAACTTCAGAATGAAATTAGCCTGTACAATGCAGTCATCTCATCAGAAAAAGCAGGTACAAATCCTAATGAATCAATGATCGAAGAGTGGAATGAAAACCTCTTCAGGGCAACACAAAGACGTGACTCCCTGATATCTGTTTTTGAAGAACGCTTTCCGGAATATTATATGGTAAAATACAATACAGATGTTTTAAATCCCGATGAAATAACGAATGTTGTGGGAAGAAATTCAAATTACCTGAACTATATAGTTGCGGATTCCTTCCTGGCAGTATTTGTTGTTAACAGAAAATACAAGAAAATTATTACGTTAGCTATAGATTCTGCTTTCTTTAATACAATTGAACAATTCAGGAATCTGATAACCCTGCCTTCCATTGACAATAATGCACGGAAGGATTTCAATAATTTCAGGAATTCAGGACACTATTTGTATGAAAAACTTATTGCGCCTGTAAAACAATTCCTTGTATCAGATAAACTGATCATATCTCCTGATAATACGTTGTCGAACATCCCGTTTGAAGTTATCCCTTTACCCGGCAATGAGACAGAGGGTGATATCTTTTACAGAAACCTCCGATATATCATGGACGATTACAGGATTTCCTATGCATATTCAGCAACATTGATGGCGGAGACGGGAAATTTCCATTCCGGAATTATCAACAAGACAATTTCTTTTGCTCCGGCATATGATAATAATCTGATAATTGATTCATTGACCAATCCATCCAGGAAGGAGATATTGAGAATTAAAGCCCTCCCTTATGCCCGGGAAGAAGCAAGGTTTATATCAGCTATTACGAACGGCATCCTTTATGAAGGAGCAGATGCTCTTGAATCGGTCTTTAAGAAAAAAGCTGACAAATATGACATTGTCCATCTGGCTATGCATACGTTATTAAACGATCGCTATCCGATGCATTCTAAAATGATATTTTCTCCTGAGCCAGACGGTTCAGAAGATGGTTTTCTTAAGACATACGAAATATATGGAATACCATTTAAGGCAAAAATGGTTGTATTAAGTTCCTGCAACAGCGGTTCAGGATATTTGCATGAGGGAGAGGGGATTCTTAGCCTTGCAAGGGGATTTGCCTACTCAGGAAGCAAATCCACGGTTTTGTCAATGTGGGAAATAGAAGACCGTTCCGGTGCCGAAATAATGAAAAAATTCTACTGTTACATAAAAAAGGGATATTCAAAAAGCAACGCTTTGAAAAAAGCCCGGGTTAGTTTTCTTAAAAATGCAGACCAGTTCAGATCACATCCATATTTCTGGTCAGCTTACGTTATCTATGGGGACAATTCACCTGTTTATCCACCATACTGCCTGATCTTGATTATTGCTTCAGCTATTTTGCTTGGCGCTTATTTTATTATCCGTTACTCGTGGCCAAAGTAATACTTGTATTCAGGATCTTTTTTGATCAGGGTAATTAGAGCTTCCTTACTAAGATATTTCTTTCTCCTTGCATATATTTCATTTTTTAAACCCATCGAGGAGGCTATCTCGCTGTATGTCAGTCCTTCCGAATAAAGTTTTAGTATGGTCTGGGCATCAGACTTCAGCTTTCCAAAGGCTCTTGCAACTATTCTTTCCATCAGCTGGTCTTCAAACTCATCTGCCGATGGTTCTTCTGCAATGTCATATTCAATGTAGGATGTTCTGTACTTATACCTCAACAGCCCTTTCCAAACATTCTTTGCAATGCCGAAAAAGAATCCCTTCAAATCAACAGAGAGGGTCAGTTTATCATCCATAATTCGACGGTAAAGCACTATAATTGATTCCTGAAATACATCAGAAACATCAACCTCAGACCCGCTATTCTGGAAAACATGATGTCTGACAACCTGCAGATAGTTGTTATACAGCCAGTTAATAGTTTTGTCATCCTGGTTGCGGATACCTTCAATTATTTCCTCGTCCGACATAGTATGGGAAGAGCTCTTCTAAGGCATTTGTTATCCAATAACAAATATATTATTCATTATTAATACTTCTGCTATTTTCTACTTATGCCTTATAATTTTAAATTTATTCAGCTGTTTTTGCCAGCAAATTACTATTTTAGATCTTAAACTAAAACTCTGATGTCATTTCCCTTTTTCAGACAACCTGATGCCATGGATTGCGGTCCAGCCTGTCTGAAAATGGTAGCAGATTTTTACAAGAAGGATTTTTCAATCGCTTATTTAAGGAGCAAATGTTTCATCACCAGAGAAGGTGTCTCATTCCTGGGTCTTTCTGAAGCTGCAGATTTGATAGGTTTCAGAACCATGGGAGTGAAAATTTCTTTTGAAATGCTAAAGGACAATGTGCCTCTTCCATGTATCGTTCACTGGAATCAAAAGCACTTTGTTGTTGTTTATAGAATTCACAAGGACAAAATTTTAGTCGCCGATCCCGCATCAGGAATTGCGACGATGAGCCGTGATGATTTCATAACAGGATGGGCAACAACTCTAACAGATGGCAAAAGAACCGGATTGGCTTTAATCATTGAGCCAACTACTGCTCTGTATGAAACTGAAAACATCAAGGAAAAATCAGGAGGATTCAGATTCCTGTTAAGGTATTTCAGATTTTATAAAAAGTATTCAGCACAGATTTTACTGGGACTTATACTTGGCAGTGTAATTCAGCTTATTATACCTTTTCTGACTCAATCTGTTATAGACGTTGGGATTAATAACAATGATTTAGGGTTTATATATCTTATTCTTTTTGCACAACTGGCACTGGTAATCGGAAGAATGTCGGTTGAATTTATAAGAGGTTGGCTGCTTCTTTATATCGGATCAAAAGTAAATGTTGCAGTGATTTCCGGGTTTCTGCAGAAGATTATGTCACTACCCGTTTCGTTTTTTGAAACAAAACTTGCGGGTGATATTTTGCAGAGGATAGACGACAACAACAGGATTGAGGAATTCCTGACTTCAACGACACTCAGTATTCTGTTTTCATTCGTTAACCTTTTCATATTCGGAATTGTTCTTGCCATTTACAGTATGAAGTTATTCTGCCTGTTTATTGCAGGATCGGCTTTATATATCACGTGGGTAGTCTTCTTTGTAAAACCAAGGGCAAATCTTGATCTCCAGCGATTTAAAGAGATGTCAGCATCTAATTCAAAACTTCTGAATATAATAAACGGTATTCAGGAGATTAAGCTTACTCAAAGTGAATTGAGCAAACGCTGGGAGTGGGAGGGACATCAGGGAAGACTCTTCGGTTTAAAGCTGAAAAGCATGGGATTGCTTCAGCATCAGACCGCAGGCGCAACCGTTATAAATGAGATCACAAACATACTGATAACAATTATAGCTGCCACATCAGTGATTAAAGGAGAAATGACACTGGGGATGATGCTGGCTGTACAATTCATTATCGGGCAGCTTAATCTGCCATTGAATCAGGTAATTGGATTCCTCAGAATTTCTCAGGATGCAAAACTTAGCCTCGATCGTCTGGCGGAAGTTCATGATATGCAGCCGGAAGAGCCGGGTGATACTCAAAAACTGACGATATTGCCAGCACACAGGGATATAAATCTGAAAAACCTGAGTTACCAGTATGAAGGACCAAGATCAGCATATGCTCTTAAGGATGTTAACCTTCTGATCGAAGAAAATAAAACAACTTCAATAGTTGGACCAAGCGGAAGTGGAAAAACGACCTTGCTGAAACTAATTCTTGGACTTTATCAGCCAGTAAACGGAGAAATAACTATTGGGGATACGCTTCTTTCTTCTTTAAGTATAAAAACATGGCGTGAAAATGTTGGTGCGATAATGCAGGACGGTTTCATTTTCCCTGATACTATAGCAGGTAATATTGCTCCCGGAATGGAAAAAATTGATATTGAGACAATGTTAAACGCTGTTGCGGCTGCTCAGCTCAGACAATTCATAGAATCACTTCCTCTTGGGTATAATACAAAGATCGGTACAAACGGACATGGTTTAAGCGAAGGACAAAAACAACGAATTCTGCTAGCACGGGTTATTTACAAAAATCCGTCAATAGTGATATTCGATGAAGCAACCAATTCACTCGATGCCATGACAGAGAAAAGAATTATGGATAATCTGGCAAACTTTTTTAAAGGCAAAACTGTGGTAATAGTTGCACACCGGCTCAGCACAATCCGCAATGCTGACAAAATAGTAGTTCTTGACAAAGGCATGGTTGTGGAGACGGGTAATCATACAAGCCTGATGGAAGCATGCGGAACTTATTACAATATTGTATCAAATCAGATTGAGTCAAATGTTTGATTCATGACACCCATATCTTCCTTTTAGAAGAACAATAAGTAAAAGTTAATAGTGAAAGAAATAAGAGAAAATTAAACGTCAACAAAACAGGAATTTTCACAAATGGGATCTGACCTGAAATATGAAGTGCTTCATTCAGACCAAGTAAAAAGAATTATAAACCTTCCTCCTCCGAAATTATTGAGATGGGGCACAACGATTCTTGCAGCAATATTCGTATTTATGCTGGTTTTTGCCTCTATTATCAGGTATCCTGATGTTGTACCTTCGCCAGTCGAAATAACAACCGAAAATCCGCCTGTAAGCCTGGAATCAAGAATCTCCGGACGGATTAGTGAAATATATGTGCAGGATAAAGATACTGTAACAGCGAAACAGGTAATTGCAGCTATGGAATCAGCAGCTTCTGTCAGTGAGATCAGAGAACTCGGACATGAAATTGACGTTATTTCACAAACTGAAGATATTACTTTAAAAAACCTGTCTTCTTTTACCCGTCTGGGTGAGATTCAGGAATTTTACAGCTCATTTGTTAAAAGCCTTTCAGATTATAATAATTATGTGACACACGATTATTACGGGGCTAAGATCAATTCAGTAACCCGGGAGATCAATGAGATGATAGCATATTTAGACAAGCTGGAGGCCAAGGAAAAGCTCTACGCAGAAAATCAATCACTTGAAGCAAAAAAGTTCAAAAGGGATTCTGTGCTGTTTGCGAGCGGCGTACTTTCGGAAAGCGAATATGAACGATCTCATCAATCATACCTGAAAGCAAGGATAGATCACAAGCAGGTACAGATAGACCAATCACAGAAATCGATAGAGCTGGCTGAAAGGAATCAAATTCTTCAGGATTATAGGATTAAACGTGTTGAAGAAAGTGAAAAGTATCGGTCCAGCCTTAATAATGAACTGTTGAACCTTAAGGCGCAAATAGAAATATGGGAGAACAAGTTCCTGCTGATCTCTCCGGTTAGCGGTACTGTAAGCTTTACAAGGTACTGGAGTGCCAATCAGTTTGTAAATGAAAATGAGCCAGTTATTAACATAATACCTCACCAAGCAGGCAATTATATTGGGAGGATAAAACTAAAAATGAACAGATCAGGCAAAGTAAAGACTGGGCAGGCTGTAAACATAAAACTGAGCGGGTATCCTTATCTTGAATATGGAATGGTTAGAGGTGTGATAAAAGCTAAATCACTTGTCCCTGAAAATGATACTTATATTATTGAAGTTGCTTTCCCCTCGGGACTGGTAACTATGTATGGGAACAAGCTGGAATTCAATCAAAATATGCAAGGTATAGCAGAGATAATAACTTCAGATATGAGTCTGATTCAGAAGATCTTTAATCCTATCCACCATCTTATAACCAAGACCAGGAATAAACAATAAGATAACCAGACAGATTATTCCTGTTGTGGCTGGAAATGAATATGTTACTCTGTTTTTTAAAAGTGTTTAAAAACAGTTTCTTTATTGAAACCTCATTAGGAAAAAACAACGCGAACTATGTCAGCTGTGGTCATTTCTATTACTGATTAGCAGAGGTAAATATGGTTAGCATCTGATTATCATATTAATTATTGTAATTCCTTGAGATTTCATAAATAATTCAATATTTTCGTACTCTGAAATTTCCACGGCATGCCGTGATGATGTTGTATTGCAAAGAATCTGAAAAATAAAGGATTGACCATGAATATTGAAGATTCGGATGACTTTGTTCGTGATGAACAAAACGGGGCTGAAAAAGATGCTGCCGGTGCTGAAACTACTCTGCCAGATGAAGGTACAAATGATTTAGTTGCTTCTTCCGCTGAAGACAAGACCGAAACAGAGGCTACACCTGCTGAAGACAAGACCGAAGCAGAAGTTATACCTGATGAAGACAAGACCGAAACAGAAGTTATACCTGCTGAAGACATAGCTGCAGCAGAAGCTCCTTCTGATGATAATTCGGAGGCAGTGACTCCTGGTGATGAAGAAATGAATGCTGGAAAAATGCAGAATCAAGAAAAAATTGATGATGCTCAGCCTGATGAAGAAGGTGATTTTCCGGAAACGGAGGACATGGAATTACCTCCGGTTGATTATTCAGGGTTTTCAAAACAGGAGCTTGTTGATACGCTTGCACTTTTGATTGAAAACCGGCCTCCTTCAGAAATTAAGAATGATGTTGAAAGAATCAGGTCATTCTTCCTCAAAAAGATAAAACTGGAGGCTGAAGATAGGAAGACTAAATATCTTGAAGGGGGAGGGAAAATCGAAGATTATAAGATCTGGGTCGATCCTCTTGAGTACAGGGTAAAAGAACTGCTCGGAAAATACCGTGAGAAGAAAAGTGATTTCAGCCGTGTTCAGGAAGCTGAAAAATATGAAAACCTGAAAAGAAAATATGATATAATAGACAGGATAAAAGACCTTGTTAATCGGGAAGAATCAATCAACAAGACCTTTCATGATTTCCGGACTCTCCAGAATGAGTGGCACACAATTGGCGTTGTGCCACAATCAGCACTAAAAGACTTGTGGGAGAATTATCATCACAGTGTGGAGGTTTTTTATGGTTACATAAAAATCAACAAAGAACTCAGGGATCTCGACCTTAAGAAAAACCTTGAAACAAAGATTTCCCTCTGTGAAAAAGCAGAGGAGCTTATGCTTGAGCCCAACCCTGTAAATGCATTCAGGACATTGCAGGATTATCATAACCAATGGCGGGAAGTAGGGCCGGTGCCGCAGGAATCTAAAAATGAGATTTGGGAAAGATTCAAGGAAGCAACATCTCAGATAAATAAAAGACATCACGAATATTTCGAGAAACAAAAAGAAGACCAACGGAAAAACCTTGAAGCTAAAATTGCATTGTGTGAAGAAGTTGAAGCAATTAATCTTCAGGAAATAAATAATTTCAAAGAGTTTGATGAAAAAGCTGAGAAGATAGTAGCTCTCCAGAAGATGTGGAGGACAATCGGATTTGCACCAAAGAAACAGAATAATAAAGTATATCAGAGATTCAGGGAAGCCTGTGATGTTTTTTTTGAGAAAAAGAGAAGTTTCTATTCTGATAACAAAGAATTACAACTTAATAACCTTCAGCTTAAGACCGAACTTTGCATTCAGGCCGAGGCATTGCAGGATAGTACTGACTGGAAAGCTACGTCAGATGCACTGATCAGGCTTCAGAAAGAATGGAAGGATATAGGGCCTGTTCCCAGAAAACAATCAGAAAAAATCTGGAAGCGGTTCCGTAGAGCCTGTGATCATTTCTTTAACAGGAAATCAGAATATTTTGCAAGTCTTGACAACTCTTATGAGGATAATTATAAAGCCAAAATGGCTCTTATTGAGGAGCTTGAAAAATTCGAAGCAGGAACCGATGTGCAAAGTGCATTTGAGCGCCTTAAAGAACTTCAAAGAAAATGGACAGAAATAGGCTTTGTGCCTTTTAATAAAAAGGATGAAATTACCAGACGCTATCGGAACGCACTCAACAGGGAGTTTGACAAGCTAAAGATAGGCGATGAGGATAAAAGTATTCTCAAATATAAAACCAAGCTCGATGGTCTTAAGACCAATCCAAAAGCATCCCGGAAAATAAGAAATGAAAGGGATAAATTCTTTGTAAAGATAAAACAGCTCGAAAATGATATAGTCCTGTGGGAAAACAACATAGGATTCTTTGCTAAATCCGCTAATGCTGATCATATGATCAGGGAAGTAGAAGAGAAAATTGAGAATGCAAAGAAAATGATCAAAACACTGGAAGAAAAAGTCAGAATGATAGATCAGTCAGGGCTAGACGAATAGATAATTGATCAGTCACAGTTAAACTTTCAGAAATTGAGCGAAGTCAAGTACGTATTTGTGACCGGAGGCGTAACATCCTCCCTCGGCAAAGAAATTGTTTCAGCATCTCTTATTACCGTACAGCAGCACGGTGATGAAGCCCCATCTTTGTTAAGGCATGTATCTGATAAATGATAATAAGTATAAGATAATATTCAATTTGAACTAAACTCCTGATAAGGATGGATAAAAACACAGTAACCGGTCTTATTCTAATATTTGCGATTTTTATAGGTTTCAGTCTATATAATAGCAGCCGACTGAACAAATCATTCGAAAAGATTATTGAAGTTGCTGACTCACTGTATTCTGAAGGGGATCTGGAAAATGCACGAGCTGAATACATTAACGCACTTAGGTTTAAACCTAATCAACCTGATGTGGTATCACGGATAAATGAATTAAACAAAACACTGGGCTTTGTTCCTGATATCCAGACTCCTGATTTGTCAGCAAAGGATTCTCCAGCCGATGATTCAATTCCTTCAGCAGGCAGTGACACTGCCGAAGATCTCAGACATCTTGGAGCGTTTGCAGGTGCATCCCAGGGAAGTGATACACTGATCACCCTGGAAAATAACCTGCTGGAATTAAAGATCACTCCAAAGGGGGGAAGGATTTATTCTGCAAGACTGAAAGATTACAGAACCCATGATTCACTGCCCCTTATTTTGTTTTCTGGCGACTCAACAATATTCGGCTTCAATTTCTATACTGCCGACAATAAAGCTGTTCAGACCAATAACTTATATTTCACACCGATAACCCGAAATAAGACTATAACAGCATCAACCAGGCCGGAAAGTGTTATTATGCGGCTTATAGCAGGAGAGAATGAGTATTTAGAATATAAATACACTCTTCCTCCCGATAAATATATGGTCGACTTTAATGTAACTTTTAAATCCATGCAGGATATAATAGCATCTAACCAGAACAGCTTGAGTCTCGACTGGCAGATGTATATTCCGCAGCAGGAGAAAGGCAGGCAAAATGAAGATAATTATACCACAATAAAATATAAGTATTATCAGGATGATGTAAGCGGGCTGAGGCTCAGGTCAAACAAGGATGTTGATAAAGCCGATATAACCACAAAGCTTAGCTGGATTGCATTTCAGGATCAATTCTTTTCGTCAGTACTTATTGCCAACGATTATTTCATGAATGGCTCAGTCTCCTCAGAAAAAACCCCGGAATCAAAAAAATACCTCAGGTATTTTACTTCCGATGTAGGTGTGCCCTATGAGCCAGGTTCGGAGACCAATATCGGAATGAAATTTTACTTTGGCCCAAACCATATCTCAACCTTGCGAAAAGAAGGACTTGAACTTGAAAAGCTTGTTTTCCTGGGCAGAAATATTATAGGATTGATTAACCGATTCATCATTATTCCGGTATTTAACTGGTTGGAGAAATCTATAAATAGCTATGGATTAATAATTCTCATACTTACAATACTTATTAAGGTTGTCCTGCTACCCCTGACATTCAAATCTTACCAATCGCAGGCAAAAATGCAGGTTCTGAAGCCAATGGTCGATGAAATTGCCAAAAAGTATCCAAAATCGGAGGATGCCATGAAGAAACAACAGGCAACCATGGACCTTTATAAACGGGCAGGAGTAAATCCGATGGGCGGCTGTCTTCCAATGCTCCTTCAGATGCCAATCCTCTTTGCAATGTTCAGGTTTTTCCCGGTGTCGATTGAACTGCGCCAGGAAGCTTTTCTCTGGGCTACCGACCTTTCTACATATGACTCCATACTTACCTTGCCATTCACTATCCCAATGTATGGCGATCATGTAAGCCTGTTTACTCTTTTAATGACTGCATCAACACTTATTACAATGAAGATGACCGGCTCATCACCCGGACAGGACCAGCCAGGGATGAAGATTATGATGTACATGATGCCGGTTATGTTTATGCTTATACTTAATAATTTTTCATCCGGACTTACATATTACTATTTTCTGGCAAATATTCTTACATTTTTACAGAACCGTCTTTCCAAAAGATTTGTTGACAGTGACAAAGTATTAGCAACTCTTGAGGCAAACAGGAAAAAACCTCTCAAGAAATCAAAATGGCAGCAGCGTCTTGAAGAAGCCTCAAGGCAGAGGGGCATAACTCCGCCAAGAAGATAAAGTCAGGAAACTGCATTTAGCAAAAGTTAGGAAGAGCTGGCGACTAAAAAAGGTCTTGTTTGCAGATGAAAAAGATTTTTCATTTATTAAAAATTGTGAATTCTTTAATTTTTTTTAGACATTTAATTTATTTGGTTTAATTTAGTAGCAAATCAAAGTGATAAATGGGTAAAAAATTAAAAAATAAAGATTTAGCTGCAAAGCTTGGAGTGTCTAGTACGCTGGTTTCATTGGTATTGAATAATAAAGCTGATCAGCACGGGATAAAGAAGGAGACACAGGAAAGAGTACTGGCCCTTGCAAGGCAGATGGGTTACTTTGATTTGCTTAAAGAAAAAAATGAGACATCACCAGTTGAGGAAAAACCCGGCGTAATAGGTATGATTATTCCCGACCATCCGGATCCATTTATTTACCAGATAACGCCCTATCTTCAAAAAGCCTTCTCAAGCATTGGTATCGGCTTTTCTATCATAACTAAAGACAATGACGAAAGGCGATACAGCAGGTTTATTAACTCTTTCAGGAAATTCTTTACAGGCCTGATTCTTGTTGGAGATGCAGCCGACGAAACAACAGTACGGTCACTGAGATCATCAGGATATCCTTTTGTTCTGCTTGAGAAGTCCCTTAAAGCTCTTCCGTTAAATTCGGTTTGTTCCGATATGATGGAAGGAGCACGACGTGTAGCCGACCACATTGAATTATTGGGTTACAGAAACATAGTTATACTGACTGGCAATCTGAATTCTCCCGCAGCTAACTTGCCGGTACTTGAAGCAATCACCAAAACAATCGAAGCAAGGCAAAACCTTAACAAACCCATAATTGTTGAGGTTGAAAATCTGGATGTCGATATGGACCTTGACTTTAGCCTGATTGAAAAATACCTTAGACCGCCTTTCAGCACAGAGATTCTGATAATCATTAAAGCTGAACACGTATATCCTGTGTATTACTTGTTCAGGAAAAAGAAATTGAGAATACCTCATGATATTGCACTTATCTCTATGGAAGACGGAATAGAGTTTGACCTGATGTACACACCTGTTACCTCCTTGAGAAAACCATATTCAGCAATGGCCCTCAAAATTGCCAATATGATATGGGCAGAGATAAGAAGTTCAGGAAAAGGGAAGTATAAAAGACAGGTTAATATGTCGCCTGAACTAATTGTAAGGAAATCCTGCGGAACAATATAGTCTTTTCATAAATGAACTTTTCGAGATTATTGCTTGTCCCCGTTGCTGTGTTGCTTTTTACGGGATGTTCAGAGCGTCATCTGATCAGGAATAAGAATTACAGGACTGAAGTTGAGAATGCCTTTCTTGAACGCAAAGAAATAGCTAAAAACAGGGAAAGTCAGCTTTTCAATGTCTTTGAGAAAGATCTTTCGCTAAGAGAATCAGAAGCAATTAAGTTTCTTTTTTCATACATGCCGTTGAATGATCTGGCCGACTATGACGGTGACTACTTCCTTGCTAATGTCAGAAGAGCCTTGCTGGCAAAGGAAAGAAGCCCCTGGGGGAGATCTGTTCCTGACAACATCTTTCTTCACTATGTTCTGCCAGTCAGGGTCAATAATGAGAATCTCGACTCCTTCAGGATTAAGTACTACGACGAGCTTACTGACAGGTTGAAAGGTATAAGTGATATTGGCAAGGCTGCATTGGAAATAAACCATTGGTGTCATGAGAAAGTAACCTATCAGCCGTCTGATATGCGAACATCGTCACCTATATATACAATTCTTTCAGCAAGAGGCAGATGCGGAGAAGAATCAACACTAACGGTTGCAGCTCTCAGGACAGTGGGTATTCCAGCCCGTCAGGTTTATACTCCCAGATGGGCCCACATTGATGACAATCATGCCTGGGTTGAAGTATGGATCAATGGTACATGGCATTATCTGGGTGCTTGTGAACCCGAACCCGTACTTGATCGTGGCTGGTTTACCGAACCAGCAAGACGTGCTATGCTGATTCATTCAAAATCATTCGGCGCATGGTATGGCGATGAGAATTATATAACGCGCCATAAACTGTATACCGAGATAAATAATCTCAGTAATTATGCTCCGACAAAACGAATATATGTTAAGGTCACTGACCAGCATGGAAATCCTGCAAGTGATGCTATTGTGGAATATAAGCTATACAATTATGCCGAGTTCTATCCTCTTGCAACTGTTCCGGCGGATGCATCAGGAATAAGCAGCTTCGAAACAGGCCTGGGTGATCTTCTTGTCTGGGCTCACAAGGGTAATTACTTTGATTTTGATAAGATTTCAGTGTCTGAAACTGACACAATTGAATTGAGGCTCCATCAAGGAGTTGAAAATAACACTGTTTTCGAATACGATATGATGGCTCCTTTTGAGCCATCACCATACGAAAACATCTCAGGAATTCTTGTTGAAGAAAACAACAGGCGCCTTGATGAAGAAAATAAAATAAGAACTGCATATGTCGACACATGGATAAAAGCTGCAGATTCTGAGGATTTTGCCGGGGAAATATCTTGCAATCCCGACTCGGTTAGAGAAATCCTTACAAAAAGTATGGGCAATTATTTGGCAATAATGTCATTCCTGAGAAATATTAATGCTGATCAAAGGATTACTGCCCTTAAACTTTTATACATAATATCGGAAAAGGATCTCCGCGATGTACAGGAAGAAGTACTGCGTGATCATCTTGAAAATTGTACAACACCTTTTCAGCCTGGGATTGGCACGAATATGTGGGCAGAATATATACTTAATCCGCGGATAGCCAATGAAATGCTGGTGTCGTGGCGTTCCTTCCTGCAGAAGGCTCTGCCGGAAGAGATTAAATCAGCGGACCATAATAATCCGGAAATAATCGCTGATTATATTGAAAGCAGCATAGAAATATGTAACGAAGAAAACTATTACAAGACGCCTGTTACTCCAAAAGGAGTCCATGAAATGAGAGTTGCTGATGAAAAGTCCAGGGCAATATATTTCGTGGCATTGTGCAGATGCCTGGGTATACCGGCAAGGATTGAACCAGCCAGTTCAGTTCCTCAGTATTACTCTAAACTACAGTGGCACAACGTGTTTTTTTCAGACCAGATTAAACCTTCTGATGGTAAAGCTTTCCTTCGACTTTATTCCACAGATAAAAATCCTGTGCCCGAATACTATTCCCATTTTACACTTGCGCAATACAAATCAGGTAAGTATTATACTCTTGGCTATGACTACAATAAGAAGATAACGGATTTCGATGGGGAGCTTCAACTGCCCCCTGGTCACTATATGTCAGTAACAGGCAACAGAATCGATGGCAATAGAGTTCTGACACGAATTGCATTTTTTGAACTGCAGGATGGAGAGCATGTTGTGCATCAAATTGCAGTGAGGAAAGAAACTTCACCTGCCAGAATATATGGAAAAATCAACTATGACGACATAATCAGGATTCTTAACAATACTGAGGAGGTGACCTATGATTCTTTTATCAACAAAGGAGCTGTCATCGCGTTGATGGATTTTGATAAAGAACCAACAAAACATTTTCTGAATGATCTTTTCCGGCTGAAACAAGAATTTGACAACTGGGGCGGGCACATTATTTTCCTGAGTCGCCCTGATATGAGTATTTCATCCCCCGGTGCAGATGCTGTCGCAAAACTTCCATCCAAATTGATTCTGGGAATCGACAACGGGAAGGAATTCCCAATTGAAGCCTTTGATGTTTCATCATATGAGGATTTGAGTCTTCCTGCAGTGATTTTTGCAGATAAAAACGGAAATATCCTGCTTAGATCCTCTGGCTACAGAATAGGAACCGGCGAGATGATCCTGAAAAAGATCCAATAAATGCACTATTAAAGGCAATTCTGCTGTTAAATCAATGTTTGTAATTGTTCAGAGCTTTAGCGAAAAAAGCACAAAACCCTTATCCGGATTCCATGACTAATATTACATAACAACCCGGATGAACAATAAACATTGAATAGAACCGGATTTAAGACTGCTATTGCTGCAGACGGAATTATATATATTCCTGGCCTCTCCCTGCTTTCATGCGCCGGTGGTAAAGGTGAACAACACGACTACCCTGAAAAAATTGCTTAAAATCTCACTATATCATATGCGAAGGGCTTTGAAATCATAAATCCGAACAGCTATTCGTAAATAACTATTAATAAATTAAGGCAAGACCTTATGTTTTTGAAATAAGTGCAGAAGCATGTCTGGTGCTGCTTTCGTAACACCTGGGTGTTTTTCAGATTTATCTGTTGAAGCCTGCGAGGAATTTGCAACTGATGATTGCTGTCGTATCCTGGATTAGAGCTGTACTGTCAACATACTGTCAGATAAGATTAACCTGACTTCCTGAAGTATTTCCGGTAATTATCAATAAATGCAGGAATATCATCGACTGATAATTTCTTTGCAATGATTTTTTTGTCTCTGTCGAGGATATAAATCATCGGGGTTGACTGAACATTATAGTAATATCCGTAATTTGTTGCTCTCTGCGGATCCCATCCGTTTATCCAGGTGAGTCTGTTTTCCACAATATATTTCTCCCATTCCTGTCTGTCAGATGTTGTACATACTGAAAACACCTCCACTCCACGCTCTTTCATCTCATCATAATATTGTTTGAGCTTCGGGGTTGCTTCTTTGCAGTGTCCGCAATCCGGCTCCCAGAAATATAAGATCACAAAATCCTTTTCAATATCAAAGAGAGAAACAAATATCCCGGTATAGGAATCCATTATAAGGTTTTGAGCGGTCATTCCTATAAGGTTATGCCTTAATAAATCAACCTGTTTCTTCAGATCGTCCCTGAACTCACTGGTAATCCAGTCTGCTTTGCCAGACAGATAGATATCGTCTGCAAGTTTCACCAAAACTGCATCGTGCCCCATTATTTCACTCTGCCTGAAATGGTTAAAAAGGAATACGGAAACAAACTGAAACATGCTGTAATTATCCTCACATTTGGCAATCAGCCTGTCAATTTCCCTGTTCACTGAGTCAGGCGATTGGATCACAACATCTGTAAAAAATGTTTTCAGCTTCGATTGCAGGATAGGTGTCCTGATGAGCCTTTCATCATTAAGGTCGATATTGTCAAAGAAATGATCTTTATTGTAATTATACTGGATAATCCATTTCAAAGAATCTGATTTAACCCCGTCAGTAATTGACATAGGAGGAGCCTCAACCGGAAGCAATGCTCTGACAAGCGATGCAAGAAGACTCCCTTTGTTTTCGTCAATAACCTTCTTTAGGTATGTTTTCATGAATTCTTCCTGTGTCTTTTGCTTCTCCGACAATACTTTAAGGGAATCAGGATTTTGTTTATTATTATGAAGCCTTTTGGCTATGGCTGATGCTTTTAGCTGCATCTGGATCCATTGCTTTTGGTAATCCAGAAAGGCTGAGTTTTCAGAAGATCCCGTGAATTTCAACGTATTGAAATAATCTTCATATGAACATGTTGCTTCAAATTGCTGATCTTCTGAGACAAGTATTTCAAAATACTGCCTGTCAGGAAGAACGATCATGTAAATTCCTCCGGGAAGCTCCTCCTGGCCTGAAAAAGTTCCGCTTCCATTTCCGTCAAGAACTAACGTGTCTTTCAGATATTGTTTATCACCCATATGGAATGCCAGGAACAAAGTGGAATCTTTCAGGTCAGGAATTCTGACTGAAATCTCATAACTTTTCTTTGACTGGCAGCATGTTATTAATGCAAGTGGCAGGAAAATAACTACAGATATCAACTTTTTCATCTTCAGATGAGAATTTAAAGGCAAAGTTATATATCAATTTCTTTGCCGTAATCAATATCTGCAAATATTAACAAATAAATAGTACATTTGGTAAAGTAACCCTGACATCTTTTCATTATAATGATCTCTATCCTGATTCCTGTCCACGATTACGATATCGTTGCCCTGGTACACTCCATGAAGAACGGTATCGGTAAGGTACAGGAGTATTGTGAAATACTGATAGGTGACGATGGATCATCCGATGAATTCAGGAAGTTGTACAGATCAATGGAAGGGAATGGAGTTAGGATTGTCGGGGTGGAAAAGAATGTTGGCAGGGCAGTTATCAGGAATAAACTTGTTCTTGAAGCCAAAGGCGAACATGTCCTGTTTCTTGATTCCGACACAATGGTATGCGGTACAGCCGAAGCCTTTCTTCAGAAATGGCTCGAATACCTGCCCCAAAACAGGGTTATTTGTGGTGGAGTCCTGTATCATGAAAGTCCTCCAGGTGATCCGGATAAAATACTGAGATGGAAATACGGCCGTCGGAAAGATCAGCTGAAAGCCAGTGAAAGAAATAAAAACCCGTATACTCATTTCATAACGTTCAACGTGCTGATTGACAAATCAATATTTTCAAAAATCAGGTTCTATGAAGAATTGAAACAATATGGACATGAGGACACATTATTCGGATATCAACTGAAAAAAGCAGGAATAGATGTCTTGCATATCGATAACGGACTCTTACATGAAGGCCTTGAAACTAACAGGGATTTCATTACTAAAATGAAACTGAGTATTGAGAATCTTAGCAAACTCTATGATATAGTAACGGATTTAAGAACATTTTCAGAAACGGTGACTTTGCTTAAATACTATAACCGTCTTAGATTCCTGCGTCTGACCAGGGTTTTTGCAAGCTTGTTCATTAAATATCGCGAAAGGATGGAACGACATCTTGATTCATCAGATCCTTCCCTCAAGTTGTTAAGATTCTACAAAATAAGTATGTTTTGTACATACAGGGAAATACATTCAAGGAGAAAAGGACTTATTCCTTTCTTCAAAACTCCTGAAGACATCTAGATTTTAATAGGCTCCAGTTCAATATTGCCGTCAGATCGCATGACAGCCTTCAGAACAAAATCAAACCTGTTGATCATTGTACAAAGGAAGAAATCGGTGGGAGGGGAGAACGATATGTTTTCCGGAAGGAAAAACCGTTTACCTGAACTATCTTTCAAATCCCGGACAAGCTTATCAACATTCATGGTTCTGTTTTCCAGATTAGCTTTAATGATTTCTGCGCACAATAAATCTTCTTCCGCTGATATTTCTCCTCTGTAGCCCATGGCAACAAGAGAAATCCTTTCAGGGTTCAAAGCTCTGATATATCGTGATACAGCACCTGCATTGACAAGGCTGCCGGCAAGTATAGTCTCTGCATCTTTTGCATTAATGAGCCCATTTGTGCCTGCAGTTGTCGTATGGATAATGATTTTTCCTGTCATTTCAGCAGAGAGGATCTCAGTGGGACTATTGCCTAAATCAAATCCAGGTATCTTTTTCTCATTTCTTTCGCCTACCAAAATGGCGTTTTTGTATATATTCTTCAATTCCAGAGCTCTCTGAACTTCTCCAGTAGCAATAACTTTCAAAGCACCTGCATCATATGCATAACATGCCACTGAAAAGGCACGGAATACATCAATAATAACTGTTAGCCCTTGTGCTCTTTTCGCTCCCTCAGTAAATTCAAGTATCTCAATTTCCATATTTGATTTTTACTTCACGAAAAATAGCTAATATTTTGTTTTTATCGTATAATAAAAGCAATAAAGGTCATGTTATAAACCTTTAACAGGTTTCATAATCAATAAACAAGAATTATTTTGTAACACACCCTCAGGTATTTTGTATTTTTGCCCACCGGGCACATCAAAATATACCAATATGGCAAAATCAATTCCATGGCTTCTTCAAAAGGTAAAATCTCTGAATGATACCATATGGCATACACCACTGGCTGACATCTCAAAGAGCAAACTGTTTCTTATCAAGCAATTAAGGATTGCTATTCTTGCTGCAAGAGGATTTACCAATGACAAGGTACAGCTCAGGGCATCATCCCTGACCCTGTATACTCTCATTTCCATAATACCGGTAATTGCAATTGCATTCGCTATCGCCAAGGGCTTCGGACTGGATCAAAACCTTGAACAGCTGATAATAAAAGAGATGCAAACACATCCGGAATTTTTTAGCTGGCTTCTTGAAAAAGCACAGACAGCAATAAGTCAGACGAGGGGGGGATATCTCGCCGGCATTGGTGCAATAGTTCTTCTATGGGCTGTCATGTCGCTTCTGGATCAGATTGAAAGCTCTTTCAACCAAATATGGCAGATACGTTCATCACGGCCCTGGTACCGCAAATTTACTGATTACCTTGCCCTTATGCTCATTGCCCCTGTCTTTCTGATAGCTGCAAGCAGTGTAACCGTTTTTATAGGAACTGAATTGTCAGATTTCATGAACAGGGTTGCTATTCTTGACTTTTTTAAACCCATAGTAAGTTTCTTTGTTAAGGTTATCCCGTATTTTATATTCTGGATAGTTTTGACTATTGTTTACATGACCCTGCCAAATACCAAAGTTAAGTTTTTGCCTGCCTTAGTTTCAGGGATCATCGCGGGGACAATTCTTCAGCTTCTGCAATGGATTTATATTGACCTTCAGTTTGGGATATCGCGGCTCAGTGCAATCTATGGCAGCTTTGCAGCTATTCCTCTTTTTATTGTTTTTCTGCAGAGCAGCTGGCTTATAGTTTTGTTAGGAGCAGAAGTTTCATTTGCAAACCAAAACCTTTCAAGATATGAATACGAATCAGAAGCCCTTAATGTGAGTCATTATCAGAAACGGGCACTCGTTATCATGATAATGAATATGATAACCAGGAATTTCTCTGATGGCAGCAAGCCGCTGAGTGCAGAAAACATTGCAAGCAATCTTAAGATCCCAGTAAGGCTTGTGAGGGACATCCTCCAGGATCTTAGCAACGCTGAACTGGTATCGGTCATTCATGATGAAGATCATACTGAAAGATTATATCAACCGGCTATGGATATTAACAAGATGACAATCAGCTGGATTCTCAATAAGCTTGAGAAGAAGGGAACAGAACACCAGATCTTTGTAAAAGGCAAGGAATACCACAGGGTCGTGGAGATGCTTGATAAGTTTGATGACCTCATCAATCGTTCTGAAGCCAACATATTGATTAAAGATCTTTAAAAAGAAGACCACTAGCTCTTTCCAAAGCGTCTGGCTTTAGTCTTCTTTTTTTCAAATGTAGTAACAAATCTAATAAAATCTGGAAAGGTCGGCCATTCGTGAAATAAATAATGTGAATGGTTAAGGATTATATGTTTTGTTGAAACAGCATTATTCCAGTAACTGATAAGATTAGCCGAGGGAAAAATCCTGTCCTTTTCACACGATACGGCATAATCCCATTTAAAGCCAGGTTCCTTTTGTTCCATAATTCGGTTATATAACCACCTGAGTTCATCATGAAGAGATTTTACTGACCTGTGAGGAATCCTGTCAATATTCTTTTTGTATGTCTTTTTATCTCCAAACATTCTGAGATAAAATTTGACCATGTTTAATTCCGAAATATTTTCGAGTGTGTTTTCATAGGCTTTGAATGAAATACCGTATTTGTCATCAGCAGGTATTGGGGTACCATTAATAGCTATTGTAACATCAGGAACGATCCCTGTTTTGGGTGAAAGATATTCGGCAGCCCATACTCCAAGCGACCAGCCGATCAGTGTGATTGTTTTGTATGTCTTCATTTCTGGAAGAACAAGAGCTTCATCTGCTGAATAATTGTAGAATAAAATGAAATCAAACTGATCGTTGCAAAGGGGGGTAAACATGTTTTCATCATTGCCCCATCCGGCATAAAAAACTACAAGATCGTCATTTTCTTCCCTTCGTCTGATATATGTTTTCATAACTGTTGCGAGGTATCTGACAATAATATTGCAAATCGCCTGAACAATTTAAAAATAATAATTTATATGTTTCATGCACCTGGTTAAAACGAAAAAGCAGTCATATAATGACTGCAGATAAAAAATAAGAGGAGACGGGTTGATTTGAGAATCAGGGAGCGGGCTTTATTAGTGAGATAATTCCCGTATCTACTGTCTGATAAAAGGAAGGAACCATGGAAGCTGGCGCTGATCCTCAGGTTCCAGATGTGAAAGTCAATGTCTGCAATACAATCCTGATGATCTTCTTTGTCAACCCTTTATCATCTCCTCTTATACCAATAGCATGAGCTAAGAACAAATTTATAAATAATTTACAAGTAATCAAATTTTTAATCATAATATAATTTTGATTTTAAAGGCATGATGGAACCCGCATTACTGAAAATTGTATAAATGCATGTCTGTGTATTTGATATATGTGGCTTTCAATAAAATATATTAAATATTACAATTTATGAAATTGCCTGTATTTTGTTTAAATTTGATTATAATCATCATACTAACCATCTATACTTTCATGATAGCTGAACTTGAGAAAATCTCATACGATGACAATGGAGGATTCAGAGCTGTTTACGTTATGGAATCAAATGAATTCTGGCATTTTCATCCTGAATACCAGTTGGTTCTTAATATTAAGAGTAATGGAACCAGGATAGTGGGTGACAGCGTGGAGCTATTTGACAAAAATGATCTTGTGCTTATAGCCGGAAATATACCCCATTGCTGGAATTATTATAAGAAAAATGTAATTAAGCCGGAAGACCGCGGAATAATTCTTCATTTCAGGATCGAATCTCTTGGTGAATCATTATTGTCTCAGCATGAATTGCACAACGTCAGAGACCTTTTAATCGACTCCGAACGAGGCATCGCATTTTCAACCGATGATGCCCTGAAGGCTGAACCTTACCTTAGAAATATGGTTGAAAGCAGTGGAATCGATAAAATGATTGCCTTCTTCAATGTTCTGAAGATACTTTGTTCCTCACAAAACAGATCATTTATCTGCTCTGAGAACTATAAGCAGACCTATGATGAGCGGGGTAATAAAAAGATGGTAAAAGTTTATAATCACGTCAGGGAAAATTATTTCAAAGACCTTTCGCTCAAATCTGTATCAGCTATTGTTCATATGAGTCCCGCCGCCTTCAGCAAATTCTTCAAAAAAAACAGCGGAGCAGGATTCATTGAGTACGTAAACAGGGTAAGGACCAACAAAGCCTGTTACCTGCTCAGGGAAACAGAATACCAGATAAATGATATAGCCAGTGAATGCGGTTTTTCGAGCATCTCAAATTTTAACAAGCAATTCAGGAAGGCTGAAGGTCAGGCTCCAAGTGACTACAGGGCTCAATTCAGGTGATTGTTTGCATTATTTTGAGCTGCTACCTGAAGAACTCAGGCTAATAATTCGATATAAACGACTGACAAACTGCTTAATTCTGTTTGAATATCCTGAATGAAGCTGCCGCCAGTAAAAAGGAAAAGAACCGTTGGAGTGATTTAAAAAAAATGTATTTTTGCAGCCGTAATACGGTTCCGTAGCTCAGTTGGATAGAGCAACAGCCTTCTAAGCTGTGGGTCGAGCGTTCGAGTCGCTCCGGAATCACCAGGTAGAAAAATAAAAGGCATTCCCTTGCCTAAAGCCTTTTGAATGGAACAAATCTAACGAAGATCAGGCGTCTTTTTTCAATTTTCCCCCTCTTTTTCTCGATTAGTACCAGTTCCTGAATGGCCGAAGGTTGTCCTACCGGCATGACAAGCCGTCCGTTCTCAGCCAACTGGTCTATCAGAGGCTGGGGAATCTGCTCGGCTGCTGCAGTTACAACAATAATATCAAAAGGACCGTATTCCGGCCATCCTTTGTATCCATCGCCGAATTTAGCTTTGACATTCTTGTACCCCAGTTTTTCGAGACGTTCTGCAGCCTCGCTGGCTAACTCGGGTACTATTTCTATAGTATAAACGCTTTTTACAATTTCAGCGAGTATTGCAGCCTGGTAGCCTGAGCCGGTACCAATTTCAAGGGCGTTTTTCCTTGGTGTGGGCTGAACAGCCTCTGTCATATATGCCACAATATACGGCTGGGATATTGTCTGGCCATAACCAATCGGAAGGGGATTGTCATCATAGGCCTTATTTATATATTCTTCGGGGACAAAAAGGTGGCGGGGAACTTTTCGCATTGCGGCAAGCACAGACTGATTTGTTACACCCCTGTCGACAATCTGAACAGTTACCATATTATTTCTGGCTGCAGCATATTTATCGCGCTGTGAAGAATTAATTTTCCGCATATCTGTAATAATGGAAGTGTACTTTCAAGAGAACTTATATTTATATCCTTACAATATAGTTATTTATCCATTTAGTTCAAATTATTTTCCCGGCCATTATTGTACATATATTACACAAACTGGATTATGATAAACCAGCCAATCTTAAACAACTATCTCCCAGAAATTGAACAACAGGCCATATCGGAAGAAGATTGATTTTTGTAAAAACAGTCACCAATATAAGAACTAAAAATATCCAGGACCCGTATTTGTATAGTCCATCATAGAAAGCAGGAAATTTTCTGAAATAGTTTAAAAGCAGATGTGATCCGTCCAGGGGTGGGAGAGGTATCAGATTAAAAACAAAAAGGCCCCAGTTAATATAAATCGCATAGATGAAAATATCACTGACAACCCTGTTCACCGTTCCCATGTATCCCGGAAGGAATTCAATATAGAGCCGGTATATGAAAGTCAGGAATATTGCGAAAACTGCATTTGACAACGGGCCTGCCACAGCGATTTTCATCACATCCTTTTTGGGATTCCTGAGGTTTTGTTCATTGAACTGCACCGGTTTAGCCCAACCAAATCCGGCAACAAGCAGCATTACAAAACCAAGCATGTCAATGTGTTTCAGTGGATTCAATGAAATCCGGCCCTGATCTTTTGAGGTCGAATCACCACATCTGTGAGCTACGAACGCATGACTGAACTCATGCACTGTCAGGCCCAGTATTATTCCCGGAAGAAATTTCAGAATCCTGGCCAGAGCTAAATGTTCCATATGTTTGTTCCGGGTTGAGAAATTAACAAAATGCTCATCAGATCAATAATTGCTTCTGCTATATGAAATGCGCATCAAATCTATCAAAATTTTTTATTTGGATTCCTTGATCCTTTTTGTAAAAAAACAGTAGGTTTACAAAAACAGATTAAAAAATGACACGATCGGTTTTTCTGGCAATATTAATCCTTCTTTTCTCTCATTCCGCTCTCAGAGGACAGAATGTGGAAGTATTCCTTGTAACATGCGGACCAGGCACGGCTACTTATTCAATTTACGGTCACAGCGCCCTCAGAATTATAAATCATGAAAAAGAGAGTGATCTGGTCTACAACTGGGGAGTATTCGATTTTGGCACGCCTAATTTTGTATGGAAATTTGCAAGAGGCCGTCTCGATTATATGCTGGGTGTTTATCCGTATGATAAATTCCTACGCGACTATTTTCTTGAGGAAAGATGGGTCATCCTTCAAAAGATAAATCTCGAGCATGATGAATTAAACAAATTGCTGATGCTCATCGCAGAGAATATGAAACCTGAGAATATCAGCTATCGTTACGATTTCTTTTACGACAATTGCTCCACAAGAATAAGGGATCTCCTGGAAAAGGCTCTGGGTGAGGATCTTTTTTATCCTCCTGAAGAATCCGCAAAAAAAATGCTTTCTTTTAGAGAGCTGATAAGGGGATACCAGAGGCCTTACCAGTGGCTTAATTTTGGAATTGATCTTCTCATGGGTTCTCCTGCAGACAGGAAAGCAGATGTAAGAAACAAGATGTTCCTTCCCCTGGAAATGCAAAACACTCTGTCTTCCTCGTTAATCAGGCAGGATTCTAAAATGACCCCTCTTCTCCAAAACAGCATCATTGAACTGGATTTTGAATCACCTGCATTAAAGGCCAGGGTGCTAACCTCTCCGCCTATCGTGTTTTCTATATTCATGATACTGATTATACTCCTGTCAGGATTAGTAAAAGACAAAAAAATCAACCTCGGTATTGATGTTTTTGTATTTTCTGTTTTTTCTCTCCTTGCTGTTTTTATGATATTCTTCAACTTTTTTACTGAACATCATGAACTTAAGTTGAATCCAAACATTATATGGCTAAATCCTCTGATAATTATATGCCTTGTCTGTCTTATATGTGATAAACCAGGTCGTATATGGTACAGGACAGTATTTTATATTGCCCTTGCCTACCTTGTCTTCCCACTATTCTTTCCTCATATGTCAAATAGTGCTTTTGTACCTCTTATTTTAATCCTGCTGGTCAGAAGTTCAATAAGGTCGGAATTCTCATGGAATCCTTTCTCAAAGCCTTATTTAACATAACTTTAACACTTATTAACTCCATTTTTTAAATTCTCATTTTTTCTTTGTGGGTGGTGCCGCAGATTCCCCCGGCAGATTACTCACAAATCTGTTTTCATTATATTTGCATCAAAAATTTTATATATGGAACAAACTGCAGATATCAGGACCCTGAACGAGAAAATTGAAAAAGAGAGTTCTTTCGTTGATATCATAAAAATGGAGATTAGCAAGGTGATCATTGGCCAGAAACATCTTACTGATTCACTTTTGATTGGCCTTCTGGCTAACGGACACATACTTTTAGAGGGCGTTCCCGGACTTGCAAAAACCCTGGCTATTAAGTCTCTTGCTGCGATCATTGACGCTAAATTCAGCAGGATACAGTTTACTCCTGACCTGTTGCCGGCCGACCTTACTGGTACAATGATTTATAGCCAGAAAAAGGAGGAGTTTATTGTGAAGAAAGGTCCTGTTTTTGCCAACTTCATCCTTGCTGATGAAATAAACAGATCGCCTGCCAAAGTGCAAAGTGCACTGCTTGAAGCAATGCAGGAAAGACAGGTTACCATCGGCGATTCCACTTACAGGCTTGATGAGCCTTTTCTGGTTATGGCAACACAAAATCCTATTGAGCAGGAAGGAACATATCCTCTCCCTGAAGCTCAGGTCGACAGGTTCATGATGAAAGTGCTGATAGACTATCCTTCAATAGATGAAGAAAAGTTAATCATGCGTGAAAACCTGGCAAAGGAATTCCCTTCCGTAAATACTGTTATTAAACCTTCTGACATTATAAGGGCACGCGACATTGTCAGAGAAGTCTATATGGATGAGAAAATTGAAAACTATATACTGAATATCGTATTTGCCAGCCGGAATCCTGAAAAATACGGATTGCCGGCATTTTCGAATATGATATCATATGGGGCATCCCCAAGGGCGTCAATATATCTTGCATTAGCATCAAAAGCCTATGCCTTCATAAAAAGAAGAGGGTATGTCATACCTGAGGATGTAAGGACCATTTGTGCCGATATACTCCGTCACAGAATTGGCCTGACCTATGAAGCTGAAGCAGAGAATATAAATCAGGACAATATAATAAGTGAAATCCTTAATACTGTAGAGGTTCCTTGATTTCTTGAATATCCGGAAACGGAAAACCATAATCCCCAAATGATTTACCATTAATTATTAAAAGCGTGGAAGCAATCGATCTTATAAAAAAAGTAAGAAGGATAGAAATTAAGACCCGTGGTCTTTCGCGCCATATTTTTGCTGGTGAGTATCACAGTGCATTTAAGGGGCGTGGCATAGCATTCAGTGAGGTCAGGGAATATCAGTATGGTGATGATATAAGAAATATTGACTGGAATGTAACAGCCCGATTCAATCATCCGTACGTTAAAATTTTTGAAGAAGAAAGAGAATTGACAGTGATGTTGCTGATCGATGTCAGTAGTTCGGGAGATTTTGGCACATCCGTGAATTTTAAAAAGGATGTATTGACAGAGGTGGCTGCTGTTCTCTCTTTTTCAGCTATTTACAATAATGATAAAATAGGTGTTGTCTTTTTTTCAGATATTGTGGAAAAATTTATACCACCTCAGAAGGGAAGAAAGCACATTCTGCGCATTATTAGGGAATTGTTGGATTTTAAGCCTAAAAGTACGAAGACAAACCTGGATGAACCACTCCGGTTCCTGACTAATGGGATTAAGAAAAGATGTACTGCATTCATACTTTCTGATTTTTTAAGTCCTGATTTTGAAGAAGCTCTTAAGATAGCTTCGAACAAACATGACGTTGTGGCTTTAAAAGTCTCCGACCCCCTTGAAAAGGAAATTCCTGATTTGGGTTTTGTGAAAATTCTGGATGCTGAGACCGGTAATGAAAAATGGATTGATACCTCCTCCCGTTCGATCAGGAATGAGTATAAAAGATTATGGGCGGATCATATCGGAACAATCAATAATGTCTTTAGAAAATGTGGCGTTGATTATGCTGAAATTCATACAGACCAGGATTATGTGAAACCGCTCATTAAACTTTTTAAGAACAGGTAATTATGAGTAAGGTTTTCCTGCATACGCTGGTTTTCATTATGTCGCCATTCCTCCTGCTTAAGGGACAGGAAATATCCGTGTCAGCATCTTTTGATACTTCTGCCATTTATCTGGGCGATCAGATAAATTTCAGTGTTGTCATTGATCAACCTGCAGATGTATCAGTAACCTTGCCCTTCTTAAAGGACACTCTTGCAAAAAACATCGAAATTCTTTCAGGACCTGAGATTGATACTGCCTTTATTGAAAACGGCAAAATCAGGATAACTGAAAAGTATCTGATAACCTCATTTGATTCAGGACATTATGTGGTAACTCCCGTTTATGCGGAAATTACTGATCATGCCGGGATTAAAAGATTTTTCTCAGGTTATTCCGAAATTAATGTGTTAAGAGTTGATATAACTCCAACCGATACATCTCAGGCTATATTTGACATAGTTAGACCATACAGGGCTCCTGTCACTTTTGGCGAACTTGTTCCCTGGCTGCTGCTTTCTGTTATTATAGCAGTTCTAATCTGGTTGTTGATCCGTATATACAGGAGGTTCGGCAAAAAGTCAAAGGAAGTAATTATACCGGAAAATATTGAACCGGCTCATGTGATCGCATTCCGTGAGCTTGAAAGGTTAAAGGAGGAAAAACTGTGGCAGTCTGGTGAAACCAAGAAATACTATACACGCCTTACTGAAATATTAAGGAAATATCTTGAAAACCGGTTCGGTGTTTTTTCTATGGAACTTACAACTTCAGAAACTCTTGATGCACTACTGAAAACCAATTTTTCCAATAATGATGCATTCCATAAACTAAAACACGTTTTGACAAGCGCTGATTTTGTCAAATTCGCAAAATTTAAGCCAGAGCCTTCTGATAATGAGTCTAATTTCGAGTTTGCATGGGGATTTGTACTTGAGACAAAGAAAGAAGAGACAGATTCTCCTGGTGATAAAGGTCTAAAAAGTAAAGAGGAAAGTTTATGAACGGAATTACATTTGCGGAACCTCATTTTCTTTATCTATTGCTTGTAATACCGGCACTCATTGCTTTCTATATACTTAAACAACAAAAAGCCAATGCATCATTCAGAATGCCCGGATTGCAGCAATTCAAGGGGTCAGGAAATAATTTCAGGTTCTACCTCAGACACGTGCTGTTTGCACTGCGCACCATTGCAATTGGCCTTCTGATTGTGATTTTAGCACGGCCGCAGTCTACCGATAGTTTTCAGAATATCTCAACCGAGGGCATAGATATTATACTAGCTCTGGACATTTCCGGAAGTATGCTTGCACGGGATTTTAAGCCCGACAGGCTGGAAGCTTCAAAAAATGTTGCTACGGAGTTCATTTCCGGAAGGCCTTATGACAGAATGGGCCTGGTTGTATTCAGCGGCGAAAGTTTTACGCAGTGTCCTTTGACAACCGACCATGCAGTACTGATTAACCTCCTGCGCGAAATCCAGAGCGGCATGATCCAAGACGGCACTGCGATTGGAATGGGCCTTGCCACTGCAGTTAACAGGATCAAGGACTCTGAAGCAAAAAGCAAGGTCATAATTCTGCTTACTGACGGTGTTAATAACATGGGTGAAATTGCTCCCGCTACAGCTGCCGGCATTGCCCGGTCCTTTGGGATCAGGGTTTATACGATCGGCATGGGAACCAGGGGCATGGCTCCTTATCCAGTAAGAACTCCTTTTGGAATACAGTATCAAAATATGCGCGTAGAGATAGATGAGCCTGTTTTGCAGCAGATTGCAGCCGAAACAGGAGGTAAGTACTTCAGGGCAACTGATAATGACAAGCTGGTACAGGTGTACGCAGAGATAGATAAACTTGAAAAATCGAAAATAGATGTTCGTCAGTTTTCAAGAAAAGAAGAAGAATACCTTGTCCCGGCAATAATTGTTTTTTGCATTATTGCTCTTGAATTACTTGTTCGTTATACTGTTATGAGAAATTTGACTTAATAAATCGGAAATATGCAACTATTCAGATTTGCCAATCCGGAGTTCCTGTATCTGCTGCTTTTCATACCTGTAATGATTCTGTTATTCATTATCAATTCAATAAGAAGGAAAAGGTCACTGAAAAGAATAGGAGACCCTCACCTTGTAGAGAAGCTTTTGCCTGAACGATCCTCTGTCAGACCCCTGGTTAAGTTCATTCTGCAAATCTTTGCTGTTTCAGCGGCAGTAATAATGCTGGGGAGGCCCCAGTTCGGTTCTAAAATAGAAGAGGTCAGGAAAGAAGGAGTTGAAGTCATTATTGCTCTTGATGTAAGCAACTCTATGTATGCCGAGGACATTCAGCCCAATCGGCTTACCAGAGCCAAACAGGCTATCTCGAGACTCGTAGATAATCTTGAAAATGACAGGATAGGATTGATAGTCTTTGCAGGTGATGCATATACACAGATACCTGTTACAACCGACTATATTTCAGCAAAAATGTTCCTCTCAGCCATTGGTCCTGAAATGGTGCCAAAACAAGGCACTGCAATAGGTGCAGCAATCAGTCTTGGTATTAGGTCATTCAGTCAGGGAGAAGATAAGAGTAAAGCCATGATAATAATTACCGATGGAGAAAATCATGAAGATGATCCACTGGTTGCTGCAACTGAAGCAGCTGAAAAAGGCATTGTGATCCATGCAATTGGTATTGGATCTGCTGAAGGAGTCCCTGTTCCTGTTCCTGCCGGCGGCAGGAAAGATTTCCTGAAAGATGCCGAAGGCAGTACTGTAATATCAAAACTCGACGAAGAGGTTCTGAAAAGAATTGTTGTAAGCACTAATGGGACTTACGTCAGGGCAAGCAATACAAACATCGGACTTGACAAGATATTCAGCGAAATCCGGAAAATGAAAAAGGATGAAATTGAAAGTACAAGATATACAGAATACAACGATCAGTTTCAGATATTTGCTGCCATGACGCTTTTTTTCCTGATTGCAGAATTTATGGTCATGGACCGCAAAAACAAAAAACTGATGAATATCAGATTGTTTAATTTTAAAGTTTGATTAAGGGAAATGAAGATTTCAGTGAAAAAAAATCCGGTTTTCTTCGTTTTGACAGTTATTATAATGCTCTCCGCTCCTCATAATGCTGTTGGACAAGGAGAAAAAAAGTATATTCGCGCGGGAAACCGTGAATATGCAAAGGACAATTTTCAGGATTCTGAAATATCCTACAGGCGTGCAATGGACAAGAATAAATCATCTGCAGATGCTGTCTTCAATACCGGCGATGCACTTTACAAACAGAAGAAGTATGAGGAAGCTGGTAATCACTTTGCAGAGAGTTCAAAAATGAATGACGAGAAAGCCAGGCAATCTGCCTCATTTTATAACCTGGGCAATTCTCTTCTTATGAGCAATAAAATAAGTGAAAGCATTGAAGCCTACAAAAATTCCCTGAAACTTAATCCTGATAACCCTGAAGCTAAATATAATCTTGCTTACGCTCAGGATTTACTGAAACAGCAGCAGGATAAACAGGAACAGCAAAATCAGGAAAAGGATGATCAGCAAAAGGATCAAAACAGAGATGAAAACAAAGAAGATGAAAACAAGGAAGATAAAAATCAAAATAATGACCGGGATAATCAGCAGGAACAACAGAATCAGCAGCAAAGCGGTCAACAGGAGATTTCCAGAGAAGATGCTGAAAGGTTACTGAATGCCCTTGCCAATGACGAAAAGAATATACAGGAAAAAGTTAAGCTTGAAAAAGCAGCCAAATCAAAGGTCAAAACCCTGAAAAACTGGTAAAATATTTTAATAATGATATCCAACAGAATACTGCTTTTTA
The DNA here is from genome assembly GCA_040769065.1 of Bacteroidales bacterium. Taxonomy (GTDB): domain Bacteria; phylum Bacteroidota; class Bacteroidia; order Bacteroidales; family VadinHA17; genus LD21. Next base: position 743,078 of record JAXGLU010000001.1, read on the forward strand.
TCACTTGCATTATAAGTCCTTTGCTTACTATCGGACAGGAGTTCTCAATCAAGACTGATTATCCGGAAGTGGTAAGGGAGGGAGAGCAGTTTGCCATAACCTGGACAGTAAATACCCGTGACGGGGAATTCTCTGCACCTGATTTTACCGGCTTCTACAAGCTTATGGGCCCCCAGACTTCATATAGCTCAAGTACACAGATAATAAATGGGAAAGTAACGCGGGAAACTACGTTCAGTTATGTATACTATCTTCAGGCACTCAAACAGGGCAAATTTGTCATTGCCCCGGCTTCTGTTAAAATAAAAAATAAAATATTCAGGTCCGATTCCCTTCGGATAGAGGTCATTTCAGGAAGTAATGTACAGCAAAGTACTCAGGCCGGTGAAACAGCCGATAAAAATGTCAGCCAGGCCCCGGCAAGCTCCGATGATCTTTTCCTGAACATTATTCTCGACAGAAAAGAAGTTTTCCAGGGTGAACATATTGTGGCAACAATTAAACTGTATACCAGGATCGATATTACAGGAATTAATGAGATCAAATTCCCCGCTTTCGAAGGATTTGTTAAAACTGACCTCGAAACACCTCCTCTGACTTCGCTAAAGAGGGAAACCATCAATGGAATTACCTATGGAACGGGTGTGATTCAACAATTTCTGCTTTATCCCCAGATCTCAGGTGACATAACTATTGATCCTGTACAAATTTCTGTACTCGTTCAGCAGAAATCGGGCAGGACTGATCCGTTTTTTGGTGACTTTTTTTCCACGTACACAACTATTCCCAGGGCTGTTGTAAGTAAACCTGTCAAGGTCAAAGTAAATCCCTTGCCTGGCCAGAAACCCAAAGATTTCTCGGGTATTGTAGGGAAAATCGATATAACATCCTCTCTGGACAAGGATTCGGTTAATGTAAATGATGCTATTAACTTCAAAATAGTACTTTCCGGAATGGGGAATCTGAAACTGGCAACCCTGCCAGAACTTAATATACCTCCGGATATAGAAGTCTATGACCCAAAAGTATCGGAGAATCTTACAAATGGAACTAACGGAACAACGGGGCGAAAAACCTTTGAATACATTCTGATACCGAGACATAACGGAGATTTTACAATTCCACCGGTAAGTTTGTCGTATTTTAATCCATCATCACGGCAATATGAAAGGCTGAATACTGCAGAAATCACGTTTCATGCAAAAAAAACAACGGGGGAAAGCACTGATGCAGCATTTTACGGCGGCGTTACAAAAGAAGATATAAAATACCTGGGCAAAGACATAAGATTCATCAAGTCCAAGGCTGGCAGGTTTTCCAGGGAAACCAATCTGCTGATTGGCAGTAGAATCTTTTATAGTATCTACCTGATTGCACTGTTTGTTTTTGTGGTAACCCTCTTTATCAGGCGAGAACAGGTTAAAAGAAATGCTGACATGGCATCTGTCAGAAACAGAAAAGCTGCGAAGACTGCCACAAAGAGGCTGAAAATAGCTTCTTCGTACCTTAGAAAAGAACCTAAGGACAAGTTCTATGAAGAGATATTGAAATCATTATACGGATACCTGAGCGATAAGCTGGGTATCCCTGCGTCTGATCTGACAAGAAACAATGCGTCTGACTCGCTTAAGGACAAAGGGATCAGTGATGAAACAATAAGTCTTCTCCTGAGCATACTCGATAAATGTGAATTTGCGCGTTATGCTCCTTCATCGTCAGATACAGAAGCGTCTGATTTATATGAAGGAGCTTCGTTATTCATCAAATCAGTCGAAAATAAAATTGGCTAGTACATGAAACTGATCAGAATAAGTATAATCACCGGCATTATAATGCTTCTGGCATTTGCAACAGTTAAAGGCCAGGATCTTCGTGATGAAAAATTCAGGAAAGGAACTGAATACTACACATCCGATAATTTTAATGACGCACTAAACGAATGGATGGATATATACAATACAGGTTACAGTTCATCTCCACTCCTCTATAATATTGGCAATGCTCACTTCAAGCTTGATAACATACCCGAAGCTATTCTGTTTTATGAAAGAGCAAGGCTGCTTAATCCATCTGATGAGAATATAAATTATAACCTTCAGATTGCGAGATCGAGAGTTGTTGATAAGTTTGAGGAGATTCCGGAATTGTTTTTTGTCCGATGGTTCGATTTTATGGCATTGATGATTCCGGGTAACAGCTGGGCATATACAAGCCTGATTTCCTTCCTGATTTTCCTTGCAGCCCTTTCTGCCTACATCTATTCATCAAAATACAGGCTAAAAGTTGCTGGTTTCTGGATAGCTCTGTCTTTTTTCATTCTGACACTTGTTTCCCTGTCATTCGCCCTGAGAAATAAAAAACTCATAATAGATAACCGTGAGGCAATCATCATGGTGCCTTCCGTCAATGGAAAAAGCTCCCCTGACAACAGCGGCACTGACCTCTTTGTTATTCACGAAGGTTCAAAGGTAACAGTGGAAGATGAAATGGGAGACTGGTTTGAAATTAAACTGTCAGATGGAAACAAAGGATGGATACCTTCCGGCAGCCTTGAGGTAATATAGGAGCATTAGTAGAACAACTGTCCGGTATTGGCAGCCATCCGATCCATTGTAAAGCCTTTAAACTTTTCAGGGATAAGGGGGGAAATCATAATTAGCGTCACCATGCAATCGGAGTTATCCCATGGGCGACAAGATATTCATTGCATTTTCTGAAATGCCCGTTTCCGAAAAAGCCCCTGAAAGCTGACAGCGGGGAAGGGTGAACTGATTCAAGTACAAGATGCTTATTGCGGTCAATTGAAGCCCCCTTCTTTTGTGCATACGCACCCCAGAGAAAAAATACAAGATGTTCCTTTTCAGCGTTGAGGATGCTTATAACATAATCGGTGAACACTTCCCAGCCTTTTCCGTGATGCGAGCCGGGCTGATGTGCTTTGACTGTCAATATTGAATTGAGAAGGAGAATTCCCTGCTCAGCCCATCTTGTGAGATTCCCCGATGCCGGAGCAGAAATACCAGTGTCTGACTCAATTTCCTTGAATATATTCACCAGGCTTGGTGGAAACTCGACACGATCTTTAACTGAAAAACAGAGACCGTGAGCCTGACCTGGCCCATGATACGGATCCTGACCCAGGATAACCGCCTTTACCCTGTCAAAGGGACACAGATTGAAAGCATTAAATATCAAAGAGCCCGGAGGATATATCGTGCTCTTACGGTATTCATCCCTGATATATCCAGCCAGCTTTATAAAGTAATCCTTTTTAAATTCATTATCAAGCCTGGATTTCCAGCTTTCTTCTATCTTTACCTCCATAATATAAAACTCATTAGTCCTATTATATTACTCATTGTCAGTTTGCAACTCTGAAAAAGCCAATTCTGAAATTAAAAATCCCTGCAATAAACCATGCAATCTCCTATATTCTGCAAGGTAAATTAATTCCCATACAAGGCATTCCCCACATCAATCTGCAGGTATTGTGCTCTCCGCGATTCAAGCCAATATAAATATTCCCTTCGGATCTTTAACGGAAAATGGCAACAAAATTAAATCCCAAATTTACGGACAAGGAGTGAGAACATAATTGGTACATTTGCAGCAAAAAATGGCAGTAGAAATTGAACGCAAATTTCTGGTCGTAGGTGAATTCAGGCATCTTGCAGTTGCACATAAAGAAATTGTGCAGGCATATCTTTCAACTGATCAGCTCAGGATGGTGAGACTGAGAATTGTAGACAATGAAGCTTATATCACCATTAAAGGATTGATTGAAGGAAAATATGCAAGCCGCAATGAGTGGGAAATACCGGTGAGTTATAAAAATGCCCTCGGGATAATGGAGATTTGCTTGCCCGGACGGATAATTAAAACACGGTACATAGTGCCTTCAGGTGATCATATATTTGAAGTAGATGTCTTCCATGAAAAAAATGAAGGCCTGATTATAGCTGAGATTGAGCTTTCAGAGGAGAATGAATATTTTATTAAGCCTGAATGGCTGGGTGAAGAGGTTACCGGAAATCCTGCTTATTTCAACTATAGCCTAATTAAATAAGGCTTATCTGCGAAAAATAATATAATACTGCAAATACAAGGAATATGAATCCGACCAGAGGCTCCATTGTTTTGCATAAAAGCTCTGAGGATCAGAGTGTTTTTGAATATATCTGCTTTGGATCACCAGGTCCATAGAAATCTTTAAGGCTTGCCTGAAGGGTATATCCATTCTTCCGGTAAAAGGCTTCGGTTGAAGCATACAAGGACCTGCCAGATGTTTCAACCCAGAGTATCCTGCCTTTACTTTTTCTTACTTCTTCTTCAACTGCATTCAGCAACAGGGATCCCAGATTCTTATGTCGTGCCATATCATGAACAGCTATCCAGTACAGATCCCATGAATGGACAGAAAAACTATTCTTCCCGAAATTGGCAAATGCCACAAGCTTGTCTCTTTCAACTACTTTAATCCAATGATATCCGCTTTTCTCAGAACCTCTCCTGATAGTTTCATCAGCAATTTCAAGAGCAGTTTGTATCTCAAATTCATAAAAAAAACCAGTCGACCTCAATATGTCCTCAATGCTTTTTCTGTCAGTATCGGAAATTCCTGAAATAATTGATACCATTTTAGTTTAAATCATTAATGATACGATTAACCGCCTCGCTAAAATCCAACCCAGCCTGCTCAACCGCAGCTACTACGCCACTGTCGGGAGAAAGGCATGGATTTGCATTTATCTCAACAACGTAAGGTATTCCTGATTTATCTACTCTCATATCCACCCTGGCATATCCTTTTAAGCCAAACACATCCCAGCATTTGAGAGCAGTCAGGCTTAACTGATCTCTGAGTTTGCCATCAAGATCTTCTTCCGGAAAAAATCTTATCGTATTTTCATATTCAAAACTACCCTCTTCCCACTTTGCCTTGTAATCAACAATTTTGGGTCTTCCCTCCTCATAATTCCGGAATATAATCTCAGCCGGCGGCATCACTTCAGGCCCGTTTTTTCCTGTCAGCACAGTTATATTGAACTCCCTCCCGTCGATATATTCCTGGACAAGCCAGTGCGAATCGTCATATAGTTCAAGCTTGTTATTATGTTCACGCGAATAGGTAAAAACAGATTCGGCGGTGATTCCCTGAGATCCATCTTCCCAAACCGGCTTAATAATGTATGACAGGCCAGGCTTGAGTAATGAATGCTCTGATGGTTTGTACGTTCGGGGAGTATTAATTCCTGATGCAATCAGTATTTTGTGCGTTAAAGATTTACTTGTTGTGATGAACAAAGCTTCAAGCGGATTGCCGGTATATGGTATGGAATGCATGTTTAGAAGCGCAGGAATGAAATAGGATATCTCGCCTTTATTGCTGATAGATTCCACCAGATTAAAAACAAAGTCAGGCTTGTCAAATGCAACAGACTTCAATTCTTCCATGAATCTTCCTGTAATCCCCTTGCGGCAAGTGGTAATCCCCAGCAACTTCAAATTTTTATCTATAAACTCTACCTGATCAAGAACATCAAGCTCGTCAGCCAAAGCGTTTTCAAGTGGTTGATTATATAGAATACAGCAGTTTGTTGTCATGGGATTATATTATACCGTTTTAAGCAGGATTCCATAATCATCTCAATCAGAGACTGATAATTTATGCCGGCCATTGACGCAAGTATAGGAAGGTCTGAATGAACAGGATGCAGACCTGCAAGGGGGTTTACTTCCATGAAACATATTTTTCCGGTACGATCAACCTTAACATCAACACGTCCTGCGTCAACCCCTCCAAGTACTTTCCATACATCAATGGCAACCGTCTTGCATTGTTCTGCTATTTCACCATCCATTGGGATATATCTGCAGAATTCCTGGTAGTTTTCCTTGAGTTCGACGGAATAGGGAAGATTATCCCTGCATTGTATCTCCATACCCCCAATAACTGCAGACTCAAGGCCAGACCCAACGATGCCTACCGTAAATTCCCTTCCGGGAAGGTATTCCTCCAGAAGCATTGGTTGCTTGTGCTTTTCAATCAATGCTTCTGTTATATGATAAAGTTCCTCCTGGTTGTTTATGACACTTTTTTCCGTAATTCCCTTACCTGTACCCTCGGATACGGGTTTAATGAAAAGCGGGTAGTTCAATCTGCAATCCTTTAAATCAGTTATATTCGACACAAGCAGGCCGGGACTTACCGGGATTCCGGCAGATGATACTATTACCCTGCTAAGGTGTTTATTCAGGCAGATTCCCATTATTACCGGGCCACTGAAGACATAGGGTATGCGATACTGATCGAGAATAGCCGGAACGACTGATTCCCTGCCGTCTCCATATAATCCTTCAGCTATATTGAAAACCAGGTCCCATCTGCGGCCGGCTGCCAAGGCTTCAATGAGCTGAAAACAGTTGCCTGCCTGTTCAGTTTCGAACCCCATTTTCCTAAGGGCTTCGTCTATTGCATCAACTGTTTCCTGCTTGTCAAATTCAGCAGTATCCTCCATAGAATAACCCCGGTCAAGATACCATGACCGTAAGTCATACGTCAAACCAATCTTCATACCACCTATTATTTCTCAGGGTACTCGCAAATATCACCTTTATAATTCCGTAGTACTATCCTTTCCTTATTGTGTTCCACGACATAATCCGGAAGAAGAGGAATCTTGCCGCCACCGCCAGGGGCATCAATAACGAAAGTAGGCACCGCATAACCACTGGTGTAGCCTCTGAGTCCCTTGATAATCTCAAGTCCTTTCTTTACTGTGGTCCTGAAATGTCTTGATCCCGGGATAAGATCACACTGATAAAGGTAATAAGGTCTTACTCGTATCTTAAGCAATCTGTGCATAAGTTCCTTCATTGTCGGAACATTGTCATTTATGCCTTTTAGCAGGACCGTCTGGCTGCCCATTGGGAAGCCTCCATCGGCCAGTTTATTGCAGGCTTTTGCACATTCCTCGGTTATTTCAGATGGATGAGAAAAATGAAGGCTTAAAAACAACGGATGGTACTTTCTCAAAACAGTAATAAGATTGTCAGTTATTCTCTGTGGTAATACAACCGGCACTCTTGTACCTATCCTTATCATCTCAACATGTTCAATACTGCGTATATTTGAAAGAATATATTCAAGTTTCTCATCGCTTAAGGTAAGCGGATCTCCACCGCTGATAAGCACATCTCTTATCTCCTTGTGCTCTGATATGTAGCGGAATGCCTTTTCATAATCACTCTTGCCCAGATTGTCAAGTTTTCCCACTGAATGTGATCTTGTGCAATATCTGCAATAATTTGAACACACCTGCGTGACAGTAAATAACACTCTGTCTGGATAACGGTGAACAATTCCTTTAACCGGCGAAAACATTTTTTCATGCAGGGGGTCTGATTTTTCACCTGGCATCTCAAGCAGTTCCTCAACCACAGGGATAACATTTCGGCGAAGAGGATCAGCCGGCTTTGAATCATAAATCAATGAAGCAAAGTACGGGGTAATCCTGAGGGGAAGACGTCCGTTAAGGTTGTTCAGGGCAAGCAATTCTTTCTCTGTCAGACTCATGATTTTCTTGAGATCATCAATGCCCGTGAAAGAATTTCTAAGCTGCCATTTCCAATCATTCCAGGATTCTAAAGTCGTTAGGGGGAAGTAGCGGTTTATGAACTCCGAACTTCGGTTGCTAACTAACTGATTTGGGATTGCATTTTGCGAAAAAAACGTGGTTTTCGCACCAGGCTCTTCATCTGAAGAGCAACCCACGAGGCGGTCCTCTCCGTGGAGGGCAACAACCTCATTATTGTTAGCGTTCATAACGGTCGATGAAATAAATCACCTTTTATTTTATTTTTTCTGGTTGTTAATTTAATTTATGGTTAAAATAAAAACGGGACAAAACTATACATTCTGATAATATGTTGTACCAATGTATGCCCGGAAATATCAACATCGTTTTCATTTTATCAACATGGATTTATGTTCTTGTATATGCATATATACCTATGTAATTTTCAATTAGTTGCTTACTCAATATATTGTTTTGCCTTCCCGTAAAAAATCTGCCAATAATGATTATTATGTAGTTGTTTCCAATTTCTTATTAACTCCCAAATACTTATAATATTTTATCCGAAAATAATTAATTTTAATGGTCGGCCGGAACCTCACATGTTTGATAATTACATACATACGTGTTTGTGTATGCAATACATGTGTGTTTCATCTTTTATTTGAAACATGGCATTTACAATAATAATGCCAGAATTGTTACAGATTGGTACTATGGGCGAGAAGCATGATTTATTTGCAAGCAGTCCGGAAAATAAGACATATTATGAATTAATTAGTTCATAAACAGGTTAGGAGTAAATTTGGATGTGTGAATAATCAGGGAATAAAAACCTTTCCGACTTTTAATATAACACCTTTGGAAAGGGTAACGATATATATTCCCGTAGGATACAGACCGATGTCAAAAGCAGGATTATCATCATTGATGTCTCTTGTCGCAAGGAGAGTGCCATTAAGATTGTACAAACTCAATCTGCATCCAGTGTAATCACCTTCCGGAAGAACAACCCTTAATTCATTATTTCTAGTATAAAGGACAAGAGGCTCATAATACCCGATCCTAATGTCAATAGAGCTTTTCACGCCAGATCCATCAGTTGCGGCAGCTACAACTTTCACCAAGCCTTCATCAATTGCAGTTACCAGTCCCGAAGAACTTATAACGGCTTTTCCCGTTATATTCTCAACGGTCCAGTCAATGCCTTTAGAAGATGCTGCCTGTGGAGTAATGCTGACTGACAGTTGTAGTGTTCCCGGCAGATCAGGAATCACATTTGACCCGGTTGATGAGGTTATGGTAATAGTCTCCACCGGCACTTCCTGCTCTGAAATTGTGACGACAAAGGTGCCATAAACACCAGATCCGTCAAGGGCATCTGCCCTTACTGTAACAGTTCCGTTGGCAACTGCCGTTAGAAGACCTGATGAATTAATGACTGCTTTTCCTGATCCCGGGGAGACTGACCATTTTACAGATTTATTATCTGCATTGGCTGGTGTTACGGAAGCATTCATTTGCAGTGTACCTTGATATGAGTTTATTGATGCAGATCCGCCTGCGCCGCTTACTGTAATACCGGTAACAGGAACAGTACCAGTACCGGCAGTTCCTGTCCATCCTGCAAGCCTGGCCCAAAGCCACCAGGCTGCATAAGCTTTCAGGTTGCCGTTTAAAGGTTGAGAATGTGAAGGATTACAGTCGTACCAGTCTGTATTGAGAGTGTGGGAATTTTGCCATTCAATTGCCCAGTTCCTGTCCCTGCTGCCATTCCCGTCACTATCATAATCACAATTATCATTTGCAGCCTTGTTAAGGAAGTATTCTCCATCAGGATTATAGGATTCTATATCGGCGAAATCATACAGAATTTTTCTATTCCGCTTGCAGTAGTCCCTGATCTGCTCATTGCGCTTATTGAGGTTCCCATTTACACCTGTTCCGTCAAGATGGCCTGTCATGTAAATAAATTTCACATGCGGATAATCTTCTTCAAGATCTGACATTAGTGTCAGATATGTATTGATGTTCGACTCGGTAGCATCACTGACCTGTCCGCACCAGGACCACATAACCACATTAATGTTATTGTTTTCAGGCTTGTTAAGATATGTTCTGGTAGACCCGGCCCATGATGTAAAGTCAGGTGAGCCCAGGTCGCTGCCGCCCGTAATTCCATGATCATCAATATCCAAGGCTCCATCTGAACCTCCGTCATTCCATAAATAGATGTTTCCTTTCCATTTATAGAGCCCGGTCATTCCATCAATAATCTGGCTTCCGTGTGAAGTGTGCTCATAGGCTATGTGCAATTTTGATTTCGCCTGGTTTATCCATTCCACAGGAATGTCGGCCAGTTTGGCTGTCCGGTGATCAATTATGATCTGGCTGTATTGAATAAGAGTAAAATGGAGAAAAACAAATATGATCAGTATCTTCTTCATATATCACTTCAAGATAGTCAGACAGTTCTATTATAGGATAATAACTATCTGTACTATATTCTTTGATCCCTATTTATCCGGAAATTCCGGACTTCAAGGCATCAAAAATATCAATTTTATTAAGAATAATAATAAACAGGATGATTTTCGTTTTTTTGAGACCTTTCGTTATACTTAAAACCAAAACCCATATTCTCAAAGACAATTACGCTACCAGCTTGCTTTAAAGGCTCTTAGCAATCATGGTCCGGATTCTATCTTGTTTGTTTTTATTGACAGAGCTTCTTCTTCGCTTTTTTTAAGTTGCTCCTCAACTGTCATCAGGTAAAAATCCCTGGTTTAGTCTTCTGAAAACTCAAAAATATAATCCCCGGATCCGGAACTAAACACAAGGTTATTGTCCGACATCTTGATATTAGAAAAATTAGCTTTATCCAGTGATCTGCCCTTCTCGGTTACCTTCTCCGGAGATAAGACCGGGAGAACAACAGTTGCTGTTACATTAGCCGGAATCCTGATCTTAACGAAGATCTTACCATCTTTTCTTTCCCATCCTGATTCAACTGTGCCGTATAATGATTCAAAAGATGCATGTACCCGATCCATTCTTTTTGTCGGATGCGGTTGAATCAGCAAATGTCTGTAACCGGGACTGGCTGCTTCAAGTCCGGCAGACACCCTGTACATCCAGTCTCCTATGGCGCCGTAAGCATAATGGTTAAATGAATTCATTCCGGGGTCCTGGAAAGTGCTGTCAGGCTTCTGTCCATCCCAGCGCTCCCAGATTGTTGTAGCACCCATTGTTACAGGATACAACCAGGATGGATAAGTTTCCTGAAGCAAAAGGTCATATGCAACATCGGTATATCCAAACCTCGTCAGAACATGACAAATATATGGGGTGCCAAGGAATCCTGACGAGATATGATTGCTCCTGCTTTTAATATCTTCAACAAGAAAACCGGCAGCTTTCTGTCGTAAGTTATCAGGCAGAAGATCGAACATCAGTGCAAGGACATATGATGTCTGGGAGTTTGTTCCGACCCTGCCAGCCGGTGTCACATACTCATGGTTGAATGCTGCTTTAATCCTGGTAACAAGATCGTTGTAAAATGTCTCATCGTCTGTTTTTCCAAGTTCCTTAGCAGCCTTTGCCAGTAATTGGGCTGAATAGGAGTAAAATGCAGTAGCAATAAAATCATGTTCGGTATATCCATCAGGTTCGGGATGATTGTTTACCGGGGGATGATAAAAAAGCCAGTCACCAAAAACACTTCCTCCTTTCCATATATATGAATCGCCAGCTTTCTTCCTGATATACTCCACCCATGCTTTCATTCCAGGGTACTGTTTCTCCAGAAGATTTTTGTCACCATAGACGGTGTACATAGTCCATGGAGCTATTGTAACAACATCTCCCCATCCTGCTGAAGTTGATATGTTCACAGATCCTTGTGGATTAAGTACGTCGGGCACTACATGAGGCACCTCTCCACCGGGTCTCTGATCTGCCATAACATCCTTCAGCCATTTTGTAAAGAAGGGAGCAACATCAAAGTTGAAAGCAGCTGTGCGGCAGAAAGCCTGAGCATCGCCTGTCCAGCCAAGCCTTTCGTCACGCTGGGGACAGTCGGTTGGAACGTCAACAAAGTTGCCTTTTTGGCCCCATACAATATTATGCTGCAACTGATTGAGAAGAGGCTCCGAACTCTCAAAATGTCCTGTCTTTTTCATATCGGAATGTATCACAACGCCTGTGATATTTTCAGGAGCAAGTTCCCCGGGAAATCCTTCAACCTTTACATATCTGAAACCCATGAACGTAAACCTGGGTTCATACTCTTCTGTTCCAACACCCTCCAGGGTATACTTCAGCTCGCATTTTGCCGATCTTAAGTTTGTGGTATAGAATTCACCATATTTATCAAGTACTTCTGCATGGTGAAGAACGATGGTTGTTCCTTTTTCGCCGCTTACTTTCAGTCTTATCCATCCGACCATATTCTGACCCATATCGGCTACAAGATCCCCTTTTGGTGTTCTGAATATTTTAACAGGTTTTATTTCACCGGTTTTGCGTATGGGTGATCCTTCTGATGCTATGAGGTTGTCATAAGGGTAATTACCTATCATTACGTTCTGCCATTTGCTTTCATCATACCCTGGCTGATTCCATCCTGTGAGTTTTTTTCTCGCATCGTAGATTTCTCCATTATATAGATCATTCATTCTAATGGCGCCATCTACAATGCCTTTCCAGGAGCCATCAGTCATAACAGTGTATTCACTCCCGTCTGTCAGAGTTATTCTCATCTGCATCAGTAAGCCAAGCCTTTTACCATATATGGCATAATTATCACCCCATGCAAGGGTTCCCCGATACCATCCATCTCCAAGCACTGCGCCCACACAGTTAGGTCCGTTTTTGAGCATGGAAGTAACGTCATAAACCCTGTATTGCAGTCTTTTTCCATATGATGTCCATCCTGGAGCAAGAACTTCATCGCCTACTTTTCTGCCGTTGATATAAAGCTCAAAAAAACCATGAGAAGTAACGTAAACCCTTGCTTTCGAAACAGCACGGGCAAGAGAGAACTCCTTTCTGAAATGTGGGGCGGGTCCATACCGCAAAGTGTCTCCTTCAAGCTCGATCCACTTTGCGCTCCAGCCTGCAGGATTCATCAGTCCGGTTTCCCAGTATGATGTCCTGCTCCATCCCGATGCCTTGCCTTTATTATCCCAAATGCGGACCTGCCAGTAATACCTTTTCCCGGGAACAAGTTGTTTCCCTTCATAGGTAACAAGCGTTGATTCACCGGATGACACCTTTCCTGTTTTCCATACCGTACCAGACGATGAGAACTTAGGGTCAGTTGCAACCCTTATTGAATATGCTGATTGCATTACGTCAGAACCTGAAGCTTTAATTTTCCACGAAAGCCTGGGTTGAGGGATGTCTATTCCCATAGGCTCTGTTTTATACTCACATGTCAGATCGCAAACAGCAAGTTCCTGGGAAAACACTGAAGAAGACACAAACAGAAGAAATGTGAAAAGCTTTAAGAGTTTCATAGGATCATTCTTTTAAAAGTTAAATTCGAAACATGAAAATTATCTATTTTTAATGGATTTCTACTGGTTAAAATAACTATTTTTATGATTTTCATAAAAGTACTTAATTTCATATTTTTATCAATATGGATCCTATAGCGGGTATTTTCCTCATTGCTCTTGGCAGTATTGGCGCTGCAAGTTTTTATGTACCGTTCAAAAAGGTCAGGGAATGGGCTTGGGAATCGTACTGGATAATGCAGGGCGTAGCAGCATGGCTCATAGCTCCCTGGCTCTTTGCCCTGATATTCGTACCCAAGGGTGAGCTTATGTCAATTATCAGTGAATCACCATCATCAGCCAAACTTATGTCGATGTTTTTCGGCATTCTCTGGGGATTTGGAGGGCTTACTTTCGGATTAAGCATCCGTTACCTTGGAGTCGCACTTGGCCAGAGCATAGCGCTTGGCCTTTGTGCAGCATTCGGCACACTGATTCCACCGATAATTGCAGGGGATAATCTGTTCGCCACAAAAGCCGGGATTCTCACACTTACAGGAGTAGCGCTTACCGTTGCCGGAATTGCAGTGATTGGCTATGCGGGCTCACTGAAAACAAAACAGATGACCAAAGAGGAACAGCAAGCTGCTGTCAAGGAATTTGCTCTTAAAAAAGGGATACTGATAGCGATCTTTGCAGGAATAATGAGCGCCTGTTTTAATTTCGGCTTCGAAGCAGGAAAACCCATTGAATCTGTAGCACTTGCACATGGCACTAATCCGCTGTTTCAGAAAAACCCCACCATGATATTCATATTACTTGGAGGTTTCATAACAAACCTGTTCTATTGCGGATATCTCAACATCAGGAATAAAACATACCGCGACTATTTCTCGGTATCAGGGAATGTTCTCATCAATAATATTATTTTCACTTTCCTTGCAGGTATCCTATGGTTCCTTCAATTTCACTTCTTTGGAATGGGATCAAGCAAGCTGCCAGCCGGAATGGCTGTTTTCGGGTGGAGCATCCTTATGGCACTTAATATTGCTATCAGCAATATCTGGGGCATCATTCTCAGGGAATGGAAAGGAGTCAGCCGGAAAACAATGGCCGTACTCATCACAGGTATTGCAATTCTGATATTATCTGCCTTTATTGTCAAATTAGGATAAGATTTATGAAAAGACTTGGTTTTAAAATGAAATTGTTTCCCGGTTTCAGGGATGAATACAGGAGAAGGCATGATGAAATCTGGCCTGAGCTTAAAAAAATGCTTAAAGATCAAGGTGTCGGCAATTATTCAATTTTTTATGACGAGGAAACCAATATTCTTTTTGCATATCAGGAACAATCAGGAGTAAGTTCCTCACAGGACCTGGGGCATACCGATATTGTAAAAAAATGGTGGAAATACATGTCCGACATTATGGAAACCAACCCCGATCATTCTCCTGTGACAATACCGCTGGAACAGGTGTTTTTCCTTGAATGATAAAGGTGTCAGAAACTTGATTATTAATATTATAATATCACCATGAAAAAAGACATTATAAAGAAATCATATCAGCTGGCCAAGGAGCAATACGCAGAACTTGGCGTGGATACTGAAAAAGTCATTTCGGAAATGGAAAAAGTGGTCATCAGCCTTCACTGCTGGCAGACCGATGATGTTGGAGGATTTGAAAGGGAAGGAGCAGAACTTGGCGGAGGAGGTATTCAGGCAACCGGCAATTTCCCTGGCAAAGCTAAAACGATCAAGCAGATGAGGGATGATCTTGACAAGGTCATGTCGCTGCTGCCAGGTAAGCAACGCTTGAACCTCCATGCCATATACGGGGAATTTGACGGGAAAAAGGTTGATCGGGATGAAATCGAGATAAAGCATTTCCAGGGCTGGATCGATTGGGCAAAAAAGAGAAAAATCGGACTTGACTTCAATTGTACCTGCTTCTCCCATCCCCTGGCAGATGATGGTTTTACACTGTCGAGCAAAAATCCGAAGATCAGGAAATTCTGGATCGAACACACTAAAAGATGCCGGAAAATATCTGCCGAGATGGGAAAACAGCTTGGTACACCCTGCGTACATAATATATGGATCCCCGATGGAACAAAAGATATTCCTGTTGACAGGTTTGGCCTTAGGAAAGTTCTGAAAAAATCACTTGATGAAATATTTTCAGTAAAATATCCCAAAAAATATCTCAAGGATTCGGTAGAAAGCAAACTTTTTGGCATAGGATCAGAATCAATGGTGGTAGGATCACATGATTTCTACATTGGATATGCCGTGAAAAACAAGATCATGATAACACTTGATAACGGCCATTTTCATCCTACAGAACAGGTTGGAGACAAGATATCTTCAATCCTTCTTTACATTGATGAATTGCTGCTCCATATGACAAGAGGCGTAAGATGGGATAGCGATCATGTTGTTACATTCAATGATGAACTCATCCTCATTGCCCAGGAAATAATTAGGGCCAAAGCTCTTGAAAAAGTCAATATAGGACTCGATTATTTTGATGCGAGCCTTAACAGGATCGGTGCCTATGTAATCGGAACCAGAGCTGCCCAGATGGCTTTCATGTATGCCTTACTGGAGCCTCTGAAAACACTGGTTGGCTTCGAGGAGAAAGGACAAAATTTTGAACGGCTTTCACTGTTGGAAATAATGAAAACAAAACCATATGGAGCAGTATGGGACTATTACTGCCTGATCAACGATGTTCCTGTTGGCCAGGATTATATCGACGAGATACGAAAATATGAAAAGAATGTCCTCCTTAAAAGATAATAACTCCAAATATAAGGTCGCTCATCAAGTCGTTTGATAAATGAAAGAGAAAGTTATCGCAGTTTTTGACATAGGAAAGACCAATAAAAAGATTGTCTTGTTCAATCATAATCTTGAACTCATTGAAGAGGAGGAGGAGAAGTTTCCCGAGATAATAGATGATGAGGGTTTTCCCTGTGACAATATTGAACTGATCGAAAAGTGGATAAAAAAGTCGGTTGAACGGATGGCAGAGTCCCACAAGTACGATTTAACGGCTGTGAATTTTGCTACCTACGGCGCCACTCTGGCTTTTCTGGATGAAAACGGGAAGAGAATTACTCCAATATACAATTACCTTAAGCCTCTTGACGATAAAATCCCCGAAAAACTCTACAGAAGATATGGAGGACAGGATGAATTTTGCCGAAGAACTGCATCACCTGCGCTTGGAATGCTTAATTCGGGTATACAGATTCTTTGGCTGAAAACCACCAGGCCTGATACCTTCTCAAAAGTAAAAAATATCCTTCATTTTCCCCAGTATCTGTCATACCGGCTTACAGGAAAAATGTTTTCCGAATATACATCAATAGGATGCCATACAGCTCTATGGGATTTTGATAATATGGAGTATCATCCATGGTTGAATAACGAACACATTAAACTTCCTGAACCCGTAAGTATTGAGACAACTGAAGAGATTTCAGTAAGAGGTAAAAAGATTATAGCAGGAATAGGATTGCACGACAGTTCCGCATCACTGGCCCCGTATTTTTCAGGTAACAGGGGGAAATTCCTTCTTGTTTCAACCGGCACATGGTGCATAAACATGAATCCCTTCAATTCCGAAAGACTGACCACCGAGCAACTTGACAGAGATTGCCTCTGTTATATAAGCGTTACAAAACAGCCCGTCAAGTCTTCCAGATTGTTCCTCGGAAATATGCACGAAACCGGAGTAAAAATGATCAATGATCATTTCAGAACAAGCAATGACTACTTCCGAATAATAAAATATGACCCTGAATTGGCAAAAATGCTGAGGGGAAGGTATAGCGGTGACAAAAAAGCATTCTTTAAAAGCGGCCCTGAATCAAGGGAATTCAAGGATAGAATAGACCTGTATGATTTCCGGTCATTTGAAGAGGCTTACCATCAATTAATGATGGAACTTGGATATCTGGCAATTGAGGCTATTAAACTCGTGATTCCAGAGAATGATGATATTGAAAATATTTATATTACGGGAGGATTCGCCAAAAACTCAATTTTCAGGAAGTTGGTTTCGATTGCTTTCCCAACAAAGAGGGTGTATACATCAGTGATCAATAACGGTACAGCTCTTGGCACCGCTCTTGTCACACTATATTCCATCAACCAGATCAGGCTTTCACCAGATCTGGGACTTACAGAGTGCTGATCTTCAGATTTGAAACATAAACTGAGAAGTTGGAATAATCTCCGATAATACTATTCTTCAGCCAAACATAAAGCAGTGTGCCCCCAAAGAGAATCCAGAGTATTCCTGTTTTATCTGTTCCGGCTTTAATTCTCTGAAGACCGCATTGTTCCTTTCTGTTCCAAAGCCCATGATGTAAAGCCTTGAAAGGGCCTAATATATTATTGCCAACGAAAGCATCTCACTATCATTCATAGCTATTCTTTCCTAATACCGCTGATCAGGGTATCGGTTTTTACGGATTGGACTGAGACCAGAAGCGCTGCTATTCCGGTAGCAAGAATCAGCAATATCATTACGGCTATTGTTCCCCACGGAAAACCGGCGTCGCTAAGCAGCGAGGGCCGTGTGGCAAAAAGAGCTGAAACGATCCCGGTAACAACACCCGCGATAAGAATTACCAAATGTTCATCAAAGATCATTTTCCTTATCCGTTTCAAGGAAAATCCTTCTGCCAGCATCAGGTAGAAATCACTTCTGCGGCTGTTGAAATTCCTGATCAGGATAAGCCCCATTCCGGTAACTCCGAAAATCATTCCTATTCCTCCCAGAATAGTAAATACCGAAAGGTATGTATTGGTAACCACGAAAAACGAGGCAAGCCTGTCGGCAGCCGGCTCAAAATGAACTCCGTATTCTGCCAGCCGATCGCCAAGGATGCTTATATAGTCATCTCTCATTTCATGATTTCCGTCGGCGAGAAAAATCTGACTTCCTGCTATCGATGGGAAATATCTGTTGAAATTATCAATACCTATCAGGACATATCCCTGAAACACTGAAGACTTAAGTCCGGCTGCCAGAACAACATTCAGAACCTGACCGCTTTCAGTCCTGATCTTAAGTGTGTCACCAGCCTTAAGCATAAGGCCATACTGCATCACGGTCTGGTCGGCAATCCCGTAAATTGTTTCATCAACCGGAAGCTGATTAAGGCATTCCCATGGATTGTCTCCCTTAAAGCCCTTCATAGTGACGGCGAAGGAGAAAGAATTTCGTTTTATGAATTCAACCGGATCGATTCCCAGCAGGGGAGGAGAAGCAATGTGATTCAGATTCAGGCAGCTAGCATCATTTCCTGCTGTTTTTCGCGCCTGAAGGATTGAAAGTTCAGCCAGTTCAGCATCATCGAGACCGAATTCCCTTCGTCCGGTTTCACTGGTCAGGGTGCCCTTCACCGGAACCGATGCTTCGCCCCAGAGAAGATAGCCACCAGTGCCACCCGATGGCTTCAGCATGTTGTCGCTGATACTCATCTTGTTTGCCCCTGTGATTATAACTGCAAAAAGTCCTGCAGCAAGAAAGAGGACAGGTGCAATAGCCTGGGAAGGATGGAATGAATAATAAGCATCGGATATATGGGAACTTGTACGCGGAACTTTTTTACCATGCTTTTCCGGTCTCAGACAATACTGACGGATCAGGAGAATGCAGGCGGCAAAAACCAGTATTCCGGAAATATATGAGAGTAGCGTTGCATGTTCGTCAAGAATGAAAGACAATGTCACAGTCAGAACTGCGATCGCTGCAGTTACGATCAGGATCATCAGGTTAAGCTTTGCCGAGGCTCTTTCCACCTTTCCCGTTTCTGCTTCACTGAGCTTTTTCAGGTAACGTGATGAATTGATTTTCAGAATAATAATAACCAATGCCATGGTAGCAAAAAATCCTGTCAGGAAAGAAAGGAGGTCAAATTTAGCAGCCAGAGTATTTGTCTGAACCGCTCCCTGCCAGACTGAATTCAGGGCTTTTATTATTATCCAGTTGAAGAATCCACCCGCGAAGGCACCTGTCAGTGCACCTGCCAATGCAATGAGACCGGTTTCGAGAAACAACTGCATTTCTATCCTGCGCCTGGTAAATCCAAGGGAGTAGAAGGTCATCACTTCAGCCTTTTTTGATTCATAGTGTGTTGATATCACCAGAATCAGAAGAATGAGGGCCGAAACGATAATGAAGAAACCCAGTCCGAGGAAAAGAGTGCTGAAATCAACGCTTTTGTCAGCTGCCGCCACTGATTCCTTCCTGAGATCGGATATGAAAAAGCCTGCCTTTTCAGGATCGAGAGATCCGGTGAGCTTTTCCCTTATATCATTTTCAGAGAGCTCTTCGCCAAAACGGATTGATGTTGCCGGACCAAAGTTGCCCGCCCATAGCCCGCGGCCTTTTTCGTAACCTATAAAGGCTTTTGGTGTGCCGCCAAAGCGATTCCAGTATTCCTCATCCTTGTCTCTTATCAATCGCATATCGATATCCACGCCTGCATCCCATTCCGTGCATGATACACTGCCTGCTATTCCGGGGAATTCAGGCATAAGCAGGGAGTCGGACCATATACCATTCATTGCAACCACTTTTCCCACAATGAAATCCTGTTTCTCCTCGGTAAGACGATTCATCGGGTCGGGTGAATACCAGGAAATGTTGAGAGTATCGCCTTCTTCAGCCGAAAGATCCTGAGCAAGCCATTCATTTATCACGATGGTGTCGCCTTCCGGCATTCCTTCATACAGCGAAGGATCGAGGGCAGAAATAAAGGAATACGGTGTTGACCCGGCTTTGCTGCTGATGTTGTTGGCAAGGTAAGTGATGGCAGGAAATGCAGATTTAATTTTTTCCCGTACCTGATCCACCTGTAACTGGTCGATGAAAATCCTTCCGGTCACCAGTTCAAAGCCTCCTGTTGCCGGTACAGGCCTAAGCCTCAGGCCGGCATCTTCCGGTTTTATAATCCTGCTCAATGCGCTATGCACCACTTCAGGAGTCAATCCGGCTGCAGAACTGAAAATAAGTCGGTTAATATCAGGGGGTTCGCCTTCAGCATTGATAATATCCGAACGATTTATGAAAATGTTCATGGGGATCAGCTGGCTGATGCCAAGTGAAAAATTGCCTGCTTCACCCGGTAACAGGATTTTTCCAATCTTCAGAACGACAGATGGATTGGATACCTTGCCGGGAGAAAAAGGGGCATCTGTCGGTATGTCGGTGATTGAATTGAACCTGATAATAAGCTCATCACCTTCGCTAACTTCAAGCCATTCGGCAAGCCGTTTGTTTATCGCGACTTCACCCTGCGAAAGGTTGATGCCTTCAATATTGTGAAAAGGAAAAAAATCTTGGTCTATAGCAAATATCCTTACCCGCGGGGCTATTTTCTGTGTCGCGAAACTCTGGCAATACCCATCCAGCTCAAGCAAGCCTGTTGATGTGGCTCCCGTTTCTGCCGACATTCTCTCCACAAGCGACTGATTGAAATACCTAATCCCTGAACTAAGCACAATCCCTGCATTGCCCAGTTTTTCGAATGAAGTCTGCTTAAGGCTTTCACGTACCGATTTTCCGGTCATGAGAGAACCGGTCACCACGCCGGTCAACAGGATAATAATTATGAGCTGATAAAGGTAGCCCCTTATGTTATGCGTGACGGATCTCGCTATTATCCGGAGCAGGCTAAGCTTCATAGCTCAATTATCTGTTATTGCTTGCAGTTCAAGTTTTCCTTCGGAGAGAGCGTACCTGACCTTCATCCTGTCGGCGAGATCCTGTGAGTGTGTGGCAAGAATAAGTGTAATACCGTACTCTCTGTTCATGCCTGTCAGCAGGTCGCCCAGGATTTCCGCGTTTCTTCTGTCGAGCGATCCGGTCGGCTCATCAGCAAGAAGAATGGATGGCTGGTTGACAAGTGCTCTAACAAGTGTCGCTCTTTGGGCTTCGCCTCCGGATATCTGGTAAGGGTATTTCGATGCTATACCGGATATACCCGTCTTCTCCATCATTCTCCGGGCCTCATCTGTCTTCCTGCTGTAATCTGCATCTGAAGTTTCGGAGGCAAGAAGCGGAAGAAGAATATTCTCAAAAACTGTAAGATAGGGGAGAAGCAGGTGATCCTGAAAGACAAAGCCTATATTAAGACTTCTGTACCTGGCTGCCTGATTCTGATCGTAGCTCAGCAGCTGTTTATCCCTGAACAATACTTCTCCAGCATCGGGTCGGTCAAGTAACCCGATGATATTAAGCAAAGTGGTTTTTCCCGAACCGGAAGGGCCGGTTATGGAAACTGTATCTCCTTCTTTTACTGAAAGGTGAAGGTCATTCAGAACGATACCTCGCTGCAGGAACGATTTTGAAATATTATTAAGTCTAAGCATCATTGCATGACATTATTATAAACTTCCGCGAGTCCGGCCGACATTTTATCAAGCGAGAACTCCTTCCTTACCATCTCGTTTCCCTTCTTTCCAAGACTTGCAATCAGTTCTTTATCTTTCAGAAGCATGGTAAGGTTATCAGCGAGGGCATCCACGGTATCAGGGGAATATACAATCCCTCCGCCGGTTTTCCCGACAATCTCGGGAAAGGCTCCGGTAGCAGGCTGAACCACGGGTATCCCGGAAGCATTGGCCTCAAGGAGGTAGAGACCGTAGCCATCGTATTTCCTGACAGGCACGCTTATCACATCAACGTCATTGAAGAATTCAAGCTTTTTATCTCCTTCAAATTCAGGGTAAATTTTAATTGACTTTTCAAGTTTATGCTCCCGTATCTTTCTTATCTGCTCAGATATGAAATCCTTGTCTATTCCGGTATAGCCTCCGCATATTTTCAGCAACAATCCCGGGATCTCATCACGCTGTTTCATCAAAATAAAGGCATCAACCAGTTTGTCAATCCCGTTATACCTGTTTATACGGCTGAAGAATCCTATTGAAGCGGGTTCCCTGTCAGGTCTCGAAATATCATCTTTTTCCGGATCAAAACCCAGCGGAACAACTTTGACGTTTTCGCCACTATGCCCGGTTTTGCTTTTGAACAGTTCGCGATAATAATTGCTGGGAGTAACAAAAATATCTACATGGCCCGCTTCCTTTGCAATCATCTTCCACGCGCGCGAGCGGAAAGGCTCATCCATATCATCGATCCAGTCGTCCTCGTTCAGCAGGGAACATACCACCTTTACATCCATCCTTTGTTTAAGCTGCCTGGCTATTCCAAGAATTAGCGCGTTGGACAGATGTATAATATCGGGCTTTCCATCTTTCATCAGATATCTGACCAGCCTGTCAACTTCCTGTTTACGAAAGGCATTGTCGCCTTCTATCATGCTTATTGTCAGCTCCTCGTAGCCTTCGGTGCTGGTTGTGCCTGCCTGTTTCGCGGCAAACCTTAGAAAGAGTTTGCAATCGAGTAATTTATCGAAAAATGCCGGCATATTTCTCAGAAAAGGCACCTTTTCCCTGAGGAACATCGAAATTGCCCCGAAGAACACATTTTTGTCGAAACCGCTTTCACTGCCGGTTGTCTTGTCTGGCGGCAGGTAAAGAGGTATCGCGCTTGCCTTTATTCCCGGCACTTTTCTAATCGCACGAACATAAAGCATATCTCGGTAGCAGTTCCCGCAATAAAAGGACCCTCCTGATCCGGTTATCAAATAAACAATTTTCATATATTAATGCGAATTAAGAGTTGAAATAGAATAAGTTATTAACATATAAATATCTGAATGAACTCAAGTTAATCTCTATCTATTTGTATATCTGTGATATATTTGATTCAAGATTAAAAGGCACATGCCAGCGTTTCAGTAATAATAGCAATCCTGATTTTACTGATCAGGAAGTTATGACAATTTATCTCTATGCAATGAACGTAGAACAGCGGTTAAAGATAAAACAAATACATCAATACGCGAACGACTATCTTCGTTCCTGGTTTCCTCTATTACCATCCTATGAAGCCTTCAATGTGAGAATAAACCGCCTTAGTGAAGCTTTCAGGATTTTATCTGAAATATTGCTTTCAGAAAATTGCCCACCTGATTGCGATCTGAATACAAGTGTGATGGATTCCTTACCTATAATTACCTGTTCGGGAAAACGCAGTCCTTCTGTAGCCAAAGAGATAACAGATAAAGGATATTGCTCATCTAAAAGCATGTACTATTATGGCTTAAAACTACACGCGTTGGCTTTTCACCGGCCGGATCATCTGCCTTTCCCTGAAAGTATAGTGGTTACTCCGGCTTCTGAGAATGACCTGAATGTTCATAAGCAAAACTGGTGTGACATACCTAATCGTAGTTTCTTCGGCGACAAGATATATCGTGATGCTGAGCTGTCAAAGGATATGGCAAGAATCAGTAATTCCAGAATACTAACACCGGTTAAAGCTGTTAAAAACCAGGCCCAGGTACTAATCCAACGTGATAAGGCGGCTAACGATCTGTATTCAAGGGCTGTATCAGCTATAAGACAGTCCATCGAATCATTGTTCAACTGGATCATCGAAAAAACAGATATTCAAAGAGCATCAAAGGTGCGTTCTACCAGGGGATTGCTAGTTCATGTCTTTGGAAGAATAGCAATGGTTAGTTTTCGTTTCATACCCTTTGAATAGGTCCTGAATTTGTTTTTTGATACATCTTTCAGTTGAAATTCATTTAGCAAAAAGGAGGCTCTATGTTCTCTGTTTTTCCTTGAAAGTCCGTAAAGAGAACCGCAAAAACACAGATTGTCAAAACCGCTCATTTCATCGTAAAGATTGCTTTCATCTGCAACAATCCCGATTATTTCCTGTGCTTTTTTTTATCCCGGGTTAAATCAACACCGTTATAATATACTCTCCCGTCAGTAATCCTTGCCATTCCTGTAAGTATATTAATGGTCGTTGTTTTACCTGCGCCATTTGGTCCTAAAAAGCCAAATATTTCCCCCCCTGGTAACACCAAATGTAAGGTTATTAACAGCAATGAACTCTCCATATTTCCTGGTCAGGTTCTTTGCTCAATGATATTTGCCATATTCCTTTATGCTAATAGCAAGTCGTAATATAATTATTCTTCAAGTAACAATTCACTCATCTCATTAAATTCTGGAATAGTAATCTCGCCTTTTGCCAGTCTGATCTTTAGTGTTTCGATATAATCCCTGTCAGAATCCTGTCTTATTATGCCGAGTATATCGGTATAGGTTTTTTTACTGATCTCCCCGTTTGCAAACCGGGATTTAATTATACCGGCTGCATCACCGCTTTCATCGGAATTATTGCCGGATGAGGTCCTTGATACAAACCTGTACAAAACAATTCCGGTTGTTATTACAAGGATAATCAGGAACAACCACAGTAGTGGTGAAAAACCTTCATTCCACATGTTATGATTACCGTGCTGCATGGCAAATGAGTGCAGATTATCTGAAATCATCAGAAAAATATCAAGGATACTTGTTTTCATAATGTGCTGTGTTTATATTTTGTACCTATCATAAATCGTTTTAATATTTCTCTTTTGCAGTGTATTCTGAATACGGAATTATTCATTTTTTAATGCTTCAATAGGATCAAGCAACGATGCTTTTCTTGCCGGATAGACACCAAAGAATATCCCCACCATCATTGAAAACAGAAATGAGTACATTATTGATGGCATTGAAATGATTAAATTCCACTTCGTTGCCATGCTGATTATGACTGATATCACCATTCCGGATAAAATCCCGATTATTCCTCCGCTGATACTGAGGATTGAAGCCTCAATAATAAACTGTACCAGAATATCATTTTTACCTGCTCCCACAGCCATCCTTAAACCAATTTCATTGATCCTTTCCCTTATGGCAATCAACATTATTGCCAATATCCCGATGCCTCCGACAAGCAGTGAAATACTGGCAATACCCACGATCAGTGATGTAAAAGTATCTGTGGTCTCTTTCTGTGCCTCAAGTAATTCAACCTGTGTCTGAATTGTGAAATCGTCAGGTTTTTGCAGCCTGTTAAGTCTGTGTCTCTCACGCAACAGCTCAGATACCTGATCAACTGCATTCTGCATTTTCTCAGACGATCTGGCCTGAACATAAATTGTATTTATATATGTCAGGTTAAAAACTCTTCGCAGGGCAGTCTGCAGAGGTATGAAGATCTGGTCATCCTGATCTGCCCCATTCATATCTACCCCTTTTGCTTCCATTACCCCCGTAACAATAAATGTTACTTTTCCTATACGGATGGTCTCACCAACAGGGTCACTCTCCCCAAAAAGGTTTTTTACAACCGTCCGGCCCATAACGGCATACCGCATTGATGCCCTGTTATCTTCTTCAGTAAAAAATGATCCCTTTTCAGCACGGAAATTCCTGACTCTCTGAAAATCAGGTGTTGTACCCGTAATAGTTGTATTAGTGCTAAGGTTCCCAGATTTAACCTGCATTGTCTTTGTCTGAACCGGAACAGCATATTTCACGTCAGGACACTCATTGGATATAAATTCTGAATCCTTGACTGTCAGGGTAGTAGCAGTGCCCGATACCTGTTGCCGTCCTACAGTTTTCCGCACCTGTCCGGCATTAACGATGATGAGGTCGGTTCCCATTGATTCAATAAGTGAAAGGACCTCTTTTTGTGCACCGTTACCAATTGCAACCACGATAATTACTGCCGCTACTCCTATTATAATTCCAAGCAGGGCAAGGGCTGTCCGCAGCTTATGTGCAAGAAGCTGATTTCGTGAAATTCTTATGCTCTTTGTAATCTTCATGATTATGGAAAAGGAACATCCGGATACTCCTTTTCAAATGGTTCTTATCTGAGGGCATCAACGGGCTGAAGCCCGGCAGCCCTGCGGGCCGGCTGAATTCCTGCAATTATGCCAATTATTGTAGAGAAGACTACTCCGGTGAGTATGCTTGCCCAGGAAACAGAGACAGGCGTCTCCATTACAATACTCATGATTTTGGCTCCGAGTACGCCCAGCAAAACACCTATGATTCCTCCCAGCAGGGTAACGGCCGCTGCTTCCAAAAGAAACTGACTCAGAATATCACCTCTGTTTGCTCCCAATGCTTTTCTTAAACCAATCTCCTTTTTCCGCTCATTTACCGATATGAACATTATGTTGGCAACAACAATACCTCCGGTTATCAGTGAGATTCCCGCCAGTAAGGCGAGAAAAACATTGAATGTACCAGATATTTTCTCTGCTGTTGCAGTTACCTCATCCGGTGTTGTAACTATAAAGTCATCAGGTAGCCCCTCAACAATATTATGACGTTCCCTGAGAACTGATCTGATCTCTTCAGCTGTTTTGTTTACATCGGATGAACTTTTCAGGAGAATCTTGATTCCTGCCAGGTAATCAACATTGGCCACACGTCTCAGAAAAGTTGTGAGCGGAACCTTGATTCTGTTATCCATATCCCCGCCTGACGGACTAATACCTTTTGAAACCAGTACTCCCTTGACTTCAAACTGTACATTGCCAACCTGAATTATCTCTCCTATAGGATCTTTATCACCAAATAACTCTCTCTTAACTGTAGGACCGAGCAGACATACCCTGTTCAGGGAATTCATGTCCTCTTCGGTAATAAATTCTCCCTCAGCAGCATCCCAGTTCCAGACATATGCCCATGCAGGAGTTACCCCAAACATAGGAGCAGTTGTTGATTTTTCAAACCAGGTTATAGTTGACCCCTTGCGGTTAAATGGGGCAACTTCATCAATGGCGCGTATCTCACGCTTGAGATATGCAGCATCATCAAGGGTTAGAGTGGTAACCTGTTGACTCGACGAAGTCTGTTGTGACGTTGTAGCTCCGGCCCTGGCATGTATCATCAGGCTTTCAAGTCCGAATTTCTTAACCCGTTCCATTACCTGGTTTTTGGCTCCCAATCCAATAGATACAACCATTGTAAGAGCAAGTATTCCGATAACAATCCCGATCATCATCAGGAAAGAGCGCACCTTGAACTTCGCCAGGTTTTTCAGCGCATTTATAATTATTCTCCCGGTTTTCATATTACTCTTCCTTTAATATTTTATTGAGTTCTGGTGTGGCATCTTTCTGAGATTTGTTCAACTCATCACTGACTATCAAGCCGTCAGAGATCTTGATAATCCTTCCGGTATGATCAGCTATATCCTGTTCATGTGTAACAATAACTATTGTCCTTCCCTGACTATTCAGCTTCTGAAAAAGAGATATGATTTCATAACTTGATTTCGTGTCAAGGTTTCCCGTCGGTTCGTCCGCAAGAATTATTTCAGGGTCATTTACCAGAGCCCGGGCAATTGCCACACGCTGTTGCTGTCCGCCGGATAACTCATTGGGATAATGGTATATTCTGTCACCAAGTCCGACAGACTCGAGTGCCTCCCTGGCCAGTTTTGAAATATTTGTTTTGTCAGAATAGATGAGAGGTAGCTCTACATTTTCAAGTGCATTTGTTCTTGCAAGCAGGTTAAAGGACTGGAATACGAACCCGATCTTTCTGTTTCTGAGAAGAGCCAGTTCCTGATCTGTCATGTTTCCAACCTCAGTGCCTTCAAAATAGAGTTTACCCTGTGTTGGCTTGTCGAGGCAGCCCAGGATATTCATCAGCGTTGATTTTCCTGAACCGGAAGAGCCCATTATTGCAATCAGCTCTCCCTTTCTGATCTCAAGGGAGACATTGCGCAGGGCGGCAATTTCACCAGTTGCGTTTTTGTTGTAAATCTTACTAAGCTCAACGGCTTTGATAATTACATTTCCCATAATGTTTTCCATTTAGTATATTCTCTGGTCTTGTCATTGCTTATTCAGGCAACAGCACTGTTTCTCCTTCATTCAATCCGTCAACCACCTCGGTAAAATTACTGTCATACCAGCCTGTCTTTATTTTTCTTAATACCGCAGTTCCGTTCTCCATTACTGTTACAAACCGTTCTCCCCTTTCCCTGATTATCGCCTTTGACAGAATAGCAATCACATTCTTTCTGGTTTCCAGATGAATTGTAACAGTAGCTGTCATCTCAGGCCTGAGAATTTTGTCCTTAAAATCAATTATTTCAACAACAACTATATAGTTTACCACATTGTCCTGGATAACAGCTTTAGGATATATTGCCGTAACACTCCCCTTAAAATCAGTATCTGTGTAGGTATCAACAGTAAATGTGGCTTCCTGTCCGACCAGTATTTTACCTATATCGGTCTCATCAACATAAACCTGTACCTCAAGGCGGCTGAGGTCAATTATATTGACGAAAGTCGGGGCAGCAAGACCGGCCATTACGGTTTCTCCCTCCTGTGTGGAGACTGATGCAATTACCCCTGATGTCAGGGCATAGATTGAAGTATAGGAGAGCTGAACTTTTGCTACCTCAGCATTTGCTTCTGCCTGTTTTAATTGTGCCTCAGCTATTTTAAAGGCGTTTTCCGCGAGGTCATATGTCTGCCGGGAGATGTAGTTTTGTTCAAGCAGTGATGCCTGCCTCTCCATATTAAGCTTTGCATAATCATAATCAGCCCTGGCTTTATTGACAGCTGCCAGATTCTGATTCAATTTGGCTCTTAATTCTGCATCATCTATCTCTGCAATTACCTGCCCTGCCTTAACATAATCACCGATGTTTGCCCGTAGTTTTTTTACCACTCCTGATATCCTCGAACCTACCTTAACCTCTGCACCTACTTTGGGCTTTATTATCCCTGTGGCAAGGACAGATGAACCGATGTCTCTCCTTTCGGCAACAACAGTCTGCAGCTCTGTATTACTTTTTTTGTCCTGCCTGAACAGGAATAACCATAACAGAATGAATGTTATAAGTATTAGTATGATCCCGGCAATCAAGTGAGTTCGTTTCATTATTTATGATTTGAATTGTTATCTGCCTATAGTTCTTTCCAGTTCGGCAAAGGAAATTTTATAATCGGCAAGAGCCTGAATGTAGTTTTGTTCAATCGATACAAACGTTGTCTGTGCATCGGTCAGCTGGATCATTGACCCGATACCTTCCTTATATTCGCCTTCTGCCAGAGAAAGGTTTTCCCTGGCACTCTCAAATGCTTTTTTTGAGGTCTCTATCCTTTCATATGATTCTTTAACTGCCAGCCAGGCATTCCAGACCTCCTGACTTATCTGATGCTTTAAAAGTTCATAGTCCTTTTCCAGACCTTTAAGCGCATATTCCTCCTGACTGACACGGGCTTTTGTTGAAAACCCTTTAAATACCGGTATTGACAGAGTCATTCCCATCCACCAGTTTCGCTCCATGGCAGGAATTTCTGGTCCGGCAAAGTTATAACTGGCGTTTGCGCTTAATGAAGGATAGTATCCGCTCTTTGCCACCTGTATATATTTCATTTGTGCATTCATGAGCGATTGATATCTCTTCAATTCAGTGCGCGTACTGAAAGCATCATTCAAAAGGGAATCAAAGTCAGGTAAAGGATTCTTAGCAATGAGTGAGAGATCATCAACTAATCTGATATCATTATCTGCCGGCAAACCAAGCAACTGATTGAGGTTGCCCTGAGCTGCCAGCAGGGTATTTGAAGCTTTTATCCGCTCCAGTTCTGCATAGGAAAGCTCAACTTCAGATTTAAGAATATCGGAACGTGTTGCCATTCCTGCCTTTTGCCTGGCATGGGCAAAATCAAGATGCAATCTGGAATTACTAACAGACTCTTCACTGCTTCTCAGTATCCATTCTGATTGAAGTATCCTGTAATATGCCTTTATAATATTAAATACCAGATCTTGCCTGAGAGTTTCATGATTATATCTGCTTGCCTGGTAATTATCCTGTGAGGCTCCATATGTTGCCTTTATCCTGTTTCCCTGGAAAATGTTATATGAGAGATTGATTCCCGAACTAATATTGTTATAACGCTGGCTGCCATTGTTTTTTGAATATGCACCTGCATCCGAATTCAAATTGACGGCAGGATAATATCCTGACATTGCTTCGTCTGTTTTTGCTTTCGTCTCTTCAACAAGAAACTGTGAAGATTGAAGTCCGGGATTATTTACAAGTCCGAACTCAATACACTCTTCCAGATTCAAGCGGACTGAAACAGTATCCTGAGCAGACAAGTTGATTTCGCTTAATAACAGGAGGCATATAAAAATAACAGGAAGAACTTTCAGATTTTTTAATCCATGAAATTTTATCTTAAATAGCAGTTGCATACCAGTCTTTTTCAGGCAAATTTTCATAGTATCTTATTTCTTAACAAATTATTTCTGACCGAAACGGACAAAACAGCTGGTGAAGCGGAGATGATTTTTATTTTCCTGAAAGCCAGTCCAGAAAAGATGTAACCTTCTCCTTGCTTATTGTAATCTTATCACTGAACGGTATTGTTAAGGTAACTGTCAGTTTTCTGGAAAAATATTGAGAAGCGTCTTTTACGGCATTACGGTTAATCAGAAACTGTCTGTTTGCCCTGAAGAAATTGTAACCCGCAATTGATTCAAGTTCTTCAATCGTCTTATTAATTGTATGGTGTTGCCGGTTGAAAGTTATCAGGTGTGATACTTCATTTTTTATATAAAAAACGGCAATATCTTTGATTTTGACAGGTATTATATTCTCTCTGTGAAATACCAGGATAGTATTTTGTTTCATGCTTTTCCGGTTCTCAAGCATCTCACGTATCTTTTCAACAGGCAGGTTTTTTGCTATAAAATTGTCTTTCAATACTCTGTAGCGTTGTAAGGCATCGCTGATGGTATTTTTTGAAAAGGGCTTCAGGATATAATCTATCCCGTTAGCTTTAAACGCTTTTAAAGCATATTCGTCGAATGCAGTACAGAATATGACTGGAGCATTTACAGTACATTTTTTAAAGATCTCAAAGCTTAAACCATCTCCCAGCTGAATGTCGCAAAAAATAAGATCCGCATCCCGATTCTCCATAAAATAGGAAACTGACTCCTTAACTGACCTTAAAACAGCTTCTATTTCGACTGTCTTGTCAGCTTTCACAAGTGTGGATGCAAGGTCATTGGCTGTTAATTCTTCATCCTCAATGATTACTATTTTCATAGCCAAGGATTTTAACACTTACTGAAAAATAATCCTCAGACTTTTTTATCAGAATCTCATCTCCTGATAAAATCCGGTACCGTTCTGCAAGATTAATTAATCCCAAACCGGGGGATGACTCAGTTATTACTTTCTTTTTGATGTTGTTATATACAGTTATATAGCCATCTTTATAAAAAATTCTGATCTGCAATGGCATTTCATTAGTCAGGGCATTATGTTTTAACGCATTCTCAGCTAATAACTGCAGGGAAAATACCGGAACATACCCTGTCTTCATCTGTTGTTCAGGAATATCAATATGAAATTGTAAAGCTCCGCCATACCTGATCTTTTGCATTTCCAGGTAGTCCAGACATAGATTAAGTTCTTTAACAAGATTAACAACATTCTCGTTTCCGGCTGTAACTGATATCCTTAGAAAATCAGATAATTTTATCAGATAATCTTCCGCAGTTTCCGGAGATACATTGATAAGTGATTTCAGGGTATTAAGCGAATTAAAGAGGAAGTGAGGATGTATCTGTTGCCTTAGCTGCTGATTTAATGCTTCTGAGTTTTTCAGTTTCAACCGGGCGTTTTCAATTTCAGTTGCAGCCTGTCTTCCTTTGATCAAAACCAGATTTTCAATAATTAAAATGACCGAGTTAATTGATAATCCTATTATTGATGCGGCACAGGGAAAATGTCTTGAAGTCATGTCAGGATTAAACGTCTGGCTGTACAGGCCCATTCTGAGCATTCTCATTGCTGCCATTACAAGAGCCGCCGAAATTATGTAGCTCAGTATATATCTGATAATTCTGACATATTTAACAGTCCTGAATTTTTCAGCCAGGTAAAATAGAAATATATTCAACCACCAGACAGTCAATGTAGCTAATGTAATAATAAGTACAGCTTTGGGAAAAATGTTAATTGAAACGGCTCTGTGTATAAAAATGGGAGTTATGGCCAATATACCAATTAAGGGTGATGTAAATACAGCTACCTTAAAAAGTCTTTTAATATCAGAAAAAGAATTCATGTTGATACAAAAGTACAGTCTGGTTTTGAAAATTTAAATATAACCAGGGTAAAACAGACAATTATGTACCTGAAACAGGCAAGAAGGAATTTCCAGCCTCATTTTCAATATCACATCCGAGTGCTTTGAAGCAAGAATCAATAAAATCCCGGCGGGTTAAAGTCTCGTTATAATCAGAATGTGCCAAATCAGCGGTCGCGGTTTAATCGGAGGTTGTTAAGAAGCTGTCTATCGTGCAGATTGTTAATTTATTAACATTAACTCGTTTATATGTGTAATAAAACCTCCATAATCTCCATACAGCGTTATTATTATATATATTTAATGGTATATTTATAAAGTTAGTTAAAAAGTCTGGATATGCAGTAAAAAAATCACATATAATTGTAGCAGATGAATAAAATCGGTCAGACCATTCTATTTTGTATTAAATGCAAGTAAACGGCCATCTTCAGTCAGGATATAGAATCTATCCCCCGTCACGGCCGGTGTACTGCTTACAGGTGCTCCGGCATTGAAACTCCAGATCTTTTTACCGTCATGTACTCCAAGCATATAAACATTGCCGTCGGCGCTTCCGAACAAAACCTTCGAAGGTGTTATAACTGCCGACCCTGTTATTCTTCCGTTTGTCCGGAATTTCCAGTTAAGCTTTCCGGTAATAATATCATAGCTGTAAAGGTACTTGTCTTCGTTACCTATGATTACCGAATTTCTTCCAATTGCAGGTATTGCAACCACTGATCCCGATGTTTCGCCTGCCGGTACTTTCCAGGCCAGTTTGCCGGTGAGCAGGTCGACACAGAAAAAATTGCCGTCATAATCGCCGAAGCAGGCTTTTCCACCTGAAAGGGCAGGGGATGAGGCAATATAGCTGCCTATTTCTATCGTATCCTTTTCTCTTCCGGTATAGGCATCAACCACCCGGATGAATCCGTCGCAGCCGCCGAAAACAATATTGTTGTTCGATACTGCAGGAGTTCCATTGACATAGTTAAGCGTTTCAAGCTTCCACTGTAACAAACCATTGGAAGGATCAACGGAATGAAGATAATAGTCATAACTGCCGATTACAATGCCTGACCTTTTTGAAGTTGACCATGCATTGGCCGATCCTGCTATCTGTCCATCAGTCTTGTATCTCCAGGCAAGTTTGCCGCTTGTCTTATACACGGCATGAAGTGTTCCGTCGCTCAATCCTATTATCACCTTGTCGCCGTACACCATCGGAGGAGCTTCAGCAGCCGAGCCTCCTTCATATCTCCATTTTATCTTGCCGTCGGTTCCGACAGCAATCAGCGTTCCCTTATCATTTCCGAAGAAGATCATTCCGCCGCTGACCACCGGTGAAGAACTTGTTCTTCCGGTGGCTGCCAGATTCCATACAAGCGAAGGTTTTGTGGAGACTTCAATGTTTGTACTTCCTGTCAGATCAGCTTTGCCTCTGAATATGGGCCACTCCTGAGCTGATGTTTGGGCGAGGCAGCTCAGCGGACCTGAAAGCAGCAAAACCGATATCAGGAAAAACTTTTTCATGTCCCATTGTTTTCGTTAAAAAATGCCAGTGCACCAGTAGGACATACTTCGACGCATTTTTTTGCAACTAAAGCCGGTATGTCATCAAATTCAACAGTAAGCGGTTCCGAAATCATTGATACAAAACCCCTGTTAATGAAGCAGAGAGCCGGTTCGTCAGTAGAATCTGCCACTGCCCTTACACAAAGTCCGCATTTAATACATTTGGCATTCTCAAAAACCAGGCCGGTTTTATGATTTATCTTTTTTGTCACCGGGGTATTGATGAATTTCCCCCTGGGGTCCTTAATCGAGAACATCTCTGCCAGTTCTCTCAGCCTGCAGCCGGATGAAGCACGGCAGTCACAATGCATACAGCTTGCTGCTTCCTCAGCGGCTTCTTTAAAACCGGCAATTTCCTCATGGCGTACTACTTTGTCAGGGCATTCTTTCAGCCATTCGAGTTGTTCTGTTGCATCAAGAGCACCTATTCTGGATGCAAATCTCTTTCGGACATCATTTTCTGAATATAGGGGAGACACTTCATACTTGGGAGTTTCCGGCAGGTTCCTGCTCAAAAAGATCCTGATATTCCTGATTGAAACAGGAGTGTCAATTCTTTTTCTCCTGCAGGCATTCACGCAGAAAGCCTTGCAATTGATGCAATTCAACTCGCCACCCTTCATTTCGGACCTGATAAGTTCGGCGGCTTCATCATATTCACCGGCAATAAGCAGTCTGTTCATAAGCGGTATGTTGTATCCCATCGGGCAAACCACCCGGCACTGCGCTTCACATTCTGCCCTGTGTTCCGACAGCAGGAGAGTGACTGCCTTTTTTCTTAGGGCAATAACCTCTTCACCTGATGCATCGATATCCATTCCTTCCTGAACAAGGGCTGTGCAGGAGGGAATGAAATTGTTTCGTTTTTTGTCCCTGACCATACAGACCATGCATGATGAGTAAGGTTCAATTCCATCACTATGACAAAGGGTAGGAATTTCAATTCCGGCAATCCTCGCCGCATCAAGAATTGTCTGACCTTCCCTGACTTCTATCTCTGTATCGTCAATTTTGATTTTCATCTTTTTCATAAACAAGTTCAATGGCATTTTCCGGGCACACCACCCTGCAGTTGTCGCATTTGGTACACAGCGAATAATCTATCACATGTTTCTCATAAGGTGTGAAAGGAATTGCATCAACCGGACAATCCTGTGCACATTTTGTACATCCGGTGCATTTATCACTTATAGAATATTTTACAAGGTCCCTGCATCTCTTTGAAGGACAGATTCCCCTTGTGTGGGCTTCATACTCTTCCCTGAAATACCGTAATCCGGTAATTACTGGATTGGGAGCAGTTTTTCCGAGGCCACACAGGCTTCCTTTTTTAATATCAAGGCAAAGCTGCTCAAGTTCATCCAGTTCCGCGATTGTAGCTTTGCCCTGGGTAAGCCTTGTTAGAATATCGAGCATATGTTTCGTTCCGACCCTGCAATATGTACATTTCCCGCACGACTGCTTGTGTGTGAACTCAAGAAAGTATTTTGCCATATCGACCATGCAGTCGGTATCGTCAAGAACCACCATTCCTCCTGAACCCATCATAGCCCCCAGACGGTTCAGCTCTTCATAGTCGACGGCTGTATCGGCAAGCCTTTCGGGAATGCATCCTCCTGAAGGTCCCCCGATCTGAACTGCCTTGAAGGTCCTTCCTTCCAGAACTCCATGTCCGATCTTTTCAACGATATCACGGATGGTAGTCCCCATCGGAACTTCAATGAGTCCTCCCCGCGCCACTTTCCCTGCAAGTGCAAATACCTTGGTTCCCTTGCTTTTTTCGGTACCTATATCATTGAATTCAGCTGAGCCGTTATTAATAATCCAGGGTACAAGCGAAAGCGTTTCCACATTATTGACAAGCGTAGGATATCCCTTGTAACCCTTTACGGCAGGATAGGGAGGTCTCAGGTGAGGGGTTCCGCGCTTTCCCTCGAGCGAGGCTATCAGGGCTGTTTCCTCACCGCATACAAAAGCCCCGGCACCTTCAAAAACTTCAATGCTGAATGAAAAGCCTGATCCCATTATATTATTTCCGACTATACCTTTTTCCTTACAGATCCTCAGAGCATTTTTCACCCTTGAAACGGCCAGCGGATATTCATCCCTTATGTAAAAGATACCCCTGTCGGCTCCGGTGGCAAATCCAGCAATAAGCATTCCTTCAATAATCCTGAAGGGAAATGACTCCAGGATCATCCTGTCCATAAAAGCTCCCGGGTCTCCTTCATCGCCGTTGCATACCACATACTTGGGCTTTTCCTTCATTGCCGATGAGATCTCCCATTTTTTCCCTGTAAGGAATCCTGCTCCGCCGCGGCCTCTCAGACCGCTGGCGGTTATCAGCGATATCACCCCGGCAGGATTATTTTCCGTCAGCACAGTCTTAAGAGCATTATAACCTCCGAGAAGCTCATATTCATCATATGAATCAGGTCTCATAACACCGCCGTTCAGCGTAGCAATATGTAACTGCTTGCTAAGGAAATTGTTCAGGGTTCTTTCCCGGGTATCAGTGGGCAGATTCACCGGACTGTAAACCATATCATCTGAAAGAAAGGTGTCGGCAATATTGTTTATCCTGAATTTCAGTTTCTTGTCGAACGATTTAGGCTGAATATGTTTCAGGATGATCTCTTCCACCTGGTCTTTTCTCACATTGGTGTACCTGGAACTTACCTTATCTCCGGAAACAATCTCAAGAAGGGGAGTCTGATTGCAGACACCCACGCAGCCAACGGGCTTAACATTTATGTTGAGATCATAATACTCCCTTATATCAAGCAGTTTTCCAAGGATATCCCTGCTGCCTCCGGCCACACAGCATGAGCCCAGTCCAATACGGACTTCAGCGTCATAAGATTCCTGCTCCGGTTCTTCTTTCTTTTTACTTTTCTTCGATACTGATTGAAGAAAATCAGTCACTATCTCTTTTACCTGAGTAGGCTTCACATGGCCATAGGTCTTTTCGTCAATCTGAACCACAGGAGCAAGGGTGCAGCAGCCCAGGCAGGCTACCTCTTCAATCGAAAACAGATTATCGGGTGAGCTGTTTTTTTCTTCGCTTATCTTCAGATCCCTCCTGAAAGCATCGGCTATGAGTTCAGATCCCTTCACATGGCATGCAGTACCGGAGCATATTTTAATAGTGTGTTTCCCGGAGGGGATGTGCCTGAACTGGGAATAGAATGTTGAAACGCCTGATATCTGTCCCGGAGTGATCTCGGTCACCCTGCAAATATATTTAAGGGCTTCCGAAGGAAGATAATTAAGTCTTTTCTGCACTTTCTGCAGAACCTGTATCACCTTATCCTTCCCTGTACCTGTTTCTTTTACAACGGCATCCACAACCAAGGTAATCTCTTCTACAGAAAGAGCACCCTGGTTACAGTTACACCTGTCTGTATGTTTATTTTCCTGTTTCAATTTTGTGAAATACAAAAGATACTGTTTCTACCACGAATGTAAATGTTCTTATCCGAAAATGCCGGGGTACAGTCTGAAGGCTCACCAATTGGCGATTCTGCAATCAGCCGGTACTCTGGACCAGCATTGACTATATGCATCAATCCGCTTCTGTCGAGGCAGT
The DNA here is from genome assembly GCA_040769065.1 of Bacteroidales bacterium. Lineage (GTDB taxonomy): Bacteria > Bacteroidota > Bacteroidia > Bacteroidales > VadinHA17 > LD21. Next base: position 780,397 of record JAXGLU010000001.1, read on the forward strand.
AAACCTTATCCCCGGCAATAATCGGTGAAGCATAGAACTGATCCGGGAAGTAATGTGTCCACAGGGTGTCTCCTTTCATTGCATCGTAGCACGCGAGGTCGCCAACACCAGTAGCAATGAAAAGGTATTGGTTGTTGGCAACAGGACTGGACACATCGGAGGTAAACATATTATCTTCCCAGACAATTGAAGGACCGGGACCGGGTTTCACCGCGGCCAGGCGTGAATAATCAGTTACGGCATAGACATAATTGCTGTTAATAGCGAGAGAGGGAGCCACATCGCCGCTGAGAACCTCATAGGCCCACAGTTCCTTTCCTGTTGCAGGATCGAATGAAGCCACTTCAGGGTTGCCATTGATAAGCACCTGTGTTATTCCGTTGAATGTAGCAATTGATGGTGAAGACCAGGACGATCTTCCCCTCCTCAAGGTTTCCCACTTCATATCGCCTGTTGAAGTATCGAAGCCCATTACCGAAACCTTCTCGTCCGAATCGAACTGGACAATCAGGGTGCCCTCGTGTATTATAACAGAGCATGAATAGCCGTAGATATTTTCCGGTGTTCCGATATTCTTGCCCCATTTTAATTTTCCGTCCATATCGAGGCACACCAGGTTTCCGTTTGCAAAAATCGCACAAACGGAATTACCGTCAGTTGCGGCAGTGGGAGCAGCTATGCCAGTGTCGTGGTCAGTGTCGGGTGGAGCATCGGGCTGACCGGGCAGTCCTGAGGCTGGGGCTGTCCATAGCAAATCGCCGCTGTTCTTGTCAAGACAATATACCTCACAATTGTTGCCTTCGGCGCCGGTAACGAATAGTTTGTCGCCCCATATCACCGGTGAGCTTTTGCCGTTCATTGCAACGCTTGTCTTCCATTTAATGTTGGTTCCGCTTTCGGCATCCCATTCAACCGGGTAATCAGTTCCGCCGGCAATGCCTCTGCCGTCCTGACCTCTGAAAAAGGGAAAATTAACCGGATCGGGAAAGAAAGTCTCCTCTGACACATAAGCTGATGTTTCTCCCTTCTCCTTTTTCTTTTCACTCTTTTCTGCTTTCGCGGTTCTTCTGCCCGAGAGGTCAGGCAAATCCTTCCTTAGAATGAATGAAGAAACTATTGCGCCAAGCGTCAGCACGGCAACCGCTCCGGCGAGATATTTTGCATACCTTGCTTTTTCAGAGACCTGATCAGTTTTTTCTCCCGGTACTGAAGGAAGGTTCTTTTCACTACCTGCAATAAGCCTCTGACAGAGTACGAATATTACAGCACCGCTTATCAGCAGCCATGAACCCGTTTCAAGTTGCCGGCGGGAGGAAAAATAGGCTTTCCTTGCCATAAGGTCGAGCGCTCTTACCTGCTCAGCCTTAACTGCATTTTCATGATCCTTGTCAAATTCCTCCTTTACCGATACTATCGCGGGATTGTCGAGCGGATCGAGGGCTTTCATCTGGATTAAGCTCAGGAGCATGGTCAGCGCTACGATCAGCGTGAATATACCAGCAGCGGTACCGATTCCCCTGAGAATCTTCAGATCCTTTTCATCAAGCTTTATCATTCTTAATCTTATTTAAATGTACAGGACAATACTGGAAGCACTTGCCACAGCTGAAGCATTTGCCCTTATGTGGTACATATTCAGTTCTTCTGATTCGTGTTGACAATGAAACAAGGCTTAGTCCGAATGATATTCCAAGGAATAGTCCCATCCAGATCGAAGCCTTGCGGAAGCACTCATGTATGTGCATCTCTTTTTCAAACAGTTCGGCATTTGTGGTTCCTGCTTCCTTGAAGCTCAGTGCAGCCTGCGAAATTGCCGGTATACCATGTTCGGCTTCAGCCCTGATTTCCCTTGCAAGTCTCACATCACTGTTGAGTCCGGTAAGAACAGGGGAGAGGCTTGAGAAAATAACAGCTCCTGCAACGGCAAAAACCGGGACAAGCAGAATCCAGGTAAGAAATCTCTTTCGTTCCTTTTCCGGTTCAACAAGCGGGCGGGCATGATCCGCGGGAAGAATGGCATTGTAGGGGCATGCATCCTCGCACAATCTGCAATTGGTACATTCTGAGGGTGAAATAGTAAGATGCTTTTTAGAGAATCGTGAAAAGATATTGAGTAAAACACCGTAAGGGCAAAGATATCTGCAGTAGGGACGGTTTACGAATATCCCCGTTATAAGCAGCAAGGCTCCGAAGATCGCCATAGTATATGGAGCATTGAGCCTGAAGATGCCGACAAAGGGATCGTAACGGCATATAAGGAACTGGCTTTCGGTAGCTGCCGAAAGAACCGATAAGCCCAGGTAGACAAAAGGCACTGATATCATTATTGACTCTACAACTCTTGGAAATTTGACAGTCCGGAATCCGACCAGTTCCTGTATCGCGCCCAGGGGGCACACGCCGGCGCAGAACACCCTTCCGAAGGCAAGTGCGAAGAGCAGCGGAATAATAAAGAACAGAAGTGCTGTGAGCGGAATTGAATAAGTATCATTAAAGAGAGCCAGTGCAACGTTCTGAATGGAACCGACCGAACAGATGCAACCTTCCCTGAAGAAACCGAAATAAGCCAGTGAAAATACCGACAGCCAGACCAGTCCGTTCCGGGAGCGTTTTTTGAGAGCCAGCCAGGCAGCCACCGAAAGAGCAGCTATAAGGACAGCGAGATCGATGTATTCCCAGACGGGAGCCCTGTCGGCCGGCATCTGGTGCTCGGGATATACGTAACCGGATTCAAATTCCGGTCTCGGGAATCTTTCCTGTGCAAAGAGGACGGCATGCCATGCAAGCATGACAAACAGCAGAATATATGGAAGCTTCTTTTTCACCTTCACTTAAATCTTTTCTTTTGGAATATACTGGACTTTGTCGGAGATCCTTGATATGGCACCGGAAGGACAACTCCTTGCTATTGCACATTCGTTGCAGTTCACACAAAGGTTCTGATCGATCTGAAGATACAGCGAGCCGTTGCCGAAATCCTTGCATCCCTTGACACATTTTCCGCAGCCGTCGCACAGATCTTTATCGACGGTATACTCGAAATATGGTTCCTCGACGAATTTGCGGGTTATTGCACCGGTGGGACACATCTGATTCTCTGCTCCCGTGCTGATGGTTCTCGCACCCTGCCGGAGGTATCCACCGCAGAGGTCGCAATAACCGCACATCTGATAATTATGCATGCATTTTACTGCCGAGGGAGTAAGCACACAATGTGTTTTGCACTGTCCGCAGGTGTTGCATTTGTAAGGATCTATCTGCCAGACTGTTCCCGCGGTTGTTATCTTTGTGGAAAGAACAACGGGGAGAGCCAGTACCGGAACGGCAACAAGGACTTTACCGGCTTTCCTTACAAAGTCCCTTCGCGACTTATATATATTATCTTTCTCCATCATCTTGAGAATTTACTACAGTCATTTTCACTTGTGCAGAGTCCTTTGCCCGGACAGTCTGAACAATTCTTTCCCCTGACGGTTCTTGATCCGAGAGCAAGTGCAAGAAAAGCCAGAAAGGCAAGCAGGAGACTTCTTGCAAGTTTCTCTATAAAATCCGGTCGTGTCATCTTAGTCATTTTCTTTTGAAGACATAAAGTTTATTGTCAAAGCTGTTTGCACCATAAATTGTTTCACCGTCGGCTGATGCCACATCGAGTGGAACCGACTGGTTGAAATCATTGTTCACCGATACAAAGGCAATGAATTTACCTTCCTTGTCAAGGATTTTGATTCTGTTGATTCCCTTTTCAGCAGTAAGGAAACCTTGCGGGACAATGGCAAAATGAACGGGGTTGCAGCATCCGCAGAATGCTCCCGGAGCAGTTCCTGCCTCCCCGAATTCAGAAAGCTTTCTACCGTCGATGCTCCATGTTTCTATTCTCCTGTACCCGGTGTTTGTCGCGAAAACCAGGTTACCCGACACTGCAACATCAAAATAGGGACTGGGGATCACAAATCTTTCGTTACCCTGACCCATCATTGTCACAACCTCTCCACCCTTGTTCAGAACAAATATCCTTTTGTTCCCTGCATCGGCAAATACAACATGCCGTGGCGAAGCAGAAACCGAGGTAATCAGGCAGTCTGCCTCATAGGGTCCCCATTCACCGATCAGTTTTCCTGAAGGCGAAATAAGGTAGATAAGCTCACTGCTTGCAGCAAACACGGTGTCGCCGGATACTGCCAGGGCTGTAATGCTTTCTTCTGTTTCGACTGACCAGAGTTCCTTAAAATCCTTAGTCATAGCCGACACATGTAATCCGCCGCCAAGAAAAACATTTCCGTCCTGTCCGGCCGCAACTGAGGAGAGCGAGCCTGAAGGAGCGTTAAAGGATTTTTTAATTTCCCAATCAGCCTCATAATCCCTGCCTGGCCTTGATGCCGTATTGCTTACAGCAGGGCCTGCCCTGAAAGCATCATAGATCATGTAGCCCATGAATGCAAGGAGTATTACGAGAGAAAATATGGCGGCTGCGTCCTTTTTCATGTTATATCCCTGTTCCGATATTCAGACAGAGCAGGTTTCGTGCATCCCTGAGAATGAGGTAATTTCCGGCGATGGCCATAGGTCCCCATGCTTCAATCCCATCAAGAATGTCATAATTCGAAAGCATGGATGCAGTTGCGCCTTCGAGTCTGAAAATGTAAAGGTTTGCATCATCATCAAGAAGTATCAGCCTGTCGTCCTTTACAATAAACGGTCCGAGCCCCCTTCCGAACCTCATGTCTTTCCCACTGCTCCAGACAAGGTTCCTGAGATCAGACTTATGATAAGAGACAAGCTGTTTTTTCAGTGGTCCGGCATTCTCGGGCATCACTGACCAGACATAGTCACCTGTAAGAATTGGAGTTTGCTGGTCGCTTGACAATCCTTCCATTGCCTTATGAGTTTCAATAAGGGTAACAGAGTATCCTGATCCGTCAAAGTCAACTCTGATTTTTCCACCGCCTGCGCCATAGCTTCCGAAGACAGCTATTTCTCCGTTACCCAGATACAGCGGGGAGGCCGCGGTGGTTGCAGGGTTCCATTCCTTTGTCTTCCACAGCACCCGCCCGACATCACTTCCGTCGGCAGCAACACCTACAACTCCTCCCACGGCATTGTAAACATACATCTTCCTTCCATGGATGACCATCGGAATTATTGAACCGTGCGACATCATCAGTGAGTCAGGGTTAGGAGTGCGCCACAGAATCTCCCCGTCAGCACAATTCACGCCGATCATCAGGGCTTTACCGCCGGGAGCAAGTATTGCAACATCGTTATCAATAAGAGGACACTGGCCTGCATAGAAATCAGGTGTTATCTTGCCCTTTGAACTTCCGGGAACACCAAATTCCTTTTCCATGTCGATGGTCCAGAACAGATCGCCGGTGATCGGATCAACGCACATTACATGCGACCTGGGTCCGATGGTTACCACATACTTGTCGGTCACGGCAGGAATAGTACGCGAATAGCCATGATTACGCTTCATTTCCACATTGTACCATCTCCTCCAGAGTTCGGTACCCGATTTCAGGGAGAAACAGCGCAGCATATCGGCTTTTCTCCTTTCATTATAGTCAAGAAGGTAAACCCTTCCGTTCTTGACAGCCGGTCCGGCATAGCCCTCACCAAGAGTTACCTTCCACATTACCGGCGGACCTGTGGTATCCCACGATTCAGCCATTGCAAAGGTATCCCTGACAATGTTATCGAAATTGACACCCCTGAACCTTGGCCATTCGCCGGATACCATTTCGTCGAAAGTACCAAGCGAGTCGAAGAATTCACCAACAATGACTTCCTCCGACCGCGGTTCGATTTTTGGTCTGTTGTCCATACCCGGTACCCTCATAGTCATTTCAGCCGGATAATGGTCGGCGGCAAGCCACCATACCAGTACCGCGGCAAAGATAACTGCAGATACCCCGGTAAGAAGTCTGTTATTTTTCCTTAATGTCATATGCAAAAAAAGCTTCTCCGTGTCTTATATAAAGCACACCGTTATGGATAACGGGATGTGCCCAGTACGGACCGGATCCGCCATTGATTTTAAAACTGCTTATAAGGTCAAAGCCAGCCGGATTGGGTTTCAGCAAAGCGACGTTGCCATTTCTTTCTTCATAGATATAAAGCATGCCATCGGCAGCTATTATTGATCCTTTGCTGTTCCAATGTTCCTCCCACATTAGCTCGCCTGTATTCCAGTCAACACAGCACCAGTTACCGTTACCATTGTTTATCCAGTTCGATCCATAAATGTAGCCGTCAACAACCACAACGCCACCATGGTGCACATCCAGAATCTCATTTTTCCATACAAAAGAAGCCTTTTTACCATCATCGCCTATGTCGATCATCAAACCACCGTGGCCGTATCCTCCGGTCATAAGAATCATACTTCCTGAAGACACCGGTGTGACGCATAAGATCTGACCTGTATCGTTGATATCTGATTTGCCCAAAGCCTCCCTGTGGTTTACCTTCCACAGCATTGATCCATCAGAAACATCAATACCAAAGATAAATCGTGGTGTTACGTTTACCAGGATTTTCGTCCCGGCTTTCTCTACCATAGTAGGAGAAAGATAAGAAGCAGGATCATTTACGCTTTCCGATTTCCAGATAAGCTCACCAGAATTTTTATTGAGCGCTATTGTTGTTGTCTGAGGTCCGCCGGTAGTGAAATATAATTTATCACCATCAATCATCGGGGATTCTGCTATACCCCATCGACCATATGTTCCGCCATACTCTTCGCTTGCCTTCAGCGACCATATTATTTCACCTGATATGCCGTTTATGCATGCAAGATCGCCGTATCCGCTGCTTACGTAAACTCTCTCACCATCCACCGTAGGTGTACATCTGCTTTCCGGGTATGACTTCTCCCAGCACCTTCCGTAAGGAGTTTTCCAGATAATCTTTCCTGAGGGGTCGAGTGCAACAAGCAGATCATTTGGTCCTTCCACACCTGTTATATAAATAGTGTTGTTTCCGAAGACGGGAGAAGAGTTACCCTTTGGTAATTCAGTGGTTGACCAGATAAGTCCGGGTCCTTCTTCAGGCCATGATTTCATCAAACCTGTTTCTGATGAGACACCCGACCGATCATCTTCCCTCCATCCGCATACTTCATTGTCTTTAATCTCAACCGTGGAAGTATCAGATTGACTGGCTGATACTTTGGGATTCTTTGAAATCAGATAGAAAGCTCCATATCCGATGGCGCCGATAATAATCAGGGAAAGCAATAAGATCAGAATTCTTTTCATCTTGATAGCGTTTTAATATTAATGGTATGATAGTCCCTGCATGATTGAAAATTATATTAAATAGGTGTTGTGTATTTGATACATGTGGGTTTCATACAACTTAGGCAATGATTTTAATAATTGATTTACAATACTTCATAATGCTTTTGATGGAACTTCAGTGTTAAGGCTGCAAGATATAAAAACTACAGTAATCAAATAAAATATCATGCTTATCAGCATCTTCCACAAACAAATATTTAAGGTTTTTTAACAGCTATTACTCAATGCAATTCAGTCTGTTCTATCGCTCAAGCATTCCGGGGCAGGGGAACCATTTGCCATTTTTAGACTATCCCTGGTGTTCTTTGACTCCCCGGGATATTCGCGTTCCATTGAAATGAATGCAAAATTGGGATAGATGAAGAACACCAAGCATATCAGACTGAAGATTAGAGGTTGGAGGTTATGATTTTCTCAGGCAGTTCCTTTTCTTCAAATCTGTTAAACAGAGCACTCATTACGGATTATTGTAAGTGATTGATTATATGATTTAAAATATGTAGTTTTTTACGTATTTAATTACGTAATATATTACGTAATTAATTATGTAATTTATTAATTTGCAGAATTGATCCTTGAATTTTTATAATGCCTGATTACAAATTTTATAAATTATATGGAATTTGTTCGTTCTATCGTATTTAAAAGGAAATATTCATACATTATCACGAAACAGGATCTGTTTTTTCTCTATGAACGTCATCTCTTGCTTTTCAGGAACCTTCTAAAGGCTTCCACACTGTATATCAGCGGATACAGTTCCTCATCGTACCAGAGCATGGCAAAATACAGACCTATGGGAGATGCTGTGATCCTGTCGCGGTTCATCAGCCATTGAATTCCCCTGTTGCACGCGTCAGGGGATTTTCCTGTCAGGGCACTGACAGCAAGGGAAGTCTCTTCAATAGAAGCTTCAATTCCTTTCTTTCCGCCCCAGCTTCCATCGCTGTTCTGCTGATCAAGAAGAAATCCTTCCGCTTTTCTTACCATTTTTTCAATCCTGTTCAAGTATTTCTTTCCCGGACCTTCCAAACCGAATGTGTCTTTCAGGTAAATACAAACCTTTGCAGTTCCGTAAACAGGATTGGTTTTGTCGTCGGTAAGCTGGTTGCCAAACCATAATGGCAGCCATGATCCGTCGCCTGACTGATGCTTCTCAAGGTAATGCATTGCCTTTGAAATTGACAGGTCAATTTCAGCCAGAAGCTTTTTGTCCATCTTATCATGCAGTATCTCGACCGATTTCAGCAGGGCAAGAAGTGCATGACCTGTAAGGTCTGCACAGCTCCGGTCGAAGGGCAGTTTGCCCCAGCCCCGGCAGAATGTAGGAAAGCCTCCGTCGGAATTCTGAAGACCTGTCAGCCATCCGCAGCCATTTTCGATGGCAGTCACTTCGGCTTTTTTTCCTGAGAAAAGCAATAGCAGGGCAAGGATTGCTCCCGGAGTGTCGTCGGCATCAGGAACCGAGCCTGAATAGCTGGTCCAGCCCCAGCCACCCGGAGAAGCACCGTTAAACGGATGGACCGATGTGTACTGAAGCCCTAGCAAATGATTCCGGAGGTCCTCAATTTCCTTTTCACTAAGAGAATTCCAGATGTCATTTCCCAGAGCCTTGATTGAAAGGGTTGTTACCCATGTCGACAGATTGGTATCGATAGGCCAGCCGCCATCGCTCCGTTGCTGGTTTCGGAGGAAATCCAGACCTTTTTCCACTGTGTTGTTGGAGGTTTCACCGCATTCAGTGAGGCACATTGCCACAAAGCCAGTCAATGGTATGGCTTCAAGAAAACCACCGCTTTCGGGTAACAGGCCGTCAAGTTTTTTAATGGCGGGCTTTACAAGTCTTTCCCGCAAATATCTTATCCCTGCAAAACCTTTCCTTTTCTTGCGGTGATGGTAGATTCCAACCCCGATCAGCGCCGGAAGCGCATAACTAACAACCCTCAGATTCAGAAACCTGTAGAAGGAAGAAGGAAGAAGGGTAAGCTCGAAAGGCAGGCGGGGAATCATATCGAGTGATGAAGCCGGCAGGACACCGCACAATGTAAGCATCGACAGTATCGGAACCGAAAAAGTGTAATCATTCCCGTAAATATCCAGGATCGAACGCACAACATCCGGCGAATCGATGCTGATCCCTTTCCCGGCAAGCCATTTATCCATTGCAGAAAGAACATGTTTTCCCGAATCTGCATTTTGGCAGAAGTGAATAGCGGAGTAGCAAAGGAGCGTGGTGCTCAGGTTGCTTAGCGATTCCGGAGTGTCGCCATAGCCTCCGTCGGAATTTATATTACGGCAGAGCCATGAAAATCCGGTTTCTACTCTGTTGCGGTCATCAGGATTGCCCGAAAGCTTCAGGGCTACGATTGCCACTGATGTTGACAGGGCACTGGTCGACAGTCTGCCTGTCCAGAATCCTTCCGGGTTTCGCTTACTGATAAGCTGTACCTTCAGTTCACTGTATCTTTGAGATATTTTTTCCATATCGTAATTTAAGTGTTCAGGGCTCCCAACGCCAGGAGTCCGTAAAAGGTGTATTCAATATCGGGATCAGGATCAAGAGGATGGCCTGAGAAACCACCGTCAATAAAAAGGGAATCAATAAAAGCAAGCGAATCAGGTTTTATCTCCCTCAGATCGTACCCGCAAAAATTCAGGGCATAAAGCGCTACGGCAGTTGAAAGAAGATCGGGCATGGGAGTGGATCCGGTTGCCCTGAAACCTCCTTTTCCGTCGTAAAAAGCCATCACTTGTTTAATATGTCCGTCAACTGGCTCTCTGAAACTCCCGGCAAGAACCAGTGAGGCGGCAGCGAGGGGGCAGGGGAGAGCCTCATTAAATGAAAGTGTCTTCATCTTTCTTCTTAATCTGAAGATCCCCCTGAAGTCACGCAGATACCAGTAACTCAGCACACTCAAAAAAGCTCCGTACAGTTTCTGTTCGTTCATTCCCGGGGACATTCTCAATCTTGCACCATGGAGTTTTTTAAATTCGCCTGCTCTGCCGCTGAGGGCGGAAAGAATGGCAAGGCAATGAAGATAAACGCCTTCGGGTTCTTTCCTGTTGATTTCAGTGCTTACATATGGCCAGACCAGGTCGCATTCCTTTTGCATTCTCAGGGCATTTGCCGTAAACCATCCGAAAAGCGTGTAATAGAGATCCGGATTTCCTGCCCTATCTTTAAATCCGCCTGATGAGGACTGGGAACTTCCAATAAAACTTTTCAATTCTAATGCAACTGCGTCGTCCAGGATATCAACTGAACGCTTCAGTATCTTTTCAGGACTTTTTTCCTCAAATTTCTTTATGAAAGGAGTTACCGGAAAGCTAAACATAGTCAGCGAAAGTTTTTCCCACGATTTCGTTAAGTGCAAGTTTCAGCCTTAAGTCTGAAATATCTTCCAGGCAACGGTATGTATTTTCCAGGTATCCGGCCAACATGGCATTAAGCTGTTCCCTTATCCGGTATTTTTCAGCCAGAATCTGCAGATCCTTCATTACCTTGTTTTTAAGCGCCTCGTTTATAGTACTCAGATCATCAGCTCCGGCCTGTGCGGCAAGCATTGAAACAAGTATTGACTGATCATCAAAGGAAGAAGAAGCGTTTTCATCCCTGAAATCCTCAAGGTCATCCTTCATCTGGTAGGCGATCCCGATGAGATCGCTAAAAAGTTCAAGCAGTTTCAGTGTCTCATTGTCAGCGCCTGATGCAAAGGCTCCCACCTGAAGTGAGACCTTGAATGCTGCAGATGTTTTGTTCCTGAAAACCTCAATTATTTCCTCCACCGACAATATCCTTTCTTCGCGGCGGGCCATAAGTTCCTCACCCTGACCGAGCGACATTGCCCTGTGACCCTTAGAAACTGCTTTCAGGCACAAGGCAACACGATCGGGAGGCAGCCCCGATTCTGCCAGCAGCCTGTATCCCTCGCCGATAAGCAGATCGCCCAGGTTGATTGCAACGGGTATTCCGTAGCGGGTATGAATAGTCTCCTTTCCGTATCTGAATGAGTCATTGTCTTCAATATCATCATGTATAAGCGAGGCTTTATGAAAACACTCAACGGACATTGCAAGATGGGCCATAACATCCTGATCCGGATTATTGCCGAAGCTTTCACAGGCCAGCACGGTAAGCAGGGGGCGTATCCTTTTTCCTCCGGCCATAAGCATCTCTTTTACCATCCTGCCTGTAGCGGAATCTGAAGCACCGAGGATGGCATCAATTCTTGCTTCGGTGAAAAGGGCAGAGGTTTTTTCTTTCAGTAGATTGGTATTCAATAAGTTGAAAGTCGAATCCCTGTCTATGTAATTTATCTCCTCACTCACCCACTCAGCATCGGCTGTAGTGTCCTTACATCCGCAGGTTAAAAGGGGGATTCCTGTTGAAGGGATGGAATATTTCGTTACCGAATTGAACATCTTTCTAAGCACATCCATACATCCCACACCGACAACAGCATCAACCTTGCCGCTTTCAACCAGGCGGGTGGCAATTGTTGTACCCTCGGCCACCATTGTAATGTATCCAAGGTCCTCGGCTTCCCTAAGGAAGCAGCATATATTGCAGTTCCCGCATTCACTGCACAAAAGGCCAAGCTCATCTTCCACCCCGGTACATAGTTTACTGTTTCTAAGGCACATAGGAAGAAGCAACATACGGCGGTGGAAGGGAACCGAGCCTACAACGGGCTTCCATGCCGCGTTACCTCCGCATACCATAACAAAAGCCTTATAGTCTCTGTCCCAGTGGTTTTCCGATATCAGGGTATCGGCATAAACTTCAAGCTGACTATATGAAACAGGCGGCAATATTTTCCTGTCGGAAAAGAATTGCCCGGTTTTTTGACGGATTTCCTTACGCAGACTGTCATCCGGCGGAACCACGAGGGGCATAACAGTTTCCTGTCCGATCCCGGCAATATTGCGATTAGTATTATCCATAAGCGCCCATTCCAAAAAAAGCAGTCCGTTTGGCAAACCTGTAAAGGAATTTCCGTTCAGGGATCACAGGACACGATCCGTGACTTGGAGTCCGGGGCGCCGTTTCAAGAGCATCCAGATAATCCGGCCTGTTTGAAGTATTCAAGGCCTTATGCTTTATGCAGAATTCCTTAACCCATGCCGGATCCTCCATCAACACGCAGCCTTTTGTCTTTGAGTGAATCTGGTCTCTGAAATCCCTGAGGAACACAGATCCGTCGTAAGGAGATTTCGCAGAGTCCGGACTGATTTTGTCCGCTGAGATCTGAAGCACAGGACAGGGTTCAATATATCCTGCAGGATTAATATGATGGCTAAGTCCGTCGGCTGCCGGGCAGAATGGTTCGCCTTCAGCGCTCCAGTAAGCATCGATAAGGACAATCGGAAATCTGTCTCTTCCTTCAACCATAAATTTTCTCAGTCTGTAAATCTCTTCCTGATCCAGGGCAAGCTCATAGTTCGGCATACTTCCGGCCGGCCTGTAGATGTAATACCACAGGTACAGGACTCCCATATCGTGAAGTTTGTTTACAAATTCATCCGACAGGGCCATATCTATGTTCGATTTGCAGACACTTATCGCCACACCGGTTATAAGCTTTTCCGAAATAGAGTTACGAATGGCATCCATGGTCCTGTTGTAAATGTTGTGACCTCCCCTTCGGGTGTCGGCAACCGCTTCATCACCTTCAAGACTAATAAGGGGAGTAACGTTTCCAAGGCTTCTCAGTTCGGCGGCAACCTTAGGTGTGAGCATGGTGCCGTTGGTGAAGAGCTGGAAGTAGCAATCGGGGTGAGCCCTGAATATATTCATCAGTTCGGGATGCATAAGAGGTTCCCCACCCAGTATACCATTAAAATATGATCCCTGTCTTTTACCTGCTTCAATAATTGAATTGATCATTTCAGGCGGCATGTAGTCGGGTGTTCCGGAAGCTGTGACCCAGCATCCCTGACAGCTGAGATTACAGTCGTTTGTGACTGAAATGAACTGGAAAGCCGGAAACAGCGATCCCTTATTTATTCTCCGCTGGAATTTACGGAAACCCAGAAAGCCTTTCCATCCCATGTTTATCAGGAACTTACGCCTACACCTTCTGTCCGCATGTATAAAATTTCTATATATCGACATTGATGATTTTAATTTATTGGAGATCCGCCACGGGCTTTGTCTCTTTCCGAAAGCGCTTTTTTCATCGCCTCATCCCTTATTATCGACTGTCTTTTCAACTTCCTGCGCTGAAGGGCCTTGTATATATCATCCCCCAGGAATTCCTCGATATCCTGTGCCTGCCTCTGATGCTCTGCCTTTTCGTCAATCATATCCGATCCGCCTATTGCTCCACCATGCCTGTATTTAGGGAAAATTATAGCCGTGGCAGGACAAATCCTGGCACATGCCGGACAGTTATTCTTGCAAGCTTCAGGATCAGTCACAAGAATACGGCCTTCTTCCTTACTATAAACCCCGAAGAGACAGAAATCGGCACACTGACCGCATGAAGTACAGCGCGAATAATCTATAAGAGGATACCACGAAGGCCATCCTGATTCTTCAGCAATTTCGACCAGGATATGTTTTTCAGAGAAATCAGCAAGAAACTCGTCAATTTTACCGGCAACATCCTTGAAGGAGGAATCAATAAGATCAATGTGAATAAACTCAGGCAGGGGACTGGCCTCGCCGTATGATTTCCTGAAAAGAATGTCCATGCTCCGGCGGTGGCATCCTATAACCATGTTCTTACAACCCTCTGTAAACAATCCGTTCAGTTCATCTTTCCTTTTCACTGCAATACCGCAAAGATCCGACAACCTGGTCACTTTTGCCGGAACGCTTCCGAGGTATTCATCAACATCCCTGAGCAAGGCGCCATCAATCCTTTCGCCGCCGCACCTGCAAAATATTATGTGTCTGCCGCCGGTTGGTGCTGATTTATTTTCCATCATGCAAAAATAATAAATCCGGCGGTCAATTAAGCCTGAATTCACTCTGCTCCGGAAAAGCCGGTACTAAAAAGAAAAAACAATTGATCTATGACTAAACAGAAGGCTCGCTCGGGATATCAGCTACAACAAGCTTATGATATATGAGAAAATGTTATATTTTTATAGCTGGAAAACCTGAAAACGCGGAAGCTATGGAAATGGATGATTTTGATGATTTTAAGATCATATTATGGCTGATACTCTTTCTGCTTTTTGGCATTGTGATAATCACATGCCAACGCGTTTAAGATAAATACAGCGGTCATATCATCGTGGCTAAACCCGGTATGACATTTACGATCGATATAAGAAGCCTGTAAGTAATGTATGTTTAACCCGTTCCCGCAAAAACAAAAGCTTAAACCTCCTGTAACATGATAAAACCAGCCATTCCTCTGACCATCTGCACTTCGCTTGCAGTTATATCCTGCTCACAGGCAGGAAAGGAAAAAGCAGCTCCCAATATTGTTTTTATTCTTGCTGATGACCTTGGATATGGAGATCTCAGCTGCTATGGCCAGCAGAAGTTTCAGACCCCTAATATTGACCGGCTGGCACAGCAGGGAATGCTTTTCAAGAATCATTATGCTGGTTGTACTGTCAGTGCCCCTTCGCGTTCAAGCCTGATGACAGGGCTACATACCGGCCATACCCCTATCAGAGGAAACAAGGAAATACATCCTGAAGGTCAATGGCCTCTGCCTTCGGAATCATTTACCATTGCTGAAATGCTTAAAACAAAAGGCTATGCAACAGGAGCTTTTGGAAAGTGGGGTCTGGGATTCATTGATACTGAAGGAGATCCCAATGCCCAGGGATTTGATGAATTTTTTGGCTTCAACTGTCAGCGCCTTGCGCATAACTATTACCCATATTACCTGTGGCACAATAACGAAAAGATCCTTCTCGAAGAAAACAACGGAAAAGCAAAAGGCATCTATTCCCCCGATGTTATTCACGAAGCAGCGATAAAATTCATTGAAGAGAACAGCAAAAAACCTTTTTTCCTGTTCTATCCAACGATCTTACCTCACGCTGAATTATTTGCAAAAGAAGAATACATGCAGGCTTTCAGAGGGAAATTCAATCCTGAGAGGTCCTATGAAGGTACTGATGAAGGCCCCGGCTATAAACAGGGTGCCTACGGATCACAACCTGAACCACGTGCTGCATTCGCAGCTATGGTCACCCAGCTCGATGATTATGTTGGAGACATTGTTACCAGGCTTGAAGAACTTGGATTGGAAAAGAATACTATCATTATCTTTTCTTCCGACAATGGCCCTCATCTTGAAGGAGGTGCCGATCCTGATTACTTTAACAGCAATGGAGGCTTAAGGGGTTATAAGCGTGACCTGTACGAAGGAGGAATACGTACTCCCTTCATTGTTAAATGGCCCGAAAGAATCAAGACCGGATCGTCAACTGATCATATCTCGGCATTCTGGGATATCATGCCCACCCTCGCGGAAATAACAGGAGCAGAAATACCCTGTGAAACCGATGGGATATCATTTCTCAGTACCCTTACAGGTAATGCATCTGAGCAGAAGCAACACGATTACCTCTACTGGGAATTTCATGAGGAGGGTGGAAAAGCGGCTGTACTTAAAGGAGACTGGAAAGCCATAAAAACCGGAATAAACAGTACAGGAGAGAAGAAAATTGAATTATACAACCTCAGAAATGATCCCGGAGAAAACAATAATCTTGCTGATTCTTTTCCGGAGATTATTACCGATATGGAAACCATCATGGAAGAAGCTCATATGAGCTCTGAAATATTTCCATTTGTAAGTGAATCTGCAGAAAAGAAATAATAGAATGATCAGGTTAAAGAAAAATGCCATTATCAGGAATTCCCTTGGAATTCTGGCTCTGGGAATAATGAATTCAGCATGCCAGGAAAAATGCACACACCCTAATATAGTATTGATATATGCTGATGACCTTGGCTGGGGTGATATAGGTTGTAATGGCTCTCCGACCATTAGCACGCCAAATATCGACAGGGCGGCATCTGAGGGATTAAGATTCACCAATGCCCATTGCACTTCAGCAACAAGTACACCGTCACGCTATTCGCTTCTAACCGGCCAGTACGCCTGGAGGAGAACAGGCACCGGTATTGCTCCCGGCAATGCAGGTGCAATAATCCAACCCGGAACTGCCACCATAGCTTCCGTGCTGCAAAATACCGGATACACAACAGGAGTTGTCGGGAAATGGCATCTTGGCCTGGGCCCGGAAGGAGGCCCTGACTGGAACGGTGAAATCTCACCCGGTCCCATGGATATAGGGTTTGATTACAATTTCCTGATACCTGCCACAGGCGATCGTGTCCCATGTGTTTATGTTGAAAACCGAAAAATAGTAAACCTCGATCCTGATGATCCTGTAACAGTAAGCTACACGGAAAAAATCGGGAATGAACCTACAGGCAGGGAAAATCCGGAATTACTTAAAATGCATCCCAGCCATGGACACGATATGGCTATTGTAAACGGAATAAGCCGAATTGGCTTTATGACTGGCGGTACTTCAGCCCTGTGGACCGATGAGGATATGGCTGATGTAATAACCGGCAAAGCAGTAGACTTCATTAGAAAGAATAGTAAAAAACCTTTCTTTCTATATTTCGCTACACATGACATTCATGTTCCGAGGGTGCCTCATCCCAGATTCATAGGGAAAAGCGGCATGGGACCAAGAGGAGATGCTATTGTCGAATTTGACTGGTCGGTAGGCGAGATTATAAGAATCATTGATGAGCTTGACCTGTCTCATAAAACAATTGTCATAATCACCAGCGACAACGGCCCCGTAGTAGATGATGGCTACAGGGATGATGCAGTTGAAAAATTGGGAAGTCATAAACCTTCCGGACCTTTCAGAGGTGGTAAATACAGCGCCTTCAACGCAGGTACCAGGATCCCCATGATTGTCAGATGGCCGGGTCATATAAAACCCGGAGTATCAGATGCTCTTGTGTCACAGATTGATATGTTTGCCTCACTGGCTTCACTTGCGGGAAGTGAAGTACCCGAAAACTCAGCCAGGGATAGCTTTGACCAGTTGGATACCTATATTGGAAAATCGAGGAAGGGACGTGAATGGATTATAGGACATGCTCTTAATGGAAGGCTCTCATTGATAAAAGGCGAATGGAAACTTATAAAGCCCGGCCCGGGACCGAAAATAGCAACATATACTAATATTGAACTTGGAAATGACACGCTGCCACAGCTTTATAACCTGAAATATGATATTGGAGAAACAAAAAACCTGGCATCAGAAAATCAGGAAATTGTAAATGAACTGACTGACCTGCTTGAAGAACTCGAACTTGGAAATTTTGTCCCGGTAGGTCCGCATGCAAAAGATCTCAACTAACATTCCAGAAAGAAGAAAGTTCAGAATATAACTAAGAGCCTGGCATCATATTCAAATCCAAATGTCCTGTAATAACTCAGTCGCTTCAAATGATTATGATCAGATCGGTTAAGAAAGCAACTTAAACTATGAACATAAGATGATTAGCTTTAAATCTGCAATTAAGCTGGGAGTGGCAGCAACTGTTCCGATGCTTTCATGCCATAACTCCGCAAAAAAGCCTGATGTCAGGCCTAATATTGTTTTTATTCTCCTTGATGATCTGGGTTACTCTGACATCGGATGCTACGGAAGCAGTTTCTATGAAACGCCAAACATCGACCGACTGGCATCTGAAGGTATCCGTTTCACCAGCGCTTATGCTTCATGCCCTGTGTCTTCACCCACCCGGGCATCTTTAATGACCGGTAAATATCCGGTCAACACGGGAATAACGGAATGGATTCCCGGCAGACAGGCCACAAATCACGGAGGACCTTATGATAAGCTTCTTGCACCTTCATTTACCCTTAAACTTGATACTTCTGAACTTACCATTGCAGAAGTCCTCAGGAAAAACGGTTATAAAACCATGATCTCGGGAAAATGGCATCTTGGTGAAGACCCTGTGTATTGGCCGGAACATCAGGGTTTCGATATAAATAAGGGAGGATGGAAGGCGGGCCAGCCCTTTATTTCTGAAAGCAGTAACGGTTTCTTTTCACCCTATGGCAATCCCAGGCTTGAAGACGGGCCTGTTGGTGAATATATGACTGACCGTCAGACTGATGAGGCTATCAAATTCATAAGTGATTCAAGAGATGATACATTCTTCCTGTATCTTTCTTATTATGCAGTGCATAATCCCATGCAGGCAAAAGAAGAACACATTGACAAATTCAGATTAAAAGCCGATTCGATGGGATTAAGTGAAATAAATCCCTTTACTCGTGAGAAGGATTGGATAAGAAGCTATATGAGCGATGATTTCAGGGAAAGGATCATTCAGAGTAACCCGGTCTATGCCGCAATGATCTGGAGTGTTGACGAAAACATCGGGAAAGTGGTTTCGAAACTTAAGGAACTTGGCATCTATGATAATACAATTGTAATTTTCACATCTGACAATGGAGGACTGGCGACTTCAGCAGGATCACCGACATGCAATTACCCCTTAAGGGCTGGCAAAGGATGGCTTTATGAAGGCGGAATTCGCGTCCCACTGATCATAAAAGATCCTGATGCCGGCAGAAAGGGTATGATTGTCGATTTTCCCGTTTCTACAATCGATTTCTTTCCTACGCTTGCCGATTATGCAGGTGCTGAAATAGATACATCGGGAATTGATGGTATAAGCATTGTTGACGGCTATAAAACAGGCATTTTGCCGACAAGACCTTTGTTCTGGCATTATCCGCACTATAATAACCAGGGTACTGAACCTGGTAGTGCAGTAAGATTGGGTAACTATAAACTTATTGATAATTTTGAAAAAGACAGACTGGAGCTTTACAACCTTGCAAATGACCTGTCGGAGACAGATGATATAGCCAAAACAGAACCTGAGAAAACTGAAGAACTGTTCTCTCTCCTTAAAGAATGGAGGGAAAAATACAATGCAAAAATGATGGAAGCCAATCCGGAATGGATAGGTTTAAAATAGAACGATCACGTTGTTGCAATGAAAAAATGTTATATGAATAACTTCAAATTATCAATCGGACTGGGTATTGTATCAGTTGCAGCATTGCCCGGATGCACGCCTAAAAGTACAACAGGTGAAAAAACAAATCCGAATATTGTTCTGATATTCGTGGATGATATGGGATATGGAGATCTTACATGCTTTGGGGCAACAGGTTACAATACACCAAATATTGACAGGCTGGCGTCTTCAGGAATGAGGTTCACTAATTTTTATGTGGCACAGGCAGTCAGCAGTGCATCTCGTGCCGGCTTACTTACAGGCTGCTACTCTAACAGAGTTGGAATATCGGGTGCACTGATGCCATGGGATAGTATAGGCATCAATCCTGAGGAAGAACTGATTCCTGAACTTCTTGGCAAACAAGGATACAGGAACTGCATTGTCGGGAAATGGCATCTTGGCCATCTCCAGCCTTTCCTGCCTCTTCAAAACGGCTTCCATGAATATCTCGGACTGCCGTATTCAAATGATATGTGGCCTGTTGATTTCGATGGCCTTCCCGCTACTTCGGATAAAAATCCGCGCATGCTAAGGTATCCGGTCCTCCCTCTGATAAAGGATAATGAAAAAATAAGAGATATAAATAACCTTGACGATCAGGCCGAACTAACAACCCTTTATACTGAATATGCCGTTGATTTCATCAACAGAAATGCGAAAAACCCTTTCTTTCTATATTTTGCCCATTCCATGCCCCATGTCCCCCTTGCTGTTTCAGATAAATTCAAAGGCAAAAGCGAACAGGGATTATACGGTGATGTGCTCATGGAAATAGATTGGTCAGTTGGCGAGATAATGAAAACCCTTGAAGCGAACGGAATAGATGACAACACTCTTGTGATTTTCACATCTGACAACGGTCCCTGGCTTAATTTTGGCAACCATGCAGGTTCATCCGGCGGTCTTCGTGAAGGTAAGGGATGCAGCTGGGAAGGAGGACAGAGAGTCCCCTGCATTATGGCATGGCCCGGTGAAATAGCTGCCGGAGTCATATGCAATAATATGGCATCTACTATCGATATTCTTCCAACACTCTGCTCAGTTACCGGAGCTGATCTGCCACAAAAGAAGATTGACGGCGTTAATATTCTTCCGCTTCTGAAAAGCGATTTTAATGCTGATCCCCGGAAAGTTTTCCATTATTACTACAGAAAAAACAGTCTGGAGAATATAAGAAAAGACCAGTGGAAGCTTGTTCTGCCTCATACCTACCGCTCATATGAAGGCAAAATGCCGGGAAATGACGGATGGCCTGGTGAATACTCTACAGGAACAACAGGTTTTGAGTTATATGATCTCAGGAGGGACCCCGGTGAGAGATACAATATTATTGATATCTATCCTGATGTTGCAGAAGAACTTAAAAAGATCGCTGAAGAGATGAGAAATGACCTTGGCGATGAAAACTATAATATGCCAGGTGAAAACTCAAGAAATCCGGGATCATTATTAATCAAAGCGCTGCCATAAAAACAAGATTCTGATTATCCCATGACAAGTCGCTGGTTCCGGAGCATTCACCCGGAAGATTTCGATCGTAATTGATTATTTAACAATGCCTTACTGCAGCAATTTTTATATTTCCTGCCACTACCACATGGGCAGGGATCATTCCTTCCGGGCTCAACAGGCTTTATAACCTGATTCTCCCTGTTTCTTATCCACTTCATTACATTTGCCGGAGGACGCTTATTCTGAAGCTCCTTCAACATAAATTCCATATAGGGTTTTACATGGTGGAAAAACATTTTGTATCCCTCACAGAGATAATTCAATCCTGGTTCACCATCAGGTGACATGATGATCCTGTGCTTAGGACACTCGCCATGGCATGCGAATCTGACATCGCATCGCAGGCAGTACCTGGGAAGAGAATTCCTTTTATTTATGCCAAAATCGAACTGCTTCTGCGATTTCACCAGATCAACAAGCGGTTTCTGTGTGATATTTCCAAGAAAATATTCAGGATATACAAAATGATCACACGAAAAAAGGTCTCCATTATGTTCCATTACCAGGGCATCACCGCATGTGTCGTTAAAAACACACAAGCCCGGATTCTCTCCGGCATAATTGGCTAGGGTTGTATCAAAAATCTGAACATAGTACCTTGCAACATCGGTTCGTACCCATTCATCGAATATGGTAATAAGAAATTTTCCAAAATCCGTTGGCCTTACAGACCATTCAGTCACTCTGGCCCCCATAGTGTAAGAAGGAGCAACCAGTCTCAGTTTTTCTCCTGCATCATCCGAAATGCGCTCCACTGCCGGAAGAAACTGAAGGAAGCCGCTTCCTGTCTTTTTAAGGAACCTGTAAGTTTCTGAAGCAAACTTCGAACTGTAGTCATTGACCACACTGAGAGTGTTGAATTCCACACTGTGCTTGTGAAGCAGATCAATTCCCTTCATCACTCTTTTAAAAGAAGGATTTCCGGTAAATGTTTTTCTATAGTGATCATGGACATGTTCATCTCCGTCTATGGAGATACCAACTAAAAAATTGTTGTCATGGAAAAACTTGCACCAGTCATCATTCAGCCTTGTGCCATTCGTCTGAAATGAATTTTCAATCTTCTTCTCTCCGGCATATTGCTTCTGGTATGCCAGCGCTTTCCTGAAAAAATCCAGTCCCATAAGACTAGGTTCTCCTCCCTGCCATGTAAAGGTGACAACAGGCACCTGATGAGCTTCAATGAACTGCCTGGTGAAATTTTCAAGAATTTTATCAGACATCTTTAAATTTGCGGAATGAGGATATAATCTACTCTTTTCCAGGTAATAACAATATGTACAATTAAGATTGCATGACGGACCAGCCGGTTTAAGCATAACATTAAAGGCATTTGGTCGCCTTAGCTTAAGGGCATCGGTAAAGAGAAGGCTTGATTTCATCTTGCTGCCATTGAACGGCAAAGTTAAGATTATAGCCGGAATGGGCAAGTGATGTTTATACTGATAAGGAAAGTTCAAAAGTGGAAGAGAGCAGAAGCAAAGGCAGCGTGAAAAATTTTTATTACAATTAGGATGAACATGATCGCAGCACAAGGAAGATCAAAAATAAATATCCTGTTAGATTTTTATACACGGAATATAATTTAGGTATCCGCTTCCCTTTTGAAAAGAACCGTATTGCTGAAAAGGTTCAGGTTTAAATACCTGTTTCGGATAATCAGCAGAAAACATTAAATTAGATGATTATTTCTATTAATCCGAAGAAACAAGATGAAACCCACATGATTGAATTCAAACGCAAACACGTAATGAATATAATTATCAATCATGTGCGGTTCCATCATACCGCTAAAATCAAAATTATATTATAATGAAAAGAAGAAAATTCCTTGAAATGACCTCGTTAGGTGCGGCCGCTGCAGTCACTCCAAACTGGTTCATTCCGGGTCCTGATGTTTCAGTATTAAGAATAGGACTTATTGGAGCCGGATGGTATGGCATGGTAATCACAAAAGCTGCTTTGGATTCCGGTGGAGCTGTTGTGGCAGCTGTATGTGACGTGGATTCGGAACACCTTAATTCAAGCGCTGATGAGTTGGCAAAAATTCAAGGCTCCAGACCGGTAACATACAAGCATTATGAAGAGCTCCTTGAATCAGGAGGATTAGATGTGATCTTCATCGCTACACCTCCGCACTGGCATGCACTGCAGTTCATTGCTGCATGCAGGAAAGGATTCGACATATACTGCGAAAAACCGCTTTCATATGATGTCAGGGAAGGCCTGGCAATGGTTTCATCTGCCCGGAAAGCAGGAAATATTGTACAGATAGGCTTTCAGCGACGTCAGAGCCAGGCGTTCATGAAAGCAAAAGAACTTATTGAGTCAGGCAGGATAGGTGAAGTACACAAAATAGGTGCCCAGATCCATTACATACCCGGACCTGATGATACTACTGTACAGGCTCCACCCCCGGGCCTCGATTGGGAAGAATGGTGCGGACCTGCTCCAAAACTAGCCTACAGGCCAAGCATTGGGCATAAATCATGGAGGCTTGAAAAAGAGTATGGAAACGGACATCTCGTAGACTGGGGAATACATCATATTGATATTATCCGGAAAATCATGGCTGAAGACATGCCAACTGAATTCTTTACTACCGGAGGAATAAATGTTCTTAAAGGTAAGATAACCACACCAGATACTCTGACAGCTGAAATGGCATTCAGAAAAGCTCCTGTGCTCTGGCAGCACAGGTTGTGGGGTAATGGCGACGTGACAAGAGAATACAACAATGGCATATTCTTTTACGGAGAAAAAGGCACTCTCTTTGCCGAGGACTCAAAAGTTAGTGTTTTTCCTGCCGGCAGAAATGAGACAAGAGAAGATATTCATTGTCCTGCCCCGAAAATGCAGGAAAATCATGTAAAGAATTTTCTGGACGCTGTCCGGAAAAAAGATAAAAGCCTCATCAGCTGCACTCCTGAGGATGCATTCATGTCAACTGCCACCGTTCAGCTTGCAATGATCTCCTATTATACAAAATCGCTGGTAAAATGGAATTCTGCTGTTAATGAAATAACAGATAACAAGGCAGCTTCCTCCATGCTTAAACGGGAATACAGAACAGGATACACGCATCCATTTGCCGGATAGTAAAATAATGATAAATAAATCATCTTTCCGAATCTGCTTCTGCATATTAATGGCCACAGGATTGATTTCATTCAATACCAGGGCACAAATCCTTAGTGACAACAATGCTGTTAAGATCATTAATGAAGGCATAGCTTCCATCTACAATAACAGGTTTGACAGAGCTGAAGAGATACATTCTGAACTTGAAAAGACCTATCCCGGCCACCCGGTGAATTTTCTCTTCAAAGGACTCATAACATACTGGAAACATTACCCTGTAAGCCCTTCATCACCGGAGTTCCGGTCATTCGAGGAAGATTTAAGAAAATGCATCTTCCTATGTGAACAAAAGCCTTATTCTGACGACTATGAAGCTGAAAGCTGCCTGGCTAACACCTGCTCAAGAGGACTGCTTTTATTGTTCTATGCCGATAATGATCTTAATATGAGTGTAATAACACTGGGTGCAGGAACCTACAAATACATAAGGAAAGCTTTTGAATTAAAATCGTATTTTGCCGATTTTCTTTTCTTTACAGGTTTATATAATTACTACAGGGAAAAGTATCCTGAAATATATCCGGTTTATAAACCCCTTGCATCAATGTTTCCGCGTGGCGACAGGGTAGAAGGACTGAAGGAAATTATAAAATCAGCTGAGTTGTCAATTTTTTTAAAGGCAGAATCATATTCTATCCTGTCATGGATTTATACAGGCTTTGAAAACAATTACATACAGGCTTATTCTTACAGCAGGAAGCTGGTTGAAATTTATCCGGAAAACCATCAGTACAGGGCAATGAACATTAAAAATCTTCTGCTGCTGAAAGAATATGACGAGGCCGAAGATCAGATCATTAAATATGGTAAAAGTTATAAAAACAATTATTATGATATTCAGATACTGATACTTTCTGGCATACTCCAGGAAAAAAAGTACAGGAATTATGATCTTGCAGAACAACTCTATAAAAAAGGCATAGAAGCCATATCGCAGTACGGAGCATACGGCAAAGAATATTGCGGATATGCATGGCTTGGACTAAGCCGGGTTTGCGAAAGCAAAGGAGATAAAACATGCAGGCAGGCATACCGCAGGAAAGGGAATGCTCTTTTAGGCTTCAAGAAAGTTAATTTTGAGTAATAAAATGTGCTTTAGTACTTCAATATGAACGATTAAAAACAATGAAAACCACATACATCAAATGCACAACCTCATATTAATATAGTTTTCAGACATGTGCGGTTCCATCAAACCATTAAAATAAATTATATAAGGATGAAATACAGAAATCTGGCAAACACGGGAATAAAACTGTCAGCTATCGGGCTGGGTTGCATGGGAATGAGCCACGGCTATACCGGAAGAGATGATAATGAGTCTATTGCCACTTTGGAAATGGCTATTGAGCTTGGCATTAATTTCTGGGATACTGCCGACATGTATGGAAACGGTGAGAATGAAAAGCTAATCTCAAAAGTGCTGGCCCCCAACCGCGATAAGGTCTTTATAGCTACAAAATTCGGATTCAGGGCAATACCGGGTAATCCCTTTTACCTCGACGGATCACCGGCCTACATGCGGACAGCAATTGAAGAAAGTCTGAAAAGATTGAAAACCGATACCATTGACCTTTATTATATCCATCGTCTCGACCCGAATGTTCCTCTTGAAGATATTATCGGAGCAATGAGCAATCTGGTTAAAGAAGGAAAAATACGTTACATAGGATTATCCGAGGCATCACCATCATCTTTGAGAAAGGCGAATGAAATTCATCCCATTTCGGCATTGCAAAGCGAATATTCCCTGCTGACACGCGATGTAGAGAAAGTGATACTTCCTCTTTGCAAAGAGCTTGAAATAACTCTTGTTCCGTTCAGTCCGCTTTCGAGGGGCTTATTCTCAAACACACTTGATATAGGAAAATTCGATAAGGACGATTTCAGGCATCAGCTTCCAAGGTTTTCAGGCGAACACTGGCAGAACAACAAGCAGCTTGCTGCAGCCTTTGCCGGACTGGCTGCTGATAAAAACTGCAAACCGACACAACTTGCACTTGCCTGGGTGCTGGCCCAGGGGGAAAATATAATTCCTATTCCGGGAACAAAACACAGAAAATATCTTAAGGAGAATGCCGGGGCAACTGAAATTAATCTTACTTCATCCGATCTTGAGGATATAGAAAAACTTCTTAATCGATTCCCAAATATTGGCCCACGGTACACGGAAAGATTTGCCGGCCAGGTCGATAAGGAATAAACAGGTCTTGATTTCCAGTAGCTATGAAGTTTGGCTCCTAATGTAATTCAACCCCTAAATGTTAATAACTTGCGACTACTTTTAATAACTTTTTATCATGCAAATTCAAACATCGGGATACTTTTATTTACTTTGACATTGGCCGGCACTTTCCGAGTTGACGAACATCTATTGATGAATTGACTTCTTATTTTTCTACTTTAAACTCTGTGCCGGCTTCTTTTATTGTGCAAATTCAGTCCGCCAGACATTCTTTTATTTGAATGAAGTTATTATCAACCCTGTTAAATCCCGTCTTTTTTCCTGTGTTTGTGATGTTGCACTAATGTCTTATATACATGATGATGATCTGTTTAACGTCACTAAGTGGGTAAGAAATGAATAAGCTGGTCCGATTGAATTTCCAAACAGTGAAATTTGAATCAAGTCATTGAAATATAAACACCTTCTGACGAATTTTATCGTAGTAAATATTTCTTTCTTACATTTCAGGATGCTGTCCTGCGGTCAAAACTGATTATCTGAAAGGTAAAAAAGTTATTGTTCCGGGTAAACAGTATACACTGATTCATGTAAAGAATTTGCAATTCACACACTAAAAGAAAGCCCGGTGGTTTTAAAAATCAGCATCCCGGCTGATACTCAGGAGGTCATTGTGAAGCAGGCAAATACTTTCAATTAAATACCACAATAAAACTGCATTTCACTTTCCTATGCAGAAATTTTTAAAGATGTTACCAAGTATTTCTTCAGAAGAAATTTCTTCACCGGTAATCTCTCCAAGATAATGTATGGCATGCCTGAGGTCAATAGCTATAAGATCTTCGGAAAGGCCTTCCTCCAATCCGGATATAACCCTCTCAAGACTTTCAGAAACCTTCCTTAAGGCATCTAAATGCCTTATGTTCGTAACAATGGAACTGCCGGCATCAAGTTTTTCTCTGTCAACGATCATTGCCAGGCATTTCAGAAGGTCACTGATTCCGGTTTTTTCCCTGGCAGAAATGAAAAGCAGAGTTTCGCCGGCCTCAAGTCGTATTTTAGACCTGAGTTCTTCAATCTTATCAGAAGTCGAGAGGTCCGTTTTATTAATCAATACTATCAGGCTGGTGTGCTTGGCTGACTTCTGCCTGATTTCATCAGCACGCTGGTTTATCATAAAGGGTTCTTCAAGGGCATCATCAACAAGCAATATTACAGACGCCTTTTCAATCCTGTCATAAGTCTTGTCAATGCCAAGGCTTTCAATAACATCAGATGTGTCGCGCAAGCCGGCGGTATCAGATAACCTGTATTGAAATCCGTTGATAACTATAACATCCTCAACTGCATCGCGGGTAGTCCCCGGTATCTCCGAAACAATAGCACGATCCTCATTTAGAAGTGCATTAAGCAAAGTTGATTTTCCTGAATTGGGCTTTCCCGTAATCACAACAGGTATGCCGTTTTTTATTACATTGCCAAGCCGGAATGATGACAACAGTCTGTCACTGAGATTCTTTACGTTTATCACAATGGATTTTAGCTCATCGCGGTCGGCAAATTCCACATCCTCTTCCCCGAAATCAAGTTCAAGCTCAATCAACGTTGCGAACCTAAGAAGTTCAGAGCGCAGACCGGCGATCTCTTTTGAAAAACCTCCTCTCATCTGGTTTACGGCAACACGATGCGCTTCCCTGGTGCCGGATACTACAAGGTCTGCCACAGCTTCTGCTTGTGTCAGATCCATCCTGCCATTTAGAAAAGCCCTCATGGTGAATTCGCCCGGCCGTGCAGGAAGAGCACCATGCCTGAGAAGAAGTTCCATTATCCGTGTGATAATGAACGAGGAACCGTGACAGGATATTTCAATGGAATCCTGTCCTGTATAAGAGTATGGAGCCCTGAAAATGGTAACCAGAACCTCGTCAATGAATTCTTCATCGTCATAAATAGTTCCGTGAAAAATCCTGTAGCCTCTTTGTTCCCTTAAAATGACCGAGCTATCTGAGGGAGAGAAAATCTTGCTACATATTTCAATGCTCAGGGGACCGCTCATCCTTATAACGGAAATTGCTCCACCCGGCGATGTTGCAGGTGCACATATAGTCTCTTCGATCCTTGTCATTGATATTGGGTGTTTCAGAGAGCAAATGTAGAAAACTTTACAACCTGTAAAGATTACTATCAAATATATCCTATCTTTAATTGGCTTTTTAATGCATGTTCAATTTAATGTGACGATCATTCCATTATTTACATTTATCAATAAATATCTGATCGATGGAACCCACATTTATCAAATGCACAAATACGTATTTATATAATTTTCAGTTGTGTGGTTCCATCATACCTTTAAAATCAAAATTATATTATGATTAAAAAAATATTATTATTCCTTGTAGGCATCGTCTTAATTACCAGCGCATTTCAATCAGATTCCATCGAAAGGATTGAAATAAGCAACAAAATTCTTAGTGCCAGGCTGATCCCGCCTCTTACAAAAGACGGTTATTATATGGGAACAAGGTTCGATTGGGCAGGAATAATTGAAAGTCTTGAATATAAAGGGCATAATTATTTCGGGAAATGGTTTGATAAATACGATCCAATTATTCACGATGCAATAATGGGCCCTGTTGAAGAGTATTTTCCTCTGGATTACGATAAAACACCTGTCGGGGAAAGCTTCGTAAAAATAGGCGTGGGATTACTGGAAAAACCTGAGGAAAAAAACTTTAACCGGTTTGGCTATTACAAAATAACTGATAATGGCAAGTGGAAAATCAGGAAAAAGTCTGATGAGATTCTGTTTGAACATACATTAAGTCACAAAGGTTATGCATATGTTTACACAAAAACGATAACCCTTGCAGAAGGCAGACCTGTATTGGTAATATCACATAGCCTCAGGAATACAGGTACCCTTCCCATAAAAACCGAAATGTATAACCACAACTTCTTTGTTTTTGACAATAAGCCGGTCGGGCCGGCCTATAAGGTGATATTTCCCTATGAAATATCGGGAGATAAAAACCGAACTGGCGGAAACCTCTCTGAATTAGACGGCAAGAGGATACTTTTCAAGCGCAACCTTTTAAATAAAGAGACAGTGTTCTATGATTCGCTTACCGGATTCAGCGAGGATCCGGATGATTTTGATATAAGGGTTGAAAACAGCGAAACCTCCTCCGGTGTTAGGATTACCGGCAACAGACCGCTCTCAAAACTGATATTCTGGGCATCTCCAACAACGCTATGCCCTGAAACCTATGTTAATCTTGATATTGAACCCGGAGATGATTTCAAATGGGATTTTTACTACGAATTTTATACATTTGATAGGCACTAATTAATCTTTAACCAGATAAACCTAATACAATGAAGAAAAAAGAGAAACATTCTGAAATCAATCGTCGTGATGCAATGAAACTGATGACTGCCGGTTCCGCAGCCGGTATCCTGGGCTTATTCGGAACTCCTGAATCGAGGGCTGAAACCCGTGTCACTCCGTCATATGCTCTGGGCGTGCCTCCCGTTAAAATAAAAAGTGTAAAGGCAATAGCAACAGCTCCGGAAGGTGCAAATCTTGTTATTGTGAAAGTTGATACAACGGAACCAGGTCTGTACGGACTTGGATGTGCCACTTTTACTCAGCGGGCAATGGCTGTAGTTTCAGCAGTTGACAACTACCTCCATGATTTCTGTGTAGGCAAGGATGTGGATAATATAGAGGACATGTGGCAATCAGCCTATGTTAGCTCATACTGGAGAAACGGACCGGTTCTGAACAATGCCCTGAGCGGTCTTGATGAAGCGCTCTGGGACATAAAAGGCAAAAGGGCAAATATGCCTGTATATCAACTCCTTGGCGGCAAATGCAGGATAGCTGTTGATTGCTACGCCCATGCTGGGGGCGCTACACTTGAGGCTCTTGGCGACAGAGTAGAACAATTCATGGCACAGGGCTTCAGACATATAAGGATCCAGCAGGGAGCATATGGAGGCGTGGGAACCATGGAAATGCAGCCTCATTTTAAAGAAGCAGGGTTCGGGAAGGCAGATGATTCATTTATGGATCAGCACACTTATATCAAAAGAGTTCCCAAAATGTTCGAATATATCCGCAAAAGATGCGGCGAGGACGTTCAACTTCTTCACGATATCCATGAGCTGATCGAGCCTATTGATGCAATAAACATGATCAAGCAACTTGAACCATACCGTCCTTTCTTTATAGAAGACCCTTTTTCACCTGAAAACATGAATTGGTTCAGGCATCTGAGAAATACAACAACGGTGCCAATTGCAATGGGGGAACTATTCAACAATATCAACGAATTCCGCGATTATATGGTTGAACAGCTGTTCGACTATATCAGAGTGCATATCTCACAAATAGGCGGAATAACTCCGGCAATGAAGATCGCTCGCCTGGGTGAATGGTTCAATGTCAGAACAGCCTTTCACGGACCGGGTGACACTTCACCGGTAGGGCATGCAGCCAACGCTCATATTGACCTTGCTGTCTGGAACTTCGGAATACAGGAATCACATTTCTGGAATGAGAAAGCCCAGGCTGTCTTCCCTGGATGCCAGACATATAAAAACGGCTATATGTATATTAATGAGGCGCCCGGGCTGGGGGTGGACATAAACGAAAAGGAAGCTGCAAAATATCCCATTGGCACCAGGTCAAGATGGACTGTAAGGAAAAGCGACGGTACCATAATAAGGCCATGAGAACTATCGTGGATTGAATTAATAACAGTTGCATCGCAAGATTCCGGAGTTATTGTTCAGGGTTTTACGGGAAACGAGAGAACTTTTCATGCTGTCCGTATGATTGAATAATATGGAACCAGGATAGCAGGAGGAGTTGTCCCTGGCAATGGAGGACATACACATCCCGGCTGCCCTGTGTCCAATACCGTTCAGGATGCAGTTGCAGCCACAGGTGCTGACGTATCTGTGATCTTTGTTCCCCAGGGGATATTGATACACGGTCAGGGAGGTTCTGGCAGGGTTATAGGGCAAGAACTGAGGAAGAAAGAAGGAACCAAAAGAAGGAAGAGTGAAAGGGTAAGCACCCGAAAAGAAATATTGTTTTATCTTTGACGGATTTTAAATTCGCAACATATGAAACTTCTTGAAGGAAAAACGGCCTTGATTACTGGTGCATCAAGGGGAATCGGAAAGGCAATTGCCCTCAGATTTGCAAAGGAAGGCGCTTCCATTGCATTGACAAATATTGTTGAAGATGATGAATTCTTAACGGCGCTGAAAGAAATTAAAGCGTTAAATGTGGATGTAAAGGGCTATATTTCAAATGCCTCCGATTTTGCTGATTCCCAGAATGTGATAAATGAGGTAATAAGGGATTTCGGGAAAATTGACATCCTGGTCAACAATGCAGGTATTACCAGAGACACTCTGCTCATGAGGATGACAGAAGATCAATGGGATTCTGTGATAGCAGTGAACCTCAAATCAGTGTTTAATCTGACAAAAGCGGTACTTCAGCCTATGCTTAAACAGAGGAGCGGTTCAATAATAAACATGAGTTCTGTTGTTGGGATATCCGGTAATGCCGGTCAGGCAAATTACTCAGCCTCAAAGGCAGGTATTATAGGTTTCACTAAAAGCACAGCAAAGGAACTGGGATCCAGAAACATACGATGCAACGCGATTGCGCCTGGATTTATCATCACGGAAATGACAGATAAACTGCCGGCTGAAGTTAAAAGCGACTGGATTAATAAAATTCCGCTGAGGAGGGGAGGAACTCCTGAAGATGTTGCAAATACAGCATTGTTCCTTGCATCTGACCTGTCATCCTATATTACCGGTCAAATAATTCAGGTCTGTGGCGGAATGTTAACATAATTTTACTACATTTGCAGAACCGCAGGGCGCCTATCCTTTTAGCACGAGGAAATGCAGCGAGACATATTTATTCCACACTTATTTTAAACAGGCGCCCTGTTTCTTTTATACTCACCTAAAATGCATAATACCATATTCTTCCTGATACTTGCAATTCCGGTAGCAGGATTTATTATTGAAAGGTATCTTGTATATCTGAATGCAAAAATGTGGTCTCCCTCACTTCCCGAAAAACTAAAAGGAATTTGTGATGAGGAGAAATACAGAAAAACCAGGTTGTACGATAAAGACAACATGAAGCTTTCCTTTTGGTCATCCTTGTTTAACCTGGCTGTAATTATCGTTATGATAGTTACAGGCGGATTTGCACTTGTCGACACTTTTGCCCACAACCTCAGCGGAAACAGCATAATAGCAGCCCTAATATTTTTTGGAATAATAGGTCTTGGATCGGATCTTATTAACATCCCTTTTTCGTGGTACAACACCTTTGTAATTGAAAAAAAGTACGGCTTTAATACAATGTCTGTCAGAATATTTATCACAGATCATATAAAGTCTTGGTTGATAGCCCTGCTGGTTGGCGCTCCCGTTCTCGGCCTTATAACATGGGTGTACTACAGCACAGGGAAAGGATTCTGGCTATATGCCTGGGGTGTAATTATATTGTTTTC
Organism: Bacteroidales bacterium; assembly: GCA_040769065.1. Lineage (GTDB taxonomy): Bacteria > Bacteroidota > Bacteroidia > Bacteroidales > VadinHA17 > LD21. Next base: position 813,142 of record JAXGLU010000001.1, read on the forward strand.
AGTGTTCATAAACCTGTTCTATTCTGAGCTCATTGTGCCTCTTTTCAACAAACAGACACCTCTGAAGGAAGGATCGCTCAGAAATAAAATCGAGGATTTTGCAGCTATGACAGGCTTCCGCCTAAGGAATATATATGTGATAGACGGATCTAAAAGAAGTACCAAAGCAAATGCGTACTTTTCAGGATTCGGGCCTAAGAAAAGAATTGTACTTTACGACACCTTATTGAAAGAATTTAGTGAAGATGAAGTAGTTGCAGTTCTGGCTCATGAAGTGGGGCACTACAGGAAGAAACATGTCCTGAAAAGTCTCATTCTTTCAGTTCTTCTGACAGGATTCATGCTTTTTCTTTTTTCAATGGTTGTTGATAATCCTTATTTCTCAAAGGCCCTTGGCGTTGAAGAACCAAACTTTCACATCGGGCTGATGGTATTCGGAATACTGTACAGTCCGCTTTCACTTCTCATAGGCCTTGTTACCAATTATATATCCAGGAAGAACGAGTTTGAAGCCGACAGATTTGCCAAGGAGAATTTTAAGCCTGCTGTTCTTGCCAATGCACTGAAGAAATTATCTTTAAAAAATCTGTCCAACTTGATGCCGCATCCGGCATATGTATTTTTTCATTATTCCCACCCCCCTTTACTGTCAAGACTGGAAAAATTGGAATGAATAATTATCTTTGCTTCCTGACTGCCTCCTTAGCTCAGCTGGTAGAGCAGCTCATTCGTAATGAGCAGGTCGTGGGTTCGAGTCCCATTGGAGGCTCATAGCCATATTCTGCGAGTTAATTCTCAACAGGGAACAAACAATAATAAATCCAGGGCCTGATATGACTGCTCAGATCCGCGAAATATTATTCTACAAGGGTTGTACTTATCAAATTGCCACCGAACCCTTAAGTCAACTCCTCGACATCATGGGCGATGAAAAGCCTGTTCTGATGGCACCGCATACTGCATGTTGGAGAGGCTATACCGGCACCTGGCAAATCAGGGATAATAAACTGTTCCTGATAGACTTCAAAGGATACGATAAAAACCACAAAAAAGTCGGTATCGATTATATTTTTCCTGATCAGAAGAAGATTTTTGCCGGCTGGTATACGGGTGAGATAATTATTCAAACAGGCAAAATGCTGCACTATGAACATGCAGGGTCTATGTCGGTATACGAAAAGGATCTGTTTCTCAAGTTCGAAAAAGGTATCCTGATCAGCAGCAGGGAAGTTAGCAACAGAAAATTCAGGGCCGATGAGGATTCGGCTATAAAGAACAAACCGGTCTGAATTGTCCTCCTGCTTAACAGTTGTACATTATTATCCGGTTTATTACTGAGGAATAGGATATCGGAGTATTCAGATCCTTTTCCAAAAGGATTATTAAGGTAACAAAACAAGAAAATAATTATATTTGTAGTCCTGAAGAATTACTTGCGGGAGTAGCTCAGTGGTAGAGCATCAGCTTCCCAAGCTGAGGGTCGCGGGTTCGACCCCCGTTTCCCGCTCTTATCCGCCTGGACAGCCAACCGGCAGCACAGGCGGTTCTTTTTTTTATCCCGTTTGATTAATTTTGCACGAAGCTTATGTTAAATTATGAAAGCAGAAATAATAACGATTGGGGATGAGCTCCTTATAGGACAGACAATAGATACGAACTCATCCTGGATTGGAGCAGAGCTAAGCCGCGCCGGTTTTGACATCATCAGAAAATCATCCATACAAGATAACAGGATCAGTATCCTGGAAGCACTTGAATCAGCAAGCGGAAGGGTAGATGTGGTTCTGATCACCGGAGGACTGGGACCGACAAGCGATGATATTACAAAGCAAACCCTCTGTGAATTTTTTCACACTAAACTTGTTGTTAACCAGAATGTTCTTGCCATGATTAATGAAATGGCAAAACGAAGGAACATGCAGATGAACGAAAATAACCGAAAGCAGGCTGAAGTACCGGAATCATGCAAAGTATTGACAAATGCAACAGGTACAGCTCCCGGAATGTGGTTTGAAAAGGGAAAAACAATATTTGTATCAATGCCCGGAGTTCCGAATGAAATGAAATACATAATGAATGAACATGTCCTCCCGGAACTCAAAAAACTATTTACATCTCAGGTTGTTATCCACAGAAATATAATGACATATGGACTACCCGAGGCAATGCTTGCGGAAACTCTTTCAAGCTTTGAAGCAGATCTGCCTCCCGAAATAAAACTTGCCTATCTGCCTTCATTTGGGGTAATAAAACTCCGGCTCACAGGAAAGGGTAAAAACAGGGAGCATATCGCGAAACTGATTGATGCCCAGGTAATCCGGCTGTATTCTGAAATACCTGAATTCATCTACGGAGAAAATGAAGAAACTCTGGAAATGACAGCTGGTAAATTATTGACTAAAAAAGGAATAACAATGTGCACCGCTGAAAGCTGCACAGGAGGCAATATTGCACGATTGATCACAAGCATACCAGGCAGTTCGGCATATTTCATGGGCTCGATTATTGCATATGACAACTCGGTGAAATCGTTGCTTCTTGACGTGGATAAAGAGGCTATCATGAAAGAGGGAGCCGTAAGCGAAAAGATTGTGAGGCTTATGGCCGAAGGGGCCAGGAAACTCCTGAAAACAGATTTTGCACTTGCAACATCGGGAATAGCAGGCCCTGACGGAGGAACTCCTGAAAAACCTGTGGGAACTGTCTGGATAGCTGTTGCTTCGCAAAAAAGATCCGTGGCAGAAAAACATGTCTTCAGTATCGACAGAACTATTAATATTAACAGGTTCTCACTGGCTGCACTTAACCTTCTTGTCAAGGAAATCAAGGCATTATGTGAATTTCAAGAAGGATTGCCATGAAAAAGTAAAATAAAAATTTGGTTAATCAGATAAAAATCACGTATTTTGCGCTTCATTTTGAAAAGACAGATACGGATAAGAATAATCAAAAGCAATCAAATGTCAAATATTTGTCAGGTTACAGGTAAGAAGGCGATGGTAGGGAATAACGTATCGCACTCAAAAAGAAGGACAAAAAGAAAATTCCGTCCTAATCTTTTTGTGAAGAAATTTTATATTCCGGAGGAAGAAAAGTGGATAACGCTAAAAGTATCTGCAGCCGGCATCCGCGAGATTACCAAGAAAGGCATTGGCCCGGCCTTAAAGGAAGCAAAGGAAAAAGGGTTCTTGTTAAACTATTAAACTTAGAGAACTGAGATGGCAAAAAAAGCTAAAGGAAACAGGCAGCAGGTCATCCTTGAATGCACCGAGCACAAAGAGAGCGGGATGCCCGGAATGTCGAGATATATTACCACAAAGAACAGGAAAAACACTCCTGACCGGCTCGAAAGAATGAAATATAATCCAATATTAAAAAAACATACCCTCCACAGGGAGATTAAATAAGTATTACCATGGCAAAGAAAGTTGTTGCAACCCTGAAAACCGGATCCGGAAAACTCTTCACCAAATGTATCCGGATGACGAAATCAGAAAAGACCGGTGCATACCAGTTCAAGGAAGAGATAGTGCATAACGATCACATTGAAGTTTTCTTCGGTAAAAAATAAAAATACAGGCGTTTTAGATTCAAGCAAGCTTTCTTCTGTCAGAAGAAAGCTTTTTTTCGTATATTCCAACCGTTTAACAAAATAAATTATGGGCTGGTTCGGGTTTAGCAACAAAGACAAGAAAGAGAGCCTGAATAAAGGCCTTGAGAAAACAAAGGAGAGCGTATTCTCAAAACTGTCAAGAGCTGTAATTGGCAAATCCAAAGTCGATGCAGAAGTGCTTGATAACCTTGAGGATGTACTTGTTTCGTCAGATGTTGGCGTTGAAACAACTCTCAGGATAATTGAAAGAATCGAGGCAAGAGTTGCCAGGGATAAATACCTTAGCACATCAGAACTTAATTCAATTCTCAGGGAGGAAATCGTTGCCCTGCTGAAAAAAGATCCGAAAGACGAAGAAAATGACTTCTCCCAAACACTTCATAAGCCTCATGTTATAATGGTGGTTGGGGTTAACGGATCGGGAAAAACAACAACCATTGCCAAACTGGCATACCAGTACAAACTTGCCGGGAAAAAGGTACTGCTTGGCGCTGCTGATACTTTCAGGGCTGCAGCTATTGACCAGCTCCAGATATGGGCCGACAGGGCAGGGGTGAACATGGTCAGACAGAATATGGGATCAGATCCTGCCTCAGTTGCATATGATACAGTGAAATCAGCCTTGTCAGGAGCTTATGACGTGGTAATCGTCGATACGGCCGGGCGACTTCACAATAAGGTGAACCTTATGGGAGAACTTTCGAAAATAAAAAGGGTGATGGGAAAAGTAATACCCGAAGCTCCGCATGAGGTACTCCTCGTTCTAGATGGTTCAACAGGACAAAATGCATTTGCCCAGGCTGAACAGTTCACTGTATCTACCAAAGTGACAGCCCTGGCTATTACAAAACTCGACGGAACAGCAAAAGGCGGTGTGGTAATCGGAATATCCGATCAGCTTAAAATTCCGGTTAAATATATAGGAATTGGCGAAAAGCTTGATGACCTTCAAATATTTGACCCTGCTGAATTTGTCGATTCACTGTTCACACCAGGCAAATAAGGTATGAGTCTTCCCGAAAACAGTTACATCAACAACAAGCGACCATACAGCAGTTAATGAAACCCAGTAACCTGACATTCAAAGCTACAGGTAAAAACATCTGCATTGTTACTTTAGGCTGTGCCAAAAACACGGTCGATTCGGAAAAGCTTCTGAAACAGATTGAGTCAGGCGGATACACCGTATTTCACGAATATAAAGATTTGTCAGAAGGAGGTACTGTTATCATCAACACCTGTGGTTTCATCAATGATGCAAAAGAAGAGAGCATCGAAACAATACTGTATTACACAAGCCTTAAGAAAGAAGGAAAGATTGAAAAGGTTATTGTCATCGGATGTCTTTCAGAAAGATATAAAACTATTCTTAGAGAAGAAATTCCGGAAGTTGACTGCTGGTTTGGAGTTGAAAGCACTGCCGGAATACTTAAAGAACTTGGTCTCGAAGTCAGAAAGGATGTCTGCCCTAACAGGATACTGTCCGGCCCCGGTCATTATGCATATCTCAAAATATCTGAAGGATGCAGCAGGACATGCTCCTTCTGCGCTATTCCTGCCATAAGGGGCAAATATATTTCACGGCCTTTGGAAGAGATAACGGCAGAAGCGTGGAAGCTGGCAGAAAATGGAGTAAAGGAGCTGATCCTTATTGCGCAGGATCTGACTTATTACGGATTGGATCTTTATAAAAAGCAAAAGCTTCCGGGTCTTATTGAGGAACTGCTGAAAATCAATTCTGTTGAGTGGATCAGGCTGCACTACCTTTATCCTGACGGTTTCCCTCCGGAAATTATTGAGCTTATGAAACAGAGCAGGAAGCTTTGCAGGTATATCGATATTCCGATTCAGCACATTTCCGACAGGGTACTTGGCCTGATGAGACGGTCGCATAACAGTAAGGAAACCCGCAATCTGCTTTATGGTATCAGGAAAGAGCTTCCCGATGCAGCAATAAGAACAACCCTGATAGCAGGTCACCCCGGTGAGAGCAGGGAAGAGTTCTATGATCTCAAAAAATTCATACATGAGTTCAGGTTTAATCGCCTTGGTGTGTTTTCTTACTCTCATGAAGAGGGAACGTATTCATCCATTGCCTACAAAGATGATATCCCATTGAGAACTAAAAGATCAAGGGTTTCACAACTGATGAAAATCCAGCAGGTTATTTCTCAGGAAATTAACCAGACCATGATCGGAAAAACCCTCAGGGTTTTAATTGACAGGTGCGAAGGAGATTACTTTGCAGGCAGGACAGAATATGACAGTCCTGAAGTGGATCAGGAAGTCCTAATCAGTTCAAAATATGATCTTAAACCCGGTAGTTTCTATGATATTACAATAACCGGATCAGCCGATTTTGATCTCTATGGCATTCCGGCATAATTTTCCCATCTTTTTGTCCCGAACACTTAGCTATGATGCCTGGGCCGGGTTGTCAACAGGAGCATCAGGCCCCACATTTTTGATTATCCTGAATTTTATTTCTGATTTTGCGCTGCTAAAGCCCACATGAATGGTATCGCCTTCCTTTAGCTCTGACTTGATAAGCACCTCAGCCATAGGATCTTCAAGATATTTTTGTATAGCCCGCTTCAGGGGTCTGGCCCCATAATTGGCATCGAATCCTCTATCGGCAATGTAATCCCTTGCTGCATTCACTATTTTCAGCTGATATCCAAGCGAGTTTACCCTTTCGTAAAGGCCCTTCAGTTCAATGTCGATGATCTTGTTGATCTCCTCTCTTCCAAGGGAATTGAACATTATAACATCGTCTATGCGGTTGAGAAATTCGGGCGCAAATGTTTTCTGAAGTGCTTTCTGAAGAATGCTCTTTGTGTGTTCGTCCCTGGAGGATCTTTTTGCTGCGGTATCAAAACCTATACCATGTCCAAATTCTGAGATTTGCCTGGTGCCAATATTTGAAGTCATGATCACAATGGTGTTTCTGAAATCAACTCTCCGTCCCAGGCTATCGGTCAGTTGTCCTTCATCAAGCACCTGTAGCATAATATGAAACACATCAGGATGTGCTTTTTCAATTTCATCAAGAAGCACGACACAGTAAGGCTTTCTTCTGACTTTTTCTGTAAGCTGTCCGCCTTCTTCATAGCCCACATATCCGGGAGGAGCTCCGACCAGCCTTGAGACAGAGAACTTCTCCATATACTCGCTCATGTCGATTCTGATCAGGTTATCGGTGGTATCAAAAAGGAATTTTGCCAGCACTTTTGCAAGCTGTGTTTTACCAACCCCTGTAGGGCCAAGGAAAATGAAAGTTCCTATTGGCTTGTTAGGGTCTTTCAATCCAGCCCTGTTTCTCTGGATTGACTTGACCACCTTCTGGATAGCTTCATCCTGGCCTATTACGCTTCCTCTCAGTTCATCGGCCATCTTGAGCAGCCTGGTTCCTTCGGTCTGTGCGATTCTTTGTACGGGAACCCCGGTCATCATTGCTACAACTTCAGCAACTTTCTCGGCATCAACTATTTCCCGATTAACCGAAAGCTCTTTTTCCCATTTCTTCTTTTCAAGATCTATCATATCGAGAAGGTCTTTCTCCCTGTCACGAAAACTGGCAGCTTTCTCGAAATTCTGATTCTTTACTGCCATCATTTTTTCCTTCTTGGTATCCTCAAGTTGCTTCTCAAGTGAAAGTATCTTTTCAGGAACGACAATATTGGATATATGAACACGCGATCCTGCTTCATCGAGTGCATCAATAGCCTTGTCTGGAAGATGCCGGTCGGAGATGTAACGGTTTGTAAGCTTCACGCAGGCATCTATTGCATCATCGGTATAGGTAACATTATGGTGCTCTTCATATCTCTCCTTGATATTGTGCAGGATATGCACGGTTTCATCTATTGAAGTAGGTTCCACCATTACTTTCTGGAAACGTCTTTCCAGGGCTCCGTCCTTTTCAATGTGCTGGCGGTATTCATCGAGAGTGGTAGCGCCTATGCATTGTATTTCGCCTCTTGCCAGTGCCGGTTTAAGCATATTTGCCGCATCAAGCGACCCTGTGGCACCTCCGGCTCCGACTATGGTGTGTATTTCATCGATAAATAAAATGATATTATCATTTTTAGACAATTCATTCAGGATAGCCTTCATCCTTTCTTCAAACTGCCCGCGGTACTTGGTTCCTGCTACGATAGAGGCAAGGTCCAGCGCAACAACTCTTTTATTAAAAAGTACCCTGGAAACATTTTTCTTGGTTATACGTAACGCAAGTCCTTCAGCAATTGCTGATTTGCCAACCCCAGGTTCACCAATCAGCACAGGATTGTTCTTTTTTCTTCTTGAAAGTATCTGTGCAAGTCTTTCTATTTCCCTTTCTCTCCCCACGACCGGATCGAGCCTGCCTTCTTCCGCTGCTTTGGTAAGATCTATACCGAAATTGTCAAGTACAGGGGTTTCAGATGATGATTTGGATGCTGAAGATGATTGTCCTTTCCCCGGACCACCGAAACTTTGCCCTTCATCATCTTCCTCCCTTGGGAAGTCAGCTTTTGCCGAAGGATAACCTGCTTCCACTACTTTTCTGACTGACTGATAGTCAACATCTAATTCTGAAAGGAACCTGGTAACAAGTGCATTTTCATCCTTTAAAATTGCAAGCAGCAGGTGTTCTGATTCTATTGTATTGCTTTTCAGTGCCTTAGCTTCAAGATATACAAGCTTAAGAATTCTCTCCGTACTTCTCAGCAGAGGAATGACTTCATGATCGGCAACGGCAATGGGGCTTTCAACTTTTATGCTTTTTTCTATGGAACTTTTGAGCACAAGCAAGTCGATACCCTGGTTTATCAGAATCTCAACGGCTATTCCTTCTCCATCCCTCAGGATGCCAAGGAATAGGTGTTCCGGGCTTATATGGCTGTTCCCCAACCTTATAGCCTCTTCCTTGCTATATCCCAGTATATCCTTTACACGCTGTGAAAAATGTGAGTCCATATTTAATAATTTCTGTTTTTCCTGTAATCAGGCCAATGTGTCATTGTAAAACGACAAAGTTACAGTCTAATTATGTTTCAAAGTTAAATGTAATATATCGTAATGGCAATTGTCATGCCCAATTTATAAACAATCGGTGTTAACAAATCACTCTTCACCGGGGCCAAAAATAACCAAATATTGACTATTTTTGTAAACTGGCCAAACGGGCCTGAGAAATTCATATATCTATTTAATTTAAAATCTGTTATGTCAGAGAGAGAGAAGATAGTTAAGGTCAATATTGAGGAGGAAATGAAATCGGCATACATTGATTATTCTATGTCGGTAATTGTGTCGAGGGCATTGCCTGATGTGAGAGATGGTCTGAAACCTGTTCACAGGAGAGTTCTTTTCGGGATGTCAGAGCTTGGGGTTCTTTCAAACAGACCTTATAAAAAATCTGCAAGGATAGTGGGAGAGGTGTTGGGAAAATTTCATCCTCATGGTGACTCATCGGTATACGATGCCATGGTAAGAATGGCGCAGGAATGGTCCCTGAGGTACCCACTCGTTGACGGACAGGGTAATTTCGGCTCCATTGACGGTGATAGCCCGGCTGCCATGAGATACACTGAGGCAAGGCTGAAAAAGGTTGCAGAGGAAACGCTGTCGGATATTGAAAAAGAAACCGTTGACTTTCAGCCCAATTTTGACGATTCACTGTCAGAGCCGGTCGTGCTGCCAACACGAATCCCAATACTTCTTGTCAATGGGGCATCAGGCATAGCAGTAGGCATGGCAACAAACATGCCTCCGCATAACCTGAGTGAAGTAATTGACGCAACGATCGCTTTCATTGACAACAGGAATATTACTTCCGATGAACTACTTAGCCATATCAAGGGGCCGGACTTCCCAACAGGAGGTATCATTTACGGAGAGCAAGGAATAAGAGATGCCTTTGAAACAGGTAGAGGAAGGATACTGATCAGGGCAAAGACGGAAATTGAACACACTCATTCGGGACGTGAATGTATTGTCGTCACGGAAATCCCCTATATGGTGAACAAGGCGGAAATGATCCGGAAAATAGCTGATCTTATAAATGAAAAAAGACTTGAAGGTATTTCGTACATAAACGACGAATCAGACAGGAATGGCATGAGGGTTGTCATTATCCTCAAGAAAGACGCCAGTTCAAGTGTTGTGCTCAATAACCTGTATAAATTTACGTCTCTTCAAACCACTTTTAATGTCAATAATATTGCACTGGTTCGTGGAAGACCCCGCACCCTGAGCACAAAAGACCTTATCGAACATTTTGTGCGTCACAGGCATGATGTTGTTCTGAGAAGGACCAGGTATGACCTTGACCAGGCTGAGAAAAGAGCTCATATTCTTCAGGGCCTGATAATTGCAAGCGACAACATAGATGAGGTGATTGCAATAATAAAGGCTTCAAAAACACCTGACATGGCCAGAGAAAGACTTATGGAGAGATTCCAGCTATCCGATATCCAGGCAAGGGCTATTGTGGAAATGCGTCTCCGTCAGCTTACAGGGCTTGAGCAGGAAAAACTGAGAGCAGAATATGACGAGGTGATAAAGCTGATCGAGTATTTTAAGGGAGTACTTGCCAGCGTTGACATGCAAATGAAGATTATTAAGGATGAACTGCTCGAGATAAAAGATAAATACGGTGATAAAAGACGTACAGAAATTGTACCCAACATAGAAGAGTTCAATCCTGAAGACTTCTATTCCGATGATGAAATGGTAATTACCATTTCACATATGGGATATATCAAAAGAACACCACTGACCGAGTTCAGGAGGCAGAACAGGGGAGGAACCGGCTCAAGAGGAGGAGCCACAAGAGAAGAGGATTTTATTGAACATCTGCATATTGCTACAATGCATAACACCATGCTCTTTTTTACAAGCAAGGGAAAATGCTATTGGCTGAAGGTATATAACATACCTGAAGGATCAAGAACATCTAAGGGAAGAGCTATGCAGAACCTCATAAACATTGAGCCCGATGATAAGGTCAGGGCATATATCAACGTAAAAAACCTGAATGACCACGATTACATTAATAATAATTTTATAGTGCTGAGCACTACTATGGGCATAATCAAGAAAACATCCCTTGAAGCCTACTCAAGACCCAGAACCAATGGCGTTTATGCAATAACAGTAAGAGACGGCGATGAATTGCTAGAAGCAAGATTGACAAACGGCAGGCATCATATCATGCTTGCTGTGAAATCTGGCAGAGCCATTCGCTTCCCTGAAACTTCTGTAAGACCTATGGGAAGAACTGCTTCAGGAGTAAGAGGTATTAAACTGGCTGACGAAAAAACAGATTATGTGGTGGGAATGATAACAGTTGACAACAGGGAAAAAGACGTGCTGGTAGTGTCTGAAAACGGCTACGGAAAAAGATCAGATATTGAAGATTACCGCGTTACAAACAGGGGCGGAAAAGGAGTTAAAACCATTAATATAACTGAAAAAACAGGTTCGCTCATTGCACTTAAAGATGTAACGGATAACCATGATCTGATGATCATTACTCAATTAGGGAATGTTCTCAGACTCCCGGTATCTTCCCTGAGAATTATGGGAAGGGCAACCCAGGGTGTGCGACTTATTCAACTTAAGGAAAATGATACTATCGGTTCAGTTGCCTGTGTATTCATTGATGAATCTGAAACCGTGGATGAGACAGGCGATGCTGATCTTTCAGAAGATATTTCAGATTCCGGAAATGAAAATGGCAAAGAATTTGATGATTAACAAGTAATGTATTAAATTTGAAAAAAATTTGACAATTAAATTTAAAGCAACAATCATGAAAAAGTACATTCTACTGTTTGCAGCTATAGTTTTCTCACTCGGAGTCATGGCACAGAAAGGAAAGGTTGCCAGCTCTTTAACCCTGATAGACCAGGGTGCATTGGACAAGGCTAAAGAGGCAATTGATCAGGCTATGGTGCATGAAAAAACTAAAAACTGGTCTAATACCTACTTCGCTAAAGGTAAATTGTGTCAGGCTGTTTACAGTTCTGATAACCAAAGTTACAAGTCATTCTTTGCCGACCCTCTTGCTGAAGCATATGCCGCATACGAAAAATCTATTGAACTCGATCCTAAAGGTGGAGCAAAAAAGAGAATTATTGCAAATATGATCTATAATTCACTTGCACTTGACCTTTATGAACAGGGAAGTATCCAGTTCGAAGAACAGAAATATGCTGATGCTCTGAAATCTTTCAAGACCCAGATTGAAATTACTGAAAGTGACAAATTTGCCGGCGCTGTCGATACAGGAATGTATTACAATGCAGGCCTGGCTGCAGTTAACTCCCAGAATTATGATGAAGCTATCACCTACTTTACTAAATGCGCAGAGATGGAGTACATGGGAATTACTCCTTACTACCAGATGTATGAAAGCTATCTTGGCAAGGGCGATACCCTCAAGGCAGAATCAATCCTCAAGAAGCTCCCTGAAATATTCCCGGGTGACAAGAGTGTGACACTCCAACTCATAGACCTTTATATAAAGAGCGGCAAAAACAAAGAAGCCCTTGAATATCTGCAGATCGCAAAAGCTGATGACCCCCAGAACTACAGCCTCTTCTTTGCAGAGGGAATAATTTTCCTCAACGAAAGCAGATATGATGAGGCTATTGCCGACCTTACAATAGCTGTTGAGCTGAATCCTGACATATTTGACAGCCAGTACGGACTTGGAGCTGCATACATAAATAAGGCATCGGACATGTTTACCAAAGCAAACGACATTATGGATGTCAACAAATACCAGGTTGCCATTGATGAAGCAATGGATGTTTTTGCAAAAGCTCTTCCATATATGGAAAATGCAAATAAACTTAACCCCGATGATATCTATGCTCTGAGAAGCCTTAAAGAACTCTACTACAGACTTAAAATGCCTGAAAAATATGAAGTTGTTAAGGCAAAACTTGACGAGTTAGAGCAGTAGAAAACAATTTATTGTATTTTTAAGTTTAAGAGCCTTTCTCCTGCGGGGAAAGGCTCTTTTGCAATAATAAATCCGGCAAAACGTTAAACTGAAGTAATGAATCACAGCCATGAACAGAAGTTACCTGTTTTTATTGCTTTTTATAGTATTTGCCCTCAGTTCATGCAATGAAAAAGTAGAATCTTTTCCTGAAAAAGAAGGCAGGGTCATCATCCTGATGTACCACAGAATTGTTGACGGAGAACCAGGAAATATCTATGAACGCAGTCTTAAAGATTTTGAATCAGATCTTATATATTTGATTGACAACAACATACATGTTATCGACTTCACTGATCTCACTAATATCTCCGAATCAGGCAGAATGCCTGAAGGCAATTCAGCAATTCTGACATTTGACGACGGAGATAACTCATGGTATAACCTGGTTGCTCCAATGCTGTTGAGATACCGCATGAAAGCAACTTTCTTTCTATGGACCCATATGATCGGCAATAATTCCTTTCTTACCTGGAATGAAGTCGAATATATGTCAAATTATACACTGACTGACGGTAATAAGCCATTTTCTTTTGGTTCCCATAGCTTTTCACATCCTTTTCTTTACCAAAGCAGAGATAATTTTGAGACTTCCGAAGAATACAACCTTTTTCTTGACTACGAACTCAGAGAATCTAAGAAAAAAATTGAAGAACACACGCCGGGTGAGGTGACTGTCCTCGCGCTTCCTTATGGAGATGGGGCAGGGGATCCTGATATTATTGCTGCTGCACAAAGAAACGGATATCAGTTAGTCAGGACATCAGTACGCGGCGTTATAGAAAATGCTGACTTCGATAGTTTTATTATTCCAAGTCTGCCAATTCTCGATGATACCAGTCCCGAACAAATAGGTTCCTACCTTTTCAATTAATCCCACTGAAAAGAAAAAATCAGATGTAGGCTAATAGGGGATACTTTTATTATCTCAAAAATATGTTCAATATGTTCTATTTGACATAATATTAATTATAGGAAATACGACCGCCTTTAAATCACTGCCAATAGTTAACGTCAAATTTTTTAAAGAGCCCGATCAACAAAGTAAGATATTTATTCTTATTTGATTGAATGAAAAGCAAAAATTTTCTTTTTATCACAGAATCAGATCAAGAAGACAGTCATAGCTTTGTATCCAAAAGTTTACTAATTTGGTTCAGATTTAAATAATACTTGCAAATGGTGCAAATTAAGGAATCAACTCTGAGTTTCCTCTCTGATCTGAAAGTTAATAATGACAAGGAATGGTTTGCCGCAAACAGAAAAAGGTATGAGGATTCAAGGGAAAACTTTTATTCGTTTGTCCAGGTATTAATCAATTCAATAGGTGCTTTTGATCCTTCAATAAGAGGCCTTGAAGTCAGTAATTGCATATACAGGATAAACAGGGATATCAGATTCTCAATCGACAAATCTATTTACAAAACACACTTCGGTGCTTTTATTGTTAAAGGCGGAAAGAAAAATGGTGACAAGTATGCAGGTTATTACTTTCATATTGAACCTGGTAACCATAGCCTTATAGCCGGTGGTGCATATAAGCCGCCTCCCGAATGGCTTTCGGCTATAAGGGAAAAGATTGATGATCAGGGTGATTTACTGATGAAGATCATAAAAGACAGGGAATTTGCACGTTACTTCAGGAGTATTGAAGGTGAAAAGCTGAAAACAGCGCCAAGAGGTTACCCTGGTAACCATAAACATATTGAACTTCTTAAAATGAAGTCCTATCTTATTGCATGTGAAATCCCTGACAATCAAATAATAAGCAAGTCATGCATTGATTTTGTTGTGAATGTGTCAAGAACAATGAAGCCTTTTAACGATTTTCTCAATGAATACTGATTTTTTTCCAGGAAATATCCATTACTAAAAACAGAACCGATGACCGGATATGAGCGTACGTTAAGATTCTTAAATGGTGAACCAACGGATTACCCTCCCTTCCACCCCATTATAATGCGATGGGCTGCGAAATATGCGGGAGTAAAATACGGCAGATTTTGCACCGACACCGTCGCCAAGTGCTATGCCATGCTCAAATGCGCCAGAGATTTTGATCTCGACTGGGTTACAGTAATGTCCGATCCCTGGGCAGAGGCATCAGCATACGGAATTAAAATTGAATATCCGGAAGATGACCTGCCTGTTGACAAAGGAGGGCATTTCCCTGATGCTGAGAGTGTAACCCGCGCCAAAAAATTCAATGCACTGGAAGAACGGAGGTGTGCAGGCAGGATAGCCGAACTTAAGGAATACAGGTCACAGGCTGGCAATGAACTGTTTATCGTAGGATGGGTTGAAGGACCGGTAGCCGAATACGTCGACCTCAGAGGAGCAGCAGGCGCATCAATTGATTTTCTTCTTGAGGCTGATAATGTTTCCCGGGCAATGGATATAATAGTGGAGAACGCACTGGATTTCATATCACACCAGGTGGATGCAGGAGCTGACTGTATAGGAATAGGCGATGCTTTCTCATCCCAGATAGGACCTGATTTGTATTATCAGTATGCCTTTGAAAGGGAAAAAGCGATAGTAAGTCATATACATGCCCTTGGAGCAAAAGCCAAGCTCCACATATGCGGTAACACGGAAGCAATAATCCCCGGAATGATAAAAACCGGAGCTGACATTATTGATATAGACCATCTTGTGCCATCCCTTGAGGAATTCACCCCACTTCTCGGTCCAAACCAGGTATTCTCCGGCAAATGCGATCCTGTGAGCATTGTACAGTCAGGATCCGAAGAATCAATAAGAAATGCAGTGGCATCAGATTACAGGGCATCAAAAGGCCGATGTATAATCTCAGCAGGATGTGAAATAACCCCGGAAACGCCGGCTAAAAACATGATATACTTCAGAGATTCAAGGTTGTTACTATGATTATTTAATGAAAAACTGCAGATCTATTTGTAATTAAAAATTCATATATTTCATTACAATTTTAAAACCATGCATATGAAAAAACTGATCTTCACACTATTAATCTTTTCCATGGCCACTGCTTCATTTTTCGGTCAGACAGGAAAGCTGGAGGTTGGAATGAAGGCTCCTGAATGGAGCTTAACAGACGCGGATAAAAATGAATTCACAATGAACTCCTGGCCAGGTAAGGTTCTAATGATAAACTACGTCGATCCCGACGAATCTGATCTTAACGACCCGTTTAACGATGCGATCGACAAGGCAATAAATGTGAACAAGATAATTAACAAGGAACATTTCATGGGTTTTGGGGTCGTTGATACCAAATCCACATGGAAACCAAACGGACTAATCAGGATGATTGCAGGAAACAAGGCAAAGAGATACGACACCACAATACTTTTCGATTACAATGGAACACTTCAGGACATATGGGGATTGCCAAAAGACAGTTATAGCGTTGTCATCCTTGACAAGAACAGGATATGCCGGGCAATATACAAAGGGAAAATACAGGAATCAGAACACGAAAAGATCATCCAGCTGATAATAGATCTTACAAAAGAACAGTAAATCCCTCCCTGAAACACTCCTTTGAATGTAACAGTCAAGGGATTATTTCATTAATATCAGTTATATCCTTTCCGAGTTTTGCCTTGATTCTTTCAAGGTCGTGTTTCATTGCAGCCATAGCCCGGTAAAGATGCTTTTCTGGCAAAACAGGCTCCGGAAGTTCGTTACTTATGTAATTAACAAATTTCCAAACTTCCTTGACATCACTCACATGCACCTCATATGGCTCATATACCGGATTTAGTGAGTAAAGCACAAGTTTCCCGTTCTCACGAAGCTTATTTTCAACGATCTTGAAAACTATGCCGTCATCAAGAGTGAAAACTATATAGGCTTTCCCGTTTTTTACTTCCATCCAGTCCTGAACAAACTCCCCGGTAACCCATGAACCATCCGGTATGGGAAGCATTGAATCGCCCTTAAGCTGAAAAGTCCTGTACTTTCTCTTATCTGACAGAAAAGGCAGGTTGAAGACCGGAAGTTCACCAATGTATTCAGGATCGGCATATCCGGTCCTGTAGCCGGCTTTTGCCTTCTCCGTTACAAGTTCTATGTTCTCCCTGTTCACGGAATTCACCGTTGTAGCAAGGACCCTCAGATTGCTTCCTTTTACATAGGCATCATATCCCCTTTCAAGCTCCCCGAGCTGGCTTTCCGATAATTTTGCCAAATCAACCTTAAGTAAAGTGTCAATTGACAGATTGTAATAACCTGAAAATGAAATAAGTATTTCTATTCCGGGTTGTGAAATACCGTTTTCATAACCACTGAGCGTTGAACGCTTTAGGTTAAGAGCAGAAGCAACATCATCCTGTGTTCTGCTTCTTCTTTTTCTTAAAAATTTTATGTTGGATGTGAAATACATAAAAAATTGATTATATTGTAATCATATATTTGATTAAAATCTAATCAAAAATAAAACATAATTATTGTATTGGCAAGAAAAATGCAAAAAATTATTCTCCTCCAACGGAATTTCCCCCGGTTTTACGGAATTTCCAGCGCAGGTGCTTTCTTTTCTTCATTTTATGCGGAAAAATTTGCCGGAAGGCAATGAATTAAATTATAGCCGGAATGCTTATCTCAGGGAACATAGAACGATCTGTCCTGCATCTTGACCTTGATACCTTTTTCGTATCGGTCGAGAGGCTTAAGAACAGCAGGCTCAATGGCAAACCTGTAATAATCGGAGGCATGTCAGACCGTGGTGTTGTATCGAGCTGCAGTTATGAAGCAAGGAAATACGGAGTCAGTTCTGCAATGCCGATGAAGATGGCAAGAACCCTTTGCCCGGATGCAATTGTAATAAGGGGCGATATGGAATCATACAGCAGCTATTCTAAAATGGTAACTGATATAATTGCCCTGAAATCGCCTCTATATGAGAAAGCATCTATCGATGAACACTATGTTGACCTTACAGGCATGGACCGTTTCCATGGCTGCAGCAAATGGTCCCGCGAACTCAGGCAATATATTGTCAGAGAGACAGGCTTGCCGGTTTCAATGGGGCTTTCAATAAACAAAACCGTTTCCAAGATTGCTGCCGGCGAAGCAAAACCAAACGGCGAAAAGGAAGTAAACAAAGAGGTTGTATTCCCCTTTCTTGATCCTCTCTCAATAAGCAGGATACCGATGATAGGACCCAAAACCTATCGCATGCTCCGTTCAATGGGGATAGCAACAATATACACTCTCAGGAACATCCCTGCAGAAATGCTTGAGAAGCTGATAGGAAAAAATGGAATTGAAATATGGAAAAAAGCCAATGGGATCGACCCCACGCCTGTATTCAGCTACTCTGAGCAGAAATCAATAAGCACAGAGCACACGTTTGACAAGGATACAACAGACGTAAAAAGGCTTAATCAGATACTTGCAAGCATGGTGGAAAAAATAGCATATGAGCTCAGAAAACAGGAAAAGCTTACCTCATGCGTCACTGTAAAAATAAGATACTCAAACTTCGACACCCATACATTGCAGAAACGAATGCAATATACCGCCTTTGACCATATACTTGCAGATATGGCAAAAGAACTCTTCTGCAGGCTTTACCAGCGCCGGATGCTTATCAGACTCATCGGGGTCCGTTTCAGCCACCTGGTCAGAGGAGTGCAACAACTCGACATGTTCGATGACACTCCTGAAAAAGTAAGACTCTATATGTCTATCGATTATCTCAGAAGGCGTTTTGGGCGCTATGCAGTGCAAAGAGCATCTGGGGTTATGACAACTTCAGAACGGGAGGAGAAAGCTCTTAAACAGCTTAAAAATGCCCTTAAAGAGCAAAAAATGATGGAAGAGAAACTTAAAGGAGGGTATATGATTTACGGAAGATGAAAATTCAGAGCAAAACAGAGACTGAAACTCCAGCAACAGAAAAATGTATTTAAACTGTCACTCATATTACAGCCTGCGGTATGGAATGATGCCTGTGGACCAGCTTGTGCATAACGCAGTAGCATCCGGAGCTGATTCACTGGTTCTTACCGATATTAATAATTCAACGGGAATACCTGAATTCGCGGAAGAATGCATCAAAAACAGCATAAAGCCTGTTGCAGGCATAGAGTTCAGAAATGAAAACGAACTGTATTATATAGGTATTGCCCGCAACAACAAAGGCCTCAGGGAATTGAATGAATTTCTTTCCGGATGCAATTTTGAAAAAACAGCCATCCCCTTCCCTGCTCCCCATTTTTCAGAATCATATATAATATATCCTCCGGGAAAGATACCTCCGCGAAAATTATATGACAACGAACGGATCGGGATAAAACCTGAAGAAACAAACCGGCTGGTAAAGTTTCCGTCTCCTGAAGACAGGATCTCAATGGTGTTGCTCCTGCCTGTAACATTTGCCCACCCAGACGATATCTTCGTCCATAAAAACCTGAGAGCGATCGATAACAATATCCTGATGAGCCATCTGAAACCATGGCAGTGCGCCGGGAATGATGAATTCTTTAAAACACCTTCTTTCTTTTCCGGGATGAAATCAGACGGCATGCGATGGCTGATGGAAAACACAGGGAAACTCATCAATGACTGCTCTTTGCACTTCGATCATGAAACCCCGAAGAACAAAAAGCTCTTTTCCGCCAGCAGATATGACGACAAGCTTCTGCTTGAAAAACTTGCCTGGGACGGTATGCAATACAGATACGGCAACAGAAACACTGAAGCAAAAAAAAGGATAGAACATGAACTTGAGATAATTGACAGGCTTGGCTTCTCAGCCTATTTCCTGATAACATGGGACATAATCAGATATTCCATGGCAAGAGGATTTTACCATATAGGCAGAGGCAGTGGCGCAAATTCAATAATCGCTTATTGTCTGAAAATCACTAATGTTGATCCCATTGACCTAAACCTTTACTTTGAAAGATTCATTAATCCGAAACGCAGTTCCCCTCCCGATTTTGATATCGATTATTCCTGGAAAGAAAGAGACGAGGTTATTGATTATATCTTTAAAAGATATGGATATAAACACACTGCCCTGCTCGGAACAATAAGCACTTTCAGGGGCAAATCAATAGTTCGCGAATTGGGAAAGGTGCATGGACTGCCAAAGGAAGAGATCGACAGCATAGTTGAGAATCCGGCAGCCGAAATAAACCGGAGCGAAATAACCGAAACTATTTTCCGTACGGGACTAAAGATCGCTGATTTTCCCAATATGCGAAGCATTCACGCCGGAGGCATACTGATCTCAGAGGAACCGATAACCTGTTACACTGCCCTGGATATGCCGCCCAAAGGTTTTCCTGTTACGCAGTGGGACATGTATACGGCTGAGAAAATAGGCTTTGAGAAGCTGGACATACTCAGTCAGCGCGGAATAGGTCACATCAGGGAAAGTGTTGAGATAATAGCCCGAAACCGCACCGAAGATGTTGACATACATGCCATCCATAAATTTAAGAAGGATCCGAAAATCAAGGAATACCTCAGATCGGGTGAAACAAAAGGCTGCTTTTATGTTGAGAGTCCTTCAATGAGAGGACTTCTCCAAAAACTGAGATGTGACGATTACCCCACTCTTGTGGCTGCAAGCTCCATCATAAGGCCCGGTGTGGCCCGTTCAGGCATGATGAGGGAGTATATTCACAGATACCACAATCCGGATAAATTTGAATATATCCACCCGGTTATGAAGGAACAGCTTGAAGAAACCTTTGGCGTCATGGTCTATCAGGAGGATGTGCTTAAAGTGTGCCACCATTTTGCCGGGCTTGATCTTTCTGATGCCGATACCCTCCGGCGCGCAATGAGCGGCAAATACCGCTCAAAAAAGGAGATGCAGCGAATAGTGGATAAATTCTTCAGCAACTGCCGTAAAAAGGGGTATGATGAAGAGATTACAAAAGAAGTGTGGCGTCAGATAGAATCATTTGCCGGATATTCATTCTCCAAAGCACATTCGGCATCCTATGCGGTTGAAAGCTTCCAGAGCCTTTATCTTAAAGCACATTTCCCTCTTGAATTCATGGTGGCGGTAATAAATAACTTCGGAGGATTTTACCGGACATGGGTCTATGTACATGAAGCCCGCAGATACGGGGCTTCAATCTGCCTGCCATGTGCCAATAAAAGCAGATACAAGACAACCATATACGGAACAGATATCTACCTTGGCTTCATCCATATAATGAACATCGAGGAAAAACTTGCCAGGTCTGTTGAGGAAATAAGGGAGAATGACGGCCCGTTCCATGACCTCGGTGATTTTATTTCAAGAGTCTGTCCGGGACTTGAGCAGGTCATACTTCTGATAAGGGCAGGCGCATTCAGGTTTACAGGAAAAAAGAAATCAGTACTGCTTTGGGAAGCTCATATGATGATTAACGGGAACAGGAACAGAAATGAGAATACCCGCCTTTTGTTTGCAAACCCTGCCAGGAATTTCAAGCTGCCGGAACTTGTCAATAACGGACTGGATGACGCATACGACGAGATTGAACTGCTGGGCTTCCCTGTTAGCATGAGCTGGTTCGACATGCTGAAAACATCATTCCGGGGAGAAATAACAGCCAGTGAAATGCTGCAGCACACAGGCAGGAAGGTAAGAATGGCAGGACACCTTGTAACTATCAAGTACATCAAGACAATAAAAAATGAATGGATGAATTTCGGTTGCTTTATTGATGCTGAAGGCAATTATTTCGATACCACGCATTTTTCTCAATCTCTTAAAAACCACCCCTTCAAAGGTAGCGGAACATACCTGATACTTGGGAAAGTCGTTGAAGAATTCGGATTTCCGTCGATTGAAGTGGAAAAACTCTCAAAGCTTCCTGTCAGACCTGATACAAGGTATTAATGAATGATCAGTACAAGGGCAAAGGTGATAAACTGACAAACAGAAGATTTTATATCATTTTTCAGGTTGGTTCTATTCGTTAGTTATCCGGGACGCTTTCAGAATTCCCTTAATAGACTGTATTTTTCGTATAATCCCATAAAGCACGTCATTATTTGGAACCATAAGGCTGAGTTTTCCCTCATACATGCCTTCATCCATAGAATAGTTGAACTGCCTTACTGTAACATTATAGGCTGAGAGTACATCTGCTATTTTGTTAACAATACCTATTTCTTCAATCCCGGTAATCTTAACTGATGCTGTAAACAGGGTGCTGCTTTTCGGTTTGGTCCATCTGGCGGCCACTACCCGATAAGGATACCGTGCAATCATATGATGGGCATTAGGACAGTTTGTACGATGTATCTTTATGCCTTCCGATATTGTCACAAAACCAAATACTGAGTCACCAAATACAGGATTGCAGCATTTTGAAAGTCGATAATCCAGGCCCTCTACTTTGTCTTCAATTATCAGATAATCTGAATATTGCAGTCCGGGAGTCTCTTTCTGCTCCTTATCGGAAGAGACAGGGACCGGAGGTGGTTGCACTTCATCTCTGTCTGACAACAGTATCTCTTTAATCTGCAAAAGACTTATTTTCTCCGATTCAATAAGAACGTAAAGATCCTGTGAATTTCTGAGCTCATATTTATTCAACAGTTTCTGAATAACTGTATCACCATAGGGTATTTTCCAGTTCCTGAGCCGTCGCATCAGAATCTCTTTTCCTTCTGCTGCAGCTCTTGTTCTTTCTTCATTCAAGAGCTGCCTGATCTTAGATTTTGCCTTGGAAGTAACAACAAAAGAAAGCCAGTCCTGCTTGGGTTTTTGGTTTTTTGACCTCAGGATGGAAACATGATCGCCGTTCTGCAACACATATCGGATGGTAACATTCTTTCCGTTGACTTTGGCTCCGACACACGAAGCACCTACGGCAGTGTGGATATCAAAGGCAAAATCGAGCACGGTGGATCCAGCAGGTAACTGGCGAAGATCTCCCTTGGGAGTGAAAGCAAAAACTTCATCAGTATAGAGCCCTGACCTGACCTGGTCAATAAAATCAATATCTTCTTTTTCAGGCGATTCCAGTATGTCACGCATCTTTGAAAGCCAGGTATCAAGTCCGCTTTCTCCTCTAATTCCCTTGTACTTGAAATGAGCAGCGAGACCTTTTTCTGCAATCTCGTCCATTCTTGCCGATCGTATCTGTACTTCTACCCATTTTCCCCTTGGACCTATAACCGTGGTATGAAGTGACTCATAACCGTTTGATTTTGGCACAGAAATCCAGTCGCGCAGACGACTGGGGTTGGGTTGATAAAGGTCTGTCACTATTGAGTAAACCCTCCAGCAATCTGAGCGCTCGTTTTCAGGAGAACTGTCGAGTATTATCCTTACAGCAAAAAGATCATATATTTCGTCAAAATCAACACCTTGCTTCTTCATCTTAAGCATTATGGAATGGATTGATTTTGTGCGGCTTTTGATGGTGAATCTGAATTGTTGCTTTTCCAGCTGTTTCTGAAGTGGACCGGAGAACTCCCTGATGAGCCTGCTTCTTGCGGCGGTTGTTTGCTTAAGCTTGCTGTCGACATAACTGTATTGTTCAGGTTCAAGATACTTTACAGCCAGGTCTTCCAACTCCGTTTTTATGTTATAATACCCTAAGCGATGGGCAAGGGGTGCATAAAGGAAATAGGTTTCTGAAGCCAGGGGCAACCTCTCTTCAGAAGGTGCATTGTCAAGATTTCTCATCAGTTCAAGCCTTTCAACCAGCTTTATCAGAATAACTCTAACGTCGTCGGCAAGGCTTAATAGAAGCTTTCTGAAGGTCTCAGCCTGAAAGGATAACTGCTTGGAGTTAATCCCTGAAATCCTGGAAAAGCTATTCAGAATAAGCACCACTTTCTGTCCGAATTCCTTTTCCAGTTCTTCAGGTGAAATGTCAAGCCGGTCGTAGCAGTCGTGAAGCAATGCTGTAATAATGGATGTAAGCCCAAGCCCCATCTCTCCGGCAATTATTGTAGCAACTGAAAGTGCATGGAGTATTTCAGGTTTTCCCGTTATTGTAAGGTTATTCCCGCAGGCTTTGACAGCAAGATCTAGGGCTCTCCGGATCTTTACGAGATCTTCTTCTGCTAAAACGGTTTTTACGGATTTCAGCAATACCCTGTATGCCCTGTATACCTTCTGTGACTCCACTTTATAACTTTCTGATTATTTGCCATCTGTTCAATAATTCCGGATAGAAGGTAAATCTTCTTCTGTCATGACCAGCATTCTTGCAACCTGGTCTGAAAAGCAAAAAGTTGTATTGGACTACCCAACCGTTATCCTGATATTTTAATAACTCATGTAAGAGGAGACTTAGGTTCCTTCAACATTTCATGATAAAAACCCCTGTCAACCAAATCGGGCACAATGCGTTGCAGCAAGGCTGTAAATCTGCCGTCCCAGGTCAGAATTTTATTTCTTTTTCTTTTCTGGATTCCTTTTAGAACCCATTTTGCTACATACTGGGGCGACATAAGCTTATCCTCATTTTTTGGCGATTCCCCTTGTTCAGAACCATCTGCCACCAGGGCATGTTTTCTTATCTCTGTTGAAGTGAATCCCGGCGCAATAATCATAACATGCAACTTGTTCCTAAGGTTTTCAATTCTCACTGTTTCCAGGAACCCATGCATTGCGAATTTTGAGGCTGAGTAGCCGGTGCGTCCAGGAAGGCCATGAAAACCTGCGACGGATGATACTCCGACCAAAGATCCTCTGTTGGCAATCAGGTATGGCAACGCATATTTTGTGCAGTATACTGTTCCCCAGAAGTTTACATCCATAAGCTTGTGAAGGACTTTAAGATCGGCATCTAGGAATGCTGCCCGCATAGAAAGACCGGCATTGTTTACAAGTATATTTACAGTACCATATTTCGATACAGTCTTTTCGACCAGATTGCGACAATCATCTTCTATCGAAACATCTGTTTTTACATAGAATGCTTCCCCGTTGTCCTTATTTATCGATTCAACTATTGCGGCAAGGCGCGATTCGCTTCTTGCTGCCAGGACAACCTTGCTGCCATTTATTGCAAATTCCCTGGCTATGGCTTCTCCAATGCCTGAAGATGCACCGGTAACAATTACAACTTTTCCTTTAAACAGGTCATTCATGAATTATCACTTTACGGATTATCAAACTGCAAAGTAATAATTTTAATCTGATACTATTTATTTTCAATTCTATAAGTAAACAAATTTTTTTTTGCATAGCAACATTTTTATTCTAAATTTGCACACGCAAAAATTAAAAGACTGATTCAGTAGCTCAGCAGGTAGAGCACATCCCTTTTAAGGATGGGGTCCTGGGTTCGAGCCCCAGCTGGATCACCAACAAATAGAAGGAACATTGTTTCCGCTCCAGGGAAGCAACCCTTCCTGGCCCACCATGTTGGATGCTCTTTTGGGTACACAGAAGGCTATCGTTCCATTAAACAGGCTTGTACCTGTTTCCTATCACCCTTAGAGACTCTTCCCTAATGTGTAAAATTCACACTTTTTTGTATTCTTTTTTTACCTGAGGAACGATAGAGGTAAGGTCTTTAATCATTACCGGCTCATGGGACAGGATGCTTTTTCTTGCGGCGATTCCCACCAGGCACGCCAGTGCCCCGTCCCTCACACCCGCGGCCTGTTTGTGCGGATCACCAGTGCCGGGGATGAAAATCTGATCCTGTAAAAGCCTGTCGCCACCACCGTGCCCATCATGCTTAGGTATTTGTATGTATTCTCTTCTTCCGAAGTTTTTGAAAACTATTATTTCATCGAAATTTACATCCGAAGTAGGTTTCGATTCCTGAATCCACGCATCCATCCGTCCTTTAGTACCGTTAAAGGCAATGCGGTATCCTTCGTAGGGCGAATAGGCAGTTAAGGAATACGACACCTGCACTCCATTTTTATATTTGATGGTGGCCGCCATTTTGTCGAAAATATTCACATCATTTCGAAAAACGCAACCGTCGCGTTGATAACCGTCGTATTGCTCATTGTCCACATACAATCGTTTCTCCATATCGAATTTGAAAATATCGTAATAAAAGTTGCATTGTTTCGTGTGCGGACAGTTACGGCAATTATCCGCCCTGAAAGGACCGTTTTTGCCGTAGAATTCCAAATCCCCCAGGGCATATACGCTTTCCGGGTCGCTTTCGATCCACCAGTTTAGTAAATCGAAGTGATGACTGGCCTTATGCACCCACAACGATCCACCTTTTTCCATCAGGCGGTGCCACCTTCTGAAATAATCTGCCCCGTGCGAAGTATCTAAATACCAATGAAAATCAACAGAAGTGAGATCCCCGATTTCACCCGATCGGATAATTTCCCACATTTTTGTACGATGTGGCGAATAACGATAATTAAACGTCACGCGACAACTTTTCCCGGTTTTTTTCTCCGCGTCAATAATGGTTTGTATTTTCTTCTCATCAATGGCCATCGGCTTTTCGCAAATAATGTCTGCCCCATACTCCATTCCCCGGCAGATGAAATAGTCGTGTGTATTATCAACAGTAACTACCAGAAGAATTTCGGGTTTAGTTTCCTGCATCATTTTTTCGAAGTCGGTGAATGTGGGACAGTCCACTCCAATGTACTGTTTGCCCATCTGCAGTCGTCCTTCGTTAATATCGCATAAACCGACGAATTGAAAATAATCGCCGTAGCCTTTCACGATATCTCTTCCCCACATTGTTATACCACGGAAACCTGTTCCTGCCAACGCGACCTTTCGTTTAACGGTTTTGGTTTCCGGTGTGTTTGGGACTTCTGCGTGTACCCCCTGTATCGGTTTTGCCAATGTGGTTCCGGCAAGAGTGCCGGAGACGGCTAAAAAGTGCCTTCTCGACATTAAGTTTTTATAATCTTTCATTTTATTTAATTTTATTTAATTTCATTTAAAAACTATTCATTATCAGCACTGTACCTGTCATATTTGATTTTTCATTTTTCTTCACTACTGTCAACTTTTTCAGTTGACAGTAGTGAATGATATAATGAATGTACTATATTCTCCATTTTGATTTCACCTGAATCTCTCTTATCTTAATTGCTTTTCTTAATTCTCAGTTTTCTATTTGATGTTTAAAATCAGAATAAATCAACAAAAACCTGTCCGATCCCAATGATAAAATTCCTGAATAACCACAAGATACATTTCCTTTTTGCACTATGATAATCTCATTTGGCACCATAGTAAACTTATGGTTTAGTTAACTCTTCTAACGATTTAATTTTCAATCCCAGGTAAAGTCGGAGAGTTATGCCGAGACAATACAGGGAATCATCATAGCGATGGCAAATAAAAAATCCTTTCCATAACAGATGTTTTGAAAGTGCCATTATTATGAAATCGGACTTTTCGTGTTGTAGATATACCGGGGTGATAGGACTTATTTTGAAAGCACAGGTATCTGCCTGTTAATAGACTCTTCAAGAGATATGAGAGTTTCGGTACGGACAACACCCGGGATATTCTGTATCTTGTCGGTAAGTATATCCCGAAGATGTTCATTGTCACGTGTATAAACCTTTATAAATAAAGAATAGTTGCCCGTTGTATAATGGCATTCAATAATCTCGGGTATATCCTTGAATTTCTTTATAACTTCACGATAATGCCCGGGATGATCCAGGAAGATCCCTATATAGGCACAGGTTTTGAAGCCTACAAGCACCGGATTTACCTTGAATTCAGAACCTTTTATTACTCCAATTCGTATGAGTCGCTGGACTCTCTGATGTATGGCGGCACCTGAAACATTGCATTCGCGCGCAACCTCAAGGTAAGGAATCCTTGCATTCTTGGTTATTATGTCAAGGATTTTCCTGTCAAGATTGTCAATTTGTACATTTTCAGTCATTACAGATTAAATTTACATGACCACTCTGGATTTCAAATCCAGGAGTTTGATCGATAGGTAAAAAATGAAGTTTTTTAAATCATTCCATTATTCAATTTCCGACTTGAGAGTACTGCTTATTCTTATGATGCTTCAAGTACTCCTGTACCACATAAACACCTAACTAACTTACAGTATGAGAGTTCTTACGAAAATCTTCCATACCGTAAAATCCGGAATTTTATAAAGCCTAAAGTAAACGCAAAAAATTACGGAATTTAACCAATAATTGAAAATATCAAATTATTGTCATTTTCCTTTTCAAATTTAAAGGAAAAAATAAACGGTTGTAATAAAAACCACGAAATAAATAAACAATTGGGTAAAATGACGTATGATATTTCAGAATGGCAAAGAACTTTCACAAAAAATCAAAAAGAGCTTTCCTTGTTAATCAGGCCGATGATATCCTTTACATCATTAAATCCTTTTCTGTTGAGATAATCTTCGATTCCACCGACAATTCTGACGGAAATATCCGGATTTATAAAGGAGGCTGTTCCAACCTGGATTGCAGATGCTCCAGCCAGCATAAACTCAATGGCATCTGAAGACGACATGATTCCGCCAATTCCTATTACCGGGATTTTTACAGCCCTGGCAACCTGCCAGACCATCCTGACAGCTATTGGCTTGATTGCGGGACCTGACAGGCCTCCGGTAAAAGTTGAAAGGGAAGGCTTTACTTTTTCAATATCAAGCGACATGCCCAAAACAGTATTAATAAGTGAAACTGAATCAGCGCCTTCATCTTCAGCTATCCTTGCGAACTCGGTAATATCAGTAACATTGGGAGACAGCTTTACTATAAGCACTTTTCTGTAAACAGCCCGAACCATTCGGATAACTTCACGTGCTGTAACAGGGTTTGTGCCAAAACCCATCCCTCCCATTTTAACGTTTGGACATGAAATATTCAGTTCTATGCCTGCAATCTTCTCAAGTTCATTTATGCGTTCCGTAAGCATTACATAGTCTTCCACCGTACTGCCGTTGACGTTGACAATGACATTCGTATCATATACTGCCAGAACAGGATAGATATGCTTCTCGAAATAATCAATACCCTTGTTTTGCAAGCCAACAGCATTAAGCATGCCTGAGGGGGTTTCTGCCATCCTTGGGTAAGGATTACCTTCCCGGGGCAAAAATGTAGTCCCCTTTACAATAATGCCTCCAAGTTTTGAGATATCTATAAAGTCATTAAATTCAGAGCCATAACCAAAGGTACCTGAAGCTGTAAGTACGGGATTTCTCAGCTTTAGCCTGCCTATTGTGATGCTGGTGTTTGCCATTTCAAATCTGATATATTAAAAACAGGGCCTTCTGTACAGGTGCAAATATTTCCTTTTATTGTATCAACCACACAGCAGAGACAGACGCCAAAGCCGCATGCCATAAGGTGTTCCAGGGAAACTTCGCATAAAATGTTATTTTGATGACAAAAGTGAGCCACAGCTTTCATCATGGGTTCCGGGCCACAGCAGTAAACACGATCGTAGCTTTTTTCCCCAAGCACCGGATGATCTGTAATAACACCCTGAACGCCTTCAGATCCATCTTCAGTGGTCAGGTAGGTGTTACCTAGTTTCTCATATTCATCATATTCAGCTATTCGGTCTGCATCCTTGAATCCGAGGAGAATATCAAATTTGTAATTCCTTGATTTTAAATATTTTCCCAGATATAACAGTGGTGCAACACCGCACCCGCCTCCGGTAATAAGAATCTTGTCATCCTTTTCAGGCATACTGAAAGAATTACCGAGCGGATATATAAGGTTTAACATATCACCGGACCTAAGCAGGCTCAATCGTTCAGTTCCTTTGCCTTTAATTTGTATAAGCAACTTAATTGAATCAATATCAGTGTTTACGTCGTGTACTGAAATAGGCCTGCGAAGGAATGTCTCGGGGCTTCCCTCGATCCTGACCTGGACAAACTGCCCGGGTTTTATCTCCGGCAAGATTGTATTGCATTTAAGTTCAAGAACAAACAAATCGTTGTTCAAGCGCTTGTTATCAATGACCCTGAAATCTTCTATTCGTTTTGACATTTAACCGGGATTTCCTGCAAAGATACTTTTAATGCAGGATATTTTATAAAATCTCAGCTTTTACGGCTTTTAAAAACCCTGAAAGTTCCGTCATCGTAAAACCAAACTATTTCCCTCAATTCAGTAGAAGATATTCTTTCTTCTTCGGAAGTACCAGTAGAATCATTATCGGGGTAAGATACGCCATGATTCTTCAATTCCGGTTCGCTATCCTTGTCTTCTCCGTTTTTAAAATCTCTGATAGGCGGCATAACATCATCAAACAATCCGGGCATGGTGCTTTCTTTATACATATCGCCTTTTCCAAATAAAAGCCATTCAGTTGAAAGGAACTTATAACGCTCAAGCATTTTTATAACAAAATCGAGACTTGGATTATTCCTTCCTGAAAGAATATGTGAGATTCCTGAGGGCTGTACACCTATTTCTTCAGCAAATTGAGCTGAAGTTTTATTTTCACTTATAAGAAACTGTTGAATCCTTTCCTTCATATCCGGTACTTCTATTCACAAATGTAATTATTTTAATGTTCACATGTGTGATTTCTGTTGATTTACATTTGTAACACCTGAAGATGCAATTGAGTTGTGTGTATGGAATATTATCAGAATCTTCCTGGTCTTTTATGCTATCTAATTGAACAATTACTTTAGTTTAGATGTTTTATATAGCTGGTATAGAATTTGTTAAAAATATTTTATGCGGTCAATCTAATGCATATTGGAACTTCCAGCCAACAATAATGTAATTAATACTTTAATTAAATATATTTATATGTCTGTTTATTAGTTTATTATAATAATATCATGAAAACTCAATGAAATATTTACTGTTGTAACATTCACTTAT
Source organism: Bacteroidales bacterium (assembly GCA_040769065.1). GTDB lineage: Bacteria > Bacteroidota > Bacteroidia > Bacteroidales > VadinHA17 > LD21. The sequence goes on from JAXGLU010000001.1 coordinate 843,495, forward strand.
GTGAATTCTATTGATTAATAAGAACTGTTTTTTACTTATGTGTGTATTTACATCTGTAATGTTGCTTTTCTTTTCAGATTTTGACTTGAAAACTCCGCTCTTAATGAAGTGATCCTGTAAAGATGTCTTACCAGTTTTTCCATCTGGCTCTGGATAGAATTTTTTAAGGAAACTGCCCAGTCCTCAGGCAGATATTCAATCCTGACACAGTTCAGATTAAAAAATATTAAGAAAATATTAAGATTTTCAGTGGTTTTCTCAAACAGATTAATTTTCTTTGAACTTCATATAACCTTACCTGATGCGCAAATACAAATTCTCTATCCCATTACATTTTCAGATTTTAGTAGCTCTTATTGCCGGTGGCTTTTTTGGTTATCTCTTCCCGAATGCAACCATTTATACCAACTGGGCAGGTGATATGTTCCTCAGGGCACTGAACATGATAATAGTTCCCCTCATCTTCTGCTCAATTACAACAGGTGTAGCCAGTGTGGGAAGCGGCGGAAACTTAGGAAGGCTTGGTCTTAAAACAATAGGCTTTTATGTATTTTCAACTCTTGCTGCCATTATTACCGGCCTGGTTCTTGTAACTGTCATAAAGCCTGGAGTTGGGGCTGAACTGGGATTTGCTGCCCCTGTTGATGATATTTCAATTGCATCAGACAGCTTCGGACAGACCCTGATAAAGATCATCCCTTCCAATATTTTTGAAGCCATGATGAAGGGTGAGATGCTGTCTATAATATTCTTTGCAATCCTGTTTGGCTTTTTTATAACCAGGATAAAGGAGAATGCCCGTGAGACGCTAATGGCTGTCATCAATGCCGTGCTTGATGTAATTATGGAAATAACCATGTTTATAATTAAATTCACTCCCATAGGCATTTTCAGCATTACCGGAAAAGTTATTGCTCAGCAGATTCTGTCGGGGAATGATGTAGGAGAAGTCATCGCCAGGCTGGGTCTTTATTTTCTGACCGTACTTGCAGGATTACTGATACACGGCATGCTTACTCTGCCTCTGTCGGTAAAACTTCTCGGACGTGCAAATCCAATAAAACATATGAAGAATATGATGACTCCCCTGCTGACGGCATTTTCTACATCTTCGTCGAGTGCGACACTGCCACTCACAATGGAAGCAGTTGAGAAAAAAAACGGGGTTTCAAATAAAATAGCCAGCTTCACCCTACCACTCGGTGCGACAATAAATATGAACGGTACAGCTTTGTATGAATGCGTTGCGGCAATGTTCATTGCACAGGCTTACGGCATTGATCTCAGCATTGGACAACAGGTAATTGTTGTATTTACAGCACTTCTTGCAGCTATAGGTTCTGCAGGGATTCCAATGGCAGGGCTTGTGATGATGGCTATTGTGCTAAAGGCAGTAGGCCTGCCCCTTGAAGGCCTTGGCCTTGTTCTTGCTGTTGACCGTATTCTTGATATGTTCAGGACAACAATAAATGTCTATGGGGATACATGTGCAGCTGTGATAATAGCAAAATCAGAAGGGGAAGAACTGAATATCTGATGTCAGAAACTGAAACCCACCCTGATTTCAGGACTGCTGTAGATTCCGTATCCTTCATCATTCAGTGCCCACAGGAACATTATGTTAAGCGAAGATCTCCTTCCAATGCGCTGACTGAAACCTCCTCCGGCAAGGATAGTATGAGTCATAAACCTTTCAGAAGTATAGGGAGGCAACTTGAATACAGATGATTCCAGATTCAGTGCTTCATATTCCCCATGCAAGAACAGGCCTGCATGAATACCCAAAGGAATTACATTGTTAAGATCCTGAACAACAATATACTGTAGATATGTTCTGCCTCCATATATAGTCGTCCGGTCATATGGATCCTTGTAATACCTGAAGTTCGGACCCGCTGCAACACCCAGTCTCGGTAAGAGCCAAAGCCCAATTACCGGTGAAAACTGAATATCGGTAATTGTTCCAAACTGAAGTCCGAAATTGCCGCCAAAAAATAACCTCTCTTTCAATGGCGGAACCTCAACTTTTTCTTTCTGTCCGTATGTTGCTGGAAATATGGCGATTAACATTAACAGCACTATTGCTATCCTGATAATTGCCTGTTTATAAACATACTGGCTATACATGTACATGATAGCTTCAATTTTGTAATTTTACACTTTAGCTTCACAAATAAACAAAAAAACAACCACTTTTATTCCATTGCCATATGAATATTGTGATAATAGGAGGCACCAGGGGTATAGGAAAAGAAATTGCTATCCTGATGTCGGATTCTGCTGACAATAAGGTCGTAGTTGCCGGGAGAAACAGGAATTCATTAAATAAACTTGCTGAAACAAGCAGATTCGGTAATGTTTATCCAGCATGGGTTGATCTTAATGATTTCGATACACATATGATACAATTCAGGAACGAGGTTCTGGGTTATATCAAAGTAATTGATATTCTTATCAATATAGCCGGAACACTCAGGCTGAGGGATTTCATGGAAACTTCAAACGATGATGCACGATTGATGATGGAGACAAATTTCTTTGGCCCAGCAGCAGTTATAAGGCTACTGGCGCCCCGAATGAGAGAAGGTTCGCACATTGTTAACATATCAAGCATGGGTGGTTTCCAGGGAAGTTCAAAATACAAAGGATTATCATACTACAGCGCTTCAAAAGCTGCAATCGCCTGTCTTACAGAATGTATATCCGGGGAAATGCAGGAAATGGGAATCAGGGTCAATTGCCTCGCGCTGGGCTCGGTCGGCACTGAAATGTTTGAAGAAGCGTTTCCCGGAGCTAAAGCATCAGTCAGTGCAAAGCAAATGGCCGGATATATTGTGGATTTTGCTTTGAACGGAGGTAATTTTTTTAATGGGAAAATACTGCCTGTTGCACTCAATAATCCCTGACCTCTATCTTTCCCTTCAGAACAAGCAATCCATTTAATGCCAAGGCACTGACCTCATTCTCGCCGGGATATACTATCACTTTTGAAATAAAGCCAACCATGTCTGTAATCCTGGCGACATGAGATTGCTGATGGGCAAGCCCTCCTGTCAGGATAATGGCATCCACCTTGCCTTTTAATACAGCAGCCATTGCTCCTATCTCCTTTGCAATCTGATATGCAAGCGCATCACGGATAATTATGGCTCTTAGATTGCCAGCTTCGGCCATGCCGCACACGTCAACAAAATTGTTCGTACCAAGATATGCCACAAGGCCCCCTTTCCCGGTAATCATTGATTTAAGCTCCACGTATGTATGTTTTCCGCTGAAACAAAGGTCGATAAGCTGGCCTGATGGCAATCCTCCCGAACGTTCAGGCGAAAACGGCCCATCTCCGTTAAGTGCATTATTTACATCAATCACTTTTCCCAGGCAATGTGCTCCAATGGTTATGCCTCCACCCATATGGGCGACAATCAGATTCATATCTTCATATCTTCTGCCTTCCGATGATGCATAAGCACGGGCAACAGCCTTCTGGTTCAGGGCATGAAAGATCGATACACGTTCAATGTCAGGATGGCCTGAGATTCTCGCAAGAGGCTGAAGTTCATCAACAACCACAGGGTCAACAATATATGCTTCTGCGGCAGGCAATGACGATGCAATGTCAGCTGCCAAAAGTCCGCCCAGATTGCTTGCATGTTCACCCATTCTTCCTTTGACAAGATCATCAATCATCTTGTCATTTATCCTGTAAATTCCTGACTCTATGGGACGGATAAGGCCTCCCCTGCCTACAACAACAGCAATTCTCTTAAAATCAGCATTCTGCCTTGTCATTTCCTGTATGATAAGGTCTCGCCTGAAATTGAATTGGTCAGATACTCTCTTATAAACTGATAGTTCTTCCGATGAATGATGCAATGTCGTTTCAAAAACAGGAGTTTCTTCTTCAAAGAGAGCTATTTTGGTTGATGTTGAGCCTGGATTAATAACCAGTATCAATTGCTTCATTATTACTTGAGATATATATAATATAGAACTTATATTAAGCCTGTTATGCCATCAGGATAATCAAATCAAGATAATATAATTTCAACTTTTCATTTCCAATTCTTGACATCATTTACAGCTGAGCTGGTTTGTTTGTTCCTTAAAGAATTCCGGCTAATTCCCCCTGTTCAAATAGTGTAAAACCTTCAATAAAAGGAATTACATGCCTCCGTGGGGAGGGGAAAACTGTATTGACATAGCCGGCCCAGACAACTGCATCACGGCACAGCCATTTTAGCAGCAGCATCTGTTCCTCCATCTCGTCAAGGATTTTATTATCATAGATACTGGTTTCAGTTGTTGGCAGCAGCTGCCAGCAGAATGCTGTCATATTTTGCCTGTTCTGAATCCGATCTGGAAGTAAGGACAATAGGGACAGTAGCACCTAGTATAACAGATGCAACCTTGGCTTTCGCAAAAAACACCAGCGATTTATACAAGACATTTCCAACTTCAATATCCGGCATAAGTAACAGGTCGGTATCGCCAGCAACTTCGCTTTTTATTCCTTTACGCTTTGCACTCTCCATGCTTACAGCATTATCAAAGGCCAGCGGACCGTCGATGATACAGTTTCTGATCTGGTCACGCTGGTTCATTTTCGAAAGCAAAGCTGCATCAAGGGTTGCTTCCATATTTTCATTTACCATTTCCACGGCTCCAAGGACAGCAACCTTTGGATTCTCATATCCTAGTTTATGAAGAAATGATACTGAGTTGTTTACAATGGATATCTTATCTTTAAGATTAGGTGCGATATTCATTGCCACATCAGTTACGGCAATAAGTTTATGGTAGGTCTCAACTTCAAAAAACGCAATATGGGAAAGAAGGTTTCCGCTCCTTAGCCCATATTCTTTATTAAGTACGGATTTCAGAAGTATAGAAGTACCGACCTTACCTTTCATAAGTATGTCAGCTTGTTTTGAGCTCAGCATTTTAACTGCTATTTTAACAGATGCAAGCAAGTCAGATTCATGGATAATTCTCAATCCATCAAGGTTGTAACCGTTTTCATAACTGATTGCCTGTATTTCCTCTTTATCTCCAACAAGCACAGGCTCAATAACATTGTCTTTCCAGGCTTTCAATACCGCGCCCAAGGAATATTGATCCTGCGCAGCCGCAAGGACAAGTTTCCTCATGGGTTTTCCAGCCACAATGCTTTTCAGCTCTGACATACTCTTTATTGCCATAGACATATTTTTTTAAACTGTGTTTTTCTCAACAATCGTTCTGGTATCAGATGCTATAACAAATTCCTCGTCGGTAGTAATACACATTACTGTGACCTTTGATTCAGGCTTTGATATGATTTTATCCTCACCTCTTACATCTTTGTTATTTTCAAAATCGAAGATAATTCCAAGATTTTGCAGATCAGAGCATATCATAGCCCTCATATTGGAGTCATTTTCTCCGATTCCTCCCGTAAACACAAGTAGATCAAGCCCGTTAAGGGCAGCTATATAAGATCCGATGAATTTTTTTACCTTATATGCGTACATATTAAGTGCAAGAATTGCTTTTTCATTGCCTTCAGAGGCTGCAGCTTCAAGATCACGCATATCTGAAGAGACCTGAGAAATACCAACAACGCCGCTCTTCTTATTTATCAGGTTGTTAACTCCGGCAACATTCAGTTGCTCTTTATCTGCAATATAGATCAACACCCCGGCATCAATCTCTCCTGTTCGCGTACCCATTATCAAACCGTCAACAGGGGTAAATCCCATTGATGTATCAATCGATTTGCCGTTTTTAATTGCGGTTATCGATGCACCGTTGCCAAGATGGCATGTGATTACTTTAAGCGTTGCCACATCACGGCCAATTAGCTGAGCAGCTTTTGATGCTACGTATTTGTGGCTTGTGCCATGGTATCCATACTTTCTTATTTTGTATTTCTCATAATATTCGTATGGAAGAGCATACATATATGCATAATCGGGCATCGTTTGATGAAATGAAGTATCAAAAACTGCTACCTGCGGCACTCCTGGAATTAGTTTTTCCACTGATAAAATTCCCTTGAGATTTGCCGGATTGTGCAGCGGAGCAAGTTCGCTGTTTATTTCAATCTGTCTCTTCACCTCATTGTCCACCAGAACGCTTTCAGTATATATCTCACCACCGTTGACCACCCTGTGTCCTACAGCTTTAATTTCCTTAACATCTTTTATTACGCCATGCCTGGTATCGGTCAAAACACTCATAACCTGGTTTATTCCAGTGGTGTGATCAGGAATGTCGATTATTATCCTATAAGGATCCTTCCCGGTTGGCCGGTGAGTCAGGATACTATCATTAAGGCCTATACGCTCAAGGAGTCCTTTTGCAAGCATCTTATATCCATTGTTCAGTTCGAAGAGCTGATACTTTATCGAGGAACTTCCGCAGTTTAATACTAAAATAATCATTTTAAGGATTTTTATATTTATACAATTTATTTCCTTCCAGCCGCCTGGTTTGACGTAATTGCAATCATACTTACAATATCCGATACTGAACAACCTCTCGAAAGGTCATTGATCGGCGCTGCTATCCCCTGAAGTATCGGGCCTAAAGCCTCGGCACCAGCCAGGCGCTGCACCAGTTTATAGGCAATATTGCCCGATTCAAGATTGGGAAAGATAAGGACATTGGCCTTCCCAGCAATTTTGCTTCCAGGTGCTTTCTTTTGTCCTATTGCCTCAACCAATGCTGCATCTGCCTGCAATTCTCCATCGATCATAAGGTCGGGAGCAATTTCACCGGCTATTTTTACTGCAGAAACAATCTTATCAACCATTGCATGCTTTGCACTTCCCTTGGTTGAGAAACTCAGCATGGCAATCCTGGGCTCAAATCCACATATGTCCCTTGCCGTTTTTGCCGTAGCAACGGCTATCTCAGCCAGCTCTTTATCTGTCGGATCAGGGTGGACGGCACCATCTGCAAAAATCATTACTCCTTCATCGCCAAATTGCCTGTCAGGGTGAATCATTATAAATGCTCCGGACACAACCGATATACCGGGTGCTGTCTTTACATATTGAAATGCAGGCCTCAGGACATCACCTGTTGCACGATCGGCTCCTGCCACTTCCCCGTCTGCATCTCCATTTTTGATCATGAGAGCACCAAGATAAAGAGGATCCCTGATAAGTTTTGAAGCCTCCTCCCGGGTCATTCCTTTATTTTTCCGAAGTTCGACCATCATTTCAATATAATAGTCCATTCTTTCATGGTTTTCAGGATCAACCACCTGTGCTCTCTCAAGATTCTTCAGTCCAAGTTTGGAAGAATGAGAAACTATTTCATCCGGATTGCCAATCAGAATTATCCGTGCAAGACCCTGCTCCATAGCAATATCTGCTGCTTTTAATGTTCTTTCTTCATAACCTTCCGGAAGAACAATCCGCATATTCAATTTTTTAGCATTTTGCTTAATTCGATCTAATAATTTCATTGTATATCAATAATTTAAAGAGTGTTCAATTTTATTCAAATGTACAAAAAAAAAGTCCGATTAAACAATTAAGCTAATCATAATTAATATCAGGGTTATGTTTTTTACTTATGAAACCCACATGATTGAATTCAAACACAAGCAGTAATGAATATGATATTCATTCATGCGGGTTCCATCCGACCTTTAAAACAAATTATATACGGATGGAATCTAATACGAACATGTTAAAATGATATTCTAACAAATCATTTTTAATTTTGACACCTTAAATGACTTTTCTAATGAATCAGTGTCAAAAGCATCTGGAAGCATTGAAACAGCAACTGAAAGGGGAGCTGAAATATGACTCTGTAACAAGGATATTGTTTTCAACTGACGCTTCCGATTACAAGGAACTTCCCTGTGCAGTAGCATGGCCACGGGGAACGGCTGACCTGAAGAAGCTGCTTTCATTTGCCAGGGCTCAAAAAACATCCTTGACTATAAGAGCAGCAGGCACATCATTGGCCGGACAGGTTGTCAGTTCAGGTATTATAGCCGATATTTCAAGATATATGAATCGCATTCTTGAAATAAACACAAATGAGAGATGGGTAAGAGTAGAGCCCGGAGTTGTACTCGACGAACTAAACATGGCTCTAAAACCACATGGTCTGTTCTTCGGTCCTGAAACATCAACATCAAGCAGATGTACTATCGGAGGAATGGTGGGCAATAATTCCTGTGGTTCACACTCCCTTGTATACGGATCAACAAGAGAACATCTCATTGAACTTAAGACCATATTAAGTGACGGCAGTGAAGCTGTGTTCCAACCTTTAAATACAAAACAATTCCGCGACAAATGTATCCCTGATACTCTGGAAGGGGCTATTTACAGAAATATCTCTGAAATACTTGGCAACAACCTTAACAAGGCCAGTATTCAACAGGAATTTCCCCATCCGGAAATACCAAGACGTAATAACGGATATGCCCTTGATCTTCTTCTTGATTCAAATGTTTTCAACATAGATTCCAAAAATGATTTCAACTTTTGTAAACTTCTGGCAGGATCCGAAGGAACTTTGGCAATAATAACTGAGATAAAGCTGGCTCTTGTTTCCCTTCCTCCTTCGCACAGGGCGCTCGTATGTATCCATCACAGGCACAGGGATGAAGCATTCAGGGCAAACCTGATTGCCCTTGAATTCAAGCCAGTTGCAGTGGAAATGATGGATAACAGGATCCTTGAACTGACAAAAGGAAATCTTAGTCAGAAAAACAACAGGTTCTTTCTTGAAGGGGACCCCGGAGCTGTTTCCATTGTTGAATTTGCCTGTAACTCAGAAGAAGAGATTGATTACCTGACCAGCCGGATGATAAATAAATTAAAGGCCTCTGGAATAGGGTATGCGTACCCTGTGGTGAAAGGTAAAAAAATGGCTAATGTATGGGCTTTGCGTAAAGCCGGACTTGGAATACTGGGAAATATGAAAGGAGATGCCAGGCCTGTCTCGCTTATTGAGGATACTGCTGTAAGAGTTAATGACCTGGAGTCATACATCAATGATCTTTCACACTTACTTGCATCATATGGCAAGGATTCAGTTTATCACGCACATATAGGCACTGGTGAACTTCACATAAGACCTGTTCTCAATCTTAAGGATCCTGATGATGTGGCTCTGTTCAGAACAATAGGTCTTGAAACTGCAAGGCTTGTCAAAAAATACAGGGGGTCTCTCAGCGGTGAACACGGCGATGGAAGATTAAGAGGAGAATTTATCCCTCTTATGTTCGGTGAACATATATACGGGCTTTTTAAATCTATTAAGAAATGCTGGGACCCATATAATCTGCTAAATCCTGGAAAAATTACCGACACCCCCGCCATGAACACCTCGTTGAGGTATATGCCAGGTGTAAAAACAAGGGAAATAGATACTATTTATGATTTCTCATCAACAGAAGGAATTATCAGGGCAGCTGAAAAATGCAATGGAACGGCTGACTGCAGGAAAAGCGTCAAAATAGGAGGTCTGATGTGCCCGAGCTTTATGGCCACAGGGGATGAATACAACAGCACCAGGGCAAGAGCCAATGTGTTGAGGGAATACATGAGTGAGGGAACAGATCCATGGAATCACAGTGAAATTTATGATATACTTGATCTGTGCCTGTCATGCAAGGGTTGCAAATCGGAATGCCCTTCAGGAGTGGACATTGCAAAAATGAAATCAGAGTTTCTACAACACTGGCATGATAAAAATGGCATCCCCCTTAGATCATTCCTGATAGCCTATATATCGTCATTCAACAAAATGGGATCACTTCTACCTGCATTGTACAATTTCTTCCTGAAGAATAAAGTTACATCAGGACTTTTAAAAAGAATCGTCGGGTTTGCCCCTGAAAGAAGCATCCCCCTGCTTTACAAAACAACGTTCAGAAAGTGGATCCAAAACAACCTGGAAAAGTTAAATCCTCCTGCTCCTCAAGGATCTGTGTGTCTGTATATAGATGAAATGACAGATTACAATGATACGATAATAGGAATAAAAACAGTTAAACTGCTTAATGCATTGAACTACAGGATTATCGTATTAAACAATGAGCTTAGTGGAAGAACATTCATATCAAAAGGCTTTTTAAGGAAGGCGAAAAAAATTGCCATCAACAACGTAAAGATATTTTCGAAACATATATCTGAAGATTTGCCGCTTGTAGGAATAGAACCATCGGCTATTCTGAGTTTCAGGGATGAATATCCTGACCTTGCAGGAAAGGAATTCAGGAACAAAGCGTTAAAGCTGGCAAGCCAATGTTTCATGGTTGATGAATTTATAGCAAACGAATACACCAAAGGAAGGATTAGTAAGGACTCTTTTACCACAGATGCCATGACAATACTAGTGCATGCCCATTGCCAGCAAAAGGCTGTTGCATCATCTTCCCCGACCATTGAAATGCTATCGATTCCTGAAAATTATACAGTAAAAGAAATTCCTTCGGGTTGCTGTGGCATGGCAGGCTCATTCGGATATGAAAAGGAACATTATGAGCTTTCCAAAAAAATAGGAGAACTGGTTCTATTCCCTGAAATAAGGAATTCTTCACCCGAAACGATTATTGCTGCACCCGGAACAAGCTGCAGGCATCATATTAAAGACGGCACAGGAAGGAAGGCAAAACACCCGGTTGAAGTCCTTTATGAAGCCCTGAGGCATGAAGCATGAACTGTCAGCTTCTCAGTTCCGGACAATCATTTACAATATCGGTTCAAAGACTAATTGTGAAATTATCGGAATCCCTTGCCACCGGAAAATTCTCACGGAATCGCAGGAGGTCCTGAATGGAAATGTCAGCTGAAACAATGCAATCTTCATTTTCTTCAGCGTGGACAATTATTTCTCCAAACGGATCAATTATCATTGAATCTCCTTTGTAACGGATATCTCTTCCATCTTTGCCAACTCTGTTGATTCCTGCCACATAGCATTGATTTTCAATAGCCCTGGCTTTCAATAAAGTCTTCCACACTTCACTCCTGCTTTCAGGCCAGTTTGCTGAAATGATCAACAAATCATATTCGTTCCTGTTGCGCATCCATACAGGAAAACGGAGGTCATAACATATGAAGGGGCAGATTCCGACTCCTCTGAATGAAAAAACGATTCTTCCGTTTCCCTTTCTGTAAGCCTTATCCTCACCTCCGGGACCGAAAAGATGTCGCTTATCATAGGACCATGATTCTCCTTCCGGTCCAACAAAAACCCATCTGTTGTAATAAAAGCCATCCTCTTTAACTATATAGCTTCCGCAAACTGCGAAGCCGCCTTCTGCGGAAGCCTTTTGCATCCATTCGTAGGTTATTGATTCCGGACCTTCTGACAAGATTTCCGGATTCATTGAAAAACCTGTCGTGAACATTTCAGGCAAGGCCACAATGTTAGTTCCTGGTGGGATCTTCGAAATTTCCCTCTCAAGATTCTCCAGATTTGCTGATCTGTTTTCCCAGACTATGTTTTGTTGTATCAGTGATATTTTCATTGAAGGAATATGGTTTGACAGCCCCAAATATAAAAAAAGGACAGGTTTTGATAAACCGGTCCTTTCCAAGAATCAGAAAGTCAGGATAGGTCAATTCTTGTCAAGGCCATCATAGTATTCTGTAAATATTGTATTTACCAGCGGCTTATAGTAAAGCCAGAAAAATCTTCTGGTATCATCTGCTTTATCAGAATACAGAATTCCTTTAAGATTGTGGAAACCCTTCAGCCTTGAGGTGCAGAAGCAAACTTTATTGGTAGCAAAATCACCGGCAAAATAGTAAGTCCTTTGCGAAACAGGGTCTTCTGTTACAGCAGGAAAGCTGTTGCTAAGCATAAAATTCTGAAGCAGAGCATTACCCTCGTCGGTTGTTTCAATGCTAAAACTGGAAATTACGTTATTCTGCAAAGGATCGATTACCTCAAAGCAGTTGGCATAGGCCACTGAGGGTGCTACACCAAATCTGGAGCAGTTAGTCTCATCTGTAATGATACGGGGAATCGGATTTTTCAAATGCGTACCCTCTTCAAGCACTATGATCTGCTTCTCTGTAAGAAACACGATCCCGGCTTTTTTGAACGTCCAGGGCTCATTGTACTGCTTCCTGTACATAGCTGTCATCCATATGGGGAAATTATTGCTGAGGGTATCAAGTTTCTGGAAATAGCGTCCACTCCATCCCGAGTATTTAATACCCAGTTTTTCCTGAGTCCGGTAAGACTCAAAAGAGGTAGTCGGAAAATCAAGGGTGTTATTTTCAAGAATAACCAGCTTATTTCGGTTTTTCATTTCGTTCACAAACAGATAGTCTGTATTGTTCAGTCCTCCGTACAACTTTCTGGACCTGCGGCTCTGGTTAATCCCTGACCACCAGTCGTTGAAGAACACCCCATAGGTATCAGTGATATAAAGGGCATCAACCTTTTCAGGAAGGTCGATCAAATCAGACAGACGGTATTCGTTGGTAATACTTCCTCTCTCCTTTAAAGGCCTTGTCGGAGAAAATCCATAATAATCCTTTCTGAATGAATAGCTTCTTTTCTTTTCACTTTTAACAAATCTCTCATTGTTCAGGATCCATACTAATGATTTATGCTTTAGGCGCTCGAGATTTGGAACAGTCTTATCAACTATCGCAATATCCATTGGTCTCTTCTCCTGAAATGTCCACCTGATTAAATTAATCAAAGGCAGAACAAATATCAATGCCAGGATGATTAATACTATAAGAAGAGGTTTTTTCATATTGATAATTTCTGAAAATTCTCAAATACTGCTGTTAATCCAGACTTTATTAACTGTTAAATGTATCAATTTATTTTAATAAACTGCAAATATATTTTGCAAGGGCAGGAAAATGACCGTTTTAATGATACCGACAGTTCAACTAGTATACCAAAAACCACATAATCCAAAACTTAAGCGGAATGGCCAGAGATTAATGTTTTTATTATTTTTGCACAAACTGCAAATGATGCTTGCAAATCAACCTCTTGCCGACAGGTTAAGACCGAAAAGCCTTGACGAGTTTTGCGGACAGGTACATCTTGTCGGTAATGACGGCATTCTCAGGAAGATGATAGAATCAGGGAATCTTCCTTCATTTATTCTATGGGGTCCTCCGGGAGTAGGCAAAACTACACTTGCATGGATAATAGCATACAGGCTGAAAAGGCCGTTTTTCCATTTAAGTGCTGTTCATTCAGGCGTAAAGGATGTCAGGGAAACAATTGAAAAGGCAAAAAAACAGCAGTTCTTCAACCAGCCTAACCCAGTACTTTTCATTGATGAAATACACAGGTTCAACAAGTCGCAGCAAGATTCGCTTCTGGGTTCGGTTGAGCAGGGTATAATAACTCTCATTGGCGCCACCACCGAGAATCCATCTTTTGAGGTAATCCCCCCTCTTTTAAGCAGATGCCAGGTTTATATTATGAACCCTCTCAATGAAACAGAACTTCTTACCCTTCTTGAAAAAGCCGTTCAAAAAGATGAATACCTGAAGAAATACAAGATTGATATTAAGGAATCTGAGGCCTTGCTACGTATATCAGGTGGTGATGCAAGGAAGCTTTACAACGCCCTTGAACTGGTTGTATCAGCGGAAGCTGACAACATGGAATCAGAAAGGATAATAATAGACAATGAGAAGGTATTGCAACATGTTCAGAAAAACCTTGCTATATACGACAAAAACGGAGAGTTGCACTACGACATCATATCAGCCTTCATAAAATCCATGAGAGGCAGCGATCCCAATGCAACTGTTTACTGGCTTGCAAGAATGGTAGCGGGAGGTGAAGATCCTGCATTTATTGCAAGGCGGATGCTGATACTTGCATCGGAAGATATAGGCCTGGCAAATCCGAATGCCTTGCTTCTGGCTCAGGCTTGCTTTAATGCAGTTAAAGTTATTGGATGGCCTGAATCAAGATTAATACTTTCTGAAACAGCTATATACCTTGCAATCTCGCCTAAAAGCAATTCGTCGTACATGGCTATGGAAAATGCACTTGCAACGGTTGAATCAAAAGGAGACCTGCCTGTTCCCCTCCATCTGAGAAATGCTCCTACAAACCTCATGAAAAATATAGGATACGGAAAAAACTATAAGTATGCGCATAGCTTTAAAGACAATTTTATACCGGATAATTTCCTTCCGGAAGAATTAAAGGGAAATGTGTTTTATAAACCCGGCAATAACCAGAAGGAGGATGAAATACGTAAAAGACTGGCCAGAATGTGGGACGGATTCTATGATTATTAGAATGCCAGTGACGCCATCTGGTTGATATTCAATTAATCTACAAACAGCCATCATTAGACATGATAATAATATAAGAAATGTCGACCTGTAATAAAAACCATTATCGCCAGTTTACATTTTCTTATATTGTCTAGGCTGCCACAAAATAAAGAATTAATTAAATGCTGTAATAATTTAGCAATTCAATGAAAAAAGTCGACATAAAGAATATCCCTGGGATAAAACATGCTAATGAAGGCAATTTTCTTCTCATTGCAGGTCCATGCGTTATTGAAAATGAAGAAATTCCATACAGCATAGCTGAACAGATAAACAGATTATCTGACAAATACAAAATTCCTTATGTTTTCAAGGCATCCTACAGGAAAGCCAACAGGTCAAGGGCTGACTCGTTTACAGGAATTGGCGACCTGGAGGCTCTTAGGATACTTGCAGGTATACGAAAAAGTTTTGGTGTTCCTGTCATTACTGATATCCATAATCCTGAAGAAGCTGACATTGCCGCAGAATATGCAGATATAATCCAGATACCAGCTTTCCTTTGTCGTCAGACAGATCTTCTTTTAGCTGCAGCCAGTACCGGTAAATGGATAAACATCAAGAAGGGACAGTTTCTCTCCGGTTTATCCATGAGATTTGCTGTCGAAAAAGTAACAGGTGCTGGAAATAACAAAATATTGCTTACCGACAGGGGCAACATGTTCGGATACCAGGACCTGGTAGTTGACTTCAGGAACATTCCAATAATGCAGAATACAGGATTTCCGGTAGTTATGGATTTGACCCATTCGCTGCAGCAGCCAAATCAGGATGCCGGAATATCAGGAGGTAATCCCGAAATGATAGAGACCATAGGCAAAGCAGCTGTAAGTGTTGGTGCTGACGGCATTTTTATCGAAACCCATCCTGAACCTTCCAGTGCAAAATCAGACGGCGCAAATATGCTTAAATTAACTTTCCTTGAATCGCTTCTGAAAAAGCTCACTGCACTCAGAAGTGTCGTAAACACCTTTGAATAACAAATAATCATCCGGGTCTAATGAAAAAAACCACAATCATACTCCTTCTGCTTATTGCTTCTGCTTTCCTGGAAGCACAGTCACTTGAGGAAATCATAATGAAATACTCATCTGCTATAAAGGCTGACAGGCTTTCATCTGTTTCCACGGTCAGAATTACCGGAAAGACATCAGCAATGGGAATGGAAATGCCCCTGACAATGATAATGAAAAATCCCAATAAGGTAAAAGTGGTTAATGTTTTCAACGGGCGGGAGATAGTTTCCGTATTTGACGGAGAAAAAGGATATTCAATCAATCCGATGACTGGTTCGTCAAAACCTGTTGAGCTTAAAGAAGACCAGCTCAAGCAGGTTCAGAACAATAATATTTTCAGCAATGAACTGATGAGATATTATAAGAATGGTAAACTCACTCTGGCAGGCGAGGAAAATGTTAATGGGAAAACCGCATATAAACTGAAAGCAGAAATTGAAGGAGACAAACCTGTTTTCTTGTATTTGGATAAGAACTCATACCTCTTGTTAAAAACATCTACCTTAGTTACTCAGATGGGAGCGTCTGTAAAAATAGAATCGTACATGTATGACTATAGCGAAACAGATGGCGTTATAATACCAATGAAAACTCTGGCTAAAGTCAATGGCATGGATGCAGCCATGATTACTTTCGATAAGGTTGAAATAGATATCCTTGTTGATGACAGTGTTTTCAGTATCAAGTAATCTATGTCATGCTTCTTTAAGTAAAAGAAGCAGCGGACCTATAAGCCGGATTCTGTGCCTGTTCAGCCATCTTCAAGAGATATTAAAACGGGCTCCCATCATTTATCTAGCCAGTGCATTGCTGCACTGATCATACGACCCACCCCCCGGCATCGGACGAGCAATCCTCAACGCCGGTATACTTGGTCTTTCAACCCATCAGGTGCACGGCTTCCGCTGTCACCAGCAGAACCGGTAAGCTCTTACCTTACCTTTTCACCCTTGTCTGCCTCCCGATATTATCGGAATGGCTGACGGTCATTTTCTGTTGCACTACTATACCCTCACGGATATCTTCCTGTTGGGAAGCATGGCGCTCTTTGTTGTCCGGACTTTCCTTCCCGTAAATTTTTACGGAACGATGGGACAGTCAGCTGCAATGCAAAGATACAATTTAACAGGAAGAGTGAAAAATAAACCTTTTATGATTATTTTTGCCGCCACTGAAAACCAGGTTCGAAAGACAAAGCATTTCACAGGTAATCATTCATAAACAGAAGATTATACTAAAAATTCCTGATGGTTGACATAGATCTAAATGAATACATATATGTGCTTCCCACGGAGAGAATTGCCCAATTTCCATTATCGGAAAGGGATAAGTCAAAGCTCCTCGTAAACCAGGGGGATAGAATCTCAACCGATTCTTTCATTAATATTGGCAAGCATATTCCGCAGGAGTCATTGCTGGTCTTTAACAATACCCGCGTCATCAGGGCAAGAATTTTGTTTTTGAAGGAATCAGGGGCAACTATTGAACTTCTGTGCCTTGAGCCGCAAAATCCCGGCAGCTATCAATTATCGCTATGCTCCGGCCCGCCGGTACAATGGAAATGTATGATCGGCAATCTTAAGAAGTGGAAAAGTAATACTATTTCAGGTGTCTTCGGAACGGGAAAACAAAAATTCATTCTGACAGCTGAAAAAATCAAGCAGGATGGCGATACCTGCGACATAAGATTTGAATGGGATAATGCTGAACTTGAGTTCTGGCAGGTCGTTGAGTCTTCCGGACACGTACCTCTTCCACCATATATCACAAGGGAAGACAATGATGATGATGCAGAAAGGTACCAGACTGTATATTCTAAAGTAAAAGGCTCGGTGGCTGCACCCACAGCAGGCCTGCATTTCTCTGAGACAGTACTTGATGATCTGACCATGAGAAACATCAAAACAACTGAACTGACTCTGCATGTTGGTGCAGGAACATTTCAGCCGGTAAGGGCAAGAAATATATCTGATCACAAAATGCATCATGAGCATTATTCTGTTCCAAAGGAAACAATAAAGCTAATCAAAGAACACAATGGGCACATAATACCTGTGGGTACTACAGCAGTAAGGACAATTGAAAGCCTATACTGGCTTGGCACACAGATATGGAATCAAAGAGATAAGAGCAGTAACAGATTTTTTACTGGTCAATGGGATCCCTACCAGACCAAAAGTCCATTAAACGCCTCAGAGTCGCTGGACTGTCTGCTGGAGGCAATAGAATCGTGCAATATGTCTGTCCTTAACGCTACTACAGGTATTATAATTATTCCAGGATACGAATTCAGGCTTACCAGTGCGATGATTACCAATTTTCATCTTCCTGGGAGTACACTTATCTTACTTGTTGCGGCATGGCTGGGAAAAAGATGGAAAACAGTATACAAATATGCTCTTGATAATGATTTCAGGTTTTTAAGCTATGGCGACAGTTCCCTTTTGTTCAAATGATTATATTTACATTTGATTGAAGTTCTTTAACAAAAAATTAACGGACAATTTGTTAGAGCCTTTTATATATTTTTTATTTTTAAAGAAATTTTTCTGATATGAATTCAAACAAGATGATGGCGCAGATTACTGCCATTTTTAGTGTATTTATGGTTATATTCTACCTGGGTGTAGGTATTTTTCTCGTCTTTTATTTTGACCAGAGCTACCTGGACAAAGCTGTGAGAGTAATAATAGGCACCACATTCTTTTTTTACGGTATATTCAGGGCCTTCAGAACTTATGTAAAAATTGTTGAACTGTTTTTCACGAAGGAAAAAGATGATGAAAACTAGAGGTGTCCTTTCACAAGATGAATGACATGGCACACACTTTGAAGATTCAATTTTATATGATATAAAACAATAACATAATTTTAATTGAGTGATGACCATGTCTTTTTTACAAAATATTATTAATATTGCGTTCCGGTATGTATCAGTTTTTGCTACGGATAAATTGAATGTTTGTACATTACATATTAAATCAGCTATAAGATTTGTTCTGCTTTTGTCTCTTGTCACAATTATGGCATCGTGCATGAGTCGTTCAGGCCAGGAGATCAGGGAAACTCCTACAAGTGGTAATATAAAGATAGTTGCAGATGAATCTTTCCAACCTCTTATTGATACTGAAATCCATACATTTACATCTCTTTACCGTAATGCCAGCATAACAGCAGAATATAAGCCTGAATTTGATGTGGTAACCGATTTCATGAACGACTCTGTCAGAGTAATGGTAACAAGCCGGAAATTAACAGAAGATCAGATACAGTACCTTAGGGATATGCTCATAATAGCCCGCACTGTTACATTTGCCTATGATGCGCTTGCTTTGATTACCAATAAAGCTAACAACGACACATTAATAAAGTATGGCACCATAAAAGATATTTTCACGGGCAAAATACGAAGGTGGAATGAAGTCAACCCAAAATCAGGTTTAGGTGAAATCAATATAATATTCGACAATACAAAATCAGGAAACATCAGATACTTTAAGGAGCGTTTCGAAATAACCGACACACTTGGTCCTAATTTTTTTGCAGTTAACACCAACCCGGAAGTTATTGATTATGTATCAAGAAACAGGAATGCACTGGGAGTGATAAGTGTTAACTGGATCAGTGACAAGCATGATTCCCTGAGCATGAGTTTCCTTGACAAAATAAATGTTGTTGCTGTCTCTCAGCAGTTTATAAACGATGGAAGTTACTATCGTCCTTACCAGGGGTCTATTTATGAAAAGTCATATCCCTTCGTAAGGGAAGTTTATCTGACTTCAAGAGAAACATTTACAGGGCTGGGGTCAGGTTTTATACAGTGGGCTACAGCAGAACAGGGACAGAGAATTGTACTTAAATCAGGGCTTGTACCGGCCACAATGCCAATAAGGCTGGTTCAGATTAAGAATTAAAAATTTGAATTAAAATAAACCATATTATTAATTGCTTGCAGAAAATATATTATAATAATTTGATATCAAATAAATACTATGAAACGTAAACTTTTAAATCCGGTATTTTTGCTGACAGGTCTGGTAGCATTTTGCATTGGTGGAGTTGCACAGAGTCAGGATCTGAATACAGCAATCAGTCTGACCAGGTCAGAACAGTATGATGAGGCATCAAAAAAATTCAAAGAGCTAATTCAGAAGGAACCTGGCAACAGCAGAAATTATTATTACTATGGGGAGAACTATTTGCTTGAATATTTTTCAGACACAATATCCAATTCCCTGGTTGTTGCCACAAAGGAAGCCAGAGACATTTATAACAAAGGGGTCAGTGCAAACCCAAATGACCCTCTGAACTACGTTGGGCTCGCAAAGGTTGCATACTACCTTGGTGACAATAAAACAGCCGATGAAATGAGGGCAAAGGCAAAAAGTTTTCTTCTGCCATATAAAAAAATAAAGAAGATGACCCCACCTGCTCCTGAATATGCTTTCACACTTGCAAAAATTGCTGAATCATATATAAAGGAAAACACAGTTGACACATCACTGGCACTTCCGCTTATAAGAGAGGCTCTAAAGATCGATCCCAAAAACAGCAATATTTTTCTGATAGCTGGTGACATCTACATGCTTGTAAATGACGGTTCAAATGCAATAAAGAATTACAACCTTGCTCAGTTTGCTGATCCACAGTCACCTACAGCAAACATGAAAATTGGATATGTATATGTAAAAGGAAGGGCGCTACAAACTGCAATCCCGTTCTTTGAAGAAGCTATCAAACTTAACGCAAACTATGCTCCTGCATACAGGGAACTTGGCCAGTTGTACTGGAGAGCAGGCCGATATGAGCAATCAAAGGAATACTTCAAAAAATATCTGGAACTTACAGCCGGTAACATACCTGCAAAGATCAGATACGTGAACTCACTATTCTATGCAGGAGATTACGAAGAAGTCATCACTAATGTTGAAGAGATATTAGCTGTCGATAAGTCAAGAGGCTATATGAACAGACTTGCCGGTTATTCATACTATGACAAGGAGAATCCTGATTATGATAAAGCACTCTCATATATGGAAACACTCTTTGAATCAGTTGCTCCGGAATTTATTCTAAAGAAGGACCACCTCTATGTTGCGAGGATCCTTTTGAAGAAAAACCAGAATTACTCAAAAACAGTTGATGAACAAAACTCTCTTAAAAACCAGCTTGACAGGGAAAAATCAAGATTTGCAGCTGCCAATGCGGCAACAAAGCCCAAATACAAAGCAACTATTGATGAACTGACAAGTAAAATTTCCGGCATTCAGTCCGAAATCACTAAAGCTGATAAGGATTTAGACCGAGCTTTTCAGGAATTTGAAAAGGTACTTGAATTCAACCCGGAAGACAAGGCAGTCCTTAATGAAATGGCAAACAGCTATTACATCACAAGAAGATATGATATGGCTGCAAAAACATGGGGCAGAATGATCGATCTTGGCAAAAATGATGTTGAGGATTATATGCAGATCGGAAGAGCTTTCTATAACGGAGAGAAATATAAAAGCGCCGATTCGGTCTTTAACATAGTTACAAAACAGTGGCCAGATCATATTCCTGCCTATGTATATATTGCCCGCACCTATTCAAGAATGGACCCCGACACAAAGCTTGGACTCGCCAAGCCAAAGTTTGAAACACTTCTTGAAAAAGCCGGAGTTGATTCTGTTAAAAACGCCGCAAACATGATTGAAGCTTTTTCCTATCTCGGCTATTATAATATGGAGAGCGGTAATTACACCAAAGCAAAAGAGTATTATAACAGAATGATCAATATTGACCCCAATAGTAAGGAAAATAAAATCAGAGGTTATAACGGCCTTGCAGGAATTGAAACAAAAATGGCCGGTGAAGAAAAAACTCTTGAAGGGAAATTGGGATATCTTGCCAAGGCTTCAGAGGCATATGACAGGATTTTGGCAATTGATCCCAATAACAATGCAGCAAAAAACAGCCTCAGGTGGGTTCAGGATTACCAGGCATCTGTAAGAAAGGGAATAAACCCGAATGAGATAAAAGGTGTAGTTACCAGTGCAAGCGGAAAGCCAATTCCATATGCATCCATACGCGTAAAGGATACGGCTGCAGAAAATCTTACAAACTCCAGAGGAGAATATAAATTTGAAATCCCGCAGGGTTCAGAAATACTTATTATCAGTGCCAAAGGCTATCAGACCAAGGAAATAGAAATTACCAAGTCAAGAATTTATAATGTAAAACTTGACCAGTAAAAAAGATGATATCGTTTTCTCGGTACAAAATATTGGCAAAACAGAAGTCCTGCATATAAAACAAGACTGCTGAATTATTAAAAAATGTTTAACTGAAATAAATAATTTATAATATTTTGCTCTTTGTTTGAAAAAAGCAATTGAAAATATATATTTGCAAATCGTAAAATCATAACCTAAACAAAATCGATAAAAAAAATGAGTAAACAAGGAAGTTCTTTCAAGGAAGCTCTGCAGAATGTGTTTGCAGTTAGTGCTATTGTAATAGCTTTTGTGGTTTCCTATTTGTTGTTTGTAAATGTGATGGGAAACCCGGTAAACTTTGAAGGTGGTAACCCCAAAGGTCATGCACTTCAGGGAAACTACCTGGGAATCATCTATAAGGGTGGATTTATTGTTCCCATCCTTATGACATGCGTTTTAGTCCTTATCATTTTCGTGGTTGAGAGACTAATTACTTTATCCAGGGTAAAAGGGAAAGGAAGACTTAATGTATTTGTGCATAAGCTTCAGACTCTCCTGGCAGAAGATAAGATTGAAGAAGCACTGGAAGCTTGTGATAAACAAAAAGGATCTCTTGCCAACGTTATGAAAGCAGGTCTTCTTCGCTATCGTGACCTTCAGCAAGATAAAGAGCTTTCAAAAGACCAGAAAATCCATTCAATCCAGAGATCATATGAGGAAGCCCTGGCACTTGAGTTGCCCATGCTGTCAAAGAATATGATAGTATTCTCGACACTGGCTTCAATTTCGGTGTTGATTGGTCTTATCGGTACAGTGCTTGGTATGATCCGCGCATTCGGTGCTCTTGCACAATCTGGTGCTCCTGATGCACTGGCCCTTTCACAGGGTATTTCAGAAGCTCTTGTAAACACAGCTTTTGGTATCACTGGATCTACTTTGTCAATTCTGGCATTTAACTACTTTACTTCAACAATTGACGGTTATACTTTTAAAATCGACGAAGCAGGCTTCAGCCTGACACAGAATTTTGCCGCATCATTGAAAAATGTCGGTTAATGTTCGGAAATAAATTTTTGGTTAAATAATAAAAAATAAGCTACAATGGCAAAAGTTAAAATGCCAAAGAAGGCGCCCCATATCGACATGACGCCGATGGTTGACACTTTTTGTGTAGTTCTTACATTCCTTATGTTAACTGCAACAATGAGGCAACCTGAACCCGCCACTGTTGATACTCCTTTTTCAATATCAGAGAAACCAACACCTGATTTTAATGCGATGACTTTCCTTATTTCAACTGATGATAAAATCTATCTGAATTTTGATAACGGACCTGATACCCTTCTCGCATTCAGACCAAAAGTACTGGAGGAAATGGGTAGACGGTACAATATCGAATTTACAGACCAGGAACTCAGGGAATTTCAGAAATATCCGTCATCAATGGGTGTTCCTATGCAGCAAATGAAAGCATTCTTAGGAACAAATGATCCCAACGAACGAAAAGCACTTCAGGTTGGTATTCCAATTGATTCTACGGATAATCAGCTTGCAAACTGGATCGTCGCAATCCGTACCGTGAATCCGAATGTCCAAGCATGCATCAGGGCAGACTCCAAAACAGGTTTCCCCATTGTGAAAAGAACTTTGGATATTCTTCAGGAAAGGAATGTTAACAGGTTCAATCTGGTTACAAGCCTTGAGGCTACAAAAATAAATCTGGAAGAAATACAGCAGTGATATGGCACAAATAATTCAAGATGAAAGAAGCGGTGGAAAGAAGAGAGCTAAAAAAGTGGTTCCACATATGGATATGACCCCAATGGTCGACCTTATGTGTCTGTTGATCACCTTCTTTATGCTTACAACTGCTTTCAGCAAACCCAAAATAATGGAAATTGTACTTCCGGAGAAACTCAAGGACCCGAATCAGGAGGCTCCGAAGATCTCCGCGAGCCGTACGCTGAATATATTACTCGGTCCTGACGACAAGGTTTATACTTATCCAGGATCAGTTAAGCCGGAAGATTACGATAACCTTCCTCCACTTAATGTTGCAGATTTCAGCAGCGGACCTTCTGGTATCAGGTATATGCTCCTCGAAAGGAACAGAGCCCTTTTCAAGAAGATCAATGACTTTAATCAACAGGTCATAAGGGGTGAAATAGTGATTTCTCAGGATTCCCTGAGAGGCGCTATCAGTAAATTGAAAAGTGATGATGACACAGGCCCTATTGTGCTAATAAAGGCCTATAAGTCAGCCAATTATGGGAATTTTGTGGATATTCTAGATGAAATGAATATCTGCGGGATTGCACGTTATACGTTTGTTGACATTGCATGGTATGAAGAAAAAATGGTGGAATTCGCATCAGGTATTTCTTCTTCCACTGCAACTGCAACTTCAACCAATTAAACCGTAAACCTTAAGAAGATGGCAAAAGATAAACTTAGAATCCCTGCCTTTGATGAGATCGTGTTTGCGAACCGAAACAAGGAATACGGGGCTTATGCATTAAGGAAGAAATACAGCCGTAATATGGTAATTGCAACCATAATAGGTCTTGTGATTATGTGTACGGTAGTTATTACGCCTTACCTTAATGCCAAAGCATTGGAGAACAAACAGCAACAGACAGAGAGACAGGTAGAAATACAGATGGAGAATCTGGATCAGCCAACCGAAACTGTCGCTCCTCCTCCCCCTCCTCCACCTCCCCCATCAGACGTAGTACAGCAGGCAAGATACGTGCCACCGGTAGTTGTTGACTCTGTAAAACCAGAAGAAGCAACCCAGCTTATGACAGCCGATCAGGCACAGATTGAAGTACAGGATGAAGAGGTTGTAGAGATAGTTGAGGAAATAAAAGAGGAGATCCAGGAACAAGAGGTAGAAGCTGAACCGTTTGTTGTGGTTGAAGAAATGCCGATGTTCCCTGGTGGTGATCCTGCCTTGTTGCAGTTTATTGCCGAAAATACCCAGTATCCTGAAGTAGCAAAGGAAAATAATATCCAGGGAAGAGTAATTGTAAGGTTCTGTGTCACATCCAAAGGTACCGTAGACAGAGTTTCAGTACTCAAGGGTGTTGATCCTGAACTTGATAAAGAAGCAATTAGAGTAGTACAGACACTTCCTTCGTTTAAGCCGGGAAGACAGGGAGGAAAACCTGTTCCTGTGTGGTACATGGTACCAATAAACTTTACTCTGAAATAGATAATTATTCAGTCTATAGAAAGAAGAAAAGCCGGCTCGAAAGAACCGGCTTTTTTATTGGCTGTGAATTACTTCAAAGACCTGATAACACTCCGGAATTTACTAATCCAGCTCTTGCCTTAACAGAGCAATGAAATTATCAATATCATCGGGTGTAGTATCCCAGCTTGTCATAAGCCTGTATTCCGACGTGATCTCATTCCAGGGATAAAAGAAATAGGTATGCTGGACTCTCTCTGCAACATCCCTGGGAATTATCACAAATACTGCATTAGACTCAACAGCCTGGGTGAGTATGACTCCAGGAAGACTTTTGATTTTATCGGCAAGTATTGATGCCATTAAATTGGAATGAGAAGCATTTTTCTTCCATAGTTCATCTCTGAAGTAGGCAATATACTGCGCAGCAATGAACCGCATCTTTGAAGCAAGCTGCATTCCCTGTTTCCTGATATAGCGAAAATTATCCGATAGACCTGGCCTGAGGAAACAAATTGCCTCTCCAAACATCATCCCATTCTTGGTACCTCCGAATGAAAGGATATCCACGCCCGCTTCAGATGTTAAATCCCTGAAGGAAATATTGAGCCTGGCTGCCGCATTAGCTATCCTTGCTCCGTCCATATGTAGATACATACCTCTTTCATGTGCAAAATCTGCAAGCGCCACAATTTCTTCAACAGTATAAATGGTTCCCATTTCTGTTGCCTGCGTAATTGAGATGACCCCTGGCTGTGAATGGTGTTCAAAATCAATTCCATGCATATGCCTGAGAAGCATATCAGGCTCTATCTTCCCATTGGAAGTGTCTACAGTCAGTACTTTGCATCCTGTGAACTTCTCAAGAGCACCGCACTCATCCTGCTCAATATGTGCTGAATATGCGGTTATAACAGAATTCCATGACTTAACAACAGCGCTGATACCCAGAACATTGGCTGCCGTGCCTGTAAAGACGAAAAAAACATCTGTTTCATTCCCCAGGTGTTCCCTGAAAATTGATCTGGCTTTATCTGTGTAGATGTCTGATCCGTAACCCAAAGCGTGACCGGCATTTACCCTTAGCATCTCTTCCGATACAAGTGGATGAACACCTGAATTATTATCACTGGCAAAGCCTCTTTGTATTTCATTCTGCTTCATAAAACAAATAATTGCCCGGGAAATATCCAGGTGAATGCATAAGCGATAATTATTAAGGCATTTAACCTATTATACCGGCCATATATTTCCTTGCCAGTTTTACCTGTTCATGAACATACTCGATGCCTGCTATTGTATGATCATCAAGCAAAACAGGATGGCAAAGCTCAAATGTAAAATAACCGCTGAAACCTATTTCATGCATCAGGCTGATATAATGTCCATAATCAGGAAGCGGTTCCCCAAAATGATTATCAAGGATTTTTGGTTTTATAACTCCATTTTTATCAAGAACATACTCGCCCCCGTAATGTGAGTGCACCTGCAGGTTTCCCACTGTCTTTACAGCATTGGCTACATATTCTTTGTCGAAATTCTCGAAAATGGGCAAATCAAGGCAAATCTTAAGCCAGGGGGAATTTACTTCCTTAACCAGGTCATAGGTATCTTTCCAGTGTCTGATAAGCGGAGCGTGATTCTGAAGGGCCATTACAACGCCAAATTCCTCCCCCATCCTGGCTGCTTCCTTCAGGCAATCCTTGACATAGTTCCATCTGTCTAATCTTGTAGCAAAAGGATACTGTCTCATATATGAATAATATCCTTCATGATCATGAACAAAATCATAGGTGCCAACACCTTCATGAATGGGAACGCCTGTCCATGCAGCAAAAAGACGGACTACCTTAGCTCCCAGATCCTTTGCCAGCCTGGCAGTTTCCCTAACCATAAGCAACTGGCATTCGCGGTGTTCAGGAATGGGACTTGAAAAATCATTATTTGCTGCAACACATGGGATCTCTAATCCGTATTTCGCCAGAGAATTCCGCATTTCATCCCTTTCTCGTTCACGCAGGTCCATCGGATTCCCCATAGGACGCTTATTATCAAGTTCCACTCCGTCGTACCCGAATTCTTTTGCTTTCCGGCATAACTCATCAAACGACAGAGCATCTCCTTTATACCATATTCCTCCATAGGATATAGAATATAAACCCAGTTTAATTCTGCCGGGGCTAACCTTCTTTTTATCAGTTTCCCGTAATAACCCTTGTGTCGAATGTTTGCCTCCCAGCATTGCCGTACCTGCTGCCAGACCTGAAGTCTCAATAAATTTTCTTCTGTCCATCAGATCAAATTAATAATGTGGTTTTAAACTTGTTATAATATACTTAAAGTTTCCACTAATATAATTGCATCGTTAGTTTTTCTTCTTTCGGGAAAGGAAAAGCATAACGACTCCAAACAAGAGCATAATAATGCCCATTATTATGTTTACATTAACATTAAGGGATTTTTGATACATTTCTGTGTCTGACATTGTAACAAAGCCGAAAACAGTTATCAATACCCCCAGTATGGTGAACATTAAACCTATAGGAATTCTTATATCTACCATTTTTATTTCCTCCTACCAGAATAAAATACTTAAAATAATACAAATAACCGCAACCAATATAGCCATTCCAACCGGACGCTGGTACCATTTCAAACCTGGCTCGTCAATTTCTCTGGGCGTAAGCGAATAAACAAGGCCGACAAGTTCCGTCTCTACTTTCTTTTGTGCAGTAACAAAGGTCAGGCTAACCGTTAAGAGAGTACTTCCCATGAATGCAATTATTGCAGTCCAGAAATTCTGTGCCATTTCAACCGGATATGTATGTACGGTTGCTATCCATCCTCCTTTAAAGAACGTTGTCGCACCTTCAGGGGAAGTAAGTCCGTGATGCAGAAGTGCCATCAGGAAACCGCCCAAAAGTCCTGTAAATGCTGCATGACCGGTAGTTCTCTTCCAGAACATACCCAGAAATATTACTGCGAATAGGGGTGCATTGATCATAGAAAATATTGTCTGGAGAAAATCCATAATATTTCCGAATTTACTGGCAATATAGGCTGAAGCAATACTCAGGAGAACACCACATACAGTTGCAACCCTTCCCACGTTAAGATAATGTTTTCCATCAGCTTCTTCATCCCCTGTCCTTTTTCTTATGTAACTCTGATAGATGTCATATGTCCAGACAGTATTGAATGCCGACACATTTCCCGCCATACCCGACATAAAAGAGGCCAGCAGGGCAGTTATTCCCAGGCCAAGCACACCGGTCGGAAGGTATTGTTTAAGAAGCATAATAATAGTATAATCATAAATTGGTTTGCCTGATGCATCAAGCGGTAAAGCAAATCCTTTGGTGGGATCTTTTGTAAGAACAATAGCGATTATTCCGGGGATGATTATCAGAAACGGTATAAACATCTTTGGTATTGCTCCAATAAGGGGAACCTTTCTGGCCGCAGTTTTCGATTCAGCTGCAAATGCACGTTGAACTATAAGGAAGTTCGTACACCAGTAGCCAAATGAGAGCACAAATCCAAGCCCGAAAAGAATCCCGAACCATTCCACTCCAAGCGGATTTGCACTTGCTTCACTCGTGTATTTCCAGGTTGTTGTATAGGTATCTGCTGCAAATCCGTTTGCTTCAGCAATTGGTGCGAGGGATTCCTTCAGTCCACTCCAGCCTCCCACATCCTTAAGGCTCAGGAAAACCAGCGGAAGCAATCCAATTATAATGATAAAGAACTGAAGAACTTCGTTATAAATTGCTGAGGAAAGGCCTCCCAGGTATGTATAGCCCAGAACAATCAGTGCCGACACCCAAAGGCTGAGATTAAAATCCCATCCAAGCACTTTCTCCATGAGTATCGCCAGGGCATACATTGATATTCCTGAAGCAAGAATAGTCATCACCGCAAACAGAATTGCATTCAGGGCCCTGGTTTTCTCATCATAACGTAGTTTAAGGTACTCTGGCACTGATCTGGCTTTTGATCCGTAATAAAAAGGCATCATAAACAGCGCAAGGAAGATCATCGCAGGAATAGCTCCTATCCAGTAAAAATGGGTGGTAAGCATACCATATTTCATCCCGGAACCTGTCATTCCCATAACTTCAAGAGCTCCAAGGTTTGTCGAGATGAAAGCCAGTCCTGCAACCCATGCGGGAATTGATCTGCCGGCTTCAAGAAATGCATTGGCATTCTTCATATACTTCCTCAGAAACCAGCCAATCCCGAGGACAAAGACAAAATAGACTATCAAAATAAAATAATCTATCCAGCTCATTTCAAGTTTTTCTAGCATAATAAGGTGAGTTTTAAATTAAGATTCATTGTATTTGCGAAAATAGGAAGAGGTTATATTAAACCAATTAACACAAGAGTAAAAATACTTAATAAGATCGATTTTAAAACATCTGCCAGATCTTTTTTTGATAACCTTGATAATTTCTGCTGAACTCTTAATGTCTATATTTGCAGAAAGTCACAATGTGAAAACACGCTATTTTATCTTCATTTCATTCAGGGGAACTTCATTCCACGGTTGGCAGATACAGCCCAATGCAGTAACCATACAGGAAAAAATGGAAGAAGCTTTGTCAGTGATACTTGGCGAGAAGATAAACCTTACCGGCTCTGGCCGTACTGATACAGGAGTGCACGCAGTTCTGTTCGTTGCACATTTCGAAAGTTCAATCCCTGATATTGAAAAGAACGAAAAAATTATATATAGACTCAACTCCATCCTCCCTGCCGACATAGCTGTAAGTTCGATTAAGAAAGTCAGAGGTGATGCACATGCAAGATTCAGTGCGATATCGAGGACTTATAAGTATTACATTACAGAAAAAAAGGATCCATTTTCAACTGAATTCAGCTGGTATCTGCCAGGAAAGAAAGACATCAAAGCTCTCAACAATTCATGTGAAATCCTGTTAGCTTACTCGGATTTTAAAAGTTTCTGCCGTCTTCACTCAGACAACAAGACTACAATCTGCAGAATATTTGAAGCTAAATGGGAAAAAGAAAACACTAAGCTTGTGTTTACAATCAGGGCCGACAGATTCCTGCGAAACATGGTCAGGGCAATAGTGGGAACTATGATAAGAACAGGTATGAACAAGATGAGCCTTGAGGAGTTTGAAGGAATAATACAAGCCAGGGACAGGAACAAGGCAGGACAGTCGGCCGTTGCGCAGGGTTTGTTTCTTGTGGAAATCGAATATCCCCCGGAGATATTCAATCAATAATCAGGATTGTTCCAGATCTCCCATGATTTTTCTGCCTGAGAATAGAGCATTTTTAATCCGTTTATGATGGTGCAGCCTTTTTCAGAGCCTTTTTTTAGAAAAGCCGTTATTTCCGGATTATAAACAAGGTCAAACAATATATGTTCCCGCCGAAGCAGATCATACCTGATCAAAGGCATGGTCTTCGTGTCGGGGAACATTCCAAGAGGTGTGGTATTAATGATTATTTGAATCTCATTATAAAGCCTGGGCTCTATTTCATTGTATGTCAGGCAATCAGGCTGGCTTGTCCTGGAAACCACGGTGTAATTGATACCCAGGTTGCGGAGTACATAACGTACAGCCTTCGAAGCGCCACCGGTACCCAGAATCAAGGCATTCTTCAGAGACGGTGACATGAGAGGCGCAATTGTATCCTTAATACCTGTTATATCACTGTTAAAACCCAATACTTTCATGCCATTACCTACCCTATTGATTTTAAGAACATTAACAGCACCTACAGACAGCGCATCAGGATCGATAAAGTCCAGACAATCCATCACCTTCGATTTATATGGTATTGTAACATTAAGTCCTTCAATCTGATTATCAGACTGAAGCAAGTCGTACAGTGACAGAATATTTGTTAGAGGGTAATTGTCATAACGGCAATTTACAAGTCCCTCATTAAAAAATTTATCAGTAAAGTATTTCTTTGAAAAAGAATGTGAGAGGGGATATCCTATCAGGCCAAATTTCCTCATGTATTGAGAATTGTTGCGGTTAAGACAACTATCTGGCAAGTTCCTCCGGAAGGAACTGGAAGAATGTGTCTCCGCGAAGTCCGCATCGCAACGATTCAAGGGGGATTATCTCATTAGGAGAAATATTGCCGAGATTTACATTTGCCCCGAAATGCTTAATAAACCAAACCTGCTGGGTTTTAATTGGCGCTTCCCAAATAACATTTTCAAGGTTGACATTTTCGGATATTGCTTTGATTACCGGCATGTTTACTGAGCCATCGTCGTTATAAATACCAATAGTTCCGGATTCTCTTGCTTCTGCTATAACCTTTTCAGAACCTGCTTCAAGTTCCGATTTCATCATTGAAGCCCATTCTACAGGAGAATAAACAACATCCTTCTTCTTGGAGCCCACTTCAGAGATTACGGTTCCCCGTGATGCAAGTCTTGCAATATAATCAAGCTTCCTTTCATGCTCTATATCGAATGATCCGTCTGATACTTCAACCATATTGATTTCATATCTGTCAAGCAGATCAATATATTCCCTGAACATATTCCTGACAACATAGGCTTCAAAGAGAGTGCCTCCGAAATAAGGGATGCATCCGGCATTTTTATATACCCTTATTTTTTTTTCGAGACCCGGAGTTAAGAGCGAGGTTCCGAATCCGAGCTTAACCAGATCGGTATACTCACTTCCTACCGACATAAAATCCTCGGCTTCCCTGATGCTAAGGCCTTTGTCCATAACCATCGTCAGACCGGTTTTTCTTGGTTTTACAGGGCGGTCGGGAATGTAGGGAAGTAGATGTTTCATAACTATTCAACTAATATTATACTCATCCAGCAGGTCCCTGAATTTTCGGTTGAAGACAATACCTGAAAAGACAGGACGCATCTGCTTAAACAGATTCTTGTCCATATCAAGTGCCAGTGAAAGATGCCTGAAAGATTTATCGGGATATCTGCATCTGAGATACAGTGATGAAAGAATGTAGTTTATTCCCGGCACATCGCCTATAATCCTGTAGGCTTTCTCAAGATAAGGCAGGGTTTTACGATATAACTTCTCACTTATTATAGTTTTTCCCAGTTCACACCAGACTTCATCATAATAAACATCCAGTTTCAGGGCCTCCCTGTAACATCTCAGGGCAGCTTTTTTTTCGTTTTTGGCATAATGTGCTTTACCAAGGAAATACCATATTTCAGGATTCTCATCGTCAAGTCTTACTGCTTTACGAAGGAATATCATGCTATCATCAAGCTGCCCGGAATTAAATGCAACAACTCCCAGTCCAAACCACGGATCCGCAAATTCAGGTGCAAGCTCAATGGCTTCATGATAATACTTATCAGCAAGGACTATTTCATTGGTTTTTTCATAACACTCTGCAAGATATGTCATTGCCTCAAAGCTATCGGGCTCATTCTCAAGATATTCGTGATAAACAGGGATTGCATCATTAAATCTTTCCAGATTGCTGAGTATATTGCCCTTGTTGAAAAGAGCAAAGGTATTCTGCGAATTAATAGCAAGAGAAAAATCATATGCTTCGAGGGCTTTTTCCGGTTGGTCAAGCTTAGTGTATATTATTCCTAGATTATACCAGGCACTATCTGAAAAAGGATCCTCCTCAAGGTATCGGAGATAATATTTTATACTCTTCTCAAAATCCTCAGCCTTATCGTATGCATATGCCAGGTCATAAAGGTGCGAAAAAAAACCCGGTTCAAGATCTACAAGTCTTTCAAGATACGGGATCAAGTGTTCATAGTAATTGAGGTTCTGAAGGACGGATGCAATAGAAAAGAGAATATTTGCAGTATCATCAGAATCAAGAGTCAGGGCAAAGTCAAACATTTTCTTTGCTCCCTGTATATCTCCAAGTATTCCCATTGCAGTTCCCTTAGCAATGTGTATTTCATGATTTCCGGGCTCAATATTCTCGAGCCGTTTGAGAATCCGGAGAGCCTCCACAGCTCTGCCCTTGTCGAGCATTACCCTTGCGTTCCGTAGCTGAATGGAAACTGAATTGGGGTGCTGTTCCGAGGCCAGAGTTGCCGCTTCATATGCTTTGATACTGTTATTGCTGTCAATATAAAAATCTATTATAGTCTCAAATTCAATAACATCAAAAAAATAATTCTCATTATTTTTTTTCATCTCCTCATACTTTCCGACAACTCTTTGTATCTCTTCCTCAAAAGATAATCCAAATTTTTCTTCTTCCATGTTTAGAGACAATAATGCAAGCAAAAATAATAACATATTTGAACATTTTGTATATGAGGTGTTTATAATTTTCAACAATTTTTTTCTTCCACAAACATCTATAATCCAGAGCAATACACTTATTGCGGAATATTATTTATGAAATTTGATTTTACTGACGCAACCTTTTTACAGTTTTTTTCATCTATTAACTGAAGCAAGTTATCTATTCAATATACCTAAATCTACCCTAGAATTAACCTAAATTCTATTTTTGAAGGACCGGGCATCGACCCGGTTTTTCATTTTATCTTAATATATTTGTGTAATTTATTAACTCCTCTGAAAATGAGATTATCGAAATTATTTATTAAGTATTTTATCTTTCCGGCAGTCATAATGATTGCGCTTTCAGGATGCATAAAGAAGAACGAACCACCGGTATATAGTCAGGGAACTTTCCCGGATACTGTTTTGCCCCTTACCAATCTCAATTCTGAGTACGATGATTACAATACGGGAATTTATCTGCTTCAGGGATACATGCCGTTGGTTTTCTCCAGCAACAGGGCAAGCAAAGGAGGTCAGTTCGATTTTGTTCAGGGCATTATTGATTTTGAATTCGATCAGTGTAGCGGACAGTTCAATATAGCGACAGAGTTAACCGAGGACATCTTTCTGGCGACTCTCGTTGAACGTGTAAATACACCAAGGGATGAGCTTGGGCCTTATCGTGTTTACAGTTCTATCGACAACAATGAATACCTTATATACTCCACATGCAATGAAGAAGGGAACCTGGATCTTTATTATACAAAGAACCAGCCTTATTACTCTACAGGCAGACCTATCATTGAGGGGCCTTTCCCCGTTAACATCCTGAACACAAGCGCTGATGAAGCCTATTTTTGTTTTGACACCAGACTGAAAAATGGTTATTTCTCCGCAAATAATGATGGCAATTTTGACATCTTTATGATTAACAGGCCTGATGAATACACAGTATATTCATGGTTAAGCAGTGATTATACTGCACCTGTCAAACTAGAAGGTCTGAATACAGTCAGTGATGAAAAATGTCCTTTTATTTTCAATAACGTAATGGTATTTGTTTCGGACCGCCCCGGAGGATATGGAGGATTTGATATTTATTATTCTATATTCAAGAATGGAGAATGGGGTACACCCGTGAATCTGGGACCAGACATAAACACTGAGCATGATGAATACAGGCCCGTCATTGGAGGAACTGAACAATACACAAATATGTTCATGATATTTTCATCGGACAGGGATGGAGGAAAAGGTGGCTTTGACCTGTATTTTACCGGTCTAAATATACCGGAATAACATCAGTTATCACTTAGCCTGTCTTTTTAATTCAGCAGCTAAAAGGGTGTTTATAAGCAATGCAACTCTTGTCATGGGGCCAACACCTCCGGGAACAGGTGTAATAAATGAACATTTTGGAGCAACTTGTTCAAAATCCACATCTCCAACAAGCTTCCATCCTGATTTTGTATCCTTTGAAGGTATGCGGGTCGTTCCAACGTCGATGACAACAGCTCCTTGTTGTATCATATCAGCCTTCACAAAATGAGGTGACCCTATTGCTGCAACCACAATTTCAGCTTTCTGTATTATATCATTAATATTCTTTGTTTTGCTGTGGACAACAGTAACTGTTGCATCCATTCCTTTTTGGGATAAAAGTATACTGAGGGGGCGTCCAACAATATTGCTTCTCCCAATAATGACGCAGCTTTTCCCTTCTGTTTCAATATTATACCTCATAATAAGCTCAGCTATACCAAATGGTGTAGCCGGCAGGTAGCCGCGTAAGCCTGTTACCATCTTTCCAATATTAACAGGATGAAAACCATCAACATCCTTAGCCGGATCAATTGCTTCTATAATTCTGGCTTCGTCAATATGCCGGGGAAGCGGCAACTGCACAATAAAACCATCTACTTCGCTGTCTTCATTCAGCAGCCGTATGTGATTTAGCAATTCATCTGTTGTTGTTTCTTCAGCCAGCCTAATAAGTGTTGATTTAAAGCCTACCTCTTTACAGTCACGAACCTTGTTGGCAACATATGTTTCGCTGGAACCGTCATTACCAACAAGAATAGCAGCAAGATGGGGAACCTTAATACCTTTGCCTGACTTTTCAGCCACCTTGGCAGCTATTTCGTCCTTTATTTCAGACGCTATTCTTTTTCCGTCAATAAGCGTATACATATATATATTTGTTTATATTACCTTCTGATTCCCATACGGGCATTCTTTCCTCCCCTGGTCATGGCTTTCATCATTCTGCGGGTTTCATCGAATTGTTTCAGCAATTTATTCACTTCCTGAACTGATGTTCCGCTTCCCGTTGCTATCCTTTTACGGCGGCTTCCGTTCAGGACAGCTGGGTCAGATCTTTCCTGTGGAGTCATGCTTCTGATTATTGCCTCAATTCCCTTGAAAGCATTATCATCAATATCAAGATCTTTCACTGCTTTGCCAACACCAGGTATCATTGACATCAGATCCTTAACATTTCCCATCTTTTTAATCTGCTGAATCTGTGCTATAAAATCATTAAAATCAAACTGATCTCTGGCAATTTTCTTCTGTAATTTTCTTGCCTCCTCGGCATCATATTGTTCCTGTGCTTTTTCGACAAGGGAAACAATATCTCCCATTCCCAGAATCCTATCAGCCATCCTGGCAGGGTAGAAAATATCAATAGCGTCCAGTTTTTCTCCTGAGCTTACAAATTTGACAGGTTTGTTCACTACCGAACTTATTGACAGAGCTGCTCCTCCCCTCGTGTCGCCGTCAAGTTTTGTCAATACAACCCCGTCGAAATTCAGGCGCTCATTAAATTCCCTGGCTGTATTTACTGCATCCTGGCCGGTCATCGAATCAACAACAAACAATATTTCATGAGGATTCACCGCTTCTTTTACAGAAGATATCTCTTTCATCATTTCCTCATCGACTGCAAGCCTTCCTGCAGTATCGATAATTACAACATCGTAACCCTTAAGCTTTGCATCTTTAACTGAATTTTTGGCAATCTGTACAGGATTGCGGTTGTTGTCTTCCGTGTATACAGGAACTTCAGCCTGTGTTCCGATTATCTTTAGCTGTTCTATTGCTGCAGGTCTGTAAACATCACCGGCAACCAGCAGCGGATTCTTGCCTCGTTTTGTTTTGAGCCACCTGGCAAGTTTTCCGCTGAAGGTAGTCTTTCCTGACCCCTGCAATCCTGCAATAAGAATCACCGATGGATTATATTTTATACTGATATCGGTTTTCTCACGTCCCATGAGTTCTACAAGCTCATCATGCACGATTTTGATCATCATCTGAGACGGATTAACCGACCTGAGAACTTCCTGGCCCAATGCCTTGGCTTTTACAGTATCAGTAAACTGTTTTGCAATCTTATAATTTACGTCTGCATCAAGAAGGGCCCTTCTTACATCCTTAAGTGTTTCAGCAATATTTATTTCTGATATTCTTCCCTGCCCCTTCAGTATCTTGAACGATTTATCAAGTCTTTCGCTTAAACTCTCAAACATATGTTATTATAATAAAGTTAATTCCAAACTACATTCTTTCAGGCATTTCCACGCCAAGCAACCACATAGCCGAGTAAATGATTCTGCTTATTAAATCTGACAGTTCCAACCTCAGATCCCTGAGGTTAGGATCGGTTTCTCCCAGTATTGTATAGTCATGATAGAACTGATTGTACTCCTTTGATAATTCATAGCAATAATTTGCAATTAATGCAGGACTATATCCGGAAGCAGCTTCAGAAACAACCGCGCTAAATTTTCTGACAAGCTTGATCAATTCTATCTCTTTTGAACCTGGTACAGCTTTCTTTATCCTGGATGATTCAGGGATAATTCCCAACTGTTCAGCCTTCCTGAATACTGATTTAATCCTGGCATAGGTATATTGAATAAAGGGGCCGGTATTTCCGTTAAAATCTATCGATTCTGCCGGATTGAAAGTCATGTTCTTCCTGGGGTCCACTTTAAGGATGAAGTATTTAAGAGCACCAAGTCCAATTTTCCTGAATATTTCTTCTTTATCCTCTTCAGGAAAGTTATCCAGCTTTCCAAGTTCAGCTGACAACCCCCTGGCGGTATCCTTCATTTCTCTGATAATATCATCAGCATCAACAACAGTACCCTCTCTGGATTTCATTTTTCCTTCCGGAAGTTCAACCATCCCATAGGAAAAGTGAATCAGTCCGTCGGCCCACAGGTAACCCGTTTTTTTCAGGATTGACCTGAGAACCTGAAAATGATAATTTTGCTCATTTCCAACAACATAAACTGTCTTGTCAAATCCATAGTCCTCATATCTCTTAACTGCAGTACCAATATCCTGAGTAATATAAACGGCAGTACCGTCAGACCTCAGAAGAAGCTTCTGGTCCAGTCCATCCTGTGAGAGATCTATCCATACTGAGTTATCGCTGTTGCGATAGACTATATTCTTTTCCAGTGCATCCAGAACAATCTCTTTCCCTGTTATGTATGTTTCCGATTCGTAGTAGATCCTGTCAAAGTCAACTCCCAGTGCACGGTAGGTTTCATCAAATCCCGCGTAAACCCAGGAGTTCATTTTTTTCCAAAGGCTAACAGTCTCTTCATCCCCAGCTTCCCACCTGAGAAGCATTTCACGTGCTTCTTTCATGAGTTGAGACCGGTTCCTTGCCTCATTTTCATCAAATCCTTCCCGTATTAGTTCTTCAACCTGGGCTTTATATTTCTGTTCAAATAGAACATAGTATTTCCCAACAAGATGATCGCCCTTAATGCCGGTTGATTCGGGCGTTTCGCCGTTTCCGTATTTCAACCACGCCAGCATTGATTTGCATATATGGATACCACGGTCGTTGACAATGTTGGTTTTTATAACCTTGTGGCCGCAGGATCGAAGTATTCTGTAAAGTGAATATCCAAGGAGATTATTTCTTATATGCCCAAGATGAAGAGGTTTGTTTGTATTAGGCGATGAATATTCAACCAGTATAACCTGAGGGTTCTTCACAATGCAATCAGCAAAAAGGTTTTCCTTCATAGAAGAAGCCCTGATGAAGTATTCAATCCACCAGTTGGCTGAAATTTCAAGATTGAGAAATCCCTTAATCACGTTGTAACCTGAAATAAAGTCCGAATTCCCGACAAGATATTCGCCAATACTCCTGCCTGTCTGTTCAGGGGTGTTTTTTGAAAAGCTGAGCAGCGGAAACACCACCAGAGTAAAATCTCCCTGGAATTCTTTTCTTGTCTCCTGAACCTGAATCAGGTTGTCGGCCACTTCACTGTTATATAAATAGCGTATAGATTCCTTTACCTTATCTTTTATCAGATTCTCCATTGGTCATTTGAAATATGCTTGCAAATATAATATATTAATATCTTTGCTGTAAAGACAATGAGCTTGTAATAAAAAAAGCTGACGATTATTTATTATCCTCAATTTTGTTTATAAACAGACTTATTTATTTGATAACTGATCATTTCTTTTTGATAAAAAAATTTAATCAAATAAAAAGTTATTATATTTTTGGATATGATAATTGATTAGTTTTTTGAACTACAACTGAGCCAAACATGAAGGAGCTAAAAAATTTACTAGTTGAAGCCACTGACAAAACCCCTCTTATTGATTTAAATTTTCTCAGCGGTGAGCTCATTTTATCAGGAAGGTCTATTCCTATCAATGCTCCTCGGATTTTTGAGCCGGTATTGGAATGGGTAAATGAGTATACACGCAATCCAAGGAAAACAACCAATTTAAGATTAAACCTTGAATATTTTAACACGGCGTCTTCGATATGGATTGCCAAGATAATTAAATCGCTCAGTTCTATTGAGACTCCTGACTGTATTCTTATACTTCATGTTTATTTTCCTGTTGAAGATTTTGATAATATTGATGATATCAAGGATGATCTCAGTCCGATTATCGATGTTATCGGGAATGTTACTATCAGTGTGGGGTTAAAGATATATGGCACTGACGAAGACGGGAAAGTGCTTAAGGAATCGATGATTTTCATTTAGATCAGGCTATCCGTTTTTTCTTTTAAGAATAAAGCTTTACCTTTATTCTTTAGCTTAATTTTATTACTGAGACTTATATCATCGGGTTATGCAGAAGATAAGCCTGATTTTGCTTTTAATCATTTTTGGTATGGAAACATTTTCCCAATACGGATCAACTGACAGGAAACCTGCAGTTGCAGGCAGATTTTATGCAGCCGACAAGGAAACATTGGAAAAAGATATTTCAAGGCTGTTCTCGGAATGTAAAAAAAGCACCGTAAAATCCCATGTAAGAGCATTAATAAGTCCTCATGCAGGTTATGTATTCTCCGGTAAAATTGCCGCTGCAGCCTTTTCAACCATAGACGCTTCAAAAGAATACAAGAATGTCTTCTTAA
Organism: Bacteroidales bacterium; assembly: GCA_040769065.1. Taxonomy (GTDB): domain Bacteria; phylum Bacteroidota; class Bacteroidia; order Bacteroidales; family VadinHA17; genus LD21. Next base: position 882,862 of record JAXGLU010000001.1, read on the forward strand.
TCGGATCAAGCCATATAATGGCATTCGAAGGAGCCTCAGTTTATAGCGAAGGTGATTTTATCACACCTCTGGGGAAGATAAAAGTTAACAGCGACATAGCCAACAGGCTCAAAAATGAAAACAAACTCTTCCAGCACCCGTCTGGCGCTCATATAAAAGAACATAGTCTTGAGGTACAGATACCATTCATCCAATATCACCTTGCAGGGACCCCCTCTATTGTTCCAATTATAATCGGTACAACAAACTCCGGCAATATCAAAAAAATTGCAGAAATTCTGAGGCCATGGTTTACATCTGATAATCTGTTCGTTGTGAGCAGTGATTTTTCTCACTATCCTTCCTATAAAACAGCACTGGAGGTAGACAATATTACGGCAGATGCTATTGTTAGCGGCAAACCCTCAAAGTTTCTTAACGCTATCAGAAACAATTCCCTGAGAAATGATCCGGGTCTTGCCACATCAATGTGCGGCTGGACTTCCGGGTTACTACTTATGTATCTTGCAGAAAATGATGACAGGCTGGAATTCAAGCATATAGATTACTGCAATTCAGGAGATTCCAGGTATGGGGATAAAGATGGAGTTGTAGGATATCATGCCATTGTGCTGGCAGAGAAAAGGAACAATTCACCACAGTCAGCCGTTTCTATGAACAGCATCAATTTCACAGAAAAGGAGAAGGATGAATTGTTATCACTGGCAAGAAATAATATAAGATCAATATTATATAATAATAAGGGTATAGATCCTGATCCGAAAAAAATGCCGGCCATATTCAAAGAACCCCTGGGAGCTTTCGTTACACTAAAGATAAACGGAAAATTAAGAGGATGCATAGGACGATTTGTGTCATCAGATCCTCTTTATGAAGCAATTCTTGAATCATCAAGATCATCGGCTTTTGAAGATCCCAGGTTTTTTCCCCTCACAAAAGAGGAGTTTGAAAATGCTGATCTTGAAATAACTGTACTCGGCCCCCTGAAAAAAATCAATTCTATCAATGAAATTGTTCTAGGCAAGCATGGCATTTACATAAAAAAAGGTTCCAGGTCAGGAACCATGCTGCCTCAGGTTGCCACAGAAAATGGATGGACACTTGAAGAGTTCCTCGGGTATACCTCGCGCGACAAGGCAGGATTGGGCTGGCATGGATGGAAAGATGCAGAACTATCTGTATATGAAGGGATCATCCTTGAAGAAAAGCGATAACAGGCATGCATCATGTTATTGGGTCTGGCCTTACCGGAATATTCTTTTACTTTATAAGTATCCTTTTCTGCCGATATGGCATTTATTCTATCCAATTTCATCGCAAGATCTGGAATATTATCCTTGCCGTCACTTTTTTTATAACAGTATTGGCTGGAGTATTACTAGCCCTCCAGACACACTACACATGGGATATCCCCTCTTTTAAACAGATACTGAAGTGGCATTTGGAATTTGGGATAGGGCTGGCATTTACCGCTATATTTCATTTTTCGTGGCACCTGTCATGTTTCAGAAACATTTTCGTAAAATATATGAACACATGAATATTTCAGGCTATAAGGATACAGTTTGCTGCAAAACAGTTAAAGGATCAGATATTGCCTTAAATCTGTTTTTACTGGGTTTCATAAGTTCCTCTTTCCAGCTTCTGCTTCTGAAGGAACTCATGAACATCTCAGGGGGATATGAACTTATTGCAGGAACTTTTCTGGGAACATGGCTGATCGCTTCGGCCAGCGGTTCATCACTTGCAGCCAAATCCACTCTTTCTGATACAGGAAAAATCAACCTAATATTTGTACTTAGTCCACTGGTTACTCTGGCTCTTCTGTTCCTGCTTTCACGATTATGCTTAAATCCTGGAGAAACTCCCTCATTCATCTCAAGCCTGATTCTGTCTCTGCTGGTACTATTCCCTTTTTGCGCCGCTTCGGGTTTTACCTTTGTCAAGCTTGTTGAGGCAGGTAAACATAAAGGTTTCCTGCCTGGAAAATCTTTTTCAATCGAGACCGCTGGCGGCATTGTTGCCGGGATTGTAATCTCCATACTGGCTGCAGGAATACTGAATTCATACCAGACAATCCTTCTGGTTATATTAATCGGGATATCATATTATTTCCTGAAATTCAGACTGAATAATCACAAACTGAAATTTGCTTATAAAATCTTTATACTTCTCATTTCCAGCCTGATCATTATTAGCAGTCCCGACAGGATTTTCAGGAGCATCCTGCTTCATGGATTACGGGTAACATCATCAGAGGAAACGCCTTACGGGAATGTAACAATAGCTGAATATAATGGAGAAGAAAGTATTTACTATAATCAAAGACTTCTGAAATACAACGAAGATGCTGTCGAAAGAGAAGAAGATATTCACTTCGCAATGCTCCAGAGCGATAATCCGGAAAACGTTCTGATAATATCAGGAGCTATAAATTCGTTGATCCCTGAAATAAAGAAATACAGTACCAACAGGATTGTTTACGTTGAAAGAGATCCTGAACTTAGCAGAATGCAAAAAACACACTTGCCGGATGAATCAGAGAACCTTATTATTGAGAATGATGACGCATTCAGTTATATCCGAAATACTGATATAAAATTTAATGTGGTGATTCTCCTGCTCCCACCCCCATCTTCTTTCAGCCTGAACAGATTTTATACCCTTGAATTTTTTACTGCTTTAAAAGAAATAATGCAGGATAATGCTGTTTTTTCATGCAGTGCAGGCATTAATCCCAACTATTTCAATGAAGAATCTGTAAAACTATTTTCTTCAGTCTTTAACAGCCTCGCGGAGGTGTTCAGGTTTGTTACACCAGTTGCCGGGACTAAGCTCTACTTCATTGCTTCCGACAAAGAGATCGATATTTCTTTCGGGTCTTTGACGTCAGTAAGAAAAATTGACAATCTGTACGTTAACTCCGATTACTTTGCCGATGACCTGGTTGCCTCACGGTCAGCTGAGATCAGGGATCTGATGAATGAAAATGTCAGGCAAAATCGCGCTGCAGTACCGGTTGCATGCTATTATTATCAGGCTTTCAACCTGAGCAAGAATCTTAATAACACTACGCTGGTATTGCTGATCATGCTTACATTTTTTGCAGTACCTGTCTTCCTGATAACAAGGGAGGGAAGGATCATGTATTTCACAGCATCAGCACTGGCAGGATTTGAAATAATAATACTGTTAATGCTTCAACTAACTATCGGGAACATGTATCAGCTTACCGGGCTTATAATTGCAAGCCTTATGGCTGGACTTGCCGCAGGGTCAGGAATCAGGATAAGAGGTTTCCCTGACAAAGAGATGTTTTATAAAATCCTGATATTAATCGGTTTTTATGTCTTTGCCGGATTAACAGCTGATAAGTTACTTGGCTTGAATACTCGCTTGCCTGTAATAAGTTTATTAACTATTGCCACTTTCATACCAGCTTTCATAACCGGATCACTTTTTCGCGATTTAACTAGTCGTGACATAAGTAAAGCACATGTTTCGAACATCTACACTGCCGATCTTGCCGGATCTGCACTGGGATTTATCCTTTTTTCCGGACTGGCAGTATCGCTTTTAGGCATCAGCTATTCTTTATATATAACCATACTACTGGCAGTAATTGCCCTGGCATTCAGTTTTGGGAACAAACCAAACTTTTAGTTAATTTTGAATCTTATCAAGAAAAAATGGAAGAAGAGAATTTTGACACAAGGAAACGTGAATTTTTGAAAAAAATCCTTGCATTATCAGCAGGGATGGTTCTTCCCTGTTCAAAGTCCCTTGCCGGGGTCACTCCTGAAAAGCGTAATATATACAAAAGGGAAGCCATGTTCCAGGAAGAAACGGCAAGAGGTATTCTTTGCAGAATCTGCCCAAATGAATGTGTTCTAAAGGAAGGGGAACTTAGTGAATGCAATAACAGGAAAGTTTACAAGTCAAAGCTTTATACGCTCGCCTACGGCAATCCCTGTTCTGTCAATATAGACCCGATGGAAAAGAAACCATTCTATCATTTCCTTCCAGGATCAAGAACATATTCAATCGCAACAGCAGGCTGTAATCTTGTTTGTCTTAATTGTCAGAACTGGACTATTTCCCAAACAAGCCCGGACAAAACCAGGAACTACCAGCTAATGCCTGAAAAAGTGGTGGAAGAATGCATCAGGCAGGGGTGCAAATCTATCGCGTATACATATTCAGAACCTATTACATTCTATGAATATGTTTATGATACAGCTTTACTGGCCAGAAAAGCCGGAATCAAGAATATCCTTAAATCAAATGGATATATTAACAGGGAACCTTTAAAAAAGTTATGCACTGTAATTGATGCTGTAAATATTGATCTTAAATCATTTTCTGAAACCACCTATCTCAAGCTTTCAGGAGGGGAACTTCAACCAGTGCTTGAATCTCTTAAAACCTACAGGGATTCGGGAGTATGGCTGGAAATAACAAATCTTATAATCCCAACCTGGACTGACAACCTGACAGAAATAAGGCAAATGTGTAAATGGCTGTCATCCAATGGATTCAAAAAAACACCCATTCATTTCAGCAGGTTTCATCCCACATACAAACTCGAACAGCTTCCTCCAACTCCCATTGTCACATTGGAGAAAGCTGCAAAAATTGCATCTGAAGAAGGATTGGTATATACATATACAGGAAACGTACCCGGGAATGAACTATCTGACACAATTTGTCCATCCTGCAAAGAAAAGCTTATCGTAAGACAAGGTTTCAGGATTATATCCAATGCTGTGAGAAACAAGAAATGTTCATTTTGCGGGACTCCAATAGACGGAGTTTGGAGTTGATCATCATTCCTCAAAACCATCAAAAATATCTGAATAAATGAACCGTACCGAAGCAAAGGAAAGGATTGAAAGACTAAGGTTGGAGATAGAAGATCACAATAGGCGCTATTACGTTCTTAATGAACCTGTTATATCAGATTTTGAGTATGATCTCCTGATTAATGAACTTGTAACTCTTGAAAAGAAATATCCCGAATTTGACAGTGATAACTCTCCTACCCGCAGGATAGGAAGCGACCTTGAACTAAAAAAGGAGTTCAGGCAGTATGAACATATCTACCCTATGCTTTCTCTTGGTAATACCTACAGTGAAGAGGAACTAAGGGATTTTGACAGCCGCCTGAAAAAAAGTGTAGCAGAAATACCTGAATATGTTTGTGAATTAAAATATGACGGTGCTTCGGTTAGTATAACTTACAAAGATGGAATACTCTTCCATGCATTGACCAGGGGTGACGGAACAAGAGGAGATGATGTAACAATTAATATTAAAACTATTAAGAGCATACCCCTGAAATTAAAGGGAGACAATATTCCCCCTCTTTTTGTTATCAGAGGAGAAATACTGATGACAAGAGCCGTATTCAATAAACTGAACGAGGACAGGGAAAGAGAAGGCATCTCTCCTTTTGCCAATCCTCGAAATGCAGCCGCTGGAACCCTTAAAATGCTTGACCCGGCTGTTGTTGCATCAAGAAAACTCGATTGTCTGTTTTATTATCTGCTTGGTGAGGAACTTCCATTTTCAACACATCACGAGAATATGCTGACAGCTTCAGGATGGGGATTCATGGTTCCTGAAAGCATGCGCCTATGCAAAAACATCAATGAAGTTATTGACTATATTGCATTCTGGGAAAAAGAAAGGAAGAATCTTCCTTTCGATATTGACGGGGTGGTAATAAAAGTCAATTCTATTAAGCAGCAAAATGACCTGGGATTCACTGCAAAGTCACCGAGGTGGGCCATAGCATTCAAGTATAAAGCTGAACAGGCTCTCACGAGGCTTCAGTCGGTTTCCTTCCAGGTTGGAAGAACAGGAACAGTTACTCCCGTAGCTAATCTGGAACCGGTTTTTCTTGCTGGAACAACTGTCAAACGTGCATCTCTTCATAATGCTGATCAGATATTTCTTCTCGACCTTCATTACAACGACATGGTTTTTGTTGAAAAGGGCGGTGAGATCATACCTAAGATCGTTGGAACCGATAACAGTTGGAGAAATGAACAAAGCCAGAAGGTATTATTTCCTCAAACCTGTCCGGAGTGTGGGACAATGCTTGTCAGAAATGAAGGTGAAGCAAATCATTTCTGTCCGAATTATCTCCACTGCCCTCCCCAGATAAAGGGAAGAATTGAGCACTACGTCAGCCGTAAGGCAATGAACATAGAAGGCCTGGGTGAAGAAACAATAGATTTGCTGTACAACAGAGGATTGATAAGAACTGCTGCCGACCTATACGAATTAAAGGCTGACCAGCTTGCTATCCTTGACCGGCTTGGTGACAAATCAGCTGATAACATCATTACCAGCATTAATAATTCGGTAAATGTTCCTTATCACAGGGTGCTATTCGCACTAGGCATAAGGCATGTTGGAGAGACAGTTGCAAAAACCCTGGCTAAGGAATTCAAGTCTGTTGATGAACTGTTGTCTGCTGATTATGAATCACTCACCAATGTACATGAAATTGGCCCCAAGATAGCCACAAGCATTATTGACTTCTTCAGGGATGAAGAAAACATAACCATAATAAGGAGACTCAAATCCAGTGGAATCCGTTTCAGCCGAGAGGAAAGCGATATCAAAGGAGGGCTCCTGGAAGGTAAAAGTATTGTTATTTCAGGCGTCTTCAGCAAACATAGCCGCGATGAATACAAAGAGCTGATTGAGATGCACGGGGGTAAAAACACTACTTCAGTATCTGCCGGTACTTCATTTTTGCTTGCAGGTGAAAATATGGGACCAGCGAAAAAGATGAAAGCTGATAAACTTGGAATCAAATTACTGACTGAAGAAGAATTCCTCAAAATTATTAATGAAGAATAGTTGTCCAGGATGCCTGAATAATTAAAAAACTGTTAGGTTTGCACCATGGAACTGTTCAGGAGAATCAGGATTAAAACCGGAATGTCGTTACTTGAAGGGAAGTTAAAATACCTTGAAAGGAAACGGGCCTTTCCGGGTCTTTCCAGCATCAGATCGGTTGGGATAGTATGGGATGCTTCCCGTACGGACGATTTTCCAATATTAACGGCTTTTCATCAGAAAATGCATGAAAAGAACATCGAGGTTAAGATCCTGGGTTATTTCCCCGCAAAGAAGCTGCCTGATAAATACACAGCCATTCGTTATCTTACATGCCTTAAAGAAAAGGATATAGATTTCTTTTACAGGCCGAAATCGCCTGAAGTTGCGTTATTTATTAATACCAGGTTTGATATTTTAATAGATATAAACTTCAACAAGCTTTTCCCTTTGGTGTATATCAGTTCTCTCTCTGTTGCATCTTTAAAGACAGGGTTAACCAACGACAATCCAGAGAAATCTCCTTTTGATCTTATGATAGATTTGAAAAAAAACACAGGCATTGAGAATTTTCTGAATCAGATAATGCACTATATTGGCATGCTGAGTTCCAGAACAGTAAAAACTGCAATTTAATAATCAAATGATGGTAAAACTCAAGGGAACAGGAGTGGCAATAGTCACTCCTTTTAAAAATGATTCAAGTATTGATTTTGCAGCGTTGGGCAGGATCGTAAATCATGTGATTGAAGGTGGAGTTAATTATATTGTAGCGCTTGGAACAACCGGCGAGTCAGTAACTCTCTCCAGTGATGAGAAACGAGCTGTACTCTCCTACGTTCTGGAGGCAAATGATAACAGGGTTCCGGTTATTGTTGGTATTGGGGGGAATAATACCAGTGAAGTCATAAATTCAATCCGTGAGGCAGATCTTACCGGGGTTGACGGGATTCTGTCTGTTGCCCCTTATTATAATAAGCCTACGCAGCGCGGTATTTTTCAGCACTTTAAATCCATTGCAACCTTCAGCCCGGTTCCAGTCATAATATACAATATCCCCGGAAGAACAGGTGTTAATATTTCTGCAGAAACCTGTTTGCAGCTTGCACATGAATGTGAGAACATTATAGGAATAAAAGAATCATCGCCTGATTTCAATCAGATTATGAAGATAATAAAAGGCAAACCTGAAAACTTTAATCTTATATCGGGAGATGACCTTATGGCCCTTCCTTGCATTGCTGCCGGAGGTGCAGGTGTTATCTCAGTACTTGCCAATGCATTTCCTGCTCAGACCTCCGAGATTACTGGCAACGCCCTGAAAAATAATTATAAATCAGCAAGGGAAACCTTGTTCAAATATCTTGAGCTTATCGAATTATTATTCATCGAAGGAAGTCCGGCAGGCATAAAAGCCATTCTCAGCATAATGAACCTATGCCAGAATAATCTCCGGCTACCACTTGTTCAGGTAAGCCGTTCAACATATACAAGGATTCAAAAGGCTATGGAGGGTGTCATTTAAGCCTGGTCATGGTCTGGCAGAAACTTTTCCTGGTGTCTCCTGCTGTTGCATTCTGCCATGACATTGCTTATATTTTTTACCGCTTCCGCAAGGGCAGGGATCATTTCGCCCTACTTTCTTTTCAACCCGCACAGGTTCAGCTTTCTGATTCTTCTCATGGCTGCCGCCTCCCCCGGTACTGCTATATTGCGAAAAGTCACTTTTTGATGCTCTAAGCCGGTCCTGATCAACCTGACGTCTTCTCTGAGCTTCTTTAACCTGGTCAGGATCCTGTGTTGGGATATAACCTTTCATTAAGGTACTCACTACATCTTTATTCACTTTGTTGATCACCAGCTTAAAGAGCTCAAAAGACTCAAATTTATATATGAGCAAGGGATCTTTTTGTTCATATGTAGCAGTCTGAACAGATTGTTTTAGTTCATCCATTTCCCTGAGGTGTTCCTTCCATGCATCGTCGATGGTAGCAAGCACAACTGTTTTTTCATATGCTTTCACCAGTTCCCTGCCCTCTGATTCGGCCGTTGCCTTAAGGTTTGTAATTACCTGAAATACTCTTACTCCATCAGTTATAGGCACCACAACATTTTCATAAACGTGTGACATACGCGTATAAACATCTTTCAGAACGGGGTAAGCCTGTTGTGCAATAGATTCGACCTTCCGTTTATACGTGTCTAGAACTTTTGCGTAAACCAGTTCAGTTACCTGGTTTGAACTGATCTTGATGAATTCAGATGCCGGCACTGGTGAATCAATTGAAAATGAACGTATCAGATCATATTCAAAATTCTCAAAATCGCCCTCCTTATGATATAACTCAACAATGTTCTCGGTAACATCATACATCATATTGGCAATATCTACTGACAATCTTTCTCCAAGAAGGGCGTGCCTCCTTTTACTATATACAACCTCTCTCTGAGAATTCATCACATCGTCATATTCAAGAAGTCTCTTTCTTATGCCAAAATTGTTTTCCTCAACTTTTTTCTGGGCTCTTTCGATTGATTTTGTGATCATCGGATGCTGTATCATTTCACCATCCTTAAGACCCAGTTTATCCATTATTCCGGCAATTCGTTCCGATCCGAACAATCTCATGAGTTCATCCTCAAGGGAGACAAAGAACTGGGATGATCCGGGATCGCCCTGTCTGCCGGAACGACCTCGAAGTTGCCTGTCAACACGCCTCGACTCATGCCTTTCAGTTCCAATAATTGCTAGTCCTCCTGAATCGCGAACCTCAGGAGTCAGTTTTATATCAGTCCCCCTGCCTGCCATATTGGTTGCAATGGTAATAGTCCCTCTTTTTCCGGCTTCTGCCACAATCTCTGCTTCTCTCTGATGAAGTTTTGCATTCAGCACATTATGCTTCAGCCCCTTCATTTTAAGCATTCTGCTAAGCAGCTCTGAAATTTCCACTGAAGTTGTTCCCACGAGAACAGGGCGTCCCTGTTTATTCAACTCCTCTATTTCAGAAATAACCTGGTTATATTTCTCTCGTTTGGTTTTATAAACAATATCCTCTTTATCAATCCTTATGATCGGTTTATTAGTCGGGATTACCACTACATCAAGCTTATATATGTTCCATAGTTCTCCGGCCTCTGTCTCGGCAGTCCCTGTCATCCCGGCCAGTTTATGATACATACGGAAATAGTTCTGTAGTGTAATAGTTGCATAGGTCTGAGTTGCTTCTTCGACTTTTACATTTTCTTTTGCCTCAATAGCCTGATGCAAACCGTCAGAATACCGTCGGCCTTCAAGAATACGGCCTGTCTGTTCATCAACAATCTTAACCTTATTATCAATTACAACATATTCAATATCCTTGTCAAACAAGGTATAGGCTTTAAGCAACTGAGTCATTGTATGCACTCTCTCTGACTTGACAGAAAAATCCTGCAAAATATCATCTTTCAATTTCAGCTTTTCCCTGTCATTAAGCTGACTTTTTTCCAGGTCTGCTATTTTTGAGCCGACGTCCGGGAGAATAAAGAAGCTGGCATCTTCAACAGAAGTCGCAATAAGATCGAGTCCCTTTTCAGTTAATTCAATAGAGTTTGCTTTTTCATCAATAATAAAGTAAAGCTCATCTGTTACTTTGGGCATTTCCTTGCTGTTGTTCTGCATATAAAAATTCTCGGTCTTGAGAAGCAATGATTTGTTTCCCTCTTCGCTAAGGAACTTTATCAGCGCATTATTTTTGGGAAGACCTTTAAAAGCACGCAGCAGGAGAAGCCCTCCTTCCTCATTACTGGCTTCTGTAATGTGTTTTTTTGCATCTGCAAGTATTTGTGTAACAAGTCTTTTTTGAGCGCCAACGAGTTTTTCAACTTTAGGCTTAAGTTCATCGAACTGTTGGGTATCGCTTTTTGCAGTTGGTCCTGATATGATCAGAGGAGTACGTGCATCATCAATAAGAACTGAATCAACCTCATCCACAATAGCATAGTGATGCTTTCTCTGGACAAGATCCTCAGGATTGACAGCCATATTATCGCGCAGGTAGTCAAATCCGAATTCATTGTTTGTACCGAATGTTATATCTGCATTATATGCTTGTCTTCTTCCTGCAGAATTTGGCTGATGCTTGTCGATACAGTCGACAGTAAGGCCGTGAAATTCGTAAATCGGCCCCATCCATTCCGAGTCACGTTTTGAAAGGTAATCATTAACGGTTACTATATGAACACCCTTACCTGCCAGAGCATTAAGGAAAACTGGCAAGGTTGCAACAACAGTTTTTCCCTCTCCTGTTGCCATTTCAGCAATTTTACCCTTATGCAGAGCCACACCACCGATAAGCTGAACATCATAATGTACCATATCCCACAGGATTTCATTGCCACCTGCAATCCACCTGTTACTCCACAGAGCCTTATCCCCCTTTATTATAATACTCTCCCTTGTGGCAGCAAGATTCTTGTCGTAATCAAGAGCAGTAACCTCAAGTACAGGATTTTCCTTGAACCTGCGGGCTGTTTCCCTTATTATTGCAAAAGCTCTGGGCAATATACGATCCAGGACTTTTTCCAGTTTCTCGTTAACAAGCTTCTCCGTCCTGTCAATCTCATTGTACAATTCTTCTTTCTTGTTTACATCATCTTCTTTTTCAGCTTCTTCCCGTAATTGTGCAATTTGCTGTTCTTCCGGTTCGGTTTCCCTGTGTATTTCCGTTTTTAATTCCTTACTCAGTTCTCTCAACTGATCATTAGTCAAATCTTTCAGCTTTTCATATTCCTTAATTATCAACTCAACATAAGGGCTGATCTCCTTGATATCCCTCTCATACTTGTTCCCCAGGAAAAGACCCAAAACCTTATTGACAATACTCATATTAATTAATTATTATTTATACAAATTTCGAATTACCCACAAAATTAGTTTTTTTTAGTTCTCCTTGAACAACCAACCAGTTTCCATGCCGAAATGTCTGTCATCTTATCAGGCTGTAGCGGATTGTCCTGATCTTATTAGGACAATGATGTATAGGCCTGATGAATATGATGATATATCAATGGTAAATTCCAAATCATCAACATTTTGCTTATTTTCCAGGCATGTTCCTGAGACAGTGTAAATGCTGTATTTTATTGTTGCGTAAGATTGGGGATCATTTATTCTGAGCGTTACTAGTCCGTTCCCTGGATTTGGATAAATCCTGATATCTTCGGCAATGACAGGATTCTCAATCCTGTCAACCAGGGGATTAATATCAAGATCATCAATAACCCAGCCCCATCCGTTTGCATAAGGATCTGAGAATAATCTGAACCTGAAGAGCAAAGAATCGCCTGAAGATATCTTGTCAGACAATTTGGGATAAAGGATATGATCGATAAACATTGTTTCTTTAGCCTGGTACGTTGAATTCATTCCATCCATGGAGCTGTTGTAAGCATTCTCCCATATTATATTCTGCCGGCAGTCATATCCGTCGGCAATACTAAACCAATTCCTGCCAAAATCTTTGGATCCTTCCAACACCACATAATCATAAAAATCTGAGAAGCCATAAACCGACCCGTCCTCACCAGGTTCAACAAGCACTATCTCCCTGAATTTAATGACCATACCTGACTGGTCAAAAATTATTGGATGTCTTAAAACAGATATGAATTCCATGTTCTTATTATCTTCTTCAGGGCTTCGATAAGGATGTTCCGAGTGAAGTGCAGTGCTGCTGAAACCCGGATAATCAGTTATTTCAAAACCGATATTAAAGAAATCATCACTATTCCCATCGAAATTTGTATGATACTGGCAAATGACCGGTTTGAGCTCTTCAGCATATAACGTATAATATCCATTTTCAGGACAAGTTCGGGTATTTCGTCTTGATGACTCATCAACAGCAACGATCCGGTATTGAATGGAGTCCCCACCCCGGATAATTTCCCGGTCAAGACGGAATGGAAGTATGAATTCATCATTTTCCCTCTTCTGCAATCCGTAATACCCAGTCTCTCCATTGTTGATTATCAATTCTAAATATGCTGTATCAATGCCTATGTTATCAGTGATATGCGCAACAAATATCAGTGAGTCCATTCCTTCAAAAAAATACTCTTCAGGAGTATGAATTATAGATGGTTTAACTGTATCAGTTCCTATATAAACATGGTTTGGCATCATTTGGCCCAAGGCCGGAGATCTGTAAACGCGTCCGAATCCGTCTTCCGTGAAGAAATAATAACTAAGCCTGGTATTGTACGATGGAATACTTACGGTTCCCACATATGAATCTCTGGTGGTACCCTGAACCATATGGATGGAATCGGCAGTGATAAAATCATTGAATGAATATGCCATTACTACCATATCCTCATTGTATGATGTATCTGATATTATTTCCAGAGATAATTCAAGGGTTGAGATCGATTCTTCGGTATCATCAGGAGGCTGGTGCAATAACCGCGTATTTATCCAGCCAAGGTCACCAAGGATTGACAAAGTCAGCAAACCAGGATCATGAATAGCTTCCCCGAGATTAATAAATGGAGTCATCAGCGAGTTTTCCACCTGGGTCACCGCTTCATCAAGGTGTGATACACTCGAACCATCATCCCATCGTGAAGGTACATAGAGTTTGATTCTTGAGCCCTGGGAATAATGATCAGAAAGAGGTCCTTTAAAATAAAGCTGCCCTCCTGTCAGAGACAGGTAAAGATCTGCTGAGTTTTGTTTATACGCCAGGGTATCAGTAAGTCTATTTCCATTGAGATCTTCCACAAAAGTGTCGTAGATCAATGGTATTGAACCTAATCCGTACCATGCCACAGAACCATCGGTCCCCATGCTGTCGAAAAATCCAAGGCCGTGCATCAGTTCATGAAGGATCACCGTAACAAGATCATAATTCCTGACAGGTGTATTTCCGTCAAGACCGGTATACCAGTTGGATGAACTATTAATAACCAGTTCGATATCGGCTTCCCAGTCTTCATTTAGTTTCTTCCCATTGATTTTCTCTGCAAGACCTATTGGATAATATGCATAAGGATTCTGTGCGTCAATTGCCCATCCTCCTACAAATGCAGTATTTCTTGAATTCCCCAGAACCCCCTGGTCGGCAATCTTAGTCCATGAAGCCTTGACTGTCAGGTCCAGATCAGGGGGGAGAAACGCTTCCAGAATAGAACAGGCGTATTCTACTGCTGCTTTTGCATCGTTGGTAAATCCATTGTACAGGACTGTAATATTTCCAGATTTCAGACCTTTTGAATGTACCTTAGATCCCTTTGGAGGTGGAATGTATATCCTGTTCACTTTTGAGCCGGCATAACACACGGCATTTACAGCATTATTTGGTATACATATCTGGCTATGCAGAACACCCCCTGCTGTTACTACCAAGAAATACAGGAGTAATATTAATTTTCTTTTCATTCTGAAGCCTGAGCATCAGACTCAGGCGTCCGTAATTTCATTATATCCCTGTCGAATACATACATGTTATTCTTTCCAACTAACTGAAGCTTGTCAATTATGGTTTGCACAGAAGATTCTTCTTCAACTTGCTCAGAAACAAACCACTGCAAGAAATTATATGTACTGAAGTCTTTTTCTTCAAGAGTCAGTGAAACGATCTCATTGATACTGGCGGTGATAAATTGTTCATGTTTAAGGACTTCCCTGAACATTTCATCAACATTTTTATACTCGACTCCAGGTTTTTTAAATGCAGGAATAATTGCTTTGCCTCCTCTTTCATTTATATACTTTATAAATTTCAGCATATGCATCCGCTCCTCATCAGCCTGACTATACAACCATTCAGCAATTCCGGCGTAACCACTGGTTTCGGCCCATGAAGCCATTGCTAAATAAAGATTTGAAGAGTATCCTTCTCTTTCTACCTGCCTGTTGCAGATATCTTCTATTTTTTCTTTTAACATGACTTTAATTTTTAAGTTTCTTTTATAACACTATCTTAATCGTTTTGTTCAAGCCTTAGCAGAGATGATATCTCAGATATCAGGTCACTAACAGAGAATGGCTTTGAAAACACCCTATCCGCACCAAGAGTTTTGGCCATCTGGAGATAACTTCCAGGACCGGCTTTTCCTCCACCTGAGATGGCGATAATTTTAATCCCAGGCTTCAATTCCTTCATTTTCATTATAACTTTCAAGCCATCCTCCTCTGGCATAATAACATCAGTTACAACCAGATCTGTGACATTGGGTTTGAATTGCTTCAAAGCTTCTCTCCCATTGCTCGCTTCCTGAACTTCGATATCAATCCTTGACAAGGCTGCTTTAAGCATTTCCCTCAGTTCATTATCGTCTTCTATTATAAGTACACCCGGCATCAATAAAAATTTATATTCCTTAATATATTCAAATGCTAAATTATAATTCTTCTCATGTTTTTAAAAATCTCTTTTTAAACATAGAAGAAGCATGTCATTCCACCAGTTTAAGCTAAACCATCGGTAACTTAATTTCGAACAGAGATCCGATATCTTCCTCACTGGAAACAAAAATACTCCCTCCCATCCCATTAACCAATTCATATACAACCGATAAACCCAATCCAGAGCCTCTTCTTTCCTTCCCTGCTGAAAAGAATGGTTCAAAAATCCGTCTCATTACAACCGGATTAATGCCTTTGCCTGTGTCCTGAAAAGAAATTATTACATATTTACTTTTATCTTTTTTTTGACTTGTTTTAATTTCCATTGTATCCCCCTGAATCACAGACATCTTTATTGAAAGAACTCCTCCTTTTTTGTCCATAGCCTGAATGGCGTTTGTAATAAGGTTCAGAAATATCCTGAAAATTTGCGAAGGATCAGAAAAAACACGGGCATTATCTGGTTGCAGGTCAGTTTCGATAACCACATCGTGTGGCAGATTGGGTTTTATCAGATCTAATGTTTCATTCAGCAATTCCAAAACATCCACATCCTTTTTCTCAAAACCGGCTTGCTTACCGATAATAAGCAACTGACCCGTAATGGATTTTGCCTTGTCAACTGAGGATAAAATCCTTAATGTTTTTTCATGGCAATCGGGGTCATTCTGAAGATCAGTTGCAAGCATCTCGGCATATCCTCCGATAGTAGTGAGAATATTATTCAGATCATGAGCGATGCCACCCGAAAAAACTCTAAACGTATCCATTGCTTTTGTTTGAGCTGGTTTTCCATGAAGGTCTTCGGTAAAACTTTCCTGATTTTGCCGGATATTTGCAGTATTTGCTTGCGAACGTTTGACTGTACTAATATCTAATGTTTCAGCAACAATATGAGTTACCTGTCCTTTCGAATACCTTAGCGGGTACATAAAAACTTCATACAAGTTCAACCCGGATTCAGCAATCCTGAAAAAGGCCTCATACCTGACAGCCTTGCCCATAAGACACATGTCCACATTTGGTTTGATAAAATCACTAAATACTTCATTTCCCCAAACAGCTGACAAAGTATTTCCTGTGAAAAACTGCTGATCCTTTCTGTGTGCTTTGCAAAACTTCAGATTAACAGTTTCATATCGGTAATCCCTGTCAATAACACTCATCATGGAGTTTGATCCAGCTGAACGAGGATATGGTAAGTCCAGAGATGACAGGTCAGGATATTTTTCTCCATTCCGGGCATAATCAGGGTTCTTTCCAATGTCACTTTTTTTGTTCACTTTATTCTCTTAATGAAAACATAACTACAGGGATCAGTGAATATCGAGGTTAAAGGTTTTTTTGAGTTCCTTCAGAGCAGGGTATTTTGTAACCAGGTAATTGTATTTCTGCTCATCCGAATAAAGTATGTCATTATTCTCTGAAACATCAACAACAGACTCTATATCAATACCCTGCAAGTTCAATTTGTCTGTCAGGAATGCAATCATTTTCTGTTTGTAGTTTTGAACAAACAAGTCTTTCTGGGCTGCATTGCTAAGATGAATTTTGATCACGTTATCATCCCCCAGTTCAGGTTTTATTGATTTAAACATACTTATAATTCTGGTTCCATCACCCTTGAGTGTATCGATGAAATCATTCCACGCTTTACCAACTGTAACTTCGTTGATTTCAACTATTTCAGTTTTTTCAGAATTTTCAGCAGTCCCTTCCGGGATAACCGTTTCTTCCGGCTCCTGTTCTGGGCTCTGTTCTTCTGTCATAAGTGCTTTTATTGAGATTGATTTCCCGGTTTTTGTACCCTGAGCAACAGGTTTTCCAGTTTGAGGGATATATTTTCTTCTATTGGGATCAGACGAATCAGTTTCAGTTTGCCGTATTATTTCAGATTTTGGAGGAGGTACCAGAATCTCTTCTGCTTTCTCAGAAGAGATTATTTCAGGCTTTTTTTTTTCATATTCTCCTCCGGAAGGTTTACTGAGAGAACAAAGACGGATAAGTGACAACTCAACATGTAACCTCGGATTCTTGCTCATTTTATAGGACAAGTCACAATTGCTCCCGATTTCAAGGGCACTATAAAGAAAGTCCTCCGAGCATCTCCTTGTTTGCTGAAGATATCTTTGCTTTATTGCAGCAGTAGTTTCAAGCAGCTTTAATGTACTTTCATCTCTGCAAACCAGAAGATCCCTAAGATGATTATTCAGACCCGTTATGAAATTATGGCCGTCAAATCCTTTTTCCAGTACTTCATTGAAGGTAAGAAGCATAGTTGAAATCTCGCAATTGACAGCACCGTCAACAGTTCTGAAATAATACTCATAATCAAGTACATTAAGATTCTCCAGGACATCTTTGTACGTAATACTTTTGCCACACAGGCTCACAACCTGGTCGAATATTGAAAGAGCATCCCGTAAAGCTCCGTCAGCCTTTTGTGCAATTACATGAAGAGCCTCCGCTTCAGCCTGAACACCTTCATTTTCGGCCACATAATAAAGCCGCTTTATTATATCGTCAATCTTTATCCTGTTAAAGTCAAAAATCTGGCATCGTGAGAGAATTGTAGGAATTATTTTGTGCTTTTCGGTTGTAGCCAGAATAAAAATTGCGTGCTGAGGGGGTTCTTCAAGGGTTTTCAGGAATGCATTAAATGCAGAAGTTGAAAGCATATGTACTTCATCGATTATATATATGCTGTACTTGCCGATCTGAGGTGGTATCCTTACCTGTTCTGTCAGACTTCTGATATCATCGACTTTGTTATTGGATGCAGCATCCAGTTCATGGATGTTAAAAGACCTCAATGTATTGAATGATATACATGACTCGCATTTATCGCAGGGTTCAGCATCTTCTCCCAGATTACTGCAATTTATGGTTTTGGCAAAAATCCTTGCACAGGTTGTTTTCCCCACCCCTCGCGGTCCACAGAATAAATAAGCCTGTGCAAGATGCCTGTTTCTGATGGCACTTTTCAGAGTATTCGTAATGGAGCTTTGCCCTACTACCATATCGAAGGTAGCTGGCCGGTATTTACGCGCTGAAACTATAAAGTTGTCCATAAGTTATTGGCTCTCTTTTCCAAGTGCAAATATAACTAAAACCAATGTCAATATCATGTACTGTTATAGAAAGAGGTATTTGCAATTATCCAGAAACGAGCAGATATATCAATCTATTTTCAGTTATTTGGTTTTTTTTAAACAAAAAATATTGTACTTTTGCGAGCCAAAAACCAATAAAACCAGTTAACTATTACAACTATGTTGAACCAGTACGAAACCGTTTTCATTGCAACTCCCGTTTTGTCTGAGAACCAGATGAAGGAAGCGGTACAAAAATTCAAGAGGGTCATCACCGACAACAATGGTGAGATCGTCCATGAAGAGAATTGGGGTCTCAAAAAACTTGCCTACCCGATTCAGAAAAAATCAACAGGCTTTTATTATCTGCTCGAATTCAAAGGCAGTGGTGACCTTGTGGAAAAACTCGAGGTACAGTATCGCAGGGATGAAAGAATAATCAGATTCCTGACTTTCAGGATGGAGAAATTCGCAATTGAATATGCTGAAAAAAAGAGGAAACAGAAAGAATCAGGAAAAATCAAGGAGGAATAAGCCATGGCACAGAATGAATCAGAAATAAGATATTTAACTCCCCCTTCAGTTGAGATAAAAAAGAAGAAATACTGCAGGTTCAAAAAGAACAGGATTAAATATATTGATTACAAGGATCCTGAATTTCTTAAAAAATTCCTGAATGATCAGGGTAAAATACTGCCCCGCAGGCTGACAGGCACTTCTCTTAAATATCAGAGAAAAGTTGCCAAGGCTGTCAAAAGAGCGCGTCATATTGCTCTTCTCCCCTATGTTACTGATTTATTAAAATAAGGAGGACCTGAAATGGAAATTATATTGTTACAGGATGTAAACAAGCTGGGACAAAAGGATGACATCGTCAGGGTAAAGGACGGATATGGCAGGAATTACCTCATCCCTAAAGGATATGCAATACCCGCTTCACCATCAGCAAAGAAAATGCATGCTGAAAATCTCAGGCAAAGAGCACATAAGGAAGAAAAGATAAAAGCTGCTGCGCAGGAAACAGCAGCCAGACTTGAAGAAATCAAGCTTGTTGTCGGAGCAAAAACCAGTTCCACAGGGAAGATATTCGGATCTGTCAACACAATTCAGATTGCCGAATCACTTAAGGAAAAAGGTTTTGACATTGATCGCAGAAGCATAACTCTTCCTGATGACCAGATAAAGGAAATAGGCACATATAATGCAGTTATCAAACTGCACAGGGATGTTAAGGTTGAAGTTGAATTCGAGATCATAGCCGAATAACTATCTTTTGATAGTTATAATTCTGGTTATTACCTCAACTTTTTTACAAGGAAAATATTAATAAGCCCGCGTAGAGATGTTTATGCGGGCTTTTTTATATTACAGAGCGGAATAGCCTGTATTCAGAACGGTATTGATTTTCCGCCTTTGGCAAAAGGAATCAATAGTACTGATCGTGAAAATCCTTTCTTCGTTCATATTTCAGGTCTGATAGTATTGAAGCTTTAACCCTGATGGTAAAATTCCACATCTTCATTGTTCCATTTGGGACCCAGTTGAAATTCATCTCCCAGCAGTGAAGATCCCTCGTGATCCCTATCTGGGTCATGGTAATTTCCTTCATTCTGAAATCATAGCCGCTTGTGTAAGTAATAGCCATTTTCTTTGTCAGCGTCACATTCCCGTTTACAGAAAGAGTCTGTGTAAGCATTGATTTAAATGCCGGTTTGGAATAGTTGAGATTGTATCTGACATTCATCGACCATGGAACATCAAAAACATAATATCCGTATTCATCAAACAATAAATCGTCACCCTGATGGATTGAAGATCTTGACATTCCCGGCTCCTGAATGGAGCCAGGTGATCTGGAACCCGGTGTCATTTGCTGAGATGAGGCCTGACGGGAATCTCTGCCTTCCTTCTTGAACAGTTTGCTCAGTTCAAAATCAAGACTCACTGAGAAGTTTGTTAATCTCATCAGCTTCCTGTTCAGAGCATAGGAAAACGTATTTATAGGTCTTCCGTTACTGCTAAGCCCATACAATGAAAAACTGCTGTTTGCAGAGATATTGAAATTTTCGAATACTGTCGTTCTCATTGCCATTGAAACAGGACTCCATCTCATTGAATCTGCAAACACATTGTATGATGTATTAATTCCAAAATTATCAATGATCTTAACTTTCTTTGCTTCTCCCGTAGTGTCATTTTTTTGAAAGACCTTGCCTTCAAGAATATTAACCAGACTGAATGTAATTCCGCTGCTCCTCCTTGAAAGTGATGGTGTTCCGTATATATTACCATCGTAAATGGAATACTCTGTTATTCTGCCTGTAGTATCAGACTGAACCTGCCTGTACATATCTGATGACAATCCTTTAATAGACGGGATATAGTTGAATCCCACGGAAGGCTTCATAACATGACGGATTGCCTGAACCCTCGATTCGGGTTTAAAAGTAAACATGCCGAAAACCTGCGGACTAAAATTAGCACCTACTGAAGGTTTAAGCGAATGGCCGTAAAAGAACCCTTTTAAGGTGTCATTTACCAAAGATGGAATCGGTTCTCCCGTAACAGGATTGATGTATTCCGGATTCCATTTCTTTTCAATCTTCTGTGTATATAGCACACCCGAATATGACATTGTGGGAGAGATTGAAAAGTTTCTGAAAGGACGGATTTGCAAACTAAGGGGAGCATCGTGCTTGAAACCGCTTCGCATTCCGTTAAGCGTTTGCTTTTTAAAAAGCAGACTGTCATATGTATTTATCTGATTATCAAGCGATGCCGTATACTGGAATTGCAATTCCTTATACCATTTCTTAGATCCCGGGCTTCTCCGGCTTTTGAGAGGATAGATTCTTCCAACATTGAAGTTTACTTTCGGAAGATTAACGCTTACAGTCTTATTCTTTACATTTTGACTGTGGTTCATGCTTGCAGAAAGATTAAAGGGGGTGCCATCCCATGTTTTGGAATAACTCACGCTTGATTGCCTTTGGGTAGTTATATGTTCTGAAACATCGTAACTGTTTGTTTTATCAAATCCACTGGAACTCATATTTACGCTTGCCGAAAAACGTGAACCCGGATGAGCCTTGGGATTCTGGTTATATGTCCAGCCAATTTTGTAATTTGTTGCTGACCTGTAGTCAGGCAAACCTTTATGACCAGAAATATTATTAGCATAACTGAAAGAGAAATTGCCACTATACTTATACAATTTATTATAATTAGTTGTGGCATTAAGCATCCATGTTCCGTTAGTATAAATATTCCCTTTGAGAGCGAGGTCAAAATAATCGTTCAGTGCGAAATAATATCCACCCTCTGTAAGCGAGTATCCTCTTTGCTGTTCCTGTCCAACTTTCGGGATCAAAATACCCGAAGCTGCCCGCTTGGTCTGGATAGGGAAAAAACCAAAGGGAAGTGCTATTGGCAGAGGTATTCCTTCCAATACCAGGTTGCCCGGGCCAGATATGATCTTCTTACCGGGGTAAACCTTTGCTTTAGGCAGGTTTATGTAGAAATGGGGAGTTTCAGCATCACATGTTGAATAAGTACTTCTTGAGATGTTCGAGGAACCGTCTTCCAGCAACTTGGTAACCTTGCTTCTTACCAGGCCGTCTTCCTGCATTGTCACAATATTATATGCCAACGCCTTGCGTGACTTAAAATTATATATCAGAGAATCCGATTCAAATTCCTGCGAACCTTCTGAAAACACCGGAGCTCCTATGACCTTGCCCGTACTGTCTTTTCTTCCAGCTGCAAATACTGTATTTGCAGCCATATTGAACACAATGGAATCAGCATTTATTTTTATGTTGCCATATGTAACTGTAGCGTTTCCCGTAAGGATAGCTTTTTTATTGACCAGATCATTCTTTTTGTACCCTTCGGAACTGTAAACAACTTGTTTATCAATAGCTTCAGCAGATGTATCTTTTCTTTTTATCACCAGGGTATCAGAACTGGTAAGTTCTGGAATGAAATGTGCAGTATCAGGAGATATCTGTAAATCCTGTGATAATAACGATAAAAACCGGGCTGCCACCAGGAAAACTACAAGCAACCGTTTTTCGTTAAAATAATACAACTTAAATACTATTTTTGTATAGTTTTTGTGCAATGTTGCGATGTCAGGCGCAAAACTAAATAAAAAACACGAACAGAACATGAGCACCACGGTTAAAAACGGCAAACATCGTACCAATTATATGACTCTGCTCAAATTGATGATAACGGGCCTTTTTGCTTCAGTGCTTACCTGCTTTCCGCAGAGTCAGGCTCCACAAAAAATGTGGACTGTTGTCATTGACGCGGGTCACGGAGGAAAAGATCCCGGAGCCCTGGGCTCAATAAGCAAGGAAAAGAACATCAACCTGGCAATTGCTCTTAAGGCAGGAGAATATATCAAACAGAATGTCAAAAATGCAAGAGTCCTTTATACAAGGAATAACGATGTATTTGTTGAAGTTAAAGAAAGAGCAGAATTTGCCAATAAGAATAAAGCTGACCTGTTTATATCGATACATGCCAACTGGGCAAGCTCGAAAAGCGTAAAAGGTGCAGAAACATATGTAATGGGGGTGGCAAAAGACCAGGAAAACCTTGAAGTTGCCATGAAGGAAAATGAGGTTATTCTACTGGAAGATGATTATTCAACAAAATATGAAGGATTTGATCCCAAATCACCGGAGTCATATATCATGTTTGCGCTCATGCAAAATATATTTATCGAACAGAGTACAGAACTTGCGTCCAAAATTCAGAATCAGTTCAGGGATAGAGCCGGAAGGGTTGACAGAGGTGTACGACAAGCTGGTTTCTGGGTTTTGTATATGACAACCATGCCAAGTGTTCTGATAGAAACCGGATACATGACTAATCCTGAAGAAGAAAAATACCTTGTGTCCAGGGAAGGTCAGGAATATATAGCGTCAGCGATATATAGGGCATGCAGGGATTACATAAATCAGGCTGACAGGAAGAATGGTATCTCAACCGCTGCTGCGGAAGAACCGACAGGAAAAGAAAAAACACCCCCCGAAGATGCCAGGGAGAATAAGCTGGATGGCAATTTAACATTCATGGTCCAGATAGCTGCTTCCTCTGCAAGGAAAGCCCTCAGACCAGAAAACTTTAAGGGACTTAAAGATATTATCGAACTTTCCTCAGATGGAATATACAAATATGCCATTGGGAACTTTCAGGATTATCCTTCAGCAGTTGATCACAGGAAGAAGATAGTTGACAAATTCCCCGACTCATTTGTGATTGCAGTGAAAGATAACAAAATAGTACCTTTACAGGATGTGATGATATTAAAAAACCAGAAGTAAATACCCCTATTAATGAAAAAGATCTCTAATGAAGTTAAGATTGGAATAACTGCTCTTATAACCATAATTGTCTTCATATGGCTATATAATTTTCTCAAGGGGAAAAACATTCTCAGCAAAACAAATCATTATTACGTTGTTTATGACAATGTTG
Source organism: Bacteroidales bacterium (assembly GCA_040769065.1). Lineage (GTDB taxonomy): Bacteria > Bacteroidota > Bacteroidia > Bacteroidales > VadinHA17 > LD21. The sequence goes on from JAXGLU010000001.1 coordinate 906,685, forward strand.
GCGGGCTTGCCGAATCAAGTCCGGTTGAGATGAACGGTTATAAGGTTGGTGTTGTTCAATCAATTAAATTCACTGACCCTGAGAGTGGACGTCTTCTTGTTGTACTCGCTGTTGACAAGAAATTTCGCCTGCCTGTTAATACCGTTGCTGAAATAACTACCGCAACACTTATAGCCGGTATGAAAATTCAGTTTCTATATGGAAGCGGACCCGGGACATATGAATCGGGAGATACAATTCCGGGCAGGCTTGCACAATCACTCTTAAGTGCCCTTGAAAATGAGCTGGGGCCTATAAAGGACAAAGTTGTGGATCTTATAACTGTGCTTGATTCTGTAATGAACTCTGTCAACGATATTATGGATCCCCAATTCAGGGAAGACCTGCGAAGAGGAGTTTCAAGCCTGAGCAGTACCGCCGGCAGCATCAACGAAATCATTGGATCAGGAGAAGCCGATCTTAAAACAACCATAAGGGATATAAACAGGTTTACCTCGATGCTGGCCGCCAATACTGACAAAATGAGCAATACCTTTACCAGCCTCGAAACAATTGCCGATACTCTCGCTGCAGCAGACCTATACAGTTCGGTTATGAACCTGAAGAATGGACTTGAGGATGCAGAAAAATTGCTGGAAGGTCTTTCGGAAGGAAAAGGCTCTGCAGGCAAAATCATGACTGACGACTCTCTATATTTGAACCTGACTGCAAGCCTGGAAAGCCTTAACATGCTTTTGAGGGATCTTAAGGCTAACCCCAAACGCTATGTCCACTTTTCGGTCTTTGGTAAAAAAAATGTCCCGGAACAATAGGAAATCAATAAAATTCACATTATCTTCCCCTTATTGTTCAGTAATCATTCAATGGTAAAATTGTCCTAATAATTCATAGTTCCAGGTTGAATTATGACTATGTACCTATAATGAATTGTAATACATACACAAGCCCAAAGATGCACGTATAAACTATTGAATATCAGATTTTTACACTATTTGTATTTTTTTATTCTATAAGTTATTGACCATTAAAAACATATACTTTTTTTGAGAAAGTCAAGCGAAAATAATTTTTTTTTTAACTTTTTTTTTTACAAATATTGCCTTCTAAAGCAGCCAGACAGAAAACGAAATATTTAAACTAACAACTTTCATGAACAAATCGCATATTGATGTTTGGAATAACTGTCTGCAGATTATAAAGGACATTATTCCATCCGTCAGTTTTAAGACTTGGTTTGAGCCTATAATACCTTTGAAACTTGAGAACAATATTCTGACAATCCAGGTTCCCAGCCCGTTCTTCTATGAATATCTGGAAGAACAGTACATTGACATTCTCAGGAAAACCCTGAGACGTGAAATAGGTACTGATGCTAAGCTCGAATACAATGTTGTTCTTGAAAACACGACTTTTTCAGATGGTAAGCCCTATACAGTGAAATATCCGTCAAAGAACAAGACCGATCTCAACAATAAGCCGGTTCAGGTTCCTTTTGATGTGACACAACCTTCAATAAAGAATCCATTTGTAATTCCAGGCATAAAAAAACTGCATTTTGATCCTAAACTGAATCCCGATTATAACTTCAACAATTTTGTGGAAGGTGAATGCAACAGGCTGGCAAGATCAGCAGGTATTGCGGTTGGCAACAATCCCGGAGGGACAGCTTTCAACCCCCTGATGATCTACGGCGATTCAGGTCTCGGAAAAACTCATCTGGCCCAGGCCATAGGCATTCTGGTCAAAGAAAAGCATCCCGACAAAGTTGTATTGTATGTTAATGCGAATAAATTTCAAACACAGTTCGTCGAATCTGTGAGAAACAACAACAAGAATGATTTTCTTCATTTCTATCAGATGATAGATGTTCTCATCCTGGATGATGTGCATGAATTTGCCGGAAAAGAAAAAACGCAGGATACCTTCTTCCATATCTTTAACCATATACACCAGTCGGGAAAACAGCTTATACTTACCTGCGACAGGCCTCCGGTTGAATTACAGGGTATGGAACAGAGACTCCTGTCGAGATTCAAATGGGGTCTTCAGGCCGACCTGCAACGTCCCGATTATGAAACACGCCTGGCAATTCTCAAAAAGAAAGCATACAACGACGGTATCGAGTTACCCGAAGATATTTTTGAATACCTCGCAGCCAATATCTCAAATAACATACGGGAACTTGAAGCGGTTCTGATATCACTTTATGCGCAGTCAACCCTCAACAGAAAAGAAATCACACTCGACCTGGCTCGTCAGATGGTTGAAAAGCTTGTAAGTACTTCGAAACGCGAAATTACTATAGAATATATACAAAAGATCGTGTGTGATTATTACAAGATACCTATTGATCTAATTCAGGGCAAAACCAGAAAAAGAGAAATTGTACAGGCAAGACAGGTATCAATGTATTTTTCTAAAAGCCTAACCAAGGCTTCACTTGCCAGTATCGGCTCACGCATCGGAGGAAAAGACCATGCAACAGTGTTACATGCCTGTAAAACTGTCAACAATCTTATTGACACCGACAAGCATTTCAGAAACCAGATAAATGAAATTGAAAAGAAGCTTAAAGTATAATTATGGAAATCAACAATATAAAAGAAAAATTCTATGAAAAATATGGGAACAGGAACAATCAACCTGTTCTTTTTTTCTCACCCGGAAGGGTCAATCTTATTGGTGAACACACCGACTATAATGCAGGATATGTTTTCCCATGCGCACTAAACTACGGGACTTACCTTGCTATAAGGACAACCGGTGAGAAATGGCTTAAATTCAGTACTCTTAATTTTGATGAAGATCAGGAAACTGAATTAAAAAATCTGTTCATAGCCCTGGATAAAAGCTGGATTAATTATCCCCTTGGGGTTATAAATGAGTTCCTGAAAAAAAACGTTAAGATTTCAGGCCTTGAGCTGCTTTTTTATGGCGATGTACCAAACGGGGCAGGCCTTTCTTCTTCGGCATCAATTGAAATGGTAACTGCAGTGGCACTGAATGAAATATTCCAGGCAGGTTTTCAAACTCTGGATCTCGTAAAGATGTGCCAAAAAGCTGAAAATGAATTTGTAGGAATGAACTGCGGCATTATGGACCAGTTTGCAGTCGGATTTGGGAAAAAAGATCATGCTATATTCCTGAATTGCGGTACCCTTGATTATGAAAATGTTCCCCTGATCCTTAACGATTATTCCCTTATAATTACAAACACAAATAAAAGAAGGGGGCTGACTGATTCAAAGTACAATGAGAGACGTGCCGAGTGTGAAAAAGCTGTATCACTGCTCCAGTCATACAAAAAAATCAATAACCTCAGCGAATTGAATGTTGCAGATATAAATCATCTTAAGGAATACATTGAAGATCCTGTAATAGTAAAAAGAGCAAGGCACGTAATAAGCGAAAATGGCAGGGTGCTTAATGCGGTATCAGCTTTGAAAGAGCATGATATCCGGCTGTTCGGAGAGCTGATGAACATGTCGCATGACTCACTTAAGAACGATTATGAAGTGACGGGCTATGAGCTTGACACACTTGTTTACGAAGGAAGAAAACTTCCCGGGGTAATAGGAACAAGAATGACTGGCGCCGGATTCGGAGGATGTACAGTAAGCATTGTAAGCAATGAAAATGCAAGTGACTTTGCATCAATCCTTGGTAAAATATACAAAGAGAGGACTGGTCTGATTGCAGATTTTTATTTTCCCAGTATTGGCAATGGAGCAGGAAGAATCAAGGAGTGAATCTTTTGTGATCAATATCTTTCACACACCTGAATCCTACGGTAGCACTTCTGTCGAATGCCGGTGATACCATGAGCATCATCTGGGTTCTGTTGAGAGCCTGGGGGCCCCCTTCTATGTACAAGCTGCTTGAGTCCGGCCTGTAGTAACTCCCTCCCCTGATAATCATGAAATAATTGGATCCGTTGAAGTACATGTCACCTGTCATCTGCCACACATTACCAACAAGATCCATAACTCCAAAGGGGCTTGCTCCTTTCGGAAAGGCATCCACAGGTGTTTGCTTGTCGAAAGCGTTATTACAATATGTTCCATGAAAATCATTGCCCCAGGGCCATTTACGATTATCAGTTCCCTGTGCAGCAAGCTGCCATTCAGCTTCAGTGGGCAGTCGTTTTCCAGCCCATGTCGCATATGCCCTCATGTCTTCATAACTGACGAAGACAACCGGATACTTGTCCTGGCCCTGTTTAAATTTTCCAGATTGCCAATGTCTCAGGTAACGTGTTGTATCTGAAGGCCTGTAACCTGAATTGACAAGAAATTCATAGTATTGGGCATTTGTTACCGGATATCGGTCAATTAGAAAACTATCGATACTGAAAACTGTTCCGCTTATTTCAGGATATGGAATAAAATTCTCATTGGTCATTACATCAAACGAAAAATCTGTTCCGGGAACAAGTACCATTTCTCCCGGAATAATTCTCTCCCTTACCGTTGGAATCACCCTGCTTATCAACCACGGGGTTCCTCCCTTAAAATGCAGTATATTCTCATCCTTCAGGACTTCATCCTCAACAAGCTGAACAACTATCTTCCCTTCATAATAACCGAACAAATCATTGACCCTGATCACAGTATCACCATTAAGTCTGATCTCTTTCTTTTCAGCCTGATACGAAGGATTTTCTTTCCAAATAAGAATACTGCCCTGCTCCTGGCATGAGATGAACAATGAATCGCCCCTGATACTTGACTTAAGCAATGCAGGAAAGGCAACAATACACTGGACTGAACCTTCCTTCCTGGTTCCTGAATAGGATGCAGACCATCCATCAGTGTTTACAGATATCCATTTTTTCCCATCATCTTCTTCCGGCATTGCATCTTCGTGATCCCATAAAGAAATGAAATGCCTTTCATCGTTTACATCAACCTCAAAAAGTCTTCCTGAATGCCCATCATGCTTCAGATTGAGTACGGTATATACGGTTTTCTTCTCATGATTCCATCTGTTAACATAGATGTTATCAGAGGCTGTCTCTATGACCGGAGTCCAACCGGGATCAAGAAAAGCGTCATTATTTTGTCTGAGAATAAATGTTGTTCTGGCAAGAAAGTCAAGATCATTCCTGTACGAATCATTTCTTCCGCCTGTACGGAACATGTTGAGTTCAGTTCCATAACCATTAAAAAACGATATGGCTATTTCCCTGTGGATTATGTCCTCTCCCACATCACAAACCCTAAAGATTGAGAAATCCGGTTTTATAAGCTTATTAAGATTAAGTTCAGGACTCATGTAAATGGCATTGTTCACACGGCCGGCAATAATACCTTGCATGTCACCTATAGCAGTCATTCCTTCGGAATACATAACGACTCCTTTTCTGACACTATCGGCGGTTGCCTGAAGATCACAGGTTGAACTGCCTATTGCATCAAGAACAACGCCATCGGCTTCTGTTTCCCTAATAAGATCGGCCATGCTCTTAAGGTGATCATTTTTTCTCGTGCTTTTATCCCATGAATTATATGCAATGAAAAACTTTGCTTTTGCTTGTCGTAAATGCTGGGCATAGTTCTTCAGCTGGATAATCCCCCCGGGAAGGTCACGATACATATCCCACTGATTTCTCTGATCAAGACCAAGTCTTGGCCATGTTGGCCAGATGCCGTAGATGTCGATATTTCCAAATAGTTCGATGCCTTTCTTTATAAACTCGGGGAACATGTAACGACCTTGCATCCGGTCATAAAAATCCCTGTCCCAGGCCATTTGCAGGATCATCAGGTAGCTTTTTCTAATCCATGCAAGGTCAGGTCTTTCATACAACGAGTTATCGAACTCATCAATTTCATATAGTAGCCTGTCTCTGAACATCAGGCGCATGCCGTTCTGCCACTCACCCTGGAACACATCGGCAAAAATCTGATACTCAACACTGGCAGTCGGTGGCAATATAGTAACATATCTGTTTTTTATTCCGCCATTAATTGCCTTTCGCCTGGCGATTGCACAAACAGAATAGCCTTTTCCGGCATCGAATGATGAATATCCTGTTTCCCATGCGTTATCAGGAAGTATTATCCTGAACGGCTTGTATCCGGGACGAAACAACCATGCGCTGGTCATATCATCCGAACCGGCACCTGTTATTGCAACAGATTCATTATTGAAACCAAATGGCACAACATTGCTCAATGAAACGGTATCGCCGGATATGTTTTTAACAGTGAATTTACAGCTCCATCCCGGACGGTTTATTTCAGCTTTGCTGAAGCTCAGCATTACTTTCTTCCCAACCACAAGGCTTCCTGTCTCTTTATCTGTTTGTATGGCAACATCGGCCGTAGTATAAATTTTTCCATCAATCAGGAAACTAATAATTGGTTTTTTACGTATATTATTTAGAACTATACTGTCAGATAATACAATACTGTCAGCAACTAATTCGTTTTGTCGTGAAAGGAACACTTCTTTTATCCACTGCGAAAACAGAATATCAGGGATGAAAAAAGCAATTATGAGAACCTGCAACTTTAATAAGTTTCGCATAGATATCAACGGATTGATATTGGTTAATCTGCAAAAATCGTGCAATTTAAAACATACATATCATTAAAAAAATTGTTTAACGTGGTAATTTCAGGCACAAAAGCCGGCAAACAAGATAAGAAGTGGTATAATTTTTACTAATTGAATTTTAAAGAGAGATGATCCGGAATGACAAACTTATAACGAAAGGCCATTTCAACCTAATAGGTATTCTCATGTTATTTGTGCTCGCGATGATGTTCACTGTGGTCAGCTCATGTGCATCGACAAGGAAAAATCCTTATTATGAAAAAAGGATAAAGGCATCGCGGGCTAATGCAACTCAACTGGGCAGAAACAGGTACTTCTTTTCTAACCACTATCAGAAGAAGCTGGGAAAGAGTTACAAAAGAAAAGTCAAGTACTGAAACCTCATTCGCCGCAGGAAAAGCTCAGGCCATCATATGCAAGTGAAATCTCTGGAGGCAGCTCAGAATTCACTTCTTTATGTAAGCCCATCTGGTGACTGATATGTGTTATATATGCCTTTTTTGGCGAAATTTCCCTGATAAAGTCAATTGCTTCCCTTAAGCTGAAATGAGAAATATGCTTTTCTTTTCTCAGTGCATTTATAACTAAATATTTAACCCCAAATAATTTCTCTTTTGTTTCTTCCGGTATGTAATTGGCATCAGTTATATATGCAAAATTTTCTATTCTAAAACCCAAAACCGGAAGCCGGTAGTGAAAAACCCTGAGAGGTGTCACTGAAACAGGGCCTATTTTGAAATCGTACTCAGAGATATTGTTAAGTCGCATCTTTGGAATACCAGGATACTGATATTCTGCAAAAACGTATGAGTACTCCTGTTTCACTGCTTTCTGAACCCTATCTTCAGCATAAATGTCAATTGCATCCTTACTCTTGTAATTGAAAGCTCTTACGTCATCCATCCCCGAAATATGGTCTTTGTGTTCATGAGTAAGAATAATTGCATCAAGATTCTTGACATTCTCTCTAAGCATCTGCTGACGGAAATCGGGCCCTGCGTCAAAAACAAGTATTTTGCCGGAGACCTCAAGCAGAAGGGATGTTCTGAGTCTTTTATCCAGGGGGTCTGGAGATGAACATGTTTTGCATTCACAAGCAATAACTGGCACTCCTTGGGAAGTACCGGTACCAAGAAACGTAATTTTCACCTGCAATATTTTACATAGCAAACCTATATTAAAAATCCCAAACAACAAAGACACATGTCAAGATTTGGAGACTCCGGATGAAGGCTTAATTACTTATATTTACCTGTTTAAATAATTATAATTCATAATGCCGGGTAAGATATATATGATCCCTGTTACCCTTGGGGGCAGCAAGTACAGTGAGGTAATACCTGATTTTGTTGCTTCAATTACAAGGAAGCTAAGAGTTTTCATTGTTGAAGACCTGAGAAGTGCCAGACGTTTTTTGAAAACACTTGACAAGGAATTTCCGATTAACGAATGTTCCTTTCTGGAAATGAACGAACACACTCCAGACAGGCAAATATCAGAATTTCTGGAACCTTTGCTTGAAGGCAATGATGCGGGTATAATGAGTGAAGCGGGCATGCCCGGCATTGCTGACCCGGGTGCAAAACTAATTGCCCTGGCTCACCTGAAAAACATAAAAGTTGTTCCGCTTGTCGGACCATCATCAATAATATTAGCCCTGGCAGCCTCAGGCCTTAATGGACAGAATTTCTCATTTAACGGATATCTGCCTGTAAAACAAACAGAAAGAGCAATAAAAATTAAAGAACTGGAAAGAAGGTCCGCATCGGGATTTTCACAGATCTTCATGGAAACACCTTACAGAAACCAAAAGTTACTCGAGGCAATTGTGCAAATATGCAATAACCATACCATGCTATGTATTGCAGCAGATCTGACACTTCCATCTGAAGAAATCAGAACACTTCCAATATCGGAGTGGAAAAAAAATATGCCTGACCTGACCAAAAGGCCTGTGATTTTTATACTTCAGCAAAATGTCAGGGATTCTTTTTAACCCTTAATAGCTCAATGTCAAAAATCAATGGTGTATAACCGGGAATTGTATAGTATCCTGTTGTTCCATATGCAAGAGATGAAGGGATAAGCAACTTTGCCTTGCCTCCTTCATTCATGTATGTAAGGCCCTCATCAAGACCTGCTATAACTTGTTTCTGCAAAACAACAAATTTCAATACTTCGCTTGTACCTTCATTGGTGTCAAACACCATTCCATTAATATACTTCCCTGTGTATTTAAGAAACACACTATCACGAGCAGCAGGTTTCGCTCCGGTGCCAACAACAATATCGAGGTAATATAATCCGCTGGGCTTTAATTCAAAATTAAGGTCGGGATTATCAACAAGATATCGTTGAATTGAATCTCTTTCTTCTTCTTCATATTTTTTCTCCAGGGCGCAGGAATTAATTAACAATAATACCAGTACAAACTGAACGACAAACATGGATCTTATACTTTTCATTTCCATAACGATATTTTAATAAAATTTCAATTGAACTTTGCAATTTTTATCTCATATACAAGAGTTGCCCTTGCCGGTATGTTTTTCTGGTCGCCCAGCAATCCATGGCCAAGAAATGGTGGCAAAATAAAAATTGCTTCCGCACCTGGTTTGAGCAGTCTTAGCCCTTCTTCAAGACCAGCTTCCAATCCGCTTCTTCCCAGGATGATTTCCTTTTGCCCGTCCACTTCCGATGAATAACAAAGAGTTCCGTCGAGCAATGAGCACTTGTAATCGAAAATCACTTTGTCATTTTCCCTTATATAATCACCCTCTCCCTGTTTAACAACAAGAAACCACAGACCTGATTTCGATTCTGCCATATTCAAGTTCTTCCTTTCAATATAGCTCTGGATGATCTCACGGTCCTTCTGAACAAGGTAAATATTTAAATTTTCAAGATCTTTCCTTCCTGGTGGATTATGAGAAGGTGTGGATTCCTTACCATTTTTGCATGAAACCATCGCGCAAAAAAACAGGCCAATTATAATTGTTTCTATGCTTATGAGTTTATTCATATTAATAGGTTGAAACCCGTGTCTCTTTCAATACCTTGAGAAAATAAGCAATTGTATTCTCAAGAGTGTCATTGTATTCACCTCCTGAAGCATTAAGATGACCACCACCTGAAAAATATTTCGATGCAAATTCATTGACGGGAAAATTGCCTTTAGACCTGAAGGAAAGTTTAATAAAACCGGCTTTCTCAATAAACAGTACGGAAAAGTCAATACCTTTTATGGAAAGAGGCATGTTTACAAATCCTTCAGTATCGCCCATTACATGATTGTATTCATTGAGATCCTGCTGAGTAAGGTATATATAGGCAGTATTCATCTCAGGAATCACGGTCAGTCTTTTATTCAATGCCAGACCTAATAACCTCATTCTGCTTTCAGAATAGTTATTGTAAATAAGATTATGAATACGTTCCCTTTCTATGCCTGTTTCAAGCAGATCAGCAACAATATGCAATGTTCTCCCGGTATATGAACCATGTTCAAAATTACCGGTATCCGTTACAATCCCAACATAAATTGCTTCTGAAAATTTGATATTTTTGAATGGCTTTCCCTCAATATCTTTAATGACTTCATATATCAGTTCCGTGGTTGAGCATTTTGAAGTGTCTGATATTATAAGATCTGCAAAATCCTGTGGTTCCAAATGATGATCAATTATCACTTTTTTTGAAGCTGATCGTACAACATATTGTTCCACTTCCCCCAGCCTGTTTTGCTGACTAAAATCAAGAAGCACTATCAGCGAGGCCTCTTCAATAAATTTTATGCACTCCTTGCGCTCGCCGGTAAAAATCCTTATGTTATCTGCACCGTCCATCCATTTCAGAAATTCCTGAAGTTTGTTTGGTGAAATCATCGTAACCTTTCTTCCCTTGGATTTAAGATAATGATATAGTGCCAATTGAGATCCAATTGCATCCCCATCAGGGTTTATGTGGCAGATTAACAAGATATTATCTGATGACATAAACAGATCAGACAATTCTTTTGTATATTTGGCCAGTTCTGACATTTATTTTCTTGTTTGAAACGCAAAAGTAAGAAAAAATAACTAGACCGTTTTTTCTGACAAATATCATTATTGAAACTCATGCTGAACAATATAACAGTTGCAATTATCAAGCCCAATGCAGTCAGTGCCGGGAAAACCGGCCCTATCCTTTCCATGATATGCGAAGCAGGGTTCCATATTTCGGCAATGAAAATGCTTCAAATGACTGCGAGGCAGGCACAGGAATTTTATTTAGTTCATAAAGACAGGCCATTTTATGATTCTTTGGTAGAATTCATGACCTCTGGGCCGGTAGTTGTAATGATCCTGAAGCGTTCAAGGGCTGTCGGGGAATTCAGGAAACTAATCGGCGCCACAGACCCGGCCAGGGCAGAAACAGGAACCATAAGAAAAATATTTGGCGCATCGGTCCAGATGAATGCGATCCATGGATCGGATTCCGATGAAAATGCTCAAAAAGAAGCAGCATTCTTCTTTCCGCTTATGGAAAGATTCTAAAGCCTGGCCCGGTAAATTCCATTCAGAAATTATTATCAAGCTTTAATGATGCCATTAAAAAAAATTGACTTTTCAAACCGGAAGAATCTTGAAAAGTACTCCTCAGCATTTACTCTTTCTGATATGGAGGTTTTCATCTTCCCCGAATTATTTTATCCTCTCGTAATTGCCAACATCATGTCGCCACTGATCTGGAAATGGCGTGACGATCCCTGGTTCAGGGACATTGAAAAAAAGAGTTTCATATACAAGGCAAACAGGATAAAACAGTATATAATCCAGAATTACGTATTTAATCTCGATCTCGCCACCTGGGGACTTACAACCAAGAGCAGGGAACTCGAAAGATTCAGAGATTTTTTTGATCCGGAACTGCTAAAGCAATCTAATGCGCTGTTTGGATATGAAGGAGACAAGTATTATTTCGATATTGATATAAGAAAGCATTTTGGACTGGATAAGTATGATTCTGATATCATACCTTACTGGAAAACTGAAACTGTTGAAGCAATGACGGCTTTCAGGCATAAAGACAACTTCACAACAGGAGCAGGTGAATGCGTGTCCTTTTCTGCACTTTATGCAGCTGCCATGTTCATAGTGGGAAGAATTGAGCTTGAAAAGATATTTCTCATTGCTACCCCTCTTCACTCTCAGAATTATATTAATGAGAAGGAAGGCCTGATAACAAACAACCGACGAATAGTAACAAAAAACATGTGGTACAATGGAACCTCCCTGTCGGAGAAAGCCCGGAGAGCGCTGGAAAATGAGCGCGTTACTATAGTCTCGCACATAACAGGATATATTCATACATTATACAGGGAAGCTACCATCAACATTAATGCATATAACAGCTTTGCTTCGAAATTGAAGGAGTTTCTTGCCACGGAACTTTCAGATGTAATTTTTATTAACTTTCTAAGATTCAAATCTAAATATAAAAACTTATTTCAGTACTGTTGCCACTATTCAGGAGTATGCAGGTTCATAGCGCTTGAAAAAATGTTTGAATATGAACATACAAGCAAGTTCAATGTTTCGCCTGAAAGCAGGAAACAGCTCATTAATGAAATTGAAGGTGACGAATTCCATCTCAGCCCGCTGCATGGCAGAATTATTCTGAATGATATTGAAAAAGCATTCAATGAATCCCGGTGCAAAAACCCTGAAGACCTGGAGCAAGAATTAATGCAGCATAAGGATGCCGTTGATTCAAAGCAAATTGCTGATCTTATAAAAGATCTCTCATGTTTTGTTTTCACAGAGCCAAAATTACCAGATACTGACAAATCATATGTCGGGAATAATGTGCCTGAGATTGCTGTCACTGATGATCGCAAAACAATCATGAAAAAAGTAAGGGAGGCAGTATCAACTTCTGAAACAGCATTACTTTCACTCTATGTTTACCGGCAGATGGATGAAATTAACTGGCTTCCCTTCATAAAAGCAACTATTGAAAGGAACCCGGTATGCTTCACCGACCTTGAAGGTAAAACAACGGAAGAAGTATATGAAATGCTTAATAGCATGCCCAATGAATCAATATATGAAGAGAACAGGCTTGCACTTCCTGATGAAGTCTGGAATTTTCAAAGAGGTGATGGTATAGAAAAAGCGCTTCTTCTGGTTGATTTTATGATACTGAGAGACTATGACCCGGTATTGATAGAAATAGACCATGAGAGGGTAGATGTAAGATCAGGGCATGAAAAATATCATTTTACATCGGGTAAGAGCCTGAAAAAATCGATTGAAATTTCAGGACATAATATTAACATTGAACAGGGTTGAACTGAGTAATCACATAAGTAAATATATACCTCTAGCGGAGGACTATATCTTTAATTAACTGCCGGCCAGCCCTTTCATTCACTTTTTCCCTAAGTGCATCCCTGACCATAAGGAGTTCATTTCTTACTACGGAGGATCTCAGATGAACGTACAGAACATGATCCTTTATGTAAATCTTGCCTGTCCTTGAGGATATTGCCTTCCCAACAATATCCTCCCATGAGTTTAACAAATCTGTTTCTGCCAGTTTGTCTTCAAGGTTCATCTCGCGGAGATAATCTTTCACTGCTTCGGCTATAGAAATGGTTTTGCTTCTCCTCATAATCTCAATTGCCGTTTTGAATTATTTCTTCGATCCCTGTGTCACCGATTCTGAAAAGACGATAGTCAGTCTTTACCGAATCAAGAATATCCTGAAGTCTGTTCTGCTGCGTATCTGTTATAAATATCTGACCGAATCTGTGGTTGCCTGCAAGATCGATAATTTGTCTGACTCTTTCGGAATCGAATTTGTCAAAAATATCGTCAAGCAATAATATCGGTGTAAAGCCGGCCATCCGTTTAATATAATCAAATTTCGCCAGTTTGAGCGCTACAAGGAAGGATTTTTGTTGTCCCTGTGAGCCAAGCAGTTTCACGGGAAAACCATCCATTTCAAAAACAAGATCATCCTTGTGTATGCCAACTGTTGTAAATGCAAGAAGCCTGTCCTTGTCCCGCGAATTTATCAAAGCCTGTTCAAATGGGTTTTCTTCAAGATGTGAGCGGTAATTTAGCCTGACAACCTCTTTCTGATTGGAGATCATTGAGTAATACTGCTGAAAAACCGGCTTCAGCTCATCCACCAGATTTTTCCTCTTAGCGTAGATATATTCTCCGTACATTACAAGCCTGGAATCCCATACCGAAAGCATATCCGCCTCAAAATATCCCTCAGCATTAAAATCTTTCAGAAGTCTGTTGCGTTGCTGAAGGACTTTGTTATATTTCAGAACAGAATCAAGATACTGAGTGTCAAATTGACTTATGATTTTGTTCATGAATTTTCTTCTCTCCTCACTTCCCTCAGTTATCAGTGAGCTGTCGGCAGGCGAAATCATCACCACAGGAAATCGGCCGACATGGTCGGAAAGTTTCTGATATTCCTTTCCGTTGCGCTTAAGCACTTTTGACTTCTGCTTATGAAAAGAACAGAATACATTGTTCTCCTCACCATCCTTGATGAATAATCCCTGCAGGATAAAAAAATCTTCATCATGTCTTACATTAAAGCTATCGATATTGTTAAAAAAGCTTTTGGAAAGCGAAAGATAATGGATTGCATCGAGGAGATTGGTTTTTCCAACTCCATTATTTCCCACGAAACAATTGATACGGGGTGAAAACTCAAGCTCTGCCTGAATATAATTTTTAAAACCTGATAAAGACAGCTTGCTAAGATACATTCCTGTGTGAGTAAAATCTTTTTGTTGCTGAATAACTGATAAATATTGGAAGATTCAGTTATCCTGGTCCTTTGGATAATAAGTTTTACAGGGAGACAAAGTTAAGAAAAGAATCAGTCAACTTGCAAGGTATTATCAATATCTCCTCATGTGATAGAATTATCGGAAGAAAACATACACTCTCTTTTTTTCATCAATTATTTCAGAATTATGTTAAAAGAAGTACTTTTGCGGAGTTAAATTTTTGAGTGTTTTAAGTTTAAACCGTCATGGCTAAAAAGAAAAAGGCAGAAAAACCGCAGGGAATAAAAAACGTTGAAGAAACCTTAACAAAAACCGAGCAATTTCTTGAAGAGAATTATAAAATGATGCTGACAGTGCTTGGAGTAATTGTAGCTCTTGTCGCAATCGTCTGGCTGGCCAGGTTATACCTCTCAAAGAGAAGTGAAGAAGCCCAGGCTCAAATCTACCAGGCTGAGAGATATCTCGAAATGGACTCAATAAACCTTGCACTTAATGGCGACGGTAACTATCTTGGTTTCATAGATATTGCGAAGGATTACAAAATGACCAGCGTTGGGAATCTGGCAAGGTACGGAGCCGGCATTTGTTATCTTCATCTCGGGGAATACGAACAGGCAATCGAATATCTCAAAAAATACTCAAAAAAGGACAGGGTTATCGGTTCTCTTGCCATAGGAGCCATGGGTGATGCATATGTCGAGCTGGGAGATACAGATAAAGGGATTTCCAAATATATTGAAGCTGCTAAATATGCTGACAACTCATTCAGCACTCCCCTTTTCCTGATGAAAGCTGCAGAGCTTCACGAAACAAACGGAAACTATACCGGAGCATTGGAGATCTATGAAAAGATAAAAAACCAATATCCTGAAAGCACTGAAGGTGCAACCATTGACAAATACATCGCCAGGGTAAAGCTGCTTGTTAAACAATGAGTACAACTGATTTATCGGAATATGATCCTTCTTCAGTTCCCGATGCAGGGAAGATGAGTTTCGGAATAGTTGTATCAGACTGGAACCAGGAGATTACACAAGCCCTGCTCAAAGGAGCAAAAAAAACCCTGATCAGGCATGGCGCTAAAAAGGACAACATTATTGTCCGGCATGTTCCCGGCAGTTTCGAACTTCCTCTTGGAGCCCAGATTATTGCAGATAGCCATGATCTGGATGCCATAATATGTATCGGATGTGTCATACAGGGAGAAACACCGCATTTCACATTCATTTGTGAGAGTGTATCCCATGGAATAATGCGACTTAACCTTGAATATAAAATCCCTTTTATTTTTGGCGTACTGACCACTAACACAATGGAACAAGCCAAAGCCCGGTCGGGTGGAATCCACGGAAACAAAGGTGATGAAGCAGCAATCACTGCAATCAAAATGGCCTTCCTGAAACTTAATATCAGGAAGTAGGTTTTATCTATCTCATGCATAAAATTCTGTAAGGGCAATATGCACATTTGCCCCGAATATCCCTGGTCATTCTGAAAGGTTCTTCAATGCTGAACATCTTCGTCAATGTAATCTTCAGAAGTTCCATGAACTCATATCGTATATGAACATAATCTTCCAGAATGCTATCCGGAGCTTTGCCATCCTTTATCCTTAGCTTATCTGATTCTCTCTCCCTGCTGTATTTTCTGAGTTTATATACCGATGGCCTGACTATACTATCAGGATTAGAATAAAGATATCCTTCGCAGTAGAGAAGAGTTTGAAGCCATCCATCCAGATCCTTATCCCTATCATCCACAAAAAGCATGTCAAGCGATCCAATCGTATCAGCTATTCTTCCGGTTTTATAATCAACGATTCTGGTTAATCCGTCTTTAAAATCAACACGGTCAATGATCCCTCCTACCCTTAATGATACTTTGCCCGAATCTGTTTCCAATAAAACAGGAAAGTCAATAAACTTTTCAACCAGGAGAATCTTAAACGGAGCTATTGACCTGTCATCATGAAGAATACGGTATATATAATCCACCAACACCTGCCTGACCATCATTTCGTTTATTGCAACGAAAGAATCTGTTCCTTTACCATATACATCAATTATTGTTCTTGAGATCAGATCTTCAACTAAATGACGATTATCTATTATTGAGCTTAAAGAATCTGAATTTACAACTTTTCCGACCAGTCCGGAATAGAGCTCCTTCATTGCCGAGTGCAGCAGTGTGCCAAGCATGGCTGGATCAATCTCATTGCTTATCTTTTCGGGCTCTTTAAGATCGTTAACATATCTGTAATAGAACTTCATACGACAGTTCAGCCATGTATTTATCGCTGAAGGGGATAATAACTTTTTCCGACCGTCTGACATAAAAGCTGAAAACAATCTTTGACTGGTTTCCTCCGTTCGCTTAATTTCTTCTTTCAGAGTAACCGGGCTTTTAATCTCAAAGCTTAGGTTCCTGATATCCATTTCAACCAAAGGATCATATATCATTTGCTGCAGAAACCGGCTCATTTCACCGCCTTTCAGGCCTTCAGAGTTAGAATTATAAACAAAAGTAACATTCTCAGCTCTGTGGAGCAGCCGGGAAAAATGATATGCATAAACTGATTCCCGGTGATTTACTGATGGAAGACCGAAAGCTTCACGCAGGCTGAAAGGGATAAATGAGGAGGAAAAGCCTGCCGGCAATATCCCCTCGTTAACTGATAACATTATCACATTCCTGAAATCAAGTGCCCTTGTTTCAAGAACACCCATTATCTGGATTCCCGAAAGAGGTTCCCCTGAAAATGGGACTGATTGCAGCTTTATTATTTTATCAAACAACTTCGACCATGTATCAAGAGACATGCTGATGTAGTTAGTTCCTGCAATAACGCCTATCCTGTTTACTGCAAGCATAACCCTGTAGGCAAATTCATTTTGCATATCCCGGGCAGCCTTATCCTTGTCTGTTCTTTTATTATTATGAGTATTAACAAAATAAAGAACGTTCCCTAAATAATCAGATATCTTCCCCGGTGATTCTATTTTCTTAAAGATAGTTTTCAGCGTTTCGATGCCTGAGAACATTTCTGAAGGAATCCATGCCTGACCTGATGAGATAATATCCTTGATCATACCATTCTCGGATTCATTCAGCAAGCCTGAAATGAGAGGGTTCTTAAGTATTCTTACAACATCTTCATAATTAAACATGACAATGTCGTCTTTTGTCCTGCAATTCCCCTGTAAAACAAGCAGATTTTTAACAAGCATATACACTGAGGTCTGCCTGACAGGATAGCCCATAGTAATATTAATATCACCAAGGCTTTCCGGAAGACTTGTCAGAACAGGAATTAGAAGGTTCTCGTCTGCAAGAATTACAGAAGTTTCATGGGCATTCCCGGCAAAGAGACCGGGTATCTCTTCAATAAGGGAAGGCAACAGCTTTACCTGGGCAACATCAGAAGAAGTGTCAATAATTCTATATTTTGCAGGTGCTGATTTGATTGATGTATTGGATGTATAGCTCCAATCGCCAGGCATATCGTTGCCGAATATTTTCAGGTTCTCTCTCAGGAAGAATCCTGCAGAATTAAGTTTTTCCCTGTCTATGTATCTCTTGTCATAATCCCAGTAAAACTTTGCCCTGCGGCTTTCCTTCAGGAACTTCATGACTGATTTCTCGCATTCGTTCAAAGCATTAAAGCCAATAAAATGAAAGGTTTCCTGCTTTAGGGCCTTCAGGCTTCTGAAATCCTGTTCTTCAGCAACGCTTCTGAAAATCATTCCCTCATAAGCAATGTTCTTTTCCAAGAGATTGCTTCTGAACAAGCTGTAAAGATCTTCAAGGATCGACCATATTCCTATGAACTTCTGCTTTTCACCGGTAAGCTTTTGGGGATTAAAGTTAGTCCAGAACCTTTTTACAATCTGAATCTGTTCGTCTGTAAGACCACCGAATTGCTGATCAATCATTTTCAGATCATGAACATTCTGAAACAACTTTCTGCTATCAACCAGATATTTATCCACTTCATCGAAATCATTCAGAAGCATATCGCCCCAGAAATAGAATTCATCGAAATTTTCTGTCTCACTCTTTATCTGACGATAGCATTTGTATAGCTCGAATAGAAGTATTTCGCTCTCTGCCGGCAAAAGATTTGACAATGACCGGAAAAGTTCATTTATTGTCATTATCGACGGAGTCCAGAGCGGTTTTTTTATAAAACCTGAAAGATACTTCATAAAGAACAACCCGGCTCTTCTCCCCGGAAACACAAGGCAATGCCTGTACAGGTTTTCGCCGTGTTCGTCATAAAGCTGCTTGGCTATACGTTCAAGAAAAAATTGCATCACCCAGATTTGTAAAATCCACCAACAATCATCTCTGGCAGGATATGTATTTATACTTCAAATGTAAAGAAAAGGCC
This sequence comes from Bacteroidales bacterium, assembly GCA_040769065.1. GTDB lineage: Bacteria > Bacteroidota > Bacteroidia > Bacteroidales > VadinHA17 > LD21. Next base: position 925,440 of record JAXGLU010000001.1, read on the forward strand.
ACTTCCCGGCAACCAGATGTAAATAAATAAATGTAACGACCGCCAACATAACAGAAACTGATCATGAATTGTAAAGTCTTCCCTGCCAGGTATCAAGTTCTTCAAGGCGTTTTTCAATCAGGTCGGCGAACTGGTCTGATCGTTTCTTATCCCATACTTCGCGTGTATGGAATCTTAAAGGAGCTTCGCCCGTAAATCGTTCCACAACAATCCCGGGATTGAGCTTTTCAAGAAAACGGACGAAGAAGCTCAGGTATTCATCCCATGAAAACAATTGAAAATCAGAGGGATTTTTCCTGTATTCACTTTCCATCATTGTCCCTTTAAATATTTGCAGCTGATGAAACTTTACTGTTGTAAGCGGAAGACGGGAAATAATAGAAGCTTCGGCCAGCATCTCCTCCCTTGTTTCTCCCGGCAATCCAAAAATAAAATGTGCACCGGTCCTGATCCCCATAGAGGATGTCATAATTAAAGCCTGTTCAGCTTCTTCAAAGGTATGTCCTCTGTTTATCCTTTCAAGTGTTTTGTTGTAACATGACTCTATGCCATACTCAACAGCAATGTAATAACGCTGCCCAAGCCAACTCATGTAGCTCAGTTTCTCTTCATCAACGCAATCAGGTCTGGTACCGACAATAATACCGACAACTCCCGGAAACCCAAGAGCTTCTTCATATAGTTCTTTTAGCTTTTCAAGAGGTGCATATGTATTTGAATATGGCTGAAAGTAAGCAAGAAATGAGTTAGCTCTCCGGTATCTCTTTCGGTGGAATACAATTCCCTCGCTAATCTGCTGAGTGACAGACTTTAAAGGATTGCAATATGAAGGATTGAATGCTTCATTATTGCAGAAAGTACAACCTCCCGATCCTTTTGTTCCATCACGGTTTGGACAGGAGAACCCGGCATCAACAGAAACCTTCTGAACCCTTTCACCATAAATATTTCTGAAATAATTGGAGTATGCATTGAATCTCCTGCCGTGGCCCCAGGGAAATTGTCGTAGCTGCATAAGCTCACACTCTTATGAATATATTACTATCGACATACCACAGGCAAGCTTCCGTTTCATCATATCCCATATCACTAAGCAACTTGCGGTATTGCTTCATCTGATTTATGTGATGCGGGCTTTCCTGCCCGAATTTGAAGTCAACGATTATCACTTTCCCATCTTTCAGGATAACCCTGTCAGGCCGCCTGGTATTTCCTGAAGGTAAAAGTATCTCTGTTTCTTTCATTACAATATTCCCAGGTTCGAACCATTCTGAAGCAGGTTGTTCTGCAATAAGGGAATTGAGTCTCATTGTCAGAGAGACTGAATCCGATTCAGGTATTTTACCTTCCAGAACCATTTTTCGCACAACCCGCGGTATATCAGCTGCAGTGTCAATTCCTTCAAACACTTCGTGCATGAGTTTGCCGTAACTGATCTTATTCCTGATATCAGGACTGTCAGAACTGAAATAGTTTTCAGAGTGGAGTTTCAGTTTAAGCGATTCATTACACCTGTTTACCTGATAGTCTTTGAGCAGTACACTTTTCCTGCCGTCAAACGATTTTTGCCTGACCGGGATCTCACCAAATTCGAAACACTTCTTTTCAACATCATATTTCTCACTGAGCACAATTCCATTATCTCCGGAAGGATTTCCTTCAGACAGCAAGGCTTTTTTCAGCATCTCTGCTATGCCGCTGTTTGCATCCGGCTTGTCAGGAATAAAACCATAAATCGCATCTTTTGCCCTTGTCATGGCAACATATAACAAATTAAGATTATCCAGGTAAGCAGAATACTTTTCCTGCCTGTAAGCAGATTCAAAAATCGTATCACCAAGGCTTCTCTTATATCTTACCGGAAGTATTCCCAGCTTATTAAAAGGCGCTTTATCTGGTTTTACCCAGATTACCGGTTGATGGTAAGTATTATGATCGAGATTCCATGAAATGAATGGCAATACTACAACACTGAATTCCAATCCTTTTGATTTATGGATAGTTAAAACTGTAACAGCGTTCTGGTTTTCAGGAAGAACCACTGACTTCTGAGCGCCTTCAATATCCCACCATGCTATGAAGGAATCTATATCTATTGATTGTCCGATCGTAGTAAAATTCAGCACCTTATCCTGAAATGCATTGAGATAGACAACATTCCATGGATATTCGCCCAAACCAAAAAAGCCTATAATATTTTCAACTACATCGAAAAGAGGGAGGTTTCTGTTCCTTTCCAGAAAACTGTCAGTTCCTTCAGGAAGACATGACTGAGATCCATTTATCAGGGAATCCCTGAACAATGGCTCATCATCTGCGTTGTTTTCTCCCCGCGCAATCAGAAAAAACCTGAGCATCTGAGCCCTGCTGATAATATCCTCAGAATCACTGAGGACCCTCAGAACTGAAATAATAAATATGATTGCAGGTGAATTGGAAAGAACAAGTGAATAATTTGAAACGATATTGTAATTGTATTTCATCTTCTTCTCCAGAGAGCAGGAATTGCTATATCTGATCATAGTATTAAGTACATCGGTGCCCTCCCTGCTGTCTCTCACAAGTATCCCGATGTCAGATGCTGAATAACCTTTATCCTGAAATTCCTCAATGACAAGAGGAAGTTTCTCCAGCACCAATTCTTCCCATTTCCTTGCAACTTTGCGCTTATTGGTTCTGCTGCTGCCGTCACTGACAGGAGAATCATCCTCATAAGCATCCTCTATAAAATTGATTTTTACAAACCCTGTATTACCAGCACTCCTGTTGAAATTCTGCACCGCTTCGGAGTAAATCTCGGAAAACTTAAAAGCTTCCGGATCATCTGAAAATAATTCATCAATCTGCCGGGGTATTATTGTAAAAATTGAATTATTGAACTTCACTATATTAGAACGGCTTCGGAAATTCGTATTGAGAGATAAACTCCGAAGTCTTTCTTCAGGTAGCTGATTGTCAAGAATTTTTCCCAGAATCCGCCAATCGCTGTTCCTGAACCTGTAAATTGATTGTTTAACATCTCCCACAACAAGATTATCATTACCGCTGCCCAGACTTTCGCTTATAAGCGGGAAAAAGTTGTTCCACTGCATGATTGAAGTGTCCTGAAACTCGTCAATCATATAGTTCTCATACCTGTTCCCTATCTTTTCATAAATAAATGGAGTCTGGTCTCCTCCAATGATCATACTAAGAAATTCACCGGCATCCGACAGGAGAAAAGTATTTTCTGAAGTTGTAAGGTGGCGTAAATGAAGCAAAACATCTGTCAATATTCCAAGAGCATAAATATTCCGGAGTATTTCCCTGGCGCTGTTATAGTTTACAATTTCCCTGTCGTAAAAGAGTATCGCCTTTCTGACATTTTGCTCAAGTCCTCCCATTATAGCATCATGCAGCTGGGGTGTAAGTTCTTTTGATGACCATTTAGGGGGGGCATTCATGATTTCTCTGACATACTTGTTGGGCTCCGTAATTCTTCCCTGCGAAAGTGATCTAATAAAACCAGGGACACCACGGCTCTTATAATAAAACATATCATCCGTCAGGCTATATTCATTGAATATCTTCAAACATTTATTTCCCAGTGAGGTCAACTCAGCATCAAATACCGACACAATGTTCCCCACAAGACCGATGTATTGCTGGAGAAAACTCTTGTCCTCCAGTTTGGATCTTTCACTTGCAGAGAGTATCCTGAATTTCTCCCTGAACAGCTCCTCAGACAATTTCATGATATCTTCCCTGGGATTCCATGCTTTATCCTCATCAAGCCTTGATATTACGTAATCATTAAGCCAGCCCTGAACATCCGGATTACTTACTGATGAAGCAATCATTTCATCAACAGCTGAAGACAACAGTGCTGTATGATCAACCTCAATATTGAATCCCGACTGAAGTCCTGACTCTCTTGCAAAGGCTCTTATTATTTTCTGAAAAAATGAGTCAATTGTACAGACTGAAAACCTTGAAAAATCATGAAGTATGTTATAAAGGATCTCGCCGGCTTCTTTGCGGATCATGGGTTCTGTTTTTCCCGTCACCTCAAGCAGTCTGTCAAGATATTTCGACACACCGCCGGTTGAAAGGATATGAAGCTGGTCAAGTATTCGCCGCTTCATTTCACCAGTGGCCTTATTTGTAAATGTTACCGCAAGTATTCTGCGATAGCTGTCTCCTGACCTGAAAAGATGAGTCAGATATATTTCTGCAAGCCTGAATGTTTTCCCTGAGCCTGCCGAAGCACTGAATCTTGTTAAAACTCCCTGTCCCATGCAGGTAAAGTTATTGAATTTGTCATGTCATTTATGAACTGTTGATATTTTATCACCAATTACCGTTTCTGGAATTGCTTACTCGCTATAGTTCGTCTCCAGCAGTTTATTCCCTTTTATTATCTTTGCTTGATGAAAAAGAAGGTTGCGGTTGGTTTATCAGGCGGTGTGGATTCCAGTGTGGCAGCAGTGCTCCTGAAAAAACAGGGATTTGATGTGACTGGTCTGTTCATGAGGAACTGGCACGACACAACCGGTCTGCTCCACAGCGACTGCCACTGGGAAGATGATCTCATGTTTGCTGAAATGGTAGCAAAAAAGACCGGTATACCTTTTCATGTCGTTGATCTTAGTGACCAGTACAGCAAAAAAGTCGCTGAATATATGTTCTCTGAGTACGAAAAGGGACGCACCCCAAATCCTGATATACTTTGCAACAAGGAAATCAAATTTGATTCATTTGCCGAAGAAGCAAGAAAGCTTGGATGTGATTATATAGCCACAGGTCATTACTGCAGAAAGGAAGTGATTGAGCATGCCGGCTCTGCAACTTTCAGTCTTTTAGCCGGAAAAGACAAGAATAAAGACCAGAGTTATTTCCTTTGCCAGCTTTCACAGGATCAGCTGGCAATAGCCTTATTCCCGGTGGGAGGACTGACGAAAAATGAAGTCAGAAAAATTGCAGAAGATGAGAAATTGCCAACTGCACGCAGAAAGGATTCTCAGGGACTATGTTTTGTTGGAAAGGTCCACCTGCCTACTTTCCTCCGGCAGAAATTAGAGTCAAAAGAAGGAGATATTATTCAGATCCCTGCCAATATGGTATTTGATCATGATATTTACCGGGAAAATATGGATTGGGATGAAAACCAGTTGAGACTGTTATCAGCACCATATCACTTTCAGCCTTCATCTGGACGATATGTTGGCAAACATCATGGAGCGCATTTCTTCACGGTTGGTCAACGAAAGGGCTTGAATGTCGGAGGTTTCAGGGAACCGTTATTTGTTCTGGCTACAGATACCAAGAACAATATAATCTATGCAGGAGAAGGACAGTCACATCCGGGCCTGCACAGAAGAGGGCTTTTCGTAAAGGCTGAAGATATTCATTGGATAAGGCCGGATATGAAGATAAAGAATGGAGAAAAACGACATTACCAGGTCAGAGTAAGATACCGGCAACCCTTACAAAAAGCAGAATTGTTTTGCACTGACAAGGGCATCTATATCATTTTCAACAACCTACAAAGAGGCATAACTCCAGGACAGTTTGCTGCCTGGTACGATGAGGAAGAATTGCTAGGATCAGGGATAATACACGAATAGGTAATAAAGTAAAAGACAAAAGAAAAAAATTATGATAAAAAAGGTCTGTATTGTCAGCGGAGGATCGTCAGGATTGGGACTGGAGATAGCAACGCAACTTTTGAAATGCGGCAAGAATGTTATTATTCTGGGCCGAAACGGGGAAAGGCTGACTGAAGCAGTCAACCAGCTGAGAGATAATTGCAGCAATTCTTTTGTTAATTCGTTCGTCTGCAATGTAGGAAAGGAGTCAGATGTGAAAGATTTTGGCAGCTACCTTACTTCGGGCGGATATGTTACTGAATTTCTTTTCAACAATGCAGGAAGAGGCCTTATCGCCAGAGCCGAAATATCGAATGAGACCATGGTCGATGAAATTTTTGAGTCAAATCTTAAAGGGATGATTCTCCTGACTGCAGAAATCCTGAGGATCACTCCTGCTGATGCTGAATTGACCATTGTAAACATTATGTCTACATCAGCCCTGACCGGACGCACCGATGAAACAATCTATTGTGCCGCCAAGTGGGGTGCAAGGGGATACACTGAAGCATTGAGATCAGAATTGAAGGGTACAAAAAGAAATATAGTTGCAGTTTATCCGGGAGGCATGAAAACAAACTTCTGGGAAACAGCAGATAAAACCCGTAATATATCAGGATTTATGGATCCGCGGAATGTAGCCGGAAAAATTGTCAACGCTGTTACTGGCACCGATAAACTGACTGTTACGGAAATAACAATAAACAGAAAATAAATTCAGGAACCGTAATCATGACAACCTGTTCTTATAATCTTCATAGGTAAATTCTCTGATCAACCTGAACTTCCCGTCGCTTGTCCATATCCCTATTGAAGGATGTTGAACACCATTAAAGGTGGTTGTTTTTACCATTGTATAGTGGATCATATCAAGAAAAACAACTCTGTCGCCGGGCTTAAGCTCACTTTCAAATGACCAGTCACCCATAAAATCGCCTGACAGACAAGAATTGCCTCCAAGCCTGTACACATTGCCTGAAGAGCAATCGTCGGATGCATTAAGGATTCCCGGTTTGTATGGCATCTCAAGGCAATCGGGCATATGCGCTGTAAATGAGACATCCAGCATTGCAGTCTTTATGCCGTCGTTTTCGACAATATCCTCAACGCTTGCAACAAGCTCACCGGTTTCCCAGGCAAAAGCGCTTCCTGGTTCCAATATAACGTGCAAACCAGTCTCAGACCTGAATTTCCTGATCAGCTCTATAAGGTGATTGGTATCATAACCTTTCCTTGTAATGAGATGCCCGCCTCCCATGTTTATCCATCTTATCTGTGGGAATAAATGGCCGAATTTCGTTTTTATAACATCCAGCACTTTCTCAAGGGCATATGAATCTGATTCAAAGAGTACATGAAAATGAAGTCCCTCTATTCCATCAGGCAGGCCATCTGAAAGATCTCCTGAAGTTACCCCAAGCCTTGAACCCGGCGAACAGGGATTATATAATCCATAGCTCACTTCTGAAAATTCAGGATTTATTCTCAAACCAGCTGATATCTTTTTCGAATATTTGGATAAAATATTCGAATGTTTCCTGTACTGAGCCAGGGAGTTGAAAGTGATATGCGAGCTGTACTTCACTATATCACTAAAATCATCCTCCTTAAAAACCGCTGAATAGGTATGTGCCGGTACTCCAATCTCCTCAAAACAGAGCCTTGCTTCATTAAGCGAGCTGGCTGCCGCACCACCGATATATTCTCTTAGAATAGGAAAAACCCCCCACATGGCAAATCCCTTGAAAGCCAGTATTATTTCTGCTCCTGACTCGTCAGCAACATGTTGTATCAAAGCGAGATTATTCCTGAACCGTGCCTCATCAATTACGTAACACGGTGAAGGCAGCTTTTTATAATCAGGTATCATTTAGTTTCAGTGAATAAAGTTAGCCCGTATGCTGAGAATTTTTGAAGCGGTCTGGTTATTTACATCTCCAGATCTACGTCGTGAAGTTCCACCCAGGGTAAACCCAGAATATTAAGCTGTTCCATGAACGGATCAGGATCAAATTCCTCAACATTGAAGACACCCGGCTTTTTCCAAATGCCCTGCAGATACATCATAGCGCCAATAGTAGCTGGCACACCGGTAGTATAACTTACACCCTGTGTTCCGGTTTCCTGGTAAGCAGCCTCATGACTGCAATTATTATATATATAATAGGTTTTTTCCTTACCATTTTTGATGCCTCTGATACGGCAACCAATTGAAGTTAAACCTTTGTAATTTTCACCCAGTTCACCCGGATCAGGCAAAACAGCTTTGAGGAATTTTATAGGCACTATTTCCTTTCCCTCAAACATAACAGGTTCTATACCGGCCATCCCGATATTTTGTATCACGCGTAAATGCGTGAGATATTCTTGTCCGAATGTCATCCAGAAACGTGCTCTTTTAATTGTAGGGAAATTCTTTACCAGCGACTCAAGTTCTTCATGATAGATCAGATATGACTCTCTTGGGCCTATGTCGGGGTAATTGATGGTTTTATGTATTTCATGAGGTTCTGTCATTATCCATTTTCCATTTTCCCAGTATTTACCTTTCTGAGTAACCTCTCTAATGTTTATTTCAGGATTGAAGTTTGTGGCAAAGGGTTTTCCGTGATCTCCTGCGTTACAATCTACTATATCGAGATAATGGATCTCGTCAAAATGGTGCTTTGCTGCATATGCAGTAAACACTGAAGTAACACCTGGGTCAAAGCCGCAACCAAGGATAGCAGTAATTCCGGCATCCTTATATCTGTCGTTATAAGCCCATTGCCAGCTGTATTCAAACTTAGCTTCCTCGGGAGGCTCATAATTGGCGGTATCAAGATAAGCTACTTTTTCCTCAAGGCACGCGTCCATTATATGAAGGTCCTGATATGGAAGTGCAACATTTACAACAATGTCAGGCTTAAATGATCTGATAAGTGTTCTTAATTCAGGAACATTATCGGCATCAACCTGAGCAGTCTGAACGCGGTTATTTCCTATTCTGGCCGCGATAGCATCGCATTTTGATTTCGTACGGCTTGCCAGCAATATATCCGTAAATACTGCAGGCAGGGAAGCCATTTTATGTACAACAACAGTTCCTACTCCTCCTGCTCCTATTACTAAAACTCTACCCATGATATTACCTTTTATTTATTAATCAGGTTCAAATATAAGATTTAAACAACCCAAAGGCAAGATTTTTTATTTTGTTGGATTCAGCTTCAATTCAGCCGTCAATGAAATCACCCGAAGTTTATTTCTGATTATATTTGTCACCGATTTATATAACCGGTATATGAAGCTTATCAATCCATTGATAATTCTGAGGATTCTAAGTACGCTCTTCTTGCTTGAAACTGTTTTATTCCTTAGCTGTCTGCCGGTAGCTCATATTTACAACGAATCACCTTATGCTTTTTTATGGTCATCTCTGATAACCGTCAGCATATCTGTTGTTCTGTATCTTATTACAAGAAGAACGTCATTTGACAGGATTACAAACCGCGAAGGATTCCTTTCGGTATCCCTGGGATGGATTTCATTTACTGCTTTGGGAACGCTCCCCTATTTGTTAAGCGGTACCATACCGTCATTTTTTGATTCATTTTTCGAATCTGCATCCGGATTCACGACCACCGGATCAACAATAATACAGAATGTAGAAATACTCCCGCGATCAATTCTTTTCTGGAGAAGCCTTACTCACTGGATTGGCGGACTTGGCATTATAGTTCTTGTGATAATAATACTGCCGTCCTTGAAAATCACCAGATTCCAGCTTTTCGGACTTGAATCATCGCTGAAGGAGAAAATCCATCCCAAAACCAAGGCTGTGGGGATCAGGTTACTTTATATATATCTGTCACTTACAGTTATTGAAACCATTCTGCTGGTCATAGGAGATATGAATCTTTTTGAAAGCCTGTGTCATTCATTCAGTACCGTCGCTACAGGGGGATTTTCAACAAGAAACAACAGCGTGACATGCTTTTCACCATATATACAGTATGTTATTTTGATTTTCATGTTCCTTTCAGGCGTGAGCTACATAATATATTACTATATGGTAAAATTAAACTTCAAAAAGATCAGGCAGAATGAAGAGCTATGGTTTTACCTTGCATTTGTGATAATTACCGGTATGATTGCAACTGCAATCCTTTTCACGAAAACATCCAAACCCATTGAAGTTGCTTTCAGGGAAGGATTCTTTCATGTTGTTTCGCTTATAACAACAACTGGCTTCGCAAGTGTTGATTATCTCCAATGGCCATCAACAGGTTTATTGCTTGTTTTCGTGCTGTTATTTGCAGGTGCAAGCACAGGATCTACATCAGGCAATATAAAGATGATCAGGCATCTTATAGTAATCAAAAACATAAAAAGTGCTTTTGTCAGGCTTCTTCATCCCAATGTCATAAACCAGGTGAGAATCAATGGCAAACCATTGCCTGAAAAAAGTAATATTACCGTAATGTCATTCATAACATTATACATTTTCATTTTCATTATTGGTACAATAGTAGTAGTATCAACCGGGGTTGATATTGTTACTGGTGCAAGTGCAGTTGCAACATCACTAGGTAATGTCGGGCCCGGTCTGGGGCATATTGGACCAATGGATAATTTTGCTCAATTCACAGATTTCAACAAGTTTGTTTTCAGTATACTTATGATAGTAGGGCGACTGGAGATTTTTACTATTTATGCCTTGTTCACCAGATCATTCTGGAGACTTTAATGAACTCAGAACCTCTCTTGCCATTCTCAGGTCTTCCTGTGTTCCTATATCAATCCAGTAACCATCGTCATGAAGGAAAGTCCAGATCTCATTATCGGCCAAAAGCTCGAGGTACAACGTCACAAGTGAGTAGATGCCCTCATGCATATACTTAAAAATCTCAGGACTGATAATATGGACAGATGAATTGGCTATAAGGGACAGTTCTCCGCTATAATTTCCCGGAACTAATTTCTCACCGGTTTCAACATTGCACCAGCCCCTCAGTCTTCCTGGTTCGTCTATAAGAAAGTATTTCTTATCAGGACGATGGCGGACTGCCGATACTGCAAGACCTCCTTTTGCTTCATAATATCGGAACATTGCGTTAAGGTCGAGATTTGTCACTATGTCCACATTATAGAAAAGGAAAGGATCGTCATTGAAAAACTTTCTGGCTTTGTACAATCCTCCTGCATTTTCAAGCAACATATCCCGTTCATCAGAAACAGATATCCGGTAACCCATTTTATTAAGATTATCTATTTCATCTTCAACCATATCTGCAAAATGATGAACATTGACAATGATATCATTAAACCCATTCAATGTACAATATTCCACTGCTCTGTGCAATGCAGTCTTTCCATTTAGGTCAACAAGGGCCTTTGGTCTGCTACTGGTAATTTCCTTAAGTCTCTTTCCAAGACCTGCGGCAAATATCATTGCTTTCATCATTATATAATTTTGATTTCAATGGTATGATGGAACCACACATGATTGATAATTATATTCATTACGTGTTTGTGTATGCAACACATGTGAGTTTCATGACATCTTATTAATAAACTTATCAGACATGAACATCCAGCATGTTTTACTGGATTTACAGGTGACTGGCACCTGCAAGGATTTTATATTTTCCTGTACCGGATATAGCATTTATTGCACCATATAGTTCATCAAGCTTCACATCCTTCTCTGCTTTTATAACAACCTGCTGCAATAATTGAACTGCAGGGATTATACTTTCGGTAAAAGTAGGCTTTTGTTCATACAAACCTCTGAAACCAAACGCTCCCAGAGCCTGCATCAGCCTTATCATGCTGAATCCGGCATAATACGACCTGAATTTTTCAGGACTTGTATTTGTTTTTGCACAGAAATTCATAATGTAATACTCAAGAAGCTCCTCCTTTACATCTTCTGCGATCCTTATCTTTGCGTCATTCAAGAAAGATGCGACATCATATTGCGGTGCTCCTTTCCTGCCACCCTGGTAATCAATAAACCAAGGCTCCCCATTCACAATCATGAAATTGGCCGTCTGGAAATCCCTGTAAAGGAAATAGTCCTGTCCGGCTTCAAGCAGATAATCGGCCAAATTCTGAAAATCATGTTCAAGTCGCCGTTCATTGAAAGGAGCAGCCACCAGTTTCAGGAACATGTACTTGAAATAATTCATGTCCCACATCATCGATTGCCTGTCAAAGCTCTTGTGAGGGTAGCAAAGTTCAAGATCAAGCCCTTCTATCCCATCAGTCTGGAAAAGGATTAGTTTATCAAGAATTTTCCGGTACAGTTGCTTGGTTTCCGAATCAAAATCAGGGCTATAAGATCTCTCATGAAGCCAAGTGTACAGGTTGGAGTTGCCCAGATCCTGGAGAAAATAAATCCTTTTTTCAGGAAAATTATAAAATATTTCCGGCACGGGAAGACCTTTTTTCCTGAAATGACAGGTAAAACCAATAAACGCCTCATTCTCTTCGGGATCAGGATTAGATGCGCCTATAATGCATTCAGATCCACTGATTATCCGGAAATATCTTCTTTCTGATCCTGACCTGGGCAATGGGGTAATCGTAAAATCTGAACATCCTTTAAGCTCTTTGTATGTACTTGAAATAATTCCAGCTTCATCCATGATAAAACATTTGCTAAACAATAAACATAATTCATTCTGAATTTATCTTCACTTCAGACTTTGATCATAATATTCTTCCTGTATAATATAAGTACAAGAAGCCAAATAAAGAGCATATGCAGAATCGCAAACAACAGACTTCCATTCATATTTCCGGCAACAGGAACACATACATTCTCATAAAGCCAGGAATAAAGGTTTTCTTTTGTTCCTCCATGCGGAATCTTAATAACATACAAGATTAGTTTCGTCCAAATACCTGCCATAAAATATGCAAATAGCGCATTTATTCCAAAAACCCTGAAAAAGGTTCCCCATTTTCGCCATTTCAGCACATCTGCAATGTAATAAACAACAGCCAGCACAACCATTGCAATACCGCCACTGTAAAGGACATAAGAGCTTGTCCAGAGAGGCTTGTTTATGGGGAAGAAGATGCTCCAGAGGAGACCCATACCGATGCAAGCTGAACCTATCAGGATCATTTTTGCAGTAATTTTTGCAGATGGGGCTCTCCTGCCCAGAATCTCCCCGGAATAATAACCAATTATGACTGTTGCTATTGATGGTATGGTACTAAGCAGGCCTTCAGGTTCAAACGGTATTCCGTAACCTTTGTACAAATGATTAACACCAAGGATAGTCTTATCCACCTTAAGGGCAAAATTACCCTCAAGACTGTAGGGATCAGGGCCTCCGAAGAAATATAGCAAGCACCAGTACAAAAGCAACAGTAAAGCGGCAACAATCCATAAGTGTTCCTTTCTTATGGCAAGACACATTAAAGCTCCCAGTCCGTAAGCCAATGCTATCCTCTGAAGCACACCCATGATTCTTAGCGATGAATAATCCCTTGCAAAATATGGGAAAATGGTGAGCAGCAAACCAAGTGCAAAGATGATCAGTGTTCTCCTTGCTATCCTCAAAAAGGAAGCTGTATTTAATTCATGACTATATTTCCTCATGGAATACCACATTGACACGCCCACAATAAAGAGAAAAAAAGGAAATACCAGGTCAGTAGGAGTACATCCGTGCCATTCTGCATGACGCAGAGGAGGATAAACGTATTGCCAGCTTCCCGGATTATTCACTATAATCATAAATGCAATGGTCATTCCCCTGAAAATATCAAGTGAAAGAAGCCTGTTCATACTTTTAGCCATAGATTAGGTAAGTTTTTTATTTAAGTTATTAAATATTTATAATCTATTAATTCCCAACATTGTTTAAATATTTTCCCCGGTCGGCGAAGCACTATGAACAAGTGAATTATCTTGCACCACAAGTGATGAAGATTCTGGCTTCCACTTCCCCTGGACTACAGCTACCTTTCCGGCAAAAAGTTTCCTGCCATCAAAGAAAGTATAATCTTCAGCCATTGACCTTGACAAGATTAAAGTAATGAGCGTGATCATAATTTCTTTTCACAACTTCAATTGCATATCGAAAGTAACGGAACTGAGGAAAACCAGGGTAAATAGTGAAAAATACCCCTGTTCTATGCAATAAAACAACAAACCAGGTATGCCCTCCAATATAACCGTCAAGCATCACAAGAAAATCATTCGCATTTTGCATTAAAGAAGAAGTTACGGTTCATATTAAGGTGCTCAGCAAATGTAATAAATTAACATAAAGATCAAAATCAGGCACAAACCTAATTAAACCAGCGGATGTTATTCATATCAGTATCAGGATAACTGATAACAAAAATAACATCAGGTTCAACATTAAGCTACAGGAAAAGGATAAAAATGCTACATTTGACCTATACACACATAATACTGCTTATTAACAAACAATTGTATACTATGCACTGTAAATCATTTATGCTCAGGTTTCTTTTGGTCTGGTTATGTATGGTTAATATAAATGTCCTTGCCCAGACATCTGAACCACCTTTCCTGAAATACATGAACCATCCATGGGTTGATTCAGTTCTAAACACACTCAGTACAGAACAGAAAATTGCTCAATGCATCTGGATAGCTGGATACTCAAACAGGGGTGTATCACATGAGGTGGATGTAAGCGATAAAATCAGAAAATATGGGATAGGCGGTATCGTATTCTTTCAGGGCACGCCGGAAAAGCAGGCTGAACTCACAAACTACTACCAGAAGATATCCAGGGTACCCCTGCTGATTTCTATTGATGCTGAATGGGGGCTGGGTATGAGACTTGATAATGTTGAAAAATTTCCTTTTAATATGACTCTCGGGGCAATCAGAAACGATTCCCTCCTTTACGACATGGGAAAAGCAGTGGCAGAACAGTTCAAACGTATGGGAATTCATGTTAACCTTGCTCCTGTCGCCGATATTAACAATAATCCGCTTAACCCGGTAATTAATTACAGATCCTTTGGCGAAAACCGGGAAAATGTTGCATCGAAATCCATAATGTACACCTCAGGCATGCAGGACAATGGAATAATTGCCTCACCAAAGCATTTCCCGGGGCATGGAGACACAAGCACAGATTCCCATCTCGATCTCCCGCTGATAACTCACCCTATATCACGCCTCGACAGCATTGAATTATTTCCTTTTCTAAACCTTATTAATGAAGGAGCCGGAGCGATAATGACAGCTCATCTTAGCCTGCCATCACTTGATCCGACCCCGAATCTTCCGTCTACTCTTTCTCCGCTTATTATAAATGAATTGCTAAAAAAACGCATGGGATTTAAAGGTCTCGTAATTACGGACGCCATGAACATGCAGGGTGTAACAAAGTATTACGGACCAGGTATAGCTGATGCATTAGCGCTGGCTGCAGGGAATGATATTATTGAGTTCGTAACAGACGTTGATGCTGCAATTAAGGAAACTCTAAAACTGATCAAAGAAAAAAAACTGGCAGAATCTGATTTAACAATCAAATGCCGTAAAATACTGGCAATGAAATACTGGGCCGGACTGAACAATCCCGTCACGATAAAAACCACAAACCTGAATGAAGATCTTACACCACCCTCAACCAAAGCTCTGATTCGCAAATTATACTCCAACTCATTAACTGTTCTGAAAAACGATGAAAACATAATACCTGTCAGGAACATTCAGTCGTTAAAAATTGCAACACTTTCAATAAACAGAAAAGAGCCCGGAATCTTCCAGAACAGAATTTCCGATTATATGCCATCAACGCATTTCTCAATAGATCCTGCAGATAGAGATTCAATACCTGCTCTTTTAAAAAAGCTCAATGATTTTGACCTGGTTGTCGCAGGAGTTTTTAAAACGAACCAACGGCCATATAATAACTATGGCGTTACTAAGGAACTGATAAGTTTTCTTGATGAGTTAATGAACTCTAAGAAAGTTATACTGACATATTTTGGTAATCCTTATGGTCTTGGAAGGCTTGAGCCGGCAAAAAAAGCAAACGGTCTGATACTCACATACCAGGAAAACGATTATACTGAGGACCTGGCGGCTCAGCTTATTTTCGGGGGCATAGGTGCAAGCGGCCTCCTTCCTGTTACTATAAATAAAGACTGGCCATCATGTTATGGAATTATAACTCCGGGTAATCTGAGACTTCAGTATGGATTTCCTGAAAGTGCCGGGATGTCATCGGAAATACTAACAAGAAAAATTGATTCGTTGGTCAATCTGGGACTTCAGGCAAAAGCTTACCCGGGCTGTGAAGTAATTGCTGCAAGAAAAGGCATTGTTGTTTTCCACAAAACCTACGGATATCATACGTATGATAACAGAATCGCCGTAGAAAAAGGTGATCTTTACGATCTCGCTTCAGTGACAAAAATTTCAACCTCGCTTCCCGGTCTGATGCTCCTTGATACTGAAGACAAGTTTACCCCTGACAACACTCTTGGTCACTACCTTCCATATTTCAAAAATTCTGATAAAGAGAATATTCTGATGAGGGATTTGCTTACCCATCAGGGAGGGCTTACCCCATTCATCAGATTCTGGCAATCAACGATCAAGAACGATTCCATCTTTAAAAAGAATATCCTGAGACATGTTCCATCACAAAAATTTCCATACAAAATTGCAGACAAACTCTATATCAACAGGAATTACAAGCAAAAAATGTTCAGTGAAATAAAGAAAAGCAAGCTTGGGGAAAAGAAATACGTATACTCTGATCTCACATTTATCATCACACCGGAAATAGTTGAGAGCTTAGCAGGTGAACGATGGTATGAATATGTGACAAGAAATATCTACCACCGCATCGGAGCTCATAATTTAGTTTTCAATCCCTATCGAAAATATCCACTCTGCAGAATAGCACCCACAGAAAATGATACTTTTTTCCGCAGGCAGCAGTTGCAGGGCACAGTGCATGATGAAGGAGCAGCAATGCTGGGTGGTATTTCCGGACATGCAGGTCTGTTTGCCTCGGCAAATGACCTGCTAAAGCTCATGGAACTTTACAGAAGAATGGGGGAATATGGAGGAGAACAGGTAATAGACAAGAATGTCATGAAGGAATATACAAGTGTTCAGTTTCCTGAAAACAATAACAGAAGAGGTCTGGGGTTCGACAAACCTTTGCTGAACAACCAGGAACTTGAACAAAAAGATACATATCCAACAAGAAGTGCAACACCAGAAAGTTTTGGTCATTCAGGATATACCGGAACATTTGTCTGGATCGATCCTGTTAAGGAGATCAGCTACGTCTTTCTCTGCAACAGGGTTTTTCCCACCAGGAACAACAACCGCCTGTATGATTTGAACATACGGACTGAAATTCTTCAGACCATTTACGACTCGATATACGATTAAAACATTAAAAACTCTGAAAAAAAACACAACCCGTTCTGCAAAGAGCGGGTTGCGTTTTAAGTGCCCAGAACAGGACTCGAACCTGCACACCGGAACCGGCACCAGCCCCTCAAGCTGGCGTGTCTACCAATTTCACCATCTGGGCATTTTAAGATTCTGGGTATTAAATGTCTTGTAATTGGTTACAAAAACATTAACAAATATCTGTATATCTTTAAAGAACGCTTCTAATCAAATATTTCCCAACAGCATTTTTAACTAAAGCAACTGCTGGTAAGTTGTGGTGCCCAGAACAGGACTCGAACCTGCACATCAATAATGACACTAGTCCCTGAAACTAGCGCGTCTACCAATTTCGCCATCTGGGCAATATAAGGGTCCGGAAGCCTAATAATATAAATATGCTCAAAGGCTTTGGGATCCTAATATCATATACACGCGTTTAAAGAACGCCACTAATTATTAAATGCGGGTGCAAAAATAATAAAAAATTATCATTTGAATATCATGTATTAATTAAAAGTATATTTTTGATCTTTGACAATTCTTATATAAACAACAAGGTGAGTAAATACTTATGGCACGCCATGCTTAATCAGTAAGCAGGTCAGCAATAACCATACTCATTCATTAAATGAGCGAAACCAGACCTGCAGACCAATGCAGGTTTTTTAGTATATAACAATTATTAAAAAATATGAAATCCACATATATTAAATACACAAACACGTATTAATTTAATTTTCAGCCATGTGGGTTCCATCATACCATTAAAATAAAAATTATATTATGATGAAAATTATGAAGTTCGGGGGAACTTCAGTCGGTACTCCCGAAAGAATGAGGTCTATAATACCGCTGATTGCAGACAATGAAAGAAAGATAGTCGTTCTGTCGGCCCTTTCAGGCACAACAAACAGTCTTGTTGAAATATCGGGATTTCTGCATGATGGCAAGACCGAATCAGGCTTGCAGAAGATTGAAGCACTCAGATCAAAATACGACCAGGTTGTTACAGATCTTTATACCACTGACGAAGGTCATAAAGCAGGTTTCGATCTTATCAATGCCCATTTCAGCTTCCTTGAAAATAATATCAATATACCTTTTTCAAGAGTACTGGAAAAATCAATTCTCGCTGAAGGGGAACTGATATCCACCTCTTTGTTTCATATTCTCCTCCGGGAAATGGGAATAAGATCCGTTCTTCTGCCCGCTTTGAACTTTATGCGGATTGACAAAGACGGAGAACCTGATTCGTTTTATATTGCCGAGAATATCAAAAGGGAGCTTGAAAAGTATCCCGATGAGAACATATTCATAACTCAGGGATTTATCTGCCGCAATGCCTTTGGCGAAATTGATAACCTGAAGCGGGGAGGAAGCGATTATACTGCTTCCCTGTTGGGAGCTGCACTTAATGCATCAGAGATACAGATATGGACCGACATAAACGGATTTCACAACAACGACCCAAGAATAGTTAAAAAAACTAATGTTATCAGAAGTTTATCTTTCGATGAAGCAGCTGAGCTGGCATATTTCGGGGCTAAGATTCTGCATCCGTCAAGCGTTAATCCTGCCCGTGAAAAAAACATTCCCGTCAGACTAAAGAACACCCAGGATCCGGATGATGAAGGAACACTTATTACTGCGTCTACAAAATTTGTTGATTATAAGGCTGTGGCAGCAAAAGACGGCATCTGTGCTATCAGAATCAAATCGTACCGGATGCTGATGGCATACGGATTCCTGAGAAAGGTTTTTGAAATCTTTGAAGCCTACAAGACACCAATTGATATGATAACTACTTCAGAAGTGTCTGTGTCACTGACAATTGACAATCCTCATAATATTAAGCAGATAGCTGATGACCTAAAGGAGCTTGGATTGGTGGAAATTAAGGAAAACCAGACAATAATCTGTGTTGTTGGAGATTTCCGCCCTGAAAGAGTTGGTTCAGCACCTGAAATATTCGAAGCGCTCAACTCAATAAAACTTAAAATGATCTCCTACGGAGGAAGCCCTTACAGCCTTTCTCTACTGATAGACTCAAAAGACAAAGAAAAAGCACTAAGACAGCTTAATAAACATCTTTTCAACAACTAGAATGATAGATATCAATACAATAAGCAAGCTGAAAGAGCTTCCTACTCCTTTCTATTTTTATGACACGGATTTACTAAAGAGAACTTGTGAGAAGGTAAAAACCGGGGCCGAAAAATACGGATACAAAACACATTATGCTGTAAAAGCAAATGCTAATCCAAAAATACTTAACATAATATCTTCATTCGGATTTGGAGCTGATTGCGTAAGCTGGAACGAAATAGAAAGATCTATTGACTGTGGTTTCCAGGCCTCTGATATAGTGTTTGCAGGCGTTGGCAAAACCAACAAAGACATAGAAAGAGCCCTGGCTGCAGATATTTTTTGTTTTAACTGTGAATCACTGCCTGAAATTGAGGTTATTAATGCATTGGCTTCAAAATCAGGCAAAATTGCGACAATTGCCCTCAGAATCAATCCATATATCGAAGCTCATACGCATAAATATATTACCACAGGCATTGAAGAAAGCAAATTTGGAATAAACATATGGGAACTGGATGAGATTCTCAAACATATTCCGCAACTCAGGAACATCAGCCTTGAGGGTATTCATTTCCATATAGGATCACAGATTACAAGGATGTCAGTGTTTAAAAACCTATGCACTAGGATCAATAAACTTCAGGAGTATTTCATCTCACACAGAATTAATCTGAAAATAATAAATGTGGGAGGAGGTCTTGGCATTGACTATAAGAATCCCGGTAAAATGGCCGGTTTTGATGAATATTTCTCAATATTAAACCAGTTTGTTTCTCTTTTTCCGGGGCAGGGAATACATATAGAACCAGGACGCTCAATAGTGGGACAGTGCGGAAGCTTAATATCCAGGGTATTATATATCAAGAAAGGCAGAAAGACCACTTTCGTTGTTATCGATGCCGGAATGAATGACCTTCTAAGGCCTGCTCTATACCAGGCATATCACAAGATTGAAAATCTTACATCAAACGGGAAACTTCAGAGGTATGATGTAGTTGGTCCTGTTTGCGAATCAGCTGATTCCTTTGCAAAATTTACAGGACTACCGGAAACCAGAAGAGGTGATATCATTGCCATTCGGTCTGCCGGGGCCTATGGAGAATCGATGTCTTCCAGATATAACCTGAGGGATTTGCCCGGAGCCTGTTTCTCGGATGAGTTATAAACAACAAGAGCTAAGCAAGATCCGGGGCCAACATATCCGTTTTTACATAAGCTAAGCCCCCAATCCGTATATAATAACCATTGCATAGATTCCGGAAAACTTTTCCCACTATCAGTTGATGTAGTCATAATAAGTAATATTAGCCATGATAAACTAAAATTACTTTATGAATACTATCTTTGTAAAAATAGATTTTGTAGGATTTCTTTTGATGAAACCCACATATATTGCATGCACAAACACGTATGTGCATAATTTTCAAACATATGGGTTCCATCTGACCTTTAAAATAAATTATATACGTGTGAAACAGACCGGTGATATCAGTTTTAAAGATTATTCATTTTAAAAGCACAAAACCTGAGAATATGAGAAGACTTGCTTTTTTCATCATCCTTCTGACCTTAATATCCTGCTCGCCATTAAAAGTGTACAGGGAGGACCCGGAAGTTATAGCATGGGAACCCGAAATTGAGAAATTTGAACAACTCGATATTAACAAATCATACCCGCCTGATGCTGTAATGTTTGCCGGAAGTTCAAGTATAAGACTCTGGTCAAGCCTTGGAACAGACATGACGCCCTACAATGTAATTCAAAGAGGCTATGGAGGAGCAAAACTCAGCGATTTTGCCGTATATGCCGACAGAATAATTTATCCTCATAAAACAAGTGCCATAGTCCTCTTCATCGCGAATGACATAAGCGGCAGAGATAAAGACAAAAGCCCGCTTGAAGTTGCACAACTATTCAGAAAAACACTATATATAATCCGCAGAAAGTATACAAAAACCCCTGTTTTCTGGATAGCAATAACACCTACAGGAGCAAGGTGGCATGTATGGCCTGAAATAAAGGAAGCCAACGAACTAATAAGGAAGGTATGCCAGAAACACGATAACACCTATTTTATTGATACAGAAAAAGCATTTCTTACATCAAGCGGCCTTCCGAACAAAGACCTGTTCCTTGAAGACAATCTTCACCTTAATGAAGCCGGATACAAAGTGTGGACAGGCATAATAAAAAACGAACTTCATAATGTTCTTGAAAAATGAACAGGGAATATTGTGAAATACACTATTAGTATTATATATATAAATAAGATCTGATGAGAAAATTAGCTTTATTGTTTTTTGTTTGCATGATAAGTATCAGTACATACAGTCAGGTTGAAATAATTGCACACAGGGGAGCTTCATACCTGGCACCCGAAAATACTGTTGCCGCATCAAAACTTGCATGGGAGCTTGGTGCCGATGCAGTTGAAGTTGACATTCACCTTTCCAGAGACAATAAAATAATGTGCATTCACGATTCTGATACAAAAAGAACTACAGGTCAGGACTTTAAGATTAGCGAAACTTTATCAGAACAATTAAGGAAACTGGATGCCGGTTCATTTAAAAATGAGAAATACAAGGGGGAAAAGATCCCGTTTCTCAAGGAAATCATTAAATCAGTTCCTGAAGGTAAAGAGCTCGTTGTTGAACTCAAATGTAAAAGCGAGGTGCTTCCTTATCTCATAAAGGATGTCAGGAAATATGGCAAAAACAGGAAGTTCGTTTTCATTTGCTTCGACCTTCAGACAATTGCTGACACAAAAAAAGCTTTCCCTGACAACAAGTGTTACTGGTTGTGTGGCAACAGACAGCTTCTGAAGCAAAATCTTGATAAGGCAGCTAATCTCGGGCTCGATGGCGTAAGCCTGGCTTATGGAATAATAGACAATGAGATTGCAACCAATGTAAGAGATCATAAACTGGAGCTTTTCACATGGACTGTCGATGATTCGGCTGAGGCAAAACGACTTATTGCTCTTGGTGTTAAAGGAATAACAACAAACCGTCCGGGATGGCTGAGGGATCAGATATTCTAATCCATCATCTATCGTAAATCAATAACTATTCGTTTCTGCATTTATAGCAAACCTCATTTTCGAGTTTCTTTCCTGCAAAGAAATCATCAATGTTTTCCAGTGTTGTTTTAGCTATGTTATGAAGAGCTTCCCTGGTGAAAAAAAACTGATCTTATCCTGTGCCGCTTTCAGGTCGATATTGTTGAATCCCGCGGAGCGAAGTGCAATAAGCTTCACTCCATACTTACTCAACCTGGTTATCATGTGATTATCAACAGTGTCATTGACAAACAGTACAACAACATCATAATCTTTTGTCAGAACAACATTATCGGAGGTAAGATGAAACTTGAAATACCTGATATCGAACCCATAACGTTTATTATGTTCATTAAACACCTCTATATCATAAGGTTTTGCATCGAAGAAAGCTATTTTAAGTCCTTGTTTATCCATATATTGTTTTATTGTCAGTTAAATAACAAAATATGAATGTTTTTGTTCGAATACTGACAGGATCATAATTAACTGATTTCTCATGAGATTAATGTTTTTATCAGAGGAATCTGATTGAATTTATACTTACTGTTATTAAATTTATACGGAAAACAAATAATTCATCAAATGGAAAACAATATAACACGCAGAAGATTTATCTTCAAAACAGCAGCCGCAGGAGCATTTACACTCCCGTTAATCCCCGGATATTCCCGCCCTGGGAAGGTTAAAGAAATTACGCCAATGATCATAACAAGTCATTCCAATCAAACCGGCCAGGACGCAATGGTTGCAGGATGGGAAGTGCTTAAAAACGGAGGGAGTGCGGTTGATGCGGCAGAAAAAGCTGCCAATGTTATTGAATCAGATCCTGAAGATACAAGTGTTGGATTAGGTGGCTTGCCAAACGAAAACGGAGTTGTACAACTCGATGCCTCCTTCATGGATGGAAAGACCTATTCAGCTGGTGCTGTAGCCTGCCTGGAAGGCATCAGAAATCCCTCATCCGTGGCAAAACTTGTAATGCAGCGTAGCGACCATGTTCTACTGGTAGGGCAAGGCGCCCTGGAATTTGCCAAAGCCCATGGATTCACCCAGGAGAATCTCCTTACTGAAAAAGCCCGCAAAATATGGCTAAGATGGAAGGAAGAACTCAGCGATGATGATGACTGGGGAATTCCTGAACATCTTAAGGATATTACAGACAAGGAAGCATATTTCAGGGATTTCCCTGAAATTGAATATCATTATGGCACCACAAATGTGCTGGCTGTAGATATGTACGGTAATGTCGCCGGCTGCACAACAACAAGCGGATTGAGTTTTAAATTAAATGGAAGGGTCGGAGACTCTCCTATTATTGGTGCCGGACTTTATGTTGACAATGAGGTTGGTGCTGCAGGAGCTACTGGCCGGGGTGAAGATGTTATCAAATCATGTGCATCATATTACATTGTACTGAAAATGAAGGAAGGCCTCTCACCACAGGAGGCATGTGAGGACGCCCTGAAAATGATAGCCGGAAAATACAAAAATGTGAATCTCACGTTCTTCCCCAGCGAAAAATTCGTTGCAATAAATAAATACGGTGATATAGGCTGTGCTTCAATGAAAGGGGAAGGACATCCGCTGATGTCAGTTATGACCAGTTCAGGCCTCAAAAAATATGAAGGCAAAACTGTTTACCCGGAAAGACGTTAAAAGAGAGGCCACAACTCCCCGGTTTTGTCATTTTTTTTGCAACCCGTGAAATTAACTACAATTATTATCAGATAATTACGTTAATTACTTTAACAGGCTTTACAACCAGTTACTGATATATCTTATAACAAACTGACATGAAGCGACTTTCGTATATTTGTTTGGTATTGCTGGCATCATGTGCCACGACTCAGCAATTATCAATTCAGGAAGACAAACTGCTTCTTACCAGAAAATATGTGGGTAATTTCATGGAATACAGGCAACATATACCGGAAAAACTGGGAGAACCTAACCTGATCTGGATTAAAACGTCGCTGGACAGTACTTATGGCAAATTTTCAGCTTACGGACAGAAATGTGATTTCATGGTAGGTGATAGATTATATATCAAAAGATCT
The DNA here is from genome assembly GCA_040769065.1 of Bacteroidales bacterium. Taxonomy (GTDB): domain Bacteria; phylum Bacteroidota; class Bacteroidia; order Bacteroidales; family VadinHA17; genus LD21. The sequence goes on from JAXGLU010000001.1 coordinate 949,684, forward strand.
TATTTTTCGCCAGGAAACTCAATAGGCTACTGGCTTTATCAAATTGAATCGGATGACAACAAGGCCTATTACAGGCTCAGTGATTTCCAGCACGACCGCCAGGTATTGGTACAGAATTGGTTCTAAGCATCCCTTGTATCTCTTACAGAAAAAGTTATATCATTTCAGAAAATACTATTCCACGAAAAAAGTCTGGTTTACTTACTATAAATAACTCTACTGCCGTAAAGCACCTGCCAGTTCACGTCATCTGAATATGGATCAGGCTGGTGTTTATCCGTAACTTTCCTTTCGATCTTTCTTATTACCATTTTTGATCCCCTTCTCCCCTCGCCTTTTATTCCTTCAACAAAATCAACATAGGCAATGAATCTGTTTATCCTGTTAGGCATAATTTCAGGTGTGCGGATAAACCCGACATCTTCATCACGTAGTGCATAATTATTGTGCCTCTTTTCCCAAACATCAACATAATGAACAAAGTTGTCAAGGCCGGAAAAAACAACCATACCATCGGAATCTGTGAATCCCTCGATGATCATATTAGTTTCCCTGTCCCAGTCGACCAGGGTTGGGTAAAGCATAACACTAGCCCCTGATACCGGGTATTCCTCATAGTACTCCAGAACCTCTATTTCAAGCAAAGTAGGAATTCTGACGTCTATTACAAGCGAGGCCTCATCGCTAAGGCCATTACGCGACCAGACAGTCAGTACAACCTTATAGGATCCGGTTGCCTTATAGCAATGGGATGGTTCTGGCTCATTGGAAATATATCCATCTCCGAAGTCCCATTCATAACTTGAAGCATTGTCCGATTCATTTCTAAACCAGACTTCCTCCCCTACTGTCGGATCACCCGGTGTTACCGAAAAATATGCTTCCGGCGACATTTCACATGAAACGAGAATAAAAGGGAGAACTAACGTTGATAAAATGATCTTTTTCATTGCATTATATTGTTTCTTACCTGGTAAAATAAATTCAAATTGCGTGCCACTGTTAATTAATAAAGCTGAGAAAATGCTTAAAGCTGCATATCACATAATATTTTACGGATCTGTTCCTGTTTTTCCTTAAGCACTATAATGGCATTATTCTGTTGAATTGGTTTTAATACAGTGCCAGTTAAGTGCAGGTATTCAAAAAAAAAAATCATTACATTTGCACTCCATTAAATACCAGAAACAACTAATGATAAGGATTACTTTCCCCGACGGATCAGTGAAGACATACAGGAATGGAATTACAAGTCTTGAGATTGCTGAAGAAATAAGCCCAAAACTGGCAGGTGAAGTATATGCTGCCACGGTTAACGGCGTGGTTGTTGACCTGTCAAGACCTGTTACTGCGGATGCAACCCTGAAGCTTCACAAATGGGAAGATGAGCCTGCCAGGCATGCATTTTGGCATTCATCCGCTCATCTCATGGCTGAAGCCCTGGAATCTCTTTATCCGGGTATAAAATTCGGGATAGGACCAGCTATTGAGAACGGATTTTACTACGATGTTGATCCGGGCGATGGCAGAGTAATAGTAGAGGACGACCTCCGGAAGATTGAAGACAGGATGAAAGAGCTTGCCACAAAAAACCAGCCCATAATCAGAAAAGAAGTAAGCAAGAAGGAAGCCATTGAATTCTATAAAGCAAAGGGCGACGAATATAAAACTGAACTAATAAATGAGCTGGAGGATGGCACAATTACTTTGTATTCACAAGGTGATTTTACGGATCTTTGCCGGGGTCCTCATCTCCCTTCCACCGGACCGATAAAAGCAATCAAGGTGTTGAGTCTTGCAGGCGCATACTGGAGAGGCAATGAAAAAAACAAAATGCTTACCAGGGTTTATGGCATCTCATTCCCAAAAAAGAAAATGCTTGATGACTATCTTGTACTTCTTGAGGAAGCGAAAAAGAGGGATCACCGCCGCATTGGAAAAGAGCTCGAACTTTTTACATTCTCACCAAAAGTTGGGATGGGGCTTCCGCTCTGGCAGCCAAAGGGTTCGGAAATACGCCAGAACCTTATCAACTTCCTGACCGGTGTCCTTCACAAAAAAGGCTATAAGATGGTAACAACCCCTCATATTGGTAATGTTAACCTCTACAAGACCTCTGGTCACTTTGAAAAGTACGGGCAAGATTCATTCAGGCCCATTTCCACACCACAGGAAGGAGAGCAGTTTATGCTTAAACCAATGAATTGCCCGCATCACTGTGAAATATATAACGCCACTCCTCATTCATACAAAGACCTGCCTTTTCGAATGGCAGAATTTGGTACTGTTTACAGATACGAACAAAGCGGAGAGCTTCACGGCCTGACACGGGTACGAAGCTTTACACAGGATGATGCCCATCATTTTTGCAGGCCAGACCAGCTGAGAGAAGAATTCAAGAGCATAATCGACCTTGTGCTGTACGTATTCAAAATTCTCAACTTCAACGATTTTACCGCCCAGATTTCACTCAGGGATCCTGACGACAAGGAGAAGTACATAGGAAGTGATGAAAACTGGGAAAAAGCTGAACAGGATATCATTGTTGCAGCACGCGAGAAAAATCTCGAGACTATTGTAGTACCAGGAGAGGCAGCGTTCTATGGACCAAAACTCGATTTCATCGTAAAGGACGCAATAGGAAGAAAATGGCAGCTGGGAACAATTCAGGTTGACTATAACCTTCCGGAAAGATTTGACCTTACATATAATGGCAGCGATAATCAAAAGCACAGGCCAGTGATGATCCACAGGGCTATATTCGGTTCTCTTGAAAGGTTTGTAGCAGTGCTGATTGAAAATACAGCCGGAAAATTCCCCCTTTGGCTTGCCCCGGAAAAGGCAGTCATACTGCCTATAAGTGAAAAATTCAATGATTATGCTTTAAATGTTTTGGAAACTCTAAATAATTCCGATATTTGCACACTAATTGACGACAGGAGTGAAAAGATAGGTAAGAAGATCAGGGATAATGAATTAAAGAGGATCCCATACCTGCTGATAATAGGAGAAAAAGAGACTGCTGACAATACAATATCAGTAAGGAAACAGGGAGAAGGCGACAGGGGAAGCATGAAAATCCAGGAGTTCATTGATCTGATCAGAAGCGAGATTTCAAAAGAGCTGGAATATTAGCTGAATAGACCGAATAAAAGTAAGTATTAACAAAAGTAAAGGAGGAAAGAACTATTACCGTACCAATTAGGAGGAGTCCTGTAAGATCAGTCCAGCAGGCTCACAGGATAAACAACAAGATCACTGCCAGAATGGTAAGGGTTGTCGGCGAGGAAATAGAAACAGCAGTCATGAGTATTCAGGATGCCCTTAAACTGGCTGATTCTTTGGAGCTTGATCTTGTAGAAATTTCGCCAAATGCAGACCCCCCTGTTTGCAGAATCGTTGATTATCAAAAGTTTCTTTACCAACAAAAAAAGAAACAAAAGGAAATTAAAGCTAAACAGACCAAGGTAGTTGTTAAAGAAATACGATTCAGCCCGAATACAGATGATCACGATTATAATTTCAAGCTCAGGCACGCCATTAAGTTCCTCGAGGAAGGAGCAAAAGTGAGGGCTTATGTGTTCTTTAAAGGAAGATCAATATTGTTTAAGGAGCAGGGTGAAGTTTTGTTGCTGCGTTTTGCCAACGATCTTGAAGAGTACGGCAAAGTGGAACAGCTTCCCAGGCTGGAAGGGAAAAGGATGATAATATCAATTTCCCCTAAAAGGAAAAAATAGTTAAAATTAATTTTTGATTTCACAAGATGCCAAAAATGAAAACGAATTCCGGTGCAAAAAAGAGATTTTCTCTTACCGGAACAGGAAAGATTAAACGCAAACATGCATTTAAAAGCCATATCCTGACAAAAAAATCAACAAAGCGAAAAAGAAATCTTACTTATTCCGGACTTGTTGATAAAGCTGACAGGAAGAATATATCGCTTATGATTACAAGCAAGTAAATGAATCAGAAGGTTTGATCTATAAAACGAGTATTAACCTGGTTATCACGCCGTTAAGATTCCGCCGAAAGCGGAACGCTGATAATCAAAAAACAAAAAAGCATGCCAAGATCAGTTAATTCAGTAGCAGCAAAAGCCAGAAGAAAGAAAATTCTCAAACAGACAAAAGGTTATTTTGGTTCCAGAAAGAATGTCTTTACAGTAGCTAAAAACTCTCTTGAAAAAGGTTTAACCTACGCTTATCGCGATAGGAAGAAAAAGAAAGGTGATTTCAGATCCCTCTGGATACAAAGAATAAATGCAGCCGTACGGCAATATGACATGAGCTATTCGGAATTCATGGGGAAACTTGAGAAAAAAGGTATAGGATTGAACAGGAAAACCCTGGCCGACCTTGCCATGCACCACCCCGAAGCTTTCAAAGCTGTTGTGGATAAAGTAAAATAATCTTTGAAGATAATATTCTAAAGCTGACTTGTCATGAGTCAGCTTTTTTTTGCCCGCGCTTAATAGTGTTCGCTAAAAACACTCAAGCACTCAGGCAATCATCCAACCGGTTACCTGTATTGAAAATATCCTTTTTTTACAGAGTCAATCACCTGATCTTCATTAGTAAGCGCTTGAACCTGATCTTTTTAACTCCTGATCCTTCTTTGTTGACCGACAGCCATATAAATTTCGGCTTTCCAACAATATGATCCTCGGGAACGAAGCCCCAATACCTTGAGTCTGCTGAATTATGACGGTTATCGCCCATCATCCAGTAATAATCCATACTAAAAGTATAATTGTCAGATGGCTGTCCATTAATATAAATGGTACTCCCTTCTGTTTTCAAATCGTTTCCTTCATACACATCGATAATCCTTTCATAGAGACAAAGGTTTGATGTGTCAATCTTTACCGTAGCTCCCTTTGAAGGAATCCATATAGGACCGAAGTTATCTTCATTCCATGCAAGAGTTTTACTGTAAGGGAAAATATGTGGAACATATTCCCCTGCCTCAGCATATAATGGTGAAACATCTGTCACGTTGGTGAATTTCGAAATCGCATCGGCATTGCTTTTAGTAAGGGGCAATATATAAACCCATCCCGAAACCATAGTTTGGTCTGCTCTATAGATCCCCAGCCGCTCAAATGCTTTTGGATTTATTGTTGTGCCATTGGTGGTAACCACGTAGGAGGTCTGCTGAGTTTTATTTTCCTCAACAGCTTTCCCGTTTACAAAAACCTGACCTTTCCTTATAAATACCGTATCGCCGGGAATACCTATACATCGCTTTACATAATTATCTCTTCTGTCAACTGGTCGATAAACTATGTTAAATCTGCTTTGCACCTCATTTCTGGCATCTTTCATGTAACTTTCCACCGGTTTTGGAGACGGATTTCCGTACGAATCTCTTTGCTGCAGTTCACGGGCAGTTCTCCGTATTATTTCATAATAACTCGTTGCCTGTTCCTCCAGAACAACCGTATCTCCTGCTGGAAAATTGAACACAATAGCATCATTGTTTTTGACCTTACCTGTTCCTGCAAGTCTCTTATATGGCCAGTGAACAATATCTGACCATGATTTTCCTCCAAAAACCGGCATGGTGTGCTGAGTAAACGGGAAAGCCACAGGAGTATTCGGCATCCTTGGACCATAAGCAATCTTACTGACGAACAGATGGTCACCTATCAACAGCGATTTTTCCATGGATCCGGTCGGAATCCTGTAATTCTGAAAAAGGAAAATATTTATCAGTGTTACAGCAATAACAGCAAATATCAGGGCATCAAGCCATTCAATAAAAGTGCTGTTCGGACCATGACGTTTTTTCCAAAAGGTCCAGTTAATCTTCTCAGATATGTATAGATCATAAATTACTGCAAGACCCAAAAGGAACCAGTAATTACCTATCCAGATAACAACCAGGATATAAAGAATGGCGGCTATAGCAAATCTTATGTTCTTCCTTGAAAAGAAATCTGTCATGATGAATGTTATTAAAAAAGAAGCGGTAAAAATAAGAATATTTATCAGAATCCCAGCACGTCGCTCATTGTGAAAACACCTTTTCTATGCTGTATGAATTCTGCTGCAATAAGTGCTCCCAGGGCAAGTCCTTTTCTGCTCTTCGATTCATGTCTCAAGGTTATTGCATCTACGTCAGAATCCCAGATAACTGTATGAATTCCAGGGATAGCTCCTTCCCTTATAGACCTCACAGGAATCTGTTTTTCATCCGTTGCATGGTCAAATTTCCATCCATCATATCCGTGATGCTTTTCACTTATACAATCTGCAAGGGTAATAGCTGTTCCACTGGGAGAGTCAAGCTTCCTTGCATGATGTATTTCCTCAATAAATGGCTTGTATTCCGTGTATGCCGACATGTGTTCTGCAAGAATGGAATTAAGCCTGAACAGAATGTTCACACCTATGCTGAAATTGGAAGAGTGAATGAACGAGGTCTCATTTTCAATGCATATAGCAGATGCTTTCTGGTAATCCTTAAGCCATCCGGTTGTTCCACAGACAACCGGAACCTTCTTCCTGAAGCACTTTGTAATATTGTCAAAAGCAGTTTCAGGAGTTGTGAACTCAATAGCAACATCTGTTTCCCCGGGATCAATTCTTCCGAAATCAATCAAATTATCCTTATCAATCACCATAACGATCCTGTGACCGCGGTTTGCAGCGGCAGCTTCAATTTCATGGCCCATACGACCATAACCAATAAGACATATATTCATTTTCCCAATTTTGAAATCAACGAAATAAATCCTTTATTTCCATATAGCTCAACATCCTGCCTCCGGAAAATATCTCCCTGCATCCCGTTATCCAATAAAGGTTTAGTATCATTCAGGGAAAAACAAGGCAACTGTTTTCATATGAGACTAATTAAATCAAACTGTGTTTTAAACAAATGCCGAAATTATAACTTTTCATAACAATAAAACCAATTGTCCGGAATAAAACCTGATTCAGCAGATATATTGAAGTGTCTGACGTTTAGATAACTTCAACTTAATACTGAAACCAGTAATAAAACGAAATTTATTAATATATTTCATTTTCAAAATTTTCCTGTTATGAGAAATTTATTAGCCTTATTATCAATGACATTTATGATACTCTCGGTTTCATGTACAAGCAATGACAGTGCCGACCTGGTTATTTTAAACGGGAAGGTGCTAACTGTTGACAAAGAAAATCCGATGGCTGAGGCAGTTGCAATAAAAGGTGAAGAAATAATTGCTGTCGGATCAACAAAGAAAATAAAAGCATATATAAATGAAAATATTACAAAAACAATAGATGCAAACGGACGACTTGTGCTTCCCGGATTCAATGATGCTCATGTACACTTCAGACCACTTGATCCTGACTATGTTGAATTGCGATATGTTAATGATCCCGGAGTTATTACACAAAGAGTAAAGGTACAGGTCGATAAGTCAAAACCCGGAGAACTGGTAAGAGGAGGACATTGGGACCATGAATTGTTTTCCACAAGAGAATGGCCCTCAAAGGAATTGCTTGACGTTGTATCTCCACGCAATCCTGTAATCCTCTCACGTGTGGATGGCCATTCCGTTCTTGTAAATAGTTATGTGCTTAAGGCATCGGGTATCACAGAAAACACTCCCGATCCTTTTGGCGGTGAAATACAGAAAGACCCCGTTACCAAAAAACCTACCGGCATCCTGAAAGAAACCGCAATGGATCTTATAAAGACCGGTGCTGTAGAAACAGTCAGAACAGCCAAAGAAATAGAGGAAAAAACCTGGCAGGGATATCTTCTCGCCCTTAAGGAAGCTCGTGAGTTGGGTGTTACAAGCGTCCAGGTGCCGGGCAGCGCAGATTTTGAAATGTATGAGAAACTTCAAAATGATGGTTTGCTAACCTGCAGAATCGATATCGGCAAGTCACTTACCGGAGACACATCACTGCTTGCTGAATATATTAAACTCTCAGAAAAATACCCAAAAACAGGCAACTGGATAAGATTCGGTTATCTAAAATCATTTATCGATGGAAGCATGGGATCAGGAACTGCACTGATGTTCGAACCTTACAATGACAATCCGGAATCATCAGGGCTGGCAATGATGACATATGAGGAATTTGAGAATATGGTGGTAACAGCTGACAAATACGGCCTTCAGATCGGAGTCCATGCCATAGGTGACAAAGGAAATAACTGGACTCTGAATGCATTTGAGAAAGCCATTGAGCTCAACGGCCGGCGCGACAGCCGCCACCGGAATGAACACTCACAGACAGTACAGCAATCTGACTTCCCCCGCTTTGCTCAACTTGGTGTTATCCCTTCAATGCAACCAACCCACTGCATTTCAGATAAAAACTTTTATGAAAAACGCGTAGGTTTTGAAAGATGTAAAGGAGCTTATGCATGGCGCAGCCTGATTGATGCAGGCTCTTTACTGGCTTTTGGTACAGATTATCAGGTTGAACCTTTGAACCCCATGGAAGGATTGTATGCTGCAGTAACAAGAAAGGCCAGAGGCGGAGAAGAAGGAGACGGATGGTTCCCTGAACAAAAACTCACCATGGAAGAAGCAATTTATTTCTATACCCTTGGATCTGCTTACGCCCAGTTCATGGATGATCGCAAAGGCATGATCAGAAAAGGATACCTGGCCGACATTGTTATTGTCGACAAGGATCTTCTTACAGTACCTGAGAATCAGATTATGAGTACCAGGGTCGATTTTACTATAGTGGGTGGCCGTATAGTATATAGTTCCGAAGAATAAATTAAAACGGCTCAGCTCCAGGACTTAATGATGTTTCGCTTTTGCGGAACAGGCAGCCTGGTATTTTGAAAATATCAAACAGACACGGAATACAATATCCTCATTGCCTCCTCCCTGCTGTTTCCACAAAAGTCAGGATCAGGCTTAAAGTCTATACACACCCTGGGGCGGGAAGGATTACCATAAAGAGCACACATCATATCATCCATCAGATGTATGCATTTAATACCAGCCGGCTTGCCACCGGGCATTCCTGGTATTGGCGATGAAATAGATGCTGCTATACAACAAGCCCCGCAATTCTTTCTGCATTCCATAATTACTCAGTTCAAAGCTACAACAGGATTCTTTTGTTCTTCATTTCCAATAGAAATAATCTAAAAAATATTAGTTCCCGTACAACAAAGACAATTTAAGAAAAAGAACGGCTTTCTACTAATCTTTCACTGTATTGCCACTCATTTTAATCTGTCAAACAGGCACTGAACAAGAAATTAAGCTGTTATAAATCCGACTCGGTTTACCAAAACGGAAGATATGCAGACTGGTGCTTTTTATATATTTTTGAACAAACAAAAAAGTATGAGGATTGATATACTAACTGTATTGCCGGAATTACTTGAGAGTCCTCTCAACCATTCAATTGTAAAAAGGGCACGCCAGAAGGGGCTCGTTGAAATAAATGTGATCAACCTAAGGGATTTTGCAAAGGATAAATACAGAACTGTTGATGATTATGCTTTTGGAGGGGGTGCAGGAATGGTTTTAATGATCGAACCTGTTTTTATGGCAATCGAGAAACTTAGGGGCGAAAGGGAATATGATGAGATAATATACACTTCTCCCGATGGATGCAGGTTCACACAAAAAACAGCCAATATCTTATCGCTGAAAAACAATATTATCATCCTGGCCGGTCATTATAAAGGTATTGACCAGCGAATAAGGGATAATCTTATAACAATGGAAATATCCATCGGCGATTATGTCCTTTCCGGAGGCGAAATCCCGGCTGCTGTGATCACCGATGCAATAGTCAGGTTAATCCCCGGTGCTATATCAGATGAACAGTCAGCTTTGAGCGACTCATTCCAGGATGATCTTCTTGCGCCGCCGGTTTACACGCGCCCATCAGACTTCAGAGGCTGGAAGGTTCCCGAAATATTATTGTCGGGCAATCTTGCAGAAATAGAAAAATGGAGGCTTGAACAATCCCTCGAACGAACAAGAAAACTAAGGCCTAATATAGATTCACATGAATAAATATTTTATAGTCCGGCTCCCGGTATTACTACTGCTTTTTTTTCAATTGGTGCCGCTAGCGTGTACACATGAGCCTTTTGCTGATCTCAGGCAGGGCTTTTTAAACCCTCCCGATTCCTGCAGACCAGGGGTGTATTGGTATTTCATGGATGGAAACCCTGAGCGAGAAGCAATGACCCAGAGCGATTTTGAAATAACAGAAAGCTTTCGTAAAATTGTATTCAATTTATTTCATTACATAACAATCTAATTATCAATAATATGAACACACAGGATTATATAAACCGGGAGGACAAATACGGAGCTCATAACTATCATCCTCTTCCGGTTGTGCTTGAGAGAGGGGAAGGCCCTTTTGTATGGGATGTTGAAGGGAAAAGATACTTCGATTTTCTGTCAGCTTATTCAGCAGTTAACCAGGGTCACTGCCACCCGAAAATTGTTAAGGCACTAACGGATCAGGCTCAGAAGTTAACCCTTACATCCAGGGCATTTTATAATTCTGTGCTGGGTGAATATGAGGAATTCATTACCCGTTACTTTGGTTATGATAAGGTACTTCCTATGAATTCAGGAGCAGAGGCAGATGAAACAGCACTGAAGCTCTGCCGCAAGTGGGCTTACAAAAAGAAAGGCATTAAACAAGACAAGGCAAAGATCATAGCGTGCGAAGGCAATTTCCACGGAAGAACAATTACTATTGTTTCAATGTCAACCGATCCTGACGCCCGGAATGATTATGGTCCTTTTACCCCTGGTTTTGAAATTATTCCGTATAATAACATAGGTGCACTTGAAAAAGCTCTGAAAGATCCCAACGTAGCAGGCTTCCTTGTTGAACCAATACAGGGAGAAGCCGGCGTTTTTGTCCCCGACGAAGGTTACCTGAAAAAAGCATACGATCTCTGCAAAGCTAATAATGTACTCTTCATTGCCGATGAAGTACAAACGGGTATTGGCAGAACAGGAAAACTGCTGGCATGCGACCATGAGAATGTACGTCCTGATATCCTGATACTTGGCAAAGCTCTCTCAGGTGGAATCATGCCTGTTTCAGCCGTTCTTGCAGATGATGAAATAATGCTTACCATAAAGCCCGGAGAACATGGATCCACTTTTGGAGGAAATCCCCTTGCCTGCAAGGTAGGAATAGCGGCCCTGAATGTCATTAAAGAGGAAAAACTGGCTGAAAATGCTGAATACCTGGGAAAAATATTCCGCAAGGAGTTCAGTACAATCAAGTCGGAAATGATTGAGACTGTAAGGGGAAAAGGCCTTTTAAATGCTGTTGTCATAAAGCCCAAGGACGGGAAGACTGCATGGGATGTATGCCTTGCGATGAAAGATTTGGGAGTTATTGCAAAACCTACTCACGAACATATTATCAGGTTTGCTCCTCCACTGGTTATCAAAGAAGATCAGCTGATGGAAGCCATGGGCTTAATCAAACAGGCGTTTAAACTTTTTGAATAGCTATTTGTTTAATTGAATACTTAACAAAGTTGCCGGTTAAATACGATTTAACCCGACAGGTTGGAAAGTACAATCCCGGGCTGCGTTGACAAGACATTAACAAATTCTATCCTGATTAAAGTCTTGCGGTATTATGCAACCTGGTTATGAATTACAACTTTTAAGGCTAATTTCATAATTATAGTTTATGCACCGGATCAGTAGTTTTAAGCCACACCCTGCTTTACTGATGTGTCTCCTGGCTCTGATATTATTGCTTTCATCATGCAGGCAGAAAGGGAGCCCTGATATTTCAACATTTGAGCTGGAAAATCATATTTCATACCTGGCTTCCGACCTGCTTGAGGGAAGACAAACAGGAACTCCGGGCGACAGCCTTGCCATGGAATACATCTGGAAAGAGCTGAAGAAAAACGGTCTAAAACCGTTGTCAGGTGATGGGTATCAAAGGTTTCAGGTCCTTGGCAAAAGCGAACCCGGGAATAATAATTATTTATCTGTAAATGGCAGGAATTTATTATTAGGAAAGGATTTTATGCCAACGGCCTTCAGCGGAAATGACAGCCTGGAGTCTGAAGTAATCTATGCCGGTTACGGATTAAGCATAAGTAACGACAGTATTAAATGGAATGACTATGACAAAATCGATGTCGCTGGAAAGTGGATTCTTGTCCTGAGAGGTGATCCCGATACCGATAACGTTATAAGTGGCTTCCTTCCTTTCAGCAGTGACAGGGATAAGGCAATGCTGGCGAAAGACATGGGCGCTGCCGGCGTTCTTTTGGTGTCAGGTCCTGCCTTTGACCCGGATGATGTCCTGGAACCACTTTCCGGCGGAGACCACAGTGTTGGATTGCCTGTTCTCAGAATAAAAAGGGAAATTGCAGATTTGATCCTGCAAAACTCTGGAAACACAGTTGAGGTATTGGAAAGAAAACTTAACGCACGCAGTAAAACGCAGGGTTTCTCAACAGGAATTAGCGTAAGTGGCAGTTCAGAGATAATAACAGGTACCTGTTCTGCAAGAAATGTTGTTATGCTGCTGCCCGGAGAAGATGCGGAATTAAACAAACAGTATCTGATCATAGGGGCTCATGCCGATCACCTTGGCATGGGAGGTTCATCCAGCCGAAAACCCGACACCACAGCAATACATCCCGGAGCAGATGATAATGCATCAGGGGTTGGTGCAATGCTTGAGCTTGCGGAAAAATTTGCACTTACAAAAGGAAGTCATAAAAGGAGCCTGATATTTATTGCTTTCTCAGGTGAAGAAATGGGCTTGCTTGGCTCAAAATACTTTGTGGAAAATGCAGGTATTGATCTTTCCTCAGTAAACGCTATGATCAACTTGGATATGCTGGGCAGATTACAGGAAACCAATTCTCTGCAGATTGGCGGTGTGGGGACTGCTGAGGGGCTTAAGGACCTGGTTTTGTCACTAGCCGACACATCTTTTTTCCGGCTTTCTCTCTCAGATGAAGGATACGGTCCATCCGATCATTCATCCTTTTACGGCAAGGATATACCTGTGCTGTTCTTCACAACAGGTGCACATCTTGATTATCATACACCTCATGACACGCATGACAGGATAAATTATGAAGGCATGATAAAGGTCTCAGACCAGATATACAAAATTGCATCATCACTGGCCAATGCTGATCAGAAGCTAAAATTCAGGGAATCAGGTCCCAAAGAAAGCTCCGGTAGAGTTATGCGGCGAAGGGGCATTACCCTTGGTATAATGCCCGACTTTGCAGGCAATGTTAAGAACGGATTAAGAGCTGATTTCGTGACACCCGGTAAGCCTGCTGACAGGGGAGGAATGAAAAAGGGAGACATAATAATTTCTATAAACGGTAAATCTGTGAATAACATCCAGGATTATATGTTCAGAATGAACCAGCTGAAGCATGGTCAGACCATTAGTGTAGAGATAGTCAGAAATAATAAAAAGGAACTGCTGCTGATACAATTATAATGCTGAAACCGCATAATAACACAAGCTATCTTAAATGAAAAATATTCTTATCTGGGTACTGGCTCTGATCATTACCCTTGGTGCAGCGTATTACCAGAGAAAAACCGGGCCTACCCATCCTGCAACGGCAACCGTTCAGCTGAATGGAAAAACACATGAGCTTAAGCTTGTCAGAAGCCTGGGACTTGATGAACGGCATGAAGTAAAGCTGAACGTCTCTGACAGTACAGTAAAAGCCAGACTCTTCTGCCGCAGGCTCAGGTCAGAAGATGGATATACCCCTGCTGATTTCAAATACATGTCTTACCCGGTTGAATCATTTATAATGAACAAAATATTCAACATCACTGAAGAGACCGGGTTATTTGCTAAAGTTGAGCAACAACCGCCTGCCGGAAAAATCGAATACTATATTGAACTGCACGATTCTGAAAACACATATGAATTATTTAAAGACAATCCATTAATAATCAGGTTTAAGGGTGCCGTACCGGGATTTATACTTGCTCCGCACGTTCTGCTGATGTTTCTTGCAATGCTCTTTTCAAGCCTTGCAGGGCTTATGAGCATATTCCGTCACCCCTCGTACAAAAAATATTCAATTTGGACTCTCCTTCTTCTTATCACAGGAGGAATGATCCTGGGACCGATCGTTCAGAAATATGCTTTCGGAGAATTCTGGACCGGTGTTCCCTTCGGTTGGGACCTGACCGATAACAAGACACTTATTGCTTTGTTATTCTGGATATTCGCTGTATATATGAACAGTAAAAAGGAAAAACCTGTTTATACTGCCCTTGCTGCTTTGGTTCTGCTTGCTGTATATTCAATTCCCCACAGTATGTTTGGCTCCGAGCTTGATTATGAATCAGGTAAGGTAATCCAGGGGATTATTCTGCTTTTTTTCCCCTGTAAAAAAATTTATTTAAATTAAATGCATCATTTTTCTTTTCACCACGTCTATTGAATAGAAAAAGATAGGCGGTGGGTGCAGTACGAATAATAGAAACCAGCTATTCAGTCAAAATGTCAAATGCAGAAGCGACATTCAGAAACATCCATCAGGATCTTCTAGACGGGTGTAAAACAGGCGACCAGAAGGCACAGTTTCAGATTTACAAGTTGTACTACAAGGCAATGTACAACACAAGCCTGAGAATAGTAAATGATCCGATGGAAGCCGAAGACATAATGCAGGAATCATTCCTGTCGGCCTTTGAAAAATTTGATACATATTCAGGCACTGTCAGTTTTGGAGCATGGCTTAAGAAAATAGTGATAAACCGGTCTCTCGACTCACTGAATAAAAGGAAAGCGATCTATGAAGATATTGATTACCATACAGGCATAAAGGATGAGAGTGACGATGATATCCTCAGCAAAGAGGAAACTGATATAAAAGTTGAGGAGATCAAGGAAGCCATCAACAGGCTGCCTGATGGATACAGGATAATACTCTCGCTGTACCTGCTTGAAGGATACGACCATGATGAGATTGCAGAAATCATGTCAATATCAAGCAGTACATCACGGTCGCAGCTCTCAAGGGCCAAACAAAAATTAATCTCGGAACTTAAAAGGAAATGAGACAGTTATGAAAAATATTGAATATATAATAAAACAAAACAGGGACTTTTTCGATGGTGAAGAACCTTCGGAAGGACACTTTGAAAGGTTTTCCGGAAAACTGGAAAAAAGTGCCCGGGTCACCTGTGCAAAGCGGAGCATTGTTCCATATCTGCTCAGGGCAGCTGTAGTAACTTTGCTCGTTACCCTCTCTTCCCTGTGGACATGGGAGCACTTCATTAAATCCGACAGAAACAGAATGTCACTTGGAGATGTATCCCCTCAATACAAGGAGGTTGAAAACTATTACGTCCACCAGGTTAACCTCATGGAACAGGAACTGGTTGACATGGAAACCGCAAATGATGCCGAACATCAGGTAATTCTCATGAAAGAAATAAAAAGTATGGATTCTGTTTACGTTCAGCTTCAAAAAGACCTGAAAGCCAATCCTGATGACGAGCGTATCATCAATGCCATGATTGAACATTATCAAACTAAACTTGAAGTAATGACATTGATTGTCAACCAGCTAAAGACTATTCAGAATGGTAATCAAACAAGGAATGAAAATGAAAAGGTCATATTATAACTCAGTAATTACGGCTCTTGCCACGCTTATGCTGGCATGCAGCATATCGCAGGCCCAGCCGGTAGTAAAAGAGTATCACAAGGAATATGCAGCCGGCCTGTCCACCACACTGGATATAACAAATAAATACGGTGATGTAAATATTGACACCTGGGATCAGGATAAAATAGTGATAGACGTAAAAGTAACTGTTGAATTGCCAAGCAGGCAAAGAGCTGAGCAATACTTAAGCTATATCAGTGTCGATTTTGCTGAAAACAGCGACCGCATTTCAGCAAAAACAATAATTGATAAAAAATTCAGCTTTTCAGGCTGGGGCAGCAGATCAAGGAAATTCAGCATAGACTATTCTGTCAGGATGCCTTCAGGCAACAACCTCGACCTTTCAAACAGGTATGGCAATAGCACGATAGATGATGTTGAAGGCCGGGTAAATCTCGATATTAAGTACGGCAACATTAAAGTCGGAAATCTAACAAGAGGTAATGATAAACCAATTAACAACCTCAATCTTGCATATGGTAAAGCTTCGGTGGCATATGCCGGATGGATGGAAATTACAACAAGATACTCGGGAAGTATCACGCTTGATAAATGCCAGGCACTCCTTATTAATTCAAAATATTCTAAAATAAATATCGGTGAGGCAAGTTCCGCCGTTATTGAGTCGAAATACGATAATTTCAGGATCGGCAAGATTAATAATCTAGTCCTCGAAACGGGTTATTCCGACGTATTAATTGAGACTCTTGTGCGGAAATTAAAGCTGAATGCAGGATACGGCTCTTTTGCAGTGGAAAATATTCCACGGGGGTTTGAATCACTTGAAACTGATACAAAATACACGGGAGTAAAGCTTGGAATCAATGATGGTGCAAGCTACTTGCTTGATGCAAAATTATCATATGGCACTCTGAAATACGACAAGGCAAATTTCCAGTACAGGAAACGTATAATTGAGAACAATTCCTCGGAAATTACAGGTACTATCGGGAATGAGGAAACACCGTCTTCCAAAGTGACAATAAATTCCACCTATGGATCAGTAAGACTTTATGAATAGCCTGGGTATTCAGGTCAGAGATCCATTTCCACAACTGTTACACCCGATCCGCCAAGCTCTATATGTTCATCACTGAATGACTTCACAATATCGATAGTGGAAAGATATTCCCTCACTAGCTGCCTCAGGATGCCATTGCCTTTTCCATGCAATATCCTGAGGTTGCGGTGCTGAACCATAACTGCATTGTCTATAAAATCCCTGACCTGGCTTATTGCTTCATCTCCCCTGACACCGCGTATGTCGATCTCAGGCTTGAAGTTCAGTTTTCGGATTTCCAGTTGAGGATCTTTATTCATTGACAGCATTTGCGACCTTATACTCTTTTTCAATTCAGCCCTGCTTATTCTTTCAAGTTTGTCATTATGTACAAGGAACTTAATACTACCGGTTTCCACGTGTACCATGTCACCTTCCACCTTTATCACTTCCCCTGCTGCACGGGTATCTGTCATACGCACAGCATCACCGGGAGCTAATGGTTTTAAATCCTCGTTGTTTTTTTCAACAACAGGTTTACGCCTGATACCTGCCCTGGCAGTTTTCTTTTTTAAACGAACAAATTTCCCGTCTGACGGTGCTCCGGTGTCAATTTTCCCAGATATCACTCTGTCTTTAAACTCATCAAGCTCCTGCCTTGCTGCCCTTGTCTTCTCCTTTTCGGCCTGAGACTCCCTTATCTGACGGATAGTGTTCTCAATCATTTTATTGGAATCCTTCAACATCGATTCTGCAGTCTCCCTGGCCTTAGTGATTATTTCCTTCTCCATCTTTCTGGCATCAGCCAACTGTTTTTCATATTCATCCACCAGTTCTTCGAGTTTTTTCTCGTGCTGTCTGATATTACTACGCTTTGTTTCCCAGTACCTTCTATCCCGCGCAATGTCCCTGAGGTGCCTGTCATAATTTATATTCTTTGTCCCGGCTTTTTCCGAGGCACGGGTCAATATTTCTTCAGGCAGACCGATCTTCCTGGCTATTTCAAAAGCAAACGAACTACCTGGTTTCCCTATTGATAATTCAAAAAGCGGCTGCATAAGGTGGTTGTCAAATGTCATGGCCCCGTTTTGCATACCTTCAGTAAGCGAGGCAAAATATTTAAGATTCGTATAGTGAGTTGTTATCACACCAAATACGCCTTTCTTGTTCAGGGAATCCAAAACAGCTTCAGCAATTGAACCTCCGATCATAGGTTCTGTCCCTGAGCCAAACTCATCCATAAGAATAAGGGATTGTGAATTTCCGTTTTTCAGGAAGAATTTCATATTTATAAGGTGTGAACTATAAGTACTTAAGTCGTTTTCAATACTCTGTTCATCCCCAATATCGATTAGAATATCATTGAAGATACCTGATTCAGATCCCTCTCCGACAGGAATAGTAAAGCCGCACTGAAGCATGTATTGCAGAAGACCTACCGTTTTCAGGCAAACTGATTTTCCTCCCGCATTTGGACCGGAAATAAGAAGGATCCTGTTTTTATCATCCAGCCATATTGTAAGCGGGACAAGCTTTCTCCCGGGCATCTTCCCGAAAGCCAGGGCCAGAAGAGGATGCACAGCCTGCTTCCAGGAAAGAAATGGTTTTTCTTTAAGCACCGGCACTATGGAATTGAAATAATTGCCCAGCAAGGCTTTTGCCCTGATGAAATCAATCTCTCCAAGAAAACTGTCAGAAATCAACAGATCATCAATGTATGGCCTGATACTATCAGCAAAGGCGGTAAGTATCCTTACTATCTCCCTTTTTTCTTCATATTCAAGCTCTACAATATCATTGTTAAGCTCCACAATCTCCTCAGGTTCAATATATACAGTCCGACCTGAGGCCGACTGGTCGTGAATAAGACCCCTGATTTTTCTTTTTGAATATGCATTCACAGGTATAACCCCCCTGCCGTTGCGAACGGAGGCCACGGTATCGGTGTCGACAAGTCCATCAGCCTGAGCTTCCTTCAAAATTGATGCAAGACGTCTTGATGCCTGGATCTTTTTGGAAGCTGACTGGGATCTTATCTCTTTCAGCTTTGGTGAAGCATTGTCCTTTATCTCGCCAAACCGGTCAATGATCCTGTCGATTGATTCAATAACGAAGGGATATATCTTTACTGAACTGCATAATTCACTTAAGACAACATATTTGTTTTCTTTCCTGGTTCTGAAGAAAGCCACTATTGACCTGACAGTCTCAAGCGATCTTTTCAGATCAAATATTTCCCTGATTTCCGGGAACGTTCCTTCAACCCTGATCGAATTCAGACATTCAGCCATCTCATAATAATGATCCGAAGGGAATCCTTCTTCATACTTTAATAATAACTGAAATTCAAAAGTAGCGTCCAGAACAGGTTTTAAATGATCGAGGCTGGTCAGGAATCTTATCTGGCTGACTTTCTCCCTGCCCATAGGACTAAGACATCTGTCAGACAAAAGAGACCTGATCCTGTCAAAACCAATTTTAGCCTCAAAATCAAAGGGATATATCATAATAATTAAAAATCAAGAACAGAATACCTTAATATTAAATTCATGAATTAATCAACAGTTTCAAAGTTATTAATGTAAAAGATACTGTGAAATACATTTGATGCTTTTCTTTTTTTCCTACTTTAGCCCGGAACAGAATTCTTTTTAACAAATATTACAATGAAACCCGCATGATTGAATTCAAACGCAAACACGTAATGAATATAATTATCAATCATGTGTAGTTCCATTATACCATTGAAATCAAAATTATATTATGATGAAAGAGATCAAAACCGCTTTGCTGTTACTGACATTTCTTCCTTTTCTACTATCTGCACAAAGTGAAAAAATTGACCTTGGCGTTATGTATCTTATAAAACAGGAAGGGCTGAAGAATTCAAAAATAGAGGATATGGCTTTTGAACTTACCGACCTTACAGGCCCAAGGCTGACAGGATCAACAGGATCGGCACGCGGGAATGAATGGGCTAAGAACAAGATGGAAGAGCTTGGGTTTCAGAATGTCAGAATCGAGGAAGGAAGGATCTTGAAGTCCGGAGGCTGGGATAATCTGAAAACTTATGCGGCAATGACATCGCCATATTATTGCAGTTTTGCCTGCAATCCTGTTGCATGGACAGGAAGCACTAATGGTGTGGTTAAAAGTGAAGTTGTACTTCTTGACGTCGAGACTGAAGAAGACCTTGAAAAATACAGGGGAACTCTGAGCGGCAAGATAGTACTGATACCCTCAGAAGCACAGTATTCAATTAGTTTTGAACCACTTGCCAGCAGGCTTACAGACGAACAGCTGACGAAACTTTCGATGGCACCAACACCTCAGGCTGAGAGACGGTCTCCTGCCAGGGATTTTGTCAACATTATGGCCCAAAGAGCACTTATGGTCAGGATATCAGAGTTCATTAAAAACGAAGGAGTGGCAGTAATACTAAACAGTGCAGGAGTTTTCAATGTTCCAAGATCAAATGGCGCCAACTACAAAGCTGGTGATCCCGAGCCTATTGCAGAAATAAATCTGCCTGTTGAAGCTCATGGCCGTATGGAACGACTTCTTAAGCATAAGATCGGTGTGGAAATGGAGATTGAGATTCTTAACAAATTTGATGAAAGCCAGAAGGTTTACAATGTAATTGGTGAAATTCCCGGTACCGACAAGCTTCTGAAGGACGAATTAGTTCTTTTAGGGGCACATCTTGATTCATGGCATGGAGGCACCGGGGCTGCAGACAATGCTTCAGGATGCATTGTTATGTTGGAAGCCCTGAGAATTTTAAAAACTCTGGGAATATCTCCGAGAAGAACCATAAGGGTGGCTCTCTGGGGAGGAGAAGAACAGGGATATCTTGGTTCCAGGGGATATGCCGACAAACATCTCGTTGATCCGGACACTAAACAACAAAAACCTGAATACGAGAACTTCTCGGTATATTTTAACATGGATAACGGAACCGGCAAGTACCGTGGCATATACCTTCAGGAAAACGACCTGGCAAGACCTATTTTTGAAGAATGGTTCGGGCCATTTACTGATATGGGAGCTGCAACATTAACAATACGAAATACAACTGGAACGGATCACACTACTTTTGATGGTCTTGGTCTCCCGGGTTTTCAGTTCATTCAGGATGCAATAGAATACAGACGGGGATACCACACTGTAATGGACACATATGAAAGACTGATAATGGCTGATCTTCAGCACAATGCCGTGATAACAGCAGCCTTTGCCTACAATGCTGCCATGAGGGACGAAAAAATTCCGCGAAAACCTGTATTAAATGCCAGCCAGGATGCATCACGCCAGCGGATAAAGGTGCCGTCTATGAATTAATCATTTAAACCTTTCATCGAAAGCTGAATCCTTTTGCGATCAAGATCAACCGACAGGATTTTAACCATCACATGCTGATGCAGTTTAACTACAGCTGACGGATCGCTGACATAATTCCGGCTCATGTTCGATATGTGAACTAGTCCGTCCTGCTTAACACCAATATCAACAAATGCACCGAATTTTGTAACATTTGTCACAATTCCGGGAACAACCATCCCTTCTTTAAGATCTTCGAGTGAATGGACATCAGCAAAACGGAATTCTTTGATTTTTGATCTTGGATCCCTGCCGGGTCTGGCAAGCTCATTTAAGATATCCTTTATGGTAGGCAGGCCTATTTGAGGCGTTATATATCTTTCAGGGTTTATTTTCTTCCTTTTGACTTCATTTGTAATCAGCTCTTTTATATCACAGCCAAGGTCGGCTGCCATTTGTTCCACTATATGATAACTCTCGGGATGAACAGCGCTTGAATCAAGCGGATTCTCAGCATTTCTGATCCTGAGAAAACCTGCGCTTTGTTCGAAGGCTTTTGGACCCATCCTGTCAATTTTAAGCAGCTCTGATCTCGACCGGAAAGGTCCGTGTTCAGCCCGGTATTCAACTATATTTCCGGCAAGCTTCGGTCCCAATCCTGAAACATAACTCAAAAGGTGTCTGCTTGCAGTATTAACCTCTACTCCTACTGAGTTTACACAGCTTACCACAACTTCATCAAGAGCATTCTGAAGCATCTGCTGGTCCACATCATGCTGATACTGGCCCACTCCTATCGATTTTGGATCTATTTTAACAAGTTCGGCCAGCGGATCCATTAGTCGTCTTCCGATGGAAACGGCACCTCTAACGGTCACATCATAATCGGGAAATTCCTCTCTCGCAGTTTTAGAAGCTGAATAGACGGAAGCACCTGCCTCGCTTACGACAAACACCTGAATATCACGGTCGAATTTGACCCACTTGATGAATTCTTCTGTTTCCCGGCTTGCAGTACCGTTACCTATGGCAATAGCCTCAGTTTTATAGGCGCTAACAAGTGAAAGGATCTTCTTTACCGACATCGCCGTCTCATTCTGTGGGGGATGCGGATAAATGGTTTCATTATGAAGAAGGTTCCCCTGCCGGTCGAGACACACTATCTTGCAGCCAGTCCTGAAACCCGGATCAATTGCAAGAACATTCTTCTCTCCCAGAGGCGGTGCAAGAAGAAGCTGCCGAAGATTATCGGCAAAAACCCTTATAGCTTCCTCATCAGCTTTCTTCTTGGAGATATTTCTGAATTCAGATTCCATAGAAGGAGAAAGAAGCCTTTTCCAGCTATCCTTCAGGGCAGCTGCCACTACTTCCGATGACTCGTTTTCACTCTTAATGAATATGCTCTCAAGCAGGTCGTGGGCATTACCTTCTTCAGGCTCCAGGGATAGTCTCAGGAATCCTTCCTCCTCCCCCCGTAGCATAGCCAGCAACCGGTGAGAGGGACATTTCCTGAGAAGTTCAGACCATTCATAATAGTCGCTGAACTTAATACCTTCTGCTTCTTTCCCTTTTATAACTTTTGAAAAGATTACCGCTTCTCTTTCATACAGCAGGCGCATGCTTTTTCTTGCTTTCTCATCTTCGCTTATCCATTCGGCAATAATATCCGATGCTCCTGCAACAGCATCCTCAACAGACGGAACCTGTTCATTAACAAATTCTTCGGATTTCAGGCGCAAATCCATTCCGGTTTGTTCAAATATCAGAGCGGCGAGAGGTTCAAGCCCTTTTTCCCTGGCTATTGTTGCTCTTGTTCTCCGCTTTGGTCTGAAAGGCAGATAAATGTCTTCAATTTCTGCCATTGTGCTTGCTTCTTCGATCTTTTGAAGAAGCTCAGGAGTCATTTTCCCCTGCTCCTCGATGGTCCTTATTACCGTTTCGCGACGGGAATCCATCTCACTCAGACGTCCAAATTCGTTCCTTATGTTTGAAATCGCAACCTCATCAAGGCTTCCTGTCATCTCCTTCCTGTAGCGGCTGATGAAAGGAATTGTAGCTCCGGCATCCATAAGCCTGATGGTGTTCTCCACTTGCCATTCATGTAATTGCAGCTTTTTTGCGATAATCTGTATGTTCTTATTGGACTTCATGCGCTTAAATTTATCATTTTTATGCGTACAGGACCTGATAATTCTACATACTGGCCTGTTCACTCAACAAACAGAGCCTGTTTATTCTACGTACAGAACCAGGCCTTTAAGATATTCACTCTCAGGATGGTAAATATTTACAGGGTGATCAGGGGGCTGGCCCATCTGATGCAATAACCTCACTTTTCTTCCGGTATTGGCTGCGGCGGCAAATACCGATTTTCTGAAGTTTTCCTGGGAGACCACCTGGGAACATGAAAAAGTGAAGATTATTCCTCCGGGCTTAATATGCTCAATGGCCTTCATATTTAGTCGCTTGTATCCCTGAAGGGCATTAGCCAGCACATTGCTATGCCTGGCAAATGCCGGAGGATCAAGAATTATAAGGTCATAATCATTACCCATTTCCCTGAGAAACTCAAAAGCATCGGTTCTGAACGATTTGTGACGTGATTCATTGCCGTAATTAAGCCTGACATTCTCTTCTGCCAGGTCTATTGCCGGGGATGAGCTGTCAACAGTATGAACCTCCCGGGCATCCTTAAGTGAATATACAGAGAACCCGCCTGTATAGCCAAACATGTTCAGCACGGTTTTTCCGCCCGAATAGTTCAGAAGTAGCGATCTGTTTTCCCTTTGATCGATAAAGAATCCTGTTTTCTGCCCTGAAGTTAGGTCAACCCTGAATTTAAAGCCGTATTCATTAATAATGACCTGGTCGGCATCACCATAAACAAAACCATTAACAGGCTTAATTCCTGACAGATACGGAATAGTTGATTCACTTTTATCATAAACAGCCGTCACCATATCGGCCAGTAATTCCCGAAGCAAATCAGCTATCTGGGTCCGTATCCTGTACATGCCCGCAGAATAGAACTGCATCACAGCAACTCCGTTATAGAAATCGACTATCAGGCCGGGAAGGTTATCGCCCTCGCCATGGATCAGCCTGAAAACGTTAAACGACGGATTTCCGATCAATCCTGATACTTTTCTGTATGTTATTGCACTTTTAAGCCTTTCCCTGAAAAACTCTTTGTCTGGCTTTATCTTATCAAAAGAAAGGATCCTTACTGCTATTGATGCGGGCTGATAATGTCCAATTGCCAGAAATGAGTTTTTGTTATCATAAACTTCCACTATATCCCCTTCAACCGGATTTCCCTGTATTTTTTTTATCGCACCGGAGAAAACCCATGGATGAAATCTGCGAACAGATTGTTCTTTACCAGATTTAAGTATTATTCGTACAGCATCCACCTGCTATTAAGGTTTTAATAAGTATCACATACAGAACTACTTCATCTCTTATTCACAATAAATATGACAGCATTTAACTGCCGGCAGTAAGTTTCCTGTAAATCTCATGGCAGACCCAGGCGTCTGTAGCTGCATACAGTTGCTGGGCTTCCGAAAGATCCGACGCTTCCCAGTCTGTTACCTGCTGGCTTTTTGATATCCGGAAACCCAAAACTATGGCTGCCAGCTTTTTTAATCCTGAACTCTGTATGCCATAATTCTTCACAAATTTCTGCAGGTCAATGAATCCTGACGGGTTGAATTTTTTAACTCTTCCAAGGAAACGGAGATCATCATGAATTGCAACCCCGGCTTTAATTATTGAACTATCCGACATAATTGACACCAGCTCATCAGGAATGCCAATCCTGTTAATCCTGAAGAGGCATGCCAGATCAGCATTTGCAAGCTGCAGAAGTGATACCTTGTTCTTTCGTCCTTTACGGAATGAAGGTTTAGTCTCAGTGTCAAAACCCAGTACTTCAGATTTCAAAAGTCTTGGAATAACCTGCCTGAAGATTTCGATGTCATCAACCACAACTATCTCTCCCCTGAACCACGAAAGCTCATAACCGGCAAGATCTCGCGCATCAAGAGACTGAAGATATTTATTGTTTACCATTTTCCCTGTAATCCTTTTGCCTGCGGGAAATAAACCATTCCGAAGTGTCTCTCTCACGGGGATGATTATGATCAACTGAATGATCAGGTAAAGTTTCCTCACCGGAATAAATAAAATAATGTATTGCTCTCAGGGAATTTGTTAGTAACTGACCCCAGTAATGTTCAAAATTCAAGCGGCATTCCCAGACAGCGTCGTTCATAACCTCGTTAGTACCAGTACGATAAAGAACCAGGAAGTTTTTCAGGTCCTGGTAAATATCAGCCATATTCTCTGCAAGGCTTGAAACAACAGGTCCTTCTGAATCTTTTGCTTTTTCGTCAAACACCTCGTTGAAATCATTTGCAGATCCAAAAACTGATTTCAAAGTATCATGCACCTGTGTCCAGTCAGATTCTGTAACTGACTTAACATTGCCTTCCTCAAAAACCGGTTCAAGCGATGGAAGAAGAGAAGCCTTCAGGTACAAATATGGCAAAAGGCGCTGAAGGATCTTTAACAATTCATCACCTTTCAACTCTGAGGCATGTTCCGCATATTTGCAGAATTCATTTGCAGCAGCAGTAAATTCGAGAACCACCGTTGAATAAACGGGATCCGTTCTTTTAGCCATGATGATGTTTTTTGCGTCTCAAAAATAAGACATTTTTAAGATTTCACTATAGAATAATTTTGCCGCGAAACCTTCAACAGCCTTATTCTTTCAGATTTTCAAGAATCTGATCGTCATCAACAAGCTTATTATTAGGCACATCGTGCAATGGCTGCATTTTGTCAAGAGCCAGCACAGCTATTGCGGCTGAACTCTGTCCGGGAATCATAAATGCCGCTTTCATTAACAATCATCGCTTTTCACTTGTTGCAAAGAAATAATTTCAATAAATTCACTATTTGTAAAACGACTGCATTCATTAGTATTGACTATTTGTACACTAACTGAATAATCAATCGATTAATTTAAAACATATACCATTAATTAACATGCATTTCAAAAAAAATTCACTCCTGTTATTAATCTGCCTGTTATTTTCATTTCAGAATTCAGCTGCTGTTCATACAGGTCAGATAAGCGAGAAATACTGGAAGGCAGGCGTTTCCCGTGCTGTTATCACACCAGAGGAATCTCTGTGGATGGCAGGTTATGCCGCACGTAATCATACCTCTGAGGGTGTTTTGCATGATCTCTGGACTAAAGTACTGGCTATTGAGGATGCTAATGGCAACAAAGCTGTTCTGATAACTAATGATCTTGTAGCAATCCCAAAAATATATTCAGATCGAATCCGCGACCGGCTTGAAAAAGAATATCAACTAAAGAGGTCGCAGATTATTCTTAACTGCTCTCATACCCATAGCGGACCTGTCCTTTATGACGCTCTTAGAAACTTGTATCCTCTTGATGACATTCAGACCAGGAAGATCATTGCCTATTCTGATAAGCTCGTGAATACAATTGTAGAACTCACAGGCAAGGCATTGAATTCAATGGTGCCCTCACAAATTTATGCCGGCAACGGGATTACCAGGTTTCAGGTTAACCGCAGGAACAACCAGGAAGCTTTAAGCACTAAAATTACAGATCTTAACGGTCCAAATGACTATGCAGTTCCTGTCCTGAAAGTTGTTGCAAAAACCGGAGAGTTATTAGCAGTTGCTTTTGGTTATGCATGTCACGCTACAGTCCTTGACATTTATCAGTTTTCCGGTGATTACCCCGGTTTTGCCCAGATAGAAGTAGAAAAACTTCATCCGGGAACAACCGCAATGTTTTTCCAGGGAACAGGTGCAGATCAGAATCCTTTGCCACGGAGGACGGTTCCTCTTGCGCAGCAATATGGAAGAACCCTGGCGGCTGCTGTCGACAGGGTACTTAACGAAAAGATGAAAAAACTTGAACCTGTGCTGGCCACTGCATATTCTGAAATTGATCTTCAGTTTGCTGGACCTCCCCCTACAAGACAAGATCTTTTAAACCATATCTCCGACACTTCAAAAACGCCTGACTATCTGAAACAGACTGCAAAAACCCTGTTGGGAAGGCTCGACCGGGGAGAAATATTCGAAAAGTCATATCCATACCCCTGCCAGGTATGGAAAATGGGAGATCAGGCTATAATGGCTCTTGGAGGAGAAACCGTAACTGAATACTCTTTAGAGTTGAAAAAGCTTTTTGGCCACGACATCTTCGTACTTGGATACAACAACGATGTAATGGCCTATATCCCTTCAGAAACAATACTTAAGGAAGGTGGTTATGAAGGTACCCGGTCAACCTTTTTCACCACTCCCTGGAAAATGAATATTCAGTCAATGATAATTACCGAAATGGTTAAACTGGCGCAAAAGACCGGAATATCGCAGGTTAAATAAAACAACGATTCAATTAAACTGATCTGTTCACACATAATAAAATCAGCTTCATTAAGTAAGAAGGAGCTTGAAAGGCTGGATGTCCATAACCTTTCAGGTACCGGAAAATATTGGCTCTTTACAATAACCGGATAAAGCAAACAAATATTCATAATATGATCAACAAGAAATCAATCAGCTTAAAATGCAGCATGATCTGCATCATCCTGGTGGCGGGCTTTGTTCTAAAAGCTTCAGGAGAGGTAACTACTACTGCAAAAGATGCCGTTAATTCAGTTATTAAGGTTGCAACCTTTGACATTGATGCAACTCCGCCGGTAGGATACCGGCTGGCGTATGACGAATGCAAGGGTAAATGGGATCTTGGGTTGAGGGCCAAAGGGATAGTAATACTCGGAGCAGATCAACCGCTTGTATTACTTTCTGTTGACTGGATTGGCATTGGCAATGAAACGCACAGGGAATTCAGGCGTGCTATAGCTTGTGCAGCAGGCACTATCCCTGAAAGAGTGACTGTTCACACTATACATCAGCATGATGCCCCGGCAGGAGACATGAAGAATGATTTTGTCCTGGCGGTCCTGCATCGTATTGAAATGGAGATAGTAAAATCTCTTGAAAATGCACAGCCTGTAACTCACATAGGATTGGGGGCAGCAGAAGTTGAAAAAGTAGCATCAAACAGGCGGATTTTTGGGCCGGATGGCATGGTGAAAGCAACCCGGTATACAGCTACAGCTGATCCTGCCTTGAGGGCGGAACCGGAAGGAGTGATTGATCCCATGGTATCTGTCATAACATTCTGGAATGAAGATAAGCCTGTGGCAGTACTAAGCTTTTATGCCACTCATCCTCAGAGCTACTACAGGCTTGGTATTGCAAATCCTGATTTCCCCGGAGTGGCACGTTTTATGCGGCAGCTTGCTGTACCTGATGCCATGCATATTCACTTCAATGGCGCCGGAGGAAATATAGGTGCTGGCAAATACAATGACGGTTCGCATGAAAATCGTCTTATACTTGCAGAACGACTTGCAGCCGGAATGAAGAAAGCTTATGACACAAGTACCAAAGCCGCACTTAGTCAGTCTGCAGTTAACTGGAGGACAGAAACTGTCAGTCTGCCTGTTGATTCAGTAAAAGATGCCGAACTAGACTCCAAGGTTTTGAAAAGGTTCAGAATATCTGAAACATTTGATATTGGTTGCCTGTCATTGGGTAATGCACGCATACTTTTTATGCCCGGAGAGCTTTTTGTGGAATACCAGCTTGCAGCCAAAGCCATGCGCCCCGATCTCTATGTTGCTATGGCTGCTTATGGCGATTACAGCCCCGGTTATATCCCTACCGCCGAAGCTTTTAAAACCGGTGGATATGAGGTCAGCGTATCACGCCTGCTCCCTGAATGCGAGAATATACTGATGACTGCAATGAATAAGCTTCTCGCAAAATAACTACAGGCAGAACAATTACTTTGTTGCATTTCTCTTACAAAAACAGGTGATGATTATATCAGGCAGCGGCACTGTTAAGTTAATGGGCATTAACCAATAACACTTTTTTAATGTGAAGAGAATCATCATTCTGCTTTTCCTCATAATCCAGCGACAGGGTTTTGGAAACGGGGATGCTTCTGACATAAGGTTCGCATTTCAGAAAATTACCTCAGAGGCAATAATTGAATAAACCAAAAAATCAATGTAACTTTCCTATATATGCCAGTCTTCATTTATAAAATTAAATTTCATGTTCCATTTATGAAACCACCATTATTATTATCCTTATTGATGTATGTCTTCATTGCTGTATCCTGTACAGAACAGAAAGCAATCAATGACAATGATGTTATAATTGAGAATGACCAGATAAGGTTGATCATATCCAATAACGGAATTGCCAAAAGTCTTGTATATAAACCCGATAAAACCGAGTGCCTGATACAGGGGAAAAATATTCCCGTAAGTACCATTATAGAACCCAGGCCATACCAGAATGAAGTTAAACTGGCATATCCCAATAAACGGACAGTTTTTAAATCAAATTCAGCACGGATGGAAGCCGGTAAGCTTGTCATCGGTTACGAACTGATACCATGGGAAACAACTATCAGCATAAAGATTACCAATGATTACCTGGCATTTACACTTGAAAAATTCAGCCTTACTGAAGATTACGGTATTTCCATGACCGAGCCTCCAATCTCCGAAATGTGGTTTCTGAGGCTGCCTGTCCGCAACATGGACCACTGGGGAGATTGGCTGAATGTATTATGGGATGATAAAGTGGCAGTGAATTTACTGGCAGCGGATCCATTTGCCAATGCCGATTCTGAAGAGGGAGAAGGATACAGAATCCTTCAGGCAGGGGTTGACGAAAAGGTAAAATTAACCGGTGTTACAGCTGCATTAATAACCTGCCCGTCTGATAAGTTGCTTGATAAAATCGCAGTAGTTGAAAAAGACTTTAACTTGCCTGAAGGTGTTGAAAGCCGAAGGCATGATCTTTATAATGCATCATATTACTGGACATCCAATATAACCCCGGCCAATGTTGAAGAACATATAAAATATGCAAAAATGGGGGGATTCAGGCTGATGAACATATACTATCCGGCATTTCTCGAAAGCAGAGGTTACAGGCTTATAGGCAATTATGATGTTTTCAGGTCAGAATATCCAAATGGCATAACAGATCTTAAAGCAATGCTCGAAAGAATCAAAGCAGCCGGAATAACTCCCGGTTGTCATTTCCTTCACAGCCATATAGGAAGAGACAGCAGGTATGTTACACCTGTTCCTGACCACAGACTGAATCTGTTAAGGATATACACCCTGAAAAGACCTCTAAGTAAAACCGATACAACAATTTATATTGAACAGAATCCGGCAAATTCCACAATGGCTAACGGCAGAAGGGTACTAAAACTGGGAAGTGAATTGATATCATACAGAGGCTATACCACTGAACCTCCATATGTATTCTACGGATGTGAGCGAGGCATCGACGAAACAACAATAAACTCCCAGCCTGCAGGTTACATGTTTGGATTGCTAGATGTAAGCGAATTTGGAGCAACAAGCGTTTATATCGATCAATACTCAGATCTGCAGGACGAAATAGCAGATAACATTGCAGACCTCTGGAAATCAGGTTTTCGGTTTTTATATTTCGATGGCTCTGAAGGTGTCAATCCTCCTTTCTGGTATCATGTATCCGGAGCTCAGTACAGAGTTTTCAGCAAGCTTGATCCCAAACCGATTTTTGCAGAAGGTGCAGCCAAAACACATTTCAGCTGGCATATGCTGACAGGCGGTAATGCATTCGATATCTGGCCTCCCGAAAGAATTAAAACAGAAACTGTAAAACATCCTTTAAGGGAAGCGCCAAGAATGTATAATAATCTCACTCGCCTTAATTTTGGCTGGCTTGGTTATTGGCTTCCAAATGAAAATACTATCGGCACACAACCCGATCAGCTGGAGTTTGTGACCAGCAAGGCAGCCGCATGGGATTGTCCGGTTTCTATCCATGCCAATCCGGAGACTCTGGCAAAACATCCCAGAACACCTGACAACTTTGAAGTATTCAGACGCTGGGAAGAAGTAAGAGCAAGAAAGTGGCTCAATGAAGAACAAAAACACATGCTGCGCAATCCCGATCAGGAATATACTCTGTTACTTGATGAAAAAAATGAATTTGAACTTGTGCCCTGTGAGCAAATAACAGATGTCGCTAACGGAAGCAGGGAAATAATTGCCTTCACCTTTGAAAGAAACAAGAGCCAGTATGCAGTCTACTGGCATATATCCGGTGATAAGACCATAGAGATGCCTGTAAAAACCTCGGATATTAAGCTAATGGAAAACCTGGGTGAGGAAATTATAATTCAATCCGGACAAAGCGAAGAGATTTCCATTCTGCCTGCGGGCAAACGCCGGTACCTGAGAACAGACAGGCTGACAAAGAACGAACTGATTTCGGCATTCAGAAATTCCACAATTGTTGATTAAAGAATGTTCAAATAATAATAAAACCAATATGAAGAAGATTTTCAGTTATGCTATCATAATCCTAATCCTTTTCGCTTCCTCAGGATGCACATCTCCACAATCTGATCAGGGTGGAACTGATTTACTATTCTACAAAAACAATTTCGGAAAGACA
The DNA here is from genome assembly GCA_040769065.1 of Bacteroidales bacterium. Lineage (GTDB taxonomy): Bacteria > Bacteroidota > Bacteroidia > Bacteroidales > VadinHA17 > LD21. The sequence continues at coordinate 981,269 of JAXGLU010000001.1, forward strand.
AAGAGAGTCAAATCGTTAAAGCAATGGCAGAAATCACGGAACCAAATTCTGGACGGAATGCAACAGGTTATGGGGCCGCTCCCCGACTCATCCAAAAAAGTACCTCTCGACTTGCAAATAATCAAGGATACCCTGATTGATGGTGTCCAGCGTTTGAGAATCTCATACGCTGCGGAAAAAAATGACAATGTTCCTGCTTATCTGCTAATTCCTTCTGATTTGACCGGAACTGTTCCGGGTATTCTGTGTCTTCATCAGACAATAGAGATCGGGAAAGAAGAACCCGCGGGAATGGGAGGTAGTCCCAACCTGGATTATGCTTTTGAACTTGCCAAACGGGGATATATTACTCTTGCTCCTGATTATCCTAACTTCGGGGAATACAGTTTCAATCCGTATCAGAACGGTTATCTGAGTTCAACCATGAAAGGAATCTGGAATCACATGGCTGCAATTGATCTTTTACAATCATTGCCTGAAGTTGATCCGGAACGTATCGGTTGCATCGGGCATTCCCTTGGCGGACATAATTCACTGTTTCTTGCTGCATTTGATCAGCGTGTCAAAGCTGTGGTAACCAGTTGCGGATTTAATTCTTTCTTCAAATACTATGGTGGAGATCTTACAGGTTGGAGTCATGAAGGTTACATGCCCCGAATAGCTTCCGTTTATGAAAAGGACCCGGCCAAAATGCCGTTCGATTTCACCGGAGTACTGGCAACCATTGCGCCTCGTGCCGTTTTTATCAATGCTCCCCTTAGGGATAGCAACTTCGAAGTATCGGGAGTATATGACTGTGTAAACGCTGCTAAACCGGTTTATAAGTTTCTGAAAGCTCCTGATAAAATGATAATGTTAAATCCTGATGCTCTTCATGATTTTCCTGATGAAGTCCGTGAGTTATCGTATGATTTCTTTGATAAAGAACTGAATCTTAACTGACAGATTACTTTGTGAACCTTCACATCATACCGTTAAAATCAAAATTATTTAATGATGAAACCCACATGTATTGCATACACAAACACGTATGTATATAATTTTCAAACATGTGGGTTCCATCAGACCGTTAATATCAAAATCATATACTGATGAAAAAATCTGTTAACAAAATCACAGAACAGAACAACGAAAGGAAGCCTGGTTGCAAACAAACATCAAGGCGTTCTTTTCTTCGCCTGGCAGGCCTTGCAACAGCAACTATCGGTTTGCAGCAAATGGGTTGCTCAAAAGGGAAAAGAGCAAATAAGCCTTCCGGAGATGATATTCCGATACAGGGATTTGAAAGATCAGCAGAGGAATCATCTTCATCCGGATGGGTGCCTGTTTCTGACCGAAAGATAAGAGTTGGAATAGTTGGTTACGGAGTGTGTAAATTTGGTGCCGACTTTGGTTTTCAGAACCATCCGAATGTAGACATCATTGCAGTCAGCGATCTATTCCCTGACCGTTGCGCCGAACTTGCAAGAGCATGCAAATGTTCAAAAACATATCCGTCACTTGAAGAAATGGTAAAAGACAACAGCATTGAGGCTGTCTTTATAGCCACAGATGCCCCAAGCCATGCAAAACATGTGATTGAAGCTCTCAGGCATGGGAAACATGTTGCCTGTGCTGTTCCTGCCGTATTCGGTTCTCTTGAGGAAGCTGACATGCTGTATGAAGAAGTGAAATCAAGCGGGATGAAGTATATGATGTTTGAGACTTCCTGCTTCAGGGAAGATCTTTATGCTATGCGGCAGATTTACAATGAGGGCGGATTTGGGGAGTTAGTTTATTCTGAAGGTGAATATTACCATTACATGGAAGTTCCCATCGATTCATACAAAGGCTGGAGAATAGGTCTTCCACCACAATGGTACCCAACTCATTCAAATGCATATCATATAGGAGTCAGCGGCGGTTCCTTCACTGAAGTATCATGCATCGGAATAAAGAGCCTTGTCGGGCATCTGAAGCCTGATAACAATAAGTACAGAAATCCCTTTGGCACCGAAATAGCCAATTTCGTGACAAGCGAAGGCGGGGCCGCAAGAATGGCTGTTAGTTGGGATACCCCGGGTGACAGTGGTGAAAGAGGGCGCATACGCGGTCAGAAAGGCTCATTCTATGGAAAATACGAAGGCCTGGAAACGAACCTTCCTGATCTCAAAAGGCCTCCCCTGCCACCTGATGTTCCTGCAGGAGGGCATGGAGGTTCGCATGGACACCTGACAAACGAATTTATCAATTCAATACTCCTGAACCGGAAGCCCCTGGTTGATATTGCTACTGCACTTAATATGACGGTTCCCGGAATAGTTGCTCATTTATCGGCTCTGAAAAACGGAGAAAACATGAAGATCCCTCAATACAAAACAGATTAAATCTTCTATTTTGCCTCAGAAGCCTATTTATGAACCTTTTGAATATCGACCGCAATATCAGGGCTGTCAATATCTATTGCAGCATATGGTGAAGAGCTGAGTTGAATTAATTTTGCATGCATATGACAAAGGCACAAATATTTTTAAGAGTTGAAATCAGCAGCTATCGTATTTTTTTTTATTTTGCTAAACTGGAAAAAATGCAGCTCTCTTTCCGGACAATCAAACCTGAAAGACAATTAAACAATCGCAAATCAATTATTTATCGATAAATTCAAATAATCTATTAAAATACAGAAAATGATAAAACCCACATATATAAAATACACAAACACGTATTTATATAATTTTCAGTTATGTGGGTTCCATCATACCATTAAAATAAAAATTATATTATGATGAAACCCACATGTATTGCATACACAAACACGTAATGAATATAATTATCAATCATGTGCGGTTCCATCCGACCATTGAAATAAAAATTATATACGGATGAAACAAAAGATTTTTTTATTCAGCATTATCCTTTTTGCAGGATTATTCCTTGCAGCATGTAAAGAAACAGACAACAAGCTTACCCCTCAGGAAGTGGAAGAAGGCTGGAAACTGTTGTTTGATGGCAAAACCATGAATGGCTGGCGCGATTTTATGGGAGAGGGTATAACGGCCACCTGGGAAGTGAATCAAGGAGCACTGTCAGGACAGGGTCTTGGAAGCGACAGCACTGGTTATATTGTTACAACAGACCAGTACGAAAACTTTATACTGTCTTTCGACTGGAAAATAGCGGAAGGAGGCAACAGCGGAGTTCTTTATCACGTTCTGGAGCGTCCGGGATACAACGTTCCTTATATTAGCGGACCCGAATACCAGGTAATAGATGATCTGGGATTCCCTGATGAGCTGGAGGAATGGCAGAAAGTAGGAGCAGATTATGCCATGTATGTGCCCGAGAGAAAAATAGTAAAAAAAGCAGGACAATGGAATAGTTCGAAGATCGTCTTCGACAATGGCCATGTTGAACACTGGCTTAACGGCGAAAAAATAATAGAGTTTGAAGCATGGTCAGATGATTGGTTTGCCCGTAAAGCAAGTGGCAAATGGGAAAACGCTCCTGAGTACGGACTTGCAAGAAAAGGTTACATATGCCTCCAGGATCATGGCAGCCGCTCATGGTTCAAAAACATTAAACTGAAAGAACTACCCCGCAAGCCGAAAGAAGAAGTTCTGTTCAATGGTACCGATCTGACGGGATGGGATGCATACGGCACTGAACTCTGGTATGTTGATAACGGAGACCTTATTTGCGAAAGCGGTCCAGACAAGCAATATGGATACCTTGGTACAAGGAAATATTACAATGATTTTGACCTGAACCTGGAGTTCAAACTTATATCAAACGGAAACAGCGGTGTCTTTATCCGTTCCTACATCAGGAAAGATGTAGAAATATCAGGATGGCAGGTTGAAGTTGCTCCTCCCGGACATGATACCGGAGGAATCTATGAATCATATGGAAGAGGCTGGATTGCCCAGATACCTGATGAAAAAGAAACTATCCTTAAAAAAGATGACTGGAATACACTTCGCATCAAGGTTATTGGTGATGCTGTCACAACATGGCTCAATGGTGAACTTATGACCGACCTTAAGGATGATAAAATTGGCCAGGGACAGGGACGAATACTTCTTCAGATCCACGATGGAGGAGGAATTAAAGTGAGATGGAGAAATATTGTAATCACAGAGTTGTAATTTATCACCAGATCTGTGACAAAAAATAGTCAATAGATGTTGAACGGAAAATATCTTGAGCTATACAATAGTTTATCCAAACACATAGATAAGAAAAGGATTTTTAGCGACCCGCTACATACCCTGGCATTCGGCACTGATGCAAGTTTCTACAGGCTGATACCTAAATTGGTGATCAAAGCAAGGGACGAAAAGGAAGTATCTTTTATTCTTACTCAGTGTTCGGGTCTCAATATACCTGTTACCTTCCGTGCTGCGGGAACAAGTCTTTCCGGACAGGCAGTAACAGATTCAGTTCTTGTACTTGCCACGGATAACTGGAAGAACTACAGCATAAGTGATGATGGATTAACAATAAATCTACAACCAGGTCTCGTAGGAGACCATATCAACTTATTGCTTGCACCCTATGGGAGGAAAATGGGGCCCGATCCTGCTTCGATAAATGCTGCAACAATAGGAGGCATCGTTGCAAACAATGCCAGCGGTATGAGTAGCGGAACAGGAGATAATGCCTATAACACTATTGAAAGTCTCCGTATAATCCTTTCTGATGGAACAATACTTGACACCGGAGAAGAAGAGAGCAGGAAATCGTTCCTTAAATCCCATTCAGGTTTTGTGAGTGACCTTCTCTCACTTGCTGAGGAAGTAAAGGGAAACAATCCCCTTGCTGAGAAGATAAAGCACAAATATCGTCTTAAGAACACTACTGGCTACAGCCTTAATGCACTGACTGACTTTTCAGATCCATTTCAGATTATAAAGCACCTGATGATAGGATCAGAGGGTACTCTCGGGTTTATAGCAGGAATCAAGCTTAACACTGTTCCGGAGTACCCCTTTAAAGCCAGCTCACTGATGATCTTCCCCGATATTCAGAAAGCATGCTCAGCAGTTATAAAATTAAAGGATTCTCCTGTTAACGCTGTGGAACTTATTGACCGTGCAGGTTTGAGATCGGTTGAAAATGAAACCGGCATGCCGGCATTCCTGAAAACACTTTCCCCCGGAGCCAGCGCACTCCTTGTCGAAACTGCCGCTGATAACAGTGCCGGCCTGCCGGGTCAGATTGAACAGATTCTTGAATCCATAAGAGATATTCCGGTTGAGATACCAGTGGAATTCACAGCTGATCCCTCAGAATATGCTGTTTACTGGAACATTAGAAAAGGATTGTTCCCTTCAGTGGGCGCCATGCGCAAGAACGGAACCACTGTAATTATTGAAGATGTTGCTTTTCCGCTGCCCCGTCTGGGTGATGCCATTTCAGACCTGCAGGATTTGCTGAAAAAATACAATTACAATGATGCGGTAATTTATGGCCATGCACTTGAAGGAAATCTGCACTTTATTTTCAGCCAGGATTTTGGAATCAGGGAAGAAGTTGACAGATATGCAAAACTGATGGATGGAGTTGCCGACCTGGTAACAGGCAAATATGACGGATCACTCAAGGCAGAACATGGAACCGGAAGAAATGTTGCTCCATATGTCGAAAAAGAATGGGGAAAAGAAGCATACAGGGTAATGGAAAGAATAAAACAAATCTTTGACCCTCAAAACATTCTGAATCCTGGTGTTATTTTGAATCCCGACCCTGAGATCCATCTTAAAAACCTCAAACCAATTCCTTCAACCAATGAATTAATTGATAAATGCATAGAATGCGGATTCTGTGAGCCATCATGCGTATCAGCCGACCTTACCCTCACTCCAAGGCAAAGGATTGTTATCTATAGGGAGATAAGCAGCCTGATGAAAAAAGGACATGAACCACATATTGCCGCCTCACTTGTAAGGAGTTTTTCATATGAAGGTAACCAGACATGCGCAACTGACGGATTATGCGCAATCAGCTGCCCTGTTAAAATAGATACCGGTAAACTCATAAAGAAACTAAGGCTTGAGAATATCGGCACTAAGCAAAAGACAGCATCATGGATAGCTAATCATATGGCTCTCGTCACATCATCAGCCCGCAAGGGCCTGTCATTTGTCAATTTTTTCCACCTCCTGCTTGGTACAAGAATTATGAAAGGTATAGCTGGAGGAATGAGAAAACTCTCGGGAAACATCATACCATTATGGAATCCTTATATGCCAAATGGAGCCAGAAAGATCAGTACAATAGATAATAAAGGGGAAAAAAGCACACGCAAGGCAGTTTATTTTCCTTCATGCATTAACAGGTCAATGGGGACATCAAAGGATCACAGGGAAGAAGTTCAGCTCACCAAAAAAATGATCGGCCTGATGCATAAAGCTGGCTATGATGTCATATTTCCTGAAAACCTTAATGAACTTTGCTGCGGCATGCCATTTTTAAGCAAAGGCTACAAAGAAGCCGGAGAAAAGAAATCACAGGAGCTTGAGGCCGCATTAATCAAAGCCAGTAACAACGGGGAATATCCTGTTTTATGCGACATGAGCCCCTGCCTCTATACCATGAAGGATAACTTTAAATCGGGAATGAAAATTTATGAACCCGTGGAATTCATAACAGAATATCTGCTGCCCTATCTTGAGATATCTCCTTTAGATGAGACTGTTACGGTATTCCCTGTATGCAGCATGAAAAAAATGGGACTTGCTGATATGCTGACAGACCTTGCGAAAAAATGCACTTCCAGAGTTATAGTGCCTGAAACAAACTGCTGTGGATTTGCCGGCGACAGGGGATTTACATATCCTGAGCTCAACAGGCATGGATTACGCAACCTCAAATCACAGATTACTCCTGACGTAAAAGCCGGATACTCAACAAGCCGGACATGCGAAATAGGCCTGAGCCTTCATTCCGGCATATCATATAAATCAATAATTTACCTTGTTGATAAAGTCAGCTTTCCTAAAAAGGTTAATTAAGAAGGCTGCTTCTTCAATTTTTTTTGCCACATAAGCATAAACAATGAAGCGCAGAAAACTGCTAAAGAAAATAGTGTCCGGGGGAGCAGCCTTTTCGGGTGCAATCCTGATGCCCGGACTGGCATTAACGAGCTGTAAGAATCAGACCCTTGCTTCTTCTGCCTTCTTTGATGAAATAGCCGGCAAAACACTTCAGGAACTTGCTAAAGATTACAGGGAAAGAATATTCAGGCAATATCTTCCTTTTTGGGAAAAGGGAGGCTATGACAAGGTGAATGGCGGTTTTATGTGCGAGCTGAATGATGACGGCTCAGTGGTGAATGATGAAAAGTACATTTGGTATCAGGGCAGGGCTATTTGGGTTTATTCATACTTATACAATAACATTTCAAGAGAAAATAAATATCTGGAAACAGCGAAAAAAACACGCGATTTCCTGGTCAAAAAAATGTACAAAGGAAATGGAATGTGGCATGAATCAGTAAACAGGGAGGGAACACCCATTGAAAGCACTGTTTCTCAGGGTTCATCAACCGATATTTATGGAGCCATGTTCTCTGCCGCGGGACTCATTGAACTGTTCAAAGCTACAGGCGACAAAGAAGATCTTGAGATTGCACTTACATCCATCAAATCGTCCGTTGATTTATATGAAAGTTCTGATTATGAAGGCGTCACGGTGCCCGGGATAAATCAAAAAGGCCTCAGAACACTAGGGCATTCCTTTATGTTTATATGGACCCTGACCAATCTTTTGTCATTTTACAGCGACTCTGAACTTGAAAAACTTCAGAATGAACATGTCAATCATGTAATCAATGATTTCTGGAATCCGGAATACAGAATAAACAATGAGAACCTTTTTCACGACTACACCAGGCTGCCTGGAACTGAATCCACGATGTATTCAGGACATTATCTTGAGACACTCTGGATGCTGCTGCACGAAGCCCTCAGAAGAAAGGATTCAGATTTGTTTGAAATAATAAAAAATCGGGCAAGACACCTGATAGAGATGACCTGGGATTATGTATTCGAAGGTATGGGCACTGAGGACTACCATGTTTTCAGCTCTGACGGCAAATGCCCTGGACCGGAATTTGACCTTAAGGTTATGTGGGCCCACACAGAGATACTTATCACTACAATGACTATTCTGGAATGCACCGGCGAGCAATGGGCAAAGGATTGGTATGAACGTACCCGGGAATACTGCCTCAAACATTTTGCCAATACAGGAACCGGAGTATGGAGACAGGCAGTTGATCGCTTTGGAAATGATCAGCAGAGGCCCGGAATAAGCATATACCGGAAAGACAATTTCCATCAGATCAGATACCAGATGATGAACCTGTTGTCTATTGAAAGAATGATCAGGAAAATGAATGACAAAGGAACCGCCTGATAATTCAATACTAAGGTTCGGATTAATAAGGGATCTCCACTTTGCAGAACGCCAGAATGCAAGAACATGCTATTACAGTCAATCCGGCAGGAAACTGAAACATGAAACAAATAATTTTATATTTAGTAACACTGATGCATTAATAGTTAAATCCTCCGTATGAAAAGGAACTTACTTGTTGTCATATTATTGATATCACGAATAAGCTTAACAGCTCAATCCGTACCAGTAGAAAAAAGAGACTGGTGGGGTGACGTAAATGGCTTTTACAATCAACAGGCCAGGCTTTCTCTTGAAATGGTTGACAAGGTGCTTAAAAACAATCCTCCTGATGTTAATGAATCAACTATAAGAAAAATGGCATTGCTTTTAATTGACAATGTCCTCCATGTGGAGCAGGCAGCTCAACTTCCATCTGTTCAGGATTTCTTCCGCAGACATATTGAAAATGCAATCAGGGAGATACGAAATACCAAAATAACAGAAGGCGCAATAATCTGGAAGCTTTACAATCATGCCTTTGTTGTTAAGACCAATTCACTTACAATAGGTTTTGATATTCAAGATGGACTGGGCAGGGTAAAAGGATTTCAGCTCGACAACAGTTTATTGAATCAACTGGCAGAAGATCTTGACATACTTTTTATTTCACATTATCATGGAGATCATGCAAATGCAAAAGTTGCAGAGATGTTTCTGGCAAGGAATAAACCTGTTGTGTCGCCGGCTGGCCTCTGGAATGATCTGCCTTTTTATGACAAAATCCTGCATCCTGAAAGAAAAGCACATATAGTCCAGGAAATCATGCTGCCTGAAAAAGGTTTCAATCTGAAAACTGTGATTTATCCCGGCCACCAGGGTACGGATATAATTAATAATGTTTACCTGGTAATTGATCCTTCAGGGCTTTCATTTGCTCACACAGGCGACCAGTCAAATACTGAAGATCTAAAATGGATAGAAAATATAAAAGATTTCCATTCAGTTAATGTGCTGATGGTAAACAGCTGGGGCATTGATCCTGATTCAAGGCTGATAAGCGGATTCAGCCCGCAACTCATAATCTGTGGCCACGAAAATGAAATGGGACATTCTGTTGACCACAGGGAGCCATATTGGCTCAATTATTCAAGGCTGGGCACTCAGACAATTTCTCCCTGGATACATATGACATGGGGTGAAAAGTATAATTACCAGCCTGTAAAATGAATATAAGCATCCTAAGACTTGCCCGGCTTCCTTCACATTCCGGGAACCAATAGTTGAAGAATAATCAGCCTGAGCCGGCAAAGTCAGTGTCTGTCAAACACAAAAACTTATTATCTGAATTACAACTTGTATAGAGTCTGGTTCCGACTCCTTCCCCTAACTGTTGAACGAATGATTCTGCAACCTGCACCTATCACCACAACATTTATTCACGCGCCTTGGAGAGTTATCCTTCTTTTATTATTTTAGCCAAACGAAAAAATTTAACTTCAAATAGACACAAATCATGAAACAAAGACTATTTATGCTTTTCCTGCTGGGGTTTTTCCTTACCCAGATTACATTTTCACAGGTTATTTCAAAGGATGAGCTTTTATTCCTGACATCGGAATGGAAGGGTGAACGATTTCCTGACGGCAGACCAAAAATATCCGACGACTTAATCAACAGGGCGAAAAAAATCGGGATTGAAGAAGCCTGGACTGTCCTTAACAATGAAGGGTATACAAACCAGTATGAAGGAAACTGGAAAACATCGAACGGCGACGTACAGGTTATTGGCCGGGCAGTGACTGCCATGTTCATTCCAAGCCGTCCCGATCTTGAAAAAAACATACTTGAGAGAGGTCATAAGTCGGGGTTTAATGGGGCTTCCAACTCCTGGCCTATTTCAGTCCTTCAGAAAGGCGATGTTTATGTTGTCGATTGTTTTGGGAAAATTGATGAGGGGACTCTTATAGGCGACAACCTGGGCAATGCTATATTCAACAAAACCCAAACCGGAGTAGTTTTCGACGGAGGAGCAAGAGATATGAACGGGCTAAATGCTATTAACGGCTTCAATGCATTCGTACGAGGATTTCATCCTTCATATCTCAAGAATGTTATATTGGGAGGGTTGAATACTCCTGTCCGGATCGGATCTGCTGTCGTACTTCCTGGCGACCTGGTAATGACAGAAGCGGGAGGAGTACTGTTCATTCCTGCTCATATGGTTGAACTGGTCATAGTCACAGCTGAATTTGTAAGTCTCAGAGATAAATTCAGCCTCGAAAGGCTTAAGCAAGGGAAGTACAATGCCGGCCAGATCGATAGTCAATGGACCAACGCCATTATCGAGGATTTCCTGCAGTGGATCAAGCAACATCCTGAACTCCCTCAGCTTACAAGAGCCCAGGTTGATGAGTTCATGAAAAAAAGAACATGGTAATCAGGTTTCCATAGTACGTTAACTGATAAGTCTTAACAAAACGTTTAAAAAATGAAAACCACATATACTGAATACACAAACACGTATTAATGTAATTTTTTCAGTCATGTGGGTTCCATCATACCTTTAAAATCAAAATTATATGATGATGAAAATATCCTTCATTAAATTATTTATAATAGCATTATTCCTTTCATCCTGCGGTTCCGAGAAAACAACTCCCGTGACTAACCTTGCAGACCAGGAGAAGGAAGTTGCAATTGCAGTTGAGAAATTTAAGACCGGAATAATAGATGCTGACAGGGCACTTCTGGAAGACCTTTTTGCCGATAATCTTATATACGGACACTCCGGGGGAAATGTTCAGAACAAAGCTGAATGCATTGAAGAGATAGTAAGCCTTCAGCCTAATGATTACCTCACAATTGATCTTGCTGACCAGACCATAATGGTCTCAGGTGAAACTGCAGTGGTTCGCCATATTTATTCATCTGATTTTACAAGTAACGGTGAACCAGGCAGTCTGAGAATAGGCAATGTCCTGATCTGGCAGAAGCAGGATGGAAAATGGAAACTCCTGGCACGGCAGGCTTACAAGCTTTAAAACACCACTGGTTATTTCATCTGTGTTAATTAATTAACACTACAAGCTTTGTCATTTATCGCCTGGCTTTATGTGGCCTGACTGTGATTCTGAAAAATCTATTCAGGAGTTTTTCCAGGCCCGGAAAATGGTGCCAACATGCCTGGTATTAATGTTTATCGTCATCAGGCTACTGAACTAAAGAGCAAAAGGGATATATTATTCAAAATGCTAAATCTCCAATGAAAACAACCTGCTAATATTGAAAATAGTAATTATCGGAGGAACCGGGCATGTGGGGACATATCTTGTCCCACGCCTGGTAATGGCTGGCCATGAAGTAATCTCGGTAAGCCGTCAGGAAAGGCAACCATATTCGGATCATTATGCATGGAAATCAGTAAGAAGAATAACCATTGACCGTAATGAAGCCGAAACAAATAACGATTTCGGTAATCAGATCGCAAAGCTTCTTCCTGATGCTGTAATCGATATGATATGTTTTAAGCCTGAAAGCGCAAGAGTCCTGGCTGAGACTCTCAATGGCCGGATTGAGCATTTTCTTCTGTGCGGTACAATATGGGTGCATGGCCACAGTGAAATTGTACCTACAGAGGAATCTCAGCAACGTAAGCCATTTGGCGATTACGGGATTAAGAAGGCGGCTATTGAATCATGGCTCTTGTCATATTCTCACAGGACGGGATTCCCTGCAACCATACTCCATCCGGGTCATATTGTCGGACCGGGTTGGATTCCGCTTAATCCTGCGGGCAATTTCAACCCGGAGGTTTTCAGAAAACTGGCAACAGGGGAGGAATTGCTTCTGCCCAATCTCGGAATGGAAACCGTTCATCATGTCCATGCTGATGATGTTGCTCAGATTTTTGAAAAAGCAATCATAAACCGAAACACTGCATCAGGAGAGAGTTTTCATGCTGTCTCTCCCAATGCACTTACCCTTAGGGGATTTGCTGAAGCCATGTCTGCGTGGTTTGGACACAAGCCAAAACTTCGCTTTCTTCCCTGGGACGAGTGGAAAAAAACAGTTAGCGAAACCGATGCAAACGCTACCTGGGATCATATTGCCCACAGCCCTAATTGCAGTATCGAAAAAGCCAGAAGGCTTCTTAACTACACACCCCGATATTCTTCACTCCAGGCTGTTCAGGAATCAATTAAATACCTTATTGACAATAAATTGACCGGCATTCCGGACATACTGAAATGATGTGTCAGATAATACCGCCCATAACCAGTAGATATATTCCAAAATAAAACCTTTAAGTATATAAAATGATCAGCAAAATTGTGAATCCGGATACATTGAAAAAGGTCGTTCGTATAAATCTTTATGCATTGATGCTATTGTTCATAATAGCTCACAGCAAAGCAGATGCCCAGAATCAGGAAAATCTGAACATAATAAAGAATAACTGGCTGGCTTATAGTGATGCTCCCAATTCTCTCTATCATTATCTGACAGGAGAAGCGTTCAATCTGCTTAAGCAAAGAGCTGCAGTTGTTGATCAGCTGAAAAGCATAAGTGACTGGGAAAAAAGACAGGAATATGTAAGGAATACTTTATGGGATATTCTGGGACCTTTCCCGGAGAAGACTCCTTTAAATGCCAAAGTGATCAGAAAATTTAAAAAAGATGGATATAGTGTTGAAAATATCATTTATGAATCGTTACCGGGATATTATGTAACTGCATCTCTTTTCATCCCTGACAAAGTAAAACGGCCTGCACCGGCAATACTTTTCTGCAGCGGACACAGTGCAGAAGCCTACAGGCGTGATCTTTACCAGCTTCCCCTTCTCAACCTTGTCAAAAAAGGATTTATAGTCCTGGCATTCGACCCGGCAGGTCAGGGTGAACGGCTTCAGTATTTCGATCCTGAAAAGGGAGAGTCACTTATAGGAAGTTCAACAAAAGAACATTCCTATCCTGCTGTTCAGGTTTTCTTAACATCGAAATCAATAGCCCGCTATTTTATTTGGGATGGCATCAGGGGTATCGACTACCTGGCAAGCCGAAAAGAAGTTGATCGCGGGAGGATAGGTGTTCACGGTCTCTCAGGAGGAGGCACCCAGACGGCTTATATATCTGCATTGGATGACAGGGTAAAAGCCTCAGCCCCATGTGGCTATATTACAAGCTACAAACGGCTTCTGGAGTCAATAGGTGTTCAGGATGGTGAACAGAACCTGTACCATCAAATCCTCATGGGGATTGATCATGCCGATTTTATTGAGGCAAGAGCGCCAAAACCCACACTGATAATGGCCACAACAAGAGATTTCTTCAGCATACAGGGCACAAGGGAAACCTACGACGAATTGAAAAGAGTCTACAGCATATACGGGAAGCCTGACCTGATAGAAATGGTTGAGGATGATTACGAACATGGTTACACAAAAAAAATCCGGGAAGCTATGTATGGCTTTTTCCAGAAGCACCTTAGCATGCCTGGATCTCCAACGGAGGAGGAGGTTGATTTCTGTTCTCCGGATGAACTGAAAATAACTGCAACAGGGCAGGTTTCTACTTCACTCGGAGGAGAAACACTATTCAGCCTTAATCGCAAGGAAGCTGAAAAGCTTTTAAGCCACCTGGAAAAAACACGGTCTGATTCTCCGGCTGTGTTTCAGGATAAAATAAACATCGCTGCGAAACTATCAGGATATAAACATCCTCCGGAAATAATGAAACAAGTATTCACCGGACGCCATCACAGGGATAACTACACCATTGAAAAGTATTATTTTAAGGGTGAGGGAGACTATATTGTTCCATACCTTTTAATGATTCCCGAAAAAACCAACAATAAAGCTCTGATATATCTTCATCCGGCAGGAAAAACAGCAGAAGCTGAACCAAGCGGAGAAATCGAATGGTTTGTCAAACAGGGTTTTACTGTGGCTGTTCCCGACCTTATCGGGACCGGAGAAATGGGACCCGGCGATTTCAGGGGAGATGCAGTAATAGGAGGTGTCTCATATAATATGTGGTTCACCTCAGTAATCATCGGTAAAAGCATCGTGGGATTACGTGCATCCGATCTTGTAAGACTGAGAATCCTGCTGTCAGAACGAAATGATATAAACGAAATCTATGGACTGGCAAAAAAGGAAATGACACCAGTATTGTTGTTTGCTGCCGCATTTGATGATAATATCAGGCGGATAGCCCTGATCGAACCGTTTTCCTCCTACCGCTCCCTGGTTATGAATCAATTCTATTATCCGGGATTCGTGCAAAACCTTGTTCCCGGAGCCCTGACGGAATTTGACATCCCTGATATCCTTTCAGCTCTTGCACCCAGAAAGCTGATGATTTCAGGTGTAACAGATGCTAATGGAAAGTTGGTTGATCAAAAGGAAATTCAAAAAGACCTGGGATTTGTAAGGACAGCATATATGCTAAAAAAATCTGAGGACCAATTGAATATCATATCTCCCGGATTCCCCGGAGATTTATCCGATCATTACTCAGCCTGGCTGAAATAGACGGACATTTGACAGCTTTCAGATTAATAAAAAATGAAATGAAACCCACATGTATCAAATACACAATCACGTATGTATATAATTTTCAAACATGTGGACTCCATCCGACCTTTAAAATATATTATACTATATATCATGATCATTAACAAACTGCGACTAATACGCTGCTTAATTGCTGTATTCCTCGCTTCATCATTGTATTCCTGCAATTATTCTGTTTCACCGGAAAGTATTGTCATTGAAAATGGAAAAATCTCTCTGTCATTTAACCCGCAAAACGGATCCTTAACCAGCCTTAAGAATGTTGAGAACTCCTATGAAATGCTTAACGACAGTATACCCGGCAGTTCTCCCTGGGAAATAAAACTTGATCTGAACGGTTCAGGCCAAATAATTGACAACAGGTCAGCCAAAATCTTCAAATACTCAAAACCTGATCCGTCAACTTTACTGCTTGTCTGGAAGAAGTTTGAAGGGGCAGATAACAGAAAGACCGAAGTTAATGCAACTATCACTCTTGAAAACAATAAGCCATTATCACTCTGGAAAATATCAGTGAAACACCCAGGCAAAAAGCAGATCAGCGAGATTATATTCCCCAGGATTGCCGGCTTAAAAGATCCTGGAGAAGAATATCTTGCAGTACCTCAATGGATGGGGCAAATAATGAAAGATCCCAGGAAACGTCTGTCAGAAACGGAAAGTCAGACAAAAAGATATGAATGGACCTACCCCGGTCTTTCACTCCAGTGCATTGCGTTATACAGTCCCGGTGAATGTGGATTTTATGGTTCATGCCGTGATTCACTGGTATACATTAAGAATTTTTCATTTACACTCGATACCCTGAAAACCCTGGTTTATCGTATGACCAATTTACCATCTGTTGATCCGTCATCAACCTTTTATGAACTTCCCTATTCTGCCGTGGTTGGAACTTTCAGGGGTGACTGGATCACAGCGACTGAGATATACAGAGAATGGGGATCAACGCAAAAATGGGCCAGAGACAGCAGGTTCATCAACAAAAAGATTCCTGAATGGCTTGAAAATACAGCATTGTGGGTATGGAACAGGGGCCGATCGGGAAATGTCCTAACTCCTGCTGCCGACTTAAAGGAGAGGCTGGGATTGCCTGTCAGTGTTTTCTGGCACTGGTGGCATGGCTGTTCATATGATGACGGATTCCCTGAATATCTTCCCCCGCGGGAGGGTAAGGATTCATTTATCAGTGCAGTATCAGAGGCACAGAAAAAGGGCATCAGGTCAATACTATACATGAACCAGCGATTGTGGGGAACAACAACAGCCAGCTGGGAAAACGAAAATGCTTCTGTGTGGGCGGTCAAAAACATTGATGGAAGTGTGAATACCCATACCTATAACATATTCACTAATAAACCGGCTGCATCAATGTGCCTTGGAACGCATTTCTGGAAAGACAAATACACTTCCCTGGCTGATAGCGCTGTAAACCAATATAAAGCAAACGGCATTTATATGGATCAGGCATGCCTGGCCCTCAAATGCTACGACAGCAACCATGAACATCCTACAGGTCCGGGTAACTATTGGTTTAACAACTTCAGTCTGCTAACCGGTCAGATACGTTCAGGAATACCGGAAACCAGTCAAATTGTCCTGGCAGGAGAAGGTTGCGGTGAAGCCTGGATGCCATATCTTGATGCATTTCTTACGCTGGCTGTAAGTAAAGAAAGGTATGCCGGTCTGAGTGCCTGGGAAACAATCCCGTTTTTTCAGGCTGTTTATCATCAGTATTCAATTACCTATGGAAACTATTCATCCCTTCTTATTCCTCCTTACGATGAACTTTGGCCTAAGGAATATGCTCCGGAAAAACCGCTTGAAATGCTTGATAAACAGTTTAACAAGCAATTCCTGATGGAACAGGCCAGATCGTTTGTCTGGGGTATGCAACCGACTATTGCCAATTACCAAAGCTTTCTGGCATCCACCAGGAAAAAAGAGATTGATTTCCTTATTAATATCTCAAAAGTAAGAGATCAGGCATTAAAGTATCTGCTATATGGCAAGTTTCTAAGAAACCCTGAAATAAATTACCCGGCAGAAGATTTTAATATTTCAAGGTTATCTATCTATGCAGGCAAGCAGGGGGAAAGCGTTACAGCCTTCAGGGGCAAATTTCATCTAATTTACGCCGGCACGTGGCAAGCACCAAACAATGATGTTGGGATAGCCCTTGCAAGCATAAGCGATAAAAGTGAAAAGCTTAAATTTAAAATAAATACCGATGATTACAACCTTCCCGGCTCGGGAGGAATATTTGTCATAAATAAAAATGGCAGGAATTTATTAAAAGAATACACAGGAAATGAAATCGTGGTTGACATGATTCTTGAGCCGGGAGAAGCATGTGTTGTTGAGTTTATTTCAGGCAAACAGTAACTAATTGTTAATAATATGAAAAATTTTGTTTTCCCTGCATTGATCATTATTCACCTGCTTCTTGCAACAGGTTGCAGGTCAGAAGAAGATAAGCTGGTTGTACTGTCGGCTCCTGCCGGCAGCCTTTATACAACTATTGACATGGATGGAACGACTGTCATTCCCAACGGACGTTTTCTGACACCTGCCGGAAACAACCTCCTGGTTGCCCCCCACCCTTTTGGACTTGCGCTTAGCCCCGATGGCAGTATTGCGGTTACTGCCAACTCCGGCGTAAATCCTCTATCCATCTCAATAATCCGCAACCTTGACTCCAAACCTGAAATAATGCAGATACCTCCAGGTTATTCAACAAATAAAGGGATTCTTGAATCAGTCTTTATGGGGCTGGCCATTACTCCTGACAATAGTAAAGTATACGTAGCCGGGGGCCAAAGCAACTCAATCTTTGTTTTCGACCTCCTGACAGGTAACAAAACTGATTCTATTGATTGTTCTGTTTCAGAAGACGGGAAATACTTCCCCGACGGATATATAGGTGATATGACAATTACTAAAGATGGCAGCCTTATTTATGCGGTGGACCAGACTAACTTCAGGCTCGCCATCATCGACACCCGTAAAATGAAGGTAAAGAGATCCGTTCCTGTTGGACGATACCCCTTCGGGGTTGCCTTGACGCCCGATGAGAAGAAAGTCTATGTAGCTAATGTGGGAATGTTCCAGTACAGCAAAATTGGTACTATTGAAGCTGATTCCGACTATGAAGGAGCTCTTGATTTTCCACCATTCGGGTTTAACACGGAAGAAATGAAGAATGGTATAATAACTGATTCTCATGTAATTCCCGGACTTGGTGATCCCAACAGCGATATGGCATTTTCGGTTTGGGCAATATCTGTTGAAAACGTTGATAATCCATATGTAACTGCTAAAATAAAGACCGGAAATCTTATAGGACACAAGGTTGATGGCATTCCTGCTGTAGGAGGCTCAAGTCCCAATTCGCTTGCAGTAACTTCCAGGTATGTCTTCGTGAGCAATGGAAATAACGATAACATAACGGTTATTGATATAACCAGAGACTCTGTTGTTAAGGAAATATTCATCAAGCCTGATGATGCCGTAAAACAGTTCAGGGGAGTAATTCCCTTCGGACTGGCTGTTACACCCGACGAGAAAAAACTTTTTGTTGCCGAAGCAGGAATTAATGCTATTGGTGTTGTTGACCTGGAATCACTTGAAGTGACAGGACATATCCCCACCGGATGGTTCCCTTCCAGGATACGCGTTACACCCGATGGTAAAAGAATAATTGTTACAAATGCCAAGGGTTATGGCTCCGGACCCAATGGAGGAGCCAATTTCAAAGAAGGAGGAGAAGGAACTTACATAGGAAATCTTATGAAGGGTACTCTTTCGATAATCAATATTCCATCGGATAAAGAGCTTAAGAAGATGACATCCCAGGTTATTGACAATAATTTCAGGAAGGAAAAAGCTTCTTTGGCCATAAAAGGCAGGGAAAAGAATCCTATACCCTTGTACGGAAGGCAAAAAGACACTCCCATCAGGCATATAGTGTTTATAGCAAAGGAGAACAGGACTTATGATGAAGTATTTGGCCAGATAGAAAAAGGTGAAGGCGACGCTTCCATCGCAAGATACGGGCATAATGTTTCGTTTACCAACAGAAATCGCACAGCAAAGGTTGAAAATGCAACCGTGATGGCCAACCACCTTAAGCTGGCATCACAATTCGCTATAGCAGATAATTTTTATGTGGATGGAGATGTCTCCGCTGACGGACACAGATGGCTTGTCAACACCTATCCGAATGAGTGGGTTGAGACATCCACTGCAGCAAGCTATGGAGGGAACAGGAGATATAATCCAAGTCTTAAAGCACCAGGCAGTCTGGCTATGAACGGATCAGCCGGGGCAATCTATCCTGAGGACTATAATGAATCAGGTTCTATGTGGGATCACCTTGAAAGAAATAATATAAGCTTCTATAATTTCGGATTCAGCGTAATGTTTGAACCAGCTTTTTATCATGAATCCTATAAATACACGGGCATCAAGCAATTTGTCAATTTTCCGGTGCCAGCGCCAATATTCACAAGAACATCCAGGGAATATCCCACTTACAACACGTCGATTCCTGACCAGTTCAGAATAAGTCAGTTCATCAGGGAATTCAATCAGAAATGGATGAATGGCGAAGAGGAAATGCCTCAACTGATAACAGTGATTATCCCCAATGATCATGGTGCAGGAGAAAGACCCGATGCCGGATATCCCTTCAGGGAAAGCTATATGGTCGACAACGACCTTGCTGTTGGAAGGATAATAGAATTTCTTTCTCATACTCCATACTGGAAAAACATGGCTATTTTCATAACAGAAGATGATGCCCAGAACGGAGTTGATCACATCGATGCTCATCGCAGTATTCTCATGGTGATATCACCGTATGCCAAAAAGGATTACGTAAGCAAGGTCCATTACAGTTTCGGCAGTATATTCAAGACCTTCTGGAACCTGCTGGGTTTGCCTTACCTTAACCAGTATGATGCAGCCGCGACAGACCTTTCAGATATGTTCTCGGACACTCCTGACTTTACTCCGTACACTGCATTGCCGCCGGATTTGCGAATATTTGATCCTGACAAGGCACTCTCGCCCATCGATGAGGATTTTGACTGGAATTCACTTGCCGAATCACCAATACTTGACGACCCTGAAGAAATGATAAAGGATCAGAAGGAAATACCTGAATATAGGTTGCAAGACCAGAAATAATAAAAAGAAAATTCAGATTCCCTCAAAAAAATCAGGTTTTCCAGGAAAGTCTGCGCTCATCATCCATAATTATCTTATTATGGTCAAGAAGCCATCTGATGACCCGCATAACCTTGTCTTCCGGATGGTTGACCCTGTTTACAAGTTCAATTGCATCGGGCTTCTCCTGCGAAAGAACAGATTTTATCTCTTCAAGTATAAGATCAAACTCATATTTGCTGAGGTCTAGTTCGTTGCGCTCCCTGCAAACATCACAGATACCACACCGGTCTGATTCTTCTCCAAAATAATCAAGAAGGAAAACTGACCTGCAACGGCTCTTTGATTCAGCATATGCTATCATATGATTTAAACGACTTATATATTTCTCCTTAACATATAAATAGGTATCAGGAGAAATCATAAGGGCTTTTCTGACCAGCCTTTCTTCAGTGAATATTACCAGAGCTGTTTTTTTCCCTGGAATATATCTTATTATATTTAGTGCCGAAAGCTTAACCAAATACTGATATACAATATCTCTTGAAATTGCTGCCTTTTTTGCCAGCGACTCTTCATTAATAGCCACATATTCGGTAAACATACCGGTATAAGACCTTAATAAAAGTTTAATAAAGCTGTCGAAAGACTCATTCGCAACCTGAAATTTATACAGGTCGTCACGACCGACTATAAAATGGACTCTGGACGGATTGTTTATCTCTTCAGTGAATTCAACATATCCTTCGCGCTGAAGGAAAGTCATACAATTGTAGGTTTCTATTACCGGTAACCTGTATCTTGATACAAAATCTCTCATATTGAAATCAAATACATTATGCTTTCCCGCTCCATAAGGTATATTCAGATAATTACACAGAGTTTCATAGACATCTTTAATTTTTTCAACCGGAGGAAATTTTTTTCTCAATGAATCTTCAAGCCTCTTTTTATCACTTTCAGAATAAAGGAGTACTGCAAAGGAAGGCTTATTATCCCTTCCTGCCCGACCGCTTTCCTGAAAATAAGCTTCGATAGATTCAGGCAAATCCCAGTGAATAACAAACCTTACTTCTGCCTTGTCGATACCCATTCCAAAAGCATTTGTTGCTACAATCACCCTTGTCTGACCGGCTGACCATTCTGACTGCTTTTTATCTCTGAGATCATTCGGCAAACCGGCATGATAGAAATCTGCACTTATTCCATTCTCAACAAGCATCTGTGCCACCTCTTTGCTCCTTCTCCTGCTTCTGACATAAACTATACCGCTGCCTTTGTAATCCTTAAGGGTCTTTACCAGATAGGTCCCCTTATCTTCTACTGACCTCACGAGGTATGATATATTCTTCCTCAGAAAACTGGTTTTCAAGACATTTTTTTCCCTGAATTCCAGTTTTTCAATTATATCCGATGTTACCTGGGGTGTTGCTGATGCAGTGAGGGCAAGGAAAGGCACGTCCGGAGAAATAAGGTTCCTCAGGGAAGCTATTTTCAGATAAGAAGGGCGGAAATCATACCCCCACTGGCTAATGCAATGTGCTTCATCAATAGCTACCAACGAAAGGTTAAGCCGGGGTGCCCTGGACTGGAAAACAGCAGTGGAAATTCTTTCAGGTGAGATATAAAGAAACTTATAATCACCGTAAATACAATTATCAAGAGCTATTTCAATTTCCTCTCTCGACATTCCGGAATGCACAGCCATGGTTTTTATCTTCAGGTCATTCAGACGCCTAACCTGCTCCTTCATAAGGGCAATCAATGGAGTAATCACCAGGCATATACCATCAACGGCCAGGGCTGGTACCTGAAACGTCATTGATTTACCCCCTCCTGTAGGCATCAAACCAAGGGTATCCTTTCCCGTGGCAACAGATCTTATTATATCTTCCTGAAGCGGCCTGAAAGTGGTAAAACCCCAATACTTTGTAAGTATCCGGCGGTAATTGTCAATATTTATTTCCTCTTGCACGATATACAAAAGTAATAACTGAAATCCGATTTCATGACACCCGCGATGATTATGTTGGGGCTAACACATAACTTATATATATTAACCTTATCATTTCATCCGAATATAATTTATTTTAATGGTCGGATGGAACCACACATGTTTGAAAATTATATAAATACGTGTTTGTGTATGAAATACATGTGGGTTTCATCATGAATCGCCACAGCACTATATATAACTGATTTACAATATACTGACAACATTATCATTTCCCTGGTAATTATATTTCCCCGAATGACCTATAATCTTTCTGGTCGAATAAGATCGTAATTCTCTCAACAATCATAATGATTAAACATGTTTTTATAGTCCTGTTTTTTTTTCGTAATTTCGCCAACATTAACTTATACAGGCTAAAATGTCATTCTTAACGGATAAGATATTATATGAAGGGTTGACCTTTGATGATGTTCTTCTTGTTCCCGAATATTCAGAGGTTTTACCACGGGAAGTGGATATAAGCTCCATATTTTCCCGAAACATCAGGATAAACACTCCGGTTGTATCGGCCGCCATGGATACTGTGACTGAAGATGAAATGGCAATAGCCATTGCAAGAGAAGGAGGCATAGGCGTGATACATAAGAACATGTCGATTGAAAAGCAGGCTATGCAGGTAAGAAGGGTTAAAAGGGCTGAGAACGTTATGATCTCCGATCCCATAACCATATCAACCGGGTGTACCGTAGCTGAAGCAATAAATCTTATGAAAGAGTACAGGATAGGCGGAATACCTGTTGTTGACTCCAATGGCATACTGAAAGGAATTGTCACTACACGAGATCTGAGATTCGAAAATAATTTTTCGCGGAGTATTTCAGAGGTAATGACAACTGATCTTATAACTACAAACCAACATACAAACCTGAGTGCTGCGGCCCGAATCCTTCAGAAGCATAAAATTGAAAAACTTCCACTGGTTGACGAAGAAGGGAAACTAATAGGACTGATAACTTATAAGGATATTTCTAAAACAAAAGACAGGCCTAATTCATGTAAGGACGATAAGGGAAGGTTGAGAGTGGCTGCTGCTGTAGGAATAGCTGCAGATACTATGCAAAGAGTTGATGCTCTCATTAATGCCAATGTTGATGCAATCGTTGTAGATACTGCACATGCCCATTCAGGAAATGTAATCAGTATACTTAGGCAAATTAAAAAAACATACTCCGATATTGACGTTATAGCAGGCAATATTGGAACTGCAGAAGCAGCCAAAAAACTAATTGATGAGGGTGCAGACGGCCTTAAGGTGGGAATTGGGCCAGGCTCCATTTGTACAACCCGAATCATTGCCGGAGTTGGCATCCCCCAGCTTTCTGCAATATACAATGTGGCAAAAGCTATTGAAGGATCAGGGATTCCTATTATTGCCGATGGAGGAATACGTTATTCAGGCGATATTATCAAAGCACTTGCTGCAGGTGCCGATTCTATCATGGCTGGTTCACTCTTTGCCGGTGTTGAGGAATCGCCGGGCGAAACCATTATCTATAATGGACGCAAATTTAAAGCATACAGGGGAATGGGATCAATAGAAGCCATGCAGTCGGGTTCAAAGGACCGCTATTTCCAGGATGTGGAAGATGATATCAAAAAGCTGGTTCCTGAAGGTATCGCGGCCAGAGTCCCCTTTAAGGGAACCCTTGCCGAGGTAGTATTTCAAATGATGGGAGGATTGAGGGCAGGCATGGGTTATCTTGGTACAAAAGATATTCCGGTTTTGAAAAAAACAGGAAAGTTTGTAAGAATTACCTATTCAGGAATTATTGAAAGCCACCCGCATGATGTTACAATTACAAGAGAATCGCCTAACTACAGCAGAAAGTCATTCGAATAATGGACCATGCAGCTTACCCTAATGATTTTCAGATACTTATCCTTTTTAATCATTCTTGCAGTATCAGCCAGCCACTTTTGTTCTGCCCAGTATCTTGATGATAAAGTGCTTATGACAGTCGCCGGGCGCGAAGTACAGGCAGGAGAATTCATCAGGATGTATCTTAAAAGCAAGAATCCTGACAGCATTAATGAATTAGACTCATACCTTGATCTGTTTATTAATTTCAAACTGAAAGTCACAGATGCAATTGAAAACGGATATGATACAACTAAAGCTTTTAAAAATGAGCTGAATGGTTACAGGGAACAGTTGGCGCGGAACTATATTTTCGATGACAAAGCCATGAAGGAAAAAGTTCTCAGGGAAGCATATGAAAGATCATTGTGGGAAGTGAATGCATGGCATATACTCGTTGAATGCCCTGCAACGGCCATGCCGAAAGATTCACTGGCTGCATATAAAAAAGCCGATGAAATCAGGGACAGGCTTGTCAACGGAAATGCCGACTTTGCAGAAACAGCAAAGGAGTGTTCTGACGACAGATCGGCAGTGGCAAACGGGGGAAACCTTGGCTACTTCAGTGTATTCAGAATGATAAAGCCTTTTGAAGATGCCGTGTACTCCTTAATGCCCGGTGAGATTTCCATACCTGTAAGATCCCAGTTCGGATATCATATAATCCGGCTTGCTGACAAACGGCCTTCCAGGGGTAAAATAAAAGTTGCCCATATCATGCTGTCAGTCTCCCCGGATACTGACAGCATAAAAGAGGCTGAAGCAGAAGTTGAAATAAACAGGCTTTATGCATTATTGGAAAAGGGAAACTCTTTCGGGGAACTGGCATCAAAATATTCTGATCACAGGGAATCTGCACAAAAAGGAGGAGAACTCGATTGGTTTGCGACAGGAGAAATGCCGCATGAATTTTCAGAAACTGCGTTTGCCCTAAGAGACAGCGGCGACTTCTCAAAACCAATCCGCACTTCTTTCGGATACCATATAATAATGCTCCTGGGCAAAAAATCTCCTGGCTCATTTGATGACATCAGGTCATTGCTGGAGAGCAGGATAAATCCAAATTATATTACCGAGAAAAGTAAAAAATCAGCCGTAAACCGACTAAAGGCCGATTACAATTACCGGATAAACACCGGGTATCTTGAGTGGTTCAGGAATAATACCGACACATCTTTGCTAAAAGGAAAGGTCAGGTATAATTACGATAACATACCTCGGGGAAATTTATATACATTTGCCAACCAATACTGCACAAATGAAGATTTTGCAACATATGTTGAAAAAACATATTCCGGAAGTTACGGAGAAACACTGGCTCAGATGATAAACAACATGCTTGATCATTATTCGGCGAACCATATTCTGCAATATGAAAATTCAAACCTGGAGGAAAAGTATCCTGATTTCCGTTATTTGATAAACGAGTTTCACGATGGAATACTTCTCTTCGACATCTCCTCGGAGAAAGTCTGGAACAGATCCCAGGAAGACACTACAGGTCTGAAAAACTTCTACAATAAACACAAAAAGGAATTCGGAACGGAATTTGCGGCAATCCGTGGAGATGTGATCTCAGCATATCAGGACTGGCTAATGGAAGAATGGCTCAGGAAGTTAAAGAAAAAATATGCTGTAAAGGTTGACGCTACAATCCTGAATGAGGTAAGTAAAAAAATAGCATATGAATAGAGCATCGTTTTTTGTTCTTATCATTATAATATTATCAGGTTGCGCACAAGGCAGCAGGAATGAAAAAAGGATGCCTGTTGCCAGGGCAGGTGATGCGATCCTTTACTATGATGAAATACCATCCGCTTTAATTGAGGACATTACTAACCCGGACAGTATATTGATAATCCACAACTACATCAATCAATGGGCGAAATCACAGTTGCTTTTCCAAAAGGCCGAATCGAATCTGACCTCAGAGGTCCTTAAAGAAATTGAAAAGCAGGTAGAAAATACCAGGTTTAACCTCGTAACCCATGAATATCAGAGACAAATGATGCTCGAAAAAATGGACACCCTGATTGATGAAAAAGAATTGGAAGCATATTACTCATCAAATGAAAACAGTTTTATATTAACCTCAAACATTGTGAAAGCACTGTTTATTAAACTGCCACTTGAAACTCCGGGTCTGGAAAAGATAAAGAGGCTGGCAAGGTCAAATTCGCAGGAAGACATTAAGGAACTTGAGACATTGTGCTATCAGTTTGCGGAAAAATATGACGATTTTAATGAAGATTGGATTACAGCGGACAGGTTGCTATTTGAATTAAAGGAGGATATTGAAAACCAGGAAACTTTTCTGAAAAGGAACTCTTTTTACGAGACATCAAATGCTTCGTCAGTATATCTTGTTACAATCTTCGATTACCGGTTAAGGGGTACCCTGTCACCTTTCGATTATGTAAAAGACGATATAAAAAGAATTGTCTGGAACAATCGCCGGATTGAATTCCTTCGCTCTCTTGAAAACGGAATCTATAATGAGGCTCTTAAAGAAAACAGTTTTAAGATTTATTGAAATGAACACTAATAAAAGGTATGCTTTACTGCTGGGATTTCTAATGTCTTGCGCTTTAACGCCTTTGTACCCTCAGGTTCTTGTTGAATCTGTGGCAGCAATAGTCGGTAATGAAGTAGTCTACCTTTCCGATGTAGAGAATTCTCTCATTGACATGAGAAGAAGTGGCGACAGAAGATCTCCTGACCTGCTAAGATGCAATATTTTCCAGGATCTCCTGATTACAAAGCTCTTTCTTGACCAGGCCCGAATTGACAGTATAGAAGTTACTGAAGACATGGTTGAGCCTGATCTTAATATGAGAATGAATGATGCTATCAGAAGAGCCGGAAGTGAAAGCAATCTTGAAGAGTACTTCAAAAAAAGCATGATCGAGATACGCAGAGATATCCGCAAGGCTCTTGTTGACCAACAAATAGTGTCGGAAGTACAAAGCAACATTGCTGCAGATATAACTATAACTCCGGCTGAACTCAGAAGATTCTTTTCATCAATCCCCAAAGACTCTCTTCCTGTTGTTCCGTCAAGAGTGCAGCTAAGCCTCATTCAGTTCGACCCACCTGATAATGAAGAAAATAAGGCAGCGGCCAGGCAAAGACTTCTGGATATCAGAAGTGAAATCCTTGAAGGTAAAAGTTTCAATGTTCTTGCAGTTATATATTCTGAAGACCTGGCCTCAGCAACCAATGGTGGAGAAATAGGATATAAGCTTAAGGGAGAGCTTGAGAAAGAATATGCCGACGCCGCATGGAGCCTTAACAAAAATGCTGTTTCAAGAATTGTGGAAACAAAATATGGCTTTCACCTTATCCAAATGATTGACAGAAAGGGAGATCTTGTTAATTCACGTCATATCCTTATAAGACCTAAAGTCGGGAATGAAGAATCTCTGAAAGCTTTGGCTAAACTCGATAGTCTTGTCAGATTGATCAGAAAAGACAGTCTGAAATTTGAAGACGTTGCCCTGAGGTATTCAACCCATAAAGACTCCAGGATAAATGGCGGAAAATTTGTCAGCGTCAATCCCTCCGATCGCACCAACTGGTTTGCCCTTGAAGAACTTGACAGAGATATGTATTTCAAGGTAAGAGATTTGAAGGTTGGTGAAATATCTGATCCCTACCAGACAACTGACGACAACGGCAATGTAGTTTTCAGGGCTGTAAGGCTTGATAATGAAATGCCGGCTCACAGGGCAAACCTTAAAGATGATTATCAGTTTTTGTATAACGCAGCTCTCGCAAATGAGCGATCGAAAACTTATGAAAAGTGGATCGGGAAGAAAATTGAATCAACCTATATAAAGATAAGTGAGGAATTTAAAACATGTAAATTTCTTGAACAGGGATGGTTAAAATGATCCTTTCATTAAATATCATATTCCCCTCTATTGTTAAGAGAAGTTTTTTAGTCTTGTTTTTTCTATTTCTGGTCGCGGCTTATGCTATAAGTCAAACCAATCAGCCTGAAAAGCCGGGTAAAAGAAGAATTGAAGTAAACAAAGCTGCTGAAGGTATCGATGAAATTGAAAAAATCACCGGTAAAAGGGTCACCAGATTAATCGGAGACGTATCGCTGACTCACAACGAAGTCACAATGCTGTGCGATAGTGCACATTTTTATCCTGGCTTCAACCAGATCAAAGCATTCAGCAGGATCCACATGGAACAAGGCGATACCCTTGACCTGTTTGGCGACAGCCTTTATTATGACGGGATGACTGAGATGGCAACAGTAAACGGTAATGTGGAGCTTGTTGATAAGGAAACACATCTTTTTACTGATGCTGTGCTATACAATATTAGTGAAAAAATCGCCACTTACACCACAGGCGGCAGAATAACCAACGGGCAAAACACCCTTACCAGCGTCATAGGGATTTATTATGCCTCCCGAAACCTTTTCAGCTTTAAGGATAGTGTAAAAATAGTGAACCCTGATTATACAATGTTTGCAGATACCATGGACTATAATACCAGGACAGAAACCGCATTCTTCACCGGGCCTTCGGAATTAATTGGCGATAGCTTGTATCTGTATTGTGAGAAAGGATGGTATGATACTAAGAACGATATATCCCACATCTGGAAAAATGCTGTTATTGACAACAGACAGCAGCTGATCCGAGGCGATTCCCTGTTTTATGACAGCAACACTGGCTATGGAAAATCATATGGGAATACCAGCATAACCGATACAACTAACAACATTGTTGTAAAAGGCCACTATGCCTGGTACTATAAAGAACCTGAAAGGTTTATGGTAACAGACAGTGCATTGTTTATCCAAATCTCGGGTAAAGACTCACTTTTCCTTCACGCAGATACCATAAATGCAGTAACAGTTATTGATACAGCCGGAACAGGATACCGCCTGATGAGGGCTTTTTACGGTTGCCGGATTTTTAGTGATGACCTTCAGGGTAAATGCGATTCCCTCTCATACTCTTTCCAGGATTCAGTAATACGAATGTACAATGAACCGGTTATCTGGTCGGAAGAAAACCAGCTGACTTCCGACTCTGTTGCAATTTTTACCAAAAACCGGAAAGCTGACGAAATCAGATTATATAATTCTTCATTTGTAATAAGCCAGGTTGATGATATAAGATTCAACCAGGTCAAGGGAAGGAATCTTACAGGATATTTCAGGGATAATGAACTTTACAAGATCAACATCGAGGGTAATGGAGAAACAATATATTACCTCCTTGATCAGGATGAGATTGTGGGAATCAACAAGGCAAAGTGTGCAAGATTTGAGATTTTTGTCAGTGACGGCAAGATTACTGAAATATATGAATATCAGAATCCCGAGGGGGAAATTGATCCTCCGTCAACAGAAAGCAGTGACTCACTTAAACTTGAAGGATTTATGTGGCTCGATAACATAAGACCTAAAAACAAAAAGGAAGTATTTGAAAAATTCAGGGCTGGTTTTGAAGCCAGCCCTGATGTCAATACTCATCTTCATTAAAGAAGAAATCATCTTTGCTTGGATAATCGGGCCAGATATCTTCTATACTTTCATAAATATCTCCCTCATCCTCAATTTCCTGTAAATTTTCAATAACTTCCATAGGGGCACCTGACCTAATGGCAAAGTCAATCAGCTCATCTTTTGTTGCAGGCCATGGAGCATCCTCGAGTTTTGATGCTAATTCAAGTGTCCAGTACATCCTTCTGATTGATTTTTTAGTTAAACAAAGTGTGCAAATATAAATTAATTTATGAAAAAAACAATAGTCACTTAAAGATTATAGGCATATAATTTTGCCGATGTAAAATATTGTCAATCAACGACTAAGCTTATATATCGGGACAAAACGAACAAATAATCGGAAAGACGGTTAAGAAATTTAGGAATTAAGGGATTTATTTTTTCTATACTCATAAGAAATACCACTTTCCTTTCAGCTCTCCTGCAAACACATCTTGCTATGTTACAATAAGATGCATTAAGATTATTTCCAGGTATCATAAAATCGTGAAGCGGAGGTAATTCTTTATCCATTTCATCTATCTGATTTTCCAGTAGGATAATATCTACATCTGTTCCATTCATTTCATCGCTTTTATCATCAATTCTGTTCCTCGCCAGATCTCCTGCGCAGATCATAAGTCTCTTCTGTATTGTAAACATATTATCTTTAAGGGATTGTTTTGCTGACAGGTCCTTTAGCAAGCCTATCCAGGAAACAAGTTCATCGATGGTTCCGCAAGCCTCAATTTGCGGATGATACTTGGGAACCCGCTGACCTCCTCTCAACGAGGTTTCCCCCTTATCACCAGTTTCGGTATATATCTTCACACAGAAAAAACTTTAATATAATTGCAATTTAAGTGGTTCATATGCCTGTTGCCAGCAGAAAGAAAATCCTCATCATTTTCATTTTGTACCGCTTTGAGCGGTACAATGTATTGTTTTACTTGTTATAGCGGCTCAGAAGGCTTATCTTTCCTCTTTGATTTTACGATTTTCGTTTTTATAATCCTGATGGACAACGCCGTCGAGAAGCCTTATAATACGGGCAGCATGATTGGCAATATCTTCCTCATGTGTCACAACTATAACAGTATTGCCCTGTTTATGAATATCATCCAGCAACCCCATAATATCAAGAGATGTTTTACTGTCAAGATTTCCGGTTGGCTCGTCAGCAAGAATTATTGAAGGTTTATTAACCAGGGCTCTTGCTATTGCCACACGCTGCCTCTGGCCTCCGGAAAGTTCGTTGGGTTTATGGGTCATCCTGTCAGCCAATCCAACATGTTCAAGTGTTTCTCTGGCCAGCTTCTCCCTTTCCACTTTCGGTACGCCTGCATAAATAAGAGGTAGCGTAACATTTTCAAGGGCAGTATAACGAGGAAGCAGGTTAAAGGTTTGAAAAACAAAGCCTATCTCTTTATTCCGTATTTCTGCAAGAAAATCATCATTCATCTTACTAACATCAGTACCATTAAGAATGTATTTTCCACTTGTAGGAGTATCAAGGCAACCAAGAAGATTCATAAGAGTCGATTTGCCTGAACCCGATGGACCCATAATAGCAACATATTCGTTCCTGTGGATATTTATTGATACTGAACGTAAAGCTCTCACAATTACTGAACCAACCTGATAATTCTTAACAATATCGTGTATCTCAATAACTTTATCCATGTTTTTTGAGTTTTATGACTCGAAATTAGACTAATTTAATTAATTAAGGTATTAATAGATATTAATTTTTGTTAATATCTGATCATGTAGTGAAGACGCGTAATCCCCTCCCTGAGAAAGACAAATCCCATTCTGTACAGATCAATAGTGGCTGTCACTTTTTCGTGTTTCTTGATTAACTCCCATGCTTCAGCCATTTCTTTTGAAATACTTATATCATCTATAACTAACAACATATTGTCGTTGGATATTCCCACAAAATCATTGAAGTATCTGATAACCGAGTCCTTCTTATGATCTCCGTCAATAAAAACCAGACCCGGACTCACATTCAAATCCTTAATCAACGGGATCATTTCATCGAAAGAACCGTTCATAATCCTGATATTCTTTATACCGGCTTCCCTGATATTCTGACAAGCCAACTCTGCAAGAGCGCCGCAGCCTTCTATGGTGTACACGGGTACATCTGGTGAAGCTGCAGCCAAATACATCGAGCTTATTCCCAGTGATGTTCCCAATTCCACTATCAGTGGCGATCCAAACTCTTTTGACAGGTTAAACAGCAACAACCCGAATTTTTCCGGCACTGCAGTATTACGAGCTATCTCAGATACTTTTCTGATGTTGGATTTCATCTTTCTTGATCCTGATCCAAAATCAGTTACTGTAACTGTTCCTGCATCAGTCAACAATTTTCTCCTAATATTTCTGATGCGTTTGATAATCTCTTTATCTGGCTCCTGCCGGAATGTGTCGGTAATAAGCTTGTATACAAAAGGGCTGTGTATCCCATGTCCCTTGCCATGTCTTGCAAAGATCAGGTATTTCAGGTATCTTAAAACAGTGAACATGATAACCACGCTTCCTTTGTTGCCAGTTCAACAAAATCGTAAAATTAACTAATTTCGTAAATCAATTGGATTTAAAATCCCTGGTTGAATTATGCAGGATTTTCTGGAAACAAATATTGCATATCTGAAGGGTGTTGGACCAAAAAGGGCTGAGCTTCTGAGAAGTGAACTGAAGATAAACACATACAGGGACCTGCTTTACTACTTCCCTTTCAAATATATCGATAAGACAAAGTTCTACAAGATAGCCGAACTCGATCCTGATCTTCCCTACGTTCAGGTCAGGGGAAAGATTATGGGATATTCAACTGATGGTTTTGGACGGAGCAAAAGGTTGATAGCCGATTTTGGGGATGAAACCGGTATTATCAGGCTTGTATGGTTTAAAGGGACAAAATGGATAACAAGCAATTACACACCGGGTGTGGAATATATTGTATTTGGAAAGCCTGGGGTGTTCAATGGGATGATTAATATTATTCACCCTGAGATAGAAGCAGCTGAGAAGGTGTCTGAAAGGCTTTCCTCAGCCTTGCAAGCCCAATACAGTATAACTGAGAAACTTAGAACTCAGTACATTACATCAAAAACCATCAGTAAGATAGTTGGCAATTTGCTTAATCAGATAAAATTCAGGATTCCCGAGACTCTTCCTTCGGAAATAGTTGCACGATATCATCTTATGAATCTGCATGATGCTCTTCACAAAATCCATTTCCCCTCAATTCCTGATGAAATTAAAAAATCGAGATATCGCCTCCGATTTGAGGAGTTGTTTTATATCCAGCTCAACCTGCTGAGATTCAAGAGTAACAGGAGTAGAAAATACAGGGGATTCGTGTTTTCAAGTGTAGGTAACAATTTTAACAGCTTCTATTACAATAATCTTCCCTTTTCCCTTACCGAAGCTCAGAAGAGGGTGATTAAAGAGATAAGGCGTGATCTTGGTTCAGGTAAGCAAATGAACCGTCTGCTGCAGGGTGATGTTGGTAGCGGGAAGACGCTTGTTGCCCTGATGAGCATGCTCATAGCGCTTGACAACGGATTCCAGGCATGCCTGATGGCACCTACCGAAATACTTGCTAATCAGCATTATAATACGATAGTTAAGTTTTTGAAAGGCATTGATGTCAAAGTAAGCATTCTTACCGGATCATCCAGGAAAAGTTCACGGAAAATGATAGAAGAATCTCTTGCCGACGGATCGCTGGGAATCCTTATAGGAACACACGCACTTATTGAGGATAATGTTAAGTTCATCAACCTGGGGCTGGTTATCATTGATGAACAACACCGATTTGGCGTTGCCCAAAGAGCAAGACTCTGGGAGAAAAACCTGAATCCGCCTCATGTTCTTGTGATGACCGCCACCCCTATTCCCAGAACTCTTGCCATGACACTCTACGGAGATCTCGACGTATCTGTAATAGATGAAATGCCGCCCGGCCGAATCCCGGTAAAAACAATGAATTTTACTGATCACGACCGCAATAAAGTATACGGATTTCTGAGAAGCCAGATAGCTTCCGGCAGACAGGTCTTTGTTGTATACCCCCTGATCAGGGAGTCGGAAAAAATGGACTACAAAGATCTGGAAGATGGCTGGGATACCCTGACAAGAGTTTTCCCTGCACCAAAATACTGCGTCAGCGTGGTTCATGGTGAAATGACTTCCTCGGAAAAAGAGGCATCAATGCGGCTTTTTAAAAACGGACAAGCCCATATATTGATCGCCACAACAGTCATAGAGGTTGGTGTCGATATTCCAAATGCAACAATAATGGTCATTGAAAGCGCTGAAAGATTTGGCCTGTCGCAGCTGCATCAACTGAGAGGCAGGGTGGGGAGAGGCTCTGATCAGTCCTATTGCATTCTTATGAGCGCTGATAAACTGTCGAAGGATGCTGCCAAAAGAATTGATATCTTTGTCAGAACAAACGACGGTTTCGAGATTGCAGAAGCTGATCTTCAACTAAGAGGACCCGGGGATTTAGAAGGAACTCTGCAAAGCGGTATCCCTTTTGATCTTAAAATTGCCAATCTTGCCAAAGATGGACAACTCATTGAATATGTTCGGACCATTGCCGAAGATATACTGGCAAAAGACCCTTCACTGGAAATGGTCAATAACGCAATTCTCAGGCAGGAACTAAATCGGTTGTTCAGCATGAGGCAGTCATGGAGCAACATAAGTTGAACCTATGACCATCATACAGAATCAAATCCAGATCTGGCGAATATAAAACATATCGAATGATAAGTTACTGCTTTTACAACTGGTACCGGGAAATCTTCAATGTCATAAATTAGAATAATTATAAATAGTTCAGCACTGCATAAAATCTGATAAAAGACACTACCTTTTATCCCAGGAATTATAAATTTGTTGGATTCTATCTGCCGGTATTCATTATGGTAAAAGCAGGTGTTTCTGAAACGATTGAACATGAAGGAATAGTGCAGGATGTTGATGGCAATTCCGTGCTTGTTAAAATAATCGCATCCTCTGCATGTTCAGGATGCCATGCAGAAAGTGCTTGCGGATTGTCGGGAAAAAAAGAGAAGATCATAAGAATAAAAAACCGTTATGAAGTTTCACCCGGCGATAACGTGACCGTCAGCATGAAACAATCACAGGGATTCAGAGCTGTCATGCTGGGATATATAATTCCATTTATTGCCATGACCATCTGCCTGGTAATTCTGTTATCACTGTCATTTTCAGAGATGACTGCAGCAATAGTCTCCCTGGCCATTCTGGTCCCATATTACATCATCCTTTATTTATTCAGAAAAAGGATAGATGAGAGTTTTACGTTTATTCTTAAAACATAGCAAATGAGTTCCACCGTTCTGATAACAATTATCTGCCTGAGTGTACTTGCTTTTACCGCAGCAGTAATTCTTTACTTTGTTGCCAGCAAATTCAAAGTATTTGAAGACCCAAGGATCGATGAAATACAGGAAATTCTCCCTGCAGCTAATTGCGGAGGATGTGGTTTTGCAGGCTGCCGCAATTTTGCTGAGGCTTTGGTGGAAGCAAAAACACTGGAAGGATTGTCATGCCCTGTAGGAGGTGCCACAGTTATGGCTGAAGCAGCTAAATTGCTTGGCAAGGAAGCTCCTGTGGCAGAACCAATTGTTGCAGTGCTGAAATGTAACGGCACACCTGAATTCCGCCAGCAAACATCAGTCTACGACGGAGCATCAGATTGCCGGATTATGCATAACCTGTATATTGGAGAATCTGACTGCAGCTATGGATGTCTTGGAAAAGGTGATTGTGTAAGAGCATGTGCATTTGATGCCCTGCATTCAGATCCAGTGAGCGGACTACCCGTAGTAAACGATGAAAAATGTGTAGCTTGTGGAGCATGTGTAAAGGCATGTCCAAGAAATCTTTTTGAACTTCGTAAAAAAGCAAAAAAAGACAGGAAGATATACGTGGCATGTTCCAATTGTGATAAAGGAGGCCCGGCAAGAAGAGCTTGCAAAGTTGCCTGTATTGCGTGCGGAAGGTGCCAGAAAGCATGTGCATTTGATGCCATTAAAATAGAGAACAATCTTGCTTACATCGACGCAACAAAATGCACTTTCTGCAGAAAATGCGTAACTGAGTGCCCAACAAATGCCATTCTTGAATTCAACTTCCCTCCACGGAAACAGAAACTGGATACAATTGCTGAAAATATAAATGCTTAACTTAGAAACAACAAAATAAAATTCATAATTGTGCTGAAATCATTTTCCACCGGAGGTGTTCATCCTGCTGAAAACAAGCTGACGGCAGGTTTTCCCATTGAATACCTGCCACTACCACCGGCTGTAACCATACCTGTTGCCCAGCACATAGGGGCTCCGGCAATCCCTGTAGTGGCAAAAGGCGATAAGGTTAAAACAGGTCAGCTGATTGCCTCCGGTAAAGGCTTCGTTTCTTCAAATGTTCACTCCTCGGTTTCAGGGACCGTGAATAAAATAGACACCATAGTCGACGGAACCGGTTTTAAACAAACAGCTGTTTTCATTGATGTCGACAATGATGATTGGGTTGAAACAATTGACAGGAGCAGCGAAATAAAAACAGCTGTTACTTTATCTCCCGAAGAGATTATCAAAAAATGTCTCAATTCGGGCATTGTAGGATTAGGAGGTGCTACTTTCCCCTCTCATGTGAAATTATCGGTTCCAACAGAAAAAAAATGTGATTTCCTTATCATTAACGGAGTTGAATGTGAACCCTGGCTGACATCTGATCACAGACTAATGCTGGAAAAAGGAGATGAAGTGCTTGTTGGCGTAACCATATTAATGAAGGCCCTCGGTACAGAAAAGGCATTGATTGGAATTGAGAACAATAAGCCTGATGCCATTGCAATTCTCAGCAAGCTTGCTTCTGGCCTCAAAGGAATTGAAGTTCATTCATTAAAAGTCAAATATCCTCAGGGTGCAGAAAAGCAGCTTATTAAGGCATTGATTAACAGGGAAGTGCCCTCCGGGAAACTACCTATTGATGTTGGGGCTGTAGTACATAATGTTGGAACAGCCTATTCTGTTTATGAAGCAGTTCAAAAGAACAAGCCACTGTTTGAAAGAGTTGTTACGGTCACGGGGAAATCACTTTCCAAACCGGGTAATTTCGTAGTCAGGATCGGAACACCTATATCAAGGCTGATTGAAGCAGCAGGAGGTATTCCCGACGATACAGGCAAAATAATCAACGGAGGCCCGATGATGGGGAAAGCCGTCCACAATACTGATATCCCCGTTGTTAAGGGAATGTCGGGCATAATACTGATTCCTCGTTCCGAGTCAGCAAGAAAAGAAACAAAACCTTGTATAAGGTGTGCTAAATGTGTTGCAGTCTGTCCCCTTGGTCTGGAGCCTTACCTACTGATGACGCTAACTGAAAAAGGCATGTTTGAAAAAGCCGGTAAAGAAAGAATAACCGACTGTATGGAATGCGGTTCATGTAGTTATACATGTCCTGCCAGCAGGCCGCTGCTGGACTATATACGGCTTGGGAAATCCACCGTAATTAGAATGGCCCGTGAAAAGAATCTCAAATAAAACACAACTATTTTATATATGAGCAATCTGCTAAATATTTCACCATCACCTCATACTCACAGCAAAGAGACAACTCAGAAGCTGATGATCAACGTTGTGATAGCCCTGCTGCCAGCGTTTTTCGTCTCGGTATTTTATTTCGGTGCAGGCGCTCTGATTGTTACTTTAGTAGCAGTTACTTCATGCGTTTTTTTCGAGTATCTCATACAGAGATTTATCCTGAGGAAACCTCTTTCAATAGATGACGGATCAGCGCTTGTTACCGGAATGCTTCTTGCTTTCAATTTGCCTTCAAACATGCCTGTTCACATTATTATAATTGGAAGTCTGGTCTCAATAGGTGTAGCCAAGATGACATTTGGAGGACTGGGAAACAATCCTTTTAATCCGGCACTAGTCGGGCGTGTTTTTATGCTTATATCATTCCCGGTTCAAATGACCACCTGGCCTGTGCCTGCGGGCTTAAAAACAGGATATGCCGACGCTGTAACCGGCGCTACTCCTCTGGCAATAATCAAGGAAGGCATAAAAAACGGTGAACCATTATCTGAACTTATGACACAGATACCTTCTCCGGCAGAAATGTTTCTCGGGAATATGGGCGGTTCAACAGGCGAAGTTGCCGCTATTGCTCTTTTAATAGGCTTTGTCTACCTGCTTGTTAAGAAGGTCATAACATGGCATATTCCCATTTCAATAATTGGCACCATTGCAATTTTTACTTCTATCCTATGGCTTGTTAATCCGGAAAAGAATGCTGATCCTATGTTCCATCTGCTTGCCGGTGGTGTAATGCTGGGTGCAATATTTATGGCTACTGATTATGTAACATCACCAATGGTCCCAAAAGCCATGATAATCTATGGATTCGGTATCGGAATTATTACCGTTCTGATCAGGGTTTATGGCGCCTACCCTGAGGGTGTCTCATTTGCTATACTTATAATGAACGCATTTGTACCACTTATGAATGCATATATGAAACCAAAAAGGTTCGGAGAGGAGGTCAAAAATGGCTAAGACTGAATCTACTTTCAAGAATATGGCATTGTCACTTACACTTATAGCAGCAGTTGCAGCTACATGCCTTGGATTTGTCTATGAGCTTACAAAAAAGCCTATTGAGCTGTCAAACCTGAACAAGAAACTTGCTGCAATAAGGGAGGTTGTACCGGAATTTACCAATAATCCCAATAGTGAAATGTTCAGGCTTCCCACAGGTGAAGGAGACAGCCTCGACATTTATCCCGCAAAAAAGGATGACATAATCGTCGGCTATGCTGTTAACACCTATACAACAAAAGGATTCAGCGGAACAATAACCTTAATGGCCGGCTTTAAACCCGACGGTACAATCATCAATATCACGGTTCTTGAGCACAAAGAAACACCCGGTCTGGGAACCAAAATGACGGAACCTTCTTTTAAAGATCAGTTTGTGGATAAAAATCCGGGGAATTATGAATTGAAAGTAAAAAAAGATGGTGGCCCGGTCGACGCAATAACAGCAGCAACAATAAGTTCAAGGGCTTATTGTGATGCTGTTCAACGAGCATATAACACCCTGAAAAAAGGAGGTATCAAATGAACCAGATGCAAAATTTTACTAAAGGCTTCTTTAAGGAAAATCCTATTCTTATATTGGTATTAGGAACATGCCCGACACTTGCTACAACCTCATCATCACTGAATGGCCTGGGAATGGGCATAGCAACAACATTTGTCCTTGTAGGTTCCAATGTTGTCATTTCATTATTGTCTAAGTTCATTCCGGATAAAGTAAGGATACCGGCTTTCATAACTGTCATTGCATCATTTGTAACAATTGTTGATCTCATTATGCAGGCATATGTACCGGATCTTTACAAGACTCTCGGTATCTTCATCCCATTGATAGTGGTCAACTGCATTGTTCTGGGCAGGGCCGAAGCATTCGCAAGCAAGAACACTACTTTTTCCTCCTTTATAGATGGCCTCGGAATGGGCCTTGGATTCACAATGGCACTGGGTGTACTTGGAGCGTTAAGGGAAATTGCCGGAAGCGGATCAATATTTGGACATAAGTTTATCAATGGTGATGGAATCCTTGTTTTTATCCTTGCACCCGGAGCTTTTATTGCCCTGGGTTATTTGATCGCTCTGGTGAAAAAAATAAATAAAACTTCATAAACTAATATGGAATACCTGATTATTATCATATCGGCACTGATAGTCAACAATATAGTTCTCGCTCAGTTTCTTGGCGTCTGTCCATTTCTGGGGGTGTCAAATAAAGTCAGCACCGCCCTCGGTATGGCAGGTGCTGTTACCTTTGTAATGGTACTGGCTACAGTAGTTACATACCTTACTCAGATATATGTACTGGAGCCATTGGGTATTGGTTTCCTCCAAACAATAAGTTTTATCCTTATCATTGCTGCTCTGGTACAAATGGTGGAAATTGTACTTAAGAAAATAAGCCAGCCTCTATACCAGGCTTTGGGAATCTTCCTTCCGCTTATTACAACTAATTGCGCTGTCCTTGGTGTGGCTATCCTTGTAATCAAAAAGAATTACAACCTGCTTGAAAGCGTTGTTTTCAGTGCCGCCAATGCTATTGGATTCGGTCTCGCCCTGATAATTATGGCTGGAATCAGGGAGCAGCTTGAACTGGCTGATATACCATCCGCCATGAAGGGAGTGCCGATTTCACTCATAACTGCCGGAATACTTGCTCTTGCTTTTATGGGATTTACAGGAATTGTATAGATATTTACAGACAAAACCTGTAAAAACTGAACCTTTGTTTCATTTCTGAACAAATAATTTGTTTCTTGCTTTATGATTAGCAATCGATTAACTCATGTTTATCTCTGAGTACTATAAAGTCCTTGATATTCCGGAGAACTCCACGTTGGAAGAAATAAAGAAAGCTTATAGGAAAAAAGCCCGCGAGTATCACCCCGATGTTAATCATTCTCCGGATGCAATCGAGAAATTCATTATAGTAACGGAAGCTTATGATTTTCTGATCACCAATTATGACAAGTTGTTATCCGGTGAACGGGAGTTTTTAAGGGCCATGGAGGAGTGGAGAAAGTACAGGCAGGACAGGACCAGGCAACGCGCAGAGTACTATGCACGGAAATCATACTCAAATTTCAGGAACTCAAAATTCTACAAATCAACACAAAGATTAAACGGTTCAGCAATAATATTCAATTTCTCTATTGCAGTTATGGTTTGTATCTACACGGTAGCCGGATACATAATACGGCTAAAAGATCCTTCTCCCGACGCTGAGAAACCGTCAATATTTTCCTTTGCATTACTTCTTGCGCTGAGCATAATACTTTTCACAGTTTCATTCATCTATCTGAAGGCATACATGAAGTCGAGGAAACACAGTAAAAGAAACTGAACTCAACTGATTTTAATAAAATTGAACGGCATCCCAAGTATCAATGAAAAGTGTTCACCCCGTTCCAGGATATCATCATCTCCCTCCTCATAATACCAGTTTATGATATATTTTCTGCCTTTCAACTGGAGGTAAGCAATTTTCTGGAAGATATGTACGAGGACCTTTGCACTGGCACTGCTAATGTATTCCAGATTTATATCAATAACGGTTAGCTCCTGAGGCTTTCTTACATATTCGCATATCCACTCTTCAACCGGACTGAAGAAATCAGCAATATTCTCTTGAATGGACCTTCCCGTTATATTTAGGATGCCCTTCGGATCCAGAATGATTTCAGGCGTGGTTTTCGTTGACGGTATCCTTAGTTC
This sequence comes from Bacteroidales bacterium, assembly GCA_040769065.1. GTDB lineage: Bacteria > Bacteroidota > Bacteroidia > Bacteroidales > VadinHA17 > LD21. The sequence continues at coordinate 1,022,154 of JAXGLU010000001.1, forward strand.
ATCCATTCACTCAAGTAATATTTCCTTATGAAATTAAGAACTTATTTCCTGTTAGTGGTTTCTTTTGCCATAATTATCAAAAGCAGAATCATCGAAATTGGATAGTGAAACGGGTCTGGTCCCTGATTCAATTTCATGAATAATGCTGGTAATTGCCCTGTTAACCGGGACATCCACTCCGTACCTTCCTGCCAGTTCAGCTATATAACCGTTAAAGTAATCAACCTCAGTGGCCTTTCCTCGTTCAAGCGACTGCAAACTTGAGGATTTAAGCCTCCTGTACCTGAATCCTATTATCCTTATCATGAGGTGGCGTTTCAGGTCTGAAATGACAGAATTTCCTTCAATAAATTTATGGAAGTCTAGTTTTTTCCCGAATTTTTCGATTTGTATACCCGCAATATCGGCTACAGTAACTGCCTCTCTTATAATTTCGATAAAGATTTTCCTGATTTTTAACAACGACAGCATCTCCCCCAGGTATAGTCCGCATATTGCACCCAAAGAGGTTATACAGGAGTTGATAATAAGCTTGGAATAAAGATGACCCATTATATTACCGGTAGTCCGTACAGGAACAACAGCAGAAAGTGCATCTGCAACACAGGTAAGCAGTTCGTCAGGCTCTTTATCAGGGTATCCAATGATGAAGTCACCGTGCGATGTCATTATCATTTTGCCTTGTGACTCCATGGTGGCACCCCAGCCAGTAACACAGCCTATAACTCTATCCTTGCCTGTTACTTCAGCAAGCCTGTCCTCACAAATGCCATTCTGCATCGAAATAAAAAAACCGTCATCTTTTAATACAGGCAAAGCTGCTTTTGCTGCCTCCACCAGATTCGCAGCCTTGGTTGCATGAATGATGATATCCTTTTTTTCTTTAACCTCCGCAGGAGTTGCATACGCAGGAACCTTAACATTATAGCTTCCATGAACTCCTTGCACATCTATTCCCTGTGTTGATATCAGGGTGGCATAATCGTCATATTTGCATATGATCTCCACATCAAAGCCTTTTCTCTTGAGAGCGGCTGCTGTTATACCACCAATGGCGCCTGCTCCAAGAACAAGGAATTTAAGATCTTTACTATTCATAGTCAGTTGAATTTCAACAAAATCAAAACCGGGCAAGAGGTGTCACCTCCTGGCTGGCAAACTCTCCCTTAAGATACTTATAATATCCTGCAACACCAATCATTGCAGCATTATCAGTTGTAAAACTTAAAGGAGGCAGATACAGGTTCCATCTTTTATTAGCTGCTTCGGTCAGAGCTGCCTTCCTTAAGCCTGAATTGGCTGAGACTCCACCCGCAATTCCAATCTCCTTAATCCCGGTTAGCAAAGCAGCTTTGGCCAGTTTGGCAATCAGAATGCTGACAATAGTGTGCTGAAGAGAAGCACAAAGATCAGGTTTGTTCTTGTCGATAAAAGCCGGATCATCTGCCAGCTTATCCCGCAGAAAGTAGAGAAAGCTGGTTTTAAGTCCGCTGAAGCTGAAATCCAGGTTACTGACGGAAGGCTTCGCAAAACGGAAAGATTGTTTATTGCCTGAAACTGCCAGCCTGTCAATTTCAGGACCTGCCGGATAAGCCATTCCCATCATCTTTCCGCATTTGTCAAAAGCCTCACCGGCTGCATCATCTATGGTGTTGCCTATAACCTCCATTTCGAGATGGCTTTTAAGAACTATTATTTTCGTGTGCCCTCCGGATACCAGAAGACAGAGCAATGGGAATGAAGGGATTGGTGTATCTTCTCCTTTTTGTTTAATGAAATGTGACAATGCATGAGCATGAAGATGATTCACATCAATGAGGGGAACATTCAGGGCAAGTGCAAAGCCCTTTGCAAATGAGGTGCCAACCAGCAGGGAGCCCAATAAACCAGGGCCCCGCGTAAATGCTACAGCATTTATTTCATTTATTGAAACACCAGCCCTTTTTATGGCCTGGTCTGCCACAGGAACAATATTTGCCTGATGAGCCCGTGAAGCAAGCTCAGGGACAACTCCACCATACGAGACATGAACCTCCTGGCTGGCTATAATGTTGGAAAGGAGAAAGCCGTCCTGAACTATCGCCGCTGAGGTATCGTCGCAAGAGGATTCAATTGCCAGAATCGTAACTGCCATCGGGTCTTTGATTTTCCGTATATTTTAGGTTATTTTGACTGATGATTCCTTAATCAGTTTTAATGCTCAAAAGTATTAAAAAATCGTTTAAGTATCTTGTTATCGCAACCGGTATTGTGATTGCTATACCGTTGTTCCTCTTTTCCATAGTTCGTATTCCTGAAGTTCAGACTTTTATTGTTAAAAGAATAACAAGCCATCTCTCCAATGAGATCAAGACAACCGTGACGGTTGGGAAAATCAAGTATTCATTCTTTAATATTCTCACCATCAACGATCTGATTATCAAAGACCAGAACAACGACACACTTGTGTATTCAGCTCATGCAACCACTGGCATAAGAAAACTTGATTTCAGAAATAAAATTATCAGGCTTGGGAAAGTTGAACTCACTGAACCATATTTTAAACTTATTAAAGACACCACGGGTTTAACGAATTTGAAATGGTATCTGGACCTTATCAAAAAACCTCCTCAGCGGGAAAAGGAAGGAAAGAAAAAGAGTCATTTTCATGTCAACAGCATTTTTTTAAAAGATGCAAGGTTCACTCTTCGGAACATGATGAAAGATCAGGTCAGGGAACAAATAAACTTTAATAATCTTCAGATCTCTCAAATCAACGGATATCTTAACGACCTCAATATTGAAGACGACTCAGTCCGCTTCTATATAAACGAACTTGAATTCATAGAAACCAGGGGATTTGCTGTCACGGAATTGAACTCCAAGGTTACAATTTCAGGAAACAGACTTGCTTTTTCAGATGTATCAATAAATACCGGGAAATCAATAATAAATTCTGACCTGGTAAGTATCAGGCCTGATTCAGCTGATTCATTCAAACGATTTGCAGAAGAAGTGAAATTAAACATAATCCTTAAAAAATCACTCCTGGCAGCTTACGATATTGGCTACTTCCTCCCTGTTCCCGATGGAAGAAATGAATCTGTCCGGATCAGGGGGAAGGTCTCAGGTACTGTTTCAGAACTCAAAGGACGCAATATTGAACTGGAATACGGGGAAAACAGCCATCTTGATTGTGATTTCGACCTCTCAGGCCTCCCCAGGATAGAAGACACTTTTATCTTTATTGGAGTCAACAATCTTGAAACCAATGCAAATGATCTTGAAAAAATTCAGCTCACCGGGGAAGGAAGGAGTGCTCTGCCTGAAATATTGTACAAACTCGATAAAGTTTCATTTAACGGAAGTTTTACAGGCTTCACTACCGATTTTGTTGCCTATGGAAAGCTAAATACCAGCAAAGGTAACCTGAGTACTGATATATCCCTTCACCCGGAAGGGAAGAATGCTTTCAGAATCAACGGACTCGTAACAGGGCGCAATATCGATCTGGGTGAACTTACCGGGAATGATGAGATGTTTGGCAGGATTAGTATGAAAGCTGATGTGAACATAGATGCGGTCTCGTTCCAGAAATTCTCCGGCAACCTTAATGGCAAGGTAGACAGTATAGAGCTAAATCAATACAAATACCGTAACATCGAAATGAACGGGGACTTTTCGGAAAAGACATGGGACGGAAGTATCAGGGTTGTTGACCAGAATATAAAAGCCGACATACTCGGATTATTCGATTTCAGAGACAGCCTTCCTGAATTCAACTTCTCCCTCAATCTCAATGATGCCAACCTTCACCTGCTGAACTTCGACAAAGCCGATTCTTCATCCAGCCTTTCCCTGCTAATGACAGCCGATTTCAAGGGAAATAACATTGACAATTTGTCGGGGGAAATAAGACTCCTTAATTCAACTCTCAAAAAATTCAATAATACTCTGGAACTTTATGATTTTTCACTCAAAGCTTTCACCCAGAACAAAAAGCCCGCAATAAGTATAAGGACCGATTTCGTCGATGCCGACATCCATGGATACTACAGTTTTAAAGAAATAAAGAATCTGGTTCGGGGCACCCTTGCTTCACTCATGCCGTCAAAGTATAAGCTTGATGAAGCAAGTTCCGGTAAAACAGGTAACAGATTCTCCTTCAGCATCGACTTTAAGAATACCGATCAGATAAATGAATTCTTCAAAACCGGGCTGTTACTGGCTGATAAAAGTCACATCGGCGGGTCAATCTATCCCGACAGTATAATCAGTGTTTTTGCACGTTCAAAAAAGCTAAGCTATAAGAAAAGTTCCTTCAACAATCTCTCTGTTGAAGCAAATATTAAAAACCAAAAGTTAACTTCAACAATTAAAAGTTCTTCGCTTATTCTTCCTGGCAATTCAGAACTCCGGGATTTCAATTCTGAATTAAACACCTGGCCGGATAATTTTATATTCAGCCTGAACTGGGACAATAAGGAGAAGATCCCTAAAAAGGGCGATATTGTAGCGAGAGGTTCGCTCATTCCGGGGAATTCCAATACAACAAGTCCTGTTCTTAAAGTTATCATTGATCCTACAGAAATACACACTGGAGTTAATCTTTGGAAAATAAGCCGGTCGGAGATCTTAGTTGATTCCACAACGGTATTATTTAACAGGTTATTCATAAACAGTGGGGAGAATTATTACCTGGCTGACGGTACCATCTCGGAGAATCCCGAGGATATGCTATACCTGGAGTTTAAGGGCATCAATCTAAACCCTCTTAATTATATGGGTGAAAATGTCAATAAAAACAAAGTCTCGCTTGATCTTGGAGGAGTTGTGAATGGAAATATAAAATTGACAGATATTTACAAAAATCCTTTGGTTGAAAGTAGCCTTACCGTGAACGATTTTTCCATACTTGGGGCAAAGTATGGAAATCTTAAGGCTGAGTCAGTATGGAATGCCGCAATGAAGGTTGCTGACATTAAGGCCGATGCTATACTTGATGGTAAAACGCTTACCGAAGTGTCGGGATATTACGATCCTGCATTAAAAAAACTAAATCTCAATATAAATACCGACAACCTGCCACTGGATGCTTTGAATCCCTTACTGAAATTCTTTGCATCAGACATCCATGGAACTGCATCGGGCAGGATTAATCTTTCAGGTGAATTGAACAAGCTGGTTCTCAAAGGTGCAGTTTACGCAGAGAACTCGTCCATGAAGATTGATTATCTGAAAACAAAATACTCCTTTACCGACTCAATATATTTCAACAAGGATGGAATCAATCTGAAAAACATCAGGCTTAAAGACGAAAAGGGCAATTTTGCAACTATTTCCGGAACGATTTTCCACAGCTATTTCAAGGATTTTGCTGCTGATCTTATAATAAATATGAACGATTGCCTCGTGCTTAACACACAACCTAAAGACAATGATATGTTCTATGGTACTGTTTTTGCTTCCGGAGTAACCACAATCAAAAGCGGGCAGGGATTCCTTTCATTTGACATATCAGCCAGAACCAGAAAAAATACGAGGTTTTTTATCCCTCTCAATTCAGGGATGTCTGTTTCGGAGTATTCCTTCGTATCATTCGTTAACCATGATTCTTCCTCCACTGGAGATGATGAAAAAAAAGTGATGATTACACAGACTGACCCAGAAAGTTCCGGACTCGACCTCAATCTTGACCTTAACATAACACCTGAAGCAGAGGTGCAGTTGCTTATAGATCCAAAAGCAGGTGATGTGATAAGTGGCCGAGGGGCAGGCAACCTGAATATAAACTTAAATAAAAAAGGAGAATTCAAGATCTCAGGAGATTATATCATAGAGAATGGTGATTATCTCTTTACCCTCGGGAACATACTTAACAAATCATTCACTGTAGAAAACGGAGGCAAAATAACCTTTCCCGGAGATATTGAAAATGCAGATATTGATTTAAAGGCGATTTACAAACTGCGGACATCACTCTATGAAATATTGCAGGATGACAGATTCAATGAGAGAATCCCTGTTGAATGCCAGCTCAACCTGTCGGGCAGATTGTTCAGTCCTCTTGTTGGCTTTGATATATATCTTCCCAACGCCGATGAAGAGACGAGAACCTATCTTAAGAACGCCATCACTACAGAAGAGGAACTGAGTCGTCAGTTTCTGTACCTACTGGTAATGAACAGCTTTTATTCCGATCCATCCTATCGGTCATCTATGTCCACTACGTCAACAGGAACTTCCGCCATGGCAGTCACAACAACCGAGATGCTGTCAAACCAGCTTAGCAACTGGCTTTCACAGATAAGTAACGATTTTGATATCGGCTTTGTTTACAGACCAGGTTACAAAGACATTAATTCCCAGGAAGTGCAGGTTGCTTTATCGACCCAGATACTTAATGACAAAGTGGTTATAAATGGTAACTTCGATGTAAGAGGTGCTGAGAATTCCTATGGGAATCCAATAACGGGCGATTTTGACATAGAATATAAACTTGCCGAAAAAATAAGGCTGAAAGTTTTCAACAGATTTAACAATCCATATACCGGTAAAGGAGTTCCGTACACTCAGGGAATTGGGATATTCTTCAAGCAGGACTTCAACAACTTATCAGATCTGTTGAAAAAGAACAACAACAAATCTGAAATGAAGAGAGAAGAAGAAGTTGCGATAGATTAACTTTGGTTAATAAATAGACTGACTTTGTTATTAACACAGTATAATAGACCATGAAGTTTTTACGTTTTTTAATATCTTCGCCCGTCGAATGATTCGATGGGATTATAATAACTTGTATATAAAATAAATAATAAAAAAACGGAAAGATGGCATTTATCCAATTATTATTGCAGGAAGGTCCTGTGACTCTTGAAAAAACAAGTGAGATGAAGCTGACATTGCTGGATCTTGCTATTAAGGGAGGATGGGTAATGATTCCAATTGTTCTTCTGTCACTGGTAGCTGCCTACATTTTCATTGAAAGACTTTATGTAATTAAAAAAGCCACCATACAAGACGCAAATTTCATGAGCAGGATTAAGGACTACATACATGACGGTAAGCTTGAAGCTGCATTGGCTCTCTGCAGATCCACCGACAGCCCCTCGGCAAGAATGGTTGAAAAAGGTATCAGCAGACTGGGGCGGCCTTTACAGGATATCACCACAACCATAGAGAATGTAGGGAAACTTGAAATAGCAAAACTTGAAAAAGGCTTTCCAACCCTGGCAACAATAACTGGAGCCGAACCCATGCTGGGGTTCCTGGGTACAGTGATTGGTATGGTACGTTCATTTTATGCCATGTCGCAGGCTGGAAATAATGTTGAAGTATCTCTTCTGTCAGACGGTATCTATACAGCTCTGATAACAACAGTTGCAGGTCTTATTGTAGGAATTCTTGGATATTTTGCTTATAACACCCTTGTTGTCAGGGTCGAAAGAGTAGTATTCAATCTTGAAGCTACTCTTACAGAATTTATGGATATATTGAATGAACCACTAAAACCAGGACATTAAGATGGCAATTTCCTCAAGAAATAAAGTCAGTGTTAGCTTCAGTTCCACAGGAATGACAGATGTGGTATTCCTCCTTCTCATTTTTTTCATGCTGACATCCACGCTTGTTCACCCCACAGCACTTAAGCTGGTTTTGCCTAAAGGCAGCACACAGACATCAGCAAAACCTCAAACCACTGTATCTGTAACAAGTGATCAGAGATATTACCTGGAACAACAACCAATAAGTATTGATGATCTGGAAGCTGCATTAAAGGAAAAACTGGGGGCTAATCCCGAAACATACATAGCCCTTCATGTTGACAAGAGCGCTCCTTTTGAGAGTGCCGTTAAAGTAATGAATATTGCACAGGAAAATAATTACAAATTAATAATTGCAACTTCGCCAAAATAAGACTCTTTACAAATTCCCGTCAGAAAAAAAGAAGGGAATAATAGGTACATCGATCATCCATATCGTTGCGTTTGTACTTATGCTTATTCTTGGCTTTACCGCCCCTGAACCTCCCGAACTGGAAGAAGGTATTATCGTCAATTTTGGTACAGATGAAACGGGATTCGGTTCAATTGAACCTTCCCCCCCCATGAACCAGATCGAAGCATCACCGCCTCCCCCAGCAGAAACAGTTCCTTCGGCAGTGGATGAAGAGCCCCTTCTTACACAAAACTTTGAAGAGGCTCCTGAAGTAAAGAAGGTTGATCCCGAGGCTGAAAGAAAAAGGCTTGAAAAGCTCGAAACTGAAAGAAAGCTCAGGGAACAGGCAGAAGCTGAAAGGATAAAAAGAGAAGCAGAGGAGAAGGAAAGAAAAAGAATTGAAGCTGAACAAAAAAGACAGGCCGATATAATGAACAGGACAAGGGATGCCCTTGCCAGTGCAAGAAATACAGGAACAAGCTCAACGAGCGAAGGGGATGCAGGAGGAAAGGGCAACCAGGGAGTTGAAACAGGGTCAGTTGATTCAAATGTTAGAGGCGACGGCAGCGGCCTGGGTAACAAAGGAGTATCCTATGATCTTAAGGGACGCGGATTCAAAAGCCTGCCCGTGCCCAACTATAAGCACCAGGAAGAAGGTCGGGTGGTTGTTGAAATCAGTGTCGACAGGGAAGGCAAGGTTATACAGGCTGTTCCCGGATTTAAAGGATCAACCACACTGGATGAACACCTGCTGAGAATTGCTAAAGAAGCAGCACTTCGGGCAAGCTTTGATCCTAAACCCGATGCCCCTGCAATTCAAAAGGGCACCATCACCTATAATTTCATTCTGAGATAAATATATGTCCTGCCCGCGGGTAACCTTTTCAGGTTAATGCCGTGGAACCTCCCTGCACAAGCCAGGCAATTGGTTTGCGAAAACTCATGACTCTGAAAACAGCGGGAATGATTTCATCATCTCCTGAACCTTATCTCCTACCCTTCTGACCACATTTTCATTATCTATACCTGAAATCACTTCGTCGATGAGATCGACAATAATTTCCATATGGGCTTCCTTCAGTCCTCTGGTGGTAACAGCGGGAGTCCCAACCCTCAGGCCCGAAGTAAGAAACGGAGATCTGCTGTCAAATGGAACCATATTCTTATTGACGGTTATATGTGCTGTTGCAAGAACATTTTCTGCTTTTTTTCCCGAAAGATCCGGAAACTTCGAGCGGAGATCGATAAGCAGGAGGTGATTATCAGTACCTCCGGATATTACATTATAGCCCCTTTCAATAAATGCCCTTGCCATAACCTCAGCATTATCCTTTACCTGTTTCTGATAACGCCTGAATGAAGGCTTAAGGGCTTCCCCAAATGCAACTGCCTTTGATGCAATCACATGTTCGAGCGGTCCACCCTGAATGCCGGGAAAAACAGCGGAATTAAGCAGTGACGACATCATTCTTTCCTCACCCTTTGGAGTTGTGATACCCCATGGATTGACGAAATCCTTCCCCATGAGAATAATACCTCCCCTCGGCCCTCTTAGGGTTTTATGTGTCGTTGAGGTGACTATATGAGCATATTCCAGCGGGTTTTTTAATAGTCCGGCTGCAATAAGCCCGGCAGGATGTGCCATATCAACCATGAATATTGCCCCTATACTGTCCGCTATTTTCCTCATCCTTTCATAATCCCATTCACGAGAATAAGCCGAAGCTCCTCCGATTATCATTTTTGGTCTTTCCTTACGCGCAATTTCCTCCATCATATCATAATCTATAAGACCTGTGTCTTCCCTAACTCCATAGGCAATGGGCTGGTATAATATCCCCGATGAGTTAACCGGTGATCCGTGCGAAAGGTGCCCTCCGTGAGCAAGATCCAGTCCCATGAATTTATCACCCGGATTAAGTACAGCAAAAAACACTGCCATGTTTGCCTGAGCGCCTGAATGAGGCTGGACATTTGCATATTCAGCATTAAAAAGCTCCTTAAGGCGATCGATTGCTATCTGCTCTGATTGATCAATAATGTCACACCCGCCGTAATAACGGTATCCCGGATAACCCTCAGCATATTTGTTAGTCATTACCGATCCCATAGCTTCCAAAACCTGGGAACTTACAAAGTTTTCAGAAGCAATCAGCTCTATGCCATTTATCTGCCGCTGACGCTCTTTTTCAATAAGGTCAAATATCACAGTATCTTTATTCATATGATTAGGTTTTAAAATCACTTTGTAAAGGAAACTTATCCGGAACTGTCAATCACGTTTCAGATTATGTATCAATGCCTGATCAACAGAAAATATGTTATTAATTATTAAACACATTCGATTAATCTATATTCATTCTTCATCAGTAAATTGAACCAGAAGGTCACGATAGGTTGAAAAAATCCTGGATTTTGAAATAAATCCCACATAACGTCCTTCATCCAGAACAGGTAAATTCCATGCATCTGTTTTTCTGAATGTCTCCATCACAGTCTCAATATTTTCCTTTTTATCAATATATGACGGAGGTATCGTCATGAATTCCTTTACCAATACTTTGTTATACAGCTCATTATCAAACATTATTTCCCGCACGTCGTCCAAAGAAACAACACCTTCCAGTATATTATACTTATCAACTACAGGAAAAATATTCCGTTTAGATCGTGAAATAACCCTGATAAGCTCACCAAGGGTGTTGTTTGCCCTAACAGTAATAAGATCTGTTTCAATATCTTTCTTCCAGTCCATTACAGTAAGGACGGCTTTGTCTTTATCGTGTGTTATAAGCTCTCCCCTTCTGGCAAGCTGAACATGATATATTGAGTGCTTTTCAAAGCTTCGCACTGTTATAAACGACACAGTTGATGTTATTATCAAGGGAATAAGCAATGCATAACCTCCGGTAATCTCTGCAATAAGAAATATTGCAGTCAGAGGAGCGTGCATTACACCAGCCATAGCACCCGCCATTCCGGCAAGGACAAATCTGTTGTCAGGAAAATCTACACCGGCAAACCTGTTCAAAAGTATGGCAACCAGAAATCCGTTGATGCCTCCTATAAACAATGTAGGAGCAAAGATACCCCCTACTCCTCCGGTTCCATTAGTCGAACTGCTGGCCACAACTTTAAAAAGTATCAGGCATGCCAGAAATACTAATGATCCGGCAAAACTGTGCTTTAAATGATGGAAAGAGATGACATTCGAAACTTTCCCGGCATCTTCCTGCAACAGGAGCATAATGGTATCATAACCTTCTCCGTAAAATGGAGGAAAAACATAAATAAGTACACCAAGGACTAAGCCGCCCAGAATGAGCCTCAGGTAAATATTTGATATTTTTTCATAGCTTTTCTCAAGAAATAGTGTCATCCTCGAAAAATATAGAGAAATCAGGCCTGACAGTATACCCAGTATAAGATACCAGGGTATATTTTTTATTCTAAATGCTTCTGTTATGGTAAATGAAAAAAGGACTTCATCGCCCATAAGAAAGTATGCAACAGTTGCAGCAGTAACCGATGAAATCAACAGTGGAACAATGGATGAGAGTGTCAGATCAAGAAGAAGTATTTCAAGAGTGAAGACAATGCCGGCAATAGGAGCTTTAAAAATGCCGGCCACCGCCCCAGCAGCTCCGCATCCGATTAGAAGTGTGATGTTCCGGTAATTCAGTCTGAAAAATCTTCCTACGGCTGAGCCTATCGACGACCCTGTAAGCACTATTGGGGCCTCAGCTCCTACAGAGCCCCCGAAACCAATTGTCATCGTGCTGGCAACCAAAGACGTCCAGGTGTTATGGCTTTTAATATGGCTTTTTCTCTTTGAAATTGCATAAAGAACCCTGCTGATACCGTGACCAATATTATCTTTTACCACATAACGCACAAACATCAGTGTCATAAACATTCCAACCAAAGGAAAAATAAGAAACATGTATCCCTCCGATTGAGGATCCAGTCCCCGGGTCAGAAATCTGTGAACATAGTGAATGGCATTCTTGAGAAGAACAGCAGCAAGAGCACTGAGTAAGCCTACTGTAAAACTTAACAAATAGATCAGTTTTACCTGATCCATCTCGAAAAGACGGCTCCTGAAAAACTTTTTGATCTGATTTGTTTCTGGCATAACGTGCAAATATAAAAAATACGGCAGCATCTCCTATTTTTATTTAAGTTTGTCTTCTTTATATAAATATCCAGGGATGCTATGGTACTTTTTGATAAAATAGTACTTGACAACGGGCTTAAAGTCATTGTCCATGAAGACACTTCCACGCCCCTGGTTGCAATGAATATTCTTTATGACGTGGGTTCCCGGGATGAAAATCCGGCACTCACAGGACTTGCACATCTTTTTGAGCATCTTATGTATGGCGGATCTGTTAACATACCTGATTACGACCTTCCGCTACAGCAGGCAGGCGGCGAGTGTAATGCATTTACCACCAATGATATAACTAGTTTTTATCTTACCCTCCCGTCTGTTAATATTGAAACCGGATTCTGGCTTGAATCAGACCGGATGATTGAACCTGATTTCTCACAAAAAAAGCTTGATGTACAGAAAAACGTTGTGATTGAGGAATACAAGCAGCGATACCTGAACCTGCCTTACGGCGATGCAATGCTGATGATAAAGCCCCTGGCATATAAAGTTCACCCTTACAGATGGCCAACAATCGGAATGGATATTAAACACATTGAAAATGCAGGTTTATCAAATATAAAGGAATTCTTCTTCTCTCATTATGCTCCTAACAATGCAATAGTTACACTGGCTGGTAATATAAAACCAGACCGGGCTTTTAAACTGGCTGAAAAATGGTTCGGTCCGATATCAAGAAGGTATCTCAAAGCCAGAATTCTGCCGCAAGAACCTGTACAAACTGAAGAAAGAACATTTACAGTAGAAAGAAATGTCCCGTCTACGGCAATATATAAAGTATGGCATATAGGGCCGAGAAACGATGAACATTATCATTCTATGGATCTTCTTACCGATATTCTCGCAGGTGGTGAATCGGGAAGACTAAATACAAAACTTGTAAGAGAGAAAAACCTCTTTACAGAAATAAATGCATACATAACCTCCGACATAGACCCGGGCCTTGCCATTGTCCATGGAAGACTGATGAACGGGGTTGAAGTTCATGAAGCCTGCAAAGCATTGGAAGAACTGATTGATGAGTTAAAAACAAAACCTGTACCCAATGATGAAATGGAAAAGGTCAGGAACAGGTTCGAGGCATCAAACATTATTTCGAATACAAGCATTTTGAACAAAGCAATGAATCTTTCATTATATGAATTACTGGGAGATGCATCGGAAATAAATCTTGAAGTTGAAAACTACAGGAATGTCAGCAGGCAAATGGTAAGAGACACAGCCATAAGATTCCTCAATCAGGAAAATTCATGCACACTCTGTTACTTATCAAATACAAGAAAACAGTGATGAAAAATTCGCGACAGATACAACCTCCTGTTTCAGAGATTAAATTGGGCCAGTTGTCTCCGGTGGAATGTGTTCGTCTGAGTAATAATATTCCGCTTTATCTTATTGAAGCAGGAACCGAGGATATAATGAGAATTGAATTCATATTCAAAGCTGGCCAGATTGAAGAGTATCTCCCACTTGTTGCATCAACTACAAACATGATGCTTACAGAAGGTTCGCAAAACTATACGGCAAATGAACTTAACAGCTCTCTCGACACTCACGGTGCTTTCATCAACCTGTCGGCGGACAGGGATAATGCCGGATTGGTGATTTTCCTTCTTTCAAGGCACCTGAGAAAAATAACTGAACTGTGCTTTGAGATACTTTTCAAACCTGTATTTCCCGGGAAAGAACTGGACATACTGATGAAAAAAAGAAAAAAATGGTTTCAGATAAGCAGGCAAAAAGTTAATAACCTCTCATCCGACCAATTCTTTGAATCGGTGTTTGGTAAGCATCATCCATACGGAAGACAGATAAGCTTAAAAGACTTTCCATTAATACATACATCAGTACTAAAAGATTTTCATTCAACACATTACACCCCAGCCGGTATGGCCATCATTATCTCAGGAAAGATTCACCCTGATACTGTGGATATTATGGATAAGTATTTTGGTTTGATTATTGAGAAAACCATTTACGTTGAGCCTGCAGAGAGTTATATAAAAGGAGGTGAAAAAAAACGGATAATTATAAAAAAGCAGAATGCTCTTCAGTCATCCCTAAGGATAGGATCTATGACCATAAACAAGTCACATCCAGACTACCCCGGATTAAAAATTCTCAATGTCATTCTGGGAGGATATTTTGGCTCGAGGCTCATGAAGAACATCAGGGAAGACAAAGGATACACCTATGGAATTCATTCATCGGTCAACTCTTTAGCATTGGGGGGGTATAAAGTCATCAGTGCAGAGGTAAGCCGTGTAAATATCCGGAAGGCAATTGATGAAATCTACAGGGAAATTAGGATACTCCAGACAACACCTGTTGGCGATAATGAGCTAGATCTCGTAAGAACTTATATGACAGGCGAAATGGTCAGAATGTTTGACGGACCTTTTGCGGTCGCTGAAAGTTTCAAATCTGTTTGGGAATTCGGACTCGATTACGAATATTATTACAGGTTTGCTGAAATAGTAAAGACCATAACTCCTGAAGAGATTCAACAACTCGCTAATGATTATTACAATATTGATGACCTGTATGAAATTATCGTGGGTTAAACTATACGGACGTAATCTGTTCATTATTATTCCTCTTCTGACTGGTATTTCATATCAGTTGTTCGGGCAACCTGATGAGGATCCTCCGATTTCACCTCAGTTAACATTGCTAACCATAAATCCTTCAAACAATAATACTGAGCTCAGATGGGATCCGAGTCCATCGCCAGATGTCGCCGGATATATAGTTTATTCTTATAAAAACGGTGAAGCTTATGATATCGATACAATCATCAATCCGTTGGCTGACAATTATTCCATCTTATGGCCATGGTCACTGATCCGGAGTGAATCATTTGTCGTCGCTGCAATTGACTCATCAGGCAATTTCAGCCCTTTATCAAATAATCTGCAAACAATATATGCTGAAACGAATATCGATACATGCAACAGTAGAATAACTCTTTGCTGGAATAAATATACAGATACACCTGTCGCAGTAACAAATTACAACATATATTATTCGGTAAACGGAGGAAACTATATTCTTGCAGATCAAACCCCGGCGAACATTGATGAATATATCCTCAATGAGTTTTTTCCTGATTCACATTATTGTTTTAAAATTGAAGCGCAATTAGAGAATGGCCTGATTTCAACTTCGAATATACCATGCCTGGACACATATATGCAAAAAAATCCCATGTGGATTAATGCCGATTATGCAACAATTACAGAGGAAGGTGAGATATTATTGTCTTTTACCGTTGATCCTGAATCTGACATAAACCTTTTCAGCCTTGAGAGAAAAACGGGAAAAGAAGGGAGCTTTACTGAAATAAGCAGGCTGTCTGGCACTGAATCCAAAGTTATCTATATTGATAAAATTGCTGATACCAAAGTAATTAACACATACAGACTCTTGGCAATCAACAGTTGCAACATAGGTACGACTGTTTCGAACAATGCCACAAACATGGTATTGAATGTATTGGAGAATGGCAATGATCTTTTAATTACATGGAATAATTACAGGAAATGGTTAGGCACGGCAGAATCCACCAGGCTCTTTATGGATAAAGGCTCCGGATTCAGCCAGATTGCACAATTTGCTCCGTCTGATTCAGTTTACAGGATAAGCATTCCCGAGATCATGCATGATGTTGCCGGTGGAAGAATATGTTTTTATGTTTCAACTGCAGAATCCGGTAATCCCTATGGTATTACCGGATCTGAAAGCATATCGAATATGAGTTGTTACATTATAGAAGAAGTAATTACAATGCCAAACATTTTTTCGCCAAACGGTGACGGGGTAAATGATCTTTTCAAACCGGTCATTACTTTCTCGCCTTCAAAATACAAGCTGATAATCACTGACAGGCGAAGAAAAATCCTGTTTGAATCAGATAATTATACTGAATCATGGGATGGCAGGGAAAAAGGCAAGCCGGTACCCCAGGATGTTTATCTCTGGTTCCTCAGGCTGACAACTCCATCGGGAAAAAATGTTACTCGCACAGGTACACTGACAGTGATTTATTAACCCTTTATAAAATCAGCC
The DNA here is from genome assembly GCA_040769065.1 of Bacteroidales bacterium. Taxonomy (GTDB): domain Bacteria; phylum Bacteroidota; class Bacteroidia; order Bacteroidales; family VadinHA17; genus LD21. The sequence goes on from JAXGLU010000001.1 coordinate 1,038,313, forward strand.
AATAAAAGCTATCTTTGCGATTGACAGACAAGCGTTTTAAGAAAAATTTATGGGGAGTAAGGATTTTTTTGATGATGAGGATATTGCACTTATCCAGTCGGAATACGATTCTCTGGTAAATAATTTGATAAAGTGCAATAAACCTGAGGACAGAGCTTTAATTGATAAAGCTTTTAGGATAGCCAATAATGCTCACATGAATTTTAGGCGCAAATCAGGTGAGCCTTACATAATTCATCCAATTTCTGTTGCCAAGATTGTCAATCAGGAAATAGGTCTGGGAGCAAGATCCATTGCTACTGCTTTGCTGCACGACATAGTGGAGGACACTGATTATACCATTGAAGATGTTGAAAGGGATTTTGGCCCCAAGATAGCATCGTTAATAGATGGTCTTACAAAAATCTCGGACACATACGATAAAAGCAGTTCAGCATCTATGCAGGCTGAAAATTTCAGGAAGATGCTGCTAACCATTTCAGACGACCTCAGGGTGATACTAATAAAGATCGCCGATCGCCTTCACAACATGAGAACATTAGATTCCATGCCTGAAAACAAAAAGATGAAGATAGCAGGGGAAACTATATTCCTGTATGCTCCCCTTGCCAACAGGATAGGACTATATGCAATAAAAAGTGAGCTTGAGGATTTGAGTTTTAAATTCAGACATCCGGTATTATTCGATGAGATAGCTTCAAAGTTAAAACACAGTGAAAAGAAATACTATGCCCTGATTAATAAGTTCAGTCTTCCAATAATTCAGAAACTGACAGAAGCAGATCTTAATTTTGAAATAAACGGACGCCCTAAATCGATCTTTTCGATCTGGAAAAAAATGCAGTCCAAAAATGTTCCATTCGAAGAGATCTACGACATACTTGCTGTTCGTATTGTCTTTGATCCGGTTCCCGGGGTTCCTGAAAAAACCACCTGCTGGAACATTTATTCAGTAATCACTGATACTTATATGCCAAAGCCTGACCGTTTACGCGACTGGATCAGCAGACCAAAGCCAAACGGATACGAAGCACTGCATGTTACAGTTATGGGACCAGAGGGAAAATGGATTGAAGTACAAATCAGAAGCAGAAGAATGGATGAAGTGGCAGAAAGAGGATATGCCTCTCACATTAAATACAAAGGAGATAATTCACCGGAAACAGAACTTGACAAATGGATTAAACAGGTCAGAATAATGCTGGAGAATCCACTGGAAGATCCTATTGAGTTTCTTGATGAATTCAAACTGAATCTTTTCTCTTCTGAAATAATGGTTTTCACCCCTAAGGGTGCACTTGTCAGCCTTCCAAAAGGGGCTTCGGTACTCGATTTTGCATACGAAATCCACACCGAAATCGGCAACAAGGCTATCGGCGCCAAAATAAATCATAAGCTTAATCCCATAAACGCAACATTAATGAGCGGGGATCAGGTTGAGATCATAACTTCAGATATTGCCAAACCTGAAAGGGACTGGCTTTCATTCGTTTGCACCTCAAAGGCAAAGGAAGCCATCAAAAACCAGCTAAGGACAGAATCGATAAACAGAATCAGGACAGGAATGGCAATACTTGAAGAAAAGCTGGCAGAACTGGGAGTAACACCAAACTCGGAGATAATCAAAAAACTGATGCTTACTTATGACGTACTGAATAAAGATGAACTTTATTCTGGTATTGAACTGGGAATCATAAATCTCGATGACCTGAAAAAAATAATCAGGAAAAACTCTTCCATGAATATGATTAAATACTGGGAGCTTAAGTTGCTTGGTTCACGGAAAGAGAAAAAAGATGAGTATGAAGAATATGACGAAATTGATGGCAGCGTCCCCTTCCTTTTAAGGGAAAACGTTGAAAATACCGGGCAATCCTATGAAATCGCAAAATGTTGTAATCCTATACCCGGTGATGAGGTAACCGGATACAGGTCTCCCGAAGGAAACATTATTATACACAAACCAAAATGCCCGGTAGCAATCCGCCTGATGTCGAATGAAGGAAACAGGATAATTGCTGTTAAATGGACAATCCATAAACTTGTATCCTTTATTGCACGAATTAGTATTACAGGGGTCGATAGAATTGGACTTATTAATGACCTTACAAATATTATATCCTCCGAACTTAAAGTCAATATGACAAGCATCAACTTTAATGTCAAAGACGGAATCGTTGAAGGAACCATAGACCTTTACGTTCATCATACGCAGGACATAAACAATCTCATATTAAAGATTTCCAACATCAAAGGCGTTGAAACGGTTAAAAGGGTTGAGGATTTTAATGAATAATACCTGCCCGGTCCCTGTCACTTGATCAGAAAAATATCATATTTTTGTCTTTATTTAAAATTAGACCAAATATGGCTAATGATGATACAAAGAAGGCCGTGAAGCGGATATTCACAGAATATCTCGAAAAAAAAGGTCATAGAAAAACTCCTGAGAGATATGCAATACTGGATGAGATTTACTCGAGAAGCGGCCATTTTGATATAGAATCCCTATATATCTTCATGAAAAATAAAAACTACAGGGTTAGCAGAGCAACCCTGTATAATACAATTGAACTTCTGCTTGACTGCGACCTGGTTATCAAGCACCAGTTCGGTAAAAACATAGCCCAGTTTGAAAAAGCCTTTCAGTGCAGCCAGCATGATCACCTCATTGATGTTGATTCAGGTGAAGTAATCGAGTTTTGTGATCCAAGGATTAACCAGATAATAAACACTGCTGCAGAACTTTACAAATTCAGTCCCGTTTACCATTCATTGTATATATACGGAACTTTCAAAAAAAATAAATCTTCCTGATCTGAAAGCGATATTTAAAACCAGCCAATGCAATAACGGAGATATTTTCAACGTTAAATATTTCTGCAAGTGTTTCTTATGCAGCTCTCTGAGGGGCTGGTTATATGTAATCGAATTGTGCAGTTTTTAATAGTAATCGCTATCTTAATAAGAATAAAAAAATGAAGTTAATTAATGATCAAATCAGAAAAACATTAAGAGGCCTTCTGCTTTCTTTAGCTATTATAGCGTTAGCTTCAGGTTATACTAATGCACAACAGAAAATCACCGGTGAAGTTTCTAAAAGCTACCAGGTTATCCTTAATGATGGATCCACAGTTTCGGGTAAATTATTATCAATTAATGATAGTGAAATAGTCCTTGAGTCAGGTTCGATGGGTGAAGTCCGCCTGAAAAGAGAAAACGTCAGGTCTATGATGCTCGTCTCATCAATTGATGAAAAGGAATCGGGTATATGGTTCCCCAATCCGAATCCATCTAAGTACCTGCTTGGAAATTCGGCAATTCCAAATAAAAAGAATACAGGATATTATCAGAATACCTGGGTCTTTTTCAACACTTTCAGCTATGCATTTACAGGAAACCTGAGCGTTTCAGCTGGTTTCGAATTGTTCTCCGTGATGGCTGCCGGTGGCGGACCTTATGGATTTTTTGTCAACCCAAAAGCCTCATTTAAAATTGCGGATAACTTCTACGCCGGAGGAAATATATTATATATGAACACAATCAGAACAGTTAATGAATTTGGAGGTCTGGCAACACTGAATGGGTTCTGCACTTACGGCAATAACAACAACAACATTACAGGTTCTGTAGGCTGGGGATGGGCTGAAGGTGAGTTTAGTGCCAAACCTGTTTTCACTGTTAGTGGCATGACAAGAGTATCAAAGCGCATAGCCTTCGTAAGTGAAAACTGGCTTGTGCCGGGATTAAGCTTTGGTGATGAGGAGGAGGCAGACAACAACAAATCAAAATACTATGGTCTTTTTTCCTATGGCATCAGGTTCCTTGGAGAAAAAACATCCATAGACCTTGCCTTTATAAATAATCCGGATATCGCTAAAGAAATACCTATAGGAATTCCCTGGCTGGATTTTGTAATTAACTTCTGATATGTAAATCAATTACTATCAGGCAACTGAAGCCTTGAAAGTAAAAATCTATACGTATTAAATAAAATCCACGACAAAAAGGGTTGTTTAATGCGTTGCCATTATCGGTAATCTGAAGAAATGGGTTTGTCAGAGATTCATAGAACCCCATTCTGTGATCACCTGTTCTCCACAAAACGTTACTGACCGGAATCGTGTCGGCCGCCATACCATTTAAGATCCTTTCAGTAAAACGCAGACTACCAGGTTTACAAGCCCTGTGAAACCAATGCATTTTCCTCGCTTCATTATTTCCTCGCTTCATTTTCCACTCAGTAGTACTGTCCCGGAATATGCTCCTGAAGAATTTCTGAAAAATATTTGTATCTTGTTGGATGAATTAAGTCTCTTCGATAATTACGTAAAATGAACATAGACATATTGTTAGGCCTGCAGTGGGGTGATGAGGGAAAAGGAAAGATTGTTGATGTGTTAAGTCCCCGCTATGATATTATTGCCCGTTTCCAGGGGGGGCCAAACGCCGGACATTCACTTGAGTTCAATAATGTTAAGCATGTGCTTCATCTAATACCATCGGGAATTTTTCATCCTGATAAGATTAATGTTATTGGCAACGGGATGGTGATAGATCCGGCTATATTCAGGGATGAGATTCTGAATCTCGGACTTCCCACGGAAGAGATAGCAAACAGGCTCGTCATCTCAAACAAAGCGCATCTGATTCTGCCCACACACAGGGCACTTGATGCAGCCTATGAACAGGGTAAGGGTAATCTCAAAATAGGATCAACACTTAAAGGCATAGGTCCGGCTTACACTGATAAAACAGGCCGGAATGGCCTTCGTATAGGGGATATTCTTAAAAAGGATTTTATCAGAATATATGAAGATCTCAGAATGGCCCATAAATCTATACTTGATTCTCTTAATTATAGTTACGAGACAGGGGAGTATGAAGCGGGATGGCTCGAAGGTGTTGAGTTAATGAGGAAATTCAGGATAATTAACACCGAATACTTCATAAATAATCAGATTTCAAAAGGGAAAAGGATTCTTGCTGAAGGTGCCCAGGGTACAATGCTTGATCTGGACTTTGGATCATACCCATTTGTAACATCGTCAAATACAATAAGTGCAGGGGCTTGCACCGGTCTGGGAATTCCTCCATCTATAACTGGCGAAGTCTTTGGAATATTCAAAGCCTATTGCACAAGGGTTGGCAGCGGGCCTTTCCCAACTGAGCTGAATGATGAAACGGGTGAAAAAATCAGGAAAATAGGTCGTGAATACGGGGCAACAACCGGAAGGCCCCGCCGGTGCGGCTGGCTCGACCTGCCTGCACTCAAATATGCAATCATGATAAACGGCGTCACTAAACTGTTTTTGACAAAAGCTGATGTCCTGTCAGGTTTTGAAAGCGTTAAAATATGTACTTCATATAAAACCGGTGGAAGAAGGTGTAATGAACTTCCTTACGACCATAGCGAGAAAATTGATCCGGTTTATACAGAACTCCCGGGCTGGTATGAGAACATTTCAGGTGTTAAAGCTTATTCTGACCTTCCTGCTACACTTGTAGATTTCATCAGATTCATTGAAAATGAAACCAATGTTCCGGTCACTATGGTTTCTGTAGGACCTGACAGAACCCAAACCATATTAAGGTAAATACAGTTATTCTCTTACAAATAACCAGGAGTCAATATCGATCTCGTCCTGAAAATAATCAAGGCGGACAGCAGCTTGTGAAAACTTCTCAAATGATTCCGCAACAACCAATTCAAAACCAGTGCCATTCATCTGTATAATTTCAGGATCAAAGCCCTGATTCCGATACTCTTCAAGCCATTTTACCGCATTTTCATGGATGCGAAAACTACCGACAACAATATTATATTTCTGCCTGGTTTCGAGCAATATCCTTTCCTCTTCGGCCAGTCTTATTGAATCAAGCCTTGCTTCCTCCATAGCCTTCAGGCGGTTCTGAACCCTTTTTAGTGAATCAGCTACCCTTATGCTATCTTGCTGAGCCAACAGCACAGCCAGTTTCTTTGCTTTCCTTCCGAACAAGCCGTTTTCTCTCACTGACTTGCATGAGGGAGGTAATAGAATGACTATCAGCAACAACAATATTGAAAGATTACGCATGATAATAGGTTTAATCAATATAAATCTTATTTATGTCATCATAAAGGTACAATATTTATGTGCTTTATTGAAATAATCAGTTAAGCTGTTCACCGATTTTTTTGATTGAGATTTCGTATATTAGGTGCAGCAAATTGTGTAACACATAAAATGTTGATCTGATGAAATCCTTAATTCAGTTTTTTGAAGAAAACGTTGAAAAATACTCCAGTAATGTCTATATGTGGGAAAAAACACTAGACAAATATGAGGGTATTACCTATGGTGAAACAAAAAAGCAGGTATATGAATTCGCAGCCGGACTTATAAGCCTGGGCATTAAAAAAGGAAACAGACTCAGTCTTATTTCTGAAGGCCGGAATAGCTGGGTGATCGGAGAACTTGGAATTCTCTACGCTGGCGCGGTTAATGTTCCACTCTCAGTGAAACTTACACCTGAAGAGATAAAATTCCGGATCAATCATTCTGAATCAAGAATGATTCTTACATCCAATATACAAGCGCAAAAACTAAAACTCATCCTCGATGATTGCCAAACCATTGAAAAGGTAATTCATTTTGACACTCAGGAGGAATACTCAAACAAGGAAATACATTTCAATGAAGTCAGAAAAGCCGGAAGAGAATGGCTTGAGATACCAGGAAACAGTAAAATATTTGAAGAAATAAGCCAAAGCATAAAACCATCTGACTTTGCCAATATCTGTTATACCTCAGGTACAACCGCAGATCCAAAAGGAATAATTCTGACACACGGGAACTATGTTACAAATGTTTACCAGTCGTATAGCCTAATGGATATACCTTCTTTTTATAAAACTCTGCTAATTCTACCATGGGACCATTCATTTGGTCATACCTGCGGTATTTATGCCTTCATGGGGAAAGGAGCCAGCATCGCTTCGGTAAAAACAGGTAAAACACCTTTAGAAACTCTCAGAAACCTGCCATCTTGCTTGAGGGAAATTAAACCTAACCTTCTTATGAGTGTTCCTGCCATTGCAAAGAACTTCAGAAAGAATATTGAAAAAGGTATCAGGGAGAAGGGGAAAATAACCGAAATGCTTTTTAAACATGCATTAAAGATCTCATATTCATATAACAAAGAAGGATGGAACAAGGGCAGGGGCATTCAGAAACTTAAAAAACCTCTTTTGAGGATTTATGATAAGATTATATTTTCAAAGATCCGGGAGAGTTTTGGAGGTGAACTTGATTATTTCATCGGTGGAGGCGCCCTTCTTGATATAGAACTTCAGAGATTCTTCTATGCACTAGGGATTCCTATGTACCAGGGATATGGTTTAAGTGAAGCATCACCGGTCATTTCATCAAACTCAACCAACAGGCACCGACTCGGTTCATCAGGAGTTCTCGTGAACAATATGGACCTTAAAATTTGTAATGATGAAGGTCAGGAACTTCCTGTCGGACAAAAAGGTGAAATTGTTATCAGAGGAGGAAATGTGATGCATGGATACTGGAAAAATGAAAATGCCACCAGGGAGACAATCAGAGATGGATGGCTGTATACCGGCGATATGGGTTATATGACTGATGATGGCTTCCTTTATGTGCTGGGGCGGTTCAAAAGCCTGCTGATATCTGATGACGGTGAAAAATTCAGCCCGGAAGGCATCGAGGAAGCTATCTCCGAACAATCAAAATATATTGACCAATGCATGCTTTACAATAATCAGAAACCTTACAGCGTAGCACTTGTAGTTCCTAATCAGCACTCTCTAAAACTGTATCTTGAAGAAAAAAACCTTACAGCCGATTCCGACGATGGAAAACGTGCCGTTTTAAATCTGATAGAAACCGAACTTAATGAATATCGCACCAATGGGAAATATGGAAAAATGTTCCCCCAGCGATGGCTCCCCGTTGCAGTAGGTATTCTGGAAGAAGGCTTCACTGAAGAAAATGGGCTGATGAATTCCACAATGAAAATTGTTAGAGGCAAAGTTATGGACAGGTATCAGGAACTTATCGATTACCTGTACACTCCAACAGCCAAGGATATAACCAATGAAAGAAATATTGAAGAAGTGGAGAAAATGAAACTCGGATAACCTTAAAAACTGATAAACATCTTTATTATGAAACCTACATGATTAAATTCAAACGCAAACACGTATGTGTTTAATTTTCAAACATGTGGGTTCCTTTATACCATTGAAATTAAAATTATATTATGATGAAACCCTGCAATTTATTTACTGTTTTGATATTGTGTCTTTTTCTTGCTTCCTGTACTACCGGCAGGGAGGAAATAAGCTGGAAAATAACCGATAATCCAATCCTTACCCCATGGGCTGAAAGTGTTGACCCATTAGCACCATGGCCTGAATATCCAAGACCTGACCTTAAACGAGAAAGATGGATAAACCTGAATGGTCTTTGGGAATATGCAATAACTCCATTAGAAAACAAGCCCGAAAAATGGGATGGCAAAATACTTGTTCCGTTCCCTGTGGAATCAGCATTATCGGGCGTAAAAAAAAGAATCTCGGAAAATGAATATCTATGGTACAAAAGAAATTTTAAAGTACCCGGACGCTGGAAAAACAAGAAAATACTGCTGAATTTTGAGGCATGCGACTGGGAAACCACAGTGTGGATTAACGGCAAGGAAGCAGGAAGCCATAAAGGTGGTTATGATCCTTTTGTTTTTGACATAACAGCTTTCCTTGAAAAAGGCAACAACCATGAATTACTTGTAAGAGTTTGGGATCCAACCGATAAAGGCTTTCAGCCAAGAGGTAAGCAGGTTACTAATCCCGGAGGAATATGGTATACACCTGCAACCGGAATATGGCAAACAGTATGGATTGAACCTGTCGATGAATCATATATTTCTTCATTCCGTTCAACTACCGACATTGATAATGGAAGGGTAACTATCAATACTGACGTTGTGAATCCGGGAAAATCTGAGCTGACCATCTTTGTCAAAAGCAAGGGAAAAACAGTATCAACTGCATCAGGTACGCCAGGGAATCCACTTACACTCAACATAACTGATCCGGTCCTGTGGTCACCTGATAATCCGTTCCTGTACGATCTGGAAATCATTCTTAAAGAGGGCAATAAAACCAGGGATAAAATCACTTCATTTCTTGGAATGAGAAAAGTAAGCCTGGGAAAAACAGAAGACGGATTTACAAGAATTCTATTCAATAACGAGTTTATCTGGCAGAATGGCCCTCTGGATCAGGGCTTCTGGCCTGACGGTATTTATACGCCGCCAACGGACAAGGCGATGATCTACGATCTTGAGCAAACCAAACAGATGGGATTCAACATGCTCAGGAAACATGTCAAGATCGAAAACAGAAGATTTTATCATTGGTGCGATGTCATGGGACTCTTTGTATGGCAGGACATGCCAAGCGGGGACGAGTACATAAGCGGCACAATGCCCGACATTGCAAAATCACCGGAAGCAACCACCCAGTTCGAATATGAGCTGAAACGTCTTATTGAAACGAAATATAATCATCCTTCAATTATTATTTGGGTGGCTTTCAATGAAGGCTGGGGACAGTTTGATACGGAAAGGATAACAAGTCTTATATCAGATTTTGACCCTACAAGGCTCGTTATCAGTGCATCCGGTTGGACAGACAGAGGAACCGGACATATAAATGATATTCACCATTATCCCGAACCTATGGTGCCGGCTCCTGAAGATAACAGGGCAATAGTCCTTGGGGAATTCGGAGGGCTGGGATTGCCGGTTCCAGGGCACACCTGGGAACAAAAGAACTGGGGTTACAGGAATATGGAAGATTCTCTTCAACTGCTTTCAAGGTTTGCATCCTATTATGACCAGGTTCATACCTTCGTTAAGGAAAACGGTCTGAGCGCATCAGTCTATACCCAGACTACAGATGTTGAAACAGAAACCAACGGCCTTATGACATATGACAGAAAAGTTAATAAAATGGGAGCTGTAAATGTTGCAAATGCAGTATCGTTAAAATAATCAGCAAATCGCTCATTAACACTGTCATTTGATTATCCTGATGTTCCTCAGAAAACAGCTGACTTGAAGATCAGAATTTCATTCTGGATTTAAAAGGCAGATGCTTTTGAATTCAACCATGTGGGTTTAAACATTAATAATGGGAGATGTTTCTATTACCATACCTTGTCTATTAAAACAGAAAAAGAGTACATTTAAGCCATTAATCATTCATCAACAATCAAATGAGCATATTATCAGGTCTGGATCCCCATCCTGTATGGCATTACTTTGAAGAGATCTGCCGCATACCACGCCTAAGCGGGCATGAAAAAGAGATAAGAGCTTACCTCCTGAATTTTGCCCATATTAATCATCTTGAGGCTAAGGAGGATGAAGCAGGTAATGTTTTAATAACAAAACCTTCAGCTGAAGGTTTTGAGAACAGAAAAACAGTGGTGCTCCAAAGTCATATGGATATGGTTGGAGAAAAAAATGCTGATTTCCCCCACGACTGGTTAAAGGATCCAATAGTCCCAAGGATTGAAGGCGGATGGGTAACAGCCACTGGTACAACTCTTGGAGCTGATGATGGTATTGGAATAGCTGCCCAGATGGCAATTTTGTTGTCAGAAGAGCTCAAATCAGGAAAAATTGAATGCCTGTTCACAGTGGATGAAGAATCAGGAATGACAGGGGCAGCAAGCCTGACTCCCGGTTTCTTTGAAGGAAACATACTTATCAATCTCGACTCAGAGGATGAAGGAATCCTGTTTATTGGCTGTGCAGGAGGCATCGATACCGTTGCTGAACTTAGATATAGCCCTGAGCCTTCTCCCTCTGATGTCATAACTCATGAAATATCATTAACCGGACTTATGGGAGGACATTCAGGTGACGAAATCCATAAAGGTTTTGGAAATTCAATAAAACTGATGACCCGGATTTTACTTGACCTATCAAAACAATCAAAAATAAGCTTGCACCAACTGAAAGGAGGCAATCTCCGAAATGCCATTCCCAGGGAAGCTTTTGCACTTATAAGTACCAAAAGATCAGAAATTAATGTTATTAAAAAAAGAATTGAACATTTTCGTTACGTATTCGCTGAAGAATTTGGTGATCTTGAAAGGAATCTTAAAATTACGGTAAAAGAAGCTGCTACAACACCCCGTTATATAATGGATCCGGATGACCAGAACAAGCTTTTACATGTGCTTAACTGTTGCCCTCATGGCGTTCTGGCATGGTCGAAAGAAATGGATGACCTTGTGGAAACCTCCACAAATCTTGCATCTGTCCATTTTGGGCCCGGAAATGTTATTAATATTGTTACCACGCAAAGAAGCTCATTGGAGTCATCAAAATATAATGCTGCATGGATGACAGAGTCATGCTTCCTACTTGCCGGTGCAAAAGTAACACATTCAGGAGGTTATCCAGGCTGGAAGCCAAACCTGCGGTCAGAAGTTTTAAGAATAACGCGTGAATCCTATTTTGACCTGTTTGGAAAGGAACCACAGGTCAGGGCAATACATGCCGGCCTTGAGTGCGGTCTGATATATGAGAAATTCAAGGGCATCGACATGATATCAATCGGCCCTACTATTAAAGGAGCTCACACCCCCCTTGAAAAAATTGAGATAAGAACCGTCAGGATGTTTTGGGATCTTCTTTTACACATCCTCAGAAACATTCCGGAAAAAGATCAATAACTCAAATACGGCTTTCTTCGAGACGTTCAGAACTAACCAAGGAATCCCAGAAAAATACCAGCAGCAACTGCCGATAATAATTATAAAACGTTATTAGCCATTTCTCAGTCCATTTCAATCACAACTTCTTCCTGAAGGACCGATTGTCCAGGAGCAACATTAACCTTTACGATCACTCCATCTCTTTCTGCCTTTATCTCATTCTCCATTTTCATTGCTTCAAGGCTGAATAGAACCTGGCCTTTTTTCACCTTATCTCCAGACTTTACGAATATGTTGACAATAATACCAGGCAATGGCGATCTTATTTCAGTCTTTGGTCCCGATGATTTCTTCTCAATTTCCTTATGAGGCTCATTTACAAACGGACTGACAGTGGCAGGAGCTTTAACTTGCTTAACATTTGCCTGTATATCAACATTGTAAAGCTTGCCATTTACTTCTATCCTGGCCTTATTGTTTTCAAGCGAGAGAATTTCCACTTCGTATTTCACCCCATTTATTATGAACTTATAATCTTTCATTTTCAAGTTATAAATTTCTCATGTTATAATGCTTAGAACTCCATGGTGAATAAGCCCCTGATGTCTGCTTTATGGTAATAATATAGCTTTCCTTATCATGGATCTCATTAAGATATAGATAAATAGCAAGGGCAATAGCTGCATTTACGTCACCAGGAATTTCATCAGTTTTTTCCTCTTGATCGGCCTGCCCCGGTCTTACCGCTTTACGTCTTACTGAAAAGCTCAGTATATAGGGAAGTAAATATTTGATGAACAAATAAATAACCAAAATTGCTATAAAGACTATGGTAATCCCTGTAACAACGATTGTCATTGCCGAGTGGTCTATTGCTTCACTGTTCAAATTAAGTAAGGTAACCTGCAAATTCATTCTATAAAGGAATATTGGCGTGTTTTTTCATCAATCCGGGGTCTTTTTTTGTGGCAAGAGTTCTCAGTGCCCTTATTATTCTGAATCTTGTGTTTCTGGGTTCAATTACATCATCTATGTACCCATAACGGGCTGCTTCATAAGGATTGGCGAACTTCTCCCTGTATTCATTCTCTTTAGCCTCTATATATTTTGCTTTTTCATCAGGGTCGGATATTTCAGTTATGTTTTTGCCTTCTAGAATCTCAATAGCTCCTGAAGGACCCATTACAGCAATTTCAGCTGATGGCCACGCGTAGTTTATATCACCGCGGAGCTGCTTTGATGACATCACACAATGTGCTCCGCCATAAGATTTTCGCAAAGTGACTGTAATTTTTGGAACAGTTGCTTCACCGTAAGCAAACATCAGTTTAGCTCCGTGAATAATTATACCGCCATATTCCTGACCACTTCCGGGCAGAAAACCAGGAACGTCAACCAGGGTAACAACAGGCACATTGAATGCATCGCAGAACCTGACAAATCTGGCAGCCTTTCTTGATGCGTCAATATCGAGGACTCCTGCAAGAAATGCAGGCTGGTTTGCTACTATGCCAACCGGCATCCCTCCCATTTTCGCAAATCCAACAACAATATTCCGTGCGTAACCTGAATGGACCTCCAGAAACTCCCCGTCATCAACAATTCTATATATTATATCCTTGATATTGTATGGTTGATTTGAATTTTCCGGAATGATACTGTTAAGTTCATCGTCAACCCTTCCTATCGGATCAGTACAGTCGGTAAGCGGAGGGTCTTCAAGATTGTTCTGAGGGAGATAACTCAACAACTTTCTTATAAGTAAAAGTCCTTCTTCTTCATCATCAACAACAAAATGTGCAACACCCGATTTTGTACCATGTACATGAGAACCTCCCAGGTTTTCGGTTGATATATCTTCACCGGTAACGGTCTTGGTCACTTTTGGGCCTGTAACGAACATATAACTGCTCTTCTCACTCATTATAATGAAATCAGTAAGAGCAGGAGAATACACAGCTCCCCCGGCGCAAGGTCCGAAAACAGCAGATATTTGTGGTATCACTCCCGATGCCAGTATATTCCGTTCAAAAATCTCAGCATACCCCGCCAGACTTCTTACTCCTTCCTGAATCCTTGCACCACCGCTGTCGTTAATTCCTATCACCGGAGCACCAACTTTCATGGCCTGATCCATAATTTTGCAAATTTTCTGTGCAAATGTTTCAGAGAGAGAACCTCCGAAAATTGTAAAGTCCTGCGCGAAAACAAATACAATTCTGCCGTCAATAGTCCCATGTCCTGTTACAACTCCGTCTGACAGAAACTTCTTATTGCCAAGACCGAAATCTTCTGTTCTGTGGGTAACAAACATATCATACTCCTCAAAACTACCTTCATCAAGAAGTATGGTAATTCTCTCTCTGGCTGTAAGCTTGCCTTTAGAGTGCTGCTCTTCAATCCTTTTTTTACCTCCGCCCAGACGGGCTTTTTCCCGGAGTTCAATTAACTGTTTGACTTTTTCCTTACTCTCCATTGGTATTGTTTAAAGTCATATTACTTTTCTTCTCACATAATTCAATCAGAACACCTGAAGTTGATTTCGGATGCAGGAAAGCAATGCTAAGCCCTTCTGCTCCCATTCTTGGTGTTTTATCAATGAGTTTAATGCCTGCATTCTCAGCAGCAGCCAACTGCTGTTCAAGGTTCTTAACTGCAAAGGCAATATGATGCACACCTTCTCCCCTTTTCTCAATGAATTTTCCTACCGGTCCATCATTATCAAGAGGTTCAAGCAACTCTATCTTGGTATTACCAACCATGAAAAATGCAGTCCTAACCTTTTGGTCAGCAATCTCTTCAATATTATAGCATTTTAATCCAAGAATCTCTTCATAAAATCTTGTCGCTTCGGCAAGGTTCTTTACGGCTATGCCAATATGTTCTATATGTGATGGTTTCATTATTAAGTTACTGTGAATTAGATAACAAATAAAGACAAAATTAGCTTATCGCTAAAACTATATACAGATAAAAATCATGTTTTTTAAAATCTGTCTTACAATCAGATCAGGTTTCAGAACGGGAATTCCTCAGGTGTCGTAATTTCCGATTCAGTGCTTACCGGTTTACTGGCCACCTGATGCACAGGATTGCCATCAATATAAATTGCCTTGTAGGGAGTTGTGGGACATGCATATTCACAATGACCGCAACCTATGCAGATATCCTGATTTGTTTCGGGAATCACCAGGTTACCTTCATAGGGGACCATAAAAACAGCTTTTGTCGGGCAACTTTCAGAGCAAGCTCCGCATGCTGTTTTTTCTGTTTTAACAATACAATTATCCTTGATGAATATAACCTTACCTATCTGTGTCAGTTTTTTAGCCTCAAGCACCAAAGGCATAAGCGCATTGGTTGGGCATATCTCCGTACAAATATTGCAATTGTATGAGCAAAAACCTTTATGATAATCCATTACCGGCTGCATCAGTCCCATTATGCCATATTCCTTTACAGAAGGTCTTAAAACATTGTCAGGACAGGCAGTAATACACAGGGAACATGCAGTGCAGTTTTTGTTAAATTCTTCTATTGAACGGGCTCCCGGAGGACAAACAGGAAATGTCTTGGATTCCTTTACTGTTGAGTGTTTGACAGGCAACGGGGTTTTCTTTTCCTGGCTCTTTGCCCGGCTTGATATCCCAAAAAACAACATCAACGATCCCGCAATGAATTTTCGCTTCCCATGATCTGTTTCTTCTTCCCGGCTTTGATGCATTTGAAACCCGTACGACAAAGCCTTTTCAGGACAATTTGTTATGCAATTGAAACATTCAACACACCTGCTGTTGTCAATGTTATAACTAAGAAAGTCAATGCACGACGATTTGCAACTCAACGAACATCTGCCGCACCTGACGCATTTATCTTTGTCAAATCTTATTCTCAGAAGGCTGATTTTTGACAAAAGTCCAAGCAAGGTGCCTACCGGACATATCATATTGCAGTAAAGCCTTCCCCTTGTAAGGGAGAACAGACCAATAAGAAAAAGAAAAACTACAGGAATCGCGTACGTCATTAAACGGAATCCCTCAACACGAATATTGCTAAGTGTAAATATATTAAACCTGATAAGAATTTTTTCCACAAAGTTATTTAGCAGTAAGGCCAGGGGTTTAATGAAATATGTCACGAACCGTCCGAAGATACTGTACGGATCTAAAAGGCTAACCATGTAAATACCCCAGATAAATGTAACAATAAGAGTTATTGCAAGCAATCCATACCTTATAATTGTATGTGGCTTCTTAAACCCGAACCTCCTGAACTTCCTTTTAATGCGTCCCCCTAACCTGCTGTTAATGTCCTGGCCTATTCCCAACGGGCATAAGAAAGAACAATAGGTCCGGCCTGTTAGTAAGGTCAGGACAATGACGACAATGAATCCGGAGGCAGCAAGTGTTTTAAGATGTATAAACTTCAGAAGTGATGGCACAAACTGCAGAAACAGAACACCATTGATGAACCTGACCGGTATTAGATATCTGAAATCAATGAATGTCAGTAAGGTAAGAATAAAAACCAAAGCTGCTATGAATATCCTGAATCTTCGAAGAAAGGGTGAAGTCATTGCATCCTACATTTTAATCCGTCTAATATTCAGTGAATCCAGTTTCATATTGCCAAGACCCATTTTATATGCAATAGTCAGATAATCTATCTTTTCAGGTTCAGCTCCCAGCATCATTGCAGCTGCAGTATCGCCAGCAACCCAGTCAGTTGTAAGTATAAGCGATTTCATCATAACGACATCTTCTTTTGAAACACCCCGAGGACCATGCTTTACAATCACATTATAGCAGTCAATAACATTCAGCAATGGTTTCTTTTCGAAAAGAGCAAAATCAGCAATACACTGATGCAGGTTGTTTGCATGCCAGAAACCTCTATCCCACACCAAGCCCATTGAATTCTTAAGGCTGCACGACATTCTTGTTGAATTATGGTCTTTAACTACAGGTACATTGATATAAACATCTGTCTCAAGCAATAATTCATGAACTTTGGCCTTTTTAAGCCTGACACCTGCAGGTATTTCAATTTCATGATAATAGCTTTCTGAGTTGGCAGGAACAACTTTTGCTCCTGCACTTTTTGCTGCTCTCTCAATTCCTGAATTCTTATAAGTATTTAGCCAGTTATCAATAGAATGATCAAGCACATAAACCTCCTTTGCCCCTGCTTTGAAACAATGCTCTATAACTCGTTTCACAAGCATTGGATTTGTATTGGCAGCTAATTCCGGGATAACATCCCATCCTATATTGGGTTTGACGAGCACCTTCTGGCCTTTGCCAACAAAAGCACCTGCGCCACCCAGTTCCTGTATACCAAGATCAAACATTGATTCCGGGGTCCCCCCCATTACGGCCACCATATCATATTTAGACGCAACGTATGAAGGCAAAAGGAGCTTCTCATAACCACCCACAGCAACTGCTGCACCTGCAGCCATCCCAGCCCGTAACGATTTATTGAAAAAATCCCTCCTTTTCATAATTCTGCCACCTTAATAATAATCCTTGTTAAGAAGAATCGAAAATTACGACTTTTTTTTATTATTCCGCTATGATTGTAAATAGTATATTCGCACATTGAAGCCTTCAACTTTACGGATGTGCTAGGTTTTCAACATTCTGCCATTTTAATTGTTTAACAAAATATAACATTCTAGATTATGAAAGTCTTGTTTTATGATTGCTTTTCAGGAATAAGTGGCGATATGAATCTTGGTGCCATGATTGATCTTGGAATAGAGGTTGACTATTTAAAAAATGAGTTGAATAAACTTAAGCTCAGTGGATGGGAACTGGTTACTGAGAAAGATCAGAGACACGGAATAACAGGTACCAAAGTAACAGTCAGGCTGGTTGATCACCACCATGGACACGGCCATCATCATCACCATCACCATGACGAACATGGACACAGGCATTATGCTGATATTGAAAATATAATAAATCAATCAGAACTCTCCGGTGAGGTTAAAGATCTGAGTATGAAAATTTTCAGGAAGGTTGCCGAAGCTGAGGCCAAGGTTC
Source organism: Bacteroidales bacterium (assembly GCA_040769065.1). Taxonomy (GTDB): domain Bacteria; phylum Bacteroidota; class Bacteroidia; order Bacteroidales; family VadinHA17; genus LD21. Next base: position 1,056,104 of record JAXGLU010000001.1, read on the forward strand.
ATGGTATTTCCATCGATAAAGTCCATTTCCACGAAGTCGGCGCAATCGACTCAATTATAGATATCGTTGGAGCAGCCATATGCTACATTGCATTGGGCGTGGAAGGTGTGCATGTATCGGAGGTTGAACTTGGAAGCGGCTTCGTTAAATGTGACCATGGAACATTACCTGTCCCGGCACCAGCTACTGCTGAAATCATTAAGGGCATACCTGTCAGAAAAAGCAACATCAACTTTGAAGCAACAACCCCTACCGGTGCAGCAATAATATCGGTACTGGGAACCAATTTTTCGCCTGACTATTCAATGATAATTGAAAAAACCGGGTATGGTATAGGACAAAAAGATCATGCTGACCTGCCTAATGTGTTAAGGGTTTTAATAGGAGAAGCAGAAGTTGCTGAAAGTGCCGGACATGATGCATTGCTGATAAGCTGCAACATAGATGATATGAATCCTGAATTCTGCGACTACATCTCTGAAAGTCTCTTTAAGGCAGGTGCATCAGATGTTTATATATCCGATATCATTATGAAGAAAGGAAGACCAGGTATTGTCATCAATGTGATCTGTGAAAAGGAACTGGCCGAAACGGTTAAAAAAATACTCTTTACAGAATCAACCACATTGGGAATAAGAAGTTTTACTTTCAGAAAAGACACTCTTTCCCGGGAATTTGCCATTGTTAATACAGAATTTGGTGATGTGAAATTCAAGCGTTCATTCTACAAAGGAAAGGAAGTATCATGTAAACCTGAATATGAAGATTGTAAAAAGATAGCAACAGAAAAGGGACTGCCGGTAAAAGATGTTTATAACAGGCTGATTACACATATGGCAATTAATAAATAACAAACAATGAATCTCAGCAAGTCAGAGCGGCTGAATAATATTCTAAGGGAACTCAAATCCATTGTCGTGGCTTATTCGGGAGGAGTCGACAGTGCTTTTCTTCTCCAAAGAGCTAGTTCCATAAAAAACCTCAAGGTCATTGGAGTTACTGTAAGAACACCATTCATACCTGCCTATGAGATCAATGAGGCTCTTGAAATATCGGAGAAATATGGCTTCCGACACAGGATTATTGACATGGCCTTTCCTGAAGTGTTAAGATCAAACCCTCCTGAAAGATGCTATTATTGCAAAAACTCTCTTTTTTCAGCTCTTCTTGATTTTGCAACAGAGAATGGTTATAAGTACGTTGTTGATGGATCCAATGTTGATGACACACAAGATTACCGGCCGGGATTGAAGGCTTTACGAGAATTATCTGTTACAAGTCCTCTTATGGAGGCAGGCCTGACAAAAAATGAGATACGGGAAATGGCTCGCAAGGAAGGACTCCATATCTGGGATAAACCAGCGATGACATGTTTGCTTACAAGAATCCCTCACAATACTATTATAAACGACAGCATGCTTGAAATGGTTGAAAAAGCCGAATCATACCTGATAGAAAACGGTTATCCGGGAACAAGGGTAAGGATACATGGCAACCTTGCCCGGATTGAGTGTCTTCCTGATTATATGCAGAAGTTGGCAGATGATTCCACCAGAAAGCAAATTGTCAGTAAGCTGAAACAAATTGGTTTCAGATATGTATCTTTGGACCTTGAAGGATACAGGTCAGGAAGTTTTAATACCGAATAGGAAAAATATGACTAAAGACAATATTGAAAAGCTTCTTCATAAAGTGAAGAATGGAGAAAAAAGTATTGAAGAAGCACTTAATGATCTCAGGGATTTTCCATATTCCGATCTTAAGTTTGCCCGTATAGATCATCACAGGGAAATCCGGACAGGTTATCCTGAAATAGTCTATTGTGCAGGTAAGACAACTGAACAGGTAATCTCTATCTTCAGGTCAATGTCGGAAAGTGAAAACAACATCATTGGCACAAGGGCTAATGAGGATATGTTTATTGCTGTTAAATCATTTCTCCCTGATGTTGTTTATTACAAAACAGCAAGAGTATTAAGTGTCAGAAAGAAAGAACTTCAACCATCAGGAAGTCCCATAGCAGTTATAACAGCCGGAACATCAGATATACCTGTAGCGGAAGAAGCGGCTGTGACTGCAGAACTCCTGGGGAATAATGTCCTGAGAGTTTTTGATGCCGGCGTTGCAGGCATTCACCGCCTTGTTGATAAGCTGCCGGAAATCAGAAAATGCAGGGTAATCATAGTAATTGCCGGCATGGAAGGAGCTCTGGCAAGTGTTGTCGGGGGGCTTGTTGACAAACCCGTTATCGCAGTTCCCACAAGTGTTGGCTACGGAGCTAATTTCGGAGGACTGTCAGCCCTTCTTGCAATGCTGACCAGCTGTTCTGCAGGCGTTACTGTTGTTAATATCGACAATGGTTTCGGCGCCGGCTTCTCGGCAAGCATGATAAACAAGATGAAGTAAAACCCTTATGCCTGGCGAAATCCTGCTTTCAACTGCCTACCTGCCGCCGGCTGAATATTTCAGCAAAATATACAACTCCGACAAAGTTCTGATTGAAGGGGAAGAGAACTACATAAAACAGACGTACAGAAACAGATGCCATATACTAACACCAGACGGGATGTTAATTCTTTCTGTGCCTGTACTGAAAGGACCTTACACCAAAACACCCATAAAACGCGCAAGGATAGACTATTCCAAAAGATGGCAGCAAATCCACTTACGGGCGATTATTTCATCTTACAGATCCTCACCGTACTTTGAATTCTACTTTGACACTTTCTCAAATGTCCTGCTTAAAAACCACGAATATCTGTTCGATCTTAACATGGAACTTCTCTCCTGCATTATGGATATAATAAAGATCAAGAGAGAGATTGTAGTGACCAGTGCCTTCCGCCCGGTTGGTAATGCAGCCTGCGATTACAGGTATACCATTTCCCCGAAAATTGAATCAACATATACAACCAGGAAATACTACCATGCATTTGGCGATGGATTGCCAGATCATAAACTAAGTATTATCGATATCATATTCAATACAGGCCCTGATTCCATAGCATACATCTAAAAGAAAAGGGACATATAATGCCCCTTTTCAAACAAGGAAGTAAACCAAAGATCAGTAACCAAACTTGTAACCAACCGTTAATGCAAAAATATTCTTGTGTGTTTCAATTCCGGCCAGAGCAGATTCATAGTTTGTGTTATACAGTATGTAATTACGGTCACTGCTGAAGTTTGTATAACTGAAATCGATGCTAAGATTCTTTTCCCTGAAACCTGCTCCGAAAGAAATCGAACTATGATCAAGATCTTCGTTCAGCTCACCAGTCTTGAATGCCTTACCATAATAGCCATATCCGCCTCTTAAGTATAGCTTATCCATTCGGAATTCGGCACCAAAACGCAGATTTCCGGCAGATTTAAGTGTATTTTTAATATCCATGTTTTTCTCGCTGTAATCATAGTTATCTCCTGTTTCTGAGAATCTTGCAGCGCTGTAATCTACAAACTCATAATCAGCACTCAGAAGAGCTATTTTCTTTACCTGTACCGCAACACCGGCAAGAGCCCTGAAAGGGGTTGTCAATGCATAACTATATCTTAATGGCTCATTTTCAAAATCATAATGCTCATTATTTTCAAAATTGGTGCTAATATTATCATAGAAATATTCGTTAATCTTGTAAAATGTCGGGGAGTGGAATGCAAATCCCAGCCTTACAGTCTCAACCGGTTTTATTATTGTTCCCAGCTTGAGGGAAAGGCCGGTTCCGGTATTCTCATAGTGGTCTGTATATGTAAAATTCTCGAAGCCCGACAGCATAGACTGACCAGCAGTTTCAAGATGTTCATAATGTCCGGTATACATTATCCTGTTTATTCCAAGGGTAGCTCCGAAATATAACTTGTTTGACCAGTTGCCTCCCACCGAAATAGCATGCTCGCCGGTGTATCCTTCCTCAGTGACTATCCTTCTTATATTCTGGCCGTAAACTGAAGGGGGATTATCTCCGTAGTTTGAAAAAACCGTTCCGTAAGCTCTTGCACCCGACCCGGTTATAGTGTCCATTAACCATGCGTCATATGCAAGGCCGGCATTTCCTGCAAGATCTCTGTAATAGATTCCGAGGCTCATATCTGCCCAATAATCAGCCATTGAACTTGTATGACTGGTTCCCTGGATTCTTGTAGACGAGTTGATGTTATTGGTTTTATTGAATGAATAGCCTACATTGAGTGTTATAAGACCCGATTCATTAGTCTTTGAAATTATATTATTTACGATCCCTGCCTGACCAAGGTTAAAGTTATACAGGTAATCTTCAGATATACCGTTAAATTCGGCTGAATTTTTTATATGGTAAAGCTGGGGTGTAAAGGTTATATCCGATGACCTGAAAACACCCAGTCCTGCCGGATTCTGGCTCAGTGTCGATAAATCACCGCCAAGAGCTGTAAAGGCTCCCCCCATTGAGTTAAACCTGGCTGTTCCATTATAGAATATCTGGGAGTACCTTAAAGCATCATCCACAATCTGTGCTGAAGTGCTAAAGATCGTTGCCAATGCTGCTGCAAAAATAAGGCTTATACGTTTCATTTTAGTTTGCTTTAATTATAACTATAGCTGCATTCAATTCAGAATGACCAGAATAAATATATATTAAGTCAGGTAATTATCTCCTTCCACCGGAAGAAGAACTCCGGGATGAAGAGCTTGAGGAATGAGAGGACGAACCGGACGAAGAACTACCAGAATAAGAGCTTCTTGACATGGATGATGAAGATCCGCTGCTGTAAGAAGATCTGCTTCCCGAGGAACTATAAGATCCTGATGAACTACTGCCACTACTATAGCTTCTTCTGGAAGGCATTGAATATGATCGGGTATTACCATATGACGAGCCTGACCTGCTTCCGCTTGAGTATGAGGAACTGCTTCTTTCTGAAGGGGCCCTGTACTGATAGCTGCCCGAACTTGAATTGTTTGTTCTGCTTCTGCTGACATTGCTGTTCTGGTCGGTATTTGAGTTCACCCTGGAATTATTGTACGCAGGCCTGATACTCATCCTGGGATTGGTATAGTTCGGTGTATAGCTTCTGTTTACACTGTTATATTCAGGCTGGCTTGCTGCAGGCCTTCTTGATTGAGTAGCAGAACTTTCAGTTCCGGACTTTGAAGGATCCTGTGATACTCTTCCATCACCTGTCCTGACGCTGCCCTGGGGTACATTACCTGTTGCAGCGGAACGTCTTGATGCTGCAACCGACGTTGATGTACCTGGCTGAGATGTTCCTGCAACCGAAGAAGACGAATTGTAGGCGTCCCTTCTTGAAGATGATCCTGTTGCTGATGATGAACCGCCGGCCCATCTTGTGGAAAGGGTGCTGGCCCTGTCTCTCCTTCCATATGCCACAGTATTACGGTAATCGCTGTAATAGGGATAATATCTGCTATAGTAGGGTGAATAATATGATCCATAATAATATGGGGAATAGAATCCGCGATAATAGTATGGGGAGTAGAATCCACCATAATAGTAACTGTCGTAATAATAGGGATTGTAGTAATAATCGTAATAGAATGGATCATAATAGTAATATGGATACCCTCCGAACCTGAAACTTATTGAGGGATATGCCCACATGCTGTAGTAGAAAGGATCTCTCCAGTAAGGATAGAAATAATTACCGTAGAATCTGTTCAGGCGGCCCGCATATGAGTAACCATCGTAATAGTCATACTCTCTGAAACGATCTGTATTATATACGGCATCATCATAATCAACGGCCTCCCTGTATTCTTCAGCAACCAGGGTATCGGTGGCATATATATTATCATAGTAGTCTCCGGATTGCAGATTCCCTTCCTGAATCCTGTCAGCTGTTCTTTGATGAACGATTCTCACCGGTTCATCCGACGACAAATAATAAAGGTCATCATACTCGCTTCCTACATAAAGGTTCGATGAACAAGAACCCAGTGTCAGAAGAGCAAGACCGGATATGTAACACAATGCTTTCATTTTATTTTCCTTATTTGCGTTTTTTATTTGAAGATCAAATTCTGTACCAAACTCGTGAAACCGTTATATGATCTGTTAAACTTAAGCAAATTTAGTATTTTTTGGTAAACCGGCAAGTTATTAAACCATTACCTGTTGGAACAAGAAGTTCATTCATCTTCTGCTGCTCCTTGACGATCCTGCAGAACCGGACCTTGAACCTGAAGTGCCTGATGAGCTTCTCATTTGCGGGGCTGAAGATGAACTGTGCGAGAAAGACTGTTGTCTCGATGATGATGCTACAGGCGAACGTGATTGCGACGGACTGCTTTGCCGGACCATTGGGCTTCTGTTCATAGAACTGCTCCTGGAAGCGGTGCTGTAGCTACCCGAAGCTGAATTATGTCCTGCCGATGAGGATGGTCTCCTCTGACTGATATTTGCCTGATGGGAACTCCTGGTACTCTGATGGGTTATGGCAGGAGATCTTCTTACAGCACTGTTGCTGTTCATAACTTGTGAACTGCTTCTCCTTTCATAATTGGCATGTGCCTCCGTAACCCTTCTCCCGCCTGCTGAGGATTGAACTGCTCCTCTTTCGGTAAACTGCCGCCTTTCTGCAGTTACTGCATGGGTCCTTCTTGCATCTCCTGCTCCTGTTTCAGAATAACGCCTTTGAACCGATTGGGTTCTGGCAGAATTGACCGGAATACTGCCCGATGCCCCCCTTCTTGAATAATCCCGATTTGCATAAGAAGCGTCATCAGACCTGCGCGATGAGTACACTAATGATGAGTTACGCGTTGAATATCTTGTAGACCCGTAATCTGAATAGTAGTTGCCTGATCGCCTTCCATGTGAGTAACTGTAATAATTGTTCCACCGATAGTTGTTATGCCAGAAATCGTATCTGTTCCACACACGGTAGTGGTTGTGCCACCTGTGCCCTATGTAAATGTTGAATACGAAAGGACTATACCAGTAGCTGGTGTACCGTGGTCTATAACCCCAATACCACGAAGTGTAGTAATATGGATCATATGTATATGGATTATACCATCCATAGTAATAGGCATAGTTGACCGGATAGTACACCGGATAATAGGTGTCGTAAATCATGCTGAAGCCAGGAACCCCGCCATAAATACTTATTCCCCAGGTAAGCGGACGGTAATCGTACCAATACAGATCAGTAAAAACAGGAGAATAATAATCGAATGTAGCATACAATCTGTGAAACCTGTTTATCCTCGATGACCAGTAGTAATCATAATCACTATAATAATTATTGACAACTATTCTTGTGTTATCATCGTAATAATAGTCGTCGTCAGCATATTGAGGCAGAGCAGGAGCAGCTGCAAATAAAAGTGCTGAAATTAACACGGTACAAAATTTTACTTTCATGAAGAACCTCCTGTTTTTAATTTATTCAAGTTTGCCTATTTTTGTGCTTCTTTAACTTCTTATTAACATAAAACAAATTCCATACCAAAGAATGGCCAAAGTTTTAACAAACCGTGAGGAAAATTATTCACAATGGTATAATGATCTGGTAACTAAAGCTGATCTGGCTGAAAACTCCGCAGTCAGAGGATGTATGGTCATAAAGCCTTACGGATATGCTATCTGGGAAAAGATGCAATCAGAACTCGACAGGATGTTCAAAGCAACAGGACACGTAAATGCATATTTCCCGTTATTTATCCCAAAATCATTTTTCAGCAGGGAAGCCGCACATGTTGAGGGCTTCGCAAAAGAATGCGCTGTTGTAACCCATTACAGGCTCAAGAACGATGAAGAAGGCAGTGGAATTGTTGTTGACCCCACTGCAAAACTTGAAGAAGAACTGATAATCAGACCCACCTCGGAAACTATAATATGGAACTCCTACAAGAACTGGATTCAATCATACCGCGATCTTCCGATCCTGATAAACCAGTGGGCAAATGTTGTAAGATGGGAAATGCGCACCAGGCTGTTTTTAAGGACTGCTGAGTTCTTATGGCAGGAGGGGCATACTGCTCATGCTACCAAGGAGGAAGCAATAGAGGAAACGGTCAGAATGATAAATGTATACTCTGATTTTGCTGAAGATTACATGGCTTTACCTGTTATAAAAGGCTGTAAAAGTGAAAACGAACGTTTTGCCGGAGCTCTCGACACTTATGCCATAGAAGCGTTAATGCAGGACGGCAAAGCCCTTCAGGCCGGAACAAGCCATTTCCTGGGACAGAATTTTGCAAAGGCCTTTGACGTTCAATTCACCGACAAGAACGGAAAACTTGATTATGTCTGGGCAACTTCCTGGGGAGTATCCACAAGGATGATCGGAGCACTTATCATGGCACATTCCGATAACCACGGCCTTGTAATCCCCCCAAAACTGGCACCCTTGCAGGTAATTATTATCCCTATCTTCAAGAATGAAGAACAGCTGTCAGCTATTTCAGCCCGTGCCAATATGATCAAATCCGAGCTCGAAAAAGCCGGAATCTCTGTTAAGTACGACGACCGTGACAACAATACCCCCGGATGGAAATTTGCCGATTATGAGCTTAAGGGTGTCCCTGTTCGCATTGCTCTGGGACCTCGTGATATTCAAAACAATACAATAGAAATAGCCAGAAGGGATACCCTTAAAAAAGAAACCATTAGCCAGGATAATGTAATTTCTCATATTAAATCCCTACTTGAAGACATTCAGAAGAATATATACAAGAAAGCCCTGGAATTCAGAACAGAAAACACATATTACACAGACAACTGGAACGAGTTTGTGGATATACTTGAAAGTCGCGGAGGGTTTATCATGGCTCACTGGGATGGAACAACTGAAACTGAGGAAAAAATCAAGGAAGAAACAAAAGCCACCATAAGAGTCATACCGTTCGACAGCCCTGAAGAAAAGGGAAGTTGCATATATTCTGGCAAACCTTCAGAGAGACGGGTTCTGTTTGCACGCTCATACTAAAATCTTAATGTCATATGGCTGCCTTCAAAAGACCTGCTGGCAGGTCTTTTGAAGGAGTTTGAAGAAAGCACTTGTTCATACGGAAATGGCAAATAATATGTAAGCCTGAAGTTTTATTATTTATTATTGCTAAATTAGTTCCCTGTATTAACATAGTATTTCCGGCATGGCTGAACTCGAAGAAAAAAAGGCATCGATTATTGGCACCCTGAAGAATAAATCAGTACTGAAACAGAAAGTATTTGACAACACCCTGGAATGGTTTGGCATTGTAAAAGAGATTCTAAAAAACTTCTCAAAGGAAGTCAATCATAATCTTTCCGGTGTTGATCCCCGAATAAAGATGGAATATACTGACAGGAGCTGTTTTGATGCACAGCTAAAAGTTGCCGGAGACATTCTGCTTTTCAGTATGCACTCGAATATCTTTCAGTTCGACAGGGATCATCCGGCATGGAAAACTCCATATATACAGAAGAATAAATTCAATGCCTATTCAGGACTAATCAATGTTTACAATTTTCTCGCCGATTCTTTCAAATATTCAAGGTTAGACGATCTTGGTTACCTGATAGCCAGGATATTTATCAACCACGAAAACCAGTATTTTGTTGAGGGGAAAAGACAAATGGCAATGCTCTTTACAAATTATGGTAATGAGGCTATCAGCAAGGCCTCCCTTTTAAACATTATCACAACAGCCATTCAATATTCCCTTGAATTCGACCTGCTTGTTCCTCCTTATGATACGGTTAAAATTGCCACCGTAGGCCAGGTGGAATCAAAAATTCAAAACTCCAGATTAATAACAGGAAAACGTCTTGGATTCCAGTTTAATTCAGATGATGTGCTGGCAGGTAATTCCACCGGAACCTGATGTAAGAAAGCTGAAAAGAAGCCGGGTCATATCGCTCCTGATCATCTTTTCTACTCTCTTCCTGCTTGAATTTACTCTTTTATCCCAAGAAACTTCAAAGGCAGACTCAGTTATATCGCTCTGCAAAATCCCGGCTCCCGAAATTAACAGGATCAATCTTTCTTATTCCGGATTGAATTCTTCAAACCATAATAAGTTAAAGCCTCCTGATAACGGAGAAAGTGCCAGAACACTTGTTTTTCTCGACTCCTTGAAATCAAAAGCTTCCAAAACACTTATAACCAAAAAACTCTACGATCTGATAATAAGCACAACTCCTTCATCTCCTGCAAAAAATATTGAAGGCTCTGCAGATACCAGCTTTACAGCTTTCTCAGGGAGAATAATACGAAATATCAATATCAAACGGCTAAATACATTCGGCACAAATATTAATTTCCCTGACCTGTACGAACCAAACAAGCTGGAAGAATTTCTAAACAAAACCCATTTCAGTACGAATGAATTAATTATCAGGAAAAACATACTCTTCTCAACGGGCGACACTATTTCGATGCTTCTGATGAACGATAATGAAAGAATCCTGCGACAACTACCCTATATTCAGGATGCGAGAATTATTATAGTTCCTGTCGAAGATGAAATGGCTGATATATATATTGTTACCAAAGATGTTTACTCCCTTGCGGCTGAAGCAAGTTTCAGCGGAATAAAAAAAGGCTCTTTTTCTGTTTTTGAAAAGAATATCTTCGGAATGGGTCACGAATTTGGTATTGAAATACCTCATGATAGTAAGAAACCCCATTCTCCGGGATTTGGAATAAAATACCTGATAAACAACATCAGCAAGACATTCATTAACATGAACTTATTTTATTTCGATGGCCTTGGAAAAAGAACCTATGGTTTCGACATGAGCCGTTCACTGGTAAGTTCAGCCACAAAATATGCCGGCGGAATATCTGTCAGGCAAATGTTTACTACAGAAGATCTGGATACATTGTCTGAACCGGAACCACTGAAGTATAATTTCCAGGATTACTGGCTGGCCAGGTCATTTCTTCTTAATAAGGAATCCGTGACCAGGCTTGTTGTCGGAGCGCGATACTATAACAACAATGTTTTCGATCATCCCCTCATAATGCCCGATTCTTTCCTTGAGCTGCAGAGATACAAAATGTTCATGGGATCAGTTTCAATCTCAACAAGAAAATACTACAAAACAAACCTGGTCTATGCCTATGGGAATACAGAGGATATCCCGTTTGGTACAATTCTGAATCTGTCTTCAGGATATGAGATAAGCGAATTCAAAAAGCGCTTTTACTCGGGCATTAACTTTTCATTCACGCATTCGGTTAAAAACCTGGGGTATTTCTACAGCACAGCCGGATTTGCCACTTATTTCAACGAAGGAAAAACAGAACAGGGTTTTCTCTTACTAAGAACCAATTATATCTCAAACCTTCTGTACCTGGGGAAATACAGGCTGAGGAGTTTTGTTAACGCCGATTACAGCAGAGGTTTTGACCGGTATTCAGATGAACATCTTGTTTTTAATCGTGAATATGGTTTTTCAGGATTCTCCAATGATTCAATCAGTGGAAACCAAAGGGTTACTATTGGATTAGAAACAGTCCTGTTCAGTCCTGTTGTTTTTTATGGTTTCAAGTTTGCTTTTTTCGGATTTGCCGATTTTGGCTTCCTCTTTGGAACGAATGAATTCCTGGGCAGAGGAGACAACCTTACCGGTATAGGTGTCGGGGTTAGAATAGGCAACGACAATCTGGTTTTTAAAACTTTCCAGATAAGACTGGGGTTCTTCCCCAATGCCCCTGAATATTCCAGGATCAATAACCTCCTAATATCAGGGGAACCAAGGCTTAAACCAATTAATTTTGAACCTGGCCCACCGGCTGTTTTAACTTTCGAATGAACTTCTTAAACCTGAATAATGCTTGCTGAATTTCTAAACTTTATTGAAGAACATTCCCTGATCAACAGTGACCAAAGGATTCTGCTTGCAGTAAGCGGAGGAATGGACTCCATGGTAATGACTGACCTTTGCATTGCTGCAGGTATAAAATTTGCCGCCGCTCACTGTAACTTTTGCCTGAGAGGCACAGAATCTGACAAGGATGAGGTTTTTGTCGGGAAATTCATGGCTTCGAGAAAAATACCCTTTTTTTCAAAGAAATTTGATACTGTTACCTACGCCAGAAAGAACCATATTTCAATAGAAATGGCAGCAAGGGAATTGAGATACAAATGGTTTGAAACCATAAGAGCAAAAAATGCATTCAGCTCGGTTGCCGTTGCTCATAATCTGAATGACAACATTGAGACCATTCTCCTTAACCTGGTGCGGGGAACAGGGATAGCCGGACTTACAGGGATAAAACCGAGGAATGGAAATATCATTCGTCCACTCCTGTTCGCCAGCCGGCAGAAAATCAGAGACTATTGCATTCAGGGAAAAATTCCGTACAGAGAAGATCTCTCAAATGCCGATACTAAATACCACCGTAATAAAATCCGGAACCTGGTAATGCCAGTACTCAGGGAAATAAACCCTTCGGTAGAAACTACTCTAAATGAAACTGCGAAACGATTGAAAGGAAGTTATGATATAATTGAATTCTACACTGATAGCCTAAGAAACAAAATCTCCTCAGCCGGGCAAACGGATATTGTCTTTGACCTGAATCAACTTAACGAACTGCCTGAAAATGAATCTCTTCTTTTTGAACTTATGAAGCCTTATGGCATTACGGCATCGACAACCAGGGATCTCAATAAAGTAATAAAAGGCAGGACAGGAAGTCAGATATTTACCTCTACCCACCGTATATTAAAAAACAGGGAGCAACTTATAGTAATGCCCATAACCGAAACCAGATATACATGTTATGAAATCACGTCTGCTGATCGCTTTGTGGATATCCCTGTTTTCAAAAGTGCTGAGCTCATAACCGTCATGCAAGGCTTTGATGCCCGTACAGGAAAAGACACAGCGTACTTTGATTCCGGGAAAATCATCTACCCTGTCATAATTAGAAGCTGGCAGCATGGCGACAGCTTTCAACCCCTTGGAATGAAACACTTTAAAAAGCTGAGCGATTATTTCACTGACAGGAAATACTCTCTTGCTGAAAAGGAAAAAGCCCTGGTTATGATATCCGGAGGGAAAATAGCATGGCTCATTGGTGAGCGTATTGATGATCGCTTCAAGATAACGGCAGAATCTAAACAAGCACTCAGATTAGAATTGAAAGGGCAGTTATGAATTGCATCCGGACCTAATACAGGCAAAATGGATAATCATAAAAACCTTAAACTTTATTCTGTTTAATGATCCCTCGGGCCGCAGATCGCTTTGTCAATCAGCATTAAATCGGCCAGGGCAATTGCAGCCGCTGCTTCAACTATCACAGGGATCCTCAGGGCAATGCATGTGTCATGTCGGCCTTGTATGAGAAGTTTTGTCATTTTACCAGTTTTAAAATTAAGAGTTTCTTGTTCCACCCCTGTCGATGAGGTGGGTTTTACAGCCACCCTGAAAAGAACATCATTGCCATTGGTTATTCCCCCATTAATTCCTCCTGCATTATTTGTAGCTGTCTTGCCTTGCCTGCTGATAAATGGATCATTATGCTCCGATCCTTTCATGGCAACGGCAGAAAAACCTGCCCCGAATTCAATGCCTTTTACACCCGGTATGGAAAAAACAATATGGCTAAGGACAGATTCAAAAGAGAAGAAAAATGGTTCACCGATACCCCTGGGCGGTTTCCTGATAATGCATTCAATTAATCCTCCTATCGTATCCCCTTCTCTAACTGCTTTTTCAACAACAGCTGCTATGTTATCTGAACCTCCTGCAGAAATAAGCTTCGCTGAGACTTCAGCGGGATTAATTATCTTTTTAGCTATTGTACCAGCAACAACCAGGCCCCACGTTATTCTTCCCGAAAAATGTCCGCTGCCCCTGGGATCAGAATAACCTGAATACTTGAAACCTGCTGTAAAATCAGCATGACCCGGTCGTGGGACATCACCGAAAATGGTGTAATCAGACGATATCTTATTGGTGTTCCTTGTCATCAGAACTATCGGTGAACCTGTAGTGTGTCCATTATATATCCCGCTTAAAATTTCAGGGATATCGGGCTCTCTCCTGGGAGTGGTACCTGTAAGCCCACTTTTCCGTCTTGAAAGGTCGGCAATGAAATCGGCTGCTTCAAGAGGCACACCCGGGGGGCAACCATCAACCATTACTCCGATTGCTGGTCCATGTGATTCACCAAATACTGAGACTCTGAAAATCTGTCCGAAAGAATTCATAGTTTCCCAATTATTTAATACTCTTATTATTGCGGTAGAAGTCAACTACCTCACCGACTGGAATCTTTTCCACAACCGCTTTCCCCAATCCTGCGCTGAAAACAAAAAATATTTCGTTACCTGCTTTCTTTTTGTCATGCATGATAAGTTCCTCAACAAGTTTGTCGGGTATGTCGTTTGTCTGAAGAAGATTGAATTTATCGAGCAGACTAATTATCCTTTTGTATTCGGTACCGGTGATATACCCTCTCCTTTCCGAGAAAAGAGCAGCAAGTTGCATTCCTGAAGCTACTGCATAACCGTGCCTGACCGATTTATAAAGCTCAATGGCATGTCCATAGGTATGCCCGAAGTTAAGGATTCTGCGGGTTCCTGATTCTTTCTCATCTTCAGAAACAACAGAAGCCTTGAAGTTCACAGCCATTGATACGAGCATATTAATTATGTATGTGTCTCGTTTTATAATATTTGCAATATTATTCTCTATTAGTTCAAAAAGTCTTTCACTACCGATCACAGCTGTTTTAATCAATTCCGCAAGACCGGAGTAATACTCCTCTTCGGGAAGTGTTTTAAGCATTTCCGTATCGCATATGACAAACTCCGGCTGCCTGAAGCAGCCCAGAATGTTTTTGATCTTTCCCAGATTGACCCCGTTTTTCCCTCCAGTGCTGGCATCAACCTGCGAGAGTAAGGTAGTGCTTATACTGGCAAACCGAATCCCTCGCATATATATTGATGCAAGAAATCCTGCAATATCTGAAACAACACCTCCTCCTATTGAAAGTATAAATCCAGAACGGTCAATCCCGGCATCAAGTATTTTTCCGGCAAGTGACTCCACTGTTTTGAGCTTCTTGCTTTCCTCTCCAGGCAGTATCTCAAAAACAGGGAAATGGGGGAACCTGTGCCCATAAATCTTATTGACATTACGGTCGGTTATAATTACAACACCTCTCTCAGGTAAAAGCTTCCCTACCAAATCCCAGTGCTCTCCAACCAGGATCTCTGACCTTGATGAATCCGTATTGATTATGATCTTTTCCAAAGCTACCTGTTATTGCACGCTAAAGATATGAAATACTTCCTTTTATTAATATCCCGCAAATTGTTATTGATATTTATGCTGACATATAAACATGGAAATCCATCCGGTAAAAATTATTACCTTTCTCCTAAATAATATAATAAGATGACCTTAAAGGAAAGATACAAAAGGACTTTCGAATATTTCGATAAAAACATGCCCGTAGTGAAAACCGAACTTGATTACATCGATCCGTTCAGTCTTGTTGTTGCTGTTATTTTATCAGCGCAATGCACTGATAAAAGGGTTAATATGATCACGCCGGGGCTCCTTGAAAGATTCCCCGATGCCTTTGCAATGGCCCGGGCTGAACCAGAGGATATTTACCCCTATATCAAATCCTGTTCATATCCTAACAATAAAGCCAGGCATCTTTCAGGCATGGCCCGCATGTTGTGCAGTGAATTCGGGGGGAAGGTGCCTTCCGATCCCAAACTGCTTCAGATGCTGCCGGGTGTTGGAAGAAAAACAGCCAATGTTGTGGCTTCTGTAGCATTCAATAAACCACTGATTGCTGTTGACACCCATGTTTTTCGCGTTTCAAACAGGATCGGTCTGACAAAAAATGCCAGAACCCCTTTGGAAGTAGAAATACAACTGACAAAAAATATTCCCGAAAAGCTTTTGGGCAAGGCACATCACTGGCTTATTCTTCACGGGAGGTATATATGTAAGGCAAGAACACCCTTATGTAATAAATGTGGACTGTCATTTCTGTGTAAATACTATTTGGAGATGAACAGAAAAAAATAGGACTTTTCTGATAATAAAACCCTTATTGTGCCGTATAACAACTAATTATAAATACCACAAAATTACAACAGATCTGAAGCCTGATATGATTGATTATAAAGAAAAATATGAGAAGCTGCTTGAATCGTATATAAAACTTGAACAGGAAAAAGGATCAGGCAAGCTGATTGATCAGGTACAAGATAATGAAAGAGTAACTGGTTTTTTTCCTTCGGGCATGAAAAAAAACCAGATCTACGAAGAGATTCTTGAGTCAATCAGAAACTACCTTGCTCTTTTCAGTTTTGACGAAAACGGAAGAATAATTATTGCAGACCTCAATTCAAAAGCTGAAGAAATAGAAGGTATCAGAAAAGATGAAGTTGCAGGACAGTATCTCAATGACACACCACTGTCAGCCAAAAAAAAGCTGGTTGAACTCATTCGCAATGTAAAAATTACCGAAAACAGCCACAAACTAGCCGCATCAAAAAAGGGCGATGATTCAGAGGGCTATTATATTGGTTTCATGTTAACTTCAGGAAATGTCCTGATAACATGGGAGCCCGGACATGTGCAGAAATACGGGGAAGATTATTCCCACCAGACAACAATATTCCGGACACTTGCTGAGACACTGCCACAGATTGTTTACGAAATCGATACAGAGGGCAGGATAACTTATGTTAACTCAGTTGGTCTGGAATTATTTGGCTATACAAGCGACGACATCAGTAAAGGATTATATATCACTGATATTTTCCCCGAGAATTCAGAGGCGATGTTTAAAAATCTCCATGAACTGCAGAGACCCGATCAGGTATCAAACAATGAATATGTTGTAAACAAAAAGGATGGCACTTCCATGCCTATTTTAACACATTCATTTGCAGTTTTCAACAAAGACAAAATCACTGGTTATCACGGTGTTATATCAGATATAAGTCACCAGGTAATTCATTATGCACCTCTGGCAATCGCAATCACTGATAAAGAAAGAAAAGTAACTCTGATTAACAGGGAATTCACTAATCTTTTTGGATATACCAAAGAAGAAGCCATTAACAGGAAAATTGATGATCTGATTGTTCCGGAAGAACTGGTGCGACAGGCTATACAACCCGAACCTGTTAATATCAAGAAGGAAAAATCAGTGAGCCAGGCTGTAAGAAAGACAAAATCGGGTAAAAAAATAGATGTTGCAATTACCGTATCCAATATTTTAATAAATGATGAACCTGTAGCATTTTTTGGCATCTATCGGGATATTTCCAATGAGAAGAAAAACCAGCTCATTCAGGAAATACTGTATAATATTTCCACAGCTGCACTAAACAGAATGGAAATAAAAGAAATATACCCGATTATTATTAAAGAGTTAGGCAAGATTTGGGATACAAGTAATTTCTTTATAGCTCTCTACGACAAAAAAACCGAAAAACTTTCCCTTCCAGTCTTTTCTGATGAAAAAGACAGTTTTTGTGACCCCCAAGCCCGGAAGACCATTACCCGATGGGTAATAGGACTTAAGAAGCCTGTCTTGCTGAAAGAAAACGATATGAAGCATCTTGAAGAATCGGGAGATATTGACCTTGTGGGAACTCCATGCAAGGTATGGATGGGTGTTCCCCTGAAAGCTGATAATGAAATTATTGGAGTAATGTGCCTTCAGGACTATCATGATGAGAACAGGTTTTCGCATGATGATGTCAATGTTCTTGAGTTTATTGCCAACCAGATAGCCATTGCAATACAGAGAAGAATTATGATCGACAATGTAGTTGCAGCAGGTATTAAAGCTGAGGAAGCTGCTCAATCCAAGCAGCAATTCATGTCAACAATGAGTCATGAGATCCGTACCCCTCTTAACGAAGTTATTGGAATTACCAATTTACTTCTCCAGGGAAAGCCACGCGAAGACCAGATGGAATATATAAAAACCCTCAGATTTTCCGGAAACCATCTGTTGACCCTTGTGAACGATGTGTTGGATTATAATAAAATGGAATCCGGGAAAATTGTCTTTGAGCAGACACAGTTCAACCTCAATGATTTCCTTAACGATATAATGAGGACTTACTCATACAGGTCAAAATCAAAGAACCTGGTTTTTGATATCATCAAGGAAAACAAATTGCCTGAAGAAGTCATTGGAGATTCCATAAGGCTCAACCAGATAATGTCAAACCTGCTTTCAAATGCCTTAAAATTCACCCAGAGCGGAAGCATCTACGTCATTATCAAGGCATCAGAACCGGTTAATAGTAAGGTGAACATAGATTTCAGCGTCAAGGATACCGGTCTGGGCATCCCGAAAGACAAACAGGAAGTGATATTTGAAAGCTTTGCTCAGGCTTCAGATGATACTACCAGACACTATGGCGGTACAGGGCTGGGGTTGGCAATATGCAAAAAACTTGTGGAATTACAGGGAGGCCGGATTGAGGTTGAAAGTGAACCGGGGAAAGGATCAACATTCAGATTCAATCTCCCTTTTCAGGTCTCGGAGAAGAAAGAAAAAGCGCAGGCCGGAGAAGGGTCGGAATCATATACAGGACTGGAAGGAAAGAGAATACTTATTGCTGAAGACAATAAGATTAATTTCTTCGTGGCCAACAAGTTTCTGGTGGGCTGGGGTGTAAACGTCACACATGCCGAAAACGGTAAAATAGCACTTGAAATACTTGAAAGGGAAGAATTTGATCTTGTGATCATGGATCTACACATGCCAGTGATGGACGGAATTGAAGCAACTCGCAGGATAAGGAGTTCCGACAATCCTAGAATTAAGTCTATTCCGGTTGTTGCCCTCACAGCAGCCATAATGTCGGAAAACCACGACAAAATAGAGAATCTCAGCATTAATGACTATGTCCTGAAACCATTCAAGCCCCGCGATCTTTTCGACAAAATATTAAAGAATCTGACGTAACAATCAGGGAGAATTAAATCATCTGATGCAATTCCTGCTTATGAGCTCAATGGCCCTTTTATTTCCCAGGCTAAAAGCTCTTTTGAAATCATGGCAGGCATCCGAGGTTTTACCAAGGTTCAGGTTTGATAGTCCTTTATTCAGCCATGCATCAGAATCGTCAGGCTGAAGATCCAGCGACATGCTGTAATCTTTTGCGGCCCAATCCCATGATTTTGCTGTAAAGTACGAATTTGCCCTGTCTATATAACATTGTGCATCATTTGGATATAGCTTAAGGTTCCTTGAGAAGTACTCGAGTGCCTTGATATTATCTCCCTTGGCCATCTCCAAACGTCCTGCCATACTGATCGCTTTCTTATTCTCAGGATACAAGGCAAGATACCTTTCCACATCAGCCGAAGCTTTCACGAACTCCCCTGTTTTCCTGTAACTTTCAGCTCTCCTGAGAAAAACACCTGCATCTGCCGAACCCATCTCAATGAGACGAGTGAAAGTTGCAGAAGCACCGGCATGATTGCCTGATGCCTCCTGGGCTTCAGCCAGAACCTTCAGATATTTTCCCGGGGCTGTTCTGTTGCCTGCAGGACCGGAAATAATCCTCACAGCTTCAGTGTAATTACCGGCAGCAACAGCAAGCAGGGCAGCTGAATATACATAATCCTCGCTACCGGGATAATCTCTCTGCAGCTCCGCTAGTAATACTCTTGCTTCCTCGATTTTTTTTGATGATGTATAGTATTCAATTTCCGAAACAATCTCCTCATCCCTCCCATACCATGATTTTTTCCAGAACTGACGCCATTCAGACCTGTTTTCAACAAGACTGAATGAAGGATCAAGCATAATTTCCTTTTCGCTCTTCTTGAAGGGAGATATAAGGTTTAACTCCAGATGATACAGCGAGGTAGCCACATCACCTTTCAGAGCATAGACCCTTGCCAGGCCATACTCTCCCGATGCTTCCTCAATAGCATTTGCTGCATTGAAATCCTTTATTGCTGCAGAATAATCACTATTCAGCATATATGCAGAAGCTCTCTCAAGAAAGAGCAGACTTTCGGGATTTTTCTCAATAGCGGATGACAGCACATCAATAGCCTCACCTGCTTTGCCGGCTTCTGAATAAGCCCTTCCTAGAAGAATGTAATCAATAACCTGTTGTCCTGACAATGTGCTTGTCAAAAGCCACAGGCACCATATTATTATACTTTTATTCATTTTTCTTAATGTGGTTCTACTTATAATCCTCCTCTTTAACAACCGCTCCTTTTTCAGTTATGACATGAATGAATCCGGAAAGATGAAACATCTCAAGCCCTGTTATTCGCCTTTCATAAACGTCACACTGGTAGAAATATACACCGGGTGATACAATTCTTCCCTTGTATGTCCCATCCCAGTTTATTTTTGGATTATCAGTCTGATAGACCAGAACGCCATTGCGGTTGAATATTTTCATATCAACCTTTTCCACCAGTCCTGAAGTCCTTGCCACGAACCAGTCGTTAATATCATCTCCATTAGGAGTGAACACATTTGGCAATTCATAAAAATTACAGGAATCGACACAAACCATCACAGATCTTTCGCTCTCATTTCCGAGCTGATCATAGGACGAAACGGCATAGCATCCCGAAAGCACCTCACCAGGGTAATGAATGTACGAAAAGGTATTTTTATCCGTGATATCTGTCAGGAATTCAAGCGCATCTGCATTGTAAAGTTTGTAATATATTTTATAACCCTCAATATCGTCCATGCAACCCGGATCGTTAAAGGTCCATGAGATCTTGTTATAAAGGCTGTCGCACTGGCTTGACACTCTAATATCCGGAACACACGGAGGTTCATTGTCGATTGGCATTACACATGTTTTCTGTGAGAAATTAATGAGATTCCTGGGCATTTCAGCATTAGTATAACCTCCGGTTGATCTTACATAATAACAGTATTCTCTTTCGTTTACAAGTCCATAATCGATGAACTCCTGCTGATTTGTCGTTCCGATTGAATCATAGTTCATCGTTGATTCATTAAGCCGGAAGAAATCATACCTCGTATTTATCCATGGAACATTGCGGTTAATTTTAAACCTGACTTTACGGTCACCCGGATTGGCTGTCAGAAAAACAGACGAGGCATATGCCGGCTCTCCTACCAGAAATCTGTTTCCCGGTGCATTATTATATAGTTCAATTCTGTAAAAATATCCACCAATACTTGTATTTAGAAGAGTGTCAATAAAAACTGTCTCGTTTAGAGTTGATGTGGTTATTGATCTTACCTGCTGAAAGTTTGTGCCCGTTATCCCATCAGCCCGGAATATCAGATACTCATACGGACCGTTGGCAGGGATTGTGTCGAGCCTGTCAGGTTTCCTCCATGACAAATAAACTGATCCATTAGTTTCAGATGTATTCCTGATGCTTACATGAGTTATTACAGGGACTCCCGAAACAAGCGTTGTTGTTATCTCGTTTGATGCCTTGCTTTCCGTTCCGTTAGGATAGACAGCAACAATGCGGTATGTATATTCCCTTCCATATTCAAGCCCCTCACCGTTATCGGTGTCTGTAAACGATACGGCAGAGCTTCCGTCTGCATAGCCGACCTTAATAAAGCCTGTGGATGGAGGCACTCCGGCTGTGCATGAGTCAGGATTAAAAGTGGAAGCACCTTCCCGTCTGTAGATACTGAAGCCGGAGATAACATCAGTTCCGTAATCCTTCCAGAAAAGCCTTACAAATTTACCCTCTGGATTAGCATTTAAAAGTTCAGGGGCCGGGCCAAGAACTTTGATAGTCATATTATCAATATCAGATAGTTTCAATTCACCGCTATGATCATCTGATTTAATAATTATGTCGTATGGCTGATTTCTGACTGCTTCATGGCACGTTATCCATCTGAAAACACTTGAAGCAAAACCCGGAACCGAGTCTTTTTTTGTGAATTGCGCCGGACAAGCTGTCAGTCCAAACACTCCGGAAGCTGCGCTCTGGCTTATCGGGTCATTATCGGGATCTGTTGCCGTAACAGTGAATTCAACTGTATCGCCAGCTTCCACGCACATATCCTTCAGAGGTCCGTTTTCCGGAGGCTTGTTGTCAGTGTCATAAACCTCTATCTGCATATCCCTGACAACAACCCCAATCTTTTTTCCATATCTCCATTCCTGGATCTCCATTGCCACATTGAACTTTCCTGTGTCGGTAGGGGCATCCCAGATAAGATCCCCTCGAACAGAATCAACTCTTATGAAGTTAGATGCTGGAGGCAGTGTATAGTTCTCAATTGGCTTGCCGTCTTCCCTGGTACAAGCCGTGATCTTGTAGGAAAGGCTGTCTCCGTCAGGATCATATGCACCCGGGTTGTGTATGAAAACATAGCCCCTGGCTGCTTTGTCATAAGGAGGATTTAAAAGTACAGGAGTACTGTTAAGGCCAATGGAAGTATTTACATTCAATGTTGTGGAAATTGAAAATACGACATTTACCGAATTCGGGATATTCTTTACTCCTGCATTGCGGTTAGGATCCTGCACAACTATCCTGTAAACTCCCGGGCCAGGGTAAGTGTGAGTTATTTTGTAAACATTTTTCTTGTAATAATTGGGTAAATATGTAATGCTGATCCTTTTAGCTGAGTTTTGTCCGGTGGATACGGTATTGTCTCCCCAATCAACATCCAGTTGGTCTCTGTCAGCATAACTTAATGTATAGGTGAAGGTTGTAATAGTAATTTCGAATGTAAGGTCCGAAAGCTGAACGTAGGTTATCTCTCCTGCCCTGTTGTGAGTTGCTTCCAGTTTGCTGAAAGCAAGCAATAACAATATCATTGCTACTATCCTGAACTTAGTCATATCTTAACCTCCTTTGTCTGTCTACTCGTTCATTTTTCTGATCCTGAATGTTTTCTGAGTAATTGATGGGGTAAATTTAAATCCCTCTTCAAAATCCATTACTCTTAGAATAATCATATTTGCCTGATCATCATATAATTCTGTCATAATCCGGTTACTGACCGTAACACTGTCAAACTTAGAGGCAATTCTGTACTTCAGGTTGATTTTCAACTCGTTATCCTCAAGAAGTAAATTTACTGGCTCAGCCTTAAGCTTCCGATTATTGACACAAATATCTAGTTTTTCTTCAATATATCTAAATAAACATGAATTCAGAGAAATGTCATTTCCCGAAATCTGCCTGTTGTCTTCGTTAATAACGCATCCTGCGGCATCAAGAAGAAAATCATCATAATACAGCTTCAGGAAAACAAAGAAAGATTTATCCTCTTCTGCGTAATCTATGCTTAAAAGAGATACATGAACAGGATGAACTGCCAGATATATTAAGATCAGAAAAGTTTTCAGCATTATTTTTCACTGCTGTAAGTTATTCATCAAAAATCAGACCAAGAAACATGTTTTCAGGCAGCTTTTCAATCCCTGATCCTGACCCTGTCTTTAAGATACTGCACGGTGCCTACTTCAATAAATGAAAATCCTGTCATTCGGGCGAAATTACCCGCCAGCACCACTACTATATCATCATTATTAAAACCATGTGTTTTTATGAGGTCAGATAGTGCTATATGGATAAACCTGTCAGCCGAATTATGTCTTTTCTGGTAACGCGCATAGACACCATAGGACAAGGCCAGTTCCCTCATTGTTGACTTTGAATAACACTGAGCCAGCACAATTTTGTATCCTCTGTATCCGGCCATATCCCTGATCGACCGGCCTCCGATTGTATCGGCTATAATAACCCTTGCTCCCAGCCTGACTGATGTTTTAACTGCAACCTTAACCAGATATGATGAGATTTCACCTGCCACATTCAGAGCAGGAATTTCAAGGAACTTCTCCTTGTTGTTTTCAACCTCTACTGCAACCCTTGTCATTGTCCTGACAGCTTCCACCGGATAGCGGCCGGTAGCAGTTTCACCACTGAGCATAACAGCATCTGTCTGCGAATAAATTGCACTTGCTATATCGCTTACTTCAGCTCTTGTCGGACGCGGATTTGTAATCATCGAATGAAGCATCTGGGTTGCTACAATAACCGGCTTCCTCTGGCTGATGCATTTTGAAATTATCATACGCTGAATCCCGGGAATTTTCTCATAAGGTATTTCAATAGCCAGATCTCCGCGTGCGACCATTATCCCATATACATTTTCCAGAATCTCGTCAATATTGCGTACACCTTCTTCATTCTCAATCTTTGCTATGATCTTAATATTGCTCTTATAGCTGTCGAGTAGCTTTTGAACATCAATAACATCCTGCTTCGACCTGACAAATGAATGAGCAATGAAATCGATGCCATTGTTTACAGCCATTTCAATAAATACTTTATCCCTATCGCTAAGAGAAGGCAGGCATATCTTTACGCCGGGGATGTTGACGCTTTTTCTGGAGCCCAGCGTACCATCGTTCTCTACAGAACATTCAACAGTATTGCCCTGGTGATGAATAACTTTCAGCTCAATATCACCGTCATCGATAAGCACTCTTGAACCCAGTGGCACATCTGAAGAAAACCCACTGTAATTGACAAATATTTCCTCCTGTGTGGTTATGCGGTCAGGATCTCCGGTTATCTTTATCCTTGTTCCCTTCTTAAGCTCTATTGGGTTATCGCAGGTAGTGGTACGTATTTCAGGACCTTTGGTGTCGAGAAGTATCGCCAGTCTATCCGAAACTTTGCGGGCATTATTTATGATTTTTAAGGCGTTATCGATATCAAGATGGGCTGAGTTAATCCTAATAACATCCATTCCCTCATTATAAAGCTGCCTCAGAAAATCAGGATCACAACGCTTATCCGATATTGTGGCAACTATTTTAGTTCTTTTAAGGTTCATGTTATCTTTAAGATTCATAATATCATTTTTCTGAAGTATCACATAATTTTTTCAAAGCCTCTGTTGCCAGCCTGTATCCGTCAAGGCCAAGTCCTGTAATGGTTCCTGCACAACTGCGGCTCACAAGACTTTTATGCCTGAATTCTTCCCTGGCTGAAATATTTGTAAGATGGACCTCGATGACCGGTGATATTACCGCAGCGACGGCATCTGCCACTGCTACCGAGGTATGTGTATAACCGCCGGGATTTAATATTATCCCGTCAACCGTGAATCCTGATTCCTGGATCGTGTCGATCAGTTCACCTTCAATGTTCGACTGAAAATAGGTAAAATCTATATCAGGGTAAAGAGTCCTTAATGAGGCCAGATAATCTTCAAAAGGAATATGACCATATTTATCCGGTTCTCGTTTCCCAAGAAGATTCAGATTTGGTCCGTTGATGATCTGTATTTTTATCATAATATAATTTTGATTTTAACGGTATGATGGAACCCACATAAGTGAAAATTACATTAATACTTATTTATGTATGCAATACATGTGGGTTTCACCTTTATATATTAAAAGTCGGACGGAAGCGCACATGGATAATTATATTCATTACATGTTTGGGTATTTAACACATGTGGGTTTCATCTGATGTTTTTTTTGTAGTTTTAACTGTAAAAATAGCTAAAATTAATTAATGCGTATTTGAAACCAGAGTTGCTGTCAGCTAAGAAAATATATTTTGTGTACACGCTAAATATTATTCACGCGGATGATCTTAATAGTTTACACAGGTCCATCAACCATCCGGGCAGATAAGCATAAAAATAATATCTTAAACCTAAATTTAAATCATTATGAAAAGAGTCTTTATGATCATATGTGCAATAATAATCATGTCATCAGCAGCATCACTGAACAGCCAGGTTCCCTCCGTGGGGATAACATGGTATGGTCATGACAGCTTCCTGACCGAAGGAACCACTTTTACCGATTCGGTAAAGGAAAACCTTTATGACAGGTTCCCTGTTTCATATAAGAATAAAGTCAGAGAACCGGTGTGGAATCTTTCTAAATGCGCTGCAGGCATTTCCATCAGATTCATTTCTAACACAAGCCAGATAAGCGTTAAATGGGAAGTACTTAATGATGTGAAGATGAATCATATGGCAGAAACGGGCATAAAGGGAATCGATCTTTACTACAAAAACGGCAACAGCTGGCAGTATGTCAACACCGCACGGCCTTCAGGAAAAATAAATGAGTTTCTACTTATTAATAATATGAAGCCGGAAAAACGTGAGTATAAAATGTACCTGCCTTTGTACGACGGAATAATCAGCCTTGAAATAGGAATTGACAGTTCAGGCTTTTTCCAAAAACCTGACAGGAAAAACAAAAAACCGGTGGTATTCTATGGTACCAGCATTACGCAGGGCGGATGCGCTTCCCGCCCGGGGATGCTCCACAGCAGTATAATATCAAGAAAACTCGACGTGGATTGCATAAATTTCGGATTCAGCGGAAATGGCCGTATGGAACAACCTGTTAATGAACTTATTTCAGGAATAGATGCACAATTATATATTATCGAGTGCGCTGAAAACATGTCGGTGGAACAGATAGAAACAAATATGATCCCTCTTGCTGAAAAAATAAGAAGTCGTCATCCGCATACCCCCATCTTGTTAGTTGACAATCTTATGTATGAAAGAGCCTGCCTGGATGAAGCAACCAGGAACACTGTAATTGCTAGAAATGAAACCATGAAGCGTGTTTTTGACAGGATGAAAGGTCAGGGATTCTCAAACATATTCCTCATTGAGAAAAACGGGGCAATTGGGACCGATCATGAAGCCACTGTTGATGGTGTTCATCTTACAGACCTTGGATTTCTAAGGTATGCAGATTTCCTGATTGAAAAAATCCGGGGATTAAACCTGGTTTTGAATTAGTTTTATTTACGATCTTAAAAATCTGCAATTCAGCAGGAAAATTATCAGCGGGATTTCAGAACTGAACACATAAATTCATTAATGATGTTTTCTGAACCTGCCATAACTGCAAAATTCCTTTCCGAACTGTTTTCATCGAGTGAATAGATGATATCATCTCCCGATATACTCTTCATCATTCCGCCCGCTTCGGTTATTATCAACCTCAGCCCGGAAATATCCCATATCCTGGTAAATAGATTTATGCATCCTCCAAATTTACCTTCAGCAACAAGCAGAAAATCCATCAGGGAATTTGTCGACCGGATATTCCTCGATGATTTTACGATATTGCGGTAAATGCTCATGCTCCGGGAAAGCACCTCTTCATCATCAGTATAGTCAACAGAAAAGGCGCATAATGAATTCTTGAGAATAGCCTGGCGGTCCATTTTAAAAAGATTACCATTTTTATATGAGCCCTCATTTCTTTTTGCGTAATAAAGAAGATTTTCTTCCGGCAAATAAGCTCCTGCCATAAGAGGTTCATTTCCATGGAACAGTGTTATAAGAACTCCATACCACGGAAGTGCTGAGGCAAAATTTGAAGTCCCGTCAAGCGGGTCTATCACCCATGTATAATCTGAATTATTGTTTTTAAAACCACTCTCTTCCGATAGCAGGTTATGTGATGGATATCTTGAAGTGATGATTTCCTTTATAATTTCGTCACTTTTTATGTCTGCTTCTGTCACTATACTGCTTTGGGATTCCTTTATCCTGAATCCTGTATTTCCTGCCGAATACCTGAGAAGTTCCTTCCCCGATTTTGTCAATGCCTCTGTCAATGTCGCCTTCATTTCTCCTGATTGTTTATGAACCATTTTTTATATTCTTATTAATTAACTAGCTGATAATATTGCCCGGTAAGCGGGCAATATTATGCAAAACAAGTCGGTTAAAGTCAACAAATTAAAAAAAATATTTAGCTTAGCATCTCATATAAAAGAAAAAAATCAGGAATGAGTCTTGACTGGAAGCAGTCGTTCAGAAACTTTGAAAACTACCTCAGGCTTGAAAAGTCACTCTCTGAAAACAGCATTGAAGCCTATCTCACTGATGTAAACAAGCTTGAAAGTTTTTTCACTGAGACAGGACAGGATGTCAACCCTGTTGCGGTAACATATCAGCATCTTAAAGAATTCATAAGCTGGTACGGAAAAGCCAATCCAAATCCGCGCACCCAGGCCAGGGTCCTTTCAGGCATCAGGGCTTTTTTCAGATACCTTCTTATTGACGGAGAGATAAGCGAGAACCCGTCTTCTCTTATTGAATCACCAAAAACCGGACTGAAGCTTCCCGAAGTGCTTTCTCCGAAAGAAATAGAAAAAATACTGGATGTTGTTGACCTTTCAAAGCCTGAAGGACACAGGAATAAGGCAATTATTGAAACACTTTACGGCTGTGGTCTTAGAGTCTCCGAGCTGGTAGGGATGAGGCTTACTGATATCCACCCTGATGAGGGATTCATTCTGGTCACGGGGAAAGGGAATAAGCAAAGGCTGGTACCTATTGGCAATAAAGCACTCAGGGAGATAGGTTTTTATCTGGACA
Organism: Bacteroidales bacterium; assembly: GCA_040769065.1. Taxonomy (GTDB): domain Bacteria; phylum Bacteroidota; class Bacteroidia; order Bacteroidales; family VadinHA17; genus LD21. The sequence goes on from JAXGLU010000001.1 coordinate 1,084,418, forward strand.
GAAGGCATAATCTTCCGGTAATCCATGACGGGAACATTCTTTTTCTTAATCGCCGCGGCAGGAAGATGACCAGGGCCATGATATTTACCATCATAAAGGACCTGGCTTCAAAGGCAGGGATAAAGAAGAATATCAGCCCCCATACATTCAGACATTCATTTGCGACCCACATGATTGAAGCTGGCGCTGACCTTAGGGCCGTGCAGGAAATGCTCGGACATGAATCGATTCTTACAACAGAGATCTATACCCATATTGACAGGAGCTTTCTGCGCGACACACTTATCATGTTTCACCCCCGTGCATGAATGGTTTTCTCATTTCTAAAATTCAATTTAAATATTAACTTTGCACCTTAATTTTGAAATTAACTAACTAAACTTCATATTAAATCAATCAGAGTATGTCAAAAGTAAAAAGAGTTTACTCCTTTGGTGGGAAAACAGCAGAGGGTAAAGCAGATATGAAAAACCTCCTTGGCGGAAAAGGAGCCAACCTTGCAGAAATGTGCCTTCTGGGGTTGCCTGTGCCAGCAGGCTTCACAATAACCACAGATGCTTGCAACGAGTATTATTCAAACAACTGTGTTCTTCCCGAAGACCTTATGCCCGAAGTATGGGCGGCCATGAAAAAGACTGAGAAGCTAATGGGAATGAAATACGGCGATCCTGAAAACACACTGCTTGTTTCATGCAGGTCAGGAGCCCGTAAATCAATGCCGGGTATGATGGACACAGTTCTTAATATCGGATTATGCAAGGACACAATCCCGGGATTACTTAAAAAGACCAACAATCCACGTTTTGTATGGGATTCCTACCGGCGTCTCATAATGATGTATGCCGACGTTGTAATGGAAAAAGCTGAAGGAATCGACCTGGGAGAAGGTAAAGGCATACGCAAGCAACTTGATGAAATGCTCGATGAATTCAAGAAAAAGAAAGGCTATAAATCCGATGCGGATATTACTGCTGATGAACTCAAGGAGCTTTCCGAAACCTTCAAGAAAAAGGTAAAACAGGTTCTTGGCAAACCTTTCCCGGATGATGCAAAAGAACAGCTCGAAGGCAGTATCAAGGCAGTTTTCAAAAGCTGGAACGGAAAGAAGGCTGTTTCGTACCGCCGTATTGAAGGTATTCCTGATGACTGGGGTACTGCAGTGAACGTCCAGGCAATGGTGTTCGGGAATATGGGTGACACATCGGCCACAGGGGTGGCATTTACCCGTAATCCGGCAACCGGCGAGAACCTGTTCTATGGCGAGTGGCTTATAAACGCACAGGGAGAAGACGTAGTCGCTGGAATACGCACGCCAAGCCCTCTGAACGATGATACCAAAAATGAACAAAACAAGCATCTAAAGAGCATGCAGGAAATAATGCCCGGAACCTACAAAGAACTTGTAGAGATACGCCATATCCTCGAGAATTCATTCCGCGATATGCTTGACATAGAATTCACTATCCAGGAGGGTAAACTCTATATGCTGCAGTGTCGTGCAGGAAAAAGAACCGGTACGGCAGCACTTAATATAGCTATGGATATGCTGAAAGAAAAACTGATCGACGAGAAAACCGTTGTGATGCGTGTCGATCCCACACAGCTTGATGAACTACTCCATCCAATATGCAATCCTGAAGCTGAAAAGAAAGTTGAACCTCTGGTAAAAGGCTTGCCGGCAGGCCCGGGCGCCGCAGTCGGTAAAATTGTATTTACAGCTGAAGATGCTGTAGCATGGAACCGCAAGGGAGAAAAAGTAATACTCCTGCGCGAGGAAACCAATCCCGAAGATGTTGAAGGTATGCGTGCCGCTGAAGGCATACTTACCGCCCGGGGAGGAATGACTTCCCACGCTGCTCTCGTGGCACGCGGCTGGGGAAAATGCTGTGTTGTGGGAGCAGGAGGTCTTCATGTTGATGTTTCGGGTAAAAAAGCTAAAGTTGCAGGAACCAACATGGTTCTTAAAGAAGGCGATCTGATTACCCTTAACGGCACAAAGGGCAATGTATATCTTGGGGCCATAGAACTAATGGACGCTTCAGAAAATCCGCGTTTCAAAAGTTTCATGAAGATTGTTGACAAATATCGCAAAATGGGTGTCAGAACAAACGCTGACACTCCTGAGGATGCAAAGCTTGCACGTGAATTCGGTGCTGAAGGTATCGGACTATTCCGTACCGAACATATGTTCTACGGAAAAAATTCCGAACAACCTCTGTTCCTTCTCCGCAAAATGATCCTCAGCGCTAATGAGGCAGAGCGCCGTAAAGCACTTGACGAGCTTTTCAAGTATATGAAAAAGGATATGAAAGCCACACTGGAAGCTATGGACAACCTTCCTGTCACTTTCAGGCTTCTTGATCCTCCCCTTCATGAATTCGTTCCTCAAAGCGCCGACAAACAGGAAGAACTTGCAAAAGCTCTTGGTTTAAAAAAATCTGAAATAGTAAAAAGAGGAGAAGCACTGCATGAAAGTAACCCCATGATGGGCCATCGCGGTGTCCGGCTCAGCATTACTTATCCTGAAATAACAGAAACACAGGTAAGGGCAATGTTGGAAGCAACCGCCGACCTGCTGGCTGAAAAGAAACATCCAAAACCTGAATTAATGGTTCCAGTTACCTGTGACGTTTCTGAACTTGACCAGACGAAAATAATAGTCGATACAGTACATGCCGAGGTTTGTAAAAAATACGGTATCAAAAAGATCGATTATAAATACGGAACTATGATTGAAATCCCCCGTGCAACTCTCCTTGCCGACAGGATGGCAAAAACAGCTGAATTCTTCTCATTTGGAACCAACGACCTGACGCAGATGACGTACGGTTTCAGCCGTGATGATATTGGTGGTTTCCTTAATGAATACCTTGATAAGAAAATGCTTCCAACCGATCCTTTCCAGACAATAGACCAGGAAGGCGTTGGCCAGCTTATCACTATGGCTGTTGAAAAAGGACGTGCAACCAGACCAGATCTTAAAATAGGTATTTGCGGAGAACAGGGCGGAGATCCGGCTTCTGTTGAGTTCTGTTACAAGTCAGGACTTACATACGTTAGCTGTTCTCCGTTCAGGGTTCCGATCGCACGCCTTGCTGCCTCACAGGCTGCAATCAAGAACGGTGAATAAAATTGCAGGGGCACAAAAGAAGACTACGTATACTCGCTTTTCGTTCTCTTTGTGCCTCTGATTACAGTATTTATCGCCCTTTGTGGTTTATTTTAATAAAATCTACCGCAAAGGGTTTTTTATCTGAAAAGCTATTTTTAAAAAAATTTGAATTATATTAGCCGCCGATAACAATTCGTAATTGAAATCAAGCTTTTTGCTTATATTTTTATATCTTTTCGTGATGTTTAGTAAAGAGATTTTAAAAGAATACGGAATTGAGAATGTTCAGGAAGTATTATACAATATCGACTACAATAGTCTGTTTCTGGAAGAGACCCGCCCTGAACTCAGCGAGCTTGAACGGGGAACAATTACTAAGACAGGTGCCGTTGCAGTTGACACCGGCGTTTTCACAGGACGTTCACCCAACGACAAATACGTTGTACTCGATGATAAGACAAGAAACACTGTATGGTGGAAAACTGATAAAGCCAAGATATCTGATAACAAGCCCATTTCAATCGATATCTGGAATCATTGCAAAAACCTCGTTGTAAAACAGCTGTCTTCAAAAAGGCTTTTCGTGGTAGATTGTTTCGCCGGAGCCAATAAGGATTCAAGACTGGCTGTTCGCTTTATTGCTGAAGTAGCATGGCAGGCACATTTCGTCAAGAACATGTTTATCAGGCCTGAAGCTGATGAACTTGAGAATTTCAAACCCGACTTTGTTGTCCTGATGGCTTCCAAAGCAACTAATCCCGACTGGAAAAAACAAGGCCTTAATTCTGAAAACTTTGTATTCTTTAACCTCACGGAAGGTATGTCTGTGATTGGTGGAACGTGGTATGGCGGCGAAATGAAGAAAGGAATATTCTCCGTTATGAACTATTATCTTCCACTGAAAGGGATTGCATCAATGCATTGTTCAGCTAATGTTGGAAAAGATGGCGATGTGGCAATTTTCTTTGGACTTTCGGGTACAGGAAAAACAACTCTTTCAACAGATCCGGGAAGGGTACTCATAGGCGACGACGAACATGGATGGGATGATGATGGCATTTTTAACTTTGAAGGAGGCTGCTACGCAAAATGCATTAAGCTCAGCAAAGAGACAGAACCTGACATTTACAATGCGATCAGGCGCGATGCCCTGCTCGAGAATCTGGTGATACTGCCTGATGGTACCATCGATTTCAACGACGATTCCAAGACAGAAAACACAAGAGTCTCCTACCCTATTTATCACATTGAGAATATTGTAAAACCGGTTTTAAAAGCCGGACACGCAAGTAAGGTTATTTTCCTTTCTGCCGACACTTTTGGCGTACTACCCCCGGTAAGTCGTCTGACCACCGGTCAGACCAAATACTATTTTCTCAGTGGATACACTGCCAAAGTTGCCGGAACAGAAAGAGGCATTGTTGAGCCAATACCTTCATTCTCTGCATGTTTTGGTGCTGCATTCCTCATGCTCGATCCTGTGATATACGCAAATGAGCTTGCCCGGAAAATGGAACTCCATAATGCTGAAGCATGGCTGGTAAATACAGGATGGATCGGAGGACCTTATGGTACAGGAAGAAGAATAGATCTCCCGTCTACAAGGATAATCATAAATGCCATACTTGACGGCTCGATCAATGAGAGCCAATTTACAAACCTGCCCGTGTTTAACCTGAGCATTCCGTCACACATAAAGGGCATCGACAGTACTATTCTTGATCCCGCATCCTCATGGAATTCACCATCGAAATGGCATCTTGCAGCAAAAGACCTTGCACTAAAATTTATTAATAACTTTAGCAAGTTCACCACAGATGAAATTGCCCAGCTTGCAGAATTCGGGCCAAAGATATAATCTAAAATATTTAAAATGGAAATTATCAAACTTCTTGCCATATTCGTGGCAGCCTACCTCCTTGGGTCAATTCCGACGGCAGTGTGGACAGGGAAGCTGTTCCACGGAATTGATGTAAGAGAACATGGCAGCGGAAATGCAGGGGCAACGAATGTAATAAGAGTCCTTGGATGGAAAACGGGAGTGCCGGTCCTGCTTATTGACATGGCTAAAGGATGGTTCGCTACCAGCCTGCCTGTTTTTTTTCATCTTGCACCGGAAGGTAGTTCACAACTGGTAAACCTTCAGATGCTTGCAGGCCTTTGTGCTGTGATTGGTCATATTTTCCCTGTTTTTGCAGGATTCAGAGGGGGCAAAGGGGTTGCTACCATTACAGGTGTTGTATTATCAATTCATCCGCTGGTAACACTGATCTGTTTTTTGGTTTTCGTTACAATACTGCTTATTACTGGTTATGTGTCGGTTTCGTCGATGACAGCCGGAATAGTCTTTCCAATTAGCATGTTCCTGTTTTTTGACACACCCTCGCCGTTTTTCAAGGTTTTTGCCCTGTTTGTTTCCGTTGCATTAATAATTACTCACCGTAATAACATAAAACGCCTCCTCAGGGGCGAAGAATCCAAGTTCATCAGGAAAGGAAAGCCAACCAAACATTCCGGATAAAACCCATATATATCAAATAAACAAACACGTATTTATATGATTTTCAGCCATGTACTGTTCCATCCGACCATTAAAATAATTTATATTCGGATGATAATAACCAGAAAGGCATCCCTAATAACTGATTCTGCTAATACTGCTCAAGCAACTGTATTCTTTTCTCTATCGGGGGGTGTGTAGAGAACAGGTTGGCGAATGAAAACACCGCTTTTCCTTCTTGTTCTCCCGGATTATCGATGAACATCTGTGCCACATCCTTTCTTTTTACCGCTTCAATAGTCGGATCTGCCGACACTTTTCTCAGGGCTGATGCAAGTGAAAGAGGCCTCCTTGTAAGTTCAGCTGAGCCTGCATCAGCAAGATATTCCCTCTTCCTGGATATCGCAAACCTGAACAATGAAGCCAGAAGGTAACCGACAAGTGCAAGAAGAAGTGCAATTAAGATTCCTGCCCCTTCTTTTTTGCCGCGTCCTATCCGTCCATACCTCATCGACCTGAAAAGCATTTCCGTAACAAATCCGAAGATGCCCACGAAAACTATTGAAACAATAAGCAGCCTTACATCGCGATTTCTTATATGAGCAAGCTCATGCGCTATCACGGCTTCCAGTTCATCATCTTCAAGCTTGTCAATAATCCCCCGTGAGAGCGATACTGCATATGTCTTCGTATTTATTCCGCTGGCAAAGGCATTCAGGGAATCATCTTCGATAATGTTGACCTGGGGCATTTTCATGCCGCATGAAATACAAAGGTTCTCAACAAGGTTATAAACCCTTTTATTTTCTTTCCTTTCGAGAGGCTTTGAGTTAGTTGCCATGTTAATTATAGCAGTGTGTGAAAACCAGGCTATCAGGAACCACACTATGACACCGATCGTGATCCAGGGCACCGTTGAAAGGAAACTCCTGTTAACATCATGCAATGACAACTTTGTGCCAAACGAGAAAACTGATAAAAAAAAGAAGAATAACCATGTAAGTCCGTAGAACACAATCGGAAACAGCAATAACAGTATTACCGTATTTATATTATTCTTCCTTATCTGACCCTGCAGCCCGAAATATTTCATGCTGTCAGAACTGAATTTTTGGTGGTTCTTCTACTGCGGCACGTTCTTCACCGAGATCAAACATCGGTTCGCGCTTAAAATTAAAAAGCGTGGCTATAATATTTGACGGAAATATTTCAACAGCAACATTGAGCTCTTTCGTGGCAGAATTGAAAAAACGACGTGCAGCAGCTATCTTATTCTCAACATCCGATATCTCATTCTGAAGATCAAGGAAATTCTGGCTTGCCTTTAAATCGGGATATGCTTCAACAGCCACCCTTAATCCCTGAAGGGCTGATGACAGCTTTTGCTCAGTCACGATCTTATCATTAATGGTTTTTGCACCCATTGCATTGGCGCGTGCTTCAGTGATCTGCGTAAGAACCTCCTTTTCATGCTTCATGTAACCCCTTACCGTTTCTACCAACTGAGGTATAAGATCATGTCTCTGCCTAAGCTGTACATCCACATCAGCAAAAGCCTGTTCCCTTGAGTTTCTAAGTCTTACCAGACGGTTATACAATGATATAGCCATCAGTACCACCAGAAAAATGATCCCCAAAATAACCAGTAACACTCCCATTACTTTTAGTTTAATTAATAATATTCATAAAACCTGTTGAAATAAGACTAAAGATAGGTATTTTTGACAGATAAGGAATTTCAAGAATGATAAAAACTCAATAAGCTGTTTTTATATATAAACACTTTAAATAATTAAAACATGGAAAAAAGTCTGAAAGGCACCAAGACAGAACAGAACCTCTTAAAGGCATTTGCCGGGGAATCACAGGCAAAGAACAGGTACGAGTTTGCTGCAAAGGCAGCCAAAAAAGAAGGATTTGAGCAGATTGCAGGCATATTCCTTGAAACTGCCCTCCAGGAACAACAACATGCAAAAAGGTTTTTCAACTTCCTTGAAGGTGGAATGGTCGAGATAAAAGCCAGTTATCCTGCAGGCAAAACCGCTACAACCAAAGAAAACCTTCTTGCTGCTGCAGAAGGCGAACACGAAGAATGGAGCGACCTTTACCCTGCATTTGCCAAAGTTGCAGAAGAAGAAGGTTTTAAAGAAATTGCCTCAGCTTTCAAGGCTATTGCTTCAGCCGAAAAGAATCATGAAACGCGTTACAGAAAGCTTCTGGAAAATGTAAGCAAAGGGAAAGTATTCGAAAGAGAAGAGAAAGTATTCTGGTACTGCAGGAAATGCGGCTACATACATTTCGGCACAAAACCTCTCAAGAATTGTCCTTCATGCCTTCATCCCGAAGCATATTTTGAAATCCATGCCGAAAACTATTGATGCATGGTCGGGGGCAAAGAGATGCTTGAACTGGTTCTAAGGCGCCAGAGCGATAGAAAATACACCAATAAACCTGTTGAAAACGAACAGCTGGAAAGGATTATCACTGCCGGAAGGATGTCTCCTTCTGCTTGCAATGCCCAACCCTGGAAATTCATTGCTGTAACTGATCGCAAGCTTATCGAAGAAATTGGAAAGGCTTCAACAGAAAGGCTCACAGGAATGAATAGCTTCGTAAACCAGGCTTCTGCCCTTTTGGTAATTGTTAGAGAAAGACCCAACTTCAGTTCAAGGATAGGTGGTAAAATCAAGAAAAAGGATTACTCCCATTACGATATTGGCATTGCCGCAGGCACAATGTGCCTGCAGGCAACAGCTGAAGGACTGGGGAGTTGCATTGTAGGCTGGTTTGATGAGAAGGCTGTCAGAAAGACCCTTTCAATACCTGCTTCTAAGAGGATTGAGCTTTTAATCACTCTTGGCCATTCATCAGGCGAATACAGGGAAAAGAAAAGAAAGCAGCCCGACTTAACAGTTTCCTTTAACAAGTATTGATTTTAAAAGTACGGTTAGTAAAGTGAGTATGCCTTTATAGCTTTTCACGGGTGTGAGCAAAGCTCTTTCCACCCCCGCAGTTGCTGTATAAATATAAATCAAGCACAACCTTCATGTAGTGCAGGCAGCGAAAAGAATAACAGAGCCTGATTTCTACAATTTTATTTTATTTCAGATCGGATAGTGCAGTACCTATCCTGGCGACAGCTTCCTTCAGCAAGTCATCGGAATTTGCGTATGATATCCTGATGCATGACGGAGCTCCGAAGGCATCGCCACCAACTACTGCAACCTTTGCCCTTTCAAGAAGATAAAGTGCAAGGTCATCGGAAGTGCTTATTGTGACTCTGCCGTCAGATTTTCCAAGGTAAAAGCTTATGTCAGGCATGACATAGAAGGCGCCCTGGGGCACCGGAACCTTAATGCCGGGAATTGTCTTCAGGAGACTGCATATCAGGTCGCGGCGACGGTGAAAAGCCTCCTTCATCTGCTGCCTTGAATTATCTTTACCTTCAATAGCCGCGAGAGCTGCCCTCTGTGCGATTGTTGAGACTCCTGAAGTGAACTGTCCTTGCAGTTTATTGCAGGCCTTTGCAATCCAGAGCGGCGCACCAATATAGCCTACCCTCCACCCGGTCATGGCATAAGCCTTCGATACACCGTTAACAGTTATAACACGGTCATATATAAAACTGAATGACGCCATGCTTACATGCTGCCCCTCAAAAATAATATGCTCATAGATCTCGTCGGACATAACGAAAAGGCCTTCATGCTTCTCAACAATCCTTGCTATCTTTTCCATCTCTTCTCCGCTGTATACCATTCCCGTAGGATTAGACGGGGAATTAAAGATAAGCAGCCTTGTTTTTTCGGTAATAGCTGCTTCAAGCTGTTCCGGCTTAATCTTGAAGTCATTCTCGATATGAGCCTTTACAACCACCGGTATACCACCGGCAAGCTTTATCTGGTCCCAGTAACTTACCCAATAAGGAGCAAGGATGATGACCTCCTCACCGGGATTGACTATTGACAGGATAACATTGATCAGGGAATGCTTGCCGCCGTTTGAAACGATAATCTGATCGGGGGAATAATCCAAACCATTCTCCTCCCTGAATTTCCCCGATATGGCTTCCCTGAGATCGTTATAGCCCGGAACAGGAGGATATTTTGTATAATTGTCATCGATTGCCTGTTTAGCTGCTTCCTTAATATAATCTGGCGTATTGAAATCAGGTTCGCCAAGGCTCAGACTGATAATGTCAAAACCTTTTGCCGCAAGTTCACGACTTTTCTGAGCCATGGCAAGGGTTTGTGATACTGATAATGATTTGATCCTGTCGGATAAGTATTCCATAGGTTTCTTTAATTAAACCGGTTACAAAAGGCTCCAAATGTATAAAGGAAAATTTAAATACTATGAAAAAATCTTAAGTTTGTGAAAACAAAACCACACTAATGGAAGACATAATTGATATCATCAAAATCACCGTCCCTCCGACTATTGTTTTTCTGACCGCATGGATAATACTAAGGAACATGATAAGAAACGATCAGGACAGAAGAAGGCAGGAACTTGTCCTTCAGGGCAAGAGAACTATCACTCCTATTAAACTCCAGGCATATGAAAGAATCGTTCTGTTTCTGGAAAGGATATCGATGGAATCACTTCTTGTAAGGATCAGCTCGCCCGAACTTTCTGCAGCCCAGCTACATTCAGCGCTGCTTACGGCTATAAGGAGCGAATTCGAGCACAACCTTTCACAGCAGATATATATGAGCCCTCAGGCATGGGAAGTTGTCAGGAATGCCAAGTCGGGTATGATCAAAATGATAAACACCGAAGCAGATGCAATGCCTCAGTCGGCAACAGCCCTGGATCTTGGCCGGCAACTGCTTGAAAAAGTAATGCAACTCGATAAGGAACCGACACGGGTTGCGATCGAGTACCTTAAGGATGAGATCGGCAAGTTAATATAAGCCGCCGGGTACCGGATACCGGGCAAAGAGCTCGGAATTACAGAAGTTCAATACTTCTTTTTACAAAGACACTCAGGTCTTCTCCTCTCAGCATGTTATTGGAAAGCAAAGAAAGGTCGACAAGCTGCTTTACGATTTTATTCCCGGCTCCAAATCCTTCAAGTATTTCCTTCCTCGCGGCCTCAACTGTATCAAGTTCCTTTCTTAGTTTCTCCAGATCATCTTTCTCCAACTGTGATACCTCTTCCGGTTTTTTCTTTCCATGCTCTTCTTCCATAAAGCTGACCTGTTCCTTTAATTCCTTGATCCTGGCGCCGTTTTCCCTGAGCTTTTCTCCTTCCTGTGCCTCAAGATCACCTGCTATCCTTTCTATAAGGCTGTGGTTAGAATTAATTACCATATTATAAGAGTCGGGAAGCTCTCCGTAAAAATTCATACCTCCTCCTATTTGCGACATGTCCTTCATTCTTCTCATGAATTCTGACTGAGTTATGATGACTGGTGCCTCATTCTCATCAAGGGTCTCAAGAACAACATTATAGATTGCGTTGTCTTTCACTTTTACATTGAAGACGCTCTTCAGGTCCTCTTCCTGTTCCTTTGTAAGCTTTGAATCCCTTTTGTCGTCTTTCTGGATGAGCTTATCAATCACATCGGAGTCAACCCTTAAAAACCTCGATTCCTTGAATTTTGTCTCAAGATGATTTATCAGATGAACATCAAGCTGGCCATCCAGCTCAAGTACGTCATAACCTCTTGCTTTAGCTTTCTCAATATAGGTAAACTGGTCTGTTTTGTTGGTTGAATACAAATAGATCAGTGTTTTATGCTTGTCGGTCTGGTTTTCCTTTATTATTTTTTCGTATTCCTCGTATGTGAAGTACTTGCCGTCTGTATTCTTGAAAAGAGCAAACTTAGAAGCTCTTTCGTAGAATTTCTCTTCGGTTATCATGCCGTAATTAATGAAGAGTTTGAGGTTATCCCATTTCTTTTCAAACTCCTCGCGATTTTTCTTAAAGATTTCAGACAACCTGTCGGCAACCTTCTTGGTTATATGCAGTGAAATCTTTTTTACATTCGTATCGCTCTGAAGATAGCTTCTTGAAACATTAAGCGGGATGTCGGGAGAATCAATCACTCCATGAAGAAGGGTCAGAAAATCGGGTACTATACCTTCTACCGAATCCGTAACAAAGACCTGATTGCAGTACAACTGTATCTTATTCTTCTGTATCTCTATATTATTCTTAATTTTTGGGAAATACAGTATACCTGTAAGTTTGAAAGGATAATCGACATTCAGGTGAATATTAAAGAGAGGTTCATCTCCCGCAGGGTATAATTCCCTGTAGAACTTAGAATAATCTTCTTCCTTAAGTTCTGATGGTTTCAGGGTCCATGCCGGCCGTGTATTATTTATTATCCTATCCTTATCTGTCTCAACATATTTATTATCCTTCCATTCCTTCTCCTTTCCGAAAGCTATTTCCACCGGAAGGAATTTGCAGTACTTTCTCAGCAGCTCTTCAATCCTGCTCTCCTCGAGGAATTCTTTGGAATCCTTGTCAATATGAAGGATCACATCAGTTCCCCTTCTTTCTCTTTGCGCTTCTTCAATAGTAAATTCGGGACTGCCGTCGCATGTCCATTTCACAGCCTGGGCTCCTTCCTGCCATGAGCGGGTAATAACTTCAACTTTATCCGATACCATAAAGCTGGAATAGAAGCCAAGTCCAAAATGCCCTATAATAGAATTTAACTGGTCCTTGTATTTGTCAAGAAAATCATTGGCACTCGAGAAAGCAATCTGATTCAGGTACTTGTCAAGTTCGTCCTGAGTCATACCAATTCCATAGTCGGAGACAGTGATGGTTTTCTTCTTTTTATCAACAAACACCCTGATAGTCAGATCGCCAAGTTCTTCTTTCATATCACCGGCAGAAGATATTGCTTTAAGCTTCTGGGTTGCATCAACTGCATTTGAAATCAGCTCCCTGAGAAAGATTTCATGGTCTGAGTAAAGGAATTTTTTAATTATCGGAAATATATTCTCAGTGGTTACCCCAATTTTTCCTGTCTGCATATCGGTCAGTATAAAAATTAAACATTAATATCGCCCGTCATTGTTCAAAAGATATGCCGTAAAAGAAAAACTGACAAATAGTCACTTCTCAGAAATAAACGGGATACCTGATACGGGCAATTATCAAACCCAGGGCTACCAGAAATATGAATACCAAAAGGACTATCAGCGAGATATTTCGGTGCTTCCTCATCCTGTCAAGGTTCTTTGCACTGACATATTTTTTCACTGCATTATGAAGACGAAGAACTGAGTTGTCATTTTTAGGGATAATATCATCGAAGGTCAGGCTTGAAATATTCTTCAGTTCTTCTGTCTTTTCACCCGGACAAACAAGTATAACTCCGGCATATGGATTATTTCTTTTGATCTCCCTTGCAAGCGATTCGATATTTTCATGACTACCGTTCAGTTCCCTGAGAACCATCACTGCAACTTTTGCCTTTGATTTATCCTTTTCAGCCTCAAACTGTTTTAATAGCTCCTTTTGAGAAACAACAAGGCTTATCCTGTATTTATCCGGATCGGCAAAACGCTTCCTCATTTCTTCCGGATAAGTCCGGTGCTCGTCGTAACAGATAAGATGCAGCTGGTTGGTCTTAGCCATATTAAACGGATTGTAGCGGTTAATCTTTCCTGTTTCTGATATCTACATTTTGTTCAAACCTCCACATGCCATCCCTGAAGTAATAGGCATCGTATGAAAAATCAGGGGCATAATGCTGCATGCTGTCTTTAAGCCCGGGCGATACGGGTACCAGGTGATCGAACACTATTGATCCGGTACCCGTAAAACGCAGTGACATAACTGCTTCAGAGGAATATTCAAACACTTCCCTGTATTTTACAACATCGCCTGAAACAAACCATTTCCGACCCAGGTAAAGCTTCCCTTCCTTGTCAAAACTGATCACATCAATAACTTTCCTTGTAATAAGCTGATTGCCATAGTCTATCCCCAATATAACCCAGTTTTCAACTCCCGATTTCTTCACCGGCATTATATCGTAATAAAGCGATCCATACCAATTTGAATCATGATAGATCCTGTCACATTCTGCAGGGGTTTCTCTGTATTCCGCTTCGAGTGTATAGACCCGGCCGGCTTCCTTCCTAGATGGTTTGTGAATAATATAACAGTAATACCTGCTTTTATGGTTTTCAAGTATAAGGTTCCAGTTAATGATCTTTACTTTTTTATCGGGCGAGATGATCTGGCCAAGGTATCTAAGTCCGTCAAACTTGTGAGTAATAGCTGTGTCTGATACTGCGTATGATCCTATGAGAATGCGGATTGAATCATTAATGCCAAGTTTCTCCGCATCATTTCTGCTGCTGACAAGCCTGTCATAAAGCCCGGAAAGTTTAGTCTGAAGATCCTTTCCCGGACTCCCGCATGTTGTAGCAGTTTCACAAAGAAGAAATGCAACGACCATTGTTATATATGCAAACTGTCTCATTCAGCCTGAATGCGTTTTTCTGTTTCGTCGAGGAGTCTTATCAGCTGACTGCACGCCAGTGAAATTTCACTCTTGCTTATTACAAGAGGTGGAGCGATCCTGAAAGAGTCATCGCAAAACAGGAAGTAATCCAGAACAAGTCCGTATTCCGGAGCATTTGTGATAACGTATGGAATATAATTTTTATTTGTAAGTTTTACTGCCAGAAGCAATCCTTCTCCTCTTATTTCACTAATCAGGCGATGCTTCAGTTCCTGTTTGAACTGCCTGCCTTTTTCCTGGCATTTCTCAGCCAGCTTTTCCTTAAGGATCACGTTCAGCGAAGCCAATCCTGCGGCACAGGAAACCGGATGACCTCCAAAAGTTGTAATATGGCCAAGGGAAGGAAGCGATGCAATAGACAACATAATCTCCCTTGACGAAACAAAAGCTCCGAGGGGCATGCCTCCTCCCAGGGCTTTAGCCAGAACAATAATATCGGGAACAACTCCAAACCTGTCAATAGCAAACATGCTTCCAAGGCGCCCAAACCCAGTCTGAATTTCATCGTAAATAAGCAGTGTGCCATTTTCAGTACATCTGTTCCTGATCTTTTCAAGGAAGCCTTTCACAGGCCATATTACTCCCCCCTCGCCCTGCACCGGTTCAATGATAACACAGGCACAATGTTCATCTATGGCATCAAGAGCTTCAAAGTTATTAAAAGGGATTTGGAATGTATCTGGCAGCAGGGGTCTGAAAGCGTTCCTGTAGTATTCGCTTCCCTGTATACTCAGTGCTCCGTGTGTACTTCCGTGATAAGCATTCCTGAAAGAAATTATCCTGCTTCTCCCTGTATATCGCTTGGCGAGTTTCAAAGCTCCCTCTACTGCTTCGCTTCCGGAGTTGACAAAATAGCAGTTGTCAAGTTTTTCCGGCAACAAGGATATCAGTTTACCGGCATATTTCACCTGTGGGCTCTGTATTATCTCGCCGTACACCATCAGGTGCATGTAAGTTCCTGCCTGATCACTTACAGCCTTTACCACATCCGGATGACAATGGCCGGTATTGCTGACTGAAACGCCTGAGATCAGGTCGAGGTATTTCCTTCCGTCGGAGCCATACATGAATACTCCTTCTGCCCTTTCTATCTCGAGCATCAGAGGTTTCATCGTAGTCTGTCCGAGATGTTGCAGGAAAAGTTGTCGGTTTGTTGGCATGTGAGATGGAAGATATTACCTGGCCATCACGTTAATATCATTGAGGAGTGAGTCTTTGAATGATTTCCCCACCGGGATGGTGCGGATTGTATTTCCAACACTTATGTCGAGAGCGTTATCCTTGATAGCCTGGATCATGCTCTTGTTTATAATAAATGATCTGTGGACCCTGATAAAAACACCTGATGGCAGTTGTGTTTCTATCGCCTTCATTGTAAAGTGAATGGTATATTTGTCGTTTTTTGTATGTAGCGTGACATAGTTCTCAAGAGCTTCCACGTAAATAATATCCTTAAGCTTGAGTTTAACCAGTGAAGATCCCTTCTTGATGAAAATCTCGTCGTCGCCTGTTGTGGGAGTCTCCTTATGACTGAAGTACCTTATAGTCTTATCAACTGCTTTGCAAAACCTGGAATAGGTAATCGGCTTGAGGAGGAAATCGACCACGTTGAAATCGAAAGCTCTCAGAGCAAATTCCTCATTGCCCGATACAATTATAATATTAGGAGGAGTATCAAGACTTCCTATGAAATCGAAGCCATCCATTTCCGGCATCTTTATATCAAGGAAAACAAGCTCTATGTCCTTGTCTTTGGCAATTGCATTTCTTGCCGATATAGGGTCATTAAAGATTCCTGCAAGGTCAAGAGTTGAAAACTTGTTCACATATCCTTCAAGAATTTTGCAACTCAATTTGTCATCGTCCACAATAATACACTTCATACTCAACAAAATTTGACAAGAAATGACTAAACAAAATTAATAAAAAAATGCAAACATAAACCATACCAAAAATTCAAGTTGAATATATACAAAGTATTCATTATAACAAATACTTATTATTAAAGGGGATAGGAAATACTTTTACGGTTAGCTATAAGGAAGAAACAAAAAAGGGGTGATAATCACCCCTTTACAATCTCAATCGTTACTGACTAAAGGTCTTTAAGAGCTGGAGCGGGTTTGAATTTCACAACTTTCTTGGCAGGAACATTCAATTTGGCGCCGGTGCGGGGGTTGCGTACCACTCTTGCACTTCTCTTAGCAACTGTAAAAGTACCCATCTTGGGAAGCTGAATCCTCTCACCTTTTTTCATTGCTTTTCCAAAAGCCTCTACGAATGCATTCAGTGCTTTGCCTGCATCTTTTACTGTAAGACCCGCTTCTTTGGCAATTGCATCAACTAATTCTTTTTTTGTCATAATGAAAGATTTTAAGGTTAGACCAATGGTTCTAATTAATCACAAAATTATTTGAATTTAAATCACGAGCAAATTTATTTCAACGTTTTTCCTCATTTCATGGAGGTTTTAAGCAAAATTACGATGATTTTAAGCACAAAGTCAAATTCTTCTCATTATATCGCATCTTTAGATTTTATGGGCATTTCAGGATTAAAAACGAACCTTCTTGTTAAAATCGTGTTAATAAATTATTTACATGTCTGATTATCTGTAATTTAACTGCTTTTTACAGGAAAATTTCCTTAAAACAAAAAAGTATTATATTTGCGGCGGAGGATTTTCCGGGTTTACCATGACAGTTTCCGCTGCCGGGAATGGCAGAATAAAGCATAAATGGGAAAGTTGTCCTGATTAGCAGGCCAGGTTGCGGAAGGCGGATCAGTAGGGAAAATCAGAGTTAAGGGAGAAATGGCAGAGCGGTCGAATGCGGCGGTCTTGAAAACCGTTGTTCCGCTATCGCGGAACCGGGGGTTCGAATCCCTCTTTCTCCGCTAAAATCATCATCTCACACCCGCAGCCTTAGCTGCGGGTTTTTGTTTTACATGCATTACGTGCCATGCCCGGCATAAGCAAAGGATTTGTTGTAAGTTTTTATCATGTCCTTTGTAAAATGTATTTTCTTGTGTATCATATCTTATTGTGTTGTTTTACTGTTATTTGATTTATTGAAAGGACAAATTCGGAATTTTAATATGTCCCATTAACTATAACTCCAAGTTTATTTAAATTGTACTTGCTTTTCTTCCTGTGCAAGTCAGACAAAGCATATTATGAGGTGGATTGGTGCTGCCGGGATTTCGCTATTGGTACTGACGGGATGGGCCGTACCGGAAATATGAAAGACTTGTATTTGTGTGAATAGCAATAAGGTTGATGAAACTTAGAAGAGAGATGATTATGGGTAAAATTATGACTCATATAACAAGCTAGCAACAAGCCGCAAATGAATCATAATAATTGAGGTTTCTAATTTTACACTATCTTTGTATTATGATTATCAAAGAAGAAATATCAAAACATTTACCAGACCTCATTATGCTGCTTAAGGCTCATAATGTGAAATACTTATATGCTTTTGGGTCTGCCGTTAGTGATAAATTTGACAATGCAAGAAGTGATATTGACCTTCTTATAGAGATTGACGAACCGGATCCTATTAAAAGAGGAGAAAAGCTTATTTCAATATGGGATTCTTTTGAAGACCTATTCAATCGTAAAGTTGATTTATTGACTGATTCAAGAATACGTAATCCATATCTAAGAAAAAGTATTGACGCAACGAAAGTGCTCATTTATGACGGAAAAAAGTCAAAAATACTTGTCTGATATTATTCATTCTATTGAGTTAATCGAAGAATTTACAAAGTCTATTAAGACCTTCTCTCAATACGAAAATGACTTAAAAACTCAAAGTGCGGTAGAGCGCCATCTTGGAATCATTGGAGAAGCTGTTAATAAATATGACATTCTCAATCCAAACGACAGTCTTGTAAATGCAAGAAAAATAGTCGGATTTCGCAACAGGTTGATACATGCATATGATGCAATAGATCCTTCTATGATATGGGCCATTATAAAACAATATCTTCAACCCCTTAAAGAAGAGGTCATTAGAAAAATGGAATAAATGGCCTGTTGCTAACAAGTCGGTATATTTCATTTGCCTGTCATGGTTTTTGCATAAATCAACCACCCATCATCCTGAAAATTTGAAAACGGGTTTTTGCACAGACTCACGTTGTGCCTCATGACTGGAAAAAAGATTTTAATCAGAATACCTTTTTTCTAAACCAACCATAAAAACAGTCAGGCTTAATTGAATGATCATCTGCATTATAGATGGTTCGATTCTCAACTAACCATAACAACTTAAGATTTCACAGAATTTAATAGTTATGGTACAGTTTTTGATAGGTTACTATACATTATACTAAAAGGCTTAAAATATGAAAACCCTAATCCTCACTTTGACTATTGCCTTCTGCTTAATAGCATGCACAAAGGATCCTTTTTTAATCCCATCATCCGAAATTCCGGAATGGTTACAAGAAAAAATCACTCAAGACGAAAAAACTCTTAAAGCCAATCCTGAATCACCACCATCTATAACAGCATGGATTAGATATAAGTACAATAACTCCTATTACTTCGAGTACCATAATTTGATCTCGTCCTCTGGTCCCCGGTGCTATGATTTTAACGGCAATATAATTAATGATCCCACATTCTTCCAAAGCTATAATTCGAATAAGTGCTGTATGCAATATGTCTGGAAAGGGTCGAATTATACCGGGGACTGATCCGCAACCAATATTTCTCTGAAAAGAAACAAGCTACAGAGCCGATAAGTAAATATTGGCTATACGCTTTTAAAGAGGATTGGCATTCCTGACCAGAATAACTCCGCAGGTTATTACCAGTATGTAACACTGTATTACATCATCATCACAAGAAAACTTGTATTTGTTAACCTCTTGTCTGATTGAAGAAAGTACTTCTAAAATCATCCAATATGACCTCGGAATATGTTAACATTTGCTAATCCCAAGGTTATTTTTGTTCTGATATTCACAATTTTTCTATCTTTCGGTTTTTACAATTCAAGATGGGAAAATACAAAATAGCCATTCTGGGATGCGGCAACATAGGCACCTCCCTGGCAAAAGGATTAATTGCGTCCCGCCAGTATGATTACGATGAAGTACTGGTCACTGAAAAGAGGGAATCAAGGGCAGGCCAGCTTAAGAACCTTGGTTTTCACGTAACAGACAATAATCGTGAAGCTGTAAAGGAGGCAGGGATAATTGTGATGGCAGTTAAACCTCAGCAATTCTTTGATCTTGCGGAAGAGATTAAAAATGATGTTACCGGTAAACATACTGTTATTTCGACAATTACAGGAGTGGCCTTCAAGGACATTGAATCAGTGCTTGGCAGGGTGCCCCTGGTAAGGATTATGCCGAATATTGCTATGGAAATAAACGAATCGATGACCTGCCTGTCGTTCAGGAATACTGATAATGAGCAGGAAAAGGAAATCATCTCATTGTTTGACAAACTGGGTAAAACTCTGATCATTGAGGAGGAAATGATGGGAGCTGCAACTGTTGTCGGAGCCTGTGGCATTGCATTTGCATTGCGCTTTATCCGCGCCATGTCGCAGGGAGGGATTGAAATCGGTTTCGATTCCGAAATGGCCCTGTCAATCACTGCTCAAACAGTTAAAGCCGCTGCTCAAATAATCCTGGATTCCAACGATCACCCTGAAAAGGAAATTGACAGAGTCACAACACCACAGGGTATAACCATATCAGGCTTGAATGAGATGGAACATCAGGGCCTCAGCTCAGCAATAATCAGGGGATTGATAACTTCATCAAGAAAGCTTGAAAATCTTGCATCAAAAAGTGAGAACGTTAAGTAGTATTTAATTTTAATTCCAAAGATCATATAATGACAAATTTTGACAGAAGACGATTTCTTAAGACCGGTATACTTGGAGCAACCGGAGCTCTGGGCTATACTTCCAATATAATGGCAGGAACTCATTTAAAGGAGGAAAAAAGGATAATCACCAGAACCCTTGGAAAAACAGGACTTCAGGTTCCTGTTGTGAGCATGGGGGTAATGAACTCCGACAGTCCGGCGCTTGTCAGGGCAGCACTGGATCATGGCATTATCCTGTTCGACACGGCAAACAGCTACCAGAACGGCAGAAACGAAGAGATGCTGGGCAATGTGCTGAATGAGTATCCACGCAATTCTTTCCTGATCGCAACAAAAGTCAGACCCGCCGGGACCGACAGGATGACCGGATTACCTTCTAAAGAAACAACTGCAGAGGACTTTCTTTCAAAATTTGATGAGAGCCTTAAGCGCCTTAAAATGGACTATGTCGACATTCTTTATGTGCATCAGGTGCTGTCTCCGGAAATGGTTGGATTCAAACCCATTATAAAAGCAATGAAAAAGCTCAGGGATAAAGGGAAAATACGCTTTTTAGGAATATCAACCCATAACCTGCCAAGAATAATTGATTCCATCGTAAAAACGGGATCATGGGATGTCGTTCTTACAACTTATAACTATCTGAATACAGAATTAATACGCGACAGGGCAGAACCTCCTGTAAAAGGTATGGATATTGCTCTTCAAAAGGCAGCTGATGCAGGTCTGGGCATTGTGGCTATGAAAACACTTGCGGGGGGTGGATTCCTCGACAGAGAAAAAACAAAGCCAATAAATGCTTCAGCAGCCATAAAGTGGGTATTGTCAAATCCGAATGTTCATACTACCATTCCAGGAATGACAAATTTCGATCAGCTTTATATTGACGTTAAAATTCTGGAAGATATTACTTTAAATGATCAGGAAAAAAAAGATATCCTTCTTGCCCGTTCAGAAACAGGCATGTATTGTACTTCCTGCAGGAACTGCATACCCGGGTGCACTAAAAACCTGCCTGTCCCGGACTTTATGAGAGCTTATATGTATGCCTACGGATATTCTAACCTTGAAAAGGCATACTCACTGATTACTGAATTATCGGCCGGGGACAATCCTTGCTCAGAATGTGATTCATGTTCTGCCAATTGTTCAAGAAACTTTAATCTGAAGGAAAAGATCACTGACATCTCCCGTCTTGCAAATGTTCCCCGCGACTTTATTGCCTGACCGGAATCTCTTGAACTTTGGAGGGTCGTATACAAGATAGTTTATTAATCATTCTGACACTATCAGGAATAAAACTCCTGAAGCCTGACTTTTGTGCTGGCCTTAACTTTCAGTTTCTTTGTCTCTGCAGTGTAGTGTATGGAAAATAATCTGTAAACAGTGATTCTTTACTTCTTGCTGCTCACGAAATAATTAATGAAGCTACTTATTGGGGATTGGTTACTATTGACTCTTCAGAACAACCCCGGATTCGGACTATAAATCCATATCCCGTTAAAGATGACTTCGTTATCTGGTTTGCTACTTCAAAAAAAAGACGCAAGGTAAAAGAACTAAACTGACAGCAACTATAACCGCTGACAGATAAAAATGATCAAATATTACCGAAGCTTATTCTCTGTACCACAGTTATACAAGACATACCATGCCTTAAAGCTGTTGTGATAAACATAAGAACTGCCATCAGCCTCTAAACAAGTTTTTATAAACTGTAATGAAAAAAAACAGATTTATTCCAGAATCATTTAATAACCAGGTTTCTTCTTGCACCCGGGTTGTTTAATTCCCTGTTCCTCATATAATTTTCACGCGCAACATGATCTGGAATATCAACGGAAACCTCTATAATGGTCCTGTTGTCAATTCGCAAATACTTTGTTTTCCCTTCTGATTTAATAGATTTTGTGCTATTCATAGATTTTTTGATTAAAAGTTTACAAAGATACAAAATTTTTTGCAAATAAGCAAAGTGCTTATATACAAACAACAAGGCACTTCAGCCTGGTTCCATCTGGATAGTAACTATGCCATAAAGGAATAAAATCAATGGTGTTTTGCCGAAAATGATAACACGGCCGGCCCTCCCCTTCTGCCTGTCAGAATCAGTGCAATGGAACAGGCAAACCTTTAAGAATTTTTAAGAATTGCATTAGGCTTTTAAATATACTTTTGGAACACCCTATGTAAGCCGGGGACATAAATTTTAATTTTTATCTGGCAGGAATGTGTTTTCCAGACACAACCTGCAGGAACAATTGACAATATGACTGACGAAAGGCTATCAAAATCTGTAATTCACGCTCACATCACATTGTTAATCAGAACCGCATTCTCTCTGGTTTTTGTAATATACCCCCATTCAGTTTTCCCTCAGGCTGGCAATTCCATCAGGTCGGTTCGCTCTGACATCAATATCACGGTTGACGGATATCTTGATGAGGATATCTGGAAGCAGGCATCCGTAGTCAACGAATTCCGCCAGCTGGAACCTCATGAAGGTGAAGCTTCGGAAAGAAAGACAGAAGTATTCGTATTGCATGGAGAAAATGACCTGTTTGTAGGGGCACTTATGTACGATTCCCCTGAAGCCATTGAAAACAATCTTGGAAGAAGGGATGAATACAACAGGGCTGACTGGTTCATGGTATCTATCGATTCATATTTCAACAGGAAAACTGCCTACACTTTCGCAGTTAATGCTGCAGGAGTTCAGCTCGACGGTCAGCTGGATGACAACAAAAAACTGAGCACGCGTGAAATGGATCCCAGCCTGCCGGCAGGTCTCGATGCCTCCTGGGATGCAATCTGGTTTTCATCAGTGCAGATCACTAACGAAGGATGGGTTGCTGAAATAAGGATACCTTACAGTATGCTCCGCTTTCCCAAATCTGAATCACAAACCTGGGGAATTCACTTCAGAAGGCGTATCCCGCGCCTGGCAGAGATTTCTGAATGGCCATTAATACCACGAAGTGAACGTGGTAACCTGGTTGCCGGTTACGGTCAGCTAACTGAAATAAAAGGAATTGTCCCAAAAAGAAATATACAGGTCAGGCCTTATGTGCTCACAGGAGTTGATTTTTTTGAGAATCCGGATTTTCCCGGGAGAACCGACAACCGACAAAAATTCGATGCAGGGGGTGATATAAAAGTAGGTCTGGGGCCAAATATAATGCTCGATGCCACTATAAGCCCTGATTTCGGACAGGTTGAAGCTGATCCTGCTGTGCTTAACCTTACAGCTTTCGAAACCTACTTTGCTGAAAAAAGACCATTCTTCCTTGAGGGCGCTGACATTTTCAAGTTCGGAATCGGCGACAGCCGCCTTTTTTATACCCGTCGCTTCGGTGCAAATGAACCAATAATAGCAGCTGCAAAACTCTCGGGCCATTCCGCCGGCGGCCTTTCATTCGGAATTATGGGTACTACAGCAGGAAAAAACCTGAATCCATCTCATAATTATGGTGTTATACGCACCAGTAAAAGACTGGGCCAATATTCTTCAGCGGGAGGTATACTCACCTACTACAACAGCCCCTTAAATAACGGGATAGGAAGAAACAGTATGACCGGAGGCCTTGACTGGGATTTCAGGTTCAATAAGAACAGGTACAGCTTTGAAGGAATAACTGCATTCTCCAGCAGGAATTCACTGGCAGCCGGTGAAGATGATGATAATGGCT
The DNA here is from genome assembly GCA_040769065.1 of Bacteroidales bacterium. Lineage (GTDB taxonomy): Bacteria > Bacteroidota > Bacteroidia > Bacteroidales > VadinHA17 > LD21. The sequence continues at coordinate 1,108,071 of JAXGLU010000001.1, forward strand.
TCATGGGAGGACTTGTCCTGAGAAAAAGAGAAGGTGTCATTGACGGCCACTTCACTCTCCTCCTGTTCTCCGACAAATATAACCCCAACGATATGGGCTGGATAAGCTATGAACAGAACTGGTATCAAATCTGGTCGAATGTGACCTATAAGATAAACTCAGGCCAGCCGTTCGGATCGTTTCAAAGAGGCGATATAGCCTTCCATTATACAAGAAGATTTTCCTACCTCGAGTGGTACGATATGGGTAGCAGTGTTAACTTTACTTCAAACCTGGTTACGCGAAATTTCAGAGCATTGAAATTCAGCAGCAGATTCTCAGACATTCTGGGCGGATACGACCTTTGGGAAACGAGAGGCCTGGGTATCTGGGGCAAGCCACGGGGAATACAGCTTTCAGGAGAATACAATTCGGATGAACGACGTAACTGGAAAATCACCCCGTCAGCAAGCTTTAAGATCTATGATGACAGAGGATCAGAATATACAATGGGTTTCCAGGGAATATTGAATACCGGGACCAGGCTTTCATTTCTGGCAAACCTCAAGGGCAGCTGGGAAGACTCAAAAACAGCCTGGGCTTCCAATGAGTCATTCCTCCTGGAAAATAACCAGTGGAAGATAGGCAATGCCCCGGCAGCGCCTGACAAGCTTGAACAAGAGGATTTTGTTGCCTTCGATGACAAAGGACAGCTTCAGGGAATTCTTGCAACAGTGATGGAATATGCTCCCGGCACTTACTATGTTCCTGTTTTTGGGACACGTGATACCAGATCGCTCGATCTTACCCTGAGAGGATCCCTTACTTTTACAAATAAGTTCTCCCTTCAGCTTTACACACAGCTGTTCCTGGCCCGCGGCAGTTACGATAATTTCAACATTCTTGTCAATCCCGACACGATGACTGACTTCGGGGCATATCCAAAGCAGAGGGATTTCAACTATAAAAACCTTCAATCGAATTTTGTCGCCCGATGGGAATACCGGCCCGGTTCAACGATATACCTGGTATGGAGTCACAGCCGTGACAGGAGGGATGAACTAAATCCCCTGGCACCCTCCTGGGAAGAATCACCCTACAATCAGTCGCTAACTGAACAATTCGGGGATGTTTTCAGAATATTCCCCGCCAACAGCTTTATGATCAAAATTGATTACGCCTTCTTTTAAAATCCAATATTTGTTATTAAGCCGGGCTTAACTGACAATCACTAAAAAACCATCGCTACCTACAAGACCCGGAACCAGTAATCAGGAACAACAGTGATAATCAGTCATTTACCTAAATATTTCTGATAAAGGAAAAACTGATAAAAATAAACCGGGCACCCTACTAACAGAAAAACCATATGCAGGCGATTCTGAACTAAAGGGTAGTGCCTTTATATACCCTTGAATCACTTATTGGTACCAGGTGTCCCTCCCATGTAAGCTTACCGTGTCGCTGTCCCGAGATAGTTGCTGTTGCACGGTAATCTGCTGTAATTGTCATAAAGATATCATAAGTACCTATGTTGGTCATCAGATTAAAATGAAGCCTGTAAACCATCTTTTTGGGATCCTTTAACAACTTCCAGCCTTTGACAGTACCTTCGGCTGTAACTCCTCCCACACCGTTATAACCCATTCGTGAATCGGCTCCGGTCTGTAATACTCCTTTCGATTCTTCAACAATTATAAAGTTCAGCGTGGAAGTTACAGGCAGCCTGTAGCCATAGGTGTTCTCAAGGAAATCTGCTTCAAGAACAAAGGTTTTTCTGTCGAGTAGTGATCCCAGGAAATAAAAGCTTTCTGCCATTCTTGCTTTTTTGACTTCCTTCATCTCCTGCCTGCTAAGCCTGTTATCCTGTGAATAACCGGCAGAGGATGCCAGGAATAATCCCGACAACATCAGGAGACCCGCTATTTTCATATAAATGGTTTTCATGATATTAATAGTTATTTGCATAAACAAAGCAAATAATATACCACATTTTAAGGACACTACACTGGAAGGCTTTTTCACAGAACGAAATTTTAAGCATATCTGTATTATTATTAAGGAAAAGCTGTCAGAAATAACAGCCATTCCACGATTACTACAGTGATCTTAGTATCATTGTCTTCCTCTACCTTTTTCAAGGAGTTTTTATCCGACAAATCAATCTATTAAAGAGCTTCCGTACTTATATGCAGATAAAAAACAAACAAACTCAGACAGTTTTAATGTTCAGAATAACTCACAATATGCATTAGGGTTTGATCGTTATTTGATTAATTCTTCATGGAAAAGTAGAAATGAATCTTCCATCATTCTTGTAGCTGATTTCTCTGACTGATTATGTTGACTAAAGTACACATTCAATCTTCTAAAAATTCTCCCGAGGTTATCCTGTTGCCTGAAGGAACAATTAAAATACGAGGACGGGGTCTGACCGTCAACAAGATTGATATACCCGATGAGATAATAAAATGGATTGAAGAGTATATTCTTGATCCGCATGAATCAACCACCATTGATATCTGCTTTGAGTACCTGAATAGTTACTCTTCCACAATCCTTGTCAGCATAATAAAGAAAATCAGTTCAGTTATGTTGAAGGGAAAAAAACTGATAATAAACTGGCACTACGAAGACGATGATGACGATGTTTACGAGCGTGGTGAATGTATATCATCATCAATCAGCATACCATTCAACTTCATACAAATCCCCTGAAGTCTTTACCTTTTGTCACGAGGTTTAAGTATTGTTGCGATCTCCTTGAACATACCGTATTATTCGGGCTTCACAACACCTTTATTCACATCGAAATAAATGTCATATGTAACTGACTTACTCTCAGGCATAAGCTTATTACGCATATCGGGAACTCCTGCGACATTACAAATATTGCTAATCATAGCTGCTTTATATTCAAACTTCAGTCGGTTGCAAAAGTATCCATTTGCAGACGGTCTTACTTCTCCCTCCATTTTGAACGGTCAGGCGGGACCGGGATTATCACTTTATCGGGCGGATTACTCTCAAGTTCTTTCAGCAATATCTCCACTGCCTTTTCAACACAAGGATCCATGCCTTTTGCCAGTTGTTCTGGACGGTCAACAACTTCGATATCGGGATAGACACCTATTCCTTCAATTATCCATCCTTCTTCGTTATCAAATATCCCGAACTGCGGAACTGAAATGTTCCCACCGTCAACGAGACGGGCGTTACCCGAGATACCTACAAGGCCGCCCCATGTGCGAGTCCCTATGAGTTTGCCAAGGCCCATCTTTTTAAAGAAATAAGGAAAGGCATCGCCTCCTGATGATGAATATGCGTTTATCAGCATCACCTTTGGTCCGTCATGGGCTATATTGGGGGTCTTCATCGGCTTAAGTCCGTTGCGGTTCCAGTATACCAGTGTATTCCTGTCGAGAAGGTCAGTCATTCTGTCGGGAATAAATCCGCCGCCGTTATAGCGATCGTCAATTATCAGGGCCTCCTTGTCGTAGTAGGTATACATACCGTGAAAGAGCTCGCGGTTACCCTCATAGGAAGTGTTCGGCACATGTATATACCCGATCCTGCCTCCGGAAAGGCTGTCGACAAGCTTTCTCCTTTCATTCACCCAGTTGAAATACAGGAGCTCCAGTTCGCTGGAGAGAGGTTTTATCAGCGACTTTCGGGTATTCCCCGACGAGGCAGTGCTGCTTACCTCTATTTCGACAGTTTTACCTGCTTTATTCTCAAGAAACAGATACGGATTGCTGTCTGTTGTTACCTGCTTTCCGTCAATGCTTATCAAATAATCGCCTTCTTTCACATCAACACCCTGCTCAGTCAGAGGGGACCTCCTTTCAGGATTCCAGTTTTGCCCCTTGTAGATCCTTGATATCCTGTAACGCTCGGCCGTTTTGTCAACTGATATTTCTGCGCCGAGAAGCCCGTTGTCAATCCTTTTTACTCTTTCAAAATCGCCCCAGTCGACATATGCATGTCCGGCATTGCTTTCTGCGACCATTTCATTGAGTATATAGTCAAGATCAGCCCTGTGGCTGACGTATGGAAGAAGGGTGCTGTAAAGATCCCTGATTCCTTTCCAGTCGACACCATGAAGGTTATCCACATAGAAGTAGTCTCTGAAAATACGCCAGGCATCGGTGAATATCTGGTTCCATTCTTTCCGGGGATCTATTTTCATTTCGATGCCGTCTAAATTGAGTTTCCCTGCACCTGCTTTCTGTCCGGGCGTCAACTTGATGATCCCGTAATCATTGCCGAAACGATATATTGCCATCTTGGCATCAGCAGTCAGTGAGGCTGTCATCACCTGGTCAAGAATCTCTTCTGACTTTTCATCTTCCAGACTGTATTTCATAAGCTTCCTGTCGCTGATATAAACAAGCCCTCCTTCAGCGGCGCCAACAATCCGATATTCTCCAGGTTCTCCCGGCAGAGCTGATATACGGTCATTTATGCCCTCAAACTCAATGCTTACTTTTAGCTCTTTCTTATCGGTTTCCGGCTCATCGGCAGAGGAGCTCTTTTTACCCTTTTTATTCCTTGCTGCCTCAGCAACAGGTTCTTTAGCTTTTTCCTCCGATACAGGCTCAAAATCATTCTTGTCTTTTATCAGTTTGGGACTTTTCGATGTAAGGGCCAGCGCATAGAGCCTGGTTGCCTTGTTATATATATAATCGAAGTCATAGCTTGAGAAGGAAAGGTTGAAACTGCGGTCTGACGCAAAAAAGATATAGTTTCCGCAAAGGCTGAATACCGGGTTGTCATCAGAGAACAAACCATCTGTAACCTGTTGTTTTGTTCTTGTTGATATATCGTAAACCCAAATCGCATACTTATCGTTTGGTCCTTCCTTCTGATATGCTATCCAGCGGGAATCCGGCGAAAAACTGTAATTCCGGAATTCGCTTCCGGTTGCATTGTCAATATCAGTAAGCCTGCCGGAGCTTACTTCAAACAGTTTTAATTTCAGTGTCCTGTCTGAGAAAACGAGGTAGCGGCTGTCAGGTGACCAGAGAGGCTTGTATTTCCATGAAGAAGAGTTGAAAGTAACCTGTTTCGGCTTTGCATCTTTCTTGTTTTCCAAAAGATAAAGCTCGTATTCGCCGGTAAGGTCGGAATAATATGAGATGAATCTGCCGTCAGGCGACCATGATGGGAAAATCTCCCGCACACCCTGGGTCCCGGTAAGGTTAACAGTAATGCCATTTTCAGCCGGTACTGAGAAAATATCGCCTCTGGCATCAAAAAGGGCACGTTTCCCGGTTGGAGAAACCGCACAACTATGTATATTGTCTTTAACATTTTTATAATAAGGAACAAGGTTAGGATTGTCAAAACCTATGCTTACCTTTATTTTTTCACTCTGGCCGGATTGCAGGTTGAGTTTGTAAAGATAACCTCCGTTCTCGTACACCAGCTGGTCTCCGTTACCTGAAGGCCACATCACATCAAATTCCTTATGATGCGTAACCTGTGTAGTCTCTTTGGTCAGCGTGTTATATTTCCAGATGTTGAGTTTGAGATCCCGGTCTGAGGCAAAGAAAATATTGTCTCCCGACCATGTTGGAATCTGGTCGCTTCCCTCAAAGTCAGTAATCTGTTCTGAAGTGTTTTGTTCGAGGTCGTATATCCACAGATCGGTGGCTCTGCCGCCCTTGTATCGTTTCCAGTTGCGGAATTCCCTGTCGACAGGAGTGAATACAAGTTTCGACGCATCAGGTGAAAGCACTCCAAAGCCCCCGTTTACCGGCGGAAGGGCTTTTTCAAAACCTCCGTCAAGGTCTACCAGGAAATATTTCCCGTTACGATCGCCGAAAGTTGTACGGTTAGCTCTTATAAGTACCTGCTTGCTGTCAGGAGTCCAATCCAGAACGACATTGTCAAAGCCTCCCCGCGGAGGCATAACCCCAACTGAGTTATACCAGGTAAGCTGGCGGGGAACTCCCCCCTTAGACGGCATTACAAATATCTGACGGCTTCCGGAATATTCGCCTGAAAAAGCAATCCACTGGCCATCCGGTGAAATTTTTGGAAAAAGCTCCAGTCCTTCATGCGATGTAAGCCGCTTTGCTTCTCCTCCGTTCGAATTTACCGTCCAGATATCTCCGGCATATACAAATGTTATCAGGTCTTTATTTATATCCGGAAATCTCAGAAGCCTTGCATCCTCTATGGCAGCTGCGCAAACTGACAGAGCCAATGAAAGAAGCAATGACGTCAGTCTGTATTGTATTATCCTCATTGTCTTATTATTTTTTATTTATCATCCTCTCGACCCTTTCAGCCACTTCCATAGCCATCCGGCCATTATGATACGGGCATATCCAATGGCCTGCCTTATCTCCCCAGGGAGTTTCGTCTGTTTCCCTTACATTCGGGAACCAACCACCGTTTACACGATCCACATGGTGGTCATAGGTATAGCGCCAGCAATTTATCGCATAGTCGAGAAATTTCTCATCGCCTGAAAGCTCAAAGGCATTCAGGTACCCGACAATGGTTTCTGACTGGGCCCACCAGCTCCGGTTAGCATTTACATGGCCTGAAGCAAGATCTTTTTCATATATGATGCTGCCATTGGGTTGTATTGCTTCTTCAACAGTCTCTGCCATCTTCACTGCTGTTTCCCTCACTCTCCGTATCAGTTCCTGATCACCGAGCAGGTCTGCGGATTCACAGAGCAGCCATGAAGCTTCAATATCGTGCCCATAGGAATCGACCTGAGAAGTCCTGTTCCAGTTCCTGTCCATAAAACATATCAGGTGATAGGTTTCTCCATCTATTATCTTGTCGAGAAAAATCTCAACAAGGTTTCTGAGGCGATCAGCCATTTCAGGGACCGGCCACACACGGTATAGATTGGCATAAGCTTCCATTAGATGAAGAGAGGTATTCATTGTTTTCTCATCATTATCAGATGATTCTCCTATCATCCTGTCGCGGATTCTCTTCCACTCGCGATCAAAGATTTCAAAGTAACCGTTTGCCTCCCTGTCAAGAGCATGCTCTTCAACGAGGTCAAAGATAGCCTTTGCAGCTTCAAGGGATTCTTTATCACCCGTGGCTCTTGAATATTCTGAAAGCCCATAAATAAAGAAGGCGTTTGTATATAGTTGTTTCCTGGTATCTACAGGTTCTCCCATAGCATCTACACTCCAGAAGGCTCCTCCATATTCCTTGTCAATGAAATGCTCAAATATGTAATCCCTTGCCCTTGTTGCAAGTGTGAGATAAGCTGTATCTTTCAATGTTCTGTACGCGGCAGAATATGTCCATAGTATCCTTGCATTTAAGATCCCACCCTTCTTGGCATCTGTAATGATCGAATCTTCATGGGTAATGCGACCATAAAAACCTCCATTCAAATAATCAACACTTCTGGCTGACCACCAGGGAAGAAGATTATCTGTCAGATCAGAATGCACTTCCTTCTTAAGCTCTTCAACCTTTGCTTTTTGAGTATCAGTAAGCTTGATTTCATTATGACCGCAGTTGTACATTACAATGGGTAATACAAAAACGAGTAAAAATAAATGACTTTTCATATGTTACCGGGTTTAAAAGTATATTGATAAAGATCGATAAAAAAATGAAATAAATTCAATATTCAAGGAACTATGACTATAAATCCTGAAACATCTTTCTTACATTTGAAAGAAACAAAAAAAGATATGAGAACAATATTTTCTAATTCAGCTATCAGAGCGTCATTGATTCTTTTACTTTCCCTTGGATTCTTCTTGGGAATTAATGGCCAGGTCAGTGTGTCGGAAGAGCAGTGGGTAATCCCTACATATATGGTTGGTCAGCCTGATAAGAATCCAATTTTCTTCAAGGGAGAATCCTATCAGGGAGCATCGAAGGTAGTATACCCATATGCCATGAACGATGTAATTTCAAATGAAAGAACTGAAAAAGCATGGAAGGCTTTAATGCTTGAAAACGAATATATTAAAGTCTGTGTTGCTCCTGAAATAGGGGGAAAGCTGTACTATGCAACCGATAAAACAAACAATTACAACTTTATCTATAAAAACAATGTTGTAAAGCCTTCCAACATTGGGATGCTGGGAGCATGGGTCTCAGGAGGAATTGAATGGTGTGTTCTTCACCATCACAGAGCATCCACATTCCTTCCGGTTGATTATACCCTTACAGAAAATGAAGACGGCAGTAAGACCATATGGGTAGGCGAAACAGAACCCCGGCACAGAATGCGATGGACCATCGGTATAACTGCCTTCCCTGGAAAATCATACTTTCAGGCTGAAGTCAAAATACATAATCCGACTCCTTACACACATTCATTTCTATATTGGGCAAATGTTGCTACGCACACCAACGAAAACTACCAGGTCATATTCCCTCCCAGCGTAGAATTTGCCACTTTCCATGCAAAGAATAGCTTTACCAGATGGCCTTTTTCCACAGAAGTTTATGCAGGACATGATTTTACAAAAGGAGTGGACGTCAGCTGGTGGAAAAATGTCGTAAACTCCGCTTCATTCTTTGCACACGACCTCAGAGAGGATTTTATGGGGGGATATGATCATGGGAAACAATCGGGAACAGTCCATATCGCTGATCACAATATTGTAAAGGGAGCAAAACTTTGGGAATGGGGATCAGGTGCAAGAGGACAGGCTACGGAAGGCCGGCTGACCGAAAATGATGGTCCGTATGTTGAAATTATGGTTGGCGCATTTTCAGATAACCAGCCAGATTACAGCTGGATAGAACCCTATGAAGTAAAAACATTCAGGCAATACTGGTACCCCGTAAAAGATATAAGAGGTTTTAAAAATGCAAATCTGAAAGGCGCTGTAAACCTGGAGGCACAGGAGAAAAATCAGGTTTTCCTGGGATATTATTCAACAGGAATGGTGAAAAATGCAAGAATAGTCCTTAAAAATAAAGACGCTGTTGTGTTCACCAGGGAACTTGAGATCTCGCCTTCAAAAGCTTTTACCCAGACAATAAAGCTGGATGGACCCTTTGAAATAACCGACCTTTACACTGAGATGACCGACCTCAGCACAGGAGAACTACTTGTTTCATACAAGCCTTCTGAAAAGAAGGATCCCGAACCTCTGCCAGAAGAAGTAAAACGGCCGGATCCCCCTGAAAAGATATCCACCGTGGAAGAACTATACCTTACAGGTCACAGGATTCAGCAGTTCTACAATCCCACCCTTAATGCCATGGATTATTATGAAGAAGCCCTGAAGCGTGACCCCTCCGATATCAGAACCAATACTGCCATTGGTTATACATATCTGAGAAACGGCGATTATACCAATGCCAGGAAATACCTGTCCACTGCAATAAAAAGACTTACCAGGGACTACACCCGCCCCTATTCATGTGAGCCGTTGTACCTGCAGGGACTGACACTTAAAGCCCTGGAAATATATGACGAAGCTGCTGAAACACTTTACCGTGCCACATGGGATTATGCTTACCACGCTGCATCTTACCTCGAACTTGCAAGGATCTCCTCGATGAAAGGCAATAAGCAGAAAGCACTCGCAGAAACTGAGGAATCGCTTTCAACAAACGCCAGAAACAACAGTGCCATAGCACTCAAGGCTTCTTTGCAGAGGCATATGAAAGATTACATGGGCGCTCTTAAAACCCTTAATAATTTGCCCGGAAACGACCCTCTCGATTTCAGAATACTAAACGAGAAATACCTGATTCTTAAAGAGTCGGGAGACCAGGGAAAAGCAAATGAAATTCTGGGTGACCTAAACAGAAAAATGAGAGATTTTGATCAGAATTATCTTGAGCTAGGTATTGGCTACATGAATGATGGTTTGCTAAATGAGGCCAAAGACATTTTCACAAGATTCAAGGGCAGGAATCCAATTATTATGTACTACCTGGCCTTTTTAAAATACCATGAAGGAGATAAGAACGAAGCTGTCAGGATGATCAAAGACGCATCGGCTCTGCCTGTGGATTATGTCTTCCCTTTCAGGCTTGAAACAATAAAGGTTCTTAAACTGGCAGCAGATCTGAATCCAGGCGATGCAAAACCCTGGTATTATCTTGGCAACCTTCTTTACGACAAACAGCCTGAAAAGGCTATAGAAGCATGGACAAATGCTGTTAAAGCAGATCCTTCCCTGGCAATTGCCCATAGAAATCTGGGATGGGGTTATTATTACTGCAAGGATGATGGAAATAAAGCGATCTCGCATTATGAAAAAGCCATCGAACTTGAGAAGAATGAACCCCTTTACTATGAGGAACTTGACGAACTGTATGAAATGAGCAATGCTCCTGTTTCAAAGAGGCTGAACCTTTTTGCCGGCAGCAATGAAGTGGTTAAAAAACGCGATGATGCATTCATTCGCCAGATAAACGTTCTCACGCTTGCAGGTCAGCCGGAAAAGGCCGTTGAATATCTGTCAGGGAAGCAATTCAGCTACAGAGAGGGCAGTTCAAGAGTCCGCGATGTTATTATCGATGCCCATCTGATGGCCGGCAGGAATTATTTGAAGGAAAAAAATTACAAAAAAGCCCTGGAACATTTCCAGCTTGCCCAGATACCCGATGAGGAAGGCGGAAGCGCACACTCAGGGGCCAGGGAAGTCCAGGTAAATTACTACACCGGGCTTGCCTATGAAGGATTGGGCAACAGGTCAAGAACAAAAGCCTGCTTCATAAAGTCCTCTGCACCTGCCCTGAATGAGGAAAGCTACATCAGATATTACCAGGGGATGAGCCAACTTAAGCTTGGCAACAATACAAAAGCAAAGGAAATATTCAACTCCATGGTCTCAAGTGCAGACAAGTTAATAAAAAGCCGTTCAGGCGAAACAACAGACTTCTTTGCTAAATTCGGCGGACAGGAAACGGAGAATACTCTTCTGTCAAATGCTTACCTGCTTAAGGGACTTGGCTTAAAAGGCCTGGGAGATAAAGACAAGGCGAGGGAAAGCCTTATGAAGGCAACTGAATTGTCAACGGGAAATCTTTATGCAGGCATTGAACTGAGTGATTTGTAATTCATAATGGGCAAAACGGCATATTGCGTTATCAGGAGAGAATTTCTCATGATCTCCTGCATGATTTGATTTGTTTGAATAGCATCAAAAGAAAATGGTTTCATGTTCCTGATCGCCGGAAAACATCAGATCACTTTCTGACCGGCCTGACCATTATAACGAAGGCATATATCTGCAGAATTACCTGTTCCTGAGCAAATACTCTCCGGCAATAGTGCTAACCACACCGCATGTCGCATAATCAGGATTTTGCTGTGCCGGTGAAAGTACGTGCCGGAATGTATAGAGTGCCCTTGCCAGGTTTTCTGTTGAAACCCACATGACTGAATTCCAAGGTATGAAAACCGGAGAGTAAATCTTCCGGGATTTCAGATGCCAGACAGTTATTTCTATTCTGCAATATCGTAAACCATGAGTGAAGACCCGTGTCTCACATACAGCCTTTTATCCTTAATAACAAGATGCGCCCAGTGAGGTCCGGTTCCAAACGGAACCTTAAAGGAACTTATCACATTCAACCTGTCGGGCAATGGTTCAATCAGGGCCACCTGTCCTGGCCTTTCAGCATATACATATAGAAGGCCGTCGTTGGTGATTATATTAGCCGGACAAAGCTGGTTTGTATTTATGAGTACCTTCCCGGTCTTCCAGTCAAGGGAATAAAAACCCCTATTAAAATCTCCTGTGCCATATATCTTATCATTCAGCACCACGAACCCTCCTGTTTTTGGATCAGGGGCTTTATTCTTCCAGACCTCTGTAACGGAAGATCCGTCTTCTGAAAGCTTAAGCATCACACCGCCAACACCGTAACCAATGGTGCAATATAGATACCCGTTGCGATAAGCCGGTACATTGGGATGAATACTGTATTGATTTACCATGCCGTATTTCCATAATACATTGCCGGTGGCAGCATCAATCCCATGGATCGACCGCTCCATATGTGTTACAAGCAGTTTACGCCCAGGCAGATTTATCAGTAGCGGTGAGCAGTAACCCGATTTTTCGCCGCTGCCTTTACTTTTCCAGATTATTTTCCCTGAATGCCTGTCAACAGCAACAATATTGGCATCACGGCCTCCAGGAACACAGTAAATAGTATTTCCGTCGAATGCAAGGTTTTCATTGATTCCCCATTGTAGATTCCTGGCATCATACTGCCCCATAAAGTCAATTGCCCAAAGCATTTTGCCATCCTGAATGCTCATGCATACAAGCTTCCCATAAGCTGAAAAAAGGTAGAGCTTATCATTTATAACCAATGGGGTAGCTCTTGCTCCACTGTGACTCTCAGCCCATTCCTTACCATACTCCTTTTTCCAGCGTAGCTTACCCTGGTGGTCAAGGGCATATACATACCCTTTCCCGTTTTCCAGACCTGTTATAAATACTCCTGCTGAAGTAACAGCAGCCGATCCATACCCCTCTCCCAGCCCGTCAAAATGCCAAATCATTCGGGGGCCCGCCTCCGGCCACTTTTTAAGCAGCCCTGATTCTTTATATTCTCCGGTGCGATCCGGCCCGCGCCATTGCGAAACATCCTGAGAATACGCTGTTAATCCCAGATTGACAAGGATAATTATAGTAATCATTCTGTTCATATGCCTGCTGATTAATAGATTTATAATTTTCAAATATACCAGAAATCAGGAACTTCAAAAATCCTGCCGGAAATTGATTTATACCGGCATATCATTCTGCTATGTCTAAAAAGATAACTATCATACCTGTGTTCAGGAGATTGTCCAATTTAAGCGAAATAATTATCTTGCCGGGAATTTTCCAGCCCAGGCCTGATATCAGGTTGACTTCATAGGAATCAGGCGATACCTTAAACGACAAATGCCCTGATAATCTCCCGACCCTGGAATAACAAAGATGCAAAAAGAATAAATGTTTTCCATTAACCAACACATAGCTCCGGGGCAGGATAAAGATCATTTAGTCACATGCTGAAAAAGATCCCTCATACATATGTAATAGTGTTCACCATTGTGGTGATATCTGCTGTGCTCACATGGTTTATTCCCGGCGGAAGTTTTGAAAGACATACAGTAACTGTAAACGGAATTGACCGGAATGTTGTCATTCCAGGGTCATTTCACTATACTGATAGCCATCCGCAGACATGGCAGGTTTTTTCAGCGCTTTTTGATGGCTTTGTGGATAAGGCTGACATAATTGTCTTTATTCTGATCATCGGCGGCTCGTTCTGGATCATGAATGAAAGCAAAGCGATCGACGTGGTTATAAAGTCATTTATCAGAGTAAGCAAAAAGATTGAAGATAACAGGATAATAGCCGGAATAGGTGCAGACAATATCATTTTCATTATGATCATGACCATATTCAGCATCTTTGGCGCTGTTTTCGGTATGAGCGAAGAGACCATAGCCTTTATCATCATCTTTGTACCGCTGGCAATATCCATGGGATACGATTCAATTACAGGTGTATCGCTTTGCTTTGTGTCTGCCGCACTTGGCTTTGCAGGAGCAATACTTAATCCATTCACTATCGGTATCGCACAGGGATTATCCGATCTTCCTCTGTTTTCAGGAATTGAATACCGGCTGATCTGCTGGATCATATTGAACATTGCCGGATTCACTTTTATTCTTAAGTATGCAAAATCAATAAAGAAGAATCCTTCCGGATCAATTGTTCATGAGGAAGATAAATACTGGCATGAACTCCACCGGGAAAGCCCTTCCGGTATAGAATATTATACTCCTTTATCTGCCTGGGTGGTTTACTCTGTGATCATTCTGACGATGATAGTGATATCATATTTTTATCCTCTCACCGGCATTTCAGTTGGTGACACAACCATAAAAGTTCCTTCATTCCCGGTCATGACTTTATTGTTTTCTGTCATGGGATGGATAACTCTAAGAAAATCAGTCCATTTCTTTGTAATGAACATACTTTTTATAACGATACTGATCCTTGTAAGCGGCGTTATGGGATATGGCTGGTATATTATGGAGATAGCAGCTCTGTTTTTCGCCATGGGGCTAGTGACAGGAATAACTATGAACTATTCACCAAACAGGATTACTAAACTATTTCTTGACGGGGTGAAGGATATTCAGTCTGCAGCCCTTATTGTTGGCCTGGCAGGCGGTATTGTTATAATCCTGAACAACGGAAAAATAATTGATACAATACTTTACAGGCTGTCGGAATCAATATCTGATACCGGGAAGATAGGATCGATATCAATGATGTACCTGGTTCAAAACCTGATCAACCTTATTATGCCATCGGGTTCAGCTAAGGCTGCCCTGACAATGCCGGTAATGTCGCAGTTTTCTGACCTTATTGGAGTTTCGAGGCAAGCCGCAGTAATGGCTTTCCAGTTTGGCGACGGATTTACAAATATCATCACCCCAACCTCGGGGGTGCTCCTGGGCGTGTTAAGTGTGGCAAAAATCCCTTACGATAAATGGTTCAGGTGGGTGCTTCCGTTGGTAATAATGCTTATCATCATAGGATTCCTGTTGCTTCTGCCCACTATCTTCCTTGATCTCAAAGGATTCTGATTTTTTAAAAGGTATGATAAGCTCCTTTTTAAAAACCGTAAAAATGGCTGCAAAGGTTCCCTCTAAACATTTTTCAGTATAATCTTTCCTTAAAGCATGCCGGTTGTTGGGCGAAAAAAGAATAATTCATCCTACGGGACAATAAACAAAAAGAGGTGAAGCCAGAGTTGAAGGTGTAAAAAAAGTTTATCAACTTTGCAGAGTAAAAATACTAAAGGGATTTTTTTAATCTGAAAAAGCATCATTCTCTATCGGGAAACGTCTTTATAAATACTAAAAAACTTCATACATAATAAAACCTGAACTTAAATACTTTTAAGACCATACTAAAAACTCAATCTGTAAAAATATGAATTTAAAACGCCGTGAATTTGTAAAAATCAGTAGTTTAACTGCAGCCGGATCGTTGATAATTCCTCCCTTTCTTAACTCATGCAATGGAACGAATTTATCAGACAATGCTGAATTATTCCTGAACCATTTTGAGGTCAGCAGGGAATTGTTGAATAAGATTATCTCAGTTGCAATGGAAAAGGGAGGCGATTATGCCGACCTGTACTTTGAACACACTCTCAGGAATACCAGCGCCCTGGAGGATGGCAAGGTTAACAGCGCATACTCAAATATTGGATATGGCGTGGGTATAAGGGTTCTGAAAGGTGATCAGACAGGCTATGCATATTCAGAGGATGTTACTCAGGAGGCAATACTAAAGGCTGCCAGAACCGCTGCAAACATTGCCGACAGTCAGGGTACCTTCTCTCCTGTAAAAGTGAGCGAATATTTACCGCCTGATTATTATTCCGTCAAAACATCCTGGGAAAACACATCGGTAAAGGATAAAATACCCTTTGTCCAGCGAATGAATGATAAAATCTTTGCAGCTGACAAGAGGGTAAGCAAAGTTAATGTGTACCTGGAAGATAGCTCCTCACGCATACTGTACTATAATTCTCAGGGGCTTCTCGCATGCGACTACCGCCCTCTTGTCTACCTCGCAGGGGTTTGCATTATGGAAGACAAGGGACAGATTGAAAATTTTTTCGTAGGCAAATCATTCCGGACAGGTTCCGAATTTCTGACGAATGATCTTATCGACAGCATGTCTGCGGAAGTAGTTGAAAAAACTTCAAGGCTCTTTAACGCAGGAAAACCAAAAGCAGGTGAGATGGAGGTGGTACTTGGAGCAGGAGAATCGGGAATATTACTGCACGAGGCTATGGGACATGCTTTTGAGGCAGATTTTAACAGGAAGAATCTTTCAATTTTCTCTGACAAGATGGGAAAAAAGATCGCTGAAGATTTTGTTAGCATAGTTGACGACGGCACTATTCCAGGAAACCGTGGAACACTAAATTTTGACGATGAAGGAAATCCCACTGAGAAAACTGTTCTTGTAAACAATGGAATACTTACCAGCTATCTTCACGACAGGATCAGCGCAGATTATTACAAAGTAAATCCGACAGGGAATGGAAGGAGAGAAAGCTTTCGCCATATTCCCATGCCCAGGATGAGAATAACCTACATGGAAAATGGCCCCCATAAGAAAGAGGAAATAATAGCCAGCGTTAAAAACGGCATATATGTCGACAGTTTCAGCAATGGCCAGGTGAACATAGGGCAGGGTGATTTCACTTTCTTTGTGAAATTCGGCTATATCATTGAAAACGGCAAACTTACAAAACCCATTAAAGATATCAATATAATCGGAAATGGTCCTCAGGCTCTTGCTGACATTGTAATGGCCGCTGATGACATGGCAATTAACAATGGTGTTTGGACCTGCGGCAAAAATGGACAGGGTGCGCCGGTCTCGATGGGCATCCCAACAGTAAAGATCAAAAAACTAACAGTAGGCGGATTAAATGCATAATTTTGAAATAATTGTCTTATGAATACAAATGAAAAATATACACTTGCTGACGAAGTAATTAAACATGCAATAAAATGTGGCGCAGAACAGGTGTCAGCAACTATTCTTGATAACCGCAGTACCGAAATAGAAATAAGGGATCAGAAGATTGACAGTCTTAAAGATTCAAACCAGAGAAGTCTTTCGATAAACATATATGTGGACAAGAAGTATTCGTCCCACTCTACAAACAGAATGAAAAAGGAAGAATTGTTCCGCTTCATCGAGGAAGCTGTTGCAGCCACCCGCTACCTTGCTGTAGATGAATACCGTGCTCTGCCTGACCCCGACCTGTATTACAAAGGAGGCGGCCCCGAACTGAACACATACGACCCGGCCATTGAAACATTGGATGCGAAGTCAAAAATAGACCTTGCAAACCAGGTCCTTAATGAGGCATACAATAAGGATGAACGGATTATTTCGGTAAGCTCATATTATTCTGACAACCTGACAAGCCGGGTAAAAGTGACAAGCAACGGCTTCAGGGGCGATTCAAAAAACAGCGATGTTACATTGGTAGCTGAAGTATCAGTCAAAAGTAATACCGGCCGTCCTTCGGATTACTGGTACGAAAACGCCCTGTTCATAAATAAACTGAATGCCAAGGGCATTGGCGAAAAAGCTCTTGAAAGAACCCTGAGAAAGATGGATCCAAAAAAGATCCAATCAGGCCAATATACCGTAATCATTGAGAACAGGGTAGCTGGCAATATTTTCAGTCCTGTTTACCAGTCGCTTTTGGGCTCAAGTCTGTATCAGAAACAATCATTCCTCCTGGACAAGATAAACAAGCCTGTAGCATCACCGCTGCTTACAGTATACGATGATCCCCTTATTCCATCAGGGCCGGGTTCGCGCCTCTATGACAGGGAAGGCCTGGCCGCTGTTAAAAGGCCGATTATAGAAAACGGAATCCTGAAAAACTACTATATCGATTGCTATTACGGCAGAAAACTGGGATTGCAACCTACCTCAGGCAGTTCATCAAACCTGGTTTTCGGCCTGGGAACAAGAGGAATGGATGAAATGACAAGCTCTCTTAAAAAAGGTGTTCTTATTACCGGATTCATAGGCGGAAACTGTAATGGATCAACCGGTGATTTCTCATACGGCATTGAAGGTTACTACATTGAAAACGGGAAAATAATGTATCCGGTTAATGAGATGAATATCAGCGGAAATATGAACAAATTCATGTTCAACCTTGTTGAGATCGGAAATGACATACGTGAAAACCAATCTATCAGGATACCTTCCATAATGTTTAAGGATGTTGACCTGAGTGGAATCTGATACATTGAAATGATTATCCGGCCTAAAAAAATGAGCTGTTAAAAGTTGAATGCCTTAAGGTCATCCGGCCATCTCATCGCCCGGAATGTCTTTTCTTTCCTTCTCTGCCCAGCCATAGCAGGCCGTCAATGATGAGCCTGTTTTGGATGTCATTCATAAAGGTAAAGGACAACTCTTCATTTGTATTGTTCTCGTAATCAATATCATTATGTCCCATATTTATGTACAGCATCCTGTAATTCCTGTTTGTCCAGACTACAGGGTAGTACCCTTCATGCCATATTTCATGAAGTTTAGGACCTGTGCCCAAAGGGAAGCTTGTTGAATCAACAGACACCAGGATCTCAATATCGCTGTTCTCGCGCAAATCCCTTTCCCATCTGTACCATTCATTGGGTGATGATGTAAATGTTTCAGGAAGGTGCCTGGTAGCCGGATGCTGCCTTTGTTCAACCCGTAAAACTGCTGAAACAGGCCTCCAGGTATTGCTTTTGTACTGTCCTGACCCAAGAAAATGATCATGATACCAGTTCCAGTTCTGGGGATATAAGCTGGGAGTAAGGGCAAATGCTGCAAAATGAAATCCCATCCATGCTCCGCCGCTCTCCATGTATTTCTGGAATGCTGCCCTCTGATCGGTGGAGTCTGGCCTGGAATCAAGAAATAAAACTACGTCATAATTCCTGAGGAACTCCTCATTCAGATTATCCCAATTCCTTGTGGATTCATATGTAAAACCGCATTCTTCAGCTTTAAGGGCAAACCAATTGTTGGCTTCATTTACAAAGCTGATATGGGCCTGATCATGTTCTCCGTTGCTGAAAGATATCACCCTGAATGCTGATTGCCGCTTGCTATCGATGCATGATGTATTTAAGCAGGAAAAAACCAGCCACAAGGGAATCAGCAGAATATTCAGATTAGACATAAATTAATAAATTAAAGACATTGTAAAGTTTTGTATTATAATTGGCCTCATGTCTATCCTACATACACCTATACGCCCAATCTCCCTTTCATCCTTTTTAATACGACCAGTAAGGCGGCCCGCTTTCAACGAATTTAACAGGGACAGTCCCGATAAATCCCCTCAGCCAATCAGCACAGTATTCCATTCCTGCCTCTTCTGAATTGACATGTCCGAGGAAAATAATGGCTTTTTTTCTGCCCTGGGCTACAGCATCACGCATATATTCATATGTTTCCCATTGAGGCACTTCTCCCGCAAGGACAACATCGACATCATTGTTCCGCAAAATGGCAAAATGCGCCTGGCTTCCCGGAGCCCCGGCAGCCAGAACAACTCGTGACAATCTCATCTTAGGATTTCCAATCACATAAAACGCAGTCGCCGGAAATATTTCCTTCAGGTAGCCAAGCAAGCTTTCAAGATCCGTTTCAGGTATGACAAATTGATTTGTTGACCCCGGCAAAGTATATGCTTTCCAGCCCAGTTTTGCAACCATGCCCGATTCAATACCGTCAGGCTTCAAGCTATGAATATAGTCATGAAAACGCCAGACAACAAGTTTATTATCTTCAATGAATTTTTTCTTTTCAAGATACACAGGATCATTCTTCAAATGCCGTGTATCATCAAGATGATTGTAATATAAGGGTTCATGTACAATCAACAGGTTGCATTTCATTGCCACAGCCTGTTTAAGAACCTCCATCGTTGCAAACATTGAGGTCACAATTCCTGTTACAACCGTCTCAGGATCACCCTCCTTGATTACATCCACCGTATTGGGGATTGTCGCTGCATCAGTTTTTTTGATGATCTTTTCGATTATCTGACTTGCCGTTAGAGATTCCATCCCGGGTGAATTTTGTCCGTTGACAGCGGTAAAAATAACTAAACCTAAAACTAATGAAACAGTGCGTGATAATGTATTCATATTAAATGATTTTGGAAGATAATGTATTTATATCCGGAAATCCTTTCAAATTAAAACAATGAACTACTTACCTTACTCAGGGTCCCGGCTAAATTATTCTAAAGTTAGAAAATCTTTTCCTTCAATGCATAAACCAACATGAATCAGATATCAATCATTACAGTTAAAAGCACCGACCTTCCATATCCGTTGATACCTGAACCATGGTACCTGTAATCCTTATTAAAAATATTTCTCAAACCGAGTTCAAATGTTGCAAATCGGAATGAATAGGCAGCATCCAGGTTTATCACATTCCATCCGGGGGTTCCGCCATCAGGGATACGGTTATCATCAACATCTCCGGCAGCCAGTCTTGATTGTCTGGCTGCTGCAATCCATTCAGCGCCGAAAACAAAATTCCTGTTCCGATAGTCAACATTAAGAAGTCCAAATAATGGGGGTATTCTTCTCAAAGGTTCATCCTTTGTGATGTTCTGTCCGTAAGTGTAAGTCATTGAACCATTGACGATCCACGATCTTGTTACCGATAATTCCCATGAAGTTTCCACTCCCTGAACAAAAGCCCGTTCGCTGTTTTCCTTCATATAGAGGGGGTAACCGTCAATCATCTGGTCTTCAACTCTTACCCTGGTAATAAGGTCATAAAGTTCATTCCTGTAAACAAAAAACTCTCCCCTTATTTTTTCATCCTGGTATTTATAACCCAACTGGTATTGAAAAGAGCTTTCAGGTTTCAGGTTGAAATTCGGTGTTTCATATCTGAAATCGACAATTCCAAGGGTGCCCAGGTCATCTATATTTGGAGCCCTGAAGCCTCTGTTTGCTGATACAAAAAGACTAGAGGATGAATTAAGCTTCCTGAGCACAGCTGCATTACCGACCAGTGCCGAAGGCTTAAGGGAAGTCTTTCCCAGCACCTCGTCAGCAACATTCACGATATAAGTGTTAAATCGGGCATCGGCCGTAAAGGACCATTTATCAAGACGGAAAGTGTTAAGAGAGTAAGCCGCAATGCTTGTCATGGTTGCACCGTCGGGATATAAGCCCCTTTTATTGGCCGAAATGCCGGTACCGGTATCTGTATCGGTCCGCTTGCTGCTTACCCTGTCATTGTAAATCTCCATGCCCGAGTTACCTGACCATATACCATTTTTTGAAAACACAGCCTCGGCAGAAAACCCAAGAGAACCAACTCTGTCCGTTTCAGACCGGAGCATGTACGATCCGTTTTTTCTTGTTTCCCTGCCTTCAAGGGTACCCTGCCATGATGCCGTTATGGCTACCGACTCAAGGGCTCCTTTGCTGATTTCCTGATTCAGTCTTAAATATGCAAGCCTCCGCTGTTGCGGATCTGTTTTGTTTACAAAGTAATTTTCAAGAAGGATTTTATGATAAATAGGTATATTGTTTTGTTTAACACTCTGAAGAAGCATTGTAAGTGATGATTCAGATGACAACCGGACCATTCCTTTGAAATCGAAATCAAATTCGCCATAACCCGTAGGTGTCTGGCGCCCTGTTGTGTCACCTCCTACTATGTCTCCGAAATTCCTCCATGTGACTCCTGAATGAAAAGCGCTTCTGTCATTACTGAATCCGAGGTTCCCACGCAGGGTTTGCTCCATTCCATGCGAAGCGATTCTCGATATTAATGATCCTCTCCAAACTGCTTCCTCTGAAATATCAAGCTCCCTGCTGAAGGCCTGTATCGTGCCTCCCAGGGCATCCGATCCGTACTGAACGGATCCATTTCCCCTGAGCACTTCTATTTTACCCGTGCCGAAAACATCAATTGTGTTAAAGTATTGGTTTGGACCATAACGCATGGTGGAATTGCTGAGCCTGACACCATCGATCAGCAAAAGCGTCTGGTTTCCGGTTAAGCCCCTGATGAATGGGGATCCTCCACCATGATTTGTTTTCTGGACAAAAACTCCCGGCGATATGCTCAATGCTTCAGAGGCAGTCCGGAGCTGCTTCTCATGCACCGCCTTTACCTGCAATACCCTTATTGCCTCAGGTGTATTAACAGCAACAGAATTGATCCTGTTCGCCGAGACTACTATTTCAGGCAGCAACCTTGATTCAAGAGTATCCTTTTCAACAGATCTATAATCGTTCTGGGCTTTAACTGAAAATAAAACAAAAATCAAACAAATTGTTGCTATAGCCTTCTTCATAAACCGGCCTTTTTTTGAAAAAACAAATAAAACAAATATCCTGATTATTTCCTCGCGCATATCACAACTTTGAATATCAAATTCCGGCATCGGTTCCTGTTGCAGGATATCAAGATCATGTAGAATAGCTTCGTAATATCATATGAAAGGACAACAAAAAAAAACCGATACTATTCATATCTTTATGGTTTGCCAAAAAGATATCAAATGGAAAACAAAAGAGCACGCATCGGTTTCATAGGTGCAGGAGGAATAGCCCGTTCACATGCATTTTCACTTAAATCTCTCCGATATTATTATGACGATGTTCCTGACCTGGAACCAGCTGCGGTGTGTTCGGCAACACCTGAGAAACGTGATCTGTTTGCAGACAGATACGGCTTCAGGAAATCCTGCGATATAAATGAATTCATTTCGGATGAAACCATTGACACTGTTTTCATTCTTGGCCCGAACAATGTTCATTATGAACACCTGAAAGCAGCATTTGGAATGAAAGCCTTGAAACGAATTTACCTTGAAAAACCTGTTTGCTCTGATCAGGATGAAGCATATGCCATGAAGGAGCTTGCAGAAAGCAATAAGAACATAAACATACAGGTTGGTTTTCAGTTTCTTTTCACTTCAGCAATAAGGCAAGCCCTTGCTTTCTGGAAGACAGGCAAGCTTGGAAAACCTGTTCACTTTGAGCTAAAATATTACCATGGCGACTACCTGAAGAAAGATTACAGGGTCAAAAGAGCATCGCGTCTCACTCCGGCTCCGGACGGAGGCGCCATGGCCGATCTGGGATCTCACGCATTGAGCCTCCTGATAGCGTTTATGGGCAAAAAACTCCATATTACCGGAGCTTTACAGGCTGGACATTTTGAAGATGTCCCACGCGGTTCAGATCTTTTCAGCCAGATTTCCCTGTATGAAGAAACCACAGGAGCCGTTGGAACTGTTTCTGCAAGCCGTATTAGTTCAGGAACAGGCGACAGCCTTTCACTTCACCTTTATGCCGAAAAAGGATCATTAAGATACTCATCGGAATCACCTGATATTTTTGAATTTTATACTGAAGAATCAGGTTTGTGGTCAAAGAACATAACAGGAAGCAATTTCAGACCGGCATCCGGATTCCCGTCCGTGCATGTTCCCTCCGGATGGCTCAGATCAATGATCCATGCTCAATATGTGTTTCTTACCGGTGGAAAAGATGAGGCTTTCATTCCTGACTTAAACCATGGCCTGGCTGTCCAGCGCCTGATAATTGAAACTGCAGAGCACCTGGAAAGATTCAGAAAAACCTGTATTTAAAAAAGTTGCAGCACAGTTTTTTCTAATACGGATATCAGGTTACCCTTAGGCGGGTAAAAATTATTCTACGAAACTGATCCCTGCATTTTTGCCGGTTTTGCGCACAAAGTCAGCGGCAAGATTGTATTCTTCAGGTGTTTCAAGATGTTCAAGCATAAAGGGAACATCCTTGAGTCTGGATGCTTCCTTCAGAAAAACTGCATAGTCAATCGATCCAAGCCCTGGTCTTCGCTCCTCAAGATGGAGCGTAAGCTTTGGCAGAATTGTTATATCCTTGGCATGTATCGATTTAATATATGGTCCCAACTTGCTAAAACATTCAATAATGAATGCTGCATTATTAAAGTACTTCTGGGGGCTGGAAATCATGTTAACCGGGTCGAGATGAGCTGCAAATGCCTTCCTGTCAATTGCCTTGATGAGCTGAAGGTATGAATCAGGTGAATCGGGAAGCATATAAGGCATTGGCTCAAGGGTATAAAATGAATTAACAGGATTGACCTGATCAATTATCTTTCGGACCGTTTCCACAATCATGTCAAATGTTTCCTTTGAATAATTGCCCGGATAAGGTCCGTCCCAGATTTCTCCTCTGGCACCAGAAATATTAACGCAGCAAATGGCTCCGATTTCGTCGGCAAGATGAAGAGTTGCAATGTTCTTTTCCAGATTTATCTTTGCAGCCGATTCATCCGGATCGAGAAGATTGTTCCAAACGCCAGCTTCTGCAATAATTATATTATTATCAGCTGCCGCTTTTCTATATGCTTTTATCAATTCCCCCGGTGCTCCGGGCTGAACAGGACAATAGGCTGCAGAATATCCCAGAGCCTTTACTGCTCTGGCCCAGTCTTGCGGATCTGTAAAACGGCCAAATACAGGCCCTCCAAGACGAACCGGATATGAATCAGCATAACAAGTCTTTAAAAACAGTTCCTCAGGCATCAGGGCTGTTCCTGCTGCTGCAAATCCAATGGTTTTAAAAAAACGACGCCTGCCAATCTGCTTCATAACTTAGCATTTTTTAATAATATCTTCCAATATGTTTATTTTCCACAATCATCTTCTTCATGCCATATGGATCGATCGTGTTCTGTTTTTTATACACGATCCTGCCGCCCGGTTCTATAAGCATGGTAAATGGGAGTGCGCCCTGCCAGTCAGGGTCAACAGCTTCGATGAGCTTATATATATCATCCTGATTGAATATGTAGTTTTTATTTGAAGCTTCGTGTTTTCGGAGAAAATTCAGGACATCCTGCCTTCTGGCCTGTTTGTCTGCACTTATAGTAATAAATTCAAATTGTCTTCCCCTATACATACGATCGATAATAACAAGATCAGGGAATTCAGTAATACAGGGCCCGCACCAGGTAGCCCATATATTAATAAGTCTGAGCTTGCCCGATGATTCATTTCTGATCAGCTCCCTTACTCCCTTAACATCTATATCTTCCAGAGTTACCGGAAGCTCCGACCATTGTTTATACAGCCGTTTTGTATAATCGTCCTTCCATGACCACTTGATTGAGCATCCAAACACTTTTGTTGTCGGATTGGGTACAGGCTTGCCTGAAAGCACAGCATTGATGGCGTTTCTAAGGTCTTCGCCGTTTCCTGTTCCCGGCTTTTCCGACCCATCAACCCGTCCTGCATATTGAAGCAGTCTGTTATTGTCAAAAACAAAACAGTGGGGTGTAGCAACAGGCCCATATGCCAGTGCGCTCTTCTGATCATCTCCGTCATAGAGGTAAGGAAAAGCAAATCCTTTTTCCCTTGCCCGTACTTTCATATCCTCATAACTGTCTCCCATATCGGAATAGCCCAACTCGGAGTAGCTCAGAGCAGTATTTGAATTAGGGGATATCATTACCACTGAAACTCCTTTTGATCTGAAGTCCTTGTCAATGGCTATAATCCTGTCCTCATAAGCCTGGGCAGTGGGACAGTGGTTGCAGCTGAAAATGACTACCAGCACTCTGGATTTTTCAAAACTCTTAAGGTTATACATTTTACCATCAACACCCAAAAGGTTAAAATCGGGTGCCTTTGATCCGATAGCAAGGGTTTTGGGTTCCTGATTCACTGCCTGCGAAAAGACAATTCCTGCTCCTGCAAAACAAAGAAGGACTGTAATCAGGGTCTTATGCATTTTTATTTTGACCTTCATTTTTATTAATCCTTTTATTCAAAAGTAATCTATTTTATTCAATGAGTGACTGCTATGCCCCTGAATACATGCCTGAAATCTTTCAGGTCAACCCAGTCGGCATGAATAGCAGGATCAACAAGTCCGGTTCCGGACAAGCCAACCATATCCATACCGTCAGAAACATCCGCCACTCTGAGATCCTTATAAAGGGATAGGATCCTTGCATCATCTTCAACAGAATAGACTTTTGTTTCAATAAAGTTCATCCCTTTTGCCAATTCGCTGTCGTTCTGAGCATTAACAACACAGAACACAGTGAAAAAACACATAAGCATTAATAGTTTAAGTATTCTCATAATCATTCTGAATTGCATTAATCAGGTCCGGGTTAAGAACACAAATTAGTAATTTTCCTGCAATTCATTGTTATATAGCCTTTGAAATAAGTTTTAGACAAATAATCGTCAGACAAAATGATATAATATCAAATATTTAGATTTGAATCTATGACATTTGATTAAACTTACTTAACTTTATAAGAACCTGAAATGATAGAGTTTTTAACGCAATTTATAATGTTGAATGAAAACTAAAATAAAATTATGGCAAATTTCATTGATGAATTTATGAAAAATTACGGCCCTGAGGTGACTAAACAGATGTCTTCAACATTCAATGTTGATCAGAATACTGTGCAAAAGCTTCTTCCTCAGCTCGCACCTCTGATCCTCAGCGGGCTTAAGAAGCAAAAGGATGAGCAGGGCGGTAATGCCAGGGTAGACCACATACTGAACAAGTATGGAGATAAATCAGTTCTTGACAATATCCAGGACCTGATATCAAACAAAGCCAATGACACAACTGTTGACGCCCGGCTCGGAGGCCTCCTCGGAGATAGCGGCATTACTGCAGCCAATGTACTTGGAAAACAACTAAACATTGATTCTGAAATAATTAAGAAAATGATCCCGGCACTGGCGCCGATCATCCTTGGTGCTTTAACACGTAAGCGCGACACAAGTAACAAGGGAATCGGCGGTATAGGCTCTCTTCTCGATGCCAATGGAGACGGAAGCATTCTTGATGATGTTGCCGGTTTCATCCTGAAAGGGGGCGCGTCAACCCAGACCAGGAGTAAAAGCGTTTTAGGATCTATTCTGGGCGGTATGTTCAGTACTTCTAAATAGTTAAGAATCATGAAGAATACGCTGATAATTCTTTTTATTCTACTTATTCTCTGGATAACAGGTTCATCTTACTGGTATGTCTGCCGGATCAGATGCGACTGTCAAAGTAAGGCGGCACATGCTGTTGAAACAGTGGCTCCAGGCGAGACACCAGGGAATATAACAGATTCACCCGACCAGCAATTGCAGGCCATGGTGGAGGAAGCCAAAACGTATCTGACAGATTCGGGAACACAATCAGTGTTTTTCGAATTTTCCTCAGCTGTTGCTGAAACAAATACAATTCCACAGGGGTACATAGAAAAACTCAAAATTTACCTTGAGAACAACCCGGAAGCAAAAGTGTCTGTTACAGGGCATACCGACAGCAGCGGCCCCAGGTCGGTTAATGTTGAGCTAAGCCGGAAACGGGCTGAATTTATAAGGGATTTTCTTACAAAATCAGGAATTACTCCTTCCCAGATCCAAACTGAATCAAAAGTTGACTCGGAACCGGCAGCATCAAACGACACTGCCGCCGGCAGGGCCAAAAACAGAAGGACAGAGATTAAAATATTAATATAAACAATTATGGCAGAACGTTTTACATCTGATCTTTTATTCATCCTCATCGTACTCCTGGTTGCAGCACTGCTGGGGTTTCTTATTGGATACCTCCTTGGAAAGAATCGTAAATGTCCGAAGTGCGATGAATTGGAAAATGAAAACACCACACTGAAAGCTCGTATTTCCAAACTTGAAGATGAACTGGAATCGTTGAAGTCAAGCCTCAGAAAACTGGAAGATGAAAATACAGAGCTAAAGCTTAAGGCTGAAAAACTTCTGGCTGAAGCCAGTCATCTTCTTGCATTTAACGCGGAAAAAGCCAGAAAAGCCATGGGGTTCAGGGTTATTGAAAATGACCTTAAGATAGTTGAAGGAATCGGACCCAAGATTTCAGGCATCCTGGTAAACAGAGGAATTAAAACATGGAAAGCTTTGTCTGAAACAGATCCTGCAGTGATTAAAAACTACATGATCACAGACGGGGGAGAAAGATATCGGATACATGCACCTGATACCTGGCCCGAACAGGCTAAACTTGCACACAAGGGTATGTGGAACGAGTTAAAGGCTTTTCAGAATAAACTCAGGGGAGGCAGGCGGGTCTCCTGATCCGGCCCCTGTTCCAAAATAAAAATCACCTGCTCTTGAAGACACATTGATCTTTAAGGACAGGTGATTCTTTATTTTATTTTATCAGAAACGATATCCGAGTGATACGCCGAATCCGGTGTTCTTCATAGATCCTTTGTCGTCTGACGAACCCTCATCCTCATATTCAGGATTCATCTTAAGCATACCAAGCTGGGCATTCAGCTGGGCAAAAAGCCCTGATGATAATTCATAGCCGAAGAATATGTTAGCACCAGCATCCAGAGGGCGAAAGTATGCTTCCAATGTCTCACTGCTACCGGTAACTTTATTCTTGAATTTGATGTCGAGAGTTATTGGACCGGCTTTTACTTTTCCACCAACCCCTAATGCAGCATAAGGACCAAATCCGAGAAGAACATGTCCGTTTCCAACCTGTGATCTGTACACCAGATTTAAAGGAAGTTCGAGATAGGATGTTTTAATCTGCACGTCAAGGTCCTTTTCACTGGCTCCCTTGGTCGAAAAAAGCAGTCCTGTCTGAAACCAGAAATCAGGAGCTATGTTGAACATTAAATTTGCACCGGCATGAAAACCGACAATAAGATTATAATCAAGCTTATCCCCTCCACTGTCTTTTCCATTTATGTTCTGGATATTCGGACCGGCAAGAATTGAAACCATCGGTTTATCCTGCGCCATCAGACCATACGATAACAGAAAAGTAATAACTAGAACATTCAAAAATTTAGCTCTCATGATTTTTCAATTTAGTTAATAATAAAAATGAACCACAAATATTATGCAATCATTTTGCCGCAACAAAATTAGTTTTTTTATTCAATCATTGCCATATCCTGATTTTTATCCTGATAAGTTAAAACATGTTAAAACATAAAGCCTTCAGAACGCTCTAAAATAATTATTTGATAATTTCGCATCCGATCTTACCTAAGATCCATCATTATTTTCTAGCCTTTCGATGAAGAGAACATTAGTTATAACAGTTATTGTTGCAGTATTTGCTGTTATTGCCCTCGTAATATTTAACAGCCTCTCATCAAAAAAAGATCAGAATGACCTTTTCGCTGAAGTTTTGCGAGGCGACTTTGAAATAACTGTCTCAGGGTCCGGAGAGCTTCTGGCTGAAAATTCAATCGACATTAAGGCCCCTGAAATAGTAAGACGCGGGAGAGACATCAGAGGGGCAAATATCAAAATCCAGGATCTGGTTCCTGAAGGAACAGTTGTAAGGGAAGGAGATTATATAGCCACTCTTGACAGAACAGAATTTGAAAATACCCTTAAGGACGAACGTGAGAGGCTCCAGGAGTACAGAACCAATGTGGAAATGAAGATGCTTGATACAGCAGTGACCCTGACAGCACTCAGAGATGAAATAAGGAACCAGGAACACGCTGTTGAGGAAGCCGAGATTAATCTGCATAATTCAAAATATGAACCGCCAACAACAATAAGGCAGGCTGAAATCACTCTTGACAAGCAGCAAAGGATTTTGGAACAGAAAAAAAGAGGTTATTCTCTAAGGGTAGCCCAGGCTAAAAGAGATATTGCAACCCAGAAGATGTGGTTGTCCAGGATTGAAAGAAGAGTGAATGATTATGAAGAAGTCCTTGAAGGATTCGTTATCAGGGCCCCAGCCCCCGGAATGGTCATATATAAAAAGGACCGCCGCGGAACCAAGATAAAAGTAGGTTCAACAATCAATCCTTTTGAAAGGGTTGTTGCTACCCTCCCCGATCTTTCCTCAATGCTATCCAAAATATATGTTTCAGAAATTGAAATAAGCAAAGTAAGTCCTGGTCAGGAAGTCGTTATTAATGTCGATGCTTTTCCTGATAAGGTCTATAAGGGTGTAGTATCCTCAGTTGCAAACATAGGTGAGAAGCTCCCAAATACCGATTCAAAGGTTTTTGAAGTTATGATAAAGCTTGAAGGTTCCGATCCCGCCCTCCGTCCATCAATGACAACAGGGAACAAGATTATAGTGAAGAGGCTTAAGGATGTTCTTTACATACCCATAGAAACTGTTCATGCAAAAGCTGACAGCGTTCCATTTGTATATAAAAAGAATAAAACCCGGCAGGTTGTTGTTCCCGGCGATTCAAATGACAGGGAGATTGTTATTGAACAGGGACTTGAAGCCGGCGACCAGATTTACATTATCCAACCGGAAAACCCTAACGATTTTCGCTTTGTCGGAAAAGACCTGACATACTCTTTCTGACCTAAGCAGGCATGCTGTTCAGCTCTTCTGAGGGTTCCCAAATCATAAAATAAAGTCCAACTGCATAAAAACATGCAGATGAATGCCATTAAGTCAGCCTATTTCCCTAAATTTGGGTAGGAACTGACAATCTACCAAATTATTTTCTAAACCATAACCCTTCAAATAACTTATGAAATGGCACCTTTAAAGAAAATCAACCGTCGCAAATTTTTGGGATCAGCGGCCACTGCATCCCTGGCTTTCACAGTTATCCCCAGGCATGTTATGGGAGGACCAGGGTATGTAGCCCCCAGCAACAAGCTTAATCTTGCATATATAGGATGCGGAACACAGGGCATGAGGGAAATGACAAGCCTTATTGCAAACCCTGAGTTGCAAATAGTATCAGTGTGTGATCCGAACAAACTGACAACCGACTATATCGACTGGTCAGCCAATGGTATCAGGAACAGTATTAGAAGCGCTCTTCAGGATGAGAACTGGGGCGAAAAATTCAAAGGCATTCCTGGCGGACGTGACATAGGACAGGATTTTGTACAGCGATATTATGCGAAACAGAAAAACATTCCTGGTTATAAAGGATGTACATCGTATAGCGATTTCCGCGAACTCCTTGAAAAGGAAAATGACCTGGACTGCGTCAAGATCATGACCCCCGACCATCTTCATGCAGCTATTGCTATTGCTTCCATGAAAAAAGGCCTGCATGTTGTCACTCATAAACCTATTGCGAACAGGATGAATGAAGCAAAACTTACAATTGAAACAGCACGGAATACAGGATTGAGCACTCACCTGCTCGCATGGAGTAAAAGGCCTGATTACGAAACTGTAAGAAATTGGATAAGCGGGGGATTCATTGGAAAACTGAAAGAAATACACAATTGGTCATACCGCCCCGTTTGGCAGCAATGGCAATCAAATCCGGTTGAAACGGTTCCCGTACCAAAAGGCTTCGACTGGTCATTATGGCTCGGACCTGTCCCTGACAGACCATATCATCCAAACTACACTCACTGTGTATTCCGCGGCTGGTACGACTTTGGCGGAGGAAGCATAGCTGATATGGGGCATTACAGCCTTTTTCCGCTTTTTGTTACACTGGGCATCAATACTCCGGCCATAACAGCTGAAGCATACGGCACAACAACAAGGATAACAAAGAACGGTGTATCAACCGCAGTGGTTAATGATGTTGCATTTCCTCTTTCCTCAATAATACGTTTTGAGTTTCCTGCACAGGAAACCCTGCCCCCGTTTGATCTTATATGGTACGACGGCGGAATGAAACCACTTGTTCCGGATGAACTGAGGTCGCAAGGAAAATCTCTTGAAACGGAAGGAATGATGTTTGTGGGCGACCAGGGCAAGATACTTGCCGGATTCAGGGGTGAAGATCCGGTTCTTATACCCGAATCAAAGATGTCATATCTTAAGAAGGAAGAAGAACAAAAGGAATCCAGGGGCAACGAGACCTGGATCGATGCCTTTAAAAACGGCACCCAGTCACCTGGCAGCTTTATTTATGCAGGACCCGTAACAGAAACCATACTCCTTGGGGCCGTTGCACTCAGAGCAGGGAAAAAGGTAGTCTATGATTCCAAAAACATGAAAATAACCAACATCCCTGAAGCCAACAAATACCTTACAAGGGAGTACCGAAAGGGATGGGAGCTTTAGACAGGCCGACCAATGCCTTATTCCGATCAAAACGATAATTCAAAAACAACAACTATGAAAAACATCACCCGAAGAACATTCCTCGAAAGATCCATGGCTGCCTGTGCAGCAGGATTGGTTGCTCCCGCTCATAACACTTTTTATCCCGATCCGACCCCCAGGATGATAAAAGATGATATATCGATCGCTCAATGGGCTCTTGTTGACGAAATAAGATCAGGAAAGTGGAAAACGCTCGATTTCCCATCAATTGCAAGAAAGGACTTTGGCCTGAACGGAATTGAATTCGTTAACACCCTTTTTGAGGTCCCCACGCTGGGATATCTCAACCGCCTTAAAAAGAATGCTGAAGATAATAATGTCACGATGGTACTGATAATGGTTGATGATGAGGGAGACGGATGCGCAATGACAAAAGAAGAAAGAAAAAGTTTTGTGGTTAGCCATCGCAAATGGATAGATATAGCAAACACTCTTGGATGCGTGGCTATAAGGACCAATTGCAGGGGGCCAAATGATGTAAAGATGGATGAAGCCCTTAAATGCTCCGCCGAAACTTATAATATGCTCCTCGAATATGCAGAGCCTGCAAAAATTAGTGTTTTAATAGAGAACCATGGGGGCGTTTCAAACGATGCTGACTGGATGGTGGCCCTGATGAAAGAGGTAAACAACCTTTATTTCGGAAGTTATCCCGACTGGAGACAGCCATCTGACAATTTCGACAATGTCGATTATCTGGCCAAGATGCTTCCATATGCCGGAGGCATGTCATACAGGAACCAGCCAACTGAAGAGCTTACAGCAAAAATGATCAAAATGACAAAAGACAGTGGTTACCGTGGCTGGTACGGTATAGAATCAAGCGGCAGAGAGGCAATAAGCAAGGGCATTAACCTGCTGAAAAAGTATCTTTAACATGATACTTGCTATTTGAAACTCAAATAGATCATCCACAGATAACCTTGCCTTCCAGTATTCCCCCGCCAATAGTGCCGGCAATCAGGCCTGAAGCACCAAACAAAGCCGAACTTCCTGCCTTTTGCGGGGTTGAACCTGTAGTTCTTACAACCGTTGCCAGTACAGGAGCTTCAACATTCTTGTATTCATTTGAATATTGAAGGTAGACATTCTTCATGAGCTTTGTTCATGATATTAAACAAATATATCCAAAATGATCTGCTTTCAGATAGGAATATGACAAATAAAAGGCATTAAATACACATTATCTGGAATTATTAAGCCATTTTATTAACTTTATCTGCCACTAACAATCGGAATGTACATAAAATAATCCCAAAATGAAGAGATCCACTATTCTGCAGAGCTTGTTATTACTACTCGTGGTATCCGGTTTGATATCGGATTGCACATCGCATAAACAAATGGTATCAGCAAAAAGTTCATTCGATGATATGTGTCTCGAAGAGATCACGATCAGTCAGCTTCAGGCAGGATACAGGGATGGCTGCTATACTGTTAAGGATGTAGTTGCAGCATATATTGACAGGATCAATGAAATAGACAAGAATGGACCCGCACTTAATTCGATAATAATGGTCAATCCGGATGCCATAAGCATTGCGGAAGAACTTGACAGGGAAATAAAGGAAGGCAGGATAAGGGGGCCTTTGCATGGCATTCCTGTTGTGCTTAAGGATAATATTGACACACACGACCGCATGCCGACAACAGCCGGCGCAACTGTTCTCCGGAACTCTTTTCCGGCTTCAGACAGTTTCGTAGCTAAGAAGCTGAGGGAAGCAGGTGCTGTAATCCTGGCCAAAGCTAATCTCAGCGAATGGGCTAATTACCGTGCCTCTCCATCATCCAGCGGCTGGAGCGCCATAGGCGGACAAACCAAAAACCCGTATATTCTTGACCGCAATCCGTGCGGATCGAGCTCAGGCTCAGGAGTAGCTGTATCGGCTAACCTTTGTGTTGTAGGAATAGGAACAGAAACAAACGCGTCAATTGTATGCCCCGCAAACAATAACGGCATTGTTGGAATTAAACCAACCGTGGGATTGATAAGCAGAAGCGGAATAATACCCATCTCATTCACTCAGGACACCCCCGGACCAATGACTCGTACAGTGGAAGATGCAGCTATATGCCTGGGTGCGCTTACGGGAATTGATCAGACTGACCCCAAAAGTCTTGCATCAACCGGCATGTATCCTGAGGATTACACGCAATTTCTCAAAACCGACGGACTTAAAGGCAAACGAATAGGTTACTACAAGAGAGCTTCGGGTTATTCAGATGCTGTCGATGAACTGGTTAAAAAGGCAATTGAACAAATGGAGCTTCTGGGCGCCACGGTTATTGACATTAATGATAATATCGAATCAGGTTACGGAAATGCTTCATCTTTAGTTCTGTCATATGAGTTCAAAGACGGGCTGAGACGGTATTTTGAAAGGCTCGGAGATAAAGCGCCTGTAAAGAATCTGAAAGAGCTTATCGAGTTCAACCTGAAGGATTCCATTGAACTTAAATACTTTAACCAAAAGGTATTCGAACGGTCTGAAGCCCGGGGAGACCTGGATGACCCGGAATATAAAAAAGCCCTCGCAACAATGCTTAAGGCATCAAGAGATGACGGTATCGATAGAATAATGAACATTAACAGACTCGATGCTCTTATTGCACCAACCGGAGCTCCGGCATGGAAGACCGATTTAATACTCGGAGATCGTTTTATTGGCGGAAGTTCTTCCCCTGCTGCTGTTTCAGGTTATCCTGCAATATCCCTTCCAATGGGATTCATTAAGGGTCTTCCTGTCGGAATTACATTCTTTGGAAGAGCCTGGAGCGAACCTGTGCTTCTTGAGGCAGCCTATAGTTACGAACAGGCAACCAGGCATCGGAAAGCACCCGGGTTCATTCCCACCGACAACTGATACTTACAAAACCTGCCATCATATTTATAACAGGTTATAGATCATCTTCCAGTTTTCGTCATTGCTACACCCTGGTTGATTTTATAGGATTCTGCTCCTGGCAGGTCTGATCTTGAGAACAGTCTTCTATATTCTTTTTGTTACTCATCATTCAACCATCAGCCGTTCAATATCAACCTTCTGCCTGTAGCCCTTTCTGCCTTGACCGGAATGGAGAATTTTGTACATCACCGGCACTACTATCAATGTCAGGAATGTGGATAACATCATCCCTCCGATTACAACCCATGCCAGACCGTTCCTCAGTTCTGCCCCTGATCCTTTCGACAGGGCAACCGGAAGCATCCCGATAATAGTAGAAAGCGCCGTCATGAGGATCGGGCGTGTACGTATCCGCACCGCCTGAATGAGCGCATCATTGATCTCCTTGCCCTCCTTTATCGCATCATTGGCAAAGTCAACAAGCAGAATGGCATTCTTCCCGACGAGTCCGATAAGCATGACAAGTCCCAGCATGCCGTAAACACTCAGTGCTGTGTTCGTCATCGCAAGTGCCAGTATGGCTCCCAGGATCGCGAAAGGAATTGAAAAAAGAATAGCAAAGGGGTCTGTCCAGTTGTTGTACAGCACAACAAGGGAAAGATAAATAAGTATGACAGACAGGAGAAGGGCCCCGGTCATCACTGTCATTGAATCACTCATCGACCGCATGTCGCCTGTTACAATTAGTTTGGTCCCCCGCGGTTTATTCATCCTCTCTATCCGGTCACGGAATTCCTGTGATACTTCTCCCGGAGATGCACCCAGAACCTGTGAACGGATTGTGACTGAACTGTTGCGGTTGAATCTTTCCAGCCTGCTCGGACCTGTCCCGAGACTGATATCTGCAAACTGCGAGAGACGGATTGCCTCTCCCCTGCTGTTTATGAAGGTAAGATTGCTGACATCCTCCACCTGTTCCCTGTATGCCTTGTCAGCCCTTATATTAATATCATATTCATAGTTGTTTTCAGTGTACTTGAGTGAGTTGTTCCCCTGATATGTCATCTGCATCGTAAAACCGACATTGTCGAGTGTCAGGCCAAGTGCTGACATCTTATCACGGTCGACAGATACATTTATTTCGGGTGTTCCGCGTTCAACTGACAGTTCCTGCTGCATCGTACCGGGGATTGACCGCATCACTTCCAGTGCCCGGTCGGCAAAGATCATCACGGAATCCGCATCATTGCCGGTGATAACGTATTCAACCGCTGCCTTCGCGGCCTGCCCCGTCACGGCTACACTGAAAATTTTTACTTTCGCATCGACAAGATAATCAGAGAGCGGTTTCTTGATTTTTGCAATGTAAATCCTGGTGTTTTCCTCACGTTGCCTGGCCGGCACCAGCTTCACGTTAAGCTCCGCGAGGTAAGGTGATCCCTGCGTACTCTGGGTATTGTCGCTTGTAAGCCCCACCATCGTGACAACCTTGGTAACCTCGGGTTTCACCCGGAACCAGTCCTCGGCTTTCCTGACAAGTGCATTCGATTCTTCAAGTGATATGTCTCTCGGCATTTCAAGTTGCACTATAAACTCACCCCTGTCTACTTCAGGCAGGAACTCAAATCCTATGAAACCCAGTGGGAAAAGAGAAAACACTGCAACCGTAATCACAAGGATGATCAGGGCAAGCCACCTCTTGTGGAAAAGCGACCATTTCATCAATTCAGAAACCCATGTCCCGAATGCCTCTATCATTTTTTCAAACCATATCAGGAACTTTTCATACAAGTTTTTTCCTGACAGCACATGAATGTTTCCATACCGTGAAGTAAGGAGAGGCACAAGTGTAAGAGCGGCAAGAAGGCTTACGAGTATTGAAAAAATAATCACTCCGCAGAACTGCCGGAGAATGTCTGAAACAAGCGTCTTGGTCAGGGCAATGGGCAGGAATACAATCACAAGGACAATGGTTATTGAGACCACCGTAAACCCGATCTCCCTTATTGCATCCCATGAAGCACGCACCCGGTTTTTACCCATCTCAATATGCCGGTATACGTTTTCAATTACCACAATTGCATCGTCCACAAGTATCCCGATAACCAGCGAGAGGCCAAGCAGTGACATGAGGTTAAGCGAGAAATTGAAAATATTCATGCCGATAAATGCAGAAATCAGTGACACGGGCACGACAATCATTACCACGATGGCATTCCTGATATTGTGCAGGAAGATCAACATAACCAGTGATACAAGCAATACTGCCAGGAGCAGGTCTGTCAGCACCGAGGAGATTGACTCGCGTGTGAAGTCGGTGGAGTCCTGCGCAATCTCCATCTTAAGACCGTTCTCCGAGAATTCATTTTCAAGTGACGCTATTGTTTTGCGGATGTTATTGCTGACATCCACGGCGTTGGCATCTGACTGCTTGTAAATATTTATGAGTATTGCCTCTTCCCCGTTCACCCTTGCGAGGCTTGACGGATCCTTTATTGCATCGGTGATTTCCGCTATATCCTGCAACCTTATCTGTGATCCTGTCGGGGTTGTCATTACCACGAGATTCCGTATTTCGCTGACATCCGTGAATTTGCCTGAAAGGCGGACGGCGGTCTGAGTCTCCGGATTCCGGATGCTTCCTGTGGGGAAGTCAAGGTTTGAAGCCCTGATGACTCCCTGTATCTGGGCAGGTGTGACACCAAGGGCACGCATCCGCGTGGCATCGAGGTTCACCTGTATCTCTCTCTGCAATCCTCCGATCAGAATCCCCTTCGAGACCCCCTTAATTCCCGAGAGTTGCGGGAGAATACGCTTGTCCATCAGGTCATAAAACTGTGTCGCCTCAAGAGTCGATGTTGCCGATAAAATAATTATTGCCTTGTCATCAACAGTAACCTTGGATATTACAGGTGACAGAACCGACACCGGCAGCTGTGATCTCTTTGCATCGATATAATTCTGGGCATCGGCTATTGACTTGTCTATGTCAGTGCCATATGTGAACGTGACAAAAAGCATCGACAGGCTTTCATAGGAATATGACTGTATCTTGTCAATGCCTTCCATGCTCGAGAGAGCATCCTCAACCTTGCGGGTGACTGAATTCTCCACCTCCGTGGGTGATGCACCCGGGTAAACGATCTGGACATTTATAACTGGCGGAGTGAATTTCGGCATCAGCTCGGCACTCAGGTTTCTATAGCCGATATAGCCAAGGATTGAAAGCACCGAAAACAATACAATTACATATATCGGCCGCTTTATTGATATTTCTGATATTCTCATTTTGATTCATTTAGTCAATTCAGAACCTTACTTTTTCCGGAATGGCAGCTTACCGGTCTGCTTTGTTCATTACAGATACCCCGTCGGATACGTTGATAAGTCCTGAGACTATTATGCTGTCACCTGCCTGCAGTCCACTGACTATCTCTACCTTATTGCCCGTCATGGGGCCAACGATCACCTCCTTTTCAGCAGCCCTGCCGCCGGTAACGGTATAGACTTTCGCCTTTTTGACACTTCCGGCAATGGCGCTCCTGGGGATCATTATCGCTTTTTCCGCTGATGCAATATCAAAATATGAAGTAATATACATACCTGCTTTCAGTTCCTTCTTGTCACGACCCGAAACAGATATCTCCACAGGATAATTCATTGACCTGTCAGCCTTTGATCCGACAAAGGTGATTGTCCCGGCGTATTCTTCCCCGGGAAATGCATCGCATCTGATTCTTACATCCTGACCTTTTTTGAGGAGAAGTACCTGTCGTTCCGTGACATTGCACCATGCTTTGAGCTGTGAGTCATCGATAATGTCAAACAGCCTTGCACCCGGATTGAGAAAAGCTCCGACCTCGACATATCGCTTTATTACTGTCCCGGAAATCGGCGATTTGATCCTTGCATCGGCAAGCCGGCGCCTGCTGCTGATATATCTGCTCTCGGCAGCAATGAACTGCGTTCTTATCGCTTCAAGCTGCTGATCGGTCACCCCGCCGCTTTTGTTTGCATTGGTAAAGCGTTCAAGGTCAGTCTTCAGGGTATTGTATGCTGCCTCACTGGCTACAAAATCAGCTTGCAGCATTTCCTCATCAGCCTGGACAAGCACCTGACCCTTGCTCACGTGAGTGCCTTCATCGGCAAATACTTCCAGAACCCGCCCTGATACATCGGAAACAAAGGAGAGTTCACGAAAAGCTTCAAGTGAACCATTTGATGAGAAACTCAGATCAGCCTGCTCTTCTTTCACCACATCTATCCCTACGGTGACAACCGTCGATACTTCAGATGCAAGCCTGGTTCTTTCAAGGGTGCGCTTCCTGTTTAACATCAGGATTAATACTATTACCGCTATCAGACCTATGAGTACGAGAATTGATTTTAATGTTTTCACACGTAAATATATTAGTTAAACAATTATTATTCAATTCATTAATTTAATCAGTTAGGATATTTAAAATTTTCACACTCATGCTCGTAGCAATACTCTTTTGTCCTTAACTGATTAGGTCAGTTTCATCCTCGTTGTTTAATCGTACAGTAAAAATCGACCTTTTATTTATTCAGCTTACGCCGCTGTTAATTTTTCCAGTTGTTGCCTGTAATAGGCTATTAACCGATCCTTTTTAAAATTATTTAAATGGTCAGGCCCCAACTCTTTAAATTCAATTTTATCTCTAATAATAAAATATGTGGCTATTAATATTTTATGTCCCACCGCAATTATGGCTTTTTTCTTACCCCTTCGCCCTACAAGGCTTTTGTATTTGGCACTCAAGTAGGTATCTTTCGTTCTGGAAGCAGCCCAGCCACATTCTACCAAAAGGCTGCGCAAATATTTATTCCCGTAGGTGATGCGTCCGCTTTTGTTCTTGCCGGCTGTCTCATTGCTCCCAGGGCACATCCCTGCCCAGGATGCCAAATGGTTTTGGTCAGGGAATTGACCCATATCGACACCAACTTCTGCTATTATGCAAGTTGACCCTACTTTACCTACCCCGGGAATGCTTTCTAAAAGCTCCCGTTCAACTTTATAGGGTTCAATGCTAACTTCTATTTGAGTGTCAACCTCAGCAATGGTGCTTTCAATCCTCAAAATATTCCGCATAATAGTTTTTAACATAAAGCGGTGATGTGGGGTTACATAACCAGTTAAAGCTTCTTTTATGTCTTCCCGGCTGGATTTTACTTTCCCATGAACATATTGTAAAATATCTTCCGGACGATAACTTTCATGTTCCAAAATATGGTTGATGATTTTTGTTCCTGTTGCCCCAAAAACATCTTTCAAAACACTTGAAAGCTTTATATTGGCATCTTCAAGTATTTTCTGAAACCGATTCTTTTCTGCCGTGACCTGGTTGGTCAACTTTGTCTTATAACGGGTTAAGTCCCGAAGTTCCCTTATTGGGCGTTCAGGAATAAAACTACCCTTGAGCAAACCACTTAAAAGTAACTTTGCCAACCAACGACTGTCTTTTTTATCGCTTTTATGTCCGGGAACATTTTTTACATGTCTGGCGTTAACCAGTAAAATTTTAAAATCATCCCCAAGTATATTAAAAACAGGCTTCCAATAAACACTTGTGCTTTCCATGGCTACATGCGTAATCCCATTTTTTAATAACCATTCTTTCAATTTTATCAAAGAACTTGTAAATGCATTATAACTTTTTGTTTGCATTTTTATATCTTTGCCCAGGATGGTTGCCACTATTAAATCTTTGTGAACATCCATCCCGCAGCCGCGCTCAACGACTTGTTTAAATTCGATAACATCTTTTTTTTTCATAGCTCTTAGTGATTTTGTTTAACAACTCTAAAACTAAGAGCTTTTTTTGTACGCTCCAATTTACATGTCCTTTTGTTACTGCTCCTTCAAAATTAATTCCTCAGAAATGAGGGTTTCATCCGTATATAATTTATTTTAATGGTCGGATGGAACCGCACATGTTTGATAATTATATACATAAGTGTTTGTGTATGCAATACATGTGGGTTTCATCATTTTTAGAATTTTGCCTCTCCCGGTTGTCCTGTCAGGGCTCCCGGTTCTGCTGTCTGTATTATTATATTATCCTTATACTTTGCATGTTTTCAGAATCACCTGACAAGCTCCCTGATGGTGCCGCTGGCCTTGCGAAGCTCCACATAGGCCTTCATGAAATTATTCAGTGCATCGGCATAACTCATCTGCGCCTGTATAAGCGAGGAGTTCGAATTGAGAACATCTGACATTGAGGCGATGCCCTGCGAATAGTTCCTTTCAGTGACGCGGTACACCTCTTCTGCCATTGCCATGTTCGCCTTCTGGATCTGGATGGCATTGCGACTGTCTTCCAGCTTTAACAACGCATTCTTATGGGCCATGCTGAGCGACTGCTTAAGAATTGCTTCGTCTTCCCTGACTTTGAGGAGTTCAAAATTGGCCTGCTTTATCTTCGAGCTCCGCGAAAGCCCTCCGAACAAGGGGATACGCAGGTTCAACGCTGCCATCGATGATCCGAACCAGTAATTGGTCTCCCCTCTGAAAAATTCATCTGACACCCCGGTGTAGTTATAGTTTATCATCGCGGTCAGAACAGGAAAATTTTCATAAATGGCTGCCTTTTTCTGCAATTGCTGCAGATTTTGCTGACGGTTCAGCATTTTGTACGATGTCTGAAGGTTGGGATCAAAATCCTGAAAATCTCCGATATTTGTCTGGATGTCAAATATTTCAGGATTGATCTTCTCAATTTCAAGCTGTTCTGAAATATCCATACCCATCTGAAGCTTCAGAAGGTTCTTCTGCACTTCCACGGCATTGATGACCGATGCCCTTTGAGTGGACATATTCGTTCTTGTGACTTTCAACCTGTCAAGGTCAACTTTTCTGATCAGCCCGCTGGCGTAACTTGTCTCCATAGATATCAGGACAGAATCCATGATTTCAATGCTTCTGCCAAACATTCCGGCAGCGTATTCAGTTGCCTGAATTGCATAAAACAAGTTGGCTGTCTGACTGATAACATCTTCCTCTCTGGCTTCGGCCGCCAATGAGGTCAGCTCTTCGGCCGTTCTGGCGATATCCACTGCATTGAACAGTGAGAGGTTAACAATCTGCTGGTTCAGGGCAGCTCCTATTCCCGCTGTATAGTTGGTTCCCATTTCAATGGTCATATATTTGGCCGCATTGGGATCCTGCATGCCCGGAGGAAGGAATTCATTCATGAAATTCGGCATTATGAACCTCGATTTCTGTATGTTGTAATTCAGGTTGCCGGTGCCTGATACCTGTGGCAACAATGCACCAAGGATCTCCTGCCTGGCCTGAGCCGATTTCTCTTTGTCGAATTGTGCCTTCCTGATATTATGGTTGTTCTCCAGTGCAAATTTCAGGCAGCCCTGGAGATCGTAAACCTGCTGTGCACCGATATTGGCACACATACAGATTAGTCCTGTAAATAAAATAGTTCTGGCTCTATTCATTATTTTTCAGAATATTTTGTGTTTCATTTTCCTTTTCAAGCAGTCTTCGTCCCTTTGGAGTAAGAACTGCATGAAGGTGGTAGTCTATTATGGATCTGAAATAGTCTCTCGCCGAGTATTCACTGCGTGTCAGGACACTGCTGATAAAAAAACTGACTAAAGAGCTTATGAAAAACCGGCTGATCAATTCAACATTTATATCCTGTCTGTAAAGCTTTTCAGTTTTCCCCTTTTCAAGGTTTCTCTTCATCCCTTCGAGAAAAGATCCGAATCCGGCTTTGTGCTGTGAACCCGAGAGTTCCGGGAACATCTTTCTCAGATCATCAAAAAAGACCGGGCTCAGTGTATGAAAGACCTCACCCATTCCGTAAATGCCGGATGTGAATCCTTCAATTGCATCGACGTCTTCAGAATACATTATGGCTATCTTCTTTTCAAGGTCATGGAGAAAATTCCGGAGGCAGTATTTCAGCAGCCCTTCCTTTGATTCAAAATGATTATAGAGGGTCTTTTTCGTGACAGCTGATTTTTCAGCTATCTCATCTATCGAAATATTAAGGCCATACTGCCTGAATACATTCATGGCCTTTGCCGCGTATTTATCCTTCCTAACCGTCATCGAAACACTGATTGTTTTTTAATAGAATAACGCTTATAAATATACACTAATTATATCATAATAGTGTAAATAGTATATTTATTTTAAAAGACTTTAATGGCGCAGAGCCGAAAGCAGAGTGAGAGTGAGAGTGAAGAAGAAAAACACAGGGCACAGGGCACAGTGACAGGTCTATTAAGTCTTGCTCCCTTTGGTCGCTGTCTTTACGCTAAAACCACGAAGGACGAACCAGATTATCTGCAATTAGAAATTGATTGATGATATTCGCTTACGTGAAGTTATTTAAGCATCGCCCGAACAATGTATCAGCAACCTTATTGATTAAAAGTTTTTGGCGCTGTCACTCCAATAGTCAATACTAACAAACATACCCACAAGACAGCGGGACACCCTAAAACATTAAAATCAAAGAGTTAACTCTATGAATATCTGTATATTATACCCCCAAGATAGGGTGACGAAAACAGGAAGATCATATTTTTAAATGATCTTTTTAGCCACAGGATCCCACTCCATCCGCCTGTTTTCAAGATATGACAGGTGTGCCATTATACATGCAACACTTTCATCATAGGCCATGTCCATGTTGGCACTGGGAGTTTCACCACTCCGGATACAGTCAATCCATTCCTTGATGTGAAGATAGGTTACGTCGACATTCCTGCCATTTATAGTTGTTGTTGTAAGCCCTCTTGCTGCGTAGTATTTCTCGGTTGCTGAAGTAACAGCATCTATTTTTCCCGATGTCGGATTAAATGATATCATTGGACCTGATGGATCAATAAGTCCGGCTTCAATATGCTTTTTATATCTCTCCGATTCGGGATCTGCCGTAATATCGATCGATGCGCCAAGCTCCATTGATGCGTCTCTTCCCATGAATACCCGGCCTCTGCTTCGTCCACTGGCCAATGTTGCACTGTAAAGGAGCGCAAGGTCATGGTTCGGATATTCGAACACACAATGAAGAGTATCGGGCATCTCCCTGTCATCTTTCCAATAATATATTCCTCCTGAAGAGGTTACATATTTAGGTATTCCGATTTTCAGTAGCTGGTTTACGGCATCAAATTCATGGGTAAATAACTGTCCTATCAGTCCCGTTTCATATGCAAAGAACTTCTGCCAGTTATAAAAACGGTTGATGGAGAATGGAACATATGGGGTTGCTCCAAGCCATTGGAGCCAGTCAATGGTTTTCTCATCGCCAGGTTTGGGATTGCCGTTTGCATCAAGATGCCTTATCCATGCACCGTCAGCTGAATTTCTATTAGTTGTAGTCTCAACAAGGGTTATTTTACCAAGTATGTCTTTCCTGATAATTTCCTTTGCCTGTTTAAAAATGGTACTTTGAGTGATCTGGTGTCCAAGCTGAAAGACTACTCCACTTGATTTCACTGCATTGTATGCATCGTTAAGGCCGGCTTCGTCAAGGGCAAGGCTTTTTTCGCAGTAAACATGCTTGCCTGCCCTGGCTGCAGCAGCGGTCATTGGGGCATGATGATGGTCAGGAGTTGCAATCATCACAGCATCAATATCCTTATCATCTATCATTTCCTGGTAAGTACGGTATCTCCTGACCGGTATCC
Source organism: Bacteroidales bacterium (assembly GCA_040769065.1). GTDB lineage: Bacteria > Bacteroidota > Bacteroidia > Bacteroidales > VadinHA17 > LD21. Next base: position 1,152,195 of record JAXGLU010000001.1, read on the forward strand.
CGGGCATTTTTGCACCTCCTGATCTGAGTGTGTTCTGTGCTGTAACCATGCCATTCTCAGCATGAAGATCAAATACATCGCAGATACCTGCAATCGCAACATTAAGGTCTTCCTGAAGAAGAAAATCCTCCAGAGTTCCGCTTGCTTTTCTTTTCTCAGCATCGTCAGGGTGTATATAGCCCAGGGCATTTGCATGAGTTGAGGCTCTTGCACCGTATCCAACAATACCTATTCGCAACAGATCACCTTTTGGACCCCCGGTTCCCATTATCATGGGAGCATCGAAGTCTTTCAGTCCAAGTTCTCCAAGTATCTTATTCTTCTTTTCAGCATCGTACTTTTTCTTTTCTGCAAGCTCATATGCAAATATTCCCAGAACCGGAATTCCAGCCAGAGCTTTCAACACTTTTCTGCGCTTCAACGTGTTCTTCTCCTCAGAACTATTTGTCTGATCAGGATTCTGATTTTCAATTTTCTCAGATGCCATCTCCTTTTTCCTTTCTATTATTTTTTTGACTTTTATATCTCTCAACGAACATATCCAGCCCGAAAACATGGCTTGTCGGGAACAATGCTAAAACAATCAAGGCAGCTGATTCAATAAGCGTTTTACTGACTACCAGGTAGTTGCCTTCTGTTGGCACTGAGTATTCAAGTCCGATGAAAGGGGGATTGTTTGCATAGTAAAGAAGAAGCAGTGCTGCTCCCGTATATGATGCAATCTTTGTAAATAACCCGAATATCAAACCCAGTCCGATGGCAATAAGTCCCCATGTGTTTAAAAAATCAACAGTTTTAAGAACATTCTCGTGTTCCATAACAAACCTGGCAAATCCTGCGAGTATCCATTTAGATTCCTGGAGAAAGCCGAATGATGTCCAGTTAGGGATCAGAAGTTTTGAACATCCTTCATACAAAAGGTGCCATCCTATCAAAAACCTCAATAATATCAAAGCTGTAAGCTGCCACTTAGTAAATGCTTTTACATCTTTCATGAAATTGTCTTGTTAATCATTATTAAATATTATAAACCCAGAAATGATCTTGCATTTCCCGAACGGAGCATTTCCTTGACGGTTTCATCAGCTTCTTCTTCCCTCAGAGCTTCAATCCGGAGTAAACCTGTCAGATAATCCAGAATAGGCGAGTGGGAGCCAAAAGCAAATTTATTTTTTCCGAATATATTAATAAGTTCGCCAAGATTGGAAATATTTTTGCCTGAAGTATCAAACAGGATTTGTGATTCTTTAATAATCGACCTGTCTTCATCCTTAACCATCATACCATTCGATACATTAAGGACGAAATATTTTGCATCAGGCACCTCCCTGATAACAGGCAGCACATTCGCCAGCCTCCATTCCTCACTCAGGTCCATCCATGACCTGGGCCTGCTGTCAACCATTCTTATTGTAAATGCTACGATAAGTCCAAGATCGCGTGCATGTCTTACCAATTCAATGCAGGCCGGATCAGTTATTTCATAATCATGATACTGTGGATAAAGCCGTATTCCCTTAAAAGCAAATTCATTACGGCAGATCTCTATATCATCTTTCCATCCTGCATATATTGGATTTATTATCGCAAAAGGGATGAAGCGCTTCAGGAAACTTCTGTCAGATCTTATTTCCTGGTACAGTTCTTCATTAGCTGCTTGTGTGTCTTTATAAAAGATGCCGTTAATGTTGCTGATAACGGATACATCAACTCCATATTTATTCATCCGGGCAAGAAGATCCTTGCAGGATCTAAAATAGGTCTTTCTGAATGGCCAGTGGCCAACACTGGCATTAATATCAATTAACATTTTTACCCGATCGTCTTAGGATATTGTTAAAGTTCTCAAAGAATATTTTCTTCAGCTGTCTTTCATTTAGATCAGAGTCGAGAATATTACCCACACCCTGGTAGTATGATCCGTCTGTTCCGAAAAGCAATCTGTCCTCCCCCAGGTATTTCAGGACGTAATCTATCATTCCACCCGCATTATTGCTTCCTGATGTATCAACATATATGTTCGGATACTTCTTCATTGCCTTGCATGCATATTCCCAATCACCTCCGCCTCCTGTATGTGCATACTGAAATATTGCCTCAGGGTATCTTTCAGCTGCTTCTACGAAGTCGTCGGGATTTGACGCATTGGGTTGATCATTGCCATATTTCGTACGCATACCTGCAGCGCCAATGGCACAATGCGCATGCATGAGTATTACCATTTTAAGGTCAATGAATTTCTCAATGATAGGATAAAAAAGAGGATCATTGATTTTAACCTGGTTGTAGACCTTCAGTCCAACCATGCCCAGGTCAATACACCTTTTTATTTCCTCAAGTGATTCTTTACCATACTGCGGATTCAGAAACATCAACCCCATGATTCTGTCAGGATACTTCTTCATGGCTTTTGCCACAACGTCATTGCATTTTATGACTTCATCAGGCGTTGCCACACCTGCCGATATCGGCAGCGATACTACAAGCTTGTCCATCCCAAGTCTGTCAGCCATATCGATCAGTGGTGAAGGGTCATTAACAGCATGTACATGTTCATGAGCGTTAATCTTCCTGTACTTTCTTACCTCCCTCATAATGTCAAAAGACGATGAAGAGGGTCTTTCCTCAGCCATCTCCATGAATGTACCACCGAGCATCAGGCTTGCAGTTGATGCAGCAGTACCTTTGAGAAAGCGTCTCCTTTTGATATTTCCTGATAAATGATTAATGGTTCCTGATTCTTTATTTGTCATCAGTGTATCATTATGATTTTAAATGTCTGATGGAACCCGCATGGTTGAAAATTATATATATACATACTTGTTTGTGCATTTGACACTTGTGGGTTTCATCTCATAAAAATAATCATTTTCTCAAATTTGAAGAATAGCCCAGGCAAAAAGAATTAACAATCCCACAACAACCCAGGCAAGAAAGAATCCCATAATATCTTCCCGATACCGTTTGAAGAAGTTGACCCGTCTGCTTTTCTTTCTCCAACCCGGCAGATCGAGCAGTATCAACTCCTCTCCCGTCAGATATGCATAGGGTTTTTTGCCATCAGGTCCTAATTCCCTGGCATCGGATTTCCTCCTCATATTATCAAAGAATTCCTCTATTTTCAGGCTGTTTTCGGGCCTGGTAAAAATACTGACCAGCCAGAATGCAAGAGCTCCGGCCAGCATTGCCAGGCCAAATGGACCTGCTTCCCATCTGTAAACAAGATGTATTTCACCGGTTGAAACAAAGTTTACTATGTAATATGTAGTCAATGATGCTATCACTGCTGCTCCTGCACCATATCTGTTAGCTCTTTTCCATACCAGTCCACCGAGAAACATTATTCCCATAAATGCAGCCAGTGTCTCAGTAAAAAGAAATGCATGAAGAACATTTTTAATGCTCAGTGCAAACAGTACGGCAAGGAATGAAAGTGCCAGTCCCGAATAGCGTCCTATCCACAACAAATTACGATCTTCAGCTTCAGGCTTCAAATATTTCTTGTAGAAATTCTGTGTGAAGAGGGCTCCGATATTTACCATGAAATTCGAACAAGCCGACATGTTTGCAGCCACAATGGCTGCAAGCATCAATCCAACCAGACCCGGAATGAGAAGGACATTGCATGCATATCCGAAAGCCATTTCCGGGTCGGCAAGGGTAACGCCGTTCTTTACTACAAGGGCAGCAACCACCAGGCCTGTCAGTGCCCACCCTATTGTCACAAGTCTTTTAACCATTGATCCGAAAGTCTGGCCTATTCTTCCAGCCCTTTCAGTATTACCTGTGGCACACATGGATATCATGTGCGGCTGTGCCGTTATTCCCACTATTCCGTTCACAGCGAGCATTAGTATGGTGAATGTATCTATCCCGCTTGCACTGTTAAACAGATCAAAGAAATGATCCGGAAGGACTGACCTCATATACCCATACCCTCCAATTTCCCTTAAACCCAGCGGTATAAGCATAATTGACAGCGCAATAATAAGAAAGGACTGGATAAAGTCAGTATAGGCCGAGGCTATCAATCCACCGACAAAACTGTAAAGGATAAAAGCTATAGTCATTACGATGACAACCATATTTGGAGAAATCAGGTTGCCGGAAGCTACAGAGATGACCTTGGCTGCTCCCTGAAGCATAACTCCCATATTGAAAACAAAGAATGAGATGGCAAAGACAGAATATACAAGCCCCATTGTGCTTCCATACCTGTCTTCCACTATCTCCCCGACCGTGGTTCTTTCACTTCGCCTGTAAAATGGAGCTATAAGCCAATAAAAAGGAGTGATCAGCATGTTCTTCCACTGATACCAGATAGTCGCAAATCCGTTATTGAATGTAGCACCGGTTTGAGCAACAGGCATTTCGGCATGAGTTCCAACTCCAAAAGCCTGACCGATCATTATGTACCACTTAAATTTCCTGCCTCCCCTGAAATAACTGTCACTGGTTTTTATTTTCCGCGAGATCCAAATTCCAAATGAAGTGATAAACACAAAATATCCGAAAAGGACAAAATAATCAAGTGCACTCATGTCTACTAATTATCAGGAGGTATGAAACAATAAAAAGCAATTTTCAAATCAGGGATCTGAATCAGAGGATAAATATGGTTAATTTTTTCCAATTATCAGGTTGCGGAGTATACAAGTTTTCCTTTAATCCAGGTCTTAAGAATACTCAGTTTGTTATTTGCCAGTGAAAAAAGTATCAGGTCCGCTCTTTTGCCCGGAGTTATCAGCCCCCTGTCATTAAAGCCATAAACATCCGCGACATTTTTCGAGGCCATATTGATAGCTTCTCCCAGCGGGCATCCTGTGTAATTCATCACTGTTTCAACTCCCCTTACCAGAGGCATGGAAGCTCCTGCAAGGCAATTCTGTCCGGGATTCCTAACCAGGCCATCCTCAGAATAAACAACTTCCGTTCCAAGGTAATTATACTTTCCCGGAGGCATTCCGATAAGATGATTCACATCTGAGGTAAGTATGATTTTGTCAGGTCCTTTAACCTTCACAAACACTTTTATGACTTCTTCCGGAAGATGATGTCCGTCGGCTATTATAGTCGGAATAAGGCGATCTTCCGCAAGCTGCGGCCATAAATGGTTATGATGCCTGTGAATCATGTTGGCACAGCCATTTCCGAGATGTGTTGACAATCTTGCGCCCTTTTCCGCTGCCATTCTTACCTGACCGGCATTGGCATTGGTGTGACCGATTGCAACAATAATCCCTTTATCTTTACATTTCTCAATGAAAACATCCGCACCTTCAACCTCGGGGCTGACCGTAACCTGAATTATTTTGCCTCCTGCAGCCTCCTGGTATTCAATAAATTCATTCCAGTCAGGTTTCCTGACATATTTCTCAGGATGAGTTCCGAAAAAACCTTCCTCAGGTGAAATATATGGCCCCTCAAGATGAAATCCGGGAACAGACCCCATAAGGTCTTCTTTGGTTATGGCATTGTAAAGATTCCTGAAATTGAGCAGCAGATTTTCATGACTGTTTGTTATTACGGTCGGAATAAATGTTGTTACGCCATCACTCCATATCCGTTCTGCCGCCAGCTTTACCTTCTCGGGTGTAACATCATCTGATGAGAAATCAACCCCTGAATATCCATTAATCTGGTTATCAATCAGGCCGGGAGCTACAAAAAGATCCGGCTTCAGGGACGAAGCACCATCTATATCTTCAACATCCCTGATGTATCCATTGTCTATTACCAGCCTTACTGCTGTGCCGGTCTGAAAATGAAGAGCTTCAACTGTGAATAGCTCTTCCTTGCTTCTTTCCTTATCATTCATACCGGCAAAATTAAAAAGTGATCACTTCCGATGCAGATTCATAATCGAGATACAGATGATAATCGGGATGCTGTTTCAGGATTGTTGCCGGAACAGTATTGGTCAACCTGTTCCTGAAGGTCTTTGATATTGCATCAGCTTTTACTTTGTGCGGTACAACCGAAATAATTGTTTTGCATTTCATGATCTGCCTGACGCTCATCGAAACGGCTTGCGCCGGCACATCGTCAATCGTACCGAACCACCCTTCATTTACCTGTTGCAACTTGCACTGGTTATCTAGATTAACCACAATATAAGGATCCGATATATCAAAATCAGCCGGAGGATCATTGAATGCAACATGACCATTTACACCTATACCTATAAGGCCTACATCAACCGGCTTTGCTGTCAGCGACTTTCCCAGATCCTGTATTCTGGCATCTATATCTCCTTCAACATCCACAGGATAAAACTTCCCTGGCGTTATATGGTTAATAAAACGTTCATACAGATATTTTCTGAAGCTTGCTTTATGCGTGACCGGAAGTCCTATATACTCATCAAGGTGAAAAATCTCAATCTTTCTCCAGTCAATTTCCTTTTTTATAAGAGCCTCAAAAAGCTCAAATTGTGAACTGCCGGTTGATACCACCAGGCGTGCTTCTCCTTTATCGGAAACAGCTTCATTAAGCTTCCTGGCTACATGTTCTGCAGCAGCCCTGCCGGTTGCCAGTGAGTCTTTGTTAATTATTATGTTCATTTCTGCTAAGTTTATGTTTTTTCAATTATTTACCACGTATTAATCCTGCAAAATCATTCCCTTCCGCTGAAAATTAGCATCCATACCCCCGAAATGTTAAGAGTATTTAAATATACCGGATTATAAAAATAGGAGAATAAATGTTATAAACCAATTTCATATCTTTGCTAACTTATTTTAAAAATATGTTCAGATTTGCCATACTTTCATTATCACTTCTGATTCTTGCTGTCAGTTCACCTCTCGGAGCCCAGACAAAGGGAATCAACAGGGATAAATACCGGATCAACATAAGAGAGACAAGCGAGGAGATCAATATTGACGGAATACTTGATGAAGACGTATGGAAAACCGCTGAAAAAGCTGGTCATATGCAGAGAGTTCTCCCTATTGATACCGGATTTGCCATTGCTCAGACTGAAGTGATGATGACATATAACGAAACAACTCTTTTCTTTGGCATTACCTGCTTTGATCCCACACCGGGAAAGAGACCCGTGGAATCGCTGCGACGCGACTTCAGTTTTGGGAAAAACGACAATTTCATTGTATTCATTGACACCTTCAATGATCAGACCAATGGTTTTGCTTTTGGCATCTCTCCTGCAGGCGCGCAATGGGACGGAATTCAGGCTGACGGAGGGACTGTAAACCTTAACTGGGACATAAAGTGGAGATCTCAGGTAAAAAGCTATGATGACCGCTGGACCGCCGAGTTTGCCATACCTTTTCGAAGTATGAGGTATAAAGGAGGAGAAAGAGAATGGGGCATTAATTTCAGCCGCCAGGATCTAAAAACCAACGAAAAATCGAGCTGGGCCCCTATGCCCCGGCAGTTTGCGACGGCAACCCTTGCATATACAGGAACACTTGTGTGGGACAAGCCTCTTCCTTCATCCGGGCTAAGGTTCTCACTCATCCCCTATATATCAGGAAAAGCAACACAAGATAAACTTGAAGGTGAAGAAATAAGCTTTGAACCTGCTGCAGGCTTTGATGCCAAAGCAATTTTATCAACATCCCTTAACCTCGATCTGACTGTCAATCCCGATTATTCACAGGTGGAGGTTGATGAGCAGGTGACCAATCTTGACCGTTTTGAGCTTTTCTTTCCGGAAAAACGCCAGTTCTACCTTGAGAACAGCGATCTATTTGCAAGCCTTGGCACTGAAACTGTAAGGCCTTTCTTTTCAAGGCGTATCGGCCTCGACAGTCCGGTTAGAGCAGGTGCACGACTAAGCGGCAAAATGGGCAACAAATGGAGAATAGGCGTAATGGATATTCAAACCGGAAGCAAGGACAGTGTAAATGCTGCCAATTACATGGTCTCTGCCATTCAGAAACAGGTGTTCAGCAGGTCAAGTATTACCGCATTTCTTGTAAACAAGCAGATTATGGCCACTGACGACCTGCCTGTTACAAATGACAGAAAATTCAACAGGATTGGCGGTCTGGAATACAATCTTTCAAGTCCTGATAATCTGTGGACGGGAAAGTTTTTTTATCACCAGGATATCCATAGCGGCTCAGGCATCAGGGATGCGGCAATGGCTGCCAATATCCAGTATTTCTCACAATTCATCAAGGCTTCGGTTAGTCAGTCAGTGGTAGGAGAAGACTATAATGCAGAAACAGGGTATATAAGAAGGAAAGGTTACTACCAGATAAATTCAGAATTTCAGTACAAATTTTTTCCTCACTCAAGCTCCATCGCAAACCATGGCCCCGCAATAGATGTCGATATGTTCTTCTCGCCACATTCATCTTTTGAGCTTACCGACAGGGAAACAGAATTATCGTACAATATCGAATGGCATAACAGGAATTTGCTTTCATTTGAATATGAGGAATCATTCATAAAGCTTGATCTCCCATTTGATCCAACAAATACCGGTGGACTTAGATTGGAAAGCGGAGAAAAATTCCAGAACCATGAAGTGGCAACAACCTTTACATCAGACGTAAGAAAGCCTTTCAATTTTGAACTCACGGCCAGGTATGGAGGATATTACAACGGCAAAAGACTTTCCCTGAACAGCAAGTTATTCTATCGTGTGCAGCCATATGGAAGCCTGGCTATGACAACCAGTTACAATGAAATTTCACTTCCAGCTCCCTATAATGACGCAAAGCTTCTTCTTATAGGCCCCAGGTTCGACTTTACCTTTACCGACAAGCTTTTCTTTACAAGCTTTCTGCAATACAATAATCAGATTGACAACCTGAATTTGAATCTTCGCTTTCAGTGGCGCTTTGCACCTGTATCAGACCTATATATTGTATATACTGAAAACTCATTCCCCGAAGATTACAGGATAAAGAACCGGGGGCTTGTAGTAAAACTGTCGTACTGGTTCAATTAGGATTATTTAATCATGAAATCAAGCAATGGTTTGTCGGCAAGCCATGCTTTAAGATGGTCATTTCTATTGAGTCGTCCTACACCCTGTGGTGTTCCTGTAAATATCAGATCGCCCGTTTTCAGAGTACAGAAACCCGAAATATACGAAATCAGTTCATCGATGCTGAAAATCATATCAGAAGTATTGCCTTTCTGGACAATCTTACCGTTAATTTCAAGCCTGAAATCAAGATTAGCTATATCGCTGAATGCCGAAACCGGAACAAACTCACCCAGAGGGGCTGCTCCGTCAAAACCTTTTGACAACTCCCACGGCAGTCTCTGCAGCGACAACTTTCTCTGCAGATCCCTTGCTGTAATGTCTATTCCAACCGTTACTTCATCGTAATACCTGTAAGCAAAACGAGGTTCAATGCTTTTTCCCAACTTGCTGATCTTAATTACAACCTCTGTTTCGTAATGTATCTCGTCAGAAAAATCAGGCAAAAAGAATGGTTTATTCTTTTTCAGGAGCGATGAATCGGGTTTCATGAATACAACAGGCTCTGCAGGAAAAGGATGCCCCATTTCCATGACATGCCTGCGGTAATTGAGTCCGATACAGATAATCTTCATTTGTATTACTGGGGTTTGCCGAATGATCTGAGCTTGATCTCAGTGAGAATCTTCTTTGTATAAAGCGGAAAATCCCCATTCATCATCCATGAATAATATGAAGGTTCTTCCTTTAATACAGTTTCAACTTTTTTCCCTTTATGCTTTCCGAAATTAAACACTTCATTGCCATCATCATCAAAAATTATTCTTCCGGCAAAATCGGCGGTATTGGCGACAGTACTGAAATCGGCAAGGTAATTAATATCATTCTCAAGATCGGGATACATATCGAGCTGAGCTTTAAGCACCTCATATGTAGCCTGGGTATCGGCTTTGGAACTGTGAGCACCATCAAGAACCTTGTTGCAATAGAACTGGTAAGCAGCTGAAAGGGTTCTCTGTTCCTTTTTGTGAAATATCACCTGAACGTCAACATATCTTCTCTTCCGGAAACTGAAATCAATATTTGCCCTGAGGAACTCCTCGGCCAGAAGAGGAATATCAAATTTTATTGCGTTATATCCTGCCAGATCACACCCTTCGAGAAATCCGGTAAGTTTTTTTGCCACCTCCCTGAACGCGGGAGCGTCAGCCACGTCGCTGTCGGTAATGCCGTGGATGGCTGTTGCAGATGCAGGGATAGGTATTTCAGGATTAATCCTTGTACTCAACCATTCCTTACTGCCATCGGGACTTATTTTAAGAACGGATAGCTCAACTATACGATCGGCAGCAATATTGATTCCTGTTGTTTCGATATCGAAAAAAGCAATGGGGCGGCGAATATTCAGTTCCAATTGTCAGGCGTTTATCATCATTGGCATTAATAGCATCAGAAGATCTTCCGACTCAGTGTCGGTTTCACCGGGAAGAAAGAGACCTGCCCTGGTGGGATCAGCAAGTTCAATCGAAACATCCTGGGAAGATATGTTGGCAAGTATTTCAAGAAGGAATACAGATTTGAATCCTATTTCCATTTCATCCCCCTCGTACAGGCATTTTATTTTTTCATGTGCTGAAACTGAGAAGTCAATATCCTGTGCAGAAACTACTATCTGATTGGATTTCAACTGGAGTTTCACAAGATTGCTTGCCTGGTTGGAGAACACTGAAACCCTTTTAAGGCAATTATAAAATTCAACCCTGTCAACGCTTATCTTTCTGGGATTGTTTCTCGGTATTACCGAATTATAGTTTGGATAATTTCCTTCCACAAGCCTGCAAACAACCTTGTAATTATTAAGGTTAAAAAAAGCATTCTTGTCATCAAACTCAACAGTTACAGGGCCTTCCTCCTTTGGCAGTATATTCTTAAGCAGTGAAGCAGGTTTCTTCGGAAGTATGAATGACGCATCGGCTTCTGCATGAGCATCAGCTCTCTGATACCTGACAAGCTTATGTGCGTCCGATGCAACAAAAGTAATATTGTCTGTGGATGCTTCAATGAAAATACCTCCCATAACCGGACGCAATTCATCATCAGCGGTGGCAAAAAGTGTCCGGTTGATACCGGCCAGAAGGACATCAGCATTTATTGAAAAATCGAACTTCTTTTCATTTTTCACCGAAGGCAATACCGGAAAATCTATTCCATTCTGGCCAACAACATTGAATTTTCCGTTTTCAGATGTTATTGAAACTGCCAGTGTATCGAGGCTGATATTGAAGGCAAGAGGTTGAACCGGGAACTCCTTAAGAGTATCGAGGAGTATCCTTGCCGGAATAGCAATTATTCCGTCTCCTTCAGCATTCTCAAGCTTCATCCTTGTTATCAGTGTTGATTCAAGGTCTGATGCAGTTATTTCAAGATCATTGCCGGTGAGCTTAAAAAGAAAATTATCAAGGATAGGCAGAGTGTTCTTTGAGCTTATTACCCTGCTTATTGCCTGAAGATGACCAAGAAGTTCTGTGCTGGATACAACAAATTTCATATTAGATACTATTTGAGTTTAATTACCGGTAAAAGTGATTATTAAATAATTATAAATCAACCTGTTAAGTCTTTGCAAGTTTTCATTACAGAATTATCAATATTACAAAAAAAACTTTTAACCTCAAATTAAATTAATTACACCGGATAGAAATATGACCGGTTTTTAAGAAGTGGATCGATATCCATATATCTTACGACAACAAAATCATTACTGCCTTCAGTTCTTCCCCAAAGACGGTCACTATCGGTTTTTTCGACCCCGTTCTCAACCGTCTTCCGGATCCAGAGAGTCAGAACAATACTACTCTCCTGTACAAATACTAGGCTAATGCGATATGCCGGAACAGAATCGGCTATGCTTGTTTTTTCCCGGTCTGATAATTCCAAGGCCCATGATTCAAATGAAACATTGGCGAAATATGTTAAATATCTCATTATCCTTGATGTATCCCAACCTGCAAGCTTATTAACCGGATCATATAATGATAATGAACCTTCATCATTCCTGATCATGAATGATGATCCCGGATCGTTGATGTGCGTCACTGTTACTGAAGAAATCTCTGACGGAAGATGCCTGAAAAGAGTGAATGGCTGCCAGAACGCTTCTTTAAGGGTAAATGCAGATCCAATATCACTGTCAAATCCTGGAACATAGCAAATAAATGGTTTTGAGCCTTCCCTTAACTTCATCACATTCCCATAACTATTTGCAGATGTTTTATATACCAGGAATGACTTCAGGATTTTTCTTCCCTCGTATACTTTTACCCTTACAGGCCGTACCCCCAACTCATTAATCTCCCTGTTGAACAATTCTTCAGACACCGGTGATTTGATGCTTATGTCAGAGAGTATCTTCAGAAGAAACAAAACACTGTTCTTTCTTGTTTCCATGTTACCGTTAAGTATCCAGACATTATCCCTCTTCTCCAGTACAATTCTGCTATGGTCATCAGACATTTCTATTCTTGTAATTGACTTTTCCGGCACTGATGAAAAGCTGCTGTTACTTTTACCGAAAGGAGACCTTTCCCTTGAAAGGATAACTATTAAAACCAACAGCACTATTGTCGTGACAGTAATTATTGCAGTCTTTGCCCTGGTCATCAGCATCTGGTATATTTTCTTTTCCTGAAATAACTGTATGCAATTCCTGACAGAATTACAAATAATACCGGTAATACTACATTTACAGCCTGCCACTTGAGTTTTTCCCTTTTGATTCTCGGCTTGTCAATGAGTCTTGATTTCAGTTCACGCGACCGTAATTCCATTATTCCGTTATCGTCAATCAGATAGTTCAGGCAGTTTACTATGAAATCCCTGTTACCAAACATCTCTCCGGTGTATTTGTCCTGTCCCAGCGGATATGGCGCTTCAATATTACCTGTCCGCCTTACTTCATTTCTTGTTATATCGCCGTCAGCAATTACGATCATTTTCGTCTCTTTACTTTCAGTACGAACAGGAGAAGAAGTCCTTCCATATAGCTGGTCAGGCAGCCTGTTACGGAATGCCGACTGGAATGTGCCTTCAAGCAGTACCGCAACCGGAAGGTTCGACCTGTTGTACTCTCTCTCATCATGAGTTTCCTCAGCTTCTCTCAGACTTATAATATAAGGAGGGGAAACACTCCGGGTATAGCGCGATGTTGTAAGAAGTACCGTTTTCTTAATGGCTGCATCCAGTCCGACCGTATCAATAAAATTGACATATTCACCCTTAACCTTATTAATATTCCTGGTTATAGGATGATCAGGTGACGGGCTCAGAAGAGGAAAATATACCCATGGAACCGGAACAAACTGCTGGCGGGTTCCTTCTGTCATTACCGCAAGCCGTATTATCATACAATCAAGATCCTTTATTATCACAGGATTAATACGTGCCCCATACCGAAAAAGCTGGTCTTCGATATTCAGGGGCCGGTAAAGAGCAGCTGTTTCACCATAAACGAGGCTGTCGTTATTGACATTAACTTCTTCCAGGAGCCAGATAACCTTGCCCCCGTTCATAATATACTGATCTATGACGAATTTATCCTTCTCATCAAATTCCCTGGATGGCCCGGCTATAATCAGAGCCGAATACTGGTCAAGGATTCCGGGCATTCCCCCGATAACACCCCTGTCGATGGTAAAGTATTTTGCCAGGTTCAGGGTTATATCAGCAACCTCAACCTCGGAATATTCACCATGACCTTCCAGAAAAGCCACTTTTCTAATTGTATCCGAAGTAATTACTGCCACTGTCTGGATCATTTCATATTCCAATCCTTCAATTGAGTGAAGAAGATTTTCTTCGGCCGATATAAGTGGATTGTTTTTCAAAAAGTTCACCGGAACTTCCGCGCCGTTGTAATTAACTATCATGCCCGGGAATATTATCCTTTGGCTTGAGCCGCCTTCTTCATCACCGGCCTGAATATTTACCGGATTAAGTCCTTTGCTTATAAGGGACTTGTAAAGTGCCTCTCTCTCTTCCCTGCTGCTTCCCCCTGACGGATTTATAAAATCATAATCGAGCTTTTTACCTGAAGCATTGCGGAATTCCTCCAGCATATCCTCAACAGAGCTTCTGAGACGCTTAAAGGGAATAGGCATTTCCCCGTCGAGGAATACCTGAATGTAAAGCTCATTGTCAATTTCACGAAGTATCTCAATGGTGGAATCGGAAAGTGTATATCTTTTGTCTTCAGTAAGGTCAATTCTCACCTTAAGAAATGAAATCACCACTGCGAAAGCAATTATTAAACCCGAGATATATAAAAACTGTATCCAGCTCCTCAACTTTATATTTTTCCTGCTACTTTCCATATGTCAGCGGTTTTTCCTCCATTTGCGCGATAACAGAACCAGGCGTGTTGCTTCGTTGATAACTGCTGATACAGCAACAAAGTATATTACATCCCTGAGGTCGATAACTCCTCTGCTGATAGCCTTGTAATGTTCATTCAGACCCAGGTTAATCAGTAATTCATCAACTTTTTTCAATCCCGGGAGATAAGCTATTAAGTCGAATCCGGCGTATATAAAGAATGACAGAAGCACGGCAATGATAAATGCAACAACCTGATTATCTGTGAGCGACGATGCAAACAAACCGGCAGCTGCATATACAGCGGCAAGAAAGAACAATCCGATAAAAGCTCCCCAGGTTCCACCCTTGTCAAGGTTTCCGGGTGTTTCTCCAAGTATATGAATTGAAAAATAAAATATCAGACAGGGAATCAGAGCCATTAAAACAAGACATACTGAGGCAAGATACTTTCCGTAAACAATGTCTCTTTCGGTAACAGGGCGTGAATAAAGCAATTCCAGTGTTCCAAGGCGTTTTTCTTCCGCTATCATCTTCATTGTTACAGCCGGAACCAGGAATAAAAACACCCAGGGAGAAAGAAAAAACAGAGTATCAAGCCCTGCATAACCATTGTCGAAAACATTCAGCTCGCCCGGGAAAACCCACATGAACAGACTGTTAACCAAAAGAAAGACTATAATAACCATATAGCCTGTTATGCCACTGAAAAACCCTGATATTTCCTTCCTGAATATTGAATACATCTTTATGCTTGATTGGCAAAAATATTAAAGAATTACTGAACTTCCGCAATAACATTATTTACAGGAAGAGGCACCCTGTTAATATCTGATATTATAACATCGTTAAAATAGAATTCAATTATCTTCTCATAACTTAATCCACCCGCTGCCATTGCCATGGCTCCCTCCTGGCACAGGCCCACACCATGTCCGTAGCCTCTCCCGCTGAGAATAACCGAATCGCCGTCGGCAACAACTGAAAAGAACGACGATTTAAGATTAAAATCCTTACGTATTTGATTGAATGGAATGGTAAAAGATCCTACCCTGTAATTATTCTGCCGGGTCACCTGTGCGAAATTTACGACAGAAATGTCAGCAAAATCAGACTTGCACCCTGCACGCTGCAGATACGATACCCATTCCCTTGCAGAAATGGTTTTTCTCCATTTTGCATTCCTCGATCTGGTACACCAGGGATCCGTTTTTGACTTAAGATACGGGAGCTCAGCCAGCCACACATCCCTTGAGTTTGAAGTACGCCCGCCGCAATTGGAATGAAAGGCAGGTACTATTACGGAGCTATCCCGTCTATAAACTGCTACAAGGTTCTTTGTTTCCAGGGCAGCCTTCAGGATTACCGGATCTGATGTTATCCCGAAAAAAACCTGGCAATGTGTGTTGTCGCACATATTGTAATTATCAATCAAGTGCCTTGTTATATTCCGGTACAGGTAACTTCTTGCCAGAACTGCCTGGGCTTTACAGTATTCAATATTTCTTCCCGGGCCGCTTTCAGCTCTTACCACTCCGGCAATATACGATTCCGTATCGATCGAATTAATGAATACAATAAGGCCAAGATCAAAAAGACACTTCAGGTTTCCGGAATAGTATCTGGTTTCTGATCCTCCGTTCATTATTCTCAACGACAGGAAATCTTTCCCGGTAACACCTGTCAGCTGCACAGAATCGCATGCAAAACCTTTTCTGTTGCGCACTTTTACAGCAACCCGGCCATTGTAAACAGCAAATGCAACCTGTTCATTTTCCCTTATAAGAATTGGTTCTTCCTGGCAGGAATTCAACTCATATTCTCCTCCGGTGACCGTTACTATTGCCGACTCTATGTGCTGATCTGCAAACAGGCGTACTTTAACCTGACTGACTGCCAAAGCCGGGTATGGCAAAATAAGAAAGTATATAAACAATAGTCTTAAAAGCATAATTCGATCCAATTCACTGTTTACCCGTATCCGAGAGGGTTTTTACCATATCCCCGGCAATCCTGGATGATGCGCCGGCTTTGCCAAGCTTGTGTTTTAGCTGGCAGTAAGCTTCCAGAACTTTTTCCCTTCTACTTCCTCCAGGCAATATAGCTTCCAACTCCTTTATAAGGTTTTCCCTATTAAGGGTATTTTGAATGAGCTCCCTGACAACTTCACCGTTAAGAATCAGGTTCACGAGCGAGATATACCTGACCCGTATAACAGCCCATGCGATAACCATTGAAATAAAGTCGCCCCGGTAACAAACTACCTGGGGCACATTAAACAAAGCAGTTTCAAGGGTGGCAGTGCCTGAAGCAACAAGAGCAGCATCTGAAATCTGCAGCAGTTCATAGGTCTTCCCTTTAATAAGCCTGACATTTGCATTCCCGGATATTTTATTATACAAATCATCGGAAATGTTCTCAACTCCAGCTATAACAAACTGATACTCTTTAAAATACGGTATCACCTCAAGCATTTTAGGAAGTATCTGAACAATCTCGCTCTTCCGGCTTCCGGCAAGAATACTTATGACGGGTTTTTCTTCAAGCCTCAGGGATTGCCTGAGCGCTTCCTTGTCATTGCTGGCTATCATCTTTTTCTCCATCTCATCCATAAGGGGATTTCCATAGTAATCGGCTTTGAAATTGTGCTTCCTGTAGAAATCTACCTCAAACGGGAAAATGATATACATCTTATCAACATATTTCCTGATCTTCTTCACTCTGCTTTCATTCCATGCCCACAACTTCGGGGAAATATAATAGAAAACCGGTATCTTCTCTTTTTTTGCAAACTCTGCCATTCTCAGATTAAAGCCGGGATAATCAATCAATATCAGTGCGTCTGGTCTAAACTGCATGATATGCTTCCTGCACTGTAACATTAAAGACCGGATCTTACCAAGATTTCTGATCACGTCTGTAAAACCCATGAAAGCCGTTTCGCTATAATGCATAAGAAGAACAGCTCCTGCTGCTTTCATCAAATCGCCTCCCCAGCATCTTATTTCAGATGAAGGATCATTAATGATCAGTTCCCTTATAAGATTAGAACCATGAAGATCGCCTGATTTCTCTCCTGCAATTATGAAGTATCTCATGCCAGAAATTTTACTCCAAATACTATTATTGCCCATGCCAGGGTTATTCCAAGCACTCCCTTGGTGGCACGAAGCATATCGAAGCGGTTTAACAGGAGAAAAAGAAAAACATTCGGGAATACGCAAAGCGAGATAATATGTGTTGTAATATTTGTGTCAACAATTTTCTTTGCATACTGAATTAAAGTAAGATTTCCACTGGAAAAAAGCCAGATCAGCAACCCGGTTAATACAGGGATTAGGAAGCCGGAGACAGCCCCAAAAATCATTTTGTCATATTTCTCTGTAAATCTCATCGGCCGAACTTATCCTTAAGTCCGTCAATATAACTGTAAGCAGTCATATCGACTGATACGGGTACAATTGATACATATCCATTCGCCAGCGCCCATTCATCGGTATCAGTGGCTTCCGGTTCCCGGTTTCTGAATGATCCTGTAAGCCAGAAATAAGTTTTTCCCATCGGGTCTTTCCTCTTCTCAAATTCCTCCTCCCAGTTACCCCTTGCCTGACGACAGATCATAATGCCTTTTATCTGATCCTCAGCAATATCAGGAATATTAACATTCAGACAAATACCCTGAGGAAGAGGTTCTTCTGACAGTTTGTTCATAACACTCCTTACGATCTTCTTACAGGCTGAAAAATCAGCTGACCTTGAAAAATTATTCAGTGAGAAGCCAACGGAACTAATACCATACAGGCAACCTTCAAGTGCGGCAGCCATTGTGCCTGAATAAAGCACGCTGACTGAAGCGTTGGCACCGTGATTAATTCCTGAAACGACCCAGTCGGGCATACGTTCGAGAAGCTGGTTAACTGCTATCTTCACAATGTCAGTAGGAGTTCCGTTACAGGTATAAATCCTGTGCCTTTCATTCTCTTCAAGCAGTTTTAAACGGAGGGGTGTCTTGGTTGTCATGGCCTGAGACATCCCCGACATGCTCTCAGTTGTAGAAACCAAGACCACCTTACCGAATTCTTCCATTACCTCAAGCAAAGCCTTCAGACCGGCAGCATAAAGTCCATCATCATTTGTAACAAGTATCAGTCTGTCATCTTTTTCAACAATCATTCCCTACAACTTTAAATTTACAAATATAGGTAAATAGAATTTCTATGATCAAAAACATATAAACACCATTTAAACCATTTCAACATTATTACTGCACTCAAAGCATGCAGCGTTATATGGATCCGCTGCCGGAGACAACAAAAGTTTAAGGGAAACGCGGGCCATACTTCCTGTAATTTGTTTACTTTTGCAATCTTGAATAAGGAATATCAGATCAAAAATGAAAATTTCGTATAACTGGCTGAAAGATTATGTTAATACTGATCTTACTCCTGAAGAAACAGGCGCAATCCTGACCGGATTGGGACTTGAAGTTGAAGGGATGGAAAAATGGGAATCTGTAAACGGAGGCTTGCAGGGAATAATAATCGGCGAGGTGATTACCTGCAGAAAACATCCTGATGCCGACAAGCTTTCCGTGACGACAGTAGATATTGGATCAGACAGGCATCTTGACATAGTATGCGGAGCGCCAAATGTTGCAGCAGGCCAGAAGGTACCGGTAGCGCTGGCCGGAGCCAGGGTATTTAAGGGCGACCAGACATTTGAAATAAAGAAAAGCAAAATAAGGGGACAAGTATCTGAAGGGATGATCTGTGCAGAAGACGAGCTTGGCCTGGGCGATAATCATGATGGCATAATGGTTCTCGATCCGTCTGCAATCCCCGGAACTCCGGCAAACGAATATTTCAACGTGGTATATGACTATGTGTATGAAATAGGCCTCACGCCAAACAGAATTGACAGCGGATCCCATTTCGGCGTTGCCCGTGACCTTGCAGCATTTCTCAGTCTGAATACAAAAACCGGAACAAGGGCTTCCCTTCCTTCCGTTGATAATTTCAAGCCTGATAACAATAGCAATACCTGCGATGTAATAGTGGAAAACAGAAAGGATTGCCCCAGGTATTCAGGAATTACTATAAGCGGTGTTACAATAGGAGAATCCCCTGAATGGCTCAGAAACAAGCTGAGAGCCATAGGTCTGAATCCCATCAATAATGCAGTTGATATCACCAACTTTATACAGAATGAGATTGGACAGCCACTTCATGCATTCGATCTTGATAAAATAAAAGATAAGAAAGTAATAGTCAGGAACCTTCCCGACAAAACAAAATTCACAACCCTTGACGAAGTTGAAAGAACTCTGTCGTCAAAAGATCTGATGATCTGCGATTCTGCCGGTGGAATGTGTATTGCCGGGGTTTTTGGAGGTCTCGACACAGGTATTACAGATGCTACAAAGAACATTTTCCTTGAAAGTGCATACTTCAATCCTGTATCAATAAGAAAAACCTCAAAAAGGCATGGACTGAAAACCGATTCATCTTTCAGGTTTGAACGCGGCGCTGATCCGGAGATCACAACATGGGCACTTAAAAGAGCTGCCATGCTGATAAAGGAAATTGCAGGAGGTGAGATATCATCTGATATCATCGACATATACCCTGAAAAAATAAAGCACGCAAGAGTTGAGGTCACTTACCATAACATAAACCGGCTCACAGGCAAACAAATCGAAAAATCAGTTATCAGAAAAATTCTCGGCTTGCTTGACATAACCATTGTGGAAGAAAAAGGTGATTTGCTGGAGCTTGACATACCCTCACGGATGGTTGATGTAAAGCAGGAAGCGGATGTTGTTGAAGAAATACTCAGAATCTATGGCTACAATAATATTGAGTTCGACGATCATGTAAATTCGACGCTTACATATATTGACAAGCCTGACAGGGAAAAAATGGTCAACACTGTTTCCGATCTTCTTTCCTCCAATGGTTTTGCAGAAATAATGTGCAATTCTCTTAACCCTGCTTCATGGTATGAACAGAACGAAGATTTCAACATCCACACCCTTGTAAAACTGGCAAACCCACTGAGCTCCGATCTTAATGCAATGAGGCAAACACTCTTATTCGGAGGTCTGACATCGATACTCAGGAATATTAACCACCAGCGCACTGAACTGCGACTTTACGAATTCGGCAATTGTTATTTCAGGAACAAGGCTCAAGGTTCAATCCCGGTAGCAAATGACTATTCCGAGAAAACTTCACTCGATTTATTTATTTCCGTAAATAATGCCAGGCAGAACTGGAATTTCAAATCAAGTCCGACAGATTTCTTCCACATCAAATCAGCAACGGAAATGGTGCTTTCAAGGTTGGGCATAATCCCTGAATCCCTGATACAGAAAGAAAGCACACGCAGGTATTTCGCGGAATCACTTGCGTATTATTCTGGTGATATACTTATTGCTGAAACAGGAAAGATTTCGGGCAGCATACTGGCTGAATTTAATATCGAACAGGATGTTTACTATAGTCACATTGAATGGGATTCTCTTATTGAGCTGACCAGGAACAATGATATCAGCTACCGGGAACTTCCAAAATATCCGTCAGTAAGACGCGATCTTGCCCTCCTGCTTGATAAAAGCATTAAATTCAAAGAGATCAGGGAAATAGCACATAAAACGGAAAGGAATATTCTAAGGGAAGTCGGTCTGTTTGATGTTTATGAGAGTGATACTCTCGGGCCTGGCAAAAAATCATACGCTGTAAGCTTCATCCTCAGGGACGATATGAAAACCCTGACCGACAAGGCTATTGATAAAGTAATGCATAATCTCATCAGGGCATTCGAGAAGGAGCTTGGTGCAATTATCAGATAGAATACTGAGAAATACGGAAACCTTTCTTCCTAACCAAGACCTTAAAAATGGGCCGCATTATAGAAAGAATAAGACATTACTTTTCATTGGTGACATTCAGCCATACAGTCTTTGCAATGCCTTTTGCACTGATTGGATTTTCCCTGGCTGTTGCACTTGATGAATATGAATTCAGCGCAAGACTGCTTATCCTGGTAATTCTGTGCATGGTCTTTGCCAGAAATGCTGCCATGGGATTTAACAGGATCGCTGACCAGCATATAGACAAGCTTAATCCGCGCACCCAAAGACGCGAAATACCTTCCGGAACAATAAAAACCGGCTCGGCATACCTGTTTGTAATTAGCAACATCGTCCTTTTCATTCTCACGACATGGTTTATTAATCACCTGGTTTTCTTTCTTTCACCAGTCGCCCTGGCCATAATCCTTGGCTACAGCCTCACCAAAAGATTCACTTCACTTTGCCATTTTATTCTGGGGCTGGGACTCAGCCTTGCCCCGATAGGAGCATATATCTCAGTAACAGGAACTTTTCATACACTCCCCCTCATCTATTCCGGCATTGTTATCACCTGGGTCAGCGGCTTTGATATTATCTATGCTCTCCAGGATTTTGAATTCGACAGGTCTCATGACATTTATTCTTTACCTGCCTCAATAGGTAAAAAGAAAGCTTTATTCATATCAACCGGAATCCATTTTATTACTTTCCTTCTGGTAATTGCCGCAGGAATAAAAGGCAAAGGAGGTGTTCTGTTCTGGATAGGAGCTTTAATATTCTCCGTGCTTCTCATGTACCAGCATCTTATTGTAAAATCGGAAGATTTAAGCAGGGTAAACATGGCTTTCGGTACTACCAATGGAATAGCAAGCATAATCCTGGCCGTTTTTACGATAACTGATATTGCAATAAGGCACTGCTGAATTTTTTACTTCACATCCAGGCATGTATCGTATTGCTTTTTTCTTTTCCTGGTTTGCTGAACTATTCTCTTAAAAAACCATAAGGATGAAATTCAGATCAAAGAAATTCAAGGTGTAGCGGCTGAATTTGTTATTGCACTCCCTGATCTCACTACCGGCATTATTTCTGCAAAAGGCAGACCGTTTCCCTTTGGTATCTTAAAAATAAAGAAGAATTTCAAAATCATCGACAGTCATCTGATTCCCGAAGAAAACATCAGGATGAGGGCTGAATGCGAACAACTTGACGGTAAGGGAATCAAACGCTTCAGGATATATCAGAAACCTCTCTGACCTTTGCTCAGAACCTGAAAACGAATGAAAAACCAAGAAGCTCCTTAAACTGAATCCTTGCACTCTTTTTTTCACGACCATTGCCGTCAAGAACCGGATTTTTGTTTTTGTCAAGCACAGTGGTCTTTGTATCATCATCAAAAATAAGGTGAGTATTCAGCCTGACATCTGTGAACCAGTTCAGGCTGGCAACCAGAATCATCTCCCAGTCAACGTCAATATTCTGCGGATTGTTAATATAGTTTGTAAAAAGCTGAAGCCTGTTTGTTACAGAAATATTTTTTGTTGGCCTGAAAATGTTGGAGATCATGAAACTAACACCAGGCTCATGTTTTGACTTCTTGTCAGGGCTGATGCCATACTTGGTATGGTCGATAGTTACAGTATCAGTTACAAAGGTACCTTTATAAGAAAGCGGAGAAAAGTTAATGGACGTTTCCTTGTTTGGTTTGTAATCGAGCCCCATACCAAGAGTAATTGTCAGAGGATTCACCAATTTCGATACAGGAACGGAATCATTTGGATAGTTGTACCCTTTTGCCAGCTGAGTTTTCATAAGCATGATCGCACTGAAATCAAACCTTCCGAAAGCCTTATGGTTGAATTTAGAATTGGTTTCAAGCAAGTCGATATTCTTTCGCAGGTCACTGGACCCTGATACAATAAGCCCGTATTTAAGCCTTGCAAAATGATTGGAGGAAACAAGTAGGGGCTTGTTGGTATAATCGGCATAGAATGTTATATCCAGTACTGTTGATATACTGCTTTCTCCTCCTTTTACCCAGTTGGTCACCAGTCCCTGATTAAGAATGAATGATGTTTCGGTCCGGTATTTCCAGAATTGCGACTTTGTTGTGATTTTCTGAATATCAAGCAATGTGGACCTGTCAACCGACTGAACATTGATAGCGGCATCAGATATGGTCCTCTGCATTGGAGGCCTTCTGAAACTTACACCGTGTTCAAGATAAAGCCCGATAGTATTCCTGGCAGGATTACCTATCCAGACAGTTACCGAGTCATTGAGATCATTCTTCAGCCAGTATCTTATCATCCTGTCGGCCTTTGAGTTCAACCATACTGGTGTTATGGTTTGCGAAGTTCCGGTGATGTTCAGGATACTTGAATCACGCTCCTCAACATAGTCGAGAATCAACCTCACAGCAGCTTTTATTGAGTCACTCTGGTAGGGAAATGAATAATATCTGAAAGGGAATCCCGGATGTAAAGATTGAACTTCCCTCAGCGTATCGACCATGACCATGATCGTTGTGTCCTTCAATGAAGGATAAGCTGATGAGGGCACAATTCCTTCTCTTACAATGGTTGTATCAGTTATTACGCTGTCAGTCGATACTTTCATTATATCGACATGATAAGGTATGGTATCTCCTGGTTCCTTCCCGGCCTGAACCGTTCCCGGTACCCTGAAACGTACCGGTTCCCATATATAAAATTCATCCCGTGGTATGGATATGGAATCAAAAGGATAGCTGTCGAGAAATAACTTTGCAGAATCGAATGGCGGATTGGAAGCTTCATTAATAAGCTGACCCAGGGCTATACGCAACGGATCATCCTGCGACTTCCAGTTCTCCTGATTATACTTCTCCCTGAGAAACTCCAGTGCCTGCCCAAGCGAAAGGTTAACTTCAGGCTTCTTATCCCCTGTCCCCATCACATAACCTTTTGCCACAAGCGAGTCAATTACATTACGGTCAGAACCGACATGTTCATTCCCAGGCTGCGAATAGACCGGGTAAAAAACACTTATCAGGAACAAATAGAAAAAAACAATTGTAATCTTTCTTCCCATAAATTAATTCTTAAGGGTTACGATTTACTGAATTTATATATCTGAAATAACTCTTTTTTGTACAAATACATTCCGGATGACCTTCTAAACATAACGGATAAATCCCTTTCAGATATATACAAAAACATCAAAAAACAAGGATTTCTTCTTTTAATATCCACAAATCATTTCAGCAAAAGGCTCATATTCTTCATATTAATCTTTTTCCCATTGTTGATAACTTATTCTTTCCGACTTATGAATTTATCACCTATTGAACCTTCAAAACAAAGATGGTTGAAAAGATTCATACCGGCTCCCGAACTGAAAGGGAGCATTCATATAATCATATAAACCACACAGGCAGCCGGCAGAATAAATGGTTGTATAATATCATCGGAATTTGTATTTTTCAGTCTTGTTTACAAATCTCCTTTCTATGATTAAATCAATGACAGGGTTCGGGAAAGCCGTGGCAGAAACTCCGCAGAAAAAAATTACTATTGAAGTCAAGTCATTGAATTCCAGGCAACTTGATATAAACACGAAAATACCATGGCTTTATAAGGAAAAAGAACCTGAGATAAGGAATATGATTAGCCAGAAACTCGACAGAGGAAAAATTGATGTTTCAATAAATATCGATTTACTTGGAGATGAAGGCATTCCTGTAATCAACAAATCAGTAGTCATAAATTACTATAATCAACTCAGGGAAATAGCCGATGAGCTTAATATAGGTTTTGATGACCAGATACTGAGCATGATCATGAAACTGCCGGAATCGCTCAAAACAGAAAAGCTTGAATTGTCAAATGAAGAATGGACCTTAGTAGCAGGCAAAATAGCTGATTCATTGAATATGCTTGACCTTTACAGGATGGAAGAAGGAAAATCAATCGAGGCGGACATGAGAAAATGCCTGGCAAAAATAACCGGCCATTTAATTAATATAGAACAGCATGAACCCGGGAGGATTGAAAAGGTAAAGGAAAAACTTCTGTCGCTGCTGAACGAAAATCATTTAACCGGGAACATAGACAAAGACAGGTTTGAACAGGAACTCATCTACTATCTTGAGAAATATGATTTCAACGAAGAGAAGGTAAGGCTCAGGCAACACATATCATATTTCACAGAAAGCATTGAATCAGATCCTCCGAACGGGAAAGTTCTGAATTTCATTGTTCAGGAAATGGGCCGTGAAATAAACACAATTGGTTCAAAGGCAAATGATGCTTCGATACAGAAGCTTGTCGTAATGATGAAAGACGAACTTGAAAAAATAAAGGAACAAACCCTCAATATACTCTGAAACACTAAAGACCACCCGAGAAAATGGAAGGAAAAATTGTTATAATATCCGCACCTTCAGGAGCTGGTAAAACCACAATTGTCAACTACCTTCTTGAACAGGGCTTAGGCCTTGAATTTTCCATCTCGGCAACAACCCGTGAGCCAAGGGGAAATGAAAAAAACGGAACGGACTATTATTTCATTTCGAAGGAAGACTTCATGGAAAAAATAAGCAAAGGCGAGTTTGTGGAATGGGAAGAAGTCTACAGCAACCAGTTTTATGGAACGCTGAATAATGAAATGGAACGTATTTGGAGTAATAATAAACATGTGCTTTTCGATGTAGATGTTAAGGGAGGCCTGAATCTTAAGAGGATCTTTGGCACAAGGGCGATTTCCATTTTCATAATGCCGCCTTCCGTTGAAGAACTCGAAAAGCGGCTTATACTAAGAGGAACAGATAACAGTTCCAGAATAAAGATAAGAGTCAGTAAGGCAATTGAAGAAATAAAGCTTTCCTCTGACTTCGATATTATTGTGATAAATGATTTTTTGGACAGGGCGCAACAGGAGGTAATAGCAGCTGTAAGGTCTTTTCTGTCCGGCAATATTAATAAATGATGCCAAAAACAGGATTGTATTTCGGATCTTTCAATCCGGTGCACATCGGACATACCGCTATTGCCGGATACATGAAGGAATTCACTGATCTTGACGAGGTCTGGTTTGTGGTCAGTCCACTGAATCCCTTAAAGAAAAAGGAATCCCTGCTTGCCGACCATCATCGGCTTTATATGGTGGAACTGGCTATTGAAGGCGAGTACTCATTCAGGGCATCAAACATTGAATTCAGGATGCCGTCTCCATCATTTACCATAGATACGCTTGCACGGCTGAAAGAGGATTTTCCTGACAATAAATTTGTTCTTATCATGGGAGAGGATAACCTTTATACCATTCATAAATGGAAAAATGCCGAAGAACTTGTCCGCAAGAATCCATTGTATGTTTATCCCCGTCCCGGTGCAAAAAAACAGCTAAATCCGGTTCTTGATCATATCCTCTCCAGGGCCAGTATAAAATGGGTCAGGGCACCGCTGATGGAAATTTCCGGAACTTTTATCAGAAAAGGCATTAAACAGGGAAAGGACATGTCGTACTTCCTGCATCAGCCAGTATGGAAATACATTGTTGACATGCATTTCTACGAATAAACCGGGGTATTGGTTCCAGGTTCAGCGTTTAGTGTGAAGTGTTCAGCGTTTAGCGTTTAGCGTTTAGTGTTAAGCGTTTAGTATGAAGTGTTTAGCGTTCCGACCTTGATCTAAGCCAAAGTTTAAGTAATTTCTCGCACTGCTGGTGCGGGTTTAAAATGAACAACCGGGGATTCCCCGGTTGTTCAGGGAGCTCTCTTTCTGGCGGGCGGACAGGCCGCGGGGCTTTACAATGTGCTGCAAACAGGTAAGGCCGGGGCAAAACACCATAAGACACAGCGCGGGGAGCAGCTCACAAAAATGCGGGAGCACGGAAGATTTTCGGGAGCCGCGTGGGATTTTTCTATCAGGCAAATGTCATGGTTTCACAGCTTTGTGATACCTGGTGCCTTTACGGTCTCCGGTTTTTAATAATAACCCTTCCTTTACCAGGAAAGCAAGATCTTTCTTCAGGGTGTTCCGTGAGTATTGTTTCAAAGCTTTTTCTATATCACCTACCTGGGCCGGTTCATGCTCTCCAATATAATCCAGTACCTCTTGCTGACGTTTGTTCAGCGCTGTCTTGAGCTTACTGTAGGTTTCGTATTTGGCCTCCAGTCTTTCTGTTAAGGTGATCAGACACTGCATAAAAAACAGCACCCAGGCATCTATTCTTTCATTCTCTTTATAACGATCCTTCTGCCCTGCAATCAGTACCCGGTAGTATTCATCCTTTCGGGATTCAATAACATTCTCAAAAGAGACATACTGGACGAACTGATAATCCAGCTTCATCAATAAAAGCGTGGTAAGCAGCCTTGACAGGCGGCCATTGCCATCTTTGTATGGATGGATTGATAAGAACTCATATACAAACCCGGCAGTGATAACCAGTGGATGCATATCCCGTTTATCCAGCCTCTCATGCAACCACTCCAGGAGCTGTTGCATTTCCAATGGAGTTAAATGAGGTGCTGTGGTATCAAAAATCACCCTCTGGGTACCATCCGGATAATTCGCAACAACCTTGTTAGTGGTTGTTTTATATTTTCCCCTGTGTGACTGATCCTTTTCACTGTGTTTTAACAGTATGCCATGCAGCTGATGGATGTAACGTTCCGTTAATTCAATATCGGCGTGGTTATCCAGGATGAGTGCAAGGGCATCATAATAACCGGCTACTTCCTGCTGATCCCTTGATTCAAAACGGGTAATCCTTAACGATGAAAGTATCTTTTCAACCTCCTGGTCGGTGAGCATAGCACCCTCGATACGTGTTGAAGATCCTGTGCTCTCTATTGTTGCTATCTTCCGGAGTTCCTTAAGGTACTGGCTCTGTAGATTCTCTCTGGTTTTCCAAATACCCTTAAAAGTATCAAGTATGCTGAGCTGCTGACTTAACTGCTGGTAAACATGGCTGTCGAAGCTCAGTTTTGTTTGCATATTTTTGGATATATCCATAACGTATCCATATTTATCCATAACAAAAGTATGGTTTTTTATTTAACTGAAAATCATTTTATTCTTGATATGTATTTATTTGGCCATTAAATCGTTTACCGCTATACATGCCCACATTGTTTGTTTATGATGTCCCTTCGCCCTGTACCCTGCCTCCTGCATCTTACCTCACCCAAGTTTCCAAGCAGGCCCCTGGGAGGATTATTGACGGCCACCCCTCCAGGGTGGACTTGGTACTAATGTCCTATACCCCGGGCAAAACCGGGGCTATTGGAAAAGCATCCCTTATAGTTAGTTGGGTTTGGTTTTATTACCATTATCATTACCTGGCAGTACCGGGGTTAATGGAAAACCAGGGGTTATATTGGAATTCCTGACACCGGAGGTGTCATCATCCAATAGCCCGGGTAAGGCCCCGGGAAGATGGCACCACACAATAAATACAACCCCGGAGGGGTTGACTTTCAATTTGACTATCCGAACACCGGTACTTCCGGGACTATTCAGACTTCTGCGGACAACAGGAAATAGGTTATCACAAAAGGGTCATCCTCTTTTTAGTTTATTGTCACTTTCTTTTGCTCCTCCAAAAGAAAGTAACCAAAGAAAAAGAGGCCGGAAAAGAAAACCGTTACTGTTTTTCGCCTATTGCGCAGTGCCATTTCCCGCTCCAAAAAACAGGAAACGGTTCGCGCCTTTTCCGGGTTGCCACCGCACCACTATAATCAGACTACTGTACTTTACCCCCACACCGATTTGCCTCAGTTAGCGTTAAGGGTTCAGGGTTAAGCGTTTAGCGTTTAGCGTGAAACGTTTAGTGTGAAGCGTTTAGCGTTCCGAGTTCAGCGTTTGTAAGACTAAAAGACAGCGACTGAAAGGAGCAAGACCCCAAGACAGCGGAGCGTAAAGACAGCGACCGCAGGGAGCAAGACTTAAAAGACCTGTCACTCAGCCCTGTGCCTTTCTTCATCTCCCATCCCCCAATCTCCCCCTCACCCATTCGCTTTGGTTCGGGCAGCAAGACTTTTTTGTAATTATCAATTATCAATGAGCAATTAACAATTTTTATACTTTTCTTCTGCCGGAGCTTACATACAGGGAAGCCGGTTGTAAAACACCGACAGGATAATTCACATTTTTACTTCCTGCTCCACTTTATTAAAAATATTTCATTTCCCATGCAGCGTTTTGGCAGTTAGTTGCGTATTAGCTAATAAAGAGGCATGTGGATAGTTGACTTTCAGCATAAAAGACATGAAAAAAAGTAAGAAAACATTTGGAAATGATGTTTATTTTTTGTAATTTGCTTAATTGATGTTCAATATGTTATATTTCTGATTGCTGTCTATTGATTTTTAAGGAGTTCTGATCACTGAAACCGGAAAAAATTATGCGATCATGAAAAAAACAATTTACCCGGCAGCATTTATTGCCATTCCTTATTTTTTCTTTTTACAGGAAAAAGAACCGGTTATACATAAAGATAAAACTGGTATAATACAGTTGGTGGAATATCTTGATAGTATAAAAAGTTCTAAAATTTCTTTGCCATCCGATACTTTTCATAAAGACTTTTTAAAAACTTAGTGGTTATGAACACAACGGGTTACAGTCTTCTGCATATTTCAGACCGCTATATATGGCGTTTATGCCTTTTTAAAGCGGGCATCCTGTTTAGACCGTGGGAGAGAACATGAAAAATGCCGAGCCCCACGGTCGAAAACCAGGCGGTAAAAATTAATAATCTAATAAACAACAATCATATGAAAAGATATATAGTTTTTGCAATTCTGTTATTCAGTTTAAATAGTTTTGCTCAACAACTCGATGCCGGGTGGGATTTTACAGTCAAACCCGGTACTGAGAAATGGAACAACCTGGTTACAGAGCAAGAAAGAATAGATGCGGTACAAGTTCCGGAAGATGTCTTAAATAATATGACGGCAGAAGAACTGGCTGTAACATGTATGCAGTTCCCTTCATTCGGGTATTATTCAGCATTCAACACTCCAATAGAAGGAATGAATGTAATGTTCTCACGGTTTAATATATTTCAATATATACCCAAGAAGGAAAATATTGGTAAAACACTCATCAACTTGTATGAGGATGCTGACATGGAAGGATGGAAGAAATACGCCAAATTGCTTGACAACGATTTTTGGACATTAAAAATGCGTTACATTGAATATCTTATTGCCCAAAAATTTGTATTAACACACTTAAACGACCTGGAACTTAAAGAGTTAATTAGTATTGCCAGCAAAAAAATCGAAATGAAAATGGCAAGTGATTCTTTTAACTCACTTTCGGGATTAAGTTCTTCTTATTATCTGATCGCAAATATTTTAGACATGAAAGGTATTTTAAGAAAGAGTGATGCCACACGGAATTTCCTTAATACAGGATTCATTACAGATACTCAAATCATTGATGACATTAATGATTCATTTAATCAATTTAACAACCTTATTAATTAAATTATCATGAAAGCAATTATAAAATTTTTAACAGTTGCCTTATGTCTGGCAGTAGCAGCTCTTTATGGTTGCAAGAAAGATTATTCCAGCGATAAAGATTATTCCAGCGATTTCGAGTTTGAGGATAATTACATTGCCATTGTTGATGAACTAATCGGCTCAGACAGGGAGTGCATCTCTCCTAAAGATGCAGTTGTATATCCGCAACCCTGGACAAAAGAGGTTGCAGATACATTCACTATTCCTCAGGCCACCATCGAAAACATGAGCACGTGCGGGTTGATTCAAACATTCCTGAACCACCCGGCGGCAATATTAGGCCCCTGGTGTCACCATTGTTCCGGTGACGATGACATTAGATATTTTCATACCACTATAAATCAGAATCCTGCATCAGCTGAGCTATTGACACGTGATGATGCGTTTGACTTACTGTTGTTTAGATATATAAACATGATGAAAGAATTATTTAAAGAAAATGATCCCGAAAAAGTCAGCACCTGGTTAGCAGACAACATTGCCATGATTCTTGCTTCAGATAATATCAGATTATCACTAACAAAACAACAAGCCGAAAAGCTATTAGTGGTTTCATTAAAAATATCTGAAACATCTGAAAAGAAATGGGGTTATTTTTTGATTACAAATACACACATCATGCTAAGTGCATTGATATCATTGCAATACGAGGCTTTCCTGAACGATCCCTGTTTCGCTTCCGGCCCACTTATCGCAGGGCACTTGGGTTATATGATTTGCCAAGATAACCCTGGTTTAATAGTGAAATATGTCAGAGATTACCTTAAAGCCAATTTGTTATGAGAACATATAAACTATTGTCGTTAGGATTGCTTGTTTGCATGACATATATACATGCGCAAGCACAACAAACATATACAAGTACAACCGTTTATACTCCGGCAAATACACCTGTAAACGCCTGGCAACTTGTATCTGGTGAAATGACTCAGGATGATAAAAACGATTTAAAGAATAATTGGCTGAGATACTATAACTATAGAATTACGTATTTGGGAGAGGCTACATATACGTATAATTGTCATGCCTATGCTTGGCATGTATCAGAAGGAGGTTCAAATGTTTGGATTGGGCGTAATTCTTCCGAATTAGACGAAGAAGATAAATACTGGAGTGATTTGAGTTACGTGGAAGTGCCTAATCAGGCTGCCGCAACCAAAGTTTCATTTGGTATATATAATCATTCGGCTATTACAACAACCACAACAGACTATTTTATATCAAAATGGGGAGATGCACCGCTATTCAGGCATCATAAAAACGATTGTCCATACAATACACAAGATCTTCACTACTATGCTCCTTTATCCATCTCCGGTCCTTCCGTTGTCTGCTCTTCCGGTGGTTCATTTAATATTAACTATCTTCCAACAGGAACGACTATTACATGGAGCCAGGGCCCGAACCTCACCCGTACTTCCGCTCAGGGAGCCCATCCATGTACTTTCTCCTCCACCGGCTCCGGCAGCAGTTGGATCAGAGCCGCATTGGTCAAGGGCAGCAACAGCATTACACTTCCAGATAAAGTTGTATGGTCGGGCATCCCGCAAGTTTCTGCTTATGGCAACCATATTGTCGATATTCAAACAGGTATGCCCATAAGTGATTTTTGTTATGGCAGGGCCAACGAAGCGAAAGCTGTACACCTGGCAGGAGAAGCATATATTAGCGATTGGGACTGGCGGGTTTCGTATGGACAGGTTTTTCCGTATGGTTCAAATGACCAGTATGCCACCATTTACCCGAACAGCTATCAAGACTTTATGTTGGAAATAAAGGCCGGCAATGCATGCGGCTACTCAGGCTGGGCGCGTATGTATACCAATGTGGTGGATTGCCGTAGCTACCATCTGGTCTTCACACCGAATCCCACTATCGGCGAAACTATTTTGTCGATAGAATCAGATTCGAAAGAAGAGGCCTTTGATGAAAACGCTGAATGGGAAATGGAAATCTACAGCCAAAGCCTGTTGTTAATGAAGAAAAAAACCAGACAGTACGGACAAAGCACCAGGATTCAGACTGCCGACTGGAAAGAAGGTGTTTATATTGTACGTGTATTATACAAAGGTGAAGTCTTAACCGGCAAGTTAATGGTAACGAAATAAAAAATGAAGCCCACGGTTGCTGTGTAGGCTTTAAGGCTTTAAGACTTTAACATTAGAGGGTGTCTCAAAAGAGGTACTCTCTTTTTAGTTTATTGTCACTTTCTTTTGCTCCTCCAAAAGAAAGTAACCAAAGAAAAAGAGGCCGGAAAAGAAAACCGTTACTGTTTTTCGCCTATTGCGCAGTGCAATTTCCCGCTCCAAAAAACAGTAACGGTTCGCACCTTTTCCGGGTTGCCACCGCACCACTATAATCAGACTACTGTACTTTACCCCACACCGATTTGCCTCAGTTAGCGTTAAGGGTTCAGGGTTAAGCGTTTAGCGTTCCGGGTTAAGCGTTTAGCGTTCCGGGTTCAGCGTTTAGAGTCCGGAAGACTAAAAAGTCAATGCCTAAATAACGTTGACTTTTTTATTACTTAATTTACTTCTTTTATAATTAAAATTCTGATGATGATTTACTGTTGATAACGGGAGATTACTCGAAGAGTTATCCTCGTTATCAATAGTATCTTTAAATGACTTTGGTGTTAATTTTCCCAATGCTTTGTGAGGTTTTCCAGTGTTATACATATGTACAGCCCTGTTTAGCAGTCTCCTCAGAGAGGCCAGGTCCGTAGGACCATACGGGTAAAGATAATTGTTTTTTATTATGCCGTTTAACCTTTCTGCATGGGAGTTTTCATATACATTTCCTTCAGTCATTGAATTTTTCATTCCCAATTCTTTTGTGAGTTCCTTAAACTCTTTGCAGTAATACTGTCCCCCTCCATCTGAGTGCAAGATAGCACCCTTTAAATTGACCCTGCCGCGTTCTCTTATTAATCTGTGTAATGCCGGTAACGTGGTGCTTTCTGTTCGAAGATTATCGCTGGCTGACCAGCCAACTATCTCTCGATTAAAAAGATCCATAATGAAGGTGAGATAATAAGTCTTGGAACCAATATCAAAGTAGGTTATGTCACTCACAAAAACCTGGTTGACACCTGTAACCTGAAGATCCTTTATAAGGTTCGGAAAACGGGTCACGCCAAGACTGTTGGTTGTAACCCTGTAGTTCCTTAACTTTTTAATCCTGTAACCTGAGTCCATACAAAAACGTTCAAACTGATCCCTCCCCATACAGCTCGGTTTAAGCTTTATGTAGATATCCCTGGCTGACATACGGGGGTGATCCCGGCGGATCTCATTGATCAACGGGATCAACTGCTCCTGCTCCTCAAGCTTATATCTCCGACGTTTTAACATCTGATAAAATGACTGTTTACTTATACCTAATACTTCAAAGAGATCTTTTAACTTCCTCCCATGTTCTTGCCGGTTGAAGTGGTACCAAACGAGAGTTTTGAACCTATTTTTTTTTTAATATCAACGTCATAATCAACCTCTGCTATCTCTATCATTTTGTCCTGGAACTCAAGTAATAGTTGTTTCTGACCAACTATCCTTTCCAGCTCCTTAATACGAGCCTCAAGAGCTTTTATCCTTTGCGTATCGCTCTTAGCTTCAACTACTTGTTTAACTTGTTTCTTTGCCATTACTGAATATTTATAAATCCACCTATAAACTGATGTCCTGCTCACTGAGTAGGTTCTGCAAATATCGGGAATGGATGTAATGTTCCTCTCTAATTCCCTTACTTTCTTCTTCTTGAAATCTTCACTGAAATACCTGTGGAAATCAGGCTTAGTTTCGTGATCAAAATAACTTATTTTTCCCATCTTGTTAACCGTTTTTTAGGTCAACGTATTTCAGGCATCGACAAAAGACAGCGACTGAAAGGAGCAAGACCCCAAGACAGCGGAGCGTAAAGACAGCGACCGCAGGGAGCAAGACTTAAAAGACCTGTCACTCAGCCCTGTGCCTTTCTTCATCTCCCATCCCCCAATCTCCCAATCTCCCCCTCACCCCTTCGCTTTGGTCCGGGTGCAAGACTTTTTTGCAATTTGCAATTATCAATAAGCAATTAACAATTGGCAATCCCTGTACTTTCTCCACAACCGGCTCAGGCAGCAGTTGGGTGAGGGCTACACTCTGGCCACGGCTGTGTATGCTTATATGGTTTTAACATCAGAAGTGTGCCTCAATAGAGGTATCCTCTTTTTAGTTTATTGTCACTTTCTTTTGATCCTCCAAAAGAAAGTAACCAAAGAAAAGGAGGCCGGAAGTATAACAGGTACGGCAAACAGGCTTTTAAGGGGGTTTTTCTTAAATAGAATATAATGAGTTTTAACTATTTGATAAACAATGGCTTCTAGAACTTATGAACATCCCTGCCTGAAAAACCGAAAATAAGTATTCGGAAATCTCTTTTTTATTAACTTGAGCACTCAACAAGAAAGTTAATATACAACTTGATAAAGCATCTTTTTAATAACTTGTTCAACAAACTGATTTATAACCATGGATAAGAATTGTTGTTCTAAAACATGGTGTCAGATATATGATAGTTTACAACAGATACGAAATTGTAGATTTCTAATCTGTATTATTTGCACTATTTTGTTATTCTGCCATAACGATCTCTATTCCCAGAAATTCCTGACCGACACAATTTATATAGATTTTAAAGGTGATTCTATTCTCAGTGCCGGACAGGTGTGTATTAAAGACATCATAGATAACAGAGATGAAACTCCTGATTTTGTTATGTACCGGGCAAAGAAAAAATTTCTGATTTTACCGGTCGATCAGGAGATACTTACGATAAAACCTGTTTCTGAAGCAATTCTGAACGGATTTAAAACAAATGATAATTGTAATTTAAGTTATACCATACATATAAATAAATTTGAAATTGAAAAAAGACAAGGCCGGTTTTCTTCATCAACATTCCTTGTAGCAGATATTCCTGTATATGAACATAAAGATGACTCCTCCCATTACCTGGGAACTCTATTTTATGATCATCAGTATCACCCGTTGCATAAAAAGGAAAAATTTCCCGAATCAGCTCAAAATCTTTTATACAATTGGCATATTGCATTTAAAACTGATCTGATAAGATTAAACACCCTGCAAGATAACGCTAACGAGGAACTTCCTCCGAACCTGATAATTGCACCTGATGACAAACCTTTATATCTTCAAATCCGGACCGGTGCATTTGCCGGTCGAAACTGGTACGGTTTACAGGGAGAAATTTTCTTCTCCAGACCAGAAATAAGCAATCGATATAAAACAACATCCGGAATTGTCCGGTATCAGAATAATTCTGATTATGAATCTTTAAGTATAGGACGTAACTCGGAACATTTTACTTTTAGAAAAAATGATAATCTTTCATTAGATGTAGATCTTAACATTCTGTTAGGGTTTCTGAAATGGAAAGATGTGAAAGTACACAATCCTACATTATACCAGATTATCAACGCCGAAGTATCATCCATTCAAAGCATTATTCTTGACAGAAAGAATAAACAGGGATTTACGTTTCGAGCAGGAACAATAGAAACACTCACATATATTTATAATAAAAAACTAAAATTTCATGCCGGAGGTTTTATGGGATTTGGTTATAAATTTTAATAAATGAGCCGGGAAAGCTATATAAAAAATATTGTCTGCGCGATACTTCTTTGTATCTCGACCAACTACATAAGCGCTCAGAATTACACTGTGTCGGGCTATCTAATAGATGCCGGCACGAAGGAAACACTTATTGGGGCAACAGTTTATCTGTCTGATAAAGGTACAGGCGTTATTACAGATCGCTATGGATATTTTCAACTGGCAGGCATTCCTAAAGGAGAACATATTCTGAGATTTTCATATGTTGGATATGAGACACTTGAATTAAAAATTGAAATAACAGACAAGGGTATCGCCTTGCCTGATATTGAGATGAAGCCAAAGCCGGTAAATATCGAAGAAGTAACAATTTCAGCCTCATCAATTAATAAAGCAGCCGACCGTCAAATAGAAACAAGCATGATCGAATTAACCCCCAAAATGGTCCAGTCTATACCAACAGCAAGAAATGACGTTTTATCTGCAATAAAATTTCTCCCCGGAATTGACAGGACAGAACCTTTTTCACCTTTATTTACGGTAAGGGGCGGAGATCCTGGTGAAAACGCTGTTTTACTGGACGGTGTTATGATCTATAACCCTTACCATTCAAGTATGAGTTCGGGAATTTTCAATACCCAGACTATCAAATCAGTAGACATGCTTGTTGGAGGATTTGGCGCCGAGTTCGGAGGAAGAAATTCTTCAGTTATGTATATATCCACTAAAGATGGGAACAGATCCGGATTACATGGAGAAATTGAGCCAGGCACCTTCCAGTCAAAAGCTTTCCTTGAATTCCCCCTGGGGAATAAAGGGTCCGCTGTTATTGCAGGCAGGTATTTCTTCGATATTGTCCCTTATTTCATAATGCATACTAAAAGTTATTTCTATGATTATAACTTTTCATATACCTGTCGTATAAATCCAAGGCACAGACTGACGGGTAAATATTTTCAGTCGCATGACCGCAATGTAATTGACATGAATACTTTCTATCAATATATTGATAATACAATCGGATGGAATATGTATGAAGATTTCAGCTTTATAATGACTGACAAATGGACAAACAGGGCTGCCACACTGATTCACAACTGGAGCTTGAGTCCGGCTGTATTTATACGTTCACAGATTTATTATTCATCTCATAGTTCCAGAAATATCTCGAATTTTGATTATCGTCTGCCTGAAGTAATTGATGGCGACAGTACTTATACCAACATCCACTTAATGACAAGTTCTGAATTTAAAAACAGGATATCGGATTTGTCAGTAAAAACAAGGATAAACTATACACTTGCAAGGTTTAATACACTCACGGCAGGAGTGGAATACAATGACTATTCTTTCAGGAACAGCGCTGTTATAAATTTGACCAACCAGGGACAACTGAAACACAAACCTGGTCAATGGGCATTATTTGCCGAAGACAAGCTGGAAACCGGCCCGTTGATACTTAGACCAGGTGTGCGTAGTGTTATTTATGATAACAAAGAGTGGCTTCATGAACCCAGAGTCAATATCGTACTTACCCTGCCTGGTGAATTTAAATTAAGATCAGCATGGGGGCTGTATCATCAATATGTTATAAGTATGAATACAAATGAGATTGAGATGAATCAATCAGTGGACTATTATTATCCTCTTACAAATTATAAGCCGGGTAAATCCGTTCATTATATTGTTGGGCTTGATAAGCAGTTAAATCCGGCAACTGTGATTTCTCTTGATCTGTATTATAAAGATATTCAGAGGGTGTACACCTTCGATGTGAATCAGGCCGATACTAAAGTAATTACTCTTTCTGACAAACTCCAGCAGGGTTCCGGCAATGCCTATGGGGCAGAATTGATGCTCAAAGGTTCAAAAAATAATCTTTCAGGCTGGTGTAGCTACGGACTTTCATGGGCCAACCGACAATACCCGTTTATATATAATGGCCGGAAATACCCATACGATTATAACAGAAGACATACTTTAAAAATACTGGCTAATTATAGCCTTACAAAATCACTTGAATATAATGTTTCGTTTACATACTTGTCCGGAATTTATAGAAGCATTGAACAAGTGCGCCAGGATTATTACTACTACGATCCTGTATCTGAAGAGCTTAGTATATTCCCTATATGGATTTCAAATGAAAAAAACAATGCCAGAATGCCGGCACTGATAAATCTGGATATGAGTATAAAAAAACGCCTCAGATCAGGGTTTGGGAAGTATTTTTCTGAACTTATCCACGCGAAAGAATCTTACATGATAGTTACTTTACACAATCTGACATTCTTTAGAAGAAATGTGGAATATTTCTTTCCAGTTTATTTAGGACCTGATGACTCAAGATATCTGCCGATTGGAACAAATTATTTTCCTTCAGTGGGGTTCAGTTATTCAATCAAATTCTGAACTATATGAAAAAGAAGCATGTTTATATCGTTTTCCTGGGTTTAGCATTACTCCTGTTTTCCTGTGAGTACTATATCGGATTGAACCAACAGCCAAAATTTGTAAATACACATACTGAAGAAGGGTTGAATATTTTTGGATTGCTTCGCCCTGATTCAACCGAAGGGTTTAACAAATCGTTTGTAGTTGTTAACAGGGTTTTGCCGGCACTTGAGCTTGAGGGTTATGACATTTTGAAACCTGTATTTGTGAAGATTGATAAAATTGTTCAGGATAGTTTGACGGAGTCTGTCGTGTTTTCTTTACTACCGTCGCAGACTGTAAGAACCGACACTGTATACCGCCCTGCAACATATTTTTCTCCGGGAGCCGGCGAACGATACAGGTTAACCTGTAAATATGAGGGCTTGCCTGATGCAATTGGTGAAACAATTATCCCTTCAAAACCGCGAATAGACCTTGAGACTCTAATAACCGACAGGAAAATGATATCTTTTTCTTTGCTTCCTGATAGTCTTACAGGCATGGTAGATATATACCAAATCGTTGAAAATAATTATTTATTGGTTTCACGCCTTGTAACATTTCCCGATAAGAAAACAGATGTTGCGATTACACTGCCTTTTGATCCTTCCGGAACAAAATTAATGATCTGTGCATATGATCAAAATATGGCGGCATATATTGGCAATTCGAATATTTCACTGAACTTCAACAAATACCGGACTACAATTTCTACATTGATAAGCGGATTTGGCGTATTCGGATCAATGAATTTTTATGAAATGGAATTATAGGAGAATAGATTAAAATTCATTCCTGATGATCTACTGACGGAAATAACCATTATCAGTCATAGGGATTCTCAGCTTTCCGGCAAGTTCATGCCATGGAATATCCTGATGAATACAACCTGACTCTGATTTTCTGAATGAGTTCCATATAGAATAAATTCTTTTTGTTGAGAAATAAAATTAATTTCCCGGGTAGTCCCGTAAATTCTTCGTATTTATCTCATAACATTTTTAAGAAAACACCCCGACTTATAGCTTTTACAGGCTTTTTTGGGAGGTCTTAAATATAAGGAGTTTTAACTATGTGATTGTCAATGGCTTTTAAAGCTTATGAAAATTTCTAAATGAATAATATGGACTGCGAACAGAATCCCGAAAATTAATTAAGTATCATACCTTTCTGATAATCTCTGAACCTCTTTTAAGGGCTCTCTTATTCTCAGGAATCATATTATGATAACGTTCCGGCAGTGACTCTTCCAATCCCTTTATAACATTCTCAAGCTTTAATACAGGTTTAACCTTAAGGAATCCTCCAAGCACTATCATATTAAAGGTTCGCGGACTTTTCATTTTTACTGCTTCTTCAGTTGCATCAATCCGGTATATTGAAATATCATTCCGCCGGGGATGCCTGATAATGCCGTTGCCGTCATAAATAAGAACTCCACCGGGCTTAACATGATTTTCAAATTTCTCAAGCGACTGCTGATTCAGTATGATTGCCGTATCGTAATATTTCAATATTGGCGAGCTTATTCTTTCAGTGCTGAGAATAACAGTCACGTTTGCCGTACCACCCCTCATTTCAGGACCGTAGGAAGGCATCCAGCTTACTTCCATATCCTGCATAACTCCTGAATAGGCTATAATCTTACCCATCGAGAGAACTCCCTGTCCCCCAAAACCCGCTATAATTATTTCTTCCGTCATCTTTACGTTATTTCCTGGTTTAAAAACAGAAAGAGGCTTACATTTCCTCCGGCACTTTCAGGTCTCCCGGAGGGTAAAAAGGAAACATATTCTCTTCCATCCATTTATTAGCCTGGGTTGGGCTCATTTTCCACCCTGAGGGACAATTTGATACAATTTCAACGAAGCATGTACCTTTATTCAGCTTCTGATACTGCACGGCCTTTCTTATTGCCCGCTTGGCCTTTCTCACGCTTGCAGGTGAATGCACGCTTTGCCTGGTGACATAATACGTTCCTTGCAGTGTAGCAATAATATCGGTGATATTCAAAGGATTGCCCATTAGTTTCACATCCCTTCCTGCGGGGGATGTTGATGATCTCATCCCTGGAAGTGTTGTAGGTGCCATCTGACCTCCTGTCATGCCATAAATTCCGTTGTTAATGAATATGATCAGAATATTTTCACCTCTGTTGCATGCATGTATTGTCTCACCTGTACCAATAGCAGCAAGGTCGCCGTCGCCCTGGTAAGTGAAGACAAATTTATCGGGCAAAAGCCTCTTTATTGCTGTTGCCAGCGCGGGAGCCCTTCCGTGGGCAGCTTCCTGCCAGTCGATGTCGATATAGTTGTACAGGAAAACGGAACATCCTACAGGAGAAATCCCAATGGCATCCTGCTGGAGTCCTTCCTCCTCAATGATCTCGGCAAGAATTCTATGCGCTGTACTATGTCCGCAACCCGGGCAATAGTGCAGTATATTGTCTGTCATCAACGGGGTCTTCCTGTAAACAAGATTTTCCGGTTTAATAATCTCTTTTATTCCTGTTGCTTCTGCCATGTCTTAAATCTCCTTGATTTTTAATTTCAGATTCTCAAGCACCTCTTCCGGACCGGGAACTATACCTCCCATCCTTCCATAGTAAGATACCGGAACCTTGCCATTCACTGCCAGCATAACATCCTCCAGCATCTGGCCGGCACTCATCTCAACAGATATTATAAGCTTCATCCTGTCAGCCAGCGAATTAATTTGTTTCATAGGAAAAGGGAACAAAGTGATCGGCCTCAGTAATCCGACTTTTATGCCCTGTTCCCTTGCAAGAGTCACCGATTTATTGCACACTCTTGCACAGGTACCATAAGCAACAAACAAATACTCAGCGTCGTCACATTCAAATTCTTCAAAAAGCACTTCTTTCTCCCTTATCTCATTGTACTTGTCAACAAGTTTCCGGTTGAATAACTCATATACCTGGGGGTCCAGTTCCAGCGAAGTGATTATGTTTCTTTTCCGTGTCGGAGGCTTTCCCGTCGTTGCCCATTCAGGGACTGTTTTTGACCTTTCCTTAGCCGGCTTAAGCCATACTTTTTCCATCATTTGTCCTATTGCACCATCAGAAAGCATCATAACCGGATTTCGGTATTTGAATGCAAGGTCAAATCCAAGTTCTACAAAATCAGCCATTTCCTGTACCGATGAAGGGGCCAGGACTATCAGGTGGTAATCGCCATTGCCTCCGGCTTTTACCGACTGAAAATAATCTGACTGAGCAGGTTGTATTGTACCCAGGCCGGGGCCTCCTCTTACCACATTGACAATAAGGCAGGGCAGTTCGGCTCCTGCAAGATAAGTTATTCCTTCCTGCATCAGACTAATTCCCGGCGAGGATGAAGTAGTCAAAACTTTTTTACCGCAACCGGCACCACCGTAGACCATGTTTATTGCAGCCAGTTCGCTTTCTGCCTGAAGTACCACCATCCCTGTAGTCTCGTATGGATTGGCTTCCATTAGATATTCAAGGATTTCGCTTTGAGGAGTAATCGGATATCCGAAATAACCATCTGCGCCGGCACGGATAGCAGCCTCAGCCACTGCTTCATTACCTTTCATTAATCGGAGCTCTCTTTCCATACAGGATTATATTTTTGTTTTATAAACAGTTATTACGCCATCAGGGCAAACAACGGCGCAATTGGCACATCCGATACATAGTTCGGGATTTGCAGGATAGGCATAATTGTAGCCTTTGCTATTAAGCTCCTTTGCCATCTCAATAGTGCCTGTAGGGCAGGAAACCCTGCACACTTCACAACCCTTGCACCTTTC
Source organism: Bacteroidales bacterium (assembly GCA_040769065.1). Taxonomy (GTDB): domain Bacteria; phylum Bacteroidota; class Bacteroidia; order Bacteroidales; family VadinHA17; genus LD21. Next base: position 1,194,686 of record JAXGLU010000001.1, read on the forward strand.
GATATCAACAACAATACTGCCTCTTATCTTTGCCATGTTGGTCTGTATTAGATTAATTTTTTGCCTGATGATCTTCATTGAAACGTTTCAGCCTAATCTCGAGATCCCCGAACTGCGAACGCGGAACCAATGATATACAGGCCCTTACGCCATCACACCTCTCTGCGCCGGTGGTTATAAGCGATATGGCACTAATTCCATAGCGAAGAAGCTCATAAATGAATTCTTCTCCCTTCATTCCTGGATATTCCACCGTAAAATAGAAACCGTCAGCCAGGGGTTCATCCAGATCCCTGTCATACACTATCCTGAATCCATTACTGATGAATAATTGTTTTATAAGCTTTGCCTTTTCGCCATATTCGATGATGTCTTCCCTGAAACGGTAAGTGCCGTCATTAACAGCTTTCAGGAGGGCTGCAAAACCATACTGGGCTGAATGGGTCACACCTGCCGACAAGCCGTACAAAGCCCCGTATATTGCCGCATGGCCATATCTGTCGGATGAATAGTACCTCAGCAGGTCAGGGTACGATCGGTTAAAAAGATGATCGGAAATGGCCATTATTCCTATCCTCTGCCCCGCGTAGCTGAAAATCTTGGAACTTGAAATAAGGATGACATAATCATCCGTATATCTTGCTACTGTCGGCTGATAAGGCGGCACACCCGGCTGAAGGTAATCCTTCCTGAAATCCATCCCGAAATATGCAAGATCCTCTATAACTATAACATCATACCTGGAAGCCATCTCACCGATTATTGCAAGCTCTTCTTCGGTCAGACATATCCAGGTCGGATTATTTGGATTTGAATAAAGGACGGAAGATATTTTCCCGGTCTTGAAATATGACTCAATTTTGTCTCTTAGTTTTCTGCCCCGGAAATCATAAATATCGAAAGAATGGCATTCATGCCCGAGCATTCTTACCTGCTGTTTCTGAACAGGAAAGCCTGGATCGATAAATAAGGTTCCTTCCCTGGAGCGATTATTCCTGTTGGCAACCATAAAGTTTACCATACCTCCCATCATCGAGCCTACAGTGGGTATGCATCCCGAAGGTTGCAGGCCGATATTGAGGAAAAGTTTCAGAAACCTTGAGGCTTCATCTTTAAGAGGCTTTATTCCCGTTATTTCCGGATATTCAGACGGAACGCCCCTTCTTAGTGCATCGATTTCGGCTTCGATACCCAGAGATGGAGCCGGAAGACCCGGTACCCCCATTTCCATTCTGATAAAATCAATTCCCGTATAACGTTCCAGCTTGTTAACCAGATGTACGGTTTCGCGTATTGATGCATGGAAGGGAGATCTTACACCGATTTCCCTTTCTGCTGATTTGATGATATCTTCCGGGATTGGAAACGAGAACATGTTGTATGATGTTTTTAAAACTTCCTCTTATCGATTACCCTCCTGGCTTTCCCCTCACTTCTTTCAAGCATTTTTGGTTCAACCAGAGTTACCTTTATTCCGAGGCTAAGCGTTGATTCAAGATTATCCTGTATTTTTTTTCTTATTGCCTCAAGCTGGCTGATCTTGTCGAGGAAAAACTCCTCGTCGACCTCAACTTTCAATTCCAGGGTATCAAGATTATTAACCCTGTCAACAATAAGCAGATAATGAGGCCCGGTTTCTTTTATTCCGAGAAGGACCGACTCGACCTGTGAAGGGAACAGGTTAACACCTCTTATTATCAACATATCATCGCTCCTGCCCAGGCATTTGTCCATTCTTACCATAGTACGGCCGCAATTGCATCTTGAATAAGAAAGCCTTGTAAGATCACGGGTTCTGTAGCGTATAAGCGGAAGGCCTTCCTTTGTGATAGTTGTGAAAACCAGTTCTCCCACACTGCCTTCGGGAAGAGGTTCAAGTGTTTCAGGGTCAATTATCTCAGGAAGGAAATGATCTTCATTGATATGCAGGCCTGTCTGATATTGACACTCGCTTGCCACACCCGGACCAATAACTTCGCTCAGACCATAAATATCAATAGCCTTCACCCTCAGTTTTTCTTCTACTTCACGACGCATGTTTTCGGTCCATGGTTCAGCGCCAAACACTCCTGTACGGAGCTTAATGGAACTCCAGTCTGTCATGTTCTCCTTGATGGTTTCAGCAAGATAAAGGGCATACGATGGGGTACACGCCAGAAAAGTGCTGCCGAAATCTGCCATTAGCTGGATCTGACGCATAGTATTACCTCCGGATACCGGGACAACTGAGGCTCCGATTTTTTCACCTCCGTAATGAATTCCCAGACCTCCTGTAAATAGTCCGTACCCGTAAGCAACCTGGATTATATCATTCCTGTCGGCACCGGCGCTTGTCAGTGTGCGGGCCATAACCTCCGACCAGGTGGCAATATCATGACGGGTATAGCCCACCACTGTAGGTTTTCCCGTAGTCCCGGATGAAGCGTGTATGCGAACTATCTCACTCATTGGAACAGCAAAGAGGCCAAAAGGATAGTTATCCCGCAAATCCTGCTTTGTTGTGAATGGAAGCCTGTGCAGGTCATCAACCGAATGAATGCTCTCGGGTCCAAGACCTGCTTCCTGCATTTTTGTCCTGTAATAGGGAACATTGAAATAAGCTCTCTCTACTGTTTCCAATAATCTTTCATTCTGAACCTTCCTTAACTCATCACGAACCATGCATTCAAAATGGCTGTTCCAGATCTTCATCCTTAAAAAATTTAACCGGGATAATCCTTAAATAATACAAATTTTATTTTTCCTCATCTGTTCCACTGATCTCATCAGGGATCAATAATTTTATGTTGTTGTCCTTCAGGGCACCAACAGCTTTTTCATTATCGTTGCAACGCAGAACTATCACAGAATCTGATCCCCTGGAGAACGCGTAGGTATATTCAACGCTGATCTCAAGATCGGATAAGATTTTAAGCACCTTTGCATAATGTTCAGCTTCTGCCGGAACAAGTATTGCTATTACTTCTGTCAGGCTTACAGTAAACATCTGTGATTTAAGCAGATCTCTGGCACGTACCGGGTCTGGCACAATAAGGCGCAGAATCCCGAATTCCGAAGTATCAGCGACAGAAAGTGCAGTGATCCTGGTCTTTTCCTTACCAAGGACTTCCAGAACCTCTGTCAGACGACCTGATCTATTCTCCAGAAATACAGAAAGTTGAGTGATGATCATAGTCTGATTCTTTTTTTTTGAATAAATGGCCCAAACTTAAACATATTTTTTTCAATTTTCCTTTAAATAGTTCAAATATCACTTTTCAATACTGATCCTTGCATCAACAACAGTAATATCCTCACTGTTCCCGATAAGCGGATTCAGGTCCATTTCTTTTATTTCGGTTGCAAACCTGAGAAGGCTTGAAAGTCTCACTATTATCTCTGCAAAACGGTCTTGATTGATGCCGGGTTTACCCCTGGTTCCCTTTATGATCCTGTAAGCTTTCAGGCTGCGTATCATTGAAAAGGCTTCATTGAAAGTAAGCGGTGCAAGTCCGGAAGAAGTATCTCCGAGGACTTCAACAAAAATGCCTCCCAGGCCGCACAGGATAATATGACCGAACCCGGGTTCGTATTTTGCCCCGATGAACAGCTCTGTTCCGTAGTGCATTCTCTGGACACTGACAGCCCTCACATCATTGATCTGCATCATCCTGGAAAATTCAGCTTCAAGGTGTTTTCTTGATTTAATATTCAGAGTAACCCCCCCAACATCAGATTTATGAACAGGCCCTACAACTTTCAGTGCAAGAGGGAATCCGATTTCCTCAGCAAAAGCTGTCAGTTCATTTTTTTCCCTTATCACTGCTTCCTTTACCACCGGGATGTTCGCAGCTTTTAACAGCTCCTGAATGGCAACCGGTTCAAGATAACCCGGTGTAGCCTTATCAATTATTTTTCTTATCCGGGGAACATCAATACTTTCAAGGAACATTTTATCATCGGCCGGATAAGGAGTATTGGCTACATTGGCAAGTGCCTTTCCCAAAACTACCTCATCAGGAAAATTGACACGTCCCTTGTCGAGGAAATAACCAAGTTCCTTGTATGAGCTTGATATCGAGGGCAGTATAGGAAACAAAGGTTTGTCGCACTCACGTATTTTCTGATCAAGCAAATCATAAATCTCTGTCATGTCATTTAGGCCATTGTTCCCGAATATTACACTCATGCCGTCTATCTGTGGGAGCTTCTTGTCGACATACTCTATTACCTTATCGAGTTGTTCATTCGTAGCCGTTGCGATCATGTCGACAGGATTCACGGCAGAAGCCCCCGGATTCATCATTGAAAGAAGCTCATTCTGTTCCGTTTCGTTCAGTTCGGGAATATTCATGCCTCCTGCAACCAGGGCATCAGTAAGCATTACTGCAGGGCCTCCGGCATGGGTGATTATCGCAATGTTTCTTCCTTTAAGAGGATTGTGCATGAAAACTGATGCCACTGTTGTCAGTTCTTCCCTCCCAAAGCACCTTACAATTCCCGCCTTGCGGAACAAAGCCTGCACTGCTGAATCGGAGCTGGCCAATGCACCTGTATGCGAAAAAGCCGCCCGGCTGCCTGCCTCGGTTGTCCCTGCCTTTATTGCGGCTATCCGGCATCCCTTGTGAATAAGGGATGATGCATGATGCAAAAATTTATCAGGATTTGGTATGTTTTCTACGTAAATAAGCTTTACCGGTGAACTTTTGCCCGGTTCATAAGTCAAATCCCAGTACTCAAGAATCTCTTCAACACCGGTCTGTGCACAGTTTCCCACGGAAAAAACACTTGAAAAACAAAGACCTTTCGGTATTGCTGATTCAATAATGAACAGAGCAGTAGATCCTGATGCTGACACAAAATCGCATCCGTTCACGCTAAGTTTTGGAACGGGCGTGGTGAACACCCCATGGTATGCTGAAGTAACCACTCCAATACAGTTAGGCCCGATCAGAGTACCGCCGGTTGAACTAATGAGCCCGGCTATTCGCTCTTCCAGTTTCCTGCCCTCTTCGCCGGCTTCGCTGAAACCAGCGGAAATTATTATAAAGGCTTTTGTATTCTTTTCTCTTGCAAGAATATCAACCGTCTCATAGCAATATTTCGCGGAAATGGCAATTATAGCCAGATCAGGCTCCGGAATATCCCGAATATCCATGTATGACCTTACTCCCTGAACTATTTCCCGCCGTGGATTGACAACAAACAGATCACCGGCATAATTGCCGTCCAGAATATTCTTAAGTATCTTGCCCCCAGGCTTAAAAAGATCATCCGATCCCCCTACAACAACAATACTGGACGGATCAATTATTTTTTCATTTATCATAACCTGTCAAGTTAGGCTTAAAGTACAAATCCGATTAAGACCTCCGGTGACGGATCATTCCGGCATAATATTTCTGCCAGCAAGAATTTCTTAAAAACCTGCTAAACAGGCCCTGAAAATATTGAAAATATCCGGTATCAGATTTCAACTATTAATGTTGCCAATATAAGAAAAATATACAGTACAAATCCAGATCAAAATCACATAATTTCTCCGAAAAATTCACATATATACCTGAATAACAATACAATAAAAACCAAAGAACAGCATTGAAATCAATTATTTTTTTTTGCTGAACCAAGCCATATAAGATTAAATTTGTACTTTAAAACAAATACGGGTTAAGTATTAGAATCCGGCCGGCTATCCTTGAGATCAGAAAAATGCACAGATAGTTCAACCGGAGTTCTGAGTTTGGTGAAAAAAAGAAAAGTAATAATAACTTAATGATAGAAATTAGAAGCATTATTGAAAGAGCAGGGCATTCGAAGGAGGACTTAATAACGCTTCTCAGGTCAGAAGGTGATGATAAGGATATTCTCTTTAAAAAAACAGGAGAGATAAGAGATAAGCATGCCGGAAAAAAAGTCTGGCTCAGAGGTTTGATCGAGTTTTCCAATATATGTTCAAAAGATTGCCTTTATTGCGGGATCAGAAAAAGCAACAAAAACATCAGCAGGTACAACCTGACTGATGAAGAGATACTTAAGGCTGCTGCATTTGCTTATGAAAAGGGATTCGGTTCAATTGCCCTGCAATCGGGAGAGCTGGAAAGCAAAACATTCACCAACCGAATCGAAAGCCTGATAAAGAAAATCAAAAAACTGTCAGCCGGAAATCTTGGTATTACTTTATCGGTTGGTGAACAGGAGAAAGAAGTATATCAAAAATGGTTCGATGCAGGAGCACATCGATATCTTTTAAGGATGGAAGCAACCAATCCCGCCCTTTACAGTAAAATCCACCCCGGCGATACATGGCACAACTTCAGCAGGAGGCTGAAATGTCTTGAGAGCCTGAAGAACATTGGCTATCAGACAGGTACGGGAGTGATGATAGGCCTTCCGTTCCAAACCTGCGACGATCTGGCAGGTGACCTCATGTTCATGAAAGATTTCGATATCGACATGTGCGGAATGGGACCTTATATTGAACATGCAGATACTCCGTTTATTAAGTATTCATCCGGCATACCTTCACTGGCGGAGAGACTGAATCTTTCCCTTAAAATGATAGCTGTCCTCAGGCTTATCATGAAGGATATCAATATTGTTGCCTCAACAGCCCTGCAGTCAATTGATCCTGAAGGAAGAGAAAAAGCCGTTAGGATCGGTGCCAATATCATTATGCCCAATATAACACCGGGCAAGTATCGCGACAGCTACAGGCTGTACGAAAACAAACCGTGTTCCGGTGACTCAGCTGACGATTGCCTTGCCAGCTTCGAGGAAAACATTAAAGCAGAAGGTTACGAAATTATTTACGGGGAGTGGGGCGATTCGAAACATTTTTTTAAAAGATCAAAAGGCTAAGATCGTTCAATGACCGGATTAATCAGATTATGAATTATTTCACTTGTATTATTAATAAAGAAAACCGATTTCTGATGAAACCCACATGTATTGCATACACAAACACGTATTTATATAATTTTCACTTATGTGGGTTCCATCATACCTTAAAATAAAAATTATATTATGATAAAAAGAGCTTTTTTTTCCATTATTCTTACATCGTCATTTATTATTTTGAATGCCCAGTCTGGTATGGAGTATTATCTGTCTGGCAAAAAGAATTTTAATCCTTCCATAACCACTCCCGGTGAATTTGCAGGCCACGAAATTGGAGAATTACACCTTACACACGATAAGCTCTACTATTACATGCTTGAGCTTGACAGGCTTTCCGACAGAGCTGTGTGGGAAGAATACGGAAAAAGCCACGAAGGCAGGCCGCTGGGTCATCTGATAATCAGCTCACCCGCGAATATTGCCAACATAGAAAAACTGAGACTTCAGCATCTTGATCTATGCGATCCGGAGAAATCCAGGAACCTTGATATCAGTAACCTGCCCCTTTTCATAAAGATGGGATACGGAATTCACGGGAATGAATCAAGCGCCCAGAATGCATCTGCCATCGTTGCATACTACCTTGTCGCGGCAGAAGGCTCCTGGATTGATGAAATACTGAAGAACATCGTGATCCTTATCGATCCGTCACTTAATCCCGATGGCATGCAGAGGCATTCCACATGGGTCAATTCCGCTAAAAGCAATATCCTGAATTCAGATCCCGCATCATGGGAATTCTCTGAAACCTGGCCAGGAGGAAGAACCAATCATTACTGGTTTGATCTTAACCGCGATTACCTTATGCTTCAGCATCCGGAAAGCAAAGGCAGGGTTGAATCTTTTTACAGGTGGCGGCCAAATATTATAACAGACCATCATGAAACAGGGCCGAATGAAACATTCTTTTTCCAGCCGGGAATCCAGTCCCGGAATAATCCGCTTACACCACCCGAAAACCAGCAGCTGACTGTCGAGATAAGCAAATATCATGAAAAACACCTGAATGCATTAGGCAGCCTCTATTTTACAGAAGAAAGCTTTGACGACTATTACATTGGCAAAGGTTCATCGTATCCTGATATACATGGCTCAGTTGGAATACTATTTGAACAGGGCGGAGTAAAAGGACACCTGCGAGAGACTTCCGGGGGCCTGCTCTCCTTCCCTTTTGCAATAAGGAACCAGGTAACGGTTTCCCTTTCAACTCTCGAAGCAGGAATTCAAATGAAAGATAAACTACTTGACAGCCAGAGGCGCTTTTACACAGAGGCAATGACCCAGGCAGAAAGCTATAATACAAAAGCTTTCGTCTTCGGTGAACCATCTGATAAAACAAGGCTTAATGAATTCATTGATATCCTTCTCAGACACCAGATAAAAATACACAGGCTGTCAAAAAAATATGAAAAAAACGGCATCCTGTTCACTCCTGAAAACAGCTATATTGTCTCTCTCAGACAACCTGAATACAGGTTTATCAGAAGCCTGTTCGAGCCGGTAAGGGATTTTACCGACAGCACTTTCTACGACACTTCAACATGGGTTCTGCCGATGGCATTCAATATTGACTATGCTGAAATCCCGGTTGCCAAAGAATTGGCTGGGCTTGCCGGAGAAGAGATTACCGCTCCGGATGAAATCAAGGGCAGGCTTATTTCAGTGGATCATCCTTACGCCTACCTGTTTGAATGGAATGAATATTTATCACCAAAAGCTCTTTATCGCCTTCAGGATGCCGGCATCAGGACAAAGGTTGCATCTGAAGAATTCAAATACGGGGAAGGAACTTCATCCCTTTCATTTTCGCGCGGCACAATCCTGATACCCGCTTCAGGACAACCTCTTGAAGGGAAGGAACTGTCAGACCTGATAGGCAACATTGCCGCCGATTGCGGTATTACCGTACACGGTGTGAAAACAGGGCTGACCGACTATGGTATTGACCTGGGAAGCAATAAATTCCATGTCCTTACGAAACCATCGGTCATGATGATTGTCGGAAACGGCATTAACAGCACTGATGCCGGTGAAATATGGCATATGTTTGATATAAAGTTCAAAATCCCGATAACCCTGGCAACACCAGCTACATTAACCTCAGCAGGCATTGACCGTTACAACGTGATCATAGTGGCCGGGTCGCCCGGTCTGAGTCCGGAATCAGTTAAGAATATTAAAGACTGGAACCGCAAGGGTGGCGTCATAATAGGCTACAAGTCAGGAAATGAATGGCTAGCCAGGAACGAATTTGCCGAGATTGAATATATTCCTCCTGTATCGCGTAACAGGTTGACAGGTATATATGCTAACCGGCAGGCCGACAGGCTGGTTCACCAGATTCCCGGGTCAATCTTCGAAACAAGGCTCGATCTTACACATCCGCTCTGCTACGGGTTCTCAAAGCAGCTTCTGCCGATCTTTAAATCAGGCAATTCAGCTGTAAAAGTAAACGGCAACATTTACAACAACCCTGTCCGATACACTGAACGCCCATTTCTAAGTGGTTACTGCACAAAGGAGAATCTCGACAGAATAAGCGGTTCTGCCTTTGCCAGTGTACATGAAAAGAAAGTGATCTCAATTTATGACAATACCAATTTCAGGGCTTTCTGGTACGGAACCAGCAAGATCTTCATGAACGCGGTATTTTTCGGGCAAATAATAAATTAGTCAGCTGTTAACTACTTAAAACTGACATAAAGCGCTCCGGAAATTTCAAAATGTCATTTTCCGGAGCCGGATACCAGAAAGCTTCATAAGGTCTCTTTCAAGAAGGTCCATCTGTATCTCATCGCCCATAAGCTCGAGAATGACAAGCCCGGCAGGATTGCCGAAGAACTCTTCATTGACACCCATCCTGGTGCGGATCACGCATCCGTAAGATGTCAGGATTTTTTGCACTGCTGCAACAGTATCGGGTATTTTCTCCATCAGGATGCCCAGAAATCGCAGGGCCCCTTCCTCAGATGAAAAACCGGTATAAGCCTCGTCGTCATTAAAAGTCATTTCCCGTACTTCCATGCCGCCAACAGTCTTAAGCTCCGATAAAAGCTTTTTCGTTTCATAGGTGTCAGCATTGATATGCAATATCATATATGCCTCCCTGCTGCACGTTTCATTGGTAAGTTCATGGAATCCAAGCCTTGTGGTTATCAAGTCGGAATATCTTGACAATACTATCTGAGTCAGACCTGCTTCTTTAATCCTGTCAATTATTTTAAGTCCGATAATTGTTACCATAGAAGTTCCTGTTAAATATCATTAAAACTATATCCAAGCCCGGGAATTATTAAAAGTACAAGTCCCTTTCTCCTTTTTTTATACGTTCAATCTTGTCGCGGGTATCTGCAGCCACTGTTGGATCAAGCTGAGCCAGATTCTTTTCTATGACTGACCATCCTTTTACTGAAACCTCCTCTGTTGCATAATCGCAGATGTATTCCGCGAGGGTCAGGATGGCATTGGGCGTACAAAATCTCTTAATGAAGCCCGGAACTGAGAATTCCATGAAATGTTCACCCGTTCTGCCCATCCTGTAACATGACGTACAGAATGAAGGCAGGTAGTCATTTGTAAGGAGTTCATCAATGACATCAGAAAGTGACCTGTCGTCGTTTATTCTGAATTGTTCACGGTTCAGGTTCTGTTCTTCATTTTTGGAATCAGAATAGGACCCGAGTTCCAGCTTTGTGCCACCATCTATCTGGGAAACACCATACTGAAGCACCTCCTTCCGGATTTCAGGAGCCTCTCTTGCAGTAAGAATAAGACCTGTATAAGGCACTGCCAGCCTGAGTATTGCAACAAGTTTTGCAAAATCAGCGTCGCTTGTCTGATACTTGTCAGTTATATTAAGGCTAAGTGCGTCTTTAATCCTGGGGAATGATATTGTATGGGGCCCTACATTATAGCATGCCTCCAGGTGATTGGTATGGCGCACGAGACCCATAACCTCAAATCTCCAGTCATACAATCCGAACAGGGCTCCAATGCCCACATCATCTATTCCTGCTTCCTGTGCCCTGTCGAGAGAGGTAATACGCCATTCATAATCTTTTTTCTTTCCGCCAAGATGATACCATTTATAAGCTTCCGGATGATATGTCTCCTGAAAGATCTGGTATGTGCCTATTCCCGACTTGCCAACTATTCTGAAACCCTCAATGTCAAGCGGAGCAGCATTAATATTAACCCTTCGTATTTCGCCGCGACCTTTTTTAACCTTGTACACTGTTCTTACAGTGTGAGCAATGTACTCGGGAGAATACTCCGGGTGTTCACCGTAAACGAGAATCAGTCGCTTCTGGCCATTATCTTCAAGTGCTTCCACCTCTCTTATTATCTCTTCATCAGACAGGGTTTTCCGCACGGCACCTTTGTTTGATGTTCTGAAACCGCAATACTGACAGTTATTAATGCATCTGTTTCCCACATAAAGAGGCGCAAAGAGTACAATCCTGTTGCCGTAAACGATCTTCTTAAGTGTTTTTGCTCCTTCCTTTATCTCATCAATCAACTCAGTGTCGGAAGCATTTATAAGAACTGCCGTTTCGGCAAGAGTCAGCCGCTGTTTTGCCAGTGATTTGGAAATTACATCCCTTACCCTGTTTTTATCGGGTTTCGTATTATTAATCAGAGCCCAGATCTCATCAGGATCGATGAAGGGTTTCATTCTCTGATCGGGGATACTTAATTTCTCAGGTGCAAACCTCATAATGTAATTTATTAAATCAAACTACAAAGATAAGATTAAAAAGCCTGTTCCGTGGGCCAGGCCATCAATAAATCAATTCTGATATTTCGTTATTTGCAGCTTTTAGTCTTACAGCAGACGCTGAATAATCATCCAGATCGATCGGACCGTGGATTCGTTTATGAAAGAACACTGTTGACGGTGTTCCACTTACAAATTTTGTTCCTTCAAAAAGATGCAGAAAGATTTTGCTGTCCCCTGCCGTTTTTTCATGAATGACAACCATACCTTTGGAAATGCATTCACCCGACTCAAATGAAACAGCATAAATACCCGGTGCCGGAAGAAGTTTGCCTTCATCAGTAAGCGGGATTTCAAGAAATGGAACAGGGAAATCCGGGTTATAATAGGCGGAATCAACGGGCATTCCCATTATTATGTAGTAATGATCCAGGTAGGCATTTGCTCTCTGGATAAATCCTTCTTTTATAGCTGCCCTGATCTTGGTGGAACTGACAGTCTCATTCTGGACCTCCTGCTCAGGTATCTCCTCGGCTTCAAAGGAATATTTCTCCCTCATGCTCCACAATTGCCTGTAGTCTCCTTCCTGGTTAAACCCGAAATGATGATTGAAACCAACCACTATAACCTTTACATTCAATATATCATGCAGATATTCCCTGATAAACTGCTCGCTCGTCACCTTTGAAAATTCCTTCGTGAATTTGACGATAATCACGTTATCAAGTCCTGCTTTCCGTAGAAGCTCAAGCTTTTCCCTGCGGGTTGTAATGAATTTAAGGTTTTTACCAGCGGTATCAGGATATAGCACCTTCCTCGGATGAGGATCAAAGGTAATCAGAACCGACTCGCCGTTGTATTTCCCGGCCAGCATCTTAAGCCGGTTTATAATTGTTTTGTGACCTATATGGACCCCGTCAAATGATCCGGTTGTCACTACCGGATTTTTTATGTTTTTCGCCTCATCGAAGCTTTCAAAAATCTTCATCCTTCTTACCTGCAGCTATATGGCATTTTCTTTGACAAAGTAAGCCACTTTTTCTATTGAAGTTATCATATCATATTCTTCGAGATAGACACCGGAAGGGACATTCAGCGGTACAGTGGTGAAATTAAGAATCCCCCTGATTCCGAATCGCACAGCTTCTTCGGCTATTTCCCTTGCATAATCAGCCGGAACAGCAATCAGGGCAATTCTGATATTCATCTCACGTATTTTGCTTTCCATCTCGTCGTAGGGAAAACACTTCACTCCTGATATTACCTTGTTAACCTTCTGCGGATCGTTATCGAACGAAGCAACCAGGTTGAGTTTTGATCTTTTTCCCTTGAAATATCCTGCAACAGCTCTTCCAAGGTTACCCATCCCTATAATAGCGACATTGATTCCTTCTTCCGAATCTATGATCCTTCCGATAGTGTCAATGAGTTCCTTAACATCGTATCCCTTTCTGCTCACACTGGAATAGCCTATAAGCATCAGATCGCGTCTGACCTGCACAGCTGTTATATGCAGTCGTGCTGCCAGGTTATGAGAGAAGATGTATATCTTATCCTCCCTGAGGCATTCAAGAAGTGCCCTTCTGTATTCGCTCAGCCTTTCAACGGTTTTTCCCGGTAGTGCCATGATCCTTGCTTTATTTTATTAATTGTTTTTTGGGAAGGCGCACCGTGAAGGTTGTACCCTCGTCGGGTATACTGCTGACAGTGATAGAGCCGTTATAAAGATCAACGACTTTTTTGACAATTGACAGTCCAAGTCCGCTTCCCGTTATATTCCTTGTCCTTTCATTCTTTATTCGCACGAATTCTGAAAACAGATTTTCCTGATCAGTTTTGCTTATTCCGATGCCTGTATCGATAAATATAGCAATAACATCATTTTCCGTACTATCGAGTATTATTTCAGACCGGCCTCCACGCCTGTTGTACTTTACCGAATTGGAAACAAGATTATTGAAAATTATTTCCATGTCGGTGGGATCAGCAGTTATTATTGCTTCAGATTTAACTGTCAGTTTTACTGCCACATCCATCTGTATTGCCAATGGCCTGACGGTCACAATTGCTCCTGATGCAATATTCTCCAGGTTTACTATTTCCGCCTTTTCATCCTTTCTTACAAGTTGTATTTTTGTAACATCGAGCAGGTCCATAATAAGGTTACGCATACCCTGGATTCTCTGGAGAGATCGTTCAATTGGCGTAGCATAGTCGTCTATCCTGTCGCCGGCCTGTTTATCCTGCATCATTCTGAGATAGCCCTCAACAGCGTTCAGGGGAGCCTTGAGCTCATGGGAGAGGACCGACAGGAACTGGTACCTGATCTTCCTGCCTTCCTCATTCATGCTGTGAGTGATCCTTTTCAGGTATTGCTGCTTGGTAATGTTTTCGATGCTCGATTTAAGCTCCTGGGGGGTAAAAGGCTTTGGGATAAAATCAGTAGCACCGAATTTATGGGCTCTGAGTGCAACATCAAGCGATGCATAGGAAGTTATCATTGCGACAACGAAATCGTACTTTTTTTCCTTGATATATTCCAGAACATCTATCCCTTGTATTCCCGGCAACTTATTATCGAGCAGCAGAATATCAGGCTTTTCGGCATCGATCATTGCAATTGCCTCCTCTCCTGTTGCGGCTTCCTTGACAAGAAACGTATAATCCTCATCCATAAAAGGATAAGTTACATGAAAATTATTCAGTATCCTGGAAACCCCCGATCTTATTCCAGGCTCATCATCAACAACATATACCTTAAGCTGAGCCATATCAGATCTTTAAAAGTTTCATGATATCATGATCGAGTTGTTCGGGCCTTATTCCCTTTTCAAGATAAAGATCAGCCCTTATCCAGGCTTTTTCAGGCTCGGAATCAAGGCTGAATGAGATTCCTGTTTCATGTGCAACTGCCGTGGCCAGAATTACAGGAACGTCAGGATATTTTTTCTTGATCTTATAGCAAAGTATGAAGCCGCTGTCATCGCTTTCCATCATCAGATCAAAAATTGCAAGGCTTGGTTTCATCTTTGCAATTATCGATTCTGCTTCCGCCTGGCTTTCAGCCGCCACTGTCCTGTATCCTGCCCTTTCGAGATTCATTATTGTCTGAAAAAGATAATCAGGATCATCATCAGCCACAAGGATTATATAATCACTTTTACTCATATTTAATTACGTAATTAATTACGGATTAAACTCATATTGAAATAATATTTCTGATTTCGTTAATCCGGATAATTTCATTTGCTAAATAACATTTATTCCCTTCCTCTCGGAAGTCCAATTTTAAACTTAGTCCATGTAGGACCTTTGGCCGGATCATTGTTGGATTCAACAGCGATCTGTCCCTTGTGCATTTTCACTATCCCATAGGTTGTTGCAAGGCCCAGGCCTGTTCCGAGTCCTATTCCCTTTGTTGTATAGAAGGGTTCAAATATTTTCGCCCTGTCGTCTTCTGCGATACCTGTTCCACTGTCGACTATTGTAATCTCAACATCTCCAAGTGTGTCTTCGAGAATAATCTCAATTGAACCTCCCTCAGGCATAGCTTCGAATGCATTCTTAACCAGGTTTGTAAGGACCTGTGTCATCTGTTCGACATCAAACATTGCCACGGGATTGGTGGTTTTATTTGTAACGGATATTGTTACCTTCTCCGGTACAATCAGGCTTTCAAGACTGTGCTCCACCAAGTCAACAATACTCATATTCTGATAATTAACCTGGTTCTTACGTGCAAAATTAAGCAATCCTGCAACAATCTTCTTGCATCTTGCTGCCTGGTCAACAATCAGCTTCAGGTCCTCACGCACAGGGTCTTCAGGCGAGGTTTCATCAAGGAGGATATTACTGTACATTATCACAACGCCCAGCGGATTATTGAGTTCATGAGCAATACCGGCCGACAGCTGTCCCATATGAGCAAGCTTCTCAGACTGTTTAAGAGCCTGCTTCATCGATGTAAGCTTTTCGTTTGACAAAGCCAGGTCTTTCACCGACTTATGCAATGTTTCTATGGTATAGGGAAGACACATCTCAACTTCAGCAATGCTTTTCGTAATGGCGATGGCATGCTCCACACAGGTTTCATAACCGCATGCACCGCAGTTCAGATGATCTTTCGGCGTGAGCTTTCCCATGGAAATCAGAACCTCATCCACCTCGCTTTCATCAGGCACAATTATTTTATGCTCTTCCGGTCTGTGTCTGACTGAAAGATCAAGGTCAGCAAAGCTGTCAATCGCCTTCTGCCATTCCTTATGATCTATCTCATTCATTTTCTGATTTGCATAGGAACTCACAAGGGTCCTTCTGTTAAACTGTTTGCCGTTTTTCGACAAACCAGGGCCCATTATGCAACCTTCACAGCATAGTAGTTCCATGTGCTGGTTTTTTATCAGCCCTGCCTCAAATTCCTTAAGAGCTCCCTGAAAATCAATCCTGCCTTCAGCAGCAATTATATTTCCGGTAATAGCATCGTCATTTATGTTTGCTGTTTGAAGCAGTCCCCGGGTAACAGGAAAAATAGCTCCCCTGTTGCCTAATGGGGGGTCAAATTCAGAAAGCCGGCCTGTTCCCGGGCTTATATTAAGCTGCGACAGCATTTCCCTGAGTTCAGTGAAAGTGATTGCTTCGTCAATCTCTGAGCTTTCAGCCTTTTTTGCAATACATGGACCGATAAAAACCACATTGGTATCCTTTCCATACATTGTCTTAACCACCCTGCTCATTGCCACCATAGGAGAGACGACAGGAGCAAGATTGTCCACAAGGGAGGGATGATAATATTTAACATAATTCACAATTGAGGGACAGTCTGACGATATATAATATTCATCGTTTCCCCCAACCAGTTTTTTAAACCGGTCAGCCACCAGGTCAGCGCCAAATGCCACCTCAAGAACATAATCAAAGCCAATGGCTCTGATCATACCAATTAGTTCCCTGTAATCAGTTAATTCCTGGAATTCGGCGGGGAAGCTCGGAGCAACTATTGCAGCAACTTTTGAGTCGTTGTTAAGCAGTTTCATCACTCTTTCCCCTGTTTTGAGGAAAACTTTTGCTCCCTGGCTGCAAACCTTAGTGCAATTACCGCATGCAATACACCTGTCATCAATCACTTCTGCCTGACCTCCTTCGATGCGGATGGCTTTTGCCGGACATTCTCTCACACAAGTGTAACAGGTACGGCACAGTTCTTTTATGGTGTAAACAAGCATACTTTCTTACAGTAAAACGTTCCTCTTTTCATAATGAGTCCTGAACATATCCCTCCCGGCTGTTTCAGGATCACTGCTTATCAGTTTTTCGTTCAGATTCAGCATGGAAGGAGACTTGCATGGAAGGCTTATCGCCTCTGACTCCACAGCCTGATAAATTAACCTGGCCCTGTTTCGGATATCATCCTTTGATGTAATAAACGGTAGTCCGGCTCCGTGGATGCATCCGCCGGGGCATGTCATGACCTCTACGAGGTCAAACCTGCTGCCATCAGAGATCACGGAGTTCAACTTATCGAGTCCCTTAAGACCGTCAACTACTGCTATTCTGATATCCTTCACGGGAGTACTGACAACTGTCTCCCTGAATGAACCTGACAACCTGAGCTTTTTGAACACCTGCCTGTCTGGTTCCTTTCCTGTCATTTTGAAACAGATCAGCCTTGCCACACCCTCGGCTAATCCGCCGCTGGTCTCTGCAAGAACCGCCAGCGAACTCCAGCCTGAAATTGGTTCGTCTGCAGGCTCCTTGTCAATATTTGTTATGTCTATTCCGTACAGTTTGATCAGGCGTGCCAGCTCCCTTACTGTGAGTACCGAGTCAACGTCACTGATACCTTTTCTCATCATTGCATCGCGACGTGATTCAAATTTCATTGCCACGCAGGGGGTCACCGATACGGAAAAGACCTGTTCCGGTGCAATACCTAACTGATCGGCCACAATGGTCTTGATAAGAACGCCTGTGATCTGCTGTGGTGATTTTATCAGTGAGAGACTGGGTATAAGTTCAGGATAAAACTGTTCCGCATATTTTGTCCAGGCAGGACATGCTGCTATATACAAAGGATCCTCATTCTTCATTTTGAGCCTGTCTGATAATTCTTCGGCCAGTTCATTTACGTAAATATCAGTTCCCGTACCTGTATTAAACACTTTGTCAAACCCCATCTTTCGCAGTATGGCATTAAGCACCTTGTCAAACTCCCTGCCATATTTGATACCAAGTTCATTGGCAATTCCTGCAGCAACAAGAGGCGAATACTGGACTGCCTTAACAATCTCACTCTTATTGAGATATTCCTGAACTTCAGTAATATTATGCTTTTCATGGAGGGCACCGGTTGGGCAAACCAGTACACATTGTCCGCATTGTATGCAGCTTGAAAAATTAAGTTCCCGGTCCATTGCAGTTCCGACATGAGTCAGCGCTCCCCTGTTGATAAAATCGAGTGATGTTGATGTTACTATCTCTTCGCAAACCCTGACGCATCGCCCGCATAATATGCATTTTGACAGCTCCCTTACCACTGAAGGGCTTGACTGATCAAGGCGCTGTTTAATCTTTTTGCCCCGTATGCGTCTTTCCCTGATATTAAGCTCTTCTGACAGTTTCTGAAGTTCGCAATGCAGGTTTCTGTCGCAGTAAAGGCAATCGTCGGGGTGGTTGGACAGCAACAGTTCAACAATTGTTTTCCGTGCTGTAATGACCCTGGGCGAATGGGTCCATATCTTCATCCATTCCTCAACGGGATGGGAGCATGCTGTTACAAGCCGTTCCTTACCCTCGACCTCGACAACACATATTCTGCAAGCCCCGGTAGGAGTAAAATCCCGCATCCTGCACAGGGTTGGGATCATAATACCATTACGGTTCAGTGCCGAAAGGATAGTTTCTCCTTTCTTGGCTTTAATCTTTTTGTTATTGACCTGTATTGTCAGAAGCATATAATCTATTTAACCACGATTGCACTGAATTTACACACATCAAAACAAATACCACAACCGGTGCATTTATCCTCAACAATAAAGAAAGGCTGCAGCCTCGTGCCATAGATGGCATTCACCGGGCATCGCGAGGCACATGCTGTGCATCCGGTACATTTATCCACGTCAATTGAGAATTTTCTGAGTCCTCTGCAAACATTGGCGCGGCATTTTCTGTCAAAAATATGTTCTTCAAATTCCTCCCTGAAATTTTTCAGGGCACTGATAAAGGGGTTTGAAGCGGTCTGTCCAAGGCCGCACAGGGAAGTGTCTTTCATTACTGCGGCAATGGTTTCAAGCTGCATGACGCCCTTAAACCTTTCAAGAGTTGTTCCTGTTTCCTCATTAACAGGCTTCCTGATAATGCTTTCAAGAATCTCCAGCATTCTTCCTGTACCTTCACGGCAAGGAATACACTTGCCGCAACTTTCATTCCTGATGAATTCCATGTAGAACCTTACAAGATCTACCATACAAGTACCCTCATCAATTATTATGAATCCGCCGGCCCCCATTCCGACTCCCTTTTCCTTCATAAGGTCGTAATCAACCTGCAAATCGAGATCCTGTTGAGTGATAAAAGAACCTGAAGCTCCTCCTACCTGAATCGCTTTGAATTCCTTTCCATCTCTTACTCCGTCAGCTATGTCGTCAAGAATGGTTTTCAGGCTCGTTCCCATTTCAACCTCCACTACAGCGGTAATCCTGCTTTTCCCTGCAATGGCAAATATCTTTGTTCCGGGGCTTGAGGCAGTTCCGAAATTCCTGAACCACTCAGGGCCGTTCTGCATTATCAGCGGAACATTCATTAACGTTTCAACATTGTTTATCACGGTAGGTTTTCCCGACAGCCCGACTGTCGTCGGATACGGAGGTTTTATCTGCGGCATTCCCCTTTTTCCCTCCAGGCTGTTGACAAGAGCTGTTTCCTCGCCGCAAACGAAAGCTCCCGGTTCGACCCGTATAGTTATATCAAGGTTATATCCGCTTGAATAGATGTTATGACCAAGAAGGCCGTAATCCCTTGCTGAGTCAATGGCTTTCTGAAGTCTGACACGGGCACAATCCGAGCCGGCCTTCAGATAAATTATTGCCGTTGACGAACCGATAGCATAGGAAGCTATAGCCATCCCTTCAATAAGCCGGTGGGGATCACTTTCAAGCATTGTTATGTTGCAAAATGATCCCGGATCGCTTTCCCTGGCATTGCAGATCAGGTATCTTAAATTTGAGCTGGCATTAAGTGCCTGCTTCCATTTTACGCCTGTCGGATAGCCTCCCCCGCTTCTGCCCCGCAAACCGCTTTTCTCAATGATTCCGCAGACTTCCTCATACGTATAATGCCTTATAGTCTTGACATATGAGCGGTATCCGCCCCGGGCAATATATTCTTCAATACTTTCAGGATCATATAATCCGCAGTTTCCAAGAACAATCCTTTTCTGAGCGGAAAAAAACGGGAGTTCGTTCAGATAGGGTATTCCCGGCCACATTCCGAAACCTCTTTCTCCCGACTGCCCGACAAGGTCATCTTCATTTATATCGTTGTGAAAGACCCCATTAAGAAGCGATTCAATCTTATCCTCCGTTACATTCCTGAAATACAGCTTATTTTTACCGGGCATCTGGATACAGACAAAAGGCTCATAATTAAAAGGCCCGGCACAACCAACTCTGATGATTTTCGCCGTTATACCATTATCTTCAATGTAGGCTTTTGCAGTGGATAATGTTTTATCCGATCCTGCAATTATGCCGGATGTTCCTGATGATATATAGATCAGGGGATTATCAGTCTTATCCCGCCGGATCAGCTGCAACGCCTTATCTGTTTCAGATGGCAACGTGTCAGATTCCAGCAGTAGTACCTTGCTGATGAGGTATGACTTCAGGTCTTCCATCTAATCGTTTTCGATAATATACTTCAGTTTCTTGATTAGTTCCGGTATTTGCTCGGGCCGGACATGAATCTGATATTCACCGTTTACCGATATAACAGGACCGTTGTTGCATCCTCCCATGCAAGTTACAATTTCAAGACTGAAGTTTCCGTTTCTTGTCGTCTGCCCGGGCATTGCACCGGATTCTTCACTGATAATGTTTATCAGTTCCTGTGAACCGTTAAGGTAACATGAAGTTCCATTGCACACTCTGATATGCACTCTGCCTTCCGGAAAGAATTTGAACTGATCATAGAAGGTTGCCAGCCCGAATATTTTCGTAGTGCTTAATCCCAGATGGCCTCCGACTTTTACAATTGCTTCTTCGGACAGGAAACCCACACACTCCTGTATCTCCTGAAGGAGTGGTATAAGGTCCTCTCTTCTTCCCTGTTTATATTTTTTTATAATTGATTCAACATCCTGTGCCATGATGATTAGTCAATTATGGATACACAAATATAACTTTTTTATTGTTAATAAATAAACATTGTTATTTTAATAACAATTAAACCATGCCGGCATTCCTTGCGGACAAACGTATTTGTATTGCCGTGTATATATTTGATATAGTGTGCATTACCAAGGTTGTGGCGTTTAACGGCTGTTGGAAGAACGGAGGATACAGGTGTCAATAACTTCAGCAATTACAGCAAGGGTTAGTTGTGCTCAGAAAATTATTACTATTTTTGGTTTTGTTGTCTTCCCATAATATTTAAACTGATGACGCAAAGGATTGAAATGCAGATATGTCTCGGGAGCTCTTGTTTTTCGAGGGGCAACAAGGAGGTCGTGATATTCATCAGGGATTACCTTAAAAAGAATCACCTTGATGACAGGATAGTCTTCAGAGGAGCCAGGTGCATGGGACTATGCAGCAACGGGCCGAATATGAGGATAAACGACAGGATAATAGAGAACGTTGCCCTTTCAAATATTGAATCAGTACTTGAAGAAGAATTTGGCAACCTTAAGTAAGATTAACCCAGTAAAAAGTATGAGCGAAAGGAAACCGGTTTTCTATATCAATGAAGAAAAATGCAGAAATTCCTATTCATGCGTACGGGTTTGCCCTGTGAATGCCATCGAGGTCAGACCGCAAAGAGATCATCCTTTTATTATACCAGACAGATGTATCGGTTGCGGATTATGTTTCATCTCATGTTCACCCCATGCAGTTGAATTCAGGGATTCAAAGGAGCAGGTAAAGAGTCTGCTGTCTTCGGGAAGGAAGACAGCAGTTCTGGTTGCTCCAAGCATTGCATCGGAGTTTGACGATATTACCGATTACCGGAAGTTCGTGGGGATGCTGAGGCTGCTGGGCTTCAATTACATCCATGAAAACTCCTTTGGTGTTGACCTTATTGCTGCCGAACAAGCAAAGCTCTTCACAAAGGCTGAGGGAAAGTACTACATGACTGCAAATTGCCCTGCAATAGTCAAACTGATCGAGAAATACCATCCCGAGCTGGTAACAAACCTTGCTCCGCTTGTGTCACCCATGATTGCCACGGCAATGGTTGTAAAGGAACTGTATGGCGATGAAGTGGCTATTGTATATATCGGCCCCTGTATCGACAATAAGGATGAGATTCTTCTTTACCGTTCAGGCAAGCTTATTGAGGAAGCTCTCACATTCATTGAACTAAGGCAGCTCTTTGATGAATTTGGCATCCAGGAAAGAGTTGTTAAAATGTCGGAGTTTGACCCGCCATATGGTTACTGGGGAGCTTTATACCCGCTGCCTGCCGGGATAATACAGGCAGGAGGCATAAGAAGAGACATGGCCACCAGCAGCGTAATAACAGCTGCAGGAAGGGAAGACGTGTTGGAAGGCATCAACGATTTTGACAAATATATTGACACAATACATCACCATTTCAACTTTTTCTTCTGTCACGGCTGCCTGCTGGGGCCCGGAATGGAGCGCCACAATGAACGCTTCAGAAGGCGGGCGCTGGTAAGGCTGTATACCGAGAAAAGGGTGAATAAACTCGATAAAGCCTTATGGCAGAAAAACATCGAAAAATGGTCAAAACTCGACTTCTCAAGAACATTCAGGCCTGACGACCAGAGAATTCCTGATCCACCCGAAGAAACAGTAGCGGAAGTACTTAAAATAATCGGGAAGGAGAATACAGAAAAGGAGATAAATTGCGGTGCCTGCGGATACGAGTCGTGCAGGGAATTCGCATCAACAGTGGTAAAAGGACTTGCCGTCCCCGAAATGTGCCATACCTACAATTTAAAGAATAAACAGGAATACATTGAAACTCTCCGACAGACCAACAAGAAGCTCGCTGAAACCAAGAAAGCCCTGAAAGAATCGGAAGAACTGGCTATGAGGGAGAAGGAAGTGGCACAAAACGCTTCCGACATGATGAACAATATGCTGGAAAAGCTGCCGACAGGAGTGGTAATAGTTGACAGCAACCTGAAAATCCTGCACTCAAATCTCAGCTTTATCAATATTATCGGAGAAGATGCAAAAGCAATCTCCGAAATAATTCCCGGGCTGGCAGGAGCCGACCTGAAAACACTGCTCCCCTTCAATGTATACAATATGTTTACTTATGTTCTCAAGGAGGACGAACCGGTACTGAGCAAGGATATCCATTTCGAAGACAGAATGCTTAACATTTCTATCTTCCCCATCAAAAAAAACCGGATGTGCGGAGCTATCATACGCGATCTTTATTCTCCTGAAGTACAGGGAGAAGAAGTTATAGCCAGGGTAAGCGAGGTAATTGACAAAAACCTGGAGATGGTTCAGAAAATAGGATTCCTTCTGGGCGAAGGAGCCTCAGAAACTGAGCAGATGCTAAACTCAATAATCGAATCATATAAAACGAAGGCGAGAAAAATATCCAAATAATTGCTGACTAAGCAGGTGAGAAGGGATTTTTACATTGAAGTGAACAGCCAGCAAAGAAATCATGACGGTGAAAGGATTTGCGGCGATGTCTTCCTCTACAAGTATATAAAGGAAGAAGACAGGGTTATTGCCGTTCTTTCCGACGGAATGGGGCATGGAGTTAAGGCAAACATACTGGCAACCCTCACTGCCACCATGGCCCTTAACTTTACAAGAGAACACAAGGAGGTCGACCGGATTGCAGAAATTATTATGAACACCCTTCCGGTATGCAGCGAAAGAAAAATAAGCTACTCAACCTTTACAATTGTTGATATAGAAAGCAGCGGCAATACAACGATCCTGGAGTATGATAATCCTTCAACGATCATCCTGAAGCACAGCGCTGTGGTTGACATCCCATGGAAGAAGGTCGTACTCAGCAAGGGAAAGCATTCAGGAAAGGTCCTTAAAACATTTTCATTCATGCCGGAAAAAGAGGACAGGATAATATTCTGCTCCGACGGCGTGGCTCAGAGCGGAATGGGAAGCGAACAGTATCCTTTCGGATGGGAGAAAGAGAAAATTGCACTGTACGCGTCGTCGCTTGTGGCAAACGAACCATCTATATCAGCTTCCGTTCTTTCAGGCAAAATAGTTACCATGGCCCATAAAAATGATGCTTACAAAGCCAAGGACGATATCAGCTGTGCAACTATATACTTCAGGGAGCCCCGGCAATTGCTTATCTGCACAGGTCCTCCCTACGACAAGGAAAAAGACAGGGAATTAGCTGAAAAAGTAGAACTCTATCCCGGCAAAGTGATTCTCTGCGGCGGGACAACTGCTGATATTGTAGCCCGGGAACTTAACCGCACAATTATCGATGAACTTATATTTGAAGATCCCGAACTTCCTCCTGAAAGCTTCCTGGAAGGAATAGACCTTGTTACAGAGGGAATACTAACGCTCCAGAAAGTCAATGAAATACTTAAAACATACAACAGCAGCATAAAACTGGGAAAGGGTCCTGCCGATAAAATAGTAAAACTGATTATGGAAAGTGATGAGATCCATTTCATAATAGGAACCAGGATCAATATTGCACACCAGGATCCAACACTGCCTGTGGAACTTGAGATACGAAGAACAGTAGTGAGAAGAATTGCAAGGCTCCTTGAAGACAAATGGCTCAAAAACGTTAGTTTCGAATATATTTAAATCCTGCCTTTGCTCCTGAGCCACATAATAACCTTCTCAAACATAATGGGCTGAATATCAGGATATGTTAGGTCGGATGGCATTCTTTCCAGGACCTTAACTTCGCATATCTCGGAAATTTCAGGTAAAGGATCAAGCGTGGCGACCTCTGCAAAGAAAAGGCAGCCATATCCCTTTGAAGTTCCGTCTTCCACCGAATATACGGAAACCAGCTCAGGATCCGTATCGGCAGCACCTGTCTCTTCCCACAATTCCCTCCTGGCAGCTTTCAGAAAGCTTTCACCAGGTTCAATATGCCCTGCAGGCATCTCCCATGTCTGACGTTTGCAATGCCTTACAAAAAGCCATCCCTGCCCGTGCCTTGCTGCAATAACTGCATACCCCGGATCAGGATCACCTGCTTTTATGCGCTCTGAAAATTCAACCCTGACCATATATTATGATTATATTGCTGCGAAAGTAAGTATAATTGCCTTAAAATATTTATATACTTTTGTGCACTGACTATACACCATGATTCTTTTCATAATACTGATCGCTGTAGAGATAATGACATTCATTGTCATCTACAAGATATTCTATGACAAATTCTGGATCAGATATTATTTTGTAATGCTGGTGAACATTTCCCTAAGCATACTCCTCTGGGCAGTATGGTTCCAGCTTTCATTGTTCAAAGGCTTTTATGACGATGCCCGCCATGTAGCTCTTATGCTTGCCCTGAATGGATTGCTCAGCGCCGTTGTAGTACCAAGAATAGTCATAATCATTACATTTTATTCCGCTTCTGCAATAAAAAATCTGCGCAGAAGGCGCCTCTTCAAAACCTTAGGAACGGGTATTGCCCTGCTTATATTCGCTGTAATAACAACAGGAACGTTTTTTGGAAGATTTAATTTCCGCACTGAATCTATATTACTACATATCAGTGATTTACACAAAGACCTGGAAGGACTTAGAATTGTGCATATTTCAGATTTGCACCTTCCCTCCTTCTATCATTACACTGACAGGCTCGTTGAAGCTATGAACGAAATCAATGAGCTTGAGCCTGATATTATAATCAACACGGGTGATTTCGTGAATTATGGCTGGCGTGAATTCACAGGCTACGATAGCATTCTGTGCATTGCAAAAAGCAGGTATGGAAATTATTCTGTGATGGGCAATCATGATTTCGGAACATACCACCCTTATTACACCCAGGCAGAAAGGAAGAATAACGTTCTGATTATGAACAATATGATAACCTCGTCAGGCTACCGGGTGCTGAACGATGAATCTGTCGTGCTGAATATAGGCAATGCCCGGCTGGGCCTGGCCGGAGTTATAACAATGGGGTCCTTTCCTGACATTATCCACGGGAATCTTAGTAAGGCGATCTCCGGGATTGACAGTACAGACCTGAACATCCTCCTGACTCATGATCCCAACCACTGGATAAAAGAGGTAAAGAATAAAGCTGAAATCCAATTAACCCTGTCGGGCCACACCCATGGAATGCAAATGGGAGTATATACCCGAAAATTCAGATGGAGCCCGGCCAGGCACTTTTATCCATACTGGAGCGGTCTTTACAAAGAGGGAGATCAATACCTGGTTGTTAACAGCGGCCTTGGCATCCTGGGGATCCCTTACCGGATCTGGATGCCTCCGGTAATTACTGTAATAGAACTAAAAGCTAAATAGAAATACGTAAAGGATATGCCTGAACCCCGCCCTCCCTGAACCCCGATTCATAAATTACGTGATCAAAAAATGCCGATTAATTAATTGACAAAACATTAATAAAACCACTATGAAGAAACAGGTTATATTTATTTTGGGTTTAATCACCATTCTCAGTCTTTCGTGCAGCAGCAGGAAGAATCAATGGATCAGGATCAATCAGCTCGGATACAAGCCGGGAGATATAAAAGTAGCTGTATTTCTCAGTTACGGCAATGTTAATATCAAATCATTCAGCATCGTTGACGCCGGTACAGGGAAGGAGTTCATGAAGATCAATGACGTAATCAAATCACCTTCCATTTCTCCTTTTTCAGCATGTTACCGCCTTCCTTTTTCATCAATCACGAAACCAGGCCTGTACCGGATAGAAGCAGGCAAGGCTGTTTCTCCTGAATTCAGGATTGCCGATGATGTCTATGACAATACGTCCGACTTCCTGCTTCAATACATGAGGCAGCAGAGGTGTGGATTCAATCCCTTCATCAATGATTCATGCCATATGCACGACGGTTATGAGATTTATGGAGAAAGGGATGACAAACCGCATATCGATGTAACCGGAGGCTGGCACGATGCGGCAGATTATTTGCAGTATGTAGCAACATCAGCCAACGCGGTATACCAGATGTTCTTTGCTTACTCAAAGAATCCCGGGGCTTTCGGTGACAACTATTTGCAGAATGGCCTGCCCGGAACCGACGGAATACCTGATGTTCTGAATGAAGCAAGATGGGGCCTGGAATGGCTGCTTAAGATGAATCCGGCTCCGGGGATAATGTATAACCAGCTGGCTGATGACCGCGATCATGTTGGTTTCAGAATGCCTAATGAGGACAAGGCTGACTACGGGAAAGGGAAGGAAAGGCCTGTTTATCGTTGTACCGGTAAGGTTCAGGGACTCTTCGGCAATCTCAACAGGGCTACCGGTATTGCATCAACTGCCGGCAAATTTGCATCGGCATTTGCAATTGCCGGAAGAATATACCGGACATCTGATCCCGATTTCTCCAGGTTTATGACAAAGAAAGCTGCCGATGCCTTCGACTATGGCCTTAAAAATCCGGGAGTCTGCCAGACAGCTCCGGGGACTGCACCTTACTTCTACGAAGAAGACAATTATGCCGATGATATGGAACTTGCTGCAGTTGAACTTTACAAACTTACGAGAGATCCGAAATATCTTCAGTATGCATTGGAATTCGGGCGCCTGGAGCCTGTCACTCCGTGGATGGGTGCCGATACAGCAAGACATTACCAGTGGTATCCTTTTGTGAACATGGGGCATCCGGCAATGGCAGGATTACTTGAAGATGTTCCATGGAAGCAGGAATTCCGAAACTACATGAAAGATGGTCTGTCGAAGATCAAAGCAAAAGGTGAAAATAATCCCTTCCTGATTGGAGTGCCTTTCATCTGGTGCTCAAATAACCTTGTTGCAGCAACACTTACCCAGGCTCATCTGTATGCTGAAATAACCGGCGACAAAGAATTCGCTGAGATGGAAGCAGCCCACCGTGACTGGCTGTTTGGCTGTAATCCCTGGGGAACAAGCATGATCGTGGGGCTTCCGGAAAATGGAGACTACCCTGAAGACACCCATTCTTCATATGTTCATGTTGGCATGCAGGTACCAGGCGGGCTGGTCGACGGACCTGTTTACCCATCAATATTCAATTCACTCAAAGGAATTGCAATGGCAAACGAGGATGAATATGCCGGGTTCCAGAACAGCATGGCGGTCTACCATGATGATTTTGCTGATTACTCCACCAACGAATGTACTATGGACGGCACTGCCTGCCTGGTCTATTATCTCTCAGCAATGCAGACAGAATAGTCTGCATTGCATCAGGTAAAAATGTTCAATTCAGGAAAAATCATCCGCAGTGCCGGGGGTATAGAGTTTACTGTCAAATACTCCGGCAGGAGGAGCATGGGAATAAGCATTTCTCCCTACTCGGGTATTGTGGCCAGGGTCCCATACAATACTTCAGACAGGAAGATAGAAGAAATGATTCTGAGAAAACATGACTGGATTATTAAGATACTTAAGCAACACCAAACACTCATAAGGCTCGATCCGGAAGAGTTTGTCAACGGAGCCTGGGTTATATACAGAGGGAAAAAGCATACCCTTAAAATCCTGGAGGCAGACAGGTATTATATACGACGGCCCGGTGAAAACATCATTGAAATAGGAGTTAATGGCCGCCAGGAACCTGAATTAATAAAGCTGATGCTCGAAAACTGGTACAAATCAGTTGCAAAGAGAATCATACCTTTCCGGTTTAATGAGATCCTTGAAAAGTACTCAGGATACGGTTTTTTCCCCTGGAAATTCACCGTCAGTACAATGAAAAAAAGATGGGGGAGCTGTTCATACAAGGGGAAAATAGCAGTTAGCTACGATCTTATAAGACTTGATGATATTTATACAGAGTACGTCATTTTACACGAACTGTGTCACCTGAAACACCATAATCACGGTCCTGGTTTCTACAAACTTCTTTCAGAAGTCTTTCCTGAATGGCAGAGACTCCGCAAGGAACTCGGAAAAATTATAAGATAGCAGGGAAACAAAGATTTTTAAGTTCAAGGTTTCTTGGTTCCAGGTTCAACAAGTTCACAGGTTCCAGTTAAGTTTCCCCCCATCCCCCTCTCTCCCCCTCACCTCTTCGCTTTAGTCCGGGAGCAAGACCCCAAGACAGCGAAGCATAAAGACAGCGACCGAAGGGAGCAAGACTTATAAGACCTGTCACTGCGCCCTGTACTTTTCTTCGTCTCCCCCTCTCCCCCTCCCTGCTTCGCAGCCAGGATCCGGCGGTGAGTTCAACGAAATAATAATAAGTACTTTTCCGGATTTTATCCCTATTCTATTATGAACTCCTGTTTAGGATAAGGTATTTCAATATTCTTAAAACCTCTTTTAGCCAGTTCGGCAGAATAGTTAATCTGGGTTTCATATTCCCCATGCACAAGGAAAGTCTTTTTAATCAGATTTTTATCCTGGCATTCAAGAAATCCGATCATTTCCTTGTAATCGCCATGTCCGCTGAAAGAATCTATCGTCATGATTTCTGCGTTCACTTCATGAATATTTCCATGTATGGATACCTCCTTTGCTCCACCGACAATTCTTGCTCCCAGGGTGGATGGTGCACAATAGCCCACAACAAGAACAGTATTTTTCGGATCGGATATATTGTTTGCCAGATGGTGCTTGATTCGTCCGGCTTCCATCATACCCGAGGCTGAAATTATTATACATGGTTCCTTAAGGTCATTGAGCCTTTTGGAATCCTCAGCCCTCATAATATAGGTCAGGCTGTTAAAACCAAACGGATCAGGATCGTCTTCCATTGCCTTGATTATGTTTTTATTGAAACACTCAGGGTGCATCCTGAATATTGTTGTGGCATTGACTGCAAGAGGGCTGTCAACAAATACATTGACCATCGGGAGTTTTCCCTGGTTAAAGAAAGTATTTAAGGAGTATACTATTTCCTGTGTTCTCCCAACGCTGAATGACGGTATTATCAACTTACCTCCCTTGTCGGCACATGTATGAATGGCAATCTTCAGCAGTTCCTCGTCAGCCGAAACAGTATCCTCATGAAGTCTGTCTCCATATGTTGATTCAGTGATAAGGTAATCGCACTGGGGGAAAGGCTGGGGTGGTATAAGTATACGGTTGGAAGGACGTCCTATATCTCCCGTGTAGGCAATCCTCACCATGTCTCCATTCTCCGCAACAAGAAGGTTGGCAACTCCGCTTCCAAGCATATGTCCTGAATTTGTAAACCTGACCTTAATATTTTCATCTATCCTGAAATTCATATTCTTAGGGATGCCAATAAACAATGACATGCATTCCTTTGCATCTTCCTGGGTAAAGATCGGGGTTACAGCCGGCAATCCTTTCTTTGCTCTTTTCTTGTTGAATGTCCGTGTATCAGTTTCCTGGATATAAGCAGTGTCGGCAAGCATTATGGAACAAAGGTCGCGGGTGGCATTGGAGCAGACTATTGACCCCCTGAATCCGAGCTTATACATATAGGGAATAAGTCCTGAATGATCGATATGAGCATGTGTAAGGATGATGTGATCAATATCAACAGGGTCAAAACCGAGATCCCTGTTCATGGCGTCTGTTTCAAGGCCTTTACCCTGAAACATGCCGCAATCAAAAAGAATTCTTTTGCCCCTATCGGTAGTTAGAAGGATTTTGCTGCCAGTTACTTCTCGTGCAGCGCCTGCGAATTTCAACTTCATAATAGATTTTTTATCGCTGATTTTTTATTATAAACGTCAAAGGTAGGGAATATGTTGGAAGGTAAAATGAAGGAAATAGTGAAAAGGAATGGCTTGCTTATGCATCAACTCATATAAATAAGGAAATCAAACCGGCAAATGCCAGTCCGCTTACCGCTATAATTGTTTCCATAACCGTCCACGACCTGAGAGTTTGTTTCTCATTCATTCCCAGATATTTACCAACAATCCAGAACCCGCTGTCATTTACATGGGAGAGTATTGTTGCTCCGGCGCCTATCGCTACAACAATCAGGGCAACATATGCCTGTCCGGGATTTACCAGCTCGATTATTGGGGCGATAATCCCTGCAGCAGTTATCATGGCCACTGTAGCTGATCCCTGAGTTACTCTTACGACTGCAGCAAGCAACCAGGCAAGGACTATCACCGGGAATGATGATCCTTCAATAGACTCAGCCAGTATTTTACCGATTCCGCTGTCAACAAGTATCTGTTTCAGCACACCTCCTGCACCTGTAACCAGGATAATTATACCTGCCGGTCCGAGAGCTTTTGTGCTAAGCTCCAAAATATCCTGCCCTGGAATTTTTTGTTTCAGGCAAAGAAGTATCGAGCATAATGTAGCCAGGATAAGAGCAGTAAAAGGATGGCCGATGAAAATAAACAATTCTGTTAATAGTGATGCTTTCAGCATTGATTTTTCAACACCAAGCTTGATGAAGGTACTCACAAGAATCAAAAACAGGGGCAGGCATATCAGGATGGCAACAATACCAAAAGAGGGAGGTTTTGTTGAATCAGCCCCGGGGTCTGTTTTTACTTCCTGAAGAATATCCGGAACAGGTACAAATATCTTTTTTGCTATGATCTTTCCAAATACCGGACCGGCAATTATAGCGGAAGGAAGGCCGACGAGCAGGCCGAAAACAACGACCCATCCCAGTTCCGCGCCAAGGATTTCAGCAACTGCTACCGGCCCCGGTGTGGGGGGTACCATTGTATGCGTGGCGGCAAGCCCGGCCAGCAGGGGAATTGCATAGAACAGGAGGGAACGTTTCGTGTTGCGTGAAATGGCATAAACAATAGGTATAAGTATAATCAGTCCCACATCAAGAAATATTGGTATTCCTATGAGAAAACCAGTAAGCATCAGGGCCCACGATGCCTTTTCTGTCCCAAATTTTCTCAGGAGGTAATTTGCCAGCGATCTGGCCCCTCCGGAGCTTTCAAGCATCTGGCCAAAAATTGCTCCAAGCCCGACCACTGTAGCCACAAATCCAAGGGTACTTCCCATACCTTCCTGGATGCTTGCAGTTATTTCATTCAGCGGCATCCCCGCCATTATCCCTACAAAAATAGCTGTGATAAGCAGAGATATAAAGGCGCTGAGCTTGAATTTAAGGACCATTAAAAGCAACATTGCAACACCTGCCGCCACAATGAGTATTATGAATGAAGGGGACATAGTTTAAGGGTTGATTGAAATTTCAAAATATAGGGTTTCCGGGTTAGGTTCTATAATGAAGACTTTGGTCAGATATTATGGGAATACTGCTGATTTCCCCTTCCATCAAAGCCTGGTTCAGGCTTAAGAGGCAACTTAACGGGTGCATTATCACGGTTCGACCTGTAAATAGCCGAGAACAGCTCAACGGTTTTTTTACCGGCCTCACCTGTTACGAGAGGTTCATGATCACCGGCTATGGAATTCAGAAAATCCTCAATCTGGAGTCTGATATAGTAGACGGTTGGGTCACAGGTTTCAAAGGCCCGGGCATCTTCCTTCTGCCATCCCGGCAAAAGCTTTTCTTCACCCGGGATGGTCCATATATCATTTATGGGCGGTTCCGCAACTCCTGTCATGCCTGCAATGAACATAGCCCCTCCGTCAGTCTGAACTCCGGCTGATGCACCGTTGTCTCCGTGGATATGCACCTTCCCGTAGATACCGGGTTTCTGTGAATTGCTTAACACGACGTTCCCAATAGCTCCGCTTTTGAATTTTATAATAGCCAGTGCTGTATCTTCAACTTCAATATAGGGATGATTAAAATTCCTCCATAATCCGTACACCTCATCTACCTCTCCCATCATCCATAAAAGTATATCCAGTTGGTGAGGGGCCTGGTTTACCAGCACTCCCCCGCCTTCGGTAATCCATTTGCCACGCCATTCATCAGCCTCGTAATAGGCTCTGTCGCGCCATCCCAGCATTGTAACAGTTGCCAGGACAGGCTTCCCCAGCTTCCCGTCGTCAATAGCTTTTCTAACCCGCATAACCGGCGGATACCATCGCCGTTGGCTTACCACTCCGAGCTTCACGCATCTGACCTTGCAGGCATTTATAATGGCCTCACAATCACGCAGATCTGAAGCAAGAGGCTTTTCAACAAGAATATTGGCTCCGGCTTCTGCAGCTTCCACGGCAGGTTGTTTATGAAAAGGATGTGGGGTGCATACAATCACGAGATCGGTATTATTTTCCAGCACCATATTAGCGATATTATCATAAGCCCGGGTATTGTAACGTTCAGCAAACTTCTCCGCTGTGGCAGGTGTTCTGCTCCACACTCCTGCGAGACGGGCATTATGTATACTGCTGATTGCTGCAGCATGGAGGTGTGCAACTTTTCCGCATCCGGCTATCGAAATATTATATATTTTGCTTTTTATCATAATATATTTTTGATTTAAAGGGTATGATGGAACCCACATTAGTGAAAATTATATAAAAACGTGTTTGTGTATGCAATACATGTGGGTTTCATAGGCAGTGTTCCAATCAGTGTGCCCGGGGTAGCAGGTCTCATCGAAGTTTTACTTCTTAAAAATACACTTTTTAGCTCAATTATCCGGATTATGAAAACAATCTCACGAATTGTTAAATAAATCGGGAAAACTGCCTGAGTTATCAGGGAATAACACTTTGTCTCTTTCAATCCCGGGTAATGCCCTGAAGCAGGCGTTTTTATCATACCCTGAATCCCGGTATGACAAACAGGTAAAGTAATACCTGTAAGAAGGGGCATTACCTCTTGATGCCACGGCAATCTTTTCTCCATTTGTTGCAAAACGCCTGCCAGGGCTTCCCGACCCTGTTCAGGCGTGTAGTGTAGTGCGGATTTTAAAAACCCTATCTCGCCTGAGCGGGATAGGGTTTTATCTCATCAGATTTTATGTTCCATTGTTTTCAATTCCAACCAAAAATCTGGGTAAGATTTGGATTTAGCAGTACCTGTGTCTCGGGAATCGGCCGGTAATAATATTTTGGTTCAACAAATGAACCCATCTCTTTAACTGATACAACATTCCCTGAGTTTCCGTTTTCGAGATATACACCCGCGTTACTATCAGGAAGCCCTGCACGATAATAGATTAATGTAACCCCCAATGAATTTTTTTCTTTATCTTCAGGCAGAGGAATTGTTTCAGAAACATCAATCAGGATAATATCCTCAATTCCGTCACCTGTAAGATCATATTTACCCAATGACGGGAAGTAGAGTCCGACCGGTTCCTCCTCAAGAAGTTTTCCTGCATACCATCTCATCAGGTCGTCATAGCGGAATCCTTCAAATGCCAGTTCTATTCTTCGTTCACGACGGATTTCAAGCAGCTCCTTCCATTGGGTAGTTGATGTCCTGACCAGGGGGTATCTCTCATCCTGAACAGCATCAACCGGTGGATTCATTGTAAGATGGGGCATGCCTGCCCTGTCTCTCAATATGTTTATTGTCAAATCAAGATCAGCCTGTGTCAGCTCACCCAGTTCTGCTCTGGCTTCAGCATAATTCAATAACACTTCTGCATATCTGAGAACCGGAAGGTCCAGACTTTGTATTACATCATACTCAATATTGTTAACAAATCCCTTTATCTGATGATAACCGGTAAAGTTCTTTGACAGCTTCTGAATATAAATTCCGGCACCGGTCGCATAAGTTGAATTATTAATTAATACCCAGCCCGGATATGCATAAGATTGATATAAACGCGGATCTCTGTTCTGGAATTCCTCAACAAAAAGCTTTGTTTCATATCCTGCCTGATCAGTATAATATGAACCATCATTCATCAAATAATCCTGCAGGAGGCTTTTGGATGGACAAGTTTCATATTCTCCGAAGGCAAATGGCCACCAACCGCTATTCTTCAGGTCTGTAGTATTAATCACCGTAAGAATGACTTCAGGGTTGTTGGTCAGGTCAGTACTGTTGAAAAGGGATCCGTAATCATTGTCAGGATCTCCGGTTGAATAAATTGAAAATCCTCCATTGTCCATAATTTCTTTTGCCACATCACGTGCTATTTCAAGATATTCCTTTGCCGAGTTAGTTAAATTGAGTTCGGGGTGATATTTCCTGAAAGTACCTTCATATAAGGCATTGCGCGCCATATAAGCCAGTACTGTCCACCTGTCTACTGCACCTACAGGCTGATTCTCCTGAACATGCTGACTCGCGAAAACAAAATCTTCAAAAATCTTGTCAACAACATAATCCCGGGCATCGCGTGGTTTATTAAGGGATTCATTATCATTTGTTTCAATTACCTTGTCATACCAGGGTACATCAGAATATCTTTTCACTTTTTCCATGTAAAATCTGGCCCTGAAAAAACGTGCAATCCCCTCATAATGATTTAAAAGCATTTCGGAAATATCTGCTTTCCTGAAATTCTCGAGAAAGAAATTAATGTTCCGCAGTTCGCCCCAGCTCCAACCTTGTGTAATAGTGGCGGAAGAAGGATTACCGACCATCATGGTTTTTAATTCAGTATTACCGGTATTTGCGCTGTTATCAGTTGTCATATAAGCATCATTGGATAGCATTGCCCATGTACCCGGGAAATTATAAAGGCCATGGACATACATTTGAAGATCTTCTTCACTGTTAAAGAAGTTTTCTTTACCTATTGAGGTTTCAGGAAACCTGTCCATAAATTCATCATTGCAATTAGTAAGCAGGAAGATGAACAGGATACTGAAGCTGATTATTATATTTTTCATCCGTAAATAATTTTGTTTTTAATGGTATAATGCCTGCCCCGCTCAAGCGGGGGGCTACATGATTAAAAAGTGACATTTATCCCGAAGGAATATTGTCTTGTAAAAGGATAAGCATATCCTGAGCCGACAGTTCTGCCTGCACTAATACCTGGATTAATTTTTACGCGAGATGCTGTTATTTGCTCCGGGTCGAAATATTTTGCTACCTCAGACCATTCTGTTAAGTTTTCACCGCTAACAAATACCCTGATAGTGTTTATTTTAATCTTATTGGTAAGGGATGATGGCAGTGTATAACCTATGGTAACGTTTTTCAGTCTAAGGTAGGCTCCATTCAGCATATATCCTGTCTGTGGTATGGCAAGCCCCATAGCCTGATCAATCCGCTCGCCCAGATTCCGGTCAGCCAGCCATGCCTGGAATACAGGATATTTTGCATCCAGATTCTGGTTGGCAAGCCCCGCGTCAAGATAAGCTTGTGAATGCTTAGCACGTTGAGTTTCATTATCATCCTCAGGTCTGTAAAAGTCGAACAAGTGTAAGTATCCCCCGGAATATGGTTGCTGATAAAAGCCCCAATATAAATAATCCTGCGGGTAGTAATCTCTTTTAGCGATTCCCTGAAAGAATATCCGTAAATCGAATCCATTCCAGATACCATCCAGATTTAGACCATAGCGAAATCTTGGAGTTAAATTTCCAATAATCGAAAGATCTTTCGGATCATTGACTGTTAATCCTTTCTCGATTTTCCCGTTATTATCAAGATCTTTATATTTTGGCCAGCCGGGTACAATTGACAGAGCTCCCCATGGAATAATGCTGGATTCATCCAATTCCGCAATTTCTTCTGTATTTTGAAATAAACCGTCATTCTGCAATCCCCATATCTCACCCAATTCCTGACCTTTATAAAATTGAATCAGATTTTTATTCGGATTATCGAAAGAGGTGATCCATGAGCGGCTGTCAGAAATAATAAAGCGTGTATTAAACATAAGGCCTTTACCGGCAAGCAAAACATTGTTTTTATATGTCAATGATAATTCCCAGCCATTTGTTTTCAGATCAGCAGCATTTTCATTTGGTTCTGCTGCACCCAAAACGTCAGGAAGATCCCTTCCCTGTGTCAGCATACCTTTAGTATTTCTCTGATAAATATCAAATGTTGCCGACACACTGTTATCGAATAAGCCCAGATCAAAACCAAAGTTTCCGGATACCACGTTTTCCCATGTATAGTTTGAAGATACCAGTTGCGGAGAAGATACTATCTGAGGCAGACTATTACCAATTATGTAACGCCCTGTACCTGCGGTCATTGATGGAATGTATCCATATTCACTAACATATTGGTTTCCCAATGAACCATAAGAAACCCTGAATTTTAACAGATTGACCACATTACGTATGGGTTCCATAAATGATTCTTTATCAAATCTCCAGGCAGCTGAGGCCGAAGGGAAAAATCCAAACCGGTTATCAGATGGGAATTTAGATGATCCGTCATACCTGCCGTTGAATTCAAGGATATATTTTTCATTGAAAATGTAATTGGTTCTGAAGAATAGCCCTCTTATAGCCCAATCGGAAATTGATTCCCCGACAAAAGTATCCCCGATTGCAAGCTGTATTGTGGGAAGTGATGAAGAAACCACTTTGTCTCTTCTGCCCATAAACCATTCCGACCGGTTGTATTCCTGGTTAAAGCCTGCAATTGCTGTTATCTGGTGCTTGCCATATAATTTATCAAAAGTGCCATAAATATTAAATACCGAATAATCTGTGAAGGTTCCACTACGGTAAGCATTGTTATTACCTTCTTCACGGATATCATCCGGTCCATATCCTATTTTGTATTTTGTTTGATAACTGTTATAATTTGAAGCTCCTCTTTTAATAGTAAAATCACTGTTAATCCTGAAAACTCCTTTCCAGAAAGATGCTTCACCGGTAAATGTTGTCTGAAAAGAAGTATATTTATCTGTGATTTTTCCCCCTTCCGAAATTCTCGCAGCTGTCCGGCCAACATAACTGTTTGCCCATGAATCATCGGGGTTTTTATCCCAATTAACAGTTTCAACATTATAAATATCCCACAATGAAAGATAATATGGATTAGCCCGTTCAGTCATAGTGAGAAGCGTATTATTTCCAATTTTCAACCAGTCAAACAATGAATAATTTATATTACTCCTGAAATTATAGCGGTCAAATGCATCTTTCGCCATTTTAATTGCTCCCGCCTGTGTATTATATGAACCTGATAAATAATACGAAGTCTTTGACGATCTTCCATCAATTGCTATATGATGCATCTGTGAAAACGCGAACTTGTTGAGGAAATATTCTGTCCAGTCAATATGTCCTCCCATATATTCCCATGATGTAGGATCATTAGGATTTATTCTCACACCTGGTATTGATGGATCTTCAGACCTTTGTTTAGCCCACAAATAGGTTTCATCGCTGTAATTATAATTATCCCATGGTGTGTTATCGGTTGAAGTCTCCTGGAGACGTATGTATATGTAGGGATCAAGAACTTTTTTTGGTAAAATTGTAGGAGTGCTCCACGATAAATTGTTGTTGTAACTTATATGAATACCTTCCTGCATTCCGGCTTTTGTAGTGATCAACACTACTCCAAAAGCTGCACGTGCACCATAAATAGCAGCAGAAGAGGCATCCTTAAGAATAGAGATGCTTTGTATATCTTCGGGAGAGAGTCTGTTTAAATCCATTGCCTCCGAAGGCACACCATCAATAAGTATCATAGGTTCACCCTCGTTTATTGATGTTATACCACGAATATTTATATCGGCAGCTTTTCCGGGTTCTCCACTGACAAAATCAATGTTCAGGTTTGGAACCATGCCCTGTAATCCCTGGGAAATATTTGTTATAGGACGACTTTTTAGTTCCACTGCACTAACCTGGTCAACAGCTCCTGAAAGGTTAACCTTTTTCTGGGTTCCAAATCCAACCACTACGACTTCACTCAGTTGAGCTGCCTCGTCGGCCAACTCAACATCAATGTAAGTTTTCCCTTCAATATCTATTTCCTGAGTTGAGTAACCGATAAATGAGAACACAAGCGTTCCTCTCAAATCTGTAACAGATAATGAATACTTTCCATCCGAATCGGATATAGTTCCAATTCTTGTTCCCTTTACAACAATGTTTACACCTGGCATGGGTTGCCCGGTCTGGCTGTCAATAACTTTCCCGGTTATTATGATTTGCTGCTCAGATTCAACTTTTACTTCCGTAAGATATTCCCCTGGAGATAAAATAATCTGTTTGTTAAATACTGTATAATTTACATCTGAATTGTCAAATAACTCAGAAAGAACCTGATCAATTTTTTGATCCTTTATTTTAAGACTTGTCTTTCTGTTAACATCAATCAGTTTAGTGTTATACAAGAAGTTAAATTCACTTTGTTCCTCAATCTGGAGCAGGGCTTCCTTAATTGTTATATCATTAAGGTCCAGGGTAAGTTTCGTTTTTTGTGAGTATGTATTCAAGGCAAATACCTGAGATACGCTTAACATTAGCAGTAATAAAATATTTCTCAGGATTTTAAGAATCTTAGAACAACATATTTGTCGAAAATATACCGTTCTAACTGGTGTTTTTTTCATACTTTAAGAAGTTTTAAGTGAGTAAATTGTATTCTCTTCAGAATCAGGCCATAAACTAAAAAATCAAAAAAAGCACTGGCAGGCTTTCCTTCTTATTGTCTGTCTTTTATACATATCATATGCTGAAGTTTTTGGTTATACAATTGTTTATTTTTTTTATTGGTTAAACTGATCTATCGATGTTTTTTTGCCGGTGTAAACATATTGCCACCATATTTCACTGCTGTTAAGGAAATATTAAGCTTTTGTTACAAAAGGAACATAAGGATCCGATCAGGAGCATATGCTTCTCCTGACCAAAAAAACCTGTTAACTGAAGCTTATTGAGACTTTGGCGTTTATCCTGTTTTCCGCACTTTTTTGCAACACCCACGTAACCTATTGTAAATCAATGATAAGTTTGTAAATTTGGGTGTTGCAAAAATATTATAATGTTTATCAGACAACTCAAAAACAGATCAGGAAGCACTAGTATTCAGATAATTAGCAAGGCCAGGGGGCGTTATAAAGTGGTCAAAAGCTTTGGTTCCGCCACCACACAGAAGGAAATAGATTGTTTAGTCCAAAAGGCCCAGCAGGAGATAGATTACCTTTCCAAACCGCAGGATCTCTTCCCCTCTGAGACTGATAAAATGGTCAAAAGCGTTTTATCGTCCCTTAGCAATTCAAACATCCAGACAGTTGGTCCTGAAATAATCTTTGGGAAGATCTATGATCATATCGGTTTTAATAAAATAGGAGAAGATCTCTTTCGTCATCTTGTTATCTCACGCATTGCCTTCCCACTGAGTAAGCTGAAGACAATCGATTACCTCTCCCGTTATCAGGGAGTATCTCTTGAGATTGATACTGTTTATCGTTTTCTGGATAAGCTCAACAGCCGGTTGAAAGATCAGGTAGAGCAGATAGCTTTTGCTCATACACTAAGAGTTCTTGAGGGTAAGATCAGTGTGGTGTTTTACGATATGACCACTCTCTATTTTGAAGCTTCCGATGAGGATGATCTTCGTAAGACAGGCTTCTCTAAGGATGGCAAGCATCAACATCCCCAGATCTTCATTGGGCTGCTGGTTGGCATGGGAGGATATGCAATCGGGTATGATATTTATGAGGGTAATACTTATGAAGGTCATACACTTATTCCTTTCCTGGAAAAGATAAGCCGTAAGTTTGGTCTGGATAAGCCTGTTGTGGTTGCCGATGCGGGCTTGCTTTCAAATGAGAACATCAAGGCATTGAAGGAAAATGGGTATGAATACATTCTTGGCGCCCGGTTGAAGAATGAGCCGGAGAGGATCAAAAACAAGATACTTCAAACAACCTTCACCGATGGCTCTACGATAAGCATATCAAAATCAGACGATACAAGGCTCATAGTCAATTACTCATCGGTCAGGGCGACAAAGGATGAGTACAACAGACGACGTGGGCTGATGCGCCTTGAGAAGCAAATAAAGGCAGGCAGACTTACAAAATCACACATCAACAAAAGGGGTTACAATAAATACTTGCGGCTAACGGGAGAGATAATCATTGAGATTGATTACGAGAAGTACAATTATGATCAGGCCTGGGACGGACTGAAAGGCTATATCACCAATAGCAGAATAAGCAACCAGGAGGTCATGCAGAATTATAAGAACTTATGGTTTGTTGAAAAGGCCTTCCGCATATCAAAGACTGATTTACGGATAAGGCCAATTTACCATAGACTGCGAGAGAGAATAGAGGCTCATATCTGCATTGCCTTCACAGCCTATTGTATTTACAAGGATCTGGAACGTGCTTTGTATCAGGCTAAATCAACACTGTCACTGAAGAAGGCAGCAGAAGTCACTCATAATATGTACCAGATAACTTATACCCTCCCTACTTCCAAACACACAGAAAACCATCTGCTTAAGATGGATAAAGAGCAGCAGGAACTATACGATATTATCCAGAATAATTTTTAGGGTGTTGCATTGCGGAAAACAGGATATGCTGAAGTTTTTGGTTATACAATTGTTTATTTTTTTTATTGGTTAAACTGATCTATCGATGTTTTTTTGCCGGTGTAAACATATTGCCACCATATTTCACTGCTGTTAAGGAAATATTAAGCTTTTGTTACAAAAGGAACATAAGGATCCGATCAGGAGCATATGCTTCTCCTGACCAAAAAAACCTGTTAACTGAAGCTTATTGAGACTTTGGCGTTTATCATAGGTTTTATATCATATCAGTAATCTTTGATTTCAGATAGCGCTAATTGTAGCATCAGTATTCCGGAAAAGCAATATGGATAAATATGATTTGAAGGATTCTGAATTGCTCCTTCAGCAATTCATTCGCACAGTTCATCCCGGCTGCCTGTTGATCCTTCAACAGACCCAACACCGGAGGTGTTGATTTTTAGTTGATTATCCCGAATGCCGGTGCTTACGAAGCTGTTCAGACTGTTGCGGACAACAGGAAAGAGGGTGTCTCAAAAAGGGAATCCTATTTTAGTTTATAAAGGAGCCATGTTGAAAGGAGACTTTCTGCATGGCAGGCATAAGAAAAATTTATGGAGCCACCATGATTGAAGATTATATAAATACATGTTTGTACATTTGATACATTTGGTTTTCATGTCATTTATATTTATGGGATCAGGATAACCTTCCCGGGACTGCTGTTCATCATATAAAGCTTTCTGAACCAATCTGCTCCTTCAGAAAGAGGTGCTACGGCAAATATCTGATCATCAACCATAAGCCTGTCACGCTCAATAAGCTGAAGTATGGCTTCATATTCACCGCATATAGCACAGCTGCCGAAAATACTTAATTCACGGGTTACTGCCTTTTGAAGTGGAAAATTCACTTCAGCCGACAGATTGCCTATCAGAACTACTTTGCCTCCTTTTCTTACGGCATCGACAGCCAGATTGAAGGTTTCGTTTCTCCCGACTGCTTCAAAAGATATATCAGCACCTCGTGAGGAAGTCGCTTCTGAAATTCTTTCCATAAGGTTGTCGATCTCGGCAGGAAGTGTGCAATCAGCTCCGGCCTTAAGGGCTCTGTCCCTGCTTGCGTTATCATTGTCAATGGCAATGATCTTCCCTGCTCCGGCTATCCTTAGAAGCTTTATCAGGAAGGTACCAATGGTACCTGCTCCCAGTACCACGCAACTATCGCCTGTTTTTATTCCTGATAAATTTATTGCATGAAGGGCTACTGCTGCTGCCTCAACCATGGCAGCCTGTTCAAAGGTCACCTTATCAGGGATATGGTAAAGAATATGCTGAGGTACAGCTACATATTCTGCAAAAGCACCGTTGCGTCTGTATGTTCCGGGAGAAACTCCCAGCACTTCCCTGTTATCACTCAGATTATACTTTCCTTTAAGAGTGAACCAGTCGTTCAGAGGATATACCGTCGAATCGAATGTAACCCTGTCTCCTGCCTTCCAGTCTCTCACATCCGATCCTGCACGGGCGACGATGCCTGAAGCCTCATGCCCCATAATAAGCGGAGGTATTCTCCTTCCTGTGCTTCCGTCAAGCCCGTGTATATCGGAACCGCAAATACCACATGCCATTACCTTTATAAGAACCTCTTCAGAACTAATTTCAGGATCTGCCACATCCTTATAGACCAAATTGTTATAACTTTCCAGTACAAGTGCTTTCATTATCCGGTAAAAGTATTTTTATGTATCAATCAATAAGTACCACTACCAGGTCCATGACGTTAGTATAAGTGGGACCGGTTATAATATGACCACCTGCTTTCCTGAAAAACGAATAGGAATCAAATTCCCTGAGATGCATTTCAGGATCAATCCCCGACGATTTCGCAGCCTGGATCGTTGAAGAATCAACCACTGCTCCGGCCGCATCTGTAGGACCATCGTTACCGTCTGTCCCGGCTGAAAGAACAGTTATACCCGGATGGTTTGCCAGCTTTATGGCAGCAGCAAGTGCCAGGTGCTGATTTCTTCCTCCCAGACCAGGACCGGTTACCTTTAAAGTAGTTTCACCACCGTATAGCAGACATAATGGCTTTAAGCATTCTGTATTGTCCCTGAATGACAATGCCGTCTCTGTAATCATCTGAGCAGCATTCTCCGAGTCACCCGTAAGATTATCCGTAACAATACGAGCATTGTAGCCCGAATCAGCTGCAGCATCCTGTGCGGCGATAAGAGCAATTTCGTTAGTTCCGGCGAGAATATTTGAAGTCCTGTCAAAGATGCTGTCGCCCGGCTTGGGAGTCTCAGGACGTTTACCTTCAACACCTGAAAGCAACATTTCTTTTATTCCCATCGTGACATCTCCTGTAAGA
Organism: Bacteroidales bacterium; assembly: GCA_040769065.1. Classification (GTDB taxonomy): domain Bacteria; phylum Bacteroidota; class Bacteroidia; order Bacteroidales; family VadinHA17; genus LD21. The sequence goes on from JAXGLU010000001.1 coordinate 1,238,257, forward strand.
TGATATTTTTCCAGCACTTTCCAAGCATCATGGAATGTTGTTGTATCGGGTACAGTCGGCCCTGAAGCAATGACATCAGGTTTATTTCCTGATACGTCAGAAATCATTATGCTGACAAGTGATGCCGGCCATACACGTTTTGCCAGCTGCCCGCCTTTGATTTCCGAAAGATGTTTCCGTACTGTGTTTATCTCTGTGATATCAGCCCCGCATCTTACCAGCATATTATTAATCAGATAGATATCTTCCGGCAATAATCCCGGGGGCAGATCAGACATGAGAGCTGATCCACCGCCCGAAAGCAGACAGACTACAAGATCATCTTCACCTGCACCCTCGCATATCTCTATTATTTCGCGAGTTGCTTCAAAACCGGCAATGTCAGGCACAGGATGCCCGGCTTCCCTTACCTTTATCCGTTTCAACGTGCATGCATATCCGTACTTTGTAATAATAAGTCCTCCGGTTACAAGGTCTCCGAGAATAGCTTCAACATAATGACCCATGGCTGCACTTGCCTTCCCGGCGCCAATAACATACAAATTCCTGATCTTTTCCGAGAACAAAGTCAGATCACCGAATCTTAAAACAGAACCTTCTCTAAAAACATTTTCAGCAATAAGCTTGTCGGGCAAAACACCGGCAACACCGGCCATAAAGATCTTTTCAGCTATCTCCCTCTTGCTCATATCAGCATGGCATTAATAGCAGTTGAAGTGCATGGTATTATAAAACAAATAATAAAATCTACATGTATTGTAAGCACAAACACATATGTATATAGTTTTCAAACATATGGGTTCCATCCGACCTTTAAAATAAATTATATACGGATGAAACCATCCATATAAACGCAAAAACCACTAACCCCATGATCATAGTTGAAGTTGAATAAACTTTAAGAGTGGTGTTCACATCCAGCTCGCCAAAATTATTGACCACCCAGAAATATGAATCATTCGCATGTGAAACAATCATTGATCCGGCACCCATGGAAAGGGTTGCAAACAGCCTGCCTGATTCTGTATCAAGTCCGAGCATAGGGAGCATTGGTGCAACAAAAGAGGCAGAAGTAATAATGGCGACAGTAGACGATCCCTGTGCCGTCTTCATCAGAAAAGCAATAATGAAAGGAACTATAATACCTGCACTGGTCCCTGACAGCACGCTTCCCAGTGCTTCACCTATGCCGGTGGAACGGATCACCATTCCAAACATTCCTCCCGAGGCGGTAATAATAAGAATTGGTCCGGCTTTTAAAACTGATTCAGAGATCAGGGAATTTATCGATGACACTGACTTATCCTTAACCAGAAAAAATGCCAGTGCTACTCCTACAGAAAGAGCAATTACCGGTTCTCCCGGAATATTAAACATTCTCGAAACAAGACTGATATTATCCTTGTCCACAAGTGAAATCAATGATTTGACTGTAATGAGAATCAGTGGAACCACAATTGGAAGGAATGAGAGGAGGACCGGAGGCAGGTCTCTTTTATGCTCCTCAATATCCTCTGCAGGCACATCGATATCATCAATCCGGATCTTCCTGCTGACCCACCTGCTCCAGAAATAGGCTGACAATGCACCCGGTATGGCAAAAAGTGTCCCTGCCAGTATAAGGTATCCAATATTTGCATCAAGCATTCCGGCTGCAGCGAGGGCACCGGGATGAGGCGGTATCAGGCAATGAACCGAATAGAGGGAACATGCCAGAACAGTGACTATAAAAGGCATTGTCACCCCCGACTTCGACCTGAACGACTTAGCCAGGCCGCTTAATATGATGAACCCCGAATCACAAAAAATAGGCATACCGGTAAGAAAGCCTGTCAGCCCGATCGCTTCTGCACTTCGGCTGGTTCCGGTCTTAGACAGAATATAGTTTGCTATACTGATCATTCCGCCTGTCCTGTCGAGAGTAACACCTATAATCGCACCAAGGATAATAAGTAGTCCTATCGATCCCATTGTAGAGCCAAATCCATCCCTGATTGTTGTCATGATCTTATCAGGAGGAAGAGTTGTCACTGCAAGTATTATTGAAACCAGGAACAGGGCTGCAAATGCATGTATTTTCAGCCTTGATGTTAAAACAATGATGGCGATTATACTGATGATGACAAGAATTGGGACAGAGATACTGATCATAGCTTAAATCATTATCCTTTTATGACCTGTTTAGCCGCGATGCAAAAATCAAAACACAACTATCACCGGTCTTATATTGTTCATAAAAAATACATTATTATTTTGCAATACAGTTTGAGCGTTTCATTAATATCATAGAATGCCGGCATACTTTATTATCAACCAAAGAAAATATAAGCAACAAGAATTGCAGCGACAGCGCCAACAAGGTCGGCAATAAGTCCGCAGCCCACAGCATGCCTGGTATTCTTTATTCCCACTGATCCGAAATAGACCGCAATTATATAGAAAGTAGTATCAGTTGCTCCCTGTAGAGTACACGCCACCCTGCCTACGAATGAATCGACTCCGTGTGTAGTCATGGCTTCTATCATCAACCCTCTGGCACCGCTGCCGCTCAGAGGTTTCATTAATGCCACCGGAAGTGCATCGGTAAAACGGGTATCAAAACCCATCCAGGCAAATAATTTCTCAAATCCGCTGTTTAAGAAATCCATTGCCCCCGAAGCCCTGAATATACCTATGGCCACCAGAATGGCAACAAGGAAGGGGATTATTTTTATTGCAATACCAAAGCCCTCCTTTGCTCCTTCAATAAAAGCTTCATATACATTAACTTTCCTGATTACAGCAAGCAAAATGAATATGGTGATAATTGCAAAAAGTGTAAAGTTGGCTGCAAAAGTAGAAGCATTTGTTATCTGTTCTTTTGGCAGGGAACTGAAATAGGCTATGATCAGGATCATGATGCTGGTCAGCCCTACAAGATATGCAAAAACAACCTTGTCGAAAAGATTGATTTTCTGCACGATGGCAACACTTATCAGGCCCGCAAGCGTTGCTGCATATGTAGCAATAAGTATAGGAATAAAGATATCAGCCGGATTTGCAGCGCCGAGCTGGGTACGATAAACCATGATGCTTACCGGTATAATAGTAAGACCTGAAGCATTCAGAACAAGAAACATTATCTGTGCATTTGATGCGGTGTCTTTCCGGGGATTCACTTCCTGCATCTCTTTCATGGCCTTGAGGCCCATGGGGGTAGCTGCATTATCTAGTCCGAGCATGTTTGCAGAAAAGTTCAGTATCATGGATCCGTATGCCGGATGATCCTTAGGAAGCTCGGGAAAGAGCCTCTGAAAAAAAGGACCGAAAAGCCTTCCCAGAATATTTACCACACCCCCTTTCTCTCCTACTTTCATCAAGCCAAGCCACAAGGTGAGTGCCCCGGTAAGGCCAATGGATATCTCAAATCCGGTTTTTGCATTTGTGAAAGTTGAATTCACTATGTCATTGAATATTTGTGTGTTTCCTGCAAAAACCAATTGCCCGAGTGCTACTATGAACCCAATCAGGAAGAAGGCGATCCAGATATAATTAAGTGCCATATACAGATTATGATTTGCTAAGATAAAGATTATTGGCATTCATATCCTGTGGTTTTTCATAAACCATTCCCGAGCTTCACCTGCAAGATCAGTTCCTTTAAGTATCCTGTCGCGAAACTCTTCAATGGTAGGTTTCCAGAATGTCTGCAAAATACCAAGTAATTTTTTATTGTCGATATTCTTAGAGGCAAACTTTGTGGTATTAAGAATGCTTAAATCATTTTGTGCATGATAACTTCCTGTCGGGATCTGGTCATACCCGGCACTTTCCAGTTGCCGGTATGCCGCAACATACTTATTATTACCAAATTCTTCATCGTAATACCAGTTGCTCTGAACCACTGATTTAGGCATTTTTTCCAGAAATTCTTCAGGAAAGTTCCATAACATGTAGTCGGACCATATCCATGCCCTGGCATTCTGTTTCTCCACCTGTTCAACAAGGAAGTTGAAATCATGCCACCACGCATCATGTTGTCTTACAACAATATATTTATAACGACTCTGATGCCCTGCTGACTCTTCGTCCATTCCAAGATGGAAAAATCTTGGTTTGTCATAAATCATGCATACTTCACTGATCAGATCTGCACAGACTTTATAATATTTTTCAGTTGAGACCATCCTGGAATATTCACCCAGCCAGGTATCATGCCCGGCCGAAAAGTTCATTTTAGGAACAGGTTCAAGGCCCAGTTTTCTTATTTTCTCCAACTCTGACCTTAACCTGTCAACGCTCCAGGCATTATTTACAGCAATTTCAGGATGACTTTCATATTTCACCGCATTGCCCATGTCTATTACAATCATATTCATTCCACGTTCCGACATCCTGTGGATTGCGTCATTCCATAGCGACTCGCTTAATCTCATGTTGGGATCATAACCCCGGAATGGACGGTGAGGCGAAACGTACTCTTCCCACATATTAAAACTGAGATGGAGCAGGCATGCCCAGATTTTTTCGACAGTCTGTTTCTTTTCAGAAGCTGTCAGGCCTGGTATGGATACGCCTATTGCAGCTGCCGATGTTTGCTTAATAAAATCCCTGCGATTAGTCATTGAATTAATGGTTTAATGTTGATACTACTGGAAGAAAAGATTATCACTATAAGGTAGATTACATTGATACTTTCTATACTGTCAGAACAGGTGTTCATGGCTTCAATTGTTTTTATGCCATTCCGGATTTTTTTTGGGAGTTATTTTCTGCCTTATGCAGATGATAACCTCATCCATTAATCCGATCCATTGTATATTGAACTGTAAACCTGTCATTTGGTTTGCCTTTATGATAAACATTTGGAATTCAAATTTCCTGATATTTAAGGCATAGGGATCAACACCTGATTTACAAGTTTATCCATTCTCAGGAGGATCTGAGACAGTTTTGACGAATTTCTGGGAACTGCCGGTGCCATTGCTGAAAGGGGAGTATCATAGAATTTATCTGCAATCACTTTATAATAATCTCCGAATTCAGACGGTCTTTTCCATTCAGACCGGTCACCCGATCTGATCTTCCTGAATACATAGCTCCAGTATGCATCCAATTCGGGACCATATACATATTTGACCAGTTCATACTGATGACTTCTGCAATAGCCATTTTCAGCATTACCTTTAAGTGTAAGTTCCGTATGAGGATTTAACAGTGGCTTTACACCGTTTAGTTCTTTTGCCTGGCTGAGACGTAAAAAACTGGCATACATTGAAAAATCATCAGACATTGCAAGCACGTCGCTCAGACAATTTAATAAATCTCGGGTAAGTTCTGATGTTTTACGTATCTCTGCAGCTGATATTTTTTTGTTTCTCCATGCTTCCATCTGCAGCGATCCTTTGATTAACGCTGTAAAATATGCTCTGCTGGCAATAGTTCTTGCCATATCGAGGACATCGCGTTTCCATAAAGGGTTATCATAATTCATTTCTGATAATCCTGCAAGGCTCTTCAATATTTCAGGAGCCATTGTCAATCCGGTCTGAACTTTCTGATATTCATCTTTCAGGTTATTCAGCTGATCTGCATTCAGATTGATATATGTATTACTTGTCAGCATTCTGAACTGAGGCTCAGAGAATACGATCCCGGTCAGCCCCCAGTGCATTGTTTGTGATACATTCAGAAATGAATTCCATATTGATATCATCTCATTCCTGATCTCAGGTGTATAACGTGCTTTACAAAATCGTTCCGTTGACTGAGCTGTCTCAAGTCTCTCCGGACGCCAGCTGTTATCAGCAAGGTATTCCAGCATATAGGTATCGGTATGCGAGTTTTCCGACCACATAACCAAACCAAGACACTTAGGATCATCTACGACTTCTTTTAGTCTTGGGATTAATATATTATAATCTTCATGAATGTCGCTGTTCTTTTCCAATGAATGAAATATTCCAAAGATCCACGGAAATTCTTTGTATACATTCCAATCCCTGTAAGTTACTTTATCATTCTTATCAGCAGTATAATCAAGGAGTATAGTACGTTCAGGATCGAATTCCTTCATGAGATTCCTGACATCATTGTCCTGCCATCTCCATCCGATAAAGTCCCAGCTTGCAATAAGCAGCGGTATATCAGGGTAATGCTCCCGGAGTTTTTGCTGTGTTTTTCGGTATACATATAGTTTGCTCTGCAGGTTATCCCGGTCGCTTGCACCGAATGTTCTCTCGGCCATACCTATTGTGTGGAACATGCGGGGATAACCGCCTCCGAATTCGCTGATATGTGTTTCGGTAAGCTTCCAGTATGCATCCCACGATCTTTGATCTTCAATATCCCAGATAGCCTGTGTTGAAAGTGAATACCCCGTCTTCTGATCCTTTATTACCGGAAAATCGGGAAAACTTTTGTAAAAAGAACTCGGTGTATGAGAGTACCAGTGTGTTATAGTTCCAACATCTTCAGGGTGTAACAGACCTCTGTCCCTTGCATATTGCAAAACCTGCTTACGAAGTTCTCCACGGTATTTCAGTTGCCAGAAGGAGGTTCTGTCATCGTAGCTTCTCTGTTTTGCATCAGGATCCTGCCTGTCAGCCGGCGGGTAAGGAACATCATCAGGAAATGCTCTCTGGAACAGATCATCAATCCCTGTCCGGAGCATAAAAAAGTTAAAACGCTTTTTCAGCAACCAATCAATTTCTTTCTTCCAGTCTTCCAAATCCCAGTGTTCTGCCTGGAACCGGTGAAGGCTCCTGTGTGCAAAATACCGCAAGCCACGGTAATTGAATCTGGGCACTTCATAAAAATCCAATCCCGTGAGTATAATATTCTCCCTCCCTGGAATAATGTCACCATCCCAGAAATATTCCACACCAGCCTGTTTACGGAAGAAATCGTAAACGGAATAAATAGTTGAGAGACCGCTGCCACCGGCAAGAATAAGATAATTCTTGTCATTTGCTGCCACTGATAACATACGGTAATTATCTCCGCCGTAAACAATATTCAGACCTTCAATTGTACCTGACCGTATCAGTTCATGAACAACCGGATTAACGGCATCGGACCCTATGAGAATAAAATTATTCCCCGATAATTCCGGCTTATCTCCTGTGATAAACTCATAATCCGGACTTTGGCCCGTTACTTTCTGCCACATATCTACAAATATCTCGCCGGCTATCTGATATGCCTTCTCTCCTTTCGAAGGAATAAGCACGACGATTTTACTGTCAGCACTTTCGTTTCTGTTTATCACACCTGAAGACTCCTTTGCAAAAAGGACCCAAAAGAACATTATCAGAAAAAACACCTTACTATTCATTCGAATAAAATTTATTTTAATGGTCGGATGAAACCGCACATGTTTGATAAGTGAAAATTATATTCATTATATGTTCGCGTTTAAATTCAATCATGTGGGTTTCATATTATATTGTAAACCCAGATCCTTCTTTATTTCCCTTAGTAAACATTCGGCCAGTTCTGTCCGCGCCCTTGAAGCCCTTGTATGGTCGCCTGTCCTATTCGTCAATACAATCACAAAACATTGCTGACCAGGATCTATCCAGATTGAATTCCCGGTCCAACCCGTATGGCTCATGGTTAAATCCGATAGTGACGGCGGATTTTCTCCGGCAGAAACACGCCAGCCAAATGCCACTGGCGAGGAGGTGTCAGGTTTGTGGCTTAATAATTGGATAACTTTTTCAGAAAGCACCTGTTTTCCATCAAAGCTGCCATTTTTTAAAATCATCTGGCAATACCTGGCAAGATCGTCAGCTGTGGAAAATAAACCGGCATTCCCCACAGGACGGCCAATAGCCCTGGCTTGACTATCATTAACCACACCAGGGACAGTAGTTAAATTTGGTTTTACAACCCGTTTAACATCCGGATTTATCAGAGGAGTCCATTGTGTGTCTTTCATACCCAGAGGAACAAAAATATTGCTCTGACAAAACGCAGAAAGTGTAACTCCTGAAACTTTTTCAACAATTAATCCAAGAAGAATATAATTGTAACAGGAATATTCATATTTCTGCCCTGAAGGTCTGACAGGACTGAATCCCATGAAATCTCCAATCATCTGAGAACCTTTCAGGTAAGGCTTGTCATTACCGAATCCCGACACATGCCGTGCAAGATCCGAAACAGTTATTATCCCCTGTAGAGTACCATGATATTCAGGCAGGTATCTGGTAAATAAACATGAAGTATCCACCAATCCTTGGTCAATGCAAATTGCCATAGCTGTGGCAACTATTGGTTTTGTCACACTTGCAAGGTCGAAAACCGCATCTTCATGCATTTCATTGGTTTTCTCTTCAGAAGTGTAACCCCATGCCTGGCGAAATACAATCTTATCCGGCGTTCCTGCCAGGACTACTGATCCACTCCAAAGACCATCATCCATACAGGATGCATTAAACTCTTCTGTTTTCTTAACACCACCAGAAAAAACGGTCTTTATGGAATTCTTCCCCGGCCCCCGGGAATTACAAGCAGAGAAAATGACCAACACAGCTATCCATCCCACAACTTTCATGAAGTTCAGTGTTGTTTGGTATGATTTATTTAATCTAATCATAATTAGTAATTATTGATTGAAATATACCGATTTATCTGCTATCCTGGTGTCGGATCAACGTATAACTTCTGAATTTCACTGAAAGAATATTAATCTTTAATGCAGCGAACAGAATAACCATATCTTTTAAAATAGCTGCGTCTGTATAGATTATTACTGTTATAAGTCATTGAGCGGGCCCATGCGTGAGTGGAAGAAGATTCAGTAGAAGACCACCAGTTACCATTTACTCCAATGAATTTAAATCTACTGTCAGAGAACCTGTTGCCACCCGGGAGGGCTGTAAAACCTGTTTCATTTGTAGCTCTGTCTGTTTGATTTAACCAGTGTACTTTTCCAGTTTCACCTGTTTTATTGGCAGCCAGATTTGCGCCTCCCAGATAATCAATTAATTCCGCCCACTCCTTATCGGAAGGTACATGCCAGCCTCCCGGACAAAGTTTGTTTGTATTTACAGAATACCAGTTGTAAAGAGCTCCGTATATATTTTTATATTTTGCTTCATCATTATCATACCAACAGAAAGCAGGAGTCGTCATATCTGCCCACGCAGCAGAATCCGCTGCCATTGGAATAGAATTTCCATCATTATATCGGGTTGTTCTAAGATTTTCTGATATCCAAACCTGATTACCTATTTTAATAGCTCTATATGAATTACCATCTCCATCAATTACTTCATCAGGTAAAATATTCAATCCGCTTATAACTTTAGCTATTTCCTCAGGCCTTGTAATCTGTGTAGTTGAGGGGTCTCTTTTCAGAAATCTGACAGCATCAACAATAACTTGTCCGTAAGAACCTTCCGCAAGAATTTCAATAAAACCGTCATTGCCTTCTTCAAATTTGTACGTTCCAATCTTTCTGGATGGTTGTGGATTAATCCATGACCATCCTTCCGGATCTTTTATTGGCCGTGGGAAAAATCCCTCAGTGATTTTTGGTTCCATCCATATAGTTGTATCTCCTCTAGCGTGTACAATACGAACATTAAACCCGGCAGGTTCATTATTCGCGGGTGGTCCTGATGAAAATGGAGTTCTTTCGTACAACCACACATCATATATTCCTGCCTCAAGATCCGGTGTGAAACGGGCAAATTCACCTTTTGCATTCCTTTGTCCATTGACAAGATAAAAATGATTATAGCCCTCAGCTTCTTCAAGTTCCGGCCAGCCCCAGCCATGAAAACGGTGTCCAATCCAGAAATAAGGAGTGCAATAGAATTCATCATCTTTGTCATCGATTATCACGCCTGATGATTTTGCAGGTGTTTTGGGAATGTTCATTTCAACCCTGAATTTTTGCGGAGAGTTTAGTGCACCTGGTGAATGAACAGATACAATTGCTGCATATTTTCCCGGAGGGACTCCCTTTGCATCCACTCCTATATCAAGCATTTGATTATTTCCTTCTCCCTGAGATTTGATCTTCAGCCATCCGAAAACCTGATCTTTCCTGTAGTCGATTCCATAAGTCACGGGAGCCAATTCTCCACTACCCGGGTTGATGATTATCAGTCTTTTCAAATGTGGAACAGGCCGGCTTGGACGGGCAAGGAATTTCATTGTGTTGGGAATTATTTTTACAGGCCAGCCATATACATCCATAGCCTGAACAGGACGTTTTCTGAATGAGGGTTCGTCATCAGAGGATAATACTATCAGTGAATTGTTGATAGCAGTTCCTTCAATTGTAATATGCTGAGTAAAGGAAGCTAATTCATTTCCATTTTGAATGGTCAGGGTCACCGGGAATATACCCGGTTTATGAAAAACATGTTCCGCATCTGACCCTGTAGCTGATCCTCCATCTCCAAAAGTCCAGTAATATTCAAGATCTGAACAACGATTCCCATTCAATATTGAAGTACTCCGGAATTTCACTTTCATTCCCGTTTTTGAATGATCGAGGGCTTCCATCATAGCTCTCAATTCACCATCCCTTTTCTTATTATCTTCAAAAAGTTGCCAGAAAATGATCCATGGATCAATATCGTAGAGTATTCCCTGTTCATAGATCTGAAATGCGAAATGTGCATGAGCATGAGTGCCGGTTGCGCGCCTTGCTCCTCTGCCATATACCTCGCCACCTTTTACAGGAGTATTATCGGGAACATATTTTTCAATTATATGCCCGGTATTAATACGCCACTGAGAACCATCAGGCCATGTTTTCGATCCTTCTGCCCTGATTCCTGCCTGGGTATCCAGATCAAAAGGTGCATACATCAATGAATTCTGAGCCATACAAATATCAAGGGCGCCATGAGCCTGCCCTCCGTAATAGGCCCCGAGAAAACAATCATCCCCGTCATAAGTTCTTCCTACATCAATATAATTTGCCTTATAAACAAAATTTTCGTCTCTTTCATCTCCATCTATAAACCATGGGTATATTTTACCCGGACATATTCGATGGTTCATATCCTGAAGCACAAATCTTGCATTTTTCCCCGGTTTCCCGTTGGCATCACGGACTCTGTCCAAAAATCCCTTGTGTTCTTCAAATATATCCGTAACCCCGTCAAACCATATTCTGACACCATCAATTACATATGGTTCATAAAAACTTTCCTGTGAACATACATATCTTTGCATCGTCATGGGCAAGCCATTAATTTTTACTTCACATTTAAATTCATACATCAACCTTGCCCTTGCCATGCTTCCCAAATCATTCCCGGATTCAGTAAATGGAATTTTATCCCTGTTAGTATAGAGGATATTGGCAGATGTAGCCAGAAGTTCTATGGTTAAAACCTTTCCATCCTTTTTTGTATATTTTACAATTTCTCCGTGATTAAGTTCTATCGGAGTAATAGTTTCCTTGAAGTTCCGGATATAAATGTTTTGTTTTGAACTCCTTTGGGGATATACAATCAATCCATTTAAAATTACAATTATCAATAAGAAGATACTTCTTTTCATTATCGGGAGAGATTTAATCTGTTTAATCCAACAATGTCCATAATATAGTATAATTCCTTATGTTCCTTATAGACTGCCTTGAGTATTAGTGGTTTAAACATACTTAACCCTGTCTGTCGTCAGGCAGGCACAAAGGACACATATAGTTTATTAATACTTAAGGTCAAATGAGCAACAAGCTTATTATCGTATGGGCACAAGGATTTGTTTATCCTTTAACAATTGAGATTTAAGTTCTTGATATTCCAGTTCCTGTATAACAGTTTTTTTATCAATCGCCATACATGCTGCTGTTGCAGCCGACTGACCCAGTATCATGAAAACAGGTTCCATTCTTATGGATCCGTAAGCTATATGGGTTGCACTGAGACATACGGGGACAAGAAGATTGGAGCATTCACTTTTTTTCGGAATGATAGATCTGTAACTTACCGGATATGGACCAAAAACCGGCGCTTCAACATTTCCTTCATTTTGTACAAATCCATTGCTGTCGACATACCGTTGAATATGGTGTGAATCCATTCCATATGCTCCCAATCCAACCGGATCTTCCGCAATTTCATAACCTTCGCAATGCTTCTGGTTCATAACGTAATCACTTATCATTCGTCTGGCCTCACGTATATAAAGCTGGTCGGTCCATCCATTATTTTCGGGAAATTCGTCCCTGCACATTCCCCATTGTGAAACAACATCCCTGACCTTCTGAGGAATCCGGGGATGATATGCCAGAGTCCACATCAGCCCCTGCTGATATTTAAGATGTCTTTGAGCGATTTTTTCACGTTCTTCATAAGAAGCCTCAGGATAGTCATAATTCTGTCCGATGAAATCAGTGGAAAATCCCTTTTGATTATTCGTATCTGTTTTACGGTTAGGCATTTTTGAATTGATCCATGGAACAAGCGGATCTCCGTAGCTATACATTTCTTCAATCGGTCCTTTCGCTGCTTCATAATTTCTGAACAGCAATTCATATTCCAGTTCGTTATAATCTTCGGGTTTGGTAAAAGGAATCCTGTTATCCGGATGATCGGTAAGGGTCATTCTGTAGCAATAGGCCTGAATGCGACTATCTCCGGTGCCATCGGCCGACGGAGGATCTTTTTCAATGAATGGAAGCAATCCGCTGGATGGATCACCCTTTGTTATATAAGGATCCACGCCATCAATGAAGTTATGATTATATGCATTGCGTGAAACAGTCCCTCGTAGTGTAAGGCTCGTCTTATTGGCCTGGACACCGTTTAGTGTCTCCCCATACTGGCTGTTGGACTCACGACCGACGACATAGCTGACTCCGGCTGCTGCCATAAGATCGCCCTCATAGCTTGCATCAATGAACATTTTCCCCCTGAATCTACTGCCACTTTCCATCACTATTTCTGTTATTTCAGTTCCGTTTTTCTTAACGCCATTCTGCCTGTCAAGTCTTTCACTGTAAACAATATTTATATTTTCGGGCTCAATCATTTTTAAATAGACCTCAAGAGCGGCTGAAGGTTCAAATGTCCACATAGCATCATTACCCGGATCATTCCGGTTCTGATTGTAATCATCAGGATTTTGCCATTTCCAATTTGCAGGATCATTATAATGTTTTTTAATATTCTGATAGAACTCACGTGAGATACCCCCGATAGCCTGTTTATTCCCTATATCGGTTGCGCCCAGACCACCTGTGGTTAATCCTCCCAGGCGCCGTGTAGGTTCAATAAGCAGGACAGATTTTCCCATTCTTGATGTCTGTATTGCAGCAGAAATACCAGCTGAGGTGCCTCCATAGACAACAACCTCATATTTATTTGAATCCTTCTTTATACCACAATCTGTGGCAATTAATAGCAAAGCAATGAAAGCGATAAGTGTTAAGAATCTTTTCCGGAACATGATATTAAGTTTTAGTGACTTCGGTAACCTGATTAATTCATAAATATAAAATTAAAAATAAAATTGATATTCAGGATTTATGCTGCTATCCGGAATTTCTAAGTTCGAAGCATGATCAGCATTTTACAAGTTTTGATCTGTTCTTCTCTTGCAGGGCAAAACTGTGGAAACTCTATCTTTATTATCGTTTTCTTTTCTTTAACCCATGCAACGGTTATAATAATTTTAATGGTATGATGGAACCACACATGATTGATAATTATATTCATTACGTGTTTGTGTTTGAATTCAATCATGTGGGTTCCATCATTAATCTTAATATAAGTATAGTAATGAAGAACTTATCTTAAAGTTTACACGGTTTTCCCATAAACTGAGAAATAAATCCTGCACAATTTCCTGTGCAATATCTTTATCACGTGTAAATCGTTTTGCTTATACACATAAAGGCACATAGAATTCAGAATACAGTTGTTGGAAAGATGAGATATCTCCTTTGCTCAATTTGTCATGGGCCGATTTTGTTGAATGGGATTGGTTCAAGACCATAGTTTTTCATTGTTTCAGGAGAACACAATTTTTCTATGCTTCTGTTTTCAGAATCAACGGAATAATTGTTTTTTAAAATCTGTGAATTATTATTCCTCAGGAACATGTTCTTGCAATCAACGATCATGTTATTGATTACTGTATTTTTATCAGGATTGGACCGGATATCTTTCAGTAATGGATATTTTTCAAGATACACGGGAGAGTTAATATTCACTTCTTCATAGATCTTTGTTTTGATCACAGGGGAATCAAGCTGCCTGAGCCACCTTTCTTCACCCCATGGCGAGAAGCTGACCGCTGCAAAACATTTATAGAACAGATTGTTTTCGACTACATTGTCTTTACCGCCATGGATCTGTACACCTCCGAAATGCAAAGCTCCGCATCTTTCAAAGATATTGCCGTAAATATGTACTCCTGAGATCATATCATCCAACCTAACACCGGCTGCTCCGTGGCGGGTACCACCGGTAATATCCGACCAATGATTATACCGGATTACAATTCCCTGGTAAGAGGGATTATAAAATATATCTATTCCGCCCTGATCATCCGACTCACTAACAACATTACTGATCTGGTTATATTCGATAAGGAAGTCGTTTCCTTCAAGCCTCATTGCCGATGAGGAAGAAAACCGCATGCGGTTATTATTGATTCTCATCCCGCAGCCTGTCAGGTGAATGGCAGGTTCATAGGTACGCTTGAAAAGGGAGAAATTTTCAACAATTGTATGTTCCACTATATGACCCGCAGGTGTAAGATTCTTACGATTACCACCGGTAATCTTTATACCGCCATGTCCGAACGACCTTAGCAGGCATCCGGAAATAGAATGATCCGATCCCTCTTTAATATGTATTCCGTCCAGTCCAAATCTTTCAATCCTGCAATCAGTTATCTTACAGTTATTTCCGCTACTAATCAGAACAGCGCTGCCACGACTTTCCTGGAAAGCCAGCCCCTTTATAGTGATATTTGAACAATTTCTCAATTCAATCATATAAGGAGCACTGAACATTGTAAGGCGTACTTCTGCTTTGTCAGGATTGATGCCTTCAGGCGGAAACCAGTACAATAATCCCGTTTGCCTGTCAAGATACCATTCTCCGGGCTTATCAATTTCACAGAACAGATTAAGTCCGTAGTATCTCAGACTGTCTTTATATCCGTATCTGTGAAACGGTGCACGGATAAAGACCGTCCGGGATAAAGTATCAATTCTTTCAACCCGATGGTACTCTTCACTCCAGTCCCAGTACCAGTAACCGCCTGCCCTGATGTCATTTTCATTTGCCCAGCGGCTAATCCGTTCTTCAATATATTCAAAGGCTCCTTCACGGGTACCTCTCTCACCGGTATATGTGGCCGGAAGCTCAGTCTTTCCTCTTGACAATCCTGCTTTTGTCAATCCGTTATCAGGCCAGCGGGCCAGTGTCTGAAGGCTGCTGTTACAATACAGTTCAGGTCTTGAGCCAGACTTTGTAGGATCGCCATAATTTGTGATCCCTGATCTTTTCAGATCTGTTACAAATATTTTCCCTCTAACAGAAGGATCCAGCAGGTTCAATTTTCGTTTATCCTTAAGGATCTTCCATTCTTTCAGTTCTTTACTACCGGTAAAAACCGGTTTTTGCCCATTTCCGGCCGTGTACAGAACTGGCGCATCTTCAGTACCCGAATCTTTTGAGCTAAATATTACCGGATTATTTAAATAATAATATCCTTCTTCGATATGAACGACAATTGGTTGATCCTGATATTCTTTATGTCTGATACGGATAAGATCCCTGGCTTTTTCAATACTTTTTAAAGGTGAAATCTGAGTTCCGGGATTTTTATCATCACCATCCGGAGAAACATAAATTCTAAGTGTGTCCGGTCCTGCTGTTACTGTATATATGGAAGTCGAAAATATTATCAGCAAACAGCCTGTTATAATGCTAAAATGCTTCATGTTTTTTATTCTATCCTGATTAATTCATAAATATAAACTTAAAAATAAAATTGATATTCAGGAGAAAGTCGCCTTAAAGCACTCATATAAACACCTTTCCGATGTTCTTTGGATGGCCCGTCATGATTTCGCAATTTGAATCTCAAGTCAGTAAATTTACCTTCCATACCGTTATCGGTTTTAGGAATACCTGATCCCGGGTTATCGTACCATGTTCATAAAAGAGGCATGTATAGCCATTATTTTATCGATGATAACGTCCTGATTTCTTTATCGCTCAACGCGCGCTTGTAAAGCCTGAGTTCACGTACGCGACCACTGAAATAGTCATTAGCGCCAAACCCGATCTTGAATGGAACCTCGTTATTCAGGTTAAACTTTACTGAATCCGGGATATTCGTTTGATTCACTATTTCCCCGTTTACATATAACTTCAAGTCCTGTTTTGTCTTTACCGCCGTGATATGCTGCCAGCCTTCCTTGAGGCTTCCTGCCATTGCAACAGATTTCCCGGACTCATGCGAGAAAATTTTTCCTGATGGTAGCGTGCTGCAAAATACTTTCCCGTCGTGTTCCGCCATCGTCCATACCCGCCTGTATTTCACAGCTGGTGTCCTGTCGAGCTGATCCACGCGGGTCCAGAGGGTATCCCCCTCGTACACGTACACTTCTGCCAAAGGAAGCGTTCCTCCCAGCATTTGCCCGTTATACGTTATTATCGCCATCACTTCCAGCTCATTCCCTAGCCGTCCCATGTCACTCCACTTGTTGATGCCATCGAAGCGATACACCCTCCCGCTAGGCCAGGTGGACGAATACAGGTTCCCCTCATAAATATTGAAATCGTAATTTTGAGTGTTCTCTCCTACCCGCCCGCAGTCTTCCCATTCGCCGCCGTTGTAGCGGTAAACATTGCCTTTATCATAACTTGTCGCATAGAGGTAGCCGTCATGAACGCCCAAGGTGACTATTCTAATCCCTGGCGGGTTGTGTAACTTTACCCAGTTGTTGTCCCCGTCATACCGGAAAAAACCGGCAGGAGCATACAAGGAAGTAGCATAAAGTTCCCCGTTATACACCATTAAGCTGCCGACGGCTTCTACTCCCGGTAGCTGACCGATTTCTATCCAGCGATCAGGTGCTTCAAACCGGAACACTTTGCCTCCCGGTATAGTGTTTTCTGAATCGGGGAGGGATGATCCGCCGGTCCTGTAATGGCCTGTTGCAGCATACAATGTATCATCCATTACCGCGAGAGCCGTCACAGTGTTTGATTGGTCGGGGGCACCGCAATCTATCCACCGGTTTTTGGCGGCATATTTAAAAACTTTTCCCGATTCGCTGGCACTAACCTGGCATACACCAACATAAAGCTCACCCTTGTATTCGGCCATGCCATAGCCAAGAATTGCATTACCCGGACGTCCTTCATCTATCCATGACGTGGATTGTGCATCATCTATACCGAAGATAAGTTGTTTATAGCTGGATAGACTCGTGGGAGAAGTATTACTTTTCAGACTAAGATGGAATCCTTTTCTTTTCTTTAAATCGTACTGACTGATAATGTCGCCGGGGAAATCGTTCATAATGGCATCGGTATGCACCCATACCGATATGCTGAAATCTTTTTCACCCAGTTGCAGTTGCCGTGTAGCGGGAACCTCGATCCAAGCGCTTTCGCCATCGAATAGAGCTGCCTCTTTACCGTCTGGTGTTTCGAAGTTGTCAAAAGAAAGAGAACCGTGCACATGGGCCGGCGTCTTGTTTTTAGAGTAATCTCGAGTGTCACCGGCGAGTTTCCAATACGCGGCCGGTTCGCTACAGGATGGCTGTCTTCGGTCACTTTCCCGGGTAAGGCAGGAAGAAAGAATTAAAAAAGACAACAAGGCTATTACAAGAGAGTTGACACAATTCATAATCAATTAATATTTTGTCAATTACAGAAATTATTATCATAAGTAGTCGAGCCTTAAAAAGCCCATTTAAATTTACATAAAAGTACAACTAACTACTGTGACTCCACCAAAATCAGAGTCTCACCATCCCCAATAAGATTCCGGGCATATACATTATAAATTTTTCCCGGAGCGGAATCTTGTCCGTTTCCCTTACCTCCCACTAACAAAGTATAAGAGCTTCCACCATAAGGGGGGCGGGGGGCCGGTCCCTGCTGTTACTGCATATATGGAAGCTGAAAATATTATCAGCAAACAGCCTGTATAATGCTAAAATGTTTCATGTTTTTGCATTCTATCCTGATTAATTCATAAATATAAAATTAAAAATAAAATTGACGTTCAGGATTTATGATTGGAGTGCTACGATCAGGGATTTCTAAGTTAGAAGCATGATCAGCATCTTACAACCTGTAATCTGTTCTTCTTTTGCAGGGCAAAACTGTGGAAAATCTTCAGTATTTTGTTTATCATTGTTCAAAGAGCTGTTTTTATTATAAGTGCCTTAAATATAGTTATTTAAAGTATATATCAAGACAAAAAATCCTTTTTTCAACATTTATGAATAATTCAGGTTAAAATACCTTGATTTTCAGAATTAACACAAAGGAATGATGTGGTTGACATGATATTGAATATATTTGACGGAAAGACAGTTTTTAAAAACATAAAATTCAAATGCTATGAATAAGGTTTTTTCACGTTTATCCTGTCTGCTTATTATAAGTGCCTTTTCAATAACTGCTTTTTCGCAGGACATCGCTCTGCCTTCTCCTGACAGAACGGGAGGCAAGCCTCTGATGCAGGCACTGAACGAGAGGCAGACAATCAGAAGCTTCACAAAGGATGATCTGACGCCCCGCCAACTGTCGGAACTGCTTTGGGCAGCCTGGGGTATCAACAGGTCAGATGATGGAAAGAGAACCGCTCCTTCCGCTATGAATTACCAGGAAATACAGGTTTATGTTGCCCTGGCAACCGGGCTATACCTTTATGATGCCCAGACTCATTCCCTTAAGATGATACATAACACGGACATAAGAAAATCATCCGGTACGCAGTCATTTGTTTATGACGCACCGGTTAATCTTATCTTTGTTGCCGACATGTCAAAAACTGGCAGGAATGAAGGAACTGTGATAAAAGACTCCGATCTGTTTATGCCTTATGCCGATGCGGCATTCATTGCTCAGAATGTCTACTTATATTGTGCATCAGAAGGCCTTGGCTGCGTGGTACGGGGATCAATCCCGAAGGAGAAGCTGGCGAAGGAAATGGGGCTGAATACAAGCCAGATCATTATTCTTGCCCAGACAATCGGGGTGCCTGCCAACTGAAACCGGGCAGTTCCCTGCCGAACCAATGCCGGAACTTATTTCCTGCACGTTATATCAGTTGCCAGGCGCCCTGAATATCTGGATATTTGATATCACGGGACATGCTTTGGAGTCATTGAAAGTCACTCTGATAAGTGATGCTTTTACCAGAGGGAACTTACGTATTACCTTATAGCCTACAGTGGTGCCATCAAGAATATGTTTCCATTCATTTTGAATATAAGCTTCAACAGAGAATGATTTTATTCTCTGTCCCAGTTTTATATATTCCTGAATCAGGATTCTGTTAACCTCCGTTTCAGCACCCAGATCAATAGTAATGCTTGCGGTTGTTACATTGTCGGGTGTTGACCAGTAAGTGTCAGGTATACCATCGATGGCATTAACTGCACGGTAGCTTTTACCACGGTCATGGCTTGAGGAAGCTTCTTTCCCAAGGGCAAGATCATATTTAAATTCTTCCTCAAGCAAGCGGCGGAATGCAAGCAGTGATTCAACATCATTTTCGTGCAGCAGTCCGCGCCTGTCGGGCGGCACATTGAGAAGCAGGTTACTGTTGCGCCCCACTGATGAATAATATAGTTCCAGAAGATTCTCAGGAGACCTCACCAGGGAATCCTGACTTTTATGGTAAAACCATCCCGGCCTTATAGAAACGTCCACCTCAGCCGGAACCCAGTATGTGCCATCTTCATGTCCTTCACCAAGGATACTTGCAAAATCTCCACCCGGATACATCTCATCCCTGTTCAGAAGGCACCAGTTGGTAAGGCTTCCCATTCCGCTTTCATTGCCAACCCAGCGGATATCAGGGCCTGCATCACTGAACATAATGGCAGATGGCTGTAATTCCCTCACAATACTATGTGTTACAGGCCATTCATAGTAAGTTTTATTGTCAATCCGCCTGGTTTCCCTGGCTCCTCCGTAATAACCGTCTCCTCCATTGGCGCCATCAAACCAGACCTCAAAAATATCGCCATACTCGGTAAGCAGTTCCCTCAGCTGATTGCGATAATAAGTCAGGTACTCAGGTGTGCCATATACTGCACTGTTTCGGTCCCAGGGCGAAAGATAAACGCCTAACTTCAGACCATACTCATCACATGCCTGCCGAAGATCCTTAAGGACGTCTCCTTTCCCTTTTTTCCACGAGGAATTCTTCACTGAGTGTGTTGTGTAGACTGATGGCCACAAACAGAAACCGTCATGATGCTTGGCAGTAATTATTATCCCTTTCATGCCGGCATCACTGGCTGTTTTGGCCCATTGTCTGCAATCAAGCTCACTGGGATTGAACACTGATTCATCTTCGTCTCCGTAGCCCCATTCCTTGTCTGTGAAAGTATTAACAGTAAAATGTACAAACATGTAGTATTCAAGCTGATGCCATGCCAGCTGCCTTTCTGAAGGAACAGGGCCAAACGGTTCAGGTGGCTTTACTTCCGAACAGGAACAAAGGCCTGACAATACAAATAATATTATTAGTTGAATATGAATTTTCATTTGCCTGCTAATTTTAATCGCATTAATAATATAAATCCTCCGATTCGGAATACCAATATGAGATCTGTATTCATCGCCATTCTCTTATATAATAATTGATCTTGTCTTCTTTTGTCAGATATTCAAAAGATATCTGCACGGGAAAATCCGTTATTCATAAGAGAAAGCCTGATAAAACACAATACTTTCTTAGAAAACGATTTACTCGTTTGAAAGATCCTTTATTCTGATATTTCTAAACTTGACAACAGAGCCATGGCCCAGAAATCCAATATGACCGGTTTCATTCTTAAGGCCTGGATGATCAAGCTGATCCATGGTGCCGTTATCACGTGGTCCGGCAATATCGCCATCAAGAATAACCGTACCGTTAAGGGTTATCTTAATCCGGGTTCCCTTAACATAAACTTCCTGGTAATTCCACTCTCCAACCGGATTCTGGAAGCCACGTCTGGCAGGTATTACACCGTAAACAGAGCCATGATACTGGTAGGGTTTCAGGTTAGCATATACCGGAGCAGTATTATCAATTATCTGAAGCTCCATTCCCACATAAGCCGCATCACCCTGAAGAGGTGCTCTAATACCAAGTCCGTTATTGGCAGCAGGTGTGAGGAGGAACTCAAAGCGCAGGATAAAATCCGAATATTCCTTCTCCGTATAAAGGTTACCTCCGCTTCCGCTTTCGGGCCTGATCACTATCATTCCGTCTTCAGCAACATACGATTCCTTGTTCCCTATCCAGTTGTCGAGATTTCTGCCATTGAAAATAGACACAAAACCTTCCGATATTTCTTCCGGAGTAAGGTTATAGTCTTTCTCACTTATTTCCCTTACGTATATATCCCTGAATGCAAGGTCGGTTCCGTGAGCCTGTAATTCTATAGGCCCTTTCGGGAATATTGGAATATTCCTGTCCCAGTAGTTTTCCATAACCACATCATCAACAACAAGTTTGCCATTCAGCCATACAGAAACCTTCTCCCCTATCATAATTATCCTGAAGGTATTCCATTCTCCGACCGGGTTATCTGCTACCACAAGGGGTTTTGAGGGATTGACCTGGTTGTTGTACAATCCGCCTGAACCTACAGAAGCTCCTACATCCTTTCTTGAAGGATCCCATATCTGCACCTGCGGCGTCCCTCTGAGGTATATTCCGCTATCGCCATTTTTAGTTATCCTCCAGTCGACCAGCATCTCAAAATCACCATATTCCTTCACAGAGCACAGGTTGTCACCTGTTCCATTGAACCAGATACATCCGTCCCTGACACTCCAGCTTGCCGGGATTTTTACATCTGCCTCAGCCTGTTTCCTGGCCAGTACGGCTTTTCTCATTTTGCCCCTTGCTATGGGATTTTCAACAAGGCCTTGCCAGCCAGTAAGATCTTTCCCGTTAAACATCGGCATAAAGCCTTCATCTTGAGGCATTGCAGAAAGATACTTATTGATCATTTCCTTCTCATAGTCACTTTCAGAACCTCTCAAACCTGCTGCCGCCTTTACAAGGATTTCGCGGACGATAGTCCCGTGCATTCCAACCCCGCTGTCTGTTGACGGCATAGCTATAAGCATTGCAGACCTTGCAGCAGCTGCTGATGTTGAAGGATCGTCGAGATAGTCTCCAACGAAGAAAAGAGCCTGGTATATTTTGAGTTTTCCCGTTTCAGCAATTACCTGGTTTTTTCTGTCACTGTCGAGGGCAAAAGGCATTATTTTTTTATAATACAGAAGTTTTTGCTCGGCAGGAAGCGAAGCCTGGGAAATTTGTTTCAGATATCCCTGAAATGCAGGTGCTTCATATGTTTTATTTCGCGATGACACTATTTCAAACAGTGCGGAAGAGGCATCATGATCGCGCCATGAAGTGAGAGTTTTGAAGCATACATCCCTCATTTCAGGATTGCCCTTCTCGAATTCTCCGAGGACAACAGCAAGTGCTTCCTTTCCACCCGTAGCAGCAAGAACAGGGATAAGCTTAACTGGTGAAATACCATTTCTGACAGCTTTCAGGATTTCGTCTGATCTCCTTTCAGAATTTTCTATTTTCAATGCAGCTGATCTGAGAGCATCCTGAACATCCTCAACATACTGCACTTTCTCTGTGGCTGAAATCAGTTTTATAAGCTCAGGCTGGTCTGAAGAAGAGACCAGGTTTGAAAGGGCCTTATAGGCAGCTGCTTTCACATTTTCATTTTCAGAAGCGGTAAAGGGTATCACATCCTTAAAATATTCCGGATTCCTGTTCCAGGCCATCAGTTCAATGGCACTTACCCTTGCTGCATCCGGACCACTTATCAGAAGCGGTCTGAGAAGTGCTATTTCATTATTCCCGGCGACAGTCATCAGGGCTTTTCTTCCTGCTTCCTGGTCAGCAGGATCGGGATTCCTTCTGATATATTCAATTAAATCCTGAGCTGCCTTGTTTCCCAGTACGGCTGAAAGCGCTGCCGCGGCTTCATTCCTGACAGATACATTCTGACTTTCAAGCGACGAAGCAATAAGAGGAATTGCCTCCTCGCTTCCACGCCTTGCCAGCATGGCAATGATTTCAGGTTTGGCCGATTCTGTTGCTTTCGGGAAATAACTGATCCATTTCCTCACTATTTCATTTCCGGGAATATTTATTGATGAGTATATTGCAGCACTCCTGTAACTCTTGTCTGGATGAGCAGCTGCCTTAAATATTTGTTTCTCAGCTGCAAGACCATGAAAATCAACATAAAGTTTAAGTGCAGCCGTTTTATTCTGGATGTTGCCTGCATCTGTACATTTTGATATCAAAAGCTTGCAGATTTTATCAAGAGTCTTGAGGTCACCACTTTCGCCGGTATTGCGGGCATATTTCAAAAGTGAGGCTGTGGCACCTGTCGGTTCCCACCTGTAGCCGGCTTCTTTTGCGGCATTCAGGAGTACAGGATAAGCCAGCTTACTACTGCTGCATGCAAGGGCATTATATGCAGAAGCTTTTGTGTCTATATCAGGATCTGATGTCCATGAAATATATTCATTTACAGCAATCTGTGAATTCATCGAAGCAAGGGCATTCATCACGGCAGCTGCACAGGGAAGCTCCCTGTTCCGAAGAGCTTCAGCCAAAACCTGTTCAGCGTCTTTTCCACCAGCTGATAAAATGGCAGCCAGGGCAGGATTGCACATCTCTTTGTCGGCAAGATAGCCTTTCAGTGCATCTATTGTTGCTTTGCCTCCCATAAGCTGAAGCTGTTTCATAAAAAAATCCTTTACTTCAGCGTTCCTGCTTGCGATGGCAAAAGATATACAGATATTTTCCCAGAGCGACTGCTCTTTTTCCATATTTCCTATTGACAGATACCTCGAAAGACTTTCCACGGCAAAACGCACACTGGTGTCATCCCCTGTACCAGAAGGTATTATACGGCTGCAAATCAGCTTCAGGCCATCTTCGCCGAGCAACAGCATATCATTCATCAGTTTATCTGCAGACTGATTGTCATTAACCGGTAGCTGGGCAAGGAGATCTGCAACCTTCGTCTCAATCGTTCTTTTATCCTGTGAATATGAAGGTGATAAAACAAACAGAAATATGGACGCAATTAATAATATTCTTTTAATCTTCATTTTATATATTTTTCAAATTTATTATACCAATCCTGAATTAACTATAACTCATGTTCCACTTATTGCTTCCCCTGCCGGATCCTTTCAACAGGAATCCCATTCTATAGGGACAGATGCATGAAAGGTATTTTGCAAGGTTAGTCAGTGCGGTCATCATATTCTCCATGGATCTCTCATAGGAGGATTAATAAGTCGGTTTGCGCCCTCATCATCAATAATCACCTGTTTTACCGGATCGAATTTCAGATTTCTTCCAAGACGCAGGGCGATCACTCCCAGATTAACTATTGAGCATGATCTGTGTCCATTGGATTCATTAAGTGCAAACTTCTTCCGGGTAAGGACCGATTCCGTGAAGGTACCTATCTGAGGTTCAGGATCAGGAAGCGAGTCGATTAGTTTTTGCATATCCTTTATAGTTGACCTGAAGCCCCGGTACACCTTTCCGTCAGGCCCTTCAATATAGGCAGCATCTTTATCGCGGTTCTCACCGTCGAGGATTATCTGGCAACCGTCAGCATAGGTATAGGTTATCCTCCGCCATGAACCGACGGCATCATAATGCTGTTGTGGAGCATCTATCTCAACCGAAACCGGACCGGTATCGTCCTTATTAAGCATGTACTGAACAGGATCGAGATAATGCTGTCCCATATCACCAAGTCCTCCGCCGTCATAATCCCAGTACCCTCTGAACTTGGAATGCACTCGTTCAGCATTATAGGGCTTGAAGGGAGCTGGTCCCAGCCAGAAGTCATAATCAAGTTCTGCAGGTACCGGTTCCGGTTTAAGGTTATGCAGTCCACTCCAGTAAAACTTCCAGTCGTAACCTGTAATTCCGCTGACAGTAACCTTCAGGGGCCAGCCAAGAACACCGCTGTCAATCAGTTTCTTTAATGGCTTGACGGTTGTACCGAGTCCATAAAACTGATCCTTGAACCTGAACCAGGTATTAAGCCTGAACATTCTTCCATATTTCTGAACTGCTTCAACTACCTTGATCCCTTCACCGATGGTCCTGGTCATAGGTTTCTCACACCATATATCCTTGCCTGCCTCAGCAGCCATCTTTGCCATTATTCCATGCCAATGGGGAGGGGTAGCAATATGCACGATATCTATATCGGGCCGTGCAAGCAACTCCCTGAAATCGTGATATCCTGTTATATTTCCTCCAGCCTGGGCAATGGCTTGTTGTAAATGGGTTTTATCAACGTCGCACATTGCCAGAACCCTGGTTCCTTCATATCCTATATGCCCCCGTCCCATTCCTCCAGTACCTATTATTCCTTTTGTAAGCTGGTCGCTGGGAGGAACATATCCCTGGCCGCCAAGTACATGCCGCGGGATTATCGTAAATGCAAATATGGCAGATGTACCTTTTTTAAGAAAATCACGTCTGTCAAGTCTGTTTTTTTTCATCATAATATAATTTTTATTTTAATGGTATGATGGAACCCACATAACTGAAAATTATATAAATACGTGTTTGTGTATGCAATACATGTGGGTTTCATAATAACTGTATTTTCTATTTAATTTTTCTATTTAATAATTATTTCTGACAGAAGGAGTACATCCGCCTGGCAATCATAGACTGCAATCCGGAAAGAATTGATAAAAGCGTCAGTACCATATCTATCTAAGCCAACATATACCCCCTGACACAGTTCACTCATGCTTTAAGCAGTAAAGTGAAACTGCCCAGAGATAAATCATGCATGCCACAAGGAGAGTCATACCTATACTTATTGTACTCAGGTCGCTTATCCATCCCACCAGTAACGGGATTACTGCTCCCCCTGATATAGCCATCATCATAAGTCCTGATATCTCGTTGCTTCTTGCAGGGTATCTTGAGACCGCAATGGAAAAAACGAGAGGCCAGATATTGGCGACGGCAAGGCCGATCATAAATACAAGGAACCATGCAAGCCCTGATGATTTCACAAGGAGAATTGTCACAAGGCATAATATTCCCAGTATGGATGTCCACATGAAAAACTTTCTCGAAGAGATTCTGGTAAGCATCAGAGCTCCGAGAAAAGTACCAAGCATTCGTCCAAAGAAGTAAATACTCCTGCCGTTTTCAGCTGCAATCTGGTCAATTCCAAACTTTTTCATAAGGAACTGTCCCGAGTTTGAATTAAAACCCACATCTACTCCCACAACAACAAATATAGAAAGTACCATAAGGAGTATAAAGTTATTACCGAGGAGCTTGAAAGAAGATGCAAATGTTGCTTTTGTTTCTTCCAGTTTGGTCTCTTCTATTTTTGTTGCACCCAGCCACAAGGCTGTAAGGATTGATACAATACCGAAAACGAGAAAGAGGATCTTCCAGTCCCCTAATTTAGCTGCAAACAACCCTGCCAGTGGCGCTCCAAGCATCGATCCTATGGCCTTTATAAACTGGGAAAAACTCAGGAAGCTCGATGCCCTGTTTGAGGGCACAACATCCACAATAAGTGGATTTGCAGAAACCTGTACTATGGTGTTTCCTATTCCCAGCAGCGAAAAGCCGACTAGGATCGTTGGGAAAGAGTAGAACAAAAACGGCAGAAGCAGCCCTAAAGCGGTGACTCCAATTCCTATATTCAACATGTTCTTTTTCCCCAGCCTTGACTGCATAACGCCCACGGGAACGGAAAGAATGAAAAACCAGAGAAAGGCTGCTGAAGGTATAAGCTGGGCAATTGTTGCACTCAGTTTCATGTCAGCACTAACCCTGTCTACTCCAATGCCAACCAGGTCAACAAAACTCATGACAAAGAATGCCATGAGGACAGGAAGGATTATTCTGATGTTCACTTTTTGTGTAGCCATATCGTAATTTATTTTAGGTTTACATAAGAGGAAGAGCATGCTGAACAGATTTCCAGAATACCCGATCAAGGAGATAAGCACTTCCGATCAACGCCGCATCTTCCTTGAGTTCTGAAATAGCGACCTTGCATTTGCATCCTTCCTTTATAAGGCTCTCTTCAAAAAAATCTCCGAAAAGGTCATAGGCATGAGAAATATTCCCGCCAACTACAATAATTTCTGCTCTGAATTTTTTCAGCCATGGAGCAAGGAATATTCCCAGGTCTTTCCCGAACGATTCAAAGATCTCTCTGACAATCTTATCAGAAGGAGCCAGGGCGGCTATCTCCTTAACTCCCTTCATTTCCTTGCCCTTCAGTCGTTTATAGGTATTGGTAAACCAGCGGGTGGAAAAATAATCATCAGCTATATTATCCTTGTACGGAAGATGGTATACACATCCCAGTTTTGGAACATAAGGGCCATCAACAATTGGAATGCGTTTGCTGATGAAAGCTGATCCGAATCCTGTGCCCAGTGTAATTGAAACTGATCTGTCGACGCCTGATGCTTTTCCTATCAGCGCTTCGCCAACAGCAAATGCTGAAACATCATTCATAAATCTTACCGGAAAATTCCTTGCTTTACCAAGTGATTCCCTGATAGCATTCTTTACATTGCATCCGTAAAGATTTTCGTACTTAGCAACACCTTTAATATAACTTATACCCTTTACATAATCAAAAGGCCCCGGCATGCCGAATCCTATTCCTTTTACCTTTCCGCCATTTAATTTTCCTATGGATTCTGAAAGCGCAAGAGCCCAAACGCCTATTATCTTTTCAGCGGATGCCTTGTTATCAACAGCTTTCTCAGTAACCGTTTCACGTAAAACCTCAAATGATTCAAGATCGACTGCCGCACAGGTAATGTGGCTTCCTCCTATATCGGCTCCTATTGCAAAACTATGCTTCATACTGTATTAATATGTTTTTGTGATGGATAACTTATTCGTAAACCGAGCTTGAAAGTATTTAAATTTGTTGTTAATGCAAAATAAAAAAAGTAAAATATTGTTGGGCCTGTCCTGCCCCGACACATTAAATAAATGAGGTGTTTCGCAAAAAAATCTTTCGATAATTGTATCTTGTATTTCTAATATACAGTAAATTGGCCTTGTTTTTTAATTCATTATTTCTTTTAAGACGCTCTAAATCTTTTATATATGCCTAAAGTAACAAAGGAAGATGCTCTTCTGTACCACAGCAGAGGGCGTCATGGCAAGGTAGAGGTTATTCCTACAAAACCTTATTGCACACAGTATGATCTTAGCCTTGCCTATACTCCCGGAGTGGCATACCCATGCCTTGAGATCCAAAGGAATCCGGAAAATGCATACACATATACTGCCAAAGGGAACCTGGTTGCTGTTATAACTAACGGTACGGCAGTTCTTGGACTTGGCGATATAGGAACTCTGGCAGGCAAACCTGTTATGGAGGGCAAGGGACTCCTTTTTAAGGTATTTGCCGATATAGATGTTTTTGACATTGAGGTTGATGAAAAGGATCCTGATAAACTTGTTGAGATCTGTGCCAGCATAGCTCCCACTTTCGGTGGTATAAACCTTGAAGATATAAAGGCTCCCGAATGCTTTGAGGTAGAAGCCAGGTTAAAGGAACGTGTTGACATTCCGGTATTTCATGATGATCAGCATGGGACTGCAATAATATCCGGTGCCGGCCTGCTTAATGCCCTGGAGATCACCGGAAAAAAGATAGAGGATCTCAGGGTTGTGGTATGCGGTGCGGGTGCCGCTGCCATATCGTGCTCAAAGCTGTATATGTCGCTTGGCGTTAAAAAAGAAAACATTGTAATGACCGACAGCAGGGGGGTAATCAACAGCAAAAGAAAGGACCTCAATAAATACAAGCAGGAGTTCATTACGGAAAGAGATATCAACACTCTGGCTGAAGCCGTGAAAGGAGCTGATCTATTCCTTGGACTTTCAACTGCAAATATTATGACACGTGAGATGCTGGCATCGATGGCTCCCAATCCGATTGTATTTGCGATGGCTAATCCCAATCCGGAAATATCATATGAAGAAGCCTGCGCAACCAGGGACGATTTGATATTTGCGACCGGCAGATCTGATTACCCAAACCAGATAAACAATGTACTTGGTTTTCCATACATCTTCAGGGGTGCACTCGACGTGAGGGCAACAACCATTAATGAGGAGATGAAGCTTGCTGCTTCAAAGGCCCTGTCATTGCTTGCCAAGGAACCGGTGCCGGACTCGGTTTTAAAAGCATACAATATTGAAGCCCTGAGTTTCGGGAAAGAATACATCATACCCAAACCGCTCGACCCAAGGCTTATTTCATGCGTAGCATCATTTGTGGCAAAGGCTGCTATGGAATCGGGCGTGGCAAGGCACCCGATAACCGACTGGGATACATATAAAAGAAGCCTCGACAACAGGCTGGCAATTCATATCAGGAAAGTGGGGGAACTAAGCGAATTTTAAAAATAAGTGCTTATGTGCTTTCTCTCCTGCAGCTTTCCCGCAATTTTCTTTTCAAACATTGATACAACTACATCTGAGATGTCATCAATGCTGTACGACATCCTGTTTATTGTAACATCATACAGGGAGTCAATATCCTGAAAGTTTCTGTCAAGAAAAACGCGAATGAGATCATTTCTTTTTGCGTCTGTTTCAACGATATACTTTCCTGCAGCTTCATAAGTCATGTTCTTCTTTCTCATGACATTTTCCACCCTCCAGTTATAGGGAGCCACAATCCTCACATGAAGAGAGTCGCGGATATCCTTTGCTATTGAAACGCCACCCCGCCCCACGAGAACAACATTACCTTCCTTGCAAATTGAAAGAACGACGTCTTTAATTGCTTTCTTAACCCTCAGATCACTTACAAAGCCCCCGGAAAAAGCCATTATCATCTCTGAAAGGTCATTCAGTTTAATCCCCTCATAAAAGCTTTCAACTCTGCCATAATCAGTGTTGATTTCTTTTGCTATGTGATGAATGATATCCTTATCAACCCATCTCCATTTTGCCGTCTCAAGCCTTGTATTGAGGCGGTCAACCACCTTCAGTGCAACCTCACGCGCATCACATCCTGTCTGCCTTGAAACAGTTATAACCGGGCCATCACTTGCAGACTGACTGCTAAGTACGGAATCCCTGTAGCGCCGATCAAAATAGTTTAAAAAATTAATCATCTGCCACTCTCCTTTCCTGTTGGTACTAATAACGTTAATTAACTCAGAACCAAATATGTAAACCGCTTATATCTGAAAGCTGCGGATAAAATGCCGACTGTGACTGTTTACGCCACCGCCCATGAGAGTCCGATATAAGTTACATGAAAAAAATGGATTATAGGATAACTGCGGCAGGAAATAAATAACATCTTTCTGTCTTCCTCAACGACGTACTAAAATTCAATAAAAACGGTCCAATTTTTGATATTGCTCAATTGATCCGGCTAGTAGCTATGAAAAGATATCCTTTTTTCAAACTTCTTACAGTTTTTCTTCTCGTCTTAACTGTAACATCATGCAGGAAGAATTATCCTTTGCCTGAGAAGCACGCAATCCTCTTTCAATATGAATATGTAAATAATGCGATGGGACACCGGCACAATGGTTTTTACATCGATAATGAAGGTAATGTGCTTACCTACAACGATCCTGAACAGTGGCATTTCCCCGATGAAACACTATCCATCAACGAGGAGCATGTTGCCGAAAACCTTGCTCAATGTACCCATTCGGGCATTAAGGTTCATAATGAGATACTTGAAAAATACAGCGGACACATTCCCGGTATCGTCTTAAGTAAAGTGACTGCCGAAAAGAATACCGGTGCCGACATGGGCAAAATCCAGTACCTCTGTTACCAGTATGATGAACATTCGCATTGCTATAAGGGTGCTGTCATAAAGATGGAAGGAGATTTCACAAAAGAAAACCTTAACTTTTATTCCAGGAAGATAGCAAACTGGCTGAAATCCGTTGCTGATAGCTTATCAAAATGAAGACAGCTCCACAAACATTTTGTTTGCGAATCCACATTCCAAAATTATAATCAAAAGATTTATTGGTTAAATCATATTTAATATATCTTTACTTGAAACCACATAAAACTAATAATGAAACAACGATTATGAGCACACCATTCTTCTCAAGACCCGAGCTGATCTGGTTTATCATAGGCCTTTTATTGTTCCTCCTTGAGTTGGTTTTACCTGGATTTGTTATTTTTTTCTTTGGCGTCGGAGCCTGGATTACAGCCCTGCTATGCCTCATTGCCAATCCAGGTATCAACCTGCAGGTAGTTGTTTTTGCAATCACGTCTGTTCTTGCCCTTATTGCTTTGAGAAAGGTTCTCCAGAAGAAGCTTTTTTTCGCAAAGGGTACCCAGTCGGAGCTTATAGAAGATGAATTCACAAATAAAGAAGCTACAGCACTTGTAAGTTTTAAACCCGGAGAACAGGGCAAAGTTGAATTCAAGGGTACTACCTGGAAAGCCGAATCTGAAAACTCTGTAAAAGAGGGGGAAACGGTTATTATCAGGAATAAAGAAAATTTTAAACTTATTGTTGAATCAAAAAAATAAAATAATGGCAAGTACTACTGTAATTCTATTGGGGATAATAATACTGGGATTTATCCTTATAGCCTCCATGGTAAAGGTTGTTCCGCAGAGAACAGCAATAATCGTCGAACGACTTGGCAAATACCGTGCAACCTTTACCGCAGGTTTTCAGGTTCTTATACCTTTCATTGACAAGGTGCGTTACAGGCACACACTGAAAGAACAGGCTATAGATGTTGCTTCACAGACCTGCATAACCCGCGATAATATAGCGGTTGAAGTTGACGGAATACTTTACCTGCAGGTGCTGGATCCTCAAAAAGCCTCATATGGCATCGATAATTACCGGTTTGCGTCAATCCAGATAGCCCAGACAACTATGAGAAGCGTTATAGGAAAACTTGAGCTCGACAAAACCTTTGAGGAACGAGAATCAATCAATGCGACAATAGTTGATGCAGTTGACAAAGCCAGTGAGCCATGGGGGGTAAAGGTTACCAGGTATGAGGTTAAGAACATATCACCCCCACAGTCGATACGCGACGCCATGGAAAAACAAATGAGGGCCGAAAGGGAAAAAAGAGCCATCATTGCTGAATCTGAAGGCGCAAAACAGGCTAAAATAAATGTTGCTGAGGGAGACAAACAAGAGTTGATCAAGAAATCGGAAGGCGAAATGCAAAAACGTATAAATGAAGCTGCCGGAAGAGCTTCTGAAATAGAACAGGTAGCCAAAGCAACTGCCAACGGACTGAGGGCGATCTCATCAGCAATCTCTGAAGATAACGGGCTTAATGCTGTAAACCTCAGAATAGCTGAACAATACCTGGGAGCATTCGGCAACCTGGCAAAACAGAATAATACTATCATTCTGCCTTCAAATCTGACTGACATAGCCGGAGTTGTTGCTACCGCCACATCAGTGTTCAACGAAACAAGAGATAAGAAGAAACCCACATGATTGAATTCAAACGCAAACATGCAATGAATATAATTCTCAAATATGTGGGTTTCATCAAATCATTGAAATAAACCGGTTTTTCATGTCTTCTTGAGATCCCGCTCCCCGGAAGCCACTTTTAATTCCGGAGGGGTTTTACATTGCCATGGGTGTTGAAAAAAACAAGGATGACAAAATAATGCCCGACAGATTTTTACCCGGTACTCCAGCCATTCTTAAGTCTGTTATATTGCTTGTTTTAATTGAATTATAATGTGCATATTACATCGACAGATCTCGGCTTTAACATATGATTAACATAACATTAACACATAGAACTGCAACAATTCATCTTTTAAGGCGTCTATATAATAAAACATTAAAAAAGGAATTACCATAATTTGAATACAGAAGCAACATAAAAGTGAAAAAAAATAAAACACATTGAAGATTTCTTCTATAGGCCGTTCGGCCAAATTCTACGATCAGGTTTAGGTTAGGATAGGAAAGACACCCCAAAATGTCTTTCCTTCTTTTTTTATTGTCAGATTATTAGCTACTTTGCAAACCAAACCCTTTTAAAACAACTGAGATGAAAATATACCTTGCATTGTTTATGTTTTGTGCAATAGTGCTTAATTCCTGCAGCCAGAAAAGTTCTGATGGCAATCCCTTTTTCTCAAAGTTCAATACACCTTTTGAGGTTCCACACTTTGACAGGATCAAACCAGAACATTTCAAGCCTGCCTACCTTAAGGGCTTTGAAGAACAGAACAAAAAAATTGATGAAATAGTCAACAATCAGTCTGATCCTACTTTCGAAAACACCATTAAGGAACTTGAATACAGTGGAGAACTTTTACGGAAGGTATCACGTGTTTTCAGCGCTGTCAATTCAGCAAATACAAGCGACACCCTTCAGGCAATTAACAGGGAAGTAACCCCGCTTTATACCAAACACCGTGACAATATAAACCTGAACGACAAGCTGTTTCAAAGAATAAGGAGTGTTTATGAAAACAAAAACCAGTTCAGGCTAACGAAGGAAGAAGAAAAAGTCCTTGAAAACACATACCGGAGATTTGTAAGAAATGGAGCTGCCCTCTCCGATAGCAATAAGGTTATACTGAGACAAATAAATGAGGAGCTGTCCCTTCTGTCTGTTAAATTCGGAGAGAATCTCCTTGCAGAAACAAATGATTTCAAACTGGTAATTGAAAACAAGGATGATCTGTCAGGCCTTCCCGAAGGTGTTATTGCTCAGGCCAAAACTCTTGCTGAAAGTCTTAATATGGAAGGAAAATGGTTGTTTTCGCTTCAGGTGCCAAGCATGGTTCCTTTTCTTCAATATTCCGACAAAAGAGAGCTTCGGGAAAAGATCTATACTGCATACTTCAAAAGGGGAGATAACGATAACAGCAGGGACAACAAGCAAATAGTCGAAAAGATTGCCAGACTCAGGGCAGAGCGTTCCTCATTACTGGGATACAGCAGCCATGCCGCTTACATACTGGAGGAAAATATGGCAAAAACACCGGAGAGGGTTTTTGATTTTCTTGAACAGGTTTGGGAAGCAGCCCTTCCTGTCGCAAAATCAGAAGCAGCAGAACAACAAAGGCTGATCGACAAAGAAGGAGGTAATTTCAAGTTAAAACCATGGGACTGGTGGTATTATTCCGAAAAAATCAAAAAAGAGAAGTACGAACTTGATGATGAGATCATAAGACCCTATTTCATGATTGAGAACGTTATTGACGGAATGTTTTATGTGGCTAACAGATTATATGACCTTGACTTTTACAAACGAACGGATATTCCAAAATATCATCCTGATGTATTGACTTTCGAAGTAAAGCGGGGTAAAACTCATATCGGGGTACTGATGATTGATAACTACCCGCGAGCCTCGAAACGAGGAGGAGCATGGTGTGGAGCATACAGGGGCCAGTGCCGTGATTATGAAGGCAAGATGATCCACCCAATTGTTACAATAGTCACTAATTCTACACCGCCTTCCGCTGAAAAGCCTTCTCTGCTCACTGCCGAAGAAGCATCAACTTTGTTTCACGAATTCGGGCATGCTCTTCACCAGTTGCTTTCAAATGTAACCTACCCAAGTATGTCAGGTACTGCAGTGCCAAGAGATTTTGTTGAATTGCCTTCCCAGATTATGGAACATTGGGTACTTAAACCCGAAGTATTAAATGTCTATGCAAAACATTACATTACCGGTGAAGTAATACCGGACGAAATTGTTGACAAGCTTGAAAAATCTGCAATATTTAACACAGGCTTTGCTACAGTTGAGTTTCTTGCCGCAGCACTCCTTGATATGGAATACCATACTGTTTCTCAATCCCGGGCAATTGATGCAAGACAATTTGAATCAGAGATTCTTGACAAATACGGACTCATCCCGGAAATTAAACCCCGGTACAGGTCAACATATTTCAACCACATATGGGCAGGCGGATATGCTTCTGGCTACTACAGCTACTACTGGAGCGAGATGCTTGATGCTGATGCCTTTCAGGCATTTAAAGAGACGGGTGACATTTTTAACCGCGACATTGCCGCCAAATTCGAAAATGAGATACTTTCAAGGGGAGGCACAAGAGATCCACTGGATATGTATATAGCTTTCAGGGGTAAAGAACCGGGGATTAATGCCCTGCTTCAAAACAGGGGGCTCAAATAATGCATAATATCAGCATTTAAGGCATTGCAAAAAACAGTCAAAGCACATCTGCCAGTGATACAGAAACCCATATGTGTAAAATACACAAAAACGTATGTATATAATCTTCAATCATGTGTGCTTCCTTCCAACCTTTAAAATAATTTACGTGTGAAAAGAAAAATCCGCTTCAGCCTGATTTATCGCGACATGTGGCAATCTGCCGGCAAATTCCAGCCTAAGGTGGAACAGCTCAGGGAAGTGGCACCATATATTATAGAAATGGGCTGCTTCGACCGGATTGAAACTAACGGAGGAGCTTTTGAGCAGGTACAACTCCTTGCCGGTGAAAATCCAAATATAGCTGTCAGAGAGTGGACAAAACCCTTTAATGATGCAGGGATACAAACCCATATGCTTGAAAGAGCCCTTAATGGGATCAGGATGTTTCCCGTACCTGCAGATGTCAGAAGACTCATGTTCAAAGTAAAAAAAGCCCAGGGTGTGGATATTTCCAGGTCTTTTTGCGGATTGAATGATCACCGCAACCTTGAACTGTCGATAAAATTTGCCAGGGAAGCAGGAATGATTTCGCAGGCAGCCCTTTCAATTACACATTCACCGGTTCATACAGTCGGGTATTACATGGACGTTGTGGAACATGTCGTGGAATATGGAGCGAATGAAATATGCCTGAAGGATATGGCCGGAGTAGGAAGACCGGTGATGCTTGGCAGACTTATAAAACAAATAAAGGCAAAATATCCGGAAATCCCGGTTGAGTATCATGGTCATTCAGGTCCTGGTATTTCGGTCGCATCAATGCTTGAAGCAGCCATGGCTGGCGCTGATATCCTCGATGTGGCAATGGAGCCTTTGAGCTGGGGAATGATACATCCCGATATAATAGCCGTGCAAGCTATCATGAAAGACGCAGGCTTTGATGTCCCTGAAATCAACATGGATGCCTACATGAAAGTGCGTTCGCTTACTCAATCATTCATCGATGATTTCCTGGGACTATTCATTGACCCCAGGAACAGACAGGTATCATCATTGCTGATATCCAGCGGGTTGCCAGGCGGAATGATGGGCAGCATGATGGCTGACCTTAAGGAAGTCCATCAGGGAATAAACTCATCGCTTAAAAATATGGGCATGCAGGAGCTTACTGAAGATGAACTTTTAATGAAACTGTTCAGGGAGGTGGAATATATCTGGCCCCAGATGGGATACCCTCCTCTGGTAACTCCCTTCAGCCAGTATATCAAGAATGTTGCCCTGATGAACATCATTCAGATGACCAGTGGAAAAGAAAGGTACGGCATGATTGACAACAACACCTGGGATATGATCCTTGGAAAAGCCGGAAAACTTCCGGGGAAACTGTCGGATGAGATTACCGGCATTGCAGGCAGGCTTGGGAAAGAGTTTTATACCGGCATACCACAGGATGCCTACCCTGATGAGCTTGATAAATTCAGGGATGAAATGAAGAAAAACGGATGGGATAATGGTCCTGATGATGAAGAGCTATTTGAGCTGGCCATGCATGACCGGCAATACCGCGATTTCAAATCAGGCATAGCAAAAACCAGGTTTGAGAACGAAATATTAAAAGCAAGGGACCTGGCAAAAATGCAGGCAACCATAAGCATTCCCGGTCAGGCAAAAACAGAAGGAAAAACAGAGAAGCCTAAAGCAGTATCAGATCCTCATATGAAAACAGTGGAGGCTTTGTCAAGAGGTAAGATATACTATAACCTTTATGGAGAGCATACAGAACCAACTAAAGAGGGTGATCCTGTATATGCAGGAGATCGTCTCGGCTATCTTCAAACCAGTTCAAACATTGAGGAAATATTGTCACCCTATGAAGGCGAGATGGCTGAAATAGTTGTTCCGCAGGGCAGTAATGTGAATAAAGGGGAAATTCTATTCAGGATAAGAGTAAAAGAACTCCCTGCAAGAAAAAAGGAGCGCAGGTGATAAACACTGATGAACCGGAAGAGCTGTTAGTGAAAGATAATTTGAAAATGAATTATATTTACCATTCATAATGGTTTACATCCAATGGATCTTAGACATTTCAAATGGTACCTGCTGATTCTTTTGATAGCATCCTCCTCAACAACGTCGTTGGGCCGGGATCTTGTTGCAGAAAAGGGTGTTCTCGATCTGCGGGAATATAAAAGTGACGGGGAATTTATTGTACGGCTCGACGGTGAATGGGAGTTCTATTGGAACAAGATGCTTCATCCTTATGATTTTACTTCCGGGAAGACTCCCACACCTGACCTCTATGGTAGGGTTCCTTCGTACTGGACCAATTACCAGACTGATTCCTTATCCATACAAAAAAATGGATTTGCCACATACAGACTCATCCTTCTGCTGCCTGAAGGGATGTCCCGGAGGATGGCATTAGACGTCCCGGTATTTGACTCCTCTTATGATCTGTACGTCAACGATGTTTACCTCGGCAGTAATGGCGTGCCGGGAAAAACCACAGCTGAAACAGTTCCTCAATATAAAAGGAATATCTTCAGTATTGACACTCCATCTGACTCATTGTCAATACTTATAAATGTTTCAAATTTTCATCACAGAAAAGGGGGGTTCTGGCTGCCTATGAAAATAGGAACATATGAAAAAGTCAGCAAGGCAGTTTCGGGAGTTTGGGTAATGGAATGGGCTACTATTACCCTGCTGCTGGTATTTTCACTGCTTTTCCTGTTCTTTTACCTGATGTACAGAAAAGACAAGCTGATGGGGTTCTTCAGCCTTGTAATAATCGGCCTGGCAATGAGGCCACTGTTTACATCGAATTTCCTTATCCTTGATATCATAAACCTGAAATGGATATGGATTGTAAGACTTGAATACCTTGTCCTTTATTTTATTCTGACAACATGGTTCTGGTATATAGCAAACCTTTATCCCGGAAAGATCATAAAGAGAACCTCCTGGATTGTGACCGCAATATTCTCTGCTACTGCAGTTCTCACTCTCTTCCTGCCGGTAAGTGTTTTCAGCTGTTTTTCATTCCTGGTTTTTGCTTCAATGATTTTCCTTATCGGCTATGGCATGTTGAGGAATATAAAGGGCATGATAAGCGGAAGAACAGCTGATTACATATATTTCTTCGTATTCCTTATGCTGTCCCTCGGAGCTACCCACGACATGTTTGTGGCCCTTGGGCGGCCATCAATTTCATCGGGCTATGTTCTTACCCCTGCGTTTGTCCCCTTTGTGATAATACAGGCGTTGATGCTGATATACAGGTGGATAAGAGCTTTCGACGAAAAAGAAAAACTTCATAACGACCTGGAGTATATGAACCGTAACCTTGAAATGCTTGTAAACGAAAGGACACAGGAAATACAATCACGCAGGGAAGAAATTGAGAATCAGAACAGGAGAATAGCTCTCCAAAACCGCCAGATGTCGGAAACAATCCAGCTTAAAAATAAAATCTTCTCCGTCATAGCACATGACCTCAGAAGTCCGGTTGTAAATATCCTGTATATGCTGAACCTTCTCAAGGAGGATGAGAACAGGGACAAGTATGATCTTTATGCAAATGCCAGCATACAGTATGCCCAGCAGGTAATTACTCTGCTTGAAAACATGCTTGTCTGGGGAAGAGGACAGGAAGAAAAAATCAAGTATTCACCCGGGCACCACGATATGGCTGACCTTATCCTCACAAACCTGAGCATAATCAAGGAATCTGCCGATAAAAAAGAGATTACTATGAACTTCACCCAGATAGGAAGATCAATAGCATATTTTGACAAGGACCTCCTCGACATAATAATAAGGAACCTCCTGTCGAATGCCATAAAATATACTCCCCGTGGCGGTAGAATCAGCATTGTCATGAAAGACAGATCTCGTACAGGTGATGGTTTTCTGATAAAAGTTTGCGACAATGGTGTTGGAATGCCTCCGCTAAAACAAAAATACCTTTTTACAATGCCGGAAATGGAGAGTACACCCGGTACGGAAAATGAAAAAGGGACCGGCATAGGACTTAAGCTGTGCCATGAACTGATTAAAATAAACAAGGGCACTATTGCGGTTGAAAGCAAGGAGGGCGAGGGCACATGCTTTACAATTTCATTACCGGAGCCCGTATAACTGGTATCAATCCATCAGCAAACCTATAACCTGTCTCAGGCTTGATCTGAACACCTCAAGTTTATGTGGAAAAGACAAAGGCACTGATATATATTGCAGCAATAAAATACCATTACAGTGCTTTTTATAATGGAGCCATGTTGCAGTGGCACTTGCCTCAAAGGGAATACTTTCGTCGCATTTATGATTCAGACGGCAGACACCCCGAATCCCAGATTTTCAAGCATCCGTTTCACTTCGGCAGATCCACCGATTAATTTAACTGTGTAAGCCATGAACTCCCTTCTGAGAGGATAATCTCCTCTTTCTATTTCAAAACGGGCAGGATCAAACCTCAGCCTGATGTCATCCTGTAAAATGTTGTAAGAATGGGAAACTGCTTTTCTTATTATCTCTTCAACGGATTTTCCATTGCAATCAATCGTTATAACAGGTTCGGGAGGGGGGGGGATCTCAGAGGGGTGCCAGTTGGCAAGCGGTATATCGAAAAATCTGCTAAAAGCTCTTACAACAGCTGTTGTTCCATTTGCTTTTCCGTCAGTTGAATAACCTGCAATATGGGGTGTGGCCAGAAATGCCATGTGCATAAGCGGTATATCCAGTTCCGGTTCTTTTTCCCAGACATCAAGGACAACTCCCTGGATTCGTTCAGTGCCAAGGGATTTTTTCAGTGCCTCAGTTTCAACCACTTCACCCCTTGATGTATTAATTAACCAGCTATTCCTTTTCATCTTTACAAGAGTATCAGCTCCGAAAAGATGATATGTTCTGTCAATTCCATCCCTGTTCAGAGGAACATGCAGGGTAATGATGTCTGAACGGATAAGAATTTCATCGAGGCCGGAAAAATCTGCTCTATCCTCGTTTCTGGCACGAGGAGGATCATTAAGCAATACATTCATCCCCATAATCCTTGCAAATTTCTCCACGCCCGAACCGGTGTTTCCGACACCAACAATGCCAAGTGTTTTATTTTTGAGATTAAACCCGGCTTCCTGTGAAATCCTTAACAATGCGGCTGCTACGTATTGCTGTACTGAAGACGCATTGCATCCCGGAGCGCTCGCCCAGGCTATTCCATGATCCCTGCAAAACTCAGAATCTATATGGTCAACACCAATAGTTGCTGTACCTATAAACCTCACAGGAGTTCCCTCCAAAAGTTCTGCATTGCATTTTGTCCTGGTTCTAATAATAAGAGCATCGGCCCGTGAAATATCTGCCCTGGTGATCTGCCCTCCAGGAAGATAAACGACTTCAGCATGTGGTTCAAGCACTCCTTTTAAAAACGGTATTTTATCATCTGCTATAACTCTTATCATGGCAACTATTAACCGTGATCATAAAAAAATCATAATAAAGGCAATTCATTAATTTTCTGTTATCATTCCAGAAATAATTCAGACTTTAAAAATATAAAAGTTTTGTTTCATTCCGAGGACCAAACAGATCATATAAGTATTATTGCGAACATTTTTAATTATACTTTACAATTAAGCTGATCCCGTAAAATAACCTGACAATTAAATCTGAATAGTCTTGCTGCAATTCAGGGCAAAGAATAAAGTAATCATTCTACCCCACATGCTGGCATTATTTTTGAGCTGGAAAAAGTTACAATTATCAATTTTTTATTAGTTATTTTGCAGTAGTTTTAGAAAATGAACATCTAGTTACAACAGTAAATCCAAAACCATGAAACAATTAATTACCCTTGCGTTACTGATTGCTCTTCAGTGCTTCGGAGTAAGGGCTCAGTTGCCCATAGTTCTTTCTGATGACACAATTGCTATTGGAACCAGCAGTATGCCGGCCATTTCAGTCGACATTCCCGAGGTTGATTATGATAAAGCCCTAAAAGAATGGGTTAAAACCCTTCAAACCGGAACTAAATCAAAAGTAGTAACAGAGAATAATGAAATGTCGATCTTTGGAGCCAGGATTAAACCCATAAGTTCAAACACTCTGAATGTATACAGCAGAATGACCAGGATGGACCAGGCGGTAAGGCTTTCAGCCGCATTTGAGCTCAGGAAGGATCAGTATATAGATAAAGCTTCGGGAGCAGCTGAATACATAAATGCACAAAAATACCTGAAGGAATTTGCCAAGGCAAGATATATTGAACTTGCAAAAGAACAGGCAGATGTTGAAGAAAAGAAGTTACGCAACCTTGAAAAGGAACTCAGATCACTTGAAAAAGAAAAATCCAAGTTGAAGAAATCAATTCAGTCGGATAACAGTAACATCATGAGCCAAAGAGAGAGTGTTGTTACAACTCAGAATAATGAATTACCGGCTATTGGCGCAGCTCTTGAACAGGCCAGGGCTGAATATGCAACAATGGAAGAAGGACCTGCCAAGAAGGAAAAAGAAGTAGCTATTAAGGACCTTGAAAAAAGACAGAAAAAAGCTCTCAGGTCAATTGAGTCATCAGAGAAAAAGATAGAAAAATCAACATCATCCATTAGGGAAGCAAACAGTGATATACCTAAGAATGAAAAGATGCAGGAAAATGTAAGGGAACAGATATCCCAACAAAATGCTGTCTATCAAAGTTATGTTGATAAATTGAAAAAAATCAGGTCTTTCTGATAATCATCAAGCACAGAGTATTGCCATTTTCCGCCAGTATGCTAAAAGCTAATTTATTTTCAGCTGTATTGATTTTTTTCAATACAGCTTTTATTTTTTCACAGCCTTCCATCAAAGCCGTATATTCTGAAACACCCCCTCATTTTGACGGGAAATTAAACGACGAGGTCTGGAACCGTGCTGCACTTAT
This sequence comes from Bacteroidales bacterium, assembly GCA_040769065.1. Classification (GTDB taxonomy): domain Bacteria; phylum Bacteroidota; class Bacteroidia; order Bacteroidales; family VadinHA17; genus LD21. The sequence continues at coordinate 1,280,554 of JAXGLU010000001.1, forward strand.
AAATGAGCTGTATCAGCGTGAACCAAAAACAGGAGAGATTGTTTCTGAAAAAACAGAATTCTTCTTTCTGTTTGACAGGAATAATATCTATGTCGGAATACGGTGCGGTGATCAACCCGGGGCAATAACTGCCAAGGAGATGGCACGCGATGTTGATCTTGGCAATGACGACAGGGTGCAGGTAATACTCGATACATACCTGGACGGCAGGAACGGTTACTGGTTTCAGCTGGGTCCCCGTGGAAGCATAGGTGATGCCCTCATAAGTGAAAATGGAAAGGATTTTAATAAATCATGGGATGGACTTTGGGACGGTAAAGCCACACTTACCGACACAGGATGGGAAGGGGAAATGGTAATACCATTTAAGACCCTGGGGTTCAAGAAAGGATCTGACACATGGGGTCTTAAACTCATTCGGCACATCAAAAGAAAATCAGAATCTTCGTACTGGCCTGCCACTACACTTAATGCTGCACGGTTCAGCGTATCAGACGCAGGAAGGATCGAAGGTCTCACCAACATAACACAGGGAATAGGCATTGACATAATTCCCTATCTTACCGGTGGCCTAAGCAAAAAACCAGGCTCGTCAGAAGAACTGCCGGCGGAAACGCACCCTGTTGCAGATGGAGGTATAGATGCTTTCTACCAGATCACCCCATCTCTTAAAGCAGGCATTACAATTAATACTGACTTCGCCCAGACAGAAGTTGATGAAAGACAGATAAATCTTACCAGGTTCAGTCTGTTCTTTCCTGAAAAAAGGGATTTCTTCCTCGATGGCTCCAACTATTTTACCTTCGGTATTACAGGTGATGATGAAAATCCCCATAGCACCCAGATGATACCGTTCTTTTCCCGTAGAATCGGTCTTGACGGGAACGGCAATCCAGTCCGGATCAAATACGGAGGAAAATTTACCGGCAAAGCCGGTAAATGGAATATGGGCTTTCTGCATATAAAAGATGATAATGAATGGGATAATCCCGGCTACAGCACAGTAAGAGTATCAAGGAATATTGGCAGGCAATCATCTGTTGGGATAATCGGAACAAACGGCAATGCTTTTTCAGAAGCTAAAAACACCCTTGTCGGCATCGACCTCAGGCTGGCTAGCTCAGAATATTCAGGCAACAAGAACATAATCGCAAATCTCTATGGAGTAAAATCGTCTACACAGGGCTTCAAAGGAGACGATTACTCTTTTGGTGCTGAACTGAACTATCCTAACGACGCTTTTAATTTCAGAGTAGGCTATCTGCAAATAGGACAGAATTTCCTTCCGGGCCTGGGATTTATGCCAAGAAATAACATCCGCGATTTCTATGGAGGCATTGGGATAGGGCCGCGCCCAAAAAACTCCCCGGTGATGCAGATCAGATCAGGATTGAAATTCGCACTTATTTCTGACCTGAAATACGGAGGCATGCAGACTTCTGAGATTGATCTTAACTACGCCGAAATCCAATTCCTCAGCGGGGATATTATTTCACTGGCATCGCAATATCAGTTTGAATCACTTAACCTCGACTTTGTGATCTTTGAGGATCATATAATTCCTAAAAGCAATTATCATTTCTGGAGGCATTCACTGACATTAAGCTCTGCAAAGAGGAGAAAGCTGTGGCTATCAACCAAATCCTCCATTGGCTCCTTTTACTCAGGCAAGCGCACTGATCTGCTTGTTCAGGCAGGTTACAAGATTTGTGTCCCTTTATATGCCGGGATTGAATCGGATCGTAAATGGGTTGATCTTCCTGACGGGAGCTTTGCAGCACAGATCTACAGGCTAAATCTAAACTTTTTGTTCAGCCCCGGGATATCCTGGTACAATTTCGCTCAGTATGAAAACCTGACGGAAACAATAGGCTGGCAATCAAGGTTTCAATGGATCCTGTCTCCCGGTAAAATAATCTTCCTGACTTTCAATTCCCCGATAATAGACCCTACGGAACGGTTCAGACCTGACGCATATGAGGCAAGGATAAAGGTCAAATACACTGTAAGGTTTTAGAACTCTCAAATTAAATAGTGCAGCAGTCTGTTTTTAAGCCGGGAGCCTGCATTCACCGCCACGGTAATTCTATTCAATTATAGTCAGCTCATCAAGCAGATAACCGGCTCCCGCCAGCTTGTCGATAATGAACAGGATATACCTGACATCAACACTGATATTCCTGCTCTGCTCAGGGTTAAAATCCATGTCGCTGGCAACACCTTCCCAGGCCCTGTCAAAGTTTATTCCTATCAGGTGCCCATCGGCATTTATCACCGGACTGCCAGAGTTACCTCCCGTGGTATGATTGTCGGCTATGAAGCAGACCGAAAGCTCTCCATCACTTCCGTACCGGCCAAAATCATTCCTGTAAAAAAGCTCTTTCAATCTGTCAGGAACATCATAATCGTAAATCTCGGGGTTGTCTTTTTCAATAATCCCTTTAAGGGTGGTACTGTGAGTATAATAAACGGCATCTTTTGCAAAATATCCTTTCACATTTCCATATGACACCCTGAGACTTGAGTTTGCATCAGGATAAAAAACCTTCCCGCTGTCGAATTCCATCTGCGCTTTCATATAATCCCTGTGAAGTTCTGCAAGTTCACTATTGATTCTGATTATTTCAGACCTGATTTTGTTCGAAAGAAAATCCCATGCTTCAGTTGCCATAGTGTAAAAAGGATCCCTGGATATTTTTTTAGAGGCTGATTTGTCATATCCTTTGATAAAATCAACGAATTCTGATTCATTTACAAACACTGACTGATCGTACGTTTTTCTTCCCGCTACTTCAAAATCATCTTTAAATGCATTTTTCAGATTCAAATAACTGTGAATGAGCCATTCGCTGCCGAGCATTTCCCCGTAAATCTTCATCAGCGAAACAAACAACTTCATATCTGTTCCCTTATCATAATTTCTGAAAAAACTCTTTGAAGCTCCAATAAGATCAGCCTTTGTCTTTTCAATCTCATTCGCTGAGGCGCCTGACTTAATAAGGTTATCCAGAATCCTGATTCCACTGGCAAGATTTACTGCTTCAATGCTGTTAATGGTCTCATTTGTTAAATTATAAGCAATATAATAATCCTTTAATTCCGCATAAAGTTTCTTGTATGCCGGTAAGATATGTCCATATTGTACCCTCCTGACCTCATCAGTCCCTATCCACTCAGTGAGCCTTGCTTCAAATTCCTGCTTCTCTGCTATTGTATTCATCCTTTCAAGTCCCTGAATCTCTCCGATCCATTTTTTCCATGAATTGGCAATTCCCGACTTCTTTGCCGAATACTGAATACGCACAAGGGGATCGGAATTCATTGCTTTCTCCATTATTTCTATTTTTTCTGTTCTTACGGCGATCATCTTGGGGTTTACATAGTTCTTTATCATATCTATATAAAAAGAAGGCATGTATTCGACAGTGCTTCCCGGATATCCAAAGACCATTGTAAAATCACCCTCCTTCACACCTTTGAGAGAAACAGGGAAATAATAGAGAGGTTTGTATGGAACGTTTTCATCAGAAAAGTCAGCCGGTTTATTATCCTTTCCGGCATATACCCTGAACAATGAGAAATCACCTGTATGGCGCGGCCAGACCCAGTTGTCTGTCTCTCCTCCAAATCTCCCTATGGCCGATGGTGGAGCTCCAACAAGCCGTACATCCCTGAATGTTTCACTTACAATGAGGAAATACTGGTTGCCCATGTAAAAAGGCTTGACCTGGGCCTGTAAACCCGACTCTTTCTCTGCCTGATATTGTATTAACTCAATATTAGACCTGATGAGTAATTCCTTTTCAGAACGGCTCATGCTATCTGAAATACCAAAGAAGGCTCTGTCCGTGACATCCTCCATATAACGAAGGAAGGTAACTGACAGACCGGGATTCGGCAATTCATCTTTTCTTGACATAGCCCAGAAACCTTCAGTAAGGTAATCGTTTTCAAGACTTGAGTGACGCTGTATATTTCCATAACCGCAATGATGATTTGTAAGAAGAAGACCGTCAGGAGAGATCATTTCTCCCGTACAGCCGCCGCCAAACAATACAATCGCATCCTTCATGCAAGCCTTGTTAACACTATAGATATCTTCAGCCGATAATCTGAAGCCTTTTTCACGCATAAGTTCAATATTGTATTTCTCTATCAGTAAAGGGATCCACATCCCTTCATCTGCCCTTATCACATGTGAGATAACGGCTGACATGAATACACAGAATACTATTAATATTTTCTTCATCTTTGATTATGTTCGCTGGTTTTGGCTATCATCTTCTTTAGCTCCCTGTACAGCAGGTCTGATGGAAGGCCCATAACGTTGAAGTATGAACCTTCTATTTTACTGCAGCCTGCTATCCCTATCCATTCCTGAATGCCGTATGCGCCTGCCTTGTCATAAGGTTTGTCTGAATCCACATAATACATAATCTCTTCGTCGGTGAGGTCCGCAAAAGTGACTTTTGTTGTTGAAGAGAATGTACTCTTGTATCTGGCTGATAAAAGGCATACACCCGTTATCACTTCATGGGTATTTCCGGAAATGAGGCGCAATATTCTGATTGCTTCATCACGGGAGGCAGGTTTGTCAAGCACCCTACCATTGCACCACACAATTGTATCTGCCGTAAGGACTATTTCGTTTTCTTTTATTTCAGGAAGGAATCCCCTGGCTTTTTGTTCAGCAATATACAGAGCTATCTCCTTACCTTCCAATCCGGGAGGATAGGCTTCCTCCCAGTCGCGGATTACAACCCTGAACTCAAGCCCGAGTTCTTCTAGTAATTGCTTCCGCCTTGGCGAGCGTGATGCCAGTAATAAAGAGAATCCCTTAAGGTCGTCAATCAGCATATCAGATCAGATTACCTTTAATAATGATCTTTACCACCACTGAATAAAGTATTCCGGTTAGCATTACTATCTTGATCATTCTGCTTGCTGAATGGAATTGTTCTCTTCTCCTGCTGCTCAGTAGGCGAAATATTACATAAACCAGGGGCAAGGCAATAGCAACAGTAATATATATCAGGGTGATAAGGTCATTTATAAAGAAATACCACAACAGGTAAAGTGATATAATTATCAAAAACACCAAACATGCTGAAATTATTTTTGAAGTCAGGATACCGGTAACAACCGGTAAAGTATTTCTGCCGTAAGCATTATCTCCTTCAAAATCCTCGATATCCTTCACGATTTCTCTGGCAAGATTTGTCAGGAATGCAAAAACAGAGAACCCTCCCACCCAGTAAAACAGCACGCTCAAATCAGGAGGATTTACAGCATTCAGTTGACAGTACCTGTACAGATAAGGCCACTCATAGATAACAACGAGCAACGGAACCATGGCCGTCAAAAAAGAAACCACCAGGTTGCCAATGAGAAATTGACGCTTATAGCTTGCAGAATAAAAGTATAACAGTCCCGATACTACAAGGAACAGAATCCCCAGCCAGAAATATCCTGCTTTCCACGACACATAGAAACCTGCCGCCACTCCTGCTATGTTAAGGATATTGTGCCACATAATCGCCTGTCGTCTGGGAATCTTTGTACCCACAATAACCTCACCCCTGTTTAAAAGGTCAGTCTTTATATCAAAATAATCATTTATCACATATCCTGCTGCTGCAATCATTACAGTTGCTGCTACAAGAATTATGAAATCATACCATGGAAACTGAAGGGTCAGCGGTATCATTTCGTCACCGCCGCTGACAGGAAGGATGCTTATTCTGCTTATCACAGGCTCTATGATACAGTATCTCATCATTATCATTGTAAGAGCTACAATGAGAAGGTTTTGCCATCTTACCAGCTTCAGGAATGCTTTCATGTTTACCATTTAAACGCTTCGGTATCCATCCAGTTATTATGAAGTCTCAAAACCTGTTCTATTACATCTCTGACACATCCTTCCCCTCCCCTCTTGTCGGAGATATAGGATGATACCTGTTTTATTTCACTGTTGGCATCGGCAGGACAAACAGGTACTCCGGCATATTTCATAACCTCATAGTCAGGTATATCATCACCCATATACAATACCTCCGATCTGTTAAGCTTATGCTTTTCAAGAAAGTATTTAAAATGATCCAGCTTGGAATGGCTTCCAAGGTAAATATCATTATTGATGCCCAGCATCTTTAATCTTCTACGGTATTTCTTTGAGCTGCTACCTGATATTATGCCGATCAGGTAGCCTTTCTTAACTGCAAGCTGAAGTGCATATCCGTCGTGCAGGTTAACAGTGCGGTTAGGCACACCAGATGAATTAAGATTTATAGTCTGAAGTGACAGAACCCCGTCTATATCAAAGACAAAAGCTTTTACTCTTGTCAGATCTTCCTTGAAATTAGTCATATTGATTTCTTTTTATAAAGATCCATTATTGAGGAGGTGACTTGTTTATAGATTTGCTGAAGCTCCGGACTGAATGAAAGCAGTTCAATATGCTTTTCAATTGTTCCGGTATCAGACCTGACAGCCGGGCCGGTCTGGGACTTCATCGGACCATTCTCAAAAGCTTTCAGAATTGTTTCTCTGACCAGAGGCTCCAATGTTGAGAATTCTTCTCCGGCTTCCGCTGCAATGATCTTTGACGCAACCAGCATATGGTTGGTGAAATTGCATGCAAAAACTGCGGCAACGTGAAGCAGTCTTCTTGAAGAAGCCTCAGCGAAATATGCCTTGGCTTCAAGTGAATCAACAAGTTCCACCAGGACAGTTTCTGAATTCCTGTCAGATGCTTCAATAAAAAACGGAAGGTCACGGAAATTAATCTTGCGCCCCGGAGAGAAGGTCTGAAGCGGATAAAGCACTCCTGTATGCTTCAGTTCAGGAGGGAATACATCAATGCCAATGCTTCCGGCAGTATGGGCAACAATAGTTTTTTCAGGGCAACGGAGCCTGCAAGACACTTCCCTGATGGTGTCATCGGGAACGGCTATCACAATTATATCGGTACTGTCGCTGAAAGACAGATCACTGCTCCATGTGGAGTTAAGGGATTCAACCAATTCACGGCAGTTCTCCTTCCTGCGTGATACTATGCTTGTTATTCTGTGACCTGAGTCAGAGAATGCCCTGGAAAGGACTCCTGCAACCTTACCTGCTCCAATAAATGATATCCCGTATTTCTTCACGGAAAAAATTTTCTGAAATATACAAAAATGAACCCATATAAGGCAAATGGAAACCTGGCGATTGATCAGGGGTTCTGACAAAAGCCCTGGCAGAACTGCAAAAGGCTATTTCCCGTAGAGATTTGTCGAAACGCTGGTAACCTCAATATCATACACCTTGTAAAGTGATGAATATGAGTATCCGTAACTGTAATTGCTCTGGTTATAGATATAGTTACAGTTCCAGTATACCTTCCCCGATACCAGAAGCACATCTCCGGATTCACTTTCGGAAAAATATTTCCTCATCTCGCCAGGATTGCAGAAATAGTATGTTGAATAGGGGTTAGCCGTTGTAGAGAATTGAACATTTGTAAATTCATTGTTAAAATATACTCTGGCTTCCTCAAACTGAAGTTCAAACAACACATCCTTTCCACAACCGCACCGAGCTTGCTTTTTACAACCCAGATCAACGATTACCGGAAGCATTATTATCAGGAAAACGAGCGCCTTTCTTATTGATTTAACTGACATTGACCTGATTATTAACGAAACATTTATCAACCATGCAAAATAACATTTTATTTTCCGGATTTCAAAAAAGAAGCCGTCAAAACACATCTGACGGCTTCTTTTTACAGAAAACTTATTTTTATATCACGCTTGTGCCGTAGGGCCTCCGAATGTAAGGGGCAAAGCCGGGCCAGGCCCCTGTGCCTCTTTAATCCTTCCGTGAACAGCTTCATATTTTGAAATATTGTCCTGAATAGCAGCAACAAGTCTTTTAGCGTGTTCCGGAGTAAGGATGATCCTCGATTTAACCTGTGCCTTGGGTATGCCAGGCATTATCCTTACAAAGTCGATAACAAATTCTGAAGCTGAATGAGTAATAACTGCCAGGTTAGAATACATACCCTGTGCAACTTCCTCATTGAGTTCTATACTGATCTGTGAAGGATTTTTTGTATCTGACATAATCTGATCTTTACAATTAATATCTCTCTGAACTTAATTCTGGTTCAACAGTCTGGCCTGTCAGGCTTTCATATTCTTCCAGCGAACCAACTATTATACTGTTGTATTCCCTCTGGCCTGTACCGGCAGGTATCAGATGTCCGACAATAACATTTTCCTTAAGGCCTTCCAACCTGTCGACCTTCCCGAGTATTGCAGCTTCATTCAGAACCTTGGTCGTTTCCTGGAATGATGCTGCCGAGAAGAAGCTGTTGGTTTGCAGGGCAGCTCTTGTTATACCCTGCAGCACCTGGTTTGATGTAGCGGGTATAGCATCGCGAGCTTCAGCAGGCTTAAGGTCGCGCCTTTTAAGGATTGAATTCTCATCTCTCAGCTTGCGCGTGGAAACAATCATACCCGGGTGTAAAATTGATGAATCGCCAGGGTCAGTTACATATTTCTTGCCGTAGATATTGTCATTCTCATCCATGAACTCGAGTTTATCAACCACCTGCCGTTCAAGAAACTTCGTATCGCCCGGATCTACGATCTCAACCTTGCGCATCATCTGTCGGACAATGATCTCAAAATGTTTGTCGTTAATTTTCACACCCTGAAGCCTGTATACTTCCTGTATTTCATTAACAATATATTCCTGGACCTTTGTAGGGCCTTTTATGGCAAGTATGTCTGCAGGCGTTATGGCTCCGTCTGATAAAGGAGTGCCTGCTTTCACGTAGTCGTTTTCCTGAACAAGTATTTGCTTGGACAGCGGCACCAGATATTTCTTTATTTCATCTGATTTCGACCTTACTGATATTTCACGGTTGCCTCTCTTGATTTTTCCGAATGATACTTCCCCATCAATCTCAGAAACTATTGCAGGATTCGAAGGATTCCTGGCTTCAAACAGCTCTGTAACCCTGGGAAGTCCTCCGGTTATATCACCTGATTTTCCAACTGCCCTTGGTATCTTGGCAAGGATCTCTCCTGCAACAACTGTTTTATTCACCTCACTTACCAGGTGTGCACCTACTGGGAGATTGTAGACTCTGAGCTCCTCATCTTTGGGTCCCATGATTTTGACAGCCGGATTCTTTGTTTTATCCCTGCTTTCAATGATGACCTTTTCCTTAAACCCTGTCTGTTCGTCAGATTCCTCCCGGAAAGTAACACCTTCAATCAGGTATTCATAAGCAATCTTTCCTTTAACTTCGGCAATGATAACAGCATTGAAAGGATCCCATTCACAAATAAGCTTTCCCTTTTCAACTTCCTGTCCGGGTTTGACATAAAGCTTCGATCCGTAAGGAATAGTATGTGTAGTCAGTGCAATCCCTGTTTTCTTGTCAATGATTCTCAATTCTCCCAGTCGGCCTATAACAATATCGGCACTTTCGTCGTTTGATTCAGAGTCGGCTTTTGGGACCGAGCGCAGTTCTTCCATTTCGACAACACCTCCGTATCGTGCCACGAGGCGCGATTCAGTGGTTATATTTGATGCGGTACCACCCACGTGGAAAGTACGGAGTGTAAGCTGGGTTCCGGGTTCTCCAATACTCTGGGCAGCAATAACGCCAACTGCTTCACCTTTATGGATCATGCGGCCGGTAGCAAGATTACGCCCGTAGCATCTTGCACAAACACCTTTTTTTGACTCGCAGGTCAGCACTGAACGTATCTCAACCTGTTCTATTGGTGAATCCTCTATTTTCTTCGCAAGTTCTTCAGTAACTTCCTGTCCGGCTTCAACTATAAGCTCACCTGTCAGCGGATGATATACATTATGTACCGTTGTACGTCCGAGTATCCTTTCATAAAGTGACTCAACAATTTCCTCATTCTTCTTTATTGCTGTTGCAACAAGGCCTCTCAGCGTACCGCAATCTTCTTCCGTAATAATAACGTCCTGCGATACATCAACAAGTCGTCTTGTAAGGTAACCTGCATCAGCCGTTTTAAGCGCTGTATCGGCGAGACCTTTGCGAGCTCCGTGAGTTGATATGAAATATTCAAGTACAGAAAGACCTTCCTTGAAATTCGAAAGAATAGGGTTCTCTATTATCTCCGACCCGGTTGATCCTGATTTTTGTGGTTTTGCCATGAGCCCCCTCATACCTGAAAGCTGACGAATTTGCTCCTTCGATCCTCTTGCTCCGGAATCAAGCATCATGTAAACCGAATTAAATCCCTGCTTGTCTGCCGAAAGCTGTTTCATGAGCGACTGAGTAAGTCTGGCGTTTACATGGGTCCAGATATCTATTATCTGGTTATATCGTTCATTATTGGTAATGAAACCCATGCTGTAATTAGTGAGGACCTCCTCAACATGCTCATAACCTTCGGATACGAATTTTGCTTTTTCATCAGGGATAATGACATCGTCGAGATTGAAAGACAATCCTCCCTTAAAGGCTGAGAAGAATCCCAGGTTCTTTATTGCATCAAGGAAATCTGCTGTCTTGGCTGTTCCTGAGAGCTTCAGTACCTTTCCAATAATATCCCTTAATGATTTCTTTGTAAGCAACTCATTTATAAATCCAACTTCCTCAGGAACATACTGGTTAAAAATAACGCGTCCGACAGTAGTCTCGATAAGATGGTTAACCTGCTTACCTTCAACTATGTCATTTACCTTTACCTTGATAATGGCATGAAGGTCGACCTTGCCTTCATTGTAAGCAATGTTGGCCTCTTCCGGTGAATAGAACACCAGTCCTTCTCCCTTGACTTTTTCTTCCGGGGTACTTTTCTTTCCTTTTGTTATGTAATACAGGCCCAGTACCATATCCTGCGACGGCACTGTAATTGGTGCTCCGTTAGCGGGATTTAATATGTTATGAGATGCCAGCATCAGCATCTGTGCCTCAAGTATTGCGGTATTACCAAGTGGAAGATGAACAGCCATCTGGTCACCGTCAAAGTCAGCGTTGAAAGCTGTACAAACAAGAGGGTGAAGCTGAATGGCTTTTCCTTCGATAAGTTTTGGCTGGAAAGCCTGTATCCCAAGCCGGTGAAGGGTTGGAGCACGGTTCAGAAGCACAGGATGGCCCTTAAGAACATTCTCAAGAATATCCCATACCACAGGATCTTTCCTGTCGACAATTTTCTTTGCCGATTTAACTGTTTTCACTATTCCCCTCTCTATGAGCTTTCTGATAATGAAGGGTTTATAAAGCTCAGCAGCCATATCTTTCGGCAATCCGCACTCAAAAAGGTTAAGCTCAGGTCCTACAACAATAACGGAGCGGGCTGAATAGTCAACACGTTTTCCCAACAGGTTCTGACGGAATCGTCCCTGTTTCCCTTTAAGGCTGTCGCTAAGCGACTTGAGTGGTCTATTGGCATCGGTTTTTACCGCATTGGCTTTTCTTGAGTTATCAAACAGGGAATCAACAGCTTCCTGGAGCATTCTTTTCTCATTCCGGAGTATCACTTCAGGAGCCTTGATCTCGATAAGCCTTTTAAGCCGGTTATTCCGTATTATAACCCTCCTGTACAGATCATTAAGGTCACTTGTGGCAAAACGGCCCCCGTCAAGGGGTACAAGCGGCCTGAGTTCAGGAGGAATAACAGGTACTACTTTAATGATCATCCATTCAGGCTTGTTTACATGCTTTGAATCCCTGAATGCTTCCACCACCTGCAATCTCTTCAAAGCTTCATTTTTGCGCTGCTGCGAAGTTTCCGTATTTGCCTTGTGCCTGAGCGACCACGACATTTCATCAAGGTCAACGCGGCTGAGAAGCTTATAAAGAGCTTCAGCCCCCATATCTGCAACGAACTTGTCGGGATGAGTGTCTTCAAGATACTGATTCTCTTTTGGAAGAGACTCTATAATATCAACATACTCTTCTTCCGTAAGGAAGTCAAGATATTTCACCCCGTCAACAGCCTTTATACCTGGATTGATGACAACATATCTTTCATAATAGATTATTGAATCGAGTTTCTTGGTAGGAAGGCCGAGAAGATACCCTATCTTGTTGGGCAGGGAACGGAAGTACCAGATATGAGCCACCGGAACTACCAGGGATATGTGTCCCATTCTTTCGCGGCGCACCTTTTTTTCTGTAACCTCCACCCCGCAGCGGTCGCAGACGATGCCCTTATAGCGTATCCTTTTATACTTACCGCAATGGCATTCATAATCTTTTACGGGTCCGAATATCCTTTCACAAAAAAGTCCATCCCGTTCAGGCTTATATGTGCGGTAATTAATTGTTTCGGGCTTCAGAACTTCGCCGCTTGAACGGTCGAGGATCTCCTCAGGCGAAGCAAGACCAATTGAGATCTTTGAGTAACTTGTTTTTGTTTTGTTATCTCTTCTGAATGACATATACTGAATATTTTATTATCAATTATTAAACAAATAACCCTGTAAGTTATTAATCAAGAATAACACTCAGTCCCAGTCCCCTGAGCTCGTGCAGAAGTACATTCAATGATTCTGGTATTCCGGGCTGCGGCATTGGTTCGCCTTTTACAATGGCTTCATAAGCTTTTGCCCTGCCAATAACATCATCTGATTTTATTGTGAGAATTTCCTGAAGGATATGTGCAGCACCGAAGGCTTCAAGAGCCCAGACTTCCATTTCACCGAATCTCTGTCCTCCGAACTGTGCTTTTCCTCCCAGAGGCTGTTGTGTGATCAGGGAATATGGTCCTATTGACCTGGCGTGCATTTTATCATCAACCATGTGCCCCAGTTTAAGCATATAAATGACCCCTACTGTAGCAGGCTGGTCAAATCTCTCTCCTGTACCTCCATCGTAAAGGTAGGTCTTACCATACCTTGGCAGCTTGGCTTTATCGGTGTACTCAGTAATCTGGGTGATAGAAGCACCGTCGAAAATAGGAGTTGAAAAGCGGAGTCCAAGTTTTCTTCCTGCCCATCCCAGAACTGTTTCATATATTTGCCCGAGGTTCATCCTGGATGGAACACCCAGAGGATTGAGCACTATGTCAACAGGGGTGCCATCTTCGAGAAACGGCATATCTTCCTGGCGGACTATCTTGGCCACAATTCCCTTGTTTCCGTGGCGTCCGGCCATCTTGTCTCCAACCTTTATTTTTCTCTTTTTCGCTATGTAAACTTTGGCCAGTCTCACAATGCCTGCAGGAAGCTCATCGCCAATGGTAACATTGTATTTCTTTCTCTTGTATATGCCGTCAATCTCCTTGAATTTGATAATGTAATTATGCAACAGCTGTTTAATGCTGTCATTCTTTTTCTTATCTGTAGTCCATTTATTGGGATTGACGTTAAGAAAGTCTATTTCCTGAAGCTGCTTGAGGGTAAATTTGGTTCCTTTGGGTATCACATCCACATTCAGGTAATCCTTAACCCCCTGCGAAGTTTTTCCATTGACCAGGATAAAGAGCTTATCCACAAGGCGTGACTTGAGTTCTTCAGCACTGCGATTGAAATCGGCTTCGATCTTATCAAGAAGCGGTTTCTCAATAGCTTTTGCTTTCCTGTCTTTTACTGCCCTTGTAAACAATTTTTTGTCTATGACTACTCCCTCAAGAGACGGGCCGGCTTTGAGTGAAGCATCCTTAACGTCGCCTGCCTTATCGCCGAAAATAGCCCGAAGCAATTTCTCTTCCGGTGAAGGATCCGATTCTCCCTTAGGAGTGATTTTGCCAATCAGTATATCGCCAGGTCTTATATGGGCACCTATTCTTATCAAGCCATTCTCGTCAAGGTTCTTTGTGGCTTCCTCGCTCACATTCGGGATATCGGAAGTGAGTTCCTCCAGCCCTCTCTTTGTATCGCGCACTTCAAGAAGATACTCATCGATATGTACGGAAGTAAACATATCTTCCTGCACAACTTTTTCAGAAATAACAATAGCATCCTCGAAATTGTAACCTTTCCAGGGCATAAAAGCAACCTTAAGGTTCCTTCCAAGTGCCAGCTCTCCGTTTTTGGTTCCATATCCTTCAGTAAGGACCTGGCCTTTGGACACCTTTTCACCTTTCCTGACGACAGGAATAAGGTTTATGCATGTGTTCTGGTTGGTTTTCTTATATTTAGGAAGGAGATACCTTTTTATGTCATCGTCGAAGCTCACAAATTTCTCCTCATCGGAACGAGTGTAGCGAATAACTATTTCATTTGAATCGACATATTCCACAACACCGTCGCCTTCTGCCACATAGAGTATCCGGCTGTCTTTTATAACCTGCGTTTCGAGGCCTGTTCCGACAATTGGTGATTCAGGATTTAAAAGCGGGACAGCCTGGCGCATCATATTCGAACCCATAAGAGCCCTGTTTGCATCGTCGTGCTCAAGGAATGGTATCAGTGATGCAGCAATTGATGCAATCTGGTTTGGAGCCACGTCCATCATGTCTACATTCGTTACCTCTTCAAAAGGGTAGTCTGCTTCATACCGGCATTTAGCCCTAAAGTTCTCGAAGCGTCCATCAGGTAAAAGAGATGCGTTAGCCTGAGCAATCATTTTGTATTCTTCTTCTTCTGCGCTAAGCCATACTACTCCCTCGTTGCTGAGGTCTACTTTTGCATCATTTACCAAACGGTATGGAGTTTCTATGAATCCCAGGTCGTTAATCTTTGCATAAACACACAGAGAGGAGATCAGACCGATATTAGGCCCTTCAGGAGTTTCAATGGGACAAAGGCGTCCGTAATGAGTATAGTGTACATCCCTGACCTCAAAACCTGCTCTTTCGCGAGACAGTCCTCCCGGCCCCAGGGCCGACATACGGCGCTTATGAGTCATCTCGGCAAGAGGATTGGTCTGGTCCATGAACTGCGAAAGCTGATTTGTGCCAAAGAATGAATTAATTACCGAAGACAGAGTCTTTGAATTAATAAGATCGACAGGTGTGAAGACCTCATTATCCCTTACATTCATCCTTTCACGGATAGTCCTGGCCATGCGGGCAAGTCCAACCCCGAACTGAGCATAAAGTTGTTCACCCACCGTACGCACTCTTCTGTTGCTAAGGTGGTCTATATCGTCAATATCCGTTTTTGAGTTGATAAGCTGAATAAGGTAGCCAATAATCTTTATAATATCTTCCTTTGTAAGGATCTTGACTTCCATGCCGGTCTCAAGTCCGAGCTTCTTATTAATTCTGTAGCGCCCCACTTCTCCGAGGTCATATCTCTTGTCTGAGAAAAACAGCTTTTCGATCACATCCCTGGCTGTTGCCTCATCGGGTGGCTCGGCATTGCGAAGCTGGCGGTAAATATATATCACTGCCTCTTTTTCTGAATTGCAGGGATCTTTCTGCAAAGTGTTGTATATTATTGCAAAGTCTGAAAGGCCTATGTCTTCACGGTGGAGGAGTATTGCCTTTGCTCCTGAATCCACTATCATATCGACATGTTCCTGTTCAATTATTGTTTCCCTGTCAAGAATAACTTCATTTCTTTCTATTGAAACAACTTCCCCGGTATCTTCATCAACAAAATCTTCGATCCATGTTTTAAGTACTCTTGCGGCCAGTTTTCTTCCGACCAGTTTCCTGATACTTGTTTTTGAAACTTTATGTTCCTCCGCCAGGTTAAAGATTTCAAGAATTTCCTTATCGCTTTCAAAACCAATAGCCCGGAGCAAGGTTGTTACGGGGAGTTTCTTCTTCCTGTCGATATAAGCATACATAACATTATTAATGTCAGTAGCAAATTCGATCCATGAGCCTTTGAAAGGTATAATCCTTGCAGAATAAAGTTTAGTTCCGTTTGCGTGTATGCTCTGGCCGAAGAAGACACCGGGTGATCTGTGCAGCTGAGACACAACAACTCTCTCGGCACCGTTAATCACAAATGTTCCCCTTTCAGTCATATAGGGAACAGTGCCAAGGTAAACATCCTGGATTACTGTATCGAAGTCTTCGTGCTCGGGGTCAGTGCAATATAGTTTCAATTTTGCTTTCAGGGGTACGCTGAAAGTCAGTCCCCTTTCAATACACTCTTCAATGGTATATCTGGGGGGATCAATATAATAATCAAGAAATTCAAGTACGAAATTATTTCTCGTATCAGTTATCGGGAAATTTTCCGTAAAGACTTTAAAAAGTCCCTCTTTTCTTCTGTTTTCTGGTGTAGTTCCAAGCTGGAAAAACTCGCCGAAAGATTTCAATTGAACTTCCAGAAAGTCTGGATACTCGAGTTGCTCTCTTCTGGAACCGAAAATTATTCTTTCAGTATTATTTGGCGACATTTATAAAAGGATTTATTGAACTTTTAATAAAATACACAAAAAGGCTTAGTTCCACCTGACAGTGGAACTAAACCTGAGGACCCGGTAGATCAGGTATAACTTATTTAAGTTCAACTTCAGCTCCTGCGTCTACTAATTGATTTTTAATAGCTTCTGCTTCTTCTTTTGAAACGCCTTCTTTAACAGGGCCCGGAGCAGCATCAACAACAGCCTTTGCTTCCTTAAGTCCCAGGCCGGTGATATCCTTAACCAGTTTAACTATTTGTAATTTCTGGCCACCCGGGCTTTTAAGGATGACGTCGAATGTTGATTTTTCCTCAACAACTTTTTCCTCGCCTGCTGATGCCGGGCCTGCTACTGTAACAGCAGCTGCGGCCGGTTCAATGCCATACTCTTCTTTAAGTATCTTAGCCAGTTCATTTACTTCTTTAACAGACAGGTTAACCAATTCTTCTGCAAATTTCTTAAGATCTGCCATTTTTATTAGGATTTAATTTGATTTACTTTTATTATTTATCTCTTTTTGATAGTGTTTCAAGAACACCATGAATTTTATTTCCACCTGATTGAAGTGCTGACACAACGTTTTTGGCAGGTGACTGAAGGAGAAGTATGACGTCTCCAATAAGTTCATCTTTGGTCTTAAGGGTGACAAGTGTTTCGAGCATGTTGTCGCCGATATAGATTGATTCCTGAACGTAAGCACCTTTCAATACAGGTTTATCATGTTTTTTCCGGAACTCCTTAATAAGCTTAGCAGGTAAGTTTCCGGTATTTGCAAACATGATAGAAGTAGTACCTTTAAGAACAGGGAATAGTTCTTCAAAGTTCACATCAGTCTGCTTAAGTGCTCTTTTTAGGAGGGTGTTCTTAACAACAACGAGTTTTATATCATTCTCAAAACACTTTCTTCTAAGAGCGCTTGTATCAGCTGCATTAAGCTGAGCAGTATCAGTCAGATAAAAGTGGCTGTACTCTTTCAGTCTGTCAGCAAGGCTGTTTATGATAGCATTTTTTTCTTCTTGTCTCATAATTTCAAATCAATTTTGCATTTTTAATCATCAAGACCTTTGGGATCGACTTTTATTCCGGGGCTCATGGTACTGGACAGGTATACACTTCGTATGTAAGTTCCTTTTGCAGAGGCCGGTTTCAGTTTGTTTACCATTTGTATAAACTCCCTGGCATTTTCAGCGATCATATGAGGTTCAAATGAGACTTTTCCTATTGAGGTGTGAATGATTCCGGTTTTATCAACCTTGAAATCAATTTTACCCTGTTTCACTTCTTTCACAGCCTTACCAATTTCCATTGTTACAGTTCCGCTTTTAGGATTAGGCATCAGTCCGCGAGGGCCCAGTATACGACCGAGCTGACCCACTTTTCCCATAACCGACGGCATTGTGATAATGACATCCACATCAGTCCATCCGCCTTTGATCTTCTCAATATAGTCATCCAGGCCAACAAAGTCGGCTCCGGCTTCTTGTGCTTCAGCTTCCTTGTCAGGTGTGCATAATACAAGAACTCTTGTCTCCTTGCCTGTTCCATGAGGAAGGGAAACCACGCCTCTGACCATTTGATTTGATTTTCTGGGGTCGATACCTAACCTTACATCCAGATCAACGGATGCATCAAATTTTGTAGTCGTTATCTCCCTGACAAGCGACGATGCTTCCGTTAGAGTATAAAGCTTTTCCCTGTCTATTTTTGAACGGGAGAGCTTCTGGTTTTTGGTAAGTTTAGCCATTTCTTCTCAATATTAATTTTTTAGCAGGAATTTTCATTTTATTGTAATTCCCATACTTCTGGCGGTTCCTGCAACCATTTTAATGGCTGACTCAAGCGTGAAACAATTGAGGTCATCCATTTTTTCCGTAGCAATAGCTTTTACCTGATCCCATGTTACGGCTGCCACTTTGCTTCTGTTAGGTTCCTTCGAACCTTGCTTGGCTTTGGCAACCTCAAGAAGCTGAACAGCAACCGGAGGTGTTTTGGTGACAAAGTCGAAAGATTTGTCACTATATACAGTTATAACCACCGGTATAACTTTTCCAGCCTTATCCTGGGTTCTGGCATTGAATTGCTTGCAGAAATCCATTATATTCACTCCTTTCGACCCAAGTGCAGGGCCTACCGGAGGTGATGGGTTTGCTGCTCCGCCTCGTATCTGTAATTTGATAATTCCAGCAACTTCTTTTGCCATAATTTGATTTTTGCTTGTTTATTGCGAATATATGACAGTTATTCAGGAAGCATTATAGTTATTATAACCGTCAATATCTTTAAGTCAATTATCCTTTTCTACCTGCATGAAACTAAGTTCCAGCGGTGTCTTTCGCCCAAAAATTTTAACCATTACCTTGAGCTTCTTTTTCTCATCGTTAACCTCTTCAATTATTCCGGTAAAGCTGTTGAATGGTCCGTCAATCACTTTCACCGATTCCCCGACGAAAAAAGGAACGTTAAGTTCTTCATCGCTGGCATTAAGTTCATCCACTTTGCCAAGTATACGGTTTATCTCAGATTTTCTCAGCGGCACCGGTTCTCCATCCTTTGAACCCAGAAAACCTATAACATTCGGGATACTTCTCAGAACATGAGGTATTTCGCCGGCGAGGACTGCTTCAACAAGGACATACCCGGGGAAGAAAGTCCTTTCCTTGCTGATCTTTTTTCCTGATCGGATCTGATATACTTTTTCTGTAGGAATGAGGACTTGTGAGACGTATTCTTCAAGTTTAAGGCGGGCGATTTCGTTTTCAATGTACTCCTTTACCTTTTTTTCCTTCCCTCCAATAGCCCTTAGCACATACCACTTCTTTATATTCTCACTCATTGGAACTAAACTCCTTGTTAATACAACAAACTGTAAACGAACTCCATAATTCTGCTGAATGCAGCGTCCATCAGAGCAACGATAAGAGCTATTATCAGGGTGGCTACCAGAACAAGCGTACCACTGTTCTGAAGCTCGCTCCACGTAGGCCATGTGACTTTATGGATGAGCTCGGTGTAAGATTCCTTAAAATATCCTTTTATATTCATATCACTTCATCAATTTGCACGGGAGGAGAGACTCGAACTCCCGACACCTGGTTTTGGAGACCAGTGCTCTACCAACTGAGCTACACCCGTATTTGCAGGATTGTTGAGACACGATTCATCGCGTCTCAACACAAACCTGCCATAGCATTTCCTACTTAAGAATCTCAGTTACAGCACCGGCTCCCACTGTTCTTCCACCCTCGCGGATGGCAAAACGCAGGCCTACATTTATAGCAACAGGGTAAATGAGGTCAACAGTAATTGACACATTATCACCCGGCATTACCATTTCCCTTCCTTCCGGAAGCGTTACCTCACCCGTAATATCAAGAGTTCTGATGTAGAACTGGGGGCGGTACTTATTATGGAATGGAGTATGTCTTCCACCTTCCTCCTTCTTTAATACATAAATCTCTGACTTGAATTTTGTATGAGGAGTTATTGTACCAGGTTTGGCAAGGACCATACCTCTTTTAATTTCCTTTTTGTCAACACCTCTCAGCAGCAATCCTACGTTATCACCTGCTTCGCCTCTGTCGAGAATTTTGCGGAACATTTCCACTCCCGTGCATACTGTTTTGCGTTTCTCAACGCCCAATCCTATCATTTCCAGTTCGTCGCCTGTCAGCACAACGCCTGTTTCAATACGGCCTGTTGCCACTGTACCACGGCCTGTGATTGAGAATACGTCTTCAACCGGCATCAGGAAAGGCTTCTCGTTTTCACGCGGGGGCAGTGGAATATATGAATCAACTGCATCCATAAGTTCCATCACTTTGTCTTCCCATTTTGCTTCTCCGCGCATTGCACCCAGAGCCGAACCGCGGATCACGGGAGCATTTTCACCGTCGAACTTATAAAAACTAAGCAGGTCGCGGACTTCCATTTCAACCAAGTCGAGAAGTTCTTCATCGTCAACCATATCAACCTTATTCATAAAAACCACTACCTGTGGAACGTTCACCTGGCGGGCAAGAAGAATATGTTCACGTGTTTGCGGCATTGGACCGTCAGTTGCTGCAACAACTAGTATTGCGCCATCCATTTGGGCTGCACCTGTAACCATGTTCTTGATATAGTCAGCATGGCCCGGACAGTCAACATGTGCATAATGGCGTGTAGCTGTCTGGTATTCAACGTGAGATGTATTAATTGTAATACCCCTTTCCTTTTCTTCTGGAGCATTATCAATTGAGTCAAAATCCCTGACGTCAGAGAGACCTCTTTTGTGGAGCACCATAGTGATCGCCGCTGTCAGGGTAGTCTTGCCATGGTCGATATGACCAATAGTACCAATATTCACATGTGGTTTCGACCTGTCAAATTTTTCTTTTGCCATAACTTCAAGCGTATTAAATTTAAGTTTATTCTATATCGATTTTATCAATGTTTTCTGTTGAGCCGGAGAGGGGAATTGAACCCCTGACCCCTTCCTTACCAAGGAAGTGCTCTACCCCTGAGCTACTCTGGCATCAAAAGTGAGCGGGAGACGGAGCTCGAATCCGCGACCCTTAGCTTGGAAGGCTAATGCTCTACCAACTGAGCTACTCCCGCCTGATATCATATATTGAGTTCCGCACATTAGAAATAAACATATCTTATATACGGTCAGCTCCGTTTAAGTGGGGAGAGCAGGATTCGAACCTACGAAGGGAATTCCCAGCAGATTTACAGTCTGCCCCAGTTGGCCACTTTGGTATCTCCCCTTAAACCGAGCTGATTACTCAAGATATACACTTGCAACTCCTTCAAGAGCCGATGAAGGGATTCGAACCCCCGACCTGCAGATTACAAATCAGCTGCTCTGACCAACTGAGCTACATCGGCAATTTAAAGAACTTACCGTTAATGCAAAACACCCTCAAAAAACGGTTTGCAAATGTATTAATTAAAATTTCATTTATCAAAATAAATCAGAATAATTTTGAAAACCTCCTGATCAGCCCCCCCTTTTCTTCTGCTTATATTTGGTAATCTGTCTTTTAAGTGCATCAATAGCCAGGTCGGTTGATTCCTCGAATGTCTTGCTCTGTTTCCTTGCAAACAACGGTCCACCAGGTATTTCAATCTTTATCTCACTGACCTTATTCTCGCCCTCCTGATCCTTGTCAAGCCTAAGGTACACTTCGGCATTTACAATACCTTCACCAATGAGTGTCAGCTTATCCAGTTTCTGATGAATGAAATTGATAAGCTTCTTGTCGGCATCAAACCGTACTGAGTGAATCTGAACATTCATAGTTGCACCTCCTGTTTAAATAATTAATATTTAAGCTCTTGGATGAGCCTGTTTATATATTTTCCTGAGCTTCTCAAATGTGTTATGTGTGTAAATCTGTGTGGCCGACAGATTTGCATGTCCCAGGAATTCCTTTATAGAATTAAGGTCGGCACCCCTGTTAAGCATATGTGTAGCAAAAGTATGCCTCAAAATATGAGGGCTCTTTTTTTCAATAGTCGTAACCATTGAGAGGTACTTTCTTACGAGGTTGTAAACATATTTGTCATAGAGTTTGTTTCCTTTGTCACTAACGAAAAACCATCCTCCGGCAGTGTCGTCACCCAGATGATTCTTCCTTGCCTTCAGGTAATTCCCGAGAGTGACCGTGAATGAGGGCAGAAGAGGTATTATCCTTTGCTTGTTTCTTTTTCCAGTTACCCTGAGGGATTCGTTCTGCAAGTCAACATCACTATCCTTCAGGCCTATAAGTTCCGACCTCCTCATCCCGGTTTGGTAAAGCATTTCTATCACTGTTCTGTTCCTGATTCCTGAGAAATCGTCGCCGAAATCGAAATCGTCAAGCAGTGAGTCCAGCGATTTTTCATCCACAAAAGCCGGCAGACTTTTCTTCACTTTTGGCAGCACCACCTTATCAAGAGGATCGTTCTTCACTATCCCCTCTTTCCTTAAATACCTGTAAAAAACCCTCAGGCATGATATCTTACGATGTATGCTTACAGGAGAATAGCCGCTCTCGAGCATGCTTACAATCCACGATCTTATGTCATATGAACTAACTTGCCCCGGTTCAGCAGGATTCTGCCGGGCTGACTGGAAAGAAGAAAACTGATCAAGATCATTTGAATATGATCTTACAGTATTAGGCGAATACCGCTTTTCCGTTTCGAGATACTGTAAGAACGATTCCTTATGGTTCATAAAGGAACCCCATGAAATTATGCTGAAAAATGATGCGGGCTTAATAAACTACTCTTCGCGCTCCTGCATCTTCTGTACGTACTTAGCCTTCTTTAATTGATCTCTCCGGCGCACTGAAGGCTTGATAAAAGCCTGACGCGAGCGTAACTCACGAATCACTCCCGTCTTTTCAAACTTTCTTTTGAACCTTTTTAAAGCTCTTTCAATATTTTCGCCTTCTTTTAATGGTACAATGATCATAATAATAATTCAGTTTTTTAAGAGGCGCAAATGTAAAAATAGTAAAAATCTTTTCAAAACATTTAAGGTGATAATTTATTCATTTCGCTTCTTTTTGTCAGATAAGCAATAATTTAACATTTTATTCATCATGTTGTCACTTTATAAATTTAAGCAAAAAATTATCATTTTGCAAGTAAATGCAACATGATATGGCTTCATCATTTGCTAATCGGTGGCAAAATCAATATAAGGCAAAATTTTTTCAACTCTTTCGCGGGAAATAAGTTTGTTATTTACCAGGTCCTCCCGGTTTCTGATTATTCCCTGCAATTCCCTGTACTTCATTATTGCCTGAACTTCTTCCTTTTCAATATAGGGATGTCGGAGAAGCTCCCTGAATTCAGCCTTGTTAATTTTTATCCGCAACACGTCAGATGGATCAGCAGTAACCATTAAGCTTATCAGGTTGAAGGTTTCTGCAGGCAGGCCATATACTTCCCTAAGCTGTTCTACAGCTGCATAACCGCCAAGAAGGTCCCTGTACCTGATGATCCTCGCCGAGAGTACTGGTCCAATACCGGGCAAAGTTGTAAGACGAGCCGAATCGCAATTGTTAATGTCTATAACAATCCTTTTAAAATTATCTTTAGTGCCTGTTCCCCCTGATTTTAATTTTGCTCCCGAATCAGGAAGCTGAGTTTTTTCTTCAGTCCTTCCTCCGCTATAGTCATCCATGTTTAAGGGAATCATGCCGACAGGCACTGTCTTTTCAGGAACAACAATCCTGGTTATTACTATTATGACAATGACCAGCAACAGGAAACAAGCAGATCTTCTTTCTCTGCGTGTATACCCGAACCATTCCTTTAAAAATCCTGCGAGAGCATTCATAAGACCATGCAGAAAGACTGGCTGCAATATAAAAAAACCCGGGGCAAATAAAATAGTAGTTGAAAAATCTCTTGTTCAATGGCAATGATCAGAAAGGATAACCAATGCCTATTACAAATGCAAAGTCGTCTTTGAAGTCATATTTCCTGTTCAGCACGATCCATTTCGATCCTTCAGTCAGGACCGGATCTCTGAGCTTCATTCCCATATCTATGCGGCCTATAAAGAACTTGAAATCGAATCTTAGCCCTGTTCCGGTTCCAACGGCCATTTCCCTGTAAAATTTGCTGAAGTTGAATTTTGAGCCTGGCCGTGAAACATCCTCATTGTATGTCCATATATTTCCGGCATCTAAAAAAAGTGCGCCTTCAAGGACCCAGAACAGCTTGAACCTGTACTCAGCATTAGCTTCAATCTTGATATCTGCTGTCTGGTTTATCAGGCTGGACTCATCAGGCAAATAAGAACCCGGCCCCAGCGACCTGACCTGCCATGCTCGTATACCATTGGCTCCGCCCCCGAAATATTGTTTCTCAAAAGGTATTGCCTTCGAATTTCCGTAAGGAATTCCCACGCCAAGAAAGCCCCTGTAAACCAATGAGCTTACGTCGTTCAGAATTATATTATATCTCAAATCAATATCGGCCCTCACATATTGAGAAAATGGTTGTCCAAAAAGATTGTAAGTGCCTTCCTTCTTATTCGATCCGGCAAGCCTGCTGCCAATAGCAAGAATATTGCCCGAAGCCTCGGCATTAAATCTCAGGAACCAGTAATCTCTCGATTTCTGTATTTTCTGGTTATTGAAGATATATGAGTAATTGCCACCCAGGATCATCACGTCTCTGTAACTGTATGCCAGGTAGGACGAGGATTCAATTTTCTCCATAAACGCTTCATCTACCGACAGAAGATTAACAATATTCAGCTGAACAGGATTTACAATATGAGTGTGGTATTCATGGGCAAGCCAGGTATAGCCAAATGTTGCATTTGCCATTGTCCTGGTATAAAATGGCATTTCCTGGTAGTTGTAAGCAGCAAGAATTGAAGTGGTTGGATTATACCTCCTGACGAACTCCTCCTTTTTCAGAAGCGGGAAATAAAATCTGGGAAGGCGCATACTTGCTTCAGCACCGTATTCCTGAGTGCTCCTCATTTTTGTGTACTTCTGTGACAGGGATTCATACGCTCCCTTTAGCTTAAGATTGAATTGTTCTGCGCCATGAAACAGATTTTTGTGCTGGTAAATCAGATTAAGCGCACCTCCGAAATTACCAGCTGAATTTGTACCCTCAAGTTCAACCCTGTACGACTGCTGATCAAGGATGGTTAGCTGAATGTGGCAATCAAGAAGCATTCCCGGATCCTTTATCTCAGGTTCAGAAAAAAATATATTTACCAGCCTGTACACCTTCAGCCCCATAAGGTGTTTCTGAGTTTGCTCTGTATTAGTTACGCTGTACATCGAACCTGGCTTGATATACAAGGACTGGAGGATAATATCGTACTTAAGGCTTCTCCTGTCTTTATCAGTGACAAAATAATAACCGTTATGGTTTAGCGTATCAAGGCTCACTGCATATGATTCGCCTCTTTCAAGGGCTTCCCTCGGGCTGAAATCCGGATAAATGAATACATTCCGAATCTGGTATTTGGAATGGGGCACATAGCTTGTGCGATTGTTTTTATCAATCGTTAAATAATTCCTTACTCCGTAATAGACGTTAACCTGCCTGTTTCCAAGCGTGCTGTCAATCCTGAAATAGATATGGTCACTGGAGAATCCATAATAGCCTTTGTCTTTCACGAACTTCTCGAATCTCTGCCTCTCCGCCTGAAGAACATCTATATCATAAGGTCTGCCCCTTTCGATAAGGCAGTTAACCGAATCAAAATAAAACAGCTTTTTTATGCTGGTGTCTGAAAATTCATAATAAATATTACGGATAGTATAGGGCGTGCGAAGATTGATATCATAAAAAACCTCTGATCTTCTTTTAGCAGTAGCAACTGAATCTCTTACACGACTATCGAAAAAACCTTTTGAGGAGATAAATGATTCCAGCTGCTCTCTGCTCTTTCCTGCAGCATACTGATCAAAAATAACAGGCTCCTCACCTATTCTGCGAAGCCATGAATGTGGCCATTTTTCCTTATTTATGTTTGAAAGGTTAAATAGACCCAGATGGAATCTTGCTCCGAATATCTTTTTATTGGGCTTTTGCTTTATATATGGCAACAGATCGCTTTTCTTAATTCCATCACGACTGATAATGATATGGTTTTCCTCCAGCAGGGATTCCTGTTCGGGAACATATTTTGTCGGATTACATGAAGATGAAATGATTAAAAGGACTAAAAGGAAAAAAATACCTGGCCGGGCATAGGATGATTTGATATGTCTGCAGGTTCTTTTCAATTGCACCGGAGAAAATTGTTTCCAAAGATATTTATAAAAAACTTAATTTAATGGCTTATTATTTATCACTCATCCGCAGACAGGAATAATTATGCTTAGCAAGGGCTGGTCGAAATTCATAATATCACTTCAGAAGAAGAAAGAAAGGGAAGAAAGAAGGCTGTTTACTGTTGAGGGCGACAAGCTTGTAAGGGAATTCCTTATGTCAGAATGGATTGTTGAAGTTCTTGCGGGCAAACCGGAATATCTTGCATCACTTCCTGCGGAATTGAAAAATAAGGCCTCAGAGATTATACCGCTGAGTTACGACGAGCTCAAGAAAATCAGCAGTTTAACAACACCCCATAACGCATTGGCTGTCATCAGAATGCCCATAACAATGATTGATCCTGAAGAAATAAATAACTCCCTGACCCTGATGATTGATACAATTCAGGATCCGGGAAATATGGGCACTATTATTAGGGTTGCAGCATGGTTTGGTATAAAAAACATTATCTGCTCTGAAAACAGTGTGGATATATACAACCAGAAAGTTATTCAGGCAACAATGGGAGCTCTGTTGAGTGTAAAGGTTCATTATACCGGCCTTAAGGAATTCCTTTCTTCAATACATTCCCGGGGAAATCCGGTTTATGCTGCAATGCTGGATGGGAAATCTATTTACTCTGCAGATTTAAGTGAAAAGGGCATAATTCTCCTGGGAAATGAATCAAGGGGTATATCTGCCGAGCTCCTTCCCTTAGTGACAAAAAAAATTGTCATACCTAAATTTGCCCGTTCTGCAGCCGGAGTTGAATCACTCAACGTTGGAATGGCTGCCTCCATAATAGTATCGGAATTTGCCAGAAGGTCTCTCTGATTGATCACATGAACCAACAACGAGGTTGACCATTACCTTAAGCTTCCTGGCATCGACCGGTCCTTTAACAATCCTCACCACAGAAACCACTGAAGGCTCCAATTCTATAGACCTTCAAGCCGGTTTCCCGGCAGAACGCTCCTCAGCCGCTTACTTTGGTACCAGGTTAAGATGAACCCATATAGCAATGGCTATTCAAAATGAAAAGCCAAAATCCATATCTGGGAATTCATTCTTTCCTGTTTTCCGCACTTTTTTGCAACACCCACGTAACCTATTGTAAATCAATGATAAGTTTGTAAATTTGGGTGTTGCAAAAATATTATAATGTTTATCAGACAACTCAAAAACAGATCAGGAAGCACTAGTATTCAGATAATTAGCAAGGCCAGGGGGCGTTATAAAGTGGTCAAAAGCTTTGGTTCCGCCACCACACAGAAGGAAATAGATTGTTTAGTCCAAAAGGCCCAGCAGGAGATAGATTACCTTTCCAAACCGCAGGATCTCTTCCCCTCTGAGACTGATAAAATGGTCAAAAGCGTTTTATCGTCCCTTAGCAATTCAAACATCCAGACAGTTGGTCCTGAAATAATCTTTGGGAAGATCTATGATCATATCGGTTTTAATAAAATAGGAGAAGATCTCTTTCGTCATCTTGTTATCTCACGCATTGCCTTCCCACTGAGTAAGCTGAAGACAATCGATTACCTCTCCCGTTATCAGGGAGTATCTCTTGAGATTGATACTGTTTATCGTTTTCTGGATAAGCTCAACAGCCGGTTGAAAGATCAGGTAGAGCAGATAGCTTTTGCTCATACACTAAGAGTTCTTGAGGGTAAGATCAGTGTGGTGTTTTACGATATGACCACTCTCTATTTTGAAGCTTCCGATGAGGATGATCTTCGTAAGACAGGCTTCTCTAAGGATGGCAAGCATCAACATCCCCAGATCTTCATTGGGCTGCTGGTTGGCATGGGAGGATATGCAATCGGGTATGATATTTATGAGGGTAATACTTATGAAGGTCATACACTTATTCCTTTCCTGGAAAAGATAAGCCGTAAGTTTGGTCTGGATAAGCCTGTTGTGGTTGCCGATGCGGGCTTGCTTTCAAATGAGAACATCAAGGCATTGAAGGAAAATGGGTATGAATACATTCTTGGCGCCCGGTTGAAGAATGAGCCGGAGAGGATCAAAAACAAGATACTTCAAACAACCTTCACCGATGGCTCTACGATAAGCATATCAAAATCAGACGATACAAGGCTCATAGTCAATTACTCATCGGTCAGGGCGACAAAGGATGAGTACAACAGACGACGTGGGCTGATGCGCCTTGAGAAGCAAATAAAGGCAGGCAGACTTACAAAATCACACATCAACAAAAGGGGTTACAATAAATACTTGCGGCTAACGGGAGAGATAATCATTGAGATTGATTACGAGAAGTACAATTATGATCAGGCCTGGGACGGACTGAAAGGCTATATCACCAATAGCAGAATAAGCAACCAGGAGGTCATGCAGAATTATAAGAACTTATGGTTTGTTGAAAAGGCCTTCCGCATATCAAAGACTGATTTACGGATAAGGCCAATTTACCATAGACTGCGAGAGAGAATAGAGGCTCATATCTGCATTGCCTTCACAGCCTATTGTATTTACAAGGATCTGGAACGTGCTTTGTATCAGGCTAAATCAACACTGTCACTGAAGAAGGCAGCAGAAGTCACTCATAATATGTACCAGATAACTTATACCCTCCCTACTTCCAAACACACAGAAAACCATCTGCTTAAGATGGATAAAGAGCAGCAGGAACTATACGATATTATCCAGAATAATTTTTAGGGTGTTGCATTGCGGAAAACAGGAGTATCGGAATTTGCCAGAAGGTCTCTCTGATTGATCACATGAACCAACAACGAGGTTGACCATTACCTTAAGCTTCCTGGCATCGACCGGTCCTTTAACAATCCTCACCACAGAAACCACTGAAGGCTCCAATTCTATAGACCTTCAAGCCGGTTTCCCGGCAGAACGCTCCTCAGCCGCTTACTTTGGTACCAGGTTAAGATGAACCCATATAGCAATGGCTATTCAAAATGAAAAGCCAAAATCCATATCTGGGAATTCATTCTTTCTATTGCATTAAAGAATTCGGGGTGCCGTGGCGGCGTTTCATTTACCAGTACGTCAAACAATCCGTTTGACACTTTTAACTCAACAGACAGTTTAAAATACGGAAGGTAAAAATCCAGTCCGGCACCGAATTCATAGTAAAGATCTGGTCTTTCAAGCCTGAGATATACAGATTTTTCCTCGTCATATTCTTTCTTGCCTGCAAGGTCGTACCTGTAGTTAAAGCCTCCTACTATATAGGGTCTGACATTATTCAGCCTGTCTCCCTTGTACTTTAAAAGCAGGGGAAACTCGAGAAAAGACGATTCAAGCCTTTGCTGCTCGTTATATATTACCCTGTTCTTAAAATATCTTATGTTGCGCTGACCAAACGACACACCGGGAAGAAATCTCAGGTCAAAATAACGTCCGAGTTTCAGGTTGGTTACAATCTGAATATTTATACCGGGATTAAGCAGGCTGACCTCTGGATATAGTGAATCGGATGCAAAATATTTCTGTGAAGGCGTAATATTAAAATCCATCAGGTTTGCTCCAAGACTGAAGCCGAAATGCAGTGGCTTATCATCATACCATGAATCATTCTTCGGTTTCTGCTTCTGTCCGTATGAATTTAAATCAATCAGAATCAGGAATGCTGCAAACGTGATATAGAAAACACTTTTGTTCAAGCTAAAGGATTTTTGCCTTTTCAGGATTATTAACTACTATCATAATTGCTTTATTGTATTCAGTTTTTAACACCTGTGTATATGGTCGATACTCCAAGCGTGAGCCTTTTCTCCTGAATTTCTGAATATCCCGTTGCCTTAAGTATGTTAATAAATAATTCCCCATCAGGGAACTCCATCACAGAATTGTACAGGTAGCTGTAGGCTTCCCTGTCACCTGAAAAAAACCTGCCGGTTCCCGGAAGCACCTGCCTGAAGTAAAAATCGTAAACCTGTTTGAAAGGAAATATAGTAGGCTTCGAAAATTCCAGTATGAGAACCGATCCTCCTTTCCTTGTTACCCTGTGCATCTCAGACAATCCCTTCCGGAGATCGCTGAAGTTCCTTACTCCAAAGCCCGACATTACAATATCAAATGAATTATCAGTGAAATCAAGATTTGCTGAATCACATAAATCAAATCTTATCTTCCCCCCCAGACCTTTTTTAAATACCTTCTTTCCGGCCAGTTCAATCATTTTCTCAGAAATATCAACACCTATAACCATACCAGGATTAAGATTCATGGATTCAACAGCCATGTCGCCCGTTCCTGTTGCAACATCAAGGATTACCGGGTCTTTATATCTGTCCGAGAGCATAGCCATTGCCTCTCTTCTCCACGACCGGTCTATTCCAAAAGACAAAAAATGATTGAGGAAATCATAACGCCAGGCTATTGAATCAAACATTGATCCAACATCCGGTCTTTCCTTTTTCTTCACCATGCTAATCTTGTTGTCCTTTTACTGAAGCTGTTCGCAAAGATATAGCATTTTGTTTTATGCTCTCTTACCCGGCAACAGGCTGGCAGATAACTGTTTTAAAAGCCCTGTAATTCCCATGTGTTCACCACAATTCAACCGATATATTATAAGAAAAAGAAAACATGTACATATAAAAAATTAACGTCTTCAGATCACAATGGCCACTCCTGATGCTCCCTGCTCTCAGCAATGCCCAATCCCTGAAATGTATGAAATAAATATCATGAGGAGCAAAAATAATTTCTACTTTTACACTGAATAAAATCATATAAACGTGAAACCCACATGATTGAATTCAAACACAAACACGTAATGAATGTAATTATCAATCATGTGTGGTTCCATCATACCATTAAAATCAAAATTATATAATGATGAAAAAAACAATTCTGGTAACAGGCGCCACTGCAGGTTTTGGAAAAGCAACAGCTATAAGGTTTGCAAAGGAGGGATACAATGTGATCATTACCGGCCGCAGAAAAGAAAGGCTTGACGATCTTGAAAAGGATTTGCGTGATCTCGGCGCAGAAGTCCTTTCTCTTAACTTCGACGTTAGAAAAAGATATGAAGTGGAAGACACAATTGCAGATTTGCCAGAGAAATGGAGAGATATCGACATCCTGGTCAATAACGCCGGGCTTGCTGTTGGACTGGAACACATTGACATAGGAAATATTGACGACTGGGACAGAATGATTGACACAAATGTAAAAGGCCTTCTCTATGTAACCAGGGCTGTTGCTCCCCTGATGACGGCAAGGAAAAAAGGACACATATTCAATATTTCATCAATAGCCGGCAAGGAGGTTTATGAGAACGGCAGTGTTTATTGTGCTTCAAAGCATGCGGTTGATGCACTCTCACGTGCCATGAGAATAGACCTTCTCAAGCATAATATTAAAGTAACAAACATAGCTCCCGGCATGGCTGAAACAGAATTCTCACTAGTCCGGTTCAAGGGGGATAAGGAGAGGGCAGCTAATGTCTACAAGGGGATTGATGCCCTTAAGGGTGATGATATTGCAGAGGTGATATATTATTGTGCAACATTACCGGAGCATGTTTGCATAAATGATCTTGTCATCACACCAACCGCCCAGGCTGGAGTAAACCATAATGTCAGAAAAGGGTAATGCCGGGTGCTGAGTGCCGGGCAGTGGGTGCTGGCGGAGATACTTAATGACTGAAAACACAACGTAACCATGTACACATACAACTATCTGTTTGATTTTACAAGAAATATATTCACACGGATGGGATGCAGTGAAGATGATGCTGATGTAATTGCAGAAGTTTTTCTTTCAGCTGAAATCAGAGGACATTCTTCACATGGAATGATCAGGATAAAGGATTATCACGATTTATGGAAAGCCGGCAGGGTTAATGTAAGGCCTGAAATACGGATTGTCCATGAAACACCAAGTACAGCAGTTGTTGACGGAGATAATGGACCGGGAATGATAGCTGCCAAAAGATCCATGGAGATAGCCATCAGGAAAGCAACGACAGCAGGTACAGGATGGGTAGCTGCCAGAAATTCCAATCATTTTGGCATTGCCGGATATTACGCGATGATGGCGCTTGATCATGATATGGCAGGAATATGCCTTACAAACGCGAATCCTCTCGTTGCTCCAACTTTCTCCATAAGCAGGATGATGGGGACTAATCCTGTTGCGGTTGCCATTCCGGCTTTGAACCAACCGCCTTTTGTAGCTGACTTTGCAACAACCCCTATTGCCAGGGGAAAGCTTGCAGTAGCTGAGAAGAAAGGTGAAAGAGTTGCCCTTGGCTTCGTTCAGGATAAGACAGGGAAACCATCTGACGATCCGGCAATACTTAAAGCGGGTGGTTCTATGGTTACCCTGGGTGGCGACAGAGTGCACGGCAGCCATAAGGGTTATTGCCTTTCAGCCATAGTTGACATTTTCTCTGCTGTTTTCAGTGGCGCCAACTTTGGCCCCTACGTGCCTCCCAGTGTCGCATATCTGCCTGTACTCGAGAAAAAAACAGGAGAAGGAACAGGGCACTTCTTCGGAGCCATGAGGATAGATGCCTTCCAGCCCGGCGATGAATTTAAGGCTAAGATGGACGAGTGGATCACAACCTTCCGCTCAGCAAAACCTGCAGATGGCCAGGAAAAAGTATTGATTCCCGGAGATCCGGAAAGGGAATCGGAGGAAAGGATTATGAAGGAAGGAATCAGTCTTGTTCCGGCTGTTAAAAATGATCTTATAAAAATAGCAGCGGAAATGGGAATAGATTTTATATGATGTATTTCCGGAAATCTGCACATCATTTGACATACAAGAAACATTACGGCTGATATGCTAAGTAATGAGTCTGCAGTCTGGCAGGAAAAATGACAATCAACACACGGGAAAGACAATCAGGAGAAATTTGTTATTGATTCATAAAACCCTGATCCTTAAGGACTTCTAAAAAGATTCTTGAAAAATTCACATTATCTTCCTTCCTGTATCTGACATCTGTAAACACCTGGGCAAGAGTAGCCTTATTGTTCTCCCTGATAAACTGAAGCGAGTCTTCCCTCTCCTCTTTGGCGGAATAAAAGAATGTTATGTCTTCGTCAGAATAATCCTGGTATATTTCCTTATGAGTTACTGCCTGCACCGGCAGTCTGTCTGTCTGCTCCGGGGTTTCAGCAGGCCAGCCAAGGGTAACTGCCGTTACCGGAACCACTCCCCTTGGTATTTTGAGAGTATCAATTATCTTGTGCGCCATATAGGTTGTAGTTCCAAGATAGCAGATTCCCAGGCCTCTGGCTTCCGCAGCTATGCATACAGTCTGAGCTACTATCAGTGCATCAATTGCTGCTGTCATGAACGACAGAAAATTATCATAGCCCGGGGTTGCCTCCCGAAGATTACACCATTTCACAAACCTGTTGAAATCGGCGCAGAATGTTAGCAGAACAGGTGCTTCTGTTACCATTTTCTGGTTAAAATGGAAAGGAGCAAGAGTTTTCCTGACAGCTTCATCTCTTGTTATAATAATGCTGTAAACTTGCATATTTCCGGTGTTTGATGCCCTGCATCCTTCTTCCAGAATCTTGTTGAGAAGCACTTCATCAACAGGATCGGCCAGGTACTTCCTTATTGTTGAACGGTTTAACAAAATGTCAGATATGTCTTTCATGGAAATCGTATTTGTATCCGACAAAGAAAGCAAATAAGGCGGAACCTTTGGAATCTTTACCATGGATTTTCTTATCTTAGCATAAATAAAAATTAATCCGATTATGAGCAGACCAGTAACTCTATTTACAGGCCAGTGGGCCGATCTTCCATTTGAAACTGTTTGCCAGAAAGCCAGGTCATTTGGTTACGACGGGCTGGAATTGGCATGCTGGGGCGACCATTTTGAAGTTGAAAAGGCTGACGATTCATACTGTAAAGCCAAAAGGAAACTGCTTGACAAGTATGGGCTGAAAGTCTTTTCGGTTTCAAACCACCTTGTTGGCCAGGCTGTATCCGACCGAATCGACGAAAGACACAAGGGGATACTTGCTGAGCGGATATGGGGTGATGGCAATCCTGAAGGCGTCAGAAAACGTGCAGCTGCTGAAATGATAAAAACAGGCGAAGCTGCAAAAAGGCTTGGCGTTGAGATAGTAAATGGCTTTACCGGAAGCCCGGTATGGCACCTCTGTTATTCCTTTCCACCGGTTCCTGCATCCATGATAGAAACCGGCTTCAGGGAATTTGCTGAAAGATGGAAGCCAATCCTTGATGCATACAGTGAAATGGGAATACGCTTTGCGCTGGAGGTTCATCCAACAGAGATTGCATTTGACATAGCCTCTGCACGAAAAGCGCTTGATGCACTTAAGAATCATCCTGCCTTTGGCTTCAACTATGACCCCTCTCATTTCGGCTACCAGGGAGTGGATTATATAAAATTCATATATGAATTCAGGGAAAGGATCTTTCACGTCCATATGAAGGACGTGGCATGGTCGGATATACCAGTCGAAGCCGGCGTGTTCGGCGGGCATACCGAATTCGGAAGTCCTGGCAGATACTGGGATTTCAGGAGTCCGGGTCGCGGAAACATTGATTTTGAAGAAGTAATACGTGCACTGAACCGGATAGGTTACAATGGGCCGCTGTCAGTGGAATGGGAAGACAGCGGAATGGACCGCGAGCATGGTGCAAAGGAAGCCTGTGAGTTTGTGAAAGCCGTGGATTTTCCACCCTCTTCCATTGCGTTTGATTCCGCATTTGAAAAATAGGTCCGGCTGATTCCCTTCCCCGCCGACATGATTCTGACCTTCATAAAGAACCTGATCAAAGGCGGTAAAAGGGATTGCATACCGCATGCCCACGCTAATCAACAAAAAGACGAAAATTATAACTAAACAAATACAAAACATGGATAGGATAAAAATGGGAATGATAGGCGGCGGTATCGGCGCATTCATAGGGGATGCACACCGCCGTGCTTCAAGAATTTGCAACGATTTTGAACTTGTAGGAGGTGTTTTTAGTTCCAACCACGAAAAAAGCAAAAAAACTGCCATAAAGGAAGGTATTAGTCTCGACAGATGCTATGAGAGCGTAGATGAACTTATCAAGGCTGAACTGGCCCTTCCAGCAGGCAAAAGAATGGAAGTGGTGGCCATTGTAACTCCAAATGCCCAGCATTATCCGGTTGCAAAGAAGCTGCTTTTAAATGGATTTCATCTGGTATGTGAAAAACCGATGACCATGACTGTTGAGGAAGCCCTTGATCTGGAAAAAATTGTAGCTGAGAAAAAACTGACCTTCGCCCTGACACATACCTATACCGGCTATCCTATGGTACGCCAGATGAGGGATCTGATAGCAAAGGGAGTACTTGGCAGTATTCAGAGAATAGATGCACAATACTACCAGGGATGGATAAATTCAATAATACATGGGACAGAAAGCAGGATAACCGGTGTATGGAGACTTGATCCGAAACATGCCGGGGTGAGCAGTTGCATGGGCGATATAGGCGTTCACGCATTTAACCTGATCGAGTACACCACCGGGCTGGAGATCAAGGAAATACTTGCTGATCTCAGCCAGGTAAAAGATGACATCAAGCTTGATCTGGACGGTACAGTACTGTTGCGTTTCGGTAATTACCTCAAGGGAGTCATCAGGGCAAGCCAGGTATGCGGAGGTGAAGAGAACTGCATCACTATCGCAGTGTACGGATCTAAAGCAAGCCTTAAATGGGAACAGGAAAATCCCAATTATCTGTATATGCTCAGCGATACTGAACCAACACGTATCTTTAAGCCTGCTAACAGTTATAACGAGCCTCTGGCTGAAAACAGCCATACCATGCCGGCTGGACATCCTGAAGGCATCTATGAGGCTCTTGCCAACATATATAAAGGTGCAGCAAAATCGATAAGGGGAGAAAAATTTGATCCGGGAGAGTTCCCCACAGTTCACGAAGGTGTAAGAGGAATGAAGTTCATTCATTCAGTTGTGGAATCAAACAGAAAGGGTAATGTGTGGGTAAAAATTGATTAGGAAGCTGGCAGGGATGGCCGGCATTTGACAAATGGAGTTTGCAAATTGCAAATGATTCTGTCAGATGGAGTTGGCATATGATGTTTACATTTCACAGATGAAGAAGTATTAAGAGGCTGTGCCTATTTATCATTCTTCTTCCTGAGGAGAAAGTATCCGGTTAAAGCCAGGAACAGAACAGCTACAGCAATATACGTAAGAATCACATTTGACCTCGGGAGTGATGCACTTGCTGCACATAACAGCTGGCCCGACATAAGAGCTAAAAGAATTACTGACAGCGATCTCTTTTTCATTCCTGAGCTTTTAAGGAGTTTTGTGAACCAAATTCACCGCACGGCGGCAAGCAAATTTATTCTTTTAAATTGATTTATCCGGGGATTGATGATTCTATTCAGAATCGTTTGATATAACCATGACAATAAGGGAGTTTGCCGTTTCTGAAATAGTAATCCTGGTGATAATCCTCAGCATCATAGAACTCGCCTGCCTTAACCAGCTCTGTAACAACATTAATTCCTTTTGATCTCAGGACCTTAATGTTTTTCTCTGCCGTTTTTTTCTGGTCTCCATTCAGGTAAAATATTACCGACCTGTATTGATGGCCTATATCAGGGCCCTGACCATCTGTCTGTGTTGGATCGTGTATCTCCATGAACAGTCTTAAAAGCTTTTCATAGGTTGTTTCCGACGGATCGAATATAATTTTTACTGCTTCGGCATGTCCGGTTTTGCCGGTACAGACTTCTTTATATGAAGGGTTTTTAATATGTCCTCCCGTGTAACCAGAGGTTACAGATATCACTCCCGGAGTCTTTTGCATAAAGTATTCAACCCCCCAGAAGCAACCGCCGGCAAAAACAGCTGTGCCGTAACGCCCGGCAGATAGTTTCCCGGGTACGAAATCAAGAGATATTGAATTTACACAATGTCTTAGGTTTTTTGAGGTCAGTTGTTCACCGGCAAACACATGGCCCAGATGCGCCCCGCAGAAAGCACATACTATTTCTGTCCTTATTCCGTCAGAATCGGGAAATCTGTTCACAGCACCTGTTATTTCATCGTCAAAACTTGGCCAGCCGCAATCAGACCGAAATTTGTAATCAGAATGATACAATGCCGATCCACATTGCCTGCAGATATATGTCCCTTTTTTCCTGTGATCGGTGAACTTCCCGGTAAAAGGCCGCTCTGTACCCTTTTTTAATATTACAGCTGATTCCTCCTTTGAAAGATCATTGTATGGAAGCTCCTCCTGGGTGAAAACCTTGTTGCTCATTATTAAAATAAGATATAGTACCAGTATTGAATTCTTCATTTCCGAATATAGCATGTTGTGAAATTATTAACAAAGCAAAAGGTAAATAGTTCTGAAGCCGGCAATTTTGTTCCCCTGTTTAACGTTTTGAAGAATGACAACAATTATGTTGCTTGTTTGTTATTGACAGTACATAACATACTAAAGTTACCCTGCGAAATAATAATATGGCATAAAGATTGTTTTTCAACTGAATATTTTACTTTTGTGTTTAACTTAATTTTTTTGACATGAAAAGAATTGCAGTAATTCTGATAGTCTGTTTCATCACAGCTATAGTTATCAGCTCCTGCAATGACAAAGCCTGTCCTGCCTATAGCAAAGCTCCGGCAGAGCAGATTGAGCGTAATGGCTGATGCTGAATTCTGCATCGGCAGACTGAACTTTTTACAAGTTGGCAACCGGCAATGAAAAAGCTGTTTATCGTATTTGGTTTTTTTATTTTTTATTTTCCGGAGCTGTTTGCCCAGGGCGAAATTGATGAGCAACAAAAGATTTTTTTCCGAAATGAAAGATCCTTTGCCGTTCTTCTCAATTCCGACGGGTATGGACTTAATTACCGGGAGGCCAAACGTATAGACTACCGTAACAAACGATTCTGGGAGATAGAAACCGGAACACTCAAACATCCAAGGGAATACAGACTTTCCAATCCGTATTTCCAGACAACAGGAACCTATGTTTTCGGCAAACTCAACTCAGTTTTTTATTTAAGAGGAAGTTACGGACATCAGAAAGAACTATTCCGGAAAGCTGACCTGGGAGGAGTAGCAGTAAGGTATTTCTATTCCGGAGGGCCTGTGCTGGCTCTATATAAGCCAATTTACTACAAGGTCCTTTATCCGGTTTCCTCCAACTTGTTTGAAATAAGAGAAGAGAAATTCGATGTGCAGGTACATCATCCATATGATATTTACAGCAAAGCTTCTTTCTTCAGAGGATTTAATGAAATAAAAGCCATTCCCGGCATTTTCGTCAAGGGAGGAGTGAATTTTGAATACAGTAAGCAAGACAAATTAATACATGCCGTTGAGGTTGGAGCCCAGGTAAGCGCATTTATCAAGAAGGTTCCGATTATGGCAACTGATGACAACAGGATTGTATTCTTTTCTCTTTTTGCAAGTTACCGCTTTGGCGTTGTAATTGATCCCCTGAATCCTGAAACCAATAAATTCTCATATATTTTCAGAAGGAAAAGATCTTCCTCAATTTACTGAAACCCCGCTAACAATTGAAAAAAATACTATTTTTGTCATTCGGAATTATTAACCCTTAATTATATAGATATGGCAAAAATTAAAGTAGCAATCAACGGCTTTGGAAGAATAGGCCGAAATGTCTTCAAGATTGCTTTCGAGAGAGATGATATAGAAATTATAGGTATCAACGACCTAACTGATACTGCGACTCTTGCCCATCTCCTTAAATATGACTCCACCCAGGGTAAATATCAGGGCGTTACCTATGACAATGAGAATATTATTGTTAAAGGTAACAAAATCAAAGTTAGCGCAGAAAAGAACCCGGCAAACATTCCCTGGGAAGTAACCCCCGATGTGGTTGTTGAATCAACGGGTGTTTTCACAACAAAGGAAAGTCCCAAGGGAGGCTACGGCGATCATCTCAAAAATGGAGCAAAGAAGGTGATTCTGACCGTGCCGGCAAAAGACACCATCGATGCCATGATAGTGCTTGGAGTGAACGAAGATCATCTCAAACCTGAACATCAGTGTGTTTCAAATGCATCATGCACTACTAACTGCCTGGCTCCTGTTGCAAAGGTTCTCAATGATAATTTTGGTATCGAAATAGGTTATATGACTACAATACATTCATATACCAACGACCAGAGAATTCTTGACCTTCCACATAAGGACCTGAGACGTGCAAGATCTGCAGCCGTTTCCCAGATACCAACTACAACCGGCGCTGCCAAGGCTGTTGGAAAAGTCATTCCCGACCTCAAAGGAAAACTTGACGGGCTTGCTGTAAGGGTGC
Source organism: Bacteroidales bacterium (assembly GCA_040769065.1). Taxonomy (GTDB): domain Bacteria; phylum Bacteroidota; class Bacteroidia; order Bacteroidales; family VadinHA17; genus LD21. The sequence continues at coordinate 1,319,910 of JAXGLU010000001.1, forward strand.
CAACTCCAACGGGTTCACTCGTTGACCTTGTAGCTGTACTGAAGAAGGAAGCAACAAAAGAGGAAATCAACGCTGCCATGAAAAAGGCTGCTGAAGGACCCATGAAAGGTATCCTCGATTATTGCGAGGACCCGATAGTTTCTGTTGACGTCATCCATACCACAGCCTCATCAATATTCGATTCACTCAGTACCATGGTCAATGGAAAAATGGTGAAAATATTATCGTGGTACGACAATGAATGGGGTTATTCCTGCAGGGTCGTTGAGCTTATCCCTCTGGTAATGAAATAAGAGGATTATTATTATATAAGGGAGACTGTATCAAAAGTGCATGCAGAGTCTCCGTGAATAATTTTGTTCACTTTATGATTAAGAATTAATCATTCAATCATAAAGGATCATTAAGGATAGACCAGAATCACGGAGACAGATGAACTTCAGGCACAATGTTTTTGATACAGTCTTTTTCCTGTTTTGTGCGAAAGACACCCAAAATCAAGATGAGCTTATTATTTCGATGATTTTTTGCTGGATTGGTTTGTTGTGAGGTCTAAAAGTCGAGTGACTTCCGTCATCACCGGGTATTATTATCTCATAAATCTTAATTTACCTGCCCGATTGCCTTTTTAACTGATGTTTTCAGGTTACTTGCCCATGAGTAGTCTCTCCAGCTCCTTGTACATCAGATAAGCCATAAAGGATATGCATATGTGAGACTCTATTCTGTCCCTGCGACGGTGATATACTGGCCTTATTTGCAGGTCCGTCTTTGAGATTCGGAATGCCCTTTCAATCTGCCATAAATCCCTGTATCTGGTCACAACCAGGTCATTGGAAAGATCGGTATTTGTAATGTATCCTTTGATACCATCCCACTTGCGATCATTATCATACTTCTGATAATCAATGTTTATGGTCAGGTCTCCATCGGCCCACTTACGCCCCTCGACAATCTCAGCTATTGCGGAACCTTCATTCTTAACCCTGGCTCCAAGGATAAATTTGTATTCACGCTTTGTCAACTCCTCTATATTCCCCTTGCTCAGTAAGCCTGCATCTGCAACAACTATTGGATGACCTATGGAAAACTGCTTTTCGAACCGCTCCAGGATCGGGACCGATTACCCTAACACAGTCATTGGTGACATTCTTGAGGTCTTCTACAGGGCAGGGGTCAAATAAGGTGGGAACATAGATTCGTTCCTTCTCGTAATGTGCCTGACTCACCAGCTTTTCTATCTCAACCGGATATGTTGAACACCCAATGGTCCTGACAACTTTATTAATACGACCAACCTTTTGGACGATCTGTACTCTTACACTGCCACTCCTGTTGATTTTCTGCCGTACAAACATCCAGCAAATACAGGCTGAGACACCCATATTTACAATACAAAATAACTCTATTTTCTATATATCAGATAGTTATGGCTTTGAGTGCCAAAAAACCACACAAAACAGGAGATGAACTATCGGGATGATCTATTATTTTTTTACTCCATTCACAAACAGATTCATTGCTTCAGGTGAACCATACATTGTAAGGCCGTATGTTTTCCCCAACCCCGGACGTGTAGGTGGAGTTTGCAAAAGTCGTTCAAACTTTGCATCCCATGCTTTTCTTAATATTCGTAAATGTTCAGCTTCTCCGTTAATTGCGGCACTATTAACCAGGGCCATAATAGTAACACCAATCTGGCTAATGGGACTTGAGGCAGGACATGATGTGTAACGCCAGTCGCTCCACTCTTCTTTCCATGTATCATTATTGAGAAAAGTTACTCCTCTAAGAATGCTGTCAGGGATACGTTTATCACCAGTAAGCCTGTAATAATAAGCAAGTCCGTTTAACCTGATTGAATTTATAAAACCTGCTTCACCAACATGTGAGGGAACTCCTTTTTTCCTGTCTTCAATAGAAACACAGTAACAATGACCCCATGGAAGACTGTACAACCAACCTCCACAATGAGGATTTTGTTCTATCAGAGCATCATCAGCAATATGTTTCATAGCTTTGAGGCAACGCTCAGAAGGATTTATCATGTATTCTCCTGCTAACGCAAGCATTGACCACCCGTTTATCCTTCCTACATGATCCCATCCTTTAAACTGGTAAACGCCATTCTCAGTAAGACTCATGAGATTATCACCGATTTGTCCTACAGTTTCCTTAACCCAGGGATCACCAGTGAGAAGATAATAGTATGCCATTCCTAATGAAAAAACATGCCCTAAATTAAACGGATCAAGACATAAGTAAGGGTTTGGATTACCCCTGCCAATATCAAGGTCGACATATAACTTTTTGATTGTATCAACAGGGTGAAATCCACCGACATGTCCAATACTATGCTCATGAACAATTCCCGGTCTTGAGGGAAATGTTTTTGACTCCCATCGTGAAAAATATTTTCTCAAATCTTCGTTTACAGAGTGTACTACATCAACTTCGGCAAAATGGCGGGCTGATTGTTCTCCCACATAAAAGTATTTAGGGTCTCCGGTCCTGGCAAACTGAGTAAGAATATGTAAAGGAGTGTCATATTCATGATTCCCCCAGTTAACTCCGCGTTCACCCCACCAGTCACCCCAGTTCATTGCTCCGTAATCACGCTGTTCAATAATACTTCTACAATAACCTTCAAACTGGGCATCTGCCCATTTGTCGTAATCAGACATTCCCTTACTCCCTGCAGGAGCTACAAAACCCCATTCACCTGTAGCAATAGCCTGGACAGGGTCTGCAGAAGCTACAAGATGTTTATTTACACACCTTGTTAAAACATCACCGTTACCCGACATATCAACCCATATCTGCCAACGCCGGCTCTGCCCTTCGCGCAAACGATAGGTATTGCCGTCAAACAAATAATCATGCTTATACCAGGGCACCATATGATCAAATGTGCCGGCTGTAAAATGCGGGAAAAGTCCAAGCTTAACAAGATTAGACTCAACTTCAAGACTTTTAGGCCACTGCTGCCAAAAATCGCGAAGCGTAACAGCTACACGACCCTTACCATCATCTATTTCCATCCAGCCAGGAGCTTTTCCACCATTGCCAGATGCCCCTTCCATCCTGTAATTTTCATCATCTATCTGAAATAACCGGACAGGTGAACCTGCTGAAGGAGAACCAGACCACCCGGGTGACCCGCCAATAGACACTGATTGAATGCGGGTAAGAGGAACAAACTCTAAACTCAAATCCTGAAGATAGGTGATCATTTCTTTATCTGCATTTACAATAATCTGTGGCTCAAGGTAAAACTGGGATAAACCTGAGTAAACTGATGCACGTAACCTAAAATCAACAACACGCTGACCACCGGGAGACATGAATGTGCCATTAAGAACAATGGTTGACCTCATCTTTCCGGAAGTCTCCAACTGTGATCCTTTGACTACAGCTTCACAACGTTCACCATTTTTGTCCTTTAATACCAGTTTAACATCAAAACGATTCGAGATACGTAACAGTGACCCAGGCAAAGTACGCAATTCAACATCCCCGGATCTTAATGACAATGTTTTACCTTCAGAAATCTTAACCGGAAGCCGGGGAAGTGATTCCTTTTTGCTGCCATCCCAAACTAGTCTGAATTTGTCCACCTTGTCAGCTCCGGGTTTTGACTGAAAATCCAGCAACACCCAACGTGCACTGCCATCATTCCATGTTGTTAATATCTCCGTCTGACACGGAACAGGTTTATTCCTCTCATCAAGCAAAACAAAACGACTGCCGCGGGGTGCAGAACCCTCAGCAATGGGTATCCCCCCGGTAACTGAGCGCTGAATATCCAAACCTGCCATCTCCCTTACCTGGATATCCATGTAACAAGCCTGGTTATCACTCTTCGTGTTTGGAATAATCGCACCGGAAATGATCCAGGACAAAGTCAAAACTGAAAGTGTTAATAACAACGTATAAAAATTTCTTTTCAAAAAAGTATAAGTCTTTTGAATTATACCTGTTTTGTGGTTAATTAAGTGTGATTCCATTTTTATATTTTAAGTTTTACAAACAAATTTAAATGACTAAAAATAAAAAATTTAACAAAAAAATAACGTAATCCTGAAATGATGAACTGTTAAACAGTATTTTTCACACGTTTTTTATGATCATAAACTGTCTTCCTCCCTGTTTCGAAAGATACGACCAACCTTTTGGACGATCTGTACACTTACACTGCCACTCCTGTTGATTTTCTGCCGTACAAACATCCAGCAAATACAGGCTGAGACACCCATATTTACAATACAAAATAACTCTGTTTTCTATATATCAGACAGTTATGGCTTTGAGTACCAAAAAACCGCACAAAACAGGAGATGAACTTCAGGCACAATGTTTTTGATACAGTCTTTTTTTATTCGTATCGTAAAGCTTCAATCGGGTCAATATTTGCAGCTTTTACCGCCGGTGCATAACCCGAAACCACACCTACAATGAAGCACACTGCAATGCCAGTTATTACCCACACCCAGGGAACAACGAAACTTGACCTGAGCATTGAAGAGATAAGATTCCCCATAACTATACCCAGAACTATCCCGAATATCCCTCCAAACTGACCAATCAATACCGATTCATATAGAAACTGGTACTTTATCGTTGAGGGCTTGGCGCCAATAGCCTTTCTAACACCTATTTCACGTGTCCGTTCAGTGACCGATACAAGCATGATATTCATGAGACCGACAGCTGCTCCGAATAAAGTTATTATACCTATCAATGTAGCAGCAAGCGTTACATACCTGAGGTTCTTCAACAGGATATTCAGGATAGTATCGCTCTTAACAATATTAAAATCAGATTCATCGATGGGGTTAAGATTACGCACCGACCGGAAGACTCCCTCAGCCTCCCCTGCCATTACATCGAGGTTAACCGGGTTAACAGGCATGACAGCAATGCTGAAATTCATTTCAGGCCTCGAAAAATACTGCCTTGCAGTTGATATTGGCATCAGGCATACCTGGTCGTCGTTTACCGCACTGGCTCCTTTGCTTTTAAGAATGCCCGCCACCCTTAGCTTTAATCCTGCAACAGTGACTTCCCTGCCAACCGGATCAACACCGGCAGGGAAAATATCCTTTGCAATATCGGAGCCCAGTATAACCAGCAGCCTGTTCATATGAATCTCATCGGAAGAGAAATTCCTCCCTGTTTCAATTTCGTAACCCGACACTGCCAGATAGTTTTCATCGACTCCCAACAGACTTATGGTGGGATTGGTCTTTTCCGGGCCATACCTGACCGTTGAAAGACTTGTTGCACGAAATGAAACCGAAACATATGCAGGCTCAGTAAACCTGGCCTTGAATTCCTGGGCTTGCTGATATGATATCCTTGAATGATTTCTTGTCCGGGTCCTGGAATTCCCCACCTGTACATACATCCCCCTTGAAGTGATCGTGAAAGAGTTCGCTCCCATCATGGTAAACTGGGAAGTAAGGGATGACTTAATGGCGTCGATGGCTGTCAGGATCCCTATCAGCGCCATAATCCCGAAAGCAATTATGCACATGGTGAGAATTGCCCTTATCCTGTTCGACTTTATGGCATTGATTGATATACGAAGATTCTCCTTAAAAATACTTGCTTTCATTATTCCCGAAATAGTTAATCATTCCTCCATGCCCTGCCATCAATAAAACAAATAAAATTACACTAAATTTTTATACCGCCTGCCTTAAATCCATAAAAGCCCGTTGCTGATTAATGAAACATGGTTTGAAATTTCCTGACAGGTGGTACTTATTCACATATATCCTGTTGCTCAGTATTGGATAAAACATGCCGTAATGCCAAAACCCCTGACCAATCCCTGCACCTGTCATTTTTATGTAAAACAGAAGAGAGTTATATATCATGCAATATTTAAATAAATTTGCATGGTTAAAAAGAAAACTATGACGCTTAGCGAAAGGGTTGGATCATTTGCCGAACTGGGAACAATTTTGCGTGAATCACTTGCAGGCAAACCAACCATGTATTCGTCGCAACTTCAAAACCTGATCAATACCCAGCAATTCATGAATCCCTGGTTTACACCTCAGAATGTAAAGACGGCAATAAATGCAATTGCCGGTGAGCTTACAGAGGAAAACATTGAGAAATGGACCGGTATGTATCCTGAACTTGCTGAAGAACGCGATCCGATTACTGTTGCCGTTGTGATGGCAGGCAACATACCCCTGGTTGGTTTTCATGATTATCTGTGCGTATTGATCTCCGGCAACAACCTGCTGGCAAAGGCAAGTTCAAAAGACACTGAGCTTATTGTATTTCTTAATGAGATACTATGCAACATTAATCATGAATTCAGGAATATGGTCAGATTCAGTGATGGTTTCCTTTCCGGATTTGATGCTGTAATTGCAACCGGAAGCAATAACACATCAAGGTATTTTGAATACTATTTTTCCAGATACCCACATATAATAAGAAAGAACCGTAACAGTGCAGCCATTATCGACGGCACTGAAACCAGCAATGAACTTAAATATCTCGGAAGCGATGTCTTTTCATATTTCGGGCTCGGATGCCGTAGCATATCAAAGATCTATATTCCTGAAGAATACGATCTTAACAAAATGATCACGGAATGGGAGTCCTATTCGGAGGTTATAAACCACAATAAATATGCTAACAATTATGACTACAACAAGGCTATTTATCTTATTAATAATGAAATATTTATTGACACAGGATATATCTTGCTGAAAGAAAGTACTGCCTTAACTTCTCCCGTCGCCGTACTATTTTATGAAAAATACAGTTCTATTGAAAAAGTATATGACCTGCTTAAGCAAATGGACCAGGAGATACAATGCATTTCGGGGAAAGGCCACGTGCCTTTTGGAAAAACCCAATCGCCTCACCTGTGGGATTACGCTGACGGAAGGGACATTCTTGAATTTCTTTTAAAAAAAAAACAAGCGGAAATATCATAATATAAAAAATACTATATTGCACTTGTCGAATTAATAAAGTTATGGTTTACAAATTTGTAGTATTATCCGATGAAGATGAATCATTTGTAAGGGAGTTTGAGTTCCTTGATTCGCAAACTCTGCTGGATTTTCATAACCAAATTCAGGAAGAGCTTGAATTTGACAAATCACAGATGGCGTCATTCTATCTTGCCACAGACAACTGGGAAAAAGAGGAGGAATTCACTCTTTTTGATATGGGAACCGGGTCATCTACAATGGAAGATGCAGTTCTTGAAGATGTCATATTCAGAAAGAACCAGAAGTTGCTTTATGTATTTGACTTTTTTAACGACCGGTCTTTGTTTATTGAATTTACCGGTGAAGCAAAAGAAATTGACGGTCGTGAATATCCCGCCTGTGTCAACTCAAAAGGTATACCTCCCAAACAGGTCGTCTTCGGAACCAGTTCCCGCAAACTTTACAACAACATTGTTGTTTCCGATGATGACGATGATGATGACGATGACGCAGAAGTGGATGATCTTTTCCTTAATCCGGAAGATGAGGAATCCTTTCCCGATTTTGACAATATTGACAACCTGAACGAAGAGGACGAATAGCACATCCGCGGAAGTTCCTGATGGATAACACATTAATAGTGATTCTTGGCCCAACTGGTGTTGGCAAGAGCGAAGTTGCTATTGCCATTGCCGACTATTTTAAAAGCGAGATCATTTCGGCCGACTCACGTCAGTTCTACAGGGAAATGAAGATTGGAACAGCTGTCCCTACTGATAAAATGTTGCAGTCAATCCCACACCATTTTGTGCAGTTCAAATCAATAAATGAATACTACAGTGCCAGTCTTTTTGAAAGAGACGTCCTTGAATTGCTTCCTTTATTGTTTGAAAAAAACAACCTTGCAATCATGGCAGGAGGGTCAGGCATGTATATCGATGCAGTGTGCAACGGAATAGACGACATTCCCGATACTGAGCCTTCCGTAAGGGAAAAATACAATGCCAGATACAAGGAAGAGGGAATCCAAAGCCTGCGCACCGAGTTGAAGATCCTTGATCCTGAATATTATGCTTCTGTTGATCTCAGGAATCATAAACGTATCATAAGGGCTCTTGAGATATGTGAAACTACAGGGAAACCTTTCTCTTCATTCCTCACAAAGAAAAAAATAAAAAGAGAATTCAGTATCATAAAAACAGGTCTTACCCGTAACAGGGCTGAACTCTACGGCTTAATTGACAAAAGAGTTGATGATATGATCACACAAGGGCTGGAACAGGAAGCAAAAACACTTGTGAAATACAAAAGCAATAACGCACTGAACAGCGTTGGATACAAGGAGTTTTTTGAATTCTTCGATGGCAGGATAAGCAGGGAAAAGGCTATTGAATTGATAAAGAGAAACAGCCGCAGGTATGCAAAGCGTCAGATGACATGGTGGGCAAGGGATAAGGAGATAAAGTGGTTTAATCCCGAAAAGGTTCAGGATATTATCGCGTATATTGAGGGGATGGTTAGGTCCTGATGTCTTTTAGTCTTTTAGTCTTATAGTCTTGAGGTCTAAAAGTCTTAAAACTTAAAGTCATAAGGTCATGAAAGATGTTTGAGCTGGCTGATAGTTTTTTTTGGATCTGCCGAGCCGAAAACAGCGTTTCCGGCAACAAGCACATTGACGCCTGCCTTTATAAGTTTTCCGGCATTTTCAGTATCCACTCCGCCATCAACCTGAATCATAACATCATAAGAGGCATCATCGATCATCTTCCTTAGCTCCCGTATCTTGCCATAGCTCCCCTCAATAAACGACTGCCCTCCGAAACCCGGATTCACGGTCATGATCAGGATCATGTCAACGTACATAAGGGTATTTACAAGTAATGAAACAGGAGTGTGCGGATTAAGAGCTACACCGGCTTTCATACCAAGCTTTTTTATTTCGGTTACCGTGCGCTGAAGGTGTGTGCAGGCTTCAAACTGGACGGTGAGTATGTCAGCACCTGCATCGCGGAACCTCGACAGGTACCTGTCCGGCTCTGTTATCATAAGATGCACATCCATAGGTTTTTTTGCATCCTTTTTGACATATTCCATCACCGGGAATCCGAATGAGATATTGGGAACAAAAATCCCGTCCATAATATCGAGGTGGATCCAGTCGGCCTCACTTTCATTTACCATTGTCACATCGCTTCGCAGATTACCGAAATCTGCCGCTAACAGTGACGGAGAAACAAGATGATTCATTCTACAGGTTTTTACAAATATAGCTATTAATTATGTCAAGCTGCCAGGCAACCGAAACCTGAACCGCGGCGAAGCCGAGCTCGCCGAAGGCAAACCTTGAACGCGGAACCGATGTCAGCCCAGATATGACTTGAGTATTTTGCAGCGGGTAGTATACTGAATTCTCTTGATTGCCTTTTCCTTTATCTGTCTTACCCTTTCCCGGGTAAGTTCCAGCTCCTCTCCTATTTCTTCAAGTGTAAAAGGATGCTTCATTCCAAGACCGAAATAGAGCTTAAGAACCCTGGCTTCCCTTGGTGAAAGTGTGCTTAATGCCCTTTCGATCTCATATGCAAGCGATTCGTTTATAAGATTTTTATCCGGACTGGGAGTATCGGGATTCTGCATCACTTCGTACATGCTGTTTTCCTCGTCGGAACTTATGGGTGCATCCATGCTCAGCGTTCTGCCATTTGTTTTCAAAGCTTCCTTTACATCGTCGGCCATCATCTCGAGCGAATCTGCAACCTCCTGTGAAGATGGCTCTCTCTCATATTCCTGCTCAAGTTTTGCATAAGCCTTGTTTATCCTGTTTATTGATCCTATCCTGTTCACAGGAAGCCGCACTATCCTTGCCTGTTCTGCCTGAGCCTGGAGGATAGCCTGCCTGATCCACCATACTGCATAGGATATGAATTTAAAACCTCTTGTTTCATCAAAACGCTGTGCTGCCTTCATAAGACCCAGGTTGCCTTCGTTTATAAGGTCCGGTAAACTCATCCCCTGATTCTGATATTGTTTGGCCACTGATACAACAAAGCGCAGGTTTGCCTTTACAAGCTTTGTAAGAGCCTCAGAATCACCTGCCTTAATCCTTCTTGCCAGAATAACCTCTTCTTCAGGGGAAATAAGATCAACTTTGCCGATTTCCTGCAGGTATTTGTCCAGGGAAATGGTATCACGATTGGTAACCTGTTTTGTTATTTTAAGCTGACGCATCTACAGGTGTGATTAGTTAAGGATTTCCAGTTAAGGCAGTTCTTACAATTTTAATAAATATTTAACTCATTTTTTAATATTTCAGTATATTTTTTTTGAAAAACCAAAGTTTAAAACTAAATTGCGTTAATTTCCGTTTATAAAGGAAGACAATGTTGTAAGCAGGTCTTTCAGTGCTCCATAAAAATATTTTTTAATTTTGCTTTACAAGAGTAATTTTCATTAATATTACACCGGTTTTTGGATATGTACAGATAACGCTGCATTATCCTTCCGGTTCATCACAAAATTTCTTGATCCTGATTTCCAACAAACAGTAAAATCTAACTTGTTTTTATTTATTCATAATTATGTACGACATTCTTGAATTAAGCAAGAAGCTTCTTCCCGATTTGCGGGAAATAGCCAAGCAACTTAATATTAAACGAACAGAATCTTTAAAAAAGCAGGATTTGATCTACAAAATCCTCGATCAGCAGGCCATTGAATTAACTGAGAACAGAAAGTCTGCTAAACCTGATCGATTTGACACCAAGTTCACGGATGAAGCAAAGGACAAATCACGCAATCAGGGAGAGAGGAGAGGCAAACGGCCAAGGACAAACAAGCCTTCGCCTTCCCGTCAGATTGAATCTGTGATGTCAGTATCGCCTGAGGATCTGCCGGGTAACGAACAAAAATCACAGCCATGGCGGGAAGCTGCACCCCGGCCAGAAAAATCAGACATCCAGCCCGATCTTTTCAAGAATGCTGAAGCCCAGGCAGTTGAAAAGAAACCTGAATACAAGCAAAAAGATAAGAGATACGATTTCAGGAATAAAAACAGGGGATTCCAGGATGAAAACCGGCAGCAGACAAAAGAAACTCAGCAGCAAACAAAAGAAACCGTCCAGCAAGCAAAAGAAGCCAGGGAAAAGGAAGTTGTGTTAGATACGACCCTTCCTCTGAGTATTGACGAACCGCTTATTGACGAAATTAAGGCGGAAGCATCGGAAATGCCGGCAGACACTTTGTCTGCTCATGCTGAAAAGGAACCTGCAACTGACACAGCTCAGGTAAAGGAAGAAAAGAAAGAAAAACCTTACGAATTTGAAGGGATAATATATAATACCGGTGTTCTGGAAATAATGCCTGACGGTTACGGCTTCCTTCGTTCACCCGATTATAATTATCTGAATTCTCCCGATGACATATACGTTTCGCAATCACAAATAAAGCTGTTCGGACTTAAAACCGGCGATACAATAAGGGGTACCATCCGCCCGCCAAAGGAAGGTGAAAAATATTTCCCCCTCATAAAAGTTGATGAAATAAACGGAAGGAGTCCCGATTTTATCAGGGACAGGGTGCCCTTCGATTTTCTCACACCGCTTTTCCCGAACGAAAAGTTCACTTTGTGCTCACCGGGAGAAGGTTCTCTTTCAGTACGCGTTATCGATATGTTCTCCCCTATTGGCAAAGGCCAGCGCGGTCTTATAGTTGCACAGCCCAAAACCGGGAAAACGATCCTTCTACAGGAAATTGCCAACGCAATTGCCAAATATCACCCCGAAGTATATCTGATGATACTTCTCATAGATGAAAGACCTGAAGAAGTAACGGATATGGCCAGGAATGTAAAGGCCGAGGTTATTGCTTCAACATTCGACGAACCTGCTGAGCGGCATTGCCGTGTTGCAAATATAGTCCTGGAAAAAGCAAAGCGTCTTGTGGAGTGCGGGCACGATGTGGTGATCCTGCTCGATTCCATTACACGCCTGGCCAGGGCCTTCAATACCACGGCGCCTGCTTCAGGCAAGGTGCTCTCAGGAGGTGTTGATTCCAATGCCCTGCACAAGCCTAAGAGATTCTTCGGAGCAGCCCGGAATATCGAAAATGGAGGTTCCCTGACCATAATAGCTACCGCCCTTACCGACACCGGCTCCAAAATGGATGATGTTATCTTTGAAGAGTTTAAGGGAACCGGCAATATGGAATTGCAGCTCGACCGCAAGCTGTCCAACAGGAGAATATTCCCTTCAATTGACATCCCGGCATCGAGTACCCGCCGCGAAGACCTCCTGCTGAACAAGAATATTCTTCAGAAGATATGGGTGCTGCGCAACTACCTCACTGATATGAACTCAGTTGAAGCGATGGAGTTCCTTCGCGACAGACTATTGCAGACCAAATCAAACGAAGAATTTCTGATATCCATGAATGGAAGCTGATCTCGTTAATTTTTTATACATTAGCAGTCTTATTTCAAACTTTAATACTTCACAGGCTTTGTGTGTCCTTATTTAAAATCCTTTGAGTTCTTTATGGTTAAATATTTTAATGCCATAAGGTTCATTAAGGCAACCATTAAGTAACACCAGGGAATGCAGTAAAATACCGGTATTAATAAATTAAAACAGAGTAAATTTTTGTCAAACAAATCATATTATCTTTTATAAAATGGGAAAAAAACAATTTATAACATGTGATGGTAATCAGGCTGCATCGCATGTGGCGTATATGTTTAGCGAGGTTGCCTGCATATATCCTATTACACCTTCATCAACAATGGCAGAATATGTTGACGAATGGTCTGCCAATGGTTTGAAGAACATTTTCGGGGAGCAGGTCAAAGTCATAGAAATGCAATCCGAGGCAGGTGCAGCAGGAGCACTGCACGGAACGTTGCAGACAGGTTCGCTCTGCACAACATTTACTGCATCACAGGGATTGCTCCTGATGATCCCCAACATGTATAAAATAGCCGCCGAGCTTCTTCCGGGTGTTTTCCATGTGAGCGCACGTACAATAGCTGCTCATGCCCTTTCTATATTCGGAGATCACAGTGACATTTATGCTACCCGGCAGACAGGATTTGCACTTCTGGCAAGCGGCAGCGTTCAGGAGATAATGGATCTCGCAGGCGTAGCCCACCTCTCTGCAATCAAAACAAGAATACCATTCCTTCACTTCTTCGATGGCTTCCGGTCATCGGCAGAAGTTCAGAAAATTGAGGCCATGCAGATGGAAGACCTGAAGAAACTTCTCGATATGGAAGCACTAAACAGGTTCCGTAACAACGCTATGAATCCTGAAAAACCTGTCACACGAGGCAGTGCTCAGAATCCTGATATTTTCTTCCAGGCCAAAGAATCAATAAACCGGTTCTATTTAGCGATACCAGATGTAGTTAATGATTACATGTCAGAGATCTCTAAAATTACCGGAAGAGAATACAAACCTTTCACCTACTACGGAGCTCCCGATGCCGAGAATATTATTATTGCAATGGGATCCGTTACTGATACAACAAAAGAAGTTATTGATTATCTCAGGGATAAAGGTGAAAAAGTTGGGCTTATCAGTGTTCATCTGTACCGTCCTTTCTCATCAAAATACTTCTTCAATGTATTCCCAAAATCGGTGAAAAGAATAACCGTTCTTGAAAGGACCAAGGAACCCGGAGCTCCGGGCGAGCCTCTTTACCTTGATATCAAGGATGCTTTTTACAACTGTAGTCAGAAACCCCTGATAATAGGAGGCCGTTATGGCTTAAGCTCAAAAGACACCACTCCATCCCAGATACTGTCAGTGTTTGAGAATATGAAGCTTAAGGAGCCGAAAAACCAGTTCACTGTTGGGATTGTAGATGATGTTACATTCACTTCATTACCGGTGCTGCCTGAAATCAATGTCGCGCTCCCCGGAACATATTCCGCTAAATTTTATGGACTGGGATCAGACGGAACTGTGGGTGCCAACAAGAACTCCATAAAGATTATCGGCGATAATACCAATAAATACTGCCAGGCATATTTTGCATATGACTCAAAGAAATCAGGAGGAGTGACAACCTCACATCTTCGCTTTGGCGACAAGCCGATCCGTTCGCCTTACCTTGTGATTACTCCTGACTTTGTTGCCTGTCATGTGCCATCTTACCTCGACAAGTACGACATGCTTAAAGGCCTTAAAAAGAACGGGATCTTTCTTTTGAACTCCATATGGGATGCTGAAGAAACCAAGAACCGACTTCCTGATTATATGAAGAAGTATATGGCAGAGAACAACATTAACTTCTACATAATAAATGCCACTTCCATAGCTGAGGAAATTGGTCTCGGCACGCGCACCAACACTATAATGCAGGCAGCATTCTTTAAGGTTGCCAACGTGATACCGTATGAACAGGCTGAAGATGAAATGAAAAAGGCCATCAACAAAACCTACGGACGCAAGGGTGAAAATGTTGTTAAGATGAATTATGCAGCTGTTGACAGAGGAGGTCAGGTCACTAAAGTTGATGTCCCGGCTGAATGGGCAAACATTGTTGTTAAAAAAGAAGAAGACACCCGCGACATTCCCGCATTTGTCCGTGAGGTAATGGAACCCATGCTTGCCATGAAAGGCGACGATCTTCCTGTCAGTGCATTTGTAGGAAGAGAAGACGGAACATTCCCTTCAGGAACTACAGCCTACGAAAAACGTGGTATCGCTGTTAACGTCCCTGAGTGGCAGGCCGGAGAATGCATACAATGCAACCAGTGCTCATATGTGTGTCCTCATGCAGCCATCAGGCCATTCCTTCTTACTGAAGAAGAAGCAGCCAACGCTCCTGCCGGAACACAAACAATACAGGGTATCCCGGGAGCACTCAAAGCATACAGGTTCAAGATCCAGGTAAGCGTGCTTGACTGTACCGGTTGCGGTAACTGTGCAGATGTATGCCCAGCCAAAAACAAGGCGCTCATCATGAAACCTCTTGAAACACAGCTTGATGAAGTAGACCGTTGGACTTATATGCATGAAAAGGTCGGTTATAAGGACACTGTGGTAGACAAGTTCATGAACGTTAAGAACAGCCAGTTCTCTCAACCTCTCTTTGAATTCTCCGGTGCATGTGCCGGCTGCGGCGAAACACCTTATTTAAAAGCAATAACTCAGCTTTTTGGCGACCGCATGATAGCTTCCAACGCAACCGGATGCTCTTCAATCTATGGCGGCTCAGCGCCTTCAACACCATACACCCACAACAAGAAGGGTCATGGCCCTACATGGGCAAATTCACTGTTTGAGGATAATGCTGAGTTTGGATTCGGACTCATGCTTGGATCAAATCAGATGCGGAACCGTATTGCCCGGCTGATGACAACGGCTCTGGCCAACGATATCAATCCTCAGACAAAAGAAGCTTTTGAGGAATGGCTTAGGGAAAAAGATAATGCAGAACCATCGAGAATAGCCTCTGCAAAGGTTATTGAAGCCTGCGAGAAGGATAAATCGGATGTTTCCAAAGAGATACTCAGTCTTAAACAGTATCTGGTGAAGAAATCCCACTGGGTGATCGGAGGTGACGGATGGGCTTATGATATCGGATACGGAGGCCTTGATCACGTACTTGCATCGGGCGAGGATATTAATGTGATTGTTCTTGATACCGAAGTTTATTCAAATACCGGCGGACAGGCATCCAAATCGACCCCAGCCGGAGCAGTGGCAAAATTTGCGGCATCAGGAAAAAAGATACGCAAGAAGGATCTGGGACAAATGGCAATGACCTACGGATACGTCTATGTAGCACAGGTTGCCATGGGTGCCAGCAATGCACAGTTCCTGAGAACGCTGAAGGAAGCAGAAGCATATCCCGGACCATCGCTCATCATAGCTTATGCACCATGTATCAATCACGGATTGCGGGAAGGAATGGGAAGAACCCAGGCTCAGCAGAAGTTTGCAGTTGAATCGGGCTACTGGCATCTTTACAGATACAATCCGTTGCTGGAACAGGAAGGCAAGAATCCGTTCATTCTCGACTCAAAAGAGCCAGACTGGAGCAGGTTCCAGGATTTCCTAAGATCGGAGGTACGCTATACATCCCTTATCAAGTCATTCCCTGATCAGGCTGAGATTCTCTTCAAAAAAGCCGAGGAAAATGCGAAGTGGAGATATAAGTCGTATCAGAGAATGGCGGCGATGGATTATGATAATTCTGATACTAAGTAAGCCACTGGCCATATAAGGTTACAAAGCCATCCGTAAGGGTGGCTTTTTTCTTTGCCTGGCTGTCTGCTCCCTGCGGTTAGTTGTATTACCTGCTTAATTCAAAGCATGATGCAGGCAAAAATCGCCTGTAAAGACAACGATTCCATCATTTAACATAACAATTAAAATCTTGCTCCATCCTATATTTTTAATACTTTTGCTTCTGAAAACAATTATGGGAAGAATACTGGGCATCGACTACGGAACAAAGCGGATTGGGGTGGCAGTAACGGATCCTCTTATGATATTCGCTTCACCCCTTGAAACAGTGAACACCAATCAGTTCGGGGAATTCCTTAAAAGGTATATGAGTATTGAAAAGGTGGATGCTTTCGTTGTCGGTTACCCGGTAAGGATGAACAATGAGCCTAGTGAAAGCGTTAAGTATATTGATCCTTTTATCAAAAAACTTGAAAGAACATACCCGGGAATACCCGTCCACCGCGTGGATGAGAGATTCACATCGGAGATGGCCTTCAGATCTATGATAGAAGGAGGCGTGACTAAGAAAGACAGAAGAGACAAAAGCATGGTCGATAAGATAAGCGCAGCAATAATACTTCAGTCGTTCATTGATAAAAGGCGCAAAGCGCCTGGCACTGAACATTAGGAAAAACCGGCTTGCTCTAACCAACAGCCAGTGTCTGGTGTCATTAAATTCTAAAATAATTACTTTTAACATAAACAATGGTTTATCCAATCGTAATATACGGCCACCCGGTACTGAGAAAGGTCGCGGAAGATGTGGAAAAAGACAATCCCGGGCTGAAACAGTTAATCAATGATCTCTTCGAGACTATGTACAGGTCGGAAGGACTCGGACTTGCCGCTCCGCAGATAGGAAAATCCCTGAGGGTTTTTGTCATCGACGGAGAACCTGTCGCAGAAGAAGAACCGGAATTTGCCAACTTCAAAAAGATTTTTATCAATGCCCGGATTACCGAAAGGTCAGGAGACCTCCAACTGATGGGAGAAGGCTGTCTCAGTATACCTAATCTAAGGGAAGAGGTCAGCCGCGAAGGCCGGATAAGGATCTCTTACTATGATGAAAACTGGGAGTTCCACGATGAGGTTTATGAAGGATTTAAAGCAAGAGTGATTCAACACGAATACGATCACCTCGACGGAATTCTTTTTACCGATAAGGTCAGCCCCCTCAGAAGACGCCTGATTAAAGGCAAACTAAATGCCATCAGCAAAGGGAAATTTGAAGTTGATTATATGACTATCCTGCCTGGTCAGAAAATAAGGTAAAATAAACTTCCATATAACCCCTTTTTTCCCTAAATTTATAGGGTCTCATTGCTGCATGATGTGCTGAATAAGGAAATTCCTTTCCTGAGGATAATGGTTCCGTTTTGTGCCGGAATATTATCGGGGTTATTCCTCCACCCCGGCAGGATATTTCTTTTCTCCTCAGGATTAATTATAATCGCCGGATTCACTGCAAGCCTTTTCCTGAGCAGCCACAAACCGAACTTTCTTTTTGGTACCACATTATCTTTCACCCTTTTCCTGTCGGGATTGATGCTTTACAGGATTGAAAAGACCATGTTATCCACCCTCGAACCCGTTGAAAACAAATACCTTTGCACACTTAGCGACTTTCCTGAAGAGAAAGAAAAGACCTTCAAACTCACTGCAAAAATTGAATGTCTGATTGAAAATGGTGTTCAGACCCCTCTGAATGGCTCACTGCTTCTATACTGCAGGAAAGACGGATTCCCCGGTCATGTTTTACCCGGCGACCGGATGATAATAAACTGCATACCTTCAGAAATAATAAACCGCGGTAATCCTGACGAATTTGATTACAGGTTCTACATGGAGAACCATGGAATTAAATACTTTTCATTCATAAGCAGCAGTGACATCCTCGCTCACAATAGTCCGGAACACAGGAAAATCAGGTACAGGGCATTGATAATAAGGGAGAATATCATACGGATGTACTCCGACCGGGGCATTACCGGAGAACGCCTCGCATTAGTAGCTGCTCTTACTCTCGGGCAAAAAAACATGCTCGATCCTGATCAGAAACAGAGCTTTATTAAAGCCGGTGTGATGCATATCATGGCAGTATCGGGATTACATGCAATGATACTCAGCCTCTTTGTTTTCAATATCCTTTTTTTCCTTCGCAGGAAGTTCAATATCATCAGGATAATTATAACTATCCTTTTTTTATGGGCCTTTGCTTTCGTTACCGGAATGACACCTTCTGTCCTGCGTGCAAGTATCATGTTTTCATTTCTTCAGACAGGCAAATTGCTGAATCGTCCGGTCAACAACATAAATTCCGTTCTTGCTTCAGCTTTTTTCCTTATGCTCAACAGACCGTCGGTGATTTTTGATGCGGGATTCCTCCTCTCCTACTCCGCCGTACTGTTTATAATCTGCTTCTACCGCGGATTATACCTTAAAATAAATATAAACAACCGGCTGGCAGATAAAATATGGCAGTCGGCCGTTGTAACCATCGTGGCGCAGACCGGCACCCTTGCGCTGACTATATCCCTTTTCAACAGGTTCCCTGTTTATTTTATCCTCACAAACATCGTTATAGTGCCGCTATCCTCGCTGGTCGTCATCATCGGATGCCTGGTGCCACTGACATATCCGCTTAAGTTCATTTCCAAACCTCTGGCTTCACTCCTGGGGTTTCTGACAAGTGCAACGGAAACCCTTACTAAAAAAGCGGCTTCCCTCCCCTTTTCCAGCATTGAAAATATAGGAATGCCTCCCCTGGGATCCTTTTTGCTTTTTGTCACTCTCTTTCTCTTCTTATACTGGTTCATCGACAGGAAATCACTGCGAATTCAATATCCCCTGGCAGCTCTCCTTATTTTTATGCTGGTTGGCGCTGTCAGGGATATTTCAAATAAAAGATCAGCCGAGCTTCTGGTCTTTAACAGAACAGGTTCAGCGGCATTTGCATTAAGAACCGGCAAAACCCTCAATCTGTATTCCGATTCAAATGCGGCAGAACAAGAGGTTATAAGGCATTGTGCGACACGGAATCTTAAAATGAAGGTCAATATGATCCTGAGGAATATTATATACCTGAAGGTTGGAGAAGAAAAGATACTTATATGCAATAAACTGAATAATAATATCTTCCAGGAAGCCAATTCCGATCTTGTAGTGTATACCGGGTCTTATCACAATTTAGTGAAGGATCTCTGTCCGGTGCAACCCCTGAAAGCACTGATCTTAACTTCACAGGTTCCACCGGGCTTCAGCGTTTCAATCCATGAAGCAGCCAATAAAATCGACACCATCCACTATGTAGGCAGGTCGGGAGCTTTCAGATACAGGTTGAAATGACACTTGATATAGGTTCCAGGTTCAAGGTTCCAGCAATAGAAATAAAAATCACTTAAATCTTGAGTGTTATCCTATTTATAGCTTATTTTGCGATGACTTTCATTTTCTGTTATCATGAGAATAATAATTGCCGGAGCCGGGGAAGTTGGAACCTACCTGGCCAAGCTGTTATCAAATGAAAACCATGAGATAATACTCATCGACAGTGAAGAGAACAGGCTCAAGCCAATCGATTCATCACTCGACGTTCTTACTTACCACGGATCAGCGACATCCATAAATATACTGCGTGATATACTTCAGAAAAGAACCGACCTGTTCATTGCCGTAACTCATTATGAAGACACCAATATAACAGCTTCAATACTGGCCAAAAGCTTTGGGGCTGTAAAGACTATTGCACGCATCGACAATCTGGGATTTCTTGAGCATTCATTGCTTGAATTCTTCAAATCAATTGGAATAGACTCGCTGATCTATCCCGAGCTGATTGCTGCCCGCGATGTCCTGGGACTCCTTCATGAGACCGGCACCACCGAGTATATGGAATTCTGCGGAGGGAAGCTGGCAATGTACGTAAACAGGCTCGATGAACACGCCCCAATCATTAACAAAAGCCTGATAGAGATATCATTAAGCCACAACACCGACAAATTCAGAGCTGTTGCCATAAAAAGAAATGAAAAAACCATTATCCCGCGCGGACAAGAGCGTTTTCTACCCGGGGATCTCTTATTTATCGTTTCAACAAGCGACGGAATTGATGAGATGATGATCTCTACGGGGAAGGAAAACTTTGAAGCCAAAAGTATCATGATCCTTGGCGGGAGCAGGATAGGAAAACACGTAGCACATTATATGCAGAAAAAATGCCAGGTCAAGATAATAGACTCAGATCCTGAAAAGTGTGAAACGCTCTCTGAATTGCTTGAAAACACGCTTGTCATAAATGGCGACTGCAGGAATGTTGAACTCCTGGAACAGGAAGGAATATCAAAGATGGATGCCTGCGTTGCAGTCACAGGCAATTCCGAAACAAACATCCTGTCTTGCCTGCTTGCAAAAAAACTTGGTGTCAAAAAGACCATAGCAGAGGTTGAGAACATGGAATACATCAATCTTGCCGAAAACATTGGCATCGATACCATTATCAACAAAAAGATCTCTGCTGCAAGCAGGATTTTCCGCCATACCACCAATCCCAATGTAACCCAGGTGAAGTACATGACAGGCACCGAAGCCGAAGTGATTGAGTTCAACGTACCGGAAGGTTCAAAAATCACCAGAGGAACTCTAAGAGGGATTGAATTCCCGAATGATGCCATTGTGGGAGGAGGAATGCGCGACGGTATACCTTACATCGCAACCGGTAATACAATGATTAAGGCCAACGACAAGGTTGTGGTTTTCACCCTGCCGTCGGCATACGATAAAGTGTCGAAATTCTTTACCTGATCCGGATGATCAACTTCAGGATCGTTGCGAGGGCATTAAGCCAGGTGCTAATTCTGGAGGGCCTCTTCATGGCCGTAGCCGGGTTGGTTTCCTATATTTTCAGGGAAGGTGAGGCATATTCATTCCTGTATTCAGCTATAATTACCATTGTTACAGGAATATTGGTTTTTACACCTCTTCGCGATACAGAGAAAACCTACGGATCGAGGGAAGGATATATAATCATTACAGGCACATGGATATTATTATGCACCTTCAGCACTCTGCCCTTTCTCTTCAGCGGCGCTTCCCACAGCTTCACCGACGCATTCTTCGAATCAATGTCGGGATTCACAACAACCAATGCAACATTATATAAGGATCCGGGGGTTCTGCCCCATGGCATACTCTTCTGGCGAAGCCTGACACAATGGCTTGGGGGTATGCTCACCATAACCCTTTCAATGTATATCCTGCCCGTTACAAAAACACTCAACATTCAGCTCCCCACATCTGAATTCTCGGGACAAATAACCGACAAAACACATCCACGGATATTAAAGGCCGCAAAGATCCTTGTCCTTCTTTACGCCGGATTCACCCTGGCGGAAGTTGTGATGCTGATCATTGGTAAAATACCATTGTTTGATGCCGTTTGCCATGCTTTTACGACAATATCAGCCGGGGGATTTTCAACCCACAGCAACGGAATAGCTGCATTTGAATCCCCATACATAAGAATAGTTATTACTGTCTTTATGTTCTTTGCAGGAACAAACCTGGCGCTTGTTTACTTTTATTTCAAGGGCGACCGTAAGAAAATGACCGGAATTAACGAGTTTGCTTTATACTCCATCCTCACCGTGGGATTTTCAATCATAGTTGCTGTACTGCTTTTCACAGAGACAGGCAATACTGCAGGCAGATCGCTGCTTTCGGGGTTCTTTCATGTTGTTTCAATAATCACCACCACGGGATTTTATTTTGAAGATTACACTCTCTGGCATACTTCTGCCCTGTTTATCATCTTTCTGCTTATGTTTAGCGGTGCCATGGCAGGGTCGGCCAGCGGGGGAATAAAGATGATAAGGCTTCTGATCATCGCCCGGACCAACAGGAAGGAGATCAAGCATCTTTTGCATCCTGAGGCTGTTTTGCCGGTGCATGTCGACAAAAAAACAATACCAGGAGGGATATTGCTAAACCTGATGATATTATTCGCATTGTATCTTATAACCGTCTGTTCAGGTGCGATAGTTATCTCTTTTATGGATTATAATCTGATAACTTCAATCAGCACTTCTGCATCAATTGTGGGAAATATCGGACCCGGGATCGGATCGTTCGGCCCTTTCAGCGATTTTTCGACCATGCCGGTCGCGGGAAAATGGTTTCTTTCGTTATTAATGCTGCTTGGAAGGCTTGAACTTATGGGAGTGGTAATACTGCTTTCCGGATCTTTCTATAAAAACTGATTCAGGAAAACCCTGGCAAACTGCCTAATATTCAAGGATCCCCAATCCCTGCCTTACGATCTCTATTTCGCCTGAGGTACAGTCAACCACAGTCGAAGCTTCATTCTTTCCATACCCTCCGTCAATGACAACATCTGCAAATTCGCGGTACTTTTCATAGATCAACTCGGGGTCGGTGGTATATTCAATCACATCATCCTGATCATGAATTGATGTTGTGATGATTGGCCTCCCCAGTTCCCGTACCAGCTCCATGACAATGTTATTATCGGGTATCCTTATCCCTACTGTTTTCTTTTTATTCTTGAATATTTTTGGGATCTGGTTATTTGCCCTGACAATAAAAGTGAAAGGCCCCGGAAGATTCCTCTTAAGCAGCTTAAAGACATTGTTATCCCGTATGATAGTATATTCAGCAAGATGGCTCATGTTGAGGAATATAATGGAAAGATCGGGATTCGTAGGATTGAGGCCTTTTAGCCTGGCAATCTTCTCGATTGATTTTGTAGCCCTGATGTCGCAACCCATTGCATAAACGGTATCAGTCGGGTATATGATTATCCCTCCTTCTTCAAGGACATCCACCACCTTGCGGATATGGTTCCGGTTTGGATTCTCGGGGTATATTTTCAGAAGCATGGCTGTTTTTCAGCAAATATAGCGAAAAGTACCAACAGGATGTATGCATTACATAACATACCCTCTAAAGTATGATAACTCCTTTATACGCTTTTTCATTAATGATATCCTTTAACCAACCAGTCCTTTTGAGGGCGTATAACGAATGCAGCTTCTTATTTATATAACCTGGTATCGTCAAGTCCTGCCGTTAATGGCGGAAATAAAAGAGGGTAAGCTACTTATATCGCACCGCTACAACCGCCTACCCTTGCTACCTTCCGATCCTGGGGGAGTTCAGCAGGAGCTGGTCGTATAAGACTTACCCTGCGCAAAAATAAGAAAATTCACTAATGCTGCAAAATAATAAAACCTGACAACTCTGTATTTCATACGACAATAATAATATTATATAATTGTATTTTAAGTGGTTCGTATGGAGCCTTCACTATTTTCATTTTCTTAATAAGTAAAATTCTAAATGAAGGTTTCATAACCTCTTTTTCAACTATATTTGTCATAGCAGAACAGGGAAAAGACACCGGGCACCTGGTTTATCAACCTGAAACCTGAATCGGGGCGAAGCTGGACTCACCGAAGGCAAACCCGAAACAAGGAACCACAAACAAGGAACCAAAAATATATTGTCATGGGAAAAAAAGTATCAGTCTGGAAAGCCAACCTAAACAATGGCCTAATACTTGCCCTGGTTGGCATAGTATATTCGCTTGTCATGTATTTCTTTGATCTTTACCTTAATAAAACACAGGGATACATATTCATGGTAGTATTAATATTAGTGCTTTATTATCTTGTAAAATCATACCGGGACAACTATCTCCACGGGTACATAACATACGGACAGGCAGTAGGCGCCGGTGTGGTAATATTTATTTACTACGCTGTAATTTCCGCTATATTCACCTACATCCTGTTCAAATTCATCGATCCTGATCTCACCGCAAAACAGCTTGCAATGACAGAGGAGATTTTACTTCAGAAAGGAGTGCCACAGGAAGCTATTGATGCAGGAATGAGTGTTCAGAGGAAGATGATGGTTCCTGAGATCATGGCTCCATTCAGTATTCTCGGAAACATATTCACGGGAGTGATAATGTCGCTGCTTGCAGCTATTTTTGTCAGGAAGGAAGGAAATCCTCTCATCGATGCTGAGGTGGAAAACTAAAAATAAAGAAATGGACCTATCCATAATAATACCTGTTTTCAACGAAGAAGAGTCACTGGAGGAACTCTCCGGATGGATTGAAAAAGTATGTAACAGGGAAAAGCTTTCTTTTGAGATCATTTTTATTGATGACGGAAGCAGTGATAATTCCTGGGAAAGAATTAAAGAACTGGCAGCTTCGAAAAAGTCAATTAAAGGATTCCGGTTCCGCAGGAACTACGGCAAGGCAGCAGCTCTTCATACAGGTTTCACAGAAGCTTCAGGGGATGTAGTCATAACAATGGACTCGGATCTTCAGGACAGCCCCAACGAGATACCCGCTCTTTTCAGAATGATAAAAGAGGAAGGATATGACCTGGTATCAGGCTGGAAGAAAAAAAGGTTCGACCCTTTGGTTAAACGGCTTACAAGCAGAATATACAATGGCACTGCCAGGATAACTTCGGGCATTAAACTCCATGACTTTAACTGCGGACTGAAAGCATACAGGAATGAAGTGGTCAAGAGCATTGAGATCTATGGCGAGATGCACCGGTATATCCCCATGCTTGCAAGAAAAGCCGGTTTTGAAAAGATCGGAGAGAAAATAGTTGAACACAGACCAAGAAAATACGGTTCTTCAAAATATGGCTTTGACAGGTTTATGAAAGGGTATCTCGACCTGATGACAATAGGTTTCATTAATCGTTTCGGCAAAAGCCCCATGCATTTTTTCGGTTCAATAGGCACCCTGATGTTCATTGCCGGATTCTTCATGGCCCTGTACCTCGGGATAAAAAAGCTGGTGTTCTTAAAGAACCACCTGCGGGCCCCTCTGGTAACCGACAGTCCATATTTTTACATAGCTCTTACCGTTATGATTATCGGGTCGCTTCTGTTCATTGCAGGCTTTCTGGGAGAACTCATCAACAGAAATTCCCCCGAAAGGAATACCTACCTGATCAGGGAGCAGGTTAACAAAGACTGAAAACCACGGGAAAATGCCTCTTTACATGGCTTTGATAAGTTGCTGCAACAGGCAATTATAAAAGACCTCTATAATTTTATCGGTCATTTTGCCCCAGGAAAACCTGTCCTTTGCACGTTTTACATTATAGGAGAACGTCTGCCGTCTGTTATTATCATAAAAGTCAACAATAGCATCACTTATATCCGCCGGATCAGGTTTTACAACATACCCGCATTTCATGTGACTTACTATCTCCTTAAGCCCGCCGACATTGGTAACAAGCATCGGGCGGTTAAACTGGTATGCAATCTGGGTTATGCCGCTCTGCGATGCTGACCTGTATGGTTGTACCACAAGATCGGCTGCACTGAAGAATAATCCAACTTCATTATCCTTTATAAAATAATCAAAAAGTATGACCTCATCCTCAAGATCATTTTCCCTGATAATCTCCTTATAAGGATCAGCATTTTCATAAAATTCTCCGGCAATAATAAGTCGCAGTCCCTTGTTTCTGAGCCTCTTGTCGGCAAAAGCCTTTAGAAGCAGATCAAGACCTTTATAGTGCCGTATCAACCCAAAGAAGAGCATGTACCTGTAATTCGGGTCAAGATTGAGGGCTTTGAGCGCCTCGGTGCGATCCATGGCTCTGCCATAATTGTCGAACAAAGGATGAGGGGTCAGCCTCACAGGGATATCATTTCTGAAACTCTCAAGCTCCTTCCTGACTGTATCTGACATAACAACTGCTCCATCGATGTTTTTCAAGAAATACTTCGTCAGCCGTCTGTCTAAAATCCTTTTTTCGTGAGGTATGATATTGTCGGTAAGAGCTATTACCATAGTATATTTGTTAAACCTTGCAATCTTTGATATAGTGCCAAGACAGGGCGCCAGGAAAGGGATCCAGTATCTGACAAGCAATATGTCAGGCCTTTCCTTATTGATTCTGAAGCCTGTTCTGATCCAGTTGAGGGGATTTATCGAATTGAGTTCTCGTGTTATTCTTATACCTGAAGGTCGCTTCCCATCTGAAAACTGTGTTTTCCCCGGGAACAGAATTCCTGGGTATTGCAGCCGGAATGTGCGGATGTCAACATCCTTGAATTCCGAGGAAAACTGCTTTGCCAGCCTTTCATTGAATGATGCTATTCCTCCCCGGTAGGGATAAGCAGGTCCAAGAAAAGTAATTTTCATCACTCAGATCTATTATCAGTAAAAATAAAAAAATCAGTGTATAACGAACAAACTATTTTCTGTAATATAATCTTCAAAATAAGAATAATGTGATGTCAGCTTCCCTTTCCTTGCAATAGTTGCCCTGCTGCTCATCCTGCTTTCCTTTCCGGTAATTCGTATTCAGAGGGATTATTAACAAACCCTGCAAAACCGTATGGAAGATTATTCTTATATTTTACATAATGCTGCCGTCCAATCTCGCACAGCACAGACACATCAAACTCCCCTGACAGAAAATCCACTGGATCAACCTTAACGAAATTGCATACGCTTAATTTCTCCAAGTCTCCGTTAGCAACCCATCCCATGCCTGTGACAAGAACTTTCAATCTCCGCGGCATAATCTTAAAAATATGTTTATTTTCATAATATAACGGAAATGGACTGATTTTTGTTTTAAGCCGGGACTGTTAAAGACATTATTTGTATATTTGTACCGTGATAATCAGGGGCTGACCTGGTTTTGACAGCATGAATGGTGGTATGTAAGCATGCAGTGTACGGTGACACATCACTTAAAACGGTGTTGCAAAACAATAAAAGGCGAATCAAATTACGCTCTCGCTGCTTAAACGAATAACAGTAGCTTAAGCTAAGTGCCGCAAGGCATCATTCCCGGCACAGGTGCCGGGACGAGACGTCTCCCGGGCGGTTCTGCCCTGATCCAACCCGACAAGGAGGCGCACGCAATCCGGGGCTAGCCGCAAGATTGTTCCGCTCCGACGGTGAAGCCAACAGGAACTAAGGGCCGGTTAGGTTGTTCTGCAGCTGGCAGGTCACGAAAAACAAGCAGGACTAAGCATGTAGAAAGCATATGGTCATCGTGTTTGGACGCGGGTTCGACTCCCGCCAGCTCCACGAAAGACTCTAAATTAATGATTTAGGGTCTTTTTTTATAACCCCTTTAATTGTTGCAACTACAGCAACTTAGCAAATCACCCCTGCCAGACTTAATATGTCCTTCTGATAAAAAATGGGGGTGATAATTAATAATAATGTATATTTGCCTGACGATTTCAGGTGCTCAGACCTTAACCATTCCGGTCTGAGTGAATAGGGAATCCCGTGACCCGTAAACCGAACGGTTGACAGGAAACCGGGAGCTGTACCCGCAGCTGTAAATCCGGTAATTGTTCCGGCACCCCCCGCCACTGTTACACGAAATGTGAAATGGGAAGGCAGCCGGAACTGGATGAGCCAGAAGACCTGCCTGTAAATTGACCTCGTAGCTTTCGGGTGAAAGGCAAAGAGCAGAAACTGTTTCTACCCTTGTCTCTCTAAAGGTTACGAGTATTTGAATTGACATCATGGATTTAAAAGACCATGATATATGTGACTGTTCTAAGAATTGTAACCGTGCAGAAGCTCACAAAACAATTGATGCGAACCGGAACCAGACTGGATCTGCTCACAGTTTTATCCTTTCCGGAAATCACAAACGCCCAATCAATTACAGATACCCTGAAGCAGATACCCGATGTTGTTGTAAACGCTTCACATACTAATCACTACAGACATGATGTTAATTCAGGGATACTATAATTAAAACAATACACAGGCATGAATATAAACGCAAGATTTCTGCAGAAAGCATGGCTGTTCCTTGTCATGGCAATTTCAGTTGCCTGGTTTTCAGGGTGCGGGGCTTCCCCGGGATCGGCTCCCAATGATAAGGATGCTGTTACTTTCTCAAGAATTGTTTCATTGACACCATCAATCACCAGAAGTATGTATCAGCTTGAGGCGGAAGACAAGCTCGCAGGCTGCTCAAGCTACTGCGTTGTTGAAGAAAAAGACAGTGTCATTGTAGCAGGATCGGTAGTAGGGCCTGATATAGAAAAAATTGTAAGCCTGAAACCCGATTTGGTAATCCTTTCGGAATTCATCTCCGAAAAGGATGTGAAAACACTTGAGAAGTTCGGACTGAGGGTTATGATTTTCCGTTCGCCGGAATCTTTTGATGAACTCTGTTTACAGTTTATCAGGCTGGGGCAGTTGACAGGCAAAGAGAAAGAGGCTGAACGGATAGCCGGGAATATTAAGAACGAAGTTCTTCTTCTTTCCGGTGAGTGGGAACAGAAAAGCCCCAAACCCGGTGTTTTCATGCAGATAGGGAGCTCTCCCATCTTCACAGTATTGCCCGGAACTTACATGGACGATTATATTAAGTTTTGCGGAGCGGAAAATATAGCTGCAGACCTTTCGAATGGTATTGTCGGCCGCGAATTTGTTGTGGCAAAGAATCCGGATTACATTTTTATTGTAAGCATGGGCGTTGCCGGAGACCATGAAAAAGAACAATGGTCGCGTTTTTCACAGATGAATGCAGTCAGACAAAACAATATTCATATATTAGATTCAAGAATTGCCTGTGAACCCACACCGGAAAATTTTATCAAAACCCTGAGACTAATGGCAGGTTACATGGGAAAAGAGTTGGATGGACAACCCTTGTCTGACCAATGACAGGGCTCCCAGACAGGTTAGATATGAGCAGGAAAAGAAAAAGGATGAAGTATACTCTAATGCTGTCAATATCAGCACTATTGCTTGTATTGTCTTCACTCTTCTCCCTTGTCATTGGTGAAGTGTCTTTCTCTCTGGCAGATGTGCCGTCAATCCTGTCTGATCCTTCATCAATGGAACATGGGATCCTGACGCATATACGTATCCCGCGGACAATGCTTGCCATAGCCATCGGGGGCAGTCTCAGCCTCTGCGGAGTCATTCTGCAGGGTATTTACCGCAACCCGCTGGTAGAGCCTTACACACTCGGGATTTCCGGGGGAGCAGCTGTTGGTGTAACACTTGCCATCGTAACCGGTCTTGCCATGAAAGGTATCCCGCTTTCATTTTTCGGCTTTGCCGGTGCACTGGTAACAATTTTTCTTGTTTACACCCTGAGCATCAGGAATAACAGAATGAGTACCGGAAAAATGCTCCTCATCGGGGTAATGATCAGCTTCATTTCCTCCTCGGTAGTGATGCTGCTCATGTCTCTTACCAACGTTGAACAGCTTCACGGTATAATATTCTGGACCATGGGGTCACTTAACGAAACAGACAACACCGTTGTTTTCACCCTATTAGGGATTTCTGTCGTGATGCTTGGGGGCACTGTTCTCTTTGCTGTTCCGTTGAATGCAATGCGACTGGGAGAGACTAAGGCCAGGCATCTGGGAATCAATACAACCGTCATCATAAGGATTCTTTTCATTATCACCTCCCTGATGACCGGCAGTTGCATTGCAGTAGCCGGCATAATTGGATTTGTAGGGCTTATTATGCCGCATTTTTCAAGGCTTTTTATTGGTACTGATTACCGTGTACTGCTTCCCTATTCATTCCTTAACGGAGCCATATTTCTTATCTGGTGTGACATCCTGGCAAGGATAGTCATCTCTCCCAACGAACTCCCGATAGGTGTTATAACCGGCATTTTCGGGGGCATTACCTTTATAATCATCCTCAGCAGCCGGAGGGTAAAAGCCGGATTACTATGAGAGACAATTTCCTGGAAATAAAGAACGTCACCTGCGGCTACCCCGGAGGTTTCATGTTAAACTCACTTAACCTGACTCTGCAGAAAGGGGCTTTTGCAGGAATCATCGGCCGCAATGGCTCAGGCAAGAGTACTCTTTTCAAAAGCATAACCGGTGATATAAAGCTTAACGCCGGGTCAGTGAAACTCGCCGGAACTTCTCTGTCGGGCCTGACACTGAAAGAGAGGGCCAGGAGAATTTCCACAGTGCCGCAATTTGTTGAGAAAGGGCCGATCACTGTCAGGGAGCATGTACTTATGGGAAGGGTTCCCTGGCTCAGCAGGTTCAACTTTTCGTATAATAAAACAGATAATGAAATAGCTGAAAAATATATTGACCTCACAGGCCTCACCAAACTCAGTGATAAGCCTTTAACAGCTATCAGCGGCGGTGAGCTTCAGCTTTCAGCCATTGCATCAGCCCTGACACAGGAGCCCTCCCTCCTGCTGCTTGATGAACCTACCGCGCACCTGGATATTCATTACCAGGCTATGATCATGGACATGCTTTACCGTCTGAACAGGGAGGAAGATTTAACGGTATTGATGATTATTCACGATCTGAATCTTGCAGGAGAGTATTGTGACTATCTTGTGATGATGAAAGATGGTAAAATATGTGCTGACGGCACGCCGGAAGAAGTATTATCTTCCCGGAATATCCTGAATGCGTTTGGAGCTGATGTGCTTATCACTCCTCATCCGGTCACGGGCAGGCCTGTTATCCTCAGGAACCCCGGGAACGGGCCGGAACAACAGACAATCAATGATTCAAAGCCTGGCACTGTAAGATTATCATACCATGGCAACTGAAATAATAGTGATTACAGGCGGGCAACGGTCAGGTAAAAGCAGTTTTGCCCAGCAACTGGCCAAGAATTTTTCTTCTGAACCTGTTTATCTGGCAACTGCCAGGCAATGGGATCAGGATTTTGAAAAGCGGATCGCGAGGCACAGGAGCGACAGAGGTGAGGTCTGGCGAACGGTGGAAGAGGAAAAACATATCAGCAAACCTGATCTCACCGGCGAAACGGTTGTTCTTGATTGCATTACTCTATGGCTGACAAATATCTATTCCGATCACGGGTATGACGCTGAAACATCACTTGACTGGGCAAAGGAAGAGTGGAACAGGTTCATCGCGCGTGATTTCAGGCTAATAGTGGTGACCAATGAGATTGGGATGGGAGTACACGCGCAAAGCGAAGCGGCAAGGCACTTTACTGATTTGCAGGGTTGGATGAATCAGTATATTGCACAAAAAGCCCCGGTAGTGTACCTGATGGTATCAGGAATACCGCTTAAAATAAAGTAAGAATTATTCAATCACATGAGGTTCCGCCCGATTAATAAAATAGATTGATTATAAATGGAAACTATGAGTCTCGAAAAGGAACTGATCAGAAAAATAGACTCGCGTACCAAGCCACTGGGATCTCTTGGCAAACTGGAAAAAGTTGCTCTCAGGATTGGACTGGTGCAGGGGACCCTGACACCGGAACTCCGCAAGCCTGCAATAATTGTATTTGCCGCCGATCACGGGATATCAGAAGCCGGAGTGAGTGCTTATCCCGGGGAAGTCACTAAACAGATGGTGATCAATATTCTCAACGGCGGAGCGGCGATCAATGTCTTTACCAGACAGCACGGCATAGCCCTGAGAGTGGTTGATGCCGGTGTCGCAGGCCTTTCTGCAGGTTTGCCAGGCCTGATTGATGCCAGAATAGCCGGGGGTACAAAAAACATGCTCAATGAACCGGCAATGAGTATTGAAGAATGCAGGAAAGCTATGAAATCAGGCCGGGAGATGGTCAGAAGAGAAGCATCCGGCGGTTGCAATATCATAGGCTTCGGAGAGATGGGGATAGGAAACAGCTCATCAGCATCTCTCCTTCATCACCGCTACACAGGTTACCAGCTGTCACGCTGCATAGGACGGGGAGCAGGAATGAGTGATGAAGGATTAAGACACAAAAAACGGATACTTAAAATTGTAAACAGCAAATATTCTCCCGGTTCTCCGGAGGAGATACTTGCAACATTCGGCGGGTTCGAGATTGCAATGATTTGCGGTGCGGTACTTGAAGCAAAAAAACAAAATATGCTGACAATTGCTGACGGCTACATAGTCACCTCTGCCTTCCTGGCAGCTCATGCAATGCAGCCTGACATCATGGATAATATCATCTTCAGCCATCTCTCGGATGAAACAGGCCACAAGGCGATGATCGGGTTTCTTAAGGGAGAGCCCCTTCTCAGGCTCAACCTTAGGCTTGGAGAAGGTACCGGTGCTGCAATAGCCTACCCGCTGTTGCAATCGGCTGTTTTGTTTATGAATGAGATGGCAAGTTTTGGAAGTGCTTCAATCTCTGAAGCTGTCAGACATTAACAGCAATGAGAAAAGCAATAAAAAAAGAGTTTAACCTGTTTCTCAACGCGCTGATGTTCTTCACGCGTATTCCCTGTCCCCGTTTCACGGAATACTCTGAAGCAATCATGAGCAAGACGCTTCGATACTACCCGCTTACCGGGCTTATCGTTGCCGCAATTACGGCAGGTGTCCTGTGGCTGGCTTTACTCGTGATGCCGGCACCCGTGGCAGTGACAATTGCCCTGACTGTTTCTGTTCTGGTGACAGGAGCTTTTCACGAGGACGGACTCGCTGACTTTGTTGACGGGTTTGGCGGGGGCTGGTCCAGGGAAAGGATACTGGAGATAATGAAAGACAGCCGTATAGGGACATTCGGAACTATTGCCCTCATTCTGCTTTTTGCCCTGAAAATATTTGCATTGATAAGTCTGCCCGTGGAAAAGCTTCCGGCAATTATAATCGCGGCCTATTGCGTGAGCAGGGTCTTCCCCTCACTGCTGGTCAAAACCTCTGTATATGCGCGTAAGAATGAAGGAAAAGCCTTTTTCTCCAGAAATGGAATTGACTGGAAATCCATTGTAATCATATCAGTTACCGGTTTTATCCCCATGATATTGTTCAATTACAGATTTGTGATTCTTTATACTGCTCTCTCTCTTGCCTTCCTTGCAGCTTTCCGTCACTACCTTCACCGCCGGATAGGAGGCTACACGGGAGACACTCTGGGTGCCGTACAACAGATTACGGAACTGATCTTTTATCTTCTATTAACAGCAGTGCCTGCATCATGGATGAATTCCTCTGTCTTGTAAGACATACACGGACAGCCATGTCTGAAGGTATCTGTTACGGGCAGACTGATACGGACGTGGCCGACACCTTCTGTTCCGAGTATCCGGCAGTTGTCTCTCAGCTGGAAGGTATGGAATTCGACCTTGTTTACAGCAGTCCCCTGAAGAGGTGCCTTCGTCTTGCAGAGCTTTTCAGCAATAACGTACTGCCTGACAGCCGGCTCCTGGAAGTGAACTTCGGACACTGGGAGGGAGTAAGATGGGATGACATTTTCGGCTCGCCTGATGGCAAAAAATGGTTCTCTGACTATATTTCCATGCGCTGCCCGGGGGGCGAATCATTCATCGACCTGCAACAACGCGCGTGGTCATTCCTTCAGGATATCAGCGGCAAGGGGAAAAGAATACTTGCAGTAACGCATGCCGGACTGATGAGGGCCATGCTGGTAAGACTGGGACTGGAAGAGGCTGATACCGTTTTCGGTAAAAAAATCCCTTTCGGAGGAGTAGTGATGTTAGAAAAAACTCCTGAAGGCTATATCTGCCGGACTGCTTTAGAACCACGATGAGTATCCTTAGGATTCTTCTGTTGCAGTTTCCATGGCAAAGGTGTCAGTAAAAGAGACTCCCGCGTACGTAAGTGCCGACATGCATTCAAGCTTAGGTACATTTACCGGTTCAAAGGTTGAGTTGCGTTCACGGGGTATATCCATGGGAAACGCTGCTTGTTAGATTAAAAACAAACTTTTTGGTTTAACAAGGCAGCTACAAATTCATTTACTCAAAATATTTACATCCCTTTTTGCAGTTAAAAGACCATATGTATGAATAGCCCTGGAAATTTGTCATTATTCGCATCTGAAATTTAGCAGAAGCTCTTTCTCTAATATTACTTCGTGCAGATAAAGGAAAAAAATATAATATACCATGATTTCAGAGAACTCTCCAATATTGACTCCAAAGCCACCATCTTCCAGGATGTTAAGATCTACCAGTAATCGTGGCACAACGTATGAAAAGATTGTAATTATTGCAGTAATCACGAACCATTTATTTGGGATCACATACTTAAAAACCGGATTTTTAAATTTATGGACATACAGCGGCGTAATTATGAACAAAACCAACATCAAGGGATATATTGACCGTTTGAATAGTTTGGCATTGTTTCCCAGGTTATGTACGTTGGCTTTGCCTGTCATGTTTACGAAAAAAGTATCTGAATGCCCTTTAAAATATCTCAGGAAGTGTGCCCCGTAATCAATCTCTTCCAGGAGAACAAACAGGGCAAAGATTGACAAAAGGGAAAAAATGATTTTTTTGATCCTGTTTTTCTTTCTGAATATGGCCATTACGCAAATTACCAGAATAATACCCAGGAGTAATATCTGTAAATTTTCCACTATGCCAAGTTCCCAGTTAACTGAAGGGCATACGAGTTCCTGTGCCCATTTCACGCCGGAAAAATACATTACTAAAAGCGGAATAAGAATCAGAAGTGGTATTATCCAATACCTTAAGTGATAACCTGTCTTGTTTTGTAAAATTGCAATAATGTTTTTATTTACTACTACCCTCTTCCATACCAAAGGTTAACAAACATAAGCATTATTTGTAACAATAATGCAACAATAATGCAACAATAATGCAACATAGTGTTAATAGCCTCTTTCATGACACTCAGGCTGCAACCGGCATCCGGATGTTCGACCGGGCGGTAAAATTCTGCCTCACTGCCGGTTGTTGCAGGGCATATAATGCCCAATCCCGGCAATGGCTGACAGACGTGCTGACAAGGATGCCAGCTGTACAACAATGACTATAGCAGAGATCTGGCAGATCTTCTTTTACCTTTACCCCGATAGCACTAATCGGAAGGATAGTAAATCAAACGATTATTATTATGCGTGTTGTTTTCTTTAATGGCTTCATTATTTAAATCTTACTTCTTACGTACAGAAATCAAATTTCTGTCTCTCATTTCTTTCAGAGCAGATTCCCATTTACCTCCCGATCCCCACAGATAATATGTAAAATACATCGTTGTTTTCTGGTAAATAGGTGTCCATGGCTGGAATTCGACATAATAATAATGAGCATCATTATTGGCAGGATGATTCATCCACATATGTAAAAAATGAGGTTGTGAAACAGGAAATGCTCCTATAAAGGCAATATCTTCCTTGGTATCATAACCTGCATTCCATCCTTCTTCAATCATTATTGCCCTGCCATAACGGTTTTCAGGCCGCATTCTGAATTCCTCATTTCCGCCAATGGTGGGTGTGATGAATACATCTTCCGTCCAGTGAGATTCCCCCAGTTCAAGTATTGGCTGAGGTCCTATTACATTGGCTTCAGGATTTATAAATTTAAGAGCATATCTTACTTCCAGCAGAGGGGAATTACCGTACAGGGTAAATATCTTTTCGAGTTTGTTTCCGTAATAATCGGCGCTCATCTTAACTTGTACATAATCTCCCTGGTTTTTAATAAGCTGGGCATCATAAACCTTATGTGTTTCCATGCTTGCCTGACCGAGGAAATCTTCAAATCCTCCATATGGATAATATCCCCAGTCGCGGTTTGGGCGTTTATCATCACCTGATTTTTCAGGCCATAGTTTAAAGAGCACATTATCATTCCGGCTCTTGACAATATATTCTATCACTCTTGCACCTGTTGTAAGAAGTGTTACTCTCACACTGTCATTCTCTAGCCTGAATTCATTTATTCCGTCAGAATTAAGGTCAATTTCATATGCATATACCTTTCCTGAAGCTTTCCCCACTCCCATCTGGTTGGTTGTCTTTACTCCGAGTGCGCTTACTTCCACATCATAGTTACCGGCAGGTACTTTCAGATCAAAAATAAGATCTGCAGAGGTTCCGATCGGGTTTGTACAATATTGGGTCGATGTAAATACAGGTTTTGAAGGACGTTTATTGTCTATAACCTTTACCGTAACGGGATACTTTGTTTCATTGGTAAAATTATGGATGCTGACAGGATATGAAACCACAGGTGTATGACCGTAAATAATCCTGTGTACTGATATTGCCGGGGGCATTTCCATAACACACATAGTATACTTTTTATTCTCACCCCATGTGAATCCGGCAACAATGGGATTAGGATAATCCATTCCCTTTGCATCAGGCCTGATATTGATCCGGATGGTTTTACTTCCCCTGGCTGGAATTGTAACTGACTCATCCGGAATGCCATCTGTAAGTATTCCTTCGGGAAGCTGAATATCACAGGTTCCGGTAACAGGTTGGTCGTATGTATTTGTTACAGTGAAGTTAAGGGTGTAATTATGTATTTCGGCATTCAGATCAATGCGGTCACCGAAATAATTTTCCAGGTATTGTCTGTCAAGAAAAAGCATTTGCATAGCTGTCCTGAATTCTTCAGGTCCTATAACTACACCATCGTTGGCAATGCCAACTTCTCTTCTTGTCATAATGGCATTGAACAACTGTTTCTGTGTAAGCTTTTCACCTTTATTAATAAATACGATCATCGAAGGAATAAGGTCGCTAAGAAGGTTGCCTGTACGTAATATGAAAGGCACATTCTCATTGTCTATCTGCAGCTTGTTGCCCACTGTGGCTATATAACCATCATAGTGGTAAGGATCGCTTGCAGGATCCCATACATGACGGAAAACATATCCGTTCCTGCTGTGTGCATAATCAATCCAGGATTGTTTGGTCTGCATATCCTGTATCTGAAGTCCGTCATAATTGTCAAGGCCAAAAATTGGAGAATAGCCTACATCTGCTACTACAGGCAGCTTTGTTCTGGAGAGCCAGTCGGCCAACTCATCTTTCATAAGAAAATCCATATAACCGTTGAATACAAACCAGGAGTTACCCTCGTTCATTCCTTTACCGATTATTTCCAGCGGATGTCCGGGAGTACAGGTAACTGACTTAATGAGTGTTTCAGCACCGAACCAGCCTTTATGAAGATCATATGTTGTAACAACTTTTTTTACATTTTCCATCAAATCTTTTACTCTGAGGGCAGATGTATGATCGTCAGACGAGATCACAAATATCTTTTTATTGCCTTTTTCCAGCATAAAAGCATCAATTGTGACAAGATAGGGATCATTGAACTGATAACTTTTAAGTGTTTGTTTCCAGGATGAATTGCCCGGATATCCGGCAAGAAGTATTTTCCCTGTTTCAGTTGAAGGAGAAGTTATAACAAGCACATTTCCTTTAGCCACAGCGGCGGAAAGTTCAGATGTGGAAGGATTATCCATAGTAGTGCACTGAGTTGAAAGCCAGTTCATAATAAATCCTTCCTGCATCCAGAAGCCGGGCAGCTTCATATCTTCGGCTATATCGATTCTGGCCTGGACTATTTTCTTTTCAACATCGGGGATGCTTATCTTATAGAGGTTCCCGTATCTGTACCATTTCTTATAGTCGTTCCACCAATGATTGGTGTAACCATTGAACTGCATGTCGTTCATGATGGCATTATTCATTACATCAAACTTTCCTTTATAGATGTAATCTGACAGCTGTTGAGAGGAAACATTGCCTGTCACGAAAATGAATGCAAATAAAGCCAGGCTTAATGCCCTGCAGATCGTTTTTCTCATGGATATTGATTTTTGGTTAATTGTTAAGTTAATCTGACTCTGTTTATAATAATTAATGTACTCTGTTAATTGTTTTTTACTCTTTGCAGTTAAACAACATTTTTCTTTAAACACATAGGATACGAAAGAGTTAAAAGACAAATACAAGCTTACGGTTCCCGAATTTTACCATTCCTTTACCTGTAAACCTTTTCATGACATTATCTTCTTAAGACCAGTTTGGTATCTCAGTACCGTTATACCAACACCATCTCCGGTGAAGTCCTTCCCTTTGAAAAGGAGAGTCCAGAAGACTTTTTTCCCTTTTGCACTGAAAGTATTTGGTTTCCGGGCACAGGAAGAATGGTTTAATAGTTAGGGATTCTAATCTGCAAGTTATTTAAAAATATCGATTAACTGAAAACGAAACCAAATTCCAATGCGGATGTACAGATGGTAGTGCCCCTGACTTTTTCAGTGAAATATAAGTGAAATATAAAAGACATCTATTATCCCTTTAATAAGGCCAGGCCGGATGAAATAATTTGACGCCCCTATAACCTTGTACATGCGTTTATACACAATTGTATCTTTTGATATATCGGACACAACGGTTATTGCAGTTTCCATGCTTTTGCAACAGACAACAGTTTTGGTGTCAGGTAAAGATTCGACAGGCACCTGCCGATCATAAAAGCAATAGATGCAGCTATCACACCTGCAAGGTTCAGAAATACCACGCACACAAGCAATACAGCTATAATTCCGATAAGCTCTATTGCTGTTGCCAGCGAGATAGGGCCTGTGGTGCCGTTTATTATAAGCGAGGATCTTTGAAAGTTCAGAAGTACCGTAAGCGCCGGATGAAGTATCAATATCTTAAGCGGCAGATATGACAAATCAGCAAGTTCCTTGCTCAAACCTGAGATGTTTATAAACCACAGATTAGCCAGTGGAGTAAAAGCCAGTACAGATATCAATAAAGTAACTACTATCCCCAAATATATGGCATAATTCCGTAACATCCTGTAATTCTGCTTCCTCTCCCCTATCAGTGCAATATTCACTTCCTGATAAGACAAGCCCATGCTCCTGAAAATGAACACGAGAGAACTCACAACTGGAAGAACGGCAAGCGATTCTACTGCCATATAACTCCTTCCCAGAAAGAATGTAACGAACGGATGCACTCCGAGCGACAAAATTGAGGTCAGTGCAAGCGGATAATAAAACCGCGCTATTGACCTTAGCCGCATGCTGCAATTCTCCTTGTCGTCATGCTGAAGAAGTTTCTTCAGGGTGCCGGAAGCCATCATCCTCGTTGCTATTGCTTCACAGAGGACTGCCAGAGCCATAGCTCCTGCTCCGACATATGCCCCCCGAATATCAGTCATAAACAGCAGCATTCCCGTAACAACTATAACTGACAAGCGAATCATGGTTCCATAGGTTACCCGTCTTGTCAGATCATTCCTGATAAGAATGCCCTGGTAAAACCTTCTGTAACCAATAGATGCTGCCCAGGGAAGAAAAATAAGCAGTGCAACATGGGCAATCCTGGCCACATTTTCAGGCACCCCCATCAAACCGGTTACAATATATCTGAACACCGGAGGTATCAGGATGATAAGCTGGATTCCGGTTACGCCGGCATTAAGGATATCCGTGAATCTTTTCAGCTTCCTGTAGGAATTGCGACCCCTGACAAGAGTTGTGGAGGCGCTCATCAGCATTATTACCGGAGCTTCAACGATCATGGCAAACGACCCTGCTATACCAAAGGCGGCAAGGTTGTATTTTGCATCATTTAACCGTGCGATAAAAGCTATCAGAATTGGCTGCTCAAAGGCCATCATCAGCCAGGTAAGCGCCAGTGGCCCCCAGAAAAGAAATATCTTCCGGTATGTAAGTCCTTCAGTTATCACCACTTTTTTGAAAGCCCCAAAGATAGCCAATTATTGATGAGAACATGACAGGGCGCCGGATGCAGGGCACTGGACTATGAGTGCCGGGCCCAGGTTGCAACTTAAGCCCGAAACAAGTTGATATATTTAATGTTCCTGCTCTTACAGCACTGTCAAACCTTACTCATTAAACAGCCGGCAGGAATAAATACTAAATCACTCCCCTCCGATTGGTTTCAGTTTGTATCTTTAACTTTTTA
Organism: Bacteroidales bacterium; assembly: GCA_040769065.1. Lineage (GTDB taxonomy): Bacteria > Bacteroidota > Bacteroidia > Bacteroidales > VadinHA17 > LD21. Next base: position 1,359,816 of record JAXGLU010000001.1, read on the forward strand.
AATACACTTATCATGAAACCCACATTATTGAATTCAAACGCAAACACGTAATGAATATAATTTTCACAATCATGTGCGGTTCCATCATACCATTAAAATCAAAATTATATTATGATGAAACCCACATGTATTGCATACACAAACACGTATGTATATAATTTTCAAACATGTGGGTTCCATCAGACCGTTAAAATCAAAATCATATACTGATGAAACAAGCTCTTAAAACAATTCTACTTTCAGCTTTAACGATACCTGTTATAGCTATCTTTCACTGCCAGGATATATCGGCACAAAAGAACCCCGATTACCTGTTCAGGAGCGGGACAGACGGATACAATACCTTTCGCATACCAGCTATCATTGCCACCCGGAAAGGTACGCTGCTTGCCTTTGCAGAAGGCCGGAAAAACAGTTCTTCAGATACCGGTGATATAGACATGGTTATGAAAAGATCTGAAGACAACGGCAAGACATGGTCGAAGCTTGAAGTTTTGCGTGATGATGGCATAAATGTATGCGGTAATCCTGCTCCTGTTATAGACAAAAAAACGGGCAACATATACCTTCTCTCCACATGGAACCTCGGAAGTGATCATGAAGCTGACATTATCAGTGGCAAAAGCAGCGACACAAGAAGAGTGTTCGTCATGGTCTCTGAAGATGATGGCAGAAACTGGTCACAAGCTAAGGAAATAACTTCATCGGTAAAATGTAAAAACTGGACATGGTACGCTACCGGACCCTGCCATGGAATTCAGGTAATGAAGGGAAAATACAGGGGAAGAATGATCATACCTTGTGACCATATGGAGGCAGAAACGGAAAAGTACTTTTCACATATAATATTTTCAGACGATCATGGCAGAACCTGGCAAATGGGTGGCACCACAACCCAGGACCAGGTTAATGAATGCACCGTCGCGGAGATTTCCGGAGGCAGGTTATTGTTGAACATGAGGAATTACGACCGGACAAAAAAATCAAGAATGATAACCCTGAGCAATGATGGTGGTGTAAGCTGGAATGATATTTGCCCTGATCCTGTACTTGTTGAGCCGATCTGTCAGGCAAGCCTTCTTACATATGCCCTCCGGGGAAAGAAGCCGGGAATACTGCTTTTCTCAAATCCGGCAAATGAGGAAAACAGGATCAACATGACACTTCGGGTCAGTTACAATGATGGTAAAAGCTGGCCGGTATCAAAGGTGCTTCATGCCGGTCCCTCAGCCTATTCCGACCTGGTAAGCTTACGCTCCGGCGATATAGGGATACTATATGAAGCCGGAGAAGAATCACCTTATGAAGGCATTGTATTTGAAGTTATTCCAAAAAAAGAGCTCATAAATCCCTGATTTGTCAATGTATCAATAAGTATATGCTGCATAAAATATATGGAGTGATCAAAACAATAAAAAAATTATTACTCCGTCATTAATGGCTTAAATTTTGATGAATAAACAATGTGTGTTGACGAATACTCAATTATCATTGACAAACAATAAAAATTTATTGACAAATGTTGATAAAATCTAATAATATTCACATCATTAAAGCATGTCTGCACTTGACCAGTGTCTACATTATTAGTACTTTTACTTCAATTAGTGACAATGATAACAGAGGAATCATCAATATTAAAAAAGGCTAACGTTTTAGATAACCAGAGAGACATCTCTTTACATGGAACTAAAACCATCTCTACTGAAAAAGCAGAAACTAATCCTGTTTTGGAAGGGCTTGCTGCTGAAGGCGGAGAAAACTTCTACCATTACATAAATTGGCTTGGCCTCTCAAAGGATCCAAACTTGATGATACTATCATCAATCCATCATTATTATTACGATTTCAACGATCTGAAAGGGGTAAAGACCTTAATTAACCTTAAGCAGCTTAACCAGGTAAATCATCTGGATAGCTTTCTGAACAATGTATACAGAGTATTGCCTGCCAAAGCTAATTTTATCGGCTGTTTCAAAGACAATAAGATAAGAAGGGGAATTGCCGTACCGTTTTATCAGTCTTTCAGGTTCCTTAACGGACTCATTAACGTAATTGATTCCAGAACTGACAGGTTTATGTCGAGAAAATACGCCATCAAACTGCTTGAATCGCATAAATTCAGGATTGTTGACATGACTGAAATAGGCAGTCTTACCTATTTCTGCGCTCAAAATGCGAAAAAAAGCTGATTTTTCGTTCAGCCCAATTTTTCCGTTCATCAAATAGCTTCTTATATTATACTTAGTAGTAATGGATTCAACTCAATAATACCTTGAGTCTATATCTTTTTTATTGTCAGAAGAATAATCTTCAAAATAACAATTATGACTGACTGATTGCAACATTAACCAGGAGGACCGGAAAGCCAGCAGTTAAAAAGCTGTCAGAAATGCATATAATAACGGTTCTTTAACAAAACGGACTCAAAATACACGATAACGGGATGTCGTACTTTTGTTCAGAATATACCGGCATTCCCGGGTAAATAGATCAGCCATCCGGCCTAATAAATTATAATCATTGAATTTCCTCAAATACAGCTTTTGGCTGAAATAAAAAAAGTGGGTTTCATTTTTTCTTTTTAACAATAATTTGAGGAAATTACCGTATAATCTGGAGTGATAACAATATGGGTAAAATCAGCAATATATTCAATCTTAAAATCATTCCTTTTCTCGAGAGATGGAATCTGATCAATGTTATTCTTGGGATTATTGACATAATCGCAATTGCTTTAGCATTTGAGATAGCCTACCTGATTAATTACTATGAGGATGGCGGCAGATTTTTCTTTGAAAGAAAGGAATTCACCCATATCTTTCTCGCGCTTCTTCCTTTATGGCTTCTGGTTCTGTATCTCATCAAGGTAACAGAAATACCCAGAACAAAACGCTACAGAACCTTGCTTCTGGAATATCTTCAGTCGGCCATTGCAATAAGCTTTATTCTGCTCATATTCTATTTTGTATTTAAGCTTTCATACATCTCGAGGCTTTTCCTTATAGAATTCGTCTTTCTTGGATTCATTTTCCTCTTCCTGGTAAGAACCGTCGAATACAAGGCATTCAAGATATACAGGTCAAAGGGATTCAACCGGGTGAACATTATTGTTATCGGAGATGAATCTACAATACCTTTTATAGACAGTCTGCTGCTTAATATAGACTGGGGCTACAGGATTATCTTCCTTTTTACATCATCCCAGATATTGATGGACAGATACAGGGGCAGGATAAAGATCATGCCTGAAAAGACCCTGAGTGTTTTGCCCGAGCTTATCAAGATTGATACAATTGATGAAGTAGTTTATGCCAAGGAAGATACAGCAACACCTGAAATAAGGAAGATTATCAGGTGGTGCGAAGAGCTCGGTGTCGTTTTTAGATTGCGTCACAAGGAAATACAACTAAATCTGACCAATGCGTTTGCTGCAAATATAGGAGATGAAAGATTCCTTACATTTATAAACATCCCATACAAGCCTGCAGCCCTGGCATCAAAAAAATTCATGGACATAACCGGCTCCATCCTGTTGCTATTGGTTTTATCTCCTGTTATGTTGATCATTGCCCTTGCTATAAAAATAACAAGCCCGGGGCCGGTAATTTATAAGCAGGCCAGGGTAGGATTAAGAGGCCGGCAGTTCAATCTGTACAAGTTCAGAACTATGGTCGCTAATGCCGACGAGATCAGGGAGGAGCTTGAAGAGCAGAATGAAATGGATGGTCCTGCTTTTAAGATTAAGGATGACCCAAGGATTACCAAGGTAGGAAAAATCCTGCGCAAGACAGGGTTGGATGAACTTCCTCAACTGATAAATGTTCTTAAGGGAGAGATGTCACTAATTGGCCCGCGTCCACCGCTTCAGAGTGAAACTCAGGAATATGAAACATGGCAGCTCCGACGCCTGTCCGTAAAACCCGGGCTCTCATGCTTCTGGCAGATCATTCCCGACAGGAATGATGTTAAATTTGAAAAGTGGATGGAAATGGACCTGGCATACATTGATAATTGGTCACCTCGCCTTGATTTTATAATTTTGCTCAAAACAATCAGAACCGTATTCCAGAGAACAGGAGTATAATATTTATTAAAAAAAACTATGAAAAATACAACAAGCTTATTAGGCAGGATCGGATTCATAATTATCTTCCTGGTATTTACCATGTCATGTGTACCTACAAGCAAACTAAGTTACTTTAATGACATCGACACAGTGGAAGAACCAGTAGCTAATCCGAAAATCCAAAAGACCATAATGCCATTTGACAGGTTATACATAAGGATATTAAGTATAGATCCCCAGATCAGGCAAATCTTTGATATGCCTGATGAAGTCCGGTTTTCTACAGCTTCAACGAGTATAATTGGTTACCTGGTTGATGAGGTCGGTGATATCAACTTTCCGTTTACAGGGAAAATCAATGTAGCTGGCCTTACTACTGCAGACGCCGGCACTAAAATCCAATCCGCTCTCAATGAGTATGTCCCTAATACATCTATTCTCGTAAACTTCATTGACAACAGGGTCTCAGTCATGGGTGAAGTTCAGCATCAGGGAGTATATTCATTCTCCCAGGACAAGCTGAATATATATGAAGCCATTGCCCTTGGAGGAGGCATTACCAGATACGGTAACCGCAAGAATGTAGTACTGATAAGGCAGGAAGGAGAGAAAATAATGCATTACAGGTTAAATCTTGCCGACTCGAGGATAGCAACCAGAGCGGAATATTATATTCTGCCCAATGATGTTGTTGTTGTAGAACCTCTGAAGTCAATCTCTTCAAGCTATCAAAACATTACCTATCAGACAATATTATCATCGATAACAACGCTTATAGCCGGATTACTATTTTTGGGATACGGAGTGAGATAATAATTCAAAAGAATATGCTGAAAACAACTGAACCTGATTCGTCATTAGCCCCCCTGAAGTACTTTGTATTTAAAGTAGCTTCTCTGAAGTATCTTTATATTGCCATGTTGATTATATGCCTTGCACTTGCATTTATCTACAACAGGTATGCCAGCAAGGTATATGAAGTCTCCGCATCGCTGAGCCCTGTGGAAAACAAAACAACATCTATTCTCGGCTCTCAGCAACTTTTTAGCGGATTACAGTCCCTGGAAACCCTCAACAACATAGAAAATGATGTAACAAATCTCAGTTCATTCGCGCTCATCTATTCTACCGTTACCAAGATGAATCTTGAAGTGAGCTACTTCATGGAAGCCAGGAGAATATTGAAACAGGTGCATGAACTTTACAGGAATTCACCATTCACTGTAATAATCGACAAGTCACATGTTCAGCCTGTCGATGCTAAAATTTATATCTCCATACTTGATGATACATCCTTCAGGCTTACAGCTTCAGAAAAGAAGGTATCAATGTATAACTATGTTGATAATCTGATAACAAGCGAAGACAATGTCATTGAAATTGACACTATATGTAAATTCAATGAAACCATAAGCAACAGATTCTTCAGATTTTCAGTCTCACTCAACAAGGACGTCCAAATAAAGCAGGCTCCAAAAACCCATTACGCATATTATTTCACTTTTAACCATCTTGATTTGCTGTCCAAACAGTATATGAAACAGATGGAAGTTGAAAAAGCCTCACCGCTTGCCACCATTATTAATATTAAGTTCCGTGAAGGAAACCTGGCTAAAACCATAAGTTTTCTGAATCAGTACTTAAACTATTTCCTTGAGGAAAACCTTTCAAAAAAGAATCAGATAGCTCGCAGCACTGTTAATTTCATTGATTCTCAAATTTCTGAAATAACAGACTCGCTTGTTCAGTCAGAATCACAGCTCAGAAATTACAGATCAGCCAACCAGGTTATGGATTTGAGTTTCCAGGGCCAGAGGACATTTGAACAAATGACCGAAATAGATGCAGAAAGAGCAAACCTGAAGGTGCAGGAGAGGTATTACAATTATGTTATAAACTATTTCAAGGCAAATCAGGATGTATCAGGAGTGGTCCCTCCTTCAGCCATGAATGTAAGCGATCCCATTATAAATCAAATGATTACCAACCTGCTGGACCTGAATGCCCAGAGATCTGCTGCTCTTATCGGAAGCAATCCCGAGAAGAATATTTTTCTCAGCCAGATTGACAACAGGATAATGATCCAGAAACAGGCTATTCTGGAAAACTTCACAAATAACCTTAATACCCTGACTCTGTCATTGAACGAACTTGATTACAGGCAGGAGAAGCTTTCCAGAGAAATATCCAGGCTCCCAAGGACTGAAATGAATATGGTAAGCATGGAGCGGAAGTTCAACCTCAATGATGCTATATATACTTTCCTGCTTCAGAAAAGGTCAGAAGCTGCCATAGCTCTTGCATCAAATTATCCTGACTATGAAATAACCGAACCTGCACGTGAAATAACTGCCAAGGTAGTGGCACCCAAAATTTATATCAATTACCTGGCCGCGCTGTTCCTGGGCTTGTTAATCCCAACATTCTTCCTAATAATAAGAGACTTCTTCGATGATAAAGTCAGGAGCATCAACGATGCCGAATATTTGCTTCACAAGCCAGTTTTAAGCGTTATTTACAGCAATAATCATAAAACCGATGCAGTAGTTGCTGAGTTCCCGAAATCAGCAATAGCGGAGTCATTCAGAAACCTTCGCAGCAGCCTGTTCCTGAAAGCAGGCCATGCCCAGTCGAAAATAATACTGATCACATCATCACAGCCGCAAGAAGGCAAAAGCTTCATATCATTCAACCTTGCATCTTCCATTGCTTCAGTTGGATACAAGACCATTATCATCGACTGCGACCTGCGCAGGCCTACGCTTCATATCAAGCTGAAAGAGGAGAACTCAATAGGAGTGACCAATTATATGGTCAAGAAGGCCAACTTTGATGATATAATAAGAAATACGGTGATCAAGAACCTGGATTTCATTTCAGCAGGACCAGTGATCCCGAATCCGTCAGAGATGATGGAGCTTGGAGTGCTGGATCCTCTTATTGAATACCTGAAAACAAAATACGACTATATTGTAATAGACACTACACCTGTGGGAATAGTGGCCGATGCCACGCTGCTGATGAAGTATGCCACCAAGGTGCTCATGGTTATCAGGAACAATTATACGAGGAAGGATGTGTTTAGCAATGTGATTGCAAACCTCCGTACAAATAAGCTTGATAATTACGACATAGTGTACAACGACCTCAACCTGCATAAGAGCTCCTACAGGCATTACAGCAATTACTATATAAAAGACTGATTTTAACGACAATTAATTTTTCATCAATATAAAAATGGATACAAGCAATAATTCGGTAAAGGAAAAGATAAAAGAATACATTCAACAGGCAACTTTCGTTGAGAAAGACAAAATCAAGGATGATTCACTGATTTTTAAGGAAGGCTATTTTGATTCCATGGGTTTTGTCGTTCTCATTACCTTTCTTGAAGAGAACTTTGGAATAAAAACAGTAGATGCCGATCTTGTTGAAGAGAATTTTGAATCAATAAATGCTATCGCGGATTTCGTCATTCGTAAAAGAGCCAGCTGAAAATGTGCGGTATAGCCGGAATAGTTGATTACAGAACAGGGAAAGCAACACCCTCTGCAGTCGAAAAAATGCTCCAGGCCATAAGTTACAGGGGCCCGGATGAAAGCGGTATCTATATTTCCCGTTTTTCTGCTATGGGAAATGTACGGCTTTCAATACTCGACCTTGTCAGTGGCCAGCAACCCTTGTCGGATCAATCGGGACGTTTCTGGATTGTATATAATGGTGAAATCTTCAATTACCTGGAACTGAAAGAGACTCTCATAAAGGAAGGTACAATATTTAAAACAGAGTCCGATTCTGAAGTGCTCGTCAATCTGTACGCTATTCATGGGAAAAACTGCCTGTCAATGCTTAATGGTCAGTTCGCCTTCGCAATATGGGATAAGCAAAAGGAGGAGCTGTTCCTGGCCCGCGACAGAATAGGGATAAGACCCCTTTTCTATAACTTTAATGAGAATGTGTTCTCATTTGCCTCAGAAATAAAATCCATTTTCGAACAACCGCATGTAAAACGCGAATTTGACCTGAAAAACCTTACACAGGTTTATACTTTCTGGACTGCAATAACCCCAAATACTGCCTTCAGGGATATTTACGAATTATCCCCCGGCCACTATCTGGTTTATAATAAAAAAGGCATAAAAACAGAAAAATACTGGTCACTGCAATACGGACGAAAGAACGGAAGCATTACCCTTGAAGACGCTATCGGACAATTCGATGAATTATTTTATAATTCCGTTAAAATAAGACTCAGAGCTGATGTTGAGGTTGCAGCCTATCTCAGCGGAGGTATTGACTCCAGTGCCACTGTATCATACATTAAGGATATAGACCCCGGTGTACTGAATACTTTTTCCATAGGCTTTGAGGATAAGGACTTTGATGAGAGCTCTTATCAGAATGAAGCTGCAAGGTATCTAAACACTAACCACAAGGCAATTGAATGCACTGGCAGGGAGATAGCAGAAAGCTTTCCGAAAGTTGTCTGGCATTCGGAAACTCCGCTTACAAGAACAGCACCGGCTCCTATGTTCCTCCTTTCCCGCCTGGTAAGAGAGAACAATATAAAGGTTGTCATAACCGGTGAAGGAGCTGATGAAATGCTTGCAGGATATGATATTTTTAAGGAAGCTATGATCAGGAGATTCTGGGCAAGACAACCAGACTCTGCCATAAGGCCATTGCTTCTTAAAAAACTATATCCATACATGCCTCAGATGAGGCAGGCTAATCCCGTAATTCTCAAGATGTTCTACGGATATAAGCTTGAAGATACTGAAAACCCCTTATACTCCCATCTGATAAGATGGAATAATTCAAACCATATCAAGAAGCATTTCTCAGACATGCTTAAGACTGAATCGAATGGCTACTCACCACTTGACGATCTTATCATGAAGCTTCCGGATGAATTTGACAAATGGGGAGGACTTGAGAAGTCCCAATGGCTCGAGACTTATATTTTCATGTCGGGGTATCTCCTGTCGTCCCAGGGCGACAGGATGGCAATGGCAAACTCTGTTGAAGGAAGATATCCTTTTCTTGACTACAGGGTCATGGAGTTCTGTAATTCACTTCCCACCAACTATAAGCTCAACGGCCTTACAGAGAAATACCTTTTGAAGAAGCTTATGAAGAACAGAATCCCTGAAAGTATAGTCAAAAGGTCAAAACAGGCTTACAGGGCACCTATTAACAGTACTTTTTTTGTTAAAGACCCTCCTGAATATATAAAATTAATGCTGACCCCTGAATATTTCAAGAAAGTCGGAATATTCAATGCTGATTCCGTCTCAGTCTTGCTGGCAAAAGCAGAAAAAACAGGTATTACATCGGAAGTTGAAGACATGGTTCTTACAGCAGTAATATCAACACACCTGCTTTATAACCAGTTCATTGAAAAACAAAACAATGGTCTTTCAATGAGAAGCCTGAAAAACCTTAAAACAGTAAATGATATTTAAAATAACAATACAATGCAAACAAAGAAGCCTTTTTCAAAAGACCTGATATTGCTCAACGATGTTGAAGCCGTGGTAAATAAAATTACTGACAAACTGCGCCAGGATGTTCTTATAAAACTTAGAAGACTGGGAGGTATTATTGGCATTAGCGGAGGTATTGATTCTTCAGTCTGCCTGGCTCTTTCAGCCAAAGCATTCGGGCCAGAGAAAGTTCTTGGAATAATCATGCCTGAAACCGATTCAAGCCCTGATAGTGAAGAAATGGCACTGGAACTCGCAGCAAAATACGGAATTAAAACAATCAAGGAAGAAATCACCTCCGCACTGAAGGGATTCAGATGTTATGAAAGGCGCGATGAGGCTGTAAAAAGGGTATTCCCTGAATATAATCCTGCTGCAGGATGGAAAATGAAGATAGGTATTAAGCAAACCGGGCTGTACAACAACCTGCCACCTGTTTTCTCTCTTACAGTGATAGACGAACAGGGGAACGAAAAAGAAAAGCTCCTTCCTTCAAATGAATACCTTCAGATAGTTGCAGCATCAAATTTCAAGCAGCGTTCAAGAATGTCGATGCTTTACTATCATGCCGAAGCCATGCACAGGGCTGTTATAGGAACCCCTAATAAGCATGAACAGGAACAGGGTTTCTTTGTAAAATACGGAGATGGCGGAGCCGATGTCATGCCGATCGGGAACCTTTATAAGACACAAGTTTACCAACTGGCTGAATATCTGGGCATCCCTGAAAGTATTATCAAAAGGACCCCGACAACCGATACCTATTCTGCCACGCAAACCCAGGAAGAGTTCTTCTATCAGCTCCCTTTCAGATTAATGGATATATACTGGTTTGGCTATGAAAATGGATATACCCCCGAAGAAGTAGGAAACGTTATGGGGGAAACCAGGGAAAGAGTGGAAGCCCTGTTCAGAAACTTTGAAAGGAAGCGCAGAACCACTGAATACCTGAGGATGTCTCCCATCAGAGACTACTACGGTAAACACTAAACTTACCGGTTATGAATGCTTTTGATTATTTTTTTGAGAATACGTCGGAGAAAGATGATTTGTTCCTCGTAGGAAAAGAAAATGTTTCCTTCAGGCAGTTATATAATTCATCACTTCAACTGGCAACATGGCTTAAAAAAGAATTTGGTCAAAAACAAAACATTCTTCTCCTGTCAGTGAATAATCAGTTCTTTCTGACAGCATATTTTGCCATTATAAAGTCGGGCAATGTCTGCATTCCTCTGGATCCCAATATAGAGAAGGAAAATTTCTCATACATCTCCGGGTTGACAAAACCAGTGATCATATTCATGACCCGTGAGGTTGAAAGGAAACTGACCGTTGAGCATAAATGCATTTTCCCGGATACACTACAGGATTATCTGAATGAATGTGAATTTCAGGAAGACGAGAATGAGTTTGACAGGGAAAACTGCGCTGAAATAATATTTACTTCAGGCTCAACAGGGGTGCCAAAGGGTGTAATGATCTCCCATAAAAATCTTATTGCCAACACAGAATCCATCATCAAGTATCTAAAACTTTCACATAACGACCGGATGCTTGTAGTTCTTCCCTTCTACTACTGCTATGGATTATCTCTTCTTCATACCCACTTGCGTGTGGGAGGCTCAATAGTTTTTAATAATTCGTTTATATTCCTGGGCGCCATCATCAATAACCTGCTTGAATACAAATGCACCGGATTTGCCGGAGTGCCAAGCCACTTCCAGATACTGTTAAGAAAATCAGATAACTTCAGGAATACTCATTTTCCTGATCTTAGATACGTTACACAGGCAGGAGGCAAACTGGCCGCAGTATTTATTGATGAGTTCAGGCAAAGTTTTCCCGATGTCAGGTTTATTGTAATGTATGGACAAACAGAAGCCACTGCACGTTTGTCGTACCTGCCTCCGGATCTTTATGAAGAGAAAAAAGGTTCGATGGGAAAAGGTATCCCCGATGTTGAGCTTAAAGTTGTCAATGAAAAAGGCGATCTTATTAAACCGGGGGAAATTGGTGAAGTCATAGCCAGGGGCGACAATATAATGCTAGGCTATTATGCCGATGAGGAAGGTACCCGCAATACAATCAGAAACGGTTGGCTGTACACAGGTGACCTTGGAACAGTTGACGAAGACGGATATATCTATCTGACTGCCAGGAAAAAAGAAATAATAAAGGTGGGAGGAAAAAGGATCAGTCCAAAGGAGATTGAGGCTGTGATACTCGAATTACCTGAAGTGGTCGACTGCACTATAGAAGGCGTTGAAGATGAACTGCTGGGTGAAGCTTTAAAAGCAACTGTTGTAATTAAATCTGATAACGGAAAGGATGCAATGGTAGAGAAGATCAAACAACACTGCTCACAGAATCTTGCTCTTTATAAGATCCCTCAATTGTTTGAGATCAAGGAACAGTTTGTTATTGCTCCAACAGGTAAAAAAATAAAAGGTAAACTGTAGAATGACCGTAGATCATATTTGTTTTGCTGTCAAAAATCTTCAGGAAGGTATAGATTACTGGAATAATGTATTCGGATACAGTCAGATGACCGAGATCATCACGAATTCCCGTCAAAAAGTAAAAGTCACATTTCTGCAGAAAGAAGGCAGTATCCTGATCAAGCTGATAGAACCGATTGAGACAAATCAATCGCTGGTGAATTTTGTCAACCGGGGCGGAGGATTTCATCATATCTGCTTCAGATGCTCAGACATGAACGGCAAGATCGATGAGCTTACTTCAAAGGGACTGCTAAAGCTTGTGCCGCCTCAACCGGGAGAAGCGTTCAATAACCATAACATCGCATTTCTTCTGGGGAAATACGGCATGAACATTGAGCTGATTGATACTGATGTCAAGGCAGGAATCCTCACAAATCAATAATTTCTCCCGATTTTAGTCATGCTTAAGCACTTTCAGGGCTGAAACAGGTTTGCCGTTTGTGCAAAGTTTAAGTATATACAATCCGGGAGGAATATTCAAATTAATATGTGTCAAACTATTACCGGGTATTTCAGCCAGGTGGAATACAGTTTTGTTGGCAAGGTTCTCTATGTAAAGATCAAATTTCAACTCACCGGGCGATTTTATTTCCAGATTTAGAAGTTCCCCGAATGGATTAGGGAATGCTTTCACGGCCACACTATTGGTAAAAAACGCTTTTATAGAATGATCTGAGATAACATCATCAAAAGTATATCGTTCGGTATCTCCAACAGATAATCCATCCACAACGACTTCTTGAATACGATAGCCAGGTTCCGGTGAGATAGTAAAATCATACGATGAACTTTCCAGCACAAGAATCATGCCTTCAGGATCAATTGAACCACCCGTCGACGACTCAGCAGTTATCTTGTAAACTTTTTTGAAGATAACATTAAGAACGTGGTCATCAGAAACACAATGGAAATTATAATCTGAAATCTTACCCAGAGATTGGCCATCCACAATAACATCATCAATCTGGTAACCAGCATCAGCGGAAAAAACAAAACTCAGGTCGGTACCATAATTAACCATGTGTTCCCCACCGGGAGAAATTGATCCGCCCGACGTACAATCCGCAGTAATCTTGTATTTATTAATTGCAAATTCCACGGAAATTGTGTGGTCAGATCTGACATTGTTAAATGTGAATTCCGAGACATTACCTTTTGATATACCATCAACTTTCAGATCGGAAATGTGGTAACCCAGGTCAGGATAAATCCTGAACAAAGCATTGGTATTGTAATTTACAATAATGTCACCTGACGGATCAATGGAACCACCAACACCATCTGACGATGAAATGACGAATTGTATGGGTTCGAAAACGGCAGAAACAGAATGATCGCTCCTGATATTAGAAAAAGTATATGTTGAAACAGGGCCTACAGAAGCATTATCGACAATTACATCATTAATCAGGTATCCTTCGGAGGGTTCAATAGTAATTGTCCTGGATGAGCCGTAATTAACCTCTGTCTCGCCTGAAGGACCTATAGTTCCACCGATTCCCGCACTGCATGTAAGAGTATAAGTGACAGGTGAAAAAGTTGCATATATTGAATGACCTGTGGTAATATTTCTGAAAGTATATTCAGTAATCCTGCCGGCTGAAACGTTGTCGATCCTTACATCAGCAACATTATAACCCTGATTTGGTGTGATTTCAAACCTTCTGGATGAGCCATAGTCAACTGAAATGTTACCTGAGGGTGTTATTCTGCCTCCACTTCCGGCGCCTGAACTTATTATAATGGTGTTTAGATTACCGCTTAATGAATATATTTCATCGTCAGAAAGGACACGGTCATACATTCTGACATCACTAATCTGACCCCTGAAATATCCGGCAGATCCCGTTGCCTGGCCAAGCACCAGTTCTGGTGTGGAATAGTCGGTAATAGCTCTGCCCGCGTTTACTGAGTTTTGCAGATAACCGTTTACATACAGCCGCAGATAAGTGCCATTTGATGTTATCGCTATATGAGTCCACTGCCCGGCCGATAGCCTTGTCAGCGAAGAAACTGTTCTGGAACTTCCGTCAAATATCCTTGCGCTTACTGTTCCATCACGGTTTAAGTTAATATTCCGGTCATTTCTTTCAGAAAATGGATACTCAGCCATTTTTGCAATAGCCATATCACTTATCTGATCGGGTCTGACGCTCATTGCTATTGTGAATGACCTGTGATTATTGCCCCTTAAGGTCATATAATCATCTGATCCATCAAATATATAAGAGCCGGGAATATCTTGCCGTGGGCCAGATGAAGTAACATTCTCTCCTGTCAGAATATTTGATCTGTCGGTCCCTCGCTCAACAATCATAATGAACTTATGATCACCTGAAGGTATCCTGTCAGTATACCACGTCCATCTGCCGTTATTCTCATATATGGTCCTGATATTTGTGTAAAGATAAGGATCGTTAAAGCTGGCGCTGGTATATTTAATGGATGAGGGAACATTAACATCCCTGAAACCACCATTATCACATCCAAGCATCCAGACATCTTTCCTGTATTTCACTGCCAGTTCCCTTACGGCCAGGTTTAAAGCCTTATGATGCTTATGCCCGTATTCTCCCCAGTTGTTATGAGTCACCGCTCTTGACATATCAGGACTTGCGAAAAATTGCTCAAGCTTGGCCTTTATTTTGTTTATCTCATATCTTGACATTTCTGTCGGATTATTCCAAAGACGTGTTTCAAGATGATCAAGTACGAGGTATGAATACTCAGGGTCATCTGCCGAATAATATCTGCTATATTCCCTGTCAGTTATAGGGTCCCAGGGAGTATACCAGTTTGATTCATAGTCAATATCATAGCCATTCTGATCAAGAAACATCTGCTGTTGATGTATTATAGTATTATAGCGCGGTGTTGTTGGCATGGCACCTCCTATAAACTTCTCAGTAATACGCCAGAAAGGCAGCATCCATATCAGATCATCGTCCAGATGAGCATAAATCAGGATTGTTCCTCTTTTAGGTATCGAATTAAAACTGATGTAATTGCTTTGAGAATTAACATGAAAAGATAGCTGTGATAAAAGAATTACAATCATCAATACTTTTATCAAACGGAATCCTATGACATGTCCCACTTTCATAAAAATCAAAAAAAAATCCTATTGTAAAAATAGGATATTTTCTTGACATTTGACATATCTAAAAAGGCTTATGTCATCTGAATATCAGTTTTTTGCAACATATAAACCCTGCAATTCTTCCATTTATCAACGGGAAACCTGCATTCATAATAACGATTCTGTATTTTGTCAAAAAGTACAATTATTTGAAGATTTTTTTATAAAACACGAGGTCCAAACCACAATCTAACTAAAATCCTGCTTTTATGTGAACCTTCTTACACCTGTCAGCCTGGTTACTCTTGCCATTGCTGGGCCAGATAATCATTCAGATTCTTTTCAAATATTATCTCATACAAGTAGAGAAAGAAAATATAGTATACCATTATCTCAGAAAACTCACCGATATTCCAGCCAAATCCCCCGTCTTCAAATATATTAAGATCAACCAGTAATCTTGGTACCACATAGGAGAAGACAGTTATAATTGCTGTAATGACAAACCATTTGCTCGGTGTAAGATACCTGAGTATTGGATTTTTAATTTTATGTATTACAAAAGGAGCAAGAACAAAAATCAGTCCCATGAAAGGATAAACCGATCTTTTGAACAATTTTGCATTATTCCCCAGATTGTGAATGTTTCTTTGTCCTGTCAGGTCACGGAATAAAGTATATTCGTGACCCTTAAAATAAAGAACCCAGTGACGGCCGTAATCAATTTCTTCGAAGAAAACAAATAGCGAAAAAACCGAAAGAAAAACAAAAATGACTTTCTCGATCCTGTTTTTCTTCTTCCTGACTGCAATTACGCATATGATGAATATCATCAAGAGCAAAACAAGTTGTATGTTTTCCACAATTCCCAGCTCAGGATTTACAGATGGACACACCAGTTCTCTTGCCCACACAATGTCGGAGAAATAAAATACGATAAGAGGAGTAAGTACCAGAAGTGGTAATATCCAAAATCTGAAATGGAGTCTGTTTTTCATTGAATGATTAGTTTTAAAATACGATTAAGTTATTAAAGTTGAATATTCTGAAAGCACCTTGGGATTTCACCCTGCAAAATCAAGTTTCTTTTTCCAGGAAATGTTTTTTAACCATTTCATCCTTTTGCCTGGTGGTAAGGTTATCAGTCTTAAGAAGGTCAGGATTCTGCCGGAATAACATTCGCTGAATTCCTGTTTTAGCAACTATTTGGGCGGGGTTTCCACGGATAACAGAATTCTCAGGAAAATTTCCCCTTACCACACTTCCGGCTCCCACGATGCAATTATCACCTATTGTGGTATGTGAGAGGATTATACAGTTCACACCAATGAAAACATTGTTGCCTATCTTTATTTTACCAAATACTCCTCCTCCAAGCTCCTTGTCAAAACACCACGTGGCACCATCGTGGGTTATAAGTTCGGTATTTGCTGCTATTGCAACATGGTCGCCAATTTCAATTAAATAAGGTTCAGTAGAAAATTTCATTGTTCTTACCCTGCAATTTTCTCCTATTTGTACTCCAAGCTTTCTCAGATACTTTATTCTTCTTTTATCGCTTGCTGCCAACATTAATAGTTTGAAAGCAGCTGAAAAAAGTTTTTTAATTGAATTCATGAATTAAACTATGTGATGATTTGTCGAATTATATTTGATTAGCGGCATTTTAAAAATCTGAAATCTTATTTCTTTCTTATAGTTAGAAATGCTGTAAGGCTTTGGAATCTCTTTATTTTTTTTAATTCATAATACTCCCGGACAACTTTCCGGAAGACGGCATGGCTGCGATATCCGCCGGAAGCCAAATCGTTCCCGGGAATACTATAATAAGAATTCCCCTCTATTATGACCGGCCCGTTTTCCCCGATTCCCACATCCCAGCCAACAAGTCTCAGGCTTGGGATATATCCAGCAGCATCAAGCACGATTTTTTTAACTTCATCAAAACAGGGTATCAAAAAACCGTCAAATTTAATATTGGTAACCGGATGGGCATCCAGTACCTTAACACCATAGGTGCTAAGCGAAGAAAAACCTGTCTTCATCAGTTTGCCGGTCTCCATGTCAATAGGGATCCTGGCTCCCCCTGAAGTAATATTATCAACATGAAGACCTGCAATACTTGTCCTGAGAAACGCTGACATAATATCGAGTTTCCCTTCCTTATCCATAAATGTATCTATCCTTATAGTATTGACACATGATGAATTTATGATGTCCATCTGTTTGTGCTGGACAATTGTCTTCTGGAAAATATATTCTGATTTTATTACTTCAGTATACAAATCAACTAAACCAGGTAAGTCATTTTGAATATGGTCGCGGTATATCTTATAAACTTTATCTCCTCCGTAGCTTCCCGACATCTTTTTGACAAAGATGGAATCTACATTAGGATTGTTTGAAAAAATAAGGTTTAGAAGGGAAATAAAATCATTCCCATCAGATATTTTTACTCCTTTATTACCTGTTACAAAGGTAGTCCGGCTGTTAAACATTAAGGTTTCAGGAGTACTTATATTTAATCTATCGAAAAAATAATTGAAGTATAGTTTGTTCTCCAAAACTTCACATGTGCTGAAATCATTAAAAGAATATTTAAGCTTATCAAGGAATTTATCAGGATAGTAATCAGTTATATTTTTCCTGTCTTTTTTGAAAAGATACCTGGAAAAGTAATGAAAGGGCAATTTTCTATAGAAAAAAGCCAGATATAACAACTCTGATATGATCCGGAGTAAAGGTTTTCTGTCAGGATCTTTCAGAATCTCAATGATAATTCTAATGCCTGATCTTCTTATAGGTGCTGCCAATGTTTTATGGTTTTAAATTAATTTCAGGATAAACTGTTCCTATAACCGAGATATCTGTTTTAATTATTTCTTTACAAGTTTCAGACTCTTGAATGCGGTTCATCAGGGAATACATCGGAGAAGAACTTCAGATATTTCTCTATGAATTTTTCTTTTGTGAAGTTGTTTTCAATAATCAACTGGCTGTTTTTTCCAAATTCATTCCTCTTATTTTCATCTTCTGCCAATGATGCAAGTTTTTCAGCAATTAATTCGAATTGCTTGCATGGAACGAGGTAACCATTATGATCGTTCTTAACAAGGTAACTATTATCACCAACATCAGTAGCAACCACTGGCAATCCGGCTATCATAGCCTCCATTATTGAATTTGACACCCCTTCAAAAAGAGAAGTGCTCAAAAATATATCGCTTTCCTTTAGAATAGTATTTAAATCAATAGGATTTATTAAAATTTTTATCTTATGGTCAATCTTCAGCTTTCCGGCGAGTGATCTTATTTCCTGCTCAAGAGGGCCATAGCCTACGATATTGTAAATAAAGTCCTTCTTTTTACACGTGTCAAGCAAATTCCTGAATGTATACAATGCTGTTTCATAGTCTTTTTGCTTCACGAATCGTCCTACAGTAACAATTTTTATCACTTCATTGTCCCTGGCAATTTTTTCAGTCATTGGGGCATCAAATTCAATAGCATTCTGGATCACAATAATTTTCTCAGGCAGGAATCCTTTTTTTATGAATTTATCTCTTGCAGAATAATTATTGAAAATTGTATAATCATTCAAATAATTATGAATGATTTTTTCAATCATAAACTTTCCCTTTGGTAAAAGCTCATTTCTAATACCACCTATTGTCTTTATTTTCTTATTAAATAATTTGCTTAATCCAGTAATGAAATTGGCAAAAGTAAGATATGAAAGGATTAGAGTGGTTTTCTCTTTCTTCAGAATCCTCTGCACTTTACATAGTTTGAAGAAATGTCCTCCTGAAAGTGAATAATATCTGATAGAATTCTCTTTAATAAATCTGAGATATTCCGGGTCAATCTTACGGTGGCATAAATTTATCAGGCAAAGATCAATATTCTTTTCCACCAATGATTTGGCCAATATCAAAGCTTGCTTTTCAGCCCCACCTTTGAGTAGTGATTTACAAATAATTGCGATCCGAAGCATATTAGATTGGATATTTATATATTCTACTGTTATCTTGTTTTTGACTTGATGTATTATTGATGTAATTTCCCAGCTTACATCTATCAAGATTATGTCATTGTATGCCAATTAATTGCATATATGAATCCAGGTGCCATTTAATATAATCTCTAATTCCAGATTCAAATTCCACTTCTGGTGCGTAATCAAGCAACCTGGCGGCCTTACTAATATCGGCATATGTTTGAAATACATCACCTTCCTGAAAAGGCATAAAACATTTTCGGGCGTTCTTCCCCGTATATTTCTCCAGTAAGCTAACCAGTCTGTTGAGAGAGACTGTCGAGGATTCTCCTAAATTAAAAACATCGAATCCCTGCAATTTTAACATCGCTTTCCTGATTCCCTGAATTATATCATTTATGTGCGTATAATCCCGTGAGGTAGTTCCGTCACCATAAATTGTAATTTCATTATCACTCAGAATTGCACGGGTAAATTTATTTATTGCCAGGTCAGGTCTTTGCCTTGGGCCATAAACTGTAAAAAACCTCAGGCAAAAGATATCCATCTTATAAAGGTGATGAAAAGTATGACACAGTAGTTCCCCTGCTTTTTTTGAAGCAGCATACGGAGACACAGGACAATCAACATTGTCTGACTCTGAAAACGGGACCTTTTTATTATTTCCGTAAACTGAAGATGAAGATGCATACAGTAATTTTCTTATTTTATGTTTCTTCATTGATTCAAGAATATTCAAAGTACCCATGACGTTAACATCATAATAGGCAGCAGGGTCCAATAGTGACGGTCTCACCCCTGCTTTGGCTGCGAGATGAATTATTATATCTGGTTTAAAAGATTCAAGGCATCTGTTAACAAATACCGTGTCACGGATATCACCTTCATGAAGTTCGTAATGTTTATTTTTCATGGCGTTGACAACATTTGCTTCTTTGATTGATCTGTCATAAAAAGGATCAAAATTATCAATGCCAAAAACCTTAATACCTGATTTAAGCAAATCATCGGCAAGACTTGAACCTATGAAACCTGCCGCTCCGGTTATAAGAACCTTTCTGATCATTAAAATAAGAAATTGTAATTCAAACTCTGTTATTTACTGGCTGTTTCTGATGTCTTTATCCCTTATTTTATTCAGCAACTTAATATAATACTTAATATAAAGAAGATATCAAGTTATACAACCTTGCTCCATTATGTTCAGGAGAGAAATACATCTGGCACTTTTTCATTCCGTTAAGCCCTTTTTCCCTTGCTGCTGCAGGATTCTTTACGATTTCTACAAGTGATTCATAAATCAGAGCAGGCTTACCCGGCTCTATTAGAAAAGCATCCTTTTCATCCAGATAGTGTTGTACATCGCTCACTTTGGTACAGATAACAGGATTTCCGGTAGCCAGATACTCACCAAGTTTAAAAGGGAATCCTGAGTTGGCAAAACCAGATTCTGTTCTACACATACATAGTACATCTGCGTCTCTTATAAGATTATAGAATTCATCATCTTGCACAAATCCACGGAAAACCATACTCTTTTCATCTTTATGTTTTTCCTGATAATACTTCTTTTGTTCACTATCACCTGTGAGAATGAGATTAGACTCAGGGAATTCTTTATTAAAGGCCATAAATCCTTCAATAATATCATTTACACCATCTTTGTCAGCAAAAGATCCTGCATAAATTATCTGAATAGGATTATTAAAAGTGTTCTTTTGTTGATTGAAGTTCAATTTTGCTGTAACGGGTATCAGAATTACATTTTTTGATTTTAAATTAATGTATTTTTCTTTCAGATGATATGAAATTACAACGATAGCCTCAGCAAGGCGGATGTTAAGAAAATCCAACTTCCTGACAGTCCAGAACTTGAACCTCGACATTAGTTTAATGTTATCCTTAAAATAAGTATAATCTTCCTCAATGGCCAAAATGATTTTGTAACCAACGATTTTTGCCCATAAGATAAATAATAGATTTTCTATACTTATTCCACCTGAATTATAAACAATGTTTTTGCTTCCTTTTTTCTTTAAAGAAGATATTGAAGACAAACCTCTGAAATAGTAGGATATCAGAGAAGGTATTTTTGAAAACTTCATCTTTAATCCATTGCCTACTGCAATGTATTGGATCCCTTTATAAACTCCTTTGGGCGAAGGCTGCCGGATCTGACTTCTTTGAGATATAACATTAATGTTGATATTTTGCCCGTTCAGATATTCAAGAAAATTATGTACTCTTTTTGTCCCTGCCATTCCTATGGGATAATCACGCACAAATACAACCAGGTTAACAGCCTTTTCTTTCATTTTCTTGGTCAAACGTATTATAAAAATCTTCTTCTGAAATTATAAGCATCTATTATTGTGATATCCCCGTCAGTATTAAAAGTATGAGTACCCTTAAGGTCCCTGGCCCAATCAGGCTGAACTCTCAGCACCTGTTCTTCCATGTATTCAGTTGTGCTGAGCCTCGAAATTTTGTTAAAGCTGAATGCCTGGCCATATCTTTCAGAGCAATCCTGCCCAGGCCGGTAAATAACCCCATCGCTTTTGAAAATGCGTCCGGCTGGTCTGGCTTTTCTCACATCTGTTACAACAGGATTCAGCGGATGACTAATCCATCTGTCTGATAAAAAATTATCGCTGTAAAAAACAAAGAGTTCAGGACTATTCTCCTGGGCAGATTCAATATTCTCAATAAGTGTAAAAAGCCACCATTTATTATCATGATAAAACAGAGTAGTATCAACTGCGTTAAGGTTATTCATAATTGTTTTAACGTAATTCCATTTATAAGGGAATCCAGCTGATTTGTATAAATCGATAGTTCGGTTCTGTCCTGATTCAGGAATCATGTAATAATCTCCATCTGCTTCAACTATAAAAGGATAAGACAAGTGATACGGTTTTTTCAATGCAATACCTGAATTAATTAGCACGCCTTTTTTATCCAGCTCCAAAACAGATATATGTCCCTTATTCATGCTATAAATAAATTCCTCAACAAACAGGTAATATTTTTCATCCTTGTAAACAACAAACGGATCAGCCCAGAACTTTTCTCTTCCTGGTTTTATCTGCTTGAATTTTTTATAATTATTATTGAGGAAATCTTTATCATTGCCAATATTATAAAGCAATACCCAGGAAAAGGGATCTGAATAGCATATCTTTTTAAATACCTGTCTGAGCAGGTGCATTCCAGAAGTTAATATATTAATAATGGATGCATTAAAACGGGGAACATTCCGATTTTTCTTAAGCTCAGCTGATTCTAACAAACAGCGCTTCTCAAGCCTGGTCAGATAATCGTCGCCATTGAAATAAATTCCCTGTATGATTCTTGGTATGCATAATGAAGCTCGCTTAAACAATTTATCCCTATTCAAACTTACTGAATATGAAATTGTTGATTCAAAGAGCCTGGCCAGTACCTTTTTCTTCAATCCAGCCTCCTTTACGGAATACAATTCCAACCCGGTAATCGGTTCCTTTTTAACAACTTCATAATAACCTGTTGTGTCTTTACTTTTATCAGTAAAATCAGAGAAGTTATATGACCAGACACCGAAAGAAGGGATTTCAGAAATGTCTTTACTAACTTGCCCATAACCAAGATTGATTATAACATCCAGATCATAGCTTCTGATTTTGTCAAGGATATTAATCTCCGGATCTCCGTCACTGACTTTATCTGTTATGCATAAATTTAAACATGGCACTTCATCTGATAACTGTGTAAGGCTTTCTCCCTTTTCACAGTTGTTCTTTCCGGAGAAAATCAGTGCATCCATTTTTTTATGCAGGATGAAAGGCAACAAAGACAGTTTTAATATAAAAGAAGCTTCCGATCTTTGACAATTGCCTGTTATTATCAGCTCAATTCTGCAATATTCTGAAGAATGAAGCTCCTTTATCATTGACAGAGCCCATGAAGGAATAATAAAGCTATTCACAAACAATCCTATTTTAAGTTTTTCCTTCATGTGTTTATAAACCTCTGCTATTTATTAAACCAGAAACAGCAATGACAATCCAGTAAGCTTTTTATATTAACTCTTGCGTGGTTTTCTCACTTCACCGGCAATCTTTTCATAAAGAGCAGCTGTTTGTTCTGCGATTAAATCCCAATCGTATGGAGACATGTCATAATTTTCTAACTTGAACTCCTTTTTCAGCCACTCATCAAGACCTTTCCTCAGTGATTCTTCATCCCCTGTAACGAAAAAGTTATTATCGGAGAGATTGGTTACTTGCTTATTCGCAGGTATATCGCTCACAAGGACCGGAATCTTATAACTCATGGCTTCAAGTAAAGATATGGGCAATCCCTCATGAAATGATGGCAATATGAATAATCTGGCATTGGTGAACAGTTGCTGCAGTTTTTCTCCTTTAATAAATCCGGTAAGAACCACATTATTCTGCATGGCTAATTGTTTCAAATTCCTTGAATAGTTGGTTTCATGATCCGCATCTCCAGCTATTACGAGCCTGTAATCGTTTTGATTCAACTTTGAAAATGACCTGATAAGTAAATCAAAACCCTTTTCCTCCACGAAACGACCAAGGGTAAAGACATATTTATGAGGCTCTAGTCCAAGAGTCTTAATATAATCGGTATCATAATTAAAAACTGGTGAGGTAAAACCATTGTAGATAAGATTAGTGTCATTTCTCTTATACTTTTTTTCCAGGATGTCCTTTATTACATTGGATATCACAATGACTTCGTTTGCATATTTAGCTCCCAACTTCTCCCCCAGACGGAGCATAAACTTTGCTAAAGCCCCCCATTTGGCACGGTCGTAATCAGGCCCGTGATGAGTGAATACTACTTTTAGTCCCAGAATCCTTGCCATTGGAACCAACAAAGCCGGGCCTATAGAATGAATATGAAGGATATCAGCTTTAATGGCCCTTGCTTTCAGGACTGCAAGAAAAGTATGAAGAAATGCTTCTATACTGGGTTTGCGTAAAGTAAAAATATCAACCAGTTTAACTCCCTTGTACTGGCTGATTTTATTTTCATTTGAAATATAGCAAGAACGTCTAAATAGTATGACCTCATAATTCAATGAGGCCAGTCTGGGAAATAATTCCTCACAGTGTGTTTCAACTCCGCCCTGAATTCCAGGGATACCACGAGTACCTGTTACAGCAATTCTCATAATAAAAAGCGTTTTAGTTTTATTAACAATTAAATACTGTCAAGCTATTCCTGGTGCCTCCAGTTAAACAATTAAATAAAGAATAATAATATGAAGCGCAAACAAATTTATAACTCCACGGTAATTTTCGAACTTAGCGTAAGTTCTTGTTAAGCAGACCGGTATAATAATTAATTAAATTAGCATAATACTTTTCTGATCTGAACTTTTCTATTGCATTCCGTGATATTTCAGAATAATTAAATTTTGATTCATTGCTGAACAAACTCACTATCTGGTTTCTCAGATCGTCAACATTTCCTGACTCATAAGTCAATCCGTTTACTTCTTGATCTAATAATTCAATTATTCCTCCTATTCTGGATCCAATAACAGGTGTCCCCAGGCATAAAGACTCTATAATACTTAATGGATTGTTCTCGTAGCATTCTGAAGGGAAAATCATGCATCTGGCATTGCTTAATATATCTTTCAACCCATCCCATTCTCTGAAACCCATAAAATCAATGTGCGATCTCTGATATTTTGCTTTTAATGTATTTTCTAATGGCCCGGTGCCTATTATCTTTAACTTAAACTGGGGAAGATCAATTGCAGCCTTAAGCAAAGTTTCTATGCCCTTCTCTGGTGACAAGCGGCCGATAAAACAATAATAATTTTTCTTAACTGGTTTAACTTCTGAAAGTTTGTTTTCGAGGATGAAGTTTGGAAGATGAATAAGCTTCTCCTTTCTGTATCCTCCTTTTATCATGTTTTTCAAAAGGAACTCACTTGGACATATAAAAACATCTGTATTCCTGCTAAGAACCTTTTTATTCCATGCGCAATGCTCCAATAAAGCCACAATGCTTGCCAGGGTACTGTTTTTCATGCATTTATACCTGACAACATTGTACTTTCTGGTGAAACATAGTTCACATGGCGATCCATTACGCATGCAGTCATACCTTGGGCATATTAACTTATGGTCATGAATAGTCCATAAAACAGGTATCCGATTTCTTTTGGCAATCAATGCCAAAACCGGCGATAATTGAGTATGAACGTTATGAAGATGGACTATATCAGGCTTAAAATCCCGAAGCAGTTTTTTGAATTTCCTCCTGACTTCATATGCACCAAATG
This sequence comes from Bacteroidales bacterium, assembly GCA_040769065.1. Lineage (GTDB taxonomy): Bacteria > Bacteroidota > Bacteroidia > Bacteroidales > VadinHA17 > LD21. The sequence goes on from JAXGLU010000001.1 coordinate 1,385,252, forward strand.
GTCTGATCATTCCTGCGATCAGGTCTTTATTTGTCGGCTGATCAAAATTGACACCTTCCGGAAAATAGTCAGAATATTGTGAAATCATATTAAGTGGATGATGCATTGAAAAAAATGCAACATCATGACCTTTTGATTTCAACAATCCTTCAAGGTCAATTGAATGAATATCAGCACCTCCGCGTTGGTAATAATATTTATTTGCTACAAGTATTTTCATTTACCTTCATTAAATTATTCTTATAAGGCACACGATGATCTTTGTTGTATGACAATTTTGCTAAGATTTACAGTATTAAACAGGATGAAAACCATAATATGGATTTGTCTCTACTTTATAACAGACTACCTCTGATCCAATTAGCGATTACTTTATCTGTCCCTTAGACCAGCTTCTGAGGGAATGAGTGAAATATAAATGTTAAGCATAATTTTATACATAGCCGGATTTAATCTAAAAAAGAAATATGCATAACGATGCTTTGCACTTATGCACCCTGGTTTTGAAATAAGAAAAGAGTATTTTTTCAGGTTTTCTTTTATGATATTATATTCTTTCCGAAAACTTTTTACTGAACTAAGCAATATTAAATTCAGTGTAGATAAATTCTGAACAAAATAGTTTATCTGAGCCTCTTCCAACAATCGCGGATTACTTTCTTCGGACATTAAATGCATAATTTTCTTATCCACCACCAATCCTTCCATATCTTTTTCATTGAATCCCTCAACGCTCACAGAATTATCCCTAAGCATATAAATATATTTTGGTGTATTCTGAAAAACGCTTTTGCTTGCTACGGAAAAAGTTAGCACAACGAATAGAAAATCCTCTTTAAATCTCCCTTCAAACCTGATGTTTTTTATAATCTCCGATCCGAAAATTTTATTATTTGCACTCATATCAAGTTTCCCGGACAAAGCTGCTGAAAGTCCCTGGTCCTTATCGAAAACTCTAATCGTGTTATCAGTTAATGGAACTTTAGTTTTCTTTTGATGATAGATCTTTTTGATACCACAGACAGAAATATCAGCATCATTATTTAATGCGTTGCGAATCAATAGTTCATACATATCCTCTTCCAGAATATCATCACTGTCAACAAAGCCTGTGAATCTCCCGGTCGAAACCTCCAGGCCAGCATTTCTTGCAGCAGACACTCCCCTGTTTTTTTGATGAATTACTCTAATTCGTTCATCCCTAATTGCGTATTGATCGCATTTCTTACCACTTCCGTCGGTTGAACCATCATCAACCAGTATCAGTTCAAAATCCCGATATGACTGATTAAGAATTGACTCAAGACAAGCATCAAGATAGTCGTATTTATTATATACAGGTACTATTATGGAAAGGAATGCCATACTTACAGAAATAATCTATTAAACAATCCGTGCAGAACCATAAGGAAGCATTTATTAATCCTTAACTGATTTGATCAACAAACTTTGAAACTCTGCTCTTACCTTTAAAGCACTGAAGTTCTCTTTTGCGACTTCAACAGCTTTACTGCCGATTTTCTTCCGATAGTCCTCATTACTCAACATGAATTTGACAGCTTTTATTATTTCTGTCTGATCTTGTTTATGTACGCAATATGCGCATTCGTAAGTATTAAAGAACTTAGATACAGCTGCTTCCTCCGGGGAATAGGCAAAAATTGGAGTTCCGGAAATCATGTATTCAGAAGCTTTTGTAGGCATCGAGAATTTCAGATAATCAGCACCATGTGGACTGAAATCGTTTGCAAGCAGCAGAAGGTCAGCTTCTGAGAAAATTTTTGGCAGCTGATCCAGGGAAACAAAAGGATTAATGACAATGCACCTGAATTTCTTTAGCTGATTCAATACACTTTCATTCCTGGTAGGTGTCTGAATATGCAAGCGGATATCGAATTCACTTCTGTCTATTTTATCAATTGCAGCAGCCACCTCATAAATCGATTCCTTTATGCCCATTCCGATTCTTCCGGAATAGAGTATTACAACTTTGTCATTTTTTATAGCATAATCCTTTTTTGAATAAGGCAACCATTTTTCAGTCTCTATCGGATTATGAAAAGCTATAAACTGCTTATTGTATCTTCTTGAATATTCTTCTGACATTGAATCACTTATGCTAAGATGAAGATCAACTAAGTTCATAAGACTCTTTAGCTCCCCGTCTATTTTCTTCTGCCAGTATTTTTTAAATATGCTTCCGTTACAGATCGTAGTGGGCCAGTCGTCCATTATATGGATTACTGATGGTATTTTTAGCAGATTGATCAGGTCGATAGAGAAGTGAATGTCTTCACGAGTCGAAACCTGCAGGTATAAAATGTCAGGTTTATAATCATTTAACCAGTCCTTTAAACGTGTAGACAAATATATTCTTGATAAACAATGGTATAAACCGATCCATCTTAAAAAAGGATAAAATATTCTGTTTACTATCTTGAATCTTATTCCTCTATCAATCAGAAAGAATGAAGGTTTTTTATCTGGATTAAATTTTTTCAGTCCGGAAGGAAATTTTCTCTGGAGAAGATTAAATGGAAAGATCCATTTATATTCCTCCTGTCCCAGCTGATATACTGTATCGCATACATCAGTAGTTACATTGTATAACCCATGACCAAGATAAGCTACAGCAATTTTATTCTTATCCCAACCTTTGAAAAGATTAGTAAGAGTAATTCCCCCTCCTGAAAAATTATTGAAAGGCTGACCAAAAATGAATACTTTAGGATAATTCATAATATACTATAATATAGTAGTATTGTATTTTAATTATTCTTGAATTGTTCTATAATTCCTGGACCAGAGGGTCTTCAGAAAGTGACATCTTGTTGTTTCCGATCATTTCTGTCATCTTTTCTTCCGGGATCATTCTGAATTCAGCTGAATAGCAAATTCCTATTGATATCCAGGTAAGAATATAACTCATGGAAAACATTGTTGGAGTCCCGGGGTATGAATAAAGAAGAAACAGAATAATCCAAATTGCCGCAGCCTTCGACATAAGGTTTTTTGAATAGAATAATCCCTTAAAAAGAGCAGGTACCATAATTAACAACATTAAACCAAGGCTTAGAATTCCGCCATTAAGGATTATCTGCAAAAATCCTGTTTCGATTACTGTCCTGTAAATAGATATCCGATCGCCTTCTACAACTCCAGGACAGAAATATTCCCCTTCCAAGCCTTTGCCGAATATCCAGTCTTTGGTTTTCAGGTCCATATAAAAATATTCCTCAACTTCTGACCTGGTTTGATGCCCAATTCTTTCGGTTATCAGGCTGAAGGTACTTTTACGGTTAGCATCATATATCTTTAATGCCACAACACTGACTATAACAATCAAAAATGCAGACAAAATTGTATTGATGATCTTTACTCTGTTAACATACTGATATACAAGATACCCAAAGAACATAGAACTGAAAGTAATGAACATCAAGCCTCTTCTGGCCCTGAGTACTGCCAGCAAGAAAGTAAACGCCACAATAAACAGTGCAAATAACTTCCTTTTATTTGAATGATAAGTGTAAGTCAATAATATAAATCCTGCCGGAAAACTGAGATACTGGCTGAAATGCTCAATCATTTCACGGCTTTTAGACTCGTTGTGGGAAATCAATAAATCTTTTATAAAAATAAATGAGATAATTATATAGAGAATACCCATTATTATAATTACATCAAATATTTTTTTGAGGAAAATCTTATCTCTCGGAAACAACAATGCTAACGGTACTAAGTAAACAAACAACCCGGATTTTGGTCGAAAGAGAAGTTGTTTAATTGAAGTATAGCTAAATTCAACACCTCTGGCTACAACTATTAATAACCATATCAAAAATACAGTATAAAGAAGACCCAGATACTTATTATCTATTTTAGGTCTTATAATGAAGACTGCTGCCGGAATAAGCATCAGCAACCCTATTATCTGGAACACATTGATCAGAATAAAATTCACCTTATCTGACTGAGCTACAACATAACTTGAAATATATAACAGAAATCCCAGCCAGAGAAAATTATAAACTATCTTGAGCGATTTATCTGGATATTCTTCCGACATTACGATTTGTAAGATTCATTATTTGGAAATATTATTCAGCAGATCCATGTGTTTTTTTAAAATAACACCCTTGTGAAAATCGGGCAACAACCTTCCTCTCAGCTTGTTGTCAAGACAGAATTCAATGCCTTTGGCAAGATCCTCAGGGTCATTTCCCGAAGCCAGATATCCATTATTCAGATGGTCAATCATCTCTGGTATACCCCCTACATCAAATCCGGCAACAGGAGTTCCACAAGACAAACATTCCAGGATTGTTGTTGGAAGATTATCTGCCTTTGAAGGTACAACAAATACATCTGCTGCATTGTATGCCAGGGCCATTGAATACTCATCTTTGAGATATCCAAGAAAAATTGTTTTAAGGGGTATTGAATTTGCCAGTTCCTGGTTATAACCACCTCCGAAAATTAGTACTGACAGGTTCTTATGATATTTTCCTTTACTAAGTATATCCAAAGCTTTTTCAAGTTCTTTCCATCCTTTATAAGGATTTGATAATGATAATGCCCCAAATGCAATAACATACTCCTCAGAATTGATGTTCAGGAGCTGTCGTGCAACTTCCTTGTTTAAGGGCTTAAAAATACTTTCATCGATAATATTGGGGATGTGAAAAACAGGCTTATGCCCGACTAAGGAAGATTTTTTGGCACAATCATGAAGCCATTTGCTGGGTGATACAAAATAAAGGTTCTCAAACTCAGCATATAATTTCAGTTTTTTCCGGTAACCTCTGGCAGCCAAATCAACAAGGTTTCTACCGTAAAACATCGGACATTTAAAGCATTCGGAAGTGTATTTATCACAAGAAAAACTGTGATGACAACCGCCTGTAATAGTCCACATATCATGCATGACAATTACAACTGGTTTTCCTGTTTTTGCCAGATTGCGATATCCCTGTAAGTTCATAAAACCACCCAGCACCCAGTTCAAATAAATAATATCCGCCTCATGCACTGACTCAAATTTAGAAATATCAGTACCAAGGACTGGAAATGAGAATTTTCCTAAATCCTTTCTGACATTTCTTAAAGTATAGCTTTCAATCTTATTGTCTATTCTAGCTTTGATCCATGCTTTTTTACCTGAGTTTATCATGCAAGCATCATCATTCAAATCACCGACTAATGAAAGTACCTGCGAATCCACACCTTCTTCGAGAAAAGATTTATGAAGCTTGGACGCAGATTTTCCCCCTGAAAACGAATGTATTTGCACATGAATAACTTTGCAGTGCATGTTATGAATATAAATTATTTATCCAAGATTTATTCCTGCAGTTTTGAATAAATCCATATGCTTTTCTAAAATATTGTTTTTCAAAAAACTGTCTGACAACCATCCGGAGATCTTGGTTTCGATACAAAATCTTATTCCATTAGCGAGATCTTTGGCATCTTTATATTCAGCAATATAACCATTTTCTTTATGCCGTATCATATCAGGTATCCCGCCTACATTAAAGCCCACAACCGGAGTTGAACAACTTAAGCTTTCCAGGATTGTAGTGGGTAAGTTGTCTGCAAGAGATGGTGTAACAAATACATCCGCAGCATTATAGACAAGTGCTAATGAATATTCATCATTTAGATATCCTAAAAACCTGGTATTATAGGGAATATCAGAAGCGATCGCACTATTGAACCCACTTCCAAATACCAGCATTGTTATATCATTACAGTTGAAATTATATTTCAGTACCTTGAGTGCTTCTTTCATATATGCCCAACCTTTATAAGGACTGTTTAACGACATTGCGCCAAATGCTATTACAAGACCTTTATCACTAATATTAAACATTTTCCTTGCGAAAGTCTTGTCAACAGGCTTGAAAATATCTTCATTGATGATATTTGGAATATTAAATACCGGCTTCTGCCTGGCCAATGAAGAATCTTTAGCACATTTCGTCATCCAAAGGCTTGGAGCAATAAAGTATATATTATCAAATTGACTATAAAGCTTTTGTTTTTTGTCAAACTGTTTAGTGGATAAATCATTATCTCTTTGATTAGAAAATACCTGACAGTTGCCGCATCTTGTTTTGTATTTATCACAGTTAAAACTGTAATGACAGCCACCCGTAATTGACCACATGTCGTGCATAAAAAAGACTACCGGCTTGTTCAATTCTAATATTTTCCGTATAGAAGACAAACTTAAAAATCCACCTTGCACCCAATGTAAATAAATTACATCCGACTTCCTGATCTCTTCAATCTTTGATACGTCAGAACCCAACAATGAATAAGTATATAGCCCGTACTCTTTATTGTTTCTCCTTGACAGAAAAGAAGTAATTCTGTCATTTAAGCTGGCAATATATTTTGATGTCCTGCCTGCATATATTACTCTGTCTGTATCATTAAAGCTGGATTGAAATGAAACAATATAAGAATTCAAACCTGCCTCCAAAAAAGCTCTGTTAAGTCTAAGAGCTGCACTGCCGGCAGATTTCGCGGAATGTTGTATATGAACGGTATTTATCATTTTTACAATTCAGACTATTTGTACCAAATTGGCGAACTGGATTTCTGGTTTATTACCTTATGGTATTGTAATGGTGCGAGTATTAAACCATTGAAGTTGGAAATAATAGAAGCTATAAATAAAGAATACACTCCAAGATTATAAACTTTTATCAATAGGATTGCAGTACCAATATAGACAAACGGACTAACCAGGCTGGAAACGAACTGTATTCTTAAGGCGCTTATACCATTTAAAAAATTCACGTACTTTCCGCTGAAAATAAGCACATTAAAATACAAGAAACCCCATAATGACAGCGAAAACGGAATGTTTACCTTGCCTTCGCCAATCCACAACCTGTAAACTGTCGAGGATGATATCAACATAATTATACCGACAAAAATCATTAAAATATTCAGTTGGTTATACTTTTTAATGCCATTCTTTATCCACTGAATATCGTCCTTTTGATATGCTTCCGTAGAAGCTGACCAAAAAGGAGTTACAAAAATCGTAAACACCATGTTTAGAACGCCGAAATATCTATAGACAATATTATAGGCTGTAACATCTTCTGTCCCGAAATTTCTGGCTATTATAATATTTGCAGTCTGATATTGAATTATCATTGCAAACTGAATTAAGAAAAAAATCAGTCCAAGACTGAAAAGATCTCTGGCATACTCAAATTTAACCTTTGAAATCTGAGGTTTGTATTTTCGATAAATCCCATTGAAAAAGAACAAATTTGCACTAATCAAGACAATAAGCGGGGAAACACACAATGCAACTCCCAATTTGAGCAAGGAACCTTCTGTAGTCTTTACCAGAACAAATATAAATATCAGAGAAATAACCTGACCAAGAAGATCAATTAATGAGGACTTTGCGGGCTGCTGATCTGCTAATAAAACTGTTGTAATTATCTTGAGAACAAATGATATGCAAAAATACGTAAAGACAATTAGAGCCAGAGTGGATACTTCACTATTTAAAGTATCAGACACTTTAAGTATAGCTGACCAATTAAGGAAATTATTGGTTATGATAAAGATCACCCATAAAACAAAGAAGATTATGAAAAGCAGGGCATAGGTTGTACTAACGTATATTTGGGCAGTTACGTCATCTCCCCTTGCTTTTGCTTCGGCAAATTTGTTTCTTAATCCCTGAGAAAGACCTATATCGAAAAAACTTAACCATGCGACAATAGAACTCAGAGTAAGCCATATTCCGTAACGTGATGCATTAACGTAATTAATTGTTAATGGCACGAGGATTAAACTAATCGCAATGCTAAATCCACGAATAAGCAATGAGGCCAGGATATTTTTCTTTGCTCTTACACTTCTATCGTGCCCTTTTACAAAGTTCTTGATTAGTATATTTCTTATACTATTGAAAATACCCATATTAAAAAATGACTGACAGAAGAACCATTACAGACAGATTTCTGTCTCCACAACATAAATAACCATCTCAACAACACTTAATGCACAGCCCCGTCAGTCCCATTTTTATAACTAACCGGAAAAGAATAACTCTCAGACAAAGGTTATACTCTGAAACGACAATATCGTTTTAATATTGTAACCTTAAATAATTTTAAAACAGTCAATAGTAGGAAAAAACCCAGCCTGATTTACAGGAAAAAATTAACAATGTAAGACAACTAGTGAACATTCAAGTGAGGCTGGTATAATCTTACGAAAGATCCCTGTCATTTACCATAATTAGTGACAGGTTATTTAAAGCAAGTTCTTCTTGTTTAAAGCACTCAAATTAATCATCAATTGTATGTGTAATATAATACTTTGTTGGATTCTCTTTACTTATAATCTTTCCGGGATTACCAATTACGATTGAATGATCAGGAACATCAAAGTTAACAAAAGCGTTCGGAGCTATCATTACATCTTTCCCAATATTAATCTTCCCCACAACCACAGCCCCAGTACCAATCCAGACATTGTCGCTTATGGTTGGTCTGCCAATCTGACCACCCTTTAGTGCCCTGCCTATGGTTACATTGTGAGAAACAGTGCAGTTTTTACCTATTTTGATTGGTCCTATGTAAACCGTCCCCCTGTGATAAAGAGAAAATCCGTCACCTATCTGTGCCTCATTGCTTATATGATATCCCCTGTAAGTAAGTAACCTTTTAAGCACCCTGAAAAAGATGCCTCTGACAGAAAACAACTTGTACCGCATTGTCTTCCTCAAAAAATATGTGTATCTGAAACCGCTATCAGTTAGCCCCTTCAGAAATCCTGAAAATCCCGTCAGTCCGTCGTACCTGTAAAGATCAGCTTTGATTGTTTTATTCATTGTTATTCTCAGTTAAGATAAATCAGGTTAAAGTAACAAAATTACCAGATTCCCTGTTTACATTTGGGTAAACAAGTTCCTGAGTCCGTCTCACCCCCAAAAAACACATTGCCAATAAAGACATTATACAATATCTTAATTGCAAACCATTTTTTTCGAGAGACATCTGAAGTATTTATTATTCAGCGAAAGTTTTATATTGCTTAGCTGATTATTTTATTCCATTCATTGAATGAAATCCAATACTATTGAAAAAAGGATAATAATCGATGCTTAAAATTATATTGGCGTCATAGCTTGTATCTTTTTGAACAAGTACTATCCGTCTCCCCGTAATAACGAATTTCATCCGAAAATCTTGTGTGTTAAAATATGCAATTTAATTCTTTAATAAAGTAAGATATCTGAGCAATGTATCATCAAAAACCTAAGCTTAAGTATCTTATATTACAGTTCCTTTTTATTGTCTTAATCAGCGAAACAGAGAATTCATTAAATAATATCTCCGGAACCTTGCATATCCTGACATTATCCTGAAAACATAATTTCTGCTTTTGCAATAATCTTTATTGTGTATTTCATCCGTATATAATTTATTTTAATGGTCGGATGGAACCCACATGTTTGAAAATTATATACATACGTGTTTGCGTTTGAATTCAATCATATGGGTTTCATTGGTTTTTGCATCAGAGTTAATGATACCCTAATAATCATTAATCCATAAGTACAAAGTCTAATTATTGCATATCGTGCCAAAAACAATAATTTTGTCAGGTTAATTCAAACTGATTCTGAAAGAACCTCATCATAATTATTTAAACAACTCAAGCACCTTAAGTATTTTTTAAAACGCATGCGGATTTTATAATAATCATCAAAATAACAAATTATTATAATAGAGTGCCGAGATTGGAAAAACAGATAGTTTAGTAGAAATCACTTTCTTTAATACCTTACAAAATGATTGTTAAAAGAAATTATTTATGGATAATTATAATGATATGCATATGCTGTGTTTTTATAATAATAATCTCTTTTAACAACTATAAAAGTTTTCTCTCACGATCAAACAAAGTACCGGCAAATATTCTTATTGTTGAAGGATGGCTGCCTGAAAAAGGTATTGAAATGGCCTATAATGAGTTTATTGACAACAATTACGACCTTTTATTGACTGCAAGTATTCTTTCACGTGATCTGGATTTCTTTAATATGTCAAGAAATGGATTCCTGATATTCTACCCCTGGCTAAAAACCGTTCCCCCAGGTGATTCAACATCACATCAAATTGAAATTGTTGCACATAGTAAAATGGATGAAAAATACCGTTCCCACTTCAATGTTTATATAAATGACTCGCTGCTGGCAGAATTCACAGCAGACAAAACAGTAAGGAATTATTCATTATCATGGACCGGATCACTTAAAGACATTGACTCAATAATGGTACATTTTGATAATGATTTTGTTGACGAGGGGGGAGACAGAAATCTTTATGTCAGGGAAATTATTATTGATGATACTATAGTTGTGCCTTACAAAACTAACTCTGTATACGACATTGGGAAAATTGACAATAAAGAAAGGACACCTAACGACTATCATTCCCATGCCGACCTTGCGCGCATAGAATTAATATCAAAGGGGATTGATCCCAACTCGGTTGTAGCTGTAACAGGCAGGAGATCCGAAATCAACAGGACTCTTGCGAGTGCCCTGGCCGTAAGGAAATGGTTTAAATCAAATGAAGATAAAATAAATGGCATAAATGTAATCAGCATGGGAATTCACTCCCGCCGAACCTGGATAACCTACAGAAATGTAATTGGTCAACCGGCTAATACTGTAGGCATAATCTCTTTGCCTGAAAATATCGACCAAAGGTTTGAAGAATTAAAATCTGTTGATATTCTAACCGAAATGATTAGTTTAATTTATTATAGAATCATTCTGCTACCATTTTACTTCATCCGTTAAGATTGTTCAATATAAAAAATGTTTATTTTTATTTTTTATGTCCAACATATTTCTCAGCATTTGCTACCTGTTACTATATCAGTTCTGAAGGCAAAAATCTGCCGACGGACTTTCTCCTGAAACACCCTGGCAAAGCCTTTCAATAATCAATTCCATTATCCCTTCCCTTCCTTAAACCCGGAAGATTTTTTTAATTTTGTCTGATCTATATACATGATTATCACTATATTAACACTATTCGTCAATATGCTCGATTGATTTGCAATCTTTTATATTTTTTATAGCAACGTATTACTAACATCTTGAGTTAAATAATCCAATATTTCATAAAAAAATTAAAAAAAATACGTACACATGTACGAAATACCAGATTTAATCGTTTATTTTGCGATGTTTGTCAACGGAGTTTAACCGTTAATCAATATTTATTATTTATGTAATACGGCATACATGAGAAAAGCCTTGCTGCTGTTATTGGTATGTGTCAACCTGGCTGTTTCCGCAAAAGATTACTATGTAAGCTCAACAGGAAATGACTCAGCAGATGGACTCTCCTCTTCAACAGCCTGGAAAACAATCTCAAAAGTCAATTCAGTCAGTTCATTATTCAATCCTGGTGACAAAATTCTTTTCAGGAGAGGTGATGTTTTCGCTGGTACATTAATAATGTCAAAATCAGGCGTTGCCGGAAACCCTATAACCATTGGCGCATACGGTTCCGGAGCAAATCCCGTAATAACAGGGTTTATAACCATCTCCGATTGGGATAGCTATGGAGGGGGAATTTATTACAAAAGCGTCAGTTGTGAATCAAGTCCGAATATTGTTACAGTGAACGGAGTTAATACTCCGATTGGAAGATGGCCTAATTCGGATTATCTAACAATTGATTCACATTCGTCCAACAGGTCAATTACCGATTCGGAATTGCCATCATCCCCTAACTGGACCGGAGCAGAAGTAGTGATAAGAAAACAACCCTACATATGGGACAGGAATAAAATAACAAGCCACTCAGGAAGTACAATTTCATATACCAGCGGCTCGAACTACAGTGCGAAAGATGGTTATGGATATTTTATCCAGAATGATATTAAAACCCTCGATCGTCAGGGTGAATGGTACCATAACGGTACAAACTTCTATATGCACTTCGGCAGCTCAAGCCCTGAAAATTATTCGGTAAAAATTAGTGTCAGAGATATTCTTATTAACGTTGATAAAGTCAACTACATAACAATCGAAAATATATCGCTTGAGGGTGCAAACAAATATGCCGTACAGGTAAGGGATGCTGGCTATATTACCATACAGAACTGCAACATAAACTTTACCGGGAACACTGCCATTTACGGTCCCTTTTGGGGATCATCTCCAAACTGCAAGATTATCAATAATACCATATCCAACAGCAATAACAATGCAATTACTCTAAACAGCGATCATACCAATGCAACTATTTCCGGGAACAATATCAAAAATACAGGAATGATTGTAGGTATGGGTGAAAGTGGAGATGGAACATATAAAGGTATTTATGCTTCAGGAGATAATGGGATTATTCAATATAATACAGTAGAAAACACAGGTTACGTAGGGATTGATTTTTTTGGCAATAACACAACCGTAGCATATAATTTCGTTAACAATTTCAACCTGGTAAAAAATGACGGTGGCGGAATATATACCTATACGGGTACCAAAACCCCTCGCTATGGTCAGAAAGTAACCAACAATATAATCCTTAATGGAATTGGTTACGGTAAAGGAATACCGGACAATGAAGTCCATGCGTCAGGAATTTATACTGATGACAGAAGCAGAAGCATTCTGATCGCAGACAATACGATAGCTAACTGTAATTCATCAGGCATTTTTATTCATAATGCCCATGAAATAGATATTACCGGGAATACGCTTTATAATAACGGAAGTGCCAGGCTCGACTATGGAAGCCAGATATTATTCGTTCATGATTCCTATTCACCTGACGACCCGATTAGGAATCTCAAAATAAATAACAATGTGTTCTTTGCAAGAACCAAAGCGCAAAGTGTAATCTGTTTTATGACAATGGACAGCGACATTCCCAGGTTTGGTACTGCTGACAACAACTACTACGCTAAACCAATAGATAACACGTATATTGCAAGAACCTGGAATGCAGGATGGTGGAGTACAGCTACTATGAGATCGCTTTCAAACTGGCAATCATTTACCGGGCAGGACAAAAACTCACGTATTGCTCCAATATCCGTTGATAATGAGAACAAGATAAAATTTGAATATAATGCAACCAGTTCCAATAAAGTTATATCGTTGGATGGAAGCTATATAGATGTCAAAGGAACCAAATACTCGGGAAGCATTACATTGCAGCCATATTCATCAGTTGTGCTTATGGTTGATCCCAATCCTTCAGCTCCGCCAACCGTACCGGTCTATGTGAGTTCTGCCATTGAGAATGCCACTCCCGCGAAGCTTGAGATGACCTATAACCTGAGCCTTGCCAATATTGTGCCTGCAGCCTCTGCCTTCACGGTAATGGTCAACTCCTCAGCCCGTGCAGTCAGTTCAGTTGCTGTTTCAGGCACTAAGGTCACACTCACTCTTGCCAGTCCTGTTGCCTATGGCAACACTGTTACGGTTGCGTACAAAAAGCCATCATCCAATCCACTTCAGACTGCTGCCGGAGGACAGGCTGCCACTATTTCTGCCCAGAATGTAACAAACAGGGTTGCTGCTCCCGCTCAAACGCCACCTCCTGTGCCGGTCTATGTGAGTTCTGCAATAGAGAATGCCACTCCCACAAAACTTGAGATGACCTACAACCTGAACCTTGCCAATATTGTGCCTGCAGCCTCTGCCTTCACGGTAATGGTCAACTCCTCAGCCCGTACTGTCAGCTCTGTTGCTGTCTCAGGCACTAAGGTCACACTCACTCTTGCCAGTCCTGTTGCCTATGGCAACACTGTTACGGTTGCGTACAAAAAGCCATCATCCAATCCACTTCAGACTGCTGCCGGAGGACAGGCTGCCACAATTTCTGCCCAGAGTGTAACAAACAGGGTTGCCGCTCCCGCTCAAACGCCACCTCCTGTACCGGTCTATGTGAGTTCTGCAATAGAGAATACCGCACCCTCCAAACTTGAGATGACCTACAATTTGAGCCTGGCCAATATTGTACCTCCAGTGTCTGCCTTTACAGTAAAAGTCAACTCCTCAACTCGTTCAGTTAGTTCAGTCGCAGTATCGGGAACAAAGGTTGTTCTGACTCTTTCCAGTCCGGTGGCATATGGTGATAATGTAACGGTTGCCTATACAAAGCCATCATCCAAACCACTTCAGACCACTGCCGGAGGGCAGGCTGCGACAATATCGGCAAAGGCGGTAACAAACAGGGTTGCCATAGCCAACGCTCCGCCGGTGGTTGTGGTCACATCCCCTAAGACAAGCTATTCCGGGTTTGTAAGCGAAATAAGTGCAGCAGGAAGCTATGATACAAACAAGGACAATCTGACTTTTTCATGGACAGCCCAGTCAACAGTGCCTATATCTTCCAGGTCAGGACCGACCATTGAGTTTCTTGCTCCCATAGTAAGTGAGCCAACCACGGTTCAATTTACAGTTAAGGTCAGCGACGGGAAGGTCACCCAGTCAAAGGTCATTCCTGTGGAGATACTCCCATACAAGCCTGAGCTGGAGGTAGCGGAGGTGGTAAACGTTGAGGCAAGCAGCTACCATTCGCCCAATTATCCCCATAATGTCGTAGACGGCAATATAGGCACCATGTGGGCGGCAAACGGAACTGGCGAATATCTTATCATTGAGCTTAAGGAACCCTTCAGCGTACAACATGTAAAGCTGGCTTTTCAGCCGGGACAGAAAAAAGAATCGTATTTTGATCTCTCAGGATCAAATGACATGGTAAAATGGGAACCAATACTCATCAAATCGGTTTCATGCGATTTCTCGGGCAATCTGCAGGTCTTTGATTTTCCCCATGCCAAGGCAGAAAGGGAATACAGGTACATTAAGCTTACAGGACAGGGAAACCTGTCAGATAATTGGAACTATATTTCCGAATTAAGGATTTACGGGTACAGGCATCGTAATCCGGAATCATATGAGAACCTTGCAGTAAAGGTTTATCCCAATCCGGCCAGTGAGGTCGTAAATATCAGGATCGATGAATCGTCGCTGTCAATAGACTTCATCAGGATAGTTCACCTGTCGGGCAGGACTGTATACATCAATAACAGACTGGGGGAGGGAACCCGGTTATTCAATATCCCGATAAATCTGGCAAATGGGACTTATGTTATTCAGATGGGAAAAGGAAATCTGACTCTATTCACACAGAAACTTATCGTTCAGAATTAAGGTCAGACCGGCTATCTCATCTCATCTTTAGCAGAGTTTTTCAGTTTGATCATTTCACGATAGTGAAATCAACTCGTCTGTTCAGCTTTCTGTCAGCTTCAAGAATATTGGATGCAACCGGCCTGGTACCTCCATACCCTTTTGCAATGAGCTTGTTTCTGTTAATACCGTTTATAACAAGATAGTTGACCATAGCCTCTGCTCTCCGCTGTGATAATACCTGATTAGAGTATGCAGATCCCTGGGTATCAGTATGCACTTCTATTTCAAGCTTAACACCAGGATATTTTGACATAAACCCTAAAACAAGATCCATAAATTGAGTACCGGCTGATGAAAGATTATAGGTGCCTGGTCTGAAATAAGCATCGGCAGAAACGCCAAAAACTCTTTTGAGATTATTAAGCTCTTTGGATTCAGCATCTTGCAAAACAAAAGGCTTTACTTTGGCATCAGAAAAACCCAATTTAAGGATCTCCGCAAATGCAGGATAAGTATTCATTAATGACATTTCTTCTCTGACTACGTAACTATATGATCCTGCTTCAGGAAGATAGAACTCTTTAACAGTAAACTTTGCGGGTAATTTTTTAAAGATTTCGTTATCTGCACTAAGCCTGGTGCCCGAGCTTAAAAGTTCAACATGAAAAACCATATCCTGGTTAGAATCTTCACCCACTGAATATATATTCTTTTGAAATGCATGATCATATTCCTTTATGTCACTTCTGTGATAAGGCTTTGATTCCTCTGAATCATAGGTGTTTTTCTCAGCCAGGCTGTCAAATACCCTTAGCGGTTTCACAACGCACACGTCACGAATCACTCCTGTAGAATTATCCCTGATTTTTAATCCCAATCTGACTTCGTAGTCGCCTTTTTCTTTGTATGTATGACTAACAGATTCCCCAACAGTACGGACTCCGTCGCCAAAATACCATGTTTTCAGCAATATGTCTGATCCGGGAAAAAATGACATAAGTCCGTCTAGTTGAACAGGTTCCCCGGATAATGCTGAATTAGGGGATGTTATTACAGGTTGTTCTATGTCCTTAAGCTCAAGGTCATATCGTTGTTTTGTAAAAAAAACCCTGCCTGTGTTCTTGTCAATAGCATCAAGGCTTACGGTATATGCTCCTGGTCCCTTGAAACAGTGTTCGGCGTTCAATCCCTGCACCTTTGTGCCATCGCTGAAACTCCATATATACTGTATGTAGCGGTCGTCAACCGGAATCTCTCCCTTATCGGTAAATATGAAACAGTATTGATTCTCCCTCTGGTCAGAACAATAAAACAGCTGTTGAAAATTCGTCTTGTAATGATAAATATCAATAGAGTTTTTTCTCCCCGATGAGAAATAGCCTTCGCTAAAGATGGAGTCAGCAATCAGTCCAAAGTCATCAAACTGGCTGTTAATTGGAGGATCCAGGTGAACAGGCTTTTGCCATTTCCCATTTTTCTTTTCCGTATAAAAGATATCCTTACCTCCAAGACCCTCATGCCCGTCTGATGAAAAGAATAATCCTCCGGCACTATTTACATACGGATATGATTCATTACCTGCTGTATTGATCTCAGGACCAAGATTTACCGGGTCGTCCCAGTAATCAGTTTTCCACTCGCTGTAATAGAGGTCAGTGCCTCCAAAACCTTCAGGATTGTCAGATGCAAAAAACAGAAAATTCCCGTCAGGTGAAATGTAAGGCGTAGTTATGTTATAATATTCATTATTGAACCTCAGGCCTTGTCCTTTGATCCAATTACCATCAATATTGATTGCGGAAAAAATCCCAAGTTTATTCCTGGGATTGGTTATTTCCCTGATTGATCCATCAACCTTCAGGTTCCTTGAATAATAAATAGTATCCCCGTCTTTGGAAAAGGATGCCGGTCCGTCATTAAAGCGCGTCTTTATATCCCTGGAAAACAACTTTCCTTTTCCTGCCCCTTTGGAAATATCAACAAAGTGTATTTTCAAAAGGCCCTTATTGTCCTGACCAAGATAATTCAGAAAAAGTCCGGTCTTACGGTTAGTGCAAAATACCAGGCCGTTTTTATAATAGACTGGTGAGAATTCGTCGTATTTCCTGGAGCTAAAATTTGTTATATCGATCGAATATGTATCTGACTGCCCGAAGATGGAATTTTGCAGCAGGAAAGCAATCAGTATACATAAAATCAAATACTTATTCATGTTTGAAAATTAGAAGTTCAACGGACTTATAGCTTCAACTTTATAGCGGAATTCATATCTGAGCATAATCTCGTGCGATCCGGAACTAAAAGTACGTAATTTATTAAAGTCAAAATCATAAGTGTATGCAAATTTCAACTGGTCCGATACCTGAAACTGGAACATACCTGTTAATGAACGATTATTACGGTAAGACAGCCCTGCCCAGAACCGGTCATAAACCCTGAAGTGGGCATTGATATCATACAGAAGCTTGTCACGTGGTGAAAAAGCAACCAGTGCTGACGGCATAAATTTCAGATTCTTTGACATATCAAACAGGTAACCGGCATTCAGGAGAAAATAATACTCGTTTATATCGTGTTTTATCGTATACCTGTTTTTGTCGAAATCAAATTTGTGTCCAAGCAATTTTGGTATTGACAATCCTGCAAAGAATTCCCTCGTGGAGTAATAGGCTCCAAAGCTGAAATTGGGTACAACAAAGACCCGGGAATCGATCAGATAGTAATCATCACCGGGATCAATTACAACAAGATCGGACCATGCGGTGTTTGTGGTTATAACTGCTGCACCCAGTCCAAGAGAAAGAATCCCTTCATCCAGACTTATTTTGTAAGCGTAATTGGTATTGAACTGTGTTTCTTTTGTAACATCAATTCGATCATTGATAATTACCAGGCCCAACCCCAGTTTATCTTCCATGAAAGGTGCATCCATTGCAAGTGACATGGTTGTGGGTGCTCCTGAGATTCCTACCCACTGATTTCTGTAAAAGGCAGCTATGTTCATAACCCCCCTGTTGCCAGCATACGCAGGATTTATCGTCAGGGGATTCAGTACGTAATGGCTTGTAACAGGTATCATCTGCCCGAATGCATTCGCAGAAATAAGTAAAAGGCAAAGTATTCTGGTAAATCTTCTCATATTATCGTTTAATTACAATAAAACCATTTATCATTTTAGTATTCTCTGGTATTAGAATATAGTAATAAGTATCATTCAATAATGGATTTCCATTTTCATCCTTCCCGTCCCAGTCGTTTTTGTATTCATCAACTGCATATACCTGGGCTCCCCAGCGGTTAAAGACGACAAACCGGGTTCTTCCCAGCGATTCCAATCCGTTGATCACGAAGAAATCGTTCCTGCCATCAAGGTTAGGGGTGATCAACGAAGGAATAACAAGATCCGAAACCCTTATATTAACTGTATCTGTTGCAGGTTCGCAGACATTGTTGGATATGGTCCAGATAAATGTATTTACTCCTACACCAAGGTTTCTAACATGGGTGTTATTTTTGCGGATGTCTTCAAAATCACCATACCCGGAAATTACTCTCCATTCGCCTGTTTCTCCGGCTTTCAAATCATCTGCTTCAAGGTCAGTTTCGAATACAAAACTCAGATCCTGATCAGGGCCGGCATTAACTGAAAGGGCTTCCTCGACTGTAACCTTTATCTGATCTGAATTGGCACATCCCCAATTGTCAGTAAGAAGTACGGTAAAAACTGTGGTTTCAGAAGGAAATGCAACAGGATTTGATATTAACGGATTACTTAAAAGACCGGCCGGAGACCAGCTGAATGATCCGGAACCTGTTGCTTGCAACTGTACACTGTTCCCCCTGCAGACTGAAAGGTCAGGTCCGGCATCAATCAGGGGAGGAGCGTGAAAAACAACTCTGATTACGTCAATGGATGAGCAGTTTGGAGTAATTTCCGACCAGGCAAAATCATAAGAGCCGAACTGAGAAACAGATACTGTTGCATCGGGCTGGTTTGGATCAGGTAAAAAGACAGCATCACCCGGACCATTTATCTTAGTCCACACTCCCTTTCCCAGACCCGGCACTGCATTGAGCTGAAATTCCCTGCCGCATTCATCTCCTCCATTTCCGGCATTTGCAGCCACTTCCTCGAGAAACCTTATTGAAACGGTAGAACTTGCAGAGCAGGGTCCATTAACAACTGTCCATCTGAAAACATAATCACCATATCTGGAAACTATAACTAATGCGTCCGGAGTATTTTCATTCGGAACAAAGCGAGCACCACCAGGGCCGCTTACTCTGGTCCAGGTACCTGTCCCATTGCTTAAAGACGCATTCAGATATACTTCAAAGCCGCAAACATCGCCACCGGATCCTGCATTGGCAACAGGTTGTTCATAGAAGTTAACTGTAACATCAGATCCGGCGGAACACGGTCCATTGGTTACTGTCCATGTAAAAACCTTTGTTCCGTATTCTGAAACAGTAACTGTAGCATCAGGATCGCTGGCATCAGGTGTAAAAACAGCTGTTCCTGTTCCGCTTTTCATAGTCCATGTACCCGTTCCCTGGCTTGCAGAAGGTCTGGCACTTAACTTAAAACTGTCTGAACAGACATTGCCGCCCCTGCCGGCATCAGCATGAGGAGGCTGATAAAACGTGACTTTAATCTCATCAAAACCGGAACATTTTCCGTTAACTTCAGTCCATCTGAAAATATAAGTGCCATAATCAGTAACTGTAACAGTAGCGTCGGGAGTCCTTGGGTTAGGTGTGAAGATAGCATTCCCGGGGCCTGATGTCATTGACCAATGGCCTGTTCCTTCACCTGAAGCAACTGCACCCAGAACGAAATTGAGGTCGCACTCTGTTCCGCCATCACCTGCATTTGGAGGTATACAAGGTAAGGTTGTTGCATTTAGTTTTACCGGATATGGTTGAAGAGAGCTAAATCTATCTGCAAATAGATATAATCTCTCTGCAACTACATATATGGTATGAATCTGTTCGGGATCCCGTACATCAAGAGTTACCTGCATTACCTGATTTGTATTTGACGGTAAGATGGTTTTGATTGATGTTGCAACAATATCGCCTGATGCACCGCCACGAGCAAGGGATCTTACGGTTGATGAAGACAATATCTCCTGGTTGTCATAATTAAAAACAACGATATATACCCTCCCGCTTCTTTTAGTGCCATAATTAAGTGTTATTGACAACGGACCCACCGATGCGATTGAAGGAGTTCCTTCAACCCATTCAATCTGGGCGTTGGCTTTTATTAAGGATAATAATGCCAGAAAAACAGTGGTAAGTATTTTTGCAACTCTAACCATGATCGTGGCAGAAAGACATTTATCGTCGTATAACAATATAACCTGAACGGGATTTGCCATTTCCAGGCTTCAGAACATAGAAGTAAGTATCATCAGCAAGCGGATCTCCCTGATCATCAACTCCATCCCATGTATTGTCATAATCATCACTATAAAAAACCTGGGCGCCCCATCTGTTAAAGATCATCAGTGATGTTGTACCAATTGTCTCAAGGCCCTCAATGACAAAGAAATCATTTTTTCCGTCAAGATTGGGTGTGATCAGGGTGGGAATCAAAAGGTCGTTTACCTGAATATTAAGAGTGTCATATGACGGAGAACAGGCTCCGTTGGTGACAGTCCAGAGAAGTTCATTATTTCCCTGGGCAAGTTTTGTCAGATATGCCCTGTTATCATTTGGATCCGAAAATCTTCCGCTACCTGTAATGAAACTCCATTCTCCTACTTCATTAAGACCTAATTCTGATGCTTCCAGTCTTGTTTCAAAAATAAAATTCAGGATCTGGTCTTCTCCGGCGTAGGCTACAGGCTGTTCCCTGACATCAACAATAATCTGGTCGGAATTTTTACAACCAAACTGGTCAGTTAGAGTTACTGTATAGGCAGTAGTCTCTATAGGTGAAGCTAATGGATTGGGTATGGCGGGATTAGTAAGATTATCTGATGGCGTCCAAAGAAATGTCCCTGCACCCATAGCGTTCAGTTGCATACTGCTCCCCTTACAAAGAGCGATGTCTTCACCTGCACTAATCTTGGGAAGGTCATGGAAGGTTACTCTGATAATATCTGTCGACCTACACAAGTTGTTCTCAACAGTCCATGCAAAATCATAGGCTCCGAATTGTGTTACAGATACAGTAGCATTATGTTGATTTGCATTCGGGCTAAAGACAGCCTGACCCGGACCGTTTACCATAGTCCATGTACCAATCCCGGTACCGGGGGGAACAGCATTCAATACAAAATCCTTGTCGCATTCATCACCTCCCGATCCTCCATTGGCCGGAGGTTGACTAATAAACAGCACCTCTATTGTTTCACTGCTTGAACATGTTCCATTGGTCTCGGTCCAAACAAATTCATAAGTTCCATACTGCGTAACTGTCACTGCAGCATCAGGAGCATTTGCATTTGGGCGGAAACTGGCGCTTCCGGGTCCGCTCAACCTTGTCCAGGTTCCTGTACCCGTGCTTGGTACTGCAGCCAGGTTAAATGACAAGCCGCAATTATTGCCTCCTGTACCGGCGTCAGCAACAGGCTGTTCATAAAAGTTAACCGTAACATACGCACTATCGAGGCATACTCCATTGGTTTCCTTCCATTGAAAAACCTTGGTGCCATATTCTGACACTATCACATTTGCAGAAGGCGTATTTGAATTGGGAACAAAAAGAGCAGCCCCTGTTCCGCTGACCATTCTCCATGCCCCGTTACCAACGCTGGGAACAGCATTCAGGGCAAATGTCTGATCACAGGCATCGCCTCCTGTTCCGGGATTTGCAACAGGTTTCTGATAGAAATTGACAGTAACAACTGAACTGCTGGCACATGACCCGTTAGTCTCTGTCCACCGGAAAACATAAGTTCCGTAGGCAGACACCGTAACAGTAGCGTTGGGAGCTGTCGGATCCGGGGTGAATGTTGGCAATCCCGGCCCGGCAACAAGGCTCCATAAGCCAGTTCCCACACTGGGAACTGCATTTAACTCAAAATCAAGGTCGCACTCAGTGCCTCCCGACCCGGCATTGGAAAGAGGAGTTTCATAAACTGCTACATGAGTGGTATCGGTACCCACACAACCATTGCTTGTTGTTACTGTAAGGGTGTATATTCCCGACATAAATGTCGTAGCTGCCGGCGACACCTGCGGATTCTGCAGTGATGAGGTAAAACCGTTTGGTCCCGTCCATGAATAGGATGTCATAAATGAAGGTGATCCGGTCAATAACAACGGAGAACCTTCACATAAAGGGCCATTGTTTGAAGCTGTTATAACAGGCATGGGAATGACAATGTTCGTAATTCCGGAAGAGGCGGCAGAACAACCATTGGAACTAGTTACAATTACATCCACAACCTGTCCATTGGTAAGTGTAGTAGTAGTATATGTTGCGTTAGTACCTGATTGAACGCTGTGACCGTCCACCCTGAAATTATAGGTTGTTCCACCTGATGCCGTAAATGTTACACTTGTTCCGCTGCATATTGTATGATCTGGATCGGAACATGTTAAAGTTGCAGTCGGGGCATTATTGACAACAACAGCTGTAGCTGCCTGACCTTCACAGTTATTATTGTTCCGCACTATCAGAGAATAAGTTCCCGAGTTAGCAATAGCTGCGTTCGGGATAGATGGATTCTGCTGATTTGAACTCCATCCGCCAGGCCCGGACCAGGAGTATGATATTATGGTTCCGCTTCCACCACCAGTAAGATTAATGCTTGATCCAACACATACAGGGCTGTTGCTTGAAGCGGAGGCAGAAGGCAGGCTGTTAACAGTGACCTGGGTGCTTGCAGTATTCTTGCATCCGTTGCCATCGGTAACCAATAGATCATATCGTCCGGAATGAGCTGTTGTCACATTTGAGATAACCGGATTCTGACTCGATGAACTGAATGACGGGCCGCTCCATAAATATGACGAAGCCCCCGAAGGACCGCCGAACAACATAAGGTCTCTGCCCTGGCACAAAGGGCCATTATTGGTGGCAGACACATTTGGCAATGGGTTAACTGTTATTGATCCCGTTACTGTTTCAACACATCCGGCCGTAGTTAAGGTATAATTAAAAACCCCGCTTACAGATGGTGTCCCGCTTATTGTATATGTGTTTCCGCTAAGCACTCCGCTAACACCTGTAGGGAAGCCGTCGCCTCCTACATCAATAGATAATACCGTATTATGAAGGTTGTAAACCACGTCAACAATCGGGGAATTTACACAAACGATTGTTTTATCAGTAGAACCAGGCGCCAAAGAAATGCATAATTGAGCTGTCAGCTTTCCTGTGCTGAGTAACAAAACTGAAAAAAACAGTATTACAGATTTTTTCATTGTTTGATATTTTGTGATCCGGATCAATAGTTCAAAACGAATGTTAAATTTAATCAATAATTAAGAATCCTTTCCTGATATTTGACCAATCCTGTGAATTAATACATGAATTGATCATTTGATTATTTCAGCATCCTGCAAGCAGAAGATGCTGAAATAATTGACAACAACAAAAAGAATGCCAGAAGGAAGATAATTCATTCCAGCCATTCGACTGGCAAACCCTGAAGGACCTTTCCCGGTGGAACTATAAAAATATTGAGGTTATCTTCCGCTTTTAGCCGGGAATAGGCTTCCCTGACAATTTCCAGATCCGCTTCGCTGACAGTTATCGTTTCTCTCTCGCCAGGAGACTCATAAATTCCGGCAATGAATAGCCTGCGAGGGGCAAATGCTGCTGCAAGATCCGGAAGATCATATTCCTCTAGCGCCCCGGCCACAGTACACTGAACAAGCCGTGGATCATATAACCTGTTCATTACAATCTGGCTGTATGACAGAAGCGGATCCACGAGCATCATGGAACCAATGTCCTGGCTAAAGCTGGCAGCGTGAAGCATTACTGCCGTCATGTCTCCAACAGCAAATCCTATTATCTCATCAGCCTGGCCAGTTTCCTTTATCAGCCTGACCAGCCTTAAAACATCAGATGCCCTGATCCCTGTTATGCTTCTTCCAATCAGAAGTGATGCATACCAGAGATTATGGGAAGATCCCTCAAAATCAGCATCTCCATGTATTGCACCCGGACCCGTTTCGCCAATGCCGACAAGGTCAGGTGCAACAACACTTATACCATTAGAAAGGAAAATGTCCACATTCTTATCAGACAATGCTGAACTTTTCCCTCCACGATTAAGATATATCACGGTCTTTCCCGACGATTTCTCAGGCTTAAAAAGAAGATAAGGAATCTGATAATCTCCTTCTCCCTTAAGAAAGTATTTCTCTATTACATGATTATCCATTGTAAGAGATCCGGTCATAACGGGTGATTCAAGACCGGCAGGTTCGCAAAATCCTGAAAGCCTTTTGGCTGCTGCAAGCATTTCAGGCAATGAAGCATCCGGATTCTTTCGCTTTCTCACAAGTTCATCGCCAAGCTTCTCTGCATAAATCCGGTTAATACTGTGTACTGTCTCTCCTTCTGATGATGTTGATATCTGCCCTGTCACTGACACTCTCATCTCTTCTTCAGTCAGTGTGAATGTTTCTTCATCATATTGATTTCCCGGATTGTCCAGATGTTTCTGGAAAAATGCATACAATGACTCCCTGTTTTTCCGGGTTGACTCATGTGAAGCAATATCTTCGACACGTGAAAAATTCATCTCCATGCCATATGATCTGTATATCTCTGTAACCTCTTTTTCGGTTTCCCTTGCCCCCTGGATGCTGAAGAAATCATTAGTTGTAGTGATCATCATAGCCGGTTTCGGAGCCCTTACGATAAGCAAATCAGGATGATCAAGCCCTCTTTCGATAAAGCTGACCATGTTCTGCTCTGCATCCTGAGGCCCAATACTCTGAAGCAATCTCCTGAAATTGGTTATGTAGTTTTCAGGGGCGGCAGCCTTTATCCGGTCATCAAAAGCAGCAATATAGGCAGACTGGGTACCTCCTCCTGATCGTCCCGTTATGCCAATGCGCGAAGGATCAACCTCTTTTCTTGACAACAGGTAATCAACAGCCCTGATCCCGTCCCAGATCATAAACATAGCCTGGGAGCTTCCTGTAATAAAGGCCTGTGCTCCCGGATAGGAATGCTCTTTTGTTGGCCCTCCTAACATGGAGCTTCCTGTTTCAGGATTTAAATACTCGAGTCTCTCTCCCTGCCCCACAGGATCAAATGCAAAAACAATAAATCCTTTCCTGACCAGATTCTGAATTACGTGCAGATAAACCTCACTCCGGTATCCTTCAGCTGAATGACCGCTGCAATATATTATAGCAGGAGCCCTGGTTCTTTTTTTTAATGATGAAGGTATAAAAAGGGAAGAGGTAACATAAAAACCTGGCTGAGATTCAAATATCACGTGCTCTATCCGGAAACCATCTTTGTTCAGGGTTCTGACAATTTTTGCATTAAGGGGTGTTTTTTCGGGAAAAGGACCGATAATATCTTTTAGGGTTGCCCTGATATAGGCTTGTCGTTTTTCCCAACCATCCAATGTTTCTATTGATTCAATTGTTTCAGCCCTCATGTTAAGGTAATCGTAAGCCTGACCGGTCAGATGCTTGTAAAGAGAATTCGGGGCATCTGTGTACTCAAGCCAGCCTTCTATTACCCTGGAATCAATCTGGGCATAACCCTGATTTATTATCACAAAAAACAATAGTATCAGACAATGCAGTTTTCTGAAAACCTGATATAATACCATACCACTTAAACATTTGAAATTCTCCATATGTTATGTTTTTATATTGACATCTTTGAAGTCACTCCCTGTTATGTCCCGGAGCAACCATTAAAAGTAATATTTTTATTAAAATCACGTTGATTGTAACATAGAATGTTCGTAAGTCAAAATGAAAAAAAAACATTAATATATATGGCCATTTCATGGATCAGAATCGGACTTGCTGCTGCTATATTGTCACTTATATGTATAGCCGGAAAAAGCCAGACATCAATGCCTGAAATTCTGCTGACAGGTTCCCTGAAGGAGCAAGCCAACTATATTGAGGAAAAAACCCGTATATATGATAATTACAGGGCGATCCGGGAAGATATGTTCCAGAAGATAAAAAGAAATGCTATTGATTCCCTTGCAACGGCAAAAAAGGAGATAGCAGGATTAAGTGACCTCACCCGTGCTAAAGATCATACCATTGATTCGTTGAGTTCATTTCTTGAATCCACAAGAGAAGAACTTGATCATGCCAAAAGAACGAAAGACAGCCTGAGCTTTCTCGGATTTGATATAAACAAAACGGCCTACAACTCCCTTATGTGGACTACTGTTGCTGTACTTGTGTTTATTCTGATAACCGGATGGCTTACTTTTAAAAGGAACAGGAGAATAACTGTAAACACAAAAAAGGAATACGAAGCACTCCGGAAGGAATTTGAAGCTTATCGTAAATCAGCACGCGAAGCACGCGAAAAGATGTCAATGGCTCATTTCAATGAATTGCGTAAACTCAGAGGCGGATGAGCCGGCAAAAACACAGCACAACCAAGGAAGATTCTTTAAAATGGCTCTTTCTCACATAATGAATTCATGCATGCCTTCCTGAGTAAGGCATTACGACAGCAAAATAATATCCGGACTTTTCAATACCTGATCTTAGCTGCTTTTTTTGTAGCTGTGGCAAGAACCTTGTCAAGAGAAACTGCAGCACCCTTTTTTTGCTTGCTTTCCTCAGCGGCCGTCATAAAAGTAAATATCTCCACAGTATCCTCTTCACTAACTGGCGGAATTCCTGTGTCAAAAAACTTTACTATTTCTTCAAGCAGTGGATTATATCCGGCATATTGTCCTAGTGATGCTATACCTTTTTCACCGAATACTGTTCCGCCATAACCTGATCCTCCAAATCTTATACCTCTGAATGTTCCTATTCTGTTATCATCCCATAACCCGGTTACGAGGTCGGTGTTTTCAGTAAAAGTCCTGCTTACTGTACGGCAGCCTTTTCCCATGACAGTATATAAAGATTCGACACCATGAACACCGTACCAGAAAAGATCAGGATGGGTTTTTTCAATTGTTGCCGGGCTGTAGACATCGGCGCCAACGACCCTTCCAATCGCTCCTTCTGCAATATTCTTTGCTCCCGACATATACCTCAGGGAAGATGATGAGAATAGCGGAACGCCGTATTTTTTTGACGCTGCAAAAATTGCAAGTGTGTCTTCGAGAGATGCAGCGATAGGTTTGTCAATAAACAGCCGTTTCTTTGCTTTCATTACAGGTATTGCCTGTTCCAAATGCAAGCGGCCATCATTTGTTTCCAGAAGCACCACGTCAACACCTGTTAAAAGGCTATCAATTGAGTCCGTTATTTCTACTCCAAGTTTCTTTACATCTTCAATATATCCGGGGATTCTTTCATAGCTGGACTTAATATCATTGCTTCCCCTGGGGTATGCAGCAACTACCTTGTAACCCCGGAATTCAGGTCCGGCCTGAGGGTCATTTAGTGCTTTGGTAAAAGCAATACTGTGTGAGGTATCCAGGCCAATTATGCCTACCCTCTTTGAATCAGCCGGAGATGTAAATGAATTTCCAAAAGTCCTGTTCAGCAAGCCAAGTCCAATACTCCCTGCTGCTGCAGTTTTAATAAAATTGCGACGTTCAATTCGATTATTCATGTTTATCAGATTAATGTTTTACTGTTCATTAAAAATGTTTACCGGAATAGTATTGTTTTGTGTCCTGATCAAAGAACCTGTCTGATTACGCCTTCCATATCTTAATCCCTGTAATTCAAGGATTATTATCAAATCATGAGTATTATCTTACTAAAAAATGCAAATATAAAACTATCCCGATCAACTAAAATATACTCTCAGGAAGTTTGATTAATATTTCTCAGAAAAGTCAGTGGCAAGACTTGTTATTTCTTCATCGGATAAATAAGATCCCGAACCAATAATCACCCTGTACCGGAAAGTTACAGATTCACCATCAGGTATACTGAAATTAAGCATTTCCTTACCTCCTGTGAAATCAGACCACCCCAGGGGATTTGCGGAAAACAACCCATAGCCTCTTGCATGCCAGTAAGTAGGGTAACAAGGATTATCAGGATGATCGCAAATCACAATGGATATCTTTTCATCTCCAATATTGCCATACAGAAGCATCCATTGTGCACGTGTACTCCACACAGCATTGCCTGTAACGCCTTCACTGCTTCTGTAATTTCCTGTTGCACCTCTGTTAGGTACTTTTTCTGCAGAAAGCTGACCTGAGGAATCAAGTAATAAAAGCTCCTCATCTGAAGGCAGTTCAAGTTCCCTGGCAACGCGTATGCCGAACATGCCTTCCTTGGTATCCTTCATTTCAACTTTACCGTTTATGGCAGTAAGTTTGGTTATACGGTCAATTATCCGCAAAGACCCCTTTGCGAGAAAGTGATAATCTGTTTCTTCAGCAAGAAGGACCATACCCTTTGGATCAAGCCAGTTTGCCCTGGTCTCAATAATCCCTTCTCCTTTCCCTTCCGATATTTTTCCGAATGACAAATGCTTTATTTCTCCTCCTTCAGGTTCCTTTATACCTCTGTGACCATTCCCCCAGAAATCAATTCCATTAACATTTCCATAATTCAGCCAGATCCCTACCTGGTGGATGTGGTCATTTCGTTCACCTTCCCTTGGCTTCAGAGGGAATCCTCTTGTAACTTCTGTTCCTTCAGCAGATAGTACAGGATATAGAATTGGTTTGAAAACATTATCCGGCCAGCAATAAGATGTGAACGGAATGCCTCCTACCAGCACATCAATCCTTTTTTCAGCATCATTCCGTATAAAGGTAACAGACTGATCGTCTTTGCCTTTGGATTTCCCGGAAGAACAGGCTTGCGCAATAAAAACTGCCAGAACAAGAATCAGTCCTGTCTTAAAAAATACCGATTTCATATATTAAAAATTATTATTGTTAAAGTCATTCCAGGGTATCAGACAACTGATGGTACCACATAAGGTTTACGGTAATCTCTTGTGATCATCTGATTTGCCTGATCATCATCAACAAATTTCTCCTTGTTTCCGTCAAAAGTAAGACACCGGCCCAGTCTGTATGAAATATTGGCCATAATCGGAAGCACAGAAGAATAATATCCTTCCTTAATATCACAGTTAAGTGTTTCATTCTTACCTGATCTTATTGCATCTATGAAATTTGCATAATGTTCAGTGCCACCCGGAGCTACCAGGAATGTGGGGTCTATTACTTTTTTCTCTTCCATTCCTGAACCTGCGAAAGGTTCCTTCTCCCTTTGTCTGAATGCCTTCCAGGTTCCACCGTCAATTTCGACGTATCCTTCAGTTCCATAGAACAAGTTGCCTATCCTGATACCCAGGCTTGATTCATCATTTGTAAAACGGCCTCTTGTTTCAAATTCAAGAATTTTACCGTCCTGATATTTAAAAAGAGATGTCTGTGTATTTGGTGTTTCCTGTTCGCATTCAGCAGGATCTATACCAAATATTCCGCCCATTGAAAAGACAGAAACAGGATGTTCATTCTTATTAAGCCCCCAGCGTGCTATATCGAACTGGTGAGGGCCCTGATTTCCTGTGTCGCCGTTTCCGGTATCCCAGAACCAATGCCAGTTATAATGAAGTCGTTTTTCATTGTATGGGCGGTATGGTGCCGGTCCCAGCCACATATCATAATTAAGCGATGCCGGAGGGGTGCCATCCTTTGCAATACCAAATGAATCGCGGGGCTTATAGCAAAGGCCTTTGGCCATAAACACATCGCCTATACCGCCTTCATGAAGGAATTTTATAGCCTCGATAACACCGGCAATTGAGCGGTTCTGAAAACCTGTCTGTACCCGTACATTGTATTTTATGGCCGCATCGACCATTTTTCTTCCTTCGAAAATGTTATGGCAGGCAGGTTTCTCAATGTATACATTCTTCCCTGCCTGGCAAGCCCATATAGTTCCCAGGGCATGCCAGTGATTGGGAGTTGCAAAGGAAACAGCGTCAATTTCCTTGTCATCGAAAACACGTCGCATATCCCTTTCGGTAACCGCTTTTACTCCGGTTTTTTCAAGTATTGTTTTCACTTTGTCAGCAAAAAATTGCTCATCAACATCGCATATTGTCTTCAGGCGAACATTGCGGTTGTCTTTGAGATCACACCATCTGTTGATGTGCCCCCCACCCTGACCGCGAATACCAACAACTGCAATGTTCACACGATCGTTTGCTCCTTTAACCGATGCATAGGTCCTGGCATTCAACCCAATGCCTCCAATGGCTATTCCTGCGCTGCCAACAAGGCTCTTTCTTATGAATTCTCTTCTTTTCGTCATCGTATTTAAATATTTAATTTAATCTGATAATTTGTTTCAATCTAATATATGCAATAACATATTGGATTTCCGGACAACCGGGACTGCTTATCTTTCAGACCTGATTTCCCTTTCCGATCTGGCTGTCATTGTCCTGAAAATATCAACCTGCTTCCTCATTGCTTCCACACGGTCATCAGGAGCAGTTCTGGCTTCGAGCAGTATCCAGCCCTCATATTTGATTCCCGTAAAAAGATCGAACAACTGCTGGTACGGATAATCTTCAGAATCGAGTTCGCGCACGTGAACTGTATCACCAAACCATTCTGACACCATATTGAAATTTGCTTCCAGGCCAGGAGGCAGCAAATCAGTATCATTGCAATTCCAGCAAATCTTGACATTCTTTTCTGTAACCTGATCAAATATTGCTTTCATAACCGGCAGTTCCTGCGTTATGTTGCCATGAACCTCGACTCTTACAAGCTGGCCATAATCCTGCCCGAACTTTCCCACTTCGTTAAGTGATTCGGCAATCTGGGCAATGGTTTTCTCAGCCGGCACCTCAGGAGGAAGGTAATTAGGCTTTACCTTAATGCCGGTTGCACCAATATCTTTACAAAGGATAATATATTCCTTCGTCTGTTCTATGTTATTTCGCAGCTGAACCGGGTCCGGACTATGATACTCAAAATTGGATCCATAGCCAATGCAGGTAACTGAACTGTCAGCAAAACGCTTTCTGACTTCCATCCTCTGAGCCTGATTCATGCTTGTTTCTACCCCATGTGCATGCTGGGTCCTTAATTCCACAGCCTCCATACCGACTGTTTCACAATTTGTGATCAGAGTGTTGAGATCCCAGTCCTGTCCCCACAGATAAGTAACCAATCCAAATCTCATTGCTTTGCTTTTCCGTAACGGAAATGAACAAAACGGGCATAAAGCAGTAACAGCCATTCCAGCCGCCAGGCTTTTTCTGATGAAGATTCTCCTTGATAAGTGTGTTTCCATTATCAGTTTATATTTGTTTTACTGAATTCCGATCAAAAAAATAATTCAAATACTGTTCAGAATATTCTGTCGTTACAAGCGCTATTTAAACTCCAGCCATCCAAAAAACTCCGGAAGATGGAATCTTGGTTTTGGATAATTAACAGGTGCCCAGGTCAGCCAGTGCGGATGGGAGGTTTTGTCAGCGCATTTGTAAAAATTGGCTCTCCACTTTGTACCCTTTACCGGCACATCAGTTTTAATATATTTTGATAAAATATCAAAAGGAATCCTGTATTCGATAGACCAGGTAAGCGGGCCGGCAATTTCATTTTCAACATTCTCCTTCAGGGAATGTGATATTTCAATTTCAGCGGCATCAGCTAAATCAACAAATCCGTGTTCCTTTCCATCGCCCTTATGATATTCAAAAAGGAATATCCCCTTACAGTTTGTTTCCAGATTAAAATATCCTCTTTCGGTATCCGGCCCCGGCGAGAAGAAGAACTCCACACAGCTGTCCTGGAAAACCCTGCCATTGGTTTTTTTTGCAACTGCCCTGACGTATTTATCATCAACCAGAAAAATCACATAAATATTTTTCTCGTCATATTTCACCCGCACCTGAGTCGGGGGAAAATGTTCAGGCTTTTCTCCCATAAAATTATTTAACCTTTCAGTATCTGCCTTTCTCCAGAATTTCTTATCCCAGTCGGCGTTTATTACTGGTTTTCCTGATGCTTTTCTGACAACGTAAGTATACTCTTTTCCCTGTTCTTCAGGCAATACTGACGAAACACTGCCAAAAGAAAAAATAAGCAGCAGGAGCAGAAATAATCTGTAATGTACATATTTGTGCATTGCGTTCATATAAATAATTTAAAGATACCAATTATTAACATTAATCCTTTTTATATAACCAGCTGACAGGCAGGCGTGTGATCCGGGTTGTTTCAAGCCCGTTGCCGGTTTTTCTGTTCCCGGCACAGTAAGCAAGAAATACATAATCACCGATGAAATCGATGGCGGTGTAACAATACCATCCATCGGGGTCGGTCTCAATGTCCCTCACATGCTCCCATGTTATTCCATCATCACGTGAAATGGCAACTGTCAATGGGGTCCTTTTTGTATCCCTTGTGTTGTTCCATACCATAAGAAGATCGCCTGTAGAAGGCAATCTTTCTATTGATGCGGGAGACAAGGGAGATACTATTTCCGATGGCTCAAGGTGAGACCATGTTGATCCCCTGTCGGATGAAAATGAAACATACTGACATCCCTGATCAGTCCTGCAGAACATCATTATTCTTCCATCCATCAGCTCAACAATGCCAGGTTCCTGAACAACAGCGGTTTCACTTTTCAGTACAGTAGCGCTTCTTTTCCATTTTTTACCGCTATTGTCAGAATAATGACAAACTATTTCCGCACTGTTCTCAAAATGCTTCTTTTCAGGAGTGTTATGAATGGCAGAAGGAATTATCAACCTTCCATCTGACAATTGAATAACCCTGTCATTGTTGGTGACATAATATCCCTCAAGGTCAAAGTGGCACAATATGGGATCGCTCCATGTGCGTGCTTCGTTTCGTGAGGTCCTTAAATACAGCCGGCAGTCCTCATCTGAGTTCTTTCTAAGATAAAAAAGTGCTATCTTATTATTTTTAAGCCTTAGAAGAGAAACTAACATGATGTTCTCAGCACCCTCATTAGGCAAAACCACCACACTACTATCTGACCATGATCTCCCTCCATCATCTGAAAACCGTGCAGCCAGGTGTGCACGTGCAAAATCATCGGCACCGCTGGTGAAATGAGTATAAATGAACATGATCCTTCCGTCACGGAGTCTGATAAAATCGCCTTCACTATTCCTCGGATTATCAGGACCCGGAGGAAGAAGCGTAATGCGCAAGACCTGGTTTTCGTAACTCAAGGTATCATAAAGGTTATCATGCTGTCCTGCAGCCGGAGGGCATATGAAAAATGCTGGCAGCGATAAGAACACGATGGAAGTTAAAAAAACCGGGAATTTCATTTCATGCAACATGCTTAATTACTTTATTACCACTGACAGGACTGATTTTATGATAATTCCATAACATAACCGGACAATCAACATTCATTTTTTTGTCAGTTTTTATTTACAGGCAGCTTGTACCATTCAACAGCATTACTGTAATATATTTTGTCAATCACATCCCTGGGAAGTTTAAGACCCCTGAATTCCCCGGGGAACAGTGATGACGACATAGTCTCATCAGTTACAAAGTATTTCCAGTCATCAATCCATGTTTCATGCATTTGTTTCATAAACTCCTGAGGATCTGAATTACCGCGATCAATAACATCGGTTCCATAAAGCAAACGGTCTTGATATTTAATGCAAAAATCGCGGACTTTTTTACGGTCCTTTGCTGATTGATACTGTAAATGACATATTCTTGCCGACATATCCACGGCCATATTAGGGAACCTATCGAGCCTGCTGGCCAGGGAATCAACATTCCATTCAAGGCTTCCCAGATGACAGCCAATGAATCTGAGGTTCGGGTGTTTTTCGAGCATCCTGTCGCGGGCATTTATCTGATCCTCGTAGGAGGGATATTCAGGATGGAGAAACATGTGATACTGAGGATGTAAGGCAAAATAGCTGCTATCGCTTGAGACTGTCATTTTATCCAGCGGAAGCCAGCAATTTCTTGGTTCGCCAAGATGCCCTGCAATAGGTAATCCTTTGTCTGCTATATATTCAATAACCGGATCAAGCCCGGGGTCATCGCACATAATAAAGATACCTTTCCTGTCGCGGATTGTCATACCGATGTTCTTCCATATCTTAACCGTGACGGCTCCGGCAGAGATATCTTTTTCCAGCTGTTTAATAATTTTACCTGCCCATTCATCGGAGCCCCAGCCTGCAGTATCAAAAAGGAAAGTCGGACCAAAGAATACCATTCCCGGATGTTTTTCTGCTGATGTAACAGCATGGTAAAACTGCTTCCGGATATCTGCCGAGTCGCCATGGTCAACATTCAGAGTCAGAAGTCTGAAATTGTCTTGAGCTGCCTGCTTTTCGAAAACTCCGCGGTCGCAGTTAATATGAATATGTGAATCGATCTTGGGAGTCTCCTGGAAATTTTCGTATGAATAGTAGTTGTTAAGGCAACCTGCCAGGGCCGGTAAAAGAAATAAAAGGAACAATGACTGTCTCAACATGATCATCTTGCTTTTCGAGAGAATAAAGGTAACAAAAAGTAAATGGAAATTAAAACTGCAGGCGGAGTATGAAATTAGCAGCCGCTACGAATATTTATAGCGGCTGCTAATCTGACAGTGAAAATGGAATATGAATTATCAGATTACCATGAATTCAGGGTTCCTGAGATCAGAGAGGCATAACCACGTAATCTGCTGCGTTAAGGAATTCAAGGCTTTTCTGGCAGCTGGTGAACTGGTCAAAGTTATACTCTTCAACTTCCACAATTCCATATTTCAGACCCGACTGTGATGCGGCAGCCCAAATTGACTGAAAGTCCATCATTCCGCTTGCGCCAACTTCTTCTTTATCCTTTATGTGCCACAATTCAAAACGCCCTGGATATTTATTGAAATAATCGACAGGATTCTTGCCTCCAACAACGCACCAGTAAAGATCGAGCTGGTACATTACCTTGGAAGGATCGGTATTTTCCAGCATGAAATCATAAACTGTATGCCCATCAAGCTGTGTGCTGAACTCCCTGTCGTGGTTATGATAACCGAACCTGATTCCTTTTGCATTGCATTTTTCACCAATAGTGTTAAAATATTCACAGTACAACTTAAGAGTATCAAGGCTCTGGTAAGCTTCTCTTCCCATAAATGGCTGAACAATAAATTGAACTCCTGCTGCAGCATGAGCATCGATGCAGGCATCCCACCAGGCCATAGCACTGTCCCAGCCGGCACTGTCAGGAAGTGCCTGCCCTGTATGAGAGCTGATCAAACCAAGACCGTTCTGTGTACACAGAGCTTTGAATGCAGCCGGTTCCATATCATAAAACTTCCCGTTCCCGTAACCGGCAGGTTCAACAAACGTATACCCCATGTCGGCAACTTTTTTTATGGCAGCCGGCACATCTTTTCTGATCGAATCACGGATTGAGTATAGCTGAAGACCGATGTTTTTCTTTGGTGTCCTGGTGCAGGATATTGATGACAAAACAAATAGACCTGCTACGAATGATAACAAGACAACTGAAAATAAAGTGGTTTTTTTCATCATTATATAATTTTGATTTTAATGGTATGATGGAACCGCACATGATTGAAAATCATATTCATTACGTGTTTGTGTTTGAATTCAATCATGTGGGTTTCATGTTTATTTTTTATTGGTTGGTAATCTAAGGTCATGTTTTTTTGGATCACCTGAAAACAGATTCAAACAGGTTAAGCTCTGGAAATATGACAAGTAAAAATAATACAATTTAATCATCCTGAACAAATTTTGCCCCGTGAACTTTTTGGGCATTAATTAAAAGTCAGGCGCTCCCAAGGTTCATCAATACAACTCGAAATCTTTCTGTCAGATAAAGGCAGACTACGGCATCTGAAGTTTATATGATTCGTAATAAGGCTGTAACCTTTTCAGCTTCTCCCCTGCTTTCTTTTCAAGATAAGTACCACCCACATAGAAACAGGCAAAGCCTCCTGAGACAATTCCCCAGATGCATGCTTCTTTCAAATCAGGTCTGCAATCCTTGAGCGTCATCTGATCAACCAGCGATGCAATGACTCCGCCTGTAAAATTATCACCGCAGCCTGTTGTATCTCCTCCCGGCAACTCTGCCAAATCGTCTGTAACCCTTTGTGAGACCGGCATGCGTGTTACATCAGTTTTCCTGAAAAGTTTTCCGTCAGAATAAAGCGCAATATCCCTTGCACCATCTGTGATGATAAATGACGATACCTTCCTGCCAATGAAGAAATCAACGGCTTCTTCCGGGGCTGAGGTTCCGCTGAGCCTCAAAGCTTCCTCCTTATCCGTGATCAGAAGATCAATATACCCATAACTCTCATCACTTTTTCCGAGCGGCCATCTTTTGAGTGGATTATTCTTCTCACTCCTGAAGTCAAAAACAGTGTTCACTATTGTTACGGCATCCCTTGCCTTGGCCTTTTTGAGCAGGCTTGTGAGGTTATCGTGAATATTTGGCACCAGTGCGGTTCCTCCAAACACAACTATATCAGAATCAAAGAAATCATTGTCAAGATCCCCGGACATAAAGTCCCACGCTGCACCAATTGAATTGATGAACATGCGCTCCCCGTTTCCATCATCCCATGAGGGATCCGAAAGCACCACCGTTGAAGGCGTATCTTTTTCCGATGTTTTAAGATTTCTCAGAATTACCGGCATTTTTTTCAGAGCTGATAACAGGAATTTACCCTGCCGGTCATTCCCCAGCCTTCCATAGAACCTTACCTCGCAATTTTCCCTGCCGGCCAGTTGCGCAAGGTTAATCAGCGATACAATGGAAGGTCCTCCTATATCAATTTTATTATACGGTCTGCCTCCGGTAATATTTGCCAGCACTTCCCCGAAAGATTTCCCACAATATTTTTCAAATTCTTCGCGGAACACAAGCATCCCTGGAGTCAGGCCTCCGTCGCCCCTGACCTGCGAAAGATAAGGTTTGATTGATTCACTGCTGAAGCTTATATCATTATACAGGATATCCACAAGGCAGCAACCAACCCCTGATACTGTTATTTTATGTCTCATACTGGACTGATCTGCAAATTGCTACAGGAAATTCTTATAATCGTTTACCAGGAGATGGACAGGGTCTTCATCCTCTTCAATCCCGGGGAATCTTCCAACGGGTTCGTGAAAGCGGTTATCATTGCTGTCATCATTAACCATGCTCACTTCACCTATAAGAACCCTTCCCTTGCCTTTTTCACCATAGAACCTGTGATAAACATACTGTTTAAGGCAAATGCTCTGACCTGGCCTTAAAATCAAAGGTTCTCCGGCAGATATTGTTGTCATAACCCCGTCTATGCTTACGGTAACGGGTTCTGATGACAGACCTTCCGAATCTGTTGCCTTGTAAAGTTCCATAACCAGATTGCCTCCTCCCCTGTTAATAATGTCTTCCGTCTTATTCCAGTGAAAATGCAGCGGTGTTTCCTGTTCTTCATCGGCAACCATAATTTTCTCGCAGTACATTTTATCTTTTTTATCCCAGTTCCCGTTACGTATAGTGAATAATGACAACCCCTTTCTCATGAAATTCCCGCTGCCGAAATCGGTAATATCCCATCCAAGCTTGTTATCCACTATTTCGTAGCAATCAGAATATCTTCCCTTCCAATCGCCGGGAGACCAGTAAGCCCAAACGGGAAGCATAAACTTATGAAATGAAAGGAAATTCTTTACTTCCGTGATGATTGAGTTGATTTCGCTTCTTCGCATAACTAACATTTTAATAATTACATGCAATCAGTACTGATCATTTGTTCAAGCCGGCTGTCATCTCCAGAAAAACAGAGGGATCTGAAGCCCAGCTCTTGTTAGGTCTGTCGCCCATAATAAAAACCAGCGTTCCTCCTGCAACTATCTCGTCATGACTTATCCATGCCCTGTTGAATTCCGATCCGTTCAGCTCGGCAGCCTGGATGTATTTATTTTTTTTCGAAAGATTTTTCGCTTTAATGGTAAATGTTTTTCCGTCTGGCAATTTAATCCTTATCTTTTCAAAGAACGGGGTTCCGATAGCATAAAGCCCGTTACCCGGGGTAACCGGATAAAAGCCCATAGCAGAGAAAACATACCAGGAGCAAAGAGCGCCACCGTCTTCATCTCCGGGAAAGCCAAGCGGATCATCATCGAACCACATGTCCATAAGCTCATGTATCCTTCTCTGTGTTTTCCAGGGGGCTCCGGCGTAGTTATATAAATAAGGAACATGAAAAGCAGGTTCATTTCCGGCAGGAAACATACCATTAAGTCCTGAAGCATCAGGGAATTGCCCCATAAACTGCCATTTTGCCTTTACAGTTGGCTCATTGAATAATTCATCAAGTCTCACAATGAATCTCTCATTCCCTCCCATAAGTTCGATAAGTCCGGGTATATCGTGCATCACGTTGAAAGTCCATATATATGCATTATTCTCTGCATAATACATTCTGCCGCCCACACCGCCTGAAGTCTGAGGATCAAAAGGCTCAACCCAGCTTCCATCGGCTGTTTTTGGCGACATGAATCCAATAGCAGGATTATAGACGTTCCTGTAGTTTTGGGATCTTTTTAAGAAATACTCATAATCATCTGTTTTCCCAAGGGCTTTAGCAAGTTGTGCGAGACACCAGTCATCATAGCTGTGCTCCAGGGTTACCGCTACAGCCTGACGGTTCTCAAAATCGTGAACCATGGGTTCTGTTTCAGGAACACCTTCCGGCAGAGCCGGATACCATCCATTCCGGATATAAAAGCTGTCGAGACTGCACATTGGCCCGGAACGCCATGGAAGCATTGTACCTTCCATTGCATTCTTCCTGAGACCTTCATATCCTTTTTCCACATTGAAATCCCTTCCTCCCTTCTGATAGACATCCCAAAAAAATGCACAGGAATGAAAGCCTATCATCGCAGATAAATCTCCGTAAACCTGAGGGAAGGAGGGCATCCAGCCGCTCTGTTCGTACATCTTAACATACGACTCAACCATATCTGTCTGACCAGCAGGATCAAGTATATAAAGGAGGGGATGGTGGCTCCTGAATGTATCCCACAGCCAGTCGTCAACATAGAAATCCCTGCCGTTATCGTCATGGATTTTATGGTCATAACCGCTGTAATACCGTCCGTACTCCGAAATATTGACCATCCTTTCAAGGCCCCTGTAAAAAGATGTATAGAATATCCTCCTCTGGCGCTCAGTTCCCCCGTCAACCTGGATGCTGCCCAGTTCATTCTTCCAGATCCGGTAGCTTTCCCCGGCGATGTCCTCAAACCTTCTTCCTTCAGCTTCCCTGTAAAGGTTATCCCTGGCCTGGTCCTCATCTATAAAAGAGATTCCAATCCTTACCTCCACAGGAGTTGTTTGATCACCAAAACTTTGATAGGAACATATTTTCGTCCCTGATATTTCATCCACCCCTTTTAAGAGTTTCCCATTTTCTATTGCCCCATATTCGATGAAGGGAACAGAGTACGCAGCGTAAAAATATTGCCTGACACCTCTTGATTCCTCCCACCCGCTGAGGGACCTGTCTCCGGCAACCGTAAACGATGCATTCCCCTTTGAACGAAAAACAATATTAGCTTCTCCCTCATCCTGAAATGTAAACCGGTATATAACCGCCCTCTCAGTTGTGGTCCAGTCAGCAATAATATTATGATCTTCAAGTAAAACCTGATGCCTCCATGGATGAACCTCCTCGAGATCATGATCATACAGCGATGAGTATGTTGCCATGCTCTCTGAAGCAGGCCCGGGGAAAGGCATAAGCTCTGTCAGGTTTCCACTTCGGTAAGCAGGCATATTGACTGCAAAGCCATAGATTCTGTCGGAAAGATACCTGTCGTTCAATCCCGGACGGGTAACAGGAAAAACCCTTGCCATGCTGTGAGGCCTGTGTACAGTAGGGACTTTTGTTGTCAGCAATGGAGCAACACCTCCGATATTTGGATCCACATAGCGGGTAACATCATTGTTGCCGCAGGCAACAACAAAAAACAACATTACGATTGAAATTTTTATGTATCTAAGCATATTTAATATTAATTAAGGGTTTCAGGTTCTGACAAGCGTTGCTGCTTTCATATTATCAAAATTGCAGCAATGATTCATTGCCGGTTCAAAAACTGTTACATAAAACCAGAGAATGGAAAGTTAATAAATTTTCAAATATCAGGACAGAAAGAAATCTAACGGGCATCATCCGTATATAATTTTGATTTTATAAGTGGGATGGAACCGCACATGATTGAAAATTGTATTCATTATGTGTTTGTGTTTGAATTCAATCATGTGGGTTTCTTATATATTGGATAAACAGGGAGCTGACCCTGAAAACAGCATATATAATTATTCACAAAACCCCCATCAATAAATACTATTTATTATTATTTGAATTATTTTTATAATATTTTATAATTATTTTATCATATTTTCTTGATATTATCTATTTTTGCTTATATTGCAGGGCAGGAATTTTCGACTGCAGGATTATCAATTGCAGAATACACAAAAGGCTTAACGAAAGAAAAATACAAGAAACGAATTGAAGATATATGAAAGCTCAGACAAATACTATTCAGCTATCATGTGTTTCCGAGATGTTAAGAAAGGAAGAGATGATAGACTTCATAAAAACTGATTTTGAAAAGCGGCTGACGAAGGAAATGAATATAGTGAAAGTCTCGGCACCGATAGTAGTACCTGACGGTACCGGCATAAATGACGACCTTAACGGTATTGAAAAGCCGGTCAGTTTCAATGTAAAGGCGCTTAATAGCCGAAAAGCTGTAATTATTCAATCACTGGCCAAATGGAAAAGAATAAGGCTCAAATATTATAACATTGAAGCGGGGAAAGGTATTCTTACCGACATGCGAGCACTGAGACCCGATGAAAAATTAAGCCCTATTCATTCAATCTATGTCGATCAGTGGGACTGGGAGAAACATATTCTTCCCGGGCAGAGATCATTAAGGTTCCTTAAATCATCAGTTGAAACAATATACCGTGCAATACGAAAAACAGAACAGGAATTATTTGAAAAATATCCCTGGCTATTACCACAGCTTCCTCCTGACATAAAATTCATACATGCTGAAGAGCTTCTCATGAAATATCCAGGCCTGACCCCAAAGGAACGTGAACATGAAATAGCAAGGAAGTTTGGCGCTGTCTTCATTATAGGGATCGGACACGTATTAAGCAACGGTGAACCGCATGACGGCCGTGCGCCGGATTATGATGACTGGAGTTCTGAAAACGAAGATGGGTATTACGGCCTTAATGGTGATATTATTTTCTGGAATCCGGCCCTGGAGTCTGCGCTTGAAATGTCCTCAATGGGAATCCGCGTCGACAGACAGTCAATGGAAAGGCAGCTTAAAATAAGCGGCTGTGAGAACAGGAAAGATCTTTTGTTTCACAAACTGCTCCTTTCAGGCCAGCTGCCCTTAAGTATTGGAGGAGGCATCGGCCAATCAAGGTTATGCATGTTCCTGTTGAGGAAAAAACATATCGGGGAAGTACAGTCGAGCATCTGGCCTGAAGATGTTATTCAACAACATCAGGACAATAAGATAAAACTATTGTAACCTTTAAGTCAACCTTGCCATCATTGTAATTCATTTATACACAGCTATTTCCGACACCCATGCCGCTAACCTGAAAAACACATGGCAATATTTATTGCCTGCAAATCTGAAGAAAAAGTGTATAATCTATTTGAAATATTAAAAAAATACATACTTTTGTTGTCTATTATAAACAAATAATTGAAAAGATCTTTAATCCATATTATCATTCTCGTGCTCGTACTTGCTACAAACGTATGATCCGGGAATAATATGTAGTTTATAAATATACAGAAGCTTTCCGGATCAGCCGGAAAGCTTTTTTTTTAAATTTTAATGATATGTATAAGAATCTGAGAAGTTCAAAAACAATGACCGGCAGAAACATGGCCGGCGCCAGAAGTCTCTGGAGGGCAAATGGCATGAAGGAAGAGCACTTTGGCAAACCAGTTGTAGCCATAGTGAATTCTTTTACCCAGTTCGTTCCCGGTCATGTTCATCTTCACAATGTTGGTCAGCTTATCAAAAAAGAAATTGAACTTAAAGGTTTTTTTGCAGCCGAGTTCAACACAATTGCCATTGACGACGGTATTGCCATGGGGCATGAAGGCATGCTCTATTCGCTGCCTTCACGGGAACTCATCGCCGACAGTGTGGAATATATGTGCAATGCGCATTGCGTTGACGCAATGGTCTGCATCAGTAACTGCGACAAGATCACACCGGGTATGATGATGGCAGCTATGAGGCTCAATATACCTGCTGTTTTTGTTTCGGGAGGGCCCATGGAAGCAGGCAAGCTTGGCGAAAAGGATTACGATCTTATTGATGCAATGGTTTATTCAGCCAATAAATCAGTCACTGACAGTGAGCTTGCCGAGCTTGAAGCGATAGCATGCCCTACTTGCGGCTCCTGTTCCGGCATGTTCACTGCCAATTCAATGAACTGTCTTACTGAAGCTTTAGGAATGGCTCTCCCGGGTAATGGAACCATACTGGCCACTCACGTTAACCGCTTAAAACTCTT
Source organism: Bacteroidales bacterium (assembly GCA_040769065.1). GTDB lineage: Bacteria > Bacteroidota > Bacteroidia > Bacteroidales > VadinHA17 > LD21. Next base: position 1,428,164 of record JAXGLU010000001.1, read on the forward strand.
CTATGATGCTGCCGCCCTCATAGTAGAACTTTGCGAAAAGTATTATTCCAAAGGTGATGACAGTATCCTGCCCCGCTCCATTGCCACAAGGAATGCCTTCCTTAACGCTATGTCGCTCGACATTGCTATGGGAGGATCTACCAATACGGTGCTTCATCTGCTGGCGATTGCACGTGAAGCAGGGGTGGATTTTTCAATGAAGGATATCGATGAGCTTTCACGTAAAATTCCAAATATCTGCAAGGTATCTCCAAGTTCCCGGTTCCATCTGCAGGATGTTAACAGAGCCGGAGGAATACTATCAATAATGGGTGAACTTGAACGCAATAATCTTATTGACGGTTCAGCCGGAAGAATTGATTATCAAACCCTGCATGAGGCTATATCTGACTGGGACATACTTAGCAAAAACGTGAAGCCTGAAGCAATTGAGTTCTACCTGAGCGCCCCCTCATTCACCAGAACTATTGAGTTGGGGAAAAATGACACAAAATATGAAGGAACAGATACCGACAGGGTAAACGGATGTATCAGAAGTGTTGAAAATGCATACAATAAGGATGGCGGCCTTGCTGTGCTCTATGGCAATATTGCCCGCAGAGGGTGTATACTCAAAACAGCCGGAATTGACTCTTCAATGTTTAAGTTCAAAGGGCCGGCTGTGATATTTGAATCGCAGGAAGACGCTGTCGACGGAATTCTTAATGGTAAGGTAAAGGAAGGCGATGCAGTTATTATAAGATATGAAGGGCCAAAAGGCGGACCCGGCATGCAGGAGATGCTCTACCCAACCTCATATCTCAAATCAATGCTGCTCGACAAAAAATGCTCTCTCATCACTGACGGAAGGTTTTCAGGCGGAACAGCAGGCCTGTCGATCGGACATGTTTCCCCGGAAGCTGCTTCAGGTGGTGAGATTGCTCTGATAAATGACGGCGATATTATTGAAATCGATGTCACCAAAAGAGAAATAAATGCCCTGGTTTCAACCGATGCATTTTTGCAGCGAAGAAAAGAAGAGGAATTGAAAGGGAACTTGTCATTTATGCCGTCTGCAAGGAAGAGGATAATATCTCCTTCCCTGAAAGCATACGCTGCAATGGTAAGTTCAGCAGACACCGGAGCTGTGAGGATAATTGATAAGGATTAAAAGATAACCGGTTAAGTGCTGATGAACAAATTGTCATTACCTATTATTACTATGATCTCTAATATATTGATATGAAGACCGTGAAAAAAGCAAAGGATTCTGGCATTAAGCAATTAAACGGATCTGAAAACATATCTGGTGCTGAGGCATTGCTGAAGAGTCTTATTGAAGAAGGAGTTGATACCATATTTGGATATCCCGGTGGAGCAATAATGCCTGTCTATGATAAGCTGCTTGACTACAAAGACCAAATAAAGCACATCCTGACACGTCATGAGCAGGGTGCTGCACATGCTGCCCAGGCATACGCAATGGTTACCGGAAAGCCGGGTGTGTGTTTTGCTACATCAGGGCCTGGTGCAACTAACCTGATCACAGGAATAGCAAATGCCTATCTCGATTCCGTTCCAATGGTGTTTATTACGGCCCAGGTAGTATCAAGCCTGATCGGAACCGATGCTTTTCAGGAAACCGACATACTGGGAGTATCCATGCCTGTAACCAAATGGAACGCCCAGATCAAGAAATCAGAAGACATACCTGAAACAATAGCCAGGGCTTTCTATATAGCCCGCTCCGGACGACCCGGGCCGGTACTTGTTGACATAGCCAAGGATGCCCAAATTGAAAAACTCAATTTCAGGTATTCCAAGTGCACGTATATAAGAAGCTATAATCCGAATATCCCGTTGCACACAAAAGCAATTGAATCAGCGGCTATTATGATAAACCATGCCGAAAGGCCTATTATTCTTGCCGGACACGGAGTACTTATATCAGGTGCACAGGATGAACTCCGCAGATTTGCTGAAAAGACAAGCATCCCGGTTGCGCTTACACTGCTGGGGCTGTCGGCTCTGCCAACCCGGCACCGCCTTTATGCCGGTATGCTGGGAATGCATGGAAACTACGGACCAAATCTGCTGACAAACGAAGCCGACCTGATAATAGCCATTGGCATGCGCTTTGACGACAGGGTTACCGGAAACCTTAAGAAATACGCCAAAAATGCCAGAATAATACACATTGAAATAGACGAAGCAGAAATAAACAAAAATGTAAAAGTCGACCTCGAAATCAATAGCGATGCAAAAGAAGCCCTGAATTATCTTATACCATTGGTGAAGGAGAAGTCAAACGAGAACTGGATAAGACAATTCAGAATCTGTGACAAGGTGGAATTTGAAAAAGTGATCAAACCAGAAACAATGCCTGCTGAAGGGAATCTCAGAATGGGCGAAATAGTTCATGCGGTTTCAGAGCTGACCAAAGGAGAGGCTATCATAGTGACTGACGTTGGACAAAACCAGATGTCGGCTGCACGGTACTACAAATTCGCCAACCCCAATTCTATGGTGACATCAGGAGGCATGGGCACCATGGGATTCGGCCTGCCTGCTGCAATAGGAGCAAAAATCGGCAGACCCGACAAGCAGGTAATCGTTTTCCTTGGCGATGGCGGTTTTCAGATGACAATCCAGGAACTCGGAACAATACTTCATTTCAATATACCTGTGAAAATAATCCTGCTTAATAACAATTTCCTCGGTATGGTACGCCAATGGCAGGATATGTTCTTCAATAAGAGGTATGCTTCAACGGAACTTGTTAATCCTGATTTCCTTGCCATTGCTTCAGCATACAATATCCCGGCAAAGAGGGTCGCTGACAGATCTGAACTGAAATCATGCCTTAACGAAATGCTTGCTGCAGAAGGACCTTACCTGTTGGAAACACTGATTGAAAAAGAGGGGTGCGTGCTTCCCATGATTGAACCCGGAGCATCAGTTTCAGACATAACATTAACCTATAAGAGCTAAATAATTAAAAATGAATAAGGAATATACAATTTCACTGTTCACGGAAGATCACATTGGAATATTGAACCAGATTACCATTATCCTTACACGCAGGCAGATAAACATCGAGAGTATCACTGCGTCTGAATCAGCAGTCAAAGGAGTCAAGGTTCTGACACTTGTGGTTATTACCACAGAAGAGATGGTTCATAAGGTGGCCCGTCAGATTCAGAAAATTGTTGAAATCCTGAAGGTTTTTGTGCATACTTCAGACGAGATTGTATACCAGGAGCTGGCTCTTCTGAAAGTATCAACAAAGGACCTGATGTCGGGTAATCTGATAGATACGATTGTCAGATCACATCAAGCACGGATACTTGAAATGACCCCGGAATTCATCGTCATTGAAAAGACAGGTCATAAGGCTGAGATAAAAGAATTGCTTGCAGCACTTGAATCATGCAGGATATTACAGTTCATCACATCAGGGAGGGTGGCCGTTACAAGACAGGTGAAAGAGCTAAATACTTATCTTGAGGAAATGGATATGGCTAATCGTTTCAAGCCTGAGAAAGAACATACAATGAGTTGAGAACCAGGCTTTACTGCCGGTCATTTCTTTAAGAATATGCAATATAATGTCAAACTGATAAAAACGACACGAAAAAACCAATAATATTCACTTAATAAAATCAAGAAAAATGGCAAAAATAGATTTTGGCGGAGTAATTGAAGAAGTTGTAACAAGGGAAGAGTTCCCACTTTCCAAAGCAAGAGAAATACTTAAAAATGAAGTAATTGCCGTCATAGGCTACGGAGTACAGGGGCCAGCACAGGCTCTAAACATGAAAGACAACGGAATAAACGTAATTGTAGGGCAGGCACCCGAATTTAAAAACGACTGGGACAGGGCTGTGGCTGACGGATTCAAACCGGGAGAAACCCTTTTTCCGGTTGAAGAAGCGGCAGAAAAAGGAACCATTATACAGTATCTTGTTTCTGATGCAGCTCAAAGAATTTTGTGGCCAAAAATAAAGCCATGCCTGAAGGAAGGGAATGCTCTCTATTTCTCGCACGGATTCTCCATAACCTACAAGGAGCACACAAACGTTGTACCTCCTGAAAATATCGACGTGATCCTTTGTGCGCCCAAAGGTTCGGGAACAAGCGTAAGAAGAAATTTCCTGTCAGGCGCAGGTATCAACTCCAGTTATTCTGTGTTCCAGGATTTTACAGGAAGAGCAACTGACCGTATCCTTGCCCTTGGAATTGCTATTGGCTCAGGGTACCTCTTTCCTACAACTTTTGAGAATGAGGTCTATTCAGACCTTACTGGCGAAAGGGGAGTCCTTATGGGAGCACTGGCAGGCATTATAGATGCCCAGTACCAGGTACTAAGGGAAAACGGTCATTCACCATCCGAAGCATTCAACGAAACTGTGGAAGAACTTACCCAGAGCCTGATCAGGCTTGTCGACGAAAAGGGTATGGACTGGATGTATTCTAACTGCAGCGCCACTGCCCAGCGAGGTGCACTCGACTGGCGTCCAAAATTTAGGGACGCTACCCTTCCTGTTTTCAAGGACTTATACAAAAAGGTAAAATCGGGAGAAGAGTGCGTAAGAGTTCTTAAATCATTAGGATCGTTGGATTATAAACAACATCTCGATGCCGAACTTAAAGAACTTGGCAATTCGGAGCTGTGGAAAGCCGGCGCGGCTGTGAGAAAACTGAGACCAGGAAATCATTAAACTTAAACATATCTCCCAATGGAAGAAAAGGTATTTATTTTTGACACCACCCTCAGGGACGGGGAACAAGTGCCCGGCTGTCAGCTGAATACTGTCGAAAAGATAGAAGTGGCAAAGGCGCTTGAGGAACTTGGAGTCGATATTATTGAAGCAGGCTTCCCCATATCGAGCCCCGGCGATTTTACATCGGTCGTGGAAATTTCCAAAGCTGTCAGAAATCCGGTAATATGCGGGCTGACCCGAGCCATTAAAAAGGATATAGAAGTAGCGGCAGAAGCTCTTCAATACGCGCAGAGGAAAAGGATTCACACAGGTATCGGAACATCATTATACCATATTAAGTATAAGATAAAATCAACTCCTGAGGAAATACTAAAAAGAGCTGTTGATGCTGTAAAGTATGCAAGGAAGTTCGTTGATGATGTTGAATTCTATGCAGAAGACGCGGGAAGAAGTGAAAATGAATACCTTGCAAGGGTCATAGAAGCAGTGATCAAAGCCGGGGCTACAGTTGTAAATATACCTGACACAACCGGCTACTGCCTTCCTGAGGAATATGGCGAAAAGATCAGGTTTCTCAGGGAGAATGTATCCAACATTGATAAAGCGATTATTTCAACTCACTGCCACAACGATCTTGGTATGGCAACTGCCAACACTGTCATGGGTCTCATTAATGGCGCCAGGCAAGTTGAAGTAACCATCAACGGTATCGGAGAAAGGGCCGGAAATACATCCCTGGAAGAAGTGGCTATGATCCTCAAAAGCCATCATTCCCTTAACCTGAAAACAAACATCAACTCAAAGCTTATCTTCAAAACGAGCAGGCTTGTATCTAATCTCATGAGCATGCCGGTGCAGGCCAATAAGGCTATTGTGGGAAGAAACGCTTTCGCTCACTCATCGGGAATACACCAGGACGGTGTATTAAAGTACAGGGAAAACTATGAAATAATTGACCCTCATGAGGTCGGAATCAAGGAATCCTCCATAATCCTGACAGCCCGCAGTGGAAGGGCTGCACTAAATCATCGCCTCGAATTGCTCGGTATAAAGCTGGGAAAGGAAGAGCTTGACGATATGTATCATCGCTTTCTTTTACTGGCCGATAAAAAGAAAGAGATAAATGATGAGGATATAAGAATACTCTGTGGGGAAATATCCTCGGGGGAGAAAGCTATGAAACTTGAACTTCTTCAGGTAGCCTGCGGAAAATCAGTAGTACCTGTGGCTACTGTCGGAATAAGGATTAATGGAGAAGTCCATACATCAACAGCTACCGGCAACGGTCCTATTGATGCTGCCTTCACTGCGGTAAAACAATTAATAAACAAGACCGTTCACCTCGAAGAATTCCTTATTCAGGCTATTACCAAAGGAAATGATGATATCGGAAAGGTTCATATTCAGATTGAACATCAGGAGAAGATTTATTACGGCTTTTCAGCTCATACAGACATTGTGACAGCTTCAGTTGAAGCATTTATAGATGCAATTTCAAAAATAAAATAATCTCCATGCTGCCTGTGCCCAATACCTGTTCATCCATGTGAAAGCAAGAACAAAAGCCTTAAGGTATAACAGGAAAGTCACAGTAAAAGCTAAAGAGAGGCGATTAAAACTTTATGAAACCTAAAACACTTTTTGACAAAATATGGGATGCCCATGTGGTAAAATCTATAGATGGCGGGCCTGACGTCCTGTATATTGATCAGCATTTCATTCACGAAGTAACAAGCCCACAGGCTTTTGATGGGTTAAGAAAGAGAGGCGTGCAGGTCTTCAGGCCTGACAAAACCCTGGCAACAGCCGATCATAACATACCCACAGTAAACCAGGACCAGCCAATAAGGGACGAACTCTCAAAAAGGCAGGTGGACACACTAAATGAAAACTGTTCTGATTTTGGCATTACCCTTTTCGGCCTGAATCACCCCAAAAATGGCATAGTCCATGTTATCGGACCTGAACTGGGTTATACCCGGCCGGGAATGACCATAGTCTGCGGCGACAGTCACACGTCAACCCATGGAGCATTCGGCACCATAGCCTTTGGTATTGGTACCAGCGAGGTAGAGATGGTACTGGCTTCTCAATGCATCCTTCAACCCAGGCCGAAAAAGATGAGAATAACCGTGAACGGAAAGCTTGAGAAGGGAGTAACTGCAAAAGATGTAATAATGTACATTATTTCACAGCTTACAAGTGGTGGTGCAACAGGTTATTTCGTAGAATACGCAGGCAGTGTCATAAGTGACCTTTCAATGGAGGGAAGGATGACCATATGCAATATGAGTATAGAAATGGGTGCACGGGGAGGATTAATAGCACCTGATGAGACAACTTTCAGATACCTTCGGGAACTCCCATCCTTACCTGGTAATGTTGACCTGGATTCACTGATTCCAAAATGGAAGGAACTTAAAAGCGATCCTGATGCTGAATTTGATCGTGAACTCGAGATAAATGGTTCAGCCATTAAACCCATGATCACTTACGGGACAAATCCGGGAATGGCCGTTGCTATTGATGAATCAATACCAACACTTGATTCAATAAGTACTGAAGCATCTGCCTCATTCCTTAAATCGCTTGATTATATGGGTTTTGAACCCGGAATGAAAATGGCTGGCCATCCGGTTGACTACGTGTTTCTGGGCAGCTGTACCAATGGCAGAATAGAAGACCTGCGGGCTTTTGCAGGCATAGTGAAAAACAGGCAGAAAGCTCCGGGAATAACTGCCTTGATTGTTCCGGGATCAAAGATGGTGGAACAAAAGGCCATTAAGGAAGGCCTGGTCGATATACTCAATAAAGCAGGCTTCGAACTCAGGCAGCCCGGATGTTCCTCCTGCCTCGCGATGAATGAAGATAAGATACCTCATGGGAAATATGCTGTATCTACCTCAAACAGAAACTTTGAAGGCCGTCAGGGACCCGGCGCAAGAACATTGCTGGCAAGCCCTCTGACTGCTGCAGCTGCAGCAGTTACAGGTTGTCTTGCTGATCCCAGAAATTTTATCGAATGAAAACCCAATAATAATCTGATATGTCAAAAGAGAAATTTCAAATACTGGAATCAACCTGTGTGCCTTTGCCATATGAAAATGTGGATACCGACCAGATAATACCTGCCAGGTTTCTGAATGCTACATCAAAGGAGGGATTCGGTGCCAAACTTTTCTATGACTGGAGATATGACAAAAAAGGAATCAAGAAGACGGATTTCATCCTGAATAATCCCTCTTATAAAGGTAAAATACTTATTGCCGGAAAAAACTTCGGCAGCGGATCCAGCCGGGAACACGCCGTATGGGCTATCTTTGACTATGGCTTCAGGGCCGTTGTATCAAGCTTCTTTGCCGACATTTTCAGGAACAATGCTCTGAACAACGGATTGCTTCCTGTTGTGATACCCGATGAAGCCCTCAGAAAACTTCTGGACCTTACCCTTAAAAAACCCGACACCAAAGCAAGGATAGACCTGGAACAACAAAAGTTCTCCATACTTCCTTCGGGAGAATCATTTAAGTTTGATATTAATCCCTACAAGAAAGAGTGCCTGATGAAAGGCCTCGACGACATAGACTACCTTCTGGGGATACGTGACCTGATCACCACCTTTGAAATGAACAAAAGATTCTAGAATGAGAATAGAAATAATGGATACAACCCTGCGTGACGGTGAACAAACCCAGGGTGTTTCTTATTCGCCTATCGAAAAACTGCATATAGCAAGGCTTCTTCTGCAGGAAGTAAAGGTCGACCGGATTGAAGTGACTTCAGCCCGTGTTTCTTCCGGGGAATTCGAAGCACTCAGAAAGATCACTGAATGGGCCCGCCAGAATAATATCCTAAGAAAAGTAGAGGTGCTGGGATTTGTCGACGGCAATGTTTCACTAAAATGGATACATGATGCAGGAGGAAAAGTAATAAACCTCCTTTGCAAAGGATCATTGCGCCACCTTGAAAAACAACTTAGAAAAACCCCCGATGAACACGTTAACGACATAAAGGCTATTGTAAAACAGGCTGGACAACTCGATATGCATCTGAATATATACCTTGAAGACTGGTCAAACGGGATGTTAAACTCAGAGGATTACGTGTTCCACATTATCAATTCCCTGAAAGACGAAGGAATAGAACGCTTCATGCTACCAGACACGCTCGGAATACTGAATCCGGATCAGACATACAGATTCTGTTGTATGATGATCGAGAAATACCCGAACATTCATTTCGATTTTCATCCGCATAATGATTACGATCTTGCCGTTGCAAACATTTTTTCAGCTGTTAAAGCCGGGGTAAAAGGCGTTCATACAACTGTAAACGGACTCGGGGAGAGAGCGGGAAATGCACCTCTGTCAAGCGTTATAGGCGTACTCAGCGATCAACTATCCGCTGAAACAGGCCTCAATGAATCTGCAATAACGAAAGTGAGTAAGCTCGTTGAGACATTCAGCGGAATAAGAATCCCTGTAAACAAGCCAATAATCGGCGAAAACGTATTTACCCAGACTTCAGGTGTTCATGCCGACGGCGACAACAAGGACAACCTCTACTTCAACAACCTGCTGCCTGAAAGATTTGGCAGAAAAAGAAAGTATGCGCTCGGAAAGCAATCCGGAAAAGCTACTATACTCAAAAACCTCGAAGAATACGGTTTGAATCTCAGCCAGGAATCGCTCGCAAAAGTTACGCAACGTGTAATAGAACTTGGCGATAAGAAGGAAAATGTGACACAGGAAGACCTGCCTTTCATAATCTCGGATGTTCTGGGAGATGACCGGACAAATTATAAGATCTTCATTAAGAACTATTCACTTTCGCTTACTTATGGCCTTAAACCATTCGCCAGCGTCCTGATCGATATAAACGGGAACCTCTACCAGGAGACATCTTCAGGCGACGGGCAATACAATGCCTTTATGAAAGCGCTGAGGATTATCTATGATAAACTAGGGAAAGAGATTCCCACCCTGACAGATTACGAGGTTTCTATTCCTCCAGGGGGGAAAACAGATGCCCTGACTGAAACCATTATCACCTGGAACTATAAAGGAAAGGAATTCAGAACCAAGGGGCTTGATGCCGACCAGACTGAATCGGCAATAAAGGCAACGGAACGTATGCTTAATATTATTGAAGGCCTGAACGGTAATGGAAATAAACCGGGGAATAGCGAGGGAAAAATGATCAGTGAGATTATTGCTGGCAGCTGAATAAAGATTACTAAATATTAATTACTGATAATCAACACTTTATGAATAAATCCTATAATGTAGCCGTAATACCCGGCGACGGAACCGGCCCTGAAGTTGTCAGGGAAGGTATAAAAGTACTGAATGCTGCTGCCGTAAAATACGGCTTTAAAATCAACTTTGAAGAATTCGATTTCGGAGGCGAAAGATATCTGAGAACCGGAGAGATACTTCCGGATTCCGCCCAGGACCAGCTGAAAAAGTTTGATTCAATACTTCTTGGCGCAATCGGGCATCCCGATGTAAAACCCGGTATTCTGGAAAAAGGGATACTTCTCAAACTTCGTTTTGAACTCGACCAGTACATTAACCTCAGACCTGTAAAGCTTTACCCGGGGGTTACCACACCGTTGAAAGACAAAGGACCTGAACACATCGATTATGTTGTGGTTCGCGAAAACACCGGAGATGTATATACGGGAAGTGGCGGCGTAACCATGAAAGGCACTCCCAGTGAGGTAGCTATGCAGAATATGGTTTACAACCGTTTCCAGGTCGACAGGTGCCTGAGATATGCATTCGAATATACCAGGAAGAGAAATAAAAAGAAAACGCTGGCTCTATGTGGTAAAACAAATGTGCTGACATTTGTCTTCGACCTCTGGGAAAGAGCATTTCATGAGATGGGTGAAAAGGAATACCCTGACATAAAGAGGGAATACTACCATGTTGACGCAACCTGCATGTGGATGGTAAAAAATCCTGAATGGTTTGATGTTATCGTCACAACAAACATGTTCGGAGACATAATTACTGACCTGGGAGCAATTACCCAGGGTGGCATGGGCATTGCTGCAGGAGGGAACATCAATCCTGAAGGAGTTTCAATGTTCGAACCTATAGGCGGATCAGCCCCAAAATACACAGGTCTGAATGTAATCAATCCGCTGGCAGCTATAGCATGCAGCGGGATGATGCTCGAGCATCTGGGGGAAACAAAAGCGGCACAAGCCATCGAAAATGCAATTATGTATGTCACAGCCAATAAATTAAAGGATCTGGGCGCCGGAAGAATGGGATATTCCACAACCGAAGTTGGTGATCTTGTGGCTGAAAGAGTGTAAACACATACCGCTTTGCCATGTCATATGATGAATTTAAATCATAACATTTTTCTCATAATTGTGACTAAAAATTAAAAAATAACTATATTTGTACTTGAAATTTTTAAAAATGTATTCATTTGCCTTACATCATCATCATTTTCATTGCTGCGCTCAGGCGAGATGAAAATGATATGAGGTAATTAAAAATATCGTTAACCCGTCTGAGCAGTGTCAGGCGGGTTTTTTGTTTTCCTTCCGGCACTGTTCCGGCCAATTGAACAAAAAGATGAACAATCTAAAAGTAGCAATCCAAAAATCCGGTCGCCTCAGCGAAAACTCAAGAAAACTTCTTGAAGACTGCGGCATTAAAATTTCCAATGGTTCAAACGTCCTGAGAACAATTGCAGGCAATTTTCCCGTGGAAATACTTTTCCTCAGGGATGACGACATCCCGCAATACGTCGAACAACAGGTAGCCGATATCGGCATACTTGGGGAAAACATGGTGCTTGAAAAAAACAGGGACGTGAAAATACTGGATAAGCTTGGTTTTGCCCACTGCCGCCTGAGTCTTGCCATTCCAAAGGAAGATTCTTATACCGGGCCCGCTTACTTCATGAATAAAAAAGTGGCAACAAGCTATCCCAGGGTTCTTTCAGAATACATGTCAAAGAATAACATTAAAGCCGAAATTGAAGAAATCAGCGGAAGCGTGGAAATTGCGCCAGGTATAGGATTGGCCGATGCCGTATGTGATATTGTCAGCTCGGGAAGTACTCTGCTTACCAATGGCCTTAGGGAAGTTGAAACGATCATGAACAGCCAGGCTGTCATCATTGCCAATAAACACCTTGACGAAACAAAACAGTCAATTCTCGACAAACTTCTTTTCAGGGTAAGGGCAGTTAGAAACGCCAAGGAGAATAAGTATATCCTGCTTAATGCCCCTGAGGAAGCAATTGACAGGATTTGTGAAATTCTTCCCGGCATGAAAAGTCCTACCGTGCTTCCCCTTGCAACAAAAGGATGGTGCAGCATGCATTCAGTTGTGAGGGAAGACGACTTCTGGGAAAGAATAGACCAGCTTAAGAACGCCGGAGCCGAAGGCATATTAGTCATTCCTATTGAAAAAATGATAGTGTAGTGAAAACATTCATCTCACCCCCACGCGATTCATGGGAAAAACTTTCCATGAGACCGGCAATTCCCTCAGGTGAAATTGAAGGTACCGTAAGGGACATCATCAGAAGGGTAAGATCAGAAGGCGACAGGGCTCTTGTATATTTCAATCAGAAGTTCGGAAACTCAGCCACGGGAAAATTAAAGATTGACCCGGAATTGATATCAGGATCATCTGATCTGATTCCTGATAAACTGAAGGAAGCCATAAGTATAGCTAAATCAAACATAGAGAAGTTTCATGCTTCACAACTGGTTAGTGAGGAAATTATTGAGACGGTTCAGGGAGTGAAATGCTGGAGAAAAAGCACACCCATTGAAAAGGTCGGGCTTTATATCCCGGGCGGAACGGCACCCTTGTTCTCAACAATACTGATGCTTGCAATACCAGCAAAGATTGCCGGGTGCAAAAGAATCATAGTCTGCACTCCCCGGGGACAGGATGGCACAGTTAATCCTTCGATAATCTATGCCGCATCGGTCTGTGGGATAACTGAAATATATGGTGTCGGAGGAGCTCAGGCTATAGCTGCAATGGCTTACGGAACGGAGACAATACCACGTGTTTACAAAATCTTTGGCCCTGGCAACCAGTATGTGACAAAGGCCAAGGAACTGGTGCAGCTCGACGGGGTGAGCATTGATATTCCTGCCGGTCCCAGTGAAGTTCTGGTTATAGCTGACGGAAACTCCGACCCTGAATTCGTTGCTGCCGACCTCCTTTCACAGGCTGAACACGGTGCCGACAGCCAGGTTGTGATGCTTACCGACAGCGACACGATGATCAGGCTGGTCAGTGAGGCTGTAGGCAGACAGATTCAAAAGCTTGAAAGAAAAGACATAGCACAAAAAGCACTCATGAACAGCCTTCTGGTCAAACTTGAATCAATCGATGATTGTGTTGACTTCAGCAATATATATGCCCCGGAACATCTTATTATCTCAACAGCTGCTCCGCTTAAAGCTGCGGAAAAAGTACTGAACGCCGGATCGGTATTCATTGGTCGCTACAGCTGCGAAAGCATTGGAGATTATGCTTCCGGAACCAATCACACCCTCCCTACCAACGGTTTTGCACGCAGCAGCAGCGGAGTATCGACCGACAGCTTCATGAAAAAAATAACTTACCAGGAAATATCTGCTGAAGGACTGGCAAGAATCGGCCCTGCTGTCGAAGCCATGGCAGAAGCCGAATTTCTCACAGCTCACAGGAATGCTGTTTCCATACGACTTAACTCATTAAATAATGACTGACATTGATTCACTTGTACGCAAAAATGTAAAGGAACTCATCCCCTACTCCTGTGCACGGGATGAATTCGCAGGAAGCAATGGGATATTCCTCGATGCCAATGAGAATCCGTACGGGATTCTTAACAGGTATCCCGATCCATACCATAAAGACCTCAGAAGAGCCATAAGCAAATACAAGGACATCCCTTTTGAAAATATCTTCCTCGGTAATGGAAGTGATGAAATAATTGACCTGTGCTACAGGATCTTCTGCAACCCGGGATCAGACAAGGCACTGATATTCACCCCGTCATACGGTATGTATGAAGTGTCTGCAGCAATAAATGACATTAAAATCATTAAAATTCCTCTTACGCAGGAATTCCAGATCGACATTACCAGTGTAATAAAGGTCACCGAAGAAGATAAACAAATAAAACTGATCTTTATCTGCTCACCCAACAATCCTACCGGCAACTGCATGAATTATGATGATATTGTAAGCGTGTTGGAAAATTTCAGGGGGATTGTGGTGATTGACGAGGCCTATGCCGACTTCAGCAGCAAACCATCTTTTCGTGATAAGACCGGGATATACCGGAACCTGATTGTGATGCAAACCTTCAGCAAAGCCTTTGGACTTGCCGCGGTCAGAACAGGAATGGCTTTCGCCAGCGAGAAAATAATCAACTACCTCTACAGGATAAAACCCCCATACAACATCAGCACACCAAACCAGCAAGCAGCACTCAGGAAACTGGCCGATATTGATACCGTAAGAAAAGAAATAGCACAAATAATTTCAGAGAGGGAAAGACTCAGGGCGAGTCTGGAAAAACTCGACATTGTTGAAAATATATTCCCTTCCGACTCAAACTTCCTCCTTGTTAAGGTAAAAGATGCTGACTATGTTTATAACAGACTGATAAATAAAAATATCATTGTCAGAAACAGGACAAAGGTGGTTTTTAACTGCCTGCGAATTACCGCCGGGACACCCGGGGAAAACGACGAATTGCTGAATGCAATGAAAATGATCATCTTATGAAGAAAGTACTTTTTATTGACAGGGACGGAACCATACTAAGGGAACCCCTCGATGAACAGGTCGACAGCCTCGAGGATTTTGAGTTCATCCCGGGAGTAATCACAGCCCTCTCTGCTATTGCAAAAGAGACAGATTATGAGCTTGTTATGGTAAGCAACCAGGACGGACTCGGCACCGAATCATTTCCTGAAGAAACATTCTGGCCTTCGCATAATAAGATGCTTCAGATACTTGAAGGAGAAGGAGTGAAATTTGCCGCTGTCTTTATCGACAGAACTTTTCCGGAAGATAAAGCCCCCACAAGAAAGCCGGGGACGGCGATGCTGACAAAGTACATTTCACAGGGAATAGATCTGGCTTCATCTTACGTTATCGGCGACAGAATTACTGACCTTCAGCTTGCTGAAAACCTCGGATGCCGGGCCATCTGCTTCAGAAATGAAACAAATCCTCTGGCCGTACTTTCCACACGCAACTGGAATGAAATATACAGGTTCCTGAAATCATTTCCGAGAAAAGCTTCCGTTGACAGAGAAACTTCGGAAACCAAAATTAAACTCAGATTGAACCTTGACGGAACCGGAGAATACAATATCACTACAGGCATAGGCTTCTTTGATCATATGCTTGCCCAGTTAGCCAGGCATGGCGGCTTTGACCTCAGCCTGAAAGCCGAAGGAGACCTTGATGTTGATGTTCATCATACCGTGGAAGATGTGGCAATTTCATTGGGAGAGGCTTTTGCTGAAGCTCTTGGAAGTAAAAAGGGGATTGAGAGGTATGGATTTGTTCTTCCGATGGACGATTGTCTGGCACAGGTGGCAATTGATTTTAGCGGCAGGCCATGGCTTGTGTGGGATGTAAAATTCAACAGTCAAAAAACAGGGGAAATGCCCACTGAAATGTTCTTCCATTTTTTTAAGTCATTCAGCGATTCTGCACGGTGCAACCTCAATATAAAGGCTGAAGGCGACAATGACCACCACAAAGCGGAGGCTCTGTTCAAAGCATTTGCCAGATCAATAAAGATGGCTGCAGCAAAAACAGGCTCTGGCATTTTGCCAACTACCAAAGGGAAATTATGATTGCTGTTATAAAATATAACGCCGGAAACATACAGTCGGTGCAGAATGCCCTATACAGGCCGGGTTGTAAAAGCAAGGTTACTGACAACAGCCGGGAGATCATATCAGCTGATAAGGTAATCATACCTGGTGTGGGTGAAGCAGATTCCATCCTGAAAGGCCTGCACCGGCCGAAATTGAAATACTTCAAAACTTCCTTGAATTATGAGAATAATAATTGCCCTGGATATTATCGGGGGACATTGTGTAAGGCTGACAAAAGGCGACTATTCCACAAAGAAGACCTATAGCCACAATCCGCTGGATGTGGCAAAACAGATTGAGGATCATGGCTTTCAATACATACATATTGTTGATCTTGACGGAGCAAGGGAAAAACGGGTGATCAACTATCATGTTGTGGAGGAAATAGCATCAAAGACCTCCCTGAAAATAGAGTTCGGGGGAGGCATCAGATCGGATGATGACCTTTCCATCGCTTTTAACAGCGGAGCAGACCAGGTAATATGTGGCAGCATTGCCGCAACCAATCCCCCTCTGTTTATGGAATGGCTGGCAAAATGGGGTCAGGAAAGAATTATACTCGGAGCTGATGGTTCACATCGGAAGGTATCAACAGAGGGATGGCAGGAAAACAGCGGAATGGACCTGATATCATTCATCACCGGCTACAGTTTGAAAGGCGTTAAATATGTTATCTGTACCGATATTGAAAAGGATGGGATGCTGGAAGGCCCCTCCTTTGATTTGTACGATGAAATTATCTCTGCGTGTGAAGGAATATCCCTTATCGCCAGCGGAGGCATATCATCTGCAAATGATATACTGAGGCTTGCTGAAAAAGGGTGCGAAGGAGCCATTATAGGCAAAGCCATTTACGAGGGAATACTGAGTTTAAATGAAATAAAGAAACTATGCTAAAAAAGAGAATTATCCCATGCCTTGATATAATGAACGGAAGAACCGTCAAGGGAATAAATTTTACCGGCATGAGGGATGCCGGCAATCCTGTAGACCTGGCCAAAAGATATGTGGAAGAAATGGCAGATGAGCTTGTATTTCTTGATATCACGGCCACTATTGAAAACAGGAAAACCTTTACATCACTTGTTGAAAAAATAGCTGCCGGGATCAACATCCCGTTCACTGTGGGTGGCGGAATCAGTTCAACTGCTGATGTCTCAGTACTTATCAAGGCCGGAGCCAATAAGGTGAGCATCAATTCTGCTGCAGTGCGAAATCCGGCTCTGATCAGGCAAATATCGGAGGAATTCGGCAGTCAGTGCGTTGTTGTTGCCATAGATACTAAGCTGGTTGGCAATGAATGGATGGTTTATACTGACGCTGGAAAAAACCCAAGCGGAATGAAAACACTGGAATGGGCTGCTAAAGTCGAAAGCATGGGGGCAGGAGAAATCCTGCTAACATCGATGAATACTGATGGTACAAAATCGGGCTTTTCCCTGGATATAACCCGTGAGGTTACGGCTCATGTGAACATACCTGTCATTGCATCAGGAGGTGCAGGAACTATGGACCACTTCAGGGAGGTCTTTATGGAAACAGGCTGCAGTGCCGCACTGGCAGCAAGTATTTTTCATTACGGGGAAGTCTCAATCCCGGAATTGAAGAAATATCTTTCTGAAAGAAATATCAGTGTAAGATTATGAATAATCTTCCCTTTGATCCTCATTGTATGAAACACGGCGTCTGCACTATATTCCTGAAAAACTTTTCAGCGAACTGAAATGAATAACCACAGAGTACAACAAAGGAAAATACAACAAAATGACAACATTGGATTTTGAAAAACTAAACGGGCTCATCCCTGCAGTCATCCAGGATTATTATACCTCCGAGGTTTTGATGCTGGGATACATGAACGATAAAGCCCTGGAAAAAACAAAGGCTGAGGGAAAAGTCACCTTCTTCAGCAGAAGCAAAAACCGCTTGTGGACCAAAGGCGAAACATCAGGAAATTTTCTTATTGTTAAAGAAATAACAGAAGATTGCGATAATGACACCCTGCTTGTTAAAGTTGATCCCACCGGACCTGTTTGCCATAAAGGGACGTATTCATGCTTCGCGGAAGAACCGGCCAAAGGTTTTGTCTACAGGCTGGAACAAATAATCAGTCAAAGGATAGATGAAGATGCAGAGAACTCCTACACAAACAAGCTGTACAGGAAAGGAGTGGCAAAGGTGGCCCAGAAAGTGGGTGAAGAGGCAGTGGAACTTGTAATTGAAGCCATGAATGACAATGATGATCTGTTCAGAAATGAAGCTGCTGATCTCCTGTATCATATGCTGATACTTCTGAAAACCAGAAATGTAGCCTTTTCTGATATTGAAGAGGTTTTGAGATTGAGGCATAAGAAATGACATAATCCCTGACTGACCGATATTTGCAGGGCTTATCCAAATACCCGCGGCATGGGCCACGGCTCAGGCACGAAAGAAACTTATGATCTTCAGTCTCAGTTCCCTGAATTATTTTGATCCGGTTTAAAAATATTTGAAGTTTTGTTTGTGTCAATAGAATTTTAATATACATTTGTAAGCCAATAAAGCGGAAAAATGAATTTCGTATACAACATATCCTCTTATTTCTATTTCTTCTTTTACTTTTTCAGAAAGAGATAAGGGATTTTTGTATTCAGATATAAACTATAATACTGGCAAGGGTCCCTTAAAAAGGGGCCCTTCTTTTTTTATTAATATTTTGAAAATGAAAATTTCTGTTCAGGGAGAAGAGGGATGCTTCCACGAGGTTGCCGCCAGGCAATATTTTCTCAATGAGAATATTGAAATTGTTCCTTGTTCAACATTCGATATGACGCTGAAAGCAGTCCTTGACGGAAATGCTGATCTGGCAGTCATGGCTATAGAAAACGCACGATCGGGAAGCATGCTGTACAATTATACCCTGATACGGGAATCGGGAATGAAAATACTGGGGGAACACAACTTAATAATCAGGCAGAACCTGATGGCAATGCCGGGCCAGACCATCAGGGATATAAGGCAGATAAGATCACATCCCATTGCCCTGTCCCAATGCATGACTTTTCTCAATCAGTACCCCGATATAACTCTTGTAGAATCTGATGATACTGCAGGAAGTGCCAGGTTAATTTCGGAAAAGAAGCTGAAAAAGATAGCTGCAATAGCCTCTGCAAATGCAGCGGAGATATACGGACTTGAAATCATTGCCGCAGGTATTGAGACCTACAAGAATAACTATACGCGCTTTCATGTTATAGGAACCGAAGAAAAAGTGAAGGCCACAGGCAATAAAGCATCGATATGCTTTTCAACAGACCACAAACCGGGTTCCCTGGCTTCTGTTCTCATTAAACTGGCAGAAATGAATATCAACATGTCGAAGATCCAATCAGTACCAAGACTGAATGGAGAGTGGGAATACATGTTCTATCTTGATCTTGAACTGCCGCCCGATCCGGATATTGACCACATAAGAAGCGTGATTGATAAGCACACAAGTAATCTTGAAATACTTGGCATTTATAATAAAGGAGAAATGTTATATGAAAGTTAAACCTGCTGAACGTTTAAACGCCGTACAGGAATATTACTTTGCGGCAAAGCTGCGACAGATAGATCGCATGCGCTCTTCCGGGATTGATGTCATAAACCTTGGCATCGGAAATCCTGACCAGTCTCCTTCAGAAAACACCATAAGGCAATTGTGTTCTGAAGCGTCAAAACCAGGCATCCACGGATACCAAAGCTATGCAGGCATCCCCGGCCTGAGAAAGGCATTCGCAGAATGGTATCTCAAATACTTCAAAGTGCTTCTTGACCCCGATAGCCAGATACTTCCGCTCATGGGAAGCAAGGAAGGGATCATGCATATAACGATGGCTTACATCGGCGAGGGAGATGCGGTCCTGGTTCCCAATCCCGGTTATCCTGTCTATGCTTCAGCTGCAAAACTGGCCGGAGGTAAAGTAAAATATTATGACCTCACTGAAAAATCGGGCTGGCAGCCCGATATCAGCCGTATTGAGGATTCAGATCTTTCAGGAGTAAAGCTTATGTGGGTCAACTATCCAAACATGCCCACCGGCACCCCGGCATCAGCAAATATGTTTGACAAGCTTGTCGGTTTTGCTTCAAGACATAATATCCTCCTGTGCAACGACAATCCCTACAGCTTCATCCTGAACAAAGACTATAAAAGCATCCTTGCTTCACAGGGTGCCATGGATATCGCACTTGAACTAAACTCCCTGAGCAAGTCTCATAACATGGCCGGCTGGCGCATTGGAATGCTGGCAGGAAACAGGGAATATATTCAGAACATCCTGAAATTCAAGAGCAACATGGATTCAGGCATGTTTTATGCTCTTCAGATGGCTGCCGTTGAAGCTCTTAACAATCCCCCTGAATGGCATGACCGCATCAATATTGTTTACCGCAAACGCAGAATAATTGCTGAAGAAATTATGGACATCCTGGGTTGCAGATACGATAGAAGCCAGACAGGCTTATTTCTCTGGGGAAAGGTGCCTGAAATGATAAGCAATACAGAATCGTTTGTGGAAGAGCTTTTAACAGGAACTGGCGTATTCATAACACCCGGATTCATCTTCGGCAGCAATGGCGACGGATACATAAGGATCTCCCTTTGTGCCGATGAATCAAAACTACTGGAAGCAAAGAACAGGTTGGCATCATATCTTTCTCCGGCCGGCCTAGCTTCCGGTAAAATACATTAAACATCAAACATATAATAAAATGACAATATCAGTAATCGGTATAGGGCTAATAGGAGGATCGCTGATGATAGACCTCCGGAAAAGAGGCTTTGCAGACAGGATTATAGGAGTTGATTCAAACCTTCAACACAGAAATATTGCCGAGCTTTGCGGACTGGTTGACGAGACTGACACTCTCGAAAACGCGGTCGAAAAAAGTGATCTCATAATTCTCTGCGCACCTGTTAACATTAACAGCATCCTTTTGCCGAAAATACTTAACATGATCGCCGGCACAAAAAAAATCGTCACCGACATGGGGTCCACAAAAGTCAGCATTGCCAGATCTTCTGAAGATCACCCGGCAAGAGGCCGCTTTGTAGCTGTTCATCCTATGGCCGGAACTGAATTCTCGGGTCCTCTTGCAGCCATAGGCAAGCTGTTTGACTATAAGATCGCTATTATCTGCGACAAGGAGAAAAGCGATACTGATGCCCTGGAAACTGTGGAAGACATGCTGTCTGTGCTAAATATGAAACAACTGTTTATGAATTCTTCGGATCATGACATCCGCGTGGCTTATGTTTCACATATTTCCCACATTACTTCTTTCTCCCTGGCTCTGAGCGTTCTCGAGAAGGAAAAGAAAGAAAGCAATATACTGGCCCTGGCCGGTGGCGGCTTTGAGAGTACCGTGAGACTGGCAAAGAGCAACGCGGAAACATGGGCTCCCATATTCTGTGAAAATGCCGTGCCGATAATTGAAGTGATTGATACATATATCGAAAAAATGAACCGTTTCAAAATACTGATCAGTGAGAAGGACACGAACGGGCTCAAGGAACTTATGGAAGAAGCTAACAAAATCAGAAAAATCTTACATTAATACTATATTATTATGGAAACCAGGTTCAATATTGTCCCGGTACAGGAATGGAAAGGTTACAAAAGCAGGCCTTTCCTTATTTCTGGTCCATGCAGTGCTGAGACTGAAGAACAGGTAATGAGCACTGCAAAACAGCTTGCTGCATTGAATAAGATAAGTGTATTCAGGTCCGGCATCTGGAAACCGCGAACAAGGCCCGATTCATTTGAAGGAATAGGGGTTGAAGGACTGAAGTGGCTGAGAAATGTAAAGGCGGAGACCGGATTGTCAGTTGCCATTGAAGTGGCCAATGAAAAGCATGTCTATGAGGCACTTAAATACGGAATCGACATGTTATGGATAGGTGCAAGGACTTCCGTAAATCCCTTTACCGTGCAGGAGATATCGAATGCATTGAACGGTGTTGATGTAATGGTCCTCGTAAAGAATCCTGTAAATCCTGACCTGGAGTTATGGATAGGGGCAATTGAACGGATAGCCAGAGCCGGCATAAAAAGGCTTGGCGCGATACACAGAGGATTCTCCGCTTACGAAAAGACAAGTTACAGGAACCAGCCTAACTGGCAACTGCCAATTGAACTCAGAAGAAGGATACCAGAAATTCCAATCTTCTGTGATCCAAGTCATATAGCAGGGTCAAGGATATACCTGCATGAGATCTCCCAGAAAGCCATGGACCTGAACTTTGACGGCCTGATGCTCGAGTCGCATATCAACCCCGACAAGGCGTTGAGCGATGCAGCACAACAAATAACCCCTGATGAACTCAATGAGCTGCTTAGCCGGCTGATCCTGAGAAGCCCTGTACCCTCCGACCCCAGACTGCTCGACATTCTGGGCGAGCTCAGAGATCAAATTGATGTGTTTGATGACCACCTTCTCGATATAATTGAACAGCGAATGAAAATTGCCGAAACAATAGGGCAGTACAAAAAAGAAAATAATATCACTATATTGCAGCCTACCCGATGGGACGAGATAATCAGAAAGGTCCTGATAAAAGGTAAAACAAAAGGAATAAGCAATGAGGCCATTGACATAATTTTCAAAGCCATACACCAGGAATCAATAAACCACCAGATGAGGGTAATGAATAACGGCCTGCCGGGTAAGGAACTGCCAGTTAACAAATAATCTCAGGGATATGCAAAGAACCATTGAGCCTTCGGAAATAAGAGGTGCCATAGCAGCCCCCCCCTCAAAAAGCATGATGCAGAGAGCCGTTGCAGCAGCCATGCTGGCTGAAGGCGATAGCTGCATATTTAATCCTTCGTGGTGCGACGATTCCAGGGCGGCAATGGGAATAGCCACTGCATTGGGTGCAGAGATCCAGACTGAAGAAAATATTGTACGGATAAAAGGATCGAAAGGCATCAGGGAAAACAAATTTAACTGCGGTGAATCAGGACTGGCTGTAAGAATGTTCTCCCCCATCGCCTCCCTTTACCCGCGGGAGATCACCATCGACGGGACAGGTTCGCTGAAGAAAAGACCTATGTTCATCATTGGCGATGCCCTGCACCAGCTTGGAGTAAGATGCCTGAGCTCTGACGGTTTTCTCCCTCTTAAAATAAATGGCCCTCTTAAACCCGGCCGTTGCGTGATTGACGGTTCACTAAGCTCGCAGGTGCTGACAGGACTTCTTATGGCCCTGCCTTTAACTTCCGGCGACTCCATCATCACAGTCAACAATCTCAAGAGCAAACCATACGTGGATATGACTGTCAGGCTGCTGAAGGATTTTGGTATTGATATCGTCAACGAACACTACAGAAAATTTATAATCAGGGGCAATCAGAAATTTATTGCCCGCAATTATGAAGTCGAAGGCGACTGGAGCGGAGGAGCATTCCTTCTGGTTGCAGGAGCTGTAAAAGGAAGCCTCAGGGTTCAGGGCCTCCGCCGCGACAGCCTTCAAAGTGACAGGGCAATCATTGAAGCACTGAAAAAAGCCGGTGCAAACATCGTGATTGAAGAAAATGCTGTTGAGGTTTCAGCTGCAGATCTCAAGGCTTTTGAATTCGACGCAACAGAATCTCCTGATCTTTTCCCTCCACTTGCTGTACTTGCATCCTACGCCAGGGGAGTATCGGAAATAAAGGGTGCTTCAAGGCTTATTCACAAGGAAAGCAACCGGGCTCTGGCGCTCATTGAAGAATTTGGAAAAATGAACATTAGTATTGAAATGAAAGGAGATGCGCTGCTTATCACAGGAGGTAAAATCAAGGGCGCCTGCGTTGATTCGCATAACGACCACCGCATTGCAATGGCAGCAGCCGTGGCAGCTCTTGGCGCCGCAGGGCCTGTTACCGTTAAAGATTCTGATTGCGTCGCTAAATCCTATCCGGAATTCTTCAATGACCTTGCAAAGGCTGGAGCAATAATAAAAGAATGATAAGCGTATACCGATAAAAGCAAGATTTTTCTCCTGGAACCTCCCTGTTAAATAAATATTTTATAAAAAAAGTATATTCTTATTGAAAATTGAATTTTTTAATTATTTTTGACGCAATGAAACCCACATGTTTCAAATGCACAAACACGTATTTGTATAATTTTCAATCATGTGTGGTTCCATCCGAACTTTAAAAGATGAAATTAATGGCATTATATATCTGGTCCTGGCGCACTTCAAGAAATGAAGCTGTGAATAAGGCCATTATATAATCCCAACAAGATATTTTCCGGAAAAGGCACGCTGTTCACAGCGTGCCTTTTTTGTTTTGTCACCATTAACCACTAAATATTTAAACTATGAAAAAGTTCACAAAGATTTTATTAAGCGAGAAAGAAATACCGCGCCAATGGTATAATATTGCAGCTGACATGCCTAACAAGCCCCTGCCTCCCCTTCATCCGGTAACACGCGAGCCTATCGGGCCGGAAGCCCTTGCCGCTGTTTTTCCTATGGAGCTGATAAAACAGGAGATGTCTGCTGAAAGGTATATTGACATACCCAATGAAGTGATTGAACTCTACAAAACTTTTCGTCCTTCACCGCTTTACAGGGCTGTAAGTCTTGAAAAAAGCCTCGGTACTAAAAGTAAAATCTACTATAAGTATGAAGGGGGCAATTATTCTGGTTCCCATAAAGCCAATACCGCCATTGCCCAGGCTTATTACAACAAAAAGGAGGGAATTAAAAGGATTACAACGGAAACCGGGGCCGGTCAGTGGGGAAGCGCAATGAGTTATGCCTGCCAACATTTCGGGCTGGAGCTTCTGGTATTCATGGTAAAGGTAAGCTACAACCAAAAACCGGGGAGAAAGCTCATGATGAACGCCTATAACGCAAAGGTCGTTGCTTCACCAAGTACGATGACATCAGCAGGAAGGAAAGTCCTTGACATGTATCCCGATTCTCCGGGAAGCCTGGGCATAGCAATATCTGAAGCAATGGAAATTGCAGCAGAAGATCCCTATACAAAATACTCTCTGGGAAGCGTGCTCAATCACGTTGCCCTGCATCAGACCGTAATCGGCCAGGAAGCTTTGCTGCAGATGGCAAAAACGGATGATTATCCCGACGTGGTAA
Organism: Bacteroidales bacterium; assembly: GCA_040769065.1. GTDB lineage: Bacteria > Bacteroidota > Bacteroidia > Bacteroidales > VadinHA17 > LD21. The sequence goes on from JAXGLU010000001.1 coordinate 1,452,864, forward strand.
TCGGTTGCTTTGGAGGAGGATCAAACTTTTCGGGAATGGCATTCCCTTTCATCAGGGAGAACCTGGTAAACGGAAAAAAGACACGCCTGCTTGCTGTCGAGCCTTCATCATGTCCTAAACTGACCAAAGGAAAGTTTATGTACGACTTCGGCGATTCAGCAGGACTGACACCTCTTCTGCCAATGTACACCCTTGGACATAATTACATTCCTGAGAAGATCCATGCCGGGGGCTTGCGCTATCACGGTGCAGGAGTTCTTGTGAGCCAGCTCAGGAAAGACGGATTTGTTGAGGCAAAGGCCAAAATGCAGAGAGAATGCTTTGAAGCAGGAATCCTTTTCGCAAAAACTGAAGGTATTCTTCCTGCTCCGGAATCGAACTATGCTATTGCCGGTGCCCTCGACGAAGCAAGAAAAGCCGATATTGAAGGAGTATCACGGACAATACTTTTTAATCTTAGCGGCCACGGTCATTTCGACATTTCTGCTTACGAAAAGTATTTCGAGAATAATCTTCCCGATCATGAACTGTCAAATGAAGATGTCGAACAGGCTCTTTCAAAGATAGATTTCCCTGATTAGCCTGCTCTGCTTTTTTACAGGGTATTGTATAACATACAAGGATACCTTAACCGCATATACCGGTAAATTCAGACTGTGAATGAACCGGTGCGAAACCGCCAGGCGCTAAATACCATGACATTATGAATCTGCATAGGTATTGCGCCTGGCGGCTCTGATCCCGGGTTCACCGGGTTAAGTTCCAAAATTAATTTTTCTTTCCCGATATTTCAATTTGATAAATTATGCATTATATTAAGCCTCTAATTAATTTTCGAATATAATCCGGCAAAAAATATCAATTCAGATAAAACGCCTGAATGCAAACAGATATCCAATAAACCTGAAAATATGGAAACTGATAAAAAAACTTCGGTAAAAAGGCTTTATTCACTCGACGCCTTAAGGGGATTTGACATGTTCTGGATAATGGGAGGAGAAACTGTGTTTATCGGCCTTGCAACACTTACCGGATGGCCGGTATTAAAGTGGTTTGCCGGTCAGCTTCATCATGTTCCATGGCACGGCTTCCGGTTCTACGACATGATCTTCCCACTGTTTTTGTTTATAGCTGGAATATCATTCCCTTTTTCACTTGCCAAACGCAAATCCCTTAATCATAGCCGAAATTCAATTTACAGGCATATCATATACAGGGGTCTTATCCTTGTCCTTCTTGGAATACTCTACAACAACGGCGTAAGGTTCAATTTCGGGGAACTCCGCTATGGCAGCGTCCTTGGAAGGATAGGGCTTGCCTGGATGTTTGCCGCCCTGATCTTCATGAACACAAGGCTATCGTGGAGAATTATATGGTTCTGGATAATTCTTGTCGGATACTGGCTTCTTTTCCTGCTGTTCCCCGCTTATGACCTGGGATCAAATGATCCTTCCTCCCAAACCGGCAACTTTGCCAGCTATATCGACAGGTTGATAATGCCGGGGAAATTATACCTCGGCAATCACGATCCGGAAGGCATTATGAGTACTCTTCCCGCTATATCGACTGCACTGCTGGGAATGTTCACAGGAGAATTCATAATGTCGGATTACCTTAAGGAAAAACAGATTAAAAAGGTTCTCCTGCTTATCCTGGCAGGCATTGCCATGATGATTCTGGGGAAAATATGGGATAAGGCATTTCCAATAAATAAGAACCTTTGGTCAAGTTCATTTGTTTGTTATGTCGGAGGGCTGAGCATCCTTTTCTTCGCCATCTTCTACCTGATAATAGATGTCTGGAATTTGCGGAAATGGGCTTTCTTCTTCGTGGTCATCGGGGTGAATCCCATTACCATTTACCTTGCCAACAGAATCATTAACTTCACAGCTGCCGGCAGGTTCTTCTTCGGAGGCCTGACAGAAATAATGCCTCCCGCCTGGACCCAGTTGCTGAACGGAGTGGCAATTACAACCGTTGGCTGGGTATTCCTGTACATCCTCTACAAAAGGAAGATATTCCTAAAGGTCTGAATAAATGCCGGGATAAGCCGGTAATTTATCTGACACGTCAACAAGCTGGAAGCATGTTCTTTCAGGCATAAACATAACTATGGATTCAAGAAACAGGATAATTGAGGCAATCAATCACAGGCAGCCAGACAAGGTGCCTGTCGATCTTGGAGCCTCAACAGTTACAGGGATATCGGCAATAGCATACAATAACCTTAAAAAGCATATTGGTATCAAAAAGCCGGCGAGGATTTTTGATGTTGTCCAGCAACTGGCCAATGTTGATATTGAGATCATTGACCTGTTCGGCGTGGATGCCCTCGACATAAACAGAATCGCGGCTGAAACAGGAGAATGGTACGAGGTTGAACTTGCCGACGGCAGCAAGGGGGAGTTTCCTGCATGGTACCACCCCGAAAAACAAGCCGACGGATCATGGATCACAACTGATCACTCCGGCACCGTTTTATCAAGGATGGCAGCCGGAGCAACTTTCTTCGATCAGGCTTTTTATCCCTATGAAAACGGATATCCCGATGATTTCAACGACCTTAACGAAGCCCTTAAAAAGATAAACTGGGTTGTCCATTCACATGCTTCAAACCTGAACGCTGAAGAACTGAGGAATAAAGTCGCGAACCTTAAAAAAACATCAGGAAAAGCAATTGTGATGTCGGGAGGCGTTAAGCTTATCGAAATGGGATTCTTCCTTCGGAGAATGGATAATTTTCTGACTGATATTCTTACAGAACCGTATAAGGTTGAAGCACTCCTCGACAGGCTTACTGAGATCTGCCTCGAGGGACTGGAAAAGAAATGCAGCTCGATGGGAGATGTAGCTGATATTATCAGGTTTGGCGATGATCTTGGAATGACTACGGGGCCGATGATCGACCCCGAAACCTTCAGAAAAATACTTAAGCCCAGGTATAAAACGCTCTGCGATTATGTCAGGAAGAACAGCAACATGAAAATATTCCTTCACTCCTGCGGAAGCATCAGACAGTATATCCCCGATCTCATTGAGGCCGGATTTGATATAATAAACCCTGTTCAAACCAATTGCTACCAAATGGATCTTCCCGGGCTTAAAAAAGAATTTGGCAGTGAGATAACATTCTGGGGAGGAGGAGTTGATACTGCAACCATACTGAACAGGGCATCACCGGACGAGGTAAGGGCTGATGTTCTGAAGCGGTGTGAAGTTCTTGCAAGGGATGGAGGATTCGTATTTGCCCCGATACACAACATACTTCCCGACGTACCACCCGTTAATATAATAAGTGCCTACAATGCCGTAAGAGAATTCAACGGCGATAGCCCGATAAATATCAATCCTGTAACTTAGCCCAGCTATATATTTTAACGATTTGGTTTCAAACCCGGCGGCACAATTATATGAGGCTATATTATTACCTGGGGATTGGGCAAAATAATCCCGTATGATCTGTTTGTTATCATTTTCACTATGCTGCCTTTTGTTCAGCCCTTGTGACTGCGAGCAGAAATGGTGTCTATAAAAGGGAATCTTCTTTTAGTTTATTGTCACTTTCTTTTGCTCCTCCAAAAGAATCGCACCTTTTCCGGGTTGCCCTCGCACCGATATAATCAGAGTGCTGCTAATGTCCTATACCCCGGGCGAAACCGGGGCTATTAGAAGCCCAGCCCTCCAGGCTGGTTAACCTTATTGCCATTATCGCCATCTGGCAGTACCGGGGCTACTGGAAAACCAGGGGTTATATTGGAATTCCATCTCCCAAGGCTGGAGTATATTCTTATTCCTGACACCGGAGGTGTCACCATCCAATAGCCCGGGTGTCGCCCCGGGATGATGACGCCCCACAACAGGCACAACCCCGGAGGGGTTGACTTCACAGCATTTGGTTCGAGGTTCGAGGTTCCAGGTTAAATTCCCCCCATCCCCCAATCTCCCCCTCGCCCATTCGTCTCGGTTAGTGTTTAGCGTCCTTTCTATAGTAGGTTATCTCCTGCATGAATCAGGACAGGAGAGCGTCCTTAAAGATCCGGATATGCTAAAGCGTCTAAACGATATAGCAAAGATGGAAAAGGAAGATAAAAATCATATCCTTTATGCTATCGATGGGCTGATTAAAAGCGTGAAGCTTAAAAATATCGCTGCGCTATAAAACAAAAACCGACCCTGTAAAACTTCGATGAAAACCTGCCACCCCGGACACACTGATTGGAACACTACCGCTAAGGTTAAGGAGCTCGAAGAAAATAATATGCCCGGCCGCCAGGCTGGGTTCTTTACCTGCTATTGCTTCATATCTGATTTCTCACATGGCTTTAATTTCCATGTTTCATTTTTCGAGAATATATTTATCTCTACTCTTTCAAAGGTGATTAAGGCAATAGAATCTTTCTGACTTTGTGTATAGCTAAAGAATCTGGCAGTAGCCATTCCTATCATTAATTCATCTGGTTTATCAGTTTCAGCAACTCCAATATGTTTATGATTAAAATTTAATGTATCAAAAATACCTCCTGAAAAATTTATACTATCCCAACCCTTGTGCAATAATACCTCTCTTAATTTTTCATCAGTAGTGATTCTGAAAAGGACTTTGTCAGGATTAAGAACGGTCGTAGCTATTAATTCGAACTTTTGGACGCAAAAAATATTTTTTGAGTTTTTACTTCGCAAACAAGAAATTAATAGTAAACCAAAACATGCTAAACTTATAGCTGTTATTGTTAATCTTCTTTCCACCATAATTATTTAAAAATATATTGCGTTGAAAAGATATCACTCAACTCATTCGGTTTGAAAAGATCAAAAGCATTCTCTTCTATTACACTTCTGAATACCTTAGATGTACCACCCCAACTTGGATGTGCTACTTGCATTCGTATGGCATTTCTTTCAAACCGAGAAATATCCCTAGTACTATTAAAATATGGATTAAGACCGGCTTTAACATTCCCTTTAAAGTCTTCTACATGAGCACCTCTTTCGTGGACAAATAAATTGATGTAGTCATACTTGGTTACAAGTGTCCCTCCAATTTTATGTTTTTCGGCAGATATTTGAAATTCTCCGGGTTTAAGATCCCAAATAGGTCCATATTTTGTCTCACCAATGTCCTCCCATGTTTCTTCGTTACCTTTAATCTGAGGGATAACACTATTGCCAGATAATTCACTTAGACTATAACCTGCTTCTTCATAGTAATGGTTAAAGATTCCTGTTGCTACTTCACTACTTATTTTGTGTCCATCAGGAGAAACACTTCCAATAACTTTTGTATCCCATTGTTCACCCTTCATCGCCTTCCAATTAGATTCAGTGGTGAGATACACATTATTATTTATCTGATCTTTGTCTTTACCCAGAAACTGTCCCGTGTTTATTTCAAAATAATCATTTGGCATTTCTGGAGCCATTCCATCCGGATCAATGAACCTGATTGGATTATTCACTGCATAATTGTAAGGACTCCATCTCCTATACTTTTCTGCTAACGGATCAATTACATGCCACCTCCCTATTTGCGGGTCAAAGAACCTCGCCCCATAATCATACCATCCCGATTAACCTCATTTTAACCGCCACATGGTGCACTGTCTGCAAAATAAAATTCTTTATTCCAGAAATAAAATAACCACCGTGGTGAATCAAAAGTCGTAACAGGTTCTTGTTTAAATATAAATACTTTTGATTTATTTGTTTTTCTAAATATGTCTTCCAACCGTTTCCCTTCCAAAACAAATAGATAATCCTTGTAATAAAAAAAACCGTAACCCTTTGACACAGAATCTTTGTAATATGATCTGCACATATATAAACTTTTCACACCTGAACGCTCTTTAATTTTTGCATCACCTATTATTATATTGAAATGATAACCACTCTCCATTTTTTCACATCTATTATATTCTGTTATTGAAGAATCCAATAAATAATCAAAATCAGAGTTGACAAGTATAAATTCCGAAAGTGTTATACTATTTGTATCAATTTCATTATTATTATAACTTAAATGATTAACATCTTTTATTTTAATTGCGTCGTCATCAGCACTTTTTGGGGGAACATTAACTAAAGAATTGTTATTTCGATTTCCGCAACTTAACAAAGTAAGTGCAATAGTCATCATATATGTTAAGTACTTCATTTTTTTTATCTCTTTATACTAACTGAAACTTCTGGCATTGGAATAAGGTAATCTTCTGTAAAAGGATTGTATTTTTTACTTAAACCGGGAGTGAAAATTCTAAATTGCGCATTCGGAAGAATGTTCCCTTCATTCTTCCATTTTTTCATTACCGGAATATCCCCATTTTCTGCGCCAGTTCCAGATGGGTGTGGATTATCATTGGGGTGATTGTGATCGTACCCTCTTATAGAGTATCCGTACTTTAATTGATTATCAAATAAATATGAACTGGCCTTTTCACTAATTAACTCTTGTGAAGTTGTTAGAAAATTTTTACCACTCTCCCCTGCTTCTCCAGTAAGAAATCTACCCCATTCAATATTCTGCCCTGCTTTTAATCCAAAATTTTCAGGAGTTGTAAAAAATTCAAAAAGGTCTTTCGCTTGGACATCACCTTTAACCTCTACAACATAGTAATTATAAGAACCTTCCTTTGCAGAAGATAAATTTTGGATAGTTCCAAATTCATACTCTCTACTATTTAATCTTTCGCCTTTTATATTTAAGTTATAAACTATATCCCTTTCTGAATTATCTGCTACTCTTTCAACCCTTCCTTTATGTGAAACCTCGTAAACGTCCATTCCACCCGGATCAATAACCTAATTGGATTATTTGCGCCATAAGTATAAGGTGATAGAAAGTTATATTTCTCTGCAAGTGGATCCACCATGTGCCACCTTCCAATAGCTGGGTCATAGAACCTTGCCCCGTAATCTTCAAACTCCTCTTGAGTTTTGATCTTTTTCAGTGCTTCTTCAGGAATCTTAAATAACTCATTATCACTCATAATGCTGCTTGTTTGGTTAAAAATAAACATTTTCGTTTAACCAACCGCTCTTTGAGCTCGATTAATGGCTCCTGATCGGTTGATTACCCAAGCAGCTACAACACAAAATTATTTACACACCCTAAAAGCCTTTTCTTCTCAGATAATAAAGATTTCCAAGACTTGGACAATAAAGCAAAAAGTATTGTTCTAATTCATTAAAATAAACGTGGCTGTAATAATTCTCAGGGTTGTTTAATTCCGCATTGAAAGATTTAATACACTCTTTTTCATCAAAATTTTCTACAGTTAATGTAAATTCATATAATTCACGAGTTGTAGAATCGAGCGGACAACTTGTCCATTTAGATGTGACTGCTTCATCTGTAATCTCCTTTTGCTCCCATATTCCGTTATAGTCAGGATAGTTTGAATTTATAGGAATAACACCGACTTTATACAAATAAACTTCGAACCATTCACTTTTAAAATTTGCACCTAAAAAATCAACATCGCAGATTTTTTCCGCAGTCCCATTGTATTTATCAAAAAGTTTTTGAAAATCTCTTTTCTTCAATGGGTTAAACGATGAGTCGTTTATATACAGTATAATCGCACCTAATCCTAACAATAAAAACAGTATCAGTATAATTTTCTTCATACTCATCTATTTTTTACTGGTACAGTAGCTTGACCATATCCATGTATTAAAAAGCTCTTTCCATCATTTTTTCCTCCGGGTCTGCCCCACCAAGTTGCAAAATCTCTTGCCCATCGACCGTCCATTGTAAAGTCATACTCATCCATATATTTTGCGCCTCCGAGATGAACCGTACCTGTTTTGGCGTTCGTAAGAGTTAACTTTAGTGTTCCATAAACCTTTCCTGTGTTGCTTAAACCCCAAACAAAATTTTCATAAAAAGAACTTCCTTCTTTATTGTCAAATGATTTGGTACTTATTCCTGGCAATTCAATCTTACTTTGGTCTACAAATAAAGGCTGTCCCGACTTTCCAAGCCACCAATCATCCGCTTCTTTCTTGGTTAAGTAACCATCATAATCAGGTCTGCTTGGCAAGGTTGCAAAATAGTTATCTATTTTATCATAAAACTCTTTCTTATAGACCATTGGTAAATTACTTCTTAATGTTCCCTTTGAAAGAGCATCTTCGTGAGACATACCTTGTTTAAAATCGTCTTTCTTCATTACAATAGCTTCCCCCTGTAAACCCTTGTCATCTGTTCCTAAAAAGTTTCCATCAGTATCATAAATCGGATTATCCAAAGCCCCTGTCGGGTCAACTCTGTTAGTTGGATTATTTTGAACAAAATTGTACGGTGATACCCATTCTCTAAGGTGTGCCATTGGGTCAACACTAGGGAACCTCCCGATCTGTGGGTCATAAAATCTTGCGCCGTAATCATACCAGTCAAGATTCACCCCGCCTAAAAGATTATTCTGTAATTCTTTGCCGTTAAAAAGGTACCTGTTATCACTGGTTGTTACAGCCTGTGGCTTATGTGTCATCCCATAAGGGTAATAGTCGCTTTGCTGAACTATCACTGCCGTGCTGCCGGGTACATTGAAACTTATCCTGGTATTTCCAAGGTGGTCTTTCATGAAATACTCGTAAGTGTATGCTCCAGAGGAATATGTTGCCCTCCCTGTATCCCTGTTGTTTTTGTCTGTAATTATCCAGTAAAGCTTATCGTATTTGTAAATATAACATAAATTACCAAGATCACCTGGCGCCAGGATGGATATATATTTGTAATAGCTTAATTACTTATTCACCGAACCCTAATGTATTCTTTTATAAAAGCCTGTATGAAGAAATCTTCTGTAAGAACTCAGACTGGTTCGTTCTACTGCCACGCACATTATTATTGTTACTTTCTTTTGCTCCTCCAAAAGAAAGTAACCAAAGAAAAAGAGGCCGGAAAAGAAAACCGTTACTGTTTTTCGCCTATTGCGCAGCGCCATTTCCCGCTCCAAAAAACAGTAACGGTTCGCGCCTTTTCCGGGTTGCCACCGCACAGCTATATTTAAAATGCTGCTGCTGTCCTTTACCCCAGGGAAATAGCGCCCCACAACAGGCAAAAACGGGTCAGGCAATTATTATAACCTAATCATCAGAATTTTTATCTGAACCGATAAACAATAACACGGGAATTATCTGATTTTTCCTTAATTGTCAACATGGAATTGCTTACCGAAATTTTATCAACGCCTTTGTAATCAGGCGGAATCTTAACAAGGAAAGCCGTATACGATTTTGTGATGACCTCACCGGCATCAATAAAGTCATACAGGTTGCGGCCGAATATCTTACCTTTTTTGGCAATCACGGGAAAAGGTTCATGTAAACCGGTAGTCCCGAATTCCATACCGAAGGCTGATGGGATTCCCTCTTCCATATAACGCCAGAAGTTTATCCACGGGTAGTCCTGACTGCGCCACAGATATCCAAGCATCAGGTTAAGACCCGGGTTGCATGCAGTTACCCAGCAGTATTCATCAACATTGTCATATAAAAAGGTAATCACCCTTGGCCAGTTAATCTCAAATAACCTCAGGTTCACTGCATTTCCTTTGTGGTTTGCATCGGGCCATATAAACACCGGTGTTTCCTGGTCCAAAGAGCCGTCCTCCTTGTTCTCAAATCCTTTCCCGGCGTTGCAGTCGAACATTGTATGCTTATCGAGAAAAGGAGGTGCGATGGTAACATGTTGAACTATGTTGAACATCCTTCCGTATTTGTTCTGGTTCTTTATTTCCTCGGTAACATGGAAAAATGGCTGATTCTCCGGCATTTTTATTCGTCTTGTCAGCTGTAATCCGCCCATTGGCAGGGAGCACATCATCGAACAGTTTATGCTGCCTCCTGCTGCTGCAGGCTCCGAAAGGCTTGTCCACTGCAGTGTATTGACCTCTCCGTGATGCACAAAACCAAATGCCTTCTCAGCTTCCGTCGGAGGTCCCCATCTGTCGAAGCACAGAAAATGACCCATGAACGGAGGTTCTTCCGGATCCTTCATTCTCCAGTTCAACGGATTTACTGGCAGTCCCTTAAACTTGAAAACAGGAAATGAACCACCATACAGATTTACCTCAAGTTGTACAAGATCGTTTTCTATTATCATTGGCTTCAAAGTTTAAATTCCATTCATATCAGGTATTAAAATGATGTTGTTTCATGTTCAATTTACATCATATTGTTCAGAAAAATCATATTCCCCCCGGTAATTATTTTCTGTGCTGCTGCCACGAAAGTCTTATTACGATGATAAAGTATCAGTAAATTTTTTACTACCTTGTGAGAATAATCCTAACCGAAGAAAACATCCACGGAATATTATTCATTAACCAATATCTATAAAATGAAACCCACATGTGTCAGATACATAAATGCGTATTTATATAATTTTCAGTCAATGTGGGTTCCATCAGACCATTAAAATAAAAATTACATTATGATGAAACGTCGCAATTTCGTCAGGGACACTGCACTGGTTGCAGCCGGGCTGTCGGTTGCAGGGTCTTTACCCCTGGCCTGCTCATCCCCGCAAAGTAAAAACAAACTACCCGGATGGAAGGGATTTAACCTTCTCGACCTGTTCTCACCCAATCCTCCGGCCAACCCGGCGGCAGACAAAACCACCGAAGAAGATCTGAAATGGATGGCCGACTGGGGTTTTGATTTTGTAAGAATCCCTATGGCTTATCCAAGATATCTTTCATTCGACAGGTCGCGCGATATAGCAATTGATGAAGTCTGTAACTATGACCAGAATGTTCTGGAACAAATTGACCAGCTCATTTATATGGCAAACAAGTATAACCTCCACGTAAGCCTAAACCTCCACAGGGGCCCGGGGTATTGCATCAATGCAGGTTTCCACGAGCCATTCAACCTCTGGAAAGACAGGGAGGCTCAGGACGCTTTCTATAACCACTGGGGAATGTGGGCAGCCAGATACAAGGATATTTCCCCTGAAAAGCTGAGCTTCGACCTGCTCAATGAACCGGCATACATTGAAGATATGAACGATCAGTATGCAAAGAAAGGCCCGGTTCCGGGAGATATTTACAGGATGGTTGCCGAGGGTGCTTCAAAGGCTATCTGGGCGGCAAACCCCGAACGACTGGTAGTTGCGGATGGCAACAGCGGAGGAAACAATGTTATTCCTGAGCTTGTCGATATGAATATTGCACAGAGCTGCCGCGGATATTACCCTGGTCTTATATCCCACTACCAGGCCAGCTGGGTGTGGAAAGATCCTTCCCAGGCACCTGAACCCGTCTGGCCGGGTACAATCGACGGAAAATATTATGGAAGGGAACAGCTGGAGGAATTCTACAAACCTTGGATAGAACTTCTCGGGAAAGGCGTGGGAGTGCATTGCGGTGAATGCGGATGCTACAACAAAACTCCACACAACGTATTCCTTGCATGGTTCGAAGACGTTATAGATATTCTTACCTCAAACGGGATCGGATATGCGCTGTGGAACTTCAGGGGTTCATTCGGCATAATGGATTCAGGCCGGACCGACATAGATTATACAGACTGGTACGGTCATAAACTCGACGGCAAACTGCTCGATTTAATGAAGAAGTACTGACTTTAATTCGAATTCAAGAAGAACTTTCCCCAATTAAAATCAATTATTATATCATAATGAAACCCACATGTATTGCATACACAAACACTTATGTATATAATTTTCAAACATGTGGGTTCCATCAGACCATTGAAATAAAAATAATATACGGATGAAACAACTTATCGCCAACACATTTATTTGCATCATTCTGTTAACTTCCTGTAACAGTGACAAACAGTGGCAGGAACTTATAAAAGATGATCTCAGCAACTGGGAGCAGCTTAACGGGACAGCTCCATTCCAATTATCAAACGGAGAGATCGTTGGAACAACTGTCATTAATACCGGCAATTCCTTCCTGTGCACCCGGGAAAAATACGGGGATTTCATCCTCGAATTTGATACCTGGTTTGATCACAGGATCAATTCCGGGGTACAAATCAGAAGTGAAAGCAGGCCTGATTACCGGGAAGGCAGGGTGCACGGATACCAGGTTGAAATGGATCCGTCGCCCAGGGCATGGTCGGGAGGTATCTATGATGAGGCACGCAGGGGCTGGCTCTATCCTCTAACCCACAATCCGGAAGGGCAGAAAGCCCTGAAGGTTGGTGAATGGAATCATTACAGGATTGAGGCAATTGGCAATTCAATAAGGACCTGGATAAATGGGGTGCCGTGCGCTGATCTCATAGACGGGATGACTGCCTCAGGCTTTATAGGGCTGCAGGTTCACAGCATCGGGGCAGATACTGCCCTGGAAGGATTACAGGTCAGATGGAAAAACATAAGAATCATTACTGACAATCCATCCAGCCATGCAACGCCTTATCAGCCGGTTATACCGCAGTATAGCTTCCTTGACAATGAGCTTACGGAAAGGGAAAAAGCTGAAGGCTGGAAACTGCTTTTCGACGGCCGGTCGGCATCGGGATGGATGAATGCAAAAACAAGGTCCTTCCCGGCTTCGGGATGGGAGATCAGAGACGGAGCCCTGACATTGGCCCCTGAATTAAAAGGTCCGGATGGAGGAGGCGACATCGTAACAACTGATGCATTCAGGAATTATGAGCTGATTTTTGATTTCATGTATTTTGACGGAAGCAACAGCGGAATAAAATATTTCGTTGATATAGACTACGATAACGGGGCACTCGCATCAATAGGCTGTGAATACCAGATACTTGATGACAGGCTGCATCCCGATGACATAGCAGACTCAGGAGGCAAACATGCACTTGCAGGCCTCTACGACCTTATACCTCCCCGTGATGTTCGCGATAACGGCCCTGAAAAATGGAACAGGGCATCGATAATAGTCAAGGGGAACAAAGTCCAGCATTGGCTGAACGGGCAGATAACAGTTGAATATATCCGATCTGACGAGCAATGGAGGAAACTTGTAGCAGGCAGCAAATACAAGGATTTTAAAGGCTTCGGTGAAGCTGAAACCGGAAGAATACTCCTCCAGGATCACGGAACACCTGTATCATTCAAAAATATCAAGATCAGGGAACTTCAATAATTATAAGAGCTGAAAGACAAAAGGCGTGTTCATATAATTGAACATTAACGCCCTGTCTTTCCGGAATTAAATGATTTCATGACCTGAACCTGCGTCAGAGAGAAGCAAGAATATGTGATTCGTATTTTTATTAACTTTGACATAAAAATAACACTCATGCTCGTTCATGAGGGTCTGAAAAGTATATATAGATCATTACAAATACGGAATGTCATGAAAAAGCTTCTGCTTCTCCTGTTTACGGCTGTTGCCATCTTAAGCTCCTGCAAGGAAAAAGAATCTGACAGGTTCATTTTCCTGACAGGAACGGTATGGACACCTGTCAGCCTGATGGCCGACGGTGTTGATGCCAGTGAAACTCTCCTGGTAAATTTCAAGGGTGATGCCAGATTCAACAAAGACGGTACAGGAACTTTTGGCACTTACACGGGAACCTGGTATTTCAATGACTCAGAAACACAAATTGTTCTATCAACTGAGGCCCTGATTATTCCAATTACTGCCAACATAGTTGAGCTGACAAAGACCTCGCTGAAATTGCAGATGTTAATTCCAAATCCGGAAAACCTTACAGGACCTCCTATAAACATTGAAATGACATTTACTGCAAAATAATGCACCGGTACGTCGCAGCAATATTTATCCTGCTTGGCGTATCACAGGTTAAGGCTCAGATCCCCGGTGTGATTATGGGCAGGGTGGCTGACAACACCACTGATGAAGCACTGGCTGGTGTGTATGTAATATACGGCAGACATCTTGGAACCACAACCGATGAGAACGGCTATTTCTCTTTTACAACACAGACCGGGAAGCAGGCTGTGATCTTTCAGCTGATCGGTTATGGCACTGTATCGAGGGAGGTTAATGTCACACAAGGTGACACTCTTCAGCTCGATGTCGAAATAGAGCTGAAAATCAAGGAAATAGAACAAATTGTTGTAAGCGCGGGCAAGACAGAACAAAAAATAGCCGAGCTTACCGTATCCCTCAACATAATAAAACCATCTTTTCTTTCTGGAAATCATATCATTGACGCCCAGGAGATAATAAACAAAACGACAGGGATAGAGGTTATGGACGGGCAGGCATCGGTAAGGGGAGGAAGCGGGTTCAGTTACGGGGCCGGAAGCCGGGTACTTGCGCTGATAGACGGATTACCCGTGTTGTCTGCCGATGCCGGAAACATCAGATGGCAGTTCCTGCCTCTTGAAAACCTTTCACAGATAGAGGTGATCAAAGGTGCTTCATCGGTGCTGTATGGATCGTCGGCTCTTAACGGAATAATAAACTTCAGGACAGCTGATGCAACCAACATTCCTGAAACCCGTTTCTTTGTGGAAGCCGGGGTGTTTGACAAACCCGGGAACAAGAACTGGATATGGTGGGACACACCCCGCTTATTCACTACTGCTTCAGTTTCACACCTCAGAAAATTGGGCAGAACAGATCTCGGAATCGGCGGTTACCTGCTTGCCGATGAAGGATACAGAAGACTCAACGGAGAAAAGCTCGGAAGGATAAGCCTGAAATTAAAACACTTCAACAGCAAGGTACAGGGCTTGAACTATGGAGTCGGGATAAATACCGGGACAACAGTTAAAAGGGATTTCGTAATATGGGAGAATGCCGAAACCGGGGCCCTTAAGCAACCCGAATTTGCCACGGCTGAGATCCATGGGACCTTCGCAGCTATCGATCCCTTCATCACCTGGAACAAAAGCGGCAGATTCCGCCATGATCTGAAAATGCGTTTCCAGTCAACAATAAACCGGTTCCCTGAAAGTGAACAAACCAACAGTGATGCATATTCCATCTACACAGAATACCAGCTATGGCACAAACTAACAGATTATCTGGACCTTACGGCAGGTGTCTCTGAGAATTTCAGCATTATCAACTCCAATATGTACAACGACCATACCGGAATCAATGTTGCAGGTTATACCCAGCTTGAGTTCAGGCCCCTGTACAGGCTTAAGGCAGTGGCAGGAATAAGGCTGGAACAGAATTCACTTGACGGAATCAACGATAAACTCGTGCCTGTGTTAAGAGCCGGCCTCAACTGGCAGGCAGCCGACTTTACTTTTCTGAGGGCATCTTTCGGACAGGGCTACAGGTACCCGTCAATAGCTGAAAAACATGCCTCCACCACGCTCGGATCGGTTACTATCTTCCCAAATCCCGGAATACTTCCTGAATCAGGATGGAGCCTGGAAACAGGAGTGAAACAGGGACTATCGTTTGGGGAAATAACGGGACAAATAGATGCTTCGCTTTTCATGTCGGAAAATATCAACATGATAGAATACTTTCTGTCATTTTACACTGATCCGGAAACCAATACCGCTTCAACAGGCTTCAAGGCGACGAACATCGGACAGTCGAGGGTTTATGGAGGCGAGGCGGAGATATTACTGACCAGGTCGTTCGGAAAACTGAATTCAACATTTACAGCCGGATACACATACATCTACCCGGTTGAATTCAATCCCTCTACCAACAAGAATACAGGCATTTACCTGAAATATCGCAGAAAGCATTCGGGAAAGGCTTCCCTTTACATTGCCTGGCAGAAGTTGTTTTCAGAAATTAATCTTTACGCAAGATCAAAGATACTGAGGATAGATGATTTCTTCCTCAACGAAATCACGGGAGAGGCAATCTTGCCGGGATTTCCGGAATACTGGAAAACACATAACACAGGATATTTCCAGGCCGATGCTACAGCAGGATACAGGTTGAATGACCGGTTCACCGTTTCCCTTTCAGTTAAAAACTTTACAAACACTGAATTCATGGGACGGCCCGGGGATATTCAGCCCCAAAGAAACTTCAGCCTGAGATTTTCCGGCAAGATATAAAAACATGAAAGAGTATAATCTGAAAATCGGCCTCTTCGGCATTGGACTCGATGCATACTGGCCACAGTTCAAGGGGCTGAAAGAACGCCTTGAGGGATATATTGAAAAAACAGCCCAAAAACTAAAAAGTCTTTAAACATTGTACTAAATAAAAATTACATACTGATGAACCCCACATGATTGAAATCAAACGCAAACACATAATGAATAATATAATTTTCAGTCATGTGGGTTCCATCCAACCATTAAAATAAATTATATAAGGATGAAACCCCAGGGAATAAGATCAGTTCAGGCACTGATTTGCTTTACAGCATTGATCGTTTTTCTGCTTTCCTGCAGAAAACAAGATACTAGCGAAATAAGGATCAGCGATTTTAAATCGCTTGCCGAAGAATTTAAAAGCCCTCCGGCAGAATATACCACTGCGCCATTCTTTGTTTGGAATTACATAATCACAAAGGAAGAAATAGACAAGTACCTGGAAGACTTCAGGGATCAGGGAAGCTTGCAGGTATTCATTCATCCGCGGCCCGGGCTCGTAACTGAATATCTTTCAGATGAATGGTTCGAACTTTTTAAATACACCATTGACAGGGGGAAAGAGATGGGAATGAAAATATGGATCTATGATGAGAACTCCTATCCGAGCGGTTTTGCCGGCGGGCATGTTCCTGATCAGATGCCTGAATCGTATAATCAGGGCCAGGGCCTTGCCATGACAAAAACAGAAATACTTCCCGATACGGCTGATAAATACTTAATCTGCCTCAGGGAAGAAGATGAAAATTACACCGACATAACATCGCAAACAGCAGACTGGAAAGGACAGAAAGGCAATTATTTCCTGTTCTCAAAAACATATCATCGAAAATCGGATTGGTATGGAGGGTTTTCATATGTTGACCTGTTGCTTCCCGGAGTAACAACAAAATTTCTTGAATTAACAATGCAGGGATATGAAAAATATGCCGGTGAGGAATTTGGGAAAACAGTCCCCGGAATCTTCACGGATGAACCTGAAATCGTTACCTCAGGTGGAATAAAATGGACACCCGACCTGTTCGATGTTTTCATGGAAGACTGGAATTATGATCTAAAACTCTTCCTGCCTTTACTTTTTGAAGAAACAGGTGATTACAAAAGGATAAGGCATAATTATACCCAGACCCTTCTTAACCTTTTTATTGAGAGGTGGGCTAAACCATATTTCGAATATTGCGAGGAGAAGGGACTCAAATTTACCGGTCACTACTGGGAACATGGATGGCCAAGCATGTCGCACGGAGGAGATAATATGGCCATGTACGCCTGGCATCATGTTCCTGGTATTGACATGCTCTTCAACCAATGGAATGATTCCACCCCGGGAGCTCAGTTTGGTAATGTAAGATCGGTTAAAGAGCTTGCCAGCGCAGCCAACCAGACAGGAAGGCAAAGAACACTGAGCGAGACCTACGGGGGTGGCGGCTGGGAGCTGACATTCAAAGATATGAAGCGCCTGGGCGACTGGGAATATGCCCTTGGAGTAAACTTCATGAACCAGCACCTTTCACACATCACCCTCGCAGGTGCAAGAAAATATGACTACCCTCCAACTTTTACATACCACGAACCATGGTGGAACAGTTACCGTTACCTCAACGACCACTTTGCAAGACTATCTCTGGCTCTGTCATCCGGACAGCAAATAAACGACATACTTGTAATTGAACCAACGACAACAGCCTGGCTATACGATTCATATACAGCACCAAATCCATACCATGCAAAGATCGGCCAGTCGTTCCAGACATTCATAACAACACTCGAAAAGAACCAGGTAGAATATGATCTGGGCTCAGAGAATATTATGAAGGACCTTGGCGATACCGGAAATGGCACTCTCAGAGTGGGACACCGTACATATTCCATAGTTGTTATTCCTCCCCTCACTGAGAATCTTAACCTTGCAACATTTGAATTACTGAAAGAATTTGTAAGCAAGGGCGGTCATCTCGTTGCTTTTTCCAAACCTGAACTTGTTAACGGACATCCTGATGAGCAAATCAAGGTTTTTTTTGACTCAAATGACGATATTACAATAATCGATAGTCAGCTAACCAATGATGTAATCAGTAAGCATTTTGCTAAATCTGATATCCGCTTTGAAGATGTGACAGGTGGTGATCTTTATCACCAGAGAAGAATACTGAAAGACGGCCAGATTGTTTTTCTTGCGAACTCCAGCCTTGAAAATTCCGTAAAAGGTTCCTTTACAATAAAAGGATCAGGAGCCATTGAGATGGAAACCCTTACCGGAGAAATAAAAACCTATCCGTCAGAATCGAACAGCAACAAAACCTCTGTTTCCTTTGACCTGTCTCCTGCCGGAAGCATGCTGCTCTATATACCGAAAGGAAAAATGCCTGAATATCCGGCTAATGAAAAACACGGAACTTATGTTCAGGTACCCTCAACTGCACCCATGACAGTAACACGGGATCTTGAAAATGCGATGCCTGTTGAGTTTTGTGACCTGCTGCTTGACGGACAGTTATACAAAAATATCCATACATACGATGCTGCCGATAAGGTTTTCAAGTCTCACGGATTTCATAACGGTAATCCATGGAACACTTCTGTTCAGTTTAAACAACGAACAGTCGACAGGGATACTTTCAGGACAAACTCAGGATTTAAAGCCATTTATCATTTTAATATCAAAAACACCTTTGATTTCACATCGTTCAGGGCTGTTGTTGAAAGACCTGAACTATGGACAGTTAAGATCAATGGCAGGGAGCTTGCTGCAGAAAAGAATAAATGGTGGCTCGACCGTGCTTTTGGAGTTTTCAATATAAGTGCAGATGTTAAGCAGGGAGATAATACCATTTCAGTTGAAACAAATCCAATGAAAATACATGCTGAAATTGAGCCGGTTTACATTACCGGCAATTTTTCAGTGATCGCTCAAACCGGAGAATGGACAATAGATGCACCGGCACCGTCATTGACAACAGGCAGCTGGAGAGACCAGGGCCTCCCGTTTTATTCATGGGGTATCACCTACAGTAAGGAATTCGATATTGAAAAAACCGGCGGCAAATATCTTCTCATGCTTGATAAATGGGATGGTACAGTCGCGGAGGTATATGTCAATCAGCAGGCAGCGCCAATAATAGCTTTCCCTCCCTATCAGTCTGATGTTACAGGCCTGATTAAACAGGGGAACAACAGGGTTGAAGTAAAAATCACAGGAAGCCTGAAGAATCTTCTTGGACCGCATTTCAACAATCCTGCGCCCGGTTTGGTAGGACCATGGCATTTCAGGAATGTGAAACCGCCTCAAACCAGCAGCGACTACCAGTTGCTTGACTATGGCTTATACGGCGACCTTAAGCTGCTTGAAGCAAAATAGCAAGGCGCAATAACATGGATTATAAATGCTGGCAGCCAGATCCTGAAAATGGTTGTCATGTGATGTGTTTTGACAAAAAAGCAGGGTTTTCATACAGGTGGTTTTTCGAACAAGATTCGCAAGCCCTGTCAAATGACTTAATATCAATTTAATACTTTAGACTTATTGCTACTTTAAAATATTTTTCTACATTTGCCGGACTTTGGTTCTTTAAATACTGCATAAACTGCTTAAAAATTCATGAGAACATCCGACTGTTTATGCAATACGGGTAAAAAGGAGTTCTTCATTTTAAACTTAAAAATTATCAAATGAGAAGATTCTTTACATTTATTTCAGGAGCATTTGTTTCAGCCAGCCTGTTTGCAGGCGGACTGGTTACAAATACAAACCAGAGTGCTTCATGGGTACGGTTACCTGCCAGGGATGCATCAACCAGCATCGATGCAGTTTACTTCAATCCGGCAGGGTTAATGAAGCTGAACAACGGATTTCATTTCTCCCTGTCAAATCAGACAATTTTTCAGAATAAGGAGGTTGAAAACTTTTATACCGGTCCCGGTGGTGCATTTGGTCTGAATGAAAGTTTATACAAGGGGAAAGTTTCCGCTCCTGTTTTTCCGAGCGTTTACGCTGCCTACAAGATGGACAGGCTGGCATTCTCCCTGGGAGTCAATCCTATCGGAGGAGGCGGGGGTGCTGTCTTCGACAAGGGGCTTCCGTCATTTGAACTGACTCCATCTGACCTGGTTCCTGCTCTCGCTTCACAGGGAGCTACCGCTTACAAACTGGATGCCTATTTTGAAGGTACTTCAGTATATTTTGGCTTTCAGGGAGGCATATCATATAAGCTGAATGATGTTATCTCCATAGCAGCCGGCGCAAGATATGTGAACGCGAAAAACACCTACATGGGGCATCTCAGAAACATCGAACTAAAAATGCCTACCGGCTGGACCAGAGCTGACCTTATCATGTCAGGCATTGCCAGCCAGTATGCAACAGGCGCTTCAACAGCCACAAATGTCGCCACTCAGACTACCGCTCTTGTCAACGGCGGCGCTGGCTCACTGACACTTGCCCAGGCCGAAGCTGCAACAATTATTACAGCCGATCAGAGACAGTTACTTGAGACTGCGCTTGAAGGATTCGGTCTTGAAACAACGGGAACCATCAGCGAGGCCGATGCCGGACTGAAAGGCAAGGCTCAGGAATTTACTGCATATTCCGCACAGTACACAGCCACAGCAAGCCTTCTTGGCGACCAGGAAGCAGACGTTGAACAGACAGGTTACGGGATAACTCCTTTCTTCAGTGTCAATATCTCTCCAACCGATAGGATAAATATTGGAATAAAATACGAAATGGCCACCGAAATGACCATTACCAATAAGACTGCAAAAGACTTCAAGGTTGGTTATACTCCCACAGGAACGGCTATTACCATGTTCCCCGACGGAGAAGAGATCAGAAACGATATGCCCGCCATGTTGTCTATGGGCGTCGACCTTGGCCTGACAGAAAAGCTTAATGTTGCCGCCGGATTCCATTATTACTTCGACAAGCCTGCAAACTACGGACGCAAGCTTAACGGAGTATATGTTGAAAATGAAAAGATAATCGACAATAACTATTATGAGGCAGCAGCAGGTCTGCAATACAAACTGAATGACTATCTGCTTCTGAGCGCAGGTTACCTTTATTCAAAAACCGGGGTTAACGATGATTACCAGAGCGACCTGACCTACAGTCTTACTTCACACACAGGTGGCATAGGCGGCGCAATTAACGTTCTGGACAACCTTAGGATCAACCTGGGTTTTGCATATACCTATTATCTCAATGGCGAGAAAACCATAAACCATTTGTTTTCACCAACAGCCACCACTATTACAGCAAAGGAAACATACTACAAAGACACTATGATCATTTCTGCAGGGATAGACTTCAATTTCTGACCTGTGCACATGATCAGATAAAACAAAGAACCCTTCATTAATCGTAAATAGAAAAACGTACTTAAGGGTAAGGTAAAAATAAAGAGGCCGTCTCATAAGATAATTATTGAGACGGCCTCTTTTTCTTTGGTTACTTTCTTTTGGAGGAGAAAAGAAAGTGACAATAAACTAAAAAGAGGATGCCTCTATTGAGGCACACTTCTGATGTTAAAACCATATAAGCATACACAGCCGTGGCCAAAGTGTAGCCCTCACCCAACTGCTGCCTGAGCCGGTTGTGGATAAAGTACATGGATTGCCAATTGTTAATTGTTCATTGATAATTGCAAATTGCAAAAAAGTCTTGCTCCCTTCAGTTTTACGCTGCGCTGTCTGGCTCCTTTCAGTCGCCGTCTTTACGCTTTGCTGTCTTTTAGTCTTGAATTGAACGCTAAACGCTTAACCCTGAACAATTAACGCAAACTGAAGTGAATGGGCGAGGGGGAGATGGGGGGAAGGTGGGAAACCTGGAACTTGAAACCTAATGCTGCGACGTCAACCCCTCCGGGGTTATGCCTGTTGTGGGGTGCCAATGACATATGCCGACGACCTGGCAGCACCAGTTTCTTTTCTAGTCTATCTCTTTAATATGCTTTTCCAGGGTAGGAATATCTTCAGTAATAGTTCTCCATACAACCTCAACATCCACTCCCAGGTAGTCATGGATGAGCTTATCTCTCATTCCGGCAATCTCTTTCCAGGGGATTTCATAATATATCTGTTTGGTATCAGAAGATATCTTCTTTGATACTTCTCCGATAATTTCAATATTTCTGATAACTGCATCCTGTACTAACTCATTGACCAGGAAATCTTTTAATGATAATCCATTGGTGAACTCCTTGATTTTTCTTATACAATCGAGGATATGTTCGATATAAGCCAGATCATCTTTTGCCATTACAGGATGGTGATTAGGTCTTTTTTGATGCTTTTCCGGACTCTCTTGTTTTTAATAGCACCTGTTGTGATTAAATCTACTTTAATACCAAGTAAGTCAGAAAGTTCATTTTCAAGCTTTATTAAAGTTAGCAGTGAAGGTGCCACTTTGAACTTAACAAGAATATCAATATCGCTTTTTTCAGTGGATTCACCTCTTGCGAATGATCCAAATATTCCCACACTAACAGGTTGATAGTCTTTTAAATGGTTAAGTATAATATTTTTAACGTCCTGTTGGGTCATAATTGTGTTTTATACAAAGCTATTAAAATTACATCATCAGAGGTACGATATGCTTAAATTGGTGCTACGTATTTTTATAGCCAGTGTTTTTTACCTCCAATTTCTATCTCAACCTCAATTGATAATGTTAATTGCTCATTGATAATTGCAAATTGCAAAAAAGTCTTGCTCCCTTTGGTCGCGGTCTTCACGCTTCGCTGTCTTTACGCTTTGCTGTCTTGATGCTACGCTGTCTTGGGGTCTTGCGCCCTGCGCTGAACACTGAACGCTAAACAGCTAAACACTAAACGCTTAACACTGAGCCCGGAACACATGAACTCACCCCCGACCCCTCTCTGCTTCGCACAGAGGGGTGCCTCTGTGAGAATCTTCATCTATATTTTCCCTTCCTCCAGTTTTTAGTAGCTATACTGAAAGAACCATCTACGCGATAGCGATACCTAAGTCACTCTGATCTTTATTTAAGGTCATAAAGCATCCTGAGTGTCTTTTTCACCACCATGTCGGACGATCCGATGGCAAACTGAGATGAACTAACCTCGTATCCCCCTTCTTTATAGAGTTCTGAAGGAGGAAGGTATCCGCTTGCACCATTACAATGAGTAATTATGAAGGTATTTTTGAACGGGGAGGCTGATTTTATCTCCATTCCGATCTCCGTTAGCATCTCAACGCTGAATCCGACAAATGCCACATCATCGCCTATCCGCGCCACGGTAATCCTTACGGGCACTGTTTCAGTTCCGCTGTTTGTGTCGGCATTTGCAGCCTTGTTCTTCCTGGGGCACTCAAGGATTTCAAATGCGGTATTAATAGTTCCTCCCGGTTTAGTGTCATTTATGCTCCTGAAAACATGAACAACTTCCTCTCCAAGCAAAGTTCCCAGCAGAACCGGTTCCGGTATCCAGCCGGGCTCTGTATTGAACCCCGGCAAAACCCTGTACCAGGGATCAATGTTTGCCGATGCACCTGCAAACACCGGAGCAATAACATCTTTCCCAAGAATTTTCTCAACAAACTGAGAGGCAAGGCCGAGTACATCCCCGCTCACCTGGAGGTTGCCGGGACCAAGAGATGTTGAATGTGTTGCATAGTCAAAAACAGCTGCAACAGGAGTATTGTCCAGCCGGGTTACTTTCATAACCAGCACCTCTTTATCAGCAGGTCCGTAAGGATTTCGCCCTATAATAATTTCACCATTAGCATCCATTTCACGCCTGTTTGAACCTACAGGAGAGGAACCTTTGCCAACACCGGTCAGCACGGGTTTCATATCCTTCAGCGCTTTGCCGATGGCATCGAGTAACACCTGCTGAACCTTTTTGGTGTATTCTATATTGTTTGGATTGCCTGTTGAAGGATCAACAGTCAGCCGGGGCGAACTGTGCGAATGAATTGTTGAAAGGAACAATTCGGAATCCTTCAAATCATATTTATCCATAATGCTTTTCCGGAATACTGATGCTACAGCCGTCCCATAGGCTCCCAGATCAGAGGAAACAAGAACGAATTTTTTTCCGTCATTCTCAAAAGCCGACACTCGGACAGACAATGGATCGTGTATGCCTTCAGATAACTTTTTTCTGACGGCATATCCATATAATTCAACTGCCACATCCGGTGTGATATCAGCTTTGGCAAAGCCTGCCTTGAGTGTTTCATCTCCGGGTCCCCCTGCAACAGCAACATCGGAAAAAAATAGTCCCAAAAGACAAAAGGTTAACGCAACAAATAAAGTTCTAAAGCTCATTTCAAATTATTTTTTGGTTAAATGATCTATCCGTATCAGTCATAAAGATACAAAGGTTTTCATAAACCTTTCCGAATTTCTTCCTGCTGCAGTTAAGCGCTAAAGCCTCAATAAGCTTCAGTCAACAGGTTTTGGGGCCGGGAGAAGCATATACACCTGACAGAATCCTTATGTTTCTTTTGTAACAAAAGCTTAATATTTCCTTAACAGCTGTGAAATATGGCGTCAATACTTTTACACCGGAAAAAAACATCGATAGATCAATTTAACAAATAAAAAAATTATGAAGAAGTATTATTCTATTCTTGTCATTCTAACTCTGGCTTTCATTACCGGATGTAAAAAGGAATATGCACCGCCTGTTATTACAGCACCTCAGACTACTTCTGTTGAGATTAAAAAAACTGTTGATCTTTCCTTCAGCTTCAATGCAGAGGGAGGTTACAGTTCTGCAACAGTTACAGCTACCGGAGGTACCGCTGTGATTAAAACCTATGGTACAGAAGGGGCAACTTCCGGTACTATTACGGTTTCATTCTCAGCCGGAACAAATGTCGGTGCCGGGGCAGTAACCCTGACATTATCGGACAGTAAAAATCAATCTGCAACAGCTACCGCAGTTATTAATGTTGAAGGAGTGCCTACCATATCGGTATCAAAAAATATCGATGCAAACACAACCTGGGAGCAGGGGAAAATATATATACTGGAAGGACGCATTACAGTGCTGCCGGGTGTTACGCTTACCATACAGCCCGGAACCATAATCAAGGGCCGCGAAGGCTCAGAATCAAATGCCACAGCCCTGATGGTTGCCCGGGGAGGAAAGCTGATGGCTGTGGGCACTGCCGAAGCACCAATTATTTTCACATCTGTTTCTGACAATATCATTCCCGGTGAGATTAAAAGTCCAAATCTCGATCCAACGCTGAATGGCTTGTGGGGCGGTCTGCTGATCCTTGGCAAAGCTCCGATTTCAGCTGAGTCAACGAGTATGCAGATAGAAGGGATACCAACATCCGATCTGAACGGTTTGTATGGAGGTACGGAGCCTGAGGATAATTCAGGTGTCATCAAATATGTATCCATACGTCACGGCGGAGCAAATATTGGTGAAGGGAACGAGATCAATGGCCTGACACTTGGCGGTGTCGGTTCAGGCACAGTTATCGAAAACATTGAAATTGTAGCCAATCAGGATGACGGAGTTGAATGGTTTGGTGGTACGGTTAACGTAAAGAATGTAGTGGTATGGAACGCAGGCGATGATGCGATAGATACCGATCAGTCATGGGGAGGTACTCTTGACAACTTCATAGTAATCAACCCGGGCGATGAATGCCTTGAACTTGACGGACCGGAAGGTATTATGGTTGCAAAGCATTTTCTGAAGAATGGTTCGATATATGCCGGTAATGCACAGGGTCTTGTTGATCTCGATCCAAATTCAAATGTGGATATCGACAGCGTCTATTTCTTCGGCCTAAAGTCAGGACAGGACTTCGACGAACTGCCAACTGATTACCCATGCACATTTACAAATTTTGAAGCAACCCTGCCGACTGGCACTGTCGTTACTGATTTCTTCAAGGATGGAAGTGATGCATTTGTAACTGTCGTGGAATCGGGAGCCAACACTGTCGGAGCTGATGCTTCGGTGTTCCAGAACTGGACATGGGCAGCGGTATCTAATACATTAAGTGGCTTTTAATAATATATCAGTCTGATGATCCGCAGTTCCATAATGCTGCGGATCATTAAAAAACAATCAATTATGCATTATTTAAGATTTCTGTTTTCATTTGCCTTTCTTCTGCTTTTCACAGAGATTAATGCACAGAATGGAATCTTGAGAGGTTCTGTTTATGATGAAGGCACAGGTGAATCCCTTATGGGTGTTTCAATAGCAGTTGAGGGAACTACAAAAGGTGTCATTACAGACCTGGACGGAAAGTTTAATCTTCCCCTGGAACCGGGTATTTATAACCTGAAATTTTCATTTGTTTCTTATGAAACAATTTATCTGAACAATGTCAAGGTTAATCCCGGAGAAGTTACCCTTCTTGACAACCTTATGCTTAAAACCTCGACAATAGGTCTTTCTGAAGTTACAGTTGAAGCCTCCATGGCCCGGAACACCGAGGGCGCAATGATGTCGATCAAAATGCAGTCACCCAATCTGATTGACGGAATATCTGCCCTGAACTTCAGGAAAATGGGAGATTCTGATGCGGCCTCATCAATAAAAAGGGTCACCGGCGTTTCTGTGGAAAGCGGTAAATATGTTTATGTCAGGGGACTGGGCGACCGTTATACAAAGACTGTACTGAACGGTGTTGACATACCCGGACTTGATCCCGATCGCAACACCATGCAGATGGATATCTTCCCGACAAACCTGATCGACAATATCATTGTACATAAATCATTCAGTGCGGAACTTCCGGCTGATTTTACCGGCGGAGTCGTCGACATTGCCATTAAAGACTTCCCCGAGAGAAAAAAAGGAAACATATCTGTTAATACAAGTTATAATCCTGACTTTCATTTCAAAAATGATTATCTCACATATGAAGGTGGGAAAACCGATTTTCTTGGCTTTGACGATGGAACAAGGGCCATCCCTGCAACTTCAAACCTGCCATTTTTTGCCTCGGTAGTAGCAAATCCTACAGGTGAACAGGGGCTAAGATACAGGGAAGTACTGCAAAGCTTCAATCCTACAATGGCGGCAAGTAAACAAAGAAACTTTATGGACTATGGCCTGGGGACCTTTTTCGGGAATCAAACCCCATTTAAAAAAGTAACCATCGGGTATAATTTTGGCCTGTCGTACAAACACAATTCTGAGTTTTATAAAGATGCCGAATATGGCCGTTATGGTCTTTCAAGCGATCCTGATAATATGAACCTTGAGGTAAGGGAATTCCAGAAAGGGAACTTCGGAGTCAGCAGTGTACTCCTCAGCGGACTTGCCGGATTTGCTATAAAAACAGACAAATCAAAATACCGGATTAACTTCATGCATCTTCAGAACGGAGAATCGAAAGCCGGTATTTTCGACTATGAGGGCAGCGACCAGGGAAGTATCTTTTCAGGTTACCAGCATAACCTCGAATACAGCCAGCGGGCCCTTACAAATCTGATGCTTGACGGTAAGCATTCTTTCTGGAACTCAAAATGGGATATCATATGGAAGTTATCTCCCACCTTTTCGGCCATTGAAGACCCTGATGCCAGGTTCATAAGATACGTTAAAGGACCTGAAAACAAATTATATATAAATACCGAATCGGGTTTTCCCGAAAGAATATGGAGAAATCTTTCGGAGAAAAACCTTGCCGGGGTAATACACGTAAGCAAAAGCTTCAGGTTCAATAACGAGCCGGCAAAACTGAATTTTGGCGGAGCATACACTTATAAGGAGCGCGACTTTGTGATACACAAGTTCATGCTGAATGTCAGGAATGTAGCTCTCACCGGCGATCCTGACGAACTGTTCAGGCCTGAAAACATCTGGCCGCTTAACGGTACCAACTACTCAAGCGGAACAACATACGAAGCCAGTTTTATACCTTCCAATCCGAACCTGTTTAACGCAAAAAACAATAATGCAGCCGGATATTTGTCAGCTGAACTGAGCCTCTTCAGGGGAATGAGGATAAATGCAGGGCTAAGGGCAGAAAAATTTACCCAGCGCTACACAGGACAGAACCAGCTGGGTACAATCGTACTCTCCAATGATAAAGTCCTTGACGACATTGACCTTTTCCCGTCAGTCAATATAATTTATAAGGTTTCCCGGACTCAGAATATAAGGATGTCCTATGCGAAAACCATTGCCAGGCCGTCATTCAAGGAATTGTCCTATGCAGAAATATCCGATCCTATAAGCGGACGCACCTTCGTGGGAGGAATGTTCCGTGATGCGGACGATGTGGCCGGAAGAGAATACTGGAACGGGAAACTTGTCAGTTCGGATATACATAATGCCGATGTCAGGTGGGAATTGTATCAGACAGACGGACAGATGATCTCGGTCAGTGGATTCTATAAGTATTTCATCCGTCCAATTGAAATTGTTCAGTATGCAACACAGGCAGGGAGTTTTCAACCCAGAAATACAGGTAACGGGCAGGTAACCGGTATTGAACTGGAATTCCGCCGCAACCTTGGAGATATCACAGGTGCCCTGAAGAATTTCAGTATATCGTCAAACATGTCATTCACAAATTCGCGGATAGAACTCAGTCTTACAGAATATATGTCGCGCGTTGAAAACGCCCGAACCGGACAAAAGATCAAGAATCACCGTGAAATGGCAGGCCAGGCACCCTGGATAATTAACAGCGGCCTTACCTATCTTGGAGGCAATAATGGTTTCTGGAAAGAATTTGAAGCAGGGCTCTACTACAATGTACAGGGTAAAACTCTTCAATATGTTGGCATTGCAGACCGTCCGGATATCTACACCCTGCCTTTCCACAGTCTCAATTTCACCGCAGGTAAAAGCTTTGGCAGGGAAAAAAGAATGCAACTCTCAATAAAGATTGATAATCTTCTTAATGACAAGAAAGAATCTGTTTTCAGATCATTTAATCCAACGGATCAGTTTTTCACGAAACTTGAACCGGGAACAACATACCACCTGAAACTGAATTGTGCGCTGTTTTAGGGCGGTATATTTATGCATAATTGATTGATGTGCCCGTTGAACTGTAGCCACCAGAACCAACGGGCACTTTTCTCCTGCTTGCAATAATATCGGAGGTAAATTCATTCTTTTAAAAATTGAAGTTAACTTTACACATGCATCTTTGAAACTCTTATATATATCCTTCATTATTATGGAAAAAAAAAACATAAAGATCCTGATTGTAGATGATGAAGAAGACCTCTGCGAAATCCTTCAGTATAATCTCGGAAACGAGGGTTATTCAGCTGATATCGCAAATTCGGCCGAAGAAGCATTGAAAAAGCCCCTGGACAGCTATGATCTGATTCTTCTGGATGTTATGATGGGACCTATGTCGGGGTTCAAAATGGCCGACAAGCTCCGCAAGGAGATGGAAAACAATGTCCCCATTATATTTCTTACAGCCAAGGACACTGAGAACGACATCCTTACCGGTTTCAGCCTGGGAGCCGATGACTATATTGCCAAACCTTTTTCTGTTAATGAATTAACAGCCCGCGTGAAGGCTGTCCTTAAACGCTCACAATCAGACAGGACAAAAAAAGCTGTTAACCTGAAATTTGGCGATCTTGAAATTGATATTCTCAGAAAAAGGCTGATACTAAATGACAAAAAAATTGAACTTACCAAAAAGGAATTTGAAATCCTTAAACTTCTTCTTGAGAACCAGGGGCGGGTCTTTTCAAGAGAGGAGGTCCTTGGAACGGTTTGGGGCAGGGATGTTGTTGTTACAGAAAGAACTGTTGATGTGAATATTACAAGGCTAAGGACCAAGCTCGGCAAATACGGACCTAACCTGAAGAACAAGACAGGTTATGGATATTTCATTGAATTCTGAAAAACGAAATGTCTATGCCCTATCACAGGAATAAATTCAGGAACAACCTGCTGATATTTTACTCTGCCATCTTCCTGATGGTTGCCCTTCTGGTTATAACATACAGTTATAACAGGGAAAAACAGTACAGGATACTTGCCCTTAACGACAATCTCTACAATATCAGCAGGATAGCAGATAATTATATAAATATCAATAACATCTATGAAACCGGCCGGTACCACAAGCTCGATTCACTCAGACGCCTTCTTCCGCATAAAAATCTCAGGATCTCCATAATCGATACGTCAGGCTGTGTTTTATATGACAGTTTTGTTCCTGATTATGAAACTATGGAGAATCATAAAACAAGACCTGAGATTATTGAATCACTGAATTCTGAATTCGGTACCACAATAAGGAAATCGGACACTACCGGTGAAGATTATTATTACTATGTAAAATTCTACGGCAAGTATTTCATTAGATCTGCACTAGTCTATGATGTTACTGTTACTAATTTCCTCAAAGCAAATTTTAAGTTCCTTCTGTTGCTCCTTATTGCCTTTTTAATAACCGGTGTTATTCTTTTTATTGTAACTAATAAATTCGGAGAATCGGTCACAAGTCTCAGGGATTTTACAGTCAGCCTTAAAAATGACAAGCCTTTTGTCGCTAAATTCCCAAAAAACGAGCTTGGTGTTATCGGTTCGGAGATACTTGATATCTATAATAATCTCCTCGCTGCAAAAAATGAACTGGTCACTGAAAAAGAGAAATTATTCAATCATCTTAACGCACTGAATGAGGGGGTTGCTTTTTTCTCACATGACAAGGAGATTCTTTTCAGCAACGATCACTTCATCCAGCAAAAAAACCTTATCTCAGGCGATCTTAAAATATTCACATCGAATCTCTTTGAGATACCAGAATTCTCTGCAGTAAACGATTTCATTAATTCATACTCCAATGCTTCCTTTAAACCCTCCGAACTGCCAAAAATGGAATACCAGGTCTCCAGGGATGGCAGATTTTTCAAGGTACAATGTGTAATATTCAACGATAAAAGTTTTGAAGTAATCCTTAGCGATATAACAAGAATAGGCAGGAACAAGCAAATAAAGCAGCAGATGACATCAAACATTGCCCATGAACTCAAAACTCCCGTATCCTCGATAAAAGGTTATATTGAAACGCTGCTAAGCAACAATTCCATTGAACCTGAAAAGCAGAAATACTTTCTTGAAAAAGCACTTGGCCAGACTGACAGACTGACCTATCTCATCAACGATATTTCAGTCCTTAATAAGATAGAAGAAGCCGGATCTTCATTCACTCCTGAAAAAGTTAAAATAAGCAAAATTATCAGGGAGGTAACTGACAATTTCAAATCAGCCATCGAGGCCAGAAAAATAAATGTTGAATCGTTTATTAAAAATAATGTTTTGGTGAAAGGCAACAGATCACTAATTCTCTCTGTCTTTCAGAACCTTATGGAAAATGCCATCAACTATGCCGGAGATGCTACAAATGTGAGAATACTCATTTACAGTGAGGACAAGAAGTTCTACCATTTTTCATTTTCCGACGATGGTGTAGGGATTCCTCATGAACACATAAACAGGATTTTCGAACGCTTTTACCGGGTCGACTCAGGCCGGTCAAGAAAGAGTGGCGGTACAGGCCTCGGGCTGGCAATTGTAAAAAATGCCATTTTGCTTCACAAAGGTGATATAATGGTAAGGAACAGAGTGGGAGGAGGGACTGAATTCCTGTTCTCGCTGCCAAAAAATGATAAAAAGAAAAGTTCTTAACTAAACAGTGCCTTGAAAAAATAACACATAATTCCCCCGATAAAAGCTGACACAGGTATTGTCAGAATCCAGGCCCAGAAAATTTTTCCGGTAACACCCCATTTTACTGCTGAAGCTCTTTTTGTGGCACCAACTCCAATTATTGAACCCGTTATCGTATGTGTTGTACTTACAGGTATTCCAAGATTTGTAGCCATAAATAAAGTAAGCGCCCCTGCAGTTTCTGCACAAAAGCCCTCAAAAGATCTCAGCTTTGTGATTTTCTGACCCATTGTCTTGACAATCCTCCATCCTCCGAACAATGTGCCAAGTGCAATGGCAGCATGACATGACAAGACTATCCATAAAGCCGGATCCGAATCCACCGAAACCCTTCCCATAGCCACAAGGGCTACCCAAATGATTCCCATGGATTTTTGTGCGTCATTCCCACCATGCCCCAGGCTGAAAGCAGATGCAGATACCAATTGCAGACGCCTGAAATGCTTATCGACAGCAAACGGAGATGAATGTTTCACAATATGAAGTACTATTATGGAAATTATGTAAGACATAACCATTCCTAAAACCGGAGCAATAACAATGAAAAGGGCTATTTTAACAAGACCCGAATAGATAACCGACCCGAATCCGCTTGTAACAATTGCCGCCCCCACCAATCCCCCCACCAGAGTGTGTGAAGAACTTGAAGGAAGCCCCCACCACCATGTAAGCAGATTCCATATAATAGCCGCAGTTACGGCGGCAGCTATCAGATTCAGATTAACAATATCCGGATCAATAACTCCTTTGCCTATAGTCTTTGCCACGTTAAGCTCAAAAACCAGAAATGCTATAAAATTAAAGAAAGCAGCAAGACCTACAGCTGCAAGCGGCGATAAAACCCTTGTCGATACTATGGTTGCAATGGAATTTGCAGAATCGTGAAATCCGTTAATAAAATCAAAGATCAGGACGAGAGCTATGATAACATACAAGAATGTCATAGGGATATTTTATTGATATACTGGACAATAAAGGCCACGGAAAGAAAGTATCTGGTTTTCAGATAATATGATCCCACTTTGTACGCATATTTTCAACGGCGAAAATAATAACTGTACAAATAATCCGGGCCTGATTTTTATTACGTTATTGTTACAAATTGCTGCAGGTCTCAAACACGTTTTTATGATTAGCATACCATTCTGTTGATTATTTATCCAGTTCTGACAGTTTTTTAAGAATCATCCTTCCTCTTGCCAGGACTCCTGACGAGCTTTCCTCATGCAGCATGCTTATCGATGCTGACAATTCGTTTGCCAGTTCCGGATATAATAACGCAAGCCTGTAAAGGATCTCCATAGAATAAGTCTTTATCGCTACTGCAGAAAAAGGAGAGTTAAGCGCATTCATGCAATAGTCAGCCAGTTTGCCATGCAATTCCCTTCTTACCAGGCTAAGGTCGGTAAAGGACAGGATCCTGAGAAAGGAACGCCGTGCATTCTCATGGCTTAGATGATCAAGCCTGTCGGTCATATTGTCAAGATATGGATGGATAAGTCGGGGATTACTATCATAAAGCTTTGAGATTGTCCATGATGAATGGAAAGCAAGTTTCCTGTCGTCGCTGTAAGACCACTCAAACAGCTTTCCAAGAACAGCCGGGTTTTCGATCGCCGATGCTGCAATCCATTCAGCTTCTTCTGTGCTTCTTATATTTTTAACAATACCGAGAAAATCATCTTCTGCATCAAGGTCGTCTTCAAAGCCGGTTATGGTTTTAGCAGTATCGGTGGTCCTTTTCGCTAATTTCTGGTATTCTACAGCCACAATCACATCTGCTCCTGAAAGATCAACAGAAAGCAAATTTCCGGGAGGCAACCATTTATAAGCCATATGTTCCGAAAGTACAGGGAGCTCATCAAGAGTATCGCATATAAAGGGAATAAGCTTTATCTGTTTTGTACCATAATCAAATTCTACAGCGGCCAACTTTTCACAGATGACAATTTCCATCGAAAGTTCCTCCCTGATCTCCCTTAAAAGACATTCTTCCGCACTTTCTCCTTCCTTTATCTTGCCTCCCGGAAACTCCCACATTAAAGGATTGCTCGAACCGGCACTTCTCTGAACTGTCAGGACTTCATTATCCTCATTCCTGATAATGGCACAGGTAACATTTATCATAACGAGGCTAAAATTAACATTATTTGACTTGCCTGAAAGAATAAATATATCATAATTACTCCTGTTTAATTATCAAAAGTCAGGGGTTTTAACAGAATATTGTGCTATTTTTATCCGGAAGATTCAGAAATGCTGGATCCCTTAACTGATCATACTGCTCTGAAATTGACAATATCGACCATTTCCGGGTGATGACAAAGAGAAAAAATTAATCATCAATCCGATTGATTACTAATAATATGAAACCCACATGTATCAAATACAAAAATACGTTTGTATATAATTTTCAAACATGTGGGTTCCATCATACCATTGAAATAAAATTATATGCGGATGAAAACTAATAAAGGCTATGTAATTTTTCTTGCCATGGTAGCTGCGCTTGGCGGATTTCTGTTCGGATATGATACTGCAGTTATATCAGGCACCATCACCCAGGTCTCCAATCAGTTTGGTCTGGACTCAATACAGCAGGGATGGTATGTAGGTTGTGCACTTTTCGGATCAATAGTTGGAGTATCAATAGCCGGCTTACTGAGCGATCATTTTGGAAGGAAAAATACGATGTTTTTTTCTGCAATCCTCTTTTCAGTAAGTGCTGCAGGATGTGCGCTGGCAGCAGGAATCTCTGATCTGGTGGCATACAGGATTATAGGAGGTATCGGTATTGGAGTCGCATCTATCGTTTCGCCGATTTACATATCGGAAGTAGCAATAGCCCGATACAGGGGAAGCCTGGTTTCCTTTTACCAGCTTGCCATCACAATAGGATTTCTGGGTGCATACCTGGTTAATTACTGGCTGCTTAATCTGTCTCTGCAGGGAGAATGGAACAATCCTGTTCTTAATAAGATTTTCGTGACTGAAGTATGGAGAGGCATGCTGGGCATGGAAACCTTACCGGCTGTAATGTTCTTTATAATGATATTCTTTATACCTGAGAGCCCCCGTTGGTTAATACTCAAAAACAAACCCGAAAGATCATTCCGGATATTTAAAAGGATTTATCATGACGATAAAGCTGCGAATGAGCAGGTCATGCAGACTCAGCAGGCTGTAAGCACTGAAAAGAAATCACAATGGAGGGTTCTGTTGGAACCCGGAATCCTGAAAGCAGTCTGGATAGGGGTTGCCATTGCCATGCTGGGGCAGTTCATGGGTGTGAATGCAGTCTTGTATTATGGCCCGACAATATTCCAGGAGAGCGGGCTTTCAAGTGGTGATTCATTGTTTTACCAGGTTCTTGTCGGCCTGGTCAACGCGGGTACAACAGTCATTGCTCTCCTGATAATTGACAAGGTGGGCAGAAAACAACTTGTTTACTGGGGTGTTTCAGGAATGATTATCAGCCTGATATGCATTGCAATATATTTCATGTACGGCAAAGCATTAGGACTGACGCCCGTTGTTTTACTGGTTTTTTTCCTGCTCTACATTTTCTCATGTGCAATTTCTATCTGTGCAGTTATTTTTGTTCTTCTTTCGGAAATGTATCCTACAAGAGTGAGGGGACTGGCAATGTCGATAGCCGGGTTCTCCCTGTGGGTGGGCACCTATCTTGTCGGACAGCTAACTCCATGGCTGCTTGAGAATCTTACTCCTGCAGGCACTTTCCTCCTGTTTGCTGCAATGTGCCTGCCCTATATTTGGATAATCTGGAAGAAAGTCCCGGAAACTACGGGAAAAACTCTTGAAGAAATTGAAATGATCTGGACCAAAAAAAGTTGAACCTAAAAACAGGAACTATGGATTTCAAAAAACTGGCATCACTATACCGTGATGAACTTCTTGACAATGTTCTGCCATTCTGGATGAACAACTCCATTGACCGTGAATGCGGTGGATACTTTACCTGCCTTAATCGCGAAGGAAAGATTTTTGACACTGACAAGTTTATATGGCTGCAGGGGCGCCAGGTTTGGATGTTCTCGATGCTGTACAACAAGGTTGAGCGCCGGCAGGAATGGCTGGACATTGCCATCCATGGAGGAGAATTTCTTAAAAAATATGGCCACGATGGTAATTTCAACTGGTATTTCTCTCTCAACAGAGAAGGAAAACCCTTAGTTGAACCATATAATATATTTTCTTACACTTTTGCTGCAATGGCCTTTGGCCAGTTAAGCCTGGCAACAGGGAACAGCGAATACGCTGATATTGCAAGAAAAACATTTGAGATTATCCTGTCAAAGACAGATAACCCAAAAGGGCGCTGGAACAAGGCATACCCGGGCACAAGAAATCTTAAGGGTTTTGCCCTGCCTATGATCCTGTGCAACCTTTCGCTTGAAATTGAACATCTTATTGAAAAATCATTCCTTGAGAAAACCATAGAAACCTGTGTACATGAGGTTATGGAAGTCTTTTACAGACCTGAGCTCGGACTGATTGTGGAAAATGTTGCAGAAGACGGAAGTTTATCCGATTCTTTCGAAGGCAGGGTCCTGAATCCGGGTCATGCCATTGAAGCCATGTGGTTCATCATGGACCTGGGCAAGCGCCTGAACCGTACAAAACTCATTACATCAGCCAATGAAATTGCACTCAACACTCTTGAATATGGCTGGGATAAAGAATATGAAGGAATATTTTATTTCATGGACCGCCTTGGCCATCCGGTACAACAGCTTGAATGGGATCAGAAGCTATGGTGGGTCCATATGGAAACTCTGATCACGCTTCTTAAAGGCTATCAGATGACAGGCTCAGAAAAAAACCTGAAGTGGTTCGATATAGTCCACAAATATACCTGGGGACATTTCAAAGATGACGAATTCGGGGAATGGTTCGGTTATCTCAATCGAAGGGGAGAAATCCTGCTGCCCCTGAAAGGCGGAAAATGGAAAGGATGTTTTCATGTACCCAGAGGCCTGTATCAATGCTGGAAGATTCTTGAAAGTCTGGGCTAACTCAATCCTGAATCTCTTCGTATAATGGTATGACCATAAGGTATTCGAATGTGTTCCCGATGTGATCCACTTTGCAGGCATAGTTGACCATTCCATTTGTCACAACAATATAAGGGAGTTTTAACTCCATGTTGTACCTGACTATCTGGTCAAAAACGCCTTCATTGATTGCTGTTTCCGGCGATTTGCATTCAACCATCATAACGGGCTCTCCTTTTCGGTTGTGTATAAGAATATCTATTCTCCTTGACAGCTTGTTCTGAAGGAATCTGTGCTCCACTGCTATAAGACCGGCAGGATAGCTTCCTTCCTGTACAAGATATTGAATGAAATTCTGTCTGACCCATTCCTCAGGTGTCAGTTTTACGTATTTCTTCCTGATGGGATCAAATATCAGTTCAGCGTTTTCATGCTGTTTTATTCTGAATGAATATGAAGGCAGATTAAGCTGTATCAAGTTAGTTTTGTATTTTAGCCTTAACAAATATATTGAGATAATTCAAGGAGGGATCAATAAAATGAAAACCAAAGAAGAAATTGTTAATAACTGGCTGCCAAGATATACCGGAAAGAGCTTAGATTCCTTAGGCAAGCACTTTCTGCTAACGAATTTCCTGCATTATGTGGAACTTTTTGCCAGCATGTATAATGTTGAAGTGGAAGGAAGAGACAAGAACATGCCAAATGCAACAGCCGACGGAATTACCATTCTCAATATTGGAATGGGCAGTCCCAATGCAGCTACCGCCATGGATCTGCTCAGTGCCGTGACTCCCAAAGCAGTGCTTTTCCTTGGGAAGTGCGGGGGTCTGAAGAAAAAAAACACTCTGGGTGATCTGATCCTGCCTATAGCCGCTATCAGAAGCGACGGAACATCAAATGATTACCTCCCCCTTGAGGTTCCGGCTCTTCCGGCGTTTAAGCTGCAAAGTGCCATCTCGGCCGCTATAACCAGAAATAACAAAGAATACTGGACAGGAACTGTTTACACAACAAACAGAAGGGTGTGGGAATATGACGACCGGTTTAAGAAATACCTTGTCAAGACCAGAGCAATGGCCATTGATATGGAAACAGCAACTATCTTTACCGTGGGATTTGCGAACGAGATCCCTACGGGAGCCCTGTTGCTCGTGTCAGACCAGCCGATGATCTCCACAGGCATCAAAACAGAAGCCAGCGACCGTCTTGTAAATGACAAGTACGCCGAAATGCATCTGACAATTGGCATTGATGCTTTGAAGGAAATAAAAGAAAATGGAATATCTGTAAAACACCTCAGATTCTGACTTATGGTTACTTCTTATGAGGATATTATTTCGGATCTGAAAAAAAGGATATTCAGGCCGGTTTATTTTCTGGCAGGAGAGGAACCGTATTATATCGACCTCATAACAGGCTTCATAGAAGACAATGTACTTACTGATGCAGAAAAGGCTTTTAACCAGATCATAATCTACGGCGACGACACCTCTGTACCTGCCATTATAGAAATCTCAAGGCGGTTTCCGATGATGGCCAGCCATCAGGTAGTTATTGTCAGGGAAGCTCAGGTGCTCAGGAAAATTGACGACCTTCTGAATTACATAGAAAAGCCGCTTCCATCAACTATACTGGTCATAAACTACAAGTATAAGGTTCTTGACAAGAGATCAAAGCTCTACAAAGCGCTTAAAACCCAGGGAGTATATTATGAATCAGCAAGGTTGCGCGATTACCAGATTCCTCCCTGGATTGAAAGATATCTGATGTCAAAAGAAATTAAAATTGATCCTTCTTCCTCGGAAATGCTTAATGATCACCTTGGAACAGACCTTCATAAGATAGTTAATGAACTGGATAAACTGCTGATCACACTTCCTGCAGGCAAGAAGGTAATCACAACCGATCTTATTGAGAAAAACATAGGCATCAGCAAGGATTATAACAACTTTGAGCTTCAAAAGGCTGTCGGGGAGAAAAATATTGTGAAGGCGAATATGATCGTCAGGTATTTTGCAGACAATCCCGGGGATAATCCCATCGTCCTTACAATAGCATCGCTTTTTGCTTACTTCAGCAAACTGCTTACTTACCATTATCTGACCGACAAGTCGAGAAACAATGTTGCCGCGGCACTCAGGATAAATCCTTTCTTTGTAAAAGACTATGAACTTTCCGCATCGAAATATAATATTTCAAAAACAGTGCAGATAATCAACCTCCTTCGCACTTACGACATGAAATCGAAAGGATACGGCGACCTGAGCACTGAGCCGGGCTACCTGCTGAAGGAGCTTGTTTACAAGATCCTTCATATCTAAATGCCTTCAGGCACAACATGGTCTGTTGCCATCGGCACGGCTTAGCTCAGGAAAAGTAAAACGGGAATGATGACTAATAAAGCCGGTGACTATGCCGGATGAAGGTTAATTCATTTCGGGCGATTCGGGAAAATCAGCCCACATCCTGTACTTGTTCTTGAATGAGCGGAGAACTCTTTTCCAGCCCTCGTCTCCCCTGCTATTCATGACAGTATCCGATTTCACCTTGGCTATGACCCATGAATTCTCTTTCAGCTCGCGTTCGAGCTGACCGGCCGACCAACCAGAATAACCCAGGAAAAACCTTATCTGATCATTTCTTATAACGGATGCTCTTATTAATTCTCTTATCGCATCAATATCTCCTCCCCAGTAAATATCGTCATCAACAAGTACGCTTTGGGGAATGAGATGACCCAGCTTGTGAAGATAATGAAGAGTATCGGGTGATACCGGACCACCCATGTTCAGGTTTTCCTCCCACCCTTCAAAACCGCTGATTGCATCAGACATCTTTATGTCGAGCTTCTTATTTAGTATAAACCCCACCGATCCTTTAACATCATGATCAGTAAGATAAACTATGCTCCGGTTAAAAAAAGTGTCGGGAAGAAAAGGCTCGGAGATAAGAATCTTCCCCTTTTCAGGTATCTTGTCCTCCGGCAGTATGGCAAAAAGATCCAGTTCCCGTTTCATATTATCAATAATAATGATGCCAATTTACATATTTTTTGTTAATCAGAAATAACTAATGCCTGAATGAAATTTTTATAAAAAACCAAACCAGAACACGATTGTAATTGAATAAAATGATATTTTTGAGCCGTTTTGTAAATTTGCATAATGCAAAAAAGTACTCTCCGTATCATTGACAACAAGGTTGTACTCAACATCCGGGAAAGGATGTGCGAAACGCCTGAGGAATTACTCTCCAGCGAGAAGTTCAGGTCAGTCCTGAACCATTGCCTCCAGCACCTCAAGAAGAAGAATTCTCCCCTTCTCAGAATCTTCGGCTCAGGGCAAACCTCCGAATCCGGTATTAACGACCTGGTAAAAACACTATCTCTTCTTGTCAAATATGAAGGGAATGTGGTCCCGCATATATTTGACAAGTCAGCTGGTTTTCTCAGTGAACCTTATTTACTAAACAGTTTCGTTGAATATTTATATGATTACTGGCGCCATTTCGACCGCTTCATCATAAATGATTCAGAAGGTGACCGGCTCGATAAGAGGCCCTACAGGACATTCAACGAGACCATAGAACAGCTGACCCATCTTATTAGAACCGTTTACAGGCATATACAGGAAAATATTACGGGAAGCCATCCCAATGTTTACAGGCAGGTGAGGGCAGGCGCTGAAATGGCTGTGATTTCGCTGCCTAAAGACATTCCCTATCCGGATGAGAAATACAAAAAGCTTAACTCCATACCTGTTATCAGGCAGATACTTATTTATCCCCCGCTTGTAATACAACAACCTATGAACAAACGCACGGGACAATTCAAAAAGGTCTCGGCCAATCCTTTGGATCTCGCATCATTCAACCCTGACGACTGGTTATGTTACCCGGCCAGGGTGGGAAAGCTGGTGATAATGGTATATTTTCACCTTACTTTCCTCGAGCTGGGCCTTTCGATGTGCAACCTCTTCCAGCTTGCCGATGATACGGATCTAATTAAGAAGCCCGATGCCGTGTTCATTTATGGTTTCCAGGGTGAAGAACTTGATTCCTTATCGGATTTTCCGACCGTTTTCTTTGACGACGAAAAAAACAGGGTGTTTATCGGAGCAGTTCCGGGAAGGAAAGAGTTCGGATATTTCGGTTATCTGAAAAAAATGATCCTTACGCTTCATAATTCAATAATAATGAAGTCTGGAAACATGCCCTTTCATGGTGCCATGGTTAAAATCCTCCTGCAGGATAACAAAGAGGCTTGTATATTGATGATTGGCGATACCGGTGCAGGCAAGTCAGAAACGCTCGAAGCATTTCGTGTGCTGGGTGAAAAACACATCCGCGACCTGATAGTAATTGCCGACGACATGGGATCGATAGAACTCGACAGCGACGGGTTCCCAGTGGGTTACGGAACCGAAACAGGGGCTTTTCTAAGACTTGATGACCTTCAGCCTGGTTATGCATTTGGTCATCTTGACAGATCAATAATCATGAATCCCAACCAGGTCAACTCAAGGATAGTTATACCGGTAACATATTTTGAAACAATAGTGCAAGGACATAAGATCAACTATATCCTTTATGCCAACAATTACGAAGAGGTTGATGAAAACCACCCTGTAATTGAAAGGTTTTTTTCAACCGGTTCCGCACTTGAGGTTTTCAGGCAGGGTAAAGTAATGAGCAAGGGAACAACCACCTCTTCGGGGATAGTTAATTCATATTTTGCGAATATCTTTGGTCCTCCTGAATATATGGAGGTTCATGAGAGCATTGCCAAAAGGTATTTTGAGTCTTTCTTCGGGAAAAATGTATTTATTGGCCAGATGAGAACCATGCTCGGTATTCCCGGTTACGAAACAAAAGGTCCTCAGGAGGCAGCATTAGGCCTTCTCAAAATAATCGGGGTTTCATCCGTATAAATATGTCGGATGAAACCACACATAACTGAAAAAAAAAAAAACGGAAATAGCAATGTTTCTGAAAGTACTGATAACAAGTATTATAATCCTCATTCTTTCCATTGTTTTTCTTGGTGTGAGAATATTGCTCAAAAAGAACGGGCATTTCCCCGAGACTCATGCGGGTCACAACAGGGAGATGCAGAAAAGAGGCATAACCTGTTCGAGGAACACTGATACAGGATGCACTCCTGTCAGACATTCTTCAGCCTGCTCGTCATGCGGAAAAAGATAACAATCTGATAGTCTGATAATACCGAAAAAACACCTGAGATTCAACCAGCCGTCACATTAGTTTTCTTCAGATTCAGAGATAAACCTGTCAAGGCCTTCCGATGACCATGTTCTGAATTCCCCGGTCTCATCGGAATAAATAAGATATCCTTCA
The DNA here is from genome assembly GCA_040769065.1 of Bacteroidales bacterium. Lineage (GTDB taxonomy): Bacteria > Bacteroidota > Bacteroidia > Bacteroidales > VadinHA17 > LD21. The sequence goes on from JAXGLU010000001.1 coordinate 1,494,893, forward strand.
AATTCCGGTTGCTCATTCAGAAAGCTGATACTTTTATCAAGTCCCATTACCATACATGCGGTTGCAACTGCATCGGCTGTAGCACAATCTCCTGCCAGTATTGTTGCACTTAGGAGAGTATGTTTAACAGGATACCCTGTTGCCGGATCAATCGTATGAGAGTATTTTACACCGTTCTCTACGAAAAACTTACGGTAATTGCCCGATGTTGCAAGAGATCGTTCTTTCAGGCTTATAACAGCCTGCAGCTTGCCTCCGGGTGAAAAGTTATAATCAGCAGGTTTGTCGATGCCTATTCTCCACATCACACCCCCTTTATCACCCTTGACCCTTATCTCTCCCCCTATCTCAACAAGATAACTTTCAACACCCAGCCTGTCTAAATAGCGACCGACAACATCAACCGAAAAGCCCTTTGCAATTGCATTGAAATCAAGAATTATATCCGGGTCTGCTTTTACGAGTCTGTCTCCTGAAATTTTTACTTTATCCATTCCAACTAGCTTCATCAGGCTGTCACGTTTCAATTCGCTGAAGTTTTTCATGCCATCAGGGCCAAAACCCCAGGCTTTTACCAAAGGTCCGACTGTAACGTCAAAACATCCATTAGTCAGTTTTGTAATTTCCTCTGCCTTCCTAAATACTTCAATAAAAAATGAATCTATTTCGACATCCTCGTTGCGGTTAATTTTTGAAACAATTGAAGAATCCTGGTAAATAGAGAGGGACATATCAAATTCATGGAGGAGATCCTCAACCCCGGTCTTCACTGTCAAAGGAGTCAGCTTGCCGTCATTCTGGAAGATGATGCTATAGGTCGTTCCCTGCACGAAACCGCTAAAACTGTCATAGACGGGATTTTTGGTTGCGCATGATACAATGGCTCCGAAAAGTATTCCGGAGAGCAGGAACGAATTAATCTTATTCATCATAATATAATTATTATTTCAATGGCCTGATGGAACCCACATGTTTGAAAATTATATAAATACATGTTTGTGGATGCAACACATGTGGGTTTCATCCTATTATGGTTTATTTATATCCCGAAGTCATCAAATGAAATGTTTTCATCCGGTATTCCAAGATTGTCAAGCATATTAATTACAGCATTATTCATTACCGGTGGACCGCAAAAATAATATTCTATATCCTCCGGCTCATCGAGTTTGCTCAGATAATTGTCATGCAGTACCTGATGGATAAATCCGGTAAGGCCTTTCCAGTTATCCTCGGGCAATGGTTCAGAGAGTGCCAGATGGAATGTGAAATTCGGGAATTCTTTTTCGATATCCCTAAACTCATCCTCATAAAAAACTTCTCTAAGTGATCTTGCCCCATACCAATACGACACTTTACGCCTGGTTCTGAGTGTACGGAAGAGATGGAATATATGTGATCTGAGAGGCGCCATGCCTGCTCCTCCTCCTATGTATACCATCTCATTACCGGTATCCTTAATATGAAACTCTCCATAGGGACCTGAAATAAATACCTTGTCGCCTGGTTTTCTGGAAAAGATATAGCTTGAACAGATCCCGGAGGGAACGTTCATGAACTTTTTTTTCACATTATCCCAGGGAGGTGTAGCTATTCTTATATTCAGTTTTATAAGATTCTTTTCGGCAGGATAATTAGCCATAGAATATGCACGAAATGTCTCCGAGGTGTTCTTACCCTTAAGATCCCACATATTATACTTATCCCAGTCGTTTTTATATTCTTCTTCAATCAAAAAGCTTCGGAAACTGGTTTCATATTTCGGAACATCGATCTGGATATATCCACCGGGTTCAAACTCCAGCGCTTCACCATCCGGTAGTTTTACAACGAATTCTTTAATAAATGTGGCCACATTTCTATTGGAAACCACCTCACACTCCCATTTTTTGATTCCCAGTACCGATTCGGGGAGCCTGATCTGTATGTCCTGCCTTACCTTTACCTGGCAACCAAGCCTCCAATGGTCCTGCTGTTCTTTCCTTGTGAAGAATCCCGTTTCTGTAGGGAGGATAGATCCCCCTCCCTCCAGCACCTGGCATTTACACATACCGCATGTACCTCCTCCACCGCAGGCAGAAGGAAGATAAACACCATTGGACGTGAGAGTTGACAGCAAGGTTGAGCCGGGTGTAACAACCAGATCCTTGTCGTTGATACGCAAGGTGACATCTCCTTTGGGTATTAGCTTGTCACGGGCAAAAAGAAGCATTGCCACCAGTAACATAATAATCAGGAAAAATACAATCAGGCTGTATAGAAGGGTGCTTAAAGTAGTAACCGCCAATATCATGATGAAAGTTTTTCTTATAGTTTAATTCCCATAAATCCCATAAAAGCTATTGCCATTAGTCCGGTAACAATGAAAGTAATACCTAAGCCTCTTAGTGGATCCGGAACATTGCTATATTTAAGTTTCTCTCGTATTGCTGCAATGCCTGCGATGGCCAGCAACCATCCAACTCCTGATCCTGCACCGAACACTGTTGCCTCGGCTACATTGGCGTATTCCCTCTCCTGCATAAACAGTGATGCACCGAGAATTGCACAATTCACTGCGATAAGCGGCAGGAATATGCCAAGTGAATTATAGAGTGCGGGAGAATATTTTTCAATCACCATCTCGACAAGTTGTACAATGGCAGCTATAACGGCAATGAAGACCATGAAAGTCAGAAAGCTGAGGTCAACATCAGCAAATCCTTCGCCCAGCCAGACAAGAGCTCCCTTCTTCAACAGGTACTTTTCAATAAGGAAATTAACAGGGACAGTTATTAACAACACAAAGACAACCGCTATCCCAAGACCTATTGCTGTCTTAACGGTCTTTGAAACAGCCAGATACGAACACATGCCCAGGAAAAAGGCAAATATCATATTTTCGACAAAAATCGATTTTATGAAAATATTAAGCAGATTTTCCATAATTCTTATCTCCTATTTCTTTTCTACAAGACTCCTGTCACGACTTCTCTGGACCCATATGATAATTCCGATAATTATTAACGCCATTGGCGGAAGTATCATCATTCCGTTATTCTCATACCCGATAGTGTATGCTCCTGTCAACTTCAAAACAGGGTAACCCAACAAAGTCCCTGATCCCAGCAATTCCCTGAAAAAGGCAACAACAATCAGAATGAGTCCATACCCCGCCCCGTTTCCAATGCCATCGAGGAATGATGTCCAGGGTTTATTTGCCATTGCAAATGCTTCAAGACGGCCCATTAAAATGCAGTTCGTAATGATAAGGCCAACAAAAACCGAAAGCTGTTTACTGACATCGAAGGCAAATGCCTTTAGTAACTGGTCAACAATTATAACCAGCGTGGCAATTATCACCAACTGAACTATTATCCGGATTCTTTCGGGAATATATTGCCTTAAGGCAGCTACAACAAAATTCGAAACAGCTGTAACGATAACGACTGACAATGCCATCACCAGTGCTGGTTTCAGCTTGACTGTAACCGCAAGAGCTGAACAAATTCCCAGAACCTGAACTGTTATGGGATTGTTCCTGCCAAGAGGTTCTTTCAAAAGCTGAAGGTTCTTTGCCGAAAACAACGGCTCTTTTGTTTGATTGCTCATATGTTTTTAGATCCTGTTTTTTAATAAATAGGTTTTGTATTTTCCCAGACAATTGCTGATCATATCCTGAAGTCCATTGCTTGTTATAGTCCCTCCCGATATGGCATCAACTCCATGAATATCATCGTCGGAAGCGCCTCCCTTGACCAACCTGACTGAAACAAAGGAATCATTGTCAAATAACTTTTTGCCATGAAACTGACTTTCAAAGGCAGAAGTATTGATTTCCGCACCCAATCCGGGGGTTTCTCCCTTGTGATCAAAGTTCACACCATAAATCGTATTCATATCCGACCTTAATGAAACATAGCCGAAAACAGGTCCCCATAGTCCTTTCCCCTCAACAGGGATTATTACCACTTTTTCTCCGTCATCCGGTTCTGCCATGAAAACCGGCAGTGCCTGCTCATCGATAGGCTTTTTATGTTCATTTCTAAGAACCACGGTAAATGCATCAATATCGCTCAGTGTGTCACCTTTTGAGTTAATCACGAAACCTTCCTTTATATACTTGCTGTAAAGTGCTTCAGCATCGGTACGGGTGGAAGAAACATTTATTGATTCAAGCATGTTCCTCTTTTTTTCAATTTCAAGGTTCCTTGCCTGTGCAGGTTGAAGAAGCGTTGCCGTAAGCGATAGTATTGTTGCAACAACAACAACCATAATTGAGGAAAATATGAAAATATACCTATTACTGAAGTTTTTCATTTTGTACCGGTGTTTAATGCAACTTTGGCTCTCCTGAGCCTTTTCTTAATATTCGACTGAACGACAAAATAATCAATGAGCGGAGCAAAAACATTCATCAGGAGGATGGCAAGCATCACCCCTTCAGGATAAGCGGGATTAAGAACCCTGATAATGACCGAAAGCAATCCTATCATAAAACCATAAATCCATTTTCCTTTTTCGGTCTGGGAGGCGGTCACCGGATCCGTAGCCATAAAAACAGCTCCGAATGCGAAACCTCCCATAACAAAATGATAATAAAATGGAACATCCATATAGGGATTTCCAGAAATCACATTGAAAAGCAGGCCCATGGCCGCTCCTCCCCCAATTACGCCCAGCATTATTTTCCAACTTCCCACTCCGGTTATCAACAGAATAACAGCTCCCAAAAGAATTGCTATGGTCGAAGTCTCTCCCACAGAACCAGGAATTGTTCCGATAAACATTTCCATGAATGACGGAAGGTTTCCCATATCTCCGGCAGCGCAAATGGCAAGAGGTGTTGCACCTGAGTAACCATCGATGATATTTTCACCTGTAACCATGCCTTCAGTCCAAACGTTATCACCAGTCATCCAGCCTGGGTAACTAAAGAACAGGAATGCCCTTGCCAGCAAAGCCGGATTGAGAATATTCATTCCGGTACCTCCAAAGACTTCTTTGCCCAGAATGACAGAGAAAGCAACTGCCAGAGCCAGCATCCAAAGTGGTATATCAATTGGCATGATCAGCGGAATGAGAAGCCCTGTAACAAGGTATCCTTCATTAATTTCATGTCCGCGTATCTGTGCAGCTGCAAATTCGATCCCCAATCCCACACCATAACTAACAATGATAAGTGGCAGCAATCTGATCAAGCCAAACCAGAAAGACTGTAATAATCCGGGATCAACGCCAACAGACCTGAAATGCTGGAGGCCGGTATTGTAACAACCAAAAAGCAGGGCTGGTATGAGGGCAATGATAACAACGGTCATAATCCGTTTCATATCAATGGGATCCCTTACATGGGAACCTTTAAATGTAACCTTGTCGGGAACAAACATGAAAGTTTCAAATCCTTCAAACACCGACTGCAGCCTGGAAAACTTACCTCCCTTAGTGAAATGGGGCTTCAGCTTATCTAACTTTTTTCTTAAAAAATCCATTATCAATTGAAAAATCAGTGGGTTTTAACTCATTTCTTTTCTCATCAGATCAAGTCCGTTCCTGATCACAGACTGGATTTCAATTTTGGAAGGACAAATAAACTCACAAAGCGCAAAATCTTCTTCAGCTACTTCATAAATCCCCAGGTTCTCCATCATGTCAATATCTTCTGCAATGATGGCCTTCAGAAGCTGCAAGGGATATATATCCATCGGAAACACCTTTTCATACTGGCCGGTCATAACAAAAGCCCTTTCGCCTCCATGAATGTTTGTATCGAGCTTATAGGTTTTCCTTGGGAAAAGAGAAGAAAGGAAAGTCCTTGAAAAACTGAACTTGTTAAAGCCGGGCAATGCCCATCCGAAAAATTCATGATAGTTACCTTCAGGGATAACTGTAATCTGCGAATCATAGAAACCAAGAAAACCATCATGACTTATCCTTGTTCCTGTAAGAACGTTACCGCTTATGAAGCGCAGGTTACCCTGCTTAATATTGCCGTCAACAACCGGGGCAACAGATCCTCCGGTCAGGATCCTGTAATAGCGCGGCTCCTTAACCTCAGAACCGGTAAGGGCGATTATTTTCTCAGGTTTGTAAATGCCTTCTGCAAAAAGCCTCCCTATTGAGAACACATCCTGCAGATTAGCACACCAAACAGTTTCTCCTTTGTTAACCGGATCAAGATGATGTATATGTACACCAACATTGCCTGAAGGATGAGGACCAGAGAAATATGACACTTCCACACCCGGAATATCATCAGGAATCCTGCCTGGTGTGTCATCTCCATTCAGTACGAGATTTACATTGCCTTTGGTCATCCTCGCCAGTGCAGCCATTCCCGTCCGGAAGTAATTAACAGGAGAATTCTCAGCTATAAAATTATAGTCGGGAGCAAGCGGTGCAGAGTCAAAACCGGAAACAAATACCGATTTAGGTTCAATATGGGGGTCAGCCACCACATTATACGGCCTTTGCCTGATTGCCGGCCAAAGGCCTGAAATCAGAAGCTTTTCAATAATCTCTTCCCTGCTTAGCCTGCTTATGTCACTTTTACCGAAGTCAATATACTCTTCTCTTTCCTTTTGAACAATCACCTCAAGTATCTTTCTCTTCTCTCCGCGGTTAACTGTCAAAACTGTACCGCTTACAGGCGATACGAAGCGTATCTCAGGTCGTGCCTTATCATGAAACAGCGGTGTTCCTGCTTTTACAGGATCGCCGGGCCTGACATCAAGCTTGGGCGTTAGTCCGGGGAAATCAACCGGCTTCACTGCAAATAAAGGGGGATGTACATCTCCCGCAAGAATTTTTTCAGCATTCCCTTGCAAACGTATGTCAAAACCCCTTTTTAGCTTTATTGATATGGACATTATGTTTTATGAAATTTAAATGACTGTTTTCACTAAAAGGTAACTTAAACATCAGGTTCAGTCCTGTTTTTCAGGAAAATATAAGATAATCGTAAATTTCTGAAAAACCAGGTGTTGTTAATAAATTAACAACAAATCACAAAAGTAATTATCCCGGACCATAATTAGTAAAAAGTGTTAAAAATGATGTCACTTTTTTAAATTATTTTTGTCAACAAATATAAAAACTATATCCAATGAGGTTTTTCCTGCTGCTGGCATGTCTTCTTTCGGCTTGTTTTCCGGTCAGAATTGCCGGGGAATCAGCCCCTGAGATAATGACAGAAAAAGTTAAAGACGACAAAATCAAAACTGTTATGCTTTTCAGGGAGGGCTGGGAACTTTCATATCCTATAATGAAGCTGGGAAGTGATGACAGGTTGATCCTGCACTTCGACCTGCTCGGGGATGACATTGAAACATACTATTACACTTTCATCCATTGCGATAAGGACTGGATCAGGTCAGATATCTTCTTCAACGATTTCCTTGAAGGTTTTCCGGAAAATCCTATTGAAGAATACAGATCATCATTCAACACCACAGTAAAATATGTTCATTACAAACTTACTTTCCCAAATGACAGGATCAGACTTACACTTTCAGGCAATTATATATTATCGGTCTACAGGGCCGGAGAGCCGGATATGCCGGTAATCACCAAAAGATTTATTGTGACCGAAAATATTGCTTCCATAGAAATGAACATGCACAGGCCCAGAATGACAACCAATACCGACACCCATCAGCAAGTCGATTTTACTGTAAATATTTCAAGCCTTAACATCCTGGATCCATACAGAGACATATATTCAACAGTGCTTCAAAATGGAAGATGGGCCACAGCCAGGTGCAACCTGAAACCCGAATTTTTCAGCAACAGTGAACTGAAATACAGTTCACTGTCTGACAAAACAATATTTCCGGGGGGTAATGAATTCAGGTATTTTGACATAAAAAGCATAAGATACAAATCAGAATTCATCAGGAACATTGAGTTTCTTATGTCAAACTATCATGTATACCTTACTCCGTCAGAAAACAGGGAATATAAACCATATTTCTATCAAAAGGATCTTAACGGCAAATATCTCATTGCGGTGCAGGAAGGACAAAATGCTGACACAGATGCCGACTACCTGTATGTATATTTCACACTTTCTGCAAAGGAGCCGTTGCCAGGAGGAAAGGTATATGTAGGGGGAGCATTCAACAACTGGGAATTTGGCGCTGGTAATCACATGGCATATAATGCTGAAGGTTCAGCTTATGAATGTATCATTTTGTTGAAGCAGGGCTGGTATAACTATGAATATACTTTTATAAAGGATTCAGACGATAATGATATTATTCGCGGATTCGAAGGGAATCATTATGAGACTGAAAATGATTATTCTGTAATTGTCTATTACAGGAATCCCAGGGACAGGTACGACCGTGTTATCAGCACAGTAACGGCAAATTCGCTTAATCGCATTACTGATTAATACTTTCCATGGTTGTCAATTCCATGTTAAGGTGCATATCATTAACCTGATCCGCGCTTTAGCGGTCGCGGGTTTTGTGATTATGAAATTTGCCGTCTGTATTCAAATATACAGCTGTAAACCCGGTTTTATCATGACAATAGTCGATAAATGAACTGTTTCCAGTTTCTCTATTAAGCGTTAACAGGCAGAAAAGACCGGCTAAAGCTATTAACACACATACACTGTTTTGTTGAAATCTCACAAATTCCTCAAGGAGATTTGTGACTATCTTTGCTCACCAAACAAGTGCATAGCACTGAAGAATAACTTTGAAAGAATCAACAATAAAGCAAGGATTACAACCTGTTACATCCGGCTTGAAAGGGAGAATATTCCTGATTTCTTTGATTTACCTTATGAGTAGCGGTTGAGAAAAAAACAGTAGGTTTGCACTATGATCATCAGGTTTAAATTCATTGACAAACTACCTCCTGTCATCAGGGACAAATATCTATTGACCATATTGCTTTTTGTTCTATGGCTTGTATTTCTCGATTCCAATAACCTTATCACAAGACACAAGGAACTAAAGAACTTAAGGAAGCTCAAAACTGAGATGGAGTATTATTCAAAACGCATTGAAGAAGACAAGATCAAACTCCATGAGCTAAAAACTGACAACAGGAATCTCGAAAAATTTGCCAGGGAGCAGTACAAAATGAAGAAACCTAATGAAGACCTTTATGTGATTCTCACTCCTTCCGAAAACAGGAAAAAAGAAAGAAAAACCCGAAGGTAGTATGTTGAATTATCCATAACTGCTCTCCGATAAGTTGTTTTCGGAAGGCTCATTCAAATTTTTCTGATTTTTCCAGAGCCCTGTAGAAAGTAAGAATTTCTTCAGGCCGGAAAAAACTCGGATAGAAGCCCAGCATTTCAAGTAATTTCAAAGATGAAGAGATCACAGGCTGTCTGGCAAAAAACCCGGAATGAACTGAATTCATGTATCTTACAATCCTGAACATATTAAACCAGCCGAAGAATCTCTTTCTGAATGAATCATATCCGGAGGTATTATCCTTTATCTCCGAAACACGCTCTTCCCATTCATGTTCGCTAAGCACGAAACGCAGGCTATCAGGTAACTCCTGATAAAGGCTCCGCAATTTACCCCGGGGAGTGAGAAATAATCTCTCTGTCATCCCAAAAAAGTGTTTCAGCTCATGAAATGAATCAACACTGTAGGTATTCAGTTCACAGCCTGGTTCACCACTAAGTTTTCCTACAATTGTTCCTGTCCCGAAAGGAACTCTTGATGAAATCCTTGAAGATGGATATACCGTTGTTTCATTCAGACTGAAATAGCCACCCTGGGGAAATAATTTCTGTATAAAGTAAAAATCCTCACCGGCTTTACGGCGGTTCATTCCTCCTGACTCAACATATTGCAAAGCTTTAACGCCCATTGCAGAGCCAACGGTATGAAATGCGTTAGGGAAACCTGCGTATCTAAGGCCTTGATAATAATATCTCAAGTGAATCTCATACAATAAAATGGGTTCAAAACCTTCATCCGGCATTTCCCTGCTCTCAAGGGGATGCTCAAAATAAACCGAACAGGCTTTTCTATCTTTCCTGTTACAGAATTCATCATTTATAGCTTCAAAATAATTACCTGCAACTGTGCAGTCAGCATCAAGGTTCATAATAACACCATCCGGCCTGTTTATCTGTTCAAACCTCCTCACTGCTTCATCCATACCTGTCTTTCTAGCAGAACCCACACCCCAATCCTTTGTTGCACAGTCAGATACATCGATGGCGAATACGCGGAAAAAACATTGTGTGTTTTTGGTCTTCCAGTTCTCCGTTTCAGAAATGGTTTTCCTGTTGTTTTCCAGAATCTCTGAGGAAACACCCAGTGGTGCATTGACTATTATAATTACCTCTGTACTAATACCCGGATCGCTGCACGCTGCAAGTGAGTCGAGCATTAATGTGATTCCGGTTTCATTAAATGAAGGTACAACGACTATTATTCCGGTATCAGGCAGGGGTGCCTCTTTTATTAAGGTAGGGAAAAGCGCTCTTTTTTCAAGATAGCCTGAGGCAAAACCCATTTCAACTATTTTTTCTCTTCCTTGTACTTTTTGTTAAGAGCATCGAGTAATCTTGGAGTAATATCACAGGCACTGTCGCCATAAAGTACAACACTTCCAAATGTCTTTCCAAGAATGTACTGATAATTGTATTCCGCCTTGTGCTCTTCCAGGAAGCGGGTTATATACTCTATTATTTGCCTGTTCATTACCTGTTCCTCTTCAAGCAGATCGGACTGAAGCCTATCCCTGAGATTAACAAGGTCCTGCTGCTGCTGAAGGATTGATTGCTCCATCTCTGCTGCTGTTGCCCTGGTAACAAGGCCTTTAGTCACCTTTTCCTGAAAGTCTCTTGCACTTCTTTCGTACTGGGTTCCTTTTGAGTTAAGCTCAGCTTCAGCTCTTTTCTGCTTTTCCAGGAGTTCAGCGCTCCTGTCAAAAAACATGTCAAATTTAAAGATAATGGTATCAATGTTCACATAGGCAATACCATTTGACATGGTTTCCAGCTGAGTTCCTTGCTTATCTTTTGACTTTGCTCCCCTTTCACCGGAAAAATGAAGGAAGAAGAGGGTTGCCACTGCCAGGAATAAAACCGTAAACAGCGCAGCAGATATGTTATTCTTCATTGGATATTAGTTATTTGTTAAACAATCGTCAGGCGCAAATATATATAATTAATAGATCAGGCAATCTGGAAAAGGAAATTAAAAGCTCCGATAAGCTTTCAAATTAGTAGGAAATACTAGTTGGAAATCGGCCAGTCCTGTGTATTCTAGAATTCCGGGCAGGGTATTGCCCTTATCTTTCTTTTCTGACCAAGTGAGGAACTGTTGAATTCATATATCAGTGACACCTCATGAGAACCTGCTGTTGAGCTTATGAGATTTGAAATAGTGAAATCGTAACTATAGCCAATATGCAGTTGATTTGTTTTTATCCCTATCAGTCCGATAATTGCGTCGCCTGCCTGACTGGTAGCAAATGGGATGCCCCTGTACCAGAGCCCGAAGATCAGTGGACTGCGGTAATAGTATAATCCTACATCGGACTGATAGAAGTCAGCCTGTTTCTGGAAATTCATTGCCACGGAGAGGACTTCCTGAAGTGTTTGTCTCAACCTTGTCTTTCTCAGGACCTGCAATCCTCCAAAGACATTTATTTTCACGGGAAGATTTGCATCATCCCCATAAAATGACTGTTTTGGCCTGAGCAGGTGATCCAGGGTAAAGCCAGCCCAAATCCTGTCATTATATACAAGCGCTGAAGTAGCAAAATCAATATCCGCTACATTTTCGAAAGGAGGCGGATAAACCGAAGGCCCGGTTCCGCTGCCGGTCATCTGGCTGGAAAAAACCAGCTTATAGATATCGAGACCCAGGTAATAAAATTTGAAATTAACACCAGGACGTATATGCCAGTCCTGAGTAATATTGAAATCATAGGAATACACGAGTCCGATGTTTGTTGTACTGAGTTCACCGGAACCTGCAACATCGTATGTTGCAATGACACCTATTCCTGAATTGAAATTTACCAGGGCTTTATCAAAAGAAATGCTGTATGTATGAAAAACACCAGGCACTGCAGGCCATTGGTTCCTGTAGTTCAAGGCAAGCCTGTAATCTGACGTAGCCCCTGCAAAGGAAGGAGCCAGATACAGAGCATTGGCATAGAACTGGGAAAATGTGGGATCCTGTCCAAAAGTGTCAGTGACCAGAATTATTGACAATACAAGAATATATTTAACCTTTTTGATCAAGATATGTTACAGGTTTAGTTTATTAATGACGAAAACAATTGTACTGGAACATTAACATTTAACCTATAACGCAGTTTTTCACGAAATGTGACGCAGGCACCGAATAATTTTTGATTCTATTCAATTTTATCCTGATTATATGATAAAAATCAGTAATATTTGAGATTGCTGTATGTTGTATAATGTAAAGAATTTCATTGCTGGAAATCTCACGATTTTGCATCTTTGCAAGCTTTTGCAACAGGAATAATGTTAAACAAACTTATTGCATCGCTGCTTCCCGAATCACCAACTTCATGTATTTCTCATGAATCCGGTCAATTTCTCATTTAGTCAAAGATTAATTAAAAGTTCATCGAGCGGCCTTTTAGGGACATGATGAGTCATATCCCCTTCGCGCCAGTATTTTATGTTGCTTCCGACAGCTTCATCAATCACTATTTTTTCGACAGGCTTGCCAAGGGCAAGAACCAGCAGAATATTAAACCCTGACGGAATGCCAAGTTCTTTCCTGAGCTGTTCACGTTTTATGGAACCTATCATGCAACCTCCCAATCCGGCTTCCGATGCTCCAAGCATTATAGTTTGTGCAGCAATTCCATGGTCTACGTTAAACGACCCGGTTATCGATGTGTCGCCAAGTATGATAATATATGCCGACGGACGCTCGCCCGGTGCTGGCCCATCCCAGTCTTCAAGATATCCCGCCCAGGCAAGTGAAGGGAAGATCCTTTCACAATCCTTCGGAGTATTATACAGCAAATACTTAAGAGGCTGCATGTTTGCCGCCGAGGGGGAAAGTCTGGCAAGACCTATCAGGTCTTCAAGCAACCCCGACTCAACTTTATATGACTGGTCAAATCTTCTGTACGACCGCGTTTTTAAAACAAGATCCTTAAAATTCGTCATTTCAGATATCTCTCAGATATAACATCCCAATCTATCACTTCCCAGAATGACTTTATATAATCGGGTCTTCTGTTCCTGTAATCAATATAATATGCATGTTCCCACACATCGCATGTCAAAAGCGGCTTCAGACCCTGCCTGATGGGATTTCCTGCGTTTGATTCCTGAACCAAACCAAGGGAGCCGTCGGGATTTTTTACCAGCCATGCCCAGCCTGAACCGAAAAGGGTTGATGCTTTTTTTGTAAATTCTTCCCTGAACATATCAAAGGAACCAAACGTCCTGTTAATCTCATCGGCAAGGACGCCATCGGGTATTCGCTTGCCGGCGGGTGAGAAAGACTCAAAATAGAATGTATGGTTCCATACCTGAGCACCATTATTGAAAATGCCGCCTTCTGCTTTTCGGATTATGAGTTCGAGGTCGGCCGATTCGTATTCCGTTCCGGGTACAAGCGCGTTCAGATTGTTTACGTACGCCTGATGGTGTTTTCCGTAATGAAATTCAAGTGTTTCCTGACTGATAAACGGAGCCAGGGCATTCATTCCGTACGGGAGTTTTGGTAATTCAAATGCCATGATTTTATAGTTTTAATTCTTATTTATTACTGATCCTGGTATCTTTGCAAAGATAAGAAAATCCGGCCTTTAAACTAAATAATATCAGGTCAGAAAGATCCTTTCGGGAAGCAAGGGTGTTATGCCTTTTTCTGACGAGATCCTATAAAGTTCAGTCAGAGCATTTCTTCCAATCCTGCCCAGATTAAATGAAAAGTCATTGACAAATAAACTGATATGACTTTTTATTACATCCCGGTCTGTTTGTCCTGCATTAGATAATACAAAATTACCCGGGTTCCCTGCTGAATTAGCCAATGCGTATTCTAAACTGCGCCTTATAACCCGGTTTACCTTTAGTGCAACATGTTCGGGAAGCTTTCTGTTTACAGCAATAACACCCAGTGGAACAGGTAATTGCGTAAGCGACTCCCAAAACTCTCCCATATCAGCAATTTTTATCAAACCCTTATTTATATATGTAAACCTTGTTTCGTGTATTATTAGCCCGGCATCAGCTTCATCATTAAGAATGGCATTTTCAATATCTGAAAACAAATATTCAGTCTTATTGAGTGCCGTTGGCCATGCTATACTCAACAGAAGGTTTGCAGTTGTATATATACCGGGAATTGCAATATGCAACTTTTCAGGATTGACCATATCAATGGGCCGTTTACTGATCAGCAGAGGACCACTGCCATATCCCATTGCACCGCCGGAATCCAGTATAAGATAATTATCTGCTGCATGGGCATATGCATGGCAGCTGATTTTTGAAATATCTGATTCCGCTGCAAAGACCCTCCTGTTAAGTTCTTCAACATCTGCCAGAAAAAAATCAAATTCAAGATCTTCAGTATCTATCTTCCCGTTGACCATTGCATCAAAGATGAATGTATCGTTCGGGCATGGCGAGAATCCCAGGGATAGTTTCATTCTTAAAAATCAATAAAAGTTGTCAGATATTCAGAAAGGCTTTCTGAGAGTTTTTCAAGAGCCAGGGAAATTTTCCATGATCGCCTGTTTCTTGGCTCTACCATGTTTGAAATTGATCTGAAAGCTATAAAAGGGATCTTTTCCTTACTGCAGACATAAAAGAAGGATGCCCCTTCCATGGTCTCAATGTCAGGATCGTACTTCGACCTCAATCTATCGATGGTTGCCTCAGTGCCTGTGACAGTGTTTACTGTTATTGCGTTAACAGGCCTGAGGAATCCGGCCGCTTTTTCTACGAATATGTTCTCAGCAATAATTCTTCCCTTTACAAACGGGAAACGCTTATAGCTTTCAAAGCCTGCCTCACAAAGGGACAAAAACCCTTTATCGGTTTCAATTCCTGCATCAGAAAAGAGATCTGTTACCGGCATCACAACATCCCCTGGTCCGATGTCGCTCCGGTAACTTCCTGCAATACCCGCATTAATGGCCAGATCAGGCAGGGGGTTCGATGAGAACCATTTTGTCAACGACCATGCAGTCGCTATTCCGCCTATTCCTGTAACAATAACAGTCACATCGCAGCTTCCTATGGAAAATCCGCCAGGGGTTCTTACTAACCCGGGGATATTTCTTATAGCCTCTGCCTCAGAATCGTCAGCTGCTGCTATTAATACCTTCAGTGGCATATTCAAGTAGTATCGTTTGCCGAAGAGTTGTTGTTATAAATATATTGTTTTTAGAAATCCAAAGCTCAACATAAATAGTTAATATTGCAGATCAGTCAATAACTTACCTAATGATATACATTACCCGAAGAGAAAGATTCAGCGCTGCGCACAGAATGTTTAGAAAAGACCTGTCTGACAAGGAAAACCTCAAGGTCTTCGGGAAATGCTCAAATCCCGGATGGCATGGACATAATTACGTTCTTTATGTCACTGTGAAGGGAGAAATCTCGGATGAGAACGGTTTCATTATGAACCTCAATACACTTAAACAGATAATCAATAAAAAAATCATAAGCAAAACTGATCACAAAAACCTTAATACAGAGGTCAGTTTTATGAAGGGGAAAGTATGCACAACAGAAAACCTGGCATTAGCTATCTGGAATGAATTAAGGCCAGCAATAGAAAAAGAGGGTGCCATTCTGCATTGTGTGAGAATTGAAGAAACAGAAAATAATTCAGTTGAATATTATGGTTAAGAAGATTGAAACTATAAACAATGGCAGCCATTTAAATTCGAACGGATACAATAAGATTGAATCATGGGATGCTGAACGCACAAATGAATTATCGTCAGTATATTACCGGGTACTCAAACTTCTTGGAGAGGATCCCGACCGGGAAGGATTAAAGAACACTCCGGAACGTGTTGCCAAGGCGATGCAATTCATGACTATGGGATATTCCCAGAATCCGTGTGAGATAATCAATTCAGCCAAATTCCGTGAAGAATACAGGCAAATGGTCATCGTAAAAGACATCGATTTTTACTCCTTATGCGAGCATCACATGCTTCCTTTTTTCGGCAAGGCTCATGTGGCATATATACCCAATGGTTATATTACTGGCCTTAGCAAGATTGCCAGAGTCGTTGAAGCATTCAGCAGGAGGTTGCAGGTACAGGAGAGGCTTACAACACAGATCAGAAACTGCCTGCAGGATTGCCTGAACCCTCTTGGTGTTGCAGTTGTAATCGAAGCACAGCATATGTGCATGCAGATCAGGGGAGTCCAGAAACAGAACTCTGTCACGACCACATCGGCATTTACAGGTATTTTTTTGGATCACCTGCATACCCGTGAAGAATTTGTTCACCTGATAGGCACCAAACTTCATTGATCACAAATCTGCAAAGGCAGGTCTCTGTATGTTCAATCACAGCTAACTTCCCGCATTTTAATGGCCAGGTACAGCATTCAATGGACGACTGATAACAAAATATTAAAACTACATACGGATGAAAGCATATGTGTTTCCGGGCCAGGGAGCCCAATATAGCGGCATAGGCCTCGATCTTTATGAAAAATCATCCCTCGCAAGGGAAATGTTCAACACGGCCAATACACTACTCGGCTTCCCGATCACTGAAATTATGTTCACAGGCAGTGATGAAGAATTAAAACAGACAAAAGTCACCCAGCCTGCTGTTTTTCTGCATTCCGTCATTCTTGCCGCTGCGCTTGGCGAAAGGTTCAAACCGGAAATGACTGCAGGTCATTCACTTGGGGAATTCTCCGCCCTGGTGGCCAGTAAGGCTCTGTCGTTCGAGAGCGGACTGCTGCTTGTATCAAGAAGAGCCATGGCCATGCAGAAAGCTTGTGAAGAAAATCCTTCAACAATGGCTGCAATAATAGGTCTTGACGATAATACTGTGGAGGAAATATGTTCATCATTAAAAGAGACGGTGGTACCAGCTAACTTCAACAGCCCTGAACAAATTGTCATTTCAGGATCGAATGAAGGAATTGAAAAAGCAATTATCCTCCTGAAAGAAAAGGGAGCCAAGAGAGCCATAAAACTGCAGGTTGGAGGTGCTTTTCATTCACCATTGATGGAGCCTGCAAGGGCAGAACTTGAAAATGCAATAATGGAAACGGACTTCCACAGGCCCATATGCCCTGTTTACCAGAATGTAACTGCCAGTCCTTCAACAGATCCTGCTGTAATCAGGCAGAACCTGATAGCACAGTTGACCTCGCCGGTAAAATGGACTCAGATCATCAACAATATGATCAGTGACGGTGCAACATCTTTCACTGAGGTCGGACCGGGGAATGTTTTGCAGGGATTGATCAGAAAGATATGCAATGATACAGTGACTGAAAGCGCAGCTATCTAACCGGGTCTATTTCAGGCTGGTATTTATTTATTCTTCATTATGACTCCCCTGTGATTTATGAGTGACTGGTATCGCTCTCCTTCTTTACTTTTTTCCACAGGTGGTTCCGCTCTATGAACATATCGAACCCATCGGCACCAATTATTCTGATTAAAAGTGTTTTTATAATGATTCCGGGGGTCAGGCGGCTCAGTTAACCTTCCAGGTAGAACCGCTTTGCAGAAGATCATCCATGCATTTGATTTTTGATTCTTTTTTTACTGTGCTTATCTGGTTTTTCACTTCCTCCTCGTAGGTGTTATACGGCACTGATCGTATTACTCCCAGTGCCACCGGAAATTCAGGATACGTCATATTTGCCAGCATATAATGTATTCCCGGATTCATTTCACAAGGATCATGAACAAGGATATCATTAATTGTTATGCCTTCTACCCCCGGCTTCACAACTTTAAGCTTCAATCCATCCAGCATCAGTCCTTTTTCATTATTTGCACCGAAAAGCATGGGTTCCCCCTTCTTGAGTACCAGGGTTCTGTCGTCGCGCACCTCTCTGGCAGTAATATTTGCATGTATCCCGTCGTTGAATATCACACAGTTTTGAAGGATTTCAACCACTGAAGCACCTTTATGCTTTGCGGCCTGAATAAAGATGTCGGTTGAAAGCGCAACGTTGGAATCAATAGTCCGGGCAAAAAATTTGCCTTTTGCTCCGATAACTAATTCTCCTACTGAGAACGGCTCTTCCACTGTACCAAAAGGGGAAGTCTTGGTAACAAGTCCTCTTTCTGAGGTTGGGGAATATTGTCCTTTGGTAAGGCCATATATTGCGTTGTTAAACAACAGTATATTGATGTCGACATTACGTCTTACTGCGTGTATGAAATGATTTCCTCCGATTGCCAGAGCATCTCCGTCACCTGTTATCTGCCATACAGACAGATCGGGATTTGCAATTTTCACGCCTGTGGCAATTGCCGATGCGCGTCCATGGATGCCATGAAAACCATACGTATTTACATAATAGGGGAACCTTGAGGAGCACCCTATTCCGGAAACAAAGACAATCTTTTCCTTTGGTACGCCCAGCTCAGCGAGGGCTTTCTGTACGGCACTCAACACTGCATGATCACCACAACCAGGGCACCACCTAACTTCCTGGTCACTTCTAAAATCCTTAGGATTCAACTGATTTGATGTCATATTGGTCATGGCTTTATTTCTCAAGAATCTCCAGACATTTATCCTTTATATCCTTTACTGTAAAAGGCAGTCCCTGAACTTTATTTACCTGTTCATAATCGAATTCAGGATATTTCATCCTCAGATAAGCTGCAAACTGCCCCACATTAAGTTCACATACCAATATTTTCCTGAACCTGCTGAAGACCTCGCTTACATTCCGGGGCAGCGGATTGATGTAATTAAATGTCACATTGCTTATTTTATATCCTTCAGACTGAAGCTCCTGCACTGCCATTACGCGGTAGCCATATGAACCTCCCCAGCCCACAACAAGCAGGTCGCCGGATTCGTCTCCGCTTACTGTCAGATCAGGAACCTTTTCAACAACCCTGGCAACCTTCTCAGCCCTTGCATTAACCATAAATTCATGATTTTCCGGAAGATATGAAACATTCCCTTTCAGAGTCTTTTCAAGTCCCCCGATACGATGCTCAAGGCCTGGAGTTCCCGGAATAGCCCAGAACCTGTTCAATCTCTCCGGATCCCGTTTGTACGGATAATACGGAGAATCATTCTTGTCGGCATAGGGTGGTAGTATATCAGGAAGTTCACTCATGGAAGGTATTCTCCATGGTTCAGTTCCATTGGCCAGATAGCCATCAGTAAGAAGGATAACAGGTGTCATATGCTCAAGCGCTATCCTGGCAGCCTCAAATGCATAATTAAAGCAATCGGAAGGCGTGCTTGCCGCCATAACAACAACAGGGCACTCGCCATTTCTGCCGAAAAGGGCCTGGAGAAGGTCACTCTGCTCAGTCTTGGTGGGAAGTCCTGTTGATGGACCTCCGCGCTGTACATCTATTATCACTATCGGAAGCTCAGCCATCACGGCTAATCCTATAGCCTCCGACTTAAGAGCCAGGCCAGGGCCGGATGTGGAAGTTACCGCCAGTTTGCCTGCAAAACTTGCTCCCAGCACAGTGCATATTCCTGCAATTTCATCCTCAGCCTGGAAGCTTATAACGCCAAGATTCTTCCGTGATGCAAGTTCTTCAAGTATTCCGGATGCCGGTGTAATTGGATATGATCCGATGAAAAGCTGAAGTCCGGCTTTCTCAGCAGCGGCAATAAGTCCCCATGCTGTGGCTTTATTACCACAGATATTTCTGTACGTCCCTTTAGCTATCCTTGCCGGGCTCACCCTTATTGGAACCAGGGCCTCAATAGTCTCGGCATAATAGAATCCTGCACGCAGTGCAATTTTATTTGCCTGTGCTATTTCAGGTCTGCCGGCAAACTTCTTATCGAAAAATTTCTCTGTATGATCCAGTTTTCTATTGAACATCCAGAACACCATTCCCAGGGCAAACATATTCTTGGTGCGCAGGACTGATTTCTGATCAAGGCCAAATTCCTTAAGGGCTTCTTTAACCATAGAGGTAACAGGAACACCAATGATATTATAATGTTCCAGTTTTTCCTCAGCAATAGGATCAGCTATATAACCTGCCTTTTCTATGTTTTTTTCCGTGAAGTTATCTTTATCGTAAATAATGGTCCCACCGATTTTAGTCCATCTGATATTAGCTTTTATGGCAGCCGGATTCATTGCAACCAGAACATCGGCATAATCTCCGGGAGTATAGATCTGGGAATGCCCCATATGAATCTGGAATCCGGATACTCCTCCTACAGTACCCTGTGGTGCACGTATTTCAGCGGGGTAATCCGGAAATGTTGTCAGATCGTTGCCATAGAGGGCAGCAGTATCTGAGAATAGCGTTCCGGTAAGCTGCATTCCATCGCCGGAATCACCTGAGAATCTTATGACCACATCTTCCTTCTCAATTACTTTCGTTTTCTTACCCATAATAACCTTATTAAGAATAATCAACTGTTCAGGAAGTTAATATCCCCCAAGACAAAATTAGTGTTTTAAATACCGAAAAATCAACATATTATTGAAATTTCTAAATGATTTTGATCATGTTTTACGAAAGCCGGTAAAGATGCATTTTTGAGTGTGTCAGCACCAGATATCAGCTTTCTGAAGGTCTATTTCACCCTCAAAAAACATTCTGGCAATCTTCCCAAAAAAGTGAGTATAGTCAGAAACAAAGAATTGGTCGCGATTTATTCCTGAATCATTCAACAGGTCATTCTTCTCAAGCACATTCCTGAGCACTGAAGAAACGACACGCCCCGAGTCAATTACTTCGATATTGAAATTGAAAAACTTGCTGATCTGATTCTTAATTATCGGGTAATGGGTACAACCAAGAACGAGAGCTTCTATTCCCGACAATGATTCATCTGAAAGGTAAGTTCTAATAATGGCGTTACTGATGTCATCAAAAATAAATCCTTCCTCAATCATAGGTACCAGCAAGGGAGTTGCAAGGCTGACAACAGAAGTAACAGGCGATCTTTCTTTCAGTTTCTGATCATACATGCCTGAGCTGATAGTTCTTTTTGTTCCTATCACACCCAGCTTTTTATAGTGCTTGCTGCTCAGATAGTCAACCACCGGATCAATAACATCAAGAATCACAGTGCGCCTGCCAAATTCCTCTTTTAAAGAGTCATATGCCGAAGCGCTTGCCGAATTACAGGCTACAAGAATGACCTTCGCCTGATGCTCAAGAAGAAACTCTGTTATTCTTCTGGAATAAGACTTAATTGCATCAGCCGATTTATCACCATAAGGTAGATGAGCGGTGTCGCCAAAGTAAATGATACTTTCACCTGGCAGAAGCTGTTTAATGGCATGAGCAACTGTCAGGCCTCCTACTCCTGAATCAAATATCCCTATAGGTTGATTTTTCACAAAGAGAGCTTATTAAAAAAATGACCACCAGCCTGATGGCAGATGGTCATCAGTATAATTAAACAGAGTTACTTAAGCCCCAGTTTTGCTTTAGCCAGAGGCAGTACATTGGTGCTTTTGGATTCATCAAAGTAAATAAGCTGACCAGCTGATATGTCAAATACATAAAGAAAACCATTTTCTTTTCCTATATCCCTGATTGCCTTATCGGCTTTTTCAGTTATCGGAGTAAATAAAGTTACCTGTTTTTCCTGCATCTGATTCTGTGCATTTATCTGGAAGGTCTGAAGCCTGTTCTGGAAATCCTGTAGTTCCTGCTCCTTGTTCTGACGTACCAGGTCACTTAGTGTTTTGCTCTCCCTGAGATACGCTTCAGCTTTATTGTTATATTCAACCTGAAGCAATTCCAGCTGGTTTGTAAGTTCAGTATTCAGCTTTTCAAGCTGTACCCTGGCCGAATCGAATTCCGGCATTGATTGAATAAGTTCGTTTCTGTTTATATGACCAAACTTAAGACTCTGGGCATTTAATGCATAACCTGATAATAAGATCAGTGATATCAGAGTGGCTGTTTTAAAAATATTTCTCATTTCAGATTTTTAAAATTTTATGTTTCTCGCAAATGTAATTATTTAATTCTTATAACCTAATTTCTCAAGAACCTGGTCGCTGATATCAAATTTCGGGTTTGCAAAGAGAATGTTCCCGCCTGAAGCTGTATCAAAGATGGCTGCATAACTGCCTTCTGCTGCGATTGTTTTAATTGCCTTAAGTATTTCGTCCTGTATAGGCTTTACAAGTTCCTCCCTTTTCTTAAAGAGTTCTCCCTCCATGCCAAAGTACTTGTTCTGAAGCTCCTTCATCTCTTTTTCCTTGGCAATAATAGCCTCTTCCCTTTTTGTTTTCATTTCCTGCGACAGAAGGACCACTTCATTCTGATATGCCTTGTACATCTTTTCCACAACAGCATATCCGTCTGCGATCTCGGTCTCCCACTGTCTGGAGAGCTTATCAAGCTGTTCCTGCGCAGCATTGAAGGAAGGAATATTTTTCCTGATATAGTCCGAATCAACGAAAGCATATTTTTGACCGAAACCCGTAAAGGTTGCGAGAGCAAAAACAACTGTGATAAACAATATTTTTTTCATGGTAACTTTTGAATTTAATTGATTAAAACTGCTGACCTATAACAAAATGAAATTGTGACTTATTTGCATTTGAATATCTTGAGGGATCGGGAACCTCATCAAAACCATAACCCCAGTCGATACCCAGAAGACCGAACATAGGAAGATTGGCCCTGAGTCCAACGCCAGCCGCACGATTCATCCTGAAGGGATTATAATCGCTGAGCTTATACCATGCCCTCCCGGCTTCAAGGAACGCAAGCGCATAAACAGTTGCCTGCTGATTAAGTGAGATAGGATACCTTACCTCAAACGTCAACTTAGAATATACGTTTCCTGAAGGGACACCCCTGACCGGATGGCTGGGAGTAAGTGAGCCGTTGGTATATCCCCTTAATGATATTACTTCGCGGCCGTAAAAGCTATACCCGGTCATCCCGTCACCTCCCAGATAGAAATTTTCAAAGGGCGACGGACCAATGTCCTTGTTGTAGTACCCGAGATAACCGAAAGCAAATCTAGTGTTAAGAACCAGCTTGTCATCCCTTGTAATAGGAAAATAATAGTCTGCCTTGAAGATCCATTTATGGAATTCAATCCAGTTATATTTCACCTCATCTTCAGCGTTCAGAAGGTTTGCACCGCTAATCAGCGAATATGGAGGTGTGAGCTGAAGCGACAGTGTAAACGATGATCCGCTCCGCGGATAAATAAGGTTAGGGCTTGTTGAGAACCTGACAAGCCTTGTGGTCAGGCTGAAAAGATTCGAGGAGCCGTTCTCGAAAAGGAAACTATAGTAGGTAAAATCCTTCAACTTATAACTCTGATAATTCAGCTCCCCATAGATGGAAAAGAAATCGTCGGGCCATTCAAGCCTTTTTCCAAGCCCTATTGTAGCCCCGTCAATAATCATTGTCTGATAAGCTTCATCTGATTTCTTCTTTCCGTTTGTCATTATAGACCTATACAAGGAGGTCGAGAATGAATTGGGTTTTTTGCCTCCCAGCCAGGGCTCTGAAAAAGAAATATTGTATGATTGATACAGTCGTCCGTTCGATTGTGCTCTTATGCTCAACGACTGTCCATCGCCCGAAGGGTACGGTCTCCACTCATTCAACTTGAAGAAATTACGCATTGCGAAATTATTGAACCTCACGCCAACCATTCCGATAAGCATGCCGGCACCCCAGCCTCCGGAAACTTCGAACTGGTCATTGGCTCTCTCTTCAAGTTTGTAAAGAAGGTCTACAGTACCATTGGCAGGATCAGGCAGAGGGGTGGGGTTGATCTTTTCCGGATCGAAATGCCCTATAACACCAAGCTGCCTTATTGACCTTATTATTTTATCCTTGCTGAAAAGATCCCCGGGCAAGGTATAAAGTTCACGCCGGGCAACATGTTCATTGGTCCGTGTATTTCCCGCTATGATAATATTATTAAGGTAGGCCTGGTCACCTTCATAAATCCTGATTTCAATATCCACCGAATCTCCCTCCACCTTTGCTTCCACCGGGGTAAGCCTTGAAAACAGGTAACCATAATCCTGGTAAAGATTGCTAACCGCATCCTGGGCGCCTCCCGTTCCGTTCAGCCTGTCAGATATATTTGACTGATTATATACAGAACCCTTTTTAATATTGAGCCTTCTTTCAAGGTCTTCCTTTTTGTAAACACTGTTGCCCACCCATTCAATGTTTCTCAGGTAATACTGGTTTCCCTCCTCCACTTTCATAATTAATATCACCCGGTTGTCCAGCACGGAGAACATTGTGTCTGAAAGAATCTTGAAATCCTTGTAACCATTATCGTTATAGAAGGTGTATAAGCTTTCCTTGTCCTCTTCATATTTGTCTACGATGTACTTTGAGGCTTTGAAGATGTTTAGATTCTTTTTCTTTGTGTTCTTCATCTTACGGCGAAGCTGCTTGTCTTCAAAACTGTTGTTGCCTTCAAAAATGATATCGGCTATTTTTACCTTTTCATTTTTATTTACATCAACTGTGAGGATAATATTGTTTGGCTGATCCGGATCATCTTTCTGTATAAAGTCAACTGTGGTATTAAGGAATCCTTTTTCAACAAAATGGTCTGTGATAATTTTGCGGGTATTGTTCAGAAGAAATGTAGTCAGCTGCGACCCTACCGGCATATTGATCTTTTCGGTAATATCTTTCGATTCTGAATTTTTCAGCCCGTTAAATCTGATAGAGGATATTCTTGGCCTTTCCTGGAGGGCAATGTCGAGATAAACGGTATCGGAGACAAACCTGCTAACAGTGATTCTGACATCGGAAAACAGGCCCTGCTGCCATAGCTTTTTAGCTGCTGTCGTTATCTGCTCACCCGGCACGGATACTTCCTGTCCTATTCTCAGGCCTGATAAACCTATAAGAACATTCAAATCAAGGAACCTGACACCTGAAACGGTTATACCTCCAATAATATAATCGTCCGAAGTGGAGTAATCCACTATTTCATCCGTTTCCTGAGCGTCAACACAAAGAGTGTTCAGGATAAGGAACAACGCCAGCACACTGCTATAAAATCCTCTGTAGGCCATTAACTTCATAATTTATCAGAAACCTGTTCACTGGTCTTTCCAAATCTTCTTTCCCTATTTTGAAATTCAATCAATGCTCTGTAAAAATCCTCCTTACCAAAATCGGGCCAAAGTATTTCTGTGAAATAAAGTTCTGCATAGGCCAGCTGCCACAGTAAAAAATTACTTATCCTCAGTTCACCGCTGGTACGGATCATTAATTCAGGATCAGGCACATGCGAAGTGGTCAGATATTTACTAAAAAGATCCTCATCGATTGACTCCGGACTTATCTTTTCTTCCAGGATATCCGAAGATATTTTTCTTGCAGCTTCAGTTATTTCCCATCGGGAGCTGTAACTCAATGCAACAATAAGGTTAAGCCCTGTAGCTCCTGAAGTTAGGGTTATTGTCTCAAGGAGTCTTTCCCTCACATCGTCTGAAAGCCTGTCGATATTGCCAATAACATGGAATTTTATATTGTTTTCAACCAGCGTATCGGTTTCATCGGTAAGCGACTGGACCATTATTCCCATAAGAGCAGAGATTTCTTCATCGGGCCTTGTCCAGTTTTCGGTAGAAAATGCATAAAGGGTAAGATAGTCTATCCCAAGTTCTGCTGCACATTCAATTATTCCCCTGACAGCGTTTACACCCTGGCGATGACCAAAGATCCTGTCCATGCCCCTTTGCCTGGCCCATCTCCCATTGCCATCCATGATGACTGCCACATGGGAGGGTAGTTTTTCAGCAATAATCCGATCTTTCAATGACATTCCTCACCTTTTATTTCTCTTATCGTCCACATCACTGTAGGCAGGGCAACCTGCCATTCTGTTATAGATCTTCCAGGTGAATGAAATCCCTGTGAATGAATACCAGTCGTTGTTGTGGAGCCATGGTTTCCTTGACGGATCTGTTAAATCTTCCAGGCCGTCAAAGTTATCATAAAAAGTCTTACGAAAACCATATTCAGCTTCCAAACCCAGGTTTTTATAAATTCTGAGCTTAAAACCAAGAGAAAAGGGGATAACAGCCACGGGAGTGACAGGATGACTGATCTGAATGTGCTCATTATTATTAGGGTCCCATAAATTGGCCTCTACATCATTAAATGCAACTCCTATTCCTGCTGCAAAATATGGCGTATAATCCCATTTACCGCCCTGGGTGCTATAAGGTAAAAAATTGAACTCGAACTGAACTGCCAGTTCCGTGACGGAACCGGAAAAGAAATCATTTCGTTCCTGTTGGAAATTATTGTTGAAATCCTGGTCATTGCCCTGAATACCGCCAAGGAAGATATTAGCTCTCAAAGCCTGACGCGGATGAAAGTTATAACGGTAGAAGAAACCTCCGGCCGGCATGGGAGAATAAAGCAGACGGCTGGTATTTATATCGCCAATATAGGATGAAACGCCGCCAAAAATACCATAATCAGCATTACGCTGACCTGACAAATGGATTGAGAAGGACAAACACAGAATGAGCCAAAGAAATCTTTTCATTAATCCTGTTCCTGGGCATTATCATCTGAATCTTGGCAAGCCTTTTGCACTTGACTTTAACTTGTATGTAAAAGTGAAGTTCAAAAAGTAGTAAACGTCATTTGCTTTTGAATATTGCTCAGAATGATAACCGTCGATATAATCTGAGAAAGTATATCTTCCGCCAAGTTCGACTCCAAAATTAACGTTTGGTGAATAAATAAGTGTCGCCCCGGCTCCTGCGGGAATGACTGCAGTAATACCCTCGGTTGCCTGGTCTCTTCCTGCAAGAAGGTTATTGCCGTTAACACTGTAAGCAGCGCCCCCGACCCCGGTAAAAACATAGAAGTCGAGCGACCTGAGCAATGCCCAAATGCTCTTTCCCTTTAGAAACAAATAGCTGCTTTCGTACCTGTTCTTGATAAAATAGTATTCCCCAATCAGGGCAGGTTCAAACAGATGAGTCGTAGCTTCAAACTGACGGCTTTCATTTGAGCCTCTTTCATCAGTAGCATGAAGCATAGCATATGTGAGGCCAAGCCGCAGGTTTGCCGTCCTTGAAAGACGGTATCGAATGTTTCCGCCTACATTGAACCTTGTCTGATGATAACTGATGTCCCTTAATCCCAGAAAGTTTTCCCCGATGGTATACCCCCCGATGTCGGAAAAGAAGAAAGAAGGCCCTACCCCGAATGTTGCTTCCCATCTTTTAAGTTTCCACAACTGGGCATCAGAAATATGAACTGTGGTACAAATTATCAAAATCAAGAACAAGACCCTTTTCATGATGTTAGCATTAAGGTTAACATTACAAATATAATAGTCTAATATTTAGTGAAAAATCAATATTATCCAAAAATAGGCAATAATATTAACAAATACTGCAACTTTGCCTGTAATTTAACTTTTAACTACTTACGTCTAAGTTTATTTAGTTCCTCTTGTCGGCACCCCACATTAGCTTATTTCTGAGAGTGCTGTAAAAATCAGTTCCTTTCAGCATAACTGTTTTCAGCTTCTTTTCCGACCTCACTATATGCATCTCTTCAGAAAATGGCAATCTCCTCGAACGGAAGTCACACGTGCCAAGAAATTCAGAACCTCTGCCTTCTATAGTCATCCTCAGCATTGTTGCACCGCTAACTATTATAGGCCTGATAGTGAGATTATGGGGAGAGATGGGAGAAATAATTACACTCTCATCTTCCGGAGAAAGAATTGGCCCGCCAACGCTTAGATTGTAAGCAGTTGAACCGGTTGCAGTCGATATGATCACCCCGTCAGCCCAGTAAGTATTCAGATAATTCTCACCTTCATAAACATTGATGGTAATCATCCGCGGGTCAGCCTTCTGAATGGTTATTTCGTTCAACGCAACAGAAGGCTCATTTGTAAAAAAATCTTTGGGACGTGTTATTTCCAGAAGTGATCTGTCAATTATTTCATATTCTTCAGCACAAAGCTGGTCAACCGAATGGCTGATCTCTTCGGCGGGAATATTGGCAAGAAAACCCATCCTTCCTGTATTTACACCAGCAACCGGTATGCCTAAATCATGCACCCTTAACATCGTGTCGAGAAATGTCCCGTCTCCTCCAACGCTAAGTATAAGGTCAGGCAGGGCTTGTATTTCACGAAGATCGCTGAAGTATTCAATCATCCCGTCCCCTTTGCAGTAGTCTCTGTCGTATGAACCCAGAAAAACCAACATCGTGACACCCCGCCGGCAAAACTCACTGATTAACCGGGAAACACCTTCGGTAGTTTTCATATTGCCTTCCTTGCTGAAAATTGCAACTTTCCGGATCATTATATATTCAGATATTCAAGTATTTCATCAAAAGGTCGAACCGTTCGGAATAAAAATGGTCCATTGAATCATCAGTAGTAACCCAGGTTTTTACTTCATAATTATATCTTTCAAATGTCCTGATCACAGATGTAAGGTCATAGGTGTTTACCTTAATGGTGACCTCAAGCCTTGTCGATTCGGGAGGAGACGTTATGTACATGCTTAGAATCCTCATATTGTTGCTTTCAACAATCTGGGCTATCTGCGAAAGGGAATAATCCCTGTCAACAACTTCAATTACAATGATGCCACCAGGCTGGTCCATTGAAGAGATCCCCGCGATATATCTTATCAGGTCGTTGGTTGTTATTACTCCTTTATAATGATTCTTCTTGTCAAGAACAGGAACCACCGTCAGTTTCAGCCGGGAAGCAAGACCTATCACTTCAAAGAGGTGCTGATCAACCGTAACAAATGGTTTTATCAGAGTAAGGGAATGATTGCCAATTGGCTCCTCGGGTTGATTCATATCAAAGATATTGGTATCGGAAATCAGCCCGAGAAAATCATGATTATTTACGATAGGCAGATGCGATATCCTGAATATCTCCATCCAGTTCAGCGCTGTCTGCCCTGAATCTGATGTCCTCAATGGAGGAATTATTTCAGATATCAAATCCTTTGCTACCACTTCTCATTAATTTTTATCTAAATTAACAAAAAAAAAGCCAGTTGTTATAAATTTGCAACAAATAACAATACGGAGAAATAACCCGATTATTATAATGACCAAATTAAGTGTTAATATTAACAAGATCGCGACCATCAGGAATGCAAGGGGAGGAAATATTCCCAATGTGGTCACTGCTGCTATTAATTGTGAGAGCTTTGGAGCTGACGGCATAACCGTTCATCCCCGCCCCGACGAACGACATATCAGGTACAAGGATGTGCTTGAACTTAAGCCTGTAATAAAGACCGAATTCAATATTGAAGGCTACCCTTCAGAACCTTTTATAAATCTTGTGCTATCTGTCAAGCCACACCAGGTTACTCTCGTGCCTGATGCACATGACGCAATAACATCAAATGCAGGCTGGGATATTCCGAAGTACAAAATGTTCCTTCGGGATGTAATAACAGAATTCAGAAAAGCCGGTATAAGAACCTCAATATTTGTCGACACAAACCCCGCCAATATTGAGAATGCCGTTTTGACAGGTACCGACAGGATAGAACTGTATACCGAACCATATGCCTCAGCATTCACCAGGGATGCATATCAGGCTGTCAAACCCTTTGTTGCTGCTGCTGAAATTGCAAAAAAAATAGGTCTGGGTATTAATGCCGGGCACGATCTCAATCTTGACAACCTGAGATATCTTCGCCAGAATATCCCCTGGCTGGATGAAGTATCAATCGGCCATGCCCTGATATCTGACGCGCTTTATCTTGGGCTGGAGAATACCATTCAGATGTACAAAAGACAGCTGGCCTGAAATATCAGTAAATGAAGTTATTCTACAGAAAATCAGGCATCGGCCCATACCTGATTATATTACATGGATTATACGGTTCTTCTGACAACTGGATTACAATTTCCAGAAAATTAAGCGACATCTATACCGTAATCCTGCCTGACCAGAGAAATCACGGGCTTTCCCCTCATAGTGATGTTCATAACTATAGCGCACTATCTGAAGATATTTTCGAACTGACCGAAGAACTGAAAATTGAAAAATTTGTCCTTGCCGGGCACAGCATGGGAGGTAAAACCGCCATGAATTTTGCATTAAGATGGCCGGAGAAACTTGACGGCCTGCTTGTTGCAGATATCTCTCCCCTGGCTGCCGGGAAAAATGCAGAAACAGAATACAGGCAGCATTCTCAAATCCTTAATGCCATCATTGCTGCAGACCTGAGCACTGCTTCACGGCGTGAGGAGGTTGAATCAATGATTTCAGCAAGCATTAAATCCAGCAAGATAAGGGAACTCATCATGAAGAATCTCCAAAGAAATCCCGACAGATCATTCAGATGGAAGCTGAATGCCCAGGCTCTTCTCAGTAACCTTGATTCTATAATGGGAGATATTGACCCGGAACATATATATGGCAGAAGCGTGACAGGATTCCCGGTTATTTTCCTTAAAGGCGGACTGTCAGGTTACATCTCAGCGGAGAGCATTGAAGAAATAAGGAGAATATTCCCGGCAGCTGATTTCCGTGAAATATCCGGTGCAGGACACTGGATACAAACTGACAGGCCGGATGATGTAATAAACAATCTGAGGTCATTCATCAGCCCTGCCTGTTAAACATGAGCCCCGATAAGGTCCATTCCCGAAAACGCTGTTCTTCACAATACAATATAAAAGAACTTTACTGACCTGCATCAACGGAATGACTTCTACTTGCCGGCTGAGTAATCTCTAACTAATGGCAGCCTAATGCAAATGCTTCTCAATTATGGAAATAAGCACCTCAATCCCTACCTGATTCTCACCACCTCCGGGAATTATTATGTCAGCATACCTCTTTGATGGTTCAATGAACTGTAAATGTGATGGTTTTACCGTATCATGATATCTTTCAAGCACATTCATAACCGAACGCCCCCTCTCCACAATATCCCTTAGAATAACCCGCCCAAGCCTGTCATCCGGATCAGCATCGACAAATACCTTAATATCAAAAAGCTTTCTAAGTTCAACATCCGAAAGTATTAGAATCCCCTCAACCAGCAAAACCCTGGCCGGTTTCACAGGTATTGTCTCCTGCGATCTTATGCAGGTGAGATAAGAATAAACCGGCATTTCAATACTTCTGCCCTGACTAAGTTCCTTAAGATGCTCTATCAGCAGTGTGAATTCGACAGAATCAGGATGATCAAAATTGATCTTTTGCCTTTCTTCAAGCGGTATATGACTGTTATCCCTGTAATAAGCATCCTGAGGTATGACCGCTACCTCTTCATTGGGAAACCTCTCCATCACCTTCCTTACCACAGTTGTTTTTCCTGAACCTGTTCCTCCGGCTATTCCCACTATCAGCATATTTTCATATTTTTGTATAGTACATGTTCCCAAAATTAATAAATAGTCCATATCAATGTCTGAATTATATCCTTTAAAGTTCAAACCTGTTGTCAAGGAGAAAATATGGGGCGGTCATTCTCTTGCTGATATATACGGGAAAAACGATGACGGCCTGAAAAACATAGGAGAAAGCTGGGAAATTTCCGCCGTTTCGGACAACCTTTCGGTTGTTAGCAATGGCTTCCTTGCAGGCAACAACATAGAGGAAATCATTGAGGTTTATATGGGCGATATCACCGGTGATTCAGTTTACGAGAAGTTTGGCAATGAATTTCCCCTCCTGATAAAGTTCATAGAATCGAAAGATGTACTGTCAATTCAGGTTCACCCCGGAGATGACCTTTCCAGAAAACGCCATCACGCCTATGGAAAAACTGAAATGTGGTATATTCTCAAAAGTGAGAGCAATTCAAAAATATATACCGGCTTTGCTGAACCGGTTACCCGTGAAAAATACCTGGAAGCGTTAAACAATGGCACCCTTCCTGATCTTCTCAATGTTGAGAAGGCTGCCGCCGGTGATGCATTCTTTACTCCGGCCGGAAGAATACATGCAATTGGCGCGGGGCTGGTACTGGTGGAAATTCAACAAACTTCAGATATAACATACAGGATTTATGACTGGGGAAGAGTGGGCCTCGACGGAAACCCAAGAGAACTGCACACAGATCTTGCTCTCGATGCAATAGATTTCAAGGCAGCCGGTCCCAATAAAATAAGGTTGGAACCTGAAGATAATGAAACACTGAACCTGGTAAGATGTGCTTACTTCAATACGAACATTTTGAAGTTTAATGAAATAATTGAAAAAGACTATAACCTGACAGACTCATTTGTTATCTATATTTGTACGGAAGGAAGGTTCGTGATAAACTGGAATAACAGCTCTGAAATGGTTACAAAAGGAGAAACAGTCCTTATTCCGGCTTCAATAAGAGAAATAACGCTTAAACCTGAAAAGGAAACAACACTTCTTGAGATATACATTGACCAGAATCAAATAAAATAGAATGTCATGAAATTATTAAGGAACTCCGCGATCCTTTTCCTTGCAATACTGATACTGACCGGGTGCAATGGCAAAAGCCCGGGAAAAAACAAAGCTTCCAAAGTCGAAGATACTATCCAGGTGCCGGACACTGGCTACACGGGAATAAAGCAGTATTTCAGCGGCAACCGCATGGTAAAAGAAGTAAGCTTCAAGAATGGTATACGGCAGGGTGAAACCCGAACATTCTACAAAGGGGGACAGCTATACCAGACTTTCTGGTACGAGAACGGGCTAAGGGAAGATTCGGCAAGATGGTATTACACCAGCGGGCAATTGTTCAGGTCAACACCGTATAATAAGGATACTATAAACGGAATCCAGCAGCAATACTATAAAAACGGGCGCCTGAAAGCCAGGATCGGGTATGTTAAAGGCTTAAGAACACCTTTTCTCGAAGAATACACACACGACGGCAAGAAAATATCTGACTATCCTGAAATACTAGTCAGTATTGATGACCATTACAAGTCAGCGGGAAAGATAAAAATTACCCTTGAACTGAGCAATAAATCACAAAGAGTTGTATTTTACCGGGGTGAATTCGAAAATGGTGTATTTGACACTTCAAAATATGCAATAATAAAAAGCTTTGATGGGAAAGGAACCCTGGAAATGAAAAAGACAGGCTCAGCTCAGTCAGACAAGCTGGAGCTTATTGCGGAAACTATCACCGATTTCGGCAATAAATATCTTACACACAAAGAAATTAGACTTCCGTACGCCGACCTCAGATAAGCACCTTAAAATCATGATAATCCGTACGGCTTCATTTATAAAAAGCAGTACTTCCCTTGCACAGTGTCCGGGTGGCGGGAAGCCGGAATTTGGATTCATGGGCCGTTCAAACGTAGGTAAGTCATCCCTTATAAACGTTCTGACCGGACGGAAGATGCTTGCCAAAACATCGGGAAACCCGGGAAAAACAAAGACCATTAACCATTTTCTAATCAATGAAAGCTGGTATCTTGTAGACCTTCCGGGTTACGGTTATGCCAAAACCCCTGTAAAGCTGCGTAACGAATGGCTTGCTGCCATGAATGACTATATCCTGAAAAGAGAAAACCTTGTGTGCATTTTTGTTCTTCTGGATTCAAGGCTCAAACCTCAGAAGTCAGATCTCACCTTTATGAAATTCCTTGGAGTTAACCAGATTCCGTTTGTCAGAATCTTTACCAAGAGTGATAAGGTAGCTGAGCATACACTGAAAAAATCTCTGGGTGAATACGATGCAGTGATGCTGAAGGAATGGGAATCTCTCCCCCGGACATTCATTACATCGGCAGTAAGCCAACGAGGAAAGGATGAAATCCTTGACTTCATTGAAGATTGTATCAACAATTTATCAACCCGGGTCTGAAATCATATTGAATTTATATTTTTGTAATCATTATTTCCAATAATCACACCAACTAAATCATAAGGTAATGTACGGCAAAGCACCTTTGAAAGTTTTTTCATGCAGATCTTCCATGAGCCTGGCACAAAAAATTGCTAACAGCCTGGGTATTGAAGTGGGAAAAAGTTCAGTAACAATGTTCAATGACGGAGAATTCCAACCATGCTTTGACGAATCGGTAAGGGGGGATATGGTCTTTATAGTCCAGTCAACAAATCCGCCTGCAGAAAACCTTCTTGAACTTCTCCTTATGATTGATGCTGCAAAAAGGGCATCAGCCTATAAAGTTATTGCAGTCATCCCATACTTTGGCTTTGCCCGGCAGGACCGGAAGGACAGGCCAAGAGTCTCCATCGGATCAAAACTGGCAGCAGACCTTCTGGGCGCGGCCGGGGTTGACAGGATAATTACCATGGATCTTCATGCTGATCAAATACAGGGATTCTTTAATGTACCTGTCGACCACCTGTTCGGGTCAGCTATCTTTGCACCATATATTGAGAATCTCAAACTTGAAAACCTTACAATTTCCGCTCCCGACATGGGTGGATCCAAAAGAGCCAATGCTTATTCAAGACATCTCCAATCAGAAATGGTCCTCTGTTACAAGCTTAGGAAAAAACCCAACGTAGTTGAGGAAATGTCGATAATAGGTGATGTTGAAGATAGAAATGTGGTTATTATCGATGATATGGTCGATACAGCAGGAACACTTGTACTTGCTGCTCAGAAAATGAAGGAAAAACGGGCAAGAAGCATAAGGGCATTCGCTACTCACCCAATATTGTCGGGAAATGCCATTGACAGAATTAATGACTCTCCCATTGAGAAACTGGTTGTGACCGATTCCCTGCCACTGAGTCGTACCTCAGAGAAAATAAAAGTACTGTCCATTGCCGAGATTTTCGCCAACACTATACTGGCTGTCAACAACAACCAATCGATAAGTACCAATTTTGTTTTCTGATTCGTTTGTAATATATTTGCAATCCGATTTTTTTTGTCAAACGTGTAATGGGGAGTTTTCGGTATGATAACTCTTAGTAGCACAATAACTTACAAATAATGAAGACTATTGAAATTAATGGATCGGTAAGAACAGAGCTGGGAAAGAAAAACTCCAAAAAGCTAAGGATGGCTGGAAATGTTCCCTGTGTCATTTACGGGAAGAATGATAATGTTCATTTTTATACTCACGAAAACAGTTTTCTTAACCTTGTTTATACTCCCGATTCCCATCTGGTAAATCTTAACCTGGATGATAAGAAGTATAATCTGATTGTAAAGGATGTACAATTCCATCCTGTAACCGATAAGATCATACATGCTGATTTCCTCGAGATCTCTGATGACAAGAAAATAAAAATAAGCCTTCCGGTCAAAATATCCGGTGATTCAATCGGAGTGAAAGCCGGTGGCAAACTGAGAATTAAAAGAAGACACCTGAACGTTAAGGGTTATGTTAAGGATATCCCGGAGTTTATTCCCATTGATATCACGAATGTTAAAATAAACCATTCAATAAAAGTGAGTGATATCTCCGTCCCCAATATTGAAATAACAGATCCTAAGATTACTACTATTGTCACTGTTGCCAGTTCACGTGTTGTGTTGAAAGAAGAAGGGGAGGCTGCTGCTGAAACACCTGAAGCTGAAGCCACTCCTGCAGATACGCATTCTGAAGAAAAAAGCTGATAGAAGTTTAGCATAAAAATAGATTCGGGCGCAATGAAACACCTGATAGTTGGCCTGGGAAATATTGGTGAAAAATACAGTGATACCCGGCACAATATCGGATTTGACGTACTTGACGCCATGGCAGAGAAGTTCAGCGCTTCCTTTGCCGATAAACGCTATGGATCAGTCTGTGAAATACACTTTAAAAACTGCATATTCCTGCTCCTCAAGCCTTCAACTTATGTAAATCTAAGCGGCAATGCCGTCAGATACTGGATCAACAAGGCAAAAATTCCTCTGGAAAACATGCTTGTTATAGTTGATGATATAGCCCTTCCCATAGGAAGCATAAGGATGAGGGCAAAAGGCAGTGATGGTGGTCATAACGGACTGGCACACATTAACCAGGTACTCGGCACCGATGAATATGCAAGAATAAGAATAGGAATAGGAAACGGCTTCAGTAGAGGAAGGCAGGTCAATTTTGTTCTGGGAAAATGGAACAGGGAAGAAAAAGAACTGCTGAAAAACAGGATATCACTGGTGATCCGGATGATTGAATCCTTCGCTACAGCCGGCGTCGAATTAACGATGTCAGCATATAACAAAGCCGGCAAAACACTTCCGGATAAAAATACAGGGACTGCAAGTCCTGATTAATATTACAGAATGACCGGTAATTCATCCGTCAGAATTGATAAATTCCTCTGGTCGGTAAGAATTTTCAAAACAAGAAGCATCGCTGCAGAGGAATGCAGAAAAGGCAGGATATTAATTGGAAACCTCCCGGTAAAACCCTCCAGAACCATATCTGCCGGAGAGGTATTCTCCGTGAAAAAGCTTCCGGTAATATACACTTACCGCGTTATTGAGCTCCCGGAAACCAGAAAAGGTGCCAGCCAGGTTGGAAATTACATTGAAGACCTTACACCCTCAGAGGAAAAGGAGAAACTGCTGCTAAACAAGGAAGGAGTGTTCATTTTCCGCAAAAAAGGATCCGGACGTCCTACTAAAAAGGACAGGCGCATTATTGACAGACTGAAAGATAACAACATCCTTCCGTAAAGGGTGGTAAAAAGACTTATTTATTTTAAATTAGGCAATTAAAATATGAATGATATCCCCTGCTCCACACCTTTTTATTATTTTGCTGAACTATAATTTCAGGAATTTAAGCTGATCGGAGACAGCTTATCAATTGCTTTATGGGTAAAAAAAACATAGAAAAATACTCAGCGCTTTATTCTTTGCTGAAAAAAATATCAGGCTTCTGGCATGACAAGATCTTCTACCGCAAAATAATTGTCGTTGGCAGAGAGAATGTCAGGCCCGACTGCCACCTCATCCTGGCTCCAAATCATCAGAATGCATTACTCGATGCTCTTGCGGTACTCTTTACCATGAAAGGACAACCGGTTTTTCTTGCAAGAGCTGACATATTTAAAAATAAATTCATTGCTTCTTTGCTGTATTTCCTTAAAATATTGCCCGTTTACAGAATAAGGGACGGTTTTAGCAATCTGAAAGCCAACGATGAAATATTCAGGAAAACCATAGATGTCATCAGAAATAAAAATGGACTTGTTATCCTTCCTGAAGGTGATCATGCAGGTTTCAGAAGACTCCGTCAACTTAAGAAAGGTATATGCAGGGTTGCTTTCCAGGCTGAAGAAGCTATGGATTTTAATCTGAATATCAAGATCATACCTGTAGGATTAGAATATACCAACTACAGCCGGTTCAGACAGGTTTTAACTGTGGTATACGGAAAAATGATAGAAGTTTCTGATTATCATGACCTATACCGGACAAACCAGGAAAAAGCCCTTAACGAACTCAAAAACCGCCTCTCAGCTGAAATGAAAAACGTTATGGTGCACATTGAGTCAGAAAAGGACTATGAGGCAATCGATGAACTTAGAAATATTATAAATGGCCGGTATAGCGACGATATTAAAAATCCGAAATTGTTCAGAGACAGAAAACTGATAGCCAGGCTTAACAGCATAAGGGAATCCAACCCCAATCTATACGATAAGATCTGCTCCCTGAGCCTTGATGTAAAGAAAAAAAGCGCCAGGCTGCATACCTCATACAGGCTCCTCGAGAAGAAAAATCATCCTCTGGGATTTTTATTGGCGGGTATCTTGTCGCTGATTATCAGTTTCCCACTTTACGTTTTCGGGAACATCTTCACCCTCACTTTTCTCAAGATCCCTGAACTGCAGATCAGAAAGATCAAAGATCACCAGTTCCACGGCTCCCTGAAATTCGGATACTCCTTCGGACTTGCACTAATACTGCTTCCACTATACCTAATTATTGCGCTGCTAATCATCAGACCATGGTGGCTGGCTCTTCTGATTTCGCTAATGATTCCCCTGGCAGGCATTTTCGCATGGAATTATATAATACTGATTAAAAGAATCATTGGAGGATTCAGGATTAGGAAATATATTAAAAATAAAAACCGGGACTTCATCAGCCTCAGAAAGAGTTACGATGAATTGACCGGCCTTATTACTCAGTTGGAACAATGACTTGGGGAAAAACATTCAAAGGAAAAACAGCATGGGTTACAGGAGCGTCTTCAGGTATAGGAGAAGCGCTTGTGAAAGAACTGGTAAAGAGAGGTGCGGTTGTAATCGCATCTTCCAATGACCCTGAAGGCCTGTCAAAAATGAAAGAATCATGCGGTGAATCATCCGGAATGATAACCTGTGCACCATTTGATCTTTCAGACACCCCTGACATTGAAAAAACTGCCGGCAAAATCCTTGAACAATTCGGAGCCCCAGATTACCTTATAAACATCGGAGGTATAAGCCAGAGAGCTACAATTGAAGAAACTCCCTTATGGCTTGACAGGAAAATATTAGAGATCAATTATTTCGGAACTATAACTCTCACTAAGGCTGTCTTGCCATACATGATAAGGAGGAAATCCGGACACGTCCTTGCAACAAGCAGCATTTCCGGACGCTTCGGCTTCCCTCTCCGTGCTTCATACTCAGCATCAAAACAAGCTCTGCATGGGTTCTTTGAAACTCTCTATCTTGAGAATAAAAAATACAACATACGCGCCTCAGTAATTATTCCGGGCAGAGTAAGAACAAATATATCCTTCCACGCACTTGACGCCAGAGGCAATGAACATGGAAAACTTGACGATGGCCAGGCAGGAGGAATCTCCCCTGAAAAGGCCGCTAAAATAATTGCGAGGGGAATTATTAAAAACAAAAGGGAGATCCTTGTCGGAGGAACCGAATTATCATTATTGTATATCAGAAGAATATGCCCATGGCTATTCTTCAGAATCGCAGATCGCATAAAATCAACATAAAAATTGTTTTCATGAAAGGATATGAAATAGGAGGTATCCAGCAGATTGGGATAGGTGTCAGCAACCTCAGGGAAGCATGGAATTGGTATATCGATATGTTCGGAATGGATTGCCGGATATTTGAAGATGAAGCAGAAGCAAAATTAATGCTTCCATATACCGGAGGCAAGCCAAGAAGCAGACATGCGGTGCTTGCCCTGAACCTTCAGAGCGGAGGAGGATTTGAAATCTGGCAATATAAAGGCAGGGAACCCGAAGATATCAGGGAACAGATAAGACTGGGAGACCTGGGTATCCTTGCCTGCAAAATAAAAGTTAAAAACATTTCTGACGCCTTCTCATTCTATAAGGGAAAATCAGCTGTTATACTGGGAGAACCAGTCGCCGATCCTGCAGGTAATAGAACCTTCTTCCTGAAAGATCCATATGACAATATCTTCCAGATTGTTGAAGGCAACAACTGGTTCCTGGATGAAAATAAAGTGTCAGGAGGCGCATATGGTGCTGTAATTGGTGTTTCAGATATTGACAGGGCAAGAAAAGTTTATTCGGATATTCTTGGCTATGACATAGTTGTATATGATCTAACTCATGTCTTCCCCGATCTGTCAGCAATTCCGGGAGGTGGTAATAAAATGCGGCGTGTGCTTCTAAGATGTTCAAAACCTTTTTCAGGCCATTTCATAAAGATATTCGGGCAAAGCGAAATTGAACTGATATGTTCTGTGGATAAACCGGGCAAAAAAATATACCATGAGCGTTTCTGGGGTGATCCCGGCTTCATTCATCTTTGCTTTGATATTAAGGGGATGGAAAAGTTGAGGGAATTCGCCGGAAGCAAAGGGCATCCTTTTACCGTCGACAGCAAGGCAAGCCATATGGGCAACAGCTTTGACATGGGGGAAGCGGCAGGTCACTTTGCATACATTGAAGATCCCGATGGTACTTTGATTGAGTTCGTTGAAACCCATAAGATGGCTATCCTGAAAAAGCTTAACTGGTACCTTGATCTTAAGAAAAAATCTGCTTATAAACCCCTGCCAACATGGATGCTGAAGATGCTGAAATATTCCCGGGTCAGGAATCCTTGATTTTCTGAACTTCATTAAATACCCTTATAAGATTGCCTCCCCATATTTTGGCTATATCAGACCGTGAATAACCCCGGCGCAGTAACTCTATAGTGATATTTTTCATCTGTGAAACATCAACGCAGCCTTCAACCCTGCCTCCGCCGTCAAAATCAGTGCCTATACCAACATGGTCAATGCCTGATACCTGAACAACATGATCGATGTGGTCAACAACATCACTTACTGTTGCCAGTCTTGTATATGTTTCTTTGATTTCCTGGAATTCTGTCCGGAATTTTTTTCTGTCCTCAGGATTCAGAGTGTCCGGATTACCCCACCTGGTTGTCAGATCATTGATTTTTGATTCAAGCTCGGGATTTGGCACGGGAGTTTTCAAATACTCACTTACAATGCATATCTGAATAACGCCTCCATTTTCCTTAAGGGCAAGAAGCATGTCGTCGGTACAGTTCCTTGGATGCTCGCATAATGCCCGGCATGAAGAATGGGATGCTATGACAGGTGCTTTTGATTCATGTATAACATCATAGAATGCGTTGTCAGAAATATGTGATACATCTATAATCATTCCAAGACGATTCATTTCCTCAACGACCTGGAGTCCAAAAGAAGAAAGGCCGTCATGCTCTGGCCCTGCGCAATCGGTTGATGAATCACAAATATCATTGTTCATGGAATGGCAAAGGGTCATATACCTGGCACCAAGGTCATAATAATGCTTCAGCCTGGTTCGGTCCAATCCTATTGCATATCCATTTTCCAGACCAATAAAAGCCGCTCTTTTTCCTTCATTCTTCAGCCTGTATGCTTCATCGGGAGAACAAGCCAA
This sequence comes from Bacteroidales bacterium, assembly GCA_040769065.1. GTDB lineage: Bacteria > Bacteroidota > Bacteroidia > Bacteroidales > VadinHA17 > LD21. The sequence continues at coordinate 1,535,809 of JAXGLU010000001.1, forward strand.
TCCGGAAATATTGCTGTTTTTCTCAATATTTGCCCTGATAGTTCTGAATATCTCATCAGCCCTCATGTTAACAGATGAAAAGGCTGAATCATTTCTTGGTCCCTGGCCGATGAATACCACAAAGAATTCAGCATCCAGCCCTCCTTCCTTCATCCTGGGAAAATCAACACATCCATTATCATTGCGAACACCAAGATCGTAATCATTCCTTATCATATTAAGAGGAGTGTCGCAATGAGAGTCAATTGTTAATATTTTCCTGTGTATCTTGTCAGCCCTGGTTGCAAGCCGGTCTTCACTGATCCTGCAACTACTATGAAGGAGGATGACCAGGAAAAGCACAAAACCCGCAATTTTATTCATAGCTAATTAAGTAGTTATTAACCACCAAGATAATTAATAATGAATCCCCATTTCTCTGATTATCGCATTTTTAACACTATTTAACAAAGAAAGCCCCTGACGTTTCAGCCAGGGGCAACCATGAAAAGAATGAAAAAATTGCTTTTCGACAATAAAAGCTTCTTTATAATATCAAACGGTTTTAAATATCTGTGATTTTCCTAATAATATTCAAATTCATTGAAATAAATAAAATAATTCCGGCAATCTTGCCATCAATAACTTATACGACCAAAAGTAACATAATTATCATCTTTAAGCAAGAAATAGTTTTCAAGGCCTTTATGCTCTTTTTACCTCAAATAGAAGAGTTCCTTGCCTTCATCGAGCCACCTGGCAAATGCTGAAGGATCAAGGTTTGTGGTCATTGGTGTGTTCAGGGGATTCCCATCGTGATCTGTGATAACATACAACGGCAAGGCATTTGTTTTGAATTTCGATATTTCCAGGTCTTCGTTTATTTTACCTATAGTCTTCTTGATTTTACCATCAACTGATGATGTAATCCACTCTTCTTCCGGTAGCTGGGTCCTGTTGTCAACATAGAGGGCAACGATCACAAAGTCCTCTTTGAGTCGTTGAAGGACTCCCGGATCTGACCAGACTTTAGCTTCCATCATTTTGCAGTTGGCGCAGGCATGTCCCTTGAAATCAAGAAGTACTGGCTTCTCCACTTCTCTGGCGCAGGCCAGTCCCTGCCTGTATTCATAATACCCCTTCAGCCCCAAAGGCATATCAAAAATTTCATCATACTTCGGAGCAGAACAGAGTTGGCTTGTGAAGTCAGGATATAATGATAACTGTTCAACCGGTTTACCTTCCTCGATTACCTTAACCAGGTTGAATTTAGAGGTCTCTGGCGAAGGAAGCATTGCAGACAAGCCTTTCAAAGGGGCTCCAAACAGCCCCGGAACAAGGTACAAAACAAAAGTAAAGACGGCTATTACAAGGAATAACCTTAAAGTACCAATGTAAGGCAGCTCACTGTCATGAGAAAACCTGATTTTACCCAGCAGATACAATCCAAGCAATGTAAATATTACGATCCATATTGACAGGAATATGTCTCTTGATAGTAATTTGAAAGAATATACGCTGTCTATCGTCATAAGGAATTTCATACTGAAGGCAAGCATGATAAATCCCAATACCACTTTTACTGAATTGAGCCATCCTCCCGATTTGGGTAACCTGCTTATTATAGATGGGAAAAGTGCAAATATCGTAAAGGGAAGGGCAAAGGCGAGGCCAAATCCAAGCATTCCGATTGTAGGCCTCAAAGTATCACCGGTTGCTGCTTCAACGAGCAAAACTCCTATTATAGGGCCTGTGCATGAAAAGGATACAATCACGGTTGTCAAACCCATAAAAAATGAGGCAGCGACACCTCCCCTATCCACTCTTGAATCAGCCCTGGTAACCCAACTGCTGGGCAATACAATTTCAAATGCCCCGAAGAATGAAATGGCAAAAATCAGAAACAAAACAAAGAATACCAGGTTTGGTATCCAGTGAGTGCTTAAGGTATTTGCAAATCCAGCTCCTGCACTTGTTAATGAAATAACAAGCCCGAGAGCGGTGTATATCAAGACAATTGAGATCCCGAAAATTACTGCTTTAAAAACTGACTTGCTTCTGTTATCCGACCCCTGGGAAAAAAAGGCGACTGTCATTGGTATCATAGGAAATACACATGGGGTAAGTATCCCGGCAAAGCCGGCAAGCAAGGAAATAATAAAGAATTTTAGCAATCCGCTTTTGGGTGCAGTCAATTCAACACCGGATGTCTGGTTAAGTTGTTCAGGGGGAGAAGCTACAGAAACCGGAGTGCCGACAGTAATTATGAACTCAACATCTTTTGGAGGAGAACAGGTTACATTATTGCACGACATAAAGTTCACCATTCCGCTTACGGAAAATGAAGTAGCCGTTGATCTGACCTTCTGCCTGAATTCAGCCTTGTTACTGAACGATTTAATCCTGAAGCCAAATGCTTCATCAAATAACTCCTCAGGAGCAGTAACTTCAACCACGTTACCTTCAAGTATATAGTCAGGGAGGGTATCAAACGTGAATGTAGTTGGTATGGGACCTCCCTCCGGTACATCCATTGAATAGATATGTGAACCTTTTTCAATTAAGGCTGTAAAAATCAGCTCATAACTTTCTCCATCCTTCTTCTCGTAATCAAAACTCCATGTAACAGGATCATATATCTGGGAATGAACATAAACAGCCAACATCGTGAGAAAAACGGCTATGGTCAGTTTTCGTATCATGGCAGGATTTATTTTACATCGGTTTGGAATCAAAGATCAAATACTGCTGCTGATAACCTGAAAATGGACAAAATTGTTCAGCTATCCCGCATATGTTTATGCCAGGTCAATCTCATTACCTTCAGCATCAACAAAATGGTATTCGAGCATATGGTATGAAGTCACCGGTTGAACCTTTAACCATATGCGATATTTCAGGGACCATTTCAGCGACAGTGGTATCAGCCCCCTTTTCATGAAAGATGCTACGAAAGGATGGACATTGAGATAGATCTTCCTGGTCTTGATCTTATCAACAATGAAAAAAAGAGTTTTTTCAAGATCATCTGTAAACAGGATTGTTGGACGCGTCTGACCCGTTCCCTGGCAGGATGGACATTTTTCGTTGGTCTCAATATGCATCTCAGGTCTCACTCTCTGTCTTGTGATCTGCATAATCCCGAATTTTGACAGAGGCAGGATATTATGCTTGGTCCTGTCGTTAGCCATGATCTCCTTCATTCTTTCGAACAGAATCTGTTTATTTTCAGAAGACTGCATATCGATGAAATCGACCACAATAATACCTCCCATATCCCTTAGCCTCAATTGTCGGGCTATTTCCCTGGCGGCTTCAATATTTACCTCAAGGGCATTTGTTTCCTGGTCATTTCCCGACCTGGATCTGTTTCCGCTGTTGACATCTATAACATGTAAAGCTTCAGTATGTTCTATAATAAGGTAAGCGCCATGTTTAAAAGAGACTGTTTTACCAAACAGAGCCTTAATCTGCTTATTTATTCCGAAGTGGTCAAAAATCGGTAAAGTACCTTTATACGCTTTTACAATGTTTTCCTTTTCCGGAGCAATTTCCCTGATATATCTTCTTATATCATCAGCAATATCAGTATCGTTGACATTGATGCTGTTAAATGATACATTAAGCATATCCCGGATAATTGTAGTGGTTCTGTTCATCTCACCAATGAACAGCTTGGGCGCCTTTATTTCCTTCCTGACTGAAGAAAAAGCAAGCTCCCATCTTCTGACCAGTTCCCTGAGTTCGGCATCAAGCACTGCTACCTTTTTCCCTTCAGCAGCAGTTCGTACAATAACACCGTAGTTTTTTGGCTTTATGCTATGAATCAGAGTTTTCAGCCTGGTTTTTTCTTCCTGGCTATCAATTTTGGAAGATATTGAAACTTTGTCTGAGAAAGGTATCAGAACAAGATTTCTTCCGGCAAGGGAAATCTCAGATGCAAGTCTCGGCCCCTTTGTGGAAATCGGTTCCTTTGTTATCTGAACAAGAACAGTCTGCCCCGGTGTCAATACATCCTTTATCTTTCCATCTTTGTCCAGATCCTGTTCCAGCTTGAATTTGTGCATGGGGATTATCCTGCCTTGTCGCTGCAAAACAGTTAAATAGAATTTATGAAGTGAGCGGAACTGAGCACCGAGATCGAGATAATGGAGAAATGCATCCCTTTCATATCCTACATTCACAAAAGCAGCATTCAGACCGGGCATAATTTTTTTTACTTTGCCCAGGTATATGTCCCCAACAGAAAATTTGACTTCCCGCTTCTCCTTATTGAACTCAACCAGCTGTTTATCTTCCAGCAGAGCGATAGATACTTCTGTGCTCCCTGAGTCAATTATTAAATCCTTGCTTATCACCTTACCACTTCAATCTGATTACAATCTGCCCGATAATATCCATGTTCTAATACAGTAAACCTAAAGATCAACAGACCTTTAGGTTTACTGTATTCAGATTGGGACCACTCAATGATCAAAAAGGAAAACTATTTCTTCTTGTGTCTGTTCTTTCTCAAACGCTTTTTACGTTTGTGAGTAGCCATCTTATGTCTTTTTCTTTTCTTTCCGCTTGGCATGGACAATTACTTCTTAACGTGCGTTTTAACCTTATTAATGAATGACTTGGCTGGTTTGAATGCCGGAATGTAGTGTGAAGGAATGATAATGGTTGTATTCTTTGATATGTTCCTGGCAGTTTTTTTAGCTCTTTTCTTAACTATAAAGCTTCCGAACCCTCTGAGGTATACATTATTACCGGCAACCATTGAATTTTTAACGGTGTCCATAAAGGCTTCAACAGTTTTCTGAACTGTAACCTTCTCAATACCAGTGTTCTTGGCAATTTCATTAACGATGTCTGCTTTAGTCATTTCTTGCGATGTTTAAAATTCAACATATTATTTTGAGTATTCATTTTTTTCAACCCTGCAAATATAAAAATATTATTTATTTAAAAAGAAACACTTACATAATAATTTTTCCCTCTTGAATTTTATTATTGCCTAAATTACAATGAAATAGAAAACAGCTTTCACCCCCTGCATGAATGCCATATTAACCATTCTGTCAAACTGAATTCCGAGACATCTCATAACACACTGATTATCTGCACATCTGCCTATTTGTGCTCCACCAGGTTGCATGGGGCAGTTTTTTTCTTAACTTTACAATCATCAAATAGTTTCAAGTTAATTTTAATCACATGTCGGTCAACAAGGTAATATTAGTAGGCAATGTCGGGAAAGACCCGGTTATAAGATATTTTGACAAGGGTGTTGCAAAAGCAACATTTCCGCTTGCAACAAGTGAATCTTATACTAACCAGCAGGGAGAGTCGATCACCACAACAGAATGGCACAACATTGTTCTTTGGAGGGCTATGGCAGAAGTTGCTGAAAAGACAGTGAAAAAAGGTGCGCAGGTATATGTTGTTGGAAAAATAAGAACAAGATCATACGTGGATAAGGAGGGTGCCAACAGATATATTACAGAGATACTGGCTGATACCATTATGGTACTCGACAGGAAGCAGAGCCCGTCAAGCCCCGGCGAAACAAGAAACACATTCAAAGAACAGGAACCTGAACCACCTGAGGTCAATGAGCCAACGGTATCTGACCCTTTAAGTGCCGATTATGACCTCCCATTTTAAGTAGGGTATATTAAAATCAAAAAGATTGGAACCAGGAATCCTATACCACCTGATATCACTTCCTGCTGTTTATGCAGCTTTTACTCCTGATTATAAAATTATTACGGGAATTATTGTCCTGATGTTGTTGCTTTGTGCCTCAGCATTGATATCGGCTTCTGAAGTGGCATTTTTCTCACTCAAGCCTGAAGACCTGGAAAAACTCAGGAATAAAAAGAGCCAGAAGGCTAAAAATGCCTTGAAGATGTATAACATGCCGGAGAGACTCCTCTCTACAATACTTATATCAAATAATACAGTAAATATTGCCTTCGTCCTCCTTGCAGCATTCCTCAGTGCAAGATTGTTCGACTTCAGTTCAAGCCCAGTACTGGGATTCATTGTCGAGGCAATTGGCATCACCTTCCTGCTTTTGCTCTTCGGCGAAATAATGCCAAAGGTCTATGCATCAAAGAACCAGATGAAGATGGTCCTTTTCATGGCTTCACCCCTTGTCGCCCTCGAAAAAATGTTCAGGCCCATTTCATCAATGCTTGTGTTATCAACATCATTTGTAAAGAAGCGAACAGGCATTAAAAGATCAAATATCAGCATGGATGACCTTTCTGAAGCTCTGGAACTGGCTTCAGACGACATAAATGAGGATGAAAAGATTCTTAAGGGCATTGTGAACTTTGGCAATATAAATGTCAGCGAAATAATGTGCCCAAGAATAGATGTTACTTCCCTCGACATAAAACTGGGTTTCAATAAAGTCAAATCATTAATAATCGAATCAGGGTTCTCAAGGATTCCTGTTTATTCAGGAACATTCGATTCCATAAAAGGAATCCTGTATGCAAAGGATATACTCCCCTATACAGACAGTCCTGACAATTTCAAATGGCAATCCCTGATAAGACCCCCTCACTTTGTACCCGAAACAAAAAAGATCAACGAACTGCTTAAAGATTTTCAGATCAAAAAGATACACATGGCTATCGTGGTTGATGAATATGGCGGAACATCAGGAATATTAACCCTTGAAGATATCCTTGAAGAAATTGTTGGCGAGATCACTGATGAAAGTGATGAAGACGAAGATCTTTTCAGAAAGTTAGATGACAACAGGTATATTTTCGAAGGAAAGATTCTGCTCAACGATCTGTTTAAAATAATCGATATACCTGATGACACTTTTGAGGATGTTCGGGGAGAATCAGAAACTCTTGCCGGCCTTATACTGGAGATGACAGGCGAAATACCTCAGAAGGGACAGAGCATCAGATTCGGGAATTTCAACTTTACAATTGAATCAGCCGATAAGAGAAGGATAAAGGAAATAAGAGTGGATATTGAAAATGAGCCTGTTGAGGATAATAAAAAAGATGAATAAGCTGATGGCAGTCATGATACTGCTTCTGACACTGTCAGGGTGCAGGGATGTACCCGTCCCAAGACCCAGAGGATATTTCAGAATCGACTTCCCGGCAAAGGAATATATTTCAACTGAGAGTAATCCCATCGGTCATAAAATCCCGTTTCTTACAGAATATCCTCTGTACGGAAAGCTTACCCCGGGAGATGGCAGCACCGGGGAGCAAGGATGGTATAACATAGAATTACCCGACTTCAAAGCCAAAATATACCTCACCTACAAAGAAGTCAAAAACGACCTGCCAAGTCTTATAGAGCAGACTTACACAATGAATGTAAAAAATCATATTTCCAAAGCCGATGCCATCAATGAAGAAATAATCTCCAACAGTTCAAGCAATGTATACGGTATCCTTTATGACCTGAAAGGAAATACCGCATCAGCTGTGCAGTTCTATGTAACTGACAGCCTTAAGCATTATCTCAGGGGATCGTTGTATTTTAATGTCGAACCAAACGCCGATTCACTTGCAACGGTGGTTGAGTTTCTAAGAAAAGACATCGTACATATGATCGAAACCCTGAAGTGGAAAGCAGATTAACTTATCAGTGTATAATGGGCTGCATTACAAAACATTACCTTAACGAATCAACTATTCTCGGTGTCTGGAAAATTGAAGAGGATATAAAGACTCTTATGAGCTTTGTCGATATGGATCGCGACGACAGGAAAAAATACAGGGAGTTTGCCAGCACTTCCAGAAAACTTGAGTTTTTAAGCGTAAGGGCACTTCTTGCAGAACTGGTGGGGAAAGATGCAAAAATAGTCTACAATAAAAACAACAAACCTTTCCTCAAAGATGGCTCAAGATTCATCAGCATCTCACACTCAAACAAACTAACTGCCATTTTACTGAGTACCAATGAGAAAGTGGGAATAGATCTCGAATATATGGGATCAAATATAGAAGCCATCGCCTTCAAATTTCTCAACAGAAAAGAGAAGATCACGAAAGACACTGATAAAAGCAGGTACCATATGTACCTACACTGGTGTGCAAAGGAAGCCCTTTACAAAATATGTGACAAGGAGGGTATAAGAATAAGAAACGATATCATCATTGAACCTTTCGAGGTCAAAGATTCAGGTGAGATAAATGGAAGGGTGAGTACCCGAAAAATCAATGACTCTTTTACATTATACTATGCCCGATACGACAACTACGCAATTGTGTGGACAAAAAAGAATTATGAAAAAGAATGCGTTTCCGGGAAAGAAAAGCATTGCTCTTCTTCTTGATCCCGACAAAACAAGTGAGGCCTCTCTGAAAAACATACTGAAAACAGCTGAGGAGAGCAAAACTGATTACATTTTTGCCGGAGGCAGCCTTACTTTCAACAGCGTAGATAAACTGATCCATTCCGTGAAGATGATCTGCAGTATACCTGTGGTCCTTTTTCCCGGCAATCTCCTGCAATTAAGCCGTGAAGCTGATATAATACTGCTGCTGTCCCTTATCTCGGGGAGAAATCCTGAACTTCTTATTGGCAACCATGTCATAGCTGCACCATACCTGATTGATATAAAGGAGAAACTGGTCCCGGCCGGATATATACTGGTAGGTTGCGGCACGAAAACCTCTGTTGAGTATATCAGCCAGACAGAAGCAATACCTTCCGACAAACCTGAAATTATTGTTGCTACTGCACTTGCAGGAGAAATGCTTGGATTGAGTATAATCTACCTTGAAGCAGGTAGCGGTGCCAGGAATCCGGTTCCTCCCACTGTAATACAGGCAGTAAAGAAAAATATCTCCATTCCGCTTGCCGTGGGAGGAGGCATGAGAAAAGCCAGTGAGGTCTCAGAGTCTTTTTCTGCAGGAGCAAATCTGGTGATCATCGGTAATGCCTGCGAAAAACATCCGGATTTTCTTAAGGAAGCCTGTAAGGTAAGAGATGATTTCCGAAAGAACTCACCTTAACAGTTCTGTAAGAGGATGACCTGTAGATGCATTCGGATATGGCACTTTGCACAGCTCGGAAAGCGTCACTGCAATATCGGTCATGTTAACATTCCTCGTTACTGTAGCCCGGTTCACAGTCCATCCATACCATATCAGTGAAACATGCGAGTCGTATTCATAGGGTGAATTATGGTCGGTCAGCACGGTGCCTTCATTTTCAACCCAACCAGGATGGAGAGTGACAATAATATCTCCCGACCTCTGTGGACTAAAGTTGTTCACGATCTTCCTCAGATGGCCATTCCCGAAATCATTTGCATAAAAAGCCTGGTAAGGATATGCTGATGCCACGCCTGTAAACTGAATCAGGAAGCGTGCAGCTTTCTTCTGAACCTCCTCAAGAGGAATGCGCGCATCTTCAATCAGCGTACGATTCAGGAATATCTGCTTCTCAGAATAGCCCTTTACCCAGTTTCCTTCACCGTATACAGCATTAAGATAGCTTCTGAGAAGCTGCAAAGCCTGATTCTGCCTGAAATAGCCTGCAGGAATCCGATAACTTTCCAGTACACCGGGAACTTCTGAAACACCATGCGCCGCCGTGAAATAGATCAGAACATTCCTCTTGCCCAGGTTCTCATTGATATACTTTATAAGTTTTTCAATATCCTTATCAAGGCGGAGAATTGCATCACCTGCTTCCACTGACGAAGGGCCAAACCTATGACCGATATAATCCGTTGCCGAATAGCATATCGAAAGGAAATCGGTAATATCATCCTGTCCCAGTCTCTCATTTTCAATGAGTTTCAAAGCAAAATCCGTTGTAAGGCTATTGCCGAACGGAGTCTCCCTCAACAGAGAAAAGTCACGCATGGAGCCTTTCTTATACTGCTGAGAAATTTTCTTGAGATCATAGGGGAAACTATTCCTGCCGCCAAATCCTGTTTCGATGCTGCTTGTATCTGGCAGACAATCATAATAATCCTGCGGAGAAAGAAGGAGATTCCAGACTGAATTCAGGTATGCTTCCGAATAGTTCATGGCGTTGAAGTCATTTACCCATGAAGGAAGAGCATCCATGTAATAGGTACATGTCATAAACGTTCCGGATGTATTGTCAAACCAATAGACACCATCAGCCGAATGCCCTGCAGAGAAAATAGCCGGGTGTTCCTTCAAGCCCACAGCAAAAACCCTGGCGCTTTTATTGGTGGCCATTTTCAGTTCGTCTGCGAATGTTGATACCTGAAGATTTACCGGTGAATGTAAGCCAGCTTCATAACTGCCTCCAACCGGATTCACTGAGATATCCTTTGAACAATATACCAGTTCATCCCTTAACGGAACATACCAGTTGTCAGATGTAATCCCATGATATGAAGGTTCTGTTCCTGTAGCAATGGTTGAATGGGAAGGTGCTGACTGAGTAAGCATGAACTCGTATGATGCATTCCTGAAATATGTTCCCTCACTGATAAGTTTCTTTATCCCATTCCCGGAAAACCGGTCCCTGAATTTTTCTACCTGATCAAACTTCAGCTGTTCAACCACAATGCCAATCACCAGTTTTGGTTTGTCAGGCGGAAGATAAGCTTCCTGGCCTGAAAGTCTTAGGAAAAAATTAATAACCAAAAATATCACAATCAGTTTCTTCATATGCATCTCTCTCTTCTTACTTATCTGATACCGGGCTTAAAGATGATTTGATCCTTCATCATACCCGAAAACAAGTTTCAAAAGTAATTTTTTTAATTAGAGAAACAAACAGTTGGGAAATCAAGGTTAAGGATCAATCATTCCCTGACTTTACAAACCGGCCTGAAAGGGAAAGTCTGGTCGCGGTATTGGTGAAAACAACTATGTAAACTCCGGCACTGAGACTACCAGTCTCAAGAACAAATGGACGATTCCCGGCAACATGCCTTTCAAAATCAGCTATTTTTATCCCGGAGTGACTCATAATCCTGATGTTTACTTTTCCGGCCATTTTTGACGGTAGCAGTACATTGACCGACGATCTGGATGGATTGGGATAAATAACCGGCACACTTCCATAAGTGCTATCCTCCGGATTAATTTCCCTTTTCATGTATACTTCAATATCCGTCCTTCCCAGATCAGTAACAATAACATCCTGAATTGTTGTGTCACGATATCCTCCGGCTGAGAATGTGAGGTTCCACAACCCGGGTGAGAGCATACGCGTGAATCTTCCCGACAAAGTATCAGAATATATTTGAGAACTGTCTCTGTCATGCCCATTTATGTAAATCATTGCAGGCACAGTTTCTCCGTTTTCCGAGTCGAGGGTTATCCCATGGATCCCGTAAAGGGCATTTTCAAGAAATCCTATGAGAGAACGGCGGTTAAACTCCCAAAGGTCATGAAGCTCATTAACCGGGGTGATATAATCATCGTCAAGTTCTATTGTGAGTTCCCTGCCCTGAAGTTCCCAGGTAACGAAATCCTGTCTGCCTCCCCTAATGGAATACCATTCATATCCATTGGTAATGCCATTATTAAAATCATCCATATAACCCGGCCGGGAATAGGCGTGAACGGTGTCGGCATATTTTCTGCTGATCTGGTAAAACCATTCATTGTCGGCATGATGTCTCTCCCATCTATCCCAGGGATAATTAACCACCTCCGCTCCTGAATGGAAATTTGCTGAAAGAGTAAAGTCATGTTTGCGTAAAAACTTTATCATATCCGCAGTTTCTTTCTGGAAGATGGTTTTCGGAGTTTCAGCATCGGGAAAATCCCTGTTAAGATCGACCCCATTGGCATTATCCCTGACAGGTGTAGTAATCTCATCCCCGAATTTATATGTGCCATCAGGGTTTGCAAGGGGATTGATCCAAACCTCAAGGTTTTGAATAATATTACTGACCCGTGGGTCAGTTCTTCCGTTCATCAACAGGTATTCAGCCAGCCTGAGCATAAGTATAAACCCGCCTGTTTCATCACCATGTATTGTTGAGGTAAGGAATACCCGCGGTACACTTCTTTCATCTCCTGCATGTCCGGAGATCCTCAAAGCGTAAATAACCCTGCCCTTAATACTCGTTCCAATGGTGTCAAGTCTGCAAAGATCCGGATAATCCCTGCCGAAAGATTGCATAATCGAATCGTATTGCGGCAGGGTAGGATAACTATCCCATTGCATAACATCTTTTACGGTTGCTGCACTCCTGATGCTTCCTAATAAGTCGGGGTAATATATCTCATAATCATATCCAAGGGAAAGGAACCGTTCAATATTCCGGGGAGTAATGACCAGATATAGTTTGCCGTCTTTCACTGACCTGAGTGACAGGTTTTCGGGGAGTTCACGGACAGCAGCTTTCCCTGGCCAGAATATTGAAATATTTGCCTGGCCGTTTTGCTTTACCAATGCCTTCAGCCTGTCCTCCTTGTTACTGTTCTGGGCATAACATGAGAAACCGGAGAGAACCAGAAAAAAGAATATTATTGTCCGAAGACTGATCATTTTTTAAGCTAAACATTGAAACGTATATGAAGAATATCCCCATCCTGAACAATATAGTTCTTCCCTTCGATATAGAATTTGCCGGCTTCCCTGCAGGCCTGCTCCGAACCAAGAGCCATGAAGTCATTGTATTTCATTACCTCTGCCCTGATAAAACCCCTTTCGAGGTCGCTGTGAATTACACCTGAAGCCTGTGGTGCAGTCATCCCTTTCTTAATAGTCCAGGCTCTAATCTCTTTTGGGCCCACGGTAAAGAATGTCTGAAGGTTAAGCATTTTATAGGCAGCCCTAATCATCTTATCTACACCCGGTTCGTTCAGTCCTGCATCCTGAAGAAATGCAATACGATCATCCCTGTTCTCAAGCTCAGCTATTTCTGCTTCCACCAAACCGGCAATTACCAATATACCGGCATCCTTCTCCCTGAGGGATTCGGTTACCAGTTCAACATACCTGTTTCCTGTTACAGCTGACTTCTCATCAACATTACATACATAAATCACAGGTTTCATTGTAAGAAGGAACAGATCATCGACGTGCTTCCTTTCCTCCTCCCTGACTTCAAGTGTCCTTGCATCGTTAAAGTTGCCAATATGATCCCTGTACCTGGTCAAGACCCCTATCGAGATTTTAGCATCCTTATCCCCCGATTTTGCAAGCTTTTCCAGACGCTGAAGCTTCTTCTCCACTGATTCAAGGTCTTTTACCTGAAGCTCAAAACTTACAGTTTCCATATCTCTCACCGGGTCGACGGAACCATCAATATGGGGCAGAGAATCGTCATCAAAACACCTCAGGACATGAATAAGTGCATCGGTATTCCTAATATCCCCCAGAAACCTGTTGCCAACACCTTCTCCTTTGTTTGATCCGCGTGCCAGGCCCGGTATATCAACGATCTCCATTGTGGTGTGAACAATTTTATTGGTTACCTGATGCTTTTCAAGCTCATAAAGCCTTGGATCAGGTACCTGTATAACAGCAATATTGGATTTTGTTGCGCTGAAAGCGGAAGCGCTTGTTTCCACTTTGGTTCCGGCGATACAATTGAAGATTGTAGTTTTACCAACATTCGTAATGCCAACGATTCCGCACTGTAGAGCCATCAGGTTGAGTTTTTTGTAACTGATACAAATTTATTATAATTCCCGGTTTGATAGGGCAAAGTCAGCGAAATACCCATGGTAACCGATGAATGAACGTCAATCCCAAAACAAACTAGCTTTAAGACTGTTCTATATTTTTGACAGGACATGTTATTAGGAACTGCCGGAATTCAGTCCCCCGAAAAAGACCCGGATTTCATGAATTCAATTAACTCAGATTCAGGCATCTTCTTCTGCTCCGATGTAGACATTATTTTCAATGTAACCACATTATTCTTTATCTCCTCATCACCTGCCATTACAACAAAGGGGATATTTCTTGCATCTGCATATGCAATCTGCTTTTTAAGTCTTACGCTGTCAGGATACAATTCACAGCTGATGTTAATCTTATTCAGGCGATTTCTAAGCACGATTGCATATTTTGCTTCTTCTTCCCCGAAATTCACTATCAGTATCTGGGGTGATTCGTGCACCTGGTCTTCAAAAAGGTTAAGCTGGTTCATTACATCATAAATACGGTCAGCACCAAAAGATATACCGACACCTGAAATCCCATCCATGCCAAAAACACCTGTGAGATTGTCATAACGGCCACCTCCGCAAATACTTCCTATGCTGACGTCTTTCGACTTAACCTCAATTATCGCTCCGGTATAATAGTTTAGCCCCCTTGCAAGAGTTATGTCCATTTCAATTTCACAACGTGGCTTATCTGCCTGAATATAGGAAAAAAGCGTCCGGAGTTCATCCAATCCCTTTTTGCCGACCGCAGATTCTTGAAGAATCATGTCTAGCTTTCCAAGTTTCTCTTCTACAGCTCCTTCAAGCTCAATAATCGGCTGAAGCTTAGCGATTGCTTCATGAGAAACACCTCTTGCAACAAGTTCTTCATTTACCCCTATAATCCCTATTTTCTCAAGCTTGTCAACGGCAGTGGTTATGTCTGTAATTTTTTCAGCCTCTCCGATAAATTCAGCAATGCCTGCAAGCACCTTCCTGTTATTTATCTTAACGGTTACAGCTATTCCCAGCCTGCCGGTTATATCGTCAATTATCCGAATCAGCTCATATTCATTAAGAAGTGAGTCGCTTCCGATCACATCGGCATCGCACTGAAAGAATTCCCTGTACCTGCCTCTCTGTGGCCGGTCAGCACGCCATACCGGTTGAATCTGGTATCGTTTGAAGGGGAAGATTATTTGGTCACGATGCTGTACAACATAACGTGCAAAAGGTACCGTCAGGTCATATCTTAATCCCTTTCCGCATATCAGTGAAGAAATTCTGGAAGGATCCATTCCTGCAAGATCCTTTTCATCCAGTCCTGAGAGGAAGTCGCCTGAATTGAGTATCCTGAATAGGAGCCTGTCTCCCTCTTCCCCATATTTACCCAGAAGCGTCGAGAGGTTCTCCATTGCAGGCGTTTCAATCGGCTGATATCCATATAGCCTGAAAACCTTTCGTATGGTATCGATGATAAAATCCCTCCTGACCATCTCATAAGGTGAAAAGTCGCGGGTTCCTTTTGGTATTGATGGTTTTTGAATCATAAGACTGTCAAAAGATGAAAGATAAAAGACAAAAGTATAAAGATAAAGTAATAAAAAGGATAGCAGAAGGAAAAAGTCTGAGCATTTGTCATGTTGAAGGACCGAACACCGATTCTTCAGGCTGAAAGCTGATTGAAGGCAAAACAACACACTATTGCCTTAAAACAAGGCAACAGAAAAACCAATATGCTGATTACAGCCCTAACCCAAAGGGACTACCTTTCTGAAAGATCACTGAATGAACGGGATAGCGATAGGATATCTGAAATCCTCACCCTTTGAAGCTTTGACACTTGCAATAATTATGCATATTATCTTCATCAGAATAAGAAAGATCAGGATAGGGATACCTACTATTATAATACAGAGCGGTGCAGCAAGGATCATATACAGAAGCATGGACAGCTGGAAATTAAGTGAATTCCTGCCGTTTTGATTAACCCATTGCGATTCATCCTTTCGTGACAGCCAGCATATCAGCGGACCGATAATTGCTCCGAATGGAAAAAAGAAACCCGCAAATGCCGAAAGGTGACAAAGCATTGCCCAGTTCCTTTCAGCTTCTGATAATTGCCTGATCCCGTCCATATAGTTGTTTTTATAAAAGACTCATCATTTTATAAAATGCTGCATGTTCAGAACCTCGATAAACGCTTCAGGTCAGAAGGCAACAATCCTTTTGGATTGTTTCTGTCAATCATATGCTGATTATAGTAATACATATCAGCATCATCAGTTCCTATCAGCATTTTAAAGCAATACCCGGATGAGGCATCCCCTGCAGGGCTTACCACGTGAAGAATCAGCTTACCGGGAACTTTAGACTTTATTGCATCAACAATTGACTCTTCGGAGACTATTTCGATCGTGTTCCTGTAGATTGCGCTGATCTTGGCTTCCGAATCTATTGCCGGAGAAAGATCCTCCTGCTTAACCAAAACCACTTTATTGGCAGTAAGGGGAATATTCTTGTTGTAATATTTTAAATATCGCCTGCCTGTCTGCGAGGGCTCCTCAGAAATCATGCGGGCATGCTTCTGTATGAACGAGAGTACCGCGCCGAGTTTATATCCATAATCCATGTCATCTTCATCGGCAGATGAAAGAGGTATAGCGCATATCTCAGGCATAGCCCCGATGTCCTTTACATCTTTCCCCTGAAGAAGATTGAGAAAATTAAAGGAAGATTTTGATTTATCCCTGTCAAAATTCGTTTCAGTAAGTACAAGAAACGACCACGAAGGATCTTTCCTCTTTTCTTCAAAATCATCAGTGCTGATAAACTCCCATGGAGTGATATTCCAGTACTCCTGAGCCGCTTTTTTGATATATGAATTATATACGGAATAGGTTTTACTCTCGAGTACAATTCCCGTTTTTGATTTCAGAAATAATTCTATATCACCGGATGAAGGGAAAGGTGCCTGCGAGAAAATATTGCCAACCAGGCATAGAAGCATGAGTGTCGTAATACTTTTTTTCATAATATAATTTTGATTTTAGCGGTATGATGGAACCCACATGTTTGAAAATTGTATTCATTGCATGTTTGCGTTTGAATTCAATCATGTGGGTTTCATAACATTTGTTTAGCCTGCAGGCAGGTATAACGGATTCTTTTCATTGAACTTTCTAATATAGACAAATATAAGCTCTTTCCTTTTCTTTCTGGGCAGCCTCATATACTCTTCATACAACTCGCCGTCCTTCATAAGCAGCATTTCAGCATTGTTCACGTCGTACTCAAGTATCTTGCCGTTCTCAAAATCGATGAGATACTGCTTCAACTCATTCCTTGCAATATTATGCCTGTAAGGTGAATAATATGAGCCGTATGGCGAATAGTAATTGCTGTAATATGGCGAGTAATAATATGGATAATAATATGGTGAGTAATAAGGTGAATAATACGGATCGTAGTAACCGTACGGAGAATAATACCTGCTGTCATACGAAGTGATATCAGCAACAAAATGACAGATGTTTCCCACGAAAGTTATCCTGTTGAAATTGCCCTGTATCTGTATATACAATATGCCATTCCTTGCAAATCCCCATACCGAATTTTTTTCAATTTCCTGCCTTATGCCAAGGGCATCATAATAATAAATTTTGTCTCCTGCGAAAAGGTTCTTAAAGAATTCCTTGTCGTTGTAATCAGTAGAAGTAAGGATTTTGGCTTTGGGAATAGGCTTATTGGTGCGCACCTGTTCAAAATCAAGATAAATGCCATCTGTGAACCTGAAATCAGGTGTGTACTTGACCATACCTTCAGGCTCCTGCCCTCCTGCAATCAGGGAAAAGCCACCCGACATAATCATCAATAAAAAAATTCCTAAATATCTTTTCACGGTGATGTATGTTTTATATCTCAAGCTCAAAAATTGTACCATAATGACAAATTTAACCTTTTTTCCTGTAAGGTTGATAATTACCCGGAATGTATATTTTTCAGATGATTTTTGATAAATTTACATGTCTGCAGTAAATGTAATCCAAATGACAGAACGACAAAACAAAACAATTCCTTCCGGCCCTTATTTCAGGCTATCGGATAAAACGCCGGAAATGAGAAGAAAAGAGATAGGAAATTATGCTTTGGCAGCACTTATCTGCATGATAATGTCTGTGATAATGATATCTGTAAAACTCAGGCTGATTGCCGGAATCCTGGTCATCATCTCAGCTGCTGTCCTCCTCCTTATACTAAGAAAAACTATGCTCCTCATCGACATTCTGGATGAGTCCCTGATTGAGGCATCCGTATCCAATAAAGAAAAAGAAAATATAATCAAAAATTTTTCACACAGGATAAGAGAACCTCTGAATACCCTGTTAACTATCTCGGAAATGTTTATGGATTCAGGACTGCAAAAGAAACAGAAAGAACTGATGGAAACCTTCCTTGCATCTACGGGAAATATGATCACAACCGTCAATGAGCTTTCAGTGGAAAGTGCCGGCAGCTTAAGCTATAAACCGAAAAACAATATAAGGTTCAACATCCTGACATCTATCCAGAATGCTATTGAGCTTTACCAGCTGAAAGAGAAATCAAATCTTGATTTCATACTCAACAGGAAAGATTTCAGCGCATACGAATGCGAAGGCGATCCGGTGATACTGAAGCAGATTATTCTTGATCTCTTCAATACTATTGAGAATCAGGGTGAAGACATGGTAACAAGAGTTGCAATAAACCTGAAAAAGGAAAAAGATGAAGGCCGGAAAATGATCGTTAACATCAGGATTCAAACCGACAGGAATATTGTGTTCATGAATGAGGAGCAAACTGCAGGTCATCTTTCTTCAAAGCTGATAAGGAAATTCAACGGCACGTACAATCAGGAATTCGGCGATAATTCTTCAGTGGTAAATATTTATTTGCCCTTTTCATATCCTGCCTCTGAACAGAAACAGAAACCAGCGGTGCAGGAATCAGAGGATGCCGTCGTCAGGAAGAAAAAAGGTAGCAGAAAGGACCTGAAGAGCCTTAACATACTTCTTGCCGAGGATAATCTCATAACCCAGAAGGTAACACTTCTTACTCTAAAACCCCTGGTAAAAAATATAGATACGGTGCTGAACGGCAACGATGCACTTGAAAAGATACAGAGCACGGAATATGATCTTATCCTTATGGACATAAGCATGCCTGTTATGGATGGAATTACCACGGCTAAAAAGATACGGGAGTTTGAAAAAGGTACCGGTTCACACATCCCGATAATTGCCATCACAGCCAATGCCATGATTGATGACCATGAGAAATGCCTTGCTGCAGGAATAGATGATTGTTTATGCAAACCTTATTCCTCAGCTGTTCTTCTTGAAAAGATCAGCAAACTTATATCGTGACTGCTTTCCGAATTATTCGCATGTAATTTCCTCCTTGTCTCCGCGGCATAATATTCTGTTTTCATCAGAAGGAGACGGAATGAATTCACCCAATCCCAAAGATTCCCATTTCCGGTCTACCTTCAGGGTTGTCTCCTTTGAAGAGCATACTGTATTAGGCCATTTTCGGGGAAAAGGCCTGCCGTTACGACAGAGTTTTATTGTACCATCTATCAGCATGCATCCTGAATCAATCATCCTGTGGTCCCTCAAAGGATCGGAATTGCCCAGTACCTGCCAAGCAACCCTGAAATAGTCATGCGGATCAACTGCTTTGTCAACAACAAGAACCAGCCTGAACATCCCGGATATCCGATTCTTCTTTAAAGTTCCGGAGATCCACTCAATAGCAGTATCACCTCCGGAAAGATCGGCTGAAAGGATGAGCACAGGAATATCTTCCTCCATCAGCCGGCAATCAGTATCCTTAATGATATCTCCGACAAGGCAGGCGGAAATATATTCCCCGGCAGGCCCGGCGGAAAAGGGTTCTGTTGTTGTATCATTACGTCCGGCTCTCTCTTCAGGTAATTTAACCGTGGCATCTATTCCTGCTTTTCCGCCAAATGCCTGGCTGTCTGATGCATGGTCAAGAACATCGAGAGGACCCCGGCTGAAAACAACATCCGTATCAAAGCCTGTATTCTCAAAGACAGTCCGGCATAATTCCCTATAATTTCTTATATTGACGTTCCCGCTGACAACTACAATGTATTTCGTGAACATCATCTGCCCCGCTCCAAAGAGCGAGTTTACGACTTTCATTCCCTGGCCGGGAAATCTCTTGCTTATTTTAACAATAACCAGGTTATGTGCCACTCCCGGATCGGGCATATGAAAATCCTCTATTTCCGGTTGCATGGCAATTTTTACCGGAGGAAAAAAGATCTTTTCAGTTGCTTGTGTCAGCCATGAATCCTCCTGGGGGGGAATGCCTACTATAGTGGCCGGATAAACAGCACTGCGCGAATGGGTAATGCAGGTAACATGGAATCTGGGATACCAGTCAGCCAGGGAATAGAATCCGGTATGATCACCAAATGGTCCTTCCCACACAGGCTGTTCCGATGGATCAATATAACCTTCAAGAACTATATCAGCATCATAAGGTACGTATATGTCGCAGGTAATGCATTTGACAAGCTTCACTTTCCTTTCCCTCAGAAAACCGGCGAGTATGTATTCACTGATATTCTCCGGGAGAGGTGCAGTGGCTGAATATGCATAGACCGGGTCTCCGCCCAGGGAAACAGCTACAGGCATTTTCCTGCCCGTATTTCTCCATGCTTCGAAATGGACAGCTCCTGTTTTATGTCTCTGCCAGTGCATGGCTGTGGAATTTTTATCCAGGATCTGCATCCTGTACATTCCCGCATTAACACTTCCGGTATCGGGATGGCAGGTATGAACAACAGGCAGTGTTATAAATCTTCCGCCATCGTGAGGCCAGCATTTTAGAACGGGAAGGATTCCAATATCAGGGTTGGTATGTATCACCTGCTGGCACATCCCCCTTTGTTTTGTTCTTATTGGAAGATAACCAGCCAGTCTGGCCAGGGAAGGCAAAGCCGACAACTTTTTCAGGATGCTCCCGGAGTTTAACCCATCGAAACTGAAAATGCTGCCAATTCTTTGAGCATGATCTTCCGGGTTTTTATTTCCCAGAGCAAGCTTCAATCTCAGAACTGATCCATAGGCATTTGTGAGTACCGAGAATTGTGTGCCTGTGTTTTCAAAAAGCAATGCTTTACCACCTCTTTTTGATATCCTGTCGGTCACTTCAGCTATTTCGAGTACCGGATCGACGAATGTTTTTACTCTGATGAGTTCTCCCTGTTTATCAAGCTCATGAATAAAGCTGGTCAGTCCTGTGTAAGTCATGAATAATAAAGTGATAAAGCCTAAAGGTATTTAATTAGCGGGAAAGATATGCTAAAAACGGTTAGAGAAGCTTTCAGGCAGGAATAATTGATTGAATTATATAAAAACAAAAATGGGAACTATTCCTTGGAGTAGTTCCCATTCACCGCAGGCCACCGAAGTTTTCTGCAGCGTCAGGTTACTGTTATTATAGTCGGCTGCATTTCCTGACCGAGATCTGGTTGTGCAACCCCTGGCTTTCGGGTAGTGCCTTTTACAGCAAAACCTTCCGGTTGTCCTTTTGTCCGTTTTTAAGGCGGACTTCCGGGACGAAGCGTCATTCAGGCCCCTTCTGTCGTTTCCCGAAGGATTCAGCAGTTGGTTTAAGTTGATAACGGCCGAAGCTGTTTTCTTCTTAAGCCCTGTGACTCAATCGCTGAAAGAACGTTTCCGGTTTCCTCGATCTGCCGGACATCCTGAACCGGAGTTCAGTAGTTCGGGCTTCGGCTCTCCCGATGTGCAGACCCGGAGGTCTGAATGAACAGGATCTTGCTTCAATTAAGAAACCTTTTCCGGTTCCGCATCGTTTGAGCAACTTTTTATCGCTCACCTGATAGATCAAATATAATATATAAAATACCAAATAACATCATAATATGTGTCATACTTGTACACGCAATATGAACATGGGTTATTAACAATTGTTAATAACTCCGGAAAGAATGGTGTCATGGGGCTTTAAGAATATACTTCCATGACCGGGAGAGTTTTATACGGCCTTTTAAAAAAAGAAGCTGTCTCATAAGATGATTGAGACGGCCTTTTTTTACAAGTCAACCATGATTTTTGTGTGTGTGTTTAACCCGGAACCTGGAACTTTGAACCTGGACCTCTGGAACCGCCTTTCTGCTTTTCGCATGAACTCACCCCCGGCCCCTCTCTGGGAAGCGGTGAGGGGGAGAGGGGGGATGGAGGGATGGAGGACGAAGAAAAGCACAGGGCGTAGTGACAGGTCTTTTTAGTCTTGCTCCCTTTGGTTTTACGCTGCGCTGTCTGGCTCCTTTCAGTCGCCGTCTTAACGCTTCGCTGTCTTGGGGTCTTGCTCCTTGGGTCGCTGTCTTTTAGTCTTGACACTAAACCCTAAACCCTAAACGCTGAACACTAAACGCTAAACACCTAACCCTGAACACTTAACGTAAACTGAAGCGAATAAGTGAGAGGGGATAAAGGACAGTAGCAGCATTTTAATTATATCGGTGTGGTGGCAACCCGGAAAAGGCGCGAACCGTTACTGTTTTTTGGAGCGGAAAATGGCATTGCGCAATAGGCGAAAAACAGTAACGGTTTTCTTTTCCGGCCTCTTTTTCTTTGGTTACTTTCTTTTGGAGGAGCAAAAGAAAGTGACAATAAACTAAAAAGAGGGTGCCCTTTTGAAACACCCTCTTCTTTTTATGTTATGTTAATTCTCTATCAACACATTCATTTTCTGAATCCATATACAGCAAGGTCACCCAGGGCTTCTTCGATTCTGAGCAGCTGGTTGTATTTGGCTATCCTGTCGGTCCTGCTGCATGATCCCGTCTTAATCTGACCTGAATTTACAGCTACAGCAATATCGGCAATTGTTGTATCTTCCGTTTCGCCGGAACGATGTGAGGTTACTGTTGTATATCCGGCTCTGTGTGCCATTTCAATTGCATTGAGAGTTTCGGTAAGGGTTCCGATCTGATTTACCTTAATAAGGATTGAATTGGCGCAACCCATATCAATTCCCTTCTTCAGGTATTCCACATTTGTTACAAAAACGTCATCTCCAACAATCTGGCAGCGATCACCGATCCTGGCGGTAAGAAGTTTCCATCCGTCCCAGTCATTCTCCGCCATACCGTCTTCTATTGAATCGATGGGATATTTGTTTAAAAGCTCTTCGAAATATTTGACCTGTTCTTCCGATGTCCTTTTCGCTCCCTTTGGTCCTTCGAATTTGGTATAATCATAAACTCCGTTAACATAAAATTCTGATGCTGCTGAATCAAGGGCAATTGTTATATCGGTTCCTGGCTTATAACCTGCCTTGTTTATTGCTTTGATAATAGTATCCAGTGCATCTTCAGTTCCTTCAAGTGCCGGGGCAAATCCTCCTTCATCTCCAACAGCCGTGCTTAAGCCACGAGCTTTGAGTACTTTCTTGAGGGCGTGGAATACTTCTGCTCCCATACGGAGGCCTTCCCTGAAATTAGGTGCACCCACGGGTCTTATCATAAACTCCTGAAATGCTATCGGTGCATCGGAATGAGATCCTCCGTTAATTATGTTCATCATTGGTACAGGCAGTGTTACTGCATTGGATCCTCCAATGTAGCGATAAAGGGGAAGCCCGTGATATGCCGCGGCTGCCTTTGCTACTGCAAGAGAAACTCCAAGAATAGCGTTTGCCCCAAGATTGCTTTTTGTCTTTGTCGCATCAAGATCTATCATCTTCTTGTCAATCCCTGCCTGATCGGAAACATCCATTCCGATAATTTCTTCGGCAATAACGTTATTGACATTATGAACAGCCTTCTGAACGCCTTTGCCAAGATACCTTGACTCATCTCCATCGCGAAGTTCAAGAGCTTCATTTTCTCCGGTCGAAGCACCTGAAGGTACTGCCGCCCTCCCGGTATAACCACTGCCGGTAATAACATCCACCTCTATCGTGGGGTTGCCTCGAGAATCGAGAATTTCACGCGCATGTATACTAACTATTTGGCCCATTGATTTTTATTTTTTATTAAACATTCGTGTAATATACAAAAAAAAAGGGATATGTCATTAGTGTGATATCCCTTTAGTAATTAGTTCATACTCTATTCTGTCACTTCCTTTTCTTCCTTTTCTTCACTTCCTTCACTTTGATTCTCAGCTGCCTGCTTTTTTTCAGCTGAAGGTTTGGAAGCTTTTGTTTCAGAGCTTTTCTTTTCGTCTTTTGCTCCTGCGTCTCCGGCTGACTTTTTGGAAGTCCTTCTCCTTCTTGTTGTTTTTGGCCTGGCTGGTTCTTTTCCAAGCATGAGCTCATTATAATCAACGAGTTCAAGAATGCACATTTCGGCATTGTCACCAATCCTGTTCCCGGTTTTCAGTATCCTGGTGTATCCCCCTGGTCTTTCGGCTATTTTAGGTGATATCTCCCTGAACAGTTCAGCAACTGCCTTTTTATCGCCAAGATAACTAAAGACGACTCTCCTTGAGTGTGTGGAATCTTCCTTTGATTTGGTAATCAGAGGTTCTACGTAACTCCTCAGGGCTTTTGCCTTTGCCACTGTTGTGCTTATTCTTTTATGAAGGATCAGCGATGTAGCCATATTGGCAAACATAGCCTTCCTGTGTGAACTTTTCCTACCTAAATGGTTAATAACTCTCTGATGTCGCATTTCTCTATTTCCTTAACCAGTAATTAATCTTTATCCAATTTGTATTTGCTCACATCCATGGCGAACGAGAGATTCATTGAACTGAGCAGTTCTTCGAGCTCAGAAAGTGACTTCTTCCCGAAATTCCTGAACTTGAGGAGGTCATTTTTGTTGAACCTGACAAGATCGCCAAGTGATTCCACCTCGGCTGCCTTGAGGCAGTTGAGGGCTCTTACCGAGAGATCAAGATCAACCAGCTTTGTCTTAAGCAACTGTCTCATATGGAGCACCTCTTCATCAAATTCCTCATTTGCCATCTTTTCATCGGAGTCGAGCGTAATCTTCTCGTCTGAAAAGAGCATAAAATGATATATAAGTATCTTTGCAGCTTCCTTAAGTGCGTCCTTGGGATGTATTGAGGCATCTGTTTCTATTTCAATCAGAAGCTTTTCATAGTCTGTTTTCTGCTCAACACGGTAGTTCTCCACCGAGTACTTAACATTTCTTATGGGCGTAAAGATGGAATCAATGGCAATAACACCAAATTCAGTGTCCTCAGGTTCATTTTCTTCAGCCGGGACATAGCCTCTTCCCTTGTTTATTGTAAAATCCATCTGGATTTTAACATCGCTTTCCATTCTGAAAATCAGAAGGTCAGGATTAAGCACTTCAAAATTACTCAGGACATTATTAAGCATTCCTGCCTTAAATACTTCCTGCCCGCTGATCTTGATAGAAGCATTTTCATGGTCAACATCTTCAACTATTTTTTTAAAGCGTACCTGCTTAAGATTCAGGATTATCTCGGTAACATCTTCAATAACTCCCGTGATGGTTGAAAATTCATGGTCAACACCTTCGATCTTAACCGTAGTAATGGCAAAGCCTTCGAGTGATGAGAGCAGTATTCTTCTCAGGGCATTGCCGACTGTAATGCCATAGCCAGGCTCAAGAGGACGGAATTCGAATTTTCCATACCTGTCGGTAGCTTCAAGCATTATTACTTTGTCAGGCTTCTGAAATGATAAAATGGCCATATAATATATCTTATTTTGTTACTTGGAATATAATTCAACTATAAGTTGTTCCTTAATGTCTTCCGGGATATCGGCACGTTCCGGCACATTCATAAACTTTCCGGCCATTTGTGCATCATCCCACTCAAGCCATGAAAGCTTTGAGTACTTTCTTGTTGTCAATGAATCGACTATTATTTCGAGCGATTTTGATTTCTCACGTATGCCAACAATATCACCAGGTTTAAGCTGATATGACGGAATATTGACAACATTTCCGTTTACAGTTATGTGGCGGTGTGATATTAACTGTCGTGCAGCTGCTCTTGTCGGAGCCACTCCAAGGCGGTAAACAACGTTGTCAAGCCTTGCTTCAAGCAACTGAAGAAGGACCTGTCCTGTTACGCCTTTGCTCCGTGATGCTTTTTCAAATGCTTTGCGGAATTGTCTCTCCAGTACGCCATATGTGTACTTAGCCTTCTGTTTTTCCTTCAGCTGAATCCCGTACTCTGATGTTTTCTTTCTTTTCTTGTTTATCCCATGCTGGCCTGGAGGGAAATTTTTCCTGTCGAGATATTTATCGGGACCATAAATCGGCTCACCGAACTTTCTTGCTATTTTTGATTTTGGGCCAATATATCTTGCCATTTTGATTTTAATTATTTACTTACAAAAATCCTTCAGATTTGCTGTTTTTATACTCTTCTCCTTCCCGGGGGGCGGCAACCATTATGAGGCATAGGAGTAACATCTACGATTTCCGTGACTTCAATTCCCACATTGTTTATAGCCCTGATAGCTGATTCCCTTCCTGCTCCGGGGCCCTTAACATATACTTTTACCTTCCTCAATCCAAGATCGTAGGCTACTTTTCCGCACTCTTCAGATGCCATCTGGGCAGCGTAGGGCGTATTTTTCTTTGATCCCTTGAATCCCATTTTCCCTGCCGATGCCCAGGAAATAACCTGGCCCGAGTTGTTTGTCAGGGAAATAATAATATTGTTAAAGGATGAATGAATATGAGCCTGGCCATTTGGTTCAACTTTAACTACTCTCTTCTTCGCTGCTCCTGTTTTCTTTGCCATATTTTATTTATTTAGTAGCTTTTTTCTTGTTTGCAACAGTTTTTTTCCTGCCTTTGCGGGTTCTGGCGTTATTTTTTGTGCTCTGTCCCCTTACCGGCAAACCTGATCTGTGACGTACACCCCGGTAACAGCCTATATCCATCAGCCTTTTAATATTCATCTGGGTTTCAGAACGAAGTTCTCCCTCAAGCTTATAATTATCATTGAGGATGCGCCTGATAGAATTGATCTGGTCGTCTGTCCATTCCTGAACTTTAACGTTTCTGTCTACTCCGGCTTCATCGAGCACCTTCCGGGCGATGCTTCTGCCTACTCCGTAGATATAGGTCAGACCAACCTCTCCTCTTTTATTTCTCGGCAAATCAACACCAACAATACGTGCCATAAAAATTTCTTCTTAAATAAGTTGCAAAATTAATCAAATTATCCCTGTCTTTGTTTGAACTTGGGATTTTTCTTATTAATAACATACAAGCGACCTTTCCTTCTGACAATCTTGCAGTTGGATGTGCGCCTCTTTACAGATGTCCTTACTTTCATTAGCCTAATATTACTTATTTATATCTAAATGTTATTCTTCCTTTCGTAAGATCATACGGCGACATTTCAACCTTGACCTTATCACCGGGAAGAATTTTTATATAATGCATTCTCATCTTACCTGATATATGTGCAGTAATAACATGACCATTTTCAAGTTCAACTCTGAACATTGCGTTCGAGAGCGCTTCAATAATGGTCCCATCCTGCTCTATAGATGATTGTTTCGCCATATAACTACTTTTTATTTAAAACTTCTTCTATAAATTTAAAAGTTGTTAGTACATCAGCCTTCCCCTTGTCAACGGCAACAGCATATTCAAAATGTGCCGAGACTTTTCCGTCAACCGTCTTTATGGTCCAGCCATCATTCATTTGCATTGTTTCCTTTCTTCCCATATTGATCATAGGTTCAATGCAGATAACCAGTCCCTTTTCCATCTTCTGTCCGGTTCCCTTCCTGCCAAAGTTTGGAACTTCCGGCGATTCATGCAGTTTTTTACCAATTCCATGCCCTACCAGTTCTCTGACAACCGAAAATCCACCACTTTCTGCCTTTAACTGGATAGCATTTGAGATATCACCTATTCTCCGGCCTGCAACTGCTTCAATTACTCCCTCTTCAAGCGAGGCCCTGGTAAATTCGAGAAGTCTTTTAACCTTTTCATCAATCTGTCCTACGGGAAATGTATAGGCACTGTCGCCATACCATCCGTTTAGAATAACTCCGCAATCGACTGAGATTATGTCACCGTCCCTGAGCACATATTTTGAAGGGATACCATGAACTACCTCATCATTGACCGAGGTGCAAAGTGTTGCCGGAAAACCTCCATATCCCTTGAATGCCGGTAATGCACCATGATCCCTGATAAATGCTTCGGCAATTTCATCGAGATAAAGTGTGGTAATCCCTGGTCGTATAAAAGAAGCAAGCTCAGCCAGTGTTTTTGACACCAGCATATTGCTTTCTCTTAACAGACAGATTTCCTCATCGGTTTTTAAATGTAACATCAAAGAACGTAAACAAATTAATAAGCTGACGCAGCACCTGTTCTGCCTTTAATACGGCCCGATTTCATAAGGCCGTCGTAATGGCGCATTAGCAGATGACTTTCGATCTGCTGAAGCGTGTCAAGCACAACTCCCACAAGAATCAGAAGTGAAGTCCCGCCATAGAATTGCGCAAACTGGGGTGAAATTCCCGCTTTAACAGCAATAGCCGGTAAAATTGCAATAATCGCCAGAAAAATTGAACCGGGCAGTGTTATTCTCGACATTATAGTATCGAAAAATTCCACTGTTTTGCGGCCGGGTTTTATGCCCGGGATAAACCCGCCGTTCTTTTTCATGTCTTCTGCAATCTGAACCGGGTTGATAGTAATTGCGGTATAGAAGTATGTGAACAGGATTATAAGTATACCTGTAACAAAATTATACCAGAAGCCGTACATATTGGAGAATGCAACTACAAAACCCGAGCTTGAATTTGAATATCCTGCAATTATTATGGGCAGCATCATTATTGCCTGGGCAAAAATTATCGGCATAACTCCTGCGGCATTTACCTTCAGTGGTATATACTGACGGACTCCACCGTACTGCTTGTTGCCAACAATCCTTCTTGCATACTGCACCGGTATACGTCGTGTTCCCTGAACAAGCAGGATAGTGCCAAGAATTACCACAAACAATATAACTATCTCAGCGATAAGTGCAATGGGGCCTCCTGGGCCGTTAATCCTGGCTCCGGCTTCAAAAATGAAACTGGCCGGCATTCTTGCCAC
Source organism: Bacteroidales bacterium (assembly GCA_040769065.1). Lineage (GTDB taxonomy): Bacteria > Bacteroidota > Bacteroidia > Bacteroidales > VadinHA17 > LD21. The sequence continues at coordinate 1,564,492 of JAXGLU010000001.1, forward strand.
TATTCCGATCATTATTATCAGAGATATTCCGTTCCCGATACCTTTATCGGTGATCTTTTCACCGAGCCACATTATGAACATTGTACCGGCAGTCAGGATAATCACTGAAGAGAACTTGAAAAAGAATCCGCTTAACACGAAAGCGCTTGCCGGAAGCTGTGCCGATAGATTTACCAGGTATGTTGGAGCCTGGAGCAGCAGGACAATAACAGTAAGATACCGTGTATACTGATTCATTTTACGTCGTCCGCTTTCGCCTTCTTTCTGCAGTTTCTGGAAGAAGGGAAAAACAATACCCAGAAGCTGTACCACAATAGATGCAGAAATATAGGGCATTATGCCGAGGGCGAATATTGAAGCCTGTGAAAAGGCTCCTCCTGAAAACATATCAAGAAGGCCCATTATTCCAGTTGCGGTCTGGTTTTTGAGGCCGGCCAGCTGAGAAGGGTCAATACCCGGTAGTGTGACATACTTGCCAAACCTGTATAAGAGTATAATCCCAAATGTATATGTCAGTCTTGCACGAAGGTCCTCAATCTTGAAAATGTTCTTTATGGTCTGAATCAGTCTCATGAAATTATAGTTTTACAACGGTGCCATTCAGTGCTTCAATAGCTGCAACAGCTGATTTACTGAATGCATGTGCATGTACTTCCAGCTTTTTTGTAAGAGCTCCTTTTCCCAGAATTTTTACAAGGTTGTTTTTGGACACATATCCTGAGCCAAGGAGAGTATCAAAATCTATTTTTTCAAGATTATTTCTTTCTGCCAGGTCTTGCAGTGTACCCAGGTTAATACCCTTGTATTCCTTTCTGTTTATGCTCTTAAAGCCGTATTTCGGAACACGTCTCTGCAAAGGCATCTGGCCACCTTCAAATCCGATCTTCTTTTTATATCCAGACCGCTGCTGGGCTCCCTTATGCCCCCTTGTAGATGTTCCTCCTTTTCCGGAACCCTGTCCCCTTCCAAGCCGCCGGCTTTTCTTCACAGAACCTTTTGCCGGTTTTAAGTTACTTAAGTCCATTCCTATAGTTATAAATCATATACTCTTTAAATATTTTCGACTTTAACCAGGTGGCTGATTTTTTTAACCATTCCGAGAATCTGTGGGGTGGCTTCATGCTCAACACTTTGGTTAAGTTTGCGGATTCCCAGGGCGTCCAGCGTCAGTTTCTGGCGCTGTGGTTTCCCTATTCTGCTTTTTACCTGGGTGATACGTATTCTTGCCATTGCTAAAAATTTACTAACCGTTAAAAACTTTTTCCAGGGAAACACCTCTTGTTTCAGCTACTGCATAGGCATCGCGCATTTCCATGAGGGCTGCAAAGGTTGCCTTTACCAGGTTATGAGGGTTTGATGAGCCTTTTGATTTGGCAAGCACATTTTTAACGCCGACACTCTCAAGGACAGCACGCATAGCTCCTCCGGCCTTTACTCCTGTTCCGTCCGACGCAGGCTTGATGAATACCCTGGCTCCTCCGAATTTAGCAACCTGTTCATGAGGTATTGTTCCATTAATAACAGGAACCTTGATCAGGTTTTTCTTGGCATCTTCTAGGCCTTTCGAAATAGCAGTGGTTACCTCGCTGGCTTTCCCCAGTCCATGCCCAACAATGCCATCTTCATTACCTACAACAACTATAGCCGAAAAACTGAATGTGCGTCCGCCTTTTGTTACCTTGGTAACTCTCTGGATACTAACGAGTCTGTCTTTGAGCTCGAGATCGCTTGTCTTTACTTTTCTTATACCGTTTCCCATAGTTTATCAGAATTTTAAACCGCCTTCGCGTGCTGCATCTGCCAATGACTTTATCCTGCCATGATATTTATATCCGCCTCTGTCGAAGACGACCTGATCTATACCTTTTTCCCTGCATTTAGCAGCAAGGCTCAACCCGACAAGTTTAGCCTGTTCAGTCTTCTTGATACCTTTTTTCCCGGCGATATCCTTTTCCTTTGAACTGGCGGCAAGAAGGGTCATTCCCTTCTGATCATCAACAACCTGGACATAAATCTGCCTGTTGCTTCGGAATACCGCCAGCCTCGGCCTTTCAGCGGTTCCGTCAATCTTCTTCCGGATCCTCATTCTGATCCTTGTTCTTCTTTCCAACTTAGTTAAAGACATATTTTAAACTTTTAACTTTTTTCCATTCATCTAAGCGCTGGCAGATTTCCCCGCTTTTCTCCTGACCTGTTCTCCAACGAACTTGATACCTTTCCCCTTGTAAGGTTCGGGTGGACGCAGCGACCGTATCTTTGCCGCAGCATGTCCGATAAGTTGTTTGTCAATACTTTTCAGTGTAATAATAGGATTACTTCTCCTTTCGGTTTTTGTTTCCACAGAAACCTCACCTGGCAATTCCATTATTATATCATGGGAGAAACCCAGGCTAAGTTCGAGCAATTGTCCCTTTGCCTCAGCACGATAGCCTACGCCAACAAGTTCAATTTCCTTCTTGTATCCCTGGGAAACACCAGTTACCATATTATTAATAATGGCCCTGTAAAGGCCGTGCAATGATTTATGGTTCTTTGACTCAGTGGGTCGTGAGAGGACAATTGTATTGTCTGAAACCTCCACTTTTATATCTTTGTCAACTGCCTGGGTCAATTCGCCAAGCGGTCCTTTAACGACAATCATGTTGCCGTCAGTGATATTTACAGTTACACCCTCCGGAAGAGTCACCGGCAATTTTCCTATCCTCGACATTAGTCTATCCTCCTATTTAGTAAACATAACATAATACTTCACCGCCAACATTCTCTTTCTTTGCCTCCTTATCGGTCATCAGGCCCCTCGAAGTTGAAATGATAGCAATACCCAGGCCATTAAGCACTTTAGGCATATCGTCAACACCTGCATATTTCCTAAGGCCGGGCCTGCTTACTCTTTGTATCGATTTTATTGCAGGTATTTTGCTTTTCGGATTATACTTAAGAGCAATTTTTAAAAGTCCCTGCTTATTATCTGTTTCCACCACCTTATAACTTAGGATATAGCCCTTCTCAAATAGGATCCTGGCAAGTTCCTTTTTAAGATTGGAAGCTGGTGCCTCAACAACTTTATGACCGGCTAAAATGGCATTTCTTATTCTGGTCAGCAGATCTGCAATCGGATCAGTCATTTCTTATTCATTAAAATTATTAATATTCATTTCATTATTACCAGCTGGCTTTTTTCACACCCGGTATAAGTCCGAAAGAGGCCATTTCCCTAAAGGTGATTCTGCTTATGCCAAATTGCCTCATATAGCCTCTTGTACGCCCTGTAATCTTGCAACGGTTTCTCAATCTGTTGGGATTGGAGTTTCTGGGCAGGCGGCTTAATCCTACATAATCGCCTTCAGCTTTTAATTTTGCTCTTTTCGCTGAATATTTCTCAACCAGTTTTGCGCGTTTTACTTCGCGGGCTATCATTGATTCCTTAGCCATATTTTCAGTTTTTAATATTTTTAAATGGCAATCCAAAGTGTTTAAGAAGTGCAAGTGCTTCTTCATCGGTATCGGCCGATGTAACAAAAGTTACCTGAAGACCCATTATTTTAACAATCTTGTCAAGATCGATCTCCGGAAAAATTATCTGTTCGGTAATCCCCATGGTATAATTACCCCTGCCGTCAAGCTTTGAGTTAATCCCCTTGAAATCCCTTATTCTGGGGAGTGCCACGCAGATAAGCCGTTCAAGGAATTCGTACATTCTATCCTGGCGCAAGGTTACCATGACTCCGATGGGCATATTTCTCCTGAGCTTGAAATTGGAGATATCCTTTGACGAATATGTCTGAACTGCTTTCTGGCCGGCAATATCTGTTAATTCCTTAACACTGAATTCAAGCAGTTTCTTATCAGTAATTGCCTGGCCCACACCTTGGTTGATGACTATCTTTTCCAACCTGGGAACCTGCATGATACTTTTGTATCTAAATTCCTTCATTAAAGCAGGAACAATTTCCCGGACATATTTTGTTTTTAAAGAAGCTGTGTACATCACTTTATCTCCTCTCCTGATTTTTTAGAATACCTTACTAGCTTATTTTTGTCATTTAGCCTTCTTCCAACACGTGTAGGTTTTCCTGTGGCCGGATCAACCAGCATGATATTAGATATATGCACCGGGGCTTCTTTCTTCAGTATTCCGCCCTGCGGTGATTTGGCATTCGGCTTGGTGTGCTTTGACACCATATTGACACCTTCCACTATTGCTTTTTCCTTTTTTCTGTCAACCCCCAGAACACGTCCTTTCTGGCCTTTGGATTCACCTGAAACCACAATTACGGTGTCTCCTTTCCTGATATTGAATTTCCTTTGCATTGCTGTTCTGTTAAGTATTATAACACCTCCGGTGCCAGTGAGACAATCTTCATATAATTCTCGCGCAGTTCCCTGGCTACAGGGCCAAAAATACGGGTACCTCTCACTTCATTGAGGTTATTAAGGAGTACGACAGCATTATCATCGAACCTGATATATGATCCGTCACTTCGACGTATTTCCTTTTTTGTTCTAACAACCACAGCTTTGCTAACGGTACCTTTTTTTGCTTCTCCTGAGGGCAAAGCGCTTTTAACACTCACTACAATTTTATCGCCGACGGTAGCATATCTTTTCTTGCTTCCACCGAGCACTCTTATGCACAAAACTTCCTTGGCTCCTGAGTTATCGGCTACTGTCAGTCTGGTCTCCTGCTGTATCATGATTACTTGGCTCTTTCAATTATTTCTATCAATCTCCAGTTCTTATTTTTGCTAAGGGGCCTGGTTTCCGAAATACGTACTGTATCACCTATGTTACAAGTATTTTCCTCATCGTGGGCCATGAGTTTAGTTGTCCGGTTTACGAATTTCCCGTAAATGGGATGCTTTACCTTTCTCTTTATTGCTACCACAATGGATTTATCCATTTTGTTGCTGACAACAACACCTATTCTTTCTTTTCGCAAATTTCTTTCCATTGCTGAACTAGCTGTTAGATTTTGTATTTATTTCTCTTTTTCTCAACTCTGTCAGAAGCCGGGCGATTGTTACCTTTGTCTGCTTGATCTTCTGTGGATTATCAAGAGGGGTAATAGCGTGGTTTAGTCTCATACGGACAAGCATTGTTTTTTCTGTATCTATTCGCTCAATTAGATCGGGTGTACTCAGCTCCCTTATTTCTGATGCTTTCATCTCTGTCTGGTTTTACTCTTCAACATAATCATGTCGTACAACAAACTTTGTTGTTATCGGCAGTTTCTGGGCTCCCAGCCGCAGAGCTTCCTTTGCCACTTCAAATGGCACACCCTCAGCTTCAAAGAGTATTCTTCCGGGTGTTACCGGAACAACAAATCCTTCCGGGCTTCCTTTTCCCTTGCCCATTCTCACTTCAGCGGGTTTCTTTGTTATCGGCTTGTCGGGGAATATTCGGATCCAGAGTTGTCCTTCACGTTTCATATACCTGGTTACCGCCTGGCGGGCAGCTTCAATCTGTCGTCCGGTTATCCAGCTTGATTCAAGTGCTTTAACACCAAATGATCCGAAAGCCAGTTGGTTACCTCTCTGGGCATTCCCTTTCATTTTACCTTTCTGGGCTCTTCTGTATTTGGTCCTTTTCGGTTGTAACATTGCTAATACTAAGTTATATCGTTATTTCAGAAGTCTTATTTCTTTACTTTTCTCTTAAGCGTTTTATTCTTTGCATTCCTGGCTCCGATATTGGGGCTGAGGTCTCTTTTGCCGTATACTTCTCCGTTGCAGATCCATACCTTTATTCCTATAAGGCCAACTTTTGTATGAGCTGCAGCAACGGCATAATCAATATCTGCCCTGAAAGTATGAAGAGGTATCCTTCCTTCCTTGTAGGTTTCGCTTCTGGCCATTTCAGCACCGCCAAGCCTGCCGGATATAAGCACTTTAATACCTTCTGCTCCCATACGCATTGTTGAAGCGATAGCCATCTTTATGGCTCTCCTGTATGAGATTTTCCCTTCCACCTGCCGTGCTATATTGTTTGATACAATGTTAGCATCGAGTTCAGGCCGTTTCACCTCAAAAATATTGATCTGTACCTCCTTTTTTGTTATTTTCTTAAGTTCCTCCTTCAACTTGTCCACTTCCTGTCCGCCTTTTCCAATAATAATTCCAGGCCTGGCTGTGTTGACTGTAACAGTTATAAGCTTGAGTGTTCTTTCGATAATTATCTTTGATATGCTGGCTTTGGCAAGCCTGGCATTCAGATATTCCCTGATTCTTGTATCCTCAACCAGTTTGCCGGAAAAATCTTTTCCACCATACCAGTTAGAGTCCCAGCCTTTAATTATACCTAAGCGGTTTCCTATCGGATTTACTTTTTGTCCCATCTATATTATTTTGATGTATTTTCAATATCCTTGTTCATACTTTCAAGAAACAGGGTCACATGATTAGATCTTTTTCTGATCCTGTATGCTCTTCCCTGGGGTGCTGTCTGAAGCCTTTTCAGTGTTCTGCCCCCGTCGACACTTATTTTACTCACAAACAGCTTACTATCTTCAATTCTTGTTCCTTCATTTTTCTGCTGCCAGTTGGCTATGGCACTGAGCAGGAGTCTCTCAAGCTTTCTGGAAGCTGCTTGCGGGCTGAACTTGAGAATATCAAGAGCCTTGTTCACTTCCACTCCTTTTATGAGATCCGTAACCAGTCTCATTTTTCGGGGTGATGTAGGACAATTTCTCAGAACAGCCCGATACGTATTCTTTTTTGCTTCTTTTCTCAACTCCGCTGAATTTCTTTTTCTTGCACCCATTTCCAATTGTTTTTCAGTGTGTTCTCATTAAATACTACTACTTGTTGCCCGAGTGACCCCTGAATGTACGCGTAGGCGCAAATTCTCCCAGCTTGTGTCCAACCATGTTTTCAGTAATATAAACAGGTATAAACTTGTTCCCGTTGTGGACTGCAACCGTATGGCCTACAAAGTCGGGAGATATCACTGATCTTCTTGACCAGGTCTTAAGCACTGATTTCTTACCGCTATCGTTCATTTCAAGAATTCTTTTCTCAAGCTTGAAATCAATGAATGGGCCTTTTTTTATTGATCTGCTCATAATATATCAGTTATTTCTTCCTTCTCTCAATAATATTTCTGGAGGAGTATTTCTTTTTGTTTCTCGTCTTGAATCCTTTTGCGGGCATACCATTGCGGGAGCGGGGATGTCCTCCTGAAGCCTTGCCCTCGCCACCTCCCATAGGGTGGTCAACCGGGTTCATGGCAACTCCCCTTACCCTTGGGCGGCGTCCCTTCCAGCGTGATCGGCCGGCCTTGCCAGATCTTTCCAGAATATGATCTGCATTCGACACAGTGCCGATAGTTGCACGGCAGGAAACAAGCACTGTCCTCGTTTCACCAGAGGGCAGCTTTATTGTTGCATACTTTCCTTCGCGTGCCGAAAGCTGTGCAAAGGTTCCTGCGCTCCGGGCCAGGGCAGCACCCTTTCCCGGCTTGAGTTCAATGTTATGTATTACAGTACCCAGAGGTATGTTTTCAAGGAACATATTATTACCTACTTCTGGTGTTGCATCCTTGCCTGATAATATTTTATGTCCCTCCTGCAATCCGGTCGGAGCTATTATATATCTTTTTTCTCCGTCTTCATATACAACCAGTGCAATCCTTGCCGACCTGTTCGGATCGTATTCAATTGATTTCACTGTCGCATGTATTCCATCTTTATCCCTAAGAAAATCGATGACACGATACCTTCTCTTGTGACCGCCCCCGATGTATCTCATGGTACACTTACCGTTGGAATTCCTTCCTCCGGATTTTCTAAGCGGCCGGAGGAGGGATTTCTCCGGTACAGTGCTTGTGATAGTATCAAAAGCACTTATAATCTTGTTTCTCTGACCTGGTGTTACAGGTTTTAACTTTCTGACTGACATACAGTTTATATATTGCTATAGAAATCTATCTTATTGCCTTCGGCAAGAGTAATCACAGCTTTTTTTGTTGCTGCTGTTCTTCCTACAAGCAGGCCCGACTTTGTATTACGTGTCTTTACCTTGCCACCGTAACGCATCGTGTTTACGCTGTCAACAGTAACTCCGTACAGTTCTTCAACTGCCTTCTTTATCTGCAATTTGTTTGCATTTCTGGCTACTACAAAACCATAGCGGTTAAATTTATCGCCTAGTTTTGTCATCTTTTCCGTTACTATCGGTTTAAGCAGAATATTCATCTCTTAAATTTTACTGTTTTTCAAAAGTCGACTGCAAAACGTCAATTGCCCTTTCGGTCAGGATCAGCTTTGAAGCCTTTACGATCCTGTATGTGTTTAATTCATTGGCAGTTACAACTTCAATCCCTTGTACATTTCGGGATGACAAATATATATTTTTATTTTGTTCCGGTAAAACAAATACCGAATTTTTCTTTCCAAGCTTAAGATTAATGCCTACTTTAACCATTTCGCGGGTCTTTGGCTCTTCAAAAGAGAAATCTTCAAGAACGATAATACTATTTGAAGATACCTTATATGAAAGAGCTGATTTCCTCGCCAGCTGCTTGACCTTCTTGTTGAGCTTAAAGCTGTAAGATCTGGGTGTTGGACCGAATATTCGTCCCCCTCCCCTGAAAAGCGGGTTCTTGTTGCTCCCGGCACGTGCCGTACCGGTACCCTTCTGCCGTTTCAGCTTTCTGTTGCTTCCAGCTATTTCACCTCGTTCTTTAGATTTATGTGTACCCTGCCTCTGATTTGCCAGATATTGTTTTGAATCGAGATAAATAGCATGATCATTAGGCTTCACTCCGAAAATTGAATCATCAAGATTCACTTTTCTTCCGGTATCCTTACCATCAATATTAAGAACTGTTAATTCCATTATCTTGTTATTATTACGTATCCACCTTTAGGACCGGGAACCGGTCCTTTTACTATCATCAGATTGTTTTCGGGCATAAGTTTTATGATTCTCATGCTTTCCATAAATACTTTCTCGTTGCCCTTATGGCCTGCCATTTTCATACCGGGAAGTACCCTTGAAGGGTAGGATGAAGCACCCAGGGAACCAGGAGCTCTGCCCCGGTTGTGCTGGCCGTGCGTCTGGTCGCCAACACCTCCGAATCCGTGACGTTTAACAACGCCCTGAAATCCTTTTCCTTTTGACCAGCCTCTGACATCGACCCAGTCATCTGAACTAAAGTATTCAACTGTCAGTACCTGGCCTTCCTTCATCTGTCCTGTATCAAAACCGCTGAATTCAACCACCTTCCGTTTCGGGGTAGTGTTTGCCTTCCTGAAATGTCCAATCTCTGCTTTAGTTGAATGTTTTTCCTTTTTCTCGTCGAAACCAAGCTGCACTGAGGAATAACCATCCTTTTCATGGGTCTTAATCTGTGTTACCACGCATGGTCCTACCTGCAGAACGGTACACGGAATATTCTTCCCGTCTTCATCAAATACGGAGGTCATCCCCACCTTTTTTCCAATTAAACCCTGCATAATGTATATTTCTTTACCTGTTTCACACTTTTATTTCCACTTCTACTCCGCTTGGAAGCTCCAGTTTCATCAGAGCGTCTATGGTCTTGGGCGTCGAGCTGTAAATGTCAAGCAGTCTTTTATATGATGAAAGCTGAAATTGCTCCCTGGCTTTTTTATTTACAAACGGTGACCGAAGCACAGTATATATTTTCTTATGTGTAGGGAGCGGTATAGGACCGCTGACCACTGCACCTGTAGATTTTACTGTTTTCACAATCTTCTCGGCGGATTTGTCCACCAGATTATGATCATAGGATTTTAATTTTATTCTAATTTTCTGACTCATCGTTTTATAGAATTTTTCCTTTTGTAATTTCCACTATTCTTTTTGCTATTTCGGGAGGAACTTCCTCATAATGGCTGAATTCCATGCTTGAGGTAGCTCTGCCAGAGGTAATGGTTCTGAGAACGGTCACATAGCCGAACTTCTCAGCCAGGGGAACTTTAGCCTTTATTACCCTTGCACCTGCCTTGGATTCCATTCCTTCAACCTTTCCTCTTCTTCTGTTGAAATCGCCTATTACATCTCCAACATATTCCTCAGGTGTTATAACCTCAGTCGACATTATCGGTTCCAGCAGTACCGGGTTGCATTTGCCTGCGTATTTCCTGAAAGCCTGTTTGGCAACTATCTCAAATGACAGGCTATCAGAATCAACCGGATGAAATGAACCATCTTTAAGAACCACTTTCAGGCTCTCAAGCGGAAATCCGGCAAGCGGACCGTTTACCATCGCTTCCCGAAAACCTTTCTCCACCGACGGGATATATTCCTTCGGCACATTACCGCTTTTAACCTCGTTGACGAACTGCAAGCCTCTTATCCCGTTTTCAGCCGGCATAAACGCAACAACTATATCTGCAAACTTACCTTTACCTCCCGTTTGTTTTCTGAAAATCTCTCTGAATTCAGTAGCTGTCGTAAGTGCTTCCTTGTATGCAACCTGAGGAACGCCCTGATTACATTCCACCTTGAACTCCCTCTTAAGCCTGTCTATGAGTATCTCGAGATGAAGTTCACCCATGCCGTTTATGACAGTCTGGCCGCTATCAGGATCGATCTTAACCTGAAATGTGGGATCTTCTTCGGAAAGTTTGTTCAAAGCAATTGACAGCTTATCGATGTCCGTCTGTGTTTTTGGTTCAATTGCCACACCTATAACCGGATCCGGAAAATCCATCGATTCCAGCAAAACTGGTTTATTTATGGCACAGAGAGTATCTCCTGTTTTCAGATCCTTGAAGCCAACCCCTCCGCAAATATCGCCGGCCGATACACTTTCAACCGAAGTCTGTTTGTTGGCATGCATCCTGTAAAGCCGGTTTATCCGTTCTCTTTTTCCTGTTCTCACATTGAGAACCGTATCTCCGGCATTAAGAACTCCGGAATATACCCTCATGAAAACCAGCCGGCCGACAAAAGGATCGGTAGCGATTTTAAAGACGAGAGCGGCAAAAGGTTCACCGGAAGAAGGTTCTCTCCTTACCTCGGTATCATTTCTGGGATCTACGCCTGTTATTGCCCCAATATCTACCGGTGAAGGGAGGAAAGCAGTTATTGCATCAAGCAGAGCCTGGATGCCTTTGTTCTTGAAAGCTGCTCCGCAAAGGACAGGCACTGCCGTTCCCTTTACCGATGCTGCCCTGAGGGCAACAAGTATTTCTTCAGTTGTTATTGAATCATGATCTTCAACATACCTTGCCAAAAGCGTATCATCCACCTCTGCAAGCGAATCTATTAGTTTTCCCCTCCATTCAGAGGCTTCCTCAAGATAATCCTCAGGAATCTCTGTAACCTCAAAGGAGGCACCTGCCACATCATTCCCATTATAGAGCACTGCCTTCATTCTGACAAGGTCGATCATACCCCTGAAATCCTCTTCACTGCCGACAGGTATCTGGACAGGCACAGGATTTGATCCCAGTTTTGTTTTAATTTGCTGAACAACGTTATAAAAATCAGCGCCAGCTCTATCCATTTTATTCACGAAGGCAATCCTGGGCACATGGTATTTGTTTGCCTGGCGCCAAACCGTTTCGGATTGAGGCTCAATACCTCCCACAGCGCAGAACACAGCCACTGCTCCGTCAAGAATCCTCAGTGACCTTTCAACTTCAACAGTGAAGTCGACATGCCCCGGAGTATCAATGATATTAATCCTATATTCATCACCATTGTACTTCCAGTATGTTGTTGTGGCAGCGGAAGTGATTGTAATGCCTCTTTCCTGTTCCTGAACCATCCAGTCCATCTGCGCATTGCCGTCATGTACCTCACCCAGCCGGTGCGTGCGACCTGTATAGTACAGAATACGTTCTGTCGTAGTGGTCTTGCCGGCATCAATGTGGGCCATGATTCCGATGTTTCTGGTATATTTCAGGTTACTGTCCATCTAAGTTGTTCAGTATCTTAAATTTGTTTCTTAAAAACGAAAATGTGCAAAAGCCTTGTTAGCTTCTGCCATTCTGTGAGTATCTTCTTTCTTCTTATATGCGCCACCTTCAAGCTTGTAGGCTGCCATAACTTCTGCGGCAAGCCGTTCAGCCATGGAATGACCAGTTCTCTTCCTTGCAAAGGAAATCATGTTTTTCATGCTGATACTAATCTTTCTGTCAGCCCTGATTTCCATAGGCACCTGGAAAGTAGCTCCTCCTACCCTGCGTGCTTTCACCTCAACCTGGGGAGTAACATTTTCAAGCGCCTGCTTGAATATCTCAAGCGGGGTTTTCCCTTCATTCTTAAATTTGTCTCCAATTATATCAAGAGAATCGTAAAGGATTTTAAAAGCCAGGCTCTTTTTGCCACTATACATAAGATTATTTACAAACCTTGTAACATATGGATCATTGTATTTTGGATCCGGCAACAGAATCCTCCTTCTTGGTTTTGCCTTTCTCATATTCTATATTTCTTTAAATATTATTTCTTCGGCCTTTTGGTGCCATATTTCGAACGCCTCTGGGTACAGCCGTCAACTCCTGATGTATCAAGAGCACCTCTAACAAGGTGATATCTGACACCAGGAAGATCCTTGACCCTTCCGCCTCTTATCAGAACAATAGAGTGTTCCTGAAGATTATGTCCTTCCCCCGGAATATAGGCGTTTACCTCCTTCTGATTGGTAAGCCTTACCCTGGCAACCTTTCTCATTGCTGAATTTGGTTTTTTTGGAGTGGTCGTATAAACACGAACACATACACCCCTTTTCTGGGGGCATGAATCCAGAGCAGGAGCTTTACTCTTATCTACCAGCTTTTTCCTGCCTTTTCTTACTAATTGCTGAATTGTCGGCATAAATCCTGTTATTTTAGTATTAAAATCCTCTAAAAAATGGTTTGCAAAGGTATTATTTTTATTTCTTAATATACAAGCTAATGCAGTTTTTTTTTAAACGCTGCTGCTTTGCCATTTCCAGTGTCATTGATTATTCAAAATCAGACACTAAACAATCACACTGAATAAAAACTTCAACTTATAAAGCGTAAGTTATTAACAGGTACCTTCCCGATCTCTCCTATTAGAAAATCTTTTGTAAACTTACCTATGAAAGAAAAACCGGTACTCCTGGATTTCAAAAACCGGTGCAAAGAAAATAAAAAATTTGTTATTACATGCTCTTTCTTAAACAGTTTTTAAAAAATTGTTATTTTTGTCCCCTCCAAAAGCCTGAGAAACTTCGACATCAGAATATTTAACAATAACATTCAGACAATTATGAAAACATACCACACTGACCAGATAAGGAACATTGCCCTTCTCGGGAATTCAGGATCAGGAAAGACAACTCTCGGCGAAACAATGCTCTTTGTCGGAGGCACCATAGAAAGAAGAGGTACCGTTGATGGCAGGAATACAGTATCAGATTATCGTCCGATTGAACACGAAAATGGAAACTCTATCTTTTCAACTGTTCTGTATACCGAATTTAAAAATAAAAAGATCAACATAATTGATACCCCCGGGCTCGATGATTTCAGCGGAGGTGTCATCTCCTCCCTTTTTGTTGCCGATACGGCTGTGCTTACAATAAATGTTCAGAATGGTGTCGAAGTTGGAACTGAGATTCATTTCCGTCATGCAGATAAAGCAAACAAGCCTCTGATACTGGCTGTTAACGGACTTGATCATGAGAAATCCAATTTTGAGAAATCGCTGGAGATGATGAAGGACAGATTTGGCAGCAATGTAATACTTGTCCAGTATCCCTTTAATGAAGGATTGGGATTTAATTCCATCATCGATGTGCTCAAGATGAAAATGCTGCAGTATAACAAAGATGGAGGCACTGCAACAGTGACCGATATACCGGAGAGTCAGAAAGCTAAAGCTGAGGAACTTCACAGTGCGCTTGTTGAAAAAGCTGCTGAATCTGATGAATCGCTGATGGAGATCTTCTTTTCAAATGACACTCTCACCGAGGAAGAGATAAGAAAGGGCATTGCCAAAGGCATAATCAGCAGAGGAATATTCCCCGTGTTCTGCATATCTGCAAAAAACAACATAGGAGTTGACAACCTTATGGAGTTCATTGTAAATGAAGCACCATCGATAGCCGATATGCCTGCAATAAAAAACAGCAAAGGCAATGAGATTAAACCTGACGCTTCAGGGCCGGCCTCAGTATATGTTTTCAAATCATCCATAGAAGAACATATTGGAGAGATTAACTTTTTCAGGGTTTATTCCGGTAAAATTGCTGAAAACATGGATGTTATCAATAGCAATAACGGAACCAAGGAAAGATTATCGCAGATTTTTATATGTGCAGGAAAGAACAGGACAAAAGTTCCGGAATTATACCCGGGCGATATTGGTGCATTTGTAAAACTTAAGAATACCAGGGCAGGTCATACGCTTAATGCCCCTGGCAATGACTGGAAATATGAAGGCATTAAGTTCCCTGAACCCAAGTACCGCACGGCAATCAAAGCTCAAGCGGAAAGTGATGATGAAAAGCTCGGTGAAGCACTTAACAAGATGCATCTTGAAGATCCGACAATAAAGATCGAGTATTCAAAGGAGCTGAAACAGATAATTGTACACGGACAGGGAGAATATCATCTTAATATTATGAAGTGGCATCTTGACAACATATACAAGATTCCCTCCAATTTCTTTCCGCCGAAGATCCCATACCGTGAAACCATTACAAAATCGGCTCAGGCTGATTACAGGCACAAGAAGCAATCGGGAGGAGCAGGTCAGTTTGGCGAAGTCCACCTGATTATTGAACCATACACCGAAGGATCACCAGAACTCTCTCTGGTAAAATTCGGAGGCAAAGAGATAAAATTATCTGTAAGGGCAAAAGAGGAGATTGAACTTGAATGGGGAGGAAAACTGATTTATGTGAACTGTATTGTAGGTGGATCAATTGATGCCAGGTTCATGCCGGCAATATTGAAAGGGATAATGGAAAAAATGGAGGTAGGTCCGCTTACCGGTTCCTATGCCCGTGATTTAAGGGTTTATGTGTATGACGGGAAGATGCACCCGGTTGACTCAAATGAAATATCATTCAGACTGGCGGGAAGGAATGCATTCAGCATGGCATTTAAAAATGCCGCTCCTAAAATCCTCGAACCCATTTACGACGTTGAGATTATGGTTCCTGCTGATCGTATGGGAGATGTTATCAGTGATCTTCAGGGAAGGCGCGGCATGGTTCTCGGAATGTCGAGCGAAAAAGGTTTTGAGGTTATTAAGGCAAAAGTACCCCTTGCCGAAATGAACAAGTATTCTACAGCGCTTAGTTCCATTACTGGTGGCCGTGCCATGTATACAATGAAATTTTCAGAGTACACACAGGTTCCGGGAGAAATCCAGGAAGCTGTGATAAAGGCTTACCAGGAGGAAGAGGAAGAGGAATAAACACCAATCCGTAGCGGTGTTGTTGCATTCAACACCGCTACAATTGGTTCAAACCATCTTTTCAATATCCCATACAAATGCCCGTATTCCAACTTCTTCGTTGATCGAATCAATTTTCTTAACTGCAGAAAGAATATCATCCGCAAGTTCGTTGTCAATTATTGCCAGGGCTATTTTATTGATTTCCGGCCATGCATGTGTTCCAAGATGCGGAACTCCGTTGTTGCTGCCTCTCCCCTGTACATTTTCCCAGAGGGAATAACCTCTTACTCCCAGCCTGTCAAACATGTACTCCACCCTTTCGGTATGTGCCTGGTTAAATACTATCATTACAGCTTTCATGTCTAATTTATTGATGTTTTAAAATGGCTGTGAGCCGGCTTAACCGGTATCCGTCTGTCAGTCAGTTTCAACTTATGCATTGGCAGAAATGTACGGATTTCACAGATAATGATGCGGTCATCCGGCACTATCGTTTATGTCATCAAGAAAATCCATCTCAGAATAAACAGCCAGGTACCTGTTCCTTTCCCCTTTCCTGGCGAAGATAACATAGATAACTGGTACTACTACCAGGGTAACGAGTGTTGAGAATAGAAGTCCGCCAATAACCGCGATACCCATTGGTTTCCAAAGTTCCGAGCCAGAGCCCGTACTAAGAGCAAGGGGCATCATCCCCAGGATTGTGGTAGCAGAAGTCATCAGAACCGGCCTGAGCCTTGATCTTCCCGAAAACTTCACAGCTTCATATAATTCATATCCCCTTTCCCTCATCAGGTTGATAAAGTCAACCAGCACAATAGAGTTCTTGACAACAATACCAATAAGCATAACAGCTCCTATTGCCGAGACGACACTCAGTGTTGTGTTGGTAAGGAAGAGGGCTATTGCCACACCTGAAAATGCGAAAGGAATGGCAACCATAATTATCAGAGGCATCTTAAGCGATTCAAACTGCGATGCCATAACCAGATAAACCAGGATGAGGCTTGTTATTATCAAAAATACAATGTCCATAAATGCTTCCATCTGATCCTCAATCGCACCTGAGATTTGTACCATTACACCATAGGGAATACTGGTCTCATCAATAATCTTTTGTACCTCAGCCTGCAACACTGTAAGTGATTCCTTGTAAGGTGTGAATGAAACCGTGACTATCCTTTCTCTCCTTTTTCTTTCAATGCTTGGAGGAGCCCAGTATTCCTTAATCTGGGCAATCTCAGCCAACCTGATAATCTGGCCTGAAGGATTGGTGATACCTATATTCTCTATATCAGTCAGTGTCTGCCTGGCTTTTTCTTCGAACCGAACTACAACGTCGTATTCATCACCTGACTGCCTGAGTTTTGTGGCAGTCATTCCGCCTACCCTGTTCCTGATTGCGGTCGAAACAGTTGCAGTGTTAAGTCCACTCATTATCATCTTATTCTGATCCAGTATGATCTGAAGTTCAGGCTTTGATTTATCCCGGCTGATCGTCACATTATGTGCTCCCCTGAGCTCTCTGATTCTGGCAGCAATTTCTTCGGCTACAATGTTTGTTTCAGCTATATTATATCCGTATATCTCAACATCAACCGTATTGCCTCCGAAAGCGCCCATTCCTTCAGATGTGCTCACACTAAAGTCAATAATCTCAGGGAATACTGCAAGATCGGTTCTCATTTCTGCAGCAATATCTTCAACACTTCTTTCCCTGTCTTCAGGATCCGTAAGGCTTAGCGAATAGTTAATCACATGTGTTCCTCCGGCTCTGAACATGGAAGCGAAGCCCCCTTCATCATCGACACCGGTCGATGATGACAACAACTCTATTTCAGGGTATTTTGACTGAAGTATCTTATCGATCTTGTCAGTCGTCTTTAAAGTCTCATCAACTCTTGTTCCTGTCTGCAATTCCGCTGTAATTGTTATCTGCGACTGGTCAGCCTGAGGAAAGAACTCAGTATTAATAAAATTGAAAAGAAGCATGGATCCTACAAAAACCAGGATTGCAGCTATAACAGTAAACCTCTTGTGATAAAGCACCCAGTGGATCGTCCTTTCATAGAAACCATCAAAAGAGTCGAGCCATTTTCTGATGCTTCCGTCATAGGTCCAGAAAGGTGAGTCCTGCCTTATCGGATACCATTTCAGTATAAGTGCGCTCATGGTCGGCGTCAGAGTGATAGCCGCAACCACCGAAGTCAGAATGGTAATGGTAACAAGCATTCCAAGCTGTTTGAACAAGACACCCGTCAAACCCTTGATGAATGTCAGGGGGAAGAAAACAGCCACCACGGTAAGAGTTGATACTATTACAGCCAGCCATACTTCATTGGTTGCATATATTGCGGCTTCTCTCGGCCTGCTTCCCCTTTCCACATGTTTAGTGATGTTTTCCAGTACAACTATAGCATCATCGACAACCATTCCAATGGCTATCGAAAGGGATGTCAGTGAAATTATATTCACCGACTCGCCCGTTATGAACAGGTAAATGAATGCCACCACAAGAGATATCGGGATGGTGACAATAATTATCAGTGTTGCCCTCCATCTTCCCAGGAAGAATAACACGACAAGGATTACGAAAATGCCTGCATACAGAAGCGTTTCGGTCAGATTGTTCACAGAATTCTTTATAAAGGTTGCGCTGTCGAACATCTTTTCGATCTTCACGTCGGGCGGGAGGTCTTTCTTGAGAGTCTCCAATGCTTTCTCAATATCCCTGGTAACCTTTACAGTATTGCCTCCTGACTGCTTCTGCACAAACATTGTCATACCCTGACGGCCGTTCACCCGTGTGTCGAGCTTGGTTTCGCGTATTGTATCACGTACAACAGCAACATCTTTGAGGTAAACATTATTTCCGTTGTAACTGCTTACAACAATATCCTTTATGATCTCGCTTTCCGGAAATTCTCCCTGGATTCTGAGAGGATAATCGGTCTGGCCCATTTCAATATAGCCTGCAGGCATGTTAAGGTTTTCTGCTGCCAGTATCCCGCCTATTTGTTCTATGGTGAGGTGATAGGCTTCCATTTTCCTCGGATCAACATCAATGTACACTCTCCTTCCCGGAACTCCTGCCAGGTTCACCGACCCCACGCCCTCGATCCTGTTCAGGGGATTAACTATCTTTTCATCCAGTATCTTCTCCAGCCCCCTGTAACTTTCCTGTGCGGTAATTGCATAGAATATTATGGGCATCATACTTGAGTTGAATTTCATTACGGTGGGTTTTTCGGAATCATCCGGAAGAAAGTTCTCAATAAAGCTGAGATTGCTTCTTATATCGTTAGTCGCCTCATCGAGATTTGTTCCGTACTCAAAATTCATGAATATCACCGAAAGCCCGTCGCTTGAAGTCGATGTCATTTCCTTCAGATTGGAGACCGAGTTGAGAACATCCTCCACCGGTCTTGTAATATTGGTTTCAATATCTGATGCACTTGCCCCGGGGTATGTGGTTACAACACCAACAAACGGAAGTTCAACTTCAGGGTAAAGGTCAACCGGCAACTGGATCAGTGAATAAAGGCCGATAACCATCAAACCGACAAAAATCAGAATTGTTGTTACCGGTCTGTTGACAGAAGTGCTGTATATACTCATCTTTTTCCTTTTGAATTTATTATAGTATTACCTCAAGCTTGTCGCCGTTTGTAAGACGCGACTGACCTTCTGTGACAAGCCTGCTCCCTTCCCTGAGATTGTCTGAAATAATCTCAAGCTGGTCATCAAATCTTTTCCCTATTGTTATCTCAATCCGTTTTGCAACGCCCTGATCCTCAATGAAAACATACCTAATATTTGTACCTTCCTGCAAAAGCACTGAAGCTGCAGGCACAACAAAGGTTTCAACTTCTTCCAGGTCCATTGATACCCTTACGAACATACCGGGTTTCAGCAGCTCATTTATGTTGGGAAGCACAATCTCGGTAATAAAAGTCCTGGTTGCAGAACTTACTGTCGGAGCTTTCCTGTTAACTGTTCCGGTAAAAACCTGATCATTATACACATCGGCGGTGATGGTTGCCTTCATTCCCCTTTTAATGAGCGGATAATACTGTTCCGAGACTGCAACCTCAACCTTTAATGGATTAACCTGCATTAATGTCACAACAGCCGGTCTTCCCGACAGGGTGGTTGGTGTACCTGAATACACCTCTCCGTTTTCAAAGTACTTGCCCGTAATAACACCGTTAAACGGGGCTTTCAGCAATGTGTTTTCTTCCAAAAAGTCAACATTGGTCTTTGTGACGTCATACTGGGTTTTCATCTGATCGTATTGTTGCTGTCTGACACTTCCGGTTCTCAGAAGGGTATCAAGCCTTGCAAGATCCTTCTCAAGATTGGCCAGCTGCAGTTTCAGTTGATAAAGCTGACTGCGGTCCATAAGGAACAGTTTATCACCCCTGGCAACCCGGTCGCCTGTTTCAACATATATTTCATCAATTCTGCCGGGTGATGCCGGGGCCATGTTCACCTCTTCATAAGGCAGGACTGTGGCCGTATAATCAATTGTCCTTGCAATCTTTGTTTTTGAGATTGTCATCACCTTAACAGGAATTACTTTGCTTTCAGCACCAGCAGTTCCCTTATTTGCTGCTGTTTTGTCACTTTTTGTTGATGAACAGGCTGAAAGGAGCAATACGCTTGTCAGCATCACCGGAATTGTTTTTGAATATCTCATTATCTGGCACATTTAATATTTCATTTTTGATTAAAGGTTATTCAATAGTTTATCGAGGGCAACCTTTGTCTGAAGCAGGCTCATAAGCGAGGTGATATAGTTGTTCTCCGCCTGAAGATACTGACTGTTTGCCTGTGTCAGTTCGAGGCTGGAAGCCATTCCCTGCTTATATTTGTTTTCCATGCTGTTGTATACCCTTTTTAATACTTCAACATTATCTTTTTGACTCAGGTACTGAAGATTGGCATTTACCAGGTCATGTCTGAGCTGTTTTTCCTGAATAAGAAGCTGGTCGGAAACTAGCGCTATAGTGTTTTTTGCTTTGTCAAGATCGATCTGGGCACGCTTAATTTTTACATACCGCTGTCCGCCTGCAAATATTGGAACCGAAAGCTGGAGTCCGACCATTGAGTTATTAAACCATTGCTGATCTGATATTTTATCTCCCATCCCATTTGTTCCCAGATTATAAAACCCTGCAAGAGTAGGCAGCGTGGAAGCTTTCTGAGATTTCAGAGCCAGCATCGACATCTTCTCCTGCCCTTTGAGAAGCTTGTAATCGACATTATTCTCAATATTAAAGTCCTGAGAAAGAAGGGCCTCTACATTAACTTCATTTGTAAGATCTTCCAGTGTTTCTGTAAGAATAATCTCTGTTTCAGCCGGAACGCCAAGCTGAAACCTGAGGAGATTATAATTCAGCTCAATTGTTCGCAGCAATGAACTTCGTGAATTCTCCGTCATCGTGACATTTGAAGCCATTTGGTCAACATCGGTCGATTCAGCCATGCCAACCGAATACATGGCCCTGGTTGAATTCAGGGTTTCCTTAAGATTGGTTATGTTGCTTTCGAGGATCCTTAAAGATTGTTCTGATACCAGGATCAGGAAATATGCGGTGCTGACCGATTCCCTGGTATCAAGCTCTGTTTTTTCGAGATTCTGTTCGCTTAAACTGCCGGCAAGCTTTGCGGTTTCCATGCCTATATAAAGCGGTGCATTGAATATGAGCAATGATGCCTGGATACTGGCACCAGTATTGTACTTCGTTCCGAAGGTAACCGGAATTTTTTCGCCTGGCTGCCCGAAAAACTCCCCTGGCAGGAGGGTTGTCATGAGCATGAGATTATCAGTAAAAGAGCCTGTACCTTCCAACTGGGGAAGGGCTGCAGAAATGGTTTCCCATAACGCAGACCTGGAGGACTGCAGATCTAGTTTTGCCGACCTGACTGCCTTATTGTTTGCCACAGCATAATCCTGGGCCTGTTTTAGAGTAAGATGCAGATCACCACCGCCTTCCCGGGCAAATGTTCCTGTTCCTGATATTATTATTGAAGAAATCAGACATACAATTGTTTTCCTTTTCATTTTCAATCAATTAGAATTCCGGTATTGCTACTGTATTAAAAATCATATTCTTTTTCATAACGGTCAATCAATTTAAGACCCTTTTGAGTTGAAATGCCCCTCAGGTAATTGATATAAAAATTCCGTATGACATCTTTCATATTGTGGCTGCCATGAGGAAAAAGACTCTCATCATTCGACAACCTTGCAACTTCCAGCATGCATTTATTTGTAATATTGACATCAATATCATCCCTGAAAACACCCTCCTTTATTCCTCTCAACAACACCTCAGCGTTATTCCGGTAATAAGGCATATCATTCAGTTCTTCAATATGATTCAGAGCATTCTTTGAAAGCTTCCGTAAATCCATATGGAATGCAGGGCTTATCTTTTGAAAGTGAGCTGTCATAGAGCTTAGCAACTTGAATATTGCTTCAATTACATTTTCAGATTCTGCAAGAGCTTTTGTCGTAACACTAACCTGCTTTTCAGACATCCATTTTAAAACCCCCTTAAGCAAGTCGTTCTTGTCCCTGAAAACTTCATATATTGTTCTTTTTGAAATACCCAGCTGATTTGCAAGCATATCCATAGTCACAGCCCGTATTCCGTAGGTTCGGTACATAGTAGCAGCTTCTTCCAGTATTTTTTGCCTGTAATTCATTACAGTTATTTTTGAAGCCGGCAAAAATCAGAAAACTATTTAGGTTTTCAAAGTTTTATATGTTAAATTCCTGTTAAATTCAGTAAAAAGACGAAATTTACCGGCAAATTACGAAAGGACAGAAACCACATGGTCATAACAAAGAAATTGGAAAATCGTTCAATTCTTCAGCTGTAAATCCTGACCTGGAACTACATATTTATTTAATATTCAACTTAGAAATAAGATCGCGACATATCGTAAAACTAAAAAACAATAAAAACCGACATATGAAAAATACTCCTGAATCAAGAATCGCTGAGCTGGGCTATGAGCTGCCACCGGCACCGAAAGCCATGGGCGTGTACAAACCTGTTCTGATAGCCGGTAACTATCTGTATGTGTCAGGGCAGGGTCCTCTTAAATCAGACGGAACCTTAATAAAGGGAAAGGTAGGAAAAGACCTAAGCCTCGAAGAGGGGAAAGATGCTGCCCGTCAGGTTGGCCTTGCAATGCTCGCAACAATAAAGGCCAATATCGGAGATCTCGGCAAAATAAAGCGCATCATCAAAACCCTCGGAATGGTAAACAGTACCTCGGATTTTGAATCTCATCCTGCTGTCATTAATGGATTCAGTGAACTGATGGCCGATGTTTTCGGTGAAGATAACGGTGTTGGCGTCAGAAGTGCCGTCGGAATGTCACTGCCACAAAATATTGCTGTAGAAATTGAAGCTATGTTTGAACTGAACAGCTGACATGGAAAATGCTCAATTCAATAAACAGGCATGGTATGCAGTTGGAAATGCCGACGATACAACTTCTCCGTCCCTGCTTGTTTATCCCGAACGCATAGAGGCAAACATCAGGAACATGATCAAGATGGCCGGTGATGTTTCAATGCTGCGGCCACACGTGAAAACTCACAAAATACCTGAGATTGTCAGGATGCAGATAAACGCGGGGATAAGCAAATTCAAATGTGCCACAATATCAGAAGCAGAAATGGTTGCCGAATGCGGCTCAAAGGATATCCTGCTTGCCTATCAGCCTGTCGGCCCAAATATTAAAAGATTTTTCGAACTGAAGAAAAAATTTCCAGGCATCCATATATCATGCATTGCCGATTGTGAACCAGTTTTAAAGCTTTTATCGGACAATGCCGTGGCAAATAATTCTGAAACACCGGTATGGCTCGATATAAACAACGGCATGGACCGCACCGGCATCAGGCCCGGAGACGATGCGGAAAAACTGTTCCGGATGATGATAAGCCTTCCTATGCTAAAACCTGAAGGACTCCACGTTTATGATGGTCACATACATGAGCCCGATTTATCACTTCGCCAAAAATTGTGTGATGATGACTTCCGCCCCGTGGAAACTCTTTTGAGCAAACTTCACAAATACACCGGGAGGAACATAAAGGTCATTGCCGGCGGTACTCCTACGTTCCCGATTCATGCAAAACGTCCCGGTGTTGAAACAAGTCCCGGAACTGTAATCCTTTGGGACTATGGTTACAGCAGCAGTTTCACCGACATGGATTTTCTTCATGCTGCAACAATCCTTGCAAGAGTGATAAGCAAACCCTCCAGAGATACTGTTTGCATAGATATTGGGCACAAAGCGGTTGCTTCGGAAATGCCGCAGCCAAGAATAATGATTCCCCGATTAAAAGAAATGAGGGTTATCAGCCACAACGAAGAGCATATGGTGATTAAGTCATATCAGGCAGCCGATCTGAAAACCGGCGATGTTCTGTACGCAATCCCTTTTCATATCTGTCCAACAGTTGACCGTTATGATAAGGTTTCAGTGGTGAGGGCAGGAAAAGTAACCGAAGAGTGGAATGTGGCAGCAAGAAAAAGGAAGATCTCATTATAGGCATAACGTCATCTGTAAAGATAGACAAACCCGCGATATTCCTTTCCTTCATATTTAATGTCATCCCATCCGCGGGCACGGATAATATAGAAATATATTCCCGGGCTTGCCTTGAAAGACGAATTGTTAACATACCCGTCCCATCCGTTCCACGCTTTCACCATATCTCCCTCTCCATAAAAGCTGTATACCCTAAGGCCTGAACGGCTGAAAATATCAACGCTTATGGTTTTCAGCGACCTCTTGTCAACCATAAAAACATCATTGAGCCCGTCTCCGTTGGGAGTAAAAACATTAGGGATATCGAGTGCAGATTCTTCCACAACAATATAATTCAGCCTCATTGAATCGACACAATGGCGATCGCTCTCCACTGTCAGCAGAACCGAATACTCTCCGGGTATATAATACCTGTGGGATACCGGATTACTGAGCATCGACAATGAATCGTCTCCGAATTCCCATAAATAAGTCGATGCTCTTACTGATTTATCGGTGAAAACAACATCCAACGGAGCTTCTCCGGAAGAAGGCTCGGCAGTAAAATCGGCTTTAACATGAATTGATTCATAGAAAAATGACGATTCATTCCTGCAGGTCATACTGTCAGTAACTTCCAGAACATAAGTCACATCTTCCACAGGGGGTGAAAAGGTCTGGGGATTTAACTCAATTTCAGGATAGGGAATTGCTGATTCAGGTATGGAATACCAGCGGAATTTAACTCCGTTATTTAATCGTATCCGCTGGCCGTTAAGCGGATCGTTGTAATAGAAAGTGTCGACAGCCACCCTTCCATTCAATGCAACATAATCGCAGGTGAAGTTTTGCAGCCTGGCAAATGAAAAGGGTTTATCAAGAAAAACCCATCCTGTAAGAGTGGTACTGTATCCTGAACCATTGGAAATATTCACCCTGTATCCACCCTCTTCAAGCTCCCCAAGAGAAGAACTCATTACACCCGATTCGGTTCTGAGCAGGTCTGTGAATCCACGGGAAACATCATTCCACCTGTACCATGTAAAACTAAAAGGACCTGTGCCTCCGGGGCTTACTGCAGTAAGAGCTCCTTTAACGTTACCGGATGAGTTACAAAAAACAAAAACCGGATCACTGGCTGAAGGAGAACTTGGGTATGAAATATATCTCACGGCATTAGATCCGGGAGCTGATAGTTGTGCCGTAAGTGCAACAGGTAAGAGAAGAATGACTATTGTGATCCAGTAACGCACTGTGAAGATTTGATTTCTAGTTTAACGGTAGCTGCTTATAAAATGATATAACCCCTTGCAAGTTTAATAAAATCCTTTGGGTTTTCAGTCGAGGTGGAATACTTCTTCCATATCTGACCACCATTCCCCTTCTGATACAGATGCGATGGGAACCTGTATCTGATGCATAACAGACCACCATTCCTGAGTTTTCGGATGTGCTGCCATCCTGGCCATGTCAGCGGCATAGTCGTTGCCTGTGTATTCAAAATAAGCAAAAAGCATGTTGTCCTTATGAAAAATTGAATAGTTGCGTATGTTGCATCTTTTTATCATGTCAAGGACTTCCGGCCATACTTCGGCATGGTATTGCTTATATTCTTCAAATTTTTCGGGCTTTACTCCAATTAACTGTCCGTATCTCTTCATTGATTTATGATTTTGTTGTATAAATATACATTGCTTACATGGCATTTATATACTTTGCTGCAATTTTATAGTTTCTTCCTTTCCCTGATTACCAGTTTAGCCGGTCCCAGCAGGCCAGACACAGGATCGCCACTATATCGCGACGGGATGGTCTGATAATGATTTGCCAGGGTATTAAATACAAGTACTTCAATCCTGTTTGTTCCTTTCTTCACAAGTTTGGTTACTTCCAGCCGCCACGGCGGGGCTACCCTCGTTCCTGCTTCCTTTCCGTTCACAAAAACCCCGGCTGTTCCTGCAACATCACCCAGATCAAGAATCACCTCAGCCGAACCGGCCTCCTCCGGCAAGAGAGATATTTCACAGCTGTAGCATACTCCGCCCGAGTAGTTATTAAGTATACCTGATTTTGACCAGTCTCCCAGATTCATGACACCATCTCCCGTAGTTTCCACCACTACAGGCTCAGGAATAAGACTCCCTCCCGTAATGCCCGGACGCTCGGGAATAACACGTAAAGCAACAACTGCCGGCTCTGAAGGAATCACCTGTGCCGTAAAATATCCTTCTTTTTCATTTCTCATGACCACACCATCAAGCCAGACCTCGGTTTTTCCTAATGCATTCAGCGACAACGCCATAGTGCCCGGAGCCGTCAGGAACCTGAACCATTCGGCAGACTTTTCGCCCGCTGAAACATCAAAAGGGATTAATCCCTTGTCATTTGCCCACCTCATTGATAAGGGTTGTTTTATTTCCGGCAGGGGAGCATCATGTTTCCTGAGAACAAAATGTCCCCGGCCGGCATGGTCATAGCGAACAAGCAGCGGATTTGACCCGGCATTCAGACTTATTCCGGAGTATGTACCGGATATCAGGTTGCCATTGACATATACCGCCGATGGGATCAGTACCTGCGATGTATGGCTCCCGTCGGCCGGGGCTTCGCTGCTGAAAACAGCATCAACGAGTACAGGTTCATCAACGGTTACCGTTGTCCACAAATAGTATCTCCCTCCCTTGACCTCGTCGACATACCTGGTCTCGTTCAGGGCTTCCTCCCTCTTCCCAAGGCAAATGAAGTCATCTGTTACCATACGTTTCAGGCCATGGTAGCCCTGATGTCCCTGATCGCCTTCCTTTCCCCATCGCCATGACATATCGTACGACTGCCAGCAGAACACATATTTTCCCTCTTCCACCGGCACTTTTGGATCAATCATTTTTATACGGCTAAGGTTTTTCTCCAGTTCACTGATCTTAACCTCACTGGGAACAGGTCCCATCACGTAGAACTGTGTACCGAAACCATGAATTTTTTCCACCCAATTGCTGTCATCAGTTTCTGGCAGCATTGCCGTTTCTGACAGCCTTTCGTTTTCCCTGGCCCATTTAAAACTTCGTGCTTCCAGCCCAATCATACTGTTTGCTTCTGTAACGGGAATTCTGAAATCTCCCCAGCTGTTATCCATAGTTGGAACAAATTTCACGGTCCATTGCCGGGGTAGTGTTATTTCTTTAACAGATAGCTCCTCTCCGGCCGGAGGGTTCACATGCTTTCTTCCGGGAGAGAAAACCACGATAGCTGCTTCTTGCTGCTCCAGGGGCAACTCAATTTGAGTGCCCGTGGCAGTCTCCTTAACCACTCTCAATGGCATGGTTTTCCCGGTCCATGGATCCCAGAGCTCCGCAGCGCCTTTTGCCCTGAACTCAACAACCGTACCCGGCCTGGCATCCATTACCATATACACATCCCTGAATCCTGATTTGCGATGAAGGGCTCTCACCCCTTCTCCGGTACTTTTCACATCCTGAATAAAAGCTTCGGACAAAGCCTTAACAGTATGATTCACATCCGGCATACGCCTCTCAGGAATGAAAGCTTTGTCATTCATCATTTTCAATTCAGGATCCTCTCTGCCTGCCCTGTCGGAGGCCGATGGAATAATACCTGTCGCGAAGACCCTGCCCCCTGCTGCCGAAAATTCTGCCGCTTTTTCTATACTTTGCCAGCGTACTGCGCTCATATCAGGAAAAACAAGTGCACGATAACCGGCACCTGCTTCTTTAATCCTGAGCAAACCATCTTCCACAACGGCACCGGCAAGCGACTCATTATCAATAAACTCAAAACTAATTCCTTCAGCCATCAGACTGCGGGCCAGTTCAAAAGCAGTATTCCTGGCTTTTTCTCCGTCCATTTCTGCCTCATAGGGAGCCACAGGGTAAATAACAGCAACATCATTCACGGCATGCCCCTGGCTGAGAATATATGACAGGCGCTCAAAATAATCCAGGAATGTTTTCATATGTGCCCAATAAGGCATACGGAAATGATAGCATGGAGGGGCCCACTCCCAAAAGGATCCGTAAGTAGTGTAATAGAGGCCGTGAAGGTTAAGGAGCGTGCATCCATACAGAAAATTTTCAAGTGTTGCCTTCATCAGCTGTTCCGGCGCAGCTCCCCAGCCAAGGCTGTGATATCCTTCAAGCCATACCCTTGGCCGTTGATAGAGGTTTGCAATGGAGGATGAGACTTTGCCTTTAATAAGGTCAGCTTTCCCTCCCGGAGTGTCATGCCCTGGTGCAGTGTACCAACGGGTAGCCCTGAAATAGTCACCGAACTCAGAAGGATCAAGACCTCTGCTTTCCGAATCGCATCCGAATATCATTCCCCGGCTCTCGTGCCATTTGTATATTGGTATAAAATAGCGTTCCTCCATCAGTGCCATGCGAACATCGGCATAATCCATCCTGACTTTGGGAGTAATATTGCCGACATCAATCCACATTGCCGGGAGAAAGCGGAAAAGATCATATCCTTTCCTGTCTTTGAATTCCTGTGCAAAGTCTTGATTCCATGCAAATTTACCTGCTCCGACGTGCAATTCATCATTGAAGAAATAATTCAATCCTTCTGAAGAGCCAGCCCTGTCTTCAAACTGTTGAAAGAATCTGGTTATCAGGGTATCACCCGAACCAGCCAGGAGAGGATTCAGGGTTCCGGGCCGTCTGACAGACTGATATTCCCACACCTCCCATTCACCATCAGGTACATTCCATTTCAGCCGGCCGGAAAAGATATATTCCTGCAGGTCTGTTCCGTCAGTCTTAATCATGTTGTCCTGAACAGGATATGCATAAACAGCTATTCTCTCTGGCATGACCTTATAATTGCTTGACTCTGCCCATGAATTAGTGACCAGGTTCAGAGAATCTGATGCAAGTGTGATGGATATGTTTTCTCCTCCTTTATAGCGTCCTCGTATCAAATGCCTGATCTCAAATGCATTTAATGCCGTATCATGATAAAAAAGCCTGTAAAAAAGGTTCCTGGCTCCCCTGGGCCAGTCAAGAGTATAAGTGCTTAATCCTATACCCATGCCATTTTTTGCGCATTCACGTGAAATCTGCGAATAGATGTTCCACCACTCCTCCGTAAAAATACCCGGATAGCTCTCATCAGTCAGCCATCCCGGGCTGTCGAGATGTGAATAATTGACCTGTACGCCGCTTATTCCTTTCTTATGTAACTCGGTAATCTGATGAATCAGCCTCTCGCTTGAAAGTGTATCACCTGTCCACCACCAGAAGGGTACTTCCCCATACCCGGGAGGAGGATTCCTGAAGCCAGGCAGGACATCAAGGTCAGGTGAGCGGTCGGGATATCCGGGAAAGGAATGGTCTCCTGAACAGGATATAATGAAAACCAGCAAGGAAATAAGGGGATATATAAAAGTCGATTTCATTTGTCAGCCTGTAAATTTTTATAAGATCTTTCGTGGTTGTCTGTTATTGCCCTACCCTGATTTCCAGCCGTGCATGGGCATGGAAAACAACAACGTTGTGTTTAAAGACCATTATTACCCATGTATCTTTCCATACAACAGGCCTGCGAGTCTTCTCATTGCAACCTGAAGTTTTATTTCTTTAACAACTCATTTTCAATGTTATAGGTTTTGCCTGCCCTGGTAGGCATAACAAATTCAGTCCCATTATAATTAATCCTTAAATTATTGCCTGCCAGTGATTTTATTTTGCATGACACAAGCATCCCGTTTTTCCAGGAAAAGCTTGTTTCGAAACCACCTCTTGCCCGGAATCCTTTTACCTCACCATCCTGCCATGCATCGGGCAGTGCAGGAAGGATATGCAATACATAGTCGTCACCCTGCCTTAAATGACTTTGAAGAAGCATTTCTGCAACGCCTGAAATTGCGCCGAAGTTGCCATCAATCTGAAACGGTGGATGGCCGCAAAAAAGATTGTGATAAGTCCCCCCTGCATCTGACATGTTTGTTGAATAGTTGTCAATAGGACTAAGCAGTTTCTTTAACAATTTATATGCGCGATTCCCGTCCCTTAGTCTTGCCCAGAAATTAATTTTCCACGCCAACGACCACCCGGTACCATTATCGGTTCTTACTTCTAGACTATTCTTTGCTGCTTCCGCCAATTCAGGCATTGTAAGAGGATCTATCTGATTCCCGGGATGAAGCATGTAGAGATGCGACACGTGACGGTGAGTTGGCTCGGTTTCAATGAACTCCTCTCTCCATTCCATAAGCCGTCCGTCAGATCCTATCCCGGGCATAGCCATTCTGACAATCGCAGAATCAATTTCAGCAATCAGTGGATCTGAATCTCCCATTATGCCGGAAGCTTCAAGCACATTAGTAAAAAGCTCGTATATCACTTCCTGGTCATGTGACGGACCCATACTGATTTGTGCAGTTGACCCGTCAGGGGCAATGAAAGTGTTTTCGGGAGAAGCTGCAGGACCCGAAACGAGCTTACCTGTAAGCGGGTCCTCTACCAGCCAGTCGAGATAGAACCTTGCAGATTCAAGCATAACCGGATAAACAGTTTCAAGATATTCCCTGTCAGGTGTATAGACATAATGATCCCACAGATGCTGACACAGCCAGCCCCCGGCTCCCACATGCATGCCCCATCCCGGATGTTCTCCGGGTGAAGTGAATCCCCATACATTTGTTATGGGATGAACACACCAGCCTCTGGTACCGTAATGCACTTCCGCAGTTCTTTTGCCAGGTTCCACAAGCGAAGCAATGAGGCTTACCAGCGGTTCATAGCACTCTGAAAGGTTTGTAACATCGGCAGGCCAGTAATTCATCTGAACATTGATATCGGTATGATAGTCACAATTCCAGGGAGTCTGAATCTTGTTTGCCCACATACCCTGCAAATTGGCTGGCAATGAACCATTACGGGAGGAAGATATCAGTAGGTACCTTCCATACTGGAAGTAGATCTCCTGCAGATGCAGATCGTCAATACCTTCCTTTTGCCTGGTCAACCGTATATCAGTAGGAATTGTATCAATATTGTTATTTGTAAGCCTAAGGCTTGCTTTGCTATAAAGGGACCTGTAATCATCTGTATGTCTTTTCAATAATTCGTTGTATGAATATGCAGAAGCCTTATTGAGCTGATCCAGCGAGCCAGCAAGTGGATCTTCACCTCTGTAACCGGGATAATCCTGCCTGTAATCTGTTGAAGCAGTCATTATCAGTAACACCTCGCTTGCATCACTGATTTCCAGAATGCCATCAGAACAATCTGCTTTCCCTCCTTTTGACAAAGCCTTCAACCGAACAGCATAAGTCGTCCGCTCGCCTCCTTTACCATCGGCCAGCCTGCCTGTCATTAGCAGATGGTCTCCTTCAGACGATACCTCAAACCTCTCAGGCCTGCTGAGAGAACTATTGAAACTCAATGCTCCCTCTTTATCAGCCGTAAGGTGTATAACGAGAGCCCTGTCGGGATAGCTTGCAAATATTTCGCGCCTGAACCTTACATTGTTCTTTGAATATGAAATCTTTACCAGGCCGCTGTCGAGGTTTAATTCCCGGTGGTATTCGCTGTATTCAGAAGAATCCCCGAAATTCAGCCACAGGTCGCCAAGGGTCTGAAAACATCCGAAAGGAACGTCAGCGCCATTCCCATGACCTGAACCGGCACCTTTGCATACCTGAGTTTTCAGTGTAAGTTCTGTTGCTTCCCTGTATTTTCCTGCAAAAAGCAACTCCCTTATTTTGCCGAGCGAGGCAAAAGCATCCGGATTATTATTGTCGTCAGGGCTTCCTGACCAGAGACTTTTCTCGTTCAGTTGGATTCTTTCCATATTCACATCGCCAAACACCATGGCTCCTATAAAACCGTTGCCTACCGGCAGGGCCTTAAGCCATTCCGGGTCGTTCTGCCATCCGTCTTTAACATCAGGCACTGATGAATTGGACGGTTCTGAATACCATAGCCTCATTGGAGAGGCGGGCTCCTTTTCCACATGTGTGCAACCAATACAAAGCAGCACAGGAAGAAATAACAGAATTCTGTTCATGATCCGCATTCCTCAATCATTATCTTATAATTCCTTAGTGTAAGTTCTGAAATGACCCTCCCGTAAGGAGGAGCTGACTGCCGTTCGGTCAACAGCCTCTCCCTTCATCGTCGCAACCAAACGTTCCCGTCTTGTCATCTGTATAATATACTTTGTTGCTAAGATAAGCCAAGCATCCCTAAACCCGGTATCATCCGGAATTATTGTTGATAAAAAGTCAGGTTTTCATTATGATCAGATACTTTCTTTGGTCCTGATATTGCTAAATTTGCCACGCCCTGCATGCTGTTAATAAATAATTATGACTTACAACTATCTTAACGACCTGAATGAAGCTCAGAAACAGGCAGTAATTAACTATGAAGGACCTTCCCTGGTGATTGCCGGCGCAGGAGCAGGAAAAACAAGGGTGCTCACCTACAGGATAGTCCACCTGCTTCATAACGGAATACCACCTCACAGAATCCTTGCTTTGACTTTCACCAACAAGGCGGCACGCGAAATGAAGGAAAGGATAGCAAGAATCATAGATCCCGAAACAGCACGATATCTGTGGATGGGAACCTTCCACTCAATTTTTTCCAGAATTCTGAGGACAGAAGGCGATAAGCTTGGCTATAAGTCAAACTACACCATCTACGATTCATCTGATTCAAAAAGCCTGTTAAGAGCAATTATCAAAGAGCTCAACCTTGATGACAATACTTACAAACCGGGCAGTATAGCTTCCAGAATATCAGCTGCAAAGAACAACCTGGTGACGGCAAGTATCTATTCATCCGATTCAGCCACTTACGAATATGATAAGTCAAGCAGAATGCCGCTTCTTGCTGAAATATACAGATCCTATGCCGCAAGATGCTATAAGGCAAATGCAATGGACTTTGATGATCTTTTGCTTAATACGAATATTCTGTTTCGCGATTTTCCAGATGTGCTGGAGAAATACCAACAGAAATTCTCATATATTCTTGTAGATGAATACCAGGACACAAACTACGCCCAGTACCTGATTATCAAAAAGCTTGCTTCAGCTCACAGAAATATTTGCGTTGTTGGGGATGATGCCCAGAGCATATATTCCTTCAGGGGTGCCCGAATTGAAAATATTCTTGAATTCAGAAACGACTATCCTGATTACCGGCTTTACAAGCTTGAACAAAACTACCGGTCAACGAAGACTATTGTCGATGCTGCCAACAAAATAATAGAAAACAACGAAGGCCAGATCAAAAAAACGGTATTCTCAAAGAACGAAGAGGGCGATAAGATACAGGTAATGCAGGCCATGACTGACACTGAAGAGGGATTTATTATATCATCGGACATTTTCGACAAGAAATACTCAAACCAGCTCAAATGGTCTGATTTTGCCATTCTTTACAGGACCAATGCCCAGTCGAGGATATTTGAAGAAACGCTCAGAAGAAAGAATATACCATATAAGATATATGGCGGATTGTCATTCTATGAACGTAAAGAAATAAAGGACATCCTGGCCTATTTCAGAATTGTCATCAATCACGATGACGAAGAAGCAATAAGGAGAATAATCAATTATCCAAAGAGAGGTATAGGTGATACGACATTAAACAGAATATTTGAACTGGCATCAGCGAATAATCTATCCCCCTGGGCGATAATTAAAGATGCTTCGCTATATAGTTCATATTTCAATGCCGGAACGATTAAAAAGCTTTCCGACTTTGCCGGTTTGATTAAAACCATGACGCAAGATATCCAGGTGGTTAATGCCTATAACAAGGCAAGGGAAATTGTCATGTCATCAGGTATTATAAAGGAGCTGAGAGAAGGACACTCTCCCGAGGAAGTCAGCAGGTACGAAAACCTTGAAGAACTTCTAAACGGGATCAAAGTTTTCACCGAGTCGGCTGAAACAAATGGAGAATCTTCCGTTCTGGAGGCATATATGGCTAATGTTGCCCTGCTGACCGATCAGGATAACGACAAAGAAGAGGATCGCGACAAGGTTACCCTTATGACTATGCATTCTGCAAAGGGCCTCGAATTCAGGAATGTTTACATTGCCGGCATGGAAGACACACTGTTCCCGTCTCCCATGTCAGCCGGGAATCGCAGGGAAATAGAGGAGGAAAGGCGTCTTTTCTATGTCGCAATTACAAGGGCTGAGAAGCTTGCAACATTAAGCTACGCCCTCAACAGGTACAAGTGGGGTAATCTTGAAAGAAGCTATCCAAGCCGGTTTCTGAGGGAGATTGACAATAAGTTTCTAAGTTATCCTCAGACCGGAGGCAAACCATTCGGAATCAAACAAGACACTGAAAAAACGGCTTTCACGCTCAGAGAAGAAAATCATTCTCGCATACCTTCCGGCAGGTTGAAGAAACTCACTCCTGCCAGTAAGGCAGAAGATAGTTCTTACGCACCATGTGATCCTTCAGAATTTTCAGAAGGAGACAGGGTTGAGCATAGCAGGTTCGGGAAAGGATTGATAACAAGCATCGATGGCAGGCCTCCAAACACTACTGCCACAGTTGAATTTGAAAGTGAGGGAACCCGGAAACTGCTGCTCAGGTTTGCAAAGTTGAAAAAACTATAGTCAGGCGTGCCGGTTTCAGCCAGGTTCCCCCATATCATGTTTCCATCCTGACGGAAGAAAAAGCAGGTCATCAATGCAGAACTTGAAATCCAGCAACTAAAAGGGAGCTGTTATTGTTTCATTGCAGTTTTTGTTTTGCACTTTTCGCCTGAAAAAAGCATATCGTAAACACCAGCACAAGTAAGTACTGGTTCCGGCAATATTCCTTGTATGACGCTATGACCTGCCGAACAAATCAAACATCGCTGAATGCAAGGAATACAAGCACAGGCCCACCATTAAACCTGAGGCTGAATGAGTGACCTTCAGCCTCATTCAACGTGGCACGCCACCAGTTCCCGAGCTTCAGATCATCAAGCCTGTATCTCAATCCTTCGGAAGTGATTTTTGTCTCCGGATCTATGGAAAAAACCGATACCTGCTGGCCTGGGAAAGAATTGATCTCAGAGCCTTTCAGCAATGGGATAAAAGTCCCTGTGTCAGTAACCATTTTAATCTTTACCAGCCTTGCATATTCCACCAGCAGGGATATATTTCCCACAGCATGATCTTCCCTTTTCCCGGTGGCTCCAAGTATCACTATATCATTATACCCTTTACCTGTACACCATCGAACAGCCTTGGTAAGGTCGTTTGTCTCCTGGTCAGTGTCTCTGAAAAGGCGATCTGCAAACTTTGATGCGGTATCGCCCGACAGCGAATCAAGATCCCCTACTATAGCCTCGGGTACTAAACCTTTTGCCAGAAGGATTTCAGCACTGCCGTCACAACAGATTATATGCTCTGCTTTATTCAGAAATCCGAGTGGAATTTCATGTTCAGGGAATTTCCCATCAGCAAGAATTATAGTCATGGTTAAAAATTCAATTCGAGATTACTACTTTTTCAGGATTCTGACTCCCGGCTGCACCCCCGGGTTCTTTTATCATTGTCTTTTTCCATTCAACCAGGCCTGCGAATGACATTATGAAATAAACCATGTACAATATCATTGTTGGAAACAATCCCCTGGTCAAAAACAGACCTACTGATAAAATATTCACAACAATCCACAGGAACCAGTGTTCATAGATCTTCCTTGCCAGCATCCAGGTTGCCACTATTGAAAGGGATGTTATTATGGAATCCCACAGGGGAACCGGTGAGTCGGTGAGGCGGGAGAGTATCAGCCAAATTACTGTTACCAGCAGGAAAAATACGCATGACACAATTATACCTGTACAGAAACTTATTCTTGTCACCCTGAGACTTCCCTTTTTCTCATCTTCGCCCCTACTCATGCCCTGATTATCCTGAGTTTCCTGGCTGCGTTGAGAACTTGTTCCCCTGATCCACCAGTACCACCCAATGAAGCTGATAACAAGATAATATCCCTGCAGGGTCATGTCGGCATATATCTTCCCGGTAAAGAAAACATATATATAAACTGCCGATGTTACTATTCCTACAGGCCATAAAAGTATGTTCTGCCTGATTTCAAGAAATACATAGATAATTCCGGCTACCGCACCAAACACTTCAATCCAGTTATCACAAATCCAATTCATCATAACATCAAACTTCTGTCAGAATTTAAGCCCGAACCTAACCATGAAATTTGTTCCGGCCTGAGGGAAATAATATGCCCAGGTCTTTTCAATGCCGTCTTCAAACCAGTTTCCTCCATAAGCATTGCTTTCATACTCTGCATTGAAAACATTATTCACAAATATCTGGAGCTCGGAATTCCTGATCCTGCCAAACAAATTACTGATATCCACCCTGATGTTATTTACGAAATATGGGTCCAGTTTTCTGGTTTCATTCATTGTATTGTCAAAATATTGTTTCCCAACATACTTGCCAATAAGATGAATTGCAACCATCCGATGCGGTTTAAACCACAGGTCGCTTCCGGCAATAACTTCCGGGGAATAAGCAAGATCAACTGTTCCCAGTTTTCTGCTCTTATACTCCTGGGTCCAGTCGCTTGTATTATAGTCTGTATAATATTCTGTGAAGTCAGTTATTTTATTCCTGCTGAGTGTGATATTTGCATCCCACCCGGCTGATCCGGAGATGAGAAGACCGGTGCCCAGTTCTATTCCTGTCCTGTAACTCCTCTCTACATTGGTTTGAATGGGGTAACCCGTACTGCTGAGTTCACCGGTCGGAACAAGCTGATCGCGGTAATTCATCCAGAACAGGTTAAACGACATGAGAAGTTTTTCTCCTGTAAATTTATATCCTGCTTCGGTATCAAACAGCTTCTCAGTATGAGGCATTGCATCGGGGTCTCCGGCAGCTTCCTTAAAATCAGTCCTTGTTGGTTCCCTGCCGGCAACGGAGAACGAAACAAAAACCTCATTATGTTCATCCGTTTTAAAGAATAAGCCTGCTTTGGGATTAATGAAATTGTATCTGTGAACCTGTGAAATATCCTTAAGATCGTCATCATTACCGCTCAATTCGTAATTAATGTGCCTGTACTGAAGGTCTCCGAAAAATGTAAGATTCTCAGTCAATGAATAGCTGAGCTTAGAGAACAGGCTTGCTTCACCCTTATGTCCGTTATTGAAGTACCACTGGTAGTCCTTGTCAGTATTACCTGCATATCTCATCCATATTATTCTTCCGAAATGGTCACCGGAAAAAAGATTCATTCCCCCGCCAAATGAAGCTTCATACCGTCTGTCTGTGTATTTCATTGACCAGATCGCTCCATAAAAATCATTAGCCATCCATTTCCTTCTGATAAGATCCGATTCACGTATTACCAGACCATTTGGATCAAATACAGTGAGACCATAATCATTCAGCAATCTGTCTTCCTTGAACTCCTCATAGTAGCCTTCTCCGCGGGTATAATGAATTGCAGCATTTGCCGTGATCTTATCGCTGATTTTCAGGTTATATATAAGCTGGTAATGATTCTGGACATAGTTATCGCTCTCATTGTCATAATATTGTATCATTCCGTTCTCATCAGTGTATTCACCAGCAGGATTATACCTGCGATCGACAGCCAGTTTTTCCTGAGGCACTCCCCACCAACCGATTCCGGTATGCTCCTTTCCAAACAGCAGGTTTGCTTTCAGCATTGATTTGGCACTCCTGTATACGCCGCTGATGTATGCCGACTGATGTTCCGAACCTGTTCTGCTCACAAATCCATTGCTTCTGAGATCAGAAAGGCGCATCTGCATGGCAAATTTACCGGCAAGAAGGCCTGTGCCCGCTGCAACACTATTCTTAAAAGTTGAAAATGAGCCGGCCGTAGAATGTATTTCTGCAAAAGGCTCATTTTCGATGCCTTTGGTCTGTATGTTTATTGATGCTCCAAATGCTCCGGCTCCATTTGAGGAAGTACC
Source organism: Bacteroidales bacterium (assembly GCA_040769065.1). Classification (GTDB taxonomy): domain Bacteria; phylum Bacteroidota; class Bacteroidia; order Bacteroidales; family VadinHA17; genus LD21. The sequence goes on from JAXGLU010000001.1 coordinate 1,602,357, forward strand.
GACTCCACGCTGTACCTGAATATTATCAACTGAAGAAGCCAGATCAGGAAGATCGACCCAGAAAACCTGTTGTGACTCCGGATCGTTAAGCGGTATACCGTCAATGGTCACGTTTATCCTGCTTGCGTCAGTGCCCCTGATCCTTAAGCTTGTGTAACCAATGCCTGTTCCCGATTCTGAAGTTTCTACCAAAGAGGGAGTCAGGCTGAGAAGAAAGGGAAGGTCCTGACCGGCATTCAGCTTCTTCAACTCATCACTTTTCAGGTTGCTGTAAGCCATCGGTGAATTGTTACCTGCCCTTGTGGCGTTGACAATCACCTCCCCTGCCATAATCTGCTTCTGTACCATTGCAATCTCAACAAAAGCCTCTCCCTTCAGAACAACTTCAGCAGTTATTGATTCGTAGCCAATAAATGAAAAACTCACGGAATAATGGCCATCCTTCAATTCACCAATGGCAAATGACCCGTCAGGCCCGGAATAGACACCCCTGAATGTACCTTGAATGGTAATAGCTGCCCCTTCAAGAGGATTTAACATCGTATCAGTTACCTTGCCTTTTATTACAGAACCATGCACCTGACCAGATAAATCAGCGGGCATCAGTAATAATCCCAATAGGAATAAAATCCAGATACTCTTTCCCACAGCCAATAATAAAATCAATTATAAACTGAAATCAAGAATGAGGAATTATGTAAGGCCGGATTTTGTTGATACTCTCACTTCCCTCCGCCGGCATTATCCGGATCAGGTTTAAGGGTATGATCTCAGCCCGTAATATTAAGGCACCCCATTTTTTTATAAAGATAGCACTTTTTTGTTGTGCTACAACAGATATTGATCCAGCCTTGTCAAAATAGCTTGAACCATACATTCCTGCTTATTGAGAATAAGCAGGTTAGCCTGCACCATTCCTGTGAGTTTAACATTATGCATCATCAAATGTTTATTTTTGTTAATTTGGCAATTCAAAGAGAGGTAAAAATGAATACTTTACTGAAAAGGCTTAACTATAAAGGCCAGAAAAGGATAGCAATAATCAACCCACAGAATAATACCATCACTGACGCTTTCAGCGAAATACCAGATATTACTATAGACGGAGAGATAGACCTCAGATACCCCTACGACTTTATGATATTGTATGCGAAAAAAGCTGCAGATGTTAAAGCTCTTTCCCCGGTAGCCCTTCACAATCTTTACGCCGACGGAGTATTATGGTTTTGCTACCCCAGGAAGAAATCAAAAAGGACAAACAATAAACCTGAAAGAGATTCCCGATGGAAACCTCTAAATGAGGCGGGGTTCTTTGAAACCCGCTTGTTAAACATCGACACTGACTGGGCGGCCATGAAGTTCAGGAACGGAAAGTATTTAAAGCCAGGAAATTCAAAAATGAAGTAAAGAGCTTTAATGGCAGGGAATGTGTTTAAGCTTCGGGATTCCCTATGGGGAATAGAGGCCGGGGTTTTCCCGGAAGTAAAAGAATGAATAAATAATATCAAAATGTCAGGAAATATAAGAACCTTAAGCATAATCCTTCTTTTGACAGGATTATTTACAACAGCTGTCATTAGTTATTCATGTTCCTCTACCAGTAATATCCCGAAAACGACAACTTCAACAAAAAACCCGGACTGGAAAGATCTTTATTATTTTCACGCTGATGACAGTGTGTGGATTGTGAGACCTCAGACTTCTGCCGGCGATATATTCATGGGGCAAATATTTGACAGCGAAAATGTTGAAAAGATTCGTAACGTGCATATTTATGCATCTCCACTTTCATCGGTTACCATAAATGAACAGATTTTGACAACTCCAATGGAAAATATATACAAAGTTGAAAATCACAAGATAAGTCCAGGGATGATTCTTGGATCAATTGGCGTTCTGGGATTGTTTTTCCTGGTACCGGTGATTTTCTGAAAAACAGGAAAAACAATAGGACAAAAAACACACGAGTGGACTGCCATACCCTTTATCAGAGAGTATTTACCGCAGTTTTTCGATATATAGCTGTCATCAGCAAATCATTTTATCCTGTGAAACAGGGAGGCTTTGTTACACTCGGAACAAAGTCAGGTTTCCTGACTATTTCCCTTGCATTTCTGTAATAACATTCTCTGCCTACTTCAATTCAGTATCCAAGTTACAGATATTTTATCCGTTAAGAAGCTTGTCAGCTGCAATAACACAGAAAATATAGGAAGCAGCTCCCGGCATTACGTATTCAGATTGTTGCCAGAGGTATGGTGTGGTTTCCTTAAGCTCAGGGAAATCAGGTCGTATCAATGCAGTTCCCGAAACCATTCCTCCAGGAATATACGATTCAAGAAACCTGTAAACACCGAAAGCATTGGTAATTGAATGAGCGCCCACGCCTGAGACCAGTGAGGTGCTTGACCCCGGATGGCATCCCAACACATAATTCACCACCCTCAGAACAAGCTCTCTGTCAAAAAGATCAGGATATTTCATCACCAGATAATAGTGTTTCAGGGCATATTCCTGAATATTCCATCCTATTCCCCAGATTGCAGGCCTCCATGGTACTCCGAAAGGATTGGTTGCCAGAGTGGAATCGAGGGTAATCTTATACGATTTCAGAGCTTCCATAAAATCTTCATTAAATTTTTTATCATTTAACCTGTCAGAAACTCTGGCCACACACCATGCTGTATTACCGATATTCTCCTTTATAGCCGAAAGAAGCGTCAGCATATGCGATGCATATTTTTCTTCTCCTGTTGTATATAATAACTCTGCAGTTGCAATTATTTCCTGAACTTTAGTATTCCCCGGCACATAAGCATTACGTTGTATGACTGGCTCGTGATTCTGCTCAAAATCCCAGGCTTTCCCGGCTGTTTTAAGACACTCATCCGCCAGTTGGTCGTCAAAACCTCTCAGTGATCTGCTCGAAGCAGCCAGTGCTGCAGATACAAGATACTCAAGGCCGGTATCCTTATTGGTAAACACCCATCTATCGTCATTGACACCCGAATGAGTCATTGTTTTCTGGTTGGGCTTCATCCTGCTGTCAAAGAAAAGCTGATCGGTTTGTGAAGCCCAGTCGCCCGTAATGTTTCGCCCTTCCCGGTTTGCAATTATCCCGGCAAAACTATGACCGGCGGCCCTGTAACCCGACAGCAGATTAATAGCTCCATGCTTTATCTGCTGGACAAAATCGGGGATGCCGTCGGGGGTGTTCATCTCAACGTAAAGGTCCTCAAAGTTGACAAGGGTCTGGTCAGTCTGATTGCCACAAATTTCATTTGCCAGTACAAGATAATGAGTGGTTGCGGCCTGTGATCCTGCTGCCAGGTCATCGTCGCCGGCATCATGCCAGCCGCCACGGTTCAGGAAAGGAACAGTAGTCATAGGGGAATATCTCGTCTCAGCATCCTTGTATTGCCAGTATCCATCAACATGCTCTATGTCAAGCGGAGCCTGGAGTGCGTCATCAAGATGGCACGCATTGTGCCATATAGCTGAGCCATCTTTTACCTTTATATGACACATCTGAACCGGGAAATAACCTTCAAGAGCCGGCTGCCACACTCCGGTCCGAAATATATCCGAATCGATTGAAAAGGGATTTGATCTCTGATCGCCATAACAGACGACATACATTCCGAGTTCTTTTATCTCGCTAAAATCAAATATTGCATAGTTATATCTTAGAAACCTTCCCCATCCCGAGGGAACTGCCGCTAAAACCTCATTCAATCCATCTTTTTCAGTAACCTTCATCAGGCGGGCTTTTACCAGTCGGCTGCCTGAAGGGGAAAGTTCGATTATTGCCTGTTTAACCTGATCCGGATGATATCCTACCTGCGATAAAGCTATTACCGGATTCCTTGTCCAGCCTTCAATAACATTCGGACTGATAAGCCACTCCACAGCCCCTTCTGTCACGTTTGCCGGTATAATTGATTTCACCATAATCCATCCGCTTTTATTGGTCTCCCTGCCGTCGGCCAGAATAATCTCATTTGCCGGGCTTTCTATCAGTAGTTTCCTTAACGGATCTTCTCCTGCAAGAGTAAGTGATTTTCCCGTGCCCATAATCTCACCTTTTAATAATCCTCCTTCATCCCGGTAAACCGATCTCACAGCCATTCTTGGCACTATTCCGAAAGATTCCCCTATCTGAAAAGTCTTTCCGTAATATAATGGGGGGTAAATCTCCATTTCAAAAGTGAGCCTTCCCTCCCAGTTTACCGGTATCGGTTTGTCGAGATCTATTGTCAGCCGGAAACCGTTTGCTTCAGGTTTGATGGTAACTTTATAACCGAAATCAAAATCGTCATATCTGACAACCGATCTTATTTCATTTTTTTCCCTGTCTATTTCACGGGTGGCCCTGTCAGGATTCGGAAGCCGCCGTCCTTTAACCGGCTGCAAACGTATAAATCCGTTAGTAGCAATACGCTCATCATGTTGAATGATCTCAATACCCCCCTGATGCCCGGTAGTATAGTAATTATGAAATGCAAGAACTGAGAGTCCGGGTTTTGACAGATATTCCTGGTCATTTACGGAAAGCTTACTTTCTGAAGATTGTCGTCCGCAACTGTCAAGCAAAACGGACAGTGATACGGCGAAAAAGGCAAGTATAAACGATATTCTATTCATAGTCAGATTATTTTATTTGAAATACTTTATCCGTTAAGAAGCTTGTCAGCTGCCAGTATGCAGAATATGTATGAAGCAGCTCCGGACATAACATATTCAGTTTGTTGCCAGATGTAAGGAAATGGTTCTTTCATTTCCGGAAGATCAGGCCTGATAAGAGCAGTGCCTGAAACCATGCCGCCCGGAATATAGGACCACCAATGCATATTGAAACCGTATGCGGGGATGATTGATTGCGCACCAACGGCTGAAACCAGCGAAGTACTCGATCCGGGATGGCAACCCAAAACATAATTCACCACGCGACAAACATTTTCCCTGCTGAAGAGATCAGGAAAGATTGAACTAAGATAGTATTGGGCTACTGCGTATTTCTGTATGTCCCATCCTATACCCCATATGCGAGGCCTCCAGGGTATACCGTACGGATTTTCTGAGAGGCTTGCGTCAAGTTTTTTCTTGTACGATGCCAATGCTTCTTTAACCTGATCTGTAAATAATTGATCGTTAATCGCTTTCAAAGCACGTGCTACAGACCAACCTACTTCCCCGGGATTTTCTTTGATAACCGGCAGCAATTCATAAAGCCTTGACCTGAAGCGATCCTCTCCTGTAGTTATAAGCAATTCACATGTAGCATGTACCTCCTGCCATTCATGGTGTTGTGGAACATAGGCATTAGGCTGAATAACAGGCTCATGATTTTGCTCATATTCCCATGCCTTTATGGCAGTGGCAAGACATTCCTCCGCAAGCGTGTCATTATATCCCCTTAATAACCTGCTGGCTGCAACCAATGCAGTTATTACCTGATACTCAAGCGAGGTATCCTTGTTTGTGACTACCCACCTGTCATCAGGCTTGCCTGATCGGTTACCCCGTACCTCATCCGGTTTGAGTGAAGGATCGTAAAATTTCTGGTCAGAAACGGAAGCGACATCTCCCAGGAAGCTACGGCCTTCAAAAGTTTCTATGATTCCAACGAAAGAATGACCAGATGCACGGTAACCCGAAAGCAGATTTATCACACCATGTTCAATCTGCTGCTGAAGATCAGGGATGCCATCCGGCCTGCGGAGGTGAACATACAGGGCATCCTGTTGCACGGTGGTCTGGTCAACATCAATATTGAATGCCTCTCCTGCCAGCGCAAGGTATAAAGTTGTCAGAGCCTGGGAACCGGCAGCAAGATCATTGTCAGCCGCATCGTGCCATCCTCCCCTGTTCAGGCCGGGTATTGTCTCATTAGGTTTGTACTTTGTCTCGGTAGTTGAATAAGTTCTGTATCCGTCAGGCAGAGTAACTGAAAGTGGTGCCTGACGGGCATCATCCAGATGGCATTCACCATGCCATACCCTTGAGCGGTCGCGCACCCTCATGTGACACATCTGTACCGGGAAATAAATTTCAAGAGTAGGCTGCCAGACACCTTGTCTGTAAACTTCACTGCTGATGGAAAAGGGACCGGCTGTCTTATTGTCATAATGTACAGTGTAGATACCAGGATGCCTGACCTCTGAAAAATCAAATATTACATATTTGTATCTTAAGAAATTACCCCATTCAACCGGCATCGCCGATTTTACAAGCTCAATGTCTCCATCTCCATCAATTCTTTTAAGAGATGCCTTGCCGGGCTTGCCTGCAAGGGCATCAAGCTCAATTATGGCCTGTTTAACCTGCCCGGGATGATAACCTACCTGGGAGACTGTTATAACCGGCTCACGGATCCAGTCATGGATTATATTCGGAGTAATGATCCATTCCAAAGCTCCGGTATCAGTTCCGCCAGGAATCACAGAACTAACAATTAACCATCCGCTAAGGGAGCTATTCCTTTCGTCTATGAGTGACAACTCACCGTTTACCTGTTCAATCTGGAGTTTACAGAAATGGTCTTCAGGGGCAATAATCAGTTTCTTCCCTGTTGCCAATGGTTCAGGCTTGAATCCGTCACCTGGCCCGGTTACCATGCGGTCAAGTCCTTCCATAGGAATCAGGCCGGACCTGTCTCCCAGATGATATGTCTTGCCTCTGTAGGTTACCGGGAACAGCTGAAGGTCAAAAGTAGCCCTTCCCTCCCATTCCGCAGGAAGAGGTTTATCAAGGTCCACTACCAGGTGTATGGAACCGGCTTCTGGCCAAACCTTTAGGGTATATCCGAAATCATGGCCGGTGGCACTCACCCTGGCTCTTATTTCATTCCTATCCCTGTCAATAACTCTTTCAGCTGTCTCTGGATGCGGAAATCTTTCACTGCCCGGTAAATCAATGTTTATGAATCCGTTTGAAGCAGTCCGTTCACCATGATGAATGAACTCAATACCACCCTGATCGCCGACAGGATAATTATTATGAAATACAAGAACATTAAAACCCTGCGTTTCAAGGTATTCATAATCGTTTATCGTCCAGTCAGGCCTGAACGACTTACTGTCGCACCCGACCAGCATAAGTGTCGGCATTAACATCATCAATAATCTCAACCTTACCATAATCTCATTATTATTATTAAGATAAACATGAATTATCAGGTCATGCAATTGATCAGCTGATGTCTCTAATCCCTCCGATAAAAATGCCTGTCACAGATTATGGCCTCAGCCGGAGTCTTCTGCTAACAGCTCCTGTTCCTATTCGCAGTCACAGTCTTCATAATATGCCGGTCCTTCCCTTACTGCCTTAACATAAGATGCTATATTGCGAACATTGTCGATCCAGATTCCGTTGGCAGGATCTGCCGCGTACCTGCACAATGAATCAATAACCGAAATACGTGAGGTCTGATAGCCATCCTTGCCAATTTCATGGCCGGCAAGAATCAGCCAGTAACCCTGCTCCCTTGCTGACTCAATAAGGCTTAATATTTCCGGGAAAGACTTGCCGTCGAGTTCCATACTCATTAACTGGGCAAGGTCACAAAATGCAGGATTATTGGCTCCTTCATCAAGCCAGCCCCGACCGGTTTCAAACATTTCTGCAATCAGAGGCACATAGCTTTTTGTTTCTTTCCCCCTGCCTACAAACTTTAGTCCGCAAGGATATGCAAAAGAAACAGGACGCACCCCGACCAGGGTCTCAATCATACTGCTTGCTGAATCGAGTTCAGATCTCATCTTCTCAAGGGTATAGTCTTCAAGGGCTTTATGCCGCGACCATGCAAAATTACCGGTACATGGATGATGTATAGAATGATTGCCAATATCATGACCACCTGTAACAGCTTTCTTCCACGTATCAAGCCTTTGGACAAAATTACCCGGAGACATATAAAATGTAGCTTTCACTCCATATTTATCAAGCAGCGGAATCCCAATATCAGCCTGGCTCAGCCGTGCATCATCAAATGTGAGGCTTAATGCCATTTTTTTATTATCAGGCCATGGGAATCTCTCCTGTGTCGTCTGAGCTGAAGAGTCAGAATGCCACAACCAAAACAATAACAGTGAGATGACACAAGATGAAAGAACACTGTGTTTCATCATAATATAATTTTGATTTTAATGGTATGATGGAACCCACATAACTGAAAATTATATAAATACGTGTTTGTGCATGCAATACATGTGGGTTTCATCAGTAAATAATTTTGTTTTTAATGGTCTGATGGAACCGCACATGATTGAAGATGAATTATTTTCATTGGTGTTTGTGATTTGGTTCAATCATGTGGGTTTCATAATCAGAGTTTAGGTTATTGATAACTAAAGATATCTATTTTCAGTTATTTTTTTAACAATGTTTTAAAAAACAACATCCCGCAATTTAACTGAATCCTTAGAATCAGAACGGGTTCAGAAACAAAATCCTGCAAAGGGAGAATGAAACGGTTCCTGTGAAGCCGATATTTACCATATCTAATGAACCTATCTCTTCAGTATATACCAGAGAGTTTTGTACTGAGCGCCTATATTAACTACCCTTTCGCGGCCCTTTTTATAACTGCCGACCTCGGTAGTCTCCTTTCCTGTAGGGTCAAGTGCATAAACACTGAACTTATCCATATCTCTGAAAACAATTTTTGCAGGGATACCCTCAGCCATAGCAGGAGCTTTTCCCCAGTCTCCTCCAAGAGTCGTAAAGTTTTCATCCCATTTCCAGTCTGTGTTTTCAACTCTGCCTGCAACGGTAATAAGCACCTTTGATGATTCTTCAACAGGTTTGCCGTCAAGTGCTGCAATGGTAATTGCTGCCCAGTTGAAGGCTGTTGTATCCATATTAATTGAAACAGAGCCGAGTTCGATATTTTTGCCGCCTAAATATCCAACTGCTGCTTTAACGGCTGGGGCATTAACCTTATAAACAGCATTGACGGAATCCTGATTTTCCCACATTATCTCTCCTGTCTCACTTATCCATACGCCCTGAGGAGGATCAACCGTTTCAGATAAGGCAAGTTCGCTTGCATTTGTGTTTACTCTTATCGGATGCATTAATGCCAGGGCATCGAATGATCCTGCTTCATCCCATATAAGGTTCATGTTTGTTCCATGAAGGCGCAATCTGTTGCCTGTTTTAACAAGCTCACCCGCAATTGAATTTTCAGGCAATCCCAGCCTGACTATATTTTCCCCCGGCTTCACAGCCCCCATTCTGAACATCACCGCGCCGGAGAGAGCAAAGATTTGTTTGAGAGGATGGCCTTCCAGTGCAAAAAATCCGGGAATAAAACCACCATTGAAATGAGAACCGCATGCAAACTGGTAGATAGCATCAAAATCCTGAAATGCCGAGAAAGAATTCAGCATGGGATACATCTCGGCAACAAAGAAGTTAGGAGCAGGATGATCATATTCACTGATTGTCAGCGGCATATTATCAACCCGGTGCTGTCCGAACCTTACCAGTGTACCTCCTTTTTTATCAGATACCATTGATGAATTTCTTATCCTCCAGTCTGTCCTTGACCAGCTTCTGCCGGGGAATGTCGGGTGCTCCCAGTAGGCATGCATATCAATGAAGTCGGCATACTTTGATTCCCTATGGACCCCGGCAACTCCACTGTATGACGCCTGCGTTTCGCTCACAAGAGCCCTGACCCCGAGATCGTTCCTTAAGAAATCTGTCATCTCCCTGGCATAAGACATTTCGGTATCAACAAGAAATGTCCACATTGCTTCTTTATGACTGTCTGATGCCTGTTCATAATTGCCGATAATCCACATAAGATCCTTCCCCCCGGAGTTCTTCATCTGCACAGGATTTTTCATGAGAAAATCTCTCCACATACCTACAAGTGCATTTTTGTGCTCCCTGTTAAGCCTTGTATACAGATGCCAGTTTGACAAAAGGGAGTTCTCATTGTTAATCTCAACAAATGCAATGGCAGGTTCTTCGGCATAGGTTGTACCAGTATAAGGGTTCTTGTGCAGCAGAAGCTTCCTGGCATATTCTTTCTGCATTTCAATATACGGCCTGTAAAACTGATCTATTCCTTTTCCATAATTAAACTGTTCAATATCAGGATAATTACTGCCAGGATAATTCCGTGATACATGAAGATTAATATTGGTATAGATACCATGCTGTTTAAGCTGGTATATAAGCCAGTCCATTTTCTCAATCTGTCCGGCATCGAATTCCTTCATCGTCGCATCCCAGATTCCTCCGGGAGCTTTCTGATTATCCATATGATGAAGGCGCATTACATTCATGCCCAGCTTCCTTAATCGCGCAGACAGTGAAACTGATGTCTCCTTTTCAGGAAAACACGCGCCAAAAGTGAGGTTGGTCCCGAAAAACCTTATCCTGTTTCCTTGTCCATCAATAAAATGACCGTCTTTCACAGTAATATAACCCGAACTACCGGCTGGCAGGGGATTGAGAAACGACATATCTGCCACAGTAGCAGAACTGTCAAGATCCGGAATCACAAATTCAAACCACCCGTATTCGCGGGTTTCATCAGCCTGGCGACACGAAATTATCATAACGATAATCAAGGAGCATATCAGCAATTGAATACTGACAACTCTTAAACAATGTAATTTTCTCTTCATAATATAATTTTGATTTTAATGGTATGATGGAACCGCACATGATTGAAGATGAATTATTTTCATTGGTGTTTGTGATTTGGATCAATCATGTGGGTTTCATAAATGTAAAGCGATAACGGTTAAGAGATTATAACTTCTACAAGTTAGCATTTTCCTTCCAGATTTATCTCAAAGGAAGAAAAAATCAGCCGGCAACTATAATCCTTAATTTTTATTAAGCAAGCGTAAAAAATACGGAATCACGGGCGGTGGTTCGCCATGTAACACCAGGGTAAAGCAATGAAAAACGATGAATACAAGAGACAGTGGCAGGAATGTCACAGTTTCCTGTTTTCCGCACTTTTTTGCAACACCCACGTAACCTATTGTAAATCAATGACAAGTTTGTAAATTTGGGTGTTGCAAAAATATTATAATGTTTATCAGACAACTCAAAAAACAGATCTGGAAGCGCTAGTATTCAGATAATTAGCAAGGCCAGGGGGCGTTATAAAGTGGTCAAAAGCTTTGGTTCCGCCACCACACAGCAGGAAATAGATTGTTTAGTCCAAAAGGCCCAGCAGGAGATAGATTACCTTTCCAAACCGCAGGATCTCTTCCCCTCTGAGACTGATAAAATGGTCAAAAGCGTTTTATCGTCCCTTAGCAATTCAAACATCCAGACAGTTGGTCCTGAAATAATCTTTGGGAAGATCTATGATCATATCGGTTTTAATAAAATAGGAGAAGATCTCTTTCGTCATCTTGTTATCTCACGCATTGCCTTCCCACTGAGTAAGCTGAAGACAATCGATTACCTCTCCCGTTATCAGGGAGTATCTCTTGAGATTGATACTGTTTATCGTTTTCTGGATAAGCTCAACAGCCGGTTGAAAGATCAGGTAGAGCAGATAGCTTTTGCTCATACACTAAGAGTTCTTGAGGGTAAGATCAGTGTGGTGTTTTACGATATGACCACTCTCTATTTTGAAGCTTCCGATGAGGATGATCTTCGTAAGACAGGCTTCTCTAAGGATGGCAAGCATCAACATCCCCAGATCTTCATTGGGCTGCTGGTTGGCATGGGAGGATATGCAATCGGGTATGATATTTATGAGGGTAATACTTATGAAGGTCATACACTTATTCCTTTCCTGGAAAAGATAAGCCGTAAGTTTGGTCTGGATAAGCCTGTTGTGGTTGCCGATGCGGGCTTGCTTTCAAATGAGAACATCAAGGCATTGAAGGAAAATGGGTATGAATACATTCTTGGCGCCCGGTTGAAGAATGAGCCGGAGAGGATCAAAAACAAGATACTTCAAACAACCTTCACCGATGGCTCTACGATAAGCATATCAAAATCAGACGATACAAGACTCATAGTCAATTACTCATCGGTCAGGGCGACCAAGGATGAGTACAACAGACGACGTGGTCTGATGCGCCTTGAGAAGCAAATAAAGGCAGGCAGACTTACGAAATCACACATCAACAAAAGGGGTTACAATAAATACTTGCGGCTAACAGGAGAGATAACCATTGAAATTGATTACGAAAAGTACAATTATGATCAGGTCTGGGACGGACTGAAAGGCTATATCACCAACAGCAGGATAAGCAACCAGGAGGTCATGCAGAATTATAAGAACTTATGGTTTGTTGAAAAGGCCTTCCGCATATCAAAGACTGATTTACGGATAAGGCCAATTTACCATAGACTGCGAGAGAGAATAGAGGCTCATATCTGCATTGCCTTCACAGCCTATTGTATTTACAAGGATCTGGAACGTGCTTTGTATCAGGCTAAATCAACACTGTCACTGAAGAAGGCAGCAGAAGTCACTCATAATATGTACCAGATAACTTATACCCTTCCTACTTCCAAACACACAGAAAACCATCTGCTTAAGATGGATAAAGAGCAGCAGGAACTATACGATATTATCCAGAATAATTTTTAGGGTGTTGCATTGCGGAAAACAGGAGCAATGAAAAACGATGAATACAAGAGACAGTGGCAGGAATGTCACAGTTTCAGTCTTCCGGGGAGGCTGTTCCGGATCTTTTACTCTGTTTTGCCTTGATAATAAGATATATTACAAAAACCAATCCTACGCCGATAAGTATATGGGACAAATAAGGATAGATTTTGTCTCGCAGGTCATAAATATAATAGCCGATAACAGCAAGAATTATGTTCCATATACCCGCACCTGCAACGGTGTAAACAGTGAAATCACGCAAGTTCATATTGGCAAGACCCGCTGGTATTGATATCAACTGACGCACAGCGGGAACCAGCCGGCCTATAAAAGTTGACAATTTTCCGTATTTGATGAAATAGTTTTCAGCATTTACAACTTTTTCCTTTGAAAGAAGCATGAACCTGCCGGCCTTTGAATCAGCCAATCTGTATACTATTGCCCTTCCCAGATACTTCGCAAGATAATAATTCACATAAGCTCCTATCAACGCTCCAACTGTGCCTGCAATGACAACACCGAAAATATTCAGTTCTCCCTGGGCTGCCTTGTACGCTGCAAATGGTATCACTGCTTCTGAAGGAAATGGTATAAATGAACTTTCAATAACCATAAGAAGCCCGATTGTGAAATAATTCAGGTTAGTCATATACCAGTCGAGAAGGGAATGAAAAAACTCCATATGCTATGTTTTATGATAATGAAAGGCAAAGATATTCTAATCTTGTTATAACGCTACAATTGCTTTTTACATATCTATTGCCTGATTTTTAACATTCCGGGGGTTATCCTGAGCTCAATTTGAAAAGGTTTGCTAAATTTAAGACCAGTTTTATATTGAAACCTGATAAATTACCTTAATCTCTCATGATCACATTTATTATTTGCATTGGCCTGCTTATTCTCGGATATGCTTATTATTCCAGGTATATTGAAAGGATTGAAGGGATCGATCCGAACCGTCAGACTCCTGCCTATAAAATAAATGATGGTGTGGATTATGTTCCAATGCCCTGGTGGCGGGTATTGCTGATTCAGTTCCTCAATATCGCCGGCCTGGGTCCTATATTTGGTGCGATTGCCGGAGCCATGTGGGGGCCGGTTGCTTTTATCTGGATCGTACTGGGCTCCATATTTGCCGGGGCTGTTCATGATTATTTTTCGGGGATGCTTTCAATACGCCATAACGGATTAAGCATCACTGAAATTATAGGCATTTACCTCGGGAAAGGGACAAAACAGCTGATGCGTGGGTTTACAGTGATCCTCATGATTCTGGTTGGCGCTGTCTTTATAACAGGTCCTGCGAAAATACTTTCAGGCTTTACAACGGGTTTTGCCGGAATGACCTTCTGGGTGTGGATCGTTTTTATATATTATGTCCTGGCAACAATGCTTCCGATTGATAAAATCATAGGAAAAGTATACCCCTTATTTGGTTTTGCTCTGATCTTTATGGCTCTGGGGCTAATCATGGCTCTGCTTGTAAAGGGTTATCATATTCCTGAACTCAGCATCAGCAATATGAAAAACCTGCATAATGATGCCGACAAATTCCCGATATTCCCTATGATGTTTATAACCATTGCCTGCGGAGCTATTTCAGGATTCCATGCAACCCAGTCTCCCCTGATGGCCCGGTGTTTAACCAACGAAAAACTCGGGAGAAGAGTTTTTTACGGAGCTATGATATCAGAAGCGATAGTGGCAATGATATGGGCAGCGATCGGAATGTCCTTTTACGGAGGTGTCAGGGAACTTAACACAGTAATGGCTGAACACCAGGGAAATGCCGCTTATATTGTAAATGAGGTTTCAAATTCTCTCCTCGGTAAGTTTGGAGGAATACTTGCATTGCTTGGGGTTGTTGCGGCACCGATTACTTCCGGCGACACTGCATTCAGGAGTGCAAGGCTTATTGTTGCTGACTTCATGAAATTAAAGCAGGGGCCTATCAGAAACCGCCTTATAATCAGCATTCCGCTTTTTGCTGTCGGATTTTTTCTTACCCAGATCAACTTTGATATAATATGGCGTTACTTCGCCTGGTCGAACCAGACTCTGGCTATGGTTGTGCTTTGGGCTGTAACTGTGTATCTTGCCGGTTCAAAGAAGTTCTACCTTGTGACTCTCATACCTGCCGTTTTCATGACTGCTGTTACGAGCACCTATCTCCTTCTTTCACCTGAAGGATTCTCCCTCCCGCCTTTGATCTCCTATACAGGTGGAGCACTGGTGTCAGTTGGGGCGCTTGTGGTTTTCATAGCGTATCTTGCAAACAAAAGGAAGGCTTCACACGGTAACCTGGCAGATCAATCCGATGCATGAAGTTGAACCTAAACAATCATCCTAAAGAGAAAAAATAATCCGGATTTCTTCAAACGATCCTCTTTATCTTTTTATATTCTCTCTGTTCGATTGTTATAGGAACTTTTTCCTCAATAGTACATGTTGAATCAAGAGACAGTGTCCTTATGTCTCCAACATCCAGCTTCCTTGATATATTGTGAAGGAAAAGTGTGATATTCTCCCAGGCTGACAGTTTGTAGTCACGAGTCATTATCCGGTCAATCAGAATAAACATAAAATCTCCCTTTACTTCATGCTTCCTGAGCGACTCGTAATTACTTGTCAGATCAATTTCACCTGAATCCTCCAGATCCTTGAGAATCTCTCTGAAATACAGGTTTATTCTTGGCTCCACTTTGAAGCCAATATTTATATCGACCTTGACCAACACACCGGGTATCAGGTAATGTACCTGATAATCAAATCTTTTTGGCTCGTCTACCCTGTTAACATGAATAAACCAGTATCTGTCGGCACGCTTTGGCTGCTTATTGAAGATCGAATAAATAACTTTCGATTCAACCTGGTCTACACGGTTTGCCTTTACAATATAGCACAGATTTGTTGCAGTTTTGGGCACCGAAGTATCTTTCGACAGATCAATGAACATATCGGTGTAGTCCTTAATATTTACAAAAGTAACATACCTGTTCTTGAGTTTCCTTCCGAAGTACCAGCCGTACATTAGAGTAACAAAACATGCGGCAATTAATACTGTAAACCAGCCACCACTACTGAATTTATGGAGATTTGTAATAAGAAAAGTACCCTCAATTGTAAGGAAAACCATAAGCAGGAGAAGAACAATCCTGTGATTCACTCCTTTCTGGTAAAGATAGAATGAAAGAAGAAGTGTTGTCATTATCATTGCCAGGGTTATAGAAAGCCCATATGCAGCCTCCATATTTGATGATTCCCTGAAGAAAATAACGGTAAAACTGCATGCTATCCATAAAAACCAGTTGACTGCTGGTACAAATACCTGACCTTTAAGCTGAGTCGGATTGGATATCTTTATTTTAGGCAGGAAATTAAGCGAGACTGCTTCGCTTATCAGTGTATATGAACCTGAAATCAACGCCTGGCTTGCAATTATGGCGGCGGCTGTAGCGATGACAATACCTGGAAAAAGAAACCAGCCGGGCATTATCGCATAAAATGGATTCACTCCCGCTGCCAGGGTCCCTTGCTTCAACAACCACGAGCACTGCCCTAAATAATTCAGCATTAACGCCGTTTTTACGAATATCCACGAAATCCTTATGTTTTTTATTCCGCAATGTCCAAGATCTGAATAAAGAGCTTCAGCGCCGGTTGTACACAGGAAAACAGAACCTAAGAGAATAAAACCTCCCGGGTATTCCGATAAAAACCTGTAGACATATACCGGATTAAGTGCCTTCAGAATCTCCATATGACCTATTATCTGAGATAATCCAAGCACACTTAACATGAAAAACCATAAAGCCATAACCGGGCCAAAAAAAGATCCAACAACAACTGTTCCATATTGTTGCAGAAAAAACAATAAAGCAAAGATCACTAATACGATTGCAACGACATTCAGGTTGGCATCGTAATTCCTTAATCCTTCAATAGCCGATGTAACAGTTATTGCTGGTGTTATTATCCCGTCCGCAAGTAATGCACTGGCTCCTATCATTGTGAGAAATGCGAGCCATGAGCGTTTAGATTTAAGAAGTGAAAACAAGGCATAAATCCCACCCTCTCCCTTCTTGTCATACCTCAGGGTAATGATTATATACTTCAGGGTTGTCTGAAAGGTAAGTGTCCAGAAAACACAGGATAGGGATCCGTATATCAACAGTTCGTTATACTCTTTCGCACGGCCTGTTATTGCCTTCATTACATATAACGGGCTGGTGCCGAGATCACCGAAAACTATTCCAAGGGTAAGCACCAGGCCGGCCAGCGAGAATCTCTTCAGATCAGGAACTGCAGATGCCGGACCCAACGTATTGCCAAATATTTTCATCGGTTGGAATATGGCTAAAACCGGGCAAATTTAAGAATTAATAGCTTTCGTTTTATTTTATTCAGGAATAATATGAAACAGCCTGATATATAATTGAAGCCGGAACTGACCTTATAAATTAGGTTCTCATCCCCATGTGATCCGAAAAATGGCATGACAAACCCGTGAAGATGGCAATAAAGACGAAGAATTAACAGAGAGCCGGAAGGAAAATTCAGATTTTATAAATATAATTGCATATATTAATACAATATCAGAAAATAGTAATAAATGGACAATTCAATCTGGCTTCTTTCTGTTACTGCAGTTTCGCTCGGATTCTTCCACACACTTCTCGGACCTGATCATTATCTGCCGTTCATTGTACTAAGCGAAGCAAAAAAATGGAGTACAAGGAAAACGATGGTTATTACTTTCCTGTGCGGCCTGGGTCATGTTCTCAGTTCTGTTGTCCTCGGACTGATCGGAATTATTGTTGGTGTTTCAGTAAACAGGCTTGTTGAGGTGGAATCTTTCAGGGGCAACATTGCCGGATGGCTGTTTATTGCATTCGGGCTGGTATACATGATAATCAGCATACGCAACCTTTACAAAAAAAGAACACATACTCATTCCCACTTTCATCTTGGAGGTGAGAAGCATTCCCATAAGCATGATCACATGAAGGAACATGCGCATGTGCACGAAACAGATGTCATAAAGACAACCCCCTGGATACTCTTCCTCATATTTGTTTTTGGTCCCTGTGAACCACTCATACCTGTCCTGATGTACCCTGCAGCCGAAAATAACATTCCCGGTGCCATTCTGGTTACTGTCCTCTTTTCTGTGGTAACAATAGCTACTATGATGTCAATTGTGCTTGCATTCAAGCTTGGATTCACCAGGATAAACCTCAAACCCATAGAAAAATACAGTAACCTGATAGCAGGTGCAATAATTTTATTTTCAGGCATAGCAATACAATTCCTGGGACTCTGATCACTGTTTCACAATCCTTTCGTTATTGGGTTTTAATTATTAGTTTTGCAAAAAAGTAAGGAACAATGAATTACGATTATAACACTCAGAGGAAAAAAATGGCATTGCCTGAATATGGAAGAAATGTTCAGAAAATGGTCGATCATATAATGACTATTGAGGACAGGGAAGAAAGAAACAGAGCTGCCAGAACAATCATTCAGATAATGGGGAACCTTAATCCCCAAATACGCGACACAGGCGACTTTAAGCACAAACTATGGGATCATCTGGCCATTATTGCTGATTTCAAGCTCGATATCGATTCTCCGTACCCTCAGCCTGATCTTTCGAAATTCAATGAAAAACCAAAGGCCATACCTTACAGGCAGAGTGATATCAGATATCTCCATTACGGAAGGATTATCGAGCTTATGATAGATGCAGCATCAGAGATGGACGAAGGAGAAGAAAAAGAATACCTTACCAACCTGATATTAAACCAGATGAAAAAATCGTACATCACCTGGAACAGGAGCCAGGTAAGCGATGAGGTGATTATTGGCGACATGAAACTGCTATCAGGAGGAAAGTTGAAAATTACAGAAGGCATTAAGATTCTGGAAATAAAAGAGCCTATCACTCCTGTAAAAAAGAAATCGCAACAGGGCAAATCTCACGGAAAACAGCAAAACAAGCAATACAACAAGAAAAAAGGATTCAACCGTCATTAATGGGCACATTCATTATTCAGGGCGGTAAAACACTTAAAGGAGAAATAATTCCTCAGGGTGAAAAAAACGAAACATTGCAGATAATCCTATAAGGGCTGGTGTTGCCCTGCTTATTGCTGCTCTTTCGGCTGAAGGAGAAGGTACAATCCACAACATAGAATAAACCGACAGAGGCTATCAGAACATTGACCAGCGTCTTAACTCATTGGGTGCTAATATTAGAAGATTGTGAATACATTTCAGATTTAACCGGCCTGAACAGAATCACACCTGCCAATTTGTCAAAAGACCATCAATGGCCTGTCTTTTGTTAAGCTTACATGTATCAATTGAAACAGGTTAAAATATGATGAAGAAAAAATCCACGGATACAGAAAAAAAGAAAGAATCAGGACAAACCAAACACTCTGATAATAAAGATAATTCAACCAATTTTACTGATAACCCGGGAACCGGAAAAAAAGCCGGTGACGAAAATGATCATAAGGCAACAGGGGAAACACAAACTGCTGATACCGAACAGGAGCCTGACAAAAGTGTCCCTGAAGAAAAACAACTGCAGGTAAAACTGGCAGAAATGCAGGATAGGTACCTCAGGCTTTCAGCCGAGTTTGACAATTACAGGAAAAGGACTCTGAAGGAAAAAATGGAAATGACAAGATATGCAGGTGAGGATCTCATCATAAAGCTTCTGCCATTTAAGGATGATTTTGAAAGAGCTCTTCAGCATATGGTTGTCCCTGATCAATGCGCTCCTTTCAGGGAAGGCCTTGACCTTATTTATGCAAAGTTTTCCGATTTTCTTAAAAGCCAGGGAGTTAAAGAGATCGATGCATTAAACGGCAAGTTCGATGTAGATGTACACGAAGCAGTTGCAAAATCGGCAGTCGATGAAGAAGAACGAAAGGGAACTATTGTAGATGTGGTTTTAAAGGGTTATTTCCTGCACGATAAAGTTATCAGGCATGCAAAAGTTGTTATAGGGGAATAGAAGCAGCCTTATAAATTATTCAATGGCAGAGTGACAAAGCAAGATTAGTTAACAGTAATTACAAAAGGGATGGGCAAGAGAGACTATTATGAAGTGCTTGAAGTTTCAAGGAGCGCTACCAGGGAGGAGATCAAAAAAGCTTACAGGAAACAGGCATTGAAATTCCATCCCGACAAGAATCCGGGAAACAAGAAAGCCGAAGAAAAGTTCAAGGAAGCAGCAGAAGCTTACGAGGTTCTGAGCAATGATGAAAAAAAGGCACGCTACGACCGTTTTGGCCATGATGGAGTCAAAGGAATGGGTAATGGCTTTGGCGGAGCAGGAATGACCATTGAAGACATCTTCTCTTCTTTCGGTGATATCTTCGGCGGATTCGCAGGCTTCGGAAGCTCAAGAAGGAGCAGCGGAAGAAGAGTTAACAGGGGTAGCAACCTGAGGGTAAAAGTAAAACTCAACCTTCAGGAAATAGCATCAGGTGTAGAGAAAAAGATCAAGGTCAGTAAGTACAACACATGTACAGCATGCAGCGGAACGGGAGCGGCCGACCCATCAAACGTATCTGACTGCGCGACATGCCATGGCACCGGGCATGTAACCAGAATTACCAATACAATGCTCGGACAAATGCAGACCTCTTCCATATGCCCGGCATGTGGCGGGGAAGGAAGAACTATAACGAAGAAATGCCGTGAATGCTATGGCGAAGGAATCGTGCAGAAAGAAGACATAATCAAAATAAACATACCTGCCGGTGTTGGAAAAGGAATGCAAATGACAGTCAGCGGAAAAGGCAATGCTGCCAGAAGAGGAGGCATTAACGGTGATCTGCTGGTTGTTATTGATGAAGAAGAACATCCCGAGCTGATCCGCGAAGGAAACGACCTTATATATAATCTTTTCATCAGCATCCCTGATGCCATTCTCGGCGCTCAGGCGGAAATACCGACAGTTGAAAATAACGTGAAAATCAAAATTGATCCGGGCACCCAGCCAGGCAAGATACTCCGCTTAAGGGGCAAGGGACTGCCGGAAGTTAATGGGTATGGGTATGGCGACCTTCTCGTTAACGTAAATGTCTGGATCCCGAAAAATGTAAACAGAGAGGAAACAAAAATAATTGAGAAATTCAGGGAAGCTGATTCATTCACTCCCAAACCCGACAAGAACGACAAGGGCTTCTTTGAAAGAATGAGAGGATATTTTCAGTAAAAAGAAAAGTTGCACCCCGAAGGAAATAAATTCAAACACCGAATCCGCTTCCCTCCGGCCCTTCTTATACTCCATTGCGATCATCCAGCTCTGACCTGACAACATGCAGCCATTTGATTGAGATCAACTCACGGTTTTTTATATATTTACATATCTGAATAATAATCAAATCAAGCCACATGGCTCTTTTCGAAGCAAAAAACATCACAAAACAGTATGGAACTCAAAAAGCTCTTGACAGCGTAAGCATTTCTGTTGCGGAACAATCTATTTTCGGACTTCTGGGTCCTAACGGAGCAGGAAAAACAACTCTGATAAGAATTATCAACCAGATTACAGGACCGGATTCCGGCGAACTGTTCCTGAATGGATCAAAATTAAAGCCCGAAGATGTGCTCTCAATTGGATATCTGCCTGAAGAAAGAGGTCTGTACAAAAAAATGAAGGTGGGCGAACAGGCACTCTATTTTGCTCAGCTAAAGGGACTGTCAGGCTCAGAGGCCATGAAGCGCCTGAAATACTGGTTCGGGAAACTGGAAATCACCGACTGGTGGGGGAAAAAAGTGGAAGAACTTTCGAAAGGAATGCAGCAGAAAGTACAGTTTATAATTACAGTCCTCCATGAACCCAGGCTCCTGATCTTTGATGAACCTTTTACCGGTTTTGATCCTGTCAATGCAAACATTATAAAGAACGAAATACTTTCTTTAAGGGAAAAAGGTGCCACGATTATATTCTCCACCCACAACATGGGATCGGTGGAAGAACTTTGTGATGACATAACACTGATAGACAAAGGGAAAGCCATCCTTAACGGAAGTGTTGACGAAATACGCAACAGATGGGCAGGCAATGAGTATGACCTTGTAATTGAAGGGAAAGCCGCTATTGAAGAAAATGAATTTTTCACCGTTCTGAGCAGGGAATACGGAGAAAACAAAAGCAGTTACAGGCTGAAATCAGCCCCGGGCACCGGGCCTAATGAGATCCTGAAATCAGCAATTAACAGCGGCAGGGTCATATCATTCAATCCTGCACTGCCATCTATGAACGAGATCTTTATCAGGGTAGTGGCTGCACGTAATTAAATTACACGGGAAAAACATAACATCAGCTAAAATGAACAAGGTTCCAGTGATTATCAAACGGGAATACCTGACAAGGGTAAGAAAGAAATCATTCATCATAATGACAATACTGGCTCCTGTCTTATTAGCAGGCCTTATCATTGTGCCAACCCTGCTGATTGTAAATCAGGAGCAAGACTTTAAAAAGATAGCAGTCATCGAAGACAACTCAGATCTTTTCAGAAACGTACTGAAAAATACAAAAACAATAGAATTCCATTACCTCGAGGGCATAAATCTCAAGACACTCAAAACCAGCTTTGAAGAAGCCGGATATTATGGAATACTGTACATATCGCCTGAAGTGATCAGTGTCCCCAATGCAATTCAACTAATATCTGTAAAACAACCTCCTATCGGACTTCTGGATTACATTGAAAATTCAATTAAGAAAGAGATTGAACGCCAAAAACTTATGGCTTACAATATTGAAAACCTCGATGATATAATGAAAAATGTCGAAACAAATGTTTCAATACAGACTATCAGAATTGACGAATCGGGCAATGTAAAGGAGACCAGCACCGGTATAGCCATGGCTCTGGCTTATATCGGGGGCCTCCTGATGTATATGCTGGTGTTCACGTTTGGATCACAGGTCATGAGGGGTGTTATTGAAGAAAAGACAAGCAGGGTTGTAGAGGTCATTGTGTCTTCAGTTAAGCCTGTCCAGCTGATGATGGGCAAAATCATAGGAATAGCCCTGGTGGGGCTAACCCAGTTCATGATCTGGATCTTTCTTACAATTGCCGTTGCAGGTATCCTGAAGTCATCCTTGCTGAAAGAAACTGGTCTCACTGAAATATCGCAGAATACTACAAAAAGTATTATGGAACAGGTGGACGGGGCAGAAACTACACAACAGGTTTCCAATATCAATCCTGAAATATCTGAATTTTCAAAGCTGTTCAACAGCACCTTAAATCAGCCATGGGGACTGATAATATTCTCGTTTGTTTTTTATTTCATAACCGGATATCTTCTCTATGCATCAATATTTGCTGCAATCGGATCGGCCGTAGACAATGAAACAGAAACTCAGCAATTCATGCTGCCCGTCACCATACCCATCATACTTGCACTAATGGTAGCCATAGGTACAATGGAAAATCCTGAAAGCTCGCTTTCTTTCTGGTTTTCCCTGATTCCACTCACCTCACCGGTGGTAATGGTTGCCCGTATACCTTTTGGTGTACCGGCATGGCAGCTTGTAGTTTCAATGTCTCTGATGGTAGTAACATTCCTGCTTTTTGTCTGGATGGCAGCCAAGGTGTACAGGACAGGAATACTTATGTACGGGAAAAAAACCTCCTGGAAAGAAATGTGGAAGTGGCTAAGGTACTCCGGTTAGCTGACCTGTTAATTATTGAAATTATGTCAAAGATTCTTGTAATAGACGATGAAAGAGCCATAAGAAATACGCTTAAAGAGGTTCTTGAATATGAAAAGCATGAAGTGGATCTCGCTGAGGACGGTCCCACGGGAATTGAGTTATTCAACTCAAATGCATATGATATTGTCTTGTGCGATATCAAAATGGCCAAGATGGACGGCATCGAAGTACTCCAGAAGATAATTGAGTCTTCATCCGACATACCTGTTATCATGATATCAGGGCATGGGAACATCGATACTGCGGTTGAAGCAATAAAAAAAGGGGCATATGATTTCCTTGAAAAACCGCTGGATCTTAACAGGTTGCTCATTACAATCCGTAATGCCACAGATAAATCATCACTTTTGATCCAGACACAGGTGCTGAAGAATAAAGTTAGCAAGATGTACGAGATTGTAGGAGAATCGGAAGCTATCAGGAAAGTCAAGGAAATGATAGACAGGGTTGCTCCCACTGAAGCCAGGGTTCTGATAACCGGTTCCAATGGTACAGGCAAGGAACTGGTTGCCCACCAGATCCACGAAAAAAGTCACAGGGCCAAAGGGCCTTTTGTGGAGGTCAATTGTGCAGCCATACCATCCGAACTTATAGAAAGTGAACTTTTCGGCCACGAAAAAGGTTCTTTCACATCAGCAATTAAACAACGTATCGGAAAATTTGAACAGGCCAACGGAGGCACCCTTTTCCTCGATGAAATAGGAGACATGAGTCTTTCTGCCCAGGCTAAAGTACTCAGGGCACTCCAGGAGAACAAAATTTCGAGAGTCGGTTCTGATAAAGACATCCATGTCAATGTGAGGGTCATCTCCGCCACAAACAAGAATATCAAAAATGAAATCGAAAACAAAACCTTCAGGGAAGACCTTTACCACAGGCTGAGTGTGATCCTGATTCACGTTCCGACGCTTAATGAAAGGGAAGATGATATCCCCCTTCTCGCCAATCATTTTAACTCGCTGATTTGCAATGAATACGGAATGAGTAAAAAGACGATCAGGGAGGATGCAATAACTGAACTCAGGAAGATAACATGGACAGGTAATATCAGGGAGTTCAGAAATGTCCTCGAAAGGCTTATAATACTATGCAAAGATGAAATTACAGGTGCAGATGTTATTGCCTATGCCAGACCGGTATCTGCAGGCAACGCATAAGCCTGTCAGGCTATTGTTTTTTTAAACATTTAACACAGAATACATAATATTTACTTCCTGCATTCAGTTTTGGTAACAGAATATATATAGTGTGTAATATGTACCGGATTGAAAAAGACAGCCTAGGGCAAAAAGAAATACCTGCTGATGCACTCTACGGAATACATGCAGCCAGGGCCAGGGAAAATTTTCCTGATACATCTCCATTCCATATCGAATGGTATAAGGCGGTAGGGATAACCAAGCTTGCGTGCTATAACACCTACAGGAAATTTCTTGATGCTGCAATTGCCAAGTATGGTGATAAACTCTCGATAAAAATTATCCCTGATGAGACCATTGATGCTATGTGCGAAGCTGCAAGGGAAGTTTCCGAAGGAAGATATTTCGAGCATTTCATTGTTCCCGGCGTGCAGGGAGGAGCCGGCACAAGCATCAACATGAATGTAAATGAGATAATTGCCAATGCCGCCCTTCTCAAGACCGGCAACAAGTGCGGAAGTTATGATAAAATAGATCCCACTGAATATTCAAATATATACCAGTCGACAAACGATGTGATCCCCACTGCACTTACCGTGGCTGCAATGAAACAGCTTCAGGATCTTGAAATCTGGATCAACGACTTGAGACTAAGGGTTGAAGATCTTGAAAAAAACTCTCTCAATAAATTACGACCCGGTTTTACCCAGATGCAGGAAGCTGTGCCATCTTCATTCAGCATGCTCTTTGGTGCTTATAGCGATGCTCTTTCCCGTGACTGGTGGAGAGTTTCAAAATGCAGTGAAAGACTTAAACCTGTTAACCTGGGAGGAGGAGCTATCGGAACCGGGCTGGCTGTTCCCAGATTCTTTATTACAAGAGTTGTTCCTGAACTGAGGGATCTCACTAAACTGCCCCTGGCGCACAGCGAAAGCCTTGCCGATGCAACCTCAAATCTCGACAAATGGGTTGAAGTCCATGCCATACTTAAAGCACTGGCTGTAAACCTTGAAAAAATGGTTTCAGATATGCGATTGCTTGCTTCTGATGTTGCTGTAGAAAAAAGCATTATAATACCCGAAAAACAGGTGGGAAGCTCCATAATGCCCGGAAAAATAAATCCGGTAATTCCTGAATTTGTCATTTCTTCCTCACATAAAGTCTATTCTAACGACAATCTTGTAAGCTCGCTGTGCGGACAGGGCTGCCTTGAACTTAACGCATATCTCCCTGTCATAGGAAATGCAGTCATTGAAAGTATTAAGCTGCTCACAGCATCCTGCAAAACAGCAGGGATAAACCTTTTTACCGGCCTGAAGGTAAACGACAGCACAGGCTACTATTCCCTGTTACGCAGCCCTGCAATAACAACAGCGCTTACCCCCCATATAGGTTATCATAAGGCCGCCTCACTGGCAAAGCTGATGAAAGAGAAAAAAATAGACGTCTTTGAAGCTAACAACAACATTAATGCTATTGAAAAAACAAAATTAAATGAGATCCTTAAACCGGGAAACCTGCTGAAGCTGGGATTCTCTCTATCAGACCTCTGATTGCCGAGTCCATTCCGGTATCCCAATCAGATGCCTGAAAAATTGAATGATGGCATTTATTCCCATAAACTGACTGTCTGTTGAAAATAATAATGAGCCGGAGGGTAACGGCATGTTTGTAAATTCAATCGAAATTAATAGTTCAGGCAATACCAATCATACAACTACTAATAAAACCTAAAGAAATAATTACAACCCGTTTATAAAATTCCCGTAAAAATGAATAGAGGAAAGGATTCAAAACCACATATTGGCATTTACGGACGGCGTAACAATGGTAAAAGCAGCCTTATAAACTGCCTTGCAGGACAGGATATTGCAATCATTTCAGACCAGGCAGGTACAACCACCGATCCGGTAAAAAAATCTTTTGAGATAACCGGCTTCGGACCGGTAATCCTTATTGATACTGCAGGTATAGATGATTCAGGTGAACTGGGACAGAAAAGAGTTGAACGCACATTGCGGACACTCGATACAGTTGACCTTGCTATACTTGTTATTGCCGGTAACGAATGGGGCTCCTTTGAAGATAGTCTTGTAGATGAATTCAAAACCCAGGATCTCCCTTTCATAATCGTGCATAATAAGTCTGATATTGCAAAACCGGAAGCTGATCTCAAAAATATGGTGAGAAGTCTTTCGGGTACAGAAATAATTGAGTTTTCGACAGTTGATAAGCGCAACTATGAGGAACTGATAAAACAGGTAAGGGAAAGCATCCCCGAACATTCGTTCAAAACACCTGCTCTCCTGGGTGATCTCATAAAGCATGGCGATATTGTCCTGTTAATAACACCTATTGATGTTGAGGCACCGGCAGGCAGACTCATCCTTCCCCAGGTACAGGTAATCAGAGACATCCTCGATAATGACGCCGTTGCGATTGTATTGAAAGAATTCGAAGTGGATATGTTCCTGAAGAAAACAGGTATTAAACCTGCTCTCGCCGTCACCGACTCCCAGGTATTTGTAAAAGCTGATGCATCTGTTTCCCCCGACATTCCTCTTACAAGCTTCAGCATCCTCCTTGCCCGATTTAAGGGTGATTTTGAGAATTACCGGAAGGGCACTCCGAAAATTTCAGAACTTAAGAACGGAGACAGGATTCTTCTGCTTGAATCATGCACACATCATGTTGCTTGCGACGATATTGGGCGGACAAAAATACCCAGGTGGATAACGAACTTTACAGGCAAGAAACTGGAATTTGAGGTTGTAGCCGGCCTTGATACACTGCCCAGACCTATAACCGATTATGCCCTTGTCATCCAATGTGGTGGTTGCATGATAACAAGAAAACAGTTACATAACAGGCTTAAGGCAGCTGTCAAAGCCGGCGTGCCGGTTACCAACTATGGGATGGCCATTGCATATGTCCAGGGAATCTATCAGAGAGCTTTGTCGCCCTTTGCAAATACCTCCTGTGAAGATGATACATATCTTTAGAAAAAACCTTCGTGGCTGAAGAATGCAGTTGTAAAACAATCAGTGGTTATCTTAACAACAGGTTCAGAACCTGAAGTAGATGAACGGTATAACTTCTGCCGACTTCATGTTGTAGAGCAGGAAAGCAATAAACAGCACAATAACCATCTGTGCTGCAAGAGGCAGATTTATAAAAAATCCCCTGTATGATTCCTTAGTCCTTTCCGGAAGGAAATGTACAAAGTACCCTGCAGCCATTATGGCAAAAACACTCCCGTATACCGGAAGTAGATCTGCATAGGAAGTAGGCTGGAAATGAAGGAATATCTGCCGGATTATTACAGTTGCATCATGCATATCCTGCGAGCGGAAAAAGATCCAGCAGAATATCACAAAATTAAATGTCAGAAAAACTGAGAAAAAACCCGAAAGCCCGTTTTTAGCGCTTTCTCTTCCAAAGGTCCATGACCAGACCTTTTCTGCAACAAGACCAAGGCCATGAAGACCACCCCATATTAAAAACCTTAAATTTGCTCCATGCCACAAACCACCAAGAAGCATGGTAATCATTATGTTAACCAGAGAACGGATTTTACCTTTCCTGTTCCCTCCCAGGGGTATATACAGATAATCCTTTAGCCATCTTGAAAGTGAAATATGCCACCTCCTCCAGAAATCGCTTAAACCCAATGCCTTATAAGGCGAATTAAAATTCAGGGGAAGCTTGAATCCAAGAATAAGCCCCAATCCGATAGCAATATCGGTATAACCTGAAAAATCACAGTAGATCTGCAATCCATATCCGTAAACAGCTATAAGGTTTTCAAGCCCCGAATACAATGTAGGCATATCGAAGACCCTGTCGATGAAATTTACTGCAATAAAATCAGATATTATGATCTTCTTGACAAGACCTTTCATAATAAGAAAGACCGCATGGCTGAACTCTCTTTTGGCAAGATTGTATTCAGTATAAATCTGGGGAATGAATTCCGAAGCCCTGATAATTGGACCGGCCACAAGTTGCGGAAAAAAGGAAACATAGAAGCCAAAGTCCACAACATTTCTGACCGGACTGCATTTATTGCGGTACACATCAAAAATATAGCTTAACGACTGAAAGGTGAAGAAGGAAATGCCAACGGGCAGTACTATATAGCTCACATCGAAAGATGTTCCCAGCAGGTCATTTGAAAGAGCCCCGATA
Source organism: Bacteroidales bacterium (assembly GCA_040769065.1). GTDB lineage: Bacteria > Bacteroidota > Bacteroidia > Bacteroidales > VadinHA17 > LD21. The sequence goes on from JAXGLU010000001.1 coordinate 1,631,047, forward strand.
ATATCCCTGACTACAAACCCGGTTCCAAATATATCATTTACTAACTCAACAATAAAACCTGAATATTTGAAATATGCCAGAATACCAAGGTTTGATACAACACTTACCAGAACGTAAAGCCTGCGTCTGAATCTTGTTTGCGACCTGCTTATAAGGATCCCGCATATGTAATCAATAAGTGTTACCAGAATAAGCAGGAGCAGGAACAATCCACCTGTTTTGTAATAAAAGTACAGGCTGACAAGGAAAAGAAACAAATTCCTTACAAACAGTTTTCTGTACAAGAGACTATAAACTGCCAGAACAACAAGGAAGAAAAGCCAGAAAAGTGATGATGTAAAAATTAACGGATTAGATGGATCATATCTTAATATAGTATCTGTAATAACCTGTTTCAGGCAACAACCTGTTTTCTCAGCAGCAACAGTCTTGTTCTCAACAACCTCAACTACTTCAGGAATAACAGTATCTCTGATCCCGACCGGTGCAACAGGCAACACAGTGTCCTCACTGTCAAATGCAAACAGGTCGGAGTAAATCATTTCAGCCAGCTTTCTGGCACCAAGGCTGGTAAAATGTGCATAATCACTCTGGGCAAGTGGCGGATTGCTTTCATGCCACCTTACAATGGAATATCTTCCGCCCATTTCCTGCCATGTATTCCAGAAAAGAGCCTCTGATTCTTCAGCCGCCTTCTTCTGTGCATTAACTATGTGCGGTATATTTCTGTATGGAAAAAGGCTGTCGCCCACTCCTCTCGCCATATCACTAACGCCAATCACTGCAAATTGCGATGCCGGAGAAATTTCCCTCAACAGTGATATCTGACGGGATAATCCACGTTGATAATAATTGTATTCGCTTCTTATATTCCTGACAATATTCAATCCGAATTGCAGAACGACATAGTCAGGAGAAAGCAGGTTGTACAGCTGGTTCAGGTTTTCATTTCCAATCATTGTAAACTCCAGACCGGTACTTCCCCTGGAAGGAATGTTATCTACGATAATACCTGTCATGCTCTCTATACTCATACCATAGATGTCAGGACTTGCCTTGCCGGAAAACTCAATCAGGATATTCTTTTTATTGAACAAAGGACATCTGAATTCATATACACCGGGGCCCGCCCTTAAAGTATCAGTATAAAGAAGCAGATTTTCTCCCTTGACAACTATTTTTACCGGAACAGCGCTTTTCCCGTAGAATATCCTCAGCCACTCGTATTTTGATTCGCTGCTGTCGGCAAATTTTGAAGGGACAATCCTTACCCATGCTTTAACATCAGATTCGGAAACCGATCCTTCCTCCGTAAAACGGCATACACTCAGGAAGGGGCCAAGATCGTTATGAGAGATACCTCCGTTCTTGTATGAGAGATAATTATATCTCTTCCAGTTCGAAGAAGATCTTATATATATTGATTCGGTGTACATTACGGGCATCAGGGGCTGAAACAGTCCCGGCCCCGTACCTGTTCTGCCTTTTCTGAGAAACCGTCTCAGGGAAGAAGTTATCCTGTCTCCTTCCACCTGTGAATCACCATAATACATAATCCTCACCTGCCCCCTGGAGTACTTCAGGGTGTCGAGAAAGCGTGCAAGTGGATCAGAAGGCAGGGTGTCGGCAAAAAGTACAGCAGTATCTTCGGTGAAAGCAGAGGAATCAGGAAAAGCAGCGCCCACAGCAGCAGGCCCATGAATCTCCCCGGCCTCTTTCTTTACAGAATCAGGGTATTCTGGTCCAACTGCATGAGAAGTTTCTGCAGCGCTCTGACCTGTAATCAGACTCCTGTCAGTTCCGAAAAAAACATTTATTCCTGACAAGCCCTTCTTCCCAGGCAAATAATAAGAAAGACCTGTAAAACAGATCAGGACGATCAGTAAAAATAGAAATAACCTGAAAGGGCGCATATTAAGAAAGAGATCAGAGCTTCTTCTTTATTTTAAGCACTTGTCCGATCTTTATTTTGCCCGGATCGGTAATATTGTTTAATGTAAGTACATCAGTTGTACTCACATTTCCATACTTTTTAACAATGTCCCAAATTGTATCACCATACCGGACTGTATGAGTAATATATTCTTCATTGCTGGCATCTGAGCTCACTGCCGGAGCAGGTTGGGAGGGAACACTTTTCCCTGTCATTTTCTGCTTTTCCGCAAATGACATGTCGTTAATCCTGGAATACTGATCAGCTTTTGAAGGGTCAACATAAATAGCCAGCTTCTGTCCTATCCTTATCATATTCCTGTATATATTGTTCCAGTATCTCAGGTCTGAAAGGCTAACCCTGTACCATTCAGCGATGTATCCCAGATTATCGCCTTCCTTTACGGTATAGAGAAGTTTTGTTTTCCCTTTTACATCGGCGGGAACATATGTTGAACGCGAAGGATCGGCAACCCTGGCAGTGCCTGTAAGGTAAACATCGCGGCGGTGGTTTACGATGGTATCGTTAAGATCGATAAAATCACCAAGATGAGTGACGGGAAGGGTAAGTGAAAATGGTTTGGCCGAACCGGGAACAAGTCCTGTTCTGTATTGAGGATTAAGAGCTCTTAATTCACCCAAAGGAATACCCATAACTTCTGATATCTGGTTCAGGTGGATGTCCTTATTAACCACGATTGTATCGGTAGTGACCGGCAAATTCAATGGCAAGGGCCTGATATTGTGGTCGCTGTAATAGTTGACGGAATATGTTGCTGCAACATACTGAGGAATAAAGCCTCTTGTTTCTCTTGGCAATCTGTAATATATCTCCCAGTAATCTTTCTTGTTCCCTGAACGCCTGATAGCTTTATTTACATTCCCCGGGCCGCAGTTATATGCTGCCAATACCAGTATCCAGTCTTCATAAATATTATAGAGGTCCTTGATAAACCTGGCTGCGGCATGAGTTGATTTCACCGGATCTCTTCTTTCATCCACAACTGAATTAATTGTAAGCCCGTAATTTCTCCCGGTGCTGTACATAAATTGCCACAGACCGGTAGCCCCAACCCGCGAAACTGCATTCGGATTGAGTGCAGATTCAATTATTGCCATGTATTTCAATTCAACAGGTATTCCGTAAGAATCAAAGATATCCTCAATCAGGGGGAAGTAATAATTGGTAAGACCAAGTATGGCGCTGAAATTCTTTCTCAGCTTAACTGTGTAAACATGAATATGATTTCTGATAATACTGTTATATGGAAGCTGGATTACCGACTGCAATCTGTTAAGTCTTTCGAGGTATACCGAATCGGAAAACTGGACGACACTTGAGTCAGCGAGTTCACTCAGGTCCTGATCCTTTAGCGCCAGTTTCACATACCAGCTGTTAACAAGGCTGTCAAGATCCCTTGTGATTTTCTCGGTGTAGATCTCCGACTTTAAAATTATCGTATCGTTAGCTGCATAAATTCCCGGGTTTGTCAGTAACATGCTCAGGGCTGCCAGAAAGATTCTTAATCCCATTGTATAAACTATTAAAACGTATGAACCATCCTCACATTCAGGCCAGCTCCCATTCCGCCGGGGACGGGGACCTGCAGAGGGGTTATTTCAACGTCGAGGTTATCATTTATGTTATAATTAAAAAGGCTGGCATCGACATGGGCGTCTATAATCGATATAAGATACCAGGCTGCGATGCCAATATAGGAAAGATCACGGTATTTTTTATAATAATCAACCGCTGACAGTAGTCTGTCCTTAACCCATGAAGTGGTTGAAGGGCTATAGGTTTCAGGAGCCAGAACGGGATCGTAAGCAGACGGATCAGCCCATGTAATAAGCTCAATATAGCTGTCGGTCTCGGGAATATTATCGGTAAAATCCTGGTAGGCCTTCATCATCTTGTTGTAGTTATTGCTGTTGAAGCTGACGCTATAAACCAGTCCTCCGAAACCGGCATACACAAGTGGTATTTTCCAGTATTTCCTGTTATAGACCTGGCCCAGGCCCGGGAATGCAACAGCCAGCATTGTAGCTTTCATGGGTTCCGGTGTGAAAAGTCGCTTTTTGGCTGGCAGGACAATTGCGGTAGTGTCTTGAGCAAGCGCTTCCGATGACGCATACAGCATCGCCATAATGAGAATAATCGTTATTTTTTGAACTGTTCTCAATATAAAAAAAGAAACACCGGCATCGCTTTCAAGAATTCTCCACCGGAGCGATAAAGATAAATATTTTCAGGAGTTAAGGCGGTCAAATACTCCTAAAATGCGTTCCATTTCTTCAGGGTTGTTAAAAGGAATAACGATTTTGCCTTTCCCCTGCTCATTTATTTTAAAGCTGACCTTTGTTGAAAAGATACTGTTAAGGTGATCTGACAGCTGCCTGAAATCTTCATTCAGCTTTTTCCTTCTTTCCATTCTTGCAGGATCCCTGATCTTCTCTGACTGAAGGGAACGCACCAGCTCCTCTGCCTGACGCACCGACAGGTCGTCATCAATAATGCGATAATATACTTCTATCTGGGTTTTCGGATCTTCAATGTTGACAAGGGTTCTTGCATGGCCCATTGTAAGCTGCCTGTTTCTTATTCCCAGCTGGATTTCAGCCGGCAGGCGCAGGAGCCTCAGATAGTTTGAAATAGTCGACCTTTGCTTTCCAACCCTGCTGCTGAGCTGCTCCTGTGTCAGTTTGCATTCCTCAATAAGCCTCTGAAAACTGATTGCCACCTCTATTGAGTCAAGATCTTCGCGTTGAATATTTTCAACGAGAGCAAGCTCAAGCATTGCCTGATCGTCGGCAGTTCTTATGTAAGCTGGTACATGAGTCAGGCCAGCCATACGCGCAGCCCTCAGCCTCCTTTCTCCCGCAATCAGCTGGAAGCGCCCGTCTGCAGCTTCCCTTACAGTTATCGGCTGAACCAGGCCCAGCTTCCTGATGGAAGAAGCAAGCTCTTCCAGCGCCTGATTGTCAAAATGAGCCCTTGGCTGAAATGGATTGCCATCAATTGCATCAATGGATATATTCATGTTGGGTTCAACTTTTTTATCCAGGACTTCTTTCTCAACGCCCTCAATTAATGCACCCAGTCCTCTGCCCAATGCATTTTTCTGTGCCATATCAAATATTTGTTTTATTCAGAGCGAATAATAATACATGTATCATGTGGTCACAGGAACATGTTTCTCTATAAGTTCCCTGGCAAGGTTAAGATAATTAACAGAACCTCTCGATTCAGCATCATAAAGGATCGCCGGCTGGCCGAAACTTGGAGCTTCTGACAGTTTTACATTCCTTTGTATGATTGTTTTGAATACCATTTCCTGAAAATGTTTGTAAACCTCGTCGGCAACCTGGTTTGAAAGCCTTAGCCGTGCATCGTACATTGTAAGGAGGAATCCCTCTATTTCAAGATTTGTATTCAGATTGCTCTGTATAATCTTGATGGTATTCAGAAGTTTGCCAAGTCCTTCAAGGGCAAAATACTCACACTGAACAGGGATTATTACCGAATCGGCAGCCGTGAGTGCATTAACCGTCAGAAGTCCCAGTGATGGTGAACAGTCAATGATTATATAATCAAAATCATCAACTATGCGCCTGAGGACTCCCAGCAGTATCTTTTCCCTTTCAGGTCTGTCGAGCATTTCTATCTCTGCTCCTACCAGATCAATATTCGACGGAATAACCGAAAGATTCTCAACGGCACAACTTATTACGGTTTCCCTCGGATTCTTCCCCTCAATAAGGCAATCATATATTGTTGAATATATCTGGCGAGGGTCAATACCAAGACCAGATGTTGCATTCGCCTGCGGATCACAGTCAACTATCAGAACTTTTTTTTCCAGCGCTGCAAGGCTCCCCGCAAGATTTATAGCCGTTGTTGTTTTTCCCACTCCGCCCTTCTGGTTGGCAATTGCTATGATCCTTCCCATAATGAAATTATTAAAATTTATCTGTTCTTTCGTGGGTCAAATTTACTATTTATGAAATAGCTGACCTGACTATCAACACTGGAATTGTAAACATTTAATTTTCGGTTTTCAACATCTTATCAACATGGACTGATGAGTATAGTCAAGATATTCTGCGCAAATCCGTACACCACAGTCAGCTACCCGCACAACAGAAAAACCCGGTTCCCCGAAACGGATCCTTTTCAGCAACAATAATCGTTTCTGAAGAAATGGTGTTTGCTGCAACGAAAACCATTAAGCATAATCACTAGTGTCCGGTTAAGATTTGCCTGAAGGCATCTAATATATTTATATACAACATGATACAGCGTTTAAAAAATTTAACGATTTGAAAATATATTTTCGCTCTTTCCTTTATTTGAGCGAAAATGTATACAGGAAAAACCGTCTTTGCGCAATTGATGACATTTATGCCAGAATATGAGTTCCAGAAGTGTGTCGATCATTACCAGGGCGACTATCGAGTAAGAAAACTTACTTGCCGGGAGCATTTCCTGATTATGAGTTTTGCCCAACTCACCGGTCGGGAAAGTCTTCGTGATATTGAGAACTGTCTGACTGCTTTCTCTGGCAAGCTGTATCACTCCGGTTTTAGCAAAGCAGTTTCCAGATCTACTCTTGCTGATGCCAATGAGAAAAGGAACTGGCGTATTTATGCTGACTTCGCTCAAATCCTGATTAAACAAGCAAGACCACTTTACATCGATGATAACGACTTCAGGGTTGATCTTGATAATATGGTCTACGCATTTGACAGTACCACCATTGACTTGTGTCTTAGTCTGTATCCCTGGGCAAAATTCCATCATCAAAAGGGTGCAGTAAAGATGCATACCTTGCTGGATCTCCGAGGATCCATTCCTGTGTTCATTGACATAACAGAAGGTAATGTTCATGATGTCAACTTGCTGGATGTGACGCCTATAGAGCCGGGGTCTTATTATGTCATGGATAAGGGATACATTGATTTTCATCGGTTGTATACCTTTTTTCATCAGGCTCATGCATTCTTTGTAATGAGAGCTAAGGATAACCTCAAATGTGAAGTGATTTCCTCGGCAGAAGTGGACAAAGATGCAGGCTTGATAAGTGACCAGATGGTAAAATTAACCGGGTATAAATCCGCTAAATCTTATCCTGAAAAATTCCGGCTAGTCATTTACGAAGACTATGCCACAAATACCGTCTACACCTTTATGACCAACGATTTTGAACTACCTGCCCTTTCCATTGCAGAGCTCTACCGGGAACGTTGGAAAATCGAACTCTTCTTTAAATGGATCAAACAGCATTTGCATATCAAGGCCTTCTATGGAACTAGCCAAAATGCCGTTTCATGTCAGATCTGGATAGCAACTTGCACGTACCTGCTAATTGCAATAGCTAAGAAGAAACTCGATCTGGCTATAACGCTGTACACATTTGCTCAAACATTGGGTCTTACTCTGTTTGAAAAGACCCCTATCAAAGAACTTTTTAACAATAAAAACTTAATCTATAACCAGTCCGATGAAAACCAATTATCATTATGGGATTCTTAACCGGACACTAGTGAAGCATAATATACAATATATTTTTATATTTAAGTCTTTGTCGAAAAAATTACACAACATGAAAGGTTCTCCGGGTAAAGACGATTGGTTTGTTGTAGTTAACCCTAACGCGGGCAACAAAAAAGGCTACAAGGACTGGAACAGAATTGCCGGCATTTTTAAAGACAACAATATTCCTTACAGCGTAAAGATTACAGAAAAAAGAGGCCAGGCAATTGATTTCACACGTGAAGCAATAAAGGAAGGCCACAGGAAGATTGTCTCAGTCGGGGGCGACGGAACACTGAATGAAGTTGTCAACGGAGTATTCACTCAGAACCATTGTGCATCAAAAGACATCATACTTGGCATGATCCCTGTCGGTACAGGAAATGACTGGGGCAGGATGTTTGGCATTCCGCTGGTTTACGAGGGAGCCGTTCAGCTGATAAAAGAATGTAAAACCATGTTGCATGATATCGGGTTGGTCACATATTACAATGGTCCGCACCAGGAAAAAAGATATTTCATAAATATCGCCGGAGTTGGTTTTGAGGCAGAAGTAATCAGGAAAACAAATAAGCAGAAGGAAAAAGGCAAAAGCAATAAGGCAATTTACTTCTACAGTCTGCTTTCAAGCCTTATATCCCTGAAAATACAAGAAGCAACTGTGACAGTTGACGGCATGGAAAACACCTCCGATATTTTTTCTGTCAATATAGGAAACGGGAGGTATTGCGGGGGCGGAATGAGACAGACGCCCGATGCATTGCCTGATGATGGCCTGCTTGATATAACCGTGATTAAGGGAATGGGCAGGATTGAGATTATTAAAGCTCTGAAAATATTATATGACGGCACAATTCTGAGCCATCCAAAAGTGGATGGATACCGGGCCAGTCATTGCAAAATAACCTCGGAATCGCTTTTGTATACAGAGGCCGACGGCGAAACCCTCGGGCATACCCCGGTAGAATTCAGCATCATACCTGCTTCAGTAAATATTGTCTATGGGACAAGGCTTATTCAATGACCCTGATCTCATATAGTTCAGGCCATTTTTTCCCCGTCACGAAAATCCGGCTCCCCGGGCTATCATATGCAATCCCGTTGAGAACATCGGCATTAGCCTTCCTCCTTTCTTGCAGAGGAAAAAGATGCGACAGATCAACATATGAATTGACTTTTCCTGTTGCCGGATCTATCCGGGCTATCATGTCGGTCTGCCATATATTCGCCCAGATTTCGCCGTTAATATATTCGAGTTCATTAAGCTGATCAACCATCTTTTCATTGTCATACACTTCAATCCGCGAAGTCACAGTAAACATTTCCGGTTCAATAAAATACAGAATATTTGAACCATCGCTCATCACAATCCTGTCGTCAACGGTCGTCAGCCCCCATCCCTGTGTCTGATAGTATATTCTCTTAATAAGTTTGAAATCAGCCCTGTCGTAAACAAATCCCACCTTGTTTGTCCAGGTAACCTGATAAATCATGTTATTGTAAAGTGTGATTCCCTCACCAAACAGTGAAGGATCAAGATTGAGCTGCCGGAGCACCCTGCCGGTTTTAAGATCGACCTCTCTGAGGCTTGAGCCGGCTTCCTGGCCGGTACCTTCATATAAAAACCCATTGCTGTAAAAAAGACCCTGGGTAAATGCATCCCGGTCATGGGGATAAGTATTGACTACCTGATAACCAAAAATCTGAGGTTCTATATCTGATCTGAGAACCACAAAGCGGGTTATTATCTGGGTCTTTCCATTCCTGTATGCAACAGCCCTGACCGGCTTTCTGCCCGTACTCCTGACAAGAGATGAGGGCACTGTGCATTCCCACGGAGCAGAAGTAAGAACCGCAAAGGCATTACCGTCGAAGAAAATCTTGATTGAATCCGGCAGATTCTGTTCTTTTTCCGGAATAAGTGAAACAGTTATTTTATCGTTCAGTCTTAATCCTGCTTCATTGTCAGGCAACAACATACGGGCAATCCTGACGGCAGGTTCAGGCGGTATGCTTTCTGCCGCTGCTTTAGGTCTGGCCTCCGGCCTTCCCGAACAGGAAAATATCCAGGCCGGAATAAGCATAAACAGCAATACGGAAAGATATTTGCTAACATCACTATTCATTGTCTTTTCTTCTCTTCCCGAATAACCTCATGAGTGTGTTCTTCCTAGCCTTTTTCGATATCTGTCTTTCAACCTCTTTTTCATGAAGCTCAAATGGCACCATCATCTGCCAGATCGCGCTCCAACCCGGGAATCCGCCTACCATCTTATCGTCAATAAAAACATCCGCATCAATTTTACGACTTATAGTCTCATCATACACCTCTTCAGGATAGTTTTTGTTCACGGCATAGAATTCGATACCATTCTTACGGCAATACTCCACAGCCTCATCAAGCTCTTTGCCACTCCGGAAGGTCCATAATATAAGCCTTGCGCCCATCTTTTCAAATTCCTTGAGGGTTTGAAAGGCAAAAAGCTTCTCCTTCCCTATTCCCGGATATTCATGGTCTACAATTGTGCCATCAAAATCCACAGCAATTCTTATATTAGAGAAATTGACCATCTGGAGTTTGTTTAGTATGCAAATCTAATAAAAAAACAACAAGTTACTCATTTATTCAATATCTCTGACTTTCAGCAATTCCAGTACCGACAAGGCAAAGCGGTCCGGATCAAAACCGCCTTTTAACGATGCAGATCTCTAAAATATTCAAAGATCTATCCTCCCTGCAGTTGAAACCCGCATGCATAAAAAACACAAACACGTATGTATATAATTTTCAAACATGTGGATTCCATCATACCTTTACAATCAAAATTATTCTAATTTTACCCATTCCCGGTTTATTAAACATAGTATGATAAAACATATTCCCAATCTTCTTACATCCCTCAATCTTGCTTCAGGATTCATTTCAATAATATTCGCCGCAAAGGGAGACCTGGTGACAGCCAGCTGGTTTATTGCCGCAGCGATGGTATTTGATTTTTCCGACGGGTTTACAGCCCGGTTACTTAAAGCCTATTCTGCCATAGGAAAAGAGCTCGACAGCCTTGCCGATATCGTAAGTTTCGGCGTCTCCCCTGCCCTCATAATCTATCAGCTGATAATCAATTCCATTCCTGAACTGTCAGCATACAATAAAATCATATATACAGTGATCATTTACTCGCCCGTTCTTATGCCTGTTTGTGCAGGCCTCAGGCTTGCGGTGTTTAACATTGACCAAAACCAGCAGTTTTCCTTTAAGGGCTTGCCTACCCCGGCAAATGCATTGGGAGTGATTTCTGTTGTCCTGGGGGCGCAATATTCAAACTTCTCAATTCTCGATTCATTTGCTTCATCACCTTTTGCCCTGGCTGCATATGCAATAGCCCTTTCGATACTGATGGTAACACGAATACCTCTGCTTTCCCTGAAAATGACTCACCTCAAACCAAAGGGGAACGAGGGAAGATATATTCTTGCTGCTCTTGTGGTGATCTCATTTGCATTTCTCGGGTTTGCAGCCCTGCCGCTTATCATTCCCTTTTACCTTGCTGCTTCGTGGATTTCAACTCTCTTTTGATTTCCCCTGAAACGTTCTGCCTGAAACATCCTCTTTTGAAGGAAACTTCCTTTCGTAGAGCTTCAGACCTGTTTTGACCGCAAACCAGCTGACAATAATTAAAAGAGGCCAGATCAAATATTGTATTATCTCTGATATATACATTCCAATAATTTATAAAATGTTTTTCGTTCTTTCATTCATTCCGTACTCCCCTCCGCGACCCTAAACCATATTCCCCACCGGAGCCTTGTGCCTTGCATCATATGCCCTGTACCCCCTTAGCCATTCAACCTGTGTCTCAATATTTATGTCCTTCCGATCTCATTTCGTCTTCGGTTATTTTCCTTTTGCTTATCGATTTCCAGGAATACCATATATAGGCGATAACAAATGGAATGAAGAATGAAACATACATCATTGTTTTCAGCGTGAAATGACTTGATGATGCATTTCTTATCGTAAGGGAACTCTGCAGGTCGTATGTTGAAGGGTAAAATGCAGTGTTGTTAAAGCCTGCTGTCAGAAAAAGTGAAAATACTGCCAGCACAGTGCCTGATCCGGTGAACCAGATCCCTTTCCTGCTGCCACTGAAGATTGTTGCTGCAATACCATAGAGTACTGAAACAACACCCAGGAGAAAAAGAATAAGCACCAGGGGCATCTGAACAAGGTTTTTCAGGTATTTAAACTTCACAAGTGAAACAAAACCGGTTTCAGGATCTGATGCAAATCCCCGGGAAACCAGCAAGGTGATCACGAAGAACAGAAAAAATACAAGAAACAGTATTGAATTCAATGTCAAACGCTTTCGCGATCTTTTCAGAATCGTTTCGTCATCAATGGAATTAATAATATAAAGCAGCCCATTGACCCTGACAAGGAAAAGCACAGCCAGACCAAGTGAAAGATTTCTTATATTGAGCAGCGCCTCAAGCCCATGCCATTGCGTTTGCCATTGAACCTGATTCAGGTTGTTCAGGCTGAACTGTGAGCCTGTAAAAAATGTTGCAACAGCCACACCTATGAGGAAAGGTCCCAGTAAACCATTAATCAGAAGAAAAATATCGTATGTTTTCTGCCCGAGAACATTTGCCGGCTTTGACCGGTATTCATATGCTACTGCCTGAATGACGAAACTGAAAAGTATGGCCATCCAAACCCAGTAAGCGCCTCCGAAACTCGAAGCATAAAACAGGGGGAATGATGCAAAGAAAGCTCCACCGAAGGTCACAAGGGTTGTAAAAGTAAATTCCCACTTCCTGCCCAGGGCATTGACAATCATGGTTTTCTGCATATCATTGGCCGGGAGGGAGAAAAGCATCGACTGACCACCCTGCACAAACATAAGGAATACAAGCAGCCCGGCAAGCAGCGATATTATCATCCACCAGTATCCCTGAAGAAAAAAATGTGTAACTATCATAGTCATAAGATAATCCTCCTAGTGTTTGGGTCCTTTTTTAATCTGTCTTACCATTATGGATATCTCGGCAACAAGCAGAGCTGTAAACAATACTGCAAACAAGATGAAAGTTACAATCACCGACCCTGCTTTTATATTTGATACTGCAGCCGATACAGGCATCAGGTCCTGTATTATCCAGGGCTGTCGTCCCATTTCGGCCACAACCCAGCCAAGTTCGCCTGCAATATATGGCAGCGGTATTGAGAACAGGGCAACCCACAGGAACCACCTGTTCCTGACCAGTGTGTCCCTGAAGAGGAAGTATAGTGACAGGGCAAACACAAGCACGAAAAAGAATCCAAGCATCACCATAATATGGAATGAATAGAAAGCCACAGGGACACTTGGAATTGCATCGGACGGAGATTTCAGGAAGGAATAGCCAAAATACCTGAAGTATTCATCCCTGAAGACCGTATCCATGAATTTCATTTTAAGCTCTTCAACCTTTGCATGGTCATTTTGCTCCCTTGCCTTTTTGTATTCTGCAAGCACTGCGCCTGCATACTTTCCTCTCTCAATTTTTTCAGCTACCGACATAATGCCTCTTTCGGAATTTCCTGCAACCAGGTCTCTTATTCCCGGCACGAATGTATCTCTGCTTCCTCCTGTCATCACGGAGAGAAATCCGGGAATCTCAAATTTGAAAACAAAATCCCTGACTTCCTTTTCATCAATCTTCTCCCCGGAGTTTTTCAATACACCAATTGCAACAAGACCGGCATTATCTTTTCCATCGTATAAAGCTTCAAAAGCCGCGAACTTCATAGGCTGAACCTTCGCCAGGGTTCTGGCTGAAGTGTCTCCCGTATAGATCAGGGTCACCGATGCAAGGAGACCGAAAATAGCTGCAATCAGAATGCTTCTTGTTGCCAGGAACTCTTCTCTTTTCTTAATAAGGAACCAGGAACTGACACCTATAACAAACATTGAAGCAAGAACGAAACCCGATGAGATTGTGTGGATGAACTTGCCGACAGCAACCTCGTTGAAAAGGACGGCCCAGAAACTTACCATTTCGTTTCTTGCCGTTTCAGGATTAAAGATCATACCTACAGGGTTCTCCATCCAGGCATTTGCAACAAGGATCCATAATGCAGACAGACTGGCTCCTATTGCCACCAGCCAGGTTGACAGGAGATGGAACTTTTTTCCGACTTTGTCCCATCCGAAGAACATCACTGCAATAAATGTCGACTCAATAAAAAATGCAAGAATTCCTTCAATAGCCAGCGGGGCACCGAAGATATCCCCTACGAACCATGAATAGTTTGACCAGTTCGTGCCAAATTCAAATTCAAGGATGATACCGGTTGCAACACCAATGGCAAAATTTATTCCGAAAAGAGTCATCCAGAATCGGGTAAGCCTCTTCCATCGCTCATCTCCCGTCCTGACATAAATTGTTTCCATGAAAGCAATCAGGAATGACAATCCGAGTGTAAGGGGAACAAAAAACCAGTGGTAAATTGCTGTCAATGCAAACTGAGCCCTTGACCAGTCTACAAGAGACAAATCGATATTTTCAATCATAGTATTCCGGTGAATTGATTAATTGTTCAAGAACATATTCACTCCTCTGCTCTTCCGAATCAAATTTGCTTTTCAGAAAATCAGGAAAGAAGAATAATCTCAACACTGCAAATATCAGAAAAAGCTTGATCAGCAGAATTATCCATATCCGCTTTCCCCACCACGACATTGTCCTGAAACCATCGTAATAGAAATGGAAAACGCGTTGAAAGGCTGACAGAACAGGTATTTTACCCATTGGAATCTTTTTTGCGTGGTTTTCTGAAAGACACCCGTGAAGGCGCATCCTTTTCAGTTGATAAAGATGAGAGCCGGGCATCCGGCATTTCGCTGTCATTCTCAACCGTTGGCCTTACATTATCGGAAGGAGGATCGTTTACTGATAATCCTGAGGTAATCTTCTGAACAGCCTTGTAACTGTAAAAGAACTCTCTTGCAAAAACTCTGAGTACCGTGTAGGCAGGTATGCCCAGCAACATGCCCGGAATGCCGGCAGCAAAACCTGCGGCAAGCACTACAACAAAGATCTCAAGAGGATGTGCTCTTACACTGTTGGAAAATATAACAGGCTGAAAAACTATATTGTCAACAAGATGTGTTATAGCCTCAACAATTATCATGTAATATACAAGAGGTATGACAACAGTCGAAAAATCTTCATTTATATTGGCAGCAACACCCATTGTCAATGCAATGAAAAGACCGATCCACGGACCAACATAAGGGATCACATTCAGAATACCCAGGATCAGGCCCATTACAAGTGCCTGCTGGAATTCAATTCCCACCAGGGTCATTCCTATATCTATCATGATCATTATACAGGTGCTTTGTATGATGATCCCTATGAAATACCTGGTCAGCAGATTCTTTATGGAATTCAGGGCATTCGTAACATTTTCCGTGTACTTGTCAGGAACCCACATAATAATCGACTCAAAGAACAGGTGCTTGTCCTTGAGAAAAAAGAAAGTGATAAAGGTGATTGAGAATATAGCTATTACCAGGTTCCCCAGAATGCCGATAACAGACCCGAGAAAATTCTGTATCATTTCAATGTTGAGAACTTCGGATACTTTGGAATTAATATATTCCTTGATCGATAAATCATCGCCTATACCGGGATTAAGACTCTTGAAAACACCCTCTATCTTTTTAACAGGCTCATCGATAAGAAGTACGATCTTTTCGCTGTCGATGGCAGAGAAATAGTTAATCTGCTTTGTTACCAGAGGAACGAATATCCAGAAAAACAAAATTATCAGGCCCCAGATTATCATCAGTGTAAGAAGAGCACTCAGTGCATTTGGAAATTTCCAATTTCTTATCCTGATCCTGTTAAACAGGTCAACCAGAGGCCTGCCCATAACCGACAGCACTCCGGAAACCAGTATGTACACTACAATATTCCTGAAATACCACAGGCAGGCCAGGAAGAAAAGTATCCCGAAAAATATAAGTACATTCCTTAATGTGGCTTTCATGACAAGGACCTTTTTCTTTACAAACCTAAATCAAATTTTCCTAATTCCCTATTATTGCCAGGCTACTTATTTCCCAAGCAATATCATCATTATAACCCCTTGATTTCCGCACCGGAAGCTGTTTAACACTGCATGTGTACTCACTGCCAAATCTCTTGCCTACCCGTTCATGCTGTCCAGAATTATTACAGGTTCCTTCCAATTAAGAAGATCTGTAAAATGTCATTATGTCCGCTAATTCCCTGATAAAATGCCATTTTGTCTTGATTTTCATTGTGGAATAGAAATTGAGATTACAGAGATAGAAAATTATGTTAAACTAAAATAATGGAGGATTAAGCTATGTTACCATCGATATTAAGAAGAAGTTACAGACCGTTGTATATGTCTGATCTTTTTGATGATGATTTCTTTCCCGTATTGAATACCAGGAGCAGTTCAATGCCTGCTGTCAATATAAGGGAAGATGAGAAGAAATTCACTCTTGAACTTGCAGTACCGGGAATTGACAAAAAGGATCTTAAAATTGACGTTGATAAAGATCTACTTACAATTTCTTCGGAAAGCAAGAAAGAAACTGAAGAGAATACTGAAGGATACAAAAGGAAAGAATTCAATTTCACATCTTTCTGCAGAAGCTTCCAGTTACCTGACAATGTTAACAAGGAGAAGATCGAAGCCAGCTATAAGGATGGAATACTGAATGTTTCCCTTCCCAAGGTAAGTGAAGAGAAAAACAAGATAACCAAACAGATTAAGATATCATAAGAAAAGAGGCTGTCTCAATTAAAAAGGGCAGCCTCTCTTTTTTGACAGTTATCCTGCGGGCGCTGTCTTTACGCTGCGCTGTCTTTACGCTTCGCTGTCTTGGGGTCTTGCTCCTTGCGGTCGCTGTCTTTTAGTCTTGAACTGAACGCTATACGCTAAACACTTAACCCTGAACCCGGAACACATAAACTCACCCCCGGCCCCTCTCTGCTTCGCAAAGAGGGGTGCCTCTGTGAGAATCTTCATCTATATTTCCCCATCCACCAACTCTCCGTAGCTATTCTTAGAGAGCCATCTACGCGACAGCGTTTCCAAAGTCACTCGAACGCTAAACGCTGAACACTGAACACTAAACACCTAACCCTGAACACTTAACGCTAACTGAGGCAAATCGGTGTGGGGATAAAGTGCAGTAGTCTGATTATATTGGTGCGGTGGCAATCCGGAAAAGGTGCGAACCGTTACTGTTTTTTGGAGCGGGAAAACAGAAAGATGAATGATCCTGTTGGTGTTTTACAACCTGCTTCCCCGTAAGTAAGCCACGGCGGAAGAGAAAGGGTAAGCTCGTCCGGGTAATTGTCACTTTTATTGTTTATCATTGCATAAGTGGTATTATTTTATTTGTAATCAATTTAAATATAACTAGTTAAGTATATTAAAAAACAAAAACATCCTTTTATCAACATTTATGACTTATTCAGATCAGGATCGCAATTTATGACCTTAAAGCTGAGTGCTTATAAGAAAACAGATGCAGTTTTAATACAGATAACAGAAATATGGATAAAAAGATAGTTTCCTCACTTGAAAGATTATACAATGATGTAAGAAGCATTATTGAGACTGCCCGGGCTAACGCCTACAGGGCTGTAAATTTTACCATGGTGCAAGCTTACTGGAACATTGGCCGCACTATTGTTGAAGAAGAGCAAAAAGGCGGTAACCGGGCAGATTATGGTACTTACCTTGTGGAAAATATTTCAGTCACATTGTCCAAAGAATTCGGAAGGGGCTTTGATAAAACCAATTTATGGAATATGATCCGGTTTTATCGTTCGTTCCCGATTCTCGACGCACTGCGTCAAGAATTATCCTGGACACATTACAGGATACTGATGCGTGTTGAAGAAGAAACGGCGAGGGAGTTCTACCTGGGTGAATGCGTGGAAGGAAACTGGAGTACTCGTCAGTTGGAGAGACAGATAAACAGTCTTTATTTTGATCGAATACTGATGAGCAGCAAGAAAGGACGGCAACTTGTAAAAAAGGAGGCTGATGACAAAAAGGAAGTCATGCAACCTGAACATATCATAAAAGATCCTTATGTACTCGAGTTCCTAAACCTGAACCCCAAAGCGAGTTTTTATGAAAGGGAAATAGAACAGGCCCTTATCGATAAGCTGCAGGGGTTCCTTTTGGAGCTTGGCAAAGGCTTTTCTTTTGTAAGCAGACAGTACAGGATATCTGCAGAGGACAATCATTTTTATTTAGATCTGGTATTTTACAATTACATCCTTAAATGTTTTTTACTTATTGATCTGAAAACCGGGGAGCTGACCCATCAGGATATCGGACAGATGGATTTTTATGTCAGATACTTTGAGGACCAGGTAAGACAGGAATCTGATAATCCAACCATAGGACTGATACTCTGTACAAAAAAGAGCAAAACAATAGTCAAATACAGTCTTTTAAGTGAAAGCAAACAAATCTTTGCTTCAAAATACAAGCTTTACTTACCAAGTGAAAAGGAGCTGCAGCAGGAAATTACCAGGGAACGGCAGGTTATAGAGCAGGAAAAAGGGCTGAAAGATTAATTCCGGGCAGCTCCCAAAAATCTTCCAACAGCCCCGGGGTTTCGCCCGGGGTAATTGACATTAGCAGTGCTCTGGTTATAACTGTGCGGTGGCAACCCGGAAAAGGCGCGATTCTTTTGGAGGAGCAAAAGAAAGTGACTATAAACTAAAAAGAGGGTACCTCTTTTTAGGCACCCTCTAATGTTAAAGTCTTAAAGCCTACACAGCAACCGTGGGCTTCATTTTTTATTTCGATACCATTAACTTGCCGGTTAAGACTTCACCTTTGTATAATACACGTACAATATAAACACCTTCTTTCCAGTCGGCAGTCTGAATCCTGGTGCTTTGTCCGTACTGTCTGGTTTTTTTCTTCATTAACAACAGGCTTTGGCTGTAGATTTCCATTTCCCATTCAGCGTTTTCATCAAAGGCCTCTTCTTTCGAATCTGATTCTATCGACAAAATAGTTTCGCCGATAGTGGGATTCGGTGTGAAGACCAGATGGTAGCTACGGCAATCCACCACATTGGTATACATACGCGCCCAGCCTGAGTAGCCACATGCATTGCCGGCCTTTATTTCCAACATAAAGTCTTGATAGCTGTTCGGGTAAATGGTGGCATACTGGTCATCTACTCCATACGGAAAAACCTGTCCATACGAAACCCGCCAGTCCCAATCGCTAATATGCGCTTCTCCTGCCAGGTGTACAGCTTTCGCTTCGTTGGCCCTGCCATAACAAAGATCACTTATGGGCGTGCCTGTTTGAATATCGACAATATGGTTGCCATAAGCAGAAACTTGCGGGATGCCCGACCATACAACTTTATCTGGAAGTGTAATAGTGTTGCTACCAATGACCACGGTGGCTCTGATCCAACTGTTGCCTGAACCGGTGGAGGAGAAAGTACATGGATTGGCTCCCTGCGCGGAAGTACGGGTGAGGTTCGGGCCCTGGCTCCATGTAATAGTTGCTCCTGTTGGAAGATTGTTAACAGTAAATGAGGCTCCTGAAGAGCAAACGATGGAAGGGCCGGAGATTCTATACAGACTTATTCCATTTAAAGTACCGGGATTTGTTCCCGCGGGATCAAGCCAGTGATTGAGTCTTCTTCGATTATCCGTTGCACCATTGCCCGTCCAGGAAACGCTGAATTTGCCATAGTTGGCAACATCTCTTGCAGGATTTAAACAGTTTTCATTTGAACAAGTACCCGCACCTCTTAATTGTCCAATGAGATGATGATTATTATTAAGCAAAGGAGAACCAGATGAACCTGCTTCTGTCACAGACCATCCATTCGAAGTTTGTGACCAATTACTTATTTTCCAGTAGTTGTTATTGTAACAATTCGAATTTACAGGTGTTAAATTATGGGTTGCAATCTTTTTTACATCTCCCATGGGATGATGAATCCCTACACCACATGAACCACCGGTACTTCCGGAACGATCCCATCCCAAATAGTACGGGTTAAAATTAGTCAGATTCCTAGGGTTTTGAGTCAGCTGCAACAAGGCAAAATCGCTTATGCTGTTGTTGGCAACAATAGTTGCCCCAATTGTTTGTTTTATAGTGGGCTGCGTGGATTGATTGTCACATCCGCTAAACTCGTAGTCCCAATAAAAAATCAAGTTCGGTGCCGAGGCATTTGAAACTGCATCATAATAATTTCTTAAACAATGATTCGCTGTTAACAAATACGGGCTAAAATTCTCAGAAGTATTATTGATCAATGCTCCGGAACACCATCCTACCCCATCAGGAAACGTTAAAAGGATTCTTGCCACTGCCCGTTTTTCATCCTGCCAATTCTGTCCTTCGGAACAATTGATATTTACCTGACAGTTGCCTGAATCACCAAAATCCTTTAAACCGTATTTGCTGATATTTCTATAGCCATAATAAATGTTTTCAATGCTGATTATCGGTTTCGATATAACATACGATGGTGCAAAATATTCTACTGTAATAGCATCACCTGAGATGATTCCTGTAGTAAAAGGTGCAGGGTTATCCTGGTCTCCCTGCAAGTATTCATGTGTAACCGCGCCAATAACATCACTGTTATCTTGTCCGTACACGAACAATTTCCCTCCTTCAGGCAGCCAAAACCTGTCGTAAGTTAAGAAAAGAGCATCTGCACCACTGGCGATAAATGAGATTCTCCACAAAACGCTTCCATCAGAAAGCTTTTCCCACTGACCATCTGAATCAGTATTTGTATTGATATTAATTGGAACAGCTATTCTTTGGATCCCTCCTACAATAGTATCGTTAGCAGCATCTTCCGCGCGTATTTTATCCATATCGGGAGGATCTACGAATATTGGTATCGGGGGATCTTTTATCTCATTTAGGTTAAAACTGACCGGGAGTTCATTCGTGGTTATCTGTGAGAACACCGTTGGTGATATAACTGCCATCATAATAATGGCTGCAATCGATATATGTGCTATTGTCCTCATGGCTCTTCAATTGTACGGTGAAATAACAAGTAATTATTCTCGGGATAGAATAAAAACAATTGATCGTCTTCTATTTTGAATTTATTGATTAGTGGCACTATTTCTTCAAGTAGGCGTTCATCTTCTGGTTCAATGGTATAAGCCTCTGTAGCCCACCACAATTTAATAGTATTGTTTTTAAGATTGAAGTAACCGGTTATTTCATTAATTGTCGGTTTTCCTTCAATAGTTTTGTCCTGTTTGATAACGATGGTATAACAAGTTTTGCATTCTTCGACAGTTGGTTTGGCAACTTTAGAGCTTCCGTCGGCAGACACAAAAGCGTAGAGCCTCCAGGAGCCAAGAATAGGGTGTGTGCCATCTATTAACATCTGTTCGTCAGGAGATAAATCTACATCCTTGGAGTCCATGTCGTTTAACCCGCAACCTTGCATGCTGATTAATGCCATTAGAGCGATGGCTAAAAGCATTAAAACCCGAGTGTTTTTTGTTGTTTTCATTTTGTTAATTTTTTAATATTTATGATAATTTCGCCGCCTCATTTTCGACCGTGGGCCGCGGCATTTTTCATGTTCTCTCCCACGGTCTAAACAGGATGCCAGCTTTAAAAAGGCATAAACGCCATATATAGCGGTCTGAAATACGCAGAAAACTGTAACCCGTTGTATTCATAATCTCTTTGTTTAAAATGCTCATGATCAAATCCTTCTTTGTCTCCTTTTGGGATTATTTCATGCTTTTTCTCATGCCTTTCATTCTGAAAGTCAACTATCCACATGCCTCTTTATTAGCTATTACGCAACTAACCCTGGAAACGCTGCAGGGAAAATGAAATATTTTTAATAAAGTGGAACAGGAAGTGAAAATGTGAATTATCCTGTCGGTGTTTTACAACCGGCTTCCCCGTAAGTAAGCCACGGCGGAAGAAAAAGCACAAAGATTACCAATTGTTAATTGTTCATTGATAATTGCAAATTGCAAAAAAGTCTTGCGCCCGGACCAATTCGAAGGGGTGAGGGGGAGATTGGGGGATGGGAGATGAAGAAAGGCACAGGGCGTAGTGACAGGTCTTATAAGTCTTGCTCCCTTCGGGAGCTGTCTTAACGCTTCGCTGTCTTGGGGTCTTGCTCCTTGCGGTCGCTGTCTTTTAGTCTTGAACTGAACGCTATACGCTAAACACTTAACCCTGAACCCGGAACACATAAACTCACCCCCGTCCCCTCTCTGCTTCGCAAAGAGGGGGGCCTTTGTGAGAATCTTCATCTATATTTTCCCATCCACCAACTCTCCATAGCTATTCTTAGAGAGCCATCTACGCGACAGCGTTTCTAAAGTCACTCGAACGCTAAACACTTAACCCTGAACCCTTAACGCTAACTGAGGCAAATCGGTGTGGGGGTAAAGTACAGTAGTCTGATTATAGTGGTGCGGTGGCAACCCGGAAAAGGCGCGAACCGTTTCTGTTTTTTGGAGCGGGAAATGGCATTGCGCAATAGGCGAAAAACAGGAACGGTTTTCTTTTCCGGACTCCTTTTCTTTGGTTACTTTCTTTTGGAGGAGCAAAAGAAAGTGACAATAAACTAAAAAGAGGATGACCCTTTTGTGATAACCTATTTCCTGTTGTCCGCAGAAGTCTGAATAGTCCCGGAAGTACCGGCGTCCGGATAGTTAATTTGACGTCAACCCCTCCGGGGTTGTGCCTGTTGTGGGGCGTCATCATCCCGGGGCGTTACCCGGGCTATTTAAAGGTGACACCTCCGGCATTCTCACTTTCAATTATCTTTTCGGCAAAGCGTTTTCCGAACTCAATGAGGTAATCCTTTTTTGATGCTCCCGGAGAGAATTTGAAAGCAGCAGGTTCTTCACATACCACCAGCTTCAGGTTCTTCAATGTTTCATTGATTATCCTGGAAGCTTCACCGCTCCAGCCATAAGAACCAAATGCACCCGCTACCTTGCCCCTGTCACGAATGGGATTGACAAGAGCCAGCAATTTGTAAACAGGCATCAGGGTATTCTGATTGATTGTAGGTGAACCTACAAGGATGGCATCGGATATTGTTAGCTTAGAATCAAGGTCTTCAGCTGAAATTGTCTCAATATCTGTCACATCAACATTGAAGTTACCCGATCCTGAAATACCCGAGGCAATATGAAAGGCAGCCTCTTTGGTGTATCCGTATGCCGATATGTAGGTAATCAGGACATTTTTAACAGCTTTCTCTCCTGTAGACTGGAGATATTCCTCAGAAAGCTTCCTGGTAAAACTTATGACTTCCCTGTGATTCTCATAATGAATCGGACCATGACCGGGACATACGGCAACCATATCGAGAGGCTCAATCTTTTCAATAGCCCTAATCATGAATTTGCTGTACGGTTTCAGTATTACATCAAAATAATATCTGAAGGCCGCAATATACTCGTCGGTTAATTTGCTCCTCATCAAAGGATCACAAT
This sequence comes from Bacteroidales bacterium, assembly GCA_040769065.1. Lineage (GTDB taxonomy): Bacteria > Bacteroidota > Bacteroidia > Bacteroidales > VadinHA17 > LD21. Next base: position 1,654,049 of record JAXGLU010000001.1, read on the forward strand.
AGTGCGCCCCGAATGAATCGCAGGTGAATAAGATCCTGTCCTCTTCAAGATATGTATATATTGAATCGGGCCAGTGAAGGTTAGGAGCGTTTATAAACCTGAGTGTTTTGTTTCCCAGATCGAGAGTGTCGCCATCCTTCACTACCAGAGACCTGAACGGTTTGTTTAGCATGTCTCCCAGATACCTTATCGCGTTACCGCTTCCGACGACAGTGGCCGAAGGGGCCAGGTCAAGAAGGATCCCAAGGCTGCCCGAATGGTCAGGTTCAGTGTGGTTGAGAATGATATAATCTATATCTCCCGGATCGGTTACCGACCTGATCTTTTGCAGATAGGTGTCACTGAATTTTTCTTTAGCAACCTCTATAAGCACCTTCTTCCCGGCGTTGATAAAATATGAATTATACGTGGTTCCGTGTTCGGTATGCATCACAATATCGAAGGTCCTGATATCAAAATCCAGAATGCCCACCCATTTGACATCCTTTGCTATTTCAATTATTTCTTTATCCTTATAGTTCATGTGTTCCTGCCTTTTTATAGTTTAGCTATCACGCTCTTGTTTGCCCGTACCGGCTGAAGAATCGGGACTTCTATCTCTGTGCCCAGAGGCAGATATACGTCTACCCGTGATCCGAACTTGATGAATCCAAGTTCATCGCCCTGTTTTACCTCCTGGCCCTTCTTTGCATAGGTAACAATACGCCTGGCCAGTGCCCCGGCAATCTGCCTGATAAGAATCTCCTCTCCCTTTAATGTCTCTATAACAATGGAACTGCGCTCGTTAAGCACGGATGATTTCGGGTGCCATGCGACCATATTGTTACCCGGTTGATATATTACTTCCTTTACCCTGCCTGATACCGGGTACCTGTTGCTGTGAATATTGAAGGGCGACATAAAGATGGAAACCTGCAGCCTCTTGTCCTTGAAATACTCCTCCTCCACAGTTTCTTCAATAACAACAACTTTCCCATCGGCCGGAGCAAATATCAGCCCCGGGTCCGGTTCAAGATTCCTTTCAGGAAAACGGAAAAAGAACATCAGAAAAAGGTACAGAACCACTGATGCGATCATAAACCCCCATTTGAGAACAATACTATCAGTCAGGAAGATATTAACCAGTACATTTATTATTACCAGTATAATAAAACCATAACCCAGTATCTTATATCCTTCTCTGTGAATACCCATTCCTTTAAAATTTGCACAAAACTAATCAAGTACTCTTAATCATCCAAAAAGTGAAACAAAAAGATAAACCATGGGAAATGAAATCACGGCACTGTCGAACCTGTCAAGAAATCCTCCATGGCCGGGCATTATCGACCCGGAATCCTTAAGGCCCAGGCTTCTTTTCAGCATCGACTCGGCAAGATCGCCAAAGGTGCCGATAACTGAAATTGTTAACGCAATAACAATCCATACCGATCTGCTCACGACACCCAGCCATGCTGCAATGAAATATGCCACTATTGCCGTCAGCAGCATACCTCCCAGGAAACCTTCCCACGACTTTTTCGGAGATATTCTTTCCATGAGCCTGTGGCGGCCGAAAGAAATTCCTACAAGGTAGGCTCCCGTATCATTTATCCACAGAAGGATGAAATAACCAACTACTATTCCGGGGGAGAAGGCAATTCCCGGATGAGGCAGAATTGATTCTATGCCCGTCCTTGCAAAAGCTGCATGCGGCAGAAATGAAAACGGGACAGCAGCATAGATAAGTGCAAAAAATGTATGGGCAAGAGAATCAAACGGCCGTTCATTTCTTCTGTAGAGTTCAATTATTATTATGGCAATGCCGGCAGGGATTAAAAACAGAAAGGTACTTAAGGGCAGGGTACCTGAAGCGGTAAGGGTTGATACCGTGTACAGCAATGCTCCGGTTACAATGCCTGCAATTGTCTGCGGACGGGTTCCCGCTTCCCGTATCATACAGTAATACTCATACTGGATACCTGCCAGAATAATAAGCCCTGTCAGGTAGAAACTCACCGGATGCAGCCAGAATCCGCCAAGAATAAACACTACAATCCATACTCCGGTAAGAGTCCTTTTCAGAAGATCGTTCAAGTTTTCTAAGTTTTGTTAGTATCCTTCCGGGCATTGGTTTTACTGGCAGGTTTTTCAGGTTCCTTAAGTTCTGCTTCGGAAGGAATATTTTCCGTACCGGTGGAAGGTTTTTTCCGCGACGACGCTGAAGAGGCGCGGCTTTTTCCTGAAGCCGGAACTCTTTTGCGTTTTGATTTTTTTTCTTTCTCTTCTTTAAGTATATCTGCTTTTCTTTTTCCAAAGATCCTCTCAAGATCTTCACTGAAAATAACCTCTTTTTCGAGAAGCAATTCCGCCAGTTCAGTAAGCCCTTTCATATTTTCTTTCAGCACGTTGATAGCTCTCTCGTAGGCACTGTCAATTATCTCCTTGGCCTCCTTGTCAATCATTTCAGCAGTTTTCTCGCTGTATGGTTTGGTAAAGCCAAAATCGCCCTGGCCGGAAGAGTCATAAAAGCTTATATTTCCGACTTTTTCACTCATCCCAAAGTACGATACCATGGCATATGCCTGTTTGGTTATTTTTTCCAGGTCATTCAGGGCTCCTGTAGATATTTTTCCAAACACAAGTTGTTCAGCGGCTCTTCCGCCGAGAGCATAAGCCATTTCATCAAGGAGCTGTTCACGTGTTGTTATCTGTCTTTCTTCCGGAAGGTACCAGGCTGCACCAAGAGCCCGGCCCCGGGGAATTATTGTAACCTTCAGCAGCGGGCTTGCATGTTCCAGAAGCCAGCTTACTGTGGCATGGCCAGCTTCATGATATGCAACGGTCTTCTTCTCTTCCGGCGAAATTATCTTGTTCTTCCTTTCCAGTCCACCCACTATCCTGTCGATGGCATCGAGAAAATCCTGCTTTTCAACTTGTGTTTTGTTCTTCCGTGCTGCAATCAGCGCTGCTTCATTGCATACATTGGCAATATCAGCACCGGAAAACCCGGGTGTCTGCTTTGCCAGGAAGGATATGTCAAAGTCCTTTTCGGTCTTTATCGGCCTTAGATGTACCTTGAAAATCTCTTCCCTTTCCTTTACATCAGGCAGTTCAACGTGAATCTGGCGGTCAAAACGGCCGGCACGAAGAAGCGCCCTGTCAAGTATGTCAGCCCTGTTTGTTGCTGCAAGTATTATTACACCCATATTTGAGCCAAAACCATCCATCTCGGTAAGAAGCTGATTAAGAGTATTTTCTCTTTCATCATTAGAACTAAAGTTCACATTTCTACCTCTTGCCCTACCAACTGCATCTATTTCATCGATAAAAATTATGCTGGGAGCTTTTTCCTTTGCCTGTTTGAACAGGTCTCTTACTCTCGAAGCTCCCACACCCACGAACATTTCAACAAAGTCAGATCCTGAAATAGAGAAGAACGGCACATTCGCTTCTCCAGCAACAGCCTTGGCCAGCAGTGTTTTTCCCGTTCCCGGAGGTCCTATCAGCAAAGCTCCCTTTGGTATCTTCCCTCCAAGCTTTGTGTATTTCCTGGGATTTTTAAGGAAGTCAACTATCTCCATTACCTCTGTCTTAGCCTCCTCAAGGCCTGCAACATCGCTGAAATTGATTTTTACATTCGTATCCTTGTCGAAGATCTGGGCTCTTGATTTGCCCACACTGAAAATCCCGCCTGCAGCTCCGGCGCCTCCGCCGGTAATCCTGCGCATAAAAAACATCCACAGGAATATCAGAAGAATAAAGGGAAGGGTCCACCCAAGTATTTCTCCAAAATAGTTTCGGCGTGTTACCGTTTCGGGATAGATAATTTCATCGTCAGAATAACCTGCCTTCTTCTGCTCCTCAAGGAAAAATGGCTCAAAAGTGCTGATATCAGCTATATTATAGGTATAATGAGGCTTCTGACTGCCAGCTCCCAGCCCCATGCCTCCGCCTCCCTGTACATTAATGTCGGGATGCCTGTCAGATTGCAGGGCTTCTTTTGTCAGATAGATCTCAGCTATTTCCTTGTTGACAATAACAAGCCTTTCAATGTCACGGTTTGATATCATCTCCATAAGGTCTCTTGTAAGAGCCTTGGGAGTTGTCTTGCCGGAATATATAAGCTGAATGGCAATGAAGGAAATTGCCAGTATAGCAAAAATCCAGTTGGAATTGAATTTCGGCTTCAGGTTCTTATCTGATTTATTGTCAGTGCCTTTGTTATTGTTATTCTCGGCCATATTTAAGTTACTTACAACATTATGTCTTTTACTTCCTCAATTGCTGCATCAGCCCACAGAGATTCGAGACTGTAAAAACTCCTGTACTCTTCAAGAAAAACATGTACCACTATGTCGCCATAATCCATCAGGACCCAGAAACAGTTCTCCAGCCCTTCAACATGCCGGGGTTTTATTCCGGCTCCGGTTCTGACACTATCCTCCACAGAATCAGAAATGGACTCAACCTGTGTTGTAGAGGTACCATGACAGATAACAAAAAAATCAGCTATTGTGTTTTCAAGTTTTCTTAAATCAATCTTCAGAACATCCTTTCCTTTCTTTTCATGCATTCCCCTGAAAATGCTTTCAAGGACAAGCTCTGTTCCTCCGGGTTTTATATTCATCAAATAATTCCTATTGTATCTCAAGTCGCAAAAATACTAACTTTTATCAGTATTTTTGTATAGGCCAATCTCATTTTGCAATTAATATCCCTGTCGGGGAAATTAAACAAAAACATTTCAGCGTCAATATTACACATTATTAAAATTATTAAAGAACCCGTCATGATAATCGGTACGAGTATAATGTATTATTCTGAAGTTGACTCAACCAACACACTGGCAATGCGCATGCTTAAAACCGGAAAGCTGTCTGAAGGAACAGTGATCCGTGCCGGATACCAGACGGGAGGAAGAGGACAGCAGGGTAATAAATGGGAGAGCGAGGAAGGCAAGAACCTGCTGATTAGCCTTATACTGTACCCTGAATTCCTTAAGCCGGCTGAGCAGTTCCTTATATCTATGGCTATTTCACTTGGAATATGTGATTTTTTGCGGGAGTATCACATCAACTGCATGATCAAATGGCCAAACGATATTTATGCAGCCGATGAAAAAATAGCCGGCATACTCATTGAAAATGCCATTTCAGGCGAAAAGATCATTAATACTGTTGCGGGCATAGGACTGAATATCAATCAGACGTATTTTAAAAGCGGCGCCTCCAACCCTGTATCTCTGAAAATGCTCACCGGAAAAGAATATGATATTGAAGCCTGCCTTAACCGGTTACTTCCACATCTTGACAGAAGATATAAGAGACTCATTTCAGGAAAGTATCAGGAGATAAGGAAGGATTATATCTCATCACTTTACAGATATATGGAATGGCATTCATTCCTTGGCAAAGGCCAGATTTTCACAGGACGCATAACTGCAGTGAATGATTCAGGCCTGCTTCAGATTGAAGGCCGGAAAGGAACTATTGATGAATTTGCTTTCAGGGAAATCGAATTTACTGATAAAGGTTATTCCAGCCGGTGAATTTTTCCATCTCACTGACAAGTATTTCCAGAAATTTTTTGACCGTACCCGATACCATCATCTGTAATACCGGACTTAATTCCGCATCAAGAACCACATTGACGGCAGCCCTTTTTTCTTCATTCTGATCGATACCGAACAATAGCCTGAAATTACTGGTACCCAACGCAATGCCTGAAAAAATAACACTTCTGGCAGGATTCTTCTCAGATAGCCACATCCGTACATTCCCAAGGTGAGAAACATTAAAGCTGACATTCTCCTTCCCGATATTAAGATCATTTACATATTCCTCCGTCATGAACTGCTTCAGATTCCTGAGATCGGATATGAATTCGGAGAAATCCTCCGGTGTGCAGGAAAGGATGCCTGTCCTGCTTTTAAAGCTTAACATATCTGTCATTCCGGAAAATTTTTAACATTATATTATAAATATGTCGTTATTGATGCGGCCTTTAGAAACTCATGATCCGGGGGGCTCCGGCACTCAGCTCAAAGGCCAGGATGACGGATTTTCGCGCCAGCTTTTAAGGGTTTCAAGATCAGACTCATTGATGTATCCCGATTCAACAGCCGATCTGATAAGTTCACTGTAACTGCTTAGCGTGTATAGCGAACATCCTTCAGAACTGAAAGCATCGGCTGCTTTCTTAAACTCATAGGTAAAGATAGCCACCATTCCTAGTACCTGGCATCCGGCTTCGCGAAGAGCCCTTACAGCCGACAGGCTGCTTCCTCCGGTTGAAATAAGGTCCTCAACAACAACCACTTTTTGCCCGGGTTCGAAATATCCTTCTATCTGATTGCCAAGACCGTGTTCCTTTGCTCCCGACCTTACATAAATAAAAGGAAGCCCGAGAGCCTCAGCTGCCAGAGCGCCATGGGCAATAGCGCCTGTTGCCACTCCGGCTATTACCTCCGTCAGGGGATACCGTTCCCTGATAAGACCGGCAAATGAATCGCGTATATAGGCCCTGACTTCCGGGAAAGATAATGTCTTGCGGTTATCGCAATATATTGGCGATTTCCATCCCGAAGCCCATGTAAAAGGATTTGACGGTTGTAATTTAATTGCTTTAATTTGTAATAGATATTCAGCGATTACTTTTGCCCTGTTTTCCATAGGATATTATGTATAAAGTACATTTCGAAGACCGGTTCATTTTCATAAGCTCTGAACCCGACCGCTTACAAAAATACGGGTTATTCCATAAATTTCGCTCAACCAGGGAACTTTATAAGATAATATCTGATTTTCAGGATAATGAAACGATCCCATCCATTAATGTCTATGGCAGGAACATTAATCACATATGGAAGATCTTCAGGATATATTTTACCACAGTAGGAGCTGCCGGAGGTCTTGTCAGGCACACATCCGGAAAGTATCTGCTCATAGAAAAGAAAGGGAAGCTCGACTTTCCGAAAGGCCATATTGATCCGGGTGAGGAACCAGAATCATGTGCAATAAGAGAGGTTGCTGAAGAATGTGGAATAACAGGGCATAAAATTGTAAAGCCTCTTCAGCCCAGTTACCACACATACACCTGGGATGGGATTTCATATCTCAAGAAGACACACTGGTTCCTGATGGATTATAGCGGCCCAATGATCTCGGAACCTCAGGCCAGCGAAGGAATAACGAGGGTTGAATGGCTCTCTCCCGATGAATTCAGCAGAATAAGAAGCAAAGTATGGCTTTCGCTTATTGATCTTATCAACACTTCGATACTGAAAGACCAGGCCATTCCGGGTTAACTGATACCTGTTACGTCAAATCTGTTGAAAGGATTATTCCTGTCACTCCTCTCCCCTGTAATCATTTATGTTTATTGCCGCCGGGACAAACATTGATGCATCTCCCCCGTTCTGTACAATGTCACGTACAATATGGGAGTTGATATGTGCATGTTCCGGAACTGTAAGGAAGAACACTGATTCAACCTCCGGCGCAAGGACCTTGTTTACCTGGGCTACAGCTCTCTCAAATTCAAAGTCTGCGGAGGTTCTGAGTCCCCTGATAAGATAGCCCGCTCCCTTCTTCCTGCAGTAATCAACCGTGAGCCCTTCATAGTGGTCTACAGTTACCCTTGGTTCGTTCATGAATACTTTTTTTATTATCTCCTGCCGTGTACCGAGGGAGTAATAATTCTTCTTCATAGCATTGGAACCTATGGCAATAATAAGCTCATCAAAAAGACTGAGGGCTCTGAGGACAATTCCCTCGTGGCCGATCGTAAAAGGATCGAATGAACCCGGGAAAACAGCAATTTTTCTCATTCAAATGAAATTTTTTTTGGATTCCTGACTTTCTGCTTAAGAAGGGAAAGTTCCAGAACCTCCATGATGGAATCGACGTAATGGAATTTCAGGCCCCTGATATAAATCTCATTTATATCTTCAACATCTTTCCGGTTTTCTTCCGACAAAATTATCTCCTTTATTCTGGCCCTTTTTGCAGCAAGGATCTTCTCCTTGATGCCTCCGACAGGAAGCACCTTGCCCCTGAGGGTAATTTCGCCCGTCATGGCAAGATACTTCTTGACCTTTCTCTGGGTAAAAGCCGATGCGATCGATGCAGCCATGGTAATACCGGCTGAAGGTCCGTCTTTGGGTATAGCGCCTTCGGGGACATGTATATGGATATTCCACTTGTCGGCAAAAAAATCCGGTAAATCAAGAATGCCGGCATTCGACTTAAGGTATTCAAGTGCAATGATGGCCGATTCTTTCATAACCTCGCCAAGGTTTCCCGTAAGTGTAAGCTTACCGTTCCCCCTGCTAAGGCTTGTTTCGATGAAAAGAATGTCACCTCCTGCCGGGGTCCATGCCAGACCCGTAACAACCCCTGCCTGGTCATTACCTGCATAAATATCGCGGATGTATTTTGGAGGCCCGAGTATCTTTTCAAGCATTGGCTGGGTCAGTTCAACCTCATATGGTATTTCAGAGGCAATCTTCTTCGCGGTCACCCTTGTGATCTTTGCCAGCCTCTTATCAAGCTCTCTCACTCCCGACTCCCTTGTATATCTGTCAATAAGAGTCATCATAACATCATTTCCAATCTTAAGCTCCTCCGGTTTAACCCCATGGTTTTCGAGCTGTTTCGGGAGCAGGTGCCTCCTGGCGATCTCCAGTTTCTCCTCAAGAAGATAGCCTGTGATCTCGATCAGTTCCATCCTGTCTCTTAGAGCGGGACTTATTGTAGAAAGTGTATTTGCTGTGGCAATGAAAAGGACTTTTGACAGGTCGTATTCCATTTCAAGGAAGTTGTCAAAGAAAGCATTGTTCTGTTCAGGATCCAGTACCTCAAGAAGCGCCGATGAAGGATCTCCCCTGAAGTCCTGTCCCACCTTGTCAATCTCGTCAAGTATAAAGACAGGGTTTGATGCGCCTGCTCTCTTAATATTCTGTATTATACGGCCCGGCATGGCCCCAATATAGGTTTTTCTGTGACCTCTGATCTCTGCCTCATCATGAAGCCCTCCCAAAGACATCCTGACATATTTCCTGCAAAGGGCTTTTGCGACTGACTTTCCCAGAGAGGTCTTTCCCACTCCGGGCGGACCGTAAAGGCACAGAATAGGAGATTTAAGATCGCCTTTCAGCTTGAGTACTGCCAGGTGCTCAAGTATCCTTTCCTTGACCTCATCAAGTCCAAAATGATCGTCATCGAGTACCTGCCGGGCATTCTTCAGATCGAGATTGTCATCCGTATACAATCCCCAGGGAAGGTCAAGCAGGGTCTGGATATAGTTCACCTGTACCGAATATTCGGCAGCTGCCGGATTAAGACGGTGAAGCTTGTCAAGTTCCTTTTCGAACACTTCTTTTACCTCGGCGGTCCATTTCTTTAAGGCAGCTTTCTTTTTATATTCCTCAATCTCCTTTTCGATCGGACTGCCGCCAAGCTCATTCTGTATCGTCTTCATCTGCTGATGAAGCAGAAATTCCCTCTGCTGTTGATCGAGGTCGCTTTTCACCTTTGACTGCAGCTCATTCTTGAGTTCAAGCATCTGAATCTCCTGAACAAGATATTCCAGAAGCTGAAATCCCCTGTCGCGTAACCTGTCTATTTCCAGAAGTTTCTGCTTATCCTGTACCTTTATGTCGGTATTGGAACAGATGAAATTAATAAGATATGTATTGTTCTCTATGTTCTTTATGGCAAAGGATGCCTCCGGACTAATGTTCGGGTTTATCTTGATGATTTTCAGCGACAGATCCTTGAGAGAACCGACTATCGCATCAAAATCGTGGGTCTGGGCATCAGGCTTTATCTCAGGAATTGATTTTATACGTGCAACAAAATACGGTTCGTCGGAAACGAGCTCCATCAGCTTCATCCTTTTCCTGCCCTGAATGATTGCCGTTGTTGATCCGTCAGGCATCTCGAGAAGCTTGACTATTTGTCCCACAGTACCCACACTGTGCAATTCCGAAAATTCAGGATTATCAATATCAGGATCTTTCTGGGCTACCGTTCCCACTATCTTGTCGCTTCTGTAGGCATCCTTGATAAGCTGGATCGATTTTGGACGGCCAATGGAAATAGGCAGGACAACCCCCGGAAAAAGCACTATATTCCTCAATGACAAAACCGGAACTGATTCAGGAGCATCAATATCTTCTATATCCCTGTCCTCTCCGTCGGCGATTATCGGAATTATATCTCCTTCTCCGTCAATCAGATCGGGCAGCAACATTCTGTTTCCTATTTTCCTGAATATATTCTCCATGAAAGTTCTGAAATGTGGTCAAATTTACACAAAATTCTCAGATGGAAAATCCGAATAGCTTTTGTTGCATTTTTGCCGGAAAACAAATCATACTATTCTGCAATTATTCCCGGTTAAAGGTCAGTTAGGCAGGCCATTGTACATATTTTACACAAACGGAACATATTTACCACTTCCCCCCTCTCCCCATCTCCCACTCTCCCACTCCCGTCATACCAGTTTTCTCTACCAACATATTGGTTATCTCTACCGACATATCGGTTATCTCCACCACCATATCGGTTATCTCCACCACCATATCGGTTATCTCCACCAACATATCGGTTATCTCTACCAACATATCGGTTATCTCTACCAACATATCAGTTATCTCTACCAACATATTGGTTATCTCCACCAACATATCGGTTATCTCTACCAACATATCAGTTATCTCTACCAACATATTGGTTATCTCCACCAACATATCGGTTATCTCTACCAACATATCGGTTATCTCCACCAACATATCGGTTATCTCCACCGCCATATCGGTTATCTCCACCAACATATCGGTTATCTCCACCAACATATCGGTTTCCCCTGTTGCCATATTGGTTTTCTCCACCGACAGATTGGTTATCCATGCCGACAGATTCTCGCTCCCTGCGGGAGCCGTCTTTATGCTGCGCTGTCTTGCTCCCGGACAAAAGCGAAGGGGAGAGGGGGAGAGAGGGGGATGGGGGGAATTTAAACCCGGAACCCTAAACGCTAAACGCCTGAACGCTAAACGCTTAACCCTGAACACTAAACGATTAACCCGGAACACGAATCTCGGCGAAACCGAGCTCGCCGAAGGCAAATCAGGTTCAGTGCAAAAAAGGGGCCTTTCGGGCCCCTTTTCAATTCAAAACAGATATGTTATTTCTTTTTTCCTATATGGTTCTTATAACGGTTCATGAATTTATCGACCCTTCCTGCGGTGTCGACAAGTTTCATCTTACCGGTATAAAACGGATGAGATGTATTGGAGATCTCAAGTTTTATCAGCGGATACTCATTACCGTCTTCCCATTTAATGTTTTCCTTTGAGGGAGCTGTCGATTTTGTGAGGAAAGAGAATCCGTTCGACATATCCTGAAACACTACCAGCCTGTAATTCTCCGGATGTATACCCTGTTTCATCTTCTGATTTTTTTATCCAAAAATTATTAAATACCCCGAATTAGGGTTTGCAAAAGTAATCATTTCACAATAATTTACAAAACGTGAAAGAAAATTATAAGGAATTTTTCAGGAGTCCTTATTATTATTTTGTTTTTCTGCCATCTCATCCTTGAATCGAATGAATTCCAGCTCTTTGTTAATCAGGTACCTGAATGTTACATGTTTTTTAGCATGATAAGAGCCTACAGCTTCATATAAAGCCATCATTTTGGGATTGTAATCGCCCACCCATGAAAGTTCAAGCTCTCTATACCAGGGTTTTTTCTGAAAGACCTTGTAGAGCTGTAAAAAGATTGCCGACTCCACACCGCTGTTTTGATGCGAGGGAACCACTCCTGCCACAAGTGCCCGCATCCGGGTCATTTCATTAGTAGCTCTGTAATACAGGAACCTGATAATATTAATGAAGTTAAGCTTCCCGTTAAAATGCCTCAGTATCTGGTTTAGATCAGGGAATATGATGAAAAATGCTATGGGTTTGTCATTAAAGTAGGCATACCATATCAATTCCTCATCAATGACATGCCTGGCTTTCCGAAAGGTGGTCTCTATAATTTCCGGTTTAACCGGAGTGAAATCATCCTTGAACACCGACCAGGTAGAGTTATAGATCTCCACAAAATCGTCGACGAATTTTTTCTTCCTGCGGAATTCAAAGTGCTGAAATGAATACCCGGGTCGTTTTGCAATCCATTCGGCTATCTTCATAAATCTTTCCGGGAACTCGATTATTTCACCTTTTTCGTTGCGCAGTTCCCTATGATACGAGAATTGCTCATAGTAGTTTTTAAAGCCATATTCCTCGAAAAATGCCTTGTAGTATTTCTTATTATAGGGCATGCCGAAACCCTGAGGCATGAATCCATCCACAAGAAGCCCCCAGTTGGTGTCATTTTCACCGAAGTTGACAGGGCCGTCCATCGCTTCAATATTACGCTCAGCCAGCCATTCTTTTGCTGTATCGAAGAGGGTAAAAGCAGCCTCGCGGCTCTCAATCACTTCAAAAAAACCGACTCCGCCCGTAGGCTGTCTGTAAGCCGCTGAACGGACCGGATTGATAAATGCAGCTATGCGCCCGATGGTCTCATTGTTTCCGTCTTTAAGCAGCCAGCGGCATGCTTCTCCTTTCTCTAAAAGCGGATTACGTGCAGGCTCAAATGTATCCCTGACCTGCCAGTCAAGAGGGCATATCCAGTTAGGATCTCCCTTGTACAAGCGTTTCGGAAACTCAATAAACTCTTTCTTATCCCTTGGTGTTCTGACCTCAGCTATCTGCATGGCATTGAATATTTTTCAAACATTTTCCTTCCTGATAACCTATACATGAAATATAAGCGTTCCAAATATATACAGATTTTAAATAATCTTCACATGATATTGACCGGGTATCTCGGTCATGCAGGAAAACCCTTTATTCAATTTTAATGAAATTACCGGAGACGGCATATAAAATCCCCTTCCCATTATATCTTATAATGTTAATGGATGTCTATTATCCTGTGGTCAATCAGGATGAACAATAATCCCAGAAGCATGGAATATATGAGAAACACTTTAACGGGAATGTATTCAGCCGGTTTTATTTTCATTTTGAACCACAGGTAACCCGAAAGGAATATTTTTCCTGCAAGGAATGAAACGAAAGAGGCAACGGCAACACCAGGGAGGTTATAACCCCATTTTATCATTAGAAGGCTAAGCGGTATGTTTATCCCAAGTTCCACAAGTGCGGCAATAAGCGTTACATGGGTTTTCTTCCTTCCTACAATAACGGTCTGTGGAAACAGGAGGCGGGGTATTACAAGAAGGCAATACACCAGAAAAACATCGGCGCTCTTCTGGAATTCCGGGGTGAACATTCTCGGGAAAAGCCACCTGGCAAAAAGCATTATGAACATCGTGGCAGGGAAGCATATGTGCATAATTTTTTTCGACTCTTCCCTGACTTTTATGAGCGACTCCTTCATCATAGCCCTTGTTGAAAACTCGGGCAGCATAGCATTGCTCAACCCGTTAGCCAGCATCAGCACAAGCGGAAATTCCTTGGCCCCGTAACGAAACCATGCAAACATTCCCGGATCGCGGTATACGGCCGACACTATGATACCATTGGTGTACTGTGCCGATCCGCTGATAAGCGATGTAAGTATAAGAGGCAGGCCCAGGTAAAGATGTTCCCTCATGAAATCGACCGATATTTTCATCTCGGTATACCTCCGCAAAAGGATCAGAAGCCAGATCCATCGCACTGCTGTTATTGCAAGCAATCCGTAAACCGACCATATTATGTCTTTGCCTGCAAGTACCGGCACAATTATCATGGCGAGCTGGGCGGCAAAAGTATATAACCCGTATTGCAGAATGCGGTACGACCTGTTGTTCAGCAGATATATATATTCAATAAGGCAGACCGGGCTTGAAGTTGCCGTATATAGGAGGAGAAGGTTCAGGAAAGGAACGTTTCCTGAAAATCCGAAAACGGAAAAATTCCCCTTTAGGGCATGACCTGTGAGGAATAACAACAAGCTGAAAAAACACAGCAGCAGGAAGGCGTTGTATATCTCCGGCGATTTTTCTGTGCCATTATCCCCAATCTTCCTGTAGGTTTTATTGCGGTTGTACAGCGGGAGAAGAGACTGTATAATACCTGTAACCCAAAAAAAGCTTATAAGGCCTGATATGAAAAGAAACATTTCCCATGCTCCAATATCGGCGCGGGACAGATGGCTTTTTGTAAATACAATGCTTATTATCAGGAAGATGGTAAACTTCAGCAACTGGAAGAGCTGTAGTCCTGATATATTCGTTATAAATTTACTCCTTCCCAAGTTTAAAAAGAAATAACTTGATACTCAACAAATGAGGTTTCCATTTAGTTCCTGCATTTTCTGACCGCCCAAAGATAGTATTCAGAAATTCACCATAAAAATAAATTTATGAGTGTACATGAAATTATTTTAAACCGTATTTATTGTCACAGATGTCAGAAATAATTTCTTCAAGGAATTTTTTTGAAGGATAATTCCCGGATAACAACCATTCCCGTGAGTTACCCTTCATTTTAAAGCCTTCCAAAATTTTGATAAATAAAAATTTCTGGTTTATTTTGCAGTCCTTATACGGTGGATGTAGTTCAGCTGGTTAGAATGTCGGATTGTGGTTCCGAAGGTCGTGGGTTCGAGTCCCATCTTCCACCCCACCAATAAAAATAAGCGAAGGCAATTATCTTAATCAATGATAGTTGCCTTTATTGTTTGCCTTCAAAACATTTTCTTTTAACCATATTCTATCATAACTGCATAAACAACAGCCATTGATATTGTTGATAAAGCAATCCCTGCATGCAAACCTGGTCAGTATAGCCAGTCCGGAATAAAATATGCAATCAGTGATGCATCAATGATTATTTCCATCAATGCACTTGAGATTTCCAGTCATATACAATTCAAAACCTCATCATCATTGCCTGAATAAAGTCTTTTTTTGAGCAGAAAACCATCCTGATACTGAGGGAAGTAATTATAAATTAATTCTTTAAATAAATTCTAATAACCTTCTAATAAGTTTCTAATGAATGAATCTGTTGACTACTCTTAATTTTAAAACCTTTACATATAAAAATGAGGTTATGGCAGAAATTGAAAAAGAATATCCGGAAAGCAGCGAGATTCATATAAAAGTTGGCTGGTGTATAGATGATACAATCTTCCTTCTTGCAATTATATTAGCAGGTTTAACAGCTATCCTTGCTTTCATAAGGTAAATAGATTAATGTAATCTTTTAAAGCTTACCTCAATAATTGTTCCTTCATTCTCCTTGCTGCTAATCTTAAATTCAGCATCATGAAGTTCTATTATTTTTGAAACCAGGGAAAGACCAATTCCAAATCCACCAATATATTTTACATTGGATGCCCTCTTAAAAGGTTTATAAATATTTTCAACTTCATCGGCTGGTATCCCGATACCCTTATCTGAAATAATGATATCGATTAACTTATCGGTAATCACGAACTCTACACCAACATCTTCGTGGGAGAATTTACAGGCATTATCAAGCAGATTTTTAAATGCAATCACAAGGATTCCGAAATCTCCTTTAACAAGCAATTCATTTCTGCTTTCCGGATATTGAATTTTTGGCACAATTTTGCGTCCCTTATATTTGGTACTTACGTCCTGAATTGCGCTAAATATTATTTCGTCAATACGCACATCAGAAAATGCGATACTCTTATCTTTATTTATTCGTGCCAATTCCAGCAAGCTGTTAATAAGCGCATTTAATGTTTTAAGGTCATTATTTAATCCTGATATATGGTCGATGTACTCTTTCTTGTTTCTTTCTCGACTTAAAAAGTAATCACTCTCACCAATCATTACCGATAAAGGTGTCCGTAATTCATGCGAAGCATTTGAAACGAAGTCTTCCTGACTTTTGAAAGCAATCTCCAGGTTAGTAAGCATTTCATTGAACGTAATTGCTAATTGAGCCAGTTCATCTTTCTTGTTGCCTTCATCCAGTCTTTTGTCAAGTTTTAATGAATTGATTTCCTTGACATTTTTAATAATCTGTGATATTGGTTTTATCGCCTTTTTTGAAAATAAATATGATAGGAGAACTGATAACCAGACATTTAAGATAACACTCCAGAATAAGATTTTCCGAAGACCTGTTAAGTTTTCAATGCGTGATTTATCGATTGCCATAGCAAACACATGATATGGACATTTTTCATAAATATGTTTGTAGTAAACCCCATCCTTGCCTGCTATTGAGAAATAGTTTAAATCACCAGAGGCATTATTTACCAGAGTTTCGTTATCTGCAAGATATTGAACGTTGTTCCCATATATTAATTTAAATGTGGAATCAGTTATTGCCAGTTCTTCCTTTTCCCATGAAATGGTTGATTGCTGAATCTTCTGCAATAATAATGAATCAACTTCTGCGACATTAATTAACAGAGTAGTCGTATTTCTAGCACTATCGAGAAGATTTTGTCTGAATTTTGCAAGTTGGCTTGAATATGAAAAATAATACACAAGTATTGAGAAAAACAATAAAATTCCAGCGACAATAAGGGTGAACTGAAATGCTAATCTTGTCTTTATATTCATTATTTAAATTTCTTTCTCGCTGCAATAAAAACCAAAACCAAATTTTGTATGTATAAGTTTTGGTTCAAAATCCTTATCAATCTTTTTTCTTAAATAATTGACATATACATCAATAATGTTGGTATTTGGGTCAAATTCTATACCCCAGACTTTCTCTATGATGAAATCACGGGTAAGTAATTTGTCCTTATTTTTAAGGAAAGTTTCCAGTAATAAAAACTCTTTCGCTGTAAGTTCAATTTTTTTATTTGAACGGGTAACAGTTTTAGTATTCAAATCCATTTCAAGGTCAGCAATCTCTATCTTACTCTCAGCAATCCGGGTATTTGAATTTGACCGTCTTAAAAACACATTCACACGTGCCAACAACTCCCTGTAATCAACCGGTTTGACTATGTAATCATCTGCTCCCATATCGAATCCTGCTATTTTATTATCCGGTGTCCCGAAGGCAGTAAGCATGATGATTGGAATTTGACTGTTTGTTTTTCGAATCTCTTTACATAAATCATACCCATTGATTAATGGTAGATTAATGTCCAAAATGATAAGATTATATTTGTTTTTCGTCACTAATTGTTTCCCAACAAACCCATCATACGCTATTTCAGCATTAAATCCGGATTCTTCCAATTGCTTTTTTAAAATTTCAGCAAGCCGTTGTTCATCTTCAACAATTAAAATATTAATATCCCCCGTCATGGTTGTCAATTTTATACAAAATTACTATTTGGAAGGTAAGTATTTAGATGTTTCTAATAACCTTCTAATAATATTTTAATTAATGCTCAGAAAATTCGTAAGTACTTTTGAACGAGTTTCATCCGCATATAATTTATTTTAAAGGTCGAATGGAACCCACATAAGTAAGAATTATATAAACGTGTGTGTATGTAATACATGTGGGGTTCATCATATAAAAAATTGTTTATCATGAAGCTGCCAAAAATGTCTAATGGATTTAAAGTCTTTTTATTCTGGCTCGCAATATTTGCAGTATTGGTTATTGTTAAAATATTTCTATTCCCGGGATAGTGAAGGGTCGCCAAAATGAACGAAATATTCATATCTGAATTTATCTTGTAGACTGCCCTGGTTACATAAAACTTTGTTTCTTCGGAAAAGCAGGTATAAGATAAAATATACCCAAACAACTGTTTTTTTACAAAATGAAGGTTCAGATACAAATAATAAAGATATGATTTTGCTAATATGCCAATGCTTAACAAGCAGTCAACTATTTCACAGGTAATTATAGGAAGAGGTTTCATATCCCCCATTGATTTCAATCAATAGATAACAACAGATATTCAAGAAGAAAAGAATCAGAATAAAATACTGAATAGCAAAAATATTAATTATGAGGGCATTTATAGGATTTCTCGCATATATGGCAGTGGTATTTATAGCTGTTATAATGTTAGTTTCTGAAAGTATTAAAAGACGCAAAAAAGACTTTAAATATAAAAAAGAGGCAGACGACATAAGTCTGATGAGTGATTAATTGTTTTACCGAAAATAAAATCAAGTTGTTGAGATTGATTATTGGAGGTGGCTGAATCCCCCTCCTTTTCACAAGCCATCAACAATCTCATGGCCAAATAAATACATATCAAAATAGCTGCGCTCTGATAATATAACAGTGCGGTGGCAAACCGGAAAAGGTGCGAACCGTTTCCTGTTTTTTGGAGCGGAAAGCAGAAAGGTAAATTGTCCTGTCAGAGTTTTAAGACCTGTCTCCCCACAAATAAGTCCCGGCGGAAGAGAAAGTCCAGGCATTGTCCATTGTCCAATTGTTAATTGCTCATTGATAATTGCAAATTGAATGCGATACAGAGCGCGCTTCATGGATTGGCCGGGGATTGCCATCATATCAAAGTAACTGAAAATGTATAAGTTCATAAAAAGCATGCCAGTATTAGCTTCAGTTTGAAAAAGGATATTATGATGTATTTCATATTGCGAAAGATAACCTTCTCATTTACTGGCTGAAAAATTAATTTTTTCAAAAAATAAATTGTTAAAAATTTGTTGAAAAAGATTTTTTTAATAATCTTTGGCGGATTTGTGTGTATAACTGATTTTAAACCTAAAACTAAATCGTATGAAGAAACTATTACTGTTTTTTGGTCTTCTTGTGTTTACAGGTGCATCAGCACTTTTTGCACAAGTAAGAGTCATTACAGGTACAGTTACCTCCTCTGCGGAGGGAGAAGGCGCGATTCCCGGCGTTACGATACAGGTAAAGGGTACGACCATCGGTGCTCTTACTGATCTGAACGGACGCTACGCCATAAATGTACCGACGAATGCCACTACCCTTGTGTTTTCATATATCGGTATGAAAACTCAGGAAGTTGAAATAGGAAACCGAAGTGAAATAAACGTAGTACTAGAATCCGATCTCGTGGGATTGGATGAGGTTGTTGTGACGGCAATGGGTGTATCGCGTGAGAGGAAATCGCTTGGGTATTCAGTGCAGGATGTATCAAGTGATCAGATAGTCAGATCTGGAAACACAAACTTTGCAGTTGCCCTGCAGGGGAAAGTTGCAGGTCTGAATATTACTCCTACGAGTGGTATGCCCGGAGCATCATCATCTATTGTCATCAGAGGAGCCCGTTCTTTTTCACAAAACAACCAGCCTCTTTATGTTGTTGATGGCCAGCCTATTCAGGGTGGCGGCGGCGGCGGCGAAACCACTAGCGGTTCTGATGAAACAGGAAGGATTCTGGACCTGAACCCTGCAGACATCGAATCAATTAACGTTCTTAAAGGTCAGGCGGCATCCGCTCTGTATGGTATACGTGCATCAAACGGTGTTATTATTATTACTACCAAAAGCGGATCCAGAAATGAAAGAGGTGCTCCACGTATAACTTTCAATTCAATCAACACTTTTGACCAGGTGTCAAGGACTCCTGATTATCAGACAACCTATTCCCAAGGTAGTTCAGGTAAATTTAATCCAAGATCATCTCAGGCATGGGGTACGAAAATTGCAAACCTTCCGGATGATCCAACTTATGGTGGTAACAATCACGGGCATCCTGGTAAGTATAAAGTTCCTCAACTGGCTGATGCAGGTTATGCTGAAGAGGATTGCTGGGTAACTCCTGCTACTTATAATAACTGGAACGATTATTTTAAAACAGGTTTCACAACGCAAAACAACATTCTTCTCAGTCAGGCTGTTGATAAAGGAAACTATGCCATTGGTTTTGGTGAGACTACTCAGGACGGGATTGCATTAAACACCGGATTGCAAAGGTGGAATGCCAAAGCCAACGCTTCCAGAGATTTTGGTGACCATTGGAAATCAGGTTTTCATGCAAACTATTCCCAGGTTGAAGTTGATAAGTTAAGTATTGCAAACGATGGATCTCTGGCCGGTATTCTGGCGGCACCTCCAACCTATAATATGAAAGGTATTCCTTTTCATTTTCCGGGCGATCCTTACAAGCAGATTTATTATCGGTCTCTGACTTTTGACAATCCCTACTGGGTGGCAGAGAATAATACTTTCTATGAAAGGACAGACCGACTCTTTGGAAATACTTTCCTTGAGTATCTGACAAAACTGGGAGAACCCTTTGACCTTAACGTACGTGGACAAGTAGGTATTGACACATACACACAGGCCTATGAAACTATCTGGGGGCTTGGACATAAAGGAACCGACCCTGCCAACTCATATGTTGGTGAATCACAATACAGGTTTACAAATACCAACGCAATAGGTACGGCAACTTTGAATTGGAGGGTTACAGGCAACCAGACAGCAACATTATTGCTTGGTGCAGAATATAATGATAATAAAAGCAAGAATGTTTCAGCCAGCGGTACAGGTCTGAATTTTGGTGAATGGCAACATGTTAACAATACAGCTACTCCTTCCAGAAGTGAAAGTAAAGGATGGAGCAGATCAGTTGGTTTCTTTGGCCAGGTAAACTGGGATTACAGATCCCTTCTTTTCTTAGGGGCTACCGGGCGTTACGACATTGTATCTACAATGCCGTCAGCAAACCGTGGATTCTTTTATCCTTCGTTCAGTGCAAGCTTTGTTCCTACCTCGTTGAATATATTTGAAAATTACAAATGGTTATCATTTGCGAAAATCAGGGCATCTTATGCTGAAGTTGGACAGGCAGGAAGCTATTATGAACCGTATTACTCTGCAAGAACAGGGTATTCCAATGGCTGGTATGCCACCAATTCGATTGCAATCCCTTATAATGGTGCAAGTGCCTATGGTCCGGGATCGACGTTATACGATAAAAATCTCGTGCCGCAGAATACCCGGTCATATGAGTTGGGTATAGACCTGTCATTCTTCAATAACCGGTTTGGTTTCGAATATACCTATTCAAAACAGAATGTAAAAGATCAGATATTTGCTGTTCCACTTGCGGGTTCAACAGGAGCCGATCAGTTAGTAACCAACGCCGGACGCCTCACCACAGACGTAAATGAATTGGTAGTTAACATTGTTCCGATTGAAGCCGGAAGATTCAGATGGGATATGAATTTTAACTACATGAAAATGATCAATATGGTTGATGAGCTTGCAGAAGGAGTTGAAAGCATATTCCTGGGCGGATTTGTAACTCCACAGGTCCGTGCAAGTGTAGGCAATACATATCCTGTGATTTATGGTTCATCATTTGCCAGAGATAAGAATGGCAATATCCTTGTTATTGACGATCCGTCAAGTCCTTATCACGGTATGCCGCAAACAGGTGCTCCCGGGATTATTGGTGAAGTAACACCTGATTTTATTTTGGGAGCCAATAATACCTTTACATATAAAAACCTTTCTCTTAGTTCTTCCTTTGAGTGGAAACATGGAGGTAATATGTATTCAGGAGATAATGGCTTGATGATGTACACCTATGGAGTTGTAACACAAACAGAAAACAGGGAAGAAACGTTTGTTTATAAAGGATATAAACCAGATGGAACCCCCAATGACATAGTAAGGGGTGGTCCAAATGATCCTAAAGCATACCAGACTCTTTTTGATAACGTATTGGGAGATATTGACGAAGCATTCATATTTGAAAATTCCTTTATAAAGCTTCGCGATGTATCATTAAAATATACCATACCTAATCGTATTCTGAGCAGAGCTACTATCGGGGCATCGGTATTTGCAAGAAATATACTGATATGGACAGCTCTTCCTAACCTTGACCCTGAATCATCAAATGGTGCTGGTAATGCGATGGGTGGGTTCAATCGTTTCTCTTTGCCACAGACTACAAGCTATGGTTTTAGTTTGGATGTAACATTTTAATAACTGATAAAAGAAAACAATATGAAAAAGTTATTATATATATCTCTGGCAGTGATAGTAATGCTATTACCATCATGCACAGAAAAAATAATGGATGAGATTAACTTCAATCCGAATAATCCGACAGACGTGTCATCCCGTTTGACTCTGACCGATAATATGATTGAGTTGGGAATAACAGGAGTTGGAGGTAGTATGATGTTCTATGCCTCTGTTTATATTGAACATACAGTCGGTACTCATGCTCAGCATTTAAGTGCTGAAATCCGCTCGGCAGAACCTACTTCTGCAACTACTTATAATAATGACTGGACGACCATTTACTATAATCTCTGGTCTTTGAGGAAGGTAATAGAGAGATGTTCCGAAGGCGGCCCAGAATACGGAGCATGGCATAATCTTGGAAGAGCACAGCTTCTTTCAGCTTATTACCTCGCAATATTGGCTGATGGTTGGGGAGATACTCCCTGGGAAGAAGCACTTGATCCAAGTACGTACATGCAGCCTAAATTAACTTCCCAGCAAGCCATTTATAATGATGTTTTCACCTTCATTGATGATGCACTTGCGAATTTCCAGAAGGAAGATTTATCTAATATGGGAGCACAGGATGTATTCTACGGCGGAAAAGTCGACCAATGGATTAAATTTGCTTATGCATTAAAAGCCAGGTATTTACTAAGGCTGTCTCATAGAACGCCAAGTTATACCGATGTTATAGCTGCAGCAAATAATTCTTTCACGGGGATTAAAGATCAGTGTCTGCTCCGTTTTGACGGCAGTTCATCTCAGACAGCTGCCTGGTACAGAATGCTGCAGGATAGGAATTCGCATGGGGCAAGTATGAGCCTGCATGAAAAGTTGTTGGCAAGAAATGATCCAAGAGATGATATTTATTTTGTACCCAATCCGGAAGGTGATGGAAATCTTGTTTTTGCTGAAAATGGTGCAAATGTCGATATTCAGTCTCTGTACGGTGTATCCGGTTTAAGCGTAGCAAATGCTCCAACTTATATTTTCAGCTATCATGAACTTGAATTCATTAAAGCTGAAGCTTATGTAAGACTGGGAGGAGTAGAGAATCTGGCCCTGGCAAAGACTGCTCTTAAGAATGCCATTACTGCTGCATTCCAAAAACCAAATGTTGGTTTAAAAGCAGATGATGCAGATGCTTACTTTACAGATAATGTTGAAGCATTGTTTGATGAAAATCCTTTAAGCGAGGTGATGAATCAGAAGTATATTGCTTTTTACGAAGAGGAAGCCCTGGAAGCATATAGTGATATTCGCAGGCTGGAAGCTATGGGAGACGATGTGATTGAACTAAAGAATCCCTATAACACTACTGTCGGATTCCCGCAACGATTTACCTATGGTTCTTCTGATGTCACTACTAATCCCAATGTTGCAACAGCCTACGGAAACGGTAGTTATGTATATACAGAGAAGGTATGGTGGGCTGGCGGAACCAGATAATATACTCAAACGAAAAAACAAATATTATCATGAAAAATATTATTAGACTCTTAACATTGATAATCATAGCAGGACTCACTATTACGGGCTGTGAGACCAAATTTGATGATCCTGCCGGAGAACGCAATTTGATTAAAGCGACTCCCGTGATCGAAAACTTAGACCCTTCTATCTTTCTGGCAGCCGATAAAGACAACACATATGTGGAATTTGATGTTACGGCAGGAAGCGGAAGCCAGACAATGGACGGTTTGATTGAAGTGTCATATGATGGTGGTCAGCAAAGGGCTGAATTGCAGAAATTCACTATTCCTGCAACAGGCGTAAAAGTTACTCTTACCGACGTTGCACAGGCTCTTGGAATATCAATTGATGATATAGAGGGTGGAAAGTATGTAAATATTGAAATCCTGACCAAATCAGGAGATAAGTATTACCGGTCATCTGCAGCTGTTAATCCTTTGATTGCCTGTGATTATGTTGCAGCTGATTATGTTGGCACTGCTAATATTAAAAGTGCTGGCTGGGATATGGATGGAACTGTTCAGGTCGCTTTAGATCCGAATGATGAATATACCCTGCTGGTTACCGGAATTGCAGCATTGGATGGTTTTACCGAAGACGGAGGACCGTTGCCTCTTATTATTGATCCTGCTTCTTATGCTGTTACAGTTCCAAAAACAATGCTGGCTACCAAAGTATATTCGTATGATAATTTTTCCTATAGTGGTAGTGGTACATTGAATACCTGCAGCAGGGAGATTCAGCTGAATATGGCAATCACGGTTGATCAGGGCAGTTTCGGCTCCTACGCGTTTACTATCTCGTATGAATAATAATCAGATTAATAATAAAAAGAGGCTGCCTCGAAAGGCAGCCTTTTTTATTATGATGCCTTCTCCCCCCATTTACGGTACCTGTAATATGCAAGTACCGACAAAACAACAAGCGCTGTAACAGTGAGATAGACAAACGCCGGTACCGGTACCGGATCACCTCCGGCATAGGAATGAAGACCTGACAGGTAATAATTCACACCGAAATATGTCATCAGCACCGAGGAAATACTGAAAAGAGAAAGGAGATTGAAGGTATAGATGTCCTTCATGCCGGGTATCAGCCGCGAATGAATAACAAAACTGTAGACAATAATTGTAATAAGCGACCATGTTTCCTTAGGGTCCCATCCCCAGTACCTGCCCCATGACTCATTCGCCCATACGGCTCCCAGAAAGGTCCCGATGGTCAGAAAATATAGCCCAAGAGTAAGTGTCTTAAAATTAATGACTGTCAGCTCATCTACAGTATCAGATATCCTTATCCTGTTCCTTTTATCAGAGAAAACCATCATTATCATATTTATCAGCCCCAGAATTGCACCCAGCCCCAGAAAACCATAACTTGCCGTTATTACCGAAACGTGCAGGGTAAGCCAGTACGATTTAAGAACAGGTACAAGATTGGTGATCTCGGGGTCCATGAAACTCATATGTGCAACCAGCAGAGTCAGTGAACCAAGGACCGCCGTGGCCGGAAGGGTGAAAGGGGACTTCCGGCTGAAGACAAATCCCGCCAGCAGTGTAACCCATGAAATGAAAAGCATAGATTCATAACCATTGCTCATAGGCGAATGCCCTGAAATATACCAGCGAAGTCCTAATCCGGTTGTATGAAGAAGGAAGCCTGCAAAAAGAAGCCAGCTTAATATCACATTAACACCAGGCAAGAGCTTCTTCCCCCTTACGACCGCCACGATCATCAATATCAGCATCACAATGCCTATGGTGGCATAATAAGGGAACAACCTTTCAAAGATCATCAGTCTGTAGTATATTATCTCAGCTCTGATCTTCGATACAGAGGGAAGTTCATATTCAGAAAACTGTTTCTGATAGGCAGCTACCGATTCTGCAATCCTGGCGGTGCCGGCAGCATCCCCTGTACGCAGCGACTCCGCAAGCACCGGCAGAACGTTCCCGAGGTACAGTGAATCTTCCCTGCTGACTGCCGCTTTCAAAGCTTCCTGAGGAGAACCCCAGTTATGAGATCCGTCCTTTACCGGAAATAACTTCATCAACTGCCCGGTATAGATCATATAAACAATATTCACCCTTTCATCAACCTTCATTATCTCCTTATCCTCCCTGGTTCTTTCAGAGGGGGTTTTTGAATACACTTCCGATACTCTTTCGGCCAGCTTGTATGATCCCCTTCCCTTAAGGTCAACAAGATCAGAAAATGCAGCCAGGTCTCCCCTTACGCCCAGCGACTGCCTCAGGCTCTTGTTGGAGATCCTGATCAACGGCTCATCCATCCAGTTGCCGAAGTCGAGATAAACACCCAACAGAACCTGCATGGGCATCATGCCGTTAAGCTTGTTTTCCTTTGAAACCTTTCGTAGAATATCGCTGCTTAAAGTATATAGAGGCTTTGTCCGCCCTTTCTGATCCTGAACAAGCACCTTGCCGAATTCATCAGCTGCCTTCTTGTCGGGTACCAGCTTCCGGGCTTCAGCAGTTCCCATACCACTGATCAATAATACTATCATGACCGCCGGAACTGTTTTTCTCAGGTTAGACCCCCATTGCTTTGAACTTATGGTATTAAACAATGATTTTTTATTGAGCAGGGAAAGTAAAATAAAAAGGAAAAGAAGGGCATATCCTGCATACGATATTATCATGCCTGCCCTGTCATGACTCACTGAAAGGATTGTTCCCCGTTCGTCGTGGTCGTACGACGACTGGTAGAACCTGTATCCCTTATACTTGAGTACATTATTCATGAATATTTTAAAGGGCTTCACAAAATTCTCCGTGCTGTCGATCAACACTACATCACTGATATAACCCGAGGGGCTGTCGGATCCGGGGTATCTCTCAAGCGTGAAGTCGTTCAGCTTAAGATAAAAGGGAAGTATTGTTTTCCTTGATCCTATGCTCAGACTGAGTTTATATTCATCAATCCCGAGTTCATCTGTTGAAGGGTCTTCCATTTCGCTTTCCCATAAAATAAGTTCCGAGGATTTCCCTTCGCTGACAATATCAAAGACAAATGCGTTCATTCCTGTAGTTTCTTCCCCGGGATCAATAGCAGCCACCCTGATCCTGCCATTCATTGACAATTCTTTTGGCGCTATTCTGATATCCCGGTATTCAATTATGCTCATCTGCTTCAATTCCACCGGTTCTTCCGGGTCATAGCTGATGGTCTGCCGGGTCATCATGTTCATTACTTTTACTTTATCAGGCGCTTTCAGGAAAAAACCTCCCGTATCGGCCGATATGCTCAATTCTGCTGCAACAGATGCATCAAATTCCAGGGAAATACCGCTGACAGAGGCTGTTTCTCCCTTGCTGAGTACAAGGTGCTGCCTGACAGCATCTTCCCCGGTAATTATCAGCGATACCATAGGAACTCCCCCACCGGCATCTTCAGCAATCTTCCGGGCAGCATTGGGAATGATCCCCGAAAGAGTTATCCTGTATTCTTTACCTCCCGCTTCAAAGGTTTTTTTCAGCTTGCCAGGCGATACTGTAACGACCGAATATTTCTCCGAATCCTTCCATAGCGATTTTCCGCCGGCATCATTAAGATTAAAACTTAAATACCGTTCATTCGAATCACATGCCCGTGCAATTTGGCCCTCACGTATATGCATCAGTCCTTCCCAGCCGAAATATCTTGTAACACCTGCGCCGGTTATCATCATAACAAACGACAGGTGGAAAAGCAACACAGTACGCTTTTCTTTCCTGTAAAGCCTGAAGGTTATCATCTGGCCTATAAGGTTTATTACCAGGAGAAGCAATATAAATTCAAACCAGCGCGTGTTGTAAACCAGGTTATAGGACGCCTGTGAACCATGATCATTTTCAATGAAGGTTGCCACGGCCATAGCAATTGCAAACACAATAAAAAGAGCTCCCATAAAAACGGGAGAAATCAAAAATCTGACAATTTTCATATCAGAACATTTTTATAGTCCATTTATATTTCCCGGCATCATCTGCAATATGCAAATCTAAGCAATATCATTAAACTGATCTTCTCTGTTTAATGCAGATATGATTATAAAACCATTAACAATAATTAGATCCCAAATGTTTTTTTTCCAGTGCAAAGAACTATTTTTACTGAACTCTGAATCCTGAAAAACCATGAAGATATGAAAAATTTATTTCGGTCATTTTCAGTACTTCTCGCCACAGTTTTTATTTTTTCATCCTGTGAAGGGCCGAGGGGGACTTGCGGGGCTTGACGGAAAAGACGGAGCAGATGGCAAGGATGCAAACTCAAATCCTGCCGGATACTGGAGGAATCCGGCCCATGGAACTCCGGCATTCCCAACCCTGACCAATGCCCAGTTTGGTGCCATAATAAACTTCCAGCTGGTTGTGAGGGACGGCAGCCTTGGCATACACAACTATCCCTATATCATGACGCTGCTTGAAAATACAATTGATGCAATATAAATTCTGTCTGGGATTATTCAATAAATAACCATGGCACAGGATTATAGCATGCTACGATCCTACTTTTTGAATGTCCGCATATAATGTACCATATTCCAGATGTCTTTATCGGTACATTTTCCTTCATATTTAGGCATTTCACCCCTGCCGTATTTGGTTTTATAGAAATGTTCGCCATCGGTCTGGTTCTGGTAATATTCGCCTGTGAAATCCCCGGGGAAGTTTTTCAGTTTTCTGCCGACCACGCCGTCTCCCAATCCGGTCTTTCCATGACATGTTGCACATAACTTGGCATATAGTTTCTTTCCGGAAGCTATATTGGCATCATTTTTTTCAACAGGATTCTGCATATTCTTGAAGTCATCGGGAACGGCCCAGGGCTGAACCGGGTTCTGCTGAGGGGCCATTGACATAAAAACAAAGCTGAGAACTGAAATAACAGTAATTCCAAAAATGGATTTGAAAATATTCATATCAATTGATTTTAAATTTTTATAGAACAACAATTATCGTGCAAATTCTCCAAAAAGAAAATTCCTTTTAAGGAGATTTAAATTCAAACGTTTTATCTGCAATATAGTCAGGCATTATATGTAAACAGGTTGAAAAGCTGTGATCTCTAATTAAAACCGGACGGTAATATTGAATCCGACAAGGAACTCCTTATCAGCAAAATTATTTGCGTTGAAAACAAGATTCCGCTGATTGATTATCTGGTCAAAGTTAGCCACAAAGATTTGGAAAGCGTGGGTGGGTGTCTGTATCTCCCAACCCAGGGCCAAATTGGGTTTTGGCTGTTCATCAAGATCCTGCTTTGTAAGAAGCTGGTCGTATTCAAATATCAGGGAATGAGCGCCTTTTACTGTAGCCTTACCACCTGCCGAGAGGCCGAAATTAAGGTTCTTGTATCCGCTATCGTCCTGATATCTTGGTACAGATTTAATCATACAAATATATTTGATTAAGCCGTCTCATGATCCGGCAAAACCATAAAAACCATCATTCCCGAAATGCTATTTATCATTAATAGTGCATCATCGTTAACAGCTGATTGCAGTTAACGATCCCTTGTACGGGATTTACATAAAGATTCCTGCTTACCGGGAAGCAAGCTTTCCGGTAAGCAGGATTTGCGAATACGATAAAGCCCATGCACCTTCCCGGATTCAACAGTGCCAGACATCACATTCTGTGGTCAGAACTTATAACCATTATCTTCAATGAGCCTGTCAGCAATGCGGCGCCGGGAATCCCTTACATTTACACCTTTAACCCTGGTGAGTTTTTCAATTGCTTCGCGGATATTCTCATCATCTGTTTCCTGTGCAATGGAATATACGGCATCGGTGGCCGATTTTCTTATTTTTGATGCTGCATCATAGATGTACACATCGAGTATATCCTTGTAAAGCGATACATCAGATCTCATGGAAGCAAGCTTTGCTGTCCTCAGCATAAGCGACTCCGAAATATATGCCTCCATCATCATGTCGGCAATATTGTTGAGAACTTCCTGCTCATTGATCAGGCTTTTACGGAAATGTTCCATAGCAAGGTGCATGCAAATAAGAATGACCTTCTTAAAATTGGCGGTATACTGAGCTTTCTCATCAAAATAATCTTCTGCTGTTAACCCTGTGTTTTCAATCTCCCGTATCCCTGCAAAAAGGGCTTCTGCTTTGCCAAAAAGGTCGAAGTCGCCTTTCATGGCCCGTTTCATTGCGGTGTCAACCACCAGGAGCCTGTTGATTTCATTTGTTCCTTCGAAGATCCGGTTTATACGTGAATCGCGATAGCCTCTTTCAACGTCCATTTCAGCCGAATATCCCATGCCTCCAAAAATCTGGACAGCTTCGTCAGCTATAAAATCAAGCATTTCAGAACCACTCACTTTAAGAATTGCCGCCTCAACGGCATAATGGCTTATAGCTTCAATAGTAGCCCTGCCCTTGTCATATGTGTCTGACTTAAGTCCGTCAATAAGGTCATCTATATTCCTGCTGACCCTGTACACGGCCGATTCAACCGCAAAAAGGCGTATCACCTGCTCTGCAAGTTTATATTTGATTGCTCCGAAGCTTGAAATAAACACTCCGAATTGCTTCCTTTCGTTGGCATACCTGACTGAATCATTAATTGCCTTTTTAGCAGCTCCAAGCACATTGGCTCCAAGCTTTATACGGCCCATATGAAGAATATTCAGGGCAATCCTGAAACCTTCGCCCCTTTTCCCGAGCAGGTTTTCAACAGGCACCCGCACATCGTTGAAATAGATCTGCGCCGTTGAAGATCCTTTGATGCCCATCTTGTGCTCATCAGGCCCAATTACAACACCAGGTGACTTACTATCAACTATGAAGGCGCTAAGAACCCTGTCCTGGTCAATTTTGGCAAATACAATAAGAACATCTGCATAACCGGCATTGGTTATCCACATCTTCTGTCCGTTAAGTATGTAGTCTTTCCCATCGTCAGAAAGCTTTGCATTTGTCTTTCCTGAGTTGGCATCGCTTCCTGCTCCCGGTTCAGTAAGGCAATAAGCTCCAAGCATTTCCCCGGTTGCAAGTTTTGTAACATACCGCTGCCTCTGGTCTTCATTACCGTAATACAATATCGGCATGGTCCCAATACCGCAATGAGCCATCAATGCAACCGAGAAGGAGTATCCCGCACCTGTCGTTTCAGCCATTAGCATCTGAGTAACAAACGACTGACCAAAGCCGCCATACTCCTCCGGCACGGCAATCCCCGTCAAACCCAGTTCGCCTGATTTTTTGAGAATGCTTTTCATTAGTTCCCTGTCTGTTTTTTCCAGAGCGTCCATTTTGGGATAAACTTCCGTTTCAAGAAAATCCCTGCAGGTTTGTGCAATCATCTTTTGCTCTTCATCAAACTCTTCAGGTATAAAAATGTCTTCAGGACTAATTCCATTTACAAGAAATTCGCCGCTTTTCAGAATTTTTCTGTCTTCCATAATATCAGTATTTAGTATCCTTCCAGTTCATTTATATGTTTTCCTGCTTCCGGGCAGGCATACATCACTATAATCCCATTGACTGTGCTACTAATTCAGCCAAATCAAGGTTACTGGTTTTATCCTCAATGTTTTTGTACTTAAGTCCGTCAGTCAGCATTGTCATACAGAAAGGACAGGCAGAAGCAATAATATCAGCATTTGTCTGCAAAGCTTCTTCTGTTCTCTCAATAAACACCTCCTTGTCACCTTTTTCTGCCTCCTTGAACATTTGGGCGCCTCCTGCTCCGCAGCATAATGCACGGCTTTTATTCCTCGTCATCTCTTTCAGGCTGCCTGTTACCTGGCTGATTATGTATCGCGGTTCGGAATAAATATCATTTGCCCTTCCAAGGTAACAGGGATCGTGGTATGTTACCGGGCGATCTCCAAACGCCTTCTTGTCAGCCTTAAGCCTTCCGTCCCTCATGCAGTCAGCAATCAATTGCAGATAGCTTATAACCTCATAGTTTCCTCCAAGATCGGGATACTCATTCCTGAAAGTGTTATAACAGTGAGGACAGGTGGTAATTATTTTCTTTATGCCGTAGTTTTTGAATATCTCAATAACCTGCATAGCCTGCATCTGGTAAAGCATTTCGTTTCCTGCCCGTCTTGCCGGATCGCCGGTACATGTTTCTTCGCGGCCCAGCACAGCATAGCTTATATTCAGATAATTGAGAATTTTAGCAAAAGACCTTACAACTTTCCTGTACCGGTCATCAAAAGCGCCGGCACATCCGACCCAAAACAGATATTCCGGCATTTTGCCTTCCCCGGCAAGGTCGGCCATTACAGGCACCTTGAAATCAAGATCCCTGGCCCATAATAATCTGTCTTCCGCAGAATACTGCCAGGGAGCACCGTTGTTTTCTATATTGCTAAAGATGCTTTTCAGGCCGGCAGGAGCAGTACCCTCCTCCATCACCAGATACCGGCGCATTCCAAGGATCAATTCGGGCTGGCTGATGTTCACCGGGCACTCCATGGCACAGGCATTGCATGTTGTACAGGCCCAGAGCTCCTCTTCTGATATATAATCGCCAAGCAACGACCTGTTATCGCTGTAATCCCTTCCATGGATTACCATTTCAGGTCCCTTTTCCTTCATCCTTGCCCTCAGATCCATCATTATCTTTCGTGGTGACAGCTTTTTGCCGGTAATGTTTGCCGGGCATACCGACGTACACCTTCCGCACTCAGTGCACGACAGGGAATCAAAATAATTCTTCCATGTAACATCCTCAGCATCTCTTATCCCGAATCTTTCAGGCGCCACTCCGGAAGGAGCATCGGAGAAAGCTGTTTCAGGATTCATCATAAGTCTCACTTCACGGGTAACATTGTCCATATTCACAAGTTTGCCCAAAGGATAAGGTCTCGTCAAAAAAACATTGGGCACCGACATGAAAACATGAAAATGTTTTGAATATGGAAGATAATTGGCAAAAACAAAGATGAGCAGGATATGTATCCACCAGGAAATGTTATGCATAAGAAGGAATTTCCCGGATGAAAACCCGCTAAACATATTCATGATAATGCTGC
This sequence comes from Bacteroidales bacterium, assembly GCA_040769065.1. Taxonomy (GTDB): domain Bacteria; phylum Bacteroidota; class Bacteroidia; order Bacteroidales; family VadinHA17; genus LD21. The sequence goes on from JAXGLU010000001.1 coordinate 1,686,453, forward strand.
TGACCGGAAATATCCCAGCCACTTCCTCTCCCGACAATATTTTATGACCCAAATATCCGGTATTCATTGCAAGCAGTGAAACCATCAGTAAGAGTATCAGCGAAAGTGCAACAGCCGCATCGACATGGGATCTTTCCTTCATTTCAATTCCTTCGAACCTTTTAACATTTAAAACCAGGCGCCTGAACAGAAAGATCGCTACAGCTATTGCAACCAGCAAGGCAAAAACATCGCCTGCTGCTATTATTACATCATATACCGGGCCCATGAATTTCAAAATTCGCTCTGTACCTGAAAGCCCGTCAATAACCATTTCGATACTACCGAAAAGAATAATGCAGAAACCCCAGAATACCAGCGCATGGCAAAAGCCGATGACCGGCCTGCGAAAGATCTTTGACTGAGCAAAGGCAACTTCAGCCGTAATTCTCAGTCTTTTCCCGATATCCTTTACCGGGAAAGCCGGTCTGGTAAAGCTGAAATATTTCACCAGCCTCTTTACGGTATAAAAAAAGAAGCCTAATGTTATCAGAAGGGTAACTGCAAAAATTAACTGTTTTGCCATAATAGATTAATATGTGAAAATGCTGAGGGTGTTTCAGGTTATGCCGCAGAAGCATTGCAGTACAATGCCTTTACGGTTGTTTCCTGAGGTTTTTCACTGCCTCGACAAGCCGGGGCATCACCTTCATCGCATCACCGACAATACCATATTGTGCAGCCTCAAAGATAGGTGCATCCTTATCAATGTTTATAGCTGCAATGCACTTGGAAGAACTAACGCCGGCAAGGTGCTGTGTTGCTCCGGATATACCCACGGCAAGATAAAGGTTCGGGGAAATGATCTTTCCTGTTTGCCCTGTATGCTCCTCATGCGGTCTCCATCCTTCGTCCGACACAGGTCGCGAGCAGGCTGTAGCACCACCCAGGAGGGAAGCCAGCTCTGTAAGAGGCCCCCAGTTATCGGGCGACTTCATCCCCCTTCCACCTGATACGACTATTTCCGCATCGGTAAGCAATACTTTGCCTTCCTGCTTCTGTACGTCCCTGACCCTGGTCTTAACCAGCGAATCCTCAACATCCGGTGTGATCTTTTCAGGAATGGCGCCTGTCGGTTTTTCTATCAGCCTGTAAGAATTCTGGGCAAGAGTAAGTACCTTTCTTTGTGAATTAATGACAAGATGACCAAAGGCACTACCTGAATAAGTTCTCTTATAAACAGTGAAGGGATCAAGACTAAGGGGAAGCCTGCTGACTCCCGAAGCTATCCCTGCCTTAAGCCTTACAGATAAGCGGGGAGCAATAGCTCTCCCTGAATTATTATTTGAAAGTATAACTATATCAGATCCTTCATCCAGTACCGTATCGGCAATTATCTTTGCATAAGCCTGATTATCAAGCGATGACAATGTATCGCTGACAATATTGATGATCCTTCCCGCCCCGAAACTTCCCAGTTTCGCCAGCTCGTCATCGGGAACATTCCCGATAGTGAGGGCAGTAACTCCCGTTCCGGCTGATTCAGCTAAAGATGAGGCATAGGAAACAAGCTCCCAGGTAAGTTTCTTGAATTTACCTTCCCAATTTTCTGTGTAAACTAAGACTGACATTATTTGGATTTATTTTTGCTTTGACTATATCACTTTAGCCTCATCCTGAAGAAGATGAATAAGTTGTTCAGGATTATCGGCATCAATAAACCTGCACGCAGTACGTGGTTCAGGTTTGTCAAAACCTGTAATGATGGTCAATGGTTCTGCATCAACCGGTTCATATACTTTCACTTGTTTTGTTCTTGCTGTCATTATACCGCGCATGGAGGCAATCCTTGGTTCTTTTGCTATCCCCTTCTGTACGATAGCCACAAAGGGTGCCGGTACTGTAACCACCTCCCTGCCTCCGTCTATCTCCCTGGTAAGCACAGGTTCTCCGTTCTCAATCCTGATATCCGAGACCGCTGAAACAGATGGTATTTCAAGGATTTCCGATATCATACCCCCAACAGCCGATCCATTGAAATCGCTTGATTCAATTCCGCACAGAACAATATCGAATGTTTCCTTTTTTACTATCTCAGCAAGCTGAACTGCTACATAATAAGAATCTGAGGATTCTGCATTTACCCTAACAGCATCGTCTGCACCTATAGCCAGGGCTTTTCGTATTGTTGGTTCACTTCCCGCCAGCCCAACATGAGCCACAGTTACCGTCCTGACACCCGAAGCCGGGTTATCCCTCAATTCCAGTGCCCGGGTCAGTGAAAGCTCATCCCATGGGTTTATTACCCATTGTATGCCTGCAGTATCAAGCCTGGAATTCCCTTCAGTGAATTTTATTTTGGTAGTTGTGTCGGGAACATTGCTGATGCATACCAGTATCTTCATCATAATATAATTTTGATTTTAAAGATGTGATGGAATCCACATGACTAAGAATTATGTATGTGTATTTATACATGTGGGTTTCATCTGTTTTTAAGTATTATCAGAATTTGCTGTAAATATAATTAATTCGTTATTGCTAAATTAATTAAGGTAATCAGGGCGGCAAATATAATAATTAAAGACTCATTACCAAAGCCAATTGCATCTTTTTATTATTTCATTCGAAAGACCTATATTGCTTATTGTGTTTGTTGTCTGATTGTTATGAAGTTATTTTTCAGACTTGAAGTACATGTTCGAAATATCCGGCATTGCCGGAGACAAAAAAACTATCAGGAAGGGCAGTCAAAAACAAATCTTGATTCAGCACTTCGCAGCCTTTATGTAATCCTTTAATTTGTGGTAAGAAAAAGGGACAGATGAACATTGAAGAATCCGCGCCTGGCAAATCCTGACATCCATGATTTTCCATCATCTGTTAACAACAAGTTATGTTTATTAGGCTTAAATTCGCAACCCATAAACGGTATGACATTCTAAAGGAACCAGGAAGATGAAAACCATATGATTGAATTCAAACGCAAACACATAAAGAATATAATTTTCAATCATGTGCGGATTCATCATACCATTAAAACCGAACCTATATTATGACAAAACTACGGATATATGCTGCAATTATTCTGGCGATGATATTCTGGGCTTTGTCATTCATTTGGTTCAAAATAGCAAATGAATCTTTCCGCCCCATTACCATTGTTTTTTTCAGGCTTGTTATTGCTGTCATCATCATGTTTTTATACTTGTCAGTTACCGGTAGCATCGGAAAGATCAGGAAAGGGGACCGGAAGTTATTCCTTTTGCTATCGGTTTTTGAGCCATTTCTTTATTTCATAGGTGAGAGTTACGGACTTACTTATGTTTCAGCAACTGTTGGCTCCGTGATTATATCCACCATCCCCGTTTTTGTGACCATAGGTGCATGGATACTATTCAGGGAAAGACTCAGGGTAATCAACTATTTCGGAATTGTCATTTCGTTCCTCGGTGTTCTTGTTTTCATTATTGACAGGAGCGGCTCCTTTTCCTACAACCTTAAGGGAATAGGCCTGCTGTTCCTTGCGGTTTTTTCAGCGGTAGGATATAATCTTACCCTTGGCAGGCTGGTAAGTCATTACAGCCCTGTTTTTATAGTATATGTCCAGAATGTAATAGGAGCAATTCTTTTCCTGCCTGTTTTCCTTTTGTTCGAGATGAATCATCTAAGTGATACCACAATCACCTTCAGTTCATTCATCCCGGTAATTGAACTTGCTTTGTTTGCTTCATGCGGGGCATTTATCCTTTTCGCCTTTTCAGTTAGAAACATGGGATTAGCCAGGGCAAATGTCTTTACCAACTTCATCCCCATCTTTACGGCGATATTATCATTCTTTATCCTTGGAGACAAGCTCACTGTCCGGAATATGCTGGGAATGATAATTGTCATTACAGGGCTTATGCTTTCTCAGATCAACGGCCGCAAAAAAAGCGCGGATGAAGCCCATATCCTTACCGGAAAAACTGCTTAGGGCTCCGGTTGTTCAAATCATGAACATAATTCTGTAAGATGCCTTATGTAATATTAATATATTTACCTTGTGATCAGAGCCATGCCAGGGAAGATATTTAATATTGTTTTATTAACTGCATTTGTCTCAGCGGTTTATTCACAGACCGGAGGTGATAATGTATATGAATTCCTTAATCTGACACCTTCAGGCCTGGTCTCATCGCTGGGCGGCACCACTGTTTCGCTGCCTGCAGAAAATCTTAATACGGCTTACCATAATCCGGCCCTGCTTGATAAGGAATCAGCCGGATGCCTTGCCCTGAATTATTCAAATTACCTGGCAGGTATTAACTACGGTATGGCAATTTATTCATTCTCATTACAAGGTGCCGGGAATCTTGCCGCCGGAATAACATACCTGAATTACGGTTCATTTGTTGAATCAAATGCTTCGGGGGTGGTGACGGGTACCTTCACTGCCGCTGAGTATGCTTTAAACGTAATCTATTCCTGGCAACCTGACTCCATGTTCTCGTTTGGAATTAACTTCAAACCGGTTTTGTCACATCTTGAAAAATACACATCCCTGGGTGTTGCATTCGATATTGGCGCCGCCTGGCACAGCAGAAACAAGCTGATCTCTGCAGGGCTGACAATCAGAAATGCCGGCTTCCAGATAACAAGGTATGCAGGCGAGCCGGGGCAGAAACTGCCATTTGAGATACTGGCCGGAACAACAGCTAAGCTTGCCCATGCCCCCCTGAGGTTTAGTCTCACGGCAAGACATCTCGAGAAATTCGACCTGACATGGGACTATGAGACGGATACGCCCGGAGATTCTCATAGAACTTCAGGCTCTTTTTCCGACAACCTGCTCAGGCACTTCATTGCAGGTGTGGAATTGATCCCTCACAAAAATTTCTATTTCAGTGCAGGCTACAATCATCAGCGGCGACAAGAACTGAAAACCACTTACATCGCTTCTTCTGCCGGACTTTCATGGGGATTTGGCATCAACACAACAATCCTTGACCTTGAATACGGACGGGCCGTTTATCATCCCGCAATATCCTCCGATAATATTTCGCTGATAGTAAGGCCCTATCTTTTATACAAAAAGCTCAGCAAATTGGATTAACTTTGAAACTTTCACTCATAATTATACCAGGGAAAGGATTCTAAGATGGAGAAGAAACTTATTATAGCCATTGACGGTTACTCTTCGTGTGGCAAAAGCACTTTTGCAAAGACTATTGCAAGGGAGTTGAACTATACATACATCGATACCGGCGCCATGTACAGGGCTGTGACCTTATACTGCCTCAGGAAGGGATACGTTGGCAAGGGCTCTGTTGACCTCGATTCCATTCTTGCGGATCTTGATGATATACATATATGCTTTAAATATAATTCCGACATACTTGAATACGAGACCTACCTGAATTCTGAGAATGTGGAAAGGGAGATACGCAGCATTGAGGTATCAAATCATGTCAGTAAAGTAAGCCAGATTTATGAGATTCGTACACGTATGGTTGAACTTCAGAGGCAGATGGGTGCTTTAAAAGGGGTAGTTATGGATGGAAGAGATATAGGCACTGTGGTATTTCCCGATGCAGATATCAAGATCTTCATGACAGCTTCCACCGATATAAGGGCTAAACGGCGATATGATGAATTGAAAGCCAGGAATGTAAGCGTTGAATTTGACGAGATAAGAAAGAATATCATTGCACGCGATATAGCAGATGAAAACAGGGATATAAGTCCCCTGAGAAGGGCTGACGATGCAATATTGCTTGACAACAGCAGGATGACGGTTAATGAGCAGATGGAATGGATAAGGAAAATCATTGAAAACAAGTTGAATGGAAACTGAAATCGATAAGAGATCGGGCTTCTGCTTTGGTGTAAGAAATGCTGTCGAGATTGCAGAAAAGGCTCTTCTCAAAGGTGAAAGAATCTACTCGCTCGGAGCTATTGTGCATAATGACATTGAAGTTGCAAGACTTAATGCCCTTGGCCTGGTGCATATTGACTATGCACAACTAAGCCGGCTGCGTGACTGCAAGGTTCTTATACGTGCACACGGCGAGCCTCCGGAAACCTATGCCATAGCAAAAAGAAACAATATCACAATCATTGACGCTACCTGTCCTATAGTGAAAAAACTGCAGTCAAGGATAAGAGAAACCTGGGTCAGGGCCAGGGAAAATAACGAGCAGATAGTCATTTTCGGCAAGCCTGACCACGCTGAAGTTATCGGACTCCTTGGCCAGACTGACAATCAGGGTATCCTGATAACCGAACCGAAGGATATCGAAAACATTGATTTTTCAAAGCCCATGCATCTTTTCTCACAAACAACGATGAATGTGGCCGATTTCCGGATGATCACAAACCTTTTAAAGTCCCGGTATGTCTCCAATGCTATTGCTGATGCAGAAGGCATGGTTCAACTGAACAATACTATCTGCAGGCAGGTTTCAAACAGGGAACCTCATCTAAAGGCGTTTGCAAACAAACACGATGTTATTATCTTTGTCAGCGGCAAAGAGAGCTCTAACGGCAGGATGCTGTATTCAATATGCAAGAGCGTTAATCCGGATTCATATTTTGTAACAGCTCCTGAAGAAATTGAAACCTCGTGGTTCTATAATAAGAAATCAGCAGGAATATGCGGAGCAACATCCACACCAAAATGGCTTATTGAAAAGGTTTACAAACATGTGTCCAAAATCAAAAGTATATTTCACTAACCTCCGGTCAACTCCATCTCTGAATCTCCTGAAAAAACTTGAGAACCTGATAATAAAATCGGGTATTGAGACAATTGATTTTGAAAAGAAGTTTGTAGCTGTCAAGGTTCATGTGGGAGAACCCGGCAACATGGCATTTCTCAGGCCGAATTATGCCGCCCGTGTTGTTAAATTCCTCAAGTCGAAGAATGCTATTCCGTTCCTTACCGATTCCAATACAATGTATTCAGGCCGCAGGTCAAATGCTCCCCACCATCTCGAAGCAGCCTTCGAAAACGGTTATAATCCCCTTGTTACCGGATGCCCGGTTATAATTGCCGACGGGGTCAAGGGAACTGATTACCGCGAAATAGAGGTCGGCCTTGACTATTGCAAATCAGCAAAAATAGGGTCAGCTATTGCCGACTCCGATATCATAGTGACAATCAATCACTTCAAAGGGCATGAACTCACGGGCTTTGGAGGTGCCCTGAAAAATCTGGGTATGGGTTGTGCATCAGTGGGGGGAAAAATCTTCCTTCACTCGGAATCAGCGCCAAAAATAAGGGAGATCAAATGTACAGGCTGCAGAATTTGTGAAATAAACTGTGCTCATAAAGCAGTTAAAGTCGGAACCGACAGGAAAGCGCATATTGATTACAACCTTTGTGTTGGCTGCGGCCAATGTGTGGCAGTGTGCCAGTATGATGCCGCTGTGCCGGGCGATAACAACTCAACTGAAGAACTGTGCAGGAAAGTATCAGAATATGCATATGCTGCACTTAAAGGCAAACCCTCATTCCATATAAATTTCATCATGGATGTGACTCCCAACTGCGATTGCTGGGATTTTAATGATTATCCTCTTGTGCCTGACCTGGGTATAGCTGCATCATTTGATCCGGTGGCTCTCGACCAGGCATGTGCCGACCTTGTAATAGCAGCTCCTTCCCTGCCGGGAAATATAATCACAGTTAACCATGACCCGGCCGACCTGTCGGGCAAGGACAAATTCAAGCTTGCCCACCCCGAAACTTTCTGGCAGGCAGGAATTGAGCATGCTGAAAAAATCGGACTCGGAACCAGTCAATATGAATTGATCAATATCTGATTACCCCTGACTATCTTAAACAACAAAGCACTTTTTGTTTACCGCTTAGACTGACCTGCCGGCAAAAGCTTATCCAATGAATACGAAGATCAATACAGCAAAGCTTTCCGTATTTTCAAATACCCTTCTCATCATATTGAAATTCACCGTAGGGATAATCAGCGGATCGGTAAGTATCATATCGGAAGCAATACATTCTTCGATGGACCTTATTGCCGCCCTCATTGCATTTTTTGCCGTGAGGGTTTCCGACACCCCTCCTGATGCCAGGCATCCTTATGGCCATGGAAAAGTGGAAAATGTATCGGGAGTGATCGAAGCAGTATTGATTTTTGTTGCAGCCGTTTTGATAATTATTGAAGCTGTAAAGAAGATCCTTGGCGAAGCTAAAGAGATCGAATCGATATGGATCGGTGTTCTAGTGATGTTCATTTCTGCAGTTGTTAATGCATTCGTTTCGCGAAGGCTTTACAGGGTGGCCCGTCAAACAGGTTCAGTTGCGCTGGAAGCCGATGCCCTGCATCTTAAAACCGATGTCTATACATCTCTCGGAGTTGCTGCCGGCCTGGGGCTTATAATGCTTACAGGAGTAGTGTGGCTTGATCCCCTGGTAGCCATACTTGTCGCACTCCTTATCCTCAGGGAATCGTATGCGCTTCTGAAAAAGGCCTTTTCTCCCCTTCTCGATTCTTCATGGGAAGCCGGCGAGATAGAAGAACTGGAAAAAACCCTTTCAGGAATGGAAGTTAATTACCATGACCTCAGGACTCGCATTGCCGGGAATTACAGATTCATTGACGTCCATATTGAGATCCCGGAAGAAGAATCGGTGGGAAATGCTCATTTATACTGCGACCGTATTGAAGATGAACTGAAAAGGATTTACGAAAACCTTACGGTAACCATCCACGTGGAACCGGTATGAAAAGCCCCGGTCCCTGCCTGAAAATCATTTCGCGTAAAAAATGATCAGTTAAGGGTCGGATCTGCAACCTTGCCCATAAATAATATGGTACCTGTTGAAGTCTCCCTGATAAAATAAAGGAAAGGACGGTCAAGTGTTACAATATTGGTTACCGGCATCGAAGTAAATCTGATCTCAACAACTGTTGCCGCAGCTGCTTCGGTGCCTTCCTCATTGACCTCAATGAATGTCTCATGTAAAACCCTGCTTATCTGCAAAGCCTGATCGCTGATGTTACTGAAGTCAGCCACATCGCTAAAGGCAATCCCCATCCCAAGCTTTATAAGATCATCATTCAGGGTCCTTTTATACTTGTATTTAAATACCGGCATGCTCAGCTCAACCTGAACAGTGTTTACTTCAAGGCTCTCCATCCAGCTCTCCCATATCCCGGGTGTCAGTGAATTTGCCACATCTTCGGCTGAAGTACCCTCATTGGGCAAAACCACAACCATTGAGTAATTACCCTGCCCATATGGTATCTCAACAATTTTCGAGTTTTCTGTTTCGGTCATCCTCAGCTTTTCGTCAAGATGCATCATAGGAACGCTTTTGGGAGCCGAAGGTGTAACATAGAATGCTTCCGCGGTGGTTTTGTCCTTATCAAACTGATATTTCCACTTTCCGTTGAAATAAATGGCATTTATCAGGAGCATGGCAAGGTTAGGATCCAAACGGTCAAGCATTTCTGTTATCTTGTCGTGCGTCTTATCTGCAATCCAGGCATTTACCATATCCACTGCTCCGGGGTTATTTACATCGATATCACGGGCTTCAGCTTTATACCACGCCTGCAAGGCTGAAATAAAAGGCTGCTTCACTATAAGCCTTTTTTCAACCCAGACAGAATTGGCAATCTCCACAGTCACCCGTTTATCAACCGGGACCATTTCCGTCATAAGCTTCAGATATGTCTCATTTATCTGCTGGAGAGTTTGCTCTTCAAGCCCGAGACCTTTCCTCATTGCTTCAAAAGTTTCTCCGGCAGCTCCGTTAAGCGTCATTGAAAGCGCGCTTGTTATACTGAAAGGTGAGATCATGATGTTTTCAGTCCCCTTGTTATCTGACAGGACAGGGCTGAAAAGGTCAAAGGCAAACTTGTTTGCAGAGCTTATCACATCTCTCTGATATGATTCCATTATTATTTCAACAGGTTCGCCGGGAAGGTCGTTTCCATCGCTTTTCTCACACGATGATAATAATACCGCCATAGTTATAACAGGTATTAATATTACAATCATATTGTTGATTTTCATAAATACGTTGTTTGGGACAATTTTGTCAAGCAAAAAATGTACCAGATTTTATCAGTTCAAACGCCGGAAGAACTGCTTCTAAAAACCGGGGGCTTGTGCAATTGTTTTCATCCCTCCTGATTTGTCAGATCATTTCGAATAATCGGATCAAATAACAGGCTTCTTAATTGACTGGAAAACAAATATGGATTATCTTTATTCAGATATAATCGGTATTGTTCATATCCATCTTCAAACTGAACGAAATTTATATGATATGAGAAAAAATAAAATAACAACTTGTCTTGTAACATTTGTTACAATCTCTCTGATCATTGCAGCCGGATGCAAAAAGAAACCTGAAATACAGCCGGAATTCAGGGGTGTATGGCTTCATACAGGATTATTCAGTCCGCAGAAGGAAAAGGCTGTCAGGCAGATGGACAGCTTGTTTACGCTTTATCAGGAAAGCGGTATCAACAACCTGTTCTGCTACAATTCCGCACCCGGGGAAAACAGCTTTACATGGGATTACCTCCAGACACTCATCGATGAAGGGAACAAAAAAAATATCAGGATACATCCCATTTTCTATCCCGGTTATACCGTTAACCTGGAAAAGGAAATTGTTGATCACCCTCATTGGCTTATCCGTGGCATGGATGGACAATATGAGCCTCATTTCAACATTGCTAATCCTGAAGTGAGGGAATACTGGATAGACAGGATCAAAGCCACGTTCAAATATGATATTGCCGGTATTCATCTCGGGTTACTCCTTCAACAAAGAGATGATGGATGCTTTGAATGCAACATTGTTCTGAATGGAAGGGAAGGATAAAATTACCCCGAAAACATTAAGAACGGTGAAGTGCCGGATCGCCTGCCAATCCGGGCAGGGTTATGAGTGTGGCAATGAAGTAAACTTGCTCCCCATTAAGCAGGACGGCAAGATGAAAAAAACCGAACCAATTAATTTACAATCACATAATAAAACTACTCTCTTATGAATTTATTAAGGATCATCTTCTTATTGCCGGCTTTAATGCTCCTGATGCCTTCGTGTAAAGACAGCGCCCATGAGTCTCCGCCGGTCATGTCGGGCAACTACTGGAAAGAACAGGCTCTTAAAGACATTATGCCATATTGGACAAAATATTCCCGCGATACAGTTTACGGGGGATTTCATACCAATCTTGATTCCGAGTGGAAGCTTTTTGGCGACAGTTATAAATACCCAAGCATGATCTCAAGGCAACTTTTCAGTTATTCAGTTGCCTATCTTCTTTCCGGGGAGGAAGAGTATATAAAACATGCCGACAGCACGGTCGAATGGCTTATCGGGAAAGCATGGGACAGGGAATACGGAGGCTGGTACGATGAGCTTGACAGGGAAGGGAATCCGGTAGAAACAACAAAAACCACATTCGTTCAGGTCTATGCCGCAACAGGCCTGGCAATGTACTATTTTGTAACCCGCGACAGCACAGCCCTGGAATACATCATAAAGTCCAACGATCTTCTTGAAACGAAAGTATGGGATGGAGACAAAGGCGGTTATTTCGATATGATGAATCGCGACTGGAGTGTGTCTGACAGCAACAAGTCTTTCAGTTCAGTGATCACTCCGGTTTCAGGCTATCTTTTCTACTTGTACCATGCCACGCGAGACAAGAAATTTTCTGAACAGATCAGCAGGATCCTTGATGTAACCATGGATAAAATGACTGACACCGAGAGCGGATGGATCCTTGAGAGTTTCAACAGCAACTGGGAATACCTGGCTCCGGCAAAGGAAGACCACTCGGAAGTCAATACAGGCCACAATATTGAAGCAGCCTGGATGCTGATTAAGGATTACCTTATAACCGGAAATGAAAACAGCCTGAACTCAGCTGTTACACTCTCCGATATGATATATGATGCCGGCCTGTTCAACTCCAGTAATATATGGCTGTCGACAGTAAGCCGCCTGGCACCTGTCAGAACATCTCCTTTCTCTTACTGGTGGATACATGCTTATGGAAATATGTTCAGCCTCTACCTTTACCATGTTACTGATGAAACAAGGTATCTTGACGATTTTAAGAAAGGGGCTCTGGCATGGGATGAGGGCTTCATGGACAAAAAACACGGAGATACATTCCTCAGCACAGATTCCCTCGGGAAAGGTCTTGACGGAACAAAGGCAAACAGGTTTAAAACATCATACCACAGCATTGAACATTGCCTGCTTAACTACCTCATGCTTAACCTCTGGGTGAACAACGAGCCTGTCGAGATCTATTTCAGGATCAACTCGTCGGAAAAGGGAGATGTCCTCCATGCCTGCCTCCTTGAGGACGACAACATCAAGGTTACTGAGGTCTCTCTGCCGGAAAACGATCAGGAATTTTTAAGCATCGATAACAATGCTATCCGTCTGCCTCAGCTGAAGTACCAGAAAGTAAAGGTTATTTTGTCCACACTGATGTAGGTCTGACACAAAAAGAATACGCAGGCATTCGTTCCTAAAGACCGGGCTATAACAAAACTCTTTCATTGCTGAATGGGAACCCATTTATTGAATGGGTTCCCAACACCATGAAGAAAGGGTTTTTATTCCTCCTGTTATATGTTATCGTCCCGTGGCCCTAAGGTAGGCCGACAGTTTCAGGTAGTAATTGGTGCAGGCATCAGTGTACTGATCGCGGCTTTTCTGAAGCTGGGTTTGCGCGTTCAACAGGTCTCCGGAAGAGATGGTTCCAGCATCGTAATGATCCCTGCTGATCTTCAGGTTTTCGTCTGCTGACTCAATTGATTTCTCAGCTATCCCAATCTGCAGGTACGATTCCTGCAGGTTGTTCCATTTCGACTCAATATCAACAGCAATATTCTGCTGCATGTCCAGCCTGGTATTTTCCGCTTTTGTCTCCTCCAGTTTGCTTCGTTTTATCTCGTACGATCCACCCCACCAGGAGCTTATTGGTACGGATACAGTTGCGTACACCAACCCCAGTTGCTCATTGTTTTCAAAAAGGTTATGGTACGCGTATCCGGCTCCGGCGGCAACCGTTGGCATGTTTTTACCTATGGCCAGCTTGTGCTGTAGCGATGCTGCCTCAACACCCTTGCTGAGAAGCTGGCTTTCCGTTCTGGCTGCAATCCCGTCTGCGGTATTCATGTAATAACCAATGGGAGCTTTTATTTCCGGGAACTCCGACATGTCAATATCGAATTCCTCCTGCCGGGTCCCTGTCAGGTTGCACAGGAGAAGCTTAAGAATCTTTATGTTATTCTCTACTGTAATACGGTTGCTTTCATTATTCTGCAGTTCCAGTTCTACCCTGAGAAGGTCGTTCCGGGTTGAAACCCCGGCTTTCACTGCCGCATCTACCGACTTATTGAGCTCTTCCAGCTGGGCAATCCCTGCTTCGATAGTTTTAAGTTTTTCCTTAAGCGACACAATCTGCCAGAAGTACTCTTCAGTCTGAGTTTTTATCTCGTTCCCGGACAAAGTCATCTTCAGCCCGCTTACTTCGCGTCCGACTTTTGCGAGCCTGTTTCCGTTGTATATCTGTCCGCCTGCGAAGATTGGCTGGGTAGCTGTTACAAAGCCGATCGTTCCTTCACGGATCATCTCAAGCGGGAAGACCATAGGTATTCCAAGCGCTGCGGGATTAACCCCAACAAGTGCGCCCAGCAGCTGGGAAAGCATTGACAGGTCGATGCTCTGCTTTAACAGGTATTCGTTTGATTTGAATATGGTCCCGGAAGCGGAAACTGACGGAAAGTATTTGGTGAAAAGTTCCTTTTTGGTCAGGTCGGCTATCTGCATGTCGATCCGGCTGTTTTTCAGCTCATAGCTGTTTTCCAGCGCCATATCAATGCACTGTTGCAGCGAATAGACCTGTGCACCGGCAATGAACGGAATGAATATTAATAGAAGTATGATTATTGAACGTTTCATTTTTTTGTTTCATTGAGTTTCCAATAAAGAACCGGCAGTATTGTGATCGTCATAATAAGCAGGAAGATTCCGCCTGAAAAAATCACTATGCCAACGGGAGCCCAGAATGAGCTTCCCGATAAAATCATGGGGATAACGCCCGCGCATGTGGCAGATGAAGTAAGGAAGATAGGGGTCATCCTTCTAATGCCGGCATCCCAGGCAGCATCTCTTGCCGACCAGCCTTCAACATCAAAACGCTGTTCCGCATGCTGGAACATCAGTATCACATTTCGTACGGTTATGCCAAACAGGCCTATCAGTCCGAGAACAGCCGTTAGTCCAACGGTAAGGTTAGAGATCCACAGACCGAACACAGCTCCGAACATAAATAGCAGGAGCGTGAAAATAGAAATGAAAGTAAGTCTGAATTTTCCGTATGTAAAGAGGAGGAAGAAGAATATCACGGCAAAGGCGGCTATCACTACATAAATTATAGGAGTAAACTGCTCCTTGTTGAATTCGGGCTCCCCTCCCACCTGGTACATTGTACCGTGCGGCAGAGCCGGTACTATCTCCTCTTTTATCATATCCTGAATATGTGAGAGCGGTTTTGACGGAAGGACATGTCGTCTTGCATCGGCCGAAACAGTTATCGTGCGGGTTCCGTTCCTGTGTACAATCCTGTTCTCGCTCCACGACGGAGTTACCTCTGCAATCTGACGGAGCGGTACATTGACCGAGGGTATCAGCGTTGATATATAAGTGTCGGCTATGCTTTCAAGAGTTGTCTTCTCCCCCTCTGTTCCGATATTGAGAACCACCGGGATGATATCATTATTCTCGGTAATTGAGCCCATTGAGAACTCACCCGTGGCCAGCATGAGGTTTGCTGCAGCCAGGGCACGGGTAACACCGAGTTTTGAGGAGGTCAGCGGATCAAGACTAACTTCAAGTACCGGAAGCATATCTCCCCAGTCAGTGACGACATTGGTCAGTTCCGGCAAAGACTTCATCTTCGCGGACAAAACCCCGGCACTTTTCTTCAGATCTTCAATGTTGTCACCGTAAAACCGGAATTCAAAAGTATTCACGTACTGAAAATCTATCTGCTTGAATTTTACATATGCATTTTCAAAATAGTTGGAATAAAAATCGGTGTATTCGTCAAGCAGAGCCTCAGTATCGCCGGATGACCGTGTGTTTACAATGAACTGTGCATAACTGTCGGAAGGCATTTTGGGTGCATATGACATATGGAATCTTGGGGAAGAGATCCCCACGAATTGTGTTATTGATACTATCCTGTCATCTTTCGCAAGCATCATCCTTAAAGAATCGGCAACTTTTTCCGTTGTTGCTATGGGTGTGCCGTCGGGGAGGCTTATTTCCACGGCAAACTGGTCGCGCTCGGCTACAGGCATCATCCTGAATTTTATATGCGGTATAATAAGAATGGAAACCAGTATTGATATTACGCCTATGGATACTGAAAGCCAGGGCCTGCGAAAGTTCCAGCCGAGTAGACTGACATACACCTCATGAATTTTCCCGGTTATTCTTTTCTCTTCCGGTTCACCCTTATCGCTTCCCGTAGGCTTAATAATAGCAACCTCCAGGATAGGTATCAGTAAGGCAGCCAGGATCAGCGAAACCATCAGGTTTATAGTGAACGTAAATGGGAAATAGTAAACAAATTCTGCAAACTGGCCTGTGAAAAGTATCAATAACGGATAGAAGATCAGGCAGATGCATGTTGTTGCGAAAAACATCGGCATAAAATACCTGTGTGCGCTGTCCAAAGCTGCATCCCATGGTTTAAGTCCATTTTTCAGATTATACACATAACCATCGATAATAACTATCGAGTTATCCACCACCATGCCCAGCACCACCACCAGTGCCGCAAAGGTAACTGTGTTAAGTGGAATGCCGAACAGGAACATCAGTCCCACCGAGATAAAGGTGTTAATCGGAATGACTATGGCAGTCACAAGGGCTGTTCGCAGTGGGAACAATATCAACATAACCAGGATAACAGAAACGATTGCCAATGCAAGGTCGCGCAGGAACGATACCACTGATTCTCTGACGACTTTCGACTGGTCGGTAATGGAGTTTATCGTTAAGTCATCAGGGAAGCGCGTCGCTTTATATTCGTCTATCACCCTGTTCACGTCACGGCCAAACTTCACTATATTAAATCCCTCGCGCATCTCCACAGAAATCACAAGACATGGGTTACCGTTAAATGTTATAAAGCTTTTGTTCGGGGCATACTCCCTTTTCACCTTTGCAACATCTTTCACCCTGAGCATGTTTCCATCGGGGTCGCTGTAGATAAGCTGATCTTCAATCTCCTGTACACTGCCGTAAGCAGGTTTCAGGTAAACAGGAACATTCACACCCTCAGCTTTTACATTTCCTCCCGGGGCAAGCGACTGTGAAAAGAAACCTGCCATGATCAGTTTGTCGCTTATGGCATATGACGAAAGTTTGTTTGGGTCGGCATAGACTGTTATCTGTTCTTTCTGCTCTCCATAAAGCCTGACATTTGCCACCGACTCTATTCGCCGCAGGCCGTTGCTAAGATCATTGGCATATTCTTTCAGTTCTCTGTATGAACGGCTTTCCGAACCCAGAGCTATCAGCATGGCGGAGGTGTCGCCAAAGTCATCCTGGGCAACAAGAGTTACAACACCCTGGGGAAGCTGTGCCTTAAGGAGAATAAGTCCATGTTTAATTTTCGACCAGACTTCATCCTTGTTTTTGACATAGTCTTCCAGTTCCACCATGGCATAGCATATCCCATTCTGGGAAGTGGTGGTAGTAGATCTTCTTTGTACTTCAGGATATGAGAAAAGGAAGTCTTCAAGAGGATCAGCCAGCTGTTTCTCAACCTCTTCGGATGTAGCCCCGGGATAAATTCCCACAATGATTCCCTGACGTATGGTATATTCCGGAAATTCCTGTTTGGGCATAACAACAATGGAAATTATACCAAATATTATCAGCAGCCCCGTCAAGAGGAATACTATCCGGGAGTGCTTCATTGACCATTCAATAATGCCGTATTTCCGCTTCATCTCACAGAAATTTTATCGCCATCACTAATTTTATGCCAGCCCTCTGTAACGATCCTGTCGCCGGCCGACAGTCCTTCCTTTACTTCCACTCCGTTACTCCTTACAGAGCCTGTTATGATAAACCTGCGTCGAGCAGTGCCGTTTTCATCGCACCAAACGAATTTGCGTCCATCGGCCAATACCATAACAACATTTATAGGAATAACAATCGCAGATTCCTTACTGCCTGTACGGAGTTCAATCCTGCAAACCATTCCGGGCAGAAGTTCCCTGCGGGGATTCGGGAGAGTGACCGAGGCCTGGTAAGTATGGGATACCGGATTTGCAACAACATTCTTATCGACCCTGTTTCCCTGGAACTGTCTGTCGCCCAGGGCTGAAACAGTAATCAACGATTCACAGGCGGAAGGAATAAGGGCTATTTCATTTTCCGGCACTGAAAAGCTTACCTTCACTGAACTTATATCCATAATGGTAAGCACTGCTTTGCCTATCACGGTATTTTCGCCCGCTTCAGCCATCCTTCTTCCCACAACTCCGTTTATGGGGGCGTAAAGCGAGCAATCATCCAGGTTCTTCCTGGCAATGTTATAAGCCGACTGGGCCTGGTTCAGCCTGGTTTCAATATCCACCATCTGAACATCGGGAAGGCTCCCTTTCCCGTGTATGGAACTGAGGCGTTCATAGCCGTCTTTTGCCTGCTCCAGGGCCGATTCTGCAGCATCGAACATATTTTGAGCAGAGGTGGGATCGAGGCTTGCAACAAGCTGCCCCTTGCTGACAAAGTTCCCCTCCGATACAAGGATCCTTTTTATTGTCCCCAGCGAGGAAAAGCTGAGGGCAACGGACGAAATTTCTTCCACCGCTCCGGAATAGCTAAGAATATCCATATTGTCCGATTCCCTGACAGTCTCTGTTTTTACAAATATTACCGGGCTCTTCTCAGGCTGACCGCTCTTTTGTGAACAACCCGGAAATGCGATAAAGCTAAAACAGAATATCACTGGCAGGAAACTTCCCGTCATCAGTCGTTTATTCATTGTACAATAATTTTATGTTACTTATGCAAAGTACGGCACATATAACAGTTTTTGAAAGTCTGAATCACCTTCATAATTGTTCAGATAGTCGAATAATTCTTAACTTTACCTGTCAAATGACACAAAAACTATTCTTAACGTCGAAAACAGGGTACTAAAGGATGGATAAAAAGGGAATCAAGAATTTTTCGCTGGAGGCACTGGGAAAGATCCAAACAATTGCTGAAAAGGAAGATCTGACATACAGCGGTTGCTTTCTGGCACGCCGCAATTCCGAGAAATTAAAACGGATGGAGATTTTCAAATACCCATGCCGGATAAATGCTTTTATAGCAATACTTTGCATCAAGGGCAGTGCAAAGGTCATCCATAATTTGCAAAGATATACCATTGTGAAGAACTGTCTCTTCGTAAGCATCCCCAACAGCATCATACAGATTGAATCATGGGACGATTGTGAAATTTATATTACGGCCATTGATGAGGATTATGCAAAGCGTGTATCAGTCGACTACAAGAAGATGATCTCAGTGTATGTCGGGATGAAGAAATGTCCTTATATCGGACTAAACAGAAATGAAGCCAAAAGCCTTTCCCGGACCTTTCACAATATGTCAAACGACATGATGCTGTTCAGGGACAGGGCATACAGTGATGAGATTATGAATGCCTCACTAAACCTGTCGGCTTACAAATTTTTTTCAATAATCAGCAAGTACCAGGAATTGCTTCCCGGAAAACATAAACAGACAACAAGCAGACAGGATGATCACTATAACAAGTTCATACAGCTGCTTGACAAAAATTTCAAAAACGAACGCAGTATTGGATTCTACGCATCGCAGATTTGCGTAACTCCCAAATACCTGAGTTCACTTATTAAAAAGATGAGCGGGAGAACGGCCGCAGAGTGGATAAACGGAATGGTCATCATGGAGGCCAAGCATCTTCTGAAATATTCAAATATGAACATACAGGAGATCGCGGAATATCTGAACTTTCCGAACCAGTCGTTCTTCACACAGTATTTCAGGCGGGAAACAGGAACCACTCCCGGATCCTACAGAAAAGAACCCTGATTTTCTTTCCGGATCACTTTGTCTTTACCCCATGATTATTCTTCAGTCAGGTATGGAAGAATTTACGATCTTCTAAAACAAACACTCAGGTTCTGTCATCAGTGTCTTTTAATACCATGGCGCTCACTTAATTCAGACTCACTTACATCTGTTCCGGCCTGTTTTGTTTTAAGTTATGCCATCTCCGGTATATTATGAAGAACCTGTTCTAAAATTCTTTATTCCTTCCCAGACAAGCAGTACATCAACAAACCCGATCAGGATCATTGTCATGCCTTTTGACCAGGTCTCACTAAGCACCAAATAGCTCATAAATGCCAGTGCAAGCCATTTAAATACATAAAAAAACAATTTCAGTTTTTCCATCTTACAGATTGTATTTGGATTTCAGTGATTTTTCTTTTCCCCTGCGTCAGATGGTTGACAATTATACAACGATGTCTGTCAAAGACTTATAAAATTAATCCTTATTCGTTATATACGTTATGTGAGTTATCAGATTTTTTCCCGGTTGTTAATAAGTGAGTTCTTTCTAATTGATAGATGTACTGTTCCTTTTAAGGCGCGTCTGTTATTTTGAAGTCATTTTCCCTATAAGCGATCCGAGTGAATTTTTCATTTTGTCAACAGCATCGTTCAGGGCTTTCTCTTTTGTATTGCTCTTACCTGTTACTATAATAGGATTCAGGTCTATCACCCTTGCTTCGATCTTGCAATGAACATCGTCGGGGCCTGCTTTACTGGCATTCTGATCTGACAGATGCACTTCAATACGGGTGATTCTGTCGGAGAACCGCCTCAGTGAACGGTCGATCTTCCTGGAAACATAGGCTTCAAATTTTTCACCACCCTGAATATTCTTGTCGGAATTAAGCTGAATTATCATTTTGATTGTTTCATTTAATATTAAACACTAATTAATTTCCTATCGTCATGTCATTGTTTTCCTATTCCGGCCTGGAATCCCGAATTCAGTGAGGCTCAGGATTAACCATTATTATCTGTTTAAAAGAAGCCGGAACATAAAAAATCCATCAATATTGATTTTACTTCATGCTCTAAAATAACAAAAACTTCCGTTAACATTAACATTGGTTCAGGCAATATCAAAAATAAAATACCATTGAATAACCATATGGTTTTGGAGTCGATAATAAGCATCTTCTTAAAGGTCAGTCCAAAAGTCCGGCTGTCCGACTAATTTTATTTCCGTAATTTTTCCCATGTTGTATTTAGTTTGTGATAAAACCAAATTACAACATCAGGGGAAACCTTAGGGAGTACTTCTCTTATTTTTATTATTTTAGTCGGATACTACTGATAAAAAAACTATGTCCACAATAGAGAAAGCAATAGAAATAGCAGTTGCTGCACACAAAGGTCAAAAAGACAAATCAGGAGCGGATTATATTTCACACCCCTTACGCGTTATGGAACGAGGAAAAAGTGAAATCGAGAAGATATGCGGTGTGTTACACGATGTATTGGAAGATAGCAAATGGACATTTGAGATGCTTGAAAGCGAAGGCTTTTCAGATGAAGTGATTTCTGTATTACGTTGTGTTACTAAGGAATCGGAAGAAGAAGATTACGAAGTTTTTATAAATCGAATTGCTCAAAATCCGATAGCAGTTGAAGTTAAAATAAATGATTTGCTTGACAATATGGATATAACTCGCTTTAAAAGTCTTAACGAACAAGATTTGAAACGGTTGAATAAGTATTTGAAAGCATTTTGGAAATTAAAAAATCTAAAGAACGAATAACGATATTAACAACGATAGATAAAACGCCTAACAAATACTTCAAAATAGTTTTTGAGCACACAGAAAACAAAGATTTGAAATACGGAAATATCAACGATATTAATGTATTAAGAGAGAATTTGAGAATAAACTGTATTTCAGAAGATATTATTTCAATGTATATTGATAATTATGAAGATTCTCTATTGGAACGTAGAAAGTTGGTAGCCAGAAAAATACAGACCTATTATAATACACTTTAATAGCAAGCTGAACCGCTAACACAGCTTGCCAAAGCTCAATAAAGACTACCAGCTGACCTGAGACGCCGGGAAATTCGTTCTTTGAGATCGTGGGGAGAAATTACCTTTACTTGTTCTCCGAAAGAAAGAATCAAACTTTCCATCTCAATATTTGGAATGACGTTGATTTTGATTTCAAGACCAGTTGGGTCATGCTTGTGCTTCTGACTTGGATGAATAGGCTTTGTAATGACATAAGGAGCAACCTCAGGAGAAAACTTCAAGACAACTTCCTGCAAGTTAACACCTTCGGGACGGGTAACGCCAATCAAATCAAAAAAGTACTCTTCCCAATCGGTTTCTGACTGTTTGTATTTCCGGGAAGTTTCAGACAATGACTCAATTCGATCAAGGGCAAGATTCCAATTTGGGACCTGATTATCAGAATTAAGCCCAAAGACAAACCACCGATTGTTGTACTGCTTTAAATAGTATGGATGAAAAGTGATTTCGTAAGATTCAGAGCTCCTGAAGTCTTTGTATTTGACAAGTAAAACCCGCTCATTAACAATGGCATTGAACAATGGAGTCAGAAAATGAAGCCCTTTAAGGTCAATATTGCTCTCAAAGCTGATAATTTCACTTTTACGCTCAATTAAACCAAACTTAGATTCGAGCATTGGAATCATTTCGTTGACCCATTCAAACTGTGGTGTGCCTGAAAAACGAGAAATTATTTGAAGCGCTGACTTTATCTGTTCTGCTTCTGAATCATTCAAAGGTTGGCTACTAATTGAAAAAGACAAATCTTCATATCGATAATAAACTTTCCGGCCATAACGGGTTCTGCCAAGAGGAATAGACCAGCCTGCTTCACTTTCCATGAAACGAATATCATCAAACAATTGTCTTCTTTGAATTCCTTCACTATTTGGGTCAAAATCTGTCAATGCTTTATTGCATTCATCGAGCAGGTCCTCCCAAAAATACATTCTGCCAGAATTGCGAAAGCAACGGTCTAAAACCTGATAGCGAATAAGTGCATTTTTGTTAATGGCCATACTTGATAATTATTTAGTGCAGTACAAGTGCACAACACAAAGATACTTTTATTAGCGGAATGAACAATGTGATGAATGAACATACAAAATATGCTTTTGCAACTTATTTTTATCCGTATCTTTAACATGCAGATTGAGTGCACAGAAGCATTTACTTTTGCAGAAGTTCTTTGAAACACTTGCCGCAAGATATTGATTCGTGGGTGCTGGTCTCAGATTTCGGTCCGGGACAATGATCGGCATCTTCTCTCAACCTTTGGTTGAGATGAATGTCACTAAGGCATTTTTAACAGTGGTTATTAATGTACTTATTAAGTGATGAATAGGTATTGAGTTTAGCTAAAGCTGAATTATTCATACAAATAGAATATCCGGCAAGTGTTTTCAAAGTCCTTCAAAACTTTTGACATGAAAATTGAACAGGTACATATCGACCAAATACGAAAGGAATTTGCAGAAATGCAAAGCAAAGAGGATTTAGTGAAACTATTAAGTGATGCTAAGAACATGCTTTATGGCAAGGAGTGCAAGCCAGTTCAATTAAAATCATTGACCTATTACGCCAATCCAACACTTTGCAAAAAGCGTTATCATACTTTTACCATCAAGAAAAAGTCAGGAGCAGACAGAACTATTAATGCACCCGTGAAAGGATTAAAATCCATTCTTCGCTCCTTGAATTTTGTGTTGCAATGTGTCTATGAACCTCATGAAGCAGCAACAGGTTTTGTTCTTGGAAAGTCTATCGTTGACAATGCTAAAAAGCACGTAAGTCATCATTTTGTCCTAAATATGGACTTGAAAGACTTTTTTCACACATTTGACCGCAACAGAGTTAAGATGGGCTTTATGTATGAGCCATTTAACCTGAATGGCAAGAAAGAACCATTGGCTTTTCTTTTGGCAAGTCTCTGTACTTATCCTTTTGAAATTGATGGAGAAGTAAAAACCGTTCTCCCACAAGGAAGTCCTACATCTCCGACCTTAACCAACATTCTTTGCAGAAAACTTGACCGCAGACTCACCGGACTTGCTAACCGGTTTGGCGCAACTTATACAAGGTACGCTGACGACATTACATTTTCGTCACCGCACAACATCTATATGGATGAGGTTTTTAACAAGGAACTAAAGCGAATTATTGAAGAAGATCAAAAACTGGTTATCAACCCGAAGAAAACACGTTTACAAAAAGTCGATTATCGCCAGGAAGCAACAGGATTGATTGTAAATGACAAGGTAAATGTCCGCAGGAGATATGTGAAGCAAGTTCGCATGTGGCTGTACTACTGGGAAAAATATGGCTATGAAAAAGCGGAACAAATTTTTAAACGGGATTACTATGCCGACAAAGGATATGTAAAAAGCATTAATGTGCACTTGGTAAATGTGCTGGATGGGAAATTGGAGTTCTTGAAGATGGTCAAAGGGGATAATGATTCCACGTATGAAACTTTGAGAAAAAGATTTGACAAACTAAGTGTAACTGATAGTCTGTTTAATAAAGTATTGGACATTTGGGAAAATGAGGGTATTAAAAAAGCTCTGGAAGTTTTAAATCAATTGAAAAAAACTCATAATGACAGAACTGAAAGAAAATATGAATAATATTTTAAAGGATAAAAGTAAATTAATTACTGATATTCTTGACTATAGCATAAAGAAAAAGGTTGACGATAAAACAAAGAAAAGATTGATTGATCTTATCAGTAAAGAGGTTGAAAAAACAAGGATTGTAGAAACTGAAATTATTGAAAGGCTTGCCAGAATTGAGGGAAAGCTGGCTGATGAATCAAAAGGTTCTCAAGGTAAGCTTCCTCAACCTATGGAAACAAAAAACTTCTTATCATTATTTAATAATAGTGAGGGATTAAAATACTTAACGCACAAATTTAATGATGGGAAGCGTGATTATAATAGCTTTATTGATTTATGCAAGCAAGAATTTGAAGAAGCTAAACAAAAATATATAAACATACCTGCAGCCCTATTAAAACGCATTGAGGAATTCGCATTTTCAGAAAATCCCAAATGGTATATTAGAAAAGGTAAGGATAGAATATATCCAGGAAAAGGCTGGTCTGAAAAATCGTTTACTGAGTGGTACAAAGATAAAATCAATATACACCCTGGTTTAGATGCCAAGTGGAATAAGGAAATGATATTGCCCTTTAAGGAAACAATCGAGGTTAGAGCAGGAAATTTAACGGAGATAATTGAAGAAGCAATTACATTAGCCTTAGGAGAATCAAAAGATAATTTTATAATTAATAAAAATAATGAAGAGTTAAACTTGGCTGAGTTCTATACAGATGTTGATATGTTTCAACAAGCAATATTTCATATATTTTCTACTATCAAAGATAGGGCAGAAAAAAATTTTTGTTTTGAAATAAAGATTAGGTATGATAACCAAACATTAGAAGGAGGAACTTTTAAAGTTATTACTATAACTCATATAAATTCAGAAGCAACAAAAAAATCGAATGACCCTTCATTTGCGAAAGGTGATTTAAAAACAATACAGAATAACCTATGGGGTCTTTGCAATTACGAAATAAATGCAAAATTTCCTGATGGAATAAAAAAGAGAATATTCTTAACAGACAATTACACCGATTATAAAGAAATAGTTGAAAAGAATCAAACAATTGATATAGAATCAGAAGATGTTGAAGGATTCTCGCATATTTTAAAATTTTATTAAATTATGGTAATAATTATTGATGACACTTTTATTGATAGGCATAAATATCATGATATAGAATACCTCAAAGGAGAGCGATATCAAGCAATCTGTAAGGTCTTTTCTATTGTAAAAACAACCGAGATATCTCAAATTATAAGCTTATTGCCAAGCTGTAAAGTTTTTTGTAACCATAAAACTTTACAGCTTTATAATAATTCTGGATTACCATTAAACATAGAAGACAATACAAAATATCGTGAATCATTATTGAATAAAATAGGACAACCATTAATACAAAGGATTGAATTTAGTAGAGGTCTGGAAACAAATTATGAAACCAAAAAAATTGATAAAGATTTGTTCTATACTAATCTAAAACCATTTCTTGATTATCATTTAGAAAATAACATTTTTGAACCTAAAATCATATTTTGGGGGAATAATTTTAAGGAGAAAGAAAGATTAACAATAATCCAAAATATGCTATTGCAAATTAGAATGGTTAAAATTCAAGAATTTCAAAAAAACTCTGCTATAAAAAAAGGATTGAATGTTTTATACCCAAAACAAGATATAACTAAAACAATTGAAAGATGGTCTCAACTTTCAAAAAATGAAATTATTCAGGAAATTAATAAAAATATATAACTATGAAAGAAGTATTTATTCTGTCTGATTATACTCAGTTTTTCAAAGAACTTACTAAACAATTAGAATTCACAGAGAATGAGAATAGAATTATTTCTTTGCCATCGTTTGAGAATGAGAGTGATTGGCACGATTGGACTACACAATTATTTAAGAATAACACTATAAGCAAATTAGTTATCCCGATTTCGATTCCAACTGATAATCCAATTAATACAGAAGGACTAAAAATGGCATTACATATTCGCTTGAACTATGAACTTCCTTTATTACAAAGGTTAACTCCGATTATTTTATTGTCAGATTTTAGTATTAAAAATATTATTGTCAAAAATACTTTTGACACTGACAACAATCCTCAAAACCTCTTATTTACGAAAGGAGTTTATCTATCGTCATTCGATAGTGAAGAAATTATAAAAACTGTAAAAAATGCAGAACCATGCCCACTAAAAGATTATCAAAAACAAGTATTAAATAAAATTAAAATATTGCCTAAAGCAAGTATAGGGAAACATAGTATTACTAATGCATGGGGATGTTTCAAACTTGCTCAGGTTACAGGTTTGAGAGATGAAATATTTAAACATAATGCTATTTCAGAACATCTAAAGACTTTATATTCTAAATATCTTATTTGTTATAATGATGCTTATACACAAGAGAAACGTATTGACCTTAATCCTATTAAATGTAATAGTAAGAAAATTCTTTTTATTGATGACCAGGCTGATGAAGGTTGGGAAGATTTGATGAAAAATATCTTTAAAGGAGCAAGAAATAACTTTGTATGCATTAACAGTGCTAAATACAAAAATAGTGAGACAAAACTCTTTCATGACTCTGAAGGATTTCTCACAGAATGCCGATCTCATATAGGTAAAGACTGGGATCTAATAATAATTGACCTGAGATTGAATCCAGAAATAGAGGACATTGACAATGAAATGATTCCACCAACCGAATTTTCTGGTTATAAATTGATAGATGAATTTCTAAATGAAAATGAAGGATGCCAGATAATCGTTTCAACAGCATCAAATAAAATCTGGAATATAAATGCAGCATTAAAAAGGGGAGCTTCATCGTATTATGTTAAAGAATCACCGGAATTTAATTACTCAGTTAATGAAACAAACAAGCATTATGAGAATTTTAAAAGTGATGTTCATAAATGCTTCAAAAGATGCTATTTGAGAGATATTTATAAAATTTGGAAATCTGCTGTTGAGGAGAATAAAAATCAAAAAGACAAGTTTATTCAGGAATCAAATTCTATGTTAGACATAGCTTGGAGCCTGGTAAAACAAGAGCTGCTTGATTTCGGTTATCTTACTTTATTCCAAATTATTGAATTATATGCAAATCAGGAATACGATCACAAAGATAATTCCATTAAACTGGAGGGTAAGAAATGTTATATGATTAAAACTCTTAGAAAAAATGAAACATGGAAACTTACCTTTAACAAAGACAGCATAAATGGAGATTATTTTTCTACGGGTGAAGAACAAAAAACTGGACAAGTACGACCAACTAACTTGTATAAAGCTTCATGCCTTTTAAAATTTAAATATAAGAAGGACGATAATTTTTTAAAACTTTTTGGAAATTTAAATGATTTAAGAAACAAGATTGCACATGAAGGCTCTAAAAGAAAAGCAAGCAGTGAGAATATTAAAAAAGTGTTAGAGATAATTAAAATGATACGACAATAAACAAATATGCACAACCACTGCACACATACAATTCATCTTTGCATCAAAGAAATGAAACAATGAAAATTTTTGACCATTTCCGGCATATCAATCTCAACAACGACCAACGCAATGCGTTAGAAAAGCTTCAGGTATTTTTAGAAAGTGATGGGCGGGTGTTTGTACTACAGGGATATGCAGGCAGTGGTAAAACAACTTTGTTAAAGGGTTTTGTTGAGTATCTGAAATCTCTGGAGAAGAAGTACCAATTAATGGCTCCAACCGGTAGAGCAGCAAAAGTTATCAATCAAAAAACCGGCTTTGAATCTACCACCATTCACAAAGGTATTTACAGTTTTGAGGAATTGCAGGAAATCAAACAAGGTGAGAATGAAAAAAATGTTTCCTTTCTGTACTATTACAAAATCAGAAATAATCCCGAGGTACATGATTCAGTTCTGATAGTGGATGAAGCATCAATGGTAAGCAACATCTTGAGCCAAGGTGAATTTTTCAGGTTTGGTACCGGTTATTTGTTGCAAGACCTGATGGTTTATGGAAGAATTCAAGAAGCTACTACTACCAGCAAACTAATTTTCATAGGCGATCCAGCACAGTTGCCACCTATTGGCATGGAATTCTCCCCTGCACTTGACCCGCAGTATTTGAGAGAGACGTACAATATTTCCGTTTCGCAAGCTGAAATGAAGGAAGTGAAACGTCACGATGCCAACAATGGTATTTTAATATCTGCCACTAAAATCAGACAGTGCCTGACTTCAGGCTACTTCAATGATTTTGATTTGAGAGAAAATAATGCGGACATTTTCAATCCGGCATATCATGATTACCTGGAAACATATAAGTCACAGCAAGAACAAAAAATCATCATCTGCTACAAAAACAAGACAGCACTTGATTTAAATATAGATATCCGTAAAGATAAATTTGGAGATGATTTACCCATTCAGACATCTGACATTATAATTATAGGAGGAAACAATTACCGTTTAGGTATCATGAACGGGGAATTTGCAGTTGTTTCAGAAGCAAGCCCCTCAGTTGAAAGTAGAGAGGTTAGGTTCCGCGTTAAAGAAGGTAACACCCAAAGCGTCAGACTAACATGGCGAAGCATAAGCCTTGTTTTACCTGATGAAAACAATCAGCCTAAAACCGTAAGCGGATTTATTTTAGAAAACTATCTATACGGAGACAACTACCTAAAATCTGAAGAACAAAGAGCCCTGTATATAGATTTCAAAAACAGGAATCCCAAACTTAGAGAGGGTACGGAGGAGTTTAAAGATGCCATTACCAAAGATAAGTACTTCAATTGCATACTTTTGAAATACGGTTATGCAGTAACCTGCCACAAAGCCCAAGGTGGTGAATGGGCAAATGCATTTGTTTTTTGGGACTATGGAACAAATGATAAATTCAATTTTTATACTGACGATCAGTCAACGAATGGCAGAACCAATAAAATGTTTTATCGTTGGGCATACACCGCAGTTACAAGAGCATCCAGGAAACTGTTCTGTATAAATCCGCCATATTTCTCATCCTTTTCAGGCATGGATTTTATTGATGAAAGTGCTCAACAAGCATTCAATGAGTTGACAGGTCAATCTAATCCAACAATTGAAATTAACATCTATGAGGCTTTACCGGAATTGGAAAAATTTGGCCTGGCTGATGAGCCACTAACTATACAAGATCATTTTATTCATAGATGGTATCATCTCCGAAAGCAATATATAGATATTCACGCTTGGCAAAAAGTAGGCGATTATGAAATCCGCTATATTTTTAAAAGAGAAGGGCAAACAGCTGCATTCAAATATTGGGTTAACAGAAAGAATGTTTTTAAAAACAGTTTTCAAAAGCTACCTACACAAACTAATTCTGATGAGTTATTTGAGACCATCACGAAAATTCTTAAAGACACTACAGATATTACAGTCAATAGAAATAATGTAGAGGGTATTTTAACGCAAATTGAATTTGATATAGCAATTGAAGAAGGAAAACCATTCTTAAAAAATCTACTCGATCATATCAGCAAAGGATTATCGGATGATGAAAAAATAACCAACATTCAGCATTTTGAATACCGTGAAAGATATACTATTGAAAAAAATGGCAGGTCTTGCGTGATTGATTTTGAATATGATAATTCCGGTTTTTTTGGCAGAGTGTTGCCATTGGTAAAGAAATGCGACAGCCCCGAACTTCTGTTCAAAATCAAGTCCATTGTAAATAACCTTAAAAAAGCTGATTATGTCATTTAAGGAAATCAAAGGACTACGGCAAGCGGGAAAGCTTGATGAAGCTTTGCAAATGGCAAATCAAGCTTTGGAAACAGAGCCAAACAATATTTGGAATAAGCGGGCTGCTGCATGGGTGTATTATGATTATCTTAAAAGAAACGCTCAACCTGAATCATTTGAAGAATTCAAGGAAAATCTGATCAGGATTAAAGATCTGCAACTGCCAGAAGATGAAAAAATGGTGTTTGACAATTGTGCGTGGCAAATCGGTAGTTTGGTTTTTAGTTTACAGAAAACAGAACATGTTGATTATGGCAAAATCAATGAATTGTTTGAAATTATCAGGGATTTTCATTTTACCAAACCATCTGAGTCATACTCATTTATATATAAAGCCTTTCATAAAGGCTATCAAAATTGGTCAAATTATCTGACTTTTGCCGAATGGTGGAATTTCGAGAACCTACGTTCCGAAGACTACTTAGAAGAAGAGTTCAAAGGCAAAAAAATGATGTCTCTTGCTGAACAGGCATACATTGCTTATTCCAAAAAACTAGGAGAGCCTTTGGATACTTTTGGACAGCAAAGAGTTGTTGACAAGGAAAAGATCCAATCATTTTTATCAAAATTAGATTCTTTGATTGAGAAACATCCGGATTATCAATACCCGCCCTATCTTAAAGCAAAACTCCTTTTGGCATTGGGAACTGATGACAATGTTCTGTCTGCATTTTTGCCTTTTGCGAAACAAAAACGAAATGACTTCTGGGTTTGGGAATTGATGGCAGAAATATTTTCGAAAGACAAAGATATTCAGCTTGCTTGTTATTGTAAGGCATTGAGTCTAAATACACAAGAAGGCTTTTTGGTTAAATTGAGACAGGCTTTTGCTGAACTTCTCATTGATAAGAGAATGTATGATGAAGCCAAAACTGAAATCCAAAAAGTTATTGCAACACGAGAAAAACATGAATGGAAAATCCCCGTCCAGATAGTGCAATGGACAGAACAGGAATGGTATAAATCTGCCACTTCAAAAAAAGACAACTCAGAATTGTATTCAAGTCACATCAGACAGGCAGAGGAAATATTGTTTCAGGACATACCCGAAGAATTAATTGTAGTTGAGTTTGTGAACGAAAACAAGAGTATGTTGTATTTTGTGAAGGACAAGAAAAAATTTGGATTCTTCAATTACTCAAACAATTTGACTAAACCACAAATTGGTGACCTTTTAAAAGTACGCTTTAATGGAGACGGTCAAAATGGTCTTTATAAGATTCTGACCGCAAAAAAGACCGACTCTGACATACCATCAGACGCAATAAAGGATTTTGAAGGAAGAATACAGGTATTTCCTCCACATAACTTTGGCTTCATTAAGGACATCTTTGTTGATGCCAAAACTATAGAAAAAAGTAAGCTAACTGATGGACAGACTGTTAATGGGAGAGCGATACTTTCATTCAACAAAAAGAAAAATGAATGGAGATGGAAAGCAATAGAAGTCAGATAATCTACACTCGCCTCCCCACACATTGCCAAGCAATTCAAAAAACCAAGGCTTGGAGTATGTCTGCCTCAACGCTCAACTGAACCGGGATATGAGCGAACTAACGGAAAAGAAGCACGATGCCATAACAAAGTGTATGTGACAATATTAAAATTATTATACTTCATGCAATATGTACCAGGCGACATAACACTAGTGGAACTCTTGTTAGAAAAAGTATCTTGAAATGGATTCTAAAACCGTTTTTGAATTACGAAATCAAGCTAAAGGTTTATCAGGTGTTGACAAACTGAATAAATTAAACAGGGCATTAGGAATTGCAAGAAATTTGTATTTGGAAGAACCATATGACGAATGGAACCAAAAAGCACTTGCTTGGGTTCTCATTGATTTGTGTAAAAGTTATATAGCAAATAGAAACTTAAACCAAGCAGTGCTTTATTTTAAAGAACTCAATACAATAGATTTTCAAGGCGAAGAAGACGATATAATTAATAATCAAAAGAACCTTCTTCGTCCGAAGATTGACACAAACTATTTTGAAATTCAAAAAGCAGAACAACTAAGCAAAAACGGAAATAATAAAGAAGCATTAACAATTTTTAAAAATCTAATTTCTCAAAATAGACTTACAGAGCTACATCACGAAAACTACGGTTGGGTAATTTACAGATACATTAAAGCAGAAGAAAATAATCTTACATCGGTTGAAATAAGTAATTTTTTTAGAGATTATATGAACTTAAAGAATGAAAGACCATCAATGCTTCATTCTATGATTTTAAATTATGCTTTAAACTATTCAAAAACACACAGCAACTTTAAACTTTACGATTTTTTTCTTTTGTGGAATCCAGACAATCTTCGCTACGAAGATTTGCACGATGGACATAAAGACGGAAAAGATATTCCTTCGCTAATTTCACGCATTTGCAGAGAGTTTGCAAACTCAAACTCCGAAATAAATATAGAAGAATTATTAAGCAAAATTGCCCTTAACAAAGAAACTGTTTTAGATTTTTTCAGAGAAGCCATTTTTTGGAACATTTTCAATGCTCACAAGGAAAATAAACTATCTGAATTATGGAATTTGTTTGAACAATACAATAACAATTATTCCAAATACGGACAATCAGAATGGCATTCAGAAATTCTAAATCTTGCTGAAAGATTTATGAAAGAAAAAGATGAATGGCGTTTTCTCAACTTTTTCAAAAATTGGAATCCGGAAAATTTAAGAGTTGACGATTGGAAAGAAACAAAAAAAGGCGAACACACATACAAGCCATTAGCAATAAAAGCACTTAAAAAGACCTTCGAGATTCTAAAAACTCAAACATCTGAACAAAATATATCTTGGCTGCTTCAACCTTATGAAAAAGCAATCAAATTATTTTCAGATGATGAATTTTTATTGAGAGAAAAAGCATTGCTGCATTTCAAGAATAATGAACTGGAATTAGCAATCAAAATATACAAGCGACTTGTTTTGGAACTTAATGATAAATATTACGTCTGGCAAGAGTTTTCAGACTGTATCGCTTCCGATAATTCTTTAAAAATAGGAATGTTGTCAAAAGCTTTGAGTCTAGAAAAAAACGAAGACTTTTTAGGTGACATCCATTTAAATTTAGCAAAAGCGTTAATTGAAGAAAACCTATTAGAGAATGCACTCGTAGAACTTGAAGCATACAAAAAACATAGAGGAATAAAAGGTTGGAAATTGTCATCAGTTTTTGACGAACTACATAAAAAAGCGAGTTTAGTTAAACAAAGTTTAAAAGACAATGGAGATCTATACAAAAAATACATTCCTATAGCTGAAAACTTCGCTTATGTTGATTTTGATTGGACAGAAGTTGTATTAGTTGATAAATGGAAAGACGACAAAGAAAAAGAACGTCTGATTTTTACTGACGGAAAAACAATAGAATTTGCAATACATAAAAATCGTTTTGAAGTTTTAAAAAGATCGGAGTTAGGGCAAATTTTCAAGTTCAAACTTCATAAGCAAGAAATAAAAAAAGAAGTTGAAAATAAATTTTCTTGGTATGGGAAAGACATCATTACTGAATACAAATATATTCCACTTATTGCTGGAGAATCAGATAAGAAACATTGGGAAATTTTAGAAGATACATTTGCCATTGTTGATTATATAAATAAAGAAAAAAATATTATTCACGCAATTACAACAGACAACAAAGAAGTTTTTTTCCCTCAAATCAAAAGTGAATTACAGATTGGAGATTTTGTAACAGGAAAAAAATACATTAAAAAAGCAAAAGACGAAGACAAAATTGAACTACGAAAGATTCAGAAAATCGACAAAGGTTTGGTTATTTCAAAATTCCAAACTCAAGTTGCT
Organism: Bacteroidales bacterium; assembly: GCA_040769065.1. Lineage (GTDB taxonomy): Bacteria > Bacteroidota > Bacteroidia > Bacteroidales > VadinHA17 > LD21. The sequence continues at coordinate 1,719,803 of JAXGLU010000001.1, forward strand.
GTCGTTGATGGAGTGAACGAGCAAAAGCAATTATTTCATTTTGTGATTTCGTCCAACTTGCAAGGAATTGTCAAATACACAGAAACAAATTTAAGACCAGACGAAGGCGATTTTATCAAAATTTCATTCGTCACAAAAATAAACAAAGACAAAAAATTATGGGTAAAAGTCCTAAACATTGAACCAACAGATGAAATAAATCCGAATTTACGGAAAGATATCAAGGGAATATTGAAAGTAAAATACAAGGATTATAATTATGACGAAAGCTTTCCTGATTTTGCATTTATTGGAGATTATTATGTTCCAAAATACCTTCTGGAGAAACACAACATAACTGATGATTGCAGAATAAATGCAATAGCAGTTTATGCAGGCGACAAATGGAAGGTAACAGAAATTGAAAGAATATGATTCTAACACTTTTACTGGCACATCTGCAAACTGCAAATTCGGACGCACAAGTCAAAACATACAGAATAGCCACTATACCTACGTACCAGGACAAACATATAACTAACAACAATTAATAGGGAAAACCGATAGTGTTGTAAAAAGCGTGTCTTCCAGAAGCCCTGCCCTTCACAAACTTTTAAGACACATTGCTTTATTCTGATGGCACCCCTGACTTTTCATATTAAACTTTATCTTATACTTTTGCAAAAAACACAAAGATGGCATTCGCAAAAACAGACCTTTTTGAAAAAAAGCTTCAGATGGAAGCTAATTTGTTTAAAGCTTTGTCGCATCCGGCCAGAATACAGATATTACTGCACCTTGCCAAAACAAGAACCTGTTTGCAGGGAGATTCATCTGACCTGTTTCCCCTGTCCAGAACTACAATTAATCAGCATATAAACGAACTAAGAAAGGCAGAACTTATTAAAGGTCATAATGTTGAAGGAAAAACTGTATATTGCCTGAATCTTGCGAAAATCAAAGAATTAAAAACTATCCTTTCTGCATTGACTAAAGAAATGACTTTACCCGATGATTTTTGCTGTGAATTCAGATCCATAAAAATGGGCCATCTGGAAAATAATGACTCTGAATAAGAAATCCATATCCGTTAACATTCAGTTTTCGTCACTGATTCGGCTTTTTACTTTTTGACGTATATATTAGTCAGATTCCTGGAGTTTTTCTTTACTTTAGCGAAAATTTATTGAGTATTATTTTTCAGGAAATATAATACGCTGTTTAAGGTTACGGTTCGCTAAACGATATCAAAACATATGGAAATCATTGCTCATCAGGCTGTACTTAACCTTTCATACGATCAGAAATGAATAAACAAAATACTCTTTATCGCTTTTAAAAATAATAATCCCTTTAATTATAAGACCCTTATGATAAAAAAGTCTGACAAAATACATGAACTGCTTAAAGAAGTAGAATACGGAAGAACAATTACACGGAAAGAAGCGGTTGAGTTGCTTAAACTGCCTGAAAACTCCGTTGAAGCTGCACATCTGCGCGCTGTAGCCAACATAGTCACACGAAAGAGATTCAATAACAAGGCTCTTATGCTTGGACAGATTGGAATAGATATGGAACCCTGCGATGGTGATTGCACGTTCTGTTTTTTTGCCAAATCGTTCACAAAGATTAAACCCTCAATGCTTGAATTTGATGAGATCAAATCACGATGCGATGGCTTTATAGCAGGTGGAGCTGCAGGAGTATTCCTGATGACTATGCACAGATTCGGATTTGACTGGTTCAGGGACATGTGTCATTCATTAAAACAGTCGCTGCCAAAAGATTTTATGATACTGGCAAATGTCGGAGACATTTCAGTTGAACAGATAAAAGAACTGAAGGAAGCCGGAGTCTCGGGAGCCTATCATGTCTGCAGGCTAAAAGAAGGTATTGATTCATGTATGAAACCTGCCGGCCGTATAAAGACCATCGAGATAATAATTGAAGCAGGCATGGACTGGTATACCCAGTGTGAGCCCATTGGTCCAGAACATACACCTGAAGAATTAGCCGATCAGATATGGCTGGGTGTTGATATGCCCTGTGTTCAGCATGGAGCTCAGCAAAGGTTTCCGGTACCGGGATCGCCTTTGTATTCAAAAGGTATTATTTCTCTGGCCCGTCTGTCACAAATCGTAGCAGTAATAGCCCTTGCCACTCAAAACAATAAAAACCAGAAAAGCGTTTCCGTAAACGTATCCAACGTTGTAGCCCTGTTATCAGGAGCCAATGCATTTTTCCCGGAAGCCGGAGAGCCGGTAAAAAAGCTAAATCAGGAAAACTCACATGAGACCACGGATGGATTTACCACAGCATTGTGGAGACAAAGCAATGAAATTACTACTGCAGATTGCCGGTATATGATCGAGTCAGCCGGGTTTTCAGGATATATAAAATACTAAGCTCATACTTTATCCTTGATTATGTTTTATTTCCCGCCGGATAAGCCTTTAAAAAGAGAATCTTATGGCAAATCAATGGACGCATTTAAGCTAATCCCTTTGGCTGAAGAGTGGTAAATGTAACTTTGCTTGTTAATGCCCGGTACCCATCAGCCATTGAAAAAATACTGAAACAGAAAGAGATATATGTAATATGCCCCGGTTATTATAAAAACAACTGCGACAATCCTGTTGAACCACACCTGGAAAATCCTGATCTTGTTGTAAAAAGTCCCGATGCCTGAAACACTGAAAGCCAGAAAGTAAGCAATTATAGCGACAGGCAGACCGGTTGTTATGGAATATACTACCGGAAGATATAATCCTTTGATACTTGAAATCGTCATTGGTATCAGCATACCAAAAAACAAAGCTGCATTATATGGACAAAATGACAGGGATAAAATAAAACCAAGCAGGGCAGAATCGGATCTGTTCCCTCTGAACCGTCTTTCCTGTATCCAGCTTATTAGCCTGTTTCCCTCCGGAAACCTGATCTTAATAATGTCAAGCATTAAAATTCCTCCTGCCAGAAGTACAATTCCAATCAGGATATTACTGATTGAAATAAGTGCCCTGGAAATACTGAATGTACTGGCACCAAGAAAGAGAATAATACCGATTGATAAATAACCTGCTGCATTACCGAAAGTGTAAAACAAACCATTTACAAATACCTTTCCCGGGTTCTGAATATCACGGCTGATATACCCGATTGCCGTGATGTTCCTGGCAAACTGACATGGGCTTACGGCAGTCAGGAGACCCAGTATAAAGGCATATACAAGAGGCGCTTCAGTGCTGTTAAGCAGTTCCTGCAGATGTTGCATTTCATTCAATGTGTTTATCGATCTCTTCCTTCAGCAATTCTCTGAATCCGGAAGGATTCATAAAAGCATAATTCAATGAAGTATTGGTAAAATCGGTGAATGTTCCGTCAGACCGCACAAGCAGAAGACTTGTAAAGCTTATCTGATACTTTTTAACAATTTCCCTGTTCTCCCTTTTATCGATATTAATGGATTTAAAAGATATTGTCCCGTTTTCTAACTGGCTTTTATAATATTTATCAAGCACTTCTCTGGTGTTTTCCTCAACTGCGTTACAGGCATCACATCTGGCTGTCAGATGAAAAAAATAAACACTGAGCAAAGCATTTGTATCAGGCTGTTGCTGAACTGAGGGAGCCTGATTGCAGGAAGATATATCCAGCAAAATAACCCCTGCGAGAAAATATTTCAAAATCCGGAGCATTTGATTAAGTTTTTAATCGTCTCAAAGATTATCAATATTCTTTATCCGGATATTTCCTTTCTGATAATTTCAGCTATCTCTCCTTTCGAAAGAACCTTGCCGCTTGAAACTACTTTTTCATTAATAACCAGAGCCGGAGTTGATAATATATGATATTTCATAATCTCGGTTATATCCCCTGTTTTCTGAATATCAGCGCTAAATCCTCCCTCCCGAACTGCTTCTGCGGTATGTTGTGCCAGATCGTTGCATCGTGAGCAACCGGCTCCAAGAATTTTAATGTTGATTTTCATTTTCTTCACCGTCAAAATATTGTTAGTGTAATTGCCCTGGTGTAAAGATAAAAATTTGAAACAGAACTTACGGTTGTGGGATAGCTCCGGATTATCACCGGATATTATTAATCTGTCAGGTTTATTAAGGAAAAAGAAAAAAGTATAATTTTATATCTATAATCGTTCATTGCATTTTTAAATACGATCGCCCCTGGAAATTGTTGCCTCCGGCAGAGGGAGCAATAACCCGGAATGAGTGGTCAATAAGTCCGGAATAAATATAATAACAATCAAAAACGCATTTCTATGAAAAAGCTAACTATCAAATTCGTTGCACTCATCCTAAGTACAACTATCCTGCTGTCTGGCTGTTCAAGTACCACCTTGTTTCAGACTTCACCTACAGGTGCGAAGCTATACATAAATGATGAGTTTGTAGGGAATACACCTTACACATATTCCGATACAAAAATTGTTGGAACAACAACCATTGTAAAAATTAAAGCAGAAGGATACGAGGATTTTAATTATGTCCTCAAACGAAATGAAGAAGTTAATGTTGGAGCAATTATTGGAGGAATCTTTGTCTTGTTCCCATTCTTATGGGTAATGGACTATAAACCAACCCACACTTTTGAACTTGTACCACAAAATAAATGATCAACAGCCTATCAATAATAAACGTATCCGTCAGGGGAAACACATAAAATGACATCTGACTTTGTATTCTGACCTTTCGGGCAACAACGATATGAATACAAAGGATATTACTTATGAGAAGGCGAGCGCTGTAAGGAAACAAAATGCGTCTGATTGGATGACTTCAAGGCCGGATGATTTATCATCTGTTCATACCGGCCTTGCAGAAACAGAAGAGGCTGTTGGATTTGCTGAAGTAAATATAATCGCTGCAGCTATTGTTCAGACGGCCATACTTCTCCTGATAGGGGGATGAGGATCATAGTTTTCAACAACAAAATCATCAACAGTCAGCTTATCGAATGGTTTGTCTGCAATACGCAACTGAGGCAAAGGTCTGGGTTCTCTCGACATTTGCTCAAGGATTGCAGTTACATGGTCATACTTTTCTTCATTTCCGTCGCTGGGAGCATTTTTATTGATCCATTCAACAACCTCCAGATACTCTTCCCTTGCCGATACATTCCTTACTCTCTTCTGTAGCTCCTTGAAATTCTCCCTGTGCCACAGTGTTCTTTTTCCAATGCTGGAATAGAAATGTGAATCGCCAAAAGTGTGAATAAATGTTTTCGGAACCATACCGGCGCCTTTTGCAATTACCTGGGTAAGAGCAGCATAACTTGCTATATTGAAAGGAACCCCAAGGAATTGATCGCAACTCCTCTGATAAAGCTGCAATTCCAGTTCACCTTCTTCATTTGCAGTCGCCTGATAAAGTACATGGCACGGTGGCAAGGACATTTTAGGGGTATCTCCGGGATTCCACGAATCAACAATATGTTTCTTCCCTGTTGGATTCTTTTTCAGACCTTCAATCATTTTCCCCACCTGATCTATTTCAACAAACATTTCCTTTTCATGATCATAATATTCCCATCTCCTCCACTGTTTCCCGTAAATAGGTCCGGCATCTCCCCATCTGTCTGCAAACTCAGCATCTTCCTTCACTCTCTGGCCATATTCCTGCATTGCCTTGTCCCAGTCGGCAGAATACTTTACAATGCCTTCAGGAAAAATTCCTTCCTTCTGCATTCCTGGAAGATTGGCCTGAAATGCATCAGGCCTCCAGATAGGGCTGTTATTGTCTTCTAGATACTTTATGTTTGTATCCCCTCTCAGGAACCATATTGTTTCATGGAACATAGATGCGGTGAACATCTTTTTCGTAGTCAGCAGGGGGTACCCTTTTCTCAGGTCATATTCATTCTGATATCCGAATAACGAGATAATCCCTGAACCTTTACTGCCTCCCTTGAAATTTGAACGTTCAGATGTCAGAATTGCTTTTGAATGATCTAAATACTGTTGTGCCATTTTATGCTACTATGTTTTGATTGGTTTGCCACCAAAAATAGTCTTTATTTCTCTTAACAACCGGCCTTCGTGGTCTCAAGTATGGGCAAAATTATCAACACAAATTGTTAATCCATTTCAAAACGATTACCAGATGGCTGATAATGTAATGATTTGTAAAACCTGATAGCTGCATCGTGCTATGTTTGAATCGTAATGAAACAGATTGTCACTTTTTAAATCATCCTAAGGGGCTTGAACATGGAAACCTGATCAAGCCTGGGCCTTGACAGATCCTGTATTAAATGTGGCCACGATACAACATGTTATACTTCGAAACAAAGGGTTGCTCATTAAGAAGAAAAAATTGTAACTTTAGATTTATTAAATCAAACCAAATAGTTACAACCTGTTTCAGGACAATACATATCTTTATCAGCCTGTTTTTAGTATAAGATAATATAAAATACATTGATCAGACAACCATGAAAACAACAAGACTGACTTTCATTCTGGTGCTGCTTTTCGCAGTTGGAAATATTAGTGACGCAGGAGCCCAAAGTTGGTTGAAACGTTTGGGAGAAGTGGCTGAAGAAACGGCCAAGCGTAAGGTGGAAAATAAAGTGGAAGAGAAAGTTGACAAAGCTGTGGATAATGCTTTTGATAAAACTGAAGAAGGTACCCGAAAAAACAAGAAAGAATCCGGTTCGCGCACCCCTGTTGTTGAGCCGCCCGATACCGGCGAGCCGGCAGAAAACACTTCCGACTGGGACAATAACGAGCCTTATTACGCTCTGAAAAAAGGTACAAGAATAGAGTACACGGTTTACAACGGCAACGGCAAAGTACAGGGATATAATAAACAGGAAATCACAAATATAACACGATCAAGCAACAGTGTGGAAGCGGTAGTATCCGGCACGCAGACTGATGACAAGGGCAAAGTGCAAAACTCGGCCACTGTTTCATTACGATACAATAACGGAAATATTTACGTGAACCTGCTTGAAATGATGCCGGTGCAAGGGTTGGAGAATGCTGAAATAGAAGCAAATATATCCGGCAATGATATGATTATCCCTGCCAGACTTACACCCGGCCAGATACTGCCTGATGCGGAAGCAACATTTAAAATGAGAATAAGTGATGGGAGCGATGCCGCGGATTTGCCACCAGTGGTTTTCAATATTTTCAACCGCCGGGCAGTACGTGCAGAAAACGTGGACACACCCGTTGGAAAATTCGTTTGCTTTAAGATTGTCCAGACCATAGAAGCTGATTATCCGCTTATCGGGCTGCAGCAGGCCACAGGTATCACATGGATGGGCAAAGGTATGGGCGTGGTGAAATCGGAAACATACGATGCAAAAGGCAAATTGACAAACAGGATGCTCCTGACCGGGTTTGAATAGATTATCCACCCCTGTTGGAAAATAGCAGATTGTTATAAATCATTTAACAGACGAAGTGCCCGTGATGATTTGTTCACAGGTCTCCCCGGCGAACTGCCGTTTATACCCAGGCGGTGATGGAAGAAATTCAGCTTGCCAGACTGCATTGCATGCAACGGACATGTAAAAAACCTAGAACATTTTCAGGGAAAATGGCAGCCATTTTTATAAAAATGGTCTGATGCAATAACTAGCCCATATCCCCCGTGAAACTCTGTTAAAAGTACCAGATAAATTCTAATTGTAAATAAAACCGACTTTTTTACGTTGTTAAGAAACGAAGGATATATCGTGGCTCATGAACAAACCATTAAGATAGTACGAAAACCCTCTCATTTTTTTAACATTACATAAAAGCAAATAATTCACAAAAAAAAATCTGACAATGAAAACAATTTCAAAACTAATCATCACCCTTATTTTTTTAGCGGCGGCAACTGTCACGAACGCGCAATTTAAAGCAGGCTTCAGGGCTGGAGGTAACCTCTCCAACATTATCACGGATGACGAAGATTTCAAGGAGATAAGAGATGAAAAAATCGGGTTCCATGGAGGATTAATTGCCGAATATATGTTCTCGTCCAGCCTGGGCATACAAACTGCTATTCTCTACAGTGAAAAGGGAAGCAAGTTTATGTTTGATGATGACGAAGGCGATATCGAAGAGGGTCATTATAACTACAAGGTCTTCGCAACTCCCAAGCTGGGATATCTTGAGATGCCGCTGCATGCCGTCTTCAAATTACCATTAGGCACGGCTTCGCGTTTAACCATCTCAGCCGGACCTTATATAGCATACGGCGTAACGGATGCACTAAAGGTGAACTACACACTCAAAACAACAGGAAATATAGAAGCGGACACTAAAACAGAGATGAAAAGATACCTTGATGAAATGACAAAAAACCTGCAAACAGTTGCAGATGAATATTTCGTCCTTTTTAAAGAAGATGGGTTGCTTACCCCGTTTGATTTCGGTGCCGGTATGGCTGTCGGTTACGAATTACATAAATTCGAGGCAAAAGTTGGCATGGATATGGGCTTGAAAAACATCTATCGAGAAACAGAGGACATGTCATTTAAGAATAGAAATATTTACGTCTCACTGGGATTTAAGTTCTGACAGAAAAAGCTTCTGCAGGAGGGTGTCTCAAAAGGGGCACCCTCTTTTTTATTTGTCAACTGAAACATGATACCTTCTTTTACGTGTGCTATGACCGGGCAGGGGACCCTGATCCGCCCGCCGGTAAAAATGTAACAAACCCTTAATATTTGCGTAAATATTTTGTAATATACTGAAAGTAGTTTTGTCATGAATTCCAAAATGAATATCATGACAAAATTGAAGCTTTACTTATCAACACTTCTGACAGTATTGGCAATATGTTCTCAGGCGCAACAATCCGGGATTATTAAAGGAAGAGTCCTGGATAGCGACAATCTTTCAATGCCTGGTGCAGCTGTAGCTCTAAAATCTATCTCCAAAGGTGCAGTCAGCGACAGCTACGGTTATTATACTATTACCGGAGTTCCGGCCGGAACTTATGAACTGGCTGCCACATACATCGGTTATACACCCGAAACAATACAAGTAACAGTCGAGCCCGGTAAAACAACTGTTGCTGAATTCAAACTGAAACCAGGCATTGAATTATCCGAAGTAATTGTAACCGGTCAGTTACAGGGGCAGTCTAAAGCTTTAAATACACAAATGAACAAGGGCAATATCACCAATATTATATCATCCGACCTGGTGGGCCGCTTCCCCGACGCCAATATCGGTGATGCCCTTAAAAGAATTCCAGGTATCAATGTTCAGTATGACCAGGGCGAAGCACGCTTCGGGAACATAAGGGGGACCGCACCGCAATATAACTCGGTGATGGTAAACGGTGAACGGATCCCTTCTGCCGAAGCTGAAGACCGGACGGTGCAGCTCGACCTGGTTCCTGCCGACATGATCCAGGCAATCGAAGTGAACAAAGCCGTTACACCCGATATGGACGCTGATGCCATTGGTGGTTCGGTTAACCTGGTATCACGCTCTGCTCCATACGACCGTCGTGTAAGTATGACACTCGGATCCGGGTATAATCTCCTTGCTTCAAAACCAATATATAATGGCTCTGTTATACTTGGAGACCGCTATTTCAACAATAAGCTGGGCGTAATTGCAAGTGCCTCTTACCATAATCACCAGCTGGGAAGTGACAATTTTGAATCGGAGTGGGATTATATGGATGACAATAACAAAGATGGCTCAGCCTTTGCGGAAGAAATCCAAATACGGCAGTACTATCTACAACGTATCCGTCAAAGTTATTCACTGAGCCTTGATTATAAACTTAACGGAAACCATACCTTGTTTGCCAATGGTATATACAACCATCGTAACGACTGGGAAAACCGTTACAGAACCATCTATAAAGATATTGAGTACGATGAAGACAGTGATTCGTGGATGGGCGTTATGAAAAAGGAAACAAAAGGCGGAAATAATAAAATTAAAAATGCACGCCTGGAAGACCAGCGCATGATGAATTTCACAGTGGGTGGCGAACACCAGTTTGGCAGAATTCAGGCCGATTGGACGGCATCATACAGCAAAGCCTCAGAAGAAAGACCTAATGAAAGATATATTAAATATGAAGTGGAAGATCTGACCTTTCTAACTGATTTCTCAGATAAAAAAACTCCAAGGATTACAAGTGTGTTTCCCGCTTCGGCCGCCGATTTCAGTTCTGACTATGAATTTGATGAAATCACCGAAGAATTTCAGTTTACAAAAGATGTCGATAAAAACTTTAAGCTGAATTTTACAATCCCGCTGCTTGAGAATAACTTTAAAAACAGCATTAAGCTGGGAGTACGATACAAGGCTAAGGAGAAAATGCGTGATAACAAACTGTTCGAATACAGTCCGCTTGATGAAGATGCTTTTAATGCTGCTGCCCTGAGTAACCTGAAAGACTATACAAAGAAAAACTTCCTGGCAGGCGACTATAAAACCGGCAAAAATGTTTCACGGGAATACCTGGGAGGGCTTGATCTGAACAACTCTTCTCTGTTTGAAGAAGAAAGAAGTGCTGAAGGAGAAGCAGGAAATTTTAATGCAACAGAGAATATTACGGGTGGATATGTTATGCTAAACCAGAATCTTGGTCCTAAATTGTTTATAATTGCCGGCGTACGTATCGAAAACACCTCACAGGAATACCAGGGAAACCAGTATGATGCTGATGCGGATGAAAACACACTTACCCCCATTGTCTCCGATTCCTATATAAATATTCTTCCCGGCCTGCACCTTAAATACGATTTTAGCAAAACTTCGATATTAAGGGCTGCCTGGACAAATACCCTGGCCAGGCCAAACTATTATTCACTGGTTCCTTACAGGGAAATAACCAGGGACGACAACGAAATAGCCATAGGGAACCCCGGATTAACCCCTACTACATCAATGAATTTCGACCTCTCGTTTGAGAAATACTTTAAAACAATCGGTATTTTGTCTGCCGACGTTTTTTATAAGGATATAAAGGATTTTATAGTGACAGAAACACGAGAAGACTATCTGTTCGAAGGAACAACCTGGGATACATACAGTCAGCCTGTCAATGGAGGGAATGCTGAAATATTTGGGATTGAACTGGCAGCGCAGCGACAGCTTGATTTCCTGCCCGGTTTCCTGAAAGGTTTTGGATTGTATGCCAATTACACTTTTACAACAAGCTCTGTAAGCGATTTCCGTATCGAAGGCCGCGAAAACGACGATATCCCGCTCCCCGGTACGGCAAACCATACCTTGAATGGTTCCTTATCATACGATAGCAAACGCTTTTCATTCAGAACCTCTGTTAACTACTCATCAGCTTATGTTGATGAATTTGGTGAAGAGGCATTTTATGACAGGTACTATGATAAGGCAATACACCTTGATATGAACGCCAACTTTTCAATTACCCCGAAAATCAAAGTGTATGCCGAAGCAAACAACCTGTTAAACCAGCCGTTGAGATACTACCAGGGCATAAGCTCACGGGTAATGCAGGCTGAATACTATAACGTGCGTTTCCAGTTTGGATTAAAAATCGATTTATAATGCATTTATCACAAAAGATATTAAAAAAAACTGGGTGCCTTTTTATTCTGTCATGCATTCTTTTTCCAGCATGTAATGTTAAAACCTCAAAGGTTGAGATGCATGGTCACAGCAACAAATCGAAATCAATACTTCCTGAAGTTGCTATAATAAAAGAGTCATTCACAACCCTGCGCGATGAAAGCGACAATGTTGACAGTCCGGCGTTGTGGCATGGCGGGGAAGGGCAGAACTGGCTGCTGGCAACAGCAAAAGAAGGTAACGCTATTATTGTATATGATGCAGCAAATGGAGAGAAAATTGGCCGCTTCGGTAGTATTGGAACTGGTTTGGGAGAACTTAGCCGGCCAAACGGCATTGCCGTGATAGACGATTATGCTGTGGTTATTGAAAGAGACAACCACAGGGTACAGGTTTTCATATTGCCAGAATTCAAACCCCTGGGGGTTTTCGGCGAAACAGTTTTACGCTTACCCTACGGCATCACCATTGACAGGTTTGAAGGTAAATACCATATTTATGTTACCGACAATTATGAAACGCCGGAGGAAGAAACACCACCGGCTGACAGCCTGGACCGAAGGGTACATCACTTTGTATTTACTGTTGAAAACAACCGTGTGACCGCTGAGCATATCAAAGCTTTTGGCGATACTTCGGGTGAAGGTGTTCTGTATAAGGTAGAATCCATCCTTGTTGACAGGATTTATAACAGGCTGCTGATAGCCGATGAACATGAAGATCACTGCAATATAAAGATTTATGATACCGATGGACGGTTTACAGGACAAATCATCCCTCATAACTATTTTTTCTATGAACCCGAAGGCATTGTTGTATGGGAATGTGAAGCTGACAGCTCGGGATATTATCTTATTGTTGATCAGGGCAAAATAAACAATACCTTTCAGGTGTTTGACCGCAAAACCCTGGAATACATTGGTGGTTTTAGCGGTGAGATTACCCGCAACACCGATGGCACGGCAATTACGCAAAAAGCATTCGGCAACTTCATGTACGGAGCCTATTACCCGGTACACAATGATGGCAGCTTAACAGCAATATCGTGGGAAGATATTGCCGGCACCCTCGGTTTAAGGAATGACTGCGATTAGAAAACAGGTGCTTCCCCTGTAAATAAATTGAATTAGTCAAGACTAAATCTGACACGCCAACATATATACAATTTAGAGGGATTGTCTAATACCACATATGCGGTATTCGAAATGAGTCAATAAATTTTCCTATAGTTATACGCAAGGTATACCTAAAACACATCCGACAATACCTTTCCCTTCATTAACTTTTTATAAGTAGTGTACCTCGGTGCTTGCGGTGCAGTTCCTTTTCTCTTAGTATCAAGTTTAACAGGATTTATTTCCCTGACAAGTTCTTTAAAATAAACAGGTAGTATTCCAATCAGTGTGCCTGGGGTAGCAGGTCTTCATCGAAGTTTTACATCTTTAAACTTCACTTTTCTTCTCCCTATTTGCCACAAAACGCCTGCCAGGCTTCCCAGCCTGCTCAGGGGTCTAAGGGCACGTTTCCTGATTATTATATTGGCATTGGTTTTGAAGCAAATTTCACAGGTAATACTGTAAAATAAAAAGTTCGTTATCCATTGGAATTATGAAGAAGATGACGAAGATATTTTTGACCGGGGTGAATATATTGCTGAGTCACTTCATCTCCCGGTTGGATTTATTGTGATTGATGATATTAAAAACCGTTAGAGCAATCAATTATATATTAATATGTTATCTGTCAATATACACAAACTGCCCGGATTATTGATCCTGCTTTTTTATTGTAATTTGATTTCCTGAGATCTTTAATGGAAATCCCTCTACCGCAATCCATCTTTATACGCCCTTATTATCACAGATTCCGCCATTGATCATTTCTGATACCTGTTTCACTATTCCTATAAAATAGCCTCTTCAAGAAATTCTTCAAATTTGAGTATACGTTTATTTTTTTCCTTATTGAACAGTAAATGTTCAAAATCTTTTGTTTTGGTTTTCAGGTTAATACTCTTTAGGCTCTTTTTAATTTCGATTTTTAACTCCGCTGCATTCTTTATTCCGATTCTCTTTACAAGGAAGTCATAATCAGGTTTTGTCAAACCCAGAAGGAACATCACGTCATAAAAATCACGCCCCTTTCCTCTTTCCAAAAGAGCTGTCACTTTCATTGCACACAGAACAGGATCAGGAGGTACAGGGAATGGAAAGTAAAAACCACACCCTTTTATGTTTTTTACTTCTGGTGTGTATCTTACTCCCTGATCCTGAGCTTCTATTTTTATCAGGAATCTTTCATCCCTGTGTCCCGAAAGTCCAAGATCAAACAGAAACTCAGGAAAGTAAATATTTCTTCTGAATGCTGTCCGCTTAGAACTGTTTTTATCTCTGGATTCTACTTTATATCCATTTCTAATAAGAAAATGCATGACATCATCGCTCATTTTCATAAACTCCTCTTTGCCCATCTCTTTACAGTCAAAATCCAGATCTTCTGAGAATCTGTCTATTCCCTTAACAAGGCGGAGGTTGGTTCCGCCAATGAATATGAGTTTGCGGATATATTGTGTTGTGGACAGGTAGTCGAGAATTGACAATTGAATATATTCCTGCATCATGCTTTTATCGAGAAGTGGATTATTCCTGATCTGCTCAGGGAAATAATTCTTTATTAAGTTCAGGTTTACCATATAATTATTACTAAAGGTTATATACTTTTCTTAGCATATCAATGCGATTAATGAGTGCTTTGCTGCCAATACGATATGAATATTCCATTAATCTGTCCGTATTTAAGTCATCCTCCATATACGATTCATCCAGACGCAATTCTTCAAGTTCACGTTCTGTATTATAAAATGGATATAGATAGAGCAGGTCTGCTAATGCTTTTTCAGGCGTGGCAAACATGATCCGTCTGCCTCCTTCCATCTCCTTCAGATCATATCCAAACATCAAATCAGGCTTGATATTTTTATATGAATACTCACCGAAATCATTGCTGAATGTTTTTGTCTTTAAAGTTGTCACGCTTGTTATTTCAGGTACAGCCTCGGGGATAATTCCATAGAATGACAAAGCAGCTTGTAATGATATGTAAGAGGGCTTGTATATAATGTTAGCAAAATACAGGGTAAAGTTTTTCGATTCCTTGTATTCAGGGAAAGCATAGAAACTCTGCCGAAGCCTGATCAGATAACCCTTTCTTACCCAGTGTACCAGATTGTTTCTGTTAAACTCCGGATATGATGCGTACACCTGGTTTGTTGTAAAGCAGGCCAAGGGTAAAAACTTGTTTTTGAATTCGATAAAATTCATTGTATTTCCATTATGCATTAAATATAATGCATTACGGAAACAAAAACAAAATCCATGCTCTTTTTCTCTTTTCCCAATATCTAAGGTTCAAACAGATCATTGGGGACTGGCTTTCTTTATTGAAACCAAAAAGTCTTTTGTAATACTTTTGTGCTGCTAGATAAAGTATATAATTTAAGTTTCGCAAGTGCTTTTAGGCCGCTTCCTTGAGTTCAAGTTTATCAAGATTTATAAAATGCTTAAAGGTTTCACTCCGGTTGATGAGGGTATCCATGACTCTTTCATCGTCAATCTGGAATGCTTCAGCTATGATCATGACCAGTTCCTGAAGGATTCCCCAGATGCGGTCTGTTACCGAGAGCTGTATAACTCCATCGGTGGCTTCATGGAAAAGTCCTCCAATTGTTTCATCCGAATATAATTTATTTTAAAGGTCGGATGGAACCACATAAGTGAAAATTATATTCATTACGTGTTTGTGTTTGAATTCAATCATGTGGGTTTCATAAGATTTAAAGCGCTTAACTGTTCCCAGAATGTTGTACTGTAGTACTGTAATGGAGATGCTGGCAATCTGGGAGGCAAAATCCCTGGCATGGGATTTCCCCAGGCCAAGAAGGCTCTTTGCCTCCTTGAATAATACTTCGATGGACCATCTTATTGAGTATATATGATAGGCTTCAAAAAAATTAAGTTTGGTATTGGTGGTCATAAGCCCTGTCCAGTCTCCACTCCTTGTTCGCCTGCAAAAGAAGAGTTTAACCTTTATTCCGGAGAGTTCTACTTCAGCCTGCCCGAAATAACAACGCAGGCGCAGGCTGTAGCAGATCTCTTTCCTTATCTGAAGAAGCTTCAATCAAAAATTTATGACCTTATAATAAATCTGATCAGATAAAGGATTATTGTTGTCAAATTAATCTCTTATTAATTCCTTTGTACAAAACAGGTGTTATGCAAAAGTCATTGAAAAAGGAGAAAGTTCCATTCTCATATAAGCCATCCTCCATGAGTCTTGATGAATGGCAAACTCACCGGTTACAGGAACCTCAGAAATATTAACAAAACACTGGAAGGGATATTGATCAGAAGGACTAAAAAAGAGATTGCCGACCAGTTGCCCGACAGAATTGATAAGAACTTTTTCGTGGAGATGACCCCGGAGCAAATTACTGATCATAACAGTTACTACGATCATGTATCCCAATTAATCAGTAAATGGATACGAACTAAACATCTTAGTGAAGAAGAAAGACAAAAGCTATTATCATACCTGAATTGTATGCGGATGGTTTGTGATTCAACCTATATTCTGAATCCGAAAACAAACCATGGAAATAAAATCAAAGAAATCTCAGGTATCATTGAAGAATTAACCGAAAACCCCGAGAACAAGCTGGTTATTTTTAGTCAGTGGAAACGAATGTTTGACCTTCTGATAAAAGAGCTTAAGGGGAAGGGCTTAGCCTATGAGTATCTTAATGGAGACATTCCTGCAATTCAGCGAAAAGAAATAATTGAAAGATTTCACAAAAATCCGGATGTGAAAATATTTCTTTCCACCGATGCCGGAGGAGTCGGGGTAAACCTCCAGAATGCAAACATATTGATAAATATTGACCTGCCCTGGAATCCTGCAGTTTTGGAACAAAGAATCGGCAGAATATACAGGCTGGGACAAAAAAAACATATTAACGTGTTCAATTTTATTTCAAAAGGCTCAATTGAACACAGGATATTGTATTTACTTGGTTTTAAGAAATCTGTTTTTACCGGGGTAATTGAGGATGAAGGAAAGGACGAAGTTATGCTTGAAGGTTTCATGGAGTCAGTGAGAGCTCTGACTGAAGTTGACACTGAAAATTTCATAATAAACCCATCTTCGGGCTCACCTCTTCAAGAAGCTGAGAATGGATTATCAGGCAACGATTTTGTAAAAGAGCAAAAGGCCACGAATCATCTTGTTGCAACAGATGAAAACAGAGCGGATGAGAATACCGGAGTCAATGCCGGTCGCACTTCCACAGAATCTATTTTAAAAAGAATCGGAGGTTTGATAAGAAAAATATCGGGAAAAATATTTGGCAGGAAATAAAATAGAGTGACTCCCTGAATACCATCGGCTTCTATCTGAAGCCGGGAGATGAGGTTTGATGCCAGGTTTCCCAGCCTGCTCAGGGGTCTAAGGGCACGTTTCCTGATTATTAAATTGGCATTGGTTTTGAAGCAAATTTCACAGGTAATACTGTAAAATAAAAAGTTCGTTATCCATTGGAATTATGAAGAAGATGACGAAGATATTTTTGACCGGGGTGAATATATTGCTGAGTCACTTCATCTTCCGGTTGAATTTATTGTGATTGATGATATTAAGAACCGTTAGAGCAATCAATTATATATTAATATGTTATCTGTCAATATATACAAACTGCCCGGATTATTGATCCTGCTTTTTTATTGTAATTTAATTTCTGCCCAGAAAGTTTACAGTGTGGACTACCCTAATCAGGCTGATGTAAAAGTATTTGTCGTCAAATATGAGAACCAGGCCGATTTAAAAGTATTCAGGGTAAAATATGAGAATCAGGCAGGGGAGAATAACGGGAAGTGGTTCTTCACAGAATATCCAAATCAGGCAAAAAAGAAGATATATTTTGTCGAATATGAAAATCAGGCTGATCTAAAGATATTCTTCGTGAAATACGAGAATCAAGCCGGATGGAGAGAAAAGAAGAAAATGCATCTTATGTTTTAGCTGGAATACAGGTTTAATAATTTGATAATTATGTTCTTAGCCCGGATTATTGTTTTATGGTTATGAACATTTTAGAAATCATCAACGGTAAGGTCGAACTGCAAAAAGACAACGGTTCTTTAAGCAAAAAATAATCAAATAGATTTTTTGCAAAAATGGCCGAATATCGGTACCTTTCGCAAAATATTACTTTTCATAATATGAAAGAACAGCTTAGCATAAATGTAAGTCAATGGATTGACAACCTTGAAAAAAGGGGAAGGATATCATTTTCATTATACCAGTTAGAGAAAGAATTGCCGAACTACTCCAAAGTAGCAATCAGAAGTGCATTAAAAAGACTATCCAAAAAAGGGAAAATAGTATCATTTCATAGAGGATTCTATTTAATAATCACTGCACAATATGCAAGCAGAGGGATTCTGCCTGCTGCTTTATTCATGGACGATTTCATGAAATTTCTTAACCGACCATATTATGTAGGATTATTAAGTGCTGCAGCTTTATATGGAGCGGCACATCAGCAGCCTCAAGAATATTTTGTTATAACTGATTTCCCTGTCCTTCGGCCTTCTCATAAGAAGGGATTAAAAGTTAATTTCATCAGCAAAAGTTATATTGAAAGTCGATTGCTCAAAGAACGAAAAACTGAATCCGGCTATCTTAAAGTGTCTTCACCTGTACTGACTGCCAGTGATCTTGTCCAATATGAGAAAAGATCGGGAGGAATTACAAGGGTAGCCAGTGTATTGAACGAACTTGTAGAAGAAATAGAACCCAGAGAGTTTGATTCTGTTTTTTTTGCTTCAACCAATGCTTCAGCAATACAGAGACTTGGATATTTGATCGATAGAGTTCTAAACAATGAAAAACTGGCAAACAAACTATTTGAAGCTTCTCAGAAAAATGGTTTGCGGTTTTTCAGGATACCGTTAAAAGCATCTGCTCCAACCAAAGGTTTTTCATCAGAAAACCGATGGAAAGTAATCGTTAACGTAGAAATTGAAATAGACGAATGATACCACAACAATATATTACCGAATGGTCTGAAATTGCTCCGTGGAAGGCTAATGAGCAGGTAGAGCAGGACCTGATCATTAGCCGTACACTTGTCGAATTATTTTCGGATGAGTTTATAGCTGAAAGAGTTGCCTTCCGGGGAGGTACGGCTATACATAAACTTTATCTGGAACCACAACCCAGGTTTTCGGAAGATATAGATCTGGTACAGATTTCAGCAGAACCAATTGGATCAACAATTAACAAAATCAGGAAACTATTGAGTTTCCTGGGTAAACCAAAAATTAAACAAAAGACAGGAAAACTACGATGATATTTAATTTTGAATCTGAGATACAACCTGTTCAGATTCTAAAACTAAAAGTAGAGATAAACTGCAGAGAACACTTTTCAGTCTTTGATCTTAAGAAGAAGGCATTTAAAGTCAATTCATTATGGTTTAATGGACAATGCAAAATAACAAGCTACGAGTTCGAAGAATTGCTGGGAACTAAGTTAAGGGCACTTTATCAGAGAAAGAAGGGAAGAGATCTTTATGACCTTTTTAAAGCACTGAAATCAACTGACTCTTTATCAAAAGAGAAAATAATACAGGCATTCAAAGATTATATGAAACATGAGATTTCAGGCGTTCCATCCAAGTTATCATATCATAAGAACCTGGAAGATAAGATGAAAGACCTGGAATTCCTTGGAGATACAACTGCTTTACTTCGTCCCGATGAAACCTATGATCCTGATGAAGGATTTGATCTGATAAAAAAGGAAATAATTGAAAGGATGTAAAGAAAAAACGAATGAGATTATCAGATCAGAAACTTTTATTGTGAAATTTTGTGCTGCTTTTTGTACACCTGACGTAAATAGCCCTGTAAAATATTGATTTACAGGACTATTTTATCTAATCTGTCGGGGTGAGAAGACTCGAACTTCCGACCTCTACGTCCCGAACGTAGCGCGCTAACCAACTGTGCTACACCCCGAAATTATTACGACGGCAAAAATAATAATTTTCCGGCAATACCAACCTTTACACCGAAGCTTTGAATCATTTAATTAACCATAACTCCTGCAGCAATGCTTTTAATCTCACAACAGATTTGAACTCCCGGAAAAACCATAAATCCTTAAAAAGGCAGGCAAGGTAAACAAAAACAGCCTGCCTGCAGTGAGTCATTAAACCTTTAATACCCGGTCTTATATCCCATTACCAACATCAGGATCTGCCTGAAGCGACACTTAATTCAGGTATTGATCATAACTCCGATATAAGTGAAAAACATTTAGCAGCAGATGATCCCCATACTTCCTTGTATGTGGCAGTATTGAACTGTGGCCAATAAAGGGTATCATCATTGAATTCTTTATGATTATTTAACATTTCGTATTTGTCAGGTTCCTGGTTTATATTTGAAATATTTTTCTAAATTGAATTCTTTTTGATTTTCAAAACTTTATTGACCTTAAAACCAAGCCATGGGAAAAAGCAACCGCATTTACTCGATCGACATAATGAGAGGCCTTACACTACTTCTTATGTTATTCGTTAATGATCTGAACATGAGAGTCGCACCTGCCTGGCTTGGTCACACAAAGGCGGATTTTGACGGGATGGGACTGGCCGACTGGGTATTCCCCGGATTCCTGTTCATTGTTGGAATGGCAATACCTTTTGCCTTCAATAAAAGGCTTTCAAAAGGGGAGTCGCTTGCCGATATAAGCAGGCACATTCTTCTGAGGACACTGAGCCTGCTGGTAATAGGAGTGCTGATGCTTAATACCGGAAGAGTGGATCCTGAACTGACGGGCATTAGCAAAAACCTGTGGGCTTTACTTATGTATATTGCCGTGTTTCTCTTCTGGAACGACTATCGCGACAAAGAGAACAGGATTTACATAATTGCCGGATACAAACTGCTGGCTCTTGCCATATTTATTTTTCTGGTCTTTAAGTTCAACTCCGGGCAACCCGAGAACAACGGATCTCTTATCACAGGCTGGTGGGGTATTCTGGGGCTTATCGGATGGGGTTACCTTGTGTCGGCATTTACCTATATGGCTTGCCGTGACTCCATTGCCAAAACCCTGGTTGTGGCTTCCTTCTTCCTTATTCTGAACATTCTGTCAGGCCTACACCAACTGGAATTCCTTAATCCTGTGAAGCCGCTTCTGGGAGTGATCATAGAAGGAAACGTTCCCTTCACAGTACTGTCGGGGCTTATAGCCGGACTTATCATCAGGAAGCTGCCTGCAACAGAATACAAAAAAGTGATGCTTATCTTAACAGGACTAGGCATTTTTTACCTGGCAGCCGGTTTCTTCCTGAGGAAATGGTTCATCATTTCAAAAATAATGGCTACGCCCAGCTGGGGAATGATATGCGCAGGTATCAGTTTCCTGCTGTTCATGCTGATTTACTGGATAGCCGATGTAAAGAACAAGACCAGATGGGCAGGTTTTGTAAAACCTGCCGGCAAGCATTCCCTTACAACCTATCTCGCTCCTAATATTGTTTATTATCTGATCTGGATGACAGGGTTGCCGGTGCTGTTCTATAAACAATCGGCCGAACCGCTTGTCGTAGTTGCCGGCTCTATTTTCTGTGCGCTGCTTATGGTACAACTGACTGCACTGCTCGTCAGATTTAATATAAAACTAAAAATCTGACAATCAGGTTTCTTATTAAGAATCAGGCCTGTTCTTATCTGTCGGATGTCCATGCATTGATAAGAAGTTGCCCGAGAAGGAATAATCACCTGCTCATCGAAAAAGGCACTGCTGATTCTGATGTTCCCCTGCTCTTGTCGGGATGCTGTGACATAGTATATACCAGGGTTCCACCGTTCTGAAGTTCGTCATGCCGTATATAACACCTGTCCAATGGTTTTCTGTTAAGGGTAATCCGACTTATATATACATTCTTCTCATTGTTGTCCGGAGCCTCAATTACCAGGTTTTTACCATTCCCGAACTGCAATGTGGCCCTGGTGAAGAGAGGTGAGCCAAAAACATATTCATCCGTTCCGGGGGTTACCGGGTAAAATCCCAATGCTGAAAAGACGTACCATGCCGAAGTCTGGCCGTTATCCTCATCGCCGCAATAGCCATCAGGATGAGGTGTGTAAAGCTTTTTCATGACATCGCGAACCCTGAATTGGGTCTTCCAGGGTTCACCGGCATAGTTATAAAGGTAAATCATGTGTTGTACAGGCTGGTTCCCATGAGCATAGTTCCCCATGTTCATTATCTGCATTTCACGGATCTCATGAATCACTATTCCATAATAGGAGCAATCAAAAATCGGAGGAACCTGGAAGACTGAGTCCAGCTTTGCCGTGAAAGCCTCCCTGCCACCCATAAGGCTGATCAGCCCACTGATATCCTGAAAAACACTCCAGGTATAATGCCAGCTGTTACCCTCGGTAAAAGCATCGCCCCATTTATAAGGGCTGAAGGGCGACTGGAATGTACCATCGCTGTTCCTTCCGCGCATAAGTTTCCTTGAAGGATCAAACACATTACGGTAATTCATAGCTCTTTGCCTGAATTTTGTGATCTCCTCCTCGGGACGTCCCAGCGATTCTGCAAGTCTGGCAATGCAGAAGTCGGCATATGCATACTCAAGGGTGCGGGCCGTATTTTCCCGTATGCCCACATCATAGGGAACATATCCAAGTTTGTTGTAATAAGGTGCACCCAGCCTGCCCACTGAAGACAGCGGTCCTTCATTCTCGCTGTTCTTGCAAACAGCCTCATAAAGTGTTTCAATATCGTAACCTCTTATTCCCTTCAGGTACGAATCAGCTATCAGCGATGCTGAGTTTGAACCGATCATACAGTCACGGTGGCCGGGACTGGCCCATTCAGGAAGCCAGCCGCTCTCACGGTATGTATTGGCGAGGCCTTCCATTATCTGACTGTTAAGTTCCGGGTACATTAATGTATAGAATGGGAAGACTGCCCTGAAGGTATCCCAGAATCCGTTATCGGTAAACATGTATCCAGGCAGTACCTTGCCGTTGTAAGGGCTGTAATGAACGATCTCCTTATTTTGGTTAATCTCATAGAACTTCCTTGGGAAAAGCAGGGTACGGTAGAGGCATGAATAGAATGTCCGTATCTGATCGGAGGTTCCTCCTTCAACCTTTATCCGCCCCAGTTCAGTGTTCCAGGCTTCCTTGGCTTCAGTCATTATCATATCGAAATCCTTCCCTCCTGTTTCTGATTCGAGATTGATCATAGCCTGATCATGGCTGATAAAAGACGACGACACCATCACATTTATCTTCTCTCCCATTCCGGTACGGAAACCGAGGACAGCACCCACATGGTTTCCTTCTTCTTCATTATCGCCTGCATTAAGCACTCTATCGTTCCAGGTTGCCATTGACTCAAAATCCTTGTCAAAAACAGCAACAAAATAGTTGTGGAAGTTCTCCGGCACGCCTCCGTGATTGTTTCTGCAATAACCTATAACCTTTCTTTCAGACGGGATTATCTTTACCATGGACCCCATATCAAAGGCGTCGAGGATAATATATGATGAATCGCTTTCAGGAAATGTAAAGCGAAAGCAGGCTGAACGCTCAGTTGGAGTTACCTCTGCAGTAACATCATGATCGGCAAGATAAACACTGTAATAATATGGCTTTGCTGTTTCAGCTTTGTGAGAAAACCACGAAGCCCGTTCACTGCCTGTGAATCTCAGCTTACCGGTAACTGGCATCAATGAAAATGCTGCATAGTCGTTTATCCAGGGGCTTGGCTGATGGGTTTGTTTTATACCTTGTATTTTGTAGTCGTCGTAGGTATATGCCCAGCCATCGTTCATGCTTCGGGTATGAGGAGTCCAGAAATTCATTCCCCACGGTAATGCTATGGCAGGATAGGTGTTGCCATTTGAAAGGGAGAATTCTGAATCAGTTCCCATCAGAGGATTAACCAGGTCTGCGGGATCAGGTCCGGAAGAATCCGTTTCCGGAGCGCAACCTGTGTAAAACACCGACATCATCACTGTTAAACAAATAACAATGAGATGCTTTATTTTCCAGGACACGAAAATAATGCAGTCGTTATTCTCGGAGATGAGCTTTTTCATATCATTAATGCTTATCATTTACAAAATCTTCAGGTTTGAAATCTTCTGAAATACGATTTCAGGGGTAAGCCAGGTCATACAAGCGTGATCCTTCCGTCTGCATTTACCTTTGCCATATACAGTACAAGGCCGGCATTGCAGGTGTTCATATGGTATACATAGCGAATATTCGCCGGGCTGCATCCAGGCTCCGAAACCAGTTGTGGGATCCGTAGCCCCCCAGATTGAAACAACTTTCGTCCCTGTCAATGAAGCCATATGCATATTCGATGAATCCATGCTTATCATGAATGACAACCGGGCCATTAGTGCCAGTTCTTCATGCAGGCTTAGTTTCCCGGCTATATTATGGGACCCCGGCACCTTTTGCCGGAGTTCGTCAAGCTGCCCGCTTTCAGATCTGCCCCCAAAAAGCCAGAATTCAGCATCTGACGTTTCAGATATTCTGTTCAGAAGTGCAATCAAATTTTCTATAGGCCATTCCTTAAGGGAGTGTTTTGAGAAAGGGGCTACTCCGATATTTATCCCCGGCCTGAAACCGGTCTTTTCTATCATGCTCTCCTGTGTACCGGCATCCGGGATAATCCATGGCCCTGAGGTTGGTTCCAGTAATAATCCAGCCCTTGCAAACGTATCAAAGTATCTTTCGGTTGAGTGTTTGAGCCTCCGTCTGTATACTCCCTTTATAAGAGCACGTTTTTCCCGTCTTCCCTTATCTATTACCGAAACCGGGATTCCGGCCAGACGGAAAAAGACACGCAGCACCATGGACCTGATAACATCGTGGAGATCAATAACATGGTCATACTTCCCCGTTTTCATTAATTCCTGATACATCCTGATCAGACCCATAATACCCTTGTGCCGTTTATTAAAATCGGCGGGAAAAAGGCGGAGATTGCCCGAAGCCTGAAAGAAATGACTGAATTCTTTCCTTGTAAGCAGAGTTATTCCGACATCTGGATGCTGTTCCCTCATTGCAGCAATTACTGGAATGGTCAGGGCAACGTCGCCCATAGCCGAAGTTCTGATAACCAGAATACGCACTTTAGTAATCTTCGTATGATTTCTCTTCGATAAGATCTGAGGAAGTCTTGATATTTATCTGCCTTTTAATTTCTGACCGTTTGTCATTGGATATGTAGACCGATCGGGCTGTCTCAATGAATTCTTCCCCAAAATCTTTCCGTCTTTCAAGATCCCTTATTTTGTCTTCAATATCCCACAAAGTCAGGTTAATTTCATAAAGAGCTTTGTACAAAGGATCTGATTCACTCAGGATATTATCAGATGCCTCTTTGAGTTCCCTGTATTCTTTCTTAAGATTTGAAAGTTTACCTTCATCCTTTATCCTTTCAAGCTTTATCTTGATAATAGTCAGTTTATCAATTATTTCACCATTTGATACTTCAATCTTCATCTTTGATATATTTTATTTCCAAAAATAACAACTTTTTGCCGGAGAACAAGGCCAGCCAAAGCAACTAATATGGATCTACATCCACTGCAATTCTCAGTGTTGAAGCGCCCGTTAGTTTTTCGATTCTTGTTATTATTCTGTGAATTGCATTCTTGGTTTCAGGCAGTGATCTTTCACGTTCAGCCTTGATAATTATTGATTTGATATACCAGTTCTGGACACGTGATATAAGAGGATATTCCGGGCCCAGCACCCTTGATCCGAAAACTGCTCTCAGATCATCAGCCATGATACCCGCAAAGTGATTAAGTGAATCCCTTTCCCTGTGTTTTACATAAATTTTTATCATTCTGCAGAATGGAGGGTAATTGAATGTCTTCCTCTCTTCCATTTGATTCCTGAACATTCCTACATAGTCGTGGTGCAGCACATATCTTATGATCCTGTTTAATGGATCAGCTGTCTGAATAATTACTTTCCCCTGTTTAGAACGCCTTCCGGCTCTGCCGCTAACCTGTTCCATCATATGGAAGCTCCTTTCATGCGCCCTGAAATCAGGAAAGTTCAGCAGATTATCGGCATTCATTATTCCCACAACTGTAACATTGTCAAAATCCAGCCCTTTTGATATCATCTGAGTACCAATCAATATGTCAGTCAGGCCTTCCTGGAAGTTGCCTATCAACCTGTTCAGAGAATTTTTCGATCTTGTGGAATCATGGTCCACACGGGCTACCCTGGCTGCAGGAAAAACTATCTTAATCTCGTCCTCGATTTTCTCCGTTCCAAATCCTCTGGTAACAAGGCCTGATGACTGGCAATTGCCGCATTTCGATGGTAGGGCTGAAGAGTATCCGCAATAATGGCAGAGCAGGTTGACAGTTTCCTTATGGTATGTCAGGTTGACCGCGCAATTAATGCAAGCCGGGATCCAACCACATTCCGGGCATTCTATGTATGGTGAAAAACCTCGTCTGTTCTGAAAGAGGATTACCTGTTCCCTGTTACCCAGCGCCTGGTCAATAGCCTCAATAAGCTGTGGCGTAAAATGAGAGACCATGAGTTTCTTCCTGTATGCTTCTCGTGTATTGGCTACAACGATCTCAGGCAGTTTAACCATGCCGTATCTTTCCTTCAGTTCCACAAGGGCATATCTTCCGGAAAGAGCATTACTGTAACTTTCAATTGAAGGTGAAGCCGATCCGAGGAGGATTTTAGCCTTGTGCAAATGTCCCAGAACAATTGCCGAGTCACGCGCATTGTATCTGGGTGCCGGATCCTGCTGCTTATATGATCCGTCCTGTTCTTCATCAACGATAATGAGCCCAAGGTTACTGAAGGGCAGAAAAAGAGCCGACCTTACTCCCAGAATGAGTTTGTAAGGTTCAGTATTCTCACTGAGTCCTGCGACTTTATTCCAGATTTCAACTTTTTCAGCTTCGTTAAGGCGTGAATGAAAAATGCCCGTAGCCGATCCGAAATGCTTCCTGAGCCTCAGTATTATCTGAGTTGTCAGCGATATTTCCGGCAGAAGATACAGAACCTGCCGGCCAAGCTTTAGCTGCTGTTCAATAAGATGAATATATATTTCCGTTTTGCCTCCCGATGTCACACCGTGCAGAAGTACCGTTTCCTTATCCCTGTGATTCTCACAGATCTTGTCAAAGGCATCTTTCTGGGCTTTGCTCAGGATATTGAGAGGCTCCGGTTTTTCAAAACACTCCTCCAGCCTTCCTTCTTCAAGTGTAACGATGGTTAATATTCCCTTTCGCACCAGTGCATCGAGAGCTGATGGCGATGAACCTGCTTCCGCCAGGACTGCCGCTTTCTTTACCGGGGGAACTTCCTTTCCTTCCGAGTAAGCACTCAGCCTGAGGTATGCTGCCAGTGTTTCGAATTGTTTCGGGGCTTTGACCAGCTTATCAAGCATTTTATTAAGTTCAGCATCACAAAATCCCGATGCCGGTACAATATAAGATACCATCTTCGGCCTGTACTTTTCCCTGACGGGTTCATGCTTCTCTCCTTCGAGGAAGAACGCTGAAGGAAGAGCTGCTTTCATCACTTCCCCCATTGTACACATATAGTAATCGGCAATCCACGACCATAGTTTCATCTGGATGCTGTTTACCAACGGCGAGTGATCAAGCACTTGCAGGATTTCTCTTATATTCTGAACAGCCGGAGGTTCGTTGTGGACCCTGCTGACGATTCCGGAGTAAAGCTTCTTGTTCCCAAACTGGACCATTACCCTTAATCCCGGTATAATAGTGCCTTGCATCGATTGTGGGATCCGGTAAGTAAACCTTCCCTTTATTGCAAGAGGCAGAACAATATCAGCAAAGTTAACAGGCATAAATTGCAATAGAATGCAATGTAAGAAGAAATAAAGAGAGTATAAAATACCGGCGATATTTGGTCAGCCCGACTTTAGAAATGACGACATAACTGTGAGCAGATGGTCTTTTCTTATAGGTTTAATCAGGCAGGCATCGCAACCGGCCTCAAGGATTATATCCTTGTCATCCTCAAAGATAAAAGCGGTTTGGGCAATTATAGGTATATCATTCCTTATCTGCCTTATCTCCCTGGTAGTTTCAATGCCATTCATCCCGGGCATCTGCATATCGAGCAGCACAACATCCATATCAGGAGTTCTCGTCAGTATTTCCAGGGCTTCTGCTCCTGACCTGGCACTGTAGATCCCGATCCCTGTATCGGCCAAAACCCTGTTGAGATAAAGCAGAACATCCTTGTTGTCGTCGACTATCAAACATTTTCTGCTTGACCAGTTGTACAGAACCTCCGGAAAATCATTACTATGTGTCTTCGGTTTTAGTTTCACGCTTGCACCGGCAGGCCTGTAAGGGATAGAAAAACTAAATTCCGAACCAACTCCCTTTTCTGACTGGACATAGATTTTACCGCCCATTCTTTCAACAACTTCTTTTGCAAGGGTCAGGCCCACACCCAGTCCCTCGAAAGGGCGATGATGTCCGTCAATCTCCTGCCTGAACTCTTCAAAAATATGATCGAGGTTTTCCTTGTTTATACCAATGCCAGTATCACGTATCCGGAATACAAGATGGTCATTTTCCTTCCCGTATGAAAGGGTTATTGATCCATCGAGGGTGAATTTGATTGCATTATCCATGAGATGGCTCAGAACTCTCTTTAGCCATATCTTATCGGTAAAAATCAGGTCGACGCTATCCTCAAACTGATTATTTACTTCCAACACTATTGTCTTTTCGTTACGCCTGATAATTTTCCTGGCTTCCTCAGCTATCTCGGTTATAATTCCGTTAAGTGAAGCTTCCTCATATGTTATTTCTATCTGCGAGCTTTCGAGTCTTGAGAGGTCAATAATGTCACCTATTATCTGTAGCAGCTTTTCGCTGTTGTGATTAATATGTTCAATGTATTCTGCCTTGACTTCATTTGTAAGGTCATTTGAAAGAAGCAGGTTTGAGAATCCGACAACACTATTGAGCGGTGTTCTTATTTCATGTGAAATATTGGCAAGGAAACTTGACTTCAGCCGGTTGCTGTTTTCCGCTTCCCTGTTTGCCCTTATCAGTTCTTCATGTACGTTCCTGATCGATGTGATATCTCTTGATATTGTCAGGGAACCTATAACCTCTCCATTGTTATCCTTTACCACAACCGATTTTGTTGACAGGCTTACATAGTGTCCGTCGCTGTGCTTAATCCTGACATCCCTGTCGTAGAATCCTTTAGTTGTCATGGCTGCAACTTTCCTTGTATCATAATCAGAGTCGTCAGGATGATACAGGGCGCGGGGATCTGCTTTCATATATGATGCACTGTCAAGGCCAATAACTGAATAAAATGCCTTGTTGGCGTATTTAAGGTTCCAGTCCCTGTCATAGAATGATATGCCGTCGTCAGCTGACTCAAGCAGTATGCTGTAGAATTTTTCCGTCTCGGAATATTCCCTGGTTATCAGGTCTTTTTGGTTCTCCAGCTCAAGCTTTGTTTCCTGCAAACCAGCATTTATCTTTTTAATGTTTTCATCCTTTATCTTCACCTCCCGGTTTTTCCTGCTTAACCTGATTGCAAACACCAAGGCCATAACGCAGGCCAGGATTAGACAAACAGCCAATACCAGGATAATTCCCGTACCAGCGGCAACAATCAGGACTATGCTGCTAAAAGCGTCTGTTGCTGAAACCACAGAAAATGATTTCGACGGGATGCCAAAAGCCAATAAACCATTCATTGAAAACAAAAACATCAGAACAGTAACATTCAGTTTTCTATTATACCTGTTTTTAAAGAAACTACCCACCCGATTTATCATATTCGCCTAATATCAGAAGCACCACAAGGTTCTGTTTCACAACCACAATAAAACCATTCTCCATTGGTAAAACTTTCATGGAATGGTTTTATTGTCCAATCAAAAAAAAACTTGATCTTATCGCACTAAAAATGAACAGATAAAGCATACTCCGGTATCCGAATGCAAATATATGGATTCGTGATGTGGCATATCAGCCGGGAGGTTATAAAGTATTTCACAAAAAACATTAAATTACAAACAAACAGACAGTTTAATAGAAAGCAACAAAAAGTTCTCAGGGCGAAGGAGAAAAAACAACATTATATGACTTGAGCAGCGATTTTCCCTGATATTCATGGATATTTATATTCCACAGTTATTTAATAATAATGATCTCTTAATCATCGGTTTCGATACAGAAATATAAAAATTTTAATTGGTAATTTGGTTATTTTAGCGAAAAAAAGAAGATGCGAAAACTTCGGACCAGTGAACTTGGAAGGCTAACGGTTGATCAGTACAGGAATGCTGAAAAATCGTCAATTATTATAATTCTCGACAATATCAGGAGCCAGTACAATACAGGGTCTGTTTTCCGGACAGCCGATGCATTTGCGGTCAGAAAGATATACCTGTGCGGCATTACAGGACAGCCACCAGCCAGGGAGATCATGAAGACAGCGCTTGGAGCAACAGAATCGGTTGAGTGGAGTTATTTCAAGGACACCTGTGACGCAATCAGGGAAGTCAGAATGGAGGGCTATATAATTGCAGCCGTTGAACAAGTTGAAGGGTCAATTGAACTGGGGAAATTCCTTCCCGGGAAAGAGGGTAAATATGCACTGGTTTTTGGTCACGAGATCAACGGTGTAGATCAGAGGGTTATTGATTGCTGTGATCTATGCATTGAGATACCGCAGTTCGGGACCAAGCATTCATTTAACATTGCGGTAAGTGCAGGGATAGTGTTGTGGGAACTTACAAAGAAGATCTCCGGCTGAAACTCATCTCCGCCCGGATACGTACTTCCGAAACAGTGCCTTCTGCAACCATTAATACAGCAGTAAATAACACAGTGATAAACTAAAAAGAGGGTGCCCCTTTTGAGACACCCTCTTTTAAATTTAATTATGAGTTAATTACTGAATAGCTGCCTTGAAGGCATCATCAGCAAAGTATTTTGCAAATTCCACATCGTTCTTTGCATATGCTTTCCATTCAGAATTGGCACTTATTGCTTCCCTCAGGCCTGCCAGCATATAGCTTTTATCGTCAAGACGAGCGCCAACAACTGCTTTCAGGTAACCATGTTTTCCCTGGGGGCATGGTTTCAAAGCATCGAGAGTAGCTTTGGCATTATTAACGTCACCCTTAAGGAGCTGAGCAAGAGCCAGATTATTGCATTTTATATCACCGAGGTAGTTTACAGCCTTGTCATATTCTCCCCTGGTAATGGCAATGATTCCCAGGCCTTTCCTTGATTCAGGGGTGGCGGCAGTCATTGAATTGAATAATTCCTCAGCTTTAACTATTTCACCCTTTACAAGGCTTACAAATCCGAGGTTGTTTTTTACGGCATCGTTATTCTCAATTGCTTTGGCTCTTTCAAATGAAGCAGCTGCTTCATCAATTTTTCCCATTCCGAGAAGAATATAGCCAACGTTATTATGAGCCCTGTTGCACTTGGGATGTTCACTGGCTGCAGCTTTGTAGAAAGTGAGTTTTTCATTTTCATTGTCGGTAAGAGTTGCAGCATAGAGCATCTCTTCGATATTCAGAACACTGGGATCTGATTTCATCTGTGCCAGTATCTGCTCATCAGTGCGGCCTATCTTGTCAACATTGACAGTCATTTTTGATCTCCTCAGCTTGGGAAGAACGTCGGTTTTAAGCACTTCATAGGCTGAAGCCATATTCTTTATCTCCCTTTCACGCACTGCAGGATCGGAATACATTGAAAGAACGCGGAGGATAAGTTCCTTATCCTGGATGGATGATTTCTCAACTTCAGTCTTGAATCCTTCCCAGTCTTCTGCCGTGGTTTTTGATTCAAAGAACCCGTCAGATTTTGCGGCTTCAATTTTCCTGAATTCTCTTTTTATGTATTTATCAGCTGAGGCACCTCTTTTTTCAGAAAGCTTTTCATTAAAATCATATGCGCCGTCGGGTGATGCATAAGAACTAACAACTGTTCCTTTCAGTTCCCTGTCAGGGTCAGCGTCAACCTGGCTTATATATTCCTTTAGTAATTTAATATCATCAGCTGCTAATTCTGACCTGCGTATATCAGCCCGGTTGATAACGTAGTATATATGGGCTGTTTGTGCTTCGGGAATAATCCTCTGGAATTTATCCTTTATTAACATAGGGGCCGGATTTTTCCCTACCAGGGTTGAAGTGGCAATAACACCATCGGCTAATTTAATCGGGTCAAAATCGAGGGTTTTGGCACCCATGGAAGCAGTAGTTCTCAGAACAAGTTCAGAAAGCTTCATTGCATCCTTATAGGGAATTGCACTTGTATAAGTGAAATCACCGCCGTTATATGAGATAACTTTGTTGTTTGCCATCACTTTCTCACCCTGAAGAACCTGTACCTTATCAAAAACTGTTTCTCCTCCTGCATATGTTAAAACAGGGGTGAGTTCGAGTGTTGCTTTCTTATTGAAATATTTTTGAGGGAATGTTCCTTTGATGGTGACATTCACCAGTCCGCCATGTGCCTCAAGTACCTTTGGTGTTACTTCATACCTGATATCACCGGCATCTGTTTTCATCTTATTCAGCCCACTGCAACCTGTCATTACAGCTGCTGCAATAAAAAGGATAGAATAGCTTCTGATTTTTTTCATGATAACTGATTATTTATGTTTACGATCTCTTGTTAATAGACATTCCTTTAACAATATAGCTTTTTTCAAGGTAATCGCAAAGTTAAAAAAAAACATATACATACCAAAAAAAGTTCATAAAATCAATTTGTTCAATCCATTTGGGTAATTACATCCAAAAATTGAATCAATTATCCGGTCATAGTGCTCCTTCTCAGAAACAAAGTCAAGATTGCTGGTGTCAATAATAAGATATTTATTATCAGGGTTTTGATTGAAAAACTGGAAGTAGCTTTCCTGTATACTTTGCAGATATTCCCGCGTAATTGATTTTTCATAATCCCGTCCCCTCTTCCTGATGTTTTCCAACAGGCGCCCGGGAGAAAGGTGTAGATAGACATATAGATCGGGCTTTGGCAGCAGGCCGTACATAATGTAAAAAATCTGCCGGTAAAGGTTATATTCATCTCCCTGCAGGGTGGACGATGCGAAAACAAGCGACTTCGTGAAATAATAGTCAGCAATGGTAAAGTTTTTAAAGAGATCCCGATTTTCAAGCACTTCCTTCAGCTGCTTATACCGGCTTGCAAGGAATGACATTTCCAGGGCCAGTGAGTATTTTTCCGGATCGTTGTAAAATTTCGGAAGAAAGGGATTATCAGCAAACTGCTCAAGTATCAGACGGGCATTGTACTGTTCTGCAATCCTTGAGGCAAGGGTTGTTTTGCCAGCTCCGATATTGCCTTCAATAACAATGTAATTATATTGTATCCGCATCATTCAACTATAATATACCAAATGTAGTTAATGACCGGGACATTTTCATCCGCATATAATTTATTTTATGGAACCGCACTTGTTTGAAAATTATATACAATGTTTGTGTATGCAATACATGTGGGGTTCAGCATAAGAATAAAGATGCATCAGGGCATAGACAAAACAGGATAAAACGCAGAGGCGTAGCAGTATGCTACGCCTCTAACACATGTTATTCAATATGATTATATAATTATAAGGTATATAGGTCTGAATGATCAATGATGGTGATCACCGGATTTTCTTTTATCACCTTCTTGTTTTGGTGGTCTGGGAAGCAACACTTTCCTCGACAATTTCAGCTTGCCGGTTTTAGGATCAATATCAATGAGCTTGACTTCAACCTCATCGCCTTCCTTCAATACTTCATCAACAGTTCTGATCTTACGCCAGTCTATTTCCGAAATATGAAGCAACCCGTCTTTATTGGGCAGTATCTCGACAAATGCTCCAAACTGGACAATAGTCTTTACTTTACCCTTATAGACCTGTCCGACTTCAGGAACGGCAACAATCTTTTTAACCCAATCAAGGGCAGCGGTTATGGCTTCCTTGTTCTCCCCGAATATGTTTACATCGCCATAGCCGTTAATTTCTTCAACTATTATTGTGGTGCCTGTTTCTCGTTGTATTTCCTGGATTACTTTACCGCCTGGTCCTATGAGTGCCCCAATCATTTCCCTGGGTATAGTCAGCATCTCTATCCTGGGAGCGTGCGGTTTAAGTTCGGGTCTGGGTTCGGCAATTGTTTTCTGCATAACATCAAGTATATGAAGCCGGCCGGCTTTTGCCTGTTCCAGTGCCTTTGCCAAAACTTCAAACGCCAATCCTTCAACTTTAATATCCATTTGTGTTGCTGTTATGCCATCGCGGGTACCGGCAACCTTGAAATCCATATCGCCCAGATGATCCTCATCCCCGAGAATATCTGAAAGGATGGCATATTTTGCTGAATCTTTGTCGGTGATAAGACCCATGGCAATACCCGACACAGGTTTCCTTATCTGAATGCCCGCATCCATCAGGGCCAGAGTTCCGGCGCATACTGTTGCCATTGAAGAAGATCCGTTTGATTCAAGTATATCAGAGACGACACGTACTGCATACGGATTCTCTTCATCGGGAGGCAAAATATTCTTCAATGCCCTGTGAGCAAGATTCCCATGTCCTATCTCGCGCCTGCTTACTCCTCTTGCCGGTTTTGCCTCTCCGGTCGAAAAAGGAGGAAAATTATAATGAAGGGTGAATTTCTCAGTACCCTGATTGAGGACATCGTCAATTATCTTCTCGTCGAGTTTCGTACCCAGCGTTACTGTTGTAAGGGACTGGGTTTCTCCCCTGGTAAACAGAGATGAGCCGTGGGTGGCTGGAAGGGGATCTATTTCACAGTTTATAGGTCTGATTTCACATGGTTTTCTTCCGTCAAGCCTGAGGTTTTCATCGAGAATCAGCCTGCGGGCTGCTTCCTTGTGAACATCATGATAATACCTTCTCACAAGCGCCTCATTAACAGCATCTTCTTCAGTGTATTGCGACAGGAAGCCGGCAATGACTTCTTCAAATGCCTCTTCTCTTTTATGCTTATCTGCTATCAGGCTCCTGGCAACGCTATAACATTTGTCGTAAGTTTCGTCCCAAACCTTCTTTTTCAGATCCTCATCATTTACCTCATGAGAATATTCACGCTTCTTATTGGATCCGACCTCATTGGCAAATTCCATCTGTGCCCTGCACTGTATTTTTATTGAATCGTGAGCTACTCTCAAAGCTTCAAGCATATCAGCTTCAGAAACCTCTTTCATTTCTCCTTCAACCATCAGAATGTTGTCGAAAGTAGCTCCAACCATCAGGTCGATGTCTGAATCCTTAAGCTGGGTAGCTGTGGGATTAACAATGAATGTACCATTTACTCTTGCGACTCTTACTTCCGACATAGGTCCGTTAAAAGGAACGTCGGACAGTGTAAGGGCGGCTGAAGCTGCAAGTCCGGCAAGAGCATCGGGTATGATATCCAGATCAGCGGAAATAAGGTTGATGGTAACAAAAGTTTCGGCATGATAATCATCGGGGAACAGAGGTCTCAGTGCCCTGTCGACCAGCCTTGATATAAGTATCTCATAATCTGAGGGACGTGCTTCACGTTTCAGGAATCCGCCAGGAAAGCGTCCTGATGAGGCGTATTTTTCCTTATACTCCACTGACAAGGGCATAAAATCAGTTTCTTCCCTGGCCTCCTTTGCTGACACAACCGTTGCAAGCAGCATTGTTCTGCCCATTTTCAGGAGTACCGCACCGTCGGCCTGTCTGGCCATTCTCCCGGTTTCAAGGGTAATAATTCTCCCGTCGCCAAGATCTATATTCTTCTCTTTTATTGTAAACATTAATGTATGATTTATTTTCCTGATTAAGCGTCAAGACAATAATAATACAAAAAAAGGCAACTCAAAATTGCCTTTTTTCGTTATTTCGTTATTTACGTAATCTCAATGCTTTTATGATTTCGCGATACCGGTCGATATCCTTAACTTTAAGATAATCTAAAAGCCTTCTTCTTCTGCCCACGAGTTTTATCAGGGCTCTTTGAGTGCTGAAGTCTTTTTTGTTCTTTTTGAGATGTTCAGTAAGATGTGATATCCTGTATGAAAATAGTGCAATCTGGCCTTCTGCAGTACCTGTGTCTATCTCCGACGTCCCAAATGTTTTGAAAAACTCCTGTTTCTTGTCTGCGGTCAAGTACATATTTTTAACTAATATATTGTTTATCCATAAATAGATTGAGTCTCCAATTTTGGAACGCAAAAATAAGGCTTTTTTATGTAAATTATCAAACAATTGACTATTTTTTTATGCCGGTAACAAATATTTTAATTTCAATATGCTATATGCCCGCAAATCTTCCTGATACCTCTTTATGTCTTCCAGGTTATAAGAGGTAACTTTTCAACCATTTGCGCTAATTTTTTAACGGATCACACGGTTTTTTATTGCTTCCATTTCCTATAATAAAGACGTAAAAATAGTCGGGTTGGTTGCGTCAGCCGATAATATAATTCAACATTTAATAAATAATTATCAACAAACCGGATACTTATGGTATAATCAACATCTGCGAATAAGCTGATTACCCGTGTTGATTTTTTTCCCCATGCTCACAAGTATTCCCCCGATTCTGCAATCGAGGCATCGTCTTCTTTTGCAGTACTCATTAGTAAGCTGGAGAAGCCCCTGTGTATAAAATGCCGATTCAGCCTGGAAACCACAGCTATTCCATTCATTCACTATAACATTCTCTTCCGGCCTGATCTCCTCCAGAAATGACAATGCCCTTTCGCATAAAACAGGCTGGTTCCTGAACTTACCATAAACAAATACCAGAGGAATAACAGCGTTTATAAGAAGAATATCAGCAGCCTGGGATCCGGTATTCTTGCATGCCCCGGCACTCCGCTTTCCAAAAACGTAATGATCAGACCAATAATCTGAAGCTGACACTTCAAACATCCCTCTGAGAGTCCTTAAATCCCTGGCTTCCATAGTCCGTGAAAACAAGCCGCCGGCTGTCTGGAGCATTGCAGAAAGTTGTGATATTCTCACAGTTGGAAAGTTAACAGGCCTGAGCCGGTGGAATTTCCAAAGCCAGCCATGAACAGGCCTTAGGGAATATTTCGCAGCCAGAATCCTGTACTCTTTAAGAAGGTTATTGAAATATTCATCGCTGACAGCTTCCCTGAATAATGTTTCCTCAAGCATTCCTGCTGAACCAAACAGGAGTGACTCAATCTGGAACCTGTTATCGGCATGTTTGCGGATTATCCTGAAGGGCAAGGCTGTTGCAAGCATTTCAAAAGGTTCGGCGTTAATCCTAAATCCGAAATATCTTGTCAGCAACCTGTAGAATGTTTCATCCCAGTCGTTCCCTGTCTCAGCAAAAATGTTCAATATAAGTGATGACTTGGCCTGTAACCTTTCTATTACAAGAGAACTAAGCCAGTGCCTGATCAGAAAGGAGTCCGTATTGCTGATCTCATCCCTGCAGGCAATGTTACCCGGACAACTAAGCAGGTCGCAGTACTTCTGATAGAGCGATTCATCATATCCTATCTTTGCCGTAAGCAATTTTTCGCCCCTGGCATTGAACACGTCCTTATCATAAACGCCTACAACATGAAGAATAACGTTATCATATGCATGATCCCTGTTGTGCCCGTGGGTATCGAAGTGGGACGCCGACAAATGGATTTCAACATTGCCGGCCCATTCGGTGTCATCAATCAGGATTCTTGCATTGAAGAAATCAGGGCCTGAATCGTGGTTATGTTCACCAGGATTAAGGACTATGATCTGCTTTCCATTGTTATCCAACAGGCTTCCAGGATCATAAAGCCCAAATTTCCATAAAAAATGGAGAAATTCCTCTTTCATTTCAGCACGATATAAATAATACAGCGAGATTATAAAGATAGTGAAATTCCTGTGTTTCTGCAAAGTCTGAAGCAACAGGCAGAAAAAAAGATAGTGAATGACAATCATGATTATCCGTTGCTGCTCCGATAATGGCCAGGGACTTTAAAACAGTGAAAATCAGCAGGAAAAAAGATATTTACTTCAGGACTATTTGAAGTGACAATTTATTATGTGGAAGTTGAGCTTCCTGGGGGTAGAAGAAAGCTCTGTAGTCATTAATATGGATGTTGCGGAAGAGTGACGGGTTCAGAAAGAGGTAAATCATATAATACCTCCGGCAGCCAGATATCCAGCCATCTCTTGCTGCATCTCTTTAGCTTTTCTTCCGGCTGTTTTATCAAAATCCACTGAATTATCGGCAAATATTATTCCCCGGGATGAGTTCACCAGCAAACCGCATTTGCTGTTAAGACCATATTTTGCAACCTGCTCAAGGCTTCCTCCCTGAGCTCCCACGCCCGGAACCAGAAGAAAATGATCAGGAACTATCCTGCGTATCTCCATGAGCATTTCAGCTCTTGTTGCACCTACAACATACATTGTATTGTCAGGCGATCCCCATTTTTTTGAAACATCAAGCACCCTTTCAAAAAGCCTGATACCGTTATCGTTATGATACTGAAAATCATCCGCACCCTTGTTGGATGTCAGGGCAAGAATTACAACCCATTTGCCTGAATATTCCAGGAAAGGTTTTACGGAATCCCCGCCCATATATGGAGCAACTGTAATAGCATCAAAATCAAGTTCTTCAAAAAAAGCCCTAGCATACATCCTCGATGTATTACCTATATCGCCGCGCTTGGCATCGGCAATAACCAGAATGTCCGGGTAATTATTCTTAATATATTTCAGGGTAGCTTCCAGCGATTTCCATCCACTAATACCATTGCATTCATAGAATGCAATATTCGGTTTATAAGCAACTGCATAATCTGCTGTTGAATCAATTATCCTCCTGTTAAATTCAAATACCGGATCCTCGTATTTCATAAGTGAGGGAGGCAGTTTATCAACTTCAGTGTCAAGACCTATACAAAGGAACGAACGTTTTGAAGCGATCGTTCCGAATAATTTCTGATAATTCATTATTATTTGCTATAAGTAGTTTTCTTTCAGACGTTCAGCATTCTCTGCCATCTGCAATTTATCAATGAGCTCATCGATATTTCCGTCGAGAACCGAAGCAAGGTTATACAGTGTAAGGTTGATCCTGTGATCAGTAACCCTTCCCTGAGGATAGTTGTATGTTCGTATCTTGGCTGATCTGTCTCCTGTTGACACCATGGTTTTTCTCCTGCGCGATATATCGTCGAGGTATTTCTGGTATTCCAGGTTGTAGAGTCTTGTTCTTAATTCTTTAAGGGCTTTGTCGTAATTCTTGATCTGGGACTTTTCATCCTGGCAGGTAACGACAATGCCGGTGGGGATATGGGTAAGCCGTATGGCTGAATAGGTTGTATTAACAGACTGTCCTCCCGGGCCTGAGGAGCAGTAGGTGTCTTTTCTTATATCTTCATTTCTGATTTTAACATCAAACTCATCAGCTTCAGGGAGAACAACAACAGAAGCTGCCGATGTATGGACCCTTCCCTGAGTCTCGGTCTGGGGAACGCGCTGCACCCTGTGTACGCCTGATTCATATTTTAGTAACCCGTAAACTCCTTCACCTGTAACACTGAAAACAATTTCCTTGTAACCGCCCACAGTTCCTTCGGTGAAATGGTTTATTTCAGCCTTCCATCCTTTTGTCTCAAAGAATTTGGTATACATCCTGAAAAGATCGCCGGTGAAAATACTTGCTTCATCGCCTCCTGTACCAGCCCGGATCTCCATAACAGCATCCTTCTCATCCTCGGGGTCGGCAGGTATAAGCAGGAGCTTGATGCCCTCCTCCATTTCAGGAAGTTGTTCATTAAGCTTTTCCAGTTCGCTTTTTGCCATTTCCCTCATTTCCTCGTCCTTCTCAGTTGCCAGCAGTTCTTTCGTGCTGGCAATATTGGAAAGGGCAAGCTTGTATTCTTCGTAAGCATTGATGATAGGCCGGAGACTTTTAAATTCCTTATTAAGCCCTATGTACTTTTCCATATCTGAAAGCACTTCCTGCCGCGTGAGCATTTCACTCACCTCAACGAACCTTTGCTTGACTCCCTCAAGCTTCTCGATTATAATATTGCCGGCCATATTCCAAAAATTGGCTGCAAATATAATAAATAATGATCATAAATATTCAAATTCCCCAAATTCAGAGGCAATTGTAAGTCTTTTGTTATCAGACATCTCGCAGCACCCTATTACTTTTGCTTCGAGATTGAATCCGGCAGCCATTCTGATAATTTCATCGGCATGTTCGGGGCTGGTATAGATCTCGAACCTGTGACCCATATTGAATACCTGGTACATTTCTTTCCATGATGTCCGGGATTGTTCATGAATCAGTTTAAAAAGCGGGGGTATGGGAAAAAGGTTATTTTTTACCACATGAAGACCATTAATAAAATGCAGGATTTTTGTCTGACCTCCTCCCGAACAATGTATCATTCCGTGAATTTTGTGGCGCATCTGCCCAAGGATTTTTTTCAATACCGGGGCATAGGTGCGTGTGGGAGAGAGTACGAGCTTGCCGGCGGTTGTATTTGTTCCCTCAACAATATCGGTCAGCTTCATATTTCCTGTGTAAAACAAGTCGTCAGCAAGGGATGGATCAAAACTCTCAGGGTATTTTTCAGCAAGGTATTTTCCGAAAATGTCATGGCGAGCAGAAGTCAGGCCATTGCTGCCCATTCCGCCGTTATATTCCTTCTCATAGCTGGTCTGCCCATATGATGCCAGCCCTACAATGACGTCACCTGCCCTTATATTATGATTGGAAATTACATCTGACCTTTTCATGCGGGTTATAACTGTAGAATCAACCACAATTGTTCTTACCAGATCGCCAAGATCAGCCGTTTCGCCTCCAGTCGACCAGATTCCAATGCCAAGAGCCCTCAAATCAGCAAGGATCTCTTCCGTTCCGCTGATAATTGATGTGATGACCTCTCCGGGAATCAGATTCTTGTTGCGTCCAATAGTTGACGAAATCAGAATATTGTCGCAGGCTCCGACACAAAGAAGATCATCCAGGTTCATGACTATGGCGTCCTGGGCTATCCCCTTCCATACTGTCATATCGCCGGTTTCCTTCCAGTACACATATGCCAGTGAGGATTTTGTTCCGGCTCCATCAGCATGCAT
Source organism: Bacteroidales bacterium (assembly GCA_040769065.1). Lineage (GTDB taxonomy): Bacteria > Bacteroidota > Bacteroidia > Bacteroidales > VadinHA17 > LD21. The sequence goes on from JAXGLU010000001.1 coordinate 1,760,591, forward strand.
AACATTGCAGTATTGATCACTTCCTCCGATAATATCCGGGACGATCTTGCAGAATGCCCCGGGAAACAATCCTTTATCGATATTTTTTATTGCGGCATGAACATCTTCCTTGGATGAAGACACACCTCTCTGGCTGTATTTTGACTGTTCGGGCATTACTTGTATGTTAAGGGAATAAAGATATAAAAAAGGGCTGCTCCTGGTTTATCAGTTATATCTTTCCCGATTCCTTATAAACCCAGAGGACAGCCTGTTTAAGGAGTTTCCTGAAATCAGGATTCTCAAAAGCATGGGTATCATGTCCGCTCTGAAGGGTTACCACCCTTGCCTTTCCGTAAGTATGTGTCCAGCCTATAACCGGTTCGCTGCCACTGTGATCAGTAGCAAGCAGTGGAGTAACATCCTCCCTGACATAGTATCCATGGTAAACTTCATCGAATATCTGAAAATCCTTCAGTCCTTTTGTTACCGGATGCTTTTTGTCAATGATCCGTACCTTTAAATGGACATCATGAATATACGAACAAGGCTTGTACAATTTGCCTTTAACAGTTGTTTCCTTGTGGAAATACTTACCTCCTGCAATATTCCAGTATTCAGGCCAGTCATCGTAGGCGCATATGCTGTGATGAAGCACGATCACAGGTTTTCCTTCAGCAATACAGTCAGAAAAAAAACCGGCCTGTTCAGGTGTTATGTTCTGCCACATATGGTAAAACACAAGCACATCATAACTGTTCCTGTTTTCGGGCAAAAACATCTCATAAGCACCTGGAAGTTCAGCTATCCGGCATGTTGCTTCCGGCTCAAGGCTCGAAAGCATGCGACTGAATTCATCAGCATTGTAATCATGACCTCCGGTTATGACAAGCACCCTGACGGGCCGGCGGTCCAGGCTTTCTGATCCCAGGAGGCTTGTACAGGCAAGAAGTATGATTATTAATATGTTAAATATATGTTTCATGTTCCAAGTTTCATGTTTCATGTTCCAAGTTTCATGTTTCATGTTCCAGGTTTCAGGTTCAGTTGCCTTCGGCGAACTCGGCTTCGCCGAGGTTTCAAGTTGAAAGTTCCAGGTTTTGTATTAACCCCCTTAAAACCGGACTAATTTCCATAGGGTTTAGAACTGATGATTCAAATATATTTTTTGTTTACCCGATGATTCAAAGCTTCAGGGGTGGTGCATTTCACTTCGCCGGCGCCACGTAATCTGTTCTCAGCACCCTGAATTCAGTTCTCCTGTTTACCTGGTGAGCTGTCTCCTTTTGTTCTTCCGTTGACAGGCTGTTTATATATTGCTCTGTGAGAGTTGCTCCCTGTTTAAGGAACGGATATAATTCAGCCACCTCATCATCAACCACTTTTGGAGTAGATTCGCCATAGCCTCTTGGAGACAATCTTTCAGTGTCGATGCCCTTTTCAATAAGATACTGAACCACCGATTGTGCCCTTTTCTGTGAAAGCTCCTGGTTGTACTCCTCAGTATCCCGTGAGTCAGTATGTGACATTAGCTCTATTGTTACATTCGGGTTATCTTCAAGTGTTTCAACCAGTTTGTCGAGCGACACCATTGACTCAGGCCTCAGGTCCCATTTGCCAAAATCGTAAAAGATATTCGGAAGTTCGATTGGCCTGTCGGTTGCTGTCAGGAGAATGGTAACCATGTAATCGCGGCTTTTATCCTGGCCTTTTGTTGTTTCCCTTTCCTTGCCATTCAGGTAACCTCTTTTGGATGCAAGGAATATATAATCAACATCCTGCCTTAATGCGAATTTAAAGTCGCCGCCAGCGCCTGTCTCAGCCTGAAGGTTTGATCCGTCGCTAGCTATCAGCTGGACCACAGCCCCCTCTATCGGACTTCCTGTCTTTTCATCCTTTACAAGTCCGGTAATGCTGAACTTCAGGGGTGGAAGCTCAAATGAATAGAGATCATCATTTCCCCTGCCCTTTCTTGTTGAACTGAAGATTCCTTTTTCGTTTCCGTTCTCAAATGCAATTCCGAAGTCATCGGCAAAGCTGTTTATCGGGGCTTTCATGTTAACAACGGTCCAGGAGCCGTCTGGCTGGAGGGTTGCCTTGAAAATATCAAGCCCACCCATCCCGATATGCCCGTCGGAGGCAAAATACAGGGTGCCATCATCCCTCAGATAAGGGAAGAGTTCATTGCCACTCGTGTTAATATCCGGTCCAAGGTTTCTGGGTGCCGACCACTTGTCGTTTTCTGAAGAGCGCGTTACACAATATATATCCTTCTGGCCTAAACCTCCGGGAATATCGGATACAAAATAAAGAGTAAGCCCGTCTGCTGAAAGTGTGGGATGTGCTGCCACAAGACTATCGGACAGAACGCCTATGTTTTCCGGTTTGCTCCATTTATCACCTGTACGTTTGGAATGCATGATTATGCATCCTTTTGTTTCACGCTTCCCTGCTTCGCAACGGGTAAAATATATATCGTTGTAATCGTTTGTGAAAGCAGGCGTTCCGTCTTCAAATTCACTGTTAAGCCCTTCTACCGGCACAGGCGTACTCCATTTTGATTTTTTATCAAGTCTGCTTTCAAAGATATCAGTAAAACTCTGTCCGGTCGCTCCATGGGTTTTATTACCCGCTGCATCATCGCGCGAGGATGTAAAATAGACCACTCCATAATCATCCCTTGCATAAGCAGGGCTGAAATCAGACTCTCTGGAATTAAGATCCTTCAGTTCTTCGACCCTGTAAGCCTCCGGATTTCTTTGCCATTCGATGGCCAGTTCAATGGCTCTCAACTCCTGGTCAGCCTTTGGATCTGAGGTGGCAATTTGTTTATACTTTCTCATTTCTTCAATAGCCTGATCGTACTTGCCATTCTTTTTAAGCATCATAGCCAGCCAGAACTGAGATTCAGGTCTGGATGTTGCTGATCTGGCTGCAAGCCTGTACCATGTTTCTGCGTTCCGGGGATCATTGATAAGGCGATAACACTCTGCAATCATGTAACCCAGTTCCGTTCTGGATGCCCTGTCTGACCTGCTGGTCTTGGAGTATGAATCCTTGAACAGATCAATTGCCCCAAAAAACTCACCCGCAGAAAACGCGGAATAGGCTCTTTCAGCTTTGCGCTTCTGTGCTTCCGCAACCTGACCAAAGGCAATAAACAATATCAATGACAGATATAAAAATCGTTTCATATTTTCCCAATCAATTTGATCATAAAAATAATCAAATTAATGAGACCTTGATAATATCAGCCAGGGCAGAATTACAAGCATAGCAGGGCTATCATCTGGTAAAGAGCAATTCCCTGTATTTAGGCAGGGGCCAGATCTCATTATCGACTATAAGTTCAAGCTTGTCAATATGCGTTCTGATCCTGTCAAGATAAGGTTTTACGTTGTTTTCGTAAGCAATTGCTTTTTTATATGAATCGTGGATTACATTAGCTTTCTTACGCTCCGCTATCATTTCCTCAACCATCTTCTTGATACCGTTTATATGATCAGAGATTTTCAGTATGATTTCCCTGTTTGGCTTTGCGAGGTTTTCATATTCACTTTCGCTGAATACACCTTTCAGACCCTGTACATTCTCAAGCAATTGTGTCATATACTGCACAGCTGTTGGTACAATATGATTAACTGCCAGATCGCCAAGAACTCTCGCCTCTATCTGGACTTTCTTGGTAAACTTCTCATATTCAACTTCAACACGGCTCTCAAGTTCTTTGTCGGTAAAGATATGGTTGCCTACGAGAGCTTCCCTGGAATTTGGAGACAGATACCTTTTAACTGAATCAGGCACACTTGGGATATCCGAAAGGCCCCTTTTTCGGGCTTCCTTCTGCCATTCAACACTGTAATTATCTCCTTCGAACAACACCTTTTCCGATTCGAGAATATACTTCTTAAGCACTCTGAAAATAGCCTCATCCTTATTACGGCCCTTGTTAATAAGCGTATCGACTTCCTTCTTGAATTTTATCAGCTGGTTTGCAACTGAAGCATTGAGTGCTATCATTGCAGCGCTACAGTTTGCGGAAGATCCCACGGCCCTGAATTCAAACCTGTTCCCGGTAAAAGCAAAAGGAGATGTGCGGTTACGGTCAGTATTGTCGAGCAATATTTCGGGTATCTTTCCTATTCCTAGTTTCAACTCCGTCTTTTCTTCAGGTGTCATTTTGTTATCACTTACCCTGCTGACAAGCTCTTCCAGGATGTTCTTCAGGTATCCTCCAAGGAATACCGATATGATTGTGGGCGGAGCCTCATGCCCTCCAAGCCTGTAGGAATTTGATTCATTCATTACCGAGGCTCGTATAAGGTCGTTATTGACATAAACTGCTTTTATAACGTTAACCAGGAAAGTCAGGAACTGAAGATTTGTTTTTGGGTTTTTCCCGGGCGACAGGAGATTCTTGCCCTTGTTTGTAACCAGCGACCAGTTATTGTGTTTTCCTGAACCGTTAATTCCCGCAAACGGTTTTTCGTGGAAGAGAACCCTGAACTTATGACGCCTTGCAATCCTCTTCATGATATCCATGAGCAGCTGGTTGTGGTCTATTGCCAGATTTACCTCTTCGTGAATGGGAGCACATTCAAACTGGTTGGGTGCTACTTCATTATGGCGGGTTTTAACAGGAATGCCATGCTTATGCGCTTCAAACTCAAAATCCTTTATAAACCACATAACCCGTTCAGGGATCGACCCGAAATAATGGTCGGCAAGCTGCTGATCCTTCGACGACTGATGACCCATAAGTGTTCGGTCGGCAAGTACCAGGTCAGGCCTTGCAAAATACAATGCTTCATCGATTAGAAAATACTCCTGTTCGATGCCAAGAGTAGCGTACACCTTGGCCACGTCCTTGTCAAAATACTGACAGACTTCAGTTGCCGCCCTGTCGAGGACAGAAAGAGTTTTAAGCAACGGTGCCTTATAATCGAGAGCTTCGCCAGTATACGACACAAATATTGTAGGAATACACAGGGTGTTTTCTAAAATGAACACTGGGGAAGATACATCCCAGGCCGTGTAACCTCTGGCTTCAAATGTGTTTCTTATACCTCCGCTGGGGAAGCTTGAAGCATCAGGTTCTGACTGAACAAGTACAGCTCCTGAAAAATTTTCCACAAGGTGGCCGTTATCGCCAAACTCAATAAAACCATCATGCTTTTCGGCAGTACCATCAGTAAGCGGATGGAACCAGTGAGTATAATGTGTCGCACCTTTTTCCAGAGCCCAGGCTTTCAGTCCGATAGCAACCTGTTCTGCTTCCTGCCATGTGAGCGACTTCCCTTCTTCTATCGCTTTTCTGACAACCCTGAAAGCCTCCTGGGAGAGATAATGCTCCATCTTGTGAAGGTCGAAAACATCCTCCCCGAAATACTTCGAGATCATTTTTGAAGACGCTTCAAATTTAACAGGCTCCCTGTTAAATGCTTCTCTTAATGCACTAAATCTGAGTTCTGCCATTCTTTTGTCTTTAATCGGTCAAATATATGTATTTTGAACACACACCCCCTTGTTTTATTACATATATTTTCATTTTTTATATGTTTTAAAGCAAACACCCCCTTCACCAAGGGGGTGTGTTGGCATTTTTATATAATTTTCAAGAATAATCTTACGATATAGCAAGCACGACATAATTAGAAATAAACTTGCTATACAGGCTCGCCGTCTTACAACATCCGTAAATACTGCTTTCATATAAGACCTTCCCCCTTATTTTGTAATTATTGTTACATGTTTAAGGATTCGTCCTGTTGTGAAAACAAAAGGGAAACTCCGAAGAATTCGCAACCAGCTCCGGCTATTTTTAATAGTCCCATACATGAAATTTTACCTTTTCCCGCTTGCCTTAATTTTGATGGAAATTATTTATATTTGTCGGCTGAATTCAAAAAGGAAATATTCACATAATCACAGGTTTTGATGTCAACAATTCAATTTTTAAGGGAAAAAGCAGGGGTTCTGGTTGCAATAGTTATCGGTATTGCACTTTTACTGTTTGTTGTAAGCGATTTTTTTGGCAGTGGCGGCGGACAAGGACGGAGAGCGAGGAAGTATTATGAAATAGGAAAAATAGGTAAGGAAACCGTGTCATACCAGGATTTTGAGCAAAAAGTACAGAATCTTATAGAGATCTACAAGCTTTCAGGAGCCTCAAATATTGACGAAGCCACCACGGAATCAATAAGGGAACAGACCTGGCAGCAGATGATAAGGGAACGAATTCTGGAAAATCAATATAAAAAGCTTGGGATTGGTGTAAGTGCCGAAGAGGTTGACGATCTGGTTCTGGGAAATAATCCTCACCAAATTGTACAGCAGTTGTTTACCGACCAAAATACGGGCATGTTCAATAAGTCCTTTCTTGTTAATTTCCTCAAGCAGACAGAAATTGATGAAACCGCAAGGAGGTACTGGCTCTTTTTTGAAGATGAAATTGTAAATGAAAGGATGAATGCAAAATACAATTCCCTGGTATCAAAAGGTCTGTTTGTTACCTCAAAACAATTAGAATTTGACAGTAATCTGTCAGCATCAACTGTCGATTTCAGCTATATTGTCAAAAACTATTCTTCTGTCTCCGATTCTCTTGTAACGATAGGAAGAAATGAAATTGAAGATTACTATAAAAAGCACAAGGAGACATTTGGGAGAAATGCCCTAAGGGATATTGAGTATGTAACATTTGATATTGTGCCGTCGGAAGATGACATAAAGCTGGCCGAAGATTGGATCAATAAAACAAAGGATGAATTTGTACAAGCTGCTGATCCTGTTCAATTCATAAACCTGACAGCTGATACAAGGCACTCCGGTTTCTATGTCCCGGCAAACGATGTTCCCTCCAACCTTTCCGATTTCGTAAAGAAAGAAGACCTGAAAGAGGTATTTGGCCCCTACAATGAAGACGGGACCTTTAAACTGGCCAGGCTTCTCGATGTAGCAAACCGCCCTGATTCAGTGCATGCCCGGCATATCCTTCTGTCGCCCGACCAGTCGTCGACGATGGAACAGTTAAGAAGATCTGCTGACAGTCTTATAAGACTTATAAAAACAGGCACAAGATTCGAGGCGCTTGCCATGTCAAATTCGGCTGATCAGGGTTCGGCACAGTTGGGAGGTGATCTTGGGTGGTTTCCCGAAGGCAGGATGGTTCTTCCATTCAATAACGCCTGTTTTTCTGCAAAGAAAGGAGCGATAGTCACTGCTGAAACAACATTCGGGATACATATCATAGAAATAATTGATCAATCGCGCAGTACCAGGAAATACAACATTGGAATAATTGACAGGAAGATTATTCCCGGGTCGACAACAAATCAGAGGATATACAGTGAAGCCAGCCAGTTTGCCGGAACAAACAACACCTATGAGAAATTCAACCAGGCTGTGGCAGAGAAGGGATTGAATAAACGGATTGCAAATGACATAACACCGAGACAAAAGACACTGCCCGGTCTAAACGAAGCAAGAAGCCTTATAATATCTCTGTTCCAGACCGAAGAAGATCAGATCGTCCTTGACAACAACCAACAGGCCGTATTTGAAATGGACGACAAATATGTTGTTGCATATTGCACAAAGGCCCAGAATGAAGGTATTGCTCCGCTCGCTGATGTAAAAAATGAAATACGCTTCAATCTTCTTAAGGACAAGAAAGCTGAAATCCTCTCAGCAGAATTTCTAAATAACGTTGACTCAAGGAGAACGCTTTATGACATTGCCGGCGCTATGGACCTTTCTGTACAGGATGCCGTGCAGGTTAATTTCAGGTCATACACACTTCCCGGCGCAGGAAATGAGCCTGCCCTTATAGCTGCAGCATCTGTTGCGGAAAGGGGATCTGTAACCGGACCAGTAAAAGGCGACAATGGAGTTTATATGCTTACTGTTAATAATATAACAAAGGCTGAAGGAGAAGACAACCAGTCGCTTAAGGACAGGCTTCTCATAACCTACCAGATGAGAGGGACCTACGAGGCTTACGAGGCTCTTCGCAAGGAAGCCAATATTGAAGATAAAAGGCACAAGTTCTACTAGAATTCTTCACGGTTTTTCCTCCATTTCAAAACTTATGGTTCACCCGGCAGGCATAGAAGCGTTAAGGGTTTAGTGTTCAGGGTTAAGCGTTCAGCGTTCAGCGTTCAGCGTTTAGTGTTCAGGGTTAAGCGTTTAGCGTTTAGCGTGAAGACTAGTCAATGCCTAAATAACGTTGACTTTTTTATTACTTAATTTACTTCTTTTATAATTAAAATTCTGATGATGATTTACTGTTGATAACGGGAGATTACTCGAAGAGTTATCCTCGTTATCAATAGTATCTTTAAATGACTTTGGTGTTAATTTTCCCAATGCTTTGTGAGGTTTTCCAGTGTTATACATATGTACAGCCCTGTTTAGCAGTCTCCTCAGAGAGACCAGGTCTGTAGGACCATACGGGTAAAGATAATTGTTTTTTATTATGCCGTTTAACCTTTCTGCATGGGAGTTTTCATATACATTTCCTTCAGTCATTGAATTTTTCATTCCCAATTCTTTTGTGAGTTCCTTAAACTCTTTGCAGTAATACTGTCCCCCTCCATCTGAGTGCAAGATAGCACCCTTTAAATTGACCCTGCCGCGTTCTCTTATTAATCTGTGTAATGCCGGTAACGTGGTGCTTTCTGTTCGAAGATTATCGCTGGCTGACCAGCCAACTATCTCTCGATTAAAAAGATCCATAATGAAGGTGAGATAATAAGTCTTGGAACCAATATCAAAGTAGGTTATGTCACTCACAAAAACCTGGTTGACACCTGTAACCTGAAGATCCTTTATAAGGTTCGGAAAACGGGTCACGCCAAGACTGTTGGTTGTAACCCTGTAGTTCCTTAACTTTTTAATCCTGTAACCTGAGTCCATACAAAAACGTTCAAACTGATCCCTCCCCATACAGATCGGTTTTAGCTTTATGTAGATATCCCTGGCTGACATACGGGGGTGATCCCGGCGGATCTCATTGATCAACGGGATCAACTGCTCCTGCTCCTCAAGCTTATATCTCCGACGTTTTAACATCTGATAAAATGACTGTTTACTTATACCTAATACTTCAAAGAGATCTTTTAACTTCCTCCCATGTTCTTGCCGGTTGAAGTGGTACCAAACGAGAGTTTTGAACCTATTTTTTTTTTAATATCAACGTCATAATCAACCTCTGCTATCTCTATCATTTTGTCCTGGAACTCAAGTAATAGTTGTTTTTGACCAACTATCCTTTCCAGCTCCTTAATACGAGCCTCAAGAGCTTTTATCCTTTGCGTATCGCTCTTGGCTTCAACTACTTGTTTAACTTGTTTCTTTGCCATTACTGAATATTTATAAATCCACCTATAAACTGATGTCCTGCTCACTGAGTAGGTTCTGCAAATATCGGGAATGGAAGTAATCTTTCTTTCTAATTCCCTTACTTTCTTCTTCTTGAAATCTTCACTGAAATACCTGTGGAAATCAGGCTTAGTTTCGTGATCAAAATAACTTATTTTTCCCATGTTGTTAACCGTTTTTTAGGTCAACGTATTTCAGGCATCGACAACTGACAGCTCCGGAGGGAGCAAGACAGCGAAGCGCAAAGACCGCGACCACAGGGGAGCAAGACTTAAAAGACCTGTGCAACAAAAAAGCCCCTCAGTTATCTGAAGGGCTTTCTGTTATAAGTTGGCGACTACCTACTCTCCCACGTGTGCAGTACCATCGGCGCTGACGGGCTTAACTTCTCTGTTCGGAATGGGAAGAGGTGGAACCCCGTCGCTATAGTCACCTTAAGATTGTAAGACTTGAGACTTTGTCTTAATCTTTCAAAATATCGTTTGACACACCGGCAGGGAGTTAATAAGATTACATGCGGAAAGCTCACGGGTAATTAGTACTGCTCAGCTTTGACGTCACCGCCTTTACACCTGCAGCCTATCAACGTCGTAGTCTTCAACGACCCTTAAGGGAGATCTCATCTTGAGACGAGCTTCGCACTTAGATGCTTTCAGTGCTTATCTCTTCCAAACATAGCTACCCTGCGATGCAGCTGGCGCCACAACAGGTACACTAGAGGTCTGTCCAACACGGTCCTCTCGTACTAGTGTCAGGTTCTCTCAAATCTCCTGCGCCCACAACAGATAGGGACCGAACTGTCTCACGACGTTCTGAACCCAGCTCGCGTGCCACTTTAATCGGCGAACAGCCGAACCCTTGGGACCTTCTCCAGCCCCAGGATGTGACGAGCCGACATCGAGGTGCCAAACCGCCGCGTCGATATGAGCTCTTGGCGGCGATCAGCCTGTTATCCCCGGAGTACCTTTTATCCTTTGAGCGATGGCCCTTCCATACGGAACCACCGGATCACTATGCTCTAGTTTCCTACCTGATCGACTTGTCAGTCTCACAGTCAAGCGCCCTTATGCCATTACACTCTGCGCACGGTTACCAATCGTGCTGAGGGCACCTTGAGGAGCCTCCGTTACTCTTTTGGAGGCGACCACCCCAGTCAAACTACCCACCAAGCAATGTCTTCCCTTTTCAGGGAGTTAGGTTCCAGATAAACAAAGGGTCGTATTTCAAGGATGACTCCACGATTCCTGGCGAAACCGCTTCATTGTCTCCGACCTATCCTACACATCACTTACCCAAAATCAATGCTAAGCTATAGTAAAGGTTCACGGGGTCTTTCCGTCCCGTTGCGGGTATCCGGCATCTTCACCGGAACTACAATTTCACCGAGCTCGTGGCTGAGACAGTGCCCAGATCGTTACACCATTCGTGCAGGTCGGAACTTACCCGACAAGGAATTTCGCTACCTTAGGACCGTTATAGTTACGGCCGCCGTTTACCGGGGCTTCAATTCAATGCTTCTCTTGCGATAACATCCCCTCTTAACCTTCCGGCACCGGGCAGGTGTCAGGCCTTATACTTCATCTTTCGATTTCGCAAAGCCATGTGTTTTTGCTAAACAGTCGCCTGGGCCGTTTATCTGCGTCCCTGGTTACCCAGGGAGACCTTTATTCCAAAGTTACAGGTCTAATTTGCCTAGTTCCTTAGCCACGGATCACTCGAGCACCTTAGGATTCTCTCCTCGACTACCTGTGTCGGTTTGTGGTACGGGCACCATTTACTTGATGCTTAGAGGGTTTTCTTGGAAGTATGATTAGGATCACTATCCACTCGCCCGAAGGCTCATGGTACTATCAGGTTCATCACCTATTAGCTGTTAACCAAAAGGTATAACTACACCCTTTAACGTACTATTCCGTCAGTACGCGGACCTTTCACTACTCCGTCACCCCATCGCAATATACGGCGGTACTGGAATATTAACCAGTTGGCCATCGGGATCACCCTTCGGCTTACCCTTAGGACCCGACTAACCCTGATCCGATTAGCGTTGATCAGGAAACCTTAGTCTTTCGGTGGGCAGGTTTCTCGCCTGCCTTATCGTTACTTATGCCTACATCTTCTTTTCCAGACGCTCCAAAATGCCTCGCGACACTTCTTCCACGCCGACTGGAATGCTCCCCTACCAATCATCCCGATTTCTCGGGATGAGTCCATAGCTTCGGTAATATGCTTATGCCCGTTTATTATCCACGCACAACCGCTCGACTAGTGAGCTGTTACGCACTCTTTAAATGAATGGCTGCTTCCAAGCCAACATCCTAGCTGTCTAAGCAGTCGCACTTCGTTAATTCAACTTAGCATATATTTAGGGACCTTAGCTGATGATCTGGGTTCTTTCCCTCTCGTCCACGGACCTTAGCACCCGCAGGCTCACTCCCGGAGAGCATCTTGCAGCATTCGGAGTTTGTCAAGGATCGATAGGCGGTGAAGCCCTCTAGCCTTATCAGTAGCTCTACCTCTGCAAGACTCCGTCCGAGGCTGCACCTAAATGCATTTCGGGGAGTACGAGCTATTTCTCAGTTTGATTAGCCTTTCACCCCTATCCTCAGTTCATCCAAAGACTTTTCAACGTCTACTGGTTCGGCCCTCCATCCCGTGTTACCGGAACTTCAGCCTGACCAAGGATAGATCACTAAGTTTCGCGTCTACCCCCACTAACTATACGCCCTGTTCAGACTCGCTTTCGCTTCGGCTCCATCAGTAAACAGACTTAACCTCGCTAGTGAGGAGTAACTCGTAGGCTCATTATGCAAAAGGCACGCCGTCATCACGCATAAAGCGCGACTCCGACCGGTTGTAAGCGCACGGTTTCAGGTACTATTTCACTCCCCTGTGCGGGGTGCTTTTCACCTTTCCCTCACGGTACTGGTTCACTATCGGTCTCTCAGTAGTATTTAGCCTTACCAGATGGTCCTGGCTGATTCAGTCAGGATTCCTCGTGTCCCGACCTACTCAGGATACCACTATCAATATCAGCCTATACGCGTACGGGACTATCACCCCCTGCGGTATAACTTTCCAGAAATCTTCCGCTTCTGACTAATATCGATTATTGTGGTCCTACAACCCCTGCAACGCCAAAACGTCACAGGTTTGGGCTATTCCCCGTTCGATCGCCACTACTAAGGGAATCACTATTGTTTTATTTTCCTCCGGGTACTAAGATGTTTCAGTTCTCCGGGTTCGCCTTCCGGAATGCCGGAATGTCACGCCTTCAGCGTGACGGGTTGCCCCATTCGGATACCTGCGGATATAACGGATATTTGCTCCTCCCCACAGATTTTCGCAGCTTGTCACGTCCTTCTTCGCCTCTGAGAGCCTAGGCATCCACCATACGCTCTTAATTACTTTCTCGAATTTAATCTTATTAACTCTTATTATTATTGCCAGTATGTCAAAGAACCTTATCGGCCAAAACTCAAAATATAATACCCAAATATTATATGCTTTGAATATTAAAACCTGAATCTTGAACCAAAAATATTATTAATGAAGTATTCCAGGCGAGATGATGATTGATCTTCTCCAGAAAGGAGGTGTTCCAGCCGCACCTTCCGGTACGGCTACCTTGTTACGACTTAGCCCCAGTCACTGGTTTTACCCTAGGCCGCTCCTTGCGGTTACGGACTTCAGGCACCCCCAACTTCCATGGCTTGACGGGCGGTGTGTACAAGGCCCGGGAACGTATTCACCGCGCCGTGGCTGATGCGCGATTACTAGCGAATCCAGCTTCACGAAGTCGAGTTGCAGACTCCGATCCGAACTGAGACCGGCTTTCGAGATTCGCATCCTGTCTCCAGGTAGCTGCCCTCTGTACCGGCCATTGTAACACGTGTGTAGCCCTGGACATAAGGGCCGTGCTGATTTGACGTCATCCCCACCTTCCTCTCGGTTTACACCGGCAGTTTCGCTAGAGTCCCCGGCTTTACCCGCTGGCAACTAACGATAAGGGTTGCGCTCGTTATGGGACTTAACCCGACACCTCACGGCACGAGCTGACGACAACCATGCAGCACCTTGCAGAGAGCCCCGAAGGGAAGAAGTATTTCTACCAATGCACTCTACATTTAAGCCCAGGTAAGGTTCCTCGCGTATCATCGAATTAAACCACATGTTCCTCCGCTTGTGCGGGCCCCCGTCAATTCCTTTGAGTTTCAGCCTTGCGGCCGTACTCCCCAGGTGGATCACTTAATGCTTTTGCTTAGCCGCTGACTGTGTATCGCCAACAGCGAGTGATCATAGTTTACGGCGTGGACTACCAGGGTATCTAATCCTGTTCGATCCCCACGCTTTCGTGCATCAGCGTCAGTAATGGCCCAGCAAGCTGCCTTCGCAATCGGTGTTCTGTGTAATATCTAAGCATTTCACCGCTACATTACACATTCCGCCTGCCTTGACCACACTCAAGATAAACAGTATCAACGGCAAGTCTACAGTTAAGCTGCAGCCTTTCACCACTGACTTATTCATCCGCCTACGCACCCTTTAAACCCAATAAATCCGGATAACGCTCGCATCCTCCGTATTACCGCGGCTGCTGGCACGGAGTTAGCCGATGCTTATTCCCAGTGTACCGTCAATCCCGTACACGTACGAGGGGTTCGCCCACTGGAAAAGCAGTTTACAACCCATAGGGCTGTCTTCCTGCACGCGGGATGGCTGGTTCAGGCTTCCGCCCATTGACCAATATTCCTCACTGCTGCCTCCCGTAGGAGTCTGGTCCGTGTCTCAGTACCAGTGTGGGGGATCACCCTCTCAGGTCCCCTAAACATCATAGCCTTGGTAGGCCGTTACCCTCCCAACTAGCTAATGTTGCGCATGCCCATCCTGTACCGCCAAAGCTTTAAATATTAAAGGATGCCCTAAAATATCATTATGGAATATTAGTCCGAATTTCTCCGGGTTATCCCCCTGTACAGGGTAGGTTGCATACGTGTTACTCACCCGTGCGCCGGTCGCCACCAAAGTATTGCTACCTCGTGATGCCCCTCGACTTGCATGTGTTAAGCCTCCCGCTAGCGTTCATCCTGAGCCAGGATCAAACTCTTCATTGTAATAAATATCATATTGTCCCTTTAAAGATCAATCCAAATAAGCTCAATTCTAAATACTAACAAGTTTATTATTAGCGAAAACTTACGTCCTCGCCTGGTTGCTACTTCATAATTTCAAAGAACTTTTACCTCCCGATTCAGACCCGGTCACGCTGGCCAGGCCTCAGGCCGGATATTGCCTTTTTTCATCGGGGCGATAAAGATAGTCATTTTTTATCTCCTGACCAAAAATCCAGAGATAAATTTTCCGGCTGTCTCAACTTCACTCCCCTTTCTGCCTCAAAGCCGGAATCCTATCTCTACTAACCCTTCAATCAACCTTGTTCGCTTCAAAAGCGGGTGCAAATGTATGCAAGTATTTTTACAATCCAAATCTTTTTACAGATAAAATTTAAATATTTTTTGGCCCTTTAAATATCTTATTGATTACATGCTGTTTTCGGCGAGATATATTTTGGTGAAACATATTTTCAGGGATACTTATATAATAAATATAAGGTAGGTCAGACATTCAACGAAAGGAATACGTAGTCCCGACAGCGCATCGTTATGAAGTCTTTGAAGTCTTAACACTACGTTGTCTTAACGCCCTGCGGGCTGTCTTTAAGTCCAGACCCGAAGACAGCGAAGCGCAAAGACCGCGACCACAGGGGAGCAAGACTTAAAAGACCTGTGCAACAAAAAAGCCCCTCAGTTATCTGAAGGGCTTTCTGTTATAAGTTGGCGACTACCTACTCTCCCACGTGTGCAGTACCATCGGCGCTGACGGGCTTAACTTCTCTGTTCGGAATGGGAAGAGGTGGAACCCCGTCGCTATAGTCACCTTAAGATTGTAAGACTTGAGACTTTGTCTTAATCTTTCAAAATATCGTTTGACACACCGGCAGGGAGTTAATAAGATTACATGCGGAAAGCTCACGGGTAATTAGTACTGCTCAGCTTTGACGTCACCGCCTTTACACCTGCAGCCTATCAACGTCGTAGTCTTCAACGACCCTTAAGGGAGATCTCATCTTGAGACGAGCTTCGCACTTAGATGCTTTCAGTGCTTATCTCTTCCAAACATAGCTACCCTGCGATGCAGCTGGCGCCACAACAGGTACACTAGAGGTCTGTCCAACACGGTCCTCTCGTACTAGTGTCAGGTTCTCTCAAATCTCCTGCGCCCACAACAGATAGGGACCGAACTGTCTCACGACGTTCTGAACCCAGCTCGCGTGCCACTTTAATCGGCGAACAGCCGAACCCTTGGGACCTTCTCCAGCCCCAGGATGTGACGAGCCGACATCGAGGTGCCAAACCGCCGCGTCGATATGAGCTCTTGGCGGCGATCAGCCTGTTATCCCCGGAGTACCTTTTATCCTTTGAGCGATGGCCCTTCCATACGGAACCACCGGATCACTATGCTCTAGTTTCCTACCTGATCGACTTGTCAGTCTCACAGTCAAGCGCCCTTATGCCATTACACTCTGCGCACGGTTACCAATCGTGCTGAGGGCACCTTGAGGAGCCTCCGTTACTCTTTTGGAGGCGACCACCCCAGTCAAACTACCCACCAAGCAATGTCTTCCCTTTTCAGGGAGTTAGGTTCCAGATAAACAAAGGGTCGTATTTCAAGGATGACTCCACGATTCCTGGCGAAACCGCTTCATTGTCTCCGACCTATCCTACACATCACTTACCCAAAATCAATGCTAAGCTATAGTAAAGGTTCACGGGGTCTTTCCGTCCCGTTGCGGGTATCCGGCATCTTCACCGGAACTACAATTTCACCGAGCTCGTGGCTGAGACAGTGCCCAGATCGTTACACCATTCGTGCAGGTCGGAACTTACCCGACAAGGAATTTCGCTACCTTAGGACCGTTATAGTTACGGCCGCCGTTTACCGGGGCTTCAATTCAATGCTTCTCTTGCGATAACATCCCCTCTTAACCTTCCGGCACCGGGCAGGTGTCAGGCCTTATACTTCATCTTTCGATTTCGCAAAGCCATGTGTTTTTGCTAAACAGTCGCCTGGGCCGTTTATCTGCGTCCCTGGTTACCCAGGGAGACCTTTATTCCAAAGTTACAGGTCTAATTTGCCTAGTTCCTTAGCCACGGATCACTCGAGCACCTTAGGATTCTCTCCTCGACTACCTGTGTCGGTTTGTGGTACGGGCACCATTTACTTGATGCTTAGAGGGTTTTCTTGGAAGTATGATTAGGATCACTATCCACTCGCCCGAAGGCTCATGGTACTATCAGGTTCATCACCTATTAGCTGTTAACCAAAAGGTATAACTACACCCTTTAACGTACTATTCCGTCAGTACGCGGACCTTTCACTACTCCGTCACCCCATCGCAATATACGGCGGTACTGGAATATTAACCAGTTGGCCATCGGGATCACCCTTCGGCTTACCCTTAGGACCCGACTAACCCTGATCCGATTAGCGTTGATCAGGAAACCTTAGTCTTTCGGTGGGCAGGTTTCTCGCCTGCCTTATCGTTACTTATGCCTACATCTTCTTTTCCAGACGCTCCAAAATGCCTCGCGACACTTCTTCCACGCCGACTGGAATGCTCCCCTACCAATCATCCCGATTTCTCGGGATGAGTCCATAGCTTCGGTAATATGCTTATGCCCGTTTATTATCCACGCACAACCGCTCGACTAGTGAGCTGTTACGCACTCTTTAAATGAATGGCTGCTTCCAAGCCAACATCCTAGCTGTCTAAGCAGTCGCACTTCGTTAATTCAACTTAGCATATATTTAGGGACCTTAGCTGATGATCTGGGTTCTTTCCCTCTCGTCCACGGACCTTAGCACCCGCAGGCTCACTCCCGGAGAGCATCTTGCAGCATTCGGAGTTTGTCAAGGATCGATAGGCGGTGAAGCCCTCTAGCCTTATCAGTAGCTCTACCTCTGCAAGACTCCGTCCGAGGCTGCACCTAAATGCATTTCGGGGAGTACGAGCTATTTCTCAGTTTGATTAGCCTTTCACCCCTATCCTCAGTTCATCCAAAGACTTTTCAACGTCTACTGGTTCGGCCCTCCATCCCGTGTTACCGGAACTTCAGCCTGACCAAGGATAGATCACTAAGTTTCGCGTCTACCCCCACTAACTATACGCCCTGTTCAGACTCGCTTTCGCTTCGGCTCCATCAGTAAACAGACTTAACCTCGCTAGTGAGGAGTAACTCGTAGGCTCATTATGCAAAAGGCACGCCGTCATCACGCATAAAGCGCGACTCCGACCGGTTGTAAGCGCACGGTTTCAGGTACTATTTCACTCCCCTGTGCGGGGTGCTTTTCACCTTTCCCTCACGGTACTGGTTCACTATCGGTCTCTCAGTAGTATTTAGCCTTACCAGATGGTCCTGGCTGATTCAGTCAGGATTCCTCGTGTCCCGACCTACTCAGGATACCACTATCAATATCAGCCTATACGCGTACGGGACTATCACCCCCTGCGGTATAACTTTCCAGAAATCTTCCGCTTCTGACTAATATCGATTATTGTGGTCCTACAACCCCTGCAACGCCAAAACGTCACAGGTTTGGGCTATTCCCCGTTCGATCGCCACTACTAAGGGAATCACTATTGTTTTATTTTCCTCCGGGTACTAAGATGTTTCAGTTCTCCGGGTTCGCCTTCCGGAATGCCGGAATGTCACGCCTTCAGCGTGACGGGTTGCCCCATTCGGATACCTGCGGATATAACGGATATTTGCTCCTCCCCACAGATTTTCGCAGCTTGTCACGTCCTTCTTCGCCTCTGAGAGCCTAGGCATCCACCATACGCTCTTAATTACTTTCTCGAATTTAATCTTATTAACTCTTATTATTATTGCCAGTATGTCAAAGAACCTTATCGGCCAAAACTCAAAATATAATACCCAAATATTACATGCTTTGAATATTAAAACCTGAACCTTGAACCAATTTTGTGGAGAATAAGGGAGTCGAACCCTTGACCCCCTGCGTGCAAGGCAGGTGCTCTGGCCAACTGAGCTAATTCCCCAAAAAACGTTGTGAGTGTGAGTTTTTATGTATGAAAATCTATACACACTCTCAATTCTTTCTCGTAGTCCCGCCCGGAGTTGAACCGGGGACCTCTACATTATCAGTGTAGCGCTCTAACCAACTGAGCTACGGGACTGTAATTCAGTTTCTGGTTCTGCGTTCCGAGTTTTGGTTTTTGCGTTTCAGGTTTCAGGTTCGAAGTTCAAGGTAATTGAACCTTGAACATTAAACCATTCACCTTGAACCAAAAATATTATTAATGAAGTATTCCAGGCGGATGATGATTGATCTTCTCCAGAAAGGAGGTGTTCCAGCCGCACCTTCCGGTACGGCTACCTTGTTACGACTTAGCCCCAGTCACTGGTTTTACCCTAGGCCGCTCCTCGCGGTTACGGACTTCAGGCACCCCCAACTTCCATGGCTTGACGGGCGGTGTGTACAAGGCCCGGGAACGTATTCACCGCGCCGTGGCTGATGCGCGATTACTAGCGAATCCAGCTTCACGGAGTCGAGTTGCAGACTCCGATCCGAACTGAGACCGGCTTTCGAGATTCGCATCCTGTCTCCAGGTAGCTGCCCTCTGTACCGGCCATTGTAACACGTGTGTAGCCCTGGACATAAGGGCCGTGCTGATTTGACGTCATCCCCACCTTCCTCTCGGTTTACACCGGCAGTTTCGCTAGAGTCCCCGGCTTGACCCGCTGGCAACTAACGATAAGGGTTGCGCTCGTTATGGGACTTAACCCGACACCTCACGGCACGAGCTGACGACAACCATGCAGCACCTTGCAGAGAGTTCCGAAGAAAATGATGATTTCTCACCAATGCACTCCACATTTAAGCCCAGGTAAGGTTCCTCGCGTATCATCGAATTAAACCACATGTTCCTCCGCTTGTGCGGGCCCCCGTCAATTCCTTTGAGTTTCAGCCTTGCGGCCGTACTCCCCAGGTGGATCACTTAATGCTTTTGCTTAGCCGCTGACTGTGTATCGCCAACAGCGAGTGATCATAGTTTACGGCGTGGACTACCAGGGTATCTAATCCTGTTTGATCCCCACGCTTTCGTGCATCAGCGTCAGTAATGACCCAGCAAGCTGCCTTCGCAATCGGTGTTCTGTGTAATATCTAAGCATTTCACCGCTACATTACACATTCCGCCTGCCTTGACCACACTCAAGACTAACAGTATCAACGGCAAGTCTACAGTTAAGCTGTAGAATTTCACCACTGACTTATCAATCCGCCTACGCACCCTTTAAACCCAATAAATCCGGATAACGCTCGCATCCTCCGTATTACCGCGGCTGCTGGCACGGAGTTAGCCGATGCTTATTCCCAGAGTACCGTCAAGTCCTGTCACGACAGGATTATTCTCCCCCTGGAAAAGAAGTTTACAACGCGTAGCGCATTCTTCCTTCACGCGGGATGGCTGGTTCAGGCTTGCGCCCATTGACCAATATTCCTCACTGCTGCCTCCCGTAGGAGTCTGGTCCGTGTCTCAGTACCAGTGTGGGGGACAACCCTCTCAGGTCCCCTAAACATCGTAGCCTTGGTAAGCCGTTACCTTACCAACTAGCTAATGTCGCGCATGCCCATCCTGTACCGCCAGAGCTTTAAATATTAATGGATGCCCATAAATATCATCATGGGGTATTAGTCCGAATTTCTCCGGGTTATCCCCCTGTACAGGGAAGGTTGCATACGTGTTACTCACCCGTGCGCCGGTCGCCACCAAAGTATTGCTACCTCGTGATGCCCCTCGACTTGCATGTGTTAAGCCTCCCGCTAGCGTTCATCCTGAGCCAGGATCAAACTCTTCATTGTAATAAATATCATATTGTCTCTTTAAAGATCAATCCAAATAAGCTCAATTCTAAATACTAACAAGTTTATTATTAGCGAAAACTTACGTCCTCGCCTGGTTGCTACTTCATAATTTCAAAGAACCAATTAATATTGTTCCCTCATTGTTGCTGAGAAGAACAATCTTCCCTTTGTTTTGGGACGACAAAGATAATGCTTCATTGATTTCCTGCAAAAGAATTGTTGAATTTTTTAAAAAACTTGGAAATTAACACCCGATATTTACAACCTGTCACCTGAAAAAGAGTACATTCGTATTTATTTCTTTCAAATGCCAAATATCGTTATAATTCCTACCTACAAGGAAAAAGAGAACATCAGAGAACTTATAAAAGCTATCTGTTCCCTGACGGTACCTTTTGACATTCTGATTGTAGATGATAATTCCCCGGATGGTACCGCACTTATTGTAAAGGAGATGCAGCAATCCCTCCCAAACCTCCATCTGATTGAACGACCAGGAAAACTGGGCCTTGGAACAGCTTATATCACAGGTTTTCAATGGGCGCTCGAAAAAGGGTATACTTACATTATTGAAATGGATGCCGATTTCTCACATGACCCGCTTGATCTTGTAAGGCTATACAAGACCTGTAGCGAAGAAGGGGCAGATATCGCCATAGGATCGAGATACATAAGCGGAGTTAATGTGGTAAACTGGCCCCTTTCAAGAATATTGCTGTCATATTTTGCTTCAGTATACGTAAGAGCTGTCACCAGAATGAACATAAGGGACGCAACCGCCGGATTTGTATGCTATAAAAAAGAAGTAATTGAAAATATAAGACCCAGTCATATAAAATCCCATGGATACGGCTTCCAGATAGAAATGAAATTCATTGCATGGAAACTTGGATATAAGATAATTGAGGTACCTATCATTTTTACAGACAGAAAAATGGGAATATCGAAGATGTCGGGCGGCATATTCAATGAAGCATTATGGGGAGTTATCAGGATGAAAATAAGGAGTCTTTTCATAAAATACAAAAAGACCGGCAGCCCAGCCTGATATAAATTCCCAATCCTGCCTGAAAAGATCAATTGTGCCGGAAACATTAATACATAACGCCACAATCATAAATGAAGGAAAATCTTTCATAGGTGAACTTCTTATCAGGGATGAACTGATCGTCGCTGTTGGAAAGCCCGGACAAATAAGAACAAACCCGGGTACAGTAAAGATTGATTCATCAGGGTTATTAGTCATGCCGGGAGTCATAGATGAGCATGTCCATTTCAGGGATCCCGGACTGACTGACAAGGGCGATATTCACAGCGAATCAATAGCGGCGGCGGCAGGAGGCATTACTTCTTTCATGGATATGCCCAATACGATCCCTCCGGCCGTTAATATAGAAACTCTAGAGGAAAAATACCGGAGAGCTTCGGAGAATTCACTGATAAACTATTCTTTTTATATCGGTGCAACCAACAACAATCTCAATGAAATCCTCAGGGCCGAGCCAGGTAACATTTGCGGCATTAAACTTTTTATGGGGTCCTCAACAGGCAACATGCAAATGGACGACACCGATGCTCTCAGGGAGCTTTTCAGGAATGCCCATATTCCCCTGGCTGTTCACTGCGAAGATGAAATAACCATAAAGAACAACACCAGTATTTTTCTCGGAAAATACGGAGAAGAAATGCCGGCAAGGATGCACCCGCTAATCAGGAGTCGCGATGCATGCTATATTTCTTCTTCATTTGCAGTAAGGCTTGCACAGGAGTATAATACCCGCCTGCATATCCTTCACCTGTCAACTGCCGATGAGATGAAACTGTTAAGCAGCGAATTGCCTGCAGGGGAGAAAAGGATCACGGGTGAAGTATGTGTTCATCACCTCTGGTTCGACGATTCATATTATGATAAACTGGGAACTCTTATAAAATGGAATCCTGCGATCAAAACCCACTTTGACAGGGAGTCTCTTATCGATGCCGTGACAAATGACAGGATCGACGTTATAGCAACCGATCATGCCCCCCACACCTACAATGAGAAGCTGAAAAAATACTTCAACGCCCCGTCGGGTGCTCCGCTTGTTCAGCACTCACTCGTTATGATGCTCGAGCTATATCACAGGAAGATCATTTCCCTTGAGAAAATTGTTGAAAAAATGTGCCACAACCCTGCTACACTGTTCAGGATAAAGAAGCGCGGGTTCATCAGGGAGGGATATTACGCTGATTTATGCATTGTTGACCCTGACCGCCCCTGGACTGTTTCAAAGGACAACATACTTTACAAGTGCGGATGGTCGCCCCTGGAAGGCACAACATTCAGGTCCAAGGTCAGGAAAACACTGGTCAATGGTACAATTGTCTTTAACGATGGGATTATTGAGGAGGATTACCAGGGTCAGAGACTGCAATTCGACAGATGATAAATGGCCGGAAGTCCGACGCAATCAGGTCTTTCTTGCAACAAATCTTACAGTGCTTCTCGTCTTTTGTTCAATAAGCACTTCGTATCCACTGATAATCCTTTCAATTGACTGGGGTGTGTAATGTCTGACGGATAGCATTTCCACGGGCTCATTGTAAATAATGTCGTATTCCCTCCTGAAATCGGCCAGCATACTTTCAAGTCTTGAACTTTCCCGATCAACGCACACATTTATACTTACAGCACTGGCTTCAACAAGATTTACTTTAATACCGTAATTCATAAAGAGGTAAAACACCCTGGAAAGAGTCTCTCCCATCACAAATGAGAAATCCTTTGGAAGCAAGGAAATCAGTATCTGGTTTTCTTTTCTTACATATACAGGAAGCACCTTTTTAAGGGTTGCGTCTGCCTTGACGATGGTTCCAATTCCGTCGGGAACCATAAATGACTTAATATGAAGGGGTATATTTTTGTTATGCAGAGGCTTTATCGTTTTGGGATGTATGATCTTTGCACCTGAGAAGGTCATTTCGACAGCCTCTTTGTAAGAAACCTCCTCAAGTATTTCAGCATCGATCAACCACCTGGGATCAGCATTCAGCAGGCCCGGAACATCTTTCCATAATGTAACATATTCTGCATCAAGAATGTTAGCCAATATAGCAGCAGTATAATCAGATCCCTCCCTCCCAAGAGTCGTTGTCTGTCCGGCAATGGTGGAAGCAATAAAGCCCTGTGTAATATAAAGTGGATACTCGCGGAAATCAAAGATCGTTTTTATGCGGTTTCTGCTTTTGTTCCACAGAATGTTGGCATCCCTGAACCTGTCATCAGTCAGGAGGTTGCCTCTTATGTCTATCCATCTGGCATTCAATCCCGACTTGTTCAGGTATTCTGCAATCATCAATGTTGACCATATTTCGCCATAAGACACTATCTGGTCATATTCATAGTCATAGCCGGCCTTGCCGCCTGACAGGAGATAATCGCGGAGTTGTGAAAAGGAATTGTCAATCCTGGATTTTACAGAGTTGCCGGTGGGGAAAAGATCACCGGATATGGCCTGATGATAAGAATAAATATTATCGAAATCATCTTTCCAGCCAGCTTTATTAGAATACCATTTTTTGAACATTTTCTCAAGTGCATTGGTTGTCTTGCCCAAGGCTGATACAACTATCAGAAGTGGAGATTCTTCCCTTGAGACAATGGAGGTCAGATTTTTAATTCCCCTGGCATCACGTACCGATGCTCCTCCGAACTTGTAGACCTTCATATGTGAATTTATGATTGTTTTCCTAAAAATAACTATTTCATCATCATATTCATAATTATGGAACCAATAATATTATAATATACATTTCAAAATTTTGCGATTTTGATTCCGGGATGAAAGGAAACTATTTAAGAGGCTTATGTTCGGCTCCTCCACTGGTCTCAGAATCAATCAGCAGGCTCTCGAAAAAATGATGAACTATTCATGGCCCGGGGATAAACAAAAAGGACCTTGAAGAGATCTTTATACTGTTTTTTACAACAAAGGAGAAGGGATCGGGAATAGGACTTACCATTTCAAAACAGATAATGGGGGCTCATGGAGGCAGCCTAAAAGTCCATTCGCAGCCCGGAATCAACACTATCTTCTGCATGAGTTTTCATAATTGAATTTTTTTCCGGCAAATAGATGTTAAATTTGCAGCCACATTTCTGCAGATGAAGGAAAACGAACTGACAGGGTTGTTCAATGGTCATCCGGTACTTTCCGCGTTAACCGAAGCCGTAAGGGCAAACACTGCCACGAGGCTGAACGCCGAAGGCTTGTCGGGATCGGCAAAAGCGATCGCGCTGGCCGGGGTATACCTCAAAACAGCCCTCACGCACCTGGTTATAGTGCCGGAGAAGGAAGATGCCGCGTACCTTTACAACGATCTCTGCGCCCTTACCGACGACGAGTCTGTTTTCTTCTTCCCTTCCACTTACAAGCGTTCGATTCAGTACGAACAAACGGAACCTGCCAACATTGTTCTCCGGACAGAAGTTCTGAATTACCTTTCATCCGGGAAACGAAAATGTATAATAGTCAGCTATCCCGAATCGGTTATGGAAAAGGTAATAAGCCACCATAACCTTAAGAAAAACACCCTGACCATATCGAAGGGCGACAGGCTTTCGCTTGATTTCCTCGAAGATGTGCTTCGCGAATACAATTTCGAAAGAGTCGACTTCGTGTATGAACCGGGCCAATATGCCATCAGGGGAAGCATCGCGGATGTTTTCTCCTATTCGTCCGACCACCCCTTCAGGATTGATTTCTTCGGTGAGGAAGTCGAATCGTTAAGGACATTCAATCCCGACGATCAGCTATCGATAGAAAGCAGGAAACAGATCTCCGTCATTCCCAACATCCAGGATGTCTCAATTGAAGAGCTTAGCGATTCATTCACCGACTTCCTTCCTCCCTCATCGATTGTATGGATTGATGATGCATCCTTCATAAAGGAAAAGATGAACAGCATCTATTCACAGATCCTTTCAAGGGATGAAGCAGGCCGGACGAGCGGCAGGAAGGAACTGATAATAGACGGATCGGGCTTCCTTGATGAGTGCGGCAGGTTCAGGACTGTGGAATTCGGCCGGGCCGGCTTGTTCGTGCCTGATGAGCGCTTCACTTTCCGGACCGAATCCCAGCCGGTATTCAACAAGAACTTCAGGCTTCTGGCCGACAGGCTCACTGCAAACAATAATGAAGCTTACACAACCTATATTGTTTCCGAAAGCCAGGCGCAGATCGACAGGCTGAAAGACATCTTTGCAGAGATCAGTCCCGGGCTCAGGTTTTCTCCCTTGATTCTGAACCTTCACGGCGGATTTACCGATCACGATCTGCGCCTGTCGGTTTACACCGATCACCAGATATTCGACAGATATCATAAATTCAGCATCCGGGGCTATTTCACAAGGAAGGAAAGTATTTCCATAAAAGAACTTACCGGTCTGAATCCCGGTGATTATGTTGTGCATATCGACCATGGGATAGGAAAATTCGGCGGACTTGAAAAGATCGAGGTAAACGGGAGAATACAGGAAGCCATCAAGCTGGTTTACAAGGATAATGACATTCTGTATGTCGGAATTCACGCTCTTCACCGGATATCTAAGTACAAAGGGAAGGACGAATCGGAACCCAGGATCTACAAGCTTGGCTCCGGCGCATGGCAGAAGCTGAAACAGAACACTAAAAAAAGGGTAAAGGACATTGCAAAGGATCTCATCAAGCTTTACGCCGAGAGATTGTCGGTTCCCGGATATTCCTTTTCACCCGATTCATATCTCCAGCGCGAGCTTGAAGCTTCCTTCCAGTACGAGGACACCCCCGATCAGTTGAGCGCCACCCTGGCTGTGAAACAAGATATGGAAGCGGAACACCCCATGGACAGACTTGTTTGCGGCGATGTCGGTTTCGGCAAGACCGAGGTGGCTGTAAGGGCTGCTTTCAAATCAGCTGCCGACAGCAAGCAGACTGCCATACTGGTACCCACAACGATACTGGCGCTTCAGCACTACAAGACATTTTCGTCGAGGCTGAAAGAATTCCCCTGCAGGATCGATTACATAAGCAGGCACAGGAAAGCGGCCGATCAACGAAGGATACTCAAAGAACTTGAGGAAGGCAAAATCGACATTATCATAGGAACCCACAAGCTGGTTGGCAAAAATGTGAAATTCAAGGACCTGGGATTGCTGATCATCGACGAGGAACAAAGATTCGGCGTGATGGTGAAGGAGAAGATAAAGAAGTTAAAGTCGAATGTCGATACCCTCACACTCACTGCAACGCCCATACCAAGAACCCTGCAATTCTCACTTATGGGCGCCCGCGACCTTTCGATAATCAACACACCACCACCCAACAGGATCCCGATAATCACTGAGATCCACGGCTTCAACGAAGAGATAATCAAGGAAGGGATAGAGTATGAAGTTTCGCGCAACGGACAGGTTTTCTTCATCCACAACAGGGTGGAGAACATAATGGAAGTCCGGGAAAAGATAAAGCGTATCTGCCCGAATGTCAGAACGGCTGTAGTCCATGGGAAAATGGAGGGTGTTGACATTGAGAATGTGATGTTTGATTTTATCCAGGGCGATTATGACGTGCTTGTAGCGACCACTATAATTGAGTCGGGTCTCGACATACCGAATGCCAATACCATTTTTGTAAATGAGGCTCATCACTTCGGGCTGTCGGATCTTCACCAGCTAAGAGGCCGGGTAGGAAGGTCGAACAGGAAGGCCTTCTGCTATCTTCTGGCGCCTCCCTTCGATAATCTGACACACGAGGCCCGGCGGCGGCTGAAGGCAATAGAGGAGTTCTCGGAGCTGGGAAGCGGGTTCAACATCGCGATGCAGGATCTTGACATCAGGGGATCGGGCAACCTGCTCGGTGCTGAACAAAGCGGTTTCATCGCCGACCTGGGCTTCGAGACCTACCAGAGGATACTCAATGAAGCAATGGCCGAACTGAGGGAATCGGAGCCCATGGTTCAGGAGCAGGAGGCCGGGACAACCGAAAAACCGAAGCCCTTTGTTACAGATTTCCAGATAGAGACCGATCTTGAAATAATGTTCCCCGACGAATATGTCTCGAATATCTCCGAAAGGATAAGGTTGTACAAGGAACTCAACGAGATTAACGATGAGAAAGGACTGAAACTTTACGAAAGCAGGCTGACCGATAGGTTTGGACCATTGCCTCCTTCCGCAGCTGATCTGCTGAATATTGTCAGAATAAAATGGCTGGCAGTAAAGCTGGGCATCGAAAAAATACTTCTAAAAAACAACCTGCTTCTTGCAATCTTCATATCGGACCCTCATTCGGAGTTTTATAGAAGCAGTCTTTTTATTTCATTAATGAACTATCTGAATAACAATCCTGCCAGAATGAAGCTTAAGCAAAATGAATCGAAACTAACCCTCACAATCACCGATATAGGAACAGTCGGATCGGCCATAAGGATGTTGAAAGAGATCCTTGAAAAGCTTGGTTCATGATAAACTTAACATTTTTTATCAACATGGCATCTGGCTTGTCAGGAATAACATCGGAGTTCATTAAAATTGTAACAGAATCTTCGTTTTTAATTTACTGGTTTTGACTACCTTTATCTTTTAAACCAACAATGAACTTAATACTTGACATAGGAAACACAGCGACAAAGGTCGCAGTATTCAACGGAAAGGAAAAGCTTGCATCATTCCGGATTAAAGAACTGACATGTGAATCAATAGAAAAAGAAATGTCGTCGTTCAGCATTGACAAGGCAATAATATGCTCAGCAAAGGCTTTACCCGAGTTTATTGAAGATCTGCTGGTTGTAAACATCCCCTTTCATCACGTACTCTCCGGCAGGTCCAGATTGCCTTTCGCGGTTGAATATGAAACTCCCGACACACTGGGACCCGACAGGATTGCTGCAGCAGCAGGGGCTCTTCATACTTTCCCTGATTCAGATTTACTTGTCATTGACGCAGGAAGCGCTATTACATTTGATTATCTAATTGGAGGAATCTATAAGGGAGGCAATATTTCTCCCGGACTTGAAATGCGATTCAAAGCGCTGAACATGTTTACCGGCAGGCTTCCGTTAATGACAGCCTCAGACGAATTCTCTTCTCCGGGAAAAAATACCCGTGATGCCATTATTGCAGGCGTTGTCAATGGAATAATATTTGAAATAAATGAGTATATTCGCACATTTATAAAAATGCACCCCGGTTCTCATGTCATCATAACAGGAGGCAACGGAGCATTTCTTGAAGGGAAGATTGGTTATGAGGTCAAATATTTACCTGACATTGTTATTGAGGGATTGAATATTATTCTGGAATATAATGCGCAATAAACTCATAGCAACTTTTTGCCTGTTTCTATTCTGGATTGTTGCAGTTAACGGCCAGAAGCAGGTAAATTCTCCATATGCCAGATTTAACCTCGGTATTCTGGAACCTGCCGGATCATTCAAAAGTCTTGGCATGGGAGGGGTGGGAGTCGCTTTCCGCGACAACAATACCATCTTTGTCTCAAATCCGGCTTCCTATAGCAGCCTGGATACCAATTCATTCATATTTGATTTTGGTATTGACTACAGTATGAATCTCCTGACTGACGGTGAGTCAAAGTATTCTTCTGATGATGTCAATTTTGATCATTTCCTGATTGGATTTCCCCTGGTTAAAGGGATTGGTTTTGCTGCAGGCATACTGCCTTTGAGCAACGGGTACTACCGAATGTCCAGTACAGTTACCAAGAATGATCCTGCTTATGATCCTATTGCAGGTGAATTTACCGTCCTTCATGAAGGAGATGGAGGCCTTACAAATTTCTTTTTAGGGACAGGTGTAAACGTGACGAAAAACCTGTCGGCGGGGATCAATATGTCAGTTCTTTTTGGTCAGATAACCAGAAATAACAAATTTGTGTTCGCCGATTACGAAAGCGCTTTAAATAATAACAGTTCTGAAAAGCTTCGGGTCAGCGGGCTTAACTTTGATTTTGGCTTACAATATTTTATACCTCTCAAGAATGACTTTTTCATCAATACCGGGTTATCAGTGACCAGCAGCAAAAAGTACAAATCTACCTGGGAAAATTACTCTTACCTGTATTCAGTATACAGCACTGTGGACACACTCAGTTATACCTCCAGCTCTGACTATAGAACCTCAATGCCATTTATCTATAAAGGAGGTATCTCTTTCGGACAGAAAAACAAATTTGTTGTAGGAGCAGATTACATAACCGCAAAATGGTCAAAAGGAATTATTCCCGGATATGAAGGCTACCTTGCTGATTCGAGATCATTTCTTTTTGGAGTGGAATATATCCCCGACAAATACTCCAATTTCAATATGGCCAAAAGATTCGAGTACCGCCTGGGATTTCATGCCGGAAACAGCTATCTTCTGATAGATGAAGAAAAAATAAAAGAATTAGGATTCAGTGCAGGTCTTGGTCTTCCGATGAGACGAACACTCTCAAGAACCAATCTTTTCGTGGATTTTACAAAAAGGGGAAGCACAAAAGCAGCAAATCAGCATGCCGAGAACTACATAACATTCGGAATAAGTCTTAATTTATACGATTTCTGGTTCATTCAACGCAAGTATGATTAAACACGGAAGCGAATAAGAAGTGAAGGATTATTCATTTATAGTTTCCATATAAGAATTGATCAATAAAAAATCCATAAAAACACGTCACATGTGGATTCTGGCTCTTGCAATAACTGCAGGGTCCTTTGCATGTCAGAAAAAAATTGAAACAATCAGGGTTGCTGACATTCTTACGCTTCCATCACTAACAGTAAGAGATTTTGAAACTGTCTATACCGATTCGGGAAAATTACAGCTGATTTTATCCGCACCCCTGATGGAAAGCTATAATAACATTGAGGAACCATACTCGGAATTTCGTTCAGGAATCAATGTGTTTTTCCACGATGGGAAGAAGAATCCTGTAGGTTCAGTAAAATCGAAATATGCAAAATATACTGAGAATAAAACCTTATGGGAACTTAAAGACAGTGTAATTGCAATCAATGAATCGGGCGACAGACTGGAAACTGAACTTCTGTACTGGGATCAGAAGAAAGAATTGATATATACCGACCGTTTTGTAAAAATCACAAATGAAGATCAGATCGTCCAGGGATTCGGATTTGAGTCAGACCCCCGCCTCACCCGGCGCAAAATCAAGAATGTAAGCGCGACCATTTATGTATCAGACAATCAATAGTAAGATCTGCAAAGCTGTATTAAAAATAATTAACTTTGCAATATGGACGAGATCCTGATCATACTGCTGACCATCATTCTCTCAGCTTTCTTTTCCGGCATGGAAATAGCTTTCGTCTCATCAAACAAGCTGAGACTGGAGCTTGACAGAAAACAGGGTGGATTCGGTTCGGGAATCATAAAGATATTCACCGATGATCCCGGGCAATATATAGCAACAATGCTTATCGGAAACAATATTGCTCTGGTGGTTTACGGTCTCTTCTTTTCAAGGTTGCTTGGCCCTGTACTAACACCGGTATTCAATTCCGATGTAATGGTTCTTATTGTTAACACCATAATTTCAACAGCCATTATCCTTCTTGTGGCGGAATTTCTACCAAAAACAACCGTTATCATCTCTCCGGTATTTTTTCTGAAGCTTTTGAGCATTCCCACATTATTTTTTTATATCCTGCTTTATCCTATAAGCAAAACATTGGTGGCTCTATCAAACTGTGCTATCAGGATCCTGTTCAAATCTGGTAAGGAAGGGAAAAAAGATGATGAAAACCTGGTGTTTACCAAATTTGATCTGGACCACCTTGTAAGGTCTACAGATCAGAACCTGGAGAAAAAAGAGCCTCTTGATGATAGTATCCGTATCTTCCGAAATGCCCTCGATTTTTCAAAAGTAAAACTGAGGGACTGCATGGTTCCCCGAACGGAAATTGACGCGGTTGAAGCCGACAGTCCAATATCATATCTAAAGGATAAGTTCATTGAAACAGGACATTCCAGGATACTTATCTATATCAAGACTATCGATAATATTGCAGGGTATTTCGAGCTTAAGGACCTTTACAAGGATCCTCCGAATATCATGTCAATGATGAGGAAGCTCGCCATTGTACCAGAGACTATGCCGGCCAACAAGCTTCTGAAGATCTTTTTCGATGAGAAGAAAAGTGTTGCGCTTGTTGTTGATGAATTTGGAGGCACATCCGGTATGGTAACAATCGAGGACATACTTGAGGAAATAGTAGGAGACATTGAGGATGAGCATGACACTAATGAGCTGACGGAAAAAGTAGTAAGCCCGGACGAGTATATTTTTTCAGCGCGGCTTGAAGTTGATTACCTGAATGAGACATATAACCTGAAACTGCCGGAAAAAGATGATTATGAAACCCTGGCGGGGATGATTCTTTACTATCATGGGAGCATTCCTGTAACCAATGATGTGGTGCGCATAAATGACTATGTCCTGAAAATACTCAGGGCAACATCCACCAGACTTGAACTGGTTAATCTCAAAGCAGTATAGTTTGATCCCCTTTGCGAAGGATGCCGGCTTGAAAACCGGAATGCTATTCTTAATGCAATAAATAAAAAAGAATATTTAACTTAAAGCTGGCATAAAGACGACTAATCATTGCTTTTTCTTAAGCCTTGCGTAATTTTCACAAAACAATGGTATTGTTTCTATACCTTTAAAGTAGTTCCATAAAGGGAAATTTTCATTGGGAGAATGAATAGCATCTGATTCAAGTCCGAAACCCATCAGGATTGATTTTATTCCCAGTATTCTTTCAAATGTTGACACAATCGGAATGCTTCCGCCACTTCTAACAGGCACAGGCTTTTTCCCGAATGATTCTTCTATCGCCATTGAGGCAGCCAGATATTCTGGTGTGGAAAGAGGGCTTACATAAGCCGGTCCTCCATGAAGATATTCAACCTTTACTTTTAATCCACGGGGAGCCAGAGAAGTAAGGTGTTTTTCAAATTGTCCTGCAATCTCCTCAGGATCCTGGTCCGGAACCAGCCTCATTGATATCTTGGCAAAAGCTTTTGAAGGTATGATTGTTTTTGTCCCCTCGCCGGCAAATCCTCCCCAGATACCGTTGACATCAAGGGTGGGCCTAATGCCTGTGCGTTCTGTGTCAGTGTAACCATGTTCTCCGTCAAGGTCCTTGACTCCTATTGATTTCATGTATTCTTCCCTGTCAAACGGACGTTTTCCCATTTCCTCCCTCTCCTCCGGAGTACATTCAATTACTTTCTCATAAAATCGCGGAATAGTGATTCGGTTTTTTTTATCCTTGAGCAACGCTATCATTTCACACAAAGCGTTACAAGGATTAACAACAGCTCCTCCGTAAATACCTGAATGAAGATCTCTTCCCGGTCCGGTCACTTCAACCTGCATGTACGTCAAACCTCTTAATCCTGATGTTATAGAAGGAGTCTCAGCTGATATCATTGAAGTATCAGATATAAGAATAACATCAGCTGCCAGGATATTTTTGTGATCGATACAGAATTTTTCAAGACTGGGTGAACCAATCTCTTCTTCGCCCTCGATCATAAACTTAATATTACATGGTAAATCCCCGGTGCTGTTCATAATTTCAAGAGCTTTAATATGCATAAACAGCTGACCTTTATCATCATCCGCACCCCTGCCCCATATCCTGCCATCCCTGACAACCGGTTCAAACGGCGGCGTTTCCCAAAGATCGAATGGTTCGGCAGGTTGTACATCATAATGACCATATACAAGAACAGTTGGAATCTTGTCTGATACTATTTTTTCAGCGTACACCACAGGATTGCCTTCAGTTCTGAATATCTCTGCTTTTTGTGCTCCTGCTTCAAGCAGGCTTTTGCGAAGGTATTCTGCTGCCCTGAGCATGTCAGGCTTATTTTCCTCTTTGGCACTTACCGAAGGGATGCTGATCAGGTTAAAGAGTTCTCCCAGAAATCTTTCCCTGTTGTTTTCAATATATCTTCTTATTACTGTCATTATGAAGTATTTATTTAATAATTAATATTCAACATTTAGAAAATAATAAGCATGTGATCGAATTCCGGCAGAAAGGATACCGGCTATACTACATATTATATTTTACGTTTCCTGCCGGTTGTTTTTCCAAGTTCTCTTGCTGCCACACAAAGTTCTTCATAAAGATCAGCTCCGAGAGCTCTTTTGAGCGGTTCCTTAAGAAACTCATAAACATACAATCCCTCCTTTGACCCCTCCTCTCTGGCTGGGCTGCAAATGTCCTGCTCGTGGTAGTTTACAGCCCTGAAATCTGTATACTGCTTTATCCTAACGGGAAAAAGATGGCACGACAAAGGTTTGCGAAAATTAATCTTTCTGTCCGCCCACGCCTTTTCAAACGCGCACATGAAAATGCCATTGTTTATTATTGTGTAGGCACATTCTTCATTACCTATCAGCGGAGTAACCAATTCCCCGTCGTAATCAGCCACGCTTGTTCCCTTAAGCTTAATGGCTTCAATACCTTCAGGGCGAAGATATGAAGCAACTGCAGGGTAAATTTTATCAAGGAATTCTGCTTCATCACTTGTAAGAGGAGCCCCTGCATCACCATACCTGCAGCAATTTCCCTTACATTGAAGCAGATTGCATTTGAATTTCTTTTCAATAATATCCAAGCTGAAAATAGTATCTCCAATCCGAAGCATCTGTTCTTATCAAGCTTTTTTATTCAACCTCTCCAGGTCAGTTAATAATAATGGGAGCATCTAGTTGATTTGTATTAAATCTCCAGGAGAAATGTTATGTTTTAGCACATCAATACACAATCAGGTATTAACCAATACTTTCCCTGTCATCTCCCGGGGTATCTGAAGTCCCATTATTGTAAGCAGGGTAGGTGCCACATCGGCAAGTATTCCCTCACTTATTGATTTATAGTCATCACTGACCAGAATGCAGGGAACAGGATTGAGGGAATGAGCCGTATTTGGTGTTCCATCATCGTTCAGGGCCTTGTCGGCATTGCCATGGTCAGCAATAATAAGCACCTCATATCCATTGGCCGAAGCTGCTTTTACAATCTCTCCCACACACTCATCAACAGTCTCTACAGCTTTAATAATGGCTTCATATATTCCGGTATGTCCTACCATATCACCATTTGCGAAATTCAGGCAGATAAAGTCAAACTTTCCGGTGCCTATAGCTTTTATAACAGCATCTTTAACTCCATAGGCACTCATCTCCGGCTGTTTATCATAAGTTGGAACTTTTGGGGATGGTATCAGTATTCTTTCTTCATTTTCAAATGCTTCTTCCCTGCCACCTGAAAAGAAAAAAGTCACATGTGCATACTTCTCAGTCTCGGCAATCCTCAACTGCTTTTTACCAGCCTCAGCCAGGACTTCTCCAATGGTATGATCCGTATTTTCCTTGGGATAGATAATGTGCAATCCTTTAAAGGTTGCGTCGTACGGAGTCATAGTACAATAATGAAGGGGTATTGTTTTCATGCCAAACTCGGGGAGATCTTTCTGAGTGAGGGCAATTGTAAGTTCCTTAGCCCGGTCATTCCTGAAGTTGAAGAATATCACAACATCTCCTTCTTTTAGCCTTCCAATGGGCTCACCTTTTTCATCGACAATCACAATTGGCTTAACAAACTCATCAGTAACATTATTGTCATAGGATTCCTGTATAGCATCCTCTATATTCCTTGCCGGCCTGCCTTTTCCATGAACTATAAGATCATATGCTTCCTTTATCCTTTCCCATCTCTTATCCCTGTCCATTGCATAATACCTGCCTACAAATGATGCCACTCTGCAGTTTGAGTTTCTAATGTGGTCATTGAGTTCCTTCACATAACCTTTCCCGCTTCGGGGATCCGTATCACGGCCATCACCAAAGGCATGTACAAATACGTCCCTGAGGTTATATTCTGCTGTCATATCACAGAGTTGGTACAAATGCTCATCCAGGGAATGAACGCCCCCATCAGATAGTAAACCAAAGAAATGTACCTGTTTATTGTTGTCACGGGCATAGGAAAAAGCTTTCTTCAACACGCTGTTATTACGTATTTCCCCGCTCTTGCATTCTTTATTTATTTTAACCAGGTCCTGATAAATAATCCGGCCTGCTCCGATATTAAGATGTCCGACTTCCGAGTTACCCATCTGGCCGTCAGGCAATCCTACATTCTCACCCGATGCATGGAGTCTGGAATTTGGGTATTTCTGTTTAAGAAAGGTCATGTTCGGTGTTTGGGCCTGGCTTATAGCATCAGCTTTTGAACCATCGCCTATGCCCCATCCGTCAAGTATCATCAACAAGGTTTTCTTTGTTCCCATATAATTTTCAATAACATCTTATCATTTTTAACAAAAGTAAACTCAAAGGGTTCACCGCTGCAGGAAAAATGATTTCTGCAATTCCGCAAAATTAACCAAATTCCATAAAGGGCTGATAAAAATTCCGTTCCGCTAAGAAATTATTCAGCGGACCTCACGTATTTTAATCCTGTAATCGGCTCCGTTGCAGGTCTTCTCATAAGCAATATCATTGCCTACATACGTTAGCCATTCTTCAGGGGTAAAGTTCCTTGATACATAAGAGCATCCGTCAGCAGCAAAAGCATCGGCAAAGGCGGGCCTGGAAACAAGATTCCTTCCCGGTTCAGCACTGGCTGAAAGAATAATATCCCCCTCCGGACTGAACTCGACAGCCATTACCAAACCTCCATTGTCATTAAAAGTTACAGGCAGGTCAAACAGGTTATCGGTATCCCAAAGCTTTATTGTACCATCATTGCCTGTTGTCGCCATTTGAGAATGTACACCATTAAACCTTATGCTTCTCACCTCGTCTGAGTGAGCCTTCAGGTCAACAGTTTTCCTTCCGGTTGAAAGATCCCATAGTTCAACCAGTCCGTCATCATATCCGACAGCAATTCGTTCGGCTTCGGAATTGAATTTGAATGCCTTTACCGACCGGCCTTCCGATTCAATTCTGATCTGGCCTGTTGACTGCGAAGGATTCCATACCAGAACTTTTCCGTCATCAGTTAACCCGGCGATAAACTTATCTCCCACAGACAGATCGATTGCAGTAATCTTCATTCCTCCCGTGATATCGGTGGATGTTCTTATTGAAAGATCCCACTTGAGAACTTTCCCGTCAAGTGCGGCTGAATAAAGATATTTCCCATCGAAAGAAAAAACCAGGGATTGTATCTTCCCCGAGTGACCTGCAAGTTCGTATGCTTCTTCATTCCCGTTCAAAGGAATCATTTTAATTGCCGATTCTTCCCCGCATGCCAGCCATCCAGCGTCAGGACTGACAGCAAGGACATCTGTGATTTTTGATCCTGAATAAATCAACCGAAATCCCTTGTCTTTATCACCACGATTCCATGATAATACTTTTCCATCGGTACCCGAGGTATAAAACTCATCTTTCCCCGGAATAAAAACAATGTTCCGAACAACTCCCCCATGGCCTTTAAATATTTTACACGGGCCATCGTCATACTGTTTAGCCACATTATAAAGACCCATATAGATATCTGCATCATTATTCCTGCCTCCATTCCTGGAATTAAAGAGGTATGCCTGGTATGCCAGAAGTGACTGGAGTTCCTTCTGTTCCGACATTTGCTGGGACCGGAGAGCCATTGATCTGGCCAAAGATATCATCCTTTCCTTTTCTGCCCGGATCTTTTGTTCTGCAGCTGTCTTTGCTGCTGCTTCTGCAAGAAGCCCGGCCTGCCTGAATGAATCAGCCTGATGACTGATCATGACCTGTTGTGTTTTAGCTTCGGCTATCTCCGTTTCAGCAGCAAAGAACAGGTTTTCAAGCTTTTGCCTCATCTGTCTCTCCTGTTGCTCTCTCATTAAAGCTACCGCAGCACCTGAATCTGCTTCCACAGACCTTTTAATAGCGAGGGCAGCATACGCCTCTGTAAGGTTCTTCTGTTCGTTCAGTTTTGCTTTCTGGATTTCTGACTCCTTAAGCATATTGTCAGATGCTATCTTGCTTATCGACAAGGCTATCATCGAAAGAATAGTAATAATGGCGATTGCTCCAAATATTGAAGATATTATCCTTATTCGTTTCTGTTTTCTCTTTTGTTGCCTTTCTTTTCTCTCTTCCGATTCAATATAGTCCTTTTCACTTGTACGCAGATATACCATTGCTCTTTCAAAAGCAGGATCATATCTCTGCGCCCATCCGGCTGTTGGCTTTTTCATTTCACGCCAGGCGACAGCGAACTGAAGTTCCGGTTGTTTAAGAAGCCCTGCCTTACCCTGCTGGTACATAGCTGACATATCAGAAAGACGCTGATATATTAACACCGAATCAGCTTCTTCATCAACCCATTTTGCAAGACGGTTCCAACGTCTTATAAGGCTTTCCTGGGTAAGGTCGATTACGGAATCGTCATCAAGCGGCAAAGGATGAAGAGGTGTCAGAATGGAAACAGAAGGATCACGGAATTTCTCAATTACATCATACAATTCCTCATCGGTACAAATCAGTGCCGACTTTATTATACTGACTTTTGAAGGAAACCTTGCCCCATTGTTATCGAGGCTCTTACCTGTTAGCAGTTTAAAGAGTCCCTCACAAACTGTCTTACCTTTGTCATCAAGCTGATTAAAAACCTCATCAGCATGAAGGGAGACAGAGTCTCTCATGGTACCAACAGCATTGTAGTCATAATAGCCTATTGCCCTATCCGTTTCAGGCAGCTCTTTCCATTTTGCCCAGGTTCTCATCAGTGAATGCTGAAACAACGGAAGCTGATCGGATTTACCACTTATGTCTTCCAGCAGGATTTCCACAAGGTCGGTGTCAATTGAAGCACCAGCCCTTCTAATTGGACCTTCAATCGCCTGCCTGAGATTTTCCTGTGTCATGGCAGGCACAAGAAAATGGCTGTGATTTATAAGCTGGGTGAATTTCTTATTGCCTGCACACGCTGAAATCAGTTCAGAACGTAGGGATATTGCGACATAGATATTAAGACTATGGCCTGTAATTGCATTGACAATTAATGTAATGAAGTTATCCACCTCGTTCTCCTGGTTCATTTTCCTTTGCAGAGAACAATATCTGAAAAGCTCCTCAAACTGGTCTATTATCAACACAATCTTCTCATTAGTTTTGAATGAGAAGGCATTTACCACTTCTGTTATTCCATCGGGTTGTTGTGCAAGTATATTATACAGTTCCTCAAAATCAAATACTTTACCATCCAGTTCCACAGATAATTGATGAAACGCTCTGGCCAGGTTTCCAAGCGGATCTCCGGAAGGCTTCATAAAGACAAATCTCCATATATTGGATTTGGGGGATATCCGGGTTAATGCCGGTAAAAGACCGCAACACAGGAGAGAGGATTTTCCGATCCCCGAGGCTCCCGTAACTGCTATAAATTTATTTGCTAAAAGTTTTCCGGCAATCTCTTCACTTTCACTGTCGCGGCCAAAATAGAATTTATTTTCTTCCGGATAAAAAGGCCGCAGTCCCGGGAAAGGGTTGAATTTTGAACTTGTTGTATCAATTGGAGTCATGTCTGGCCACTGATTATCCTTCATAATTATCAATATATCGTAAAACTTCCCATGAACTGCCGGGATAAAGGAATCTGAACTCTTCAAGAGTGTCGAGATTCAGGATATAAAATGAAGAGCATCCCTTTCGTCCTATATCATCAATGATATCCTTACCTGAATCATTATCCAGCATAAAAACACCGGAAAGGGTATTTCTCTCACTGAAGCACCACATTATACTTCCATCAGAGGATGCAGGAATCTGATCCGGAATATCATTTTTATAAATCAATCCTTTGCCAAGAGACAAAAGTTCGTCTTCATAAATACCGGGAAAACAAGATGAAAGGAATTTAATCTTTTCGAAGATCAGTTCATTTTCTACAATTGCATTTGAAACAATGCCTTCCAGTTTATTCCGAGCGCGTTCAGGAATCCGTTCTGCGACAGCATCATAAAGCTTTCTTCCAGATCCTGCTATTGATCTTGCAGCTTCTTCCTGGAGCAATTCTTCCGGGCTGAAGAGCAGAGCCACAACCGATTCTGCAATCTCATCATCGTCGATCCCGTAAATATCCCTGACGGCATTGGCTTTAGTCCATATACCGATCAGATTATAATCGCAATTAATAAGGTCGTCGTATATCTTCTTGAGGGAAAATGGATCAGAAGGAAAATATTTCTGAAATTTCCTTTGCCTTGCCTGTTCCATTTTCAGATCTGTAATACCCTGGTCATCCTTATTGCGATTCTCGGCGAAAACGATTTTAGTCATGCCGCCTATCATTCTGCCATAGTCACCATCAGGTTCATCCTTTGCAGTACCCTCGGAATGATCAGGCAAATCACCATTTATAAGGGTAAGGAGGTTATTGAGGTATGATTTCCAGCGAAGATATTCTTTGTCAACTTCCCTGGCAAGTTCTATTCTGCCATTTATGAGCAGACCGGTTTTTATGTCGGTTATCCAGCTCAGTAATCCAAAGGTCTCATATATATGCTTTTCAAGTCGTCTTTTCCCTTTTTCGTCTGCTTTATAGCCACAGTTAAGAAGACCTTCAAGGGCAGCTTCCTTAAGCTGTCGGATACTGGAAAAGACTATCTCCAGCAGGAATTCAGCATTTTCTTCCGAGCAGTCCTTTCCTAAAATAAACAGAGCAGCCTTTCGCGCGTTTAAATTTGTAGCGGAGGTTAAATAAAAGTGACTTAGTTCCCTGACTGGCACCCTGTCCATGGATACCAGCACTGAACAGGCCTCCGATCTGATCCCAGGAACTGTAAGGCAAGAGCAGACTTCCGGAATCATTTCGGTCATATTGAATTTTCCAACAAGATAAAGAGCAAGTTTATTAAGCTCCTGTGTTTTATCTCTTAGCAGCATGAGAATATCTGCTACCTGTGGAGTCCGGCTTCCGGCAAGCAGGCTTCTGGTGGCATTTATCCTTTCATGTTCAACTCTTAAGGCGGACAGCATACCGGTATTCTTGCTTTTTTTAATGCTACCCTCTATCGTTTCAATTATCTCGGAAGATCGCTGACGAAGGCTTTCGTCGAAGTCATGTCCGGAAGCTATTCTTTTAAGGGCCGGGAGCATGTTTAAGTCAAGGGTGTCAGATGCATGTGACAAGATTTCTTCAAAAAACCACTTGTTGCTTATCTCTTCCATTACGGAGAGATTTCCTGACGCCATAGGATAATATGCTGACCTGAAGAGGATTTTGCCTGAATACCTGTTCTTAAAAACACCCCAGTTTTTTTTCATTTCTGATTCATGGGATTTAATAAAGGGTAGAACAAACTGCTTTTTTCCCATTGACCCGGAAGTATTAAATCAAGATTCTAATTTAGCAAAATATTATATAAATGCATTATTGAAACCGATTCTTAATCAATGAAATTAATATCTGATAGTCAATCACGCAGCCATCTACCACCAGATCTGACCTGTTGTACCATTTTTCTCTTTCAGCAAGTTTCATGGCTATGAAGTCAGGAAGTTCATCAGGCTTGATGTTATTAATCAATGGCCTTTTTCCCCCGGATGAAGAAAGACGGGCTGCAAGTTGTTCAGGAGTCAGTTTAAGGTAGATTGTCAGACCTGTCTCAAGCATGTATTCCATATTCGATCCCGAGCAGGGTGTTCCCCCTCCTGTGGAAATGATTGTCTCCTTTTCAGGCTTTAGTTCTCTAAGAACCTGCGATTCAACAGCTCTGAAATAATCTTCGCCCTTTTGCTGAAATACATCTGCAATTGACATACCCAGAAACGATTCTATCTTGCTGTCAAGATCCACAAAATGCCATTTTAGGTTTCCTGCAATCTTTTTTCCAACGGTCGATTTCCCACTGCCCATGAATCCAATAATATAGACTATACTTACCGCTGGCATCATAATTCAAGCTTCATCTGTGCAGGATCAGGATTACGGGCAGAATTATGAGAGTTTTTATCTTCGGCGTCTCCCTTTTCCTCATCACTGTCATCTGATTTAATCTCTGATTCTTTTCTGACAACTGGTTCTATTTCCTGAATATTGTCGACCATAAAACTTGTAAGCCGCTTACCTTTTGCCTTGTAGCTTTTCACACCAATAAATTCTGCAACTTCTATAATCTCACTTTCCCTGTTCTTATGTTTGCCTCCGAACTGAATTTCAAAACGGGGGTACTCCACTTCGGTGATACTGAAGAGTTTTGATTCGGGATGTTCGTTTATAAAACTCAAGGGCTTTTCAGTCTCTTCAACTGTAAATCTTTTAAGATAGTAGAATTGTTGCTCAGCATCCCAGTAAATGACCGAATACACCTTTCCGGGCTGATATTTCTCTATAATAAGTATGTTATCCTCGAAATGATTTGAAAGGTCAAATCCTGTTGTTCTGAAATAACCCGATTTTGTGATTATCATTATTTTGTCGTCAGCACTGAATTCACCAAGATATGATCCTCTGCCATCAACATTAAGCCTGAAGACTGCATCGTCGTACCAGATCTTTCTTCCCCCCAGCGTAGAAAGTCCTTTTTCCTTGAGGGTAATTCTCTGGACAGGATTCCTTGTGAGTATATTACCCATGGATGATTTGCCCTTAATAGTGAGCTGGCCAAAATCAAAGTCAAAAGTCAGTTTCTTCAGTCTGGCTCTCGGTTTGTGCTGAATTCTTATGACTTCTGCTTCTCCGTTTGGATTTGCGCTGAGATAAATTATCCTTGACCCCGGCGTTCCCTTGGTAAGATTATACTCCTTGTCGCGCGTGAGACCGGTGATAGCACATCTTTTTGCAAGAATGGGGCCTTCCTTTCCATCCTGATAGACAATATTATAAATAGTGCGTTCGTCGTTTTTCAGGAAAACCTGCGCGTAAATAATATCATTCCCCACAAAGACCTTGTCCGCAACCTTTGTTATCAGATAACCGCCATCCTTTCGTATTACAATAATGTCATCTATATCCGAACAGTCGCACACATATTCGTCTTTTTTAAGACCTGTGCCTATGAATCCTTCCTTGTAGTTGATATATAGTTTTGCGTTATTGGCTACAACCTTTGTGGCCAGGATTGTGTCAAAACTTCTTATTTCCGTTTTTCTTTCTCGTCCTTTGCCGTATTTCTTTTTTACCTGCTTAAAATAATTAACCGCGAACGGAATGAGATTACGAAGATGATTATTCACTTCCTCCATCTCAGTTTCAATGTCTTTTATAAGCTCATTTGCTTTCTTTGAATCGTACTTCGATATTCTTTTTATCCTGATCTCAGTGAGCTTTATTATATCATCCCTGGTAACATCCCTCAGAAGCCTTTTCCTGAAAGGTTTCAATCCCTTGTCGATAGTCTGGATCACCGACTCCCATGATTCGCATTCTTCAATATCCCTGTATATCCTTTCCTCGATAAAGATTTTTTCAAGCGACGA
Organism: Bacteroidales bacterium; assembly: GCA_040769065.1. Taxonomy (GTDB): domain Bacteria; phylum Bacteroidota; class Bacteroidia; order Bacteroidales; family VadinHA17; genus LD21. The sequence goes on from JAXGLU010000001.1 coordinate 1,803,370, forward strand.
CATATGCCATTCTTCCCGCAATTCACCCAACCGTATTTCCAATTCGGTTTTAAGTATTCTGACCGTATTGTCGGTTGAATAGCGCAGCATATCGCTTACCCCCATGAAAGACGGTTTGTTGTCCAGTATAATACAGGTATTTGGCGAAATTGAATACTCGCAGTCAGTAAGGGCATAAAGTGCGTCGATGGTTTTATCGGGTGAGACACCCGGCATCAGATGAATTACTATCTCAACATTTGCAGAGGTATTGTCATCTATCTTTTTTATCTTGATTTTTCCCTTATCATTGGCTTTTATTATTGAATCGATAAGGGTTGATGTTGTTTTACCGAAAGGAATTTCGGTAATTACCAGAGACTTTTTGTCGAGCTTTTCAATTTTAGCCCGCACCTTTACCACCCCTCCCCTTTGGCCGTCGTTATACCTGATCACATCGATAAGTCCGCCTGTGGGGAAGTCGGGATAGAGGACAAAATCCTTACCCATCAGGTAGTTTACAGAGGCATCTATCAGCTCATTAAAATTATGCGGCAGTATTTTTGAGGCAAGTCCGACAGCAATACCCTCAACTCCCATAGCTAACAGGAGGGGAAATTTGACAGGGAGTGTAACTGGTTCCTTGTTTCTTCCGTCGTATGAAAGCTTCCACTCAGTCGTCTTAGGATTAAAAACCACATCAAGGGCAAATTTAGAAAGCCTTGCCTCAATATATCTGGGAGCAGCAGCACCGTCACCGGTTAGTATATTACCCCAGTTTCCCTGGGTATCTATCAAAAGGTCCTTTTGTCCCAGCTGGACAAGAGCATCGCCTATTGAAGCATCACCGTGGGGGTGGAACTGCATGGTATGCCCGATGATGTTTGCAACCTTGTTAAATCTTCCGTCATCCATTCTTTTCATTGAATGGAGCAAACGGCGCTGCACGGGTTTCAGCCCATCATTGATGTGAGGTACGGCCCGCTCAAGAATGACATATGAGGCATAATCAAGGAACCAGTCCTGGTACATCCCGGAGAGAGCTGTGACCGAATGCAGTGCTTCCTGCCCGGCGGAAACCGGTTCAGAATTTTCAGGTATGCCTTCAGTAAATTCCTGTTCTTCCATATCATCCATAATCTTCTCCAGGTATCAGCTATTCAACTCTTCCACCAGATCCTCTTCCATCCTGAGGTTTTCAATGATAAACTCCTGTCTGTCAGGAGTGTTTTTCCCCATATAGAATTCAAGATAATCATTAACTGCGTCATTTTTCTTTATCCTGACGGGTTCAAGCCTAATGTCTTTTCCAATGAAATGCCTGAACTCGTCAGGAGATATTTCACCAAGTCCTTTGAACCGTGTTATTTCCGGATTTGGTCCGAGTGCCTTAATAGCCTTTACCTTCTCCTCATTGGAATAGCAATACCTGGTTTCCTTTTTATTTCTTACCCTGAACAGGGGTGTCTGGAGAATATAAACATGTCCTTTCCTGACAAGATCGGGAAAGAACTGAAGGAAAAATGTAAGAAGCAGGAGTCTTATATGCATGCCGTCGACGTCGGCATCGGTTGCTATCACGACATTATTGTATCGGAGGTCCTCAATACCGTCCTCGATGTTGAGAGCAGCCTGAAGGAGATTGAACTCCTCATTCTCATACACAATCTTCTTTGTAAGGCCGAATGAGTTCAGTGGTTTTCCCCTGAGGCTGAACACAGCCTGGGTCTCAACATCACGCGATTTGGTTATGGAACCGCTTGCAGAGTCACCTTCTGTTATAAATATTGTGGAGTCAAGATTTCTTGGGTCGTTGGTATTGTAATGTATCCTGCAATCTCGCAGTTTCTTATTATGCAGGCTGACTTTCTTCGATCTTTCCCTTGCAAGCTTCTGAATTGACGAAATTGCTTTTCTCTCTTTCTCAGAATCGAGTATTTTTTTCAGCAGGATCCTTGCTGTTTCCGGATTCTTATGAAGATAATCGTCAAGGTTTTTCTTAATGAACTCATTGATGAAGTTCCTTATTGAAGGTCCATCAGGGCCCATATCTTTCGAACCCAGTTTGGTTTTTGTCTGTGATTCAAATATGGGTTCCTCAACTTTTATGCTTATAGCGGCTATAATTGACGCGCGTATGTCGGAAGGGTCATAATCCTTTTTGAAGAAATCGCGTATGGTTCTGACAATTGCTTCCCGGAAAGCCAGAAGGTGAGTTCCTCCCTGGGTTGTGTTCTGTCCGTTTACAAAACTATGATAGTCTTCACCATATTGAAGTCCATGAGTAAAAGCGATCTCTATGTCTTCCCCTTTGAGATGTATAAGTGGATATAATCCTTCCTTGCTCATATTCTCATTGAGAAGATCAGCCAGTCCATTCTTTGAATTAAACCTGGTACCGTTGAAATTAATTACAAGCCCTGTGTTAAGATATACGTAGTTCCTGAACATTGTATCGACGTATTCCGATACAAAGTGGTATTTTCCGAACATGGACTCGTCGGGTTCAAAGATCACTTCGCAACCGTTTTCCTCAGTGGTTGGGCTGATCTCATGATCCTTAATAGTAATTCCATGCTCAAATTCGCTTACCTTAATCTGGCCATCCCTGAAGGACCTTATAATAAACCTGCCCGAAAGTGCATTAACCGCCTTCACGCCAACTCCATTAAGCCCGACCGACTTCTTAAACGCTTTTGAATCATATTTGGCCCCTGTGTTCATTCGCGAAACCGCTTCAGTGACCTTGCCGAGAGGGATGCCCCTGCCATAATCCCGAACTCTTACTTCTCTTCCGTTGATGGTTACATCTATTTTCTTTCCAAAACCCATCATATACTCATCAACAGCGTTATCCATCACTTCCTTAAGCAGCACATAGATCCCGTCGTCCTGTGATGACCCGTCACCCAGTTTACCGATGTACATTCCAGGCCTCAGCCTGATATGTTCTCTCCATTCCAGCGTCTTTATGTGCTCTTCCGAATAACCTACAACCGTCATTTTAGAAATTTTGGCGCAAATATAGTTAATTAAGGGGGGCTTTTTTTCTCGATTTTTCAACAATAAGTCCGAGTTTTAAGCTCCCGGAACCCACGACAAACAGCTTCCTGGAACATCTAACTAATTGATTGACAATTGAATTTAACCGCAGTTGTTGATAAGTGGAGTAGATTTCAACAAACCTGATAAAAACCTCATGTATGAGATCTGATCAGCAGGAATAGTGATATGGGCACAATCTCAACAACGATTTGTGTCATTGTTTCCTAATCCCTTGCCAAACAGCTTTGCCGATACCTTGAAGACAGATTTCTTCCGGTAATAATCCGAGTCGCTGAAATCAAAATGCCAGGTCCACTCTTCTTCGAGCATAGCATGGGGGATCTCAGTCAGAACCGATCTTATTTCATGTTTCCCCCCGGAACTCATGGTTACAATTTCCGAAATATCTGTTATCAGCAACGACATGTGTTTTCCAAGGAAATTCAAATGGTTTTCCTGAATCTTCTTTCTTAGTTTTACAAAACACTCCTCTTCTATCGCCGATTTTTTCCGGAGCAGCCTAAGGGGAAGGGATTCAAGCTGGGTAAGGAGGTTCAGAGAAATAACCATTCCCGGATCGTACTGAGGGCTGTACTCCCTGATCCGTATTGCATCGAGAGACTTCAGCTTGTTAAAAAAGAGACGTTTCCCGGCAATGCTCCAAACCTCTCCGATCAGTCCTCCTGATATATCTTCCTCTCTCAATGTTACATTAGGAAATACAGTGATCTGCTTTTTTACATCAGGAGGATGTATTATATCGACAAGGTTAACCTGTCTGACCTGCTCAGCAATTTCTTTTAAGGGAAGATCCAGCAGCCATCCGCTTCCAAGCACTGTTACAATCGAGGGTTTTGCAAAATAAAGCGATCTGGCAATAAAACTCCTGCAGTTTCTCAAATGACTGTTCCATCCGCTTTGTTCTCTGAGGCGATGGTAAATCAAACCCTGCTGATAGTTGTAATACCCCATCCGGTAAAGTATTCTCCTGTATTGTACGTCATGCGTCATTTGCTATTCTTCAGCCCTCATTTCCTTGAGAGCATCCGACATGAATTTACTGAATTTTAATGAAAGAACATCAGGTTGATTAGTATCAAATGAATCAGGCTGAACCGGATCAAACACCCTGATCCTTATTTTATTTCCGGTGCTGAAAATGAGTCCGTGTTTTGGAAGTATTCCTCCTGTGCCATCAACCAGAATAGGAAGTATCGGGATTGAGGCATTTATTGCCATTTCAAAAGCTCCTCTTTTGAAAAATCCGATTTCCCCGTTTACCGATCTTGTTCCTTCCGGAAACATCATGATCGATATCCCTCTTTCCAGGTAATTGTAAGATTTTTCCATCATATTATCCTTGCTGTCCTTATCTCCCCTGTTAACGGTTATGTAACCAGCCATCCTAATATACCAGCCAAGGACAGGAACCTTAATGTTCTCAATCTTTGACACCCATTTATACCGGAACCGGAGGCAATTAATAAGAAGTATATCAAGTATTGACTGATGATTTGAAATAATAACATATGGGCTGCTTTTTAAAACTTTTTCCCTGCCTGCAATATTGATCTTCCAGAATGGCATCAGATTAGTCAGGAAATAGCTCTGACAGGTCAGCATCCAGTGCATTATAGTTCTGTCTCTGTCAAAAGGCAGTGTCAGGAGCCAGACTATAAAGGTCAATGGGAAAAAAAGAACAATTAATATCACACCCACTACCCAGATAATTAATGACTTAATGATTTTCATCGATCAAAAGGCTTAGTTTCTTAACTGATTGGCCTACACACAATCCCTAATAACCAATAGATTAAAAACATGAATCAGGAGAAATATTTAAAACAGGTTAAAAATATCAAATTCCCGGAGTTTCAGTCTCCTGTTTACAAATAACCCTGAAATATCCTTTACCGTGTGCCTGCACCCGCAGAGTAATCTGGCAATCGCCTGCAATTCTGACGGCCCTTTCATTTCACATTCCCTTATTACACCGTCCTCGACAAACAAGCTGCATGATGAAGCCGTGTCTTTGTAAGTAAATGTGCCTGTAAATCTGTACTCCGGTCCGTAACCATAATTCCACTCCCAGGTCCTGTACTTTTTGTCAGCCATATCATTTATCTTTTCAGCTTCCGTACTGCTGACACCTGCTATTTCAGCTCCGGGATAGTTTTTCAGAAACCATTGCAACATTTTCGATCTGAACTCACTGGTATTATCAATCTGCGGACAGTACTCCCTTATATTACCCACAGAAGATGGATTCGACCTTACCGCCCTGGTTTCATACCTGCCAATGTCTTCTCTTATTGAACCTCTTAGCATTTCAAGGTTTGCATCAAAAAGCAAGGTCCCATGGTGTAGGACCCTGTTTCTGTATATATATTCTGCGTTACCCGAGATTTTGACTCCTTCGGTCCTTAGGTCATTCTTGCCTTCAAATTTTGCATTAACACCCATCGAAATCAGAAAATTCATTACCGGAAGAGTGTATTTGAAGAAATCTACCTGGTGTCCGGGTTCACTGTTTAATATGAAAGAATAGTTTATGTTTCCGGTATCGTGAAAAACCGCACCTCCCCCCGATATTCTGCGGAAGACAGGTATATTGTTTTTGTGAACGAATTCAGTGTTTGTTTCCATGTGAGCAACCTGGTGCTTGCCAATCACAGCAGACCTGTCATTTACTGAAAGTATAAGATAATCCCGGCAGCTGTTCTTAAGAAAATATTCATCAGCTGCCAGATTGAAACATGTATCAGTTGTTTCCGATAAAATGCAAAGCATATAATATCCTTTTTAGCAGCAGGAGCTTATCCCTCAGTTCTTTGTTTACCCGGGCGACTCAGGATTATTTTCCTCCTGGTGCCTGCTTTCGTAAAGCTCAAATAATTTATACATTCCCCATCCTATAATCGCTCCCAGAATTGATCCGCATATAACATCCCCTGGATAATGAACTCCCAGATAAATCCTGCTATAGGCAACAACTGACGCCCACAATAATATGCCTGCAGAGAACCATTTTTTCCTGATAAACATCAGGCTTAGCAAAGCTACATTAAAGGAGTTTGCTGAGTGAGATGAAACAAAACCATATTTTCCGCCACAGACACCATTTACATTATGCACATTTCCTGCAAGTGCCGGTTCATGGCATGGGCGGAGCCTCTCAACACTATTCTTGATAAAGAGAGCACTCTGGTCAGAGAGGGTTACCGCAACGGCAATAAACAATACTACGACGAAGAACTTCTTCCTGTATTTGTAACCTATCCATATTAAAATAGCAAGGTAAAGGGGGACCCAGACCAGGATCATGCTGACCGTAAACATTACCTTATCCCAGAAAGGTGAATTGAGTGAATTCAGGAAAACAAAAACCTGTTGATCCAACTGCTCAAGCATGGTTATTAATAATTTAACTGTTTCCAGATCATGTCTTTCAGGGTAGTAATACCTTCTCCGGTTATTGAAGATATAAAAACCCTTGAAACATCAGGAAGATCCTTTCTTATTTCACCTTTAAGCTCCACATCGAGCAAATCCGATTTAGTGATGGCAAGAATCCGTTTTTTGTCAAGAAGTTCAGGATTGTACATTTTCAACTCATTGACAAGGATCTCATAATCCTCCCTGATATTTCCACTGTCGGCAGGTACCATAAACAGGAGCATTGAATTTCTTTCAATATGTCTCAGAAATCTCAAACCAAGCCCTTTGCCTTCATGTGCCCCCTCAATAATTCCAGGAATATCTGCCACAACAAATGATTTATCATCACGGCAGGCTACTATTCCAAGGTTTGGAACAAGCGTAGTGAAGGGATAATCGGCTATTTTTGGCCTTGCGGCTGAAACTACTGAAAGGAATGTTGATTTTCCGGCATTTGGGAATCCAACAAGGCCGACATCTGCAAGTATTTTAAGTTCAAGGACAAATGTTTCTTCAAGGCCGGGTTCTCCAGGCTGTGCATAGCGGGGTGTCTGGTTGGTTGACGATTTGAAATGGACATTGCCCAGGCCTCCTTTTCCGCCTCTAAGAAGTATCTTTTTCTCTCCATCTTCGGTAATCTCAAACACTGTTTCATTCGTTTCGCTTCTTTTTGCCACAGTTCCAAGGGGCACTTCCACAATCACATCTTTTCCATCTGCACCTGTTGATTGCTGTTTGCCTCCGTTTAATCCATTCCCGGCAAAAACATGCCGCTCATATTTAAGATGAAGCAGTGTCCACAGCTGGCTGTTACCGCGAAGAATCACATGACCACCCCTGCCGCCGTCTCCACCATCGGGACCTCCCTTCGGGATAAATTTCTCCCTGCGGAGGTGCGCCGAACCTGCGCCTCCTTTCCCGGAACGACAAAAAATCTTTACGTAATCAACAAAATTCGATCCGGACATAAATCAGTTATCTTTCGGTAATATCTCCGTGTATATCATTATATAATCTCCGGCACTCCTGAATAAAGGATCCGGAACGATCATGCGTTAAAACCGATTATCTCACCGATCTTACACAAGCCTTTTCATATGGTCTGAAAGCCTGCTGAAGATATCATCAATAGTCCCCATGCCGTTTACAGGCTGGTATATTCCTCTGGTCCGGCAATAGTCAATAATCGGTTCCGTCTTCTCCTTGTACACTTCTATCCGGTTTTCAATAACTGAAGTATCCATGTCGTCGGGCCTTCCAGACAATTTGGCTCTTCCAAGAAGCCGCTTAACAAGTTCTTCATGATCTACCTCCAGAACGAGCATCATGTCAATCTTCATCTTCCTGTCGTTCAGCATTTTTTCCAGTGCTTCCGTCTGGGAAACAGTACGAGGAAATCCATCAAAGAGAAAACCTGAAGTATCTTTTGTTCCATCTATTTTTGCTGCAATCATTTCAATCACTACCTCATCCGGCACAAGCTCTCCTTTTGACATTATTGAACTCATCCTTCTTCCAAGCTCTGTTCCGGCCGAAATCTCAGCCCGAAGCATGTCTCCAGTGGAAAGATGAGTAAGATTGAATTCGCCGGCAAGCTTAACCGACTGAGTTCCTTTGCCTGAACCAGGAGGGCCAAAAATCAGAATATTAACCATAATTAAAATATTTAAGTAATTAAAGTATAGACAGACGGGAGATTACGGCCAAAGCCGTCGTAATCAAGGCCATAACCCACAACAAAATCTGGTGGTATTTCAAAACCGATGTAGTTTACAGGTATCTTTTTTTTATAAGAGTCGGGCTTAAGTAACATCGCTGCAACAGATACGCTTTTAACCTTCTTTTCAGTGAGTATATCAATTATCTTTTCCAGGGTGTCTCCTGTATCGACAATATCTTCCAGAATAATTATTTCTTTGTCAATCAGGTCTTCATTCAGACCCAATAGTTCAGTAACCGAACCCGTAGAACATGTTCCTGAATATGAGGCGAACTTCACAAAAGTAATCCTGGCATTCAGATCAATCTTTTTAAAAAGATCCGCGGCAAAGATGAAGGCACCATTAAGGATTGCCAGAAAAATGACATCCCTTCCTCTATAATCACGGTTGATCATCTCAGCAAGCTCACATGATCTTTTCAGAATTGCTTTTTCAGGTATCAGTTCCCTGAACTTTTTATCGAGGATACATATATCTTTCATATTACTTTTTCTCACCTGACTGGCCATGCGAAAATATGAAAATAATAGCTATTTTTGTCCAGGTCAGTATATTAAATACAGTTTTTTAGATGAAACCCCTGGTAAGCATAATTATGGGAAGCACATCCGACCTGCCGGTAATGGAAAAGGCAGCCCAGATTCTGAACGATTTTAAGATACCGTTCGAAATTAATGCTCTTTCGGCTCACCGCACGCCTGAGGAAGTGGAAGTTTTCGCAAAAAATGCTTCAGGAAGGGGGATTAAAGTAATAATAGCTGCAGCGGGAATGGCTGCTCATCTCCCCGGTGTTATTGCTTCCATGACTCCGTTGCCTGTTATTGGAGTGCCGGTAAAAGCCTCTCTTGAAGGCCTTGATTCAATATTCTCTATCCTCCAGATGCCTCCTGGCATCCCCGTGGCCACAGTTGGTGTAAATGCAGCACAGAACGCTGCGATTCTTGCTGCACAGATAATCGGTACAGGCAATGACGAGATAATGAATGAAATTGTCAGCTACAAACAGGACCTTAAGAAAAAGATAGTCGAAGCCAACAAAGACCTGAAAAAAGTAAAGTATCAATATAAAACCAATTAATTTCCTGGCATCTTATTAACCTCTGGTAATTGTCTGAACATCTGTAGTAATTTCCCTTTTTAGCTTCACAGGCCTGAAAACAGCAGATCATTCTTTCTGAGCTGCAGAAATATTTTTAAAAAATATCAGGGAAAAACTAAAATTTAATCCTTTCTGTCCCTCTGAAAGATTATTATTGTATTTTGTTATATTGAAACAGTTTGTTCTCGCTGCACAAAATATCTGTTTCGGTCATTTTGATTTTTTTCTGCTATACCGCCTCCGGCACTGACCCTTACAGGCTGTCAGCCGGCGCATCGGAAGCTGGAACGGGATATTCATGCATTGCTAATCCGGGATTCTGGTCATCATTCCACAATCAGGCACTTCTTGCCGGGCTGAAATCGTTAAGTTTTAGTTTTGGCTACGATAACAAATTTGGAATCAAGGAAATGAGTACATGTTATGCTGGACTGACAATACCTGCCGGAAAGACAGTCATGGGTGCGGTTTATTCGCATTTTGGTTATTCTGACTTCAACAGACAGATGACCGGATTGGCCTGCGGACTAAAACTTTCGGAAAACATATCTGCAGGTATAATGATAGACTACTTCTCCAGTAAAACTGCCGGAAAATACTGCAACAGAGAATCTGTTACATGCGAAGCCGGGCTTGTTTTCAGTAACAACAAAAATATAACGGCAGCCATACACATTTTCAATCCTGTACCCAACTCTATAAGAAAAACCTATCTGCCTTCAAGATTAAGAGCCGGAGCAGGGATTACGCTCAATAATTCAGTTAATGCAGGAATTGAAGCAGAAATGAGCACCGGCGAAAAGCTCAACATAAAAACAGGCTTTGAATATAATTCAGGAAAGAAATTCTGGATGAGAGCAGGTTTCTGTACCGACAATGCTTCCTTCAGCTTCGGTATAGGCTACCTTATGAAATATGCAAAACTTGACTTAGCATTTCTGACTCACGAAAAACTGGGAATTACTTCATCAACATCCTTAATTTTCACTATCCGATGAATGCAATGGAGGACCATTTATTAAAATTAAGGCCTTTTCCGCTTGCTGATATCGGACAGGTAGTTTCGTTCCTAAAAGATTTTTTAAATGCATGGTATGTTCAGTCAGTAATATTATGCCTCGCATTCTATGCCTTCACTCCTTTACCACTTCTTGCACAGGAGGAAACACTATCTGAAAAAATCATCTCAATGGTTGAGGAACTTACCGGAGAAGATACTGAAGGCGGGGAAGCAGTTCTCTACCAGGAAAAGTTGCACGAGCTTATAGAAGATGGCGTAAAGATCAACTCGGCAGATGAACAGGAAATCTCCAGGCTCTTCTTTCTTTCTGCTTTCCAGGTCAGGGCTCTTGCCGATTATATTAAACGAACCGGAAAAATATTATCTCACTATGAGATTGCAAATATTCCAGGATTTGACAGGGAAACAGCTGAAATGATGATACCTTTTATCCGGCTCGATAATAAAATCGTTGCGAATGAAAATAATTCAAAATGCAGGAGCACTTTACTGACAAATATTTCCGTAAAACCTTCCGGTTATGAAAAAAATGCCCCCGGGTCGCCCTGGAAAATCCTTGCCAGGTACAAGTTTTTGTCCGGACAGATCTCAGGTGGAGTAACAACTGAGAAAGACAGCGGGGAAAAATTCTTCAGCTGGAAACCACCTGAAGTTGAGTACATTTCAGCTCATCTTGCATATTCAGGAAGCGGATTTTTTAAAAAGATAATATGCGGCGACTATTCAGCACGCTTTGGACTGGGCACAAACATCAATTCGTCAATCATGTCGGGCATTTCTGTCACGGCTCCCATAAACCTGCCTTCAAACGATGAAATAAAACCATATACATCGAGCGATGAAAATAATTTCTTCCGGGGAATTGCTGCCCAGCTTCAGATCGGGAAAAGCACAATTTCCGGTTTCTATTCTATGAACATGATCGATGGAAAAATAAAAGCTGATACCGGCATTGTACCGGATCATTGTCTAACTCTTTATAAGACAGGTCTGCACACTTCATTTTCTTCGCTTTCAGGGAAAGATGCAGTCGGAGAAACTTCCTGGGGCTTTAGCTTTTCAGGGACCTATGGAAATCTTAGGGCAGGGATGCTTTTCTCTGAAAACCGTTTCTCACTACCAATGAAAAATCCTGATTCGGGACCTGAACACATATTTGAATTTGAGGGAGACAATAACAGGCTATTATCATTCTACTATAATACCGTGATTAAACGGCTGCATATCTCTGGTGAATACACTTTTAATCTGATCAACAGGAGCGCATTTGTTCAGAGTATAACGGCCCGGCCTGCTGACAGGCTTTCAGTAAGCCTTATTTACAGGGTTTACGAACCAGGTTATACAGCCTTTCATGGAAAAGGACCTTTCTGCAGTTCCTCGGGAGACAATGTCAGCGGTATTGCCGGCAGTGTAACATTTGAAGCGTCGAAATACATTTTTATCAGTGCCGGTTGTGACCTGCGGCACAACAAATGGTTGAAATACAGATGTAGCGCTCCGTCAGTTTCTGTTAATGAAGAAGTAAGAATTAAATACCTGCCCCCGGGAAAGACGTCAGCTGAATTGGTATATAATTACAGGAGATTTTCTCAAAACGGCCAAAATTCACTGGGAATTATCAGCCAGGAGATCATTTCGGTCCATACAGGAAGAATTACATTAAAATATTCCCCAGAAGAAAATCTCTCACTGGGCAACAGAATTGAGTATAAAACCCTTCCCCTCTCGGGAAACCATGGGATCCTGATCTTCCAGGACCTTAATATAAGGCTCTCAACAATACCTTTGACAATATTGATGAGATACTGCATATTCAATACAGACAACTGGAATTCAAGAATCTACACCTACGAAAATGACTTGCTTTACGGCTTCAGTATTCCTGCCTTATCTGGAATGGGGAGCCGGTCGTACATAATGGGGAAGCTCAAAATAAACCTGAATACGGAACTTCGTCTAAAGTATGGTATGACTTACCGGCATGGAGTCTGCGATAGTGAAAAATTTTCTGATGAAATAAAAATGCAGCTCAGAATGAGTTTTTAGTTCCTCGTTAAAAGATGTCACTTCGAGTCTGTACTCTCTGATGGTTTAATATCCCTGATATTAAGCTGGAGGTTCCTGAGGCCTCTGAATTCATTCATTTCTATCGAGTAGCAAACATCAAAAGGATTACCGCTCTTAATATAATCATAGTGATTAGCCTGCCCGAAAGCGATTGCTGGCATGATCTTTTGAGGGTATGATTCCTGGACCAGATCAAGCTTCAGGTGTTCTCCGCTGGCTCCAACCATCCGTCCGGTTCCTGAATCAAATACTCTTCTTGACATAAAAATTGGTGACATGTTTTCAGGGCCAAAGGGTTGGAATCGTGTAAGAAAATTATAGAAATCTCTGCTGATCTCAGAAAATTCCAGTTCACTGTCAATAAAAATTCTTGGAACCAGCTGATCTTCCGTTATAGTACTGGTCACAAACTGTTCAAACCTTTTCATGAAAGGCTTTATGTTTTCTTTCTTCATGGTCAGTCCAGCGGCGAACATGTGGCCACCGAAGCTTTCAAGCAGGTCACTGCACGATTCTATTGCCTGGTAAAGGTCATAACCCTGTACAGAACGCGCTGATCCTGTGGCAAATCCATTTGACTCTGTTAAAATCACTGTTGGACGATAATAGGTCTCAATAAGCCTTGATGCAACTATTCCTATTACGCCTTTTTTCCATGAGGGATTATAAAGAACTGTTGTTTTAGCATTGATCGCTCTTTTATCGTCGGATATCATTCTCATGGCTTGCGTAGTAATATCCCTGTCGATTGTTCTCCTCTCCAGATTGAAGCTATTAATCTCCCTGCTTATGTCAGCAGCTTGCTTAATGTCGGATGATACGAGAAGTTCAACAACCTTGCTTCCTGATTCCATTCTTCCCGCAGCATTAATACGCGGTCCGATTTTGAAAACCACATCTTCTATTGTGAGACTTCTGCAGACTTCAGCTTCACGTATTATCTCCTTCAGGCCGGTTCGTGGGGCTTCATTGAGTTGTTTGAGCCCATAGTAGGCAAGAATTCTGTTTTCTCCGTTCAGAGGAACAATATCAGAGGCAATGCTAACTGCAACGAGGTCGAGATAGTGAATTATCCTGCTGAAAGGGATTCCGTGCACTCTTGAAAAAGCATGGATCAGTTTGAAACCAACTCCACAGCCTGAGAGCTCCTTATACGGATAAGAGCATGAAGGCTGTTTAGGGTCAAGAACAGCAACGGCTTTAGGTATCTCATCACCCGGGTAATGATGGTCACATACTATTACATCAATGCCTTTTGTCCGGGCATACTTAATTTTCTCAAGTGCCTTTATTCCGCAATCGAGAGTTATCATGACCCTGCAGTTGTTCTGAAATGCATAATCAATTCCAACAACCGAAACACCATAACCTTCCCTGTACCTGTCGGGAATATAATATTCAACATTCGAATACTGTTCCTTAAGAAATGAATACATCATTGCAACGGCGGTAGTTCCATCAACGTCATAATCGCCGTAAACAAGTATTCTCTCATTCTTTTTAATTGCGGTAGAGATCCTTTCAACAGCTATGTTCATATCCTTCATCAGGAACGGATCGTGAAGCATTGACAAATCCGGCTCAAAAAATAACCTGGCTTCCTCCGGAGTAGTTATTTGCCTTTGAACCATAAGATTGGCAAGTGGAACAGATACACTTAAGGCATCTGCAAGTCTCATAACCACAGACACATCGCCTTTTTCCTTTATGATCCACTTCTTCTCCATCACTCAATACTCTAAACCCATGTCAGATCAAAAACATTCTGCAGGTTTTTTCTTATTATCTGCTTGACCATTTCAATATCCTGAGCAGCACCCAGTTCATATTCCAGTGAAGTAACGCCCTTATCGGTAAAACCGCATGGATTAATATACCCGAAATATGAAAGATCTGTGTTCACGTTGAAAGCAAAACCATGCATTGTCACATACCTGCTAGCTTTGACACCAATAGCGCATATTTTTCTTGCCCGTTCTGCGATATCAGGATCCAACCATACACCTGTTGCACCGGTTAACCTTGATCCTTTCAGCCCAAACTCCCGTAGAGCAGCTATAATCGCCTCCTCAAGGCAGTGAATATAATCCCTGAGGCTTAATCCCATCCTGTTAAGATCAAAGATCGGATAACCTACAACCTGCCCCGGTCCATGGTAAGTTATGTCACCTCCTCTGTTTGTTCTGAAAAAGCCGGCTTCCTTTATCTTAAGTTGCAAAGCATCGAGGAGAAGGTTATGTTCCGATCCATTCTTGCCAAGAGTATAAACATGGGGATGTTCAACAAAAACAAGTGTTCCAGGGGTGTATTCACCATTACCGCCTGAGTTATCGTTCTTCGAGATTTTTTCGGAAACCAGCCTGGTAAATAATTCTTCCTGATAATCCCAGGCTGTTTTATAATCTCTAATTCCAATGTCTTGATATTCTGCTCTATAACTCAATTCTCCTCTCCCCTTTCCAATCGAGCAAATATAATCAATTATATTGAGCCTTTACATGTTTTTCTGAGTGAAAAGAGGAACGTACAAGAGGGTGTGATTCGACAGACATGAATCCCATTTCAATGGCTGCTCTTTTGTACTCTTCAAATTTTTCGGGATCAATATATTCCGATACTTCGAGGAAACCTGGTGCGGGTTGAAGATACTGACCCAGAGTGAGTATCTTGCAACCTGAATTTTTAAGGTCGATAATAGTCTCGTAAACTTCACCTTCATTTTCCCCCAAACCCAGCATAAAACCTGACTTGGCAGTATTTCCCGAGTCAGAAATATATTTCACCACAGACAGACTTCTGTCATATTTGGCTTTAGTACGTATAAAAGGTGTCAGACGTCTTACCGTTTCAATATTATGCGAAATAATCTCCGGTTTTTGATCGGTTACCTTCTTCAGATTCTCCGGTTTGCCATCAAAATCAGGAATCAGTGCTTCAATGGTCGTTGTAGGATTCATCCTTTTAACAGCCATAATTGTTTTGGCCCAGAATTCCGAGCCTCCGTCAGGAAGATCGTCCCTGTCAACTGAGGTTATAACACAATGACTGAGTTGCAGCTTTTTAACAGCTTCAGCCAGACGTTCAGGCTCAAGGATGTCTGGCGGTAAAGGCTTACCTGTTTTTGTTGCGCAGAATTTGCATGCCCGTGTGCATATATCGCCAAGAATCATGAAAGTGGCTGTTCCTGCGTTCCAGCATTCTCCTATGTTAGGGCAGTTGCCGCTTTTACAGATTGTGTGGAGATTGTTTTCCTGCATCAGCTTTTTTACCCTGGTGTAGTTCTCTCCGCTTGCGCGCTGCATCTTAAGCCATGACGGCAATCTTCTGCTTCTTTGCATTATAACAAACAACTTAGATCGGACAAAGGTACAAAAACATACTACAATTGGTCTTTGAAAGTACGCTGTAAAAACAACCATACGGTAACGATTTCCGTTAATTGAATAACAGAACATTAAAAGAATGATGAAAGTATGCAAACCTGATATTCCTTAAGACCAGGACCCTGACCATAAGCTTTCAACAACTCCGGAGGCATTGACTTACATTAGCCCTGATGCCTGATGTTAAAAACCGTGCGAAAATAGCTGGTACGTTTAGGTAATTAAGGATATTATAGTAGCAAGAAATAACTATATTTGTTTGCTGACAAAATTCTTATTAATTACAAAATTCATTAATAATGTCATCAGGAGAATTCAGGATAAACACAAACTATCAGACAGTAATTGGAGATTTCCCGAAGGTTGGCATCCGTCCGGTTATAGATGGCCGTGAAAGAGGCGTCAGGGAATCCCTGGAAGAGCAGACCATGAACATGGCAAAATCAGCAGCTGAACTCATAAGCAAAAACCTCCGGTATCCCAATGGGAAAGCCGTTGATTGCATCATATCAGATACATGCATCGGGGGAGTTGCCGAAGCTGCAGCCTGTGCTGAAAAATTCAGCAAAAACGGTGTGGGAGTAAGCCTCACCGTAACGCCCTGCTGGTGTTACGGAAGTGAAACTATCGACATGGACACAACCATGCCGAAGGCTATATGGGGGTTCAATGGTACAGAAAGACCCGGAGCGGTATACCTTGCTGCAGCTCTTGCAGCACATGCCATGAAAGGACTGCCTGCATTCGGAATTTATGGACATGATGTCCAGGATGCAGGTGACAAGAACATCCCTGATGACGTAAAGGAAAAAATTCTGAGATTTGTGCGGGCCGGAGTGGCAGTGTCGTACATGAAAGGCAAGTCTTACCTGGCAATGGGAACAGTATCGATGGGTATAGCAGGTTCGATAGTCAGGGACGACTTCTTTCAGGATTATCTTGGAATGAGAACAGAATATGTCGATCTCAGTGAATTTATAAGAAGGCTTACAGAGGGCATCTATGATAAAAAGGAGTTTAAAAAAGCTTTTGACTGGACCAAAAAATACTGTGCCGAAGGCAAGGATTTGAACTCACAACCAAAAACCAGAGCCCAGAAAGACAAAGACTGGGAAACCGTTGTTAAAATGGCATTGATAGCTCGTGACCTCATGGTTGGAAATCCGGAACTCAAAAAAGCCGGCTTTGGAGAGGAATCAAGAGGTCATAACGCAATACTTGCAGGATTCCAGGGTCAGCGCCAATGGACCGATTTCATGCCCAATGGTGATTTTCTTGAATCAATTCTTTGTTCCTCCTTTGACTGGAATGGATTAAGACCACCCTATCTTGTTGCTACCGAAAATGATGCCATGAACGGGGTTGCCATGCTATTTGGATGGCTTCTGACAAATACTGCACAGATGTTTTCTGATATACGAACATATTGGAGTCCGGCAGCAATTAAGAGAGTAACCGGAATCAAACCTGAAGGGTTGGCTGAGAACGGATTTATACACCTGATTAATTCAGGAGCCTCTGCGCTTGACTTTTCCGGCCGGCAAAAGTCTAAAGGCAAATCTGTCATCAAACCTTTCTATGAGATAACCCAGGAAGATGCTGAAGCATGTCTCAAAGCTACTAAATGGGATCCTGCCAATACAGGTTATTTCAGAGGAGGAGGATTTTCATCGCAGTTTGATACTGAAGGTGTTATGCCTGTTACCATATCAAGGGTCAATCTTGTCAAGGGACTTGGCCCTGTGCTTCAGATTGCTGAAGGCTGGACTGTTGATGTTCCCGGTAAAGTAAGTAAAGTGCTTACCGACAGAACTGACCCTACCTGGCCTACAACCTGGTTCACGCCCAGACTTACAGGGAGCGGGGCATTCAGGGATGTTTATTCAGTTATGGCCAACTGGGGAGCAAACCATAGTTCTTCAAGCTACGGCCATGTAGGAGCTGATCTTATATCGCTTGCCTCCCTTCTAAGGATACCGGTTTGCATGCATAATATCCCTGAAGAGCAGATCTACAGGCCTGCAGTGTGGAATGCGTTTGGCATGAACAAGGAAGGTGCCGACTACCTTGCATGCAAAAATTACGGACCGTTATACGGATAAGACGGACCCTATGAACCAACCTCCTGAAAACAGCATCATTGAGGTTACTCCCATAACAGAAAAGAACCTGAACGCCTCACGAAAATGGGCCATGTTTCTGGCAGTAGTGGGGTTTATCGTTCTCGGTCTTATGATATTCCTGGGAATAATTACAGGAGCATTCCTGTCAGCCTTTAAATCTGAGGATGTTACCCTGGGTATTCAGGAGAACATTATTGCTGTAATGTTTATCGTCTTTTTATTGATCTATTTCCTCCTGGTACTCTACCTGTTCCGGTTTTCCAAGTCTGCAAGAGACGCCATCCAGAACCATGACAGGAAGAAACTTGAAAAGACTTTCAAATATCTCAGGAAATTTTTCACTCTTGCAGGAATACTTGTTATTTCTATAATTCTGGTTTACTTGTTGATACTTATAATATCGGGAGCATCGCTATCGCTTCCCAAAGGAATATGACAACAATTATTTTCACATAAATCCTCATAACTATGTCC
The DNA here is from genome assembly GCA_040769065.1 of Bacteroidales bacterium. GTDB lineage: Bacteria > Bacteroidota > Bacteroidia > Bacteroidales > VadinHA17 > LD21. The sequence continues at coordinate 1,821,723 of JAXGLU010000001.1, forward strand.
AAAGGAGATGTTGTCATAGTTTTTGATTGTGGTGCAACCAATGTCAGGGTGATTGCCATTGACAGCAAGGGAGACATACTTGCATCAGAATCCTTTCCCAATTCTGCCAGCAAGGATACCAGTTTCCCTTCATACAGAATCTGGGATACCGATGAGATCTGGGAAAAAATGTGCATTGGTTCCCGAAAAGTAGCAAGTCAGGTAAGGAAAGATGAAATAGTCGGAGTTACGGTTACTACTTTTGGTGTTGACGGCACTCTTTTTGACAAGTCGGGCAATATGCTTTACCCTGTAATTTCCTGGCAATGTGAAAGGACGGTGCCCATTATGGCAGCCATTGATAAATATATCCCGCTTACCGACCTGTACAGAGAAAGCGGGGTGTTGCCTTTTAATTTCAATACCATCAACAAGCTTATCTGGTTTATCGAAAACAGACCGGACCTTGTAGAAAAGAGTCATTGCTTCCTTTTTATGCCCTCTGTGTTTAACCTGTTGCTTACAGGGGAAATGGTTAATGACACTACAATGGCAGGCACGTCGATGATGACCTCCCTATCCACAGGCAAGTTCTCGGAAAGTATTTTCAACAAAATAGGATTCCCGATTGAAAAGACAGGGAAAGTTGTTGAACCGGGGACTATTACCGGTGCAGTAACGCCTACGGCATCCTTAATGACATCAATACCCCAGGGTACTCCGGTAGTGGCAACAGGTCATGACACCCAGTTTGCCATTTTCGGATCAGGTGCTGAAAAAAACCAGCCGGTTTTAAGTTCAGGGACATGGGAAATACTAATGGTACGTTCTGAAAACTATAAAACTGGTCCGGAACAGCTTAGCCAAGGCATTACCACAGAACTTGACCCAATTCCCGGCCTTTATAACATTGGCAATCAATGGATAGCATCGGGGGTTCTGGAATGGGCCCGAAGGAACCTTTATAACGATATAAAGGAAAACGTATACGAATATATGATAACCTGTGCTGAGAAAGTTCCAAAGGGATGCAATGGTGTCAGGGTTAATACCTCCTTCTACGAAGAGCTTAAAGGCAAGCCTGGAGGCAGTATAACCGGCCTTACAATGGAATCTACACGGGATGAGATTTTCAGAGCAATACTTGAAGCGTTGTGCATTAAACTCGCAGAGGGGAAGAAAGCCCTTGAAGATGCCGGAGAATTTGCCACAGAGAATATACTTTGCGTAGGGGGAGGCTCGAAAAACAGGCTGTGGAACCAGTTAAGAGCAAATTATACAGGAGTGCCTGTGAAAATAATTAACCGGAAAGAGACTACAGTCCTTGGAGCGTCTTTATTTGTGCAGACAGCCTGCGGCAACTTTTCCACACCTGAGGAAGCACGCAGGGCAATTGATTACCGGACCGAGGTTTTTTATCCGGAGATTCAGTAAATGTGAAATGAATAACTTAATGAACATCAACATAGCTTACCTGAACGGCAGCTTTCTGCCCATGGAAGAGATTCATATCAGTCCTGATGACAGGGGTTTCCTTTTCGCTGATGGAGTATACGAAGTAGTAAGATGGTATCCTGGTTTTTTTTATGATCTTGAAGGTCACATGGAAAGGCTAAAAAGAGGACTTGAAAAAATTCTGATCACCTGGAAAGATGCTGATTCATTTCCCGCCATAGCACAAAAACTGATAGAAAATAACAACCTGTCAGAAAGCAATGCACTGATATATCTTCAGGTCACAAGAGGGGTTGCTCCACGCAGGCACTCTTTCCCTTCCCCGGCAATACCTCCAACAGTATTTGCGTCTGCAAAGTCATTCACACCTGAATCATTTGATAACGAATCCGGTATTGGAGTGTTGCCGGGAGAAGACATACGATGGAAAAAGTGCAACATAAAGTCAATTGCCCTGCTCCCAAATGTATTAAGCTATCAATCAGCTCTTGAAGCGGGTTTTTCAGAGTTTGTCTTTATCAGGGACGATTTTTTTACGGAATGTTCTCATTCAAACATATTCTTTGTTATCGCCGATACTTTATATACTCATCCGGAATCTGATTACATTCTCTCGGGAATAACCAGAAAGAACGTGATCAGGATTGCGCAAAAAACAGGCATAAATGTCATCGAAGAACCGATACACAAAAGCCGCGCAGAAGAGATTACGGAAATCTTTATCACAAATACATCCGGGGAAATCACTCCTGTGGTCAGGCTGGGCAAAAACCCGGTTGGTAACGGGAAGCCCGGGCCCCTGACAAGAATTTTAAGAGAGCGATTCAGGTCAGAGATCTGCATGATGAAAGGAAGCAATGGAAAAAAAATGTGATACTGTAATTTTCCTATATTTGCACAGTTTTTATTGGAGCCATTTCTATGATATTAAGTGAACAGGAGCAGATAAGGAGACAGGCCCTTGATGAGCTGAGAAAATTCGGGATTGATCCCTACCCTGCAGCTGAGTACAAGACAAATGCTTTTGCGCAGGAGATACTTGATAATTACTCAGTTGAAAAGAACAACTACCAGGAAGTTATCATTGCCGGCCGGATAATGAGCCGGAGGATAATGGGAAATGCATCCTTCGCAGAGTTAATGGATTCATCGGGCAGACTACAGATATACGTCAGACGCGATGATATATGTCCGGATGATGACAAATCACTTTATAATATCGTATTTAAACGCCTGCTCGACATAGGGGACATAATAGGCGTTAAAGGACATGTCTTTAAGACACATATGGGAGAAACAACTGTGCATGTGAAAGAATTCACACTCCTGAGCAAATCAGTCAGACCTCTGCCTGTGGTGAAGGAAAAGGACGGGATAATGTATGATGCGGTTACCGATCCCGAGATGCGTTACCGGCAGCGCTATGTCGATCTTATTGTCAACCCTCATGTTCGGGATGTCTTCCGCAAGAGAACACAGTTAATAAACTCTATGCGTGAACTATTCAACACCAAGGGATATCTTGAGGTTGAAACACCTATACTTCAGCCAATACCAGGAGGAGCAGCTGCACGTCCTTTCATAACGCACCACAACACACTCGACATACCCCTGTACCTGCGCATTGCCAACGAACTCTATCTCAAAAGGCTTATTGTAGGAGGCTTTGAAGGGGTTTATGAATTTGCCAAGGATTTTCGCAATGAAGGGATGGACCGCTTTCACAATCCTGAATTCACCGTAATGGAGATCTACGTTGCCTATAAGGACTACAACTGGATGATGAACTTCGCGGAAGAGATTATCAAGAAAGTGGTAACGGATCTTCACGGGAAAACCGAGATCATTTATGATGAAAAGATTATTGACCTCAATCCTCCATATAGGCGGGTCAGCATGCTGGATGCAATTCGTGAAAATACCGGAATAGATATTTCAGGAATGGATGAGACAACCCTGAGAGAAGTATGTGATTCCCTTGGAATAGCTCATTCACCGGAAATGGGCAAAGGCAAGCTTATAGATGCGATATTCAGTGAAAAATGCGAGCACAATTACATTCAACCTACTTTCATTATCGATTACCCGATTGAAACTTCTCCCCTTACAAAGAAACACAGGAACAAGCCGGGATTGACAGAAAGGTTTGAACTTATGATAAACGGGAGGGAGATTGCCAATGCCTATTCTGAACTTAATGATCCCATTGATCAGATGGAAAGGTTTAAGGAACAACTCCGGCTTTCTGAAAAAGGTGACGACGAAGCCATGTTTATCGACCAGGACTTTGTCAGGGCTTTGGAATACGGCATGCCTCCGACTTCGGGGATGGGTATCGGCATTGACAGACTTGCCATGCTGTTAACAAACCAGCCTTCAATCCAGGATGTCCTTTTCTTCCCTCAGATGAAACCCCTTTCGGGAAGTCAGAAATCAGAAAGCAAAAAAGAAGAATATCTTAAACTTGGCATACCTGAAGAATGGATCGGACCTTTAAAAAGCATCGGCTTTACAAGTGTTAACGAATTGAAAGAGGTGAAAAAAGCCGGGAAACTGGCAAATGACCTGAACGGTTTCAATAAAAAAAACAAGCTCGGATTGCCAGGTTTAAGCCCAAATTCAGTAGAAGAATGGTTGAAGAACATCTGTGAAAAATAACTAAGCCCCTAACATTATTACTGCATAATTAGTATATTGAGTTAGAATTTGTGAAATTAACATTTTAGAATCCTTAATTAAGATATGGTCAGGAATAGCATGCAGGTAATTACCAAGACAATATTGATTGTTGCTTTAATCTTGATATGCAATGATTCATACGGACAGCAGCTTCCTGTAAATCCAACTTCCCTGAGGATTTATAATCCTTTTATCATTAATCCGGCGATTGCCGGAAGTAAGGATTATCTGTCTGTTGACCTGCTGGCAGGCTTCCAGGGCAAATCATATTCCCAGATTCTGAGCGGCAATACAAGAATCACCAGGAAAATCCCGGGATATTATTCCTCTCCGTCCATTTACAATTATACAGGTGTAGGAGCAGGAGCCATGGCATTTAACGATGTTCGGCCAGATACTATAACATCAGGGGCCGGAGTTTCACTCTCATATCATTTTCCGCTCAACAGGGAAAACCTTTCATTCATATCTGCAGGAGTGGCTGCAAAGGGCATCTATCACTTCTACCAGGGTAATGCTGATCTTAACATACCGTTTAAGGAATTCACGTATCCAAATTTTGATATCGGGGTTTACTACTATAGTCCCGACATATACGCTGGTCTGTCAGCCACTGATATACTTGACCCACCTGAAGATGCAGACTCGGTTAGCATATACGTTGTTCCGTCATCGAGACATTATAACCTTATTGCGGGTTACAAGATAGTGATCAGCCGTTCGCTGAACATGGTACTGGAGCCTTCCATAATTGTCGTTACCAACGATTCTCTTTCATTTGATCTGAAAGAGAATATTCAACCTGCCATCAGGCTGTATACAGGCAACTTCTGTCTTGGTACATACTTCAACGACTACAGTAAGGTGTCTTTCTTCTTTCAGTACAGGTATCCAAAATTTTATGTGGGAACATATTTCGCGCTGCCCAAGGATTCCCCGTTCTATAAGAAATCACTTACAGCTGAAATTGCTCTGGGTATAAATTTTTCAAAGAACAGGTCAAGAAATACAAAAACCGGTCACTGGTAAAATGTATTACTAAAAATATGAGAATATTATTTGAATTATTGTTCATCGGGATTTCATTCAGCCTGGTATCGGGAAATACCCTGCTGTACAAAAAACAGTCTTTCGGATGTTTTGACACTGCATACCATCAGGATTCAGATAGCATCTCAAAGCATCCTGCAATGGACATTCGTCCATTTGAGTTGAAAATAGTTCCACCTGCATCAGGGGTAAGGTTTTATAAAGAAGGCATTATATATATGTCAGAGACACGGAATAAAGTAAGGATCCCGTCAGATCACGTTTCTTTCGGATCAAATGAAGCCTGTTACTCCTATCTTTCCGATACAACCCTGACAAACAAGGTTTTGTTTTCAACAGGGGAAATATTCAACTACCCATGCGAGGCTGTTACTTTTAACGCTGACTACACGGTCATGTATTTTACAGCAAAAATCAGAAAAAATATTCCTGAACAGATCTACGAAGCCAAACATGTAACAGCCCAGTATGGAAAAAGCAAATGGGTTTCTGATTTCAGGCCCCTGCCGTTTTGCAATAACAAATCGGTATTTACACATCCGGCACTATCAGCTGATGGAAAAATGATAGTCTATGCTTCAGAGACGGCCGGTTCGATCGGAGGCCTCGACCTGTTTGTAAGCAGAAAGGAAGGAAGCACCTGGTCGGCTCCCGAACACCTTGGAGATATTATAAACACGGCCAGTAACGAGCATTATCCCTTTCTTGATACCGGAAACAATCTCTATTTCTCTTCTGACAGGCCCGGAGGAAAAGGCGGATATGACATATATGTGAGCAGATACAATGGAACCTCCTGGGAAAAGCCTATAAATGCAGGCCACTATATTAATACACCGAATAACGAAATAGCTTTCTCAATAAATCCGGATGGCGGCAGGAATGCTTTCTATACATCGCGGGGACATTCTGCAAGGGAAAAGGAACAGTTATACCTGATCAGTTTCATAGAGCAAAATGATATCAAATATCTGACAAATCTGTCAGAAACCATTCTTTATATTGCTTATGGCAAAAGTACAGAAAGGGAAGCAACCAGTACAATAACTGCAGCTATTGACCCAGCCCTGACAATACAGAAAGAAGAGTCATCAGTTACTGCGAGGCCTTTTTCATTACCAAAACCAGAAAAAAAGTCCTCAACTGAACCGGTAAAAATAGAAAAACAATCTGATTCCAAAGTTGAAACCAAGAAGGCTGCCCCACCGGCGACTGAAACCACAAAAACCGAGAAACCTGCTGCAGCTAAGGATGTTGTTGTATACCGTGTTCAATATAAAACAAACGACATGTCGGTTGGTAACGGCCAGATTACAGTAGGCGGTAAGATTTATCCGACCTTTGAATACCTGTATGCCGGAGCATACCGTTCCTGCGCCGGTGAATTCTATTCCGTGGATGAAGCCCGGGCTCTTCAGAGGATCATAAGAAAAGAATCATTCCCTGACGCTTTTGTTGTTGCTTTCATTAACAACGAAAGGACAATGGATCCGGCATTGTTCAAATAGACCGGTAGAAAGGTTCGGGATTCCCTGTTCAAGATTTTGGAGAGCGTGCCGGAGAAATTACCATGAATTCTTCAGCCGGCCTGTAAATACTCAAAGGCCTGAAATCAATTAAATTCTTGATCTCTTCGTTGGAAAAATATCCACACAGGTTTTGTGAGTCAGGCTACTCTCCGGTTTTTGTCAAGTTAATCAAAATACACTCTTTGCTATATATATAATTTTGCGGGGCAATGCATCATATCAGTTCATTTCACGTCTTTTGTATGAATGATTAATTTAGAAACCAATGGAACCCATATGATTGAATTCAAACGCAAACATGTAATGAATATAATTTGCAATCACGTGTGGTTCCATCATACCATTGAAATAAAAAATATATTATGATTAAAATTATTAAGAATCTGACTATTGTCCTTCTCCTGCTGGGTATTACCACAAGTGCCGGCGCTCAGTTCAGAAGAACTGTTAACGGAAACAAGAAAGTTGTAAAAACTGAAAGAAACATTAAGGGATTCAATGGAGTAAGGGTAAGTTCCGGTATAGATGTTTATCTAAGCCAGGGAAATGATGAAAAAGTAATTGTCGAAGCTGATGAGAACCTGCATGAGTATATTTTAACGGAGTTAAGAGATGGTATCATTCATGTTTACACCAATTTGACTATCCGTAATGCTGAAATGAAAAGAGTATACGTCACAATGCCTGAAATTCGTCTTATAAGCACGACAAGTGCCGGAGATGTTATTGGCGAAACACCGGTTAGAGCCGCAAATCTCAGGTTATCTGCCTCCAGTGCCGGAGATATTAAACTTGAAGTATATGCTGACAGGATTGAACTGGATATAAGCAGTTCAGGGGACATGACATTAACTGGAGAAGCAAGTTTTCTCAAAGCAGGCCTGAGCAGTGCCGGCGACCTCAATGCTTCTGAACTTAAGGTGAAAGAAGCTGATATTTCAGTCTCAAGCGCAGGTGATGCTGAAATATATGTTACGGAAAGAATCAGGGCAAAGGCATCAAGCGCCGGAGACATAAGTTACAGAGGCAATCCCAGATACATTGATGCTCACTCATCAAGCGCCGGAAGCATCCGCAAAAGATAATCGCATATATTTTCTTCATCATTCATTAAGGAGCCGGATGAATCATTCATACCGGCTTTTTTATTATTTTTACACAACAGCATAAACCGCCCATTAACATTACGCTTATGAAAGAAAACATCAACATCAGCCTGAAAAATGTCGAAAGCTTTGTCCCCTGTGAAGAAATTGCTGCATTAGCACAATTGTCTGTCACGCATCTTGCAAGTCTTAATGCGGGAACAGGGAAAGGAAGCGATTTTCTCGGATGGCTAACACTGCCTGATGATATTGTTCATCAACTGGAACGAATTGAACAAATCGCCGAAAATCTAAGAGCTATTTCAGATACAACCGTTGTTGTAGGTATTGGAGGCTCATATCTGGGATCAAAAGCTTTAATTGAAGCGTTGAGCCATGCTTTTGCCCCATATATGAAACAGAGAAAACACGAAGTAATTTTTGCCGGGCAGAATCTTTGTGAAGATTATTCAGCCGATCTTCTCGAGCTTCTTGAATCAAGGGATTATTCAATAGTTGTAATCTCGAAATCAGGAACTACAACTGAGCCTGCAATTGCTTTCAGGATTCTCAAGAATCATCTTGAGAAAAAGGTAGGAAAAGCGGTTGCTGCTGACAGAATTGTTGCGATCACCGATTCTAATAAAGGTGCATTGCGTTCACTTGCAGAAATGAACGGATACGAAACATTTGTTATCCCTGATAATACCGGCGGCCGTTATTCAGTTCTTACACCGGCAGGTCTGCTTCCTGCTGCAATAAACGGATTGGATATCAGATCACTGGTAAAAGGATCCAAATCCATGGAAGCCATAACCCGAAACAATAAAGATGCGTCAAAGAACCCTGCCCTGCTTTACGCCGCTGCAAGAAATCTAATACTCCAAACAGGAAGAAATATTGAGATTCTGGCAGGTTTTACTCCCCGCCTTCACTATTTCGCAGAATGGTGGAAACAGCTTTACGGAGAAAGCGAAGGCAAGGAAAACAAGGGCATTTTTCCTGCTTCTGTTGATTTCACAACAGATCTTCATTCACTGGGCCAATACATACAAGATGGACAGAGAATATTGTTTGAAACCATCCTTTCAGTTAAAAACACGTCCAAAAGAATGACGATCCCGAAAGAAAAAAATGATGAAGATCAGTTGAATTATCTGGCCGGGAAAAGACTTTCCGAGGTTAACAGGAGTGCCGAGGCAGGAACCATTCTTGCTCATTGCGACGGAAATGTACCAGTTATAGTAATTAATATTCCCGAGCTTAACGAATATTACCTGGGCCAGATGATTTATTTTTTCGAATTGGCCTGCGCTGTCAGCGGCTATATACTTGATGTGAATCCTTTTGATCAGCCTGGAGTTGAAGCATACAAAAAGAACATGTTTGCACTCCTGAATAAACCCGGGTTTGAGAAAGAAACAAAGGCAATAAAAATGCGGATAAAATAAATATTCTCTTTTCCTTGCCAGGGGGAAATGTAAAGATAAATCGTGTAGGATACTGAACCGGCATGTTACAAACAGAATCTCATGGCAAAAATGTTGAAATAGTATAATCATAATAAAATATTCATATGAATTTAAAATTAAAGGAAGGCTGCCAATGGTCACTAATTGTTCCAACAAGCATGGGTGTACGTATTACTCCGCTCAATGGTCAGCCTGTTCATTGCAGTGATACTTTTTTCATGCATACAACAAGTGCAGAAACAAATGTAGCAAGTGTTGCCTCATTTCTGGGTTTGCCGGTCAAAGTCCTCACCACATTTGTTATGGACAGTCCCATAGCAAGGTTTATAAAAGACAACCTTGCCAGCCGGCATATGTCTTATGAGGGAGTTGAGGTTGAACAGGGCGGCCCCTGGGGATACCGTCATCAGTTCAATATTGCTGACAGCGGATTCGGAGTCCGCGGACCACGTGTTCACAACGACAGGGCAGGAGAAGTTGGCAGAACTCTTAATGTCAGGGATTTTGACCTCACCAAACTCTTTGTAACAGAGGGTGCTCAGATTTTGCATATGTCGGGCCTTATTGCCGCATTATCGCCGGAAACAGGTAATTTCTGCCTTGAGCTGGCCCGTTTTGCAAAAAAAACAGGAACCCTTATTTCATTTGATCTCAACTACAGGGCATCCTTCTGGAAAGACAGGGAGAAGGAGCTCTCGGAAATCTTCAAAGAGATTGCCGGTATTTCTGATATTCTTGCAGGAAATGAAGAGGATTTTCAATTATGCCTTGGTATTGAAGGACCTGACGAAGGAGGCAAAGATCTCTCTCACAAGATAGAATCGTTTAAGGAAATGACAGGCCGTGTAAGAAAACTCTACCCGGGGGCTTCAGTTTATGCCAACACACTCCGCCAGGTCATTAGTACCAATGATCATCTTTGGGGGGCTATTCTCCTTGCAGGTGATAAATGGTATGTTGAAGAACCACGCCCAATACATGTGCTTGATCGTATAGGTGGTGGTGATGGTTTCGTAGGCGGTCTTTTATATTCTATCCTGAAAAAATGGCCTCCTGAAAAATGTATTCGTTTTGCCTGGGCTACCGGAGCCCTTGCAACAACAACAATGACCGACTATTGCCAGCCAGCCGACGAGGAACAGGTATGGAGCATATGGAAAGGCAATGCACGCGTAAAAAGATGATTATAAAGATACTACCTTTCGCTATTGTTCCTTTTGGTTATAAACTCATCTATTACAGTTGAAAGATCAGGATATCCGATCTCCTGAAGATCATAATAAACCCTGGTTGCAGGCTTATTGATATTTATTATTCTCTTAAGGTCGATTGGAGTTGCTATTATTACACTTTCACAATCTGTATCATTTATTGTTCTTTCAAGATCCAGGAGTTGCTGCTTTCCATAGCCCATGGCAGGCAGAAGTGTGCCTATCTCAGGGTAAATGTCAAAAGTCTCCCTTAGCTTTCCTGAAAGATATGGTCTGGGATCAACAATTTTCATAGCACCATATTTTCTTGCAGCAACAATTCCGGCTCCTATTTTCATCTCACCATGGGTAAGAGTAGGACCATCCTCAACAACGAGCACTTTCCTGCCTCTGATAACCGAAGGATCATCCACTCTTATAGGTGAAGCTCCATCTATAACTATGGCTTTTGGATTAACACTTTCTATGCTTTCACGTACAATCTGAATTGATTCAGGAGAAGCGCTGTCTATTTTGTTTATTACCACAACATCCGCAATTCTGAGGGTCACTTCTCCCGGGTAATATTTCAATTCATGTCCTGCCCGATGAGGATCGGCAACTGTAATCATAAGGTCAGGCTGGTAAAAAGGAAAATCATTATTGCCCCCGTCCCAGATTATTACATCGCATCCATCAGGATCCTTCTCGGCATCACGAAGTATTGCTTCATAATCAACCCCTGCATAAATAACATTACCACGTACTACATGAGGTTCATACTCCTCCATCTCCTCCACTGTACATTTATGTTTCTCAAGGTCATTAACAGATGCAAATCGCTGGACCTTCTGTGCATTAAGATCACCGTAAGGCATCGGATGCCTGATGGCCACCACCTTCAATCCCTTTGCCATAAGCAGTTCTATTATTCTTCTTGAGGTCTGGCTTTTGCCGCATCCTGTTCTGATAGCTCCCACAGCTATGAGGGGCTTTATGCTTTTTAACATTGTTTCACCAGGGCCTTTAAGAATAAAATCAGCGCCAGCAGCATTAACAATTGCACTTAGTGACATTACTTTGTGATATGGGACATCGCTGTATGAAAAAACGCACTCATTGACACCATATCTTTTGATAAGATCAGGAAGCTGGGATTCAGGGTAAATTGAGATCCCTTCCGGATATAAACTGCCGGCAAGCTCTGCCGGATATTTCCTTCCATCAATATCTGGAATCTGGGCAGCTGTAAATGCAACTACATTGTACTCCTTTTTATCTCTGTAACAGGTATTGAAATTATGAAAATCACGTCCTGCTGCTCCGATTATTATTACATTCTTTCTGGTCATGCGTGATAAGTGTTTAGATAATTACTAAAAAACTGGTTGCACCCGGTATAAATTCAATTCACAAATTTATAATTTGACATATTAATTCCGAGCTTTTCACAGTTTTTTTCCGAACAACATATTTAGAGCTTCAAATTGCTGTTATACATCACATTAACATAAATTAAACAGATGCTTGAAAAATATGTTAAAGAAAATGTTTTGGAGAAGAAGGCTGATATGGCAAATTCTTTGTAGTATTATGACCTGAATGAATGTTCTGGCTCACATATATTTATCTGGTGATTCTGAAAAAATTATCATTGGGAATTACATAGGCGATTATGTAAAGGGGCGTGATTATCTGAAATATCCCGATCTTGTCCGCAAGGGAATAATACTTCACCGGAATATTGACGCTTTTACTGACCGTCATCCTGTTGTACACCGAAGCAAGATTTACTTCTCAAGGAAATATCATAAATATTCAGGAGTAATAACCGACATTATTTACGATCATTTCCTCTGCAAGGAATGGAATTTTTTCTCAAGAAGGCCGCTTGAAAGTGTGACGTATAATTTTTACAGGGCAATGGTAAATAATTATGATATCCTTCCTGAAAATGTCAGGCAGATGATGCCATTCTTCATTATCAATAACTGGATAGAATCGTATCAGACATTGAGCGGTATAAAGAATGTGCTTAAAACCCTGAGTAAAAGGACAACATTACCGAATGAAACAAGATTTGCCATGCATGCTTTGAAAAAAAACTATTATTCTCTTCAGGATGACTTTATGGAATTTTTTCCACAGCTTATTGATTATGTCGAAAATGACTTTGGTATAGATATTTCACACAGGATAACCATTCCATTCTGATCAAAACATATATTCTGTCCTGCTGGCATCAAGTCTGAGGAATATAAACAACAGGATTGTGAAGCCCCATAATGAGCTGCCTCCGTAACTGAAGAATGGAAGCGGAATTCCTATTACCGGAACAAGTCCTATTGTCATTCCAATATTTACCATATAATGAAAGAAAATCACCGACACCACACTATACCCATATACTCTTGAGAATACTGAGCGCTGCCGTTCAGCCAGAATTATAAGCCTTATCAGAAGAACCATGTATAATCCAATAACTACAATCGATCCTATAAAACCCCATTCTTCTCCTACGGTGCAGAAAATAAAATCAGTGCTTTGGGCCGGAACAAACTTGAACTTCGTCTGGGTTCCCCTGAGATATCCCTTTCCTGTGAGCCCACCCGATCCGATTGATATAATCGACTGATTTACATTATATCCTGTTCCATGCGGATCTGACTTGAAACCAAGCATTATTTCAACTCTTTCTTTCTGATGGGGCTTAATAAGGTTATTGAAGGTAAAATCAACCGAATTAACAAAAGCAAGGCTGCCAAGAAGGAACAGGATCACAACAAAAAGCCTGAGTGCCCTCGTGTAATATGAATACAGGGAGAAAAACACACCCGACACAATAACTGCGATGAAAATAACCATCTCATCGCTCAGGCTCTTAATCACGAACCTGTTTAACATATAAAAGACAGAACCTGTAAAAACCAGTATTAACATTCCCGCCAGGCAAAGCTTCCAGTTCCGGGTCAGTATGTAAGCAACCAGAAAGGCAATGGCAATTATTCCAAGTGAAAGATAAATATTGTTGAATAAAAGAGTGAACAAGAACAATATGACCATGATTATTCCTGAAAAGAAGAAATAAGGATTCATTCCTTCCCTGAAAAGAACCAGGAAAAATGCGAAAAAGACAATAGCAGAACCCGTATCGGGCTGAAGTGCAACAAGAATAGCCGGAAGTACTATTATTGCAATAGCCGGTATGAATAGTCTGAACCTCTTAAGATCATTCTTCCGCAAATTCATATATGAAGCAAGTGCCAGAGCTGTTCCGACCTTGGCAAACTCCGATGGCTGAAAAGTAAATGAACCTATCTCAAACCATGATTTTGCACCGTTTATCTCATTGCCCACAAGCATGACCAGTATCAGAAGAAATATTGTCAGCCCATATATGAACCAGGCAAAGAATAAATAGAACCTGTTATCTATTATTATAGTAAAAATAGCCAGAATAATTGTTGCAATGATCCAGATAAACTGCTTTCCATAGCGCTGGGTAAAATCAAAAATCCCTCTGTGCTCCTCATTATAAACGGCGGCATAAATATTGAACCATCCCATAATGATCATCAGCAGGAAGATACCGGCACTAATCTTATCAATCTTTCTGAATATATTTTTATTCCTTGTCAATTCTCAAGCAGGTTTAATTCGAGCATTCTTTGTTCCTGGTATGTATTTGTAACTTTTCCCGTAAGGTATTTCTCAATAAGCAGGCTTGCAATTGGCGCTGCGTAAGTTGCTCCAAAACCGGCATTTTCGACATATACCGATATGGCTATTTTAGGCTTGTCTTTTGGCGCAAAAGCAACAAAAACCGAGTGGTCTTTCCCATGAGGGTTTTGAGCAGTTCCTGTTTTCCCGCAAACTATTATATCGCTAAGGGCTGCTACTCTTGCTGTTGAACCAGCTCCTCCATTCACTGCCATTTCCATCCCTGATATTATGGTTTCAAAATTTGTTGTATCTATATTAATGTAATGCCTTAGCAGGTATTTCTCATCTATTTTCTCATCCTTCCCTATCGTTTTAACAATATGAGGAGTATAATAATAACCCCTGTTAGCAATTGCAGCTGTCATGTTAGCCATCTGAAGCGGAGTAGTGCCTATCTCCCCCTGCCCTATTGCAAGTGATATAATTGTCAGAGCCCGCCATCTGTTCTTTCCGTAATATCTGTCATAATAGCTGGTTGAAGGCACAAAACCGGGCAATTCATTTGTAAGCTCAATGCCCAGTCTTTTTCCAAAACCAAATTCATCAAGATATTTCCTCCATTGTTGATAAGCATCAGATACTGACGCGTACTGCGAATTCTCAAGAATTCGCCTGAAAGTCTGGCAGAAGTATGAATTACAGGAATTTGATATTCCATGAACCAGATCGAGCGGAGAACTGTGAGAGTGACATCCTACAAAAAGGTAACCATTGTTGCAGCCAAAGGTGGATGACGGATTGATCACCTGCTCCTGGAGTCCGATAAGACCGTTAACCGGTTTAAAGGTTGATCCCGGGGGATATGATGCCTGTAGCGCCCTGTTAAACAAAGGCTTAAAGATTGTATCAGCATTAAGCCGGGAAAAATTTTCCGAACGCACTCTTCCCACAAGCAATCCGGGATCGTAGTTTGGAGCGGATACCAGTGCAAGCACCTCTCCTGAAGATGGCTCGAGTGCAACGATACTACCTGTCTTGTTGCGCATAAGCATCTCTCCATATTCCTGAAGGTCCATGTCAATGGTTGATACGATATCATCACCCTGTACGGCAACAGTATCAAGGCGACCTTCAGCGTATGATCCTTTTACTCTGCTATAGACATCGACCAGGTAAATTTTCATCCCCCTTTTGCCCCGGAGTTCATTCTCATATGCTTCTTCTATACCAAGCTTCCCAATGTAATCGCCAGGCTTATAATATGGTTCCTTTTTAATTATAGCTTCATCAACCTCACTCACATAGCCTAGCAGGTGAGACGCTATTGGTTTTGTATATTTCCTAAGGGTTCTGGGCTGTACATAGAAACCCGGAAACATGAACATCTTTTCCTGAAATCTGGCATATGTTTCAGCAGATATTTGCTTCAGGAAGACGGAGGGGGCTCTCCTGGAATAGTTTGTTGCAGCCTTCATTCTTTCCTTAAAACTATCTCCTGTAATCTCCAGCAGTTCGCAAAACATAACGGTATCAATTTCCGTTGTCTGGGCAGGCACAACCATGAGATCGTAGGCAGCCTGGTTGTAAACTATAATCCTGTTGTTCCGATCGTAGATCAGTCCCCTCGCAGGATATTGGGTCACATATCTTAATACATTGTTTTCAGCCGATAACCGGTAGGTGTCTTTAACAACCTGAATTATAAAAAGCCTGATAATGAGGATTGCTGAAACCAGCACAATAAATGCCATTATCACATACTTTCTGCTTAAAAACGAGTCTTTCATTTCCGGCCGGTTACCTGTTTTTCCTGTAATATTCAGCTATAAGGATAAACCCTGCTGTAAAAAGCGAACTTAAGAGAATCCTCAATATTGTCCTGAAAAAACCTTCTAACCTGAAAACCTCAAGGAAAAACAAGGCTGTATGATGGATTAGTACAATAATGCTTGTATATAAAAATGCCCAGCGGAAGCCATAATCAGCCATTGATAGCTGCAGACCCGCCTCATAGCCATCGCGCGGGGCTATAAGCCTAAGTACATAAGGCCTTGAAAATGCCGCTAACACGGTTGCAGAAGCATGTACCCCTGGAGTACCTGATGTAAAATCAATTATTATACCGGTTGCAAAAGCAATTAATAGCAGCAGCCAGGATTGAATGCCTGCAGGCAAGAGAAGAATGATCATAAGATAAATATAGGGATTAACATACCCGCTGAACTGAATATTGTTGAACAGCAGTATCTGCAATAATATCAGAACCAGGGATATTAACCCGAACCTTAAAATCTTGTTGATCATTGAAATTGATTTTCAAGTTTCGTTTGCTCTGCTTTGTTCAGATTTCCGGCAACATCCACATACCTGAGTTTCCTGAAATCATTTGCCAGGTCTACTGTTATATTGTAAAAATCTGAACCTTTTTTCCTGAAATCACTTATCCGGCCTATCAAAAGACCTTCCGGAAATATTGTGGAATAGCCGGTTGTTTCCACGGTATCTCCTATCCCGATAGTCACGTGCTGGGGTATTTCGCTAAGCTGGGCTTGTCTGTAATCATTGCCATCCCAGCCCAGGGAGCCAAAATATCCTGAAGATCTTATCCTGGCACTGACCCTGAAATCTATGTTCAGCAACGAAATGGCAACTGAAAAGTTGTCGGAACAGCCCACAACCACTCCTGCAACGCTGTTATTCGTTATTACTGCCATATCAGTGGTAATTCCCGAATTACTACCTTTGTTAAGAGTGAAGAAATTCTTCTGTTTGTTGACTGAGTTGTTTATTACTTCAGCGGTTGTATAGTGGTAATTTTGTTTATATAATGAATCGTTCACTGAATGAAAAACAATATTACTGTTTGAGGAGAAGCGTTCGAGTGTATTCTTCAAAATTGAATTTTCAAGGGCTAGTGCTGAATTTATTTCCCTGAGACCTATATAGGATCTGGCTTTGTTGATTTTTGATTCCAGCCTGGCAGTAAATTCCAGGGATGCTTTTACAATCCTTGAATTATGATAACTGTTGGCTGAAGTTAGCAAAGCCAATGCAACCGCTTCTAGAATGAGAAAGACAATCAGGTTGTTGTGTTTCAACAGGAAGTTAAGCAGATTTCTCATTAATCCGGCTTGTTATCTCATAAGGAAAGGATATTTTTCTACATTTTTCAGGGCAACGCCAGCTCCTCTTGCTACAGCATGAAGAGGATCCTCAACAACATTAAAATTTATATTAATTTTATCGGCCAGCCTTTTATCGAGTCCTTTAAGAAGCGCTCCACCTCCGGCCAGATAAATTCCCTTGTTCACAATGTCAGCATATAGTTCGGGAGGAGTCTGTTCAAGAACATTAAGCAGGGCAGCTTCAACTTTAGTCAGCGACTTGTCGAGGCAATAGGCAATCTCCTGGTACGATATTGGAATCTCAATAGGAAGAGATGTCATTATGTTGGGACCTCTGACAATATAATCAGGAGGAGGGTTATCAATATCGGGAAGCGCTGCTCCCACTGCAATTTTAATATCCTCTGCCGTTCTTTCTCCAATCTTGATATTATGCTGATGCCGCATATACGATTGTATATCGGCTGTGAAGCCGTCGCCGGCAATCCTTATTGACTTGTTGCAAACAACTCCCCCAAGGGCTATTACTGCAATTTCCGTTGTACCTCCTCCAATATCGACCACCATTGAACCTTCAGGTGCCTCGACATCCAGGCCTATACCAATTGCAGCAGCCATCGGTTCATAGATCAGGTATACGTCACGTCCACCTGCATGCTCCGATGAATCACGCACTGCGCGAATTTCAACCTCTGTGCTGCCTGAAGGTATCCCTATTACCATTTTTAGTGAGGGGGCAAACAACCTTGGGCCCTTATTGATCATTTTCATCATCCCCCTTATCATCAGTTCTGCAGCATTGAAATCAGCTATAACTCCATCACGCAAAGGTCTTACAGTCTTTATATTTTCATGAGTCTTACCATGCATCTGCCTTGCTGTTTCACCAATGGCAATAAGTTTTCCGGTGTTTTTATCAATGGCTACAATTGAAGGTTCATCAACAACAACCTTGTCATCATGGATAATAATTATGTTTGCCGTCCCCAGATCAATAGCAATCTCCTGTGTTAAAAATGAAAATAAACCCATCAGCGACTTTTATTAATATCTTAATGTTTAAAATGTCTTATGCCCGTAAATACCATTGCTATACCGTTACCTGAACAATAATCAATTGTCTCCTGATCCCTTACAGAGCCGCCTGGTTGAATAACGGCAGTTATTCCTGCCTTGTGAGCTATTTCAACACTGTCGGCAAAAGGGAAATAGGCATCAGAGGCCATCACGGCTCCATTAAGGTCGAAATTAAAAGCAAGGGCTTTCTGAATTGCCTGTTTCAATGCATCAACCCGTGAAGTCTGACCTATTCCGCTGGCAAGAAGCTGTCTATTCTTAGCCAGAACTATTGCGTTTGATTTACTGTGTTTTACAATTTTATTGGCGAATTCAAGGTCGTCCATCTCATCCTGTTTAGGCAACCTTGGCGTTACAGCCCTCATGTCTTCTGCTTTTTCTGTCCTGTAGTCCTTCTCCTGCCAGAGAACTCCATTCAAAACCGACCTGAAACTGGATTTTAAAGACTGCGTTTGATTTCTCCTCAGAATGATCCTGTTTTTTTTCTGCATCAGTGTTTTAAGTGCATCATCCGTGAATCCTGGAGCGATAATTATCTCAAAAAACAACTTATCGATCTCCGATGCGGAAGAACCGTCGATTATTGTATTAGTTACAATGACACCTCCGAAGGCAGATACCGGGTCGGATGCAAGGGCATCTCTCCATGCATCAGCCTGATTTTTGCGCGATGCCACACCGCATGCGTTATTATGCTTAAAGATGGCAAATGTTATATCATCAAACTCGTCAATAAGCGAGATTGCAGCATCAATGTCAAGAAAGTTATTATATGATATCTCCTTCCCGTGTAGCTTCTCAAATATCAGCCCGGGATCTCCGTAATAAATACCTTTCTGATGAGGATTTTCCCCATACCTGAGGGGATAAGAACCATCAATACTTTCCCTGAAGAAACCTGTCTCGTTTCCTCCGTTAAGATACTTAAAGATCGCAGTGTCATAACCTGAGGATACCCGGAAAGCTGTAGCAGCATATGACTTCCTTTCCTCCAGAGTGGTTACACCTTTGCCTGTTTTCAGTAGAGACAGCAAGCCCTGATACTGCTCCCTGCATGAGACAACAAGTACATCATTATAATTCTTTGCCCCGGCTCTTATCAGAGAAATGCCCCCTATATCGATCTTTTCAATAATCTCATCATCATTATTGGATTTTCTGACTGTTTCTTCAAACGGATATAGATCTACAATGACAAGGTCTAAAAGAGGTATTGAATATTCGGATAAATGATGGTTATCTTCAGGATTTCCCCTCCTGGCCAGGATACCTCCGAAAACTGCCGGATGAAGAGTTTTCACCCTGCCTCCCAGAATCGATGGGTAAGAGGTAAGGCTTTCAACTGATTGAACAGGTATCCCTAGTTTTTCTATGAATGAAAATGTGCCCCCGGTGGAATATATCTTAACATTTAAGGTATGAAGGATTTTGACTATCTCTTCCAGTCCGTCTTTATAAAAAACTGATATTAAGGCACTTTGAATTTTCCTGTTGCTCATGGTCCGATTTTTTTAAGGAATTTCCCTTCAGTTTCAGGCGGTTAAAAATAGACAATTTTTTAATAAACTTAATACAAATAATTGGGAATATTAGGATAACAAACCTCCTGCTTAATAATTTATGCTGCCAGTAATTATATAGTGTTTTTTATGTAAGTTTGATTTGCCGTAAAACTTAAGAATCAAAAGATGTTTTTGAGGCTTTTCAAAGAAGGGATAATCTTCGCTGTTAATTCAGTTGTTGTAAATAAACTGCGGACATTTCTCTCCCTTTTTGGAATAACCATTGGGATTTTTTCAATTATTTCAGTGTTTACCGTGATAGACTGGATGGGGAAAGCTGTTCGTGACAGTATTTCCACACTGGGTGATAACGTTGTTTATGTGCAGAAATTCCCATGGTCATTTGACCCGAATCTTGCCTGGTGGGATATAATTAAATGGCCGCCCATCTCGCAAAATGATTACCATGCTATACAAACAAGGTCTACAAAAGTAGAAAGTGTCTGCTATTCGGTCATTCAATCAAGGAAGGTTAAGTACAAAGGCAGCCTGGCAAATGACGCTACCATTTGGGCAGCTACACACGAATTTGAAAATCTGAGGGCATTCGAGATCGAAAAAGGCCGTTATTTTTCGCCCGATGAATCAGCTACCGGAAAGAATGCAGCCATACTGGGTGCGGAAATTGCCAGCAGGCTATTTGATACTGCTGATCCTGTCGGAAAACAGATTACCATCGGGAACATCAAAACTGTGGTATTAGGAGTATTTAAAAAGGAAGGGAAAGGAGGCATAACCGACAGCGGAATGGATGAAATCATTCTTGTACCGCTGAATTTCGCAAAGACTTTTATTAATATGCGGAGCAGTTCGCTGGAATCAAACCTCATGATAAAAGCAAAGACAGGGGTTCCTGTAGAAGAGCTGTCAGATGAGACTATTATGATTCTTCGCGCTGCAAGGAGGCTGAGGCCCGGAGAAACATCCAACTTTTCAGTGAACAGGGCCAGTCTCCTGACACAGGGATTTGATTCAGTGTTCAAGATAATCAACATCGGAGGATGGGTCATTGGCGGATTTGCAATTCTTGTCGGCGGATTCGGTATCGCTAACATCATGTTTGTTTCGGTCAGGGAAAGGACCAACATAATAGGCATCCAGAAAGCCCTGGGAGCCAAAAGGTTTTTTATCCTTCAACAGTTTCTCACAGAATCTGTTATACTGTCAGTTGTGGGCGGTCTGCTGGGGCTTGTCTTTATTTTTATTGGAACACAGGTAATAAATTACCTTTATGAACTGGACATGCACCTGACACTGGGAAATGCACTTCTTGCAATTGTTATATCAGGAACTATTGGTATAGTGGCTGGCTATGCTCCGGCCTATGCTGCAGCCAGAATGAATCCAGTTGATGCTATCGGCTTCTCATTCTGAATCATCAATATTATCATGAATCCATTGCGTGAGCCTTGCAAACTGTTCCACCGTCAGTTGCTCAGGCCTCAGATTAAATTCCGGATAATCATCAGCCTTCAGATCAAAAGCAGCTTTCACAGAATTCCTCAGGGTCTTTCTCCTTTGATTGAAACATGCTTTTACCACCCTGAAAAACAATTTCTCATCACAATCCAGTGACTTGACATTGTTCCTTTTAAGCCTTATAACGCCGGAACGAACTTTCGGAGGCGGAAAAAACACCTTTTCACTTACTGTAAACAAATATTCTGTGTCGTAATAAGCATTAACAAGAACACTCAGAATGCCGTAAACTTTTGAACCAGGTTTGGCACATATCCTTTCCGCAACTTCCTTCTGAAGCATGCCGCATACTTCTTTAACCTTGTCTCGGTGCTTAAGTATTTTAAAAAATATCTGGGATGAAATATGATATGGGAAATTTCCTATGATCCCAAGGTTGCCTCTGAAAAGAGAGTCTATATCGAGAGACAGAAAATCGCCTGTTATGATATTAGTCAGACCAGGCATTTTTTTCTCCAGATAACTGACAGATTCTTTATCAATTTCAACCACCCGGAAATCGCTGAAATTCCTTTCCATAAGGAATTCTGTCAATATTCCCATGCCAGGACCGATCTCAAGAACAGAATCACAATCTTCTCCCGTAAGTGACCCGGCAATCCTTGCCGCTATGGCCCTGTCCCTTAGAAAATGCTGTCCAAGATATTTTTTGGGGATAACCCGGTCCATTTCAAACTATATTTAAACTGTGCAGCAATCAGGTACGCCACATTTCTCTTCCGAACTTCCTCCATATTGGAATCCTGAGTGACTCGAGAAAGAAAACAAATTTCTTCAGGAGATCATAACATAATGAGACGAAGAGAGCCAATGTCATAACCCAGATAAATAAGACATTAAATATCAATGTATCAATCTTAATGTTTCCAAGCTGTTTATATGGTGCATAGAAATGAGCTCTCCCTTTTTTAGAGCCTGGTTTCATGAACACCGGATCGGCTTTCTGTATCAGTCTTTTTTCCGAATCACATATTTTGCTTGTACTCAGCCTGTTAAGGACGATATTGGCGACGTTTTCATTATAATTCCTATTCCTTAGTTCCTGAAACTGCTCCTCTCCTATATCCATAAGCAATTGATTATATACCGAATCCCTGTTTGCGGATATGGACCTGCTCTCCTTTCTCAACCAGGGACTAAGGCTGTCGAGATATGATTTAGCTTCATCGCCGATATAATCCATGAAGTCTTTATAATTCATCTTTTCAACCCAGTTACCAGGCAAAATTCCGGTCAGTTCGGAAAGTTCACGTATATGGTAATTTACCTTCTTGAGGTTGTTCCTTGTGTAATCTTCATATTCAGGATTCTCGCCAGCTGCTTTTATCTCGTTAATCTTCACTTTCAGCGTTGGTATCAGGAAAGATGCCTTCCAGTCCAATTCGCTGATTCTCATATCATACTCAAAGAAAGGTTTTTCAAACCTGTTGTTTTTGAATTGTTCAACCATCATGGCTTCATAGGCCCACCTTGTAACCATGAGGTCGCCAATTACCGGGACATAGGTCTTTCTGCTCAACGATTTATGAAGATCGTCGAACCTGATCATTGCTCCACCCAGAAGCAGCATGGGGACAAGCAAAAGAGGTATCAATATGTATATACTTACAGCAGTCCTCATCCCCGAGGAAATATTCAAACCAAGCATGTTACCGAAGCATGCCGAAGAGAATAGAATTATCCACTGTTGAAGCTGCATTCCCTTCACTTCGAGAATGCTGTTGGCAACCAGTACAAACAGCAGTGATTGTATAGCTGACAGCACAAACAAAAAACCGACCTTGGAAAGAAGATAGCTAAACCTGCTTAAATGAAGGTATCGTTCTCTTTCAAGTACCTTACGGTCTCGGAAAATCTCCTCTGCCGATACTGTCAGGCCTACAAAAAGAGCCACAATGATTGCCATGAACATAAAAACCGGGTAGTTCTTATTGGCCGCAAAATAATATATGTCATCCTCGCTGAACTTTGAAATAAAAGCAAGGATAACTGCCAGCAAGGGAACTTCCAGGAGGTTGATGGTCATATATTGCTTGTCGGCAAGCTTCCTGAGTATGTTACGCTCAATAAATGTAATCAGTTGCACCTTTTTCTCCGGAACTCTGAAATTGCTTGAAGGAAGATCTTTCTTAACAGGCTCCTGACCGATTTCCGGCATCATCTTCTTACGGTATTTATTATACCATTCCTTCGGTCCTATCTGGCGGTCTTTCCCCGGGAAACCTGCTTTGTCTATTACCTTTACTTCAATTATGTTAAGGATATCATCTGTTTCTATGTTCCCACAGTTCGGGCATTCACTTTCGGAAGCATTCGCCTGTGATGTTTCGGTCTTGAAATATACAAGCGCTTCCACCGGATCGCCATCATAGATCATGTATCCTCCTTTGTCAAGGATCCATAGCCTGTCGAACATTTTCAGAACATCCGATGATGGCTGATGAATAATGGCGAATATCAGTTTTCCGCTAAGTGCCTGGTTTTTTAGCAGTGTCATTACTTTCTCGGAATCGAAAGATGAGAGTCCCGAGGTCGGCTCGTCAACAAAAAGAACAGCCGGTTCCCGCATAAGTTCCAGACCCATATTTAGTCTTTTTCTCTGTCCTCCGCTTATCTGCTTATTAAGAGTATCACCTACCTGAAGATCCTTTATTTCAAAGAGGTCAAATTCATATAGTACTTTGTCAACAGTTGCAGCCAGTTGTTCCTCGTTATAATCGCCAAAGCACAGACGGGCATTGAAATAGAGGTTCTGATAGACAGTTAGCTCTCCTATCAGCATGTCATCCTGGGGAACAAATCCGACAAGGCCCTTCAGCTTATCCGAATCGGCATGAATATCATAACCATTGATGTATATCTTTCCGCTGCCGGGAGCGATTTTACCATTCAACAGATTTAGCATAGTTGATTTACCAACTCCGCTTCCACCCATCAGGCCAATCAGATTACCTGATTCAATCCTGAAGTTCATCTTTTGGACACCGTTGTCAGAATTTTTAAAAATGTACTCGATATCATGTCCCTCAAAGACTATTTTTTCAGGGAATTTTCTCGAGACAAACTTTTTAAAGATCCTTGAATAATAGATCGGTTCTATGCCGTGTCCTTTTATATTAACTCCCCGTTCCAGAAGATAGGGTCTGCAGGCAATTATATCGCGGCTCTTGAAATAGAGTTCAAGGGGACCGTCATATGTAAAGATGAGTGTTCCGGTACTTTCTATATGCAAAATAAAAAGCTGCCCCTTGAATCCTTTGCTTCTGATATGTCGCCAGTTTTCGTAATTTCTGAATGTATCTTTAGCCCAGTAAGCCGGATCCTCATTTTCTATAATGAGGATGCAGTCGGGCGAAACATCATCATACGACCTGCTTATCATGAATGCAAAAGCATTATCGTACTCCTTCTTTGAAATATTAAAAGTTCTGGCTACTATATCGAGGATTGTCCTTTCCTGCTCCGACATCGTGCCATCCTCAAATGTGAATTCCAGGAGCTGAAGAAAAACTATCATCCTTTCTTCAAGAAAAAGGCCTTTCTTGATCTGACGGCATATATTTGTGATCTGAAAAGTTATAAGCGAGTCCTCGTCGGAGAGATCATCCTTGTCACCGGTTTTAAGCTCACTGGAATAGAATTCGAGGTTATTCTCAAAAAGAGCGCAATATTCCTCCTCAAGCTCCCTGTTGAGATACCTTCTGAGATAACTGCGCAAAATTTTCTGGCCTCTTGAGGATATTCCACCAGGGTTAATCGTTGAAATTATGGCAAAAATATGGATTAAAGCCAGTAGAACTGATTCCCTCATAAGTACAAATGATTATATAAGACCGCAAAATGTTTTATTTGCGGTCAGATGCCCAGGAAGTTATTATATAACCTGGCCTCTTATACCTTCAATTGCCTTTGTAATGTCAATGATGTTCTGATTTGTAAGACTTGTTCCAATACCTTCATATACTTTTTTCATTGGCTCAAGCTTGTTTACAAAATCATTGAGGTTAGGATCTTCAAGATAGGGCTTGGATATTTCCAAAAACAATTCAAAGGAGCTTTTCTGCTCCAGCAGGACTTTGGCAATGCCTGCTATCTGATAAGCTGCCTCTGATACGTGAGTCGTGAGGTACATTCCCTCAACCCATGCTCCGCCAACCACCAGAAGGGCAAGAGACTGCTGGTCATTTTCACTCAGATAGGCATAAGTGTTGTTGAAAGCTTCTGTAAGTATCTTTACCAGTTCATCCCTGTTGTCAAAATTTACTTTTATCTTTTCATATAACGACTCATCATATATTTGTGCCATGTTGAGCTCATTCGCTATAGATCTGATTGCCTCAAGGTAATCTATAACCGCCTGCTGAATATTGTAAAGCGTAGCATAGCTGAGATCAGCACCGTAAACACCCATATTAATTGCCCTGCTTGAACTCGTAAAATACTTCTTTGCATTTTCCACAGGATTAGATATGCCGATTATATAACCAACTTCAAGGTCGGTAAGCATACTGATAACTTCAGCAGACGTTGGCAAAGGATATACGTTCTTCTCTATTTCGCCTTCCAGGGTCTTAGCCTGCTCTATATCAACTTTTTTAATTTCTTTTTTTGATGCCTTGCCCCGGCAGGAGCTTAAAACCGAAAAACCTATTAATAGCAATGGTAGAATTGTAATTACAATCGCCTTTTTCATTGTGGGTTAGTTTAAATTAGTATCATTCAAAAACGTATAAAAATAATAAATATTATTTACATAGTTAAAGGTGATTTGAGAATTAATAAAACCTGTAAGCCACAAACTGTATTTAGTTTAAAAAGCATACTTTTCAGACCTCAGGAAACAGTTGGCAATTCGTTGTATGTCCTTGTGTAAGTTCAGTATATATGTTTTGTGCATAATTTTCAATATTTATTTGCCCTTGTATAAGAATTTGTCATTAACAGGCAAAAACCACAAGTAAATACCGGAATTTTATTCGTTTCTGTGTTAGTCGAGATTTTTCACGTAAATTTAAGCCCCTGAAAAATACCCTTTCCGATGGCATGGAATTTCGACGAACCTATCAACAGAGATGGCACCAACAGTGTAAAGTATGACCTGAGGAATGAGATCTTTGGCAAAAAGGACATCATTCCCATGTGGATTGCTGACATGGATTTCAGGTGCCCCGATTTTATTATCAGGGCTATTAACGAAAGACTGAACCATGAAATACTTGGTTATTCATTCCGCCCGGCAGAGTATTACCGGTCAATTTCGCGCTGGTTTTCAGATATTCACAACTGGCAGATAGAAGACGAGTGGATCAGCTTCTGCCCTGGAATTGTTTCTGCCCTGAATATCTGCACCCTTTCATTTACGCGCCCGGGTGATTCAATCATTGTACAACCTCCGGTCTATCCACCCTTCTTTCCCTCAGTGGAAAGCCATGGACGTAATCTGGTTATGAATCCCCTTAAGGAAACAGACGGCAAATGGACCATGGACTTCGATTCTCTTTCGGATCTGATTTCCGAAAAAACCAAAATGATAATAATCTGCAATCCTCATAATCCGGTCGGAAGAGCCTGGAATTATGAAGAATTAAAAAAGCTGACTGATATCTGCCTGAAAAACAATATTCTTATTTTGTCGGATGAAATACATTGCGATCTCGTATTACAGGGAAATGTACATACCAATATTGCAGGCATTTCCAGGGAAGTGTCAGATATAACAGTAACATGCATTGCACCTAGCAAAACATTTAATCTTGGGGGGCTATCAACTTCATCTGTGGTAATATCCAATCCGATCCTGAGGAAGTATTTCAACAAGACAATTGAAAGGATACACATTAGTAACGGTAACATTTTCGGAACAGTGGCATCCATAGCAGCTTATACAGAAGGCAAGGAATGGCGAAACAAATTCCTGGAATACATAAACCGGAATGTTGCCCTGACTGAAGAATATTTCCGGAATAACATTCCTGAAATAATCCCGGTTCATCCTGAAGCCACCTATATGATCTGGCTTGATTGTCGGAAACTGGGAATGACAGGAAGCGAACTTCAGGATTTTTTTGTTAACAAGGCAGGTGTCGGACTCAATGAAGGATCAACCTTTGGGCCCGGGGGTGAAGGATTCATGAGAATGAATCTTGCCACAACAAGCTCACTGATCCTTAAAGCCCTTGATCGTATAGCAAATGCCGTTAATGGCATCAGGTAATTATTTGATAATGTCGAAATGAAAGAGACTATTCCAGCAAGACTTGTGCTCGAGGACGGTACGATTTTCACGGGTAAACTGTTTGGCGCCACATCTCCCAGTGCCGGCGAGGTGGTCTTCAACACCGCAATGACAGGTTACCCCGAAAGCCTCACCGATCCTTCCTGCCGTGGTCAGATCCTTTGCCTGACTTACCCCCTGGTTGGAAATTACGGTGTGCCTGCCAAAACCAGGGAAAACAGTCTCTACCGCTTTTATGAGTCCTCTTCTGTACAAATTTCAGGACTAATTGTTTCTGACTATTCCCCGGAATACAGTCACTGGAACGCTTCAGAAAGCCTTGCTGACTTGCTGAAAAGAAATAATAAGCCGGGACTTTTTGGAATTGACACCCGGGCTCTTACAAAAAAAATCAGGGAAAAGGGAACCATGCTGGGAAAGATAGAACCTGAAGGAACAAGCATTGAGCTTTTCAATCCCGATACTGCAAATCTGGTCGCTGAGGTAAGCACACATGAAAAAAAGACATATGGCTCGGGAAAATACAGGATCGTGCTTGTTGATTGCGGCGTAAAATACAACATCATAAGAAATCTTCTGAAACGAAATACCACAATAATAAGAGTACCATGGGACTATGACTACCATATTGAGGACTATGACGGATTATTTCTGTCAAACGGTCCGGGTGATCCAAAAATGTGTACAAAAACCGTGGAAAACATTAAGAGATCTCTTTCGGAAACCAAACCTGTATTTGGTATATGCCTTGGAAACCTGCTTATGGCACTGGCAAGCGGCGCCGACATCTACAAGCTTAAATACGGTCACCGCAGTCATAACCAACCTGTTATTCTCGCCGGATCAAGCAAAGCGTTTATTACCTCTCAGAACCATAGCTTTGCTGTTGATAATAATACTCTGGGGGATGAATGGGAACCATTATTTCTCAACCTTAACGATAACACTAACGAAGG
Organism: Bacteroidales bacterium; assembly: GCA_040769065.1. GTDB lineage: Bacteria > Bacteroidota > Bacteroidia > Bacteroidales > VadinHA17 > LD21. The sequence goes on from JAXGLU010000001.1 coordinate 1,850,259, forward strand.
AATGAGACACAAATCCAAACCCTTCTTTTCCTGTCAGTTCCACCCTGAAGCCTCTGGCGGACCCACTGATACGGACTACCTGTTTGATATCTTCATTGATAACATCCGCAAATTCAGGGATAGTCGCTCCTGCTGATTAGTCTGTCTGACCCTGACACGGTCAGGAATAACGGGTATCCGCTATCATGTGATTCTTAAGTTCTGTGATATGGCTTTCTTATGACCTGCCAGGTTAAACATGTTGCATCATCTTCTCTGCAAGCTCTCCGGCAGAACAGCTGTTAAAGAATGCCATCCTTTCTTCAAAGATCCTTACAATATCATTGTTGCAAAGGTTTCCAATACTTCCTTCATGAGTATAATCCGTCAATGTGGTCCTGGAAAATGAGCCTGATTTAATCATTTCAGAAACCGCTTTATAGGCATCCCTGAAGGGTATGCCTTCCTTTACCAGCCGGTTTACTTCTTCGGTGCTGAAAATGCTGTTATACAGAGGATTGCTTGTTATATTCTTCTTTATCTTTATATTATCGAGCATTATGTATAGTATGCCGAGGCATTCCTCGGTAGTTGAAAATGCATCTGCAACCAACTGTTTGAGAAGCTGAAGATCGCGGTTATATCCTGAGGGAAGATTTGATGTAAGCATCAGGACCTGCTGAGGCAAGGTTTGCAGAAGGTTGGTTTTCCCTCTTATAAGTTCAAACACATCAGGATTTCTTTTTTGAGGCATAATGCTTGAACCGGTTATATATTCATCAGGAAAATCGATGAACCTGCATTCTGCACTCATGAAAAGACATATATCCATGGCAAACCGAGATAAGGTCTGGGAAAAAGCCGACAGTGCCGCAACAATTGCCATCTCAACCTTTCCCCTGCTTAACCCGGCATAGGCTGAATTGTACAACAGGTCATCAAACTCAAGCAACTCGGAGGTTATTCTTCTCTTCAGCGGCAGCGTGGTACCGTATCCGGCAGCTGTGCCAAGCGGATTCCTGTTATTAATCGTTCTTGCCGCTGCAAGTATCATGATATCATCAGCTATGCATTCGGAATATGCACCAAACCACAAGCCAAAGGAAGAAACCATTGCCGGCTGCATATGGGTGTACCCAGGGAGTAATGCCTCTTTGTGCTTTTCACTCAGTGACTGCAACTGGTAGAATAGTTTTTTCATCATATGAGCAAGTTTGTCAATGCGCTCTCTGTTATACAGCCTTATGTCAACAAGTACCTGGTCATTCCTCGACCTGCCCGTGTGAATTTTCTTCCCCACCGGGCCCAGTATTGATGTCATTTCCTTCTCCAGTTGTGAATGTACATCTTCAATATCATCCTCTATGACAAACTGTCCTTCCTGTTCCTTGTAAAAGAGTGAATTCAGGGTATTCAACAGCTCTCTTTTCTCATCATCCGGTATAAGGCCTGATTCCCTGAGCATAATTGCGTGCGCCATAGAGGCTACTATGTCCCATTTAGCCAGGGCAAGATCGGTTTCCCTGTCCTTTCCCGAAGTAAATTCAATAACCGAATTCTCAGGGGCTACCCCCTTATCCCATAATTTCATTTAAAATAATTCTGATTTTTATTTGTCATCCGTTTCAATCATGACAATACTTTCAGCCCTGTTTCTTTTTGCTTGCCTCAATAATTGCCCTGTGAGCCATAAGCCGGATGGCGTTTATCTTTATGAATCCCCGGCTGTCAGTCTGATCAAATCCACCTTCAATATCCATACTTGAGAGCTCCTTATTATACAATGACGAAGGAGATTCACGGCCTTCAATGATAACATTTCCCTTATAGAGGCAAAGATGAACGCTTCCGTCAATAAGCTCCTGACTTTTTTCTATTGCCGCCATAAGAAAATCCATTTCAGGGCTAAACCAGAATCCATAATAAATTATTTCCGAGAATTTGGGAGAGAGCATGTTCCTGAGTCTCAACACCTCCCTGTCCATTGCAATGCCTTCAATATCTCTGTGGGCTATATGAAGAACAGTTGCTGCCGGACTTTCATATACACCTCTTGATTTAATTCCCACAAAACGGTTCTCAACTATATCAACCAGACCTATCCCGTTCTTTCCGGCAATCTCATTAAGATAGACAAACAATTCATAGGAATCTTCCTTTACAATCCCGTTGTCTTTGTTTATCAGCTTCACCGGCCTGCCGTTCCTGAAATGAATCACGATGCGAGTTTCGGAATCCGGAGCATCCTGAGGCATGACCATTTTTGCAAGCATATTTTTCTGAATTGAATACATGGGATCTTCAAGTATGCCTGCTTCATGGCTTATGTGCATAAGATTATCATCCTCGCTGTATGGTTTGTTCATGTCTGCTTTTACAGGTATTTTATTCTCGGATGCATACCTGAGTAAATCTGTTCTTCCCTTGAAGGTGCTCAGAAATTCCTTGTCCTTCCATGGCGCGATAACTTTAATATCGGGCTTAAGGGCATAATAGCACAATTCGAACCGTACCTGATCATTCCCCTTACCTGTTGCACCATGTGCTACTGTATCTGCATTCTCAGCAACAGCCGTTTCTATCTGCTTCAATGCAATCAGTGGTCTGGCAAGTGCTGTTCCGAGAAGATACCTGTCTTCATATACAGCATTTCCCATTATAGCCTTAATAACATAATTATCAATAAATTCCTTCTTCAGGTCAGATATTATGACCTTGCTGGCACCAAGAAGCAAGGCTTTCTTCCTGCATTCCTCAAAATCTTCGTTCTGGCCTACATCTGCCACAAATGCAATTACATCATAATTCTTATCGATAAGCCATTTAAGGATCACTGAAGTATCCAGTCCTCCGCTATATGCCAAAACTACTTTTTCTTTCATCATAATATAATTTTTATTTTAATGGTATGATGGAACCCACATGTTTGAAAATTATATACATAAGTGTTTGTGTATACAATACATGTGGGTTTCATATCAATTATTTACTTTAAAATTTATTGGTTTTAATTAAACTGTTCTCATCAATGCTTTTTTACCGCTTTTATATTCGATTTTCCGTCCTTACCAACTATATCAAAGCCTTTTTGCGCAGACCAGGAAAAATAAACTCCAGGCATTCATAAACCTGTTTTATTGATATACCATCACGCGGTATCACCAGGATAGTATCGTCACCTGCAAGTGTTGCGGCTATTTCATAGCGTCCTGCAGCATCAATATGATATGCAGTGGAATTTGCATTCCCGGGAATGGTGTGAATTATAACCATACCTTTTGCTTCAATAACATCGCGGATGACAGGAAGGATATTCATCTTTACATCAGGCATATCGCTCATTTTCGAAGTTTCCGAAAGTGAATAGCGGTACCCGCCTGAACCGTCAGGTACCCTGCTTACTCCCAACTGTCGCAAATTGCGCGACAAAGTTGCCTGCGTACACAAGATGCCTTTCGCCTTTAACTTTTTAATCAATGCCGACTGTGTAGAAACCTTCTCTTCAGACAGAATCTTCTCAATAGCCAGAAGCCTTTTCGATTTATGCATTATTATTCATTTACGGTGCAAATATATGCATATTTTTTAATACACAGCACATATGAAAAATTATTTATTTTTGAGCATTAATCACCTCCAATGAAGAGTAATATCAGAAAAGTCCTCATCCTCGGATCAGGTGCCCTGAAAATTGGGGAAGCGGGCGAGTTCGACTATTCAGGCTCACAGGCATTGAAAGCCCTAAAGGAAGAAGGAATAATCACTATACTGCTGAATCCGAACATAGCTACAGTTCAGACATCAGAGGAACTGGCCGATAAGATATATTTTCTGCCTGTGACACCTCATTTTGTTGAGAAAGTTATTGCAAAGGAGCTTCCTGACGGTATATTTCTTTCATTCGGAGGTCAGACAGCTTTGAACTGCGGAACCCAGCTATACCATTCAGGTGTTTTTGAAAAATATAATGTCAAAATACTCGGAACCTCTGTGAGAGCGATAATAGATACTGAAGACCGTGAGCTTTTTGTTAAGAAGCTTGAGGAAATAAATATCAGTACACCGAAGAGTTTTGCCGTCTCAAACACTAATGAGGCACTGGAAGCATCGGAAAAGCTTGGATTCCCGGTAATCATCAGGGCGGCTTATGCCCTGGGAGGTCAGGGAAGCGGTTTTGCATCAGACAGGGAACAACTAAGGGCGCTCACTTCAAAAGCTTTCTCCTATTCTGACCAGATTCTTGTTGAAGAATCATTGAAAGGGTGGAAAGAAATTGAATATGAAATGGTTAGGGATAAGTATGACAATTGCATCACAGTGTGTAACATGGAAAATGTCGATCCCCTTGGTATACATACAGGAGAAAGCATAGTTGTTGCCCCATCCCAGACCCTTACAAATAACGAATATCATAAGCTTAGGGAGTTGTCCATAAGGATTGTACGGCATATTGGAATTATTGGTGAGTGCAATGTTCAGTTTGCTTTGTCACCCGATTCTGAGGAATACAGGGTCATTGAAGTCAACGCACGTCTCTCGCGTTCAAGTGCCCTGGCTTCAAAAGCTACAGGCTATCCGCTTGCTTTTGTAGCTGCAAAGCTGGGAATCGGTTACGGATTGCATGAACTGAAGAACTCCGTAACAAAGACCACAACAGCTTTTTTTGAACCTGCACTCGATTATATTGTATGCAAAATTCCTCGCTGGGACCTTAACAAATTCGAAGGTGTGTCACACCACATTGGAAGCAGCATGAAAAGTGTAGGAGAAGTGATGTCTATTGGCAGAACTTTCGAAGAAGCAATCCAGAAAGGTCTCCGGATGATCGGATCAGGGATGCATGGTTTTACAGGCAACCGTAATCTCAGTTTTGCAGACACGGAAAAAGAACTTTCAGAACCTACCGACATGCGTGTTTTCTCTATAGCTGAAGCCCTTGAAAATAATATGCCGGTCGAAAGAATACACGAGCTCACAAAAATTGATAAATGGTTCATATACAGGCTTAAGAATATAATCGACATGAGCCATGAGCTCAGCAGCTTTAATGAAATCGAATCAATGCCCCCGGCTCTGCTTAAACAAGCCAAAATATACGGGTTCAGTGATTTCCAGATTGCCAGGCATGTCCTTAAGTCGGCTCCTGAAAATATCGACAAAGATCTGCTGAAAATCAGAAAATACAGAAAAACAACTGGCATTGTTCCCTATGTAAAACAAATCGACACTCTTGCAGCTGAATTTCCGACCAGCACCAACTACCTTTACCTTACATACAGCGCATCAGAACATGATATAACATTTGAAAATGACAAAAAGTCGGTAATTGTTCTCGGATCAGGAGCTTATCGGATTGGATCGAGCGTTGAATTTGACTGGTGTTCGGTCAATGCGGTCAACACCCTGAAAAAAGAGGGATTGAGGGCTGTTATGATCAATTATAATCCGGAAACTGTCAGCACGGATTATGATACCTGCGACAGGCTGTATTTTGATGAGCTGACTTTTGAAAGGGTTCTTGATATAGTTGATCTGGAATCTCCCAGGGGAGTTATTGTATCTGTTGGCGGACAGATCCCGAATAACCTGGCTATGCGCCTTTATAACGAGAAGGTGCCGGTAATGGGAACTTCAGCTCTATCGATAGACAGGGCGGAAAACAGGCATAAATTCTCCCAGATGTGTGATGCACTTACTGTTGATCAGCCCAGATGGAAAGAGCTGACATCGGTTGAAGACATCCTTGAGTTTGTTGACCGAATCGGATTTCCGGTTCTTATCAGGCCTTCCTATGTCCTTTCAGGTGCAGCGATGAGTGTTGTATCAAACAGGAATGAACTCTCACATTATCTTGATGTTGCCGCCCGCGTATCAAAACAGCATCCTGTGGTTGTTACTGAATTCATTGAGAACGCAAAGGAGATAGAACTTGATGCAGTGGCAAGTAAAGGAGAAATCATTGCATACGCCATAAGTGAACATGTTGAATTTGCCGGGGTGCATTCAGGCGATGCCACAATTGTTTTCCCTGCACAGAAAATATATTTTGAAACAGCCAGAAGAATAAAGCGAATAGCCAGAAAGATAACAAGAGAGCTTAATATTTCAGGACCATTCAACATACAGTTCCTGGCAAAAGATAACGATATAAAAGTTATAGAATGTAATCTCAGAGCCAGCCGAAGCATGCCATTCGTTTCCAAAGTCCTGAAAATAAACCTTATTGAGCTGGCAACAAAAGTAATGATCGGGGTGCCGGTTGAAAAACCAAACAAATCGGCTTTTGATCTTGACTATGTCGGGGTTAAGGCTCCCCAGTTCAGCTTTTCAAGGCTTGCCAAAGCTGATCCGGTCCTTGGAGTAGACATGTCGTCAACTGGCGAGGTAGGATGTATTGGCGACGGCTTTTACGAAGCCATACTAAAGGCAATGTTTTCAGTTGGGTACCGTATTCCGAAAAAGAGCATTCTCCTCTCAACAGGACCAGCCCGCTCAAAAGTTGAACTTCTGAACAGCGCAAGAGCCCTCAGGGAGAAAGGCCATAAACTCTATGCAACAAGGGGCACTCAATTATTCCTTAAGAATGCAGGCATTGAGTCTTACATCGCATACTGGCCAGATGAAAACAGATCGCCTAATACAATAGAATTAATAAGGAACAGGGAAGTTGACCTTGTGATCAACATACCAAAAAACCTGAGTGCATCAGAACTTAACAACGATTATTTTATAAGGAGAAGCGCTGTTGACTATAATGTTCCGCTCCTTACAAATGCAAGGCTTGCCAGTGCATTTATTCTGGCATTCTGCAGGCTTGGTGAAGATAACCTGGCTGTAAGAAGCTGGGATGAATACTGATAATGATACCTGTTTAATTTGACACACAAAATGATCACCATTAGAAAAGCCCAACCTGACGATGCCGGAGATATTGCATTATTTCAGCATAATATGGCATGGGAAACCGAGCGTTTAAAACTCAACCCTGTTGTTGTTGCCAGCGGGGTAAACGCTGTTTTTCTTGACCCGTCTAAAGGACAATATTACGTTGCCGAAGATGAAGGCAAAGTGGTGGCTTCACTCCTTATAACCTACGAATGGAGCGACTGGAGAAACACCTATGTCTGGTGGTTTCAGTCGGTTTATGTCAGAACTTCATACCGGCGCAGGGGGATATTCACTTCAATGTATGAACATGTCAAAAACGAGGCTGATAAAAAAAGCGTTGCCGGGCTACGTCTCTACGTTGATTCCAATAACCTCAAGGCCTGTAAAACATATGAATCATTAGGAATGACATGTGAGCATTATAAATTATATGAATGGCTCAAAAACTAATAAATGTGCTGGTTCGCCCTATTGCTGTCTGTTCCGTATTGTCTACTGCTATTGGTGATTTATAAGCACCTTCGCGGAATCAAACCTTTTGAATCCGCAGGATTACCCGGAGTGTCTGTTTCGGTTGTAACAGCCTGCCGGAATGAGGCAGAAAATATTCAGGATCTTCTTTCTGATATCGCTGATCAAAATTATCCTCCTGACAAATACGAGGTAATAATCATTGATGATAATTCAACTGATAACACATTCAAGACAGCTTCGGAATATACCGGAATTAAGAACCTTGCAACAATAAGAAACAAGGGCCGGGGCAAGAAGGAAGCAATAAAGACCGGAGTATCCAGGGCTTCAGGCGAGTTGATAATAGCTACAGACGGTGACTGCAGGGCAGGACCTGAATGGATAAGTTCAATAGCACAATTCTATGACAAATACAAACCTGATTTGATAATATGCCCGGTGACAATTGAGGCAGGGCAGGGATTTGTGAGAATATTTCAGGAACTGGAGTTCCTGAGCCTGCAGGGCATAACTGCCGGCACTGCAGCTGCAGGGTTTAGCACAATGTGCAATGGTGCCAACATGGCTTTCACCAGGAAGATCTATACATGTCATGCTGGAAATCTTCACCCTGAAATTGATTCCGGCGATGATATATTCCTTCTTCACAGCATCAAGAAAGATAAAAATGCGAAAATAAGATGGCTTGAGTCACACAAAGCACTGGTCACTGCCTCCCCTGCAGATACCATAAGAGCTTTTCTCATTCAAAGGAAAAGATGGATATCAAAAAGCAGGGCATACAGAGACATATTTACAATTTTACTTGCAGCAGTAACATTTGCCATTACTGTTGCCCAGGCCGGCACTTTAATCCTGGCTATTATTAACTACAGATATGCTTTATTGTTTCTAATGGTATTCCTTTTAAAATCTGTGCCTGATTTTCTAATTCTCAGGAACACAACAAGGCGCTATGGAAGAGAACCGTTAATGAAATGGTTTCTGCCCTCGCAGATCATATATCCATTCTATGTCTTTTCAGTGGCTTTGCTTGCTGCAGCAGGCGGGAAAAAACCAGCAGGCTAGTTGCCCATTTCCAAGAGAAACTTTATCCTCATAAGCCTTATTTCTTCTTCCTCAAATTCACTGCCCAGTTCATTGACGGCATCTTCAAGCGAATCAGTCTCGGCCTCTTCCCTGAAATATGAATATATATCATGCTGGCGTTCATCGTCGATACACATGTTTATGTAATAATCGAGGTTTATACGGGTACCAGCATTTACAATAGCTTCAATCTCTGAAAGAAGCTCCTCCATTTCAAGACCTTTGGTTTCAGCGATGTCCTCAAGAGGTCTCTTCATGTCAATGCTCTGGATTATATATACCTTCAGCCCCGATTTGTTGACAACTGATCTGACCACCATGTCGAGAGGCCTTATGATTTCTTTTTCTTCGACGTATTTTTTGATGATATTCACAAATTCAGTCCCGTACCTCTGGGCTTTCCCGGCACCCACTCCGGAAATATTCAGCAATTCATCAAGGTTGATGGGATATTGTATTGCCATATCCTCAAGAGAGGGGTCCTGAAAGATGACAAAAGGCGGTACATTTTTTTGTTTTGATATTTTCTTACGGAGGTCCTTAAGGATGCTGAACAGCTCATCATCCACCGCGGCAGTTCTTGCTCCGAATGCATTTTCCTCATCGGATGACTCAGCATAGTCATGGTCTTCGGCCAGCATGAATGATGAAGGCTTATCAATGAATTCCATCCCTTTTTCTGTAACCTTCAGTATTCCGTAATTTTCAATATCCTTTGTCAGGAGTTTGGCTATAAGCGCCTGTCTTATAACCATATTCCAGTACTTGTCGTCCTTATCCTCACCTGCTCCAAAAAACTCCAGCTTATGATGGCGGTATGACTTAATGGCTGCGGTCATTTTCCCGGAAAGGATATTGGCAATATGGTCTGCCTTGAATTTCTCCTTAACGGCAAGAATTGTTTCAAGAACGTTTACCACTGACTCGCTGCCTTCAAACTGAGCTTTCGGATGGAGGCAGTTATCACAAGCCTCGCAGTTTTCATTCGGGTATTCTTCTCCAAAATAATGAAGCAGGATTTTTCTTCTGCAAACTGACGATTCCGCGTATGAAACCGTTTCGAGGAGGAGTTGCTTGCCGATTTCCTGCTCTGCAATCGGTTTTCCCTGCATGAATTTTTCAAGTTTAACGATATCACTATAGCTGTAATAAGCAATGCAGTTACCTTCTCCCCCGTCGCGGCCTGCCCGTCCTGTCTCCTGGTAATAGCCTTCAAGGCTTTTGGGAATGTCGTAGTGAATGACAAATCGCACATCGGGCTTATCGATACCCATTCCAAAAGCAATTGTTGCCACAATGATATCTGCTTCTTCCATAAGGAACTTATCCTGGTTTGCAGTGCGAGTTGCGGAATCCATGCCTGCATGATATGGCAGAGCCTTAATGTCGTTTACCTTAAGCACTTCAGAAAGCTCCTCCACTTTTTTCCTGCTGAGACAGTATATGATTCCCGATTTTCCCGGATTGTTCTTTATGTATTTGATAATTTCCTTGGTAACATCCTGCTTGGATTTGACTTCATAATACAGATTAGGTCTGTTGAATGACGATTTAAAAACATCAGCATCAAGTATGCCGAGATTTTTTTGGATGTCATGCTGAACCTTCGGGGTTGCTGTTGCAGTTAGTGCAATAATGGGCGACCTCCCGATAGAGTCTATTATGGGCCTGATCCGTCTGTATTCCGGTCTGAAGTCATGACCCCATTCAGATATACAGTGGGCTTCATCTATTGCATAGAATGAAATGCTTACATTTTTCAGGAAGTCAATGTTCTCTTCTTTTGTAAGCGATTCAGGTGCTACATATAGCAGTTTAGTCCTGCCTGCCAGAACGTCATCCTTTACTCTTGTACTTTCAGCTTTAGTAAGGGAAGAATTGAGAAAATGTGCTACCTCATCCTCGGTGCTGAAATTCCTCATGGCATCCACCTGATTTTTCATCAATGCTATAAGGGGTGAGATAACTATTGCAGTACCCGGCTTCATAACTGCCGGAAGCTGGTAGCAAAGCGATTTTCCACCCCCGGTGGGCATCAGAACAAATGTGTCGTTCCCCGACAGTATGTTCTTTATAATTGGTTCCTGATTACCTTTAAATGTATCGAAACCAAAATACTTTTTTAAATAATCATGAATTGTCAAATCTCCCTGCATAATCTTTCCCGAATGATCAATTCTATTTCCTGGTATATTTCTATAACCAATATTTTAAATAAAGTTATAAAAAAACTTGTTCATTTACCATATTTAACTTTTAATTAACAATATTAAATTCCAGGCTGCCCGGATGAGGATTTCGCAGTTATGCCATAAGGATCCTGGATGCGAAATGTTTTTACTCATAAGAAAATGATGTTGTTTTGAAAGAGAAGATTTATCATCTTTACAGGCTGAATTTTGCGGATATTTTTATTCTTCAGGCCAATGGCACAAAAGAAAAAGAAAAGTGAGAACGAAGGGGAGATGTCGTTTCTTGAACATCTCGAAGAACTTCGCTGGCATATCATCAGATCAGTAATAGCTATTTTCGTTTTGATGATTATCGCATTTTTATTTAAGAATCTAATATTCGACAAAATAATCCTGGCCCCGAAAAATCCCGATTTTTTTACAAACCGGATGCTGTGCAAGGTTGGACAGGCAGTGAAAGTACCGGCTCTATGTATCAACACCAGACCTTTCAACATCATAAACATAAAGATGGCCGGACAGCTAACCACGCATATTACCGTAGCGCTTGTGTCGGGGTTAATACTGGCATTCCCATATGTTTTATGGGAATTCTGGCAATTCTTTAAGCCTGCTCTTCATGCCAATGAAAGAAAATATTCCAGGGGAGCCGTGCTGGCAGCTTCTCTCCTGTTTTTTACCGGGGTCCTTTTCGGCTATTACGCTCTGGCTCCTTTGTCTATCCATTTTTTAAGCACTTATGATATAAGCCCCGATGTCGTGAACCAAATCAACATAAGGTCATACATTGGCTCTTTAACTTCTATCTGCCTTGCCACGGGACTTATTTTTGAGCTTCCTATTCTCACCTTTTTCCTAACCAAGGTTGGGATTATAACGCCTGAATTCCTTAAGAAATACCGCCGGCATGCTATTTTTATAATAGTCATTGTAGCAGCGATAATAACACCTCCGGATGTTTTTTCCCAGATGCTTGTGTGTATACCGCTTCTGGCCTTATATGAAGTGGGCATCGTTATTTCCAGACGTGTGATAAAGCAAAAGGAAAAAAATCATGCTGAGTTCATGACGGATGAAGCCTGAAAACAAAGATACGCTTAACGCCAGATCACAGAATGAAATTACATACTGACAACCTTGTAAAAAAATACCGCAGCAGAATTGTTGTAGACCATGTATCGGTAAATGTAGAGCAGGGTGAGATTGTGGGTCTGCTTGGCCCCAACGGTGCAGGCAAAACCACTACCTTTTACATGATTGTGGGTCTTATAAGGCCAAGCGAAGGAAGGATATTTCTCGACACTGAAGAGATAACGGCACTTCCGGTATATAAGCGGGCCAGGAAAGGTATCGGATACCTTGCCCAGGAAGCTTCAGTATTCAGGAATATGTCTGTGGAAGATAATATAAAGGCTGTACTTGAAATGTCGTCCATGACAAAAAAGGAACAGGAAGAAAGGCTTGAAAACCTGCTTGATGAATTCGGCCTGCAAAAGATTAGAAGAAGCAAGGGAATACAGCTTTCCGGTGGGGAAAGAAGACGCACGGAAATTGCCAGAGCTCTGTCGCTGAAACCAAAATTCATACTCCTTGATGAACCTTTTGCAGGAGTGGACCCCATAGCTGTCGAAGACATACAGGACATAGTCTCAAAACTTAAAGAGAAGAATATAGGAATACTTATCACTGACCACAATGTTCATGAAACTCTCTCTATTACTGATCGGGCTTACCTTCTGTTTGAGGGACGGATCATGATGTCGGGAACTGCTTCTGAACTAGCTGACGATGAGCATGTAAGGAAAGTATATCTGGGAAAGAACTTTGAACTTCGCAGATAAACACGATTTGTTTTGGAAATATTTTTCCATACTTTTGCGGAAATTTTTTGCGGATGTGTCGTAATTGGTAGCCGAGCAAGACTTAGGATCTTGTGTCTTTATGACGTGGGGGTTCGAGTCCCTTCATCCGCACCATATGAATGCCGCCTTTAACGATCATTGAGTGTGCGTTTTGGCGGTTTTTTAAATCATTTAACCAGATTGAAATGAATATCACTAGAGAAAACACCGGCGACCTGAAGGCAGTACTGAAAGTACAGGTTGACAAATCTGATTTTCAGGATAAAGCTGAAAAAGTGCTGAGAGATTACCGTAAAAAGGCTGCCATCAAAGGATTCCGTCCCGGAATGGTTCCTATCGAAATTATAAGAAAGATGTATGGCAAGGCTGTTCAGGCTGACGAATTGAATAAGCTTCTCACTGAAAGCATACAGAAATATCTCACCGATGAAAAGATTGAAATACTCGGGGATCCGTTGCCCGAAACCGATGATGAACAGCATATTGACTTTGACACACAAGATTCACTCACATTCTCTTTTGAGATCGGATTGTCCCCATCCTTCGATGTAACCCTTTCAAAGAAAAACAAGGTAAAATATTACGAGATTGAAGTGGATGATAAAATGAAGGATGATTATCTTCAAAACTACAGGCGCCGCTACGGAAAATTCAACAAGGTAAGCATCTCTGAGGAAAAAGATATGATGAGGGGAAGGATCGAAGCCCTGGCAGACGACAATAACCCTGTCCCGGATGGTGTGTTTGCCGACGATACAACTCTCAGCATTGATGTAATCAAGGATGAAGAAATTAAAAAGGCATTCATCGGGAAATCTGAAGGAGATACTATTGATTTTGACCTCAGAAAAGCCTTCCCAAACGATTATGAGATATCAGCCCTTCTAAAAAGACAAAGGGAGGAAGTCGGGGGAATCAACGGAAATTTCAGGTTTACTGTAAATGAAATAAGCCGCTTTTCTGAAGCTGAAATTAATACGGAACTTTTCGACAAGATCTACGGAGAAGGGATAATAACTACTGAAAGTGAATTCCTTAAAAAGATTGAAGATGAAATTGCCGATAACCTTAAGAAGGAAAGCGAATATAAGCTTTCTCTCGACCTTAAAGAGCTTGCTATCGAGAAAACGGAGTTCAGCCTTCCTGAGGATTTCCTGAAAAAATGGCTTCTGAAAGTAAATGAAAACACAACCGTTGAACAGATTGAAAAGGAATTTGAATCGTTCAAACACGATCTGAAATGGGAGCTGATACGAAACAGAATTGCCAGGCAGAATGATATGAAAATCAGTGAAGAGGAACTTCTGAAGGAAGCAGAGAATATTACCAGATATCAGTTCCGGCAATACGGACTTTTCTATGCTGAAGATGAACAGATCACAAATTACGCCAAAGAAACCCTGAGACGGAAAGAGGATGCAAAAAGAATAGCTGAAAAAATACTTGAAGATAAAGTTATCTCGTTTATAAAAGAGCTTGTCAAAATTGAAAACAAAACAGTTACAATTGACGGATTCAATAAGCTTTTTGAATAGAAATCAATGAATTGCATTGATGAGGTTTTATTTTAGTATCTTTGTTAAAGTATTAAAAGGATTTTATTATGGCTATGAAAAACGATTTTGAAAAATATGCCACCGGCAAACATGGAATAAGCAGTCTTGGTTTGCATAAATATACTTCAGTATGGAGCAGTTATATATCTCCTACCATCATCGAAGAACGACAATTAAACGTAGCTTCAATGGACGTTTTTTCCAGGCTGATGATGGATCGCATAATCTTCCTTGGCCTTCCCATAGATGATTATGTTGCCAATATAATTCAGGCCCAGTTGCTTTATCTCGACTCCACAGACCCGGACAAAGACATCCAGATCTATTTCAATACCCCCGGAGGATCGGTCCATGCCGGTCTTGGTATTTACGATACCATGCAGTACATATCGGCCGACATAGCTACAATCTGTACCGGAATGGCCGCTTCCATGGGAGCAATATTGCTTGCAGCAGGAAAAAAAGGGAAGCGTTCTGCCCTCAAGCATTCAAGGATAATGATACACCAGCCTATGGGAGGTTTTGAAGGACAGGCTTCTGATATTGAAATACAGGCGCGCGAAATACTAAAGATCAAAAAAGAACTCTACGAAATTCTTGCGTTTCATTCAGGAAATCCCATTGAAAAAGTGGAAAAAGATGCCGACAGAGATCACTGGATGACAGCTACAGAGGCTAAAGAATACGGAATGATTGATGAAATCCTCCAAAAGACCCACAAGAAATAAAACCAATGAATAAATGCTCTTTTTGCGGTAGAACCAAAAGAGAGGTCAACATGCTCGTTGCCGGCCTTGAAGGACATATCTGTGACCATTGCATTGAGCAGGCATATGGCATCATGAACGAGGAACTTGGCAAAAAGAAAACCGTTGCGTTCGATGCTGTAAACCTCCTTAAACCTGCTGAAATAAAGCACTTTCTCGATCAGTACGTGATCGGGCAGGAAATGGCAAAAAAGACCATCTCCGTGGCTGTTTACAACCACTACAAGCGCCTCATGCAAAAGCCCGACAACGACGATGTTGAAATTGAAAAATCAAATATCATCCTCGTAGGCGAAACAGGTACCGGAAAAACACTTCTGGCAAGAACAGTCGCAAGAATGCTTCATGTACCATTTACAATAGTCGATGCCACCGTCCTTACTGAAGCCGGTTATGTTGGAGAAGATATTGAGAGCCTTCTCACCCGCCTCCTGCAAAATGCCGATTACGATGTAAAAGCTGCAGAAAAAGGCATAGTGTTTATAGACGAGATAGACAAAATAGCAAGAAAGGGAGACAATCCTTCCATAACCCGCGACGTGTCGGGCGAAGGAGTCCAGCAGGGACTTCTTAAGCTTCTCGAAGGAGCAATAGTCAGTGTGCCGCCCCAGGGAGGACGTAAGCATCCTGAACAAAAAATGATCCCTGTCGATACAAAGAATATCCTTTTCATCTGCGGAGGAGCCTTCGAAGGAATACAAAAAACAATTGCCCGAAGACTAAATACACAGATAGTAGGGTATGGAGCTTCAAAAAACAGGGAAAAAATCGATAAGGATAATCTTCTTCAGTATATAGCTCCTCAGGATCTCAGAGCATACGGACTGATCCCTGAGATTGTAGGAAGACTCCCTGTGCTTACACATCTTGATCCCCTGAACAGGGAAGCTCTCAAAGCTATTCTCACCGAACCTAAAAATGCAATTATCAAGCAATATATCAAACTCTTCA
Organism: Bacteroidales bacterium; assembly: GCA_040769065.1. Lineage (GTDB taxonomy): Bacteria > Bacteroidota > Bacteroidia > Bacteroidales > VadinHA17 > LD21. Next base: position 1,866,017 of record JAXGLU010000001.1, read on the forward strand.
AGATGGATGAAGTAGATCTTACATTTACCGATGATGTTCTTGATTTAATTGTCGATAAATCTATTGAATTCAAGCTTGGTGCCAGAGGTCTCAGATCAATATGCGAGACAATAATGCTTGATGCCATGTACGAGTCACCTTCATCAGAGACCAAAGAACTTGTAATTACATCTGATTATGCCACGCACAAACTGGCCAGGATTGATATGAAGATCCTGAAGGTGTCGTAAAACCTGCACATACCGGAAATTAAGCTGTAAACCACAGATAATTTCCATTTGTACTATCACATAATTCCAGTGATGTTACCTGAACCACTGAGAGGTTATACCTATTTGCGTGTTTTGCTATCTATCTGAATTATAGCGCCTTGTGGCCTATATTTTTCTTCAGATCTTCTTTCTGGCATAAACCACATATGTATATGGAATCCGGTTCTCATCTTCAGATATACATTCCTCCTTTTCAATAATCTTCCATTTTCTCCGGTCTATCTTTGGAAACCAGACATCAGCAGGAGCTTTTTTATGAACATGAGTAATATACAATCTGTCGGCAATGGGCATAAACTGCCTGTAAACCATGCCTCCGCCAATAACGAAAATCTCTTCATCCTGTACGCATTTGCTCAGAGCATCCTCAATAGTATAGGCTGTTACTGAACCATCAATGCATTCATCAGGGATATCGGTAAGCACTATATTTTTCCGTCCCGGAAGAGGTCTTCTGGGCAGAGATTCCCATGTTCTTTTGCCCATAATTATTGTTTTGCCCATAGTAAGCTTCTTAAACCTTTTCAGGTCTTCCGGTATGTGCCAGAGCAGCTCGTTGTTCATGCCAATACCCCAATCATCGGAAACTGCAACAATAATAGAAATCATCATAACCTTCTTTATACTGATATTTCGCCTTTAATATGAGGATGAGCATTGTAATCGGAAAGCTTGAAATCATCATAGCTGAACTCTGTTATTTCCTTAACAGCAGGATTCAATGTCATCACCGGGAGTTTAAATGGTTGCCTGGTAAGCTGAAGCTTGACCTGGTCAATGTGGTTAAGGTAAATATGAGCATCCCCCAGAGTATGAATAAAATCACCGGGTTTCAATCCTGTCACCTGCGACATCATGAGAGTTAAAAGAGCATAGGATGCTATATTGAACGGAACTCCAAGGAAAATGTCACAACTCCTCTGATAGAGCTGGCACGACAGTTTGCCCTGCGCAACATAGAATTGAAAAAGTATGTGGCACGGGGGCAATGCCATCCTGTCTATTTCCCCGGCATTCCATGCACTGACAATGTGGCGTCTTGAATCGGGGGATCCTTTGATTGAATCAACAACATTTTTCAGCTGGTCAATCTTTCTTCCGTCAGCTGCCGGCCACGATCTCCACTGATAACCATACACAGGCCCAAGATTCCCTTCATTGTCGGCCCACTCATCCCATATCCTGACCCCGTTATCCTTCAGATATCTGATATTTGTATCTCCCGAGATAAACCACAGAAGTTCATGGATTATCGATTTCAGGTGAAGCTTCTTGGTTGTAAGAAGCGGGAAGCCGTCTTCCAGGTCAAACCGCATCTGGTAGCCGAACAAACTTATTGTTCCGGTTCCGGTCCTGTCTTCCTTTCTGACTCCATTCTGAACAACATGTTCAAGAAGATCCAAATACTGCTTCATAAGTAACCCTGCAATTAACTCTTATCTGGGTGATATTTTTGCCACCCATCCTCCTCCCGGGGCCATGTTAATTTTCATTTTCTCACCGCTTGCCGCACTTGTTTTAATATGCCTGAAATCCTGAGCATGCCTGTCGGCATTGATGCCATCGCGAAAAATATCCATCTGATATTCTCCCGGCGGAAGAAATGAAAGATCAAGTTCCATTTCCCTCGAATTCCAGTCAGTGATTCCTCCCACAAACCAGTTCTTTCCCGAGCGTCTTGCAAGCAGAATATAATCACCCAGTTTAGCCTTCAGTACTCTTATGTCGTCCCATACAACAGGGATTTCAGCGATGAAATCCGTACATTCCTGTTCCTTCATATAGGCTGAAGGGGTATCTGAAAGCATCTGAAGAGGACTTTCAAAGATGACATAAAGAGCCATCTGGTGGACTCTTGTTCCCTGGCTAGCAGGCCGTGTATACACCGGGTTGAAGCTTGCACTGTCCATGTTTACCAGGGCACCTGGTGTATAATCCATAGGTCCGGCAACCATCCTTATAAAAGGCACGGTAACATCATATTCGGGATTCACAATGCGGCTCCACTTGCTGTTCTCCATTCCCATCACACCTTCCCGTGTAAGGGCATTCGGGTAGGTTCGTCCAAAACCATCGGGTTTGTACGATCCGTGAAAATTTATAAGAAGATGATGTTCAGCAGTTTTTCTTGCAGCTTCATGGTAGAAATTAACCATTTTCTGGTCATCTCTCTGCATAAAATCGACTTTGACCCCCTTCACGCCCCATTTCTCATACAAAGCTACAGCTTTGTCAATTTCATCATAAAAAGTTTTCCAAACGACCCAAAGTATCACTCCCACATTCCTTTCAGCACCATATCTGCAGAGTTCAGGAACATTTATTTCAGGTACTGATTCAAGAACAGAACCTCCTATCCTGTACCACCCTTCGTCCAGAATAATGTATTCCAGGCCATTTGCTGAGGCAAAATCAATATAATACTTATAGGTATCATTGTTGATTCCTGCCCTGAAGTCAACGCCAAAAATATTGTTTGCACTCCACCAGTCCCATGCCACCTTTCCAGGCTTTATCCAGTCGGTATCAACAAAAGCCTTGGGGTCTGCAAGTTTCCAAACCATGTCATTTTCAATCAGGTCTGCATCTTCAGGTGCTATGGCAAAAACGCGCCAGGGGTATGTTCTTGTCCCGGATGTTTTTGCAATATAATCCATTCTTGAAGTTACAAACAGATTGCGGTCACCCTTCAGTTCCTCACTGGCAGGATATAAAGGCCAGACACCGGTAACCTTTCCGTTGTTGCCGCCCCGGAGCCACATTCCGGGATAATCTTTTATATTTGATTCAGTTATCAGAATCTTGACGCCGTTAGACTGGAACAGAGCCGGCAGGCTTGCCAGATGAGCCGGCCCGATGGTGTCAAGGTCTGCATAAATATATTGCCTCTCATTATGCGACATAAAGCTTTGCTCCAGGGGGTACCATGCTTCCGATCCCGAAAGGAATTTTATATCAGCCTCTTCATTTTTAACGGTGACATCACCTTTCAGGGATGTTTCAAACCTGTAGGCAATCCCTTCGTTATAAACCCTGAATTGTAAAGCAAAACCCGATCTGAATGTCAACGTAAGGGTGCTGCAATAATCAAGTACTTCCGACCGCTTATGAGGCACTTCAGGTATAATGACCTCATTCACTGAGCCTGTTACCGATCTTCTTACACGCTCATTGGCACCAAGTGTTCTGCCATCAGCAAGAAGCATTGCTGCTTTTGAAGGACCGATAATTTCCCTGCCCTCAAAAGAAGCTGACCATTTTATTTCTTCCCCGACACTAACAGTAAGCCTGATCTTTCCATCAGGAGAACTTACCGTATAATCCCTCGCCGGCGACTGACACACAGCGATAATCAGGAAAGTGATGACCAATAGTAAGTGTTTCATTAAATTTAGATTTTATCAAGATTTCCAATCGTCATAATTCTGAAATATTTGAAATCGTGCCCTTTCGCAGGCCAGTTTAGTTTTTTGAACATTTAAGTCAATATTTCTAAAAATTAAATGAATTGTGGAGAGATCCCTTTCAGAGTCTTCGTCTTACTTTCTTTTCTTCTTTCGTTTCTCGATTTCGTCCCTGATGATTGCAGCCCGCTCGTAATCTTCAGTCTTTATCGACTCATCTATCAGTTTATACAGGTCCTCATCGGAATAGGAATCAAACTTGGAACTTCCGTGTTCGGCAACTGCATCATTTTCGTTGCCTGCCAGGTTTTCTGTTTCAGCGCCGGGGGAAATTGTTATTCCCGCTTTTTCAAGGATTTCTTCGGTAATGTAGATCGGGCATCCGAATCTGAGGGCAAGAGCTACTGCATCTGAAGTTCGGCTGTCGACTGATATCTCTTTTTCTCCATTATTGCACAGGAGCCTGGAATAGAAGACCCCTTCCTCGAGTTTATAGATCATAACTTCAATGAGGGTAATATTGAATTCATCGGCAAAATTCTTAAAAAGATCATGAGTCAGGGGTCTGGGAGGTTCAAGGTTTTCAAGTCGTATTACAATAGCCTGTGCTTCAAAGCCTCCAATTATTATAGGTACACGTCGCTCCCCATCCTCCTCTACAAGTATCAGGGCATATGCTCCTGACTGAGTCTGACTGTAAGAGATCCCTAATACCTTAAGTTTTACCCTCTTCATGTTAATAATTTAATAAACAGACAAATAACCATTACAGCTGCAATAAACAAATATAAAGATATTAAAAGTAAGAGCCAGTTCCAATGTCTCTTTTTTTTAACATCAATTACTTCGTCTGGTATTGCCCCTGTATATCAAACGGCCTGTATTGTCAATATGAATAATTTTACTTAAAAAGAATGATAAAGATTTGTTAATAATCCTAAATGATTATCTTTGCAGTCCGATTTTAATAAATCCTGCGGGGCTTTGTAAAGATATATAACTTTTGATGTTATATACGCCTCCCGGAGTAACATAACAAAATTACAAGATGTACGCAATTGTTGAAATTGCTGGTCAGCAGTTTAAAGTTGAGAAAGGAAAAAAGATCTACGTTCACAGGCTTGAGGCTGAGGCAGGTAAAAACGTTGAATTTGAAAAAGTTCTTCTTATTGAAGATGATGGCTCCGTTATGGTTGGAGAGCCCCTTATAGATGGTTACATAGTTGAGGCAAAAGTACTGGATCATTTAAAGGGAGATAAGGTAATAGTCTTCAAGAAAAAAAGGAAAAAAGGTTACAGGGTTAAAAACGGACATCGCCAGAATTTTACGCAGGTTGAGATTGTTGGCATAGGAAAGAAGGGTGCTGAAAAGAAAACTTCGGAAACAAAAGAGGAAGCAAAAGAGAAGACAAAAGCTCCAAAGCAGGAAGTAAAGGAAGAGATATCAGCAGAAAAGAAGCCCGGCACAAAAAAGAGTGCAGAAAAGAAACAGTCTGAATCAAAGGACTCTGTCAGTGAAGCCCAGGTAAAAAAACCAGCTGCAAAGAAACCAGCTGCAAAAAAACCTGCAGCTAAAAAGCCTTCAGAAAAGAAATCAGCAGGAAAGAAATCTCCTGAAGGTGAATAATAACAGAATACTCAGATAAAAACACTATAAGGATATGGCACACAAGAAAGGAGCAGGAAGCTCACGAAACGGCCGCGAATCACACAGCAAGAGGCTGGGAGTGAAGCTTTTCGGAGGCCAGGCAGTCAAAGCGGGCAACATACTCGTACGTCAGAGGGGAACAAAGCATAATCCGGGCAGCAATGTAGGAATAGGCAAGGACCATACCCTGTATGCGCTGATTGATGGAGAGGTTGAATACAGGAAGAAGAAAGACAATAAAGTCTTTGTTTCTGTTAAACCAATTACTGAATAATTTACAGAATTGAAGGCTCATGTATTTCTTTTTCCCGCCAGGGAAATAATATCACGAGTTTTTAATATTTTTACTGCAGGCCTTCCATGCCTGCTTTTTTTTTGAAATAATTATCCCGTAAAATAATGCTTACTATTAACCTGATTCGCGAAAAAAAGAATTTTGTCATTGAGAGACTAAAGATTAAAAACTTCCCGGCTGAAGAAATCGTGGAAAAGATTTTACTTCTTGATTCTGCCCGGCGTGAAATACAATCAAAGTCTGATTTGCTACAGAGCGAACTTAACCGTATTTCGAAGGAGATAGGTTCGCTGATGAGAGAAGGCAAAAAGAAAGAAGCTGAAGAGTTGAAGAACAAGACTTCTGCAATAAAGGAGGAGATCAAGTCGTTCACCGAGAAGCTGGTTCCGGTTGAGGAAGAGTTAAGAAACGAGATCATCCTGCTTCCCAATCTGCCTCATGAGTCAGTTGCACAAGGCCACGGAGCCGACGACAATGTAAAAGTAAAGGAAGGCGGTAACATCCCTGCCCTTCCTGAGAATGCCCTGCCTCACTGGGATCTCATTAAAAAATATGACCTTATAGACTTTGAACTCGGGATAAAGCTTACAGGAGCAGGCTTTCCTGTTTACAAGGGGAAAGGGGCCAGGCTTGAAAGGTCACTGATTAACTTCTTTCTCGATGAAGGTGTTAAAGCAGGCTATAATGAAGTTCTGCCCCCCATTCTGGCAAATGAGGATTCGGGTTTTGGAACAGGCCAGCTTCCAGATAAGGAGGGACAAATGTACAGCATTCCCCTTGACAATTATTACCTTATCCCTACGGCTGAAGTGCCTGTTACAAACATATACAGGGATGTAATCCTCAATGGCGACCAGCTGCCGGTTAAAAATATTGCTTACACCCCTTGTTTCCGCAGGGAAGCCGGTTCGTGGGGAGCTCATGTAAGGGGCCTCAACCGTCTTCACCAGTTCGATAAAGTAGAAATAGTACAGATTGCACACCCCGATCGCTCCTATGAGTCACTCAATTCCATGGTAAACCATGTGGAAAGCCTGGTTGCAAAACTTGAACTTCCCTATCGTATTATGAGACTCTGTGGAGGTGATATGTCTTTTACATCAGCACTTACCTATGATTTTGAAGTGTGGTCGGCTGCTCAGCAAAGATGGCTGGAAGTAAGTTCTGTATCGAATTTTGAATCATTCCAGGCCAACAGGCTTAAATGCAGGTTCAGGGATAAAGGCGACAAACAGACCCGTCTTGCTCATACACTTAATGGAAGCGCCCTGGCCCTTCCAAGGATAGTTGCAGCACTTCTGGAAAACAACCAGACTGAAAAAGGAATTCTAATCCCTAATGCACTGAGGACTTATACCGGATTTGATATTATCAGCTAAGAGACGGTAATATGGCCAATAGTCCTGGTTTTTCTTTCGGTCCCATTACTTAAGCAGAAAATACCCAAAAAGAACTTCCTTGCCTTGCTGGTAAGCTTTACCGGCGTCTATATCATTTCTTCACAGGGTAATCCCTTACAAGCCGGCGATGTCAGCACAAAAGGCGTTGCACTGGCAAGGGGCAGCTCATTTTTCTGGGCATTGTATTTTATAATGAACCTGTTTATTACACAACTCCGGCAGGATTATTGCTTATCATTTCAGGAGTATTGATCCGGAACACAAAGAAGAAAAGGTTTTAATAGTTATCTTTGTGGTTCACAGGTAACTGTACAATTATTTACACTATGGAATCCATATATTATTCAGAGACAGACAAGAATGTGAAAAGTCTTACCGGTATGCGGATTCCCTCGCCTGCCAACGGATCAGGATGTATTGTTTTAAGGTAAAATTTTATTATGATAAAAAGAGCTTTGTTCACCACGCTTGTATTGGCACTTATAGTCTCCTCCTGCAGGAAGGATAATAATAATCCCCCTGATAATGTTTTGATTGATGAAATTGCCAGAGACAGCCTGTATAATCTTATGATTGATAAATACCTCTGGAACGACCTGATGCCAGTGGTAACCAAAGATAACTACGATAATCCCTATGATTTGTTGGAGGCTATGATGTATAAACCTGTCGACAGGTACAGTTATATACAGGATTACGATGAATTTGTGGCTTCGATGGCAGGTGATTTCGTCGGACATGGAATACTGATCAAGATTGACGAAGACGACAAAGCCAGAATAGCACTGATATACTCAAGGTCACCATTGTATTCTCAGGGAGTAAGGAGGGGGTGGATAATAAAATCAGTTAATGGAGTGGATATTGCGCCCCTGATTATCTCCGATGATTATGAGGCCTACAACAGGGTAATAGGAGAAAGCAAAGCGGGCATTACCAATCAATTCCTGTTCGAGAAACCTGATGGGATGGAAGTGGCGATAACATCGACAAAAACAGAATTCCTTCTCAATTCAGTAATACATTATGACACACTGCATCTTTCTTCCGGAATAACAGGCCATCTTGTGTATGATTATTTTATGTACACCCAGGAATCTGAAGCAGAATTATCAGCTGCCTTTGCATTTTTCAAATCAAACAACATAAAGGACCTGATTCTTGACCTGAGATATAATCCTGGCGGGATGCTTGCGACTGCACAGAAGATAGCGAGCTATATTGCAGGTGATGTACCTGTCCCCTATAATGCCCCTTTTATCAAACTTATTTATAATAACCAGAATCAGCGCGAAAACTCCGTCTTCCCGTTTATGCCCACTATTTATCCCCTTTCTCTTACCAGACTGGTTGTTCTGACTACCGATCAGACAGCTTCAGCAAGCGAATCTCTGATAAATGGCCTCAGTGCCTTTCTGGATGTGATCTGCATAGGTGACACTACCTATGGAAAGCCTGTTGGAATGAGGACTTACGCATTTCGCCAGGCTTACTACTTCCTGCCAATAGTATTCAAGGTGGCAAATAGAAATGACGAAGGAGATTTTTATGACGGCATTCCACCTGATAAATATGTTATAGACGATATTGCACACGATTTTGACGACAGGAATGAACTCTGCCTCAAGGAAGCTATTCATTTCCTGGAAACAGGGGAATTGTCTTCAAAGGGATTATATCCCGAAATACCTCAGCCATGGGTCTCTGAAAAACCAGAATGGATAAGAAATGGACTTTCACTGATTCAATAATTTAATTATTACTTTCACAATTCATCAGTTGAGCACAAAAGGAAAGGAAAGGATAATCCTGGGCATCGATCCGGGTACAACAATTACTGGCTACGGAGTCATCAGCATTTCTGGCATTACACCTGAATTGCTGGCCATAGGTGCCATTGACCTCACAAAATTTAAGGATCATTACATCAAGATAAAGCATATTTTTGATTGTACAACCAGGATAATAGACGAATATCATCCCGATGAGCTTGCCATTGAAGCACCTTTTTACGGTAAAAATGTTCAGTCGATGTTGAAACTGGGAAGGGCCCAGGGTGCTGCAATAGCGGCTGCCCTCAACAGGTCGCTCCCTGTTTTTGAATATGCTCCGAGGAAAATAAAAATGTCCATCACCGGCAGGGGCTCAGCTTCCAAGGAGCAGGTGGCTTCCATGCTGATGCACATCCTCAGGTTCAGTGAAAACAAGATGAAACTCGATGCAACTGACGGTCTTGCTGCAGCGGTTTGTCATTTTTATCAGACCAATAATCCCATACCCGGGAACAAATACAGAACCTGGAAAGATTTCATGAACAAGAATCCTGGCAGAATTGTCAGGTAAAATCCTTATCCCGTAGTTGAAAATGCCAGAGCTAGTACACTGACCCTTGTGCCTTCGGTGGCAAGTATCGCATTGGCACATGACTCGACAGTTGACCCGGTTGTTATTACATCATCCACCAGCAACACATGTTTGTTTAGGATTCTGTCATATCCCTCAATCCTGAATATACCTTCAACGTTTACCCATCTGTCATATCTCGATTTACGAGTCTGGGTCTTTGTGCCGGCTGTTCTTACAAGGGCTCCGGTATCAACCAAAATCCCTGTCACAGCCGATATACCCGCTGATATAAAATCACTCTGGTTATAACCTCTCTTCCTTAGTTTTGACGGATGCAGCGGAACAGGTACGATTAAATCAATATTGTCAAAAAATCCCGAACCTTTCAACGAAAGAGCATATATCTTCCCCAGCTCAAAGCCTATTTCCTTGACTCCACGGTATTTAAGGCTATGAATTAAGTTCCTGATCCTGCTTCCCCTGGTGTAGTACGAAAAAGCCGCAGCTTTCTCTATCAGGCACCTGCCCCAGAAAATCTGAGCAACAGGATTATCAGGCTTCAGATGGTATCCTGAACGGGGTATGGCAACATAGCATTCTGTGCATATATATAACTCATTTCTAAGAAGCTGATTCCCGCAACCATAGCAAATACGGGGAAACAGGAGACTGATAACATCATCCCACAAATTGTACAGGTAATTCATGCAGCGAGCAAAGAAATAATAACAAAGATACAAAAGAGCATCTTTATTACAGGATCTTACACAAACTAAATTGATGTCTACCCGGTGATCACAAGACTACATTCCTGCTTATTTTTTCTGCAGTTTCCCTGAATTGTTCCGGAGTGAACCTGAGCTTGGGATTTTTAAAATCGAGGTCCTGAACAGTATCAATAGGGACAAGATGAATATGGGTATGGGGGACCTCAAGTCCGACGACTGCAACACCTATCCTTGCACATGGTATGGCAGAAGAAATGGCTTTTGATATTTTCTTGGAAAACACAATAAGCCCTGCCAGGGTGCTATCGTCGAGGTCAAAAATATAATCTGTTTCCTGCTTTGTTATAACAAGGGTATGCCCTTCCCTTATTGGATTAATATCAAGAAATGCAAAATACTTATCATCTTCTGCAATTTTATAGCAGGGTATTTCTCCATTTACAATTCTGGTAAAAATAGTGGCCATATCTGACAATAGATAAATTATTAAATAGAAATATTGAGTATCTCGAATGAAATAATCCCTGAAGGCACCTTTATATCGACCGTTTCTCCCGCCTTTCTGCCGATAAGGCCCATTGCAATGGGTGAATTCACAGCTATTTTACCTGCCTTGAAATTTGCCTCGCTTTCAGGTACAATTTGATATTCCATTACGATATTGTTTGCTTTATTCTTGATTCTCACCTTGTTGAGAAGTCTGATAGTGGTATTGTCTATTCTTGTTTCGTCAATGACTCTTGACCGGGCAATAATATCCTCAAGCCTTGATATTTTCATTTCAAGCAGACCCTGGGCTTCTTTGGCAGCGGCGTATTCTGCATTTTCCGAAAGATCGCCTTTGTCTCTTGCATCAGCAATCTGCCTGGATAAAGCAGGCCTCTCAACCTTTCTGAGATGATCGAGTTCCTCCTTTGTCTTTTCAAGGCCTTCTTCGGTTATGTAAATGACATCTGCCATTGTTTCTGTATCAAGTAAAAGCAAGAAGAATTCCGGGTTTTCCCGGAACTCTTCTTAACAAATATATGAAATTTTTTCCAAAAAAAGTATTTCCCGGAAAGCGGTATAATACAACTATTTATCACTCCTGAACTTTTATCCTCCATCTGTCGGGATAAAAAGCTCAGGAAAAGTGATTTTATGTTAATTTCTTAACACTCAGTTATATAATCGTTATAACTACACACGAAACCTTCATGTGAAACTATTCACAACAAGAATATGAAAACAATGGAAATTACAGACAAACCTCTTAATTTACAATTAAATAATGGTATCTATATTATGTGAATTTATTATCAATACTTTTTTGAAGCTCTTTTCCCGGCATTAGCATTTTTTTTCTTCTTTTCCGCGTAACTCTTTTTAGTGTTCTTCCTGTTGGCCTTCATTCGTTCCTTAACCTCATCGGTTTGAATCTCATAGGAACGCTTCCTGTTCTCCTTGACAAACTCAGCATATTCTTTCTTCCGATTCTTTTCCTTTAATGCCTGTTGTTGCTTCGCCTTCCTCACACTCCTGGGTTCCCTGGCTTTTCCCTGCTTCCCGGAAACCTTTCTTACAGATTCCCTTTCCATACTGCTGCAGTAAACACTTGTCCCTCCTGCGATTTCCAAAAGAGAGACGGCAATTAGCATCACCAGTGCCATCATGAAGCGCTTCCCAACCAATATCCTCATTGTCTAATATTTATCATTATTACATTCTTTTAACGTATTTTCTCAGGCCATATTATTAGTTTTGTATGCAAATCAGTGCCCGATGAAACCCGGTTCAAAAATAGGATTTCTTCTGATTGTCCATTTCTTTTTGATTTTCACATTGTCATGTTCAAGGAACAAGAACGATGTAATCCCTGATGTTTACATAAATTTCACTGTAGATCTGCTTGATCCGGAATTTGTGAATCTGAATGCCATGTTTGGCTCTGTCACAGTAAGCTCTCGTACCAACAACTGGGGCTACAATGCAGCAGGATATGATAATAATGGTATTATTATTTTTTGTGGTCCTGATGAATACTATGCATACGACCGGACCTGTCCGCATGATTTTGCGGTGAACAGCCTCAGTGTAAAGGTCAACCTTGATCCGGATTTTCTAACAAATGCCAGTTGTCCAGAATGTGGAACAGTATATGAACTATCGGCATCAGGGACACCTATTTCAGGCCCGGGCCGATACCCTCTTAAAAATTACAAAACCAGTTTCTATTACGGACGATATATAACTGTCTGGAACGATTAATGGGCTAGTACCTGTAATGATCAGGTTTATATGGCCCATCTTGCGGAACTCCGATGTAATCAGCCTGTTCTTTTGTAAGCTTTGTAAGTTTAACGCCTAGCTGATCGAGATGCAGCCGGGCTACTTCCTCATCGAGATATTTCGGAAGCCTGTAGACCCCGACCTTGTAATCCTTCGACCAAAGGTCAATCTGCGCGAGCGTCTGGTTACTGAATGAATTACTCATGACAAATGATGGATGGCCGGTTGCACATCCAAGATTTACCAGGCGTCCTTCAGCCAGAATGAATATCTCGTGCCCGTCGGGAAAAACATACTTATCAACCTGGGGTTTGATATTCACCTTCTTTATACCTGGCATACGGTTGAGGTTGTCCATTTGTATCTCATTGTCAAAATGCCCAATGTTGCACACGATTGACTGATCTTTCATCTTCATCATATGCTCAAGCCGTATCACATCCCTGTTGCCGGTTGCGGTTACAAAAATATTGCCTTCCCCGAGTGAATCTTCAACGGTTTTGACCTCAAAACCTTCCATAGAAGCCTGCAAGGCACAGACAGGGTCTATTTCAGTAACTATTACCCTTGCTCCGTAAGATCTCATTGATTTTGCGCTGCCTTTTCCCACATCGCCATAACCGCATACAACCACAACCTTTCCGGCAATCATCACATCGGTAGCCCTCTTAATACCATCTGCAAGTGATTCACGGCATCCATAAAGGTTGTCGAACTTGGATTTGGTTACAGAGTCATTCACGTTTACAGCCGGAACAAGAAGTTCTCCTCTCTCAAGCATCTGGTACAACCTGTGGACACCGGTTGTTGTCTCTTCCGATATTCCCTTAAGCTCCTCTGCCATTCTGTGCCATTTACCCGGATCCTTTGCGTGTATGTCCTTCAGGGTGTTCAGAATTATCTCTTCTTCCTTAACACTCGTCGTCCTTTCAAGCACAGATATATCATTTTCAGCTTTGTAGCCAAGATGAACGAGCAAAGTGGCATCTCCCCCGTCATCAACTATAAGGTTTGGTCCTTTGCCACCCGGAAATGACAAAGCCTGGGCTGTACACCACCAGTATTCCTCAAGCGTTTCACCCTTCCAGGCAAAAACAGGGATACCTTTGGCAGCAATTGCTGCTGCTGCATGATCCTGAGTTGAAAAAATATTACAGCTTGCCCATCTTACATCAGCTCCAAGCTCAACCAGTGTTTCAATAAGCACTGCAGTCTGAATGGTCATATGCAGTGAACCTGTAATCCTTGCACCCTTGAGAGGTTTTGCAGAAGAATACTTTCTTCTTATTGCCAGAAGACCAGGCATCTCTTTTTCAGCAATCTCTATTTCCTTCCTGCCAAAATCTGCAAGGGATATGTCCTTTATTGCATATGGTTTTCCATCTGCCATTAAACTCATAACGCTTATTATTTCAAATTGATGTTATTGATGCAAAATTACAAATTAAATCCAATAGCTCAAGAAAGAAGCTTTAGCGCTTGTTCCTGGTCAAGTTTCATCTGGAATGCCAACTGGTCAACATTGTCAAACCGCCTCTCATCCCTCATCCTGAACCTGAAAAACACTGTTATCTTACTGCCGTATATCTCTCTGTTAAAATCAAATATGTGAACTTCTATCTTCCGGAATGATGTTTCATGGTTAACAGTCGGATTGACACCAATGCTCAGCATTCCCGGCAGCAATTCGTCATCAATCTGAACTTCAACGGCATATACACCATCTCCAGGTATCAGCTTATGAGTGTCACAAGGTTGAATGTTTGCTGTGGGAAACCCAATCGTGCGGCCTATCCGATATCCTTCAACAATTTTTCCTGTCAGGGGATAATTATAGCCAAGCAGCCGGTTTGCAAAATCGATCCTGCCTCTCAGAATGGCTTCCCTGATCGCTGTAGAACTCACAGGATGACCTTCCGAATATACCTCGTCAGTTTTTATCACTTTTACTCCAAATCCCTCTGAATAATTCTTAATAGTATCGAAATCACCCTCTTTCTTCCTTCCTAAGTGATGATCATAGCCCAAAACAAAATGCTTCATCCCGATCTTGTCTATCAGTACATCCTTTATAAATTCATGAGCTCCCTTCTGGCTGAGAGCTCTGGTAAACTGAATGATAACAAGATAATCTACGGATGTCTGTTCAATAAGTTTTATTTTCTCATCGACAGATGTAAGTAAGTTTACTGATCCAGCCCGGCCCGACAGCACCTCCCTGGGATGAGGATCGAAGGTAATAACGACTGACTCACCGCAAACCGAACGTGAGTAGGATACAAGATTTTCAAGCAACATCCTGTGACCGGTATGCACACCGTCAAAGATGCCTATGGTAACAACCGGGCATTTCAATTTAAGCTTCCTGTATTCCCGATAAACTATCATTACTTCAAAGTGGCCAGTAAAATTAACAAAGCAGTGAAAACGACACAAGGAAACGATTTAGTTTTATTACTTTTATCAAACATTTTGCTTCTTACAGTTCATTATGAAATCTCCTGTATTTTATTATTCCGATCCGTGTCTTGATCAATTCAGACAAATCATCGAAAAGAGGATAAGGAGATGTATTGCCAAAGAAGAAGAACTTGCCGGCGAGGGTTCTATCGTCGATTTTGCAACAGGATACTATTACTACGGACTTCACAGGTCTGCCGAAGGATGGATATTCAGGGAATGGGCTCCCAATGCCACAGAAATATACATGTTTGGAAGCTTTTCGGATTGGAAGGAAAAGCCTGATTACAGATTAAAAAGAATTAACGCCCACGGTGACTGGGAAATCAGACTTCCCTGCACAGCACTCAGGCATGGCGATCTGTACAAATTGAGGATTAAATGGAAGGGAGGCGGAGGAGAAAGAATTCCGTCATATGCAAACCGTGTGGTTCAGGATGAAAACACAAAAATATTCAGCGCCGAGGTTTGGGATCCACCAGAATCATATACCTGGAGAAACAATAAGTTTGTTCCCGCAGATTCCGCTCCTGTCATTTATGAAGCACATATTGGCATGGCTACTGAACACGAAAGGATCGGAACCTACAGGGAATTTGCAGCTGATATTATTCCGGCAATTAAAAAAGCCGGATACAATACAATTCAGCTGATGGCCATTCAGGAACATCCTTTCTATGGATCATTTGGCTATCATGTTTCAAGCTTTTTTGCAGCATCTTCAAAGTTTGGAACGCCTGAAGACCTTAAATCACTTATCGACACCGCACATGATGAAGGTATCAGGGTAATTATGGATCTGGTCCATTCTCACTCCGTGAAGAATGTAAATGAAGGCCTGGGCATGTTTGACGGTACGCCGGGACAATACTTCCATACCGGCAACAGGAGAAATCACATAGCATGGGATTCATTATGCTTCGATTACAGCAAGGACAAAGTAATTCATTTCCTGCTCTCGAATTGCAGATACTGGCTGGAAGAATATAATTTTGACGGTTTTAGGTTTGACGGGATTACCAGCATGATATACTTTGATCACGGACTTGAAAAGAACTTCACATCATATAATGAATATTTTGACGGGAAACAGGATGAGGATGCCCTCGTATACCTTTACCTTGCCAACAAGGTGATCCATTCATTCAGGCCTTCTGCACTTACTATAGCTGAAGAGATGAGCGGAATGCCCGGCATGGCTGCACCCATTAAAAGGATGGGATACGGATTTGACTATCGCCTGTCGATGGGAGTCCCTGATTTCTGGATTAAACTTGTCAAGGACACCCCCGACGAGAACTGGGATATGGGACAGCTGGTCCATGAACTGACACAGCACAGACCGGAGGAAAAGGTTATTTCGTATTGTGAATCGCACGATCAGGCTCTTGTTGGTGACAAGACCCTTATCTTCAGAATGCTTGATGCTGAAATGTATACAGGCATGAGCAAATCATACCATAGCTTCAACATGGACAGAGGAATTGCTCTTCACAAAATGATAAGACTGATAACGTTCAGCACAGCGGGCGGAGGCTATCTGAATTTTATGGGAAATGAATTTGGCCACCCTGAATGGATTGATTTTCCCCGGGAAGGCAATAACTGGAGTTACAAATATGCACGAAGACAATGGCACCTTTTCAGGGATGAAAATCTCAAGTACAGTTTTCTGGGTGAATTCGACCGGGGAATGATAAACCTGCAAAAAGAATATCATATACTTGACGAACCTTACACGGTAAGGATTGTTGAGAACAATAACGATAAAGTTCTGGCTTATTCACGAGGCGATCTGCTTTTTGTCTTCAATTTTCATCCTACAAAATCATTTGCCGATTACGGAATACCAGTAAAAGGCAAATACCGTATTATCCTCGATACTGACAGTTCGGAATACGGAGGATTTAACAGAATTGACCGGAACCCACTCTATACTTCAATTAAAAAAGCAGAAAGGCACACATTCAGCGTACCTTTCCATCTGTTCCTTTACATCCCTTCCCGCACTGCAATAGTACTTAAAGAGGAGAAGATTAAAAAAGCAACCGATATCTAATCAATCCATCTTACAAGATAGAAATCCTGCTTGTGTGGCAGATCCTTATGTTTCGGGTATATTCGTATACCATAAAAGAATGTTCCGGCTTTTTCAGGGATAAGATTAGCCCTGTAAAGGCACTTGCCATTCTTGCTGCTTATAAGCTTAAACTCCTGGCTGTCCACAAATTCATTCTCTCCATTTTTGTTCAGCCTTGTAAATATGAATTCAACTCCAACATTTTCCTTGGGTATCTTTTTGACATCCAGAGCTATTTCAGCCTGGTATTCATGACCTGAACGATATACGTTCCCCTCTGTTTGCTCGAAATGATAGTTTAAAACCTCTATGTTATCCCATTCTTCCTTCAAGACACTCTTCCATGCTGAAATCTCTTTTGCCTTTTCGAAGTTGTTTTCAACAAGATATTTACTCCGGGACCATAATTTCTGGTAATACTTTTCATAGTAATCATCAAGCATCCGTTTCATAGTAAATTCCGGTGCTATCTTCACCATTGTATTTTTAATATGGCTTATCCATTCAACAGGGATCCCATCGTTATTGAAAGAATAGAATGCAGGAACTATTTCGTATTCAAGCATATTGTAGATAGTTTCGGCATCAATGTCATCCTGGAGATTCTGATTGTTGAAGGTTCTCTTTTTGGGCAGGGCCCATCCGGCAAAAGCCCTGTAACCTTCCACCCACCATCCATCCAGTACGCTGAAATGGATTGTTCCGTTCATGACACCCTTTTCACCGCTGGTGCCTGATGCTTCAAGCGGACGGGTGGGCGTATTAAGCCATATATCAACCCCTCTCACCAGGTATTTTGCGAGCTCAATATCATAATTCTCCAGAAAGATAATCTTTCCTTCAAACTTAGGCATTTGCGATATTTCAAATATCCTCCTGATGAGGTCCTGCCCTCCTCCGTCGTGCGGGTGAGCTTTCCCTGCGAAGATAAACTGCACCGGCTTGTCAGGATTATTAACGATTTTCTCAAGACGATTAATATCGCGGAACAAAAGAGTTGCCCGCTTGTAGGTGGCAAACCTTCTTGCAAAGCCAATGGTAAGGGCCTTTTCGTTAAGATGATTGCTTATATTAAGAAGTGACCGCGGACTGACATGTTTTTCCATCATATCTGTCTGAAGCCTTTTCCTGATATATTTGAACAGTTTCTTTTTCAGCCCCATTTTGACTTCGTAAATTTTACGGTCATCGACCGTATATAGTCTTTCCCAGAGACTTCTGTCGGTTTGATCAAAACCTGGCCCTCCTGTAATATCATCAAAAACTTCCTCCCACTCAGGTGCCACCCATGTAGGAAAATGAACACCGTTTGTTACGGATCCTATATAAAGCTCTTCCTTGAGGTATCCGGGCCATAATTTATTGAACATGCCCTGGGTGACCTCTCCATGAAGCTTGCTCACACCGTTTAGTTCCTGTGACATTCTTGTGGCCAGGAAACTCATGTTAAACTTCCTGTCGGAATCTCCTTCACATCGTCCCAGTGCCATCAGCTCATCCCACGTTATCGAAAGTCTGCTGTGATAGTGGGAGATATATTTTCTCAGAAGGTCTTCCTCGAAGGCATCATGACCTGCTGGTACAGGTGTATGAGTTGTGAACAATGTTGAAGCGCGAACTATTTCAAGAGCTTCATTGAAAGTAAGATGATGTTCGGCAATTAGCAATCTCAGCCTTTCGAGACTGATAAAAGCCGAGTGGCCTTCATTGCTGTGATAAAGGTCGGGCTTTATGCCCATGGCAGTAAGGGCACGAATGCCACCGATTCCCAGTATAAGCTCCTGCTTAAGCCTGTTTTCATGATCACCTCCATACAGATAATGAGTTATGGACCTGTCTTCCGATATGTTTTCCTCAGTATCGGTATCAAGCAGATATAAGGGCACTTTACCAACCCGTGCTTCCCATACCCTTATCTTAACGGTCCTTCCTGGCCAGGCAATACTAACTGTCAATTGCTTTCCTTCAGCATCCTTGACAGGATTGATTGGAAGGCGCGAGAATTCTTCAGCTTCATAAATCGCCTGCTGTTCCCCTCTTGGTCCGATTTTCTGTCTGAAATATCCGAACCTGTAGAGGAAGCCTATTCCCACGATATTAATATTTGAATCGCTGGCTTCCTTAAGATAGTCTCCGGCAAGTACCCCTAAGCCTCCTGAGTAAATTTTAAGACTTGGATGTATGCCAAATTCCATGCTGAAATAAGCTACTGAGGGCTTATCAGCATCGTCAGGCCGATCGATATAGTTCCTGAATTTCCTGTATATTTTTTCCAGATCAGAGGTAAACTCTTCATCGTCTTCCAGAACAAGCAGGCGTTTGTAATCAATTTTCTCAAGAAGAAGTTTCGGGTTATGACGGACATCCTCCCAGAGCGAAGGGTCCATTCTTTTAAAGAGCATCTCGGCATCATTGTTCCACGACCACCAGAGGTTTCCGGCAATCTCCTTCAGGGATGCAAGTTTATCGGGCACATCACTGTGGACATAAATATCCTTCCATACAGGCCTCTGATGCGGCTTTCGTATCTGCAATCCTACACCCTCAACCAGCTTGGCAAATTCCCTGGGCGCTTCCCTTCTCACACTGCTGTTTTTAAGGGCAATCTCGTAGGCTTCAAAATATTTTTTGACCAGAATGTCCCACATTGCTATCCTCGAAATAGCATGGGCTTTTTCTCTTGCCTCTAAAATCTCAGCATTGCTCAAACTGGCAAATTTCCTTATAAAGCCCCTGATTTCCTTAACCACTTCCGCTTCATTGTCGTCTGTCCTGTCAACCACTAGAACTCCATTGCCCGGGTCGCTAAAATAGCTCCTTACCCAGAGTCCAAATCCCGACAAGGAAGTGGTCACAGTTGGAATAGAAAACATAAGGCTTTCCAGCGGGGTATAGCCCCAGGGCTCATAATACGATGGGAAAACTGAAAGGTCAAATCCGATCAGCAGATCATAATATGGCATGTTAAAGATGCCGTCAGTACCGTTGAGATAAATTGGGGCAAATATTATTTTAACCTTTGAATCCTTGTCATTTGACAGGTTGTTGCCCGCTATTTTCTGCATAACCGGATCAGATGAGGGGTAATGGAGAGAATGGGTCAGGAATTTATCAATACCGTTACCGTGTCCGTTATTATAGAGAACATCAACGAGATCCTGCCGGGGTCCTTTATGGTATGCAGGCATCATGATAAAAGCTACGCATTCCTTTCCCAGCTTGTCTTTCTTATTAAGCTCTCCCAGGGAGTCTACAAAGATATCGACACCTTTGTTCCTGAATTCATATCTCCCGCTGTTGGCAATGAATATGCAGTCTTCCTGCAGTTTATAACCCAGCACGGCTTCAGCAACTTCCCTTAGTTTTTTCCGGGCTTCATCTCTTTTTTTCCCGAAATTATCTCTGTCAGGGACAAATGAATCTTCGAAACCATTAGGAGTCACAATGTCAGGGGCTTTACCCAGGAAAAACGAACATTCCTTTCCGGTGATCTCACTTACCGTTGTGAAGACATCAGCTTCTGATGCCGAAAGTTTCTCAAGCGAATGTTTAGCCACAACATTGAATTCACGAGCAACCTGGATCGGATTAAACTCCTTAATCCGGCTGTACAGGGGTCTGTTGTTTCCGGCAATGGACCGGCCCAGGACAGTTGCATGGGTTGTAAAAGCGGTGGCGATCCAGGGAGCGTACTTTTCCAGATAAAGAATCCCGGTTCCTGTCATCCATTCATGAAACTGGGCTACTATATTGTGCTTATCGTGATAAAATGAAGTGAAGCTTTCAATTACCTTTCCGGCTGCATAGCCGAAAAGGGCAGGTTCAATATAATCCCATTGCCCTGAAATACTATCAAGTTTATATGTCTCCCAGAATCTGGCGAATATCTCATTCTGCTGTCCGAAATAAGGAGTGAAATCTACCAGGAATACTATGGGCTTCCCCGCAATATTCCACCTGCCTGTTTCCACTCTCAGGCCTTCCTCAGCCGCCAGGGCTCTCCATTCCATGAAAAGGGAATCGTCAGGGATAAATTCAGGATTTATCTCCTCCTCCCTCCATACATCCGGTCCTATTAATATAAAATTGTCTCCAAGCTCATTAACAATGTTAAGTGCTTTGGTCGAGATCACTGTGTGAATACCTCCAACTTTGTTACAGATTTCCCAGCTGGTCTCAAAAACTAGTTCAACATTCATTAGCTATATTTATTGGTTCTGGTTAGTTAGTCTTTGGTCTTTTACCTTTTGATAACGGATTTACAGGCACTTTCTTTTTCGGTTTACTTTTTTTAGCAGAATTTTTTCTCAACGGCATCTCTGCCGGTACCTTTTCGACCATAAGGGATGCTTTTCCCAGAGCATCGGCAGAACGGCCTTTTTTATTCTTTTGCTTGAGATATTCAATCTCCTCAGTGAGCTGGTCAATAATTTGCTCTTTTGTCCTTATCATTGAATTTAGCTTCGATATTTCAAGATGTTCCTTAACATCCGGTACACAACGGTTAAGTCGTATCTCAAAATCGCAAAGGATATTCATGTAATTCATAAATGCCTCATAGGGAGTGTCGTAAGGATTAAAATAAGCATGAACTGCTCCGTCTGAAAAGAATTTCGTTGCCATATAATAGAAATGATCACTTGCCTGAAGGTATTCCCAGTCTTTTCTGATCTGACTATCTTCACATACATTAACTTTTTCCGTAAGCTGGTAAAGTTTACCAAGTGCTGCGGTCTGCAGTTCATTGCCATGCCATGCTGTTATATCCCTCTCCTCATCTGCCCATGAAATGGGTGAAGGAACGCTTATTGCAGAAACCGGTTGCAAGGTTTCGGCTACTTCTGAGGGGGTCATAAACCTGAAGGGGGTTTTTTTAAGAATAGTTCCAGGCAGATGGGCAAGGAAGTCAAAAATCCCGGTTTCTTTCCAGTTATGCTCGCCGAAAGTCTCATAATCAAGGAAAACATTGATTAACTCACTTCTTGGTGCAAGTTTATTGACCCATGATGCAAATTTGTCGGCTGTCAGAGGCCATTCGCTCCATGAATTGTTTGAAAACCTGAATGCTATGTCATCACTAAGGACAAAATTTCTCAGGAGTACTTTCAGCCTTGGATTCAATGCATTACAGTACAGATAATTAGGGCTTTTCCATCCAAGCACATGCTTTGCTCCCTCGGTAAGCATCGATTTAAATCCCATATCTGCCACCCATGCTCCTATCTGGTCGGAGTATATGAGCTCTGTATTTCTGAAAGATGTTGTTTCAACCCCGAGATATTCCCTCATCATATCCTTATGCATAAGGACCTGTCTTTCAAACTCATCCTTGCTCTTTAATGATGCAAGGGAGTGTGATTCCGTTTCTGCCAGAAACTCAACCATTCCTGTCTCTGCAAGCTTCCTGAATGATTCAAGCACTTCGGGTGCATAGAGCTTGAATTGTTTAATCACAAGGCCTGTAAGGGAAAACGCAACCTTAAACTTACCCTTGTTTTTAAGTATAAGTTCCATTATCACATCATTGGCAGGGAGATAGCATTTGTCCGCCACCTTTCTCATGATTGATTCGTTTGTGAAATCATCATAATAATAATGATCATGCCCCAGATCAAAGAAACGGTATCTTTTCAACCTGAAAGGCTGATGCACCTGAAAATAAAAGCATATTGCCTTTTTGCTTACTGCACTCATATTTTAGTTCTTATGTTGCCTGATTACTCTGTAATAAATATCCCTGACGTGTCTTGCAGAATTATCCCATTTGAATCTGACCACTTCTTCCTTTCCGTTTTTAATGAACATCTGTGAAAGTGCCGGATAGTTAAGGATTCCGTAAATTGCGTCGGCCATAGCATCGATATCCCAGAAATCAGTTTTCACTGCATGTGTTAGTATCTCGGAAACTCCTGACTGTTTGCTTATTATTACTGGTACGTTCGATTGCATAGCTTCGAGAGGAGAAATACCAAAAGGCTCTGAAACAGAGGGCATTATATAGACGTCGCTTAATGTAAGCATTTTAAATACGTCCTTCCCTCTGAGGAATCCCGTAAAATGGAACCGGTCAGTAATCTTCAGGGCTGCAGCTCTTCTCATCATCTTTTCCATCATATCGCCCGATCCGGCCATCACAAATCTCACATTCGGCATCACCTTCAGTACCTTGTAGGCAGCTTCGATGAAGTATTCAGGTCCTTTCTGCATTGTGATCCTTCCCAGAAAGGTAACAACCTTTTCATCAAAACCCTTGTCAACCATGACATCCTCCGTTATCCTCACGGGGTCCACGGCGTTATATACAGTTTCAACCTTGTCGGGATCAATATTGTATTTGTTTATTACGATGTCTCTGGTAAGATTGCTCACCGTTATAACCTTTGATGCAGCATCCATGCCTTTTTTCTCGATCTGATAAACCTCAGGATTTACATTGCCACCGCTCCTGTCGAAGTCAGTTGCATGAACATGAATGACAAGCGGCTTTTTGGAAACTTCCATCGCTGCTATTCCGGCAGGATATGCCAGCCAGTCGTGAGCATGAATAATATCGAATTCGTTTTCCGCAGCTATTACGGAAGCAACAACGGAATACTTATAAATCTCTTCAAGAAGTGAACCATCGTATCTGCCTGAGAAATCAACCATTCCTTTTGAGTTGGTCTGAATAAAGATATTGTGGCCAACTTCTTCTCTGGTAACTCTTTTATAATAATCTTCCGGATCGGTATAGGGAATTACTTTGGACGAGATCTCAATCTGTTCTATCGGTCTTCTGAATCCTTTATAATAAATCTGTTTAAAAGCGACCGGGATTTTGTTTGCTCCAATAAGCCTGACTTTGGTTTGATCTTCATCACCCCATGCTTTAGGCACCACAAAAATCACATCAAGATCTTCAAGAGACGACATGCCTTTTGTCAAACCATAGCTTGCTGTACCCAGTCCGCCGGAAATATGAGGTGGAAATTCCCATCCAAACATTAATACACGCATAATTTACCTGAATTAAATATCTGAATACTTTGTTTCGAGCAAATCCATTATTCTTAGGACCTCCCCGACACTCCAGGCCTGAGATATTGCTCCGTTAGGTGCATGAGGAGGATCTCCGTCATATATTTCTGATATTGTGTTAATACCATGTTCACCCATGACCTCTTCCAGACCATTGATCAGTTTCTTGACTTTCTGCACACCCTTTGCACCGTGAACTTTCAGCCATCCTTCACAAAATGGACCAAGGAGCCATGGCCATACTGTTCCGTTGTGATAAGCTTTATCCCTTTCCTCCTGGCTACCTCCGTATGTACCATTGTAATGCTCATTGCCCGGTGAAAGCGTTCTCAGTCCTCTTGGGGTTACAAGTTCCTTGTCTGCTATATCCAGGATCTTTTTCATTTCGTCCCTGGTCAGCATAGAATACGGCAGTGATACTGCAATCAGCATATTTGGCCTCACAAAGAAGTTCTTCCCTTCCTCATCATTCACATAGTCTGCCATAAAGCCGCGGTTAAAATCACAGAAAGTTTCATGGAACGACTTTTTGATCAGTTCCGGCAGCATTTCATAATCGCGTATGAATTTTCTGTCTTTTGCCTTTTCTGCCTGCTCCAGGGCAAAACAAACCGCATTATACCATAATGCATTAATTTCCACGGCATATCCACCTCTCTGTGTAACCGGGGTTCCGTTAACCACAGCATCCATCCATGTAAGTGCCTTACCCGGGGCACTGGCATAAATAAGTCCGTTATCCCTCATATGAATACCAAAAACCGTTCCCTGCCTGTAGGCATTCAAAACCGATTTCATGGCTTCCCCGTACCTTTCCCATGCATCAGTTCCGCCCTTATCCAGATACTGCTGAACAGCCCAGAAAAACCACAGAGGAGCATCCACTGAATTGAAAGCCGGGTTATCATCGTTACCCATATTGGGGAATAGTCCATTCTTCATCTTCGACACCTGAGTGTCGAGCACTTCCCTGGAAAGAGTCAGCCCGTGCCGTGCAAGGGCAATCCCTGGCAGAGCAATGAAGGTATCTCTGCCCCACGATCCAAACCAATGGTAGCCAGCTATTATCAGGGTTTGATCATGACGTCTCTCAATAAACTGCTGAGCTGCGTTCCTCAAACAATTGATGAAAGAATTACGGGGAATTTTACCCGAAACGGTTTTTGTGAACTTGGTTTTAAAGCCAGATACCTTTTCCTCTTTGGTCGAGGCAGAGAAAACGATGACATCTCCCTCCTTTGCGTCCAGCTCAAAAAAGCCCGGAGTGAAAAGATCCTCAGAGTAATCATAGCCTCTCTTCTGTTCCTCGGGATATTCTATCCCAAGATACCAGTCGGGAACATGCACGAATTCAACCTTCCTTGAAAACTGTATATGGAGGTATGGAAATCCTTCATATAATTTCATTTTGATTCCGTTAGGTATAAATTCCACCTTTGTATTGGCCGCAAGGTTTGCATGTGTTAAAGAATGGATGTTACGGTAGGCCAGGAAAGGCCTGATCTGAAGCTTCATCGGCTCAGAAGCTTCCAGTATAGTGAATCTTGAAAGAAATTGCTCTTCATAATGCACAAGGAGTCGCTCTTGCTTGAATATCATCCCTCCTACGCGATATGTTCTCGATGGAATCGTTTCCACCTCAAAGTTTTCTATGTATTTATGTCCTTTTGGATTGAAATACTCACCCTTATACTTATGAATGCCGGTGTTGAAACTTTTATCATTATTTACAACTGTCACATCCAATGAGGATAGAAGCACGTATCTTTCTCCTCCCAACTCCTCAACAGGGCAAACAAGAAGTCCGTGATACTTGCGCGTATTGCACCCCACAATTGTGGTGGAAGTATAAGATCCGGCCCGGTTCGTCCTTATTATCTCCCTGGAAAGTGAGTACTCAAGATTTACAACCTGACCCTTTTCAAAATGTAGGTAACTCATAATTATTCTGCGATCTTGTATTAAAAAGTCTTTTAAGATAATCTATTTTATTTAACATTGCAAAAAACTTCTGATATGTCAAAAAGTTGGTTAAAAAGCTATTCCATTTCATAGAACATGATAAATCTGTTGTCATCCTGCCATAGGAAAAAAAAGTAAATTTGCATCTTGGTTCAATGAAATTATCCTGCTAATATTGTTTGCTATGAACAGAATATTTGTCTTGGCACTGCTTGTTATCACAGTTCTTTCCTCATGCCGTGGGAAGGTTGTCATGATATCGGGTATCCTTGAACACCCAGCTGCCGGGAAATATATTTTCCTCGATGAACTTAAATCTGATAGGGTTATAACGGTCGATTCGGTCATGTTATCGGGAGACGGTAGTTTTGAAATGAAAATTAAGATTAAAAACCCTGCTTTTTACCAGCTCAAAATTAATCAAAATAACTTATTAATAATGCTCTTGGAGCCCGGAGAAAGGGTAAAATTCACATCCCACTATGATTCATTGAATTATCCCATTGTTGTTACCGGCTCAAAAGGCACGTCACTGATGGCAGAATATAATAATAATCTCAGGAATAGTATCATAAGAATGATGAGCCTGAACAAAATTTATGAACAAAATCCCAACAGGCAGAGCAGGGAGGAACTTATTGACTCCCTCGACAGGCTAGCTCATGGGTATTTGAATGATATCAATCTATACACCAGGAAATACATTGACGATAATATGGGATCGCTGGTCACCCTGGCAGCCCTGTACCAGCAAATATCACCGAACTTATATGTAATGAATCCGGAAAAGGATATCGACTATTTCAAAAAAGTTGACTCATCTCTTTTTAGCAAATATCCTGATTATGATCTGGTTGTTACACTGCACAACCAGGTGGAAAAAATGCAGGAAATGTATGACAAGGCATATAAAGGCCCCCGGGCTGCCATGGGAGGTGACATAACTGTGCCGGAGATATCACTTCCAACACCCGGCGGTGATACGGTGAATCTCTCCTCAACCAAAGGGCTGATAGTGCTTCTCGATTTCTGGGCATCATGGTGTTCTCCGTGCAGGAGGGAGAACCCAAACCTGGTGAAAGCTTATAATATGTACAGTAATAAAGGATTCCAGATCTATCAGGTGTCTCTCGACAAGACCAGGGAAGCGTGGCTGAAAGGGATTGAAGAAGACCATCTTGAAAAATGGATCCACGTCAGCGATCTAAAGTACTGGAATTCGGTTGTTGTATCTTCTTATAAAATTGAATCGATACCTGCAAATTACCTTCTCGACAGGGAAGGAAAAGTTCTGGCATCTGATTTACGGGGAGATGAACTTCTCTCTGCACTTTCAAGGATATTTGATGAACAGGGACAGGTAACAGCTTCAGAATCGCAAACTAAATAATCAGAATTTCAAAGAATACCCAATGAAGAAACTACCTATTCTATTACTTACGTTGCTTGCGCTGGCTGCTTGCAGGAATGAAAAACAATTCACAATCAGGGGTATTATTAGCAACACCTCCCAAAAGGTTGTTTACCTGAACAAACTTGATGTCACAACTTCGATCCTGATAGATTCGGCAAAAATCCGCAAAAATGGGAAGTTCAGTTTCAGGATCAAGGAAAGCAAACCGGAGTTTTACATGCTTGGATTCTCTGATTCTGATTTTATAACAATACTGGCAAAAGGAGGTGACAAAATTAACCTTGAATTCAGGGGAGAGAATCTGTACAGTAATTATTCCGTTTCAGGTTCGGATGATTCGGAAAAACTCAGAATACTCGATATTAGACTCGCCTCGGCCAAGACGAAACTGGATTCACTCAGGAACCTGTATGGCAATGCCCTCAGGGAAAATGCCCCGGATGACAAGTTGTCGGAATTGGATGCTGAATACACTGAAGTAATAAAGGAGCTCAGAATGAAAAACATCGGTTTTATTATTGAAAACATCCATTCGCTGTCAACAATCAAGGCTCTGTACCAGAAAATAGATGAAAATACTTATGTATTGTTTGATCCACGCGACATTCAATATCTGAAGATTGTTTCTGACACGCTTTCAAAGTATTATCCTGATTCAAGACAAGTTCAATCGCTCGTACAGGACACCAGAAATGAACTTGACCGGTTTTATTCACGACAGCTGGAATCGATTGCAGAAAACACGCCCGGAATAGTACTTGACCCGACCCTTGAGGATATATATGGCCAGAGGGTGTCTCTTTCATCGCTTAAGGGGAAAATTGTTCTGCTTTCATTCTGGTCGGCAAGGTCAAAGGAATGCATAGCCGACAACCTCCATCTCAAGGAGGTTTACAAAACCTTTAAAGAAAAGGGATTTGAAATTTACCAGATCAACATCGATCAAAATGAAGAAGACTGGAAAACTGCAGTCAGGTTCGATGAACTGCCATGGATAAGCACAAGGGAAACAGATCCCGCTAATCCCAGATACGCAAAGCTTTACAACGTAAGGACCGTTCCTGCCAATTACCTTTACGACAGAAATGGGATAATAGTTGCCAAGAACATATTCGGCAGGAGCCTGAACTTAAAACTTAATCAGCTGCTAAACAATTGATTTGATATCTTGAAATCATCAGGAAAAATATTCTTTGCTTCAGATTTTCATCTCGGGCTTAAAGCCGGATCAGAACCGGTTGAAAGGGAGAAAAAGGTTGTCCGCTGGCTTCAAAGTATAATACCTGAAGCAGGAGAGATATTTTTGCTTGGCGATATTTTTGATTTCTGGTGGGAATACAAGCATGTTGTCCCAAAAGGATTCACAAGATTCTTCGGCACCATTTCCGAAATAACAGATTCAGGCATCCCTGTTCACTTTTTTACAGGGAATCATGACATGTGGACTTCGGGGTATTTGGCAGATGAGTGTGGAATGATCATCCATACTGAACCCCTTACCGTTGCTTTCAACAATAAGGTCTTCCACCTTGCACATGGTGAGGGACTTGGTTCGGAGAATACCGGCTATAAAATCCTTCTTTCAATTTTCCGTAATAAAACACTCCGTACCCTTTACTCTGCACTTCATCCTTCTATTGGAGTAGGCATCGGTCATGCATGGTCCCTGAACAGCAGGCTCGGAAAGGGGAAGAAGCTTGAATTCCTCGGTGAAGACAATGAGGACCTGATTAAATACTCCAAATCAGTTATTGCGATGGGTGAAAAAATCGACTATTTCATCTACGGACACAGGCATATTACACTTTCGTATAGGATTATGGAAGGTGCGGAAGTGATCTTCCTTGGCGACTGGGTTTATGACGGGAGCTACGCGGTGTGGGATGGCAGCCAGTTGATACTCAGAGATTTTGATTAAGCTCACTAAAATTACGGTTTTCCCTCAACCTGTACACCAAGTGTATAATAGGAATAAACATCGTTTATTGGATTAAACCTGTAATCAAGTCTGTTGCCAGATTTCCGGGCAATGCTGATCAGACCAAGATTGCCTGTTGAATCTGTCTCTATTGTCTGATGCGACAGCGATCTGACAAACATATCCTTAAGACCTCCATTGTAGTGTCGGTTTATAGAAGAGAGCTTCGTTTTTAATTCGTCAATGGCGGAGTTCAGTATCAGGTTCCCCGTAGTCAGTATAAAGGAATTGTCTACGTATCTGATAACTGCAAGGGGCATCCCGTGTTCTTTACCTGCCGTTGGTCCCGGCGAATGAAGCGCTACATTCTCAAGCATTTCCATAAGAATGAAAAAGACCCTGCGTCTAATCACTGCATCCAGATCTGCTTCGTTATTAAGCCTGGTTTCTGTGATCGACAACACCTCATTTCCTACATCCGAATTTATGTGCCCCGACCATATCATAAAAATATTATTCTCCTCCATAAAGCGCTCCAGATGTATGGCGCTTTCCCCACTAAATTGTGATTCATGACCTGCAGAATGAACACCAACACCCTCACTATTAACCGTCTTACTTAGTATAAAATACGAATAATCATCGGCTTTTGGAATAAAGTCATAATCCAACTTGTTTCCTGTTTTGTTTGCCATCTCGAACAGTCCCAATCCTGCGCCTCCTTTTGAGCTTAATTCAGAGGAACAAAGAACCTGCTTGTAGAGCTCCTTCAACTCTTCCGTAGTGAGTTTGTTGATTTGTTCAAGTCTTGAACTGAGGTTTTTGGCAACTTGATCCTTAACAATATTGCCGGTTGTTATTGTATAGCCATCGTCAGTTTTTGAATACTGTACAAGCGACATACCCGAATAGCTGCAACTCTCTCCATGCCGGGATATATTCTGGAGGTTTTCAAGCACAAACATAAACAGCCTCTTTCTGGCCTTTAATCCGTAATCTGAATTCTCCATCTCCTTCTCAAGGAGTGAAAGGAGTGAAATGGTATTTGAGTTATTGATTTCTCCCCTGAAAGCGAACATCAACCGTTCTTCGATCAACCTGTTACGTATATACTGAATAAGCTCCATACTAATAAAATTCAACATTTAATTAACGGCTATAACCTAAATTAATTATTATGTTGCTAAATTTTAGAATCAGCCTGCCCATCCTTCCCTGTCTAGATTGCGATAATTTATTGCTTCCGATATGTGTTCCGGTCTGATGTTTTCCGACTCTGCCAGATCAGCAATAGTCCGGGCCACCTTCAATATTCTGTCGTATGCCCGTGCAGAAAGACCTCTTAGTTCCATAGCTGTTTTCAGAAGCTTCCCTCCTGATTCATCGAGTTGGCAATATTTTCGCTGCATTGAAGAAGACATCTGGGCATTTGCATAAACCCCCTTTGAGTTTTCAAATCGTTTCAGCTGGATCGCTCTTGCCTTTATAACACGTTCACTTACCTGCGATGAGCTTTCGACTTTTCCAGTTCCCGACAGCTTCTCATAATTCACCGGCACCACTTCAATATGCATATCTATTCTGTCGAGAAGGGGACCTGATATTCTGTTAAGATATTTCTGGACCATTCCCGGGGAGCACATGCATTCCTTCTCGGGATGGTTGTGGAATCCGCATGGGCATGGGTTCATGCTTGCCACAAGCATGAAGCTGGCGGGATAATTACAGGTTGACTTCGCCCTGGAGATTGTTATTATCCTGTCCTCAAGAGGCTGCCTCATCACTTCCAGGACCGTCCGCTTGAATTCGGGAAGTTCGTCAAGGAAGAGCACCCCGTTATGCGCCAGCGATATTTCCCCTGGTTGCGGGAAGGTGCCCCCTCCAACCAGGGCCACATCTGAAATGGTATGATGAGGCGATCTGAACGGCCTTCTTGTCATGAGATAGTTATGGTTGTCAATCTTACCCGCAACAGAGTGAATCTTTGTGGTTTCGAGGGCTTCCTCAGGCGTAAGCGGAGGCATGATGGTGGGCAGCCTCTTTGCAAGCATGGTCTTCCCCGACCCCGGAGGACCAACCATTATAATATTATGATGACCTGCCGCTGCAACCTCAAGAGCCCTCTTCACATTCTCCTGTCCGCGTACATCAGAGAAATCAACATCATACCTGTTTGCCCCACAGGCAAATATTGCATCAATATCAACACTTACCGGTTCCGGTCTTATACTTCCATTAAAAAAATCCACAACCTCTCTGAGATTTTCAACACCATAAACTTCTAATCCGCTGACAACAGCTGCTTCCCGGGCATTTTTTGCCGGAACTATAACTCCTCTGAATCCTTCATCCCTTGCCCTCAGGGCAATGGGCAGGATCCCCTTCACCGGCTGAAGGGTCCCATCAAGCGACAACTCGCCCATTATAATGAATGATTCCAGCTCTCCAGCCCTGATCTTCTCATCAGCAGCAAGTATCCCAACTGCAAGGGGCAGGTCATAGGAAGAACCCTCTTTCCGGATATCTGCCGGCGCCATATTAATCAGCACCTGCTTCCCCGGCCAGCGGTAACCCAGAGACCTCAGGGACGATTCAATCCTCTGCTGGCTCTCCTTTACCGCAGAATCAGGAAGCCCCACAAGAAAAAACCTTATTCCACGCGAGACATTGACCTCAATGGTCACCGTAACTGCATCAATACCCATTACGGCACTGGCAAATGTTCTTATAAGCATAGTTGTAAATTAAAACAGCACGTTTAGGAAACACAACATCAAATGTATGCAAAAAAGATAAAAAGACAAATGAGAATTCAGAACATTTTAATATTTATTTGAGCTGGAATACTTGATCTGCTTCTAGATTTAGTGGCAGTGATTCAATAAATTTTCTTAGATTCATGTCGCAATTTTTCTTGCTTATTGTAAACCTGACCACAAGAATTTCAGAGATAAAATCTACTTTAAGAACAAAATCAACATGAAACCCACATGATTGAATTCAAACGCAAACACATGATGAATATAATTCTCAATCATGTGCGGTTCCATCATACCTTTAAAATCAAAATTATACTACTATGATGAAAAAAAATGCGTTCGTAATCTTGCTTTTATTGGCTTCTTTGACATTTTCGCTGAATGTGTCTGCCCAGAAACAGAAAGTCATCTTTGACTGCGATCTTGGTGATGACATCGACGATGCCTATGCCCTCGCCTTGCTTATTGCAAGCCCTGAACTCGACATCCTGGGCATTGTAATGGACTATGGCAACACCCCAAAAAGAGCACAGATTGCATGCCGTATGCTTTACGAAACAGGACGGGAAAACATTCCGGTAATCGTTGGCCGTAAGACTGGTGATGGTTATTCAAACCAGTTTCACTGGGGAGAAGGTTTTGAAAAGATTCAGCCCATAAAACAGGGGGCAGCTGACTTCATTATTGAAAACCTGAGGAAATACCCCAATGAGGTCATACTCATAACCGTAGGGCCTGTTCCCAACATGGCGGATATCCTTTCAAAAGATCCGGATGTTCTGAAACTGGCAAAACATGTTTATTCAATGTTTGGCTCATTTTACATGGGATACGGCAAAAGCCCGATACCCAGTGCAGAATGGAACGTAAGGGCAGACCCGGCAGCCGCAGCAAAATTTGCTTCATCGGGCGCAAAAATCACTTATGCCGGACTTGATGTTACAACATTTGTTACCCTTAAATATGAATTAATTGAACTTCTGGGCGATAGAAAAACACCCCTGACCGACGCTCTTGTCGGCCTTTATTCACTATGGGGTATGGATCGAGAAGGAAAACCCCAACCTGTTCTTTTCGACGCTGTTGCAGTTTCAATGGTGCTCTGGCCTGAACTTTTTACAACGAGAAAAGCTTTCGTTAAAGTTACCGGCGAAGGTTATACGGTAATTGATGAAGGCAGGGAACCAAACTGCGAAATAGGCATGTCAATAAATTACGATGAGTTTATTAAGAGATTTATCGACCGGATGATGAGACAGAACATGATGAGAAAATAATCCTGAGTTAAATCCTGAACCTGATTGCAATGAAAATTTCTTTATCAATAATATCTCTTTCCCTTTTAAGCTGGACCCTTTTCGGACAGGAAAATTACAAATCCTCCTGTGCAAAATACCCTGAATCAGACACCACCGGAAAGATCTATACCGTTGCCGGACAAAGGCACGGGATAAGCTTCTTCCCGAAGGTAAGATTCCCTGAAGTTGAATACGAGGCTGGTGATTCACTCACCTTTGACAGGTTCCATTCTGTAAATGTCATCAATACCTGGCTCACAAGATGGTCTGAAAAATATCCTGATCTGGTTGAACTGTATGAAGCCGGAAGAAGCTTCGAAGGCAGGCCGGTTTTACAGATAACACTTACCAACAAGAAAACCGGTAAGGATACCGACAAGCCCGGGGCATTTTTTGAGGGAGGCCGGCATAGCGGAGAAATAACATCTTGTGAATCAGTAATGTGGCTGGCAAAATATCTCCTTGAGAATTATGGCCGGAATGCCGAGGTGACACATCTTCTCGACACCAGAACATTTTATCTCAGGCCCGTGAACAATCCCGACGGCCATAACCTCTACCTGAATACGGCACAGAGCAACCGTAGTACCGTAAGACCCTATGATAATGATGACGACTGCCTCCTCGATGAAGATTCCCCGGAAGATCTTGACGGTGATGGAATTATCCTGTCAATGAGGAGAAAGGATGATGAAAAAGGAAATTTCATCTTGGATCCCGCGGATTCAACAGGCAGATTGATGAAACATGCCGGAGAAAACAAAGGAACATACCTTATAACTTCTGAAGGAATTGATAACGATGGCGATGGCCGGATCAATGAAGACGGAATAGGAGGACTGGACCTTCACAGGAACTATCCTGAAAACTGGAGGCCGCGAAAAGAATTGACTGGCAGGGGCTTTACCCAGGGAGGCGCAGGCGAATATCCTATGAGTGAACCGGAAACAAGATCGGTGGTAACATTCCTGCTCACTCATCCCAATGTGTATGTTGTCAACTCAATGGATACAAGTGTACCCATGCATCTAAGACCCCCCTCAACTTCGCCGTCAGAAGAAAGGATGTATCCGGAAGACCTTGAGTGGTACAGGCTTTTTGATGAAAAAGGGAAGAAGATAACAGGATACCTGAAAGCAGGGGATGTCTATAATGATTATGGAAGCGGTAATCCTCTTTTCGGGCACGGCCCCGACTTCGGATACTGGTATTTTGGTGCTTTGTGGTACGGGGATGAATTATGGAACGGTGGGAAATTCAGGGACTATGACAACGACGGCAACATTGATGAGCACGACATTCTTAAATGGGATGAACTGGAAAATGGCGGTAAAGGTTTCCATGAATGGAAAATATTTATCCATCCGCAATACGGAGAAGTTGAGATCGGAGGTTTTCATCCCAAGTTCTTTTCACAGAATCCCCCCGCAAAGCACCTGGAACCATGGGTAAAAAACCAGGCCATTTTCAATATTGAAATGGTTAAGGCGCTTCCGGAACTTGTGTGGGAAGATATCGAAATAAAAAAGGTCAGATCATACCGGTCCGACTCAGCAGACTACCAGGTAAGGATCAGCTTCAGAAATGCAGGACAACTGCCGACAGCTTTCAGACAGGCACATCTTGTTAAAATTGTGAAGGAGGACAGAATGATCCTCGAATTTGACACCACAGGCGTTGCGAACAACAGTCTTCCATACAGGATATTGCCTGAAGAAAAAAAGCCTGCCCGTGATAAAACAACAGATAATAAGGCAACCCGTAACTATACCGTGGAGAAAACAAAAGTGTCTGCTGATCTTTTCTTCACCAGGGGTGGCATGACCACAACCGGCACTTTCAACATCAGAGTCTTCAGCAATAACGAAGTGAAAGGTAATGCCAGCCTGTTTTCAACCAGGGGAGGCATTTTACGAAAGAGGGAATTTACTATAAGATGATTTAACCCGACGAAAAAATCCATGCAGCCCGCAAAACAGTATTTTGTAACATATGTTACATTCTTATGAAGAAATAAATTCTTTAATTTGTACTTTGAAAAACGCAGATTATTCAGTAATAAATAACCATAATAATAATTAAACTATGAGCATGTTTTGTTTTCAATGCCAGGAAACCGCAAAAGGCACTGGTTGTACCATTGCAGGAGTGTGCGGTAAGAATGACAGCCTCGCCAGGATGCAGGATCTTCTTATGTTCGTGATCAAGGGCATTTCAATTTACAGTACTAAAGCAAGGGAGCTAGGAATAGAAAATGACCGGGTCAACAAATTCATTTTTGACGGGCTTTTCATGACCATAACAAATGCCAACTTCGATTATGACAGGTTTGTTGAGAAAATCCGGGAAGGGCTTAAGCTAAGGGAAGAGATCAGGAATGAATTTATCAAAGCCGGCGGAAAGATCCCGGCAGTCATTCATGAGTCAGCCACATGGACAGGTGATACCGTTGAGGATTTTGAAGCAAAAAATCCTGCAATTGGTGTCCTTTCAACGCAGAATGAAGATGTCAGATCATTAAGGGAACTTGTAACCTATGGTCTTAAAGGCATGGCAGCATACGCCGAGCATGCCTATAACCTGGGCTATGAAGACAAGTCGATATACAAATTCATGCAGGAAGCACTTGTGGCTACAACTGATGACAGCCTCACTGCCGACCAGCTTGTGGCTCTTGTACTGGAAACAGGAAAGAATGGAGTCTCCGTTATGGCCCTTCTCGACAAAGCCAACACCTCAACTTATGGCAATCCTGAAATTTCAAAAGTTAACATAGGAGTAAGAAATAATCCTGGAATACTCATCAGCGGACATGATCTGAGAGACATGGAGGATCTTCTCGTACAAACCGAGGGCACAGGAGTGGATGTATACACCCATAGTGAAATGCTTCCAGCCAATTATTATCCTGCCTTTAAAAAGTATAAGCACTTTGTTGGCAACTATGGAAGTTCATGGTGGAAACAGAAAGAAGAGTTTGAAACATTTAACGGCCCTGTACTATTTACGACCAACTGCATAGTTCCCCCGAGAAAGGATGCTTCATACGCGGACAAGGTATACACCACAGGTTCATCCGGCTTTAAAGGATTCAGGCACATAGCAGACAGGCCAGCCGGAGGCCGCAAGGATTTCTCTGAGATAATTGAACACGCGAAAAAATGCAAGCCGCCCGTTGAAATTGAGAAAGGAGAAATCATCGGAGGTTTTGCACATAATCAGGTAATCGCACTTGCCGATAAAGTTGTTGAGGCTGTAAAATCCGGCGCAATAAAGAAATTTTTCGTTATGGCAGGATGTGATGGCCGTATGAAAGACAGGCAATACTATACCGAATTTGCTGCCGCTTTGCCCAGGGATACAGTCATCCTCACGGCAGGTTGCGCAAAATACAGGTATAATAAGCTTCAGCTGGGCGACATAAACGGCATCCCGAGGGTTCTTGATGCCGGCCAGTGCAACGACTCATACTCGCTTGCAGTAATCGCACTGAAGCTGAAGGAAGTATTCAATCTTAACGATATAAATGAGCTCCCCATAGCTTACAATATTGCCTGGTATGAACAGAAAGCAGTCATCGTCCTTCTTGCCCTGCTATACCTTGGAGTGAAAAATATCCACCTGGGACCAACGTTGCCTGGTTTCCTTTCACCAAATGTGGCAAAGGTCATTGTTGAAAAATTTGGTATTGCGGGTATCGGAACAGTGGAAGACGATATTCAACTATTCATGAGATCCAATTAATAAATAGTTGTTTTTGAATATATTTGCGTAGAGGCGTAGCAGTGCTACGCCTTTACGTATTATTGATACATTTCTCCTGATCATGCATCAAATTGCCGCTCCTCCTCTTTCCCCATTACGTATCCTGATACATTCTTCCAAGGGTGTAATAAATATCTTCCCGTCACCAAGATGTCCTTCATTACCATTTTTTGTTCTTGCCGATTTGAGGATCGCGTCAACCGTAATATTAACAAAAGAATCATTAACGGCTATTTCAATTCTTATCTTGGGTATCAGGTCGGGGATAATCCTTTGACCTCGGTACATCTCCTCTATTCTTTGCCGGCCATTTCCTGAAACACGGCTTACAGTTATTCTTGTTATTTCAGCATCAATGAGCGCTTCACGCACTTTATCGAGCTGAACTTCACGTATTATTGCTGTTATTAGTTTCATTGTTAAATTATTGAAGTTTCGCAAGTGATTTTAGGCCGCTTGCTTTAGCTCGAGATTATCAAGATTTATAAAATGCTTAAAAGTTTCACTCCGGTTAATCAGGGTATCCATGACTCTTTCATCATCGATCTGGAACGCCTCAGCTATGATTCTGACAAGTTCCTGAAGAATTCCCCATATGCGATCTGTGACCGAGAGTTGAACAACGCCATCAGTGGCTTGATGGAAAAGTCCTCCGATGGTTTCATAGGATTTAAAGCGCTTGACTGTTCCAAGAATGTTGTACTGGAGCACCGTAATGGAGATGCTGGCAATCTGGGAAGCAAAATCTCTGGCTTGGGATTTCCCCAGGCCAAGCAGGCTCTTTGCTTCCTTGAAAAATACTTCGACGGACCATCTCATTGAATAAACATGATAGGCTTCGAAGAAATCAAGTTTAGTGTTGGTGGTCAGCAGTCCTGTCCAGTCTCCATTTCTTGTTCGTCTGCAAAAGAAGAGTTTAACCTTTATGCCGGAGAGTTCCACTTCCGCCTGCCCGTAGTAACAACTCAGGCGTCGGCTGTAGCGGATCTCCTTCCTTGTCTGAAGAAGCTTCACCATCTCTTTGGCACTTCTCATCTTCCCTTGATAACGGTACTTGGTTTTGGCCATCTTGATCATACCCAGAAAATGACACCTGACATGTCTGGATTTGATAAACCTCACTATATCGGTACAGGTAAACCAACTGTCAGAGAGCAGATAATCAAAACGTATACCTTCTTTGATGGCCCGCCTGACCATGTCTATAGCTTTCTGGATTTTCTTTTGCTTGTACTCTTCAATTCTCTCTTGTACAGCTTCTGTTTCCTTGCGCTCCCTGCGGTACTGCTTCCCACGCTGTTCCCTGGTCATCCCGAAAGGTTTTTCCGGCCGGCTCCCTTCTTCACCATGAAGCGAGAAGTCCAGAACGGTCTGCGTCTTGCCGTCAGTGCGACAAAGAAAAAGAGCCTTAAAGCCGATAATGGAGCGATGAGTCACGTGAGAAAATATCCGTCCTATTCTCTCGATCTTTTTGCCGGTTTTGGGCAAGTCAGAGTCATCAACAATGAGGCAAACAGGATCCTTGCCACTGCAGGAATCGGCCCTGACCGCGATTTTCCCGATCAACTGCAAATTGATCCTGTAGAGGATCTTTCGCCAATCCAAAGAACCATTGGCCATAAAGCGATAGAAAACATCCTTCTTGCACGAGAGAACCTTAAAGAGAACGGATTCAGAATAATGAAAGGCGTTTTTCACCATGAATAAAGGAAATAGCAACAATAGCTCTAACACCTGTAACCGTGTGAACTTGCAGTTGTCATTACTCTCAATTGACAAGGATTTACCGCTTATTTTCAGATGCCGGGCAATATCCATTATGCTGTTAATTGCTTTTCTGTTATCATTCTCCGGAAAAAAACTATTAATCTCAGAGAAAATATTTGTACCTTTATTACTAAGCATTGGGATCAGTTATTTATTGTTTCGTCACTTTAAATATACTGATTTTCAGAGATATCTGAAAACTCCCATTGCTTTTTTTATGCCATTTTCTTAACTTTTTCTTACTTGCGAAACTTCAATAAATTATTAACAGATTAAGCCATCAACTCGGATTAAGCATTCCATAACCCCTTTCTCCATGGTATGATCTGTCGAGACCTGCCATTTCTTCAATTTCACTGGCTTTGAATCTTACCGCTTTATTCAGGGAATAAATTATCAGGAATGTCATTATTCCAGAGAAAGCTATAGCTATTACTACTGCAAGTGCCTGCACACCTAGTTGATTCCAGACTGACCATGACCCTCCATTTAGTTCAGCAGCTTCTGCCATCCAGCTTCTCCGGATGAAAAAACTAAGAAACAAAGCTCCGGTTATCCCTCCTACACCATGTATCCCGAACGCATCCAGGCTGTCGTCATACCCTAGCTTATTTTTTAACTGAATAGCCATGTAACAGACCGAGGCAGCAATTATCCCCAGTATCATTGCGCCATATGGCTGAACAACACCTGCTGCTGGAGTAACAGCAACAAGACCTGCCAGAATACCGCTTGCAAATCCAAGTGCGGTAGCTTTCCCCTGATGAACACTTTCAATTATGATCCATGTCAAAGCTCCGGCAGCCGCTGCGACCTGTGTAGCTGTTAAAGCCTGTGCAGTGCTAAGGCCACTGGAGACTGAACTTCCTGCGTTGAATCCAAACCAGCCAACCCAAAGCAAGCCTGCTCCCAGCATAGTTATAACCAGATTATTTGGACGTATCACCTGGTAAGGGTAACCACGCCTTGATCCCAGAAATAGTGCAGCAACAAGACCGCTGACCCCTGCAGATATATGGACAACAGTGCCTCCAGCAAAATCTATCGCACCTTTTGCCCCTAAATTAAACAGGAATCCGTCAGATGCCCATACCCAGTGGCAGAGTGGATTATAAACCAGAATGCTCCAGATAGCAATGAAAAGGCAATAAGCCTTGAAAGATACCCGCTCTGCAAACGCACCGGCAATAAGAGCCGGGGTAATTATTGCAAACTTTCCCTGGAACATCGAGAAAACATATTCAGGAACGCCAGCTTCCAGAATATTTGTGTCGATCCCTTTCAGAAAAAAATAATCCGGATCCCATCCGAATACACCTCCAAAAATACTACT
The DNA here is from genome assembly GCA_040769065.1 of Bacteroidales bacterium. Taxonomy (GTDB): domain Bacteria; phylum Bacteroidota; class Bacteroidia; order Bacteroidales; family VadinHA17; genus LD21. The sequence goes on from JAXGLU010000001.1 coordinate 1,906,151, forward strand.
ACCAAAACTCATCGAATAACCAACCACAATCCATAGAACGCTTATAATGCCCATTGCAACGAAACTATGCATTATGGTGCCAAGCACATTCTTGCTTCTTACCAGTCCGCCATAAAATATTGCCAGTCCGGGTACCATCAAAAGCACAAGCGCTGTTGATGTCAGCATCCATGCAGTTGCCCCGGTGTCAATAGTTATACCGTCTGAGGCAAATAAATTTGTTGCCGTTACCAGGCCAACAACTAACAAAAAAAGGGTTCTTTTCCCTTTTGGTTTACAAAATACAGGTCTGAACATAATAATTAAATTTTCGTCAAACCTATATATTTTTAGGGGGCATTTCAAATATTTAATACTTTTTTTGATTAATGAGCCTTTTTTTAGGGGGTGTATAGACATTTTATACATGTATTTTGTAATACACCCCCCCGATTGATGGGTGAGGGAAAATATTTTTATTTTTAAATTTATGACAGGGGTGTTGCATGCAACGCCCTCACCCATGTAAAAACTTCCTAGAATGTAAACCCGACCACAAGGAACAGGCACTCCCTGTCGGGATTCAAAATGAGCTGACCTGTTACAGGTATTTCAAAGGCGTCTGTTATAACTATGACTTTTGATATTTCAAGCCCCAGATTGCAGATACTGAATTTGCTTTCGTCAGTTTCCTGATCCCATGTAAGCCAACCATTTCCTGCCCCAAGAAAGAGGCTGAATAAACTGAATGAATATCCTGCCTGAAAATAGAGATCCCCTCCTGACGAACCAATGCCGGCGGCTTCATTCAGAACATAATCAGCTTCGAGACTGAGTTTGTCTGATGAAAAGCCAAGATTTATCTCGAAAGCATGGCTTCCGCTCTCCCTTGAATAATCAAAATACCTTAAATCGGGCGAATAGTAATCAATTATTCCTATGCTGAATCCACCCGGGAACATCCAGGTTGCATACAGGTCTACCTCTTCGTAACCTCTTAAATCGAATGATCCCCAGGCTCCCGCTGTAAAACAACCTCTTGTGTATTCGATAACAGGCTGAACTGCAGGCCCGCTACCATTTTTGGTACCTCTCCATATAAAACTGCTGTACAGATCAGCTCCTGCGTCAAATGATCCCGATCCGGCTTCCTGTGAAAACAGCGAAGAACAGGTTGTAATTGTAAAAGCTAACATGAATGCAAAATGCAGCCTGGCCAGAACCTTTACTAATGTATTAAAGTATCTCATTGTGTAAAGGATTCTTTTAAAACGGTACATCTGACCATTCCCTTCCTGGATTATACCTTTCGGAGTCTTAATATGCTATATGTTGTCAGTGATTCTTTCCCTGACTGCCTGGCTATAGCTTTGGAAACCGGAGGAAAATAATTTCCGGGCCCTTAATGAATAATCTGATCCGGACTGGAAAAAACGGGATTCTCAAGAAAAGTACCTGTCTGTAAAAGTTTAAGTTTAAAGATTAGCACTGAAGGTATCTCCCTGCTCAAAATCTCCCGTTGTATATCCCTTCCTGAACCACTCCTTGCGCTGGGCAGCAGATCCATGGGTGAATGCATCGGGAATAACCCTTCCCTGATATCTTTTTTGAAGGACATCATCGCCTACCGAGGCGGCAGCAGTCATAGCCTCTTCAACGTCCCCGGTCTCAAGCGAATTGAACATCTGCTGATCATAGTGAGCCCACATCCCAGCAAGAAAATCAGCCTGAAGCTCAAGTCTTACCAGGAGCTGATTCGACTGCACCTGGCTCATCCTTGCCCTTTCGTAATTCACCTGCTCAAGAATTCCCAGCAGATTCTGAACATGATGGCCGACTTCATGAGCCACAACATAAGCTATTGCGAAATCTCCGTTTGCTCCGTATTCAGATCTCAGGGCATCAAAAAAACTCAGATCGATATAAACCGCTTCATCGCCCGGACAATAGAATGGCCCGCTGGCTCCCGATGCATACCCGCATGCCGACTGCACCTGATCCCTGAATAAAACAAGCTTTGGCTGCCTGTATGTCTTGTTCGACTGAGCAAATATCTCTCCCCAGACATCTTCTGTCCCGGCAAGAACTACAGAGACAAAGTGTGCCATTTCTTCCTCTTCAGGAGATGCAACAACCTCCCCCGATGTCTGACCGGTTTCCTGAGCTGTATTCAGGACTTGAGTGGGATCTCCTCCCAGGAATAATACTATAAGAGCAATCACAACAGTTCCTATGCCGCCGCCAACAACCATCTTTCCTGTGCTCATCCCCCTGCGGTCTTCAACATTGTCACTTGTACGCCTGCCGTCAACTTTCATAATTCATTAGTGTTTAGTAATTCTACATCAGATTCGTTGCACAAATCTAAAATTTTCCTTTCTATATACCAAAATGATCCGTCATTTATAATAAAGTGTTAAAAATAATATAATGAGCGTGCTTTTCCGTAATTGCAGGCGGTAATTTCATAATTTTAGAATCGTAATAATAAAGCGTCCAATATGAAAAAAGTACTTTTTTCTCTCTCAGCCGTCCTGATGAGTGTTTTCCTTTCAGGACAGGAACTTGCGCCGGTTGAACTTCCGGCGCCGGATAAAACAAAAGGCTTGCCTGTTATGCAGGCTCTCGGAGAAAGGGCATCCGTAAGGGAATGGTTGCCTCAGAAGCTTGGCTTACAGGTACTCTCTGATATCCTATGGGCTGCAAATGGCATTAACAGGCCTGATGAAGGAAAAAGAACGGCAGCATCGGCAATGAACGCACAGGATATAGATGTATATGCCTTTACAGATACGGGTATTTTCCTTTACAATGCACTGAACCACCGACTTGAACCAGTAGCTGCCGGCGATTACAGAGACCTGCCGGGAATGACTGATGCCCCGTTAAACCTTGTCCTGGTATCTGATATCTCAAGATTCAGGACCGGATCAGATTCAGTCAGAATGGTCTGGGCATGCATGGATTCGGGAATTGTTTCACAAAATATCGCCATCTATTGTGCAGGGACGGGTCTCAAAACACGGCCCCGGGTCGGATTCCCCGGCGCTGCAAAAATGCGAGAGCTTATGAGACTAAAAGACTCGCAGCATTTAATGCTCAACCATCCGGTAGGCTACCCCAGATGATCAGAACCTTCAGTCGCAGGTATCTACATCCTCATCAGGGATCAGTTAAAAAATTCCTGTAAAAAATTATGCTTAAAATTTGCATCATTAAAAAAAATTTAATACATTTGACCTTTTGGTTAAACCATATAGTTCAACCTAAATGTTAAATCAAATGGTCAACATCTATGACAGACAGTGAAAAACAAACCGAGGACAGGATATTCGAATCAGCCACGGAGATATTCATAGAGAAGGGCATGGACGGAGCAAGGATGCAGGATATAGCCAATCATGCCGGGATCAACAAGGCTTTGCTGCATTATTACTACCGGTCAAAGGAGCATCTTTTTGAAGCAGTATTTGAGAAGATGGCAAATGTTATGTTCAGCAGGTTTGCCCCTGTATTCGACGAAAACGCCTCAATTGAGGAAAAGATCAGGTTCTTTTTCAGGGAACATATTTCCTTTCTTCAGAAGAATCCTCTTCTTCCTGCATTCATACTTAACGAAATAAACAGGAATCCAGCCAGGATTAAGAAACTGCTTCAGAGGTTTAACGTCAACGAATTCTGGAACACCCTGGAAAGGCAGCATCATGATTATCTCATCAGGTACAATATCACAAGGGAGACAATGCCCCAGCTTATGACTTCGATAGCGGCAATAAGTATATTCCCCTTTGCGGCACGCGGCATTATGGAAGTTCTTTTCGAAAAATCAGGGCAGGACTTTAATGATTACCTGGAAAAAAGGAAGGACTTCGCGGCAGATTTTGTCATCAGGGCTATTAAGGGTGGTGAAATGGAAACAAACATGGAAAGTAAACGGAAACTAGAATAAAAAGCTTATTAAATGAACAGGATAACACTCGCATTCATCCTTCTTGCAATCCCCTGGATTACATCAGGGCAGAACGGGCTTTCCCTTACTCTCGGGGATTGCTATGCGAAGGCGGAAACCGCAAGCGCACTGGCAGGTGAAAAGGATTCCTACCGCAGTATCTGGGAGCTGAAGGACAAAAATATATCGAGGGGTTGGCTTCCGACTCTCGATGCATCAGGCAGCTTTGTCTACAATTCAGAGGTGATCGACATCAGCAATTCACTCGGTTCATTGCCGGTCCCGGGGATTGCAGATGCTATCAAACCGCTTCCTCATGAACAGTACAAGTTCAATGTCGACATTAACCAGGTGATTTACGACGGAGGGGCCATTAAGGGGGCCCGTGCCATCGAAAAGGCCGATCTGCTGATCAATGAAAAGCAGGCTGAAACAGATCTGTACAAACTGAGGAGCCAGATAAACACTTATTATTTCAATCTGCTGCTTCTCGCCAAGCAGGAGGAGCTACTGAACAATTACCTCGATCTCGTCACAAAAAGGATTGCATCAATGCAGTCGGGAGTGGAGAACGGGGTAATACTCCGTTCCGACATCGACGTAATGACCACCGAGAAAATAAAACTTGAGCAGCAGCTCAGGGAAAACGGGATAAGAAGGGAGTCGCTCCTAAAGATCCTTTCGCAACTTACCGCAACCGAAATTGATCCCGCTTCGGAACTGGTGATGCCCGTTTTCAACACCGATAAAACGGATGTGATCACCAGGCCCGAGCTTGAGATCTTCGACCTGAGAAAGGATCAGCTGGATGCAAGCCTGCAGGTCATAAACAGCCGAAGAATGCCAAAAGCATTCGGATTTGCAACCCTTGGCTACGGGAATCCCCCAGGAAACAACTTCTTCAGGGATGAATTCGCTCCGTTTTACATCCTGGGCGCGGGAGTAAAGTGGAACATCTTCGACTGGAATAAGTCAAAAACCGAAAAGCAAATAATTGGACTTCAGCATGTAATAATAGAAAACCGTCAGAACGATCTTACAGACAACCTTAACAGGATGCTCGAGGCAAAGAGTGCGGAGATAGAAAGCCTGAGCGCCCTCCTTGAAACCGACCTCGAACTGATCAGTCTCAGGAAGAGGATCACCGCCTCAGCTGAATCACGGTATGAAAATGGAACCATAACGGCAACTGATCTGCTAAACGAGATCAACTCGGAAAAGCAGGCTCTGATAAACCATGAGATACACAAGATTAACCTGGCTATGGCACAGGCTGATTATTATAATATAAGCGGGAAGAAAACAGAATAATCATTGGAATTCATGTACCCATGCAGTTTCCCTCTCGAAAATCAATCTATTTACCCCATCCCCAGGGGGGAAAATTGATTTTGGCTGCACCGGGCTCGCCAGTTTTGCTGAGCTTGGTTCTTCGCTGCCCCCGGGGCCTGGGTAAACGAATAAACCAAAGCAAGCACTGAATAGGAACAAAGAATAAGTTAAAATGAAATTCTCTAATAAGATAAAAATGAAACCCTCAACATTAATTATCATCACTGCGGTTCTATTGGCAGGCTGCAGGGACAAATCAGGCGAAGCTGATGCCTTTGGGACCTTTGAAGCCACTGAAGTCATCGTTTCATCCGAAACCAGCGGACGTATCCTTGAATTCCCCGTAACGGAAGGCATGGAGGTTGAGAAAGGAGCAAAAATTGCCCTGATTGACACCACTTTCTTCCACCTTCAGCGCAATGAGATCCTCGCGGGCATGAACGGCATCAGGACAAAGATCAGCTCAATAAATGCCCAGAACGAGATCCTCAGGCAGCAGATGGAAAACCTGAATGTCAACATCGAAAGGATAGAAAACATGATGAAGGATGATGCCGCTACAAAAAAACAGTATGATGATCTCACCGGACAGGTAGCGGTTATTGAAAAGCAGATAGCGGCCAACAACACCCAGAAGGCATCCGTTGCAGCAGAGTTGACGGTGTACGAATCTAAAAAGGCAACACTCAATGAACAACTGTCAAGGAGTTGCGTCAGGAGCCCCCTAAGCGGAACGGTGATTGAAAAATATGCCGAGGCGGGGGAGCTTACATCGGCAGGCAGGCCGCTGATAAAGATTGCTGACCTTTCGGTGATGAAGCTGAAAGTGTATGTCAGCGGTGCGCAGCTTGGCGATCTGAAGGTTGGCAGTGAATGCACCGTAAGAGTCGATGAAGGGGAAAAGGGTTATAAAACATTTCCGGGCCGGATAAGCTATATATCCGGAAAGGCCGAATTCACACCCAAGATCATCCAGACAAAGGAAGAAAGAGTGACACTTGTCTATGCGGTTACCATCGATGTAGCCAACGACGGTACTATGAAATCGGGAATGCCCGGGGAAGCCATTTTCTGAAATCATGACGAAAGCAATCGAATCATCGGGTATTTGTAAGGTGTTCGGGGATACTCAGGCTCTGAAGGACATCACCTTTGACGTAAGCGAAGGCGAGATATTCGGATTCATAGGTCCCGACGGAGCCGGCAAGACGACTCTTTTCCGGATTATTACCACACTTCTTCTGCCCGACAGTGGTTCCATGACCATCCTCGGAACCGATAGTACAAAGGGATACAAAAAGCTAAGGGAAAACATCGGATACATGCCGGGGCGCTTCAGTCTTTACCTTGATCTGACGGTTGAGGAAAACCTTAACTTTTACGCATCGGTTTTCGGCACCACAGTGGAAGAGAACTATGAGCTAATAAGGGATATCTACTCGCATATCGAACCGTTCAGGACAAGGCTTGCCGGCAGGCTGTCGGGGGGAATGAAGCAGAAGCTTGCCTTGTCGTGCGCTCTGATTCACAAGCCTCGCATGCTTGTCCTCGACGAACCCACCACAGGAGTCGACGCAGTGTCACGAACTGAATTCTGGGAAATGCTCCGGAAGCTTAAGCAGCACGATATAACCATTGTGGTATCGACACCCTACATGGACGAGGCAATGAGGTGCGACAGGGTGGCCCTGATACAGGACGGGCAGATCATGTCGATCGACAGGCCTCAGAACATCAGGGACGGATTCTCCCGCAAACTGTTCAGCGCCAGAGCCGGCGATAAGTACGGGCTCCTGCTTGCCCTCAGGAAATATCCCGGAACTCTCAGTGTCTATCCCTTTGGGGATTCCATACATATTACCTTTTCGGAGGAAAATCCCGGCAGGGAGCTGGCTGAATACCTCTCGGAACTAGGTATCGCTGATGCAGTCATAAGTGAAACCGGAGCCGGCATAGAAGACCGGTTCCTGGAGCTCATGGGAAAGGATGAAATAAGGAATTCATGAATCGCAACACAGTAATAAAGGTAAGGAACCTGGTCAAGAAGTTCGGGAGTTTCGTCGCTAACGACAACCTCAGCTTCGATGTATATGAAGGCGAGATATTCGGTTTTCTCGGAGCTAATGGAGCGGGAAAGACCACCGCCATCAGGATACTGACGGGACTCTCGGAACCCACCTCGGGAGAAGTACTGGTGGCGGGTTTTGATGCCCGCAGGCAGCCTGAAGAGATAAAGAAGAACATAGGGTACATGTGTCAGAAGTTCTCATTGTATGAGGATCTCACCATCAGGGAAAACATAATGCTTTACGCGGGCATTTACGGAATGGACAAGAAGATTATAAGGGAACGGACCGAGCGCCTGCTCGACAGGCTCAGGTTCAGGGAATATGGCGACAGGCTGATCTCCTCCCTTCCCCTCGGATTAAAGCAGAAGCTTGCGTTTGCCGTGGCAGTATTTCATGAACCCAGGATTGTCTTCCTTGATGAACCAACGGGAGGTGTCGATCCCCTTACGCGCCGGCAGTTCTGGGAGATGATCTATGAAACGGCTTCAGCCGGTATAACTGTCTTTGTAACAACACACTACATGGACGAAGCCGAATACTGCGACCGGATATCCATAATGAGCGATGGAAGAATCGTGGCTCTTGACACACCTTCAGAACTTAAAAGGAAATATGATGCCGACTCGGTTGAGGATGTTTTCGTGAAGATAGCCCGGCCGGGGATGAATCAAAAAAGGGAAACTAATACGGCTGACAACAACAGAAGAGTATGAAGAGGTTTATCGGATTTGTCAGAAAGGAATTCATTCACATATTCAGGGATGTCAGAACCCTGGTGATCTTATTCGGGCTTCCTGTGGTAATGATCATCCTTTTCGGGTACGTAGTGAGCACCGACCTGAAAAATGCCAGTCTTGCATTTCTTGATCTGTCGAAGGACGATGTGACAACCGAACTAACCGACAGGATATGCTCATCGGGATTCTTCTCAAAAACAGCCGATCTGTCGGGCCATCAGGATATCGACAGGATACTCAGAAGCGGAAAGGCAAAGGCGGTGATAGTGTTCGGAGAGAATTTCGGCAGGGATCTGGAATCAGGGAAAAATGCCCGGATCAGCATTATTGCCGATGGTTCCGAACCCAATATTGCAACTCTGGTCACCAATTATGCCAATGCGATAATTTCCGGATTCAGTCAACAGACGATGCTGGCAGGTCACGTTCCGGCTCCCGTAATCGTACCTGAGGTTAGAATGTTCTACAATCCTTCACTTAAGAGCCAGTTCATGTTCGTTCCCGGAGTTATCACCATGATAATGATACTTATCTGCGCGCTGATGACATCCATCACCCTGACCCGGGAGAAGGAATTCGGGACAATGGAAGTTCTGCTGGTTTCTCCGCTGAAACCGGTTCAGATAATCCTGGGAAAGGTCACTCCCTATTTCTTCCTGTCGTTTGTGAATGTTGTAACAATACTTGTTCTCTCGCGGCTGGTATTCGGAATGCCTGTCAAGGGCAGCCTTGTCCTTCTCCTTGCCGAAAGCATGCTTTACATACTCCTTTCGCTTTCGATAGGAATCCTTATTTCGGCCGTGGCAAAAACGATGCAGCAGGCGATTTTCATTTCCCTTGTGGGGATGATGCTGCCGACTGTTCTGCTTTCGGGATTCATATTTCCTATAGAGAACATGCCGAAAATATACGACTGGATAAGCGCAATTCTGCCCCCGAGGTATTTCATTGTGATCATCAAGAATATTATGATAAAAGGTACCGGGTTTGCACATGTCTGGAAGGAAACTCTGATCCTGACCTTTATGACTATAGCTCTTATCGGAATGGCAGTAAAGAAATTCAAGATAAGGCTGCAGTAGGCCTGAGGGCACATTAGCAGATTTTCAGATGATTGGAAGAAACAATAAACGAAAAACCAGGAAATGCGGACAATTATTTTTCTTATAAAAAAAGAGTTCCTTCAGATCTTTCGCGACAAGTTCATCGGAAAGGCTATCTTTGGCATTCCAATAATCCAGATGCTGATCCTGGTGCCTGCAATCACCTTTGAGATAAAATCGGCGAAGCTGTGCATTATCGACAACGACATGACATCGGAATCACGTGGTCTGATAAGCAAACTCGACGGATCGCCATTTTTCAGCATTAGTCAGGCGACATCATCCGAAAAGGAGGCAAACGATCTTCTTTACGGCAACAAGGCTGATGTTGTCCTTCACATTCCTTCAGAATTCGGAAGAAATCTCGGTCTTGGGAAACCTGCAAAAGTGATGGCGTCAGTCAACGCCATCAATGCCATGACAGCCCAGTTGTCTTGGGCTTATCTGTCGGGAGTAATCCGCGATTACAACCTCGACCTAGTCCTTTCTGGCAATCCTGCGGCGGCAGCCATGATGGCGTCGCCCGCGACCACATACAGGTACTGGTACAACGAGATGCTCAATTACAAGCACTATATGCTTCCCGGAATACTGGTGATCCTGGTGACAGCTATTGGATTTGTACTGGCAGGCCTCAACATGGTAAAGGAAAAGGAAATCGGCACCATAGAACAGATCAATGTGACACCTGTGAAAAAATATCAATTTGTGACGGCAAAGATGATACCGTTCCTGTTGATAGGGCTTATTGATCTTGCCCTTGGTCTTGGTGTCGGAAAGCTGTTGTTCCACATTCCGTTCGAGGGTAGTCTGTTTCTGCTTTTCATATGCTCGGCCATCTTTCTGGTAGCAGCCCTTGGAATGGCTCTTTTTGTATCAACCATGTCGGGAACACAGCAGCAGTTCATGTTTGTGGCATTCTTCTTCATGATCATATTCATACTGATGAGCGGGATCTTTACTCCGATGGAAAGCATGCCGGCCTGGGCTCAAAAGATCGACCTGCTGAATCCAGTAGCCTATCTCATGAGGATAAACAGGATGATAATGCTAAAAGGGTCTGCCTTCGCTGACATAAGCAGGGATATCTATGCGCTTGCGGCAATAGCCGTGGTTTTTACGGCCCTTGCCATCAACAGATACAGAAAAACAGCCTGAACAATTTCCGGGAAAATCAGACTATCTGAGAGCTACCCTGGCCATCACAGGCCAATGATCAGATATGTATGCCCCACGCTCTTTCCTTATGAATGTCCTGTGCTCCCTGACAGGCATTCCGTTCCTTACAAATACATAATCGATCCTTCCGGCTCTGGTCTTGTCTGAAAAGCCGTTATATGTATAAGCCGGACCGGTATGCTTCTTGTCTGAAACAGCATATGTATCAATAAGAAGTGGTACGCTTTCGCGCGGACCCGTTAGCATACTATATCCCTTGCTTGAATGTATCATGTTAAAATCGCCTGTGATAATGAAGGGAAAGTCTGCAGAGATACTGTCGGCCTTATTTAGCAAAAGCTCAGAACTCATTAATCTTGCAGAATCAGAATCATGGGCAAAATGAGTATTGAAAAAGAAGAAGTGGTCCTGGCTTGACTTGTCTGAAAGCTCAAGCCACGTCACTATCCTGGGCAGGGATGAACCCCATGACCGGGAACCCGGCAACTCAGGATCCTCCGACAACCAGAATGTCTTTGTTCTTATCATGTCAAACCTGTCCTTTCTGAAAAACACGGGATTCATCTCCCCTTCCCTGACTCCGTCACTTCTTCCTACACCAACAGATTGATAATCTGTGAGTACAGAATCAAGATAATTGTACTGATGAACCAATACTTCCTGCATGCCTATGATGTCGGGCTTTTCTTCATTGAGAAAGCTGTAAATAATGGGTATCCTGTTGGGCCATGAATTGATGCTGTCGGCGGGATTATCATAGCGGATATTAAATGTCATTACACTTATGTCTCCGGCATCATGCCTGTCGCCACAACCTGTTAAAGAAATTAAGAGAAAAATGGTACATGCAAGAAACAAACTCTTCATTTGCTGATTTTTTTGCAAAGATAATCAACTAACGGACAATTCTGTTAACAATTAACATAGTTAACGAAGATATGGTCCTGAGAAGCAAAAATAAATATTCATATATTTGTTTGGTCTAATAAGGCATATTGTTGCAGAAGCGTTTTTATTTTGAGACTTCTTATAAATATGCTCATACCATAATCATTCCCCCGATGCCTGACCTTATCAAGCTGTTGCCCGATTCTGTTGCAAATCAGATTGCTGCCGGAGAAGTCATTCAAAGGCCTGCATCCGTAGTAAAGGAACTGGTTGAAAATGCTGTTGATGCAGGTGCAAAAACCATCTCTGTGGTGATCAAGGATTCAGGCAAAACACTCATACAGGTGGTTGATGACGGAACGGGTATGTCGGAAACCGATGCACGGCTTGCATTTGAGAGACATGCAACTTCAAAGATCAACAGTGCACAGGATCTTTTTGCAATCAGAACAAAAGGTTTCAGGGGAGAAGCCCTGGCTTCAATAGCTGCTGTATCAATGGTTGAACTCAGGACTAGGAAGCCAGAAGAGGAAACAGGAACATTAATACAGATAAGCGGATCAAAAGTCACCGCCCAGGAACCTTGCGGTTCTCCCGAAGGTTCAAACTTTGCTGTAAAGAACCTCTTCTTCAACGTCCCTGCAAGAAGAAAATTCCTTAAATCGGACAATACTGAGATGAGACATATAATCACAGAATTTCAAAAAATTGTGATACCTCATCCGGAAATCAGGTTTCTACTGTACCATAATGACAGCGAGATATACAATCTTCCTCCATCAAACCTCCGGCAAAGAATAATAGGAGTCTTCGGCAAACAGATCAACAATGAACTAATAAGAATTGAAACCGACACAACAATTATCAGGGTTAATGGATTTGTAGGCAAGCCGGAAAATGCAAGAAAGACCTACGGCGAACAGTTTTTCTTTGTAAATGACCGCTTCATGAAGCATCCATACTTTCATAAAGCCGTGATGGAAGCGTACCGGAACATACTCGTTCCCGATGCAATTCCTTCATATTTTATCTTTATGGAAGCCGATCCGGACGCAATAGATGTTAACATCCATCCAACCAAAACAGAAATTAAGTTTGAAAATGAACAGGCCATATGGCCAATATTACTTGCTTCAGTAAAGGAGGCTCTTGGAAGGTTCAATATAGTACCCTCACTCGATTTTAGAAGCGAAATAATGTTTGATATCCCGGTAAAGTCAGGATCTTCAGGAATCCCGGCAGCACCCGAAATAAGAACAGACCCTGCCTACAATCCTTTCTCTGGCGAAAATACCCGGAAAACCAAGGCGGAAATTATTGAACGATTTAACAAGGAAAATATCCGTGGATGGGAAAAACTGTACTACCCTCCAGGAGATAATGACCTTCAACCAATACCTTCAGACCCGGAAAGAAGGCTTCTGCAAATTAAGGGTAAATATCTGGTAAGCCCGGTAAAATCAGGGCTTATGCTGATAGATCAGAAAAGGGCGCACGAACGGATTCTTTACGAAAGATATCTTGAAACCACAAGTACCAGAGGAGGGATAAGCCAGGCTGAGATGTTCCCTGTGAGGATAGAAATGAATCCGGCCGATTACCTGCTGCTCCTGGAAATAAAAGATGAAATCGCTCAACTGGGTTTCAAAATTGAGTACCCTGACAATACCACTATCATTTCATTAACAGGCAGGCCATCTGATACACAATTTGAAGATCCTGCAGAACTTATTGAAATCCTGCTTGAAGAGTACAAAAGTACCCAGGCCGATCCGTCAGAAGGGATGAAAGAAAAAGTAGCTGCAGCACTGGCATCGGCAGCTGCCATTCCCTATGGGAAGGTACTGTCAAAAATGGAAATGGAAGATATCATCGACAATCTGTTTGCCTGCAAAGCGCCAAATTACTCTCCAAAGGGAAAAGCCGTGATAAGCATAATCACAATGGAGGATATAGACAAAAGATTCAGATGAAACCCACATGTATTGCATACACAAACAGGTATCTAATACATTTCAGAAACACACGCTTCCTGAAGATTATTCTGATCCAGGCAGGCCCATTTCTGCAGAACGGAAAGCATCCATAATAATAAAGAATATTATGGATTTCATCAGGAGGTCTGTTTTTGCCGTATTAATTGATAATACTATCTTTAAAGCTGAATTTTAACGATAAAAACTAAAATCTTGCCGATGAACGGATACGGTAGAGGATTATTGGGATTGCCACCTGTTGTAAAAAACATAATCTTTATCAATGTATTGATGCTGCTTGCAGATTTTACTGCAAAAAGCGTCTTTGCGATCGACCTGACGCGGATACTGGGGCTGTACTTTCCAAGGTCAGAGCATTTCATGCCTGTGCAGATACTTACCCACATGTTCATGCATGGAAACTTTCTGCACCTGTTCTTCAACATGTTTGCTCTATACATGTTTGGAGGCGTACTGGAGAGAGTGTGGGGCCCGAAAAGATTTTTTATATACTATATGATCTGCGGACTGGGCGCTGCCCTGGTCCATGAAACCGTAATAATGTTCCAATTCAACAAGCTGATGAACATTATAAGTCCAGACCAGCTTCAAATTGTCCTGAATGACGGTGCTGCTTATTTTAAAGAAGGAAGAGTCTTTACAGACGAAACGATGAAAAACATGCAGATGTTGCTGAATGTGCCGACAGTAGGAGCCTCAGGTGCAGTTTTTGGCATACTTCTGGCTTTTGGTGTTCTTTTTCCCAACACCCAGCTTATGCTTCTTTTCCCGCCAATCCCCATCAAGGCAAAATACTTCGTTTTGGGCTATGGTGCCATTGAGCTATATCTTTCAATTACACAACCCGGAAGCAACATTGCACATGCTGCGCACCTTGGCGGCATGCTGTTTGGCTATCTGCTCATAAGATACTGGAGAAAGACAACGAAAACCCTTTACTAATGGGAATAAAGGGCGATATCGGCGGAATATTCAGAAAGGGCAGTTCTCTTATCAGGCTGATTTATATCAATATTGCTGTTTTCATCTTTATAACACTGGTATCCATAATTGGATTCCTGTTCAATCACCCTGAAATTACTGGTAAAGCAGTAGATATATTCGCTGTGCCTGCCGGATTACAGAAGCTGCTTTCAAGACCGTGGACAATAATAACCTATATGTTCACGCACAAGGACATATGGCATATCCTTTTCAATATGCTCTGGCTATACTGGTTTGGAATTATCTTTCTCGAATACCTCGATCAGAAAAAACTTACGGCTGTATATATTCTCGGAGGTATCTGTGGCGCCATTATTTATATATTGTCGTTTAATATTTTTCCGGCTTTCACGGAACTTATTACCGAGTCTTCGGCTATCGGCGCATCAGCTTCTGTCATGGCGGTGGTAATAGCTATTGCTGCATATATTCCGGATTATTCGGTGAATCTTTTCATACTCGGCCGGATAAAAATAAAATATATGGCCCTTACTATACTTGTGCTGACATCCTTCATGGATTTCTCAGTTAATTCAGGTGGCAAGCTGGCACATATAGGTGGAGCCCTTATGGGTTATCTTTATACTGTCAGCCTGAGAAAGGGAAAAGATCCCGGGAAAGGACTGAACAGGTTCCTCGATTATATTCACACTCTGTTCAGGCCAAGGAAGAAAATGAAGGTAAGCTACAGGAAACCTGCTTCAGACTATGAATACAGGAAATCAAAAGCCCATCATCAGGCTGAAATAAACAAAATACTCGATAAAATCTCCAGGGGAGGATACGATTGCCTTACAAAAGAAGAAAAAGATCTTTTGTTCAGGGAAAGTCAGCCAAAAAACTGACGGATGTCCGGAATTATTTCAGAAATCAGAAACAGTTGTTTGTCAAAAAATGCTGTTTTTCGTTTCAATCATAACCGGATAAAACTAACTTAGCATTTGTTTATTCTAAGATGCTGTGAAGAAATTAACCTGCAAAATACTTCTTATTGTAAACATAATATTTGCTGCAGCATTGATTATTTCCTACCTGGCTGTACTTATAGATCCGGCTCTGTTCTCAATTCCTGCATTATTCGGGCTTGCTTATCCCTACCTTCTTTTAGTGAACCTTGTTATAATACTAATCTGGATAATCGCGTTAAGGCCCGAAGCCATTATTTCGATTATTATTATAGCCATTGGTTATTCTCATCTTTCAAATAACATAAAGCTGAGCAAACCCTCCGGTGATAAAACCGGAGCAATAAAGGTAATGAGCTATAATGTTCACCTCTTTAACAATTACGAAGGAAAGAAGCCGGTAAGCTCTGAAAGCAAAATAACAGGATTCATCAGGAACGAACAGCCTGATCTGATATGCCTTCAGGAGTTTTTCTTCAAGGGAAATGCCGGTCAGAAAGAACAATTATTCAGAAAAGCAGTGGGAAATGGCTATCATTCTCATATTAAAATAATTGGAAGCGGCAAAAACAGGTATTTCGGAATAATTACGCTCAGCAAATTTCCTATAGTCAGGAAAGGCGATATTGTACATCCCGGCTCTGCAGGCTTATCAATTTTTACCGATGTAGTTTCAGGCAGGGATACAATAAGGATCTATAATAATCATTTACAATCGTTCCGGCTTCAGAGAATGGAAACAAATTTCCTAAGTGAGATAACTGACGGTTCCGGCAACAAGGGAACGCTCAATGAGATAAAGATGATATCGTCGAGTCTGCGGAAGGGATTTGCCATACGTGCAGGACAGGCCAGGAGTGTTAAGGAACATATAAACCAGTCGCCTTATCCGGTTATTGTTGCCGGCGATTTCAACGACACCCCGGTATCATATTCTTACAGCAAACTTAGAAAAGGATTGCACGATTCTTTTGTTGAATCAGGCTATGGTGCCGGATTTACCTATCGTGGCAATTATCCTGCAAACAGGATCGATTATATTCTTTACGATGATCATTTCGACTGTACACAATTCGACGTTGTTAGAGTCAAATATTCCGATCATTATCCTGTCATCTCATATCTGCGCAGGAAAAACTGAATAAATAATGATCAAAACGGGAGCTTTGTCAGGTCAACATTTCCGCCTGATATGATAAGTCCCGTTTTCTTATTGGCAAAATAGCCCTGGTTTTCACTTACCGCTGCCAGTACAGTCGCCGATGAAGGTTCTATTATTATTTTCATTCGTTCCCACACAAGTTTCATGCAGTCTATTATCGACTCTTCCTTTACAGTAAAAATATCATCGGCATTACGGGTTATGATCTCAAAGGTCATCTCGCTAAGCGATGTAAGTAATCCATCAGCTACTGTTACGGGATTAACAGAAGGAGCAATTATCCCTGTTTTGAACGATTTCCACGCATCATTGGCATTCAACGGTTCTGCCCCGATAATCCTGAGTTTACTGTTCAAACCCCTGGCAGCGGTTGCTGTGCCGCTCATAAGACCTCCTCCTCCAATGGGTGCAACAAGTACTTCCAGATCTGGATGTTCTTCTATTAGTTCAAGTGCTGCCGTTCCTTGTCCACAGATAACATCAAAATTATCGTAGGGATGTATAAGGACGGCATTTTTCCTGTTCATTATCAATCTGCAGGTCTCTTCCCTCGACTGTAGTGTCGGCTTGCAGCAGGTGATCTGAGCTCCATAGCCGGCAACTGCATTCTTTTTCACTGCCGGAGCATTTTCCGGCATCACAATGTAAGCATCCACGCCCTGGATTTGTGAGGCAAGAGCCAGTGCCGCAGCATGATTGCCTGATGAATGAGTAACAACTCCCCTCTGTTTTTCTTCTTCCGTCAGCTGCAGAATTGCATTGGTGGCACCCCTGTATTTAAAAGCCCCTACCCTCTGGAAATTCTCGCACTTAAAAAACAATTCACATCCAAACATTATGTTCAACTGCCTGGAAGTCAATACCGGTGTCCGATGTACAAAAGGCTTTATCCTTTCGTAGGCAGATTGGATGTCACAAATTGAGGGTAGATTCATCTCATGATGATATGTCAAAAAAAAGGGCTGTATTTAAATTGTTTCTGATACAGCCCTTTCCTAATCAATTATAGAATATTTAACCAAATAAACTAAAGGCAACTGTAAGACCTGCCAGCACCACCGATACCATTGACATCAGTTTTATCAGGATATTCAGGGAAGGGCCGGAAGTATCCTTGAAAGGATCACCCACAGTGTCTCCTACCACTGAAGCCTTATGAGCTTCGCTTTTCTTGCCTCCGAAGAAACCTCTTTCAATATATTTCTTTGCATTATCCCATGCACCTCCTGAATTGTTAAGCATACTCGCGAGCACAAAGCCTGCGGTCATTCCTCCGGCAAGAAGTCCTATCACTCCGGGCACGCCTAAGAATACACCAACCAGAAGAGGAGCTGCAATGGCTATCATTGAAGGCAGCAACATTTCACTCTGAGCACCTCTTGTTGATATTTCAACGCACTTTGCGTATTCAGGTTTTGCTGTGCCATCCATAATACCCGGTATCTCCCTGAACTGCCTTCTTACTTCCTCAACCATTTTTCCTGCAGCGCGACCAACAGCTTTCATGCTCATTGAGCTGAAAAGGAATGCCATCATGGCTCCGATAAATACGCCGCTGAGAACGATAGGATTGAATAACGTAATATCATACGCGGCTGCAAAATCCCTTATTGTTGCAGCTGTGATATTTACAGCTGTTTGACCGTCCTGCACTGCAGGAACAGTACTTTTATAGAAAAGTGTATCGCCTATTAGCTTATATCCTTCAGGAGCTTTGTCAATAAGCCTGCCAAGCCATAGTCTTACCTCTTCCATGTAAGCTGCCATCAGAGCAAGAGCTGTAAGTGCAGCTGATCCTATGGCAAAGCCTTTTCCTGTTGCGGCCGTGGTATTGCCAAGGCCGTCGAGAGCATCTGTTCTTTCCCTTACTTCCTTGGGGAGCTCTGACATTTCTGCATTACCGCCGGCATTGTCAGCAATCGGGCCGAATGCATCAGTTGCGAGAGTGATCCCAAGCGTTGAAAGCATGCCCACTGCAGCAAAGCCAATACCATAGACACCCATTGCAAAATTGGAAAATCCGCCTGCAAAACCATAAGCGGCAATAATACCTGCAACAATAGTTAAAACCGGAATCCATGTCGAAGACATTCCTACCGCCATCCCTTCTATAATAACAGTAGCAGGCCCCTGCTGGGCTTGTTTTGCTATGCCCTGGGTCGGTTTATTTCCATCAGATGTGTAATATTCAGTAGACTGTCCGATAATAACACCGGCAAGCAGACCTGATACTGCTGCGCCAAATACTCCCCAGGTTATCCAGCCAAAACCAGCCATTACAGCAAGCACAACCAGTATAAGTGCAGAACTTCCACCGGTTCCCAGAAGAAGTGCCCTCAATAGAGCTTGAGGTGTGGCCGACTCTTTGGTTTTTACCATGTAAACACCTGCTATTGAGAGCAATATGCCAATTGCAGAAACAATCATAGGAGCTATTACGGCTTTCATCTGAGTATCTCCCGTAAGAACCGGCAAGGCAGCTCCAAGCGCTGCGGTGGCAAGAATTGAACCGGCATATGATTCATACAGGTCAGCACCCATGCCGGCCACGTCGCCTACATTATCCCCAACGTTATCAGCTATTGTAGCCGGATTGCGGGGATCATCCTCCGGAATGCCGGCTTCAACTTTTCCAACAAGGTCAGCGCCAACATCAGCAGCCTTTGTAAAAATACCACCGCCAACACGTGCAAAAAGAGCCTGTGTTGAAGCACCCATTCCGAATGTAAGCATCACTGCAGTGATCTCTATAAGTTTTTCATGTTCAGTAGTACCAGGATGAACAAATGTAAGTCCCATGAATTTCATACCGGTTTCCATATTCTCAGGCGTGAACACCCAGTTGTGAAGAATAAGGAACCACAATGCAATGTCAAGAAGTCCGAAGCCCACCACCACAAGACCCATTACCGCACCACTTCTCAATGCAACCTGCAAACCCTTGTTCAGCGATTTTGAGGCGGCCCACGCTGTACGGTTCGATGCATATGTTGCAGTTTTCATACCTAGAAAACCGCAAAGGCCCGAAAAGAATCCTCCGGTTAGGAAAGCTACCGGAACAAAGGGATTCTGAATACCAAAATATGCCAGAATAGTCAGAAGAACAACCAGAATGATAAATACGTACAAGACAACAGTATACTGACGTTTAAGGTAAGCCATAGCTCCTTCCCTGACATATTGAGCAATCTCCTTCATCCTGTCAGTCCCCTCTTCCTGGGCTTTCATACTTCTGTAGAATATCCATGCAAACAGCAAAGCTATTAGCGCGGAAACAGGTACAATCCAAAAAATACTACTAATCATGTTATGTGTGTTTAAATTAGAAAAATATAAGATTAGAATAGAATAGGTCAAATTTTTGCCGGTACAAAACTAAATTAGTTTTTTATTAATGCAAACGAAAAATGACATTACTTAAAACGAATTTATATTCATTAGATTCATTCTAAATAAATGATTGCCCCCGGCAAATTTTAATCAGATATTAACCTGCCTGTCATGGGCTACATGGATCAGAGCCTCTTCATATAGCCCTGAAGAACTCATAGTTAATGTCATCAGGCTCCTTCATTGAAGGGTACGGATAACAGGCCGGTTCCTTGCTGTTGCCTGCATTAAATCCAGCATCAATAATCCGATACAATAACTCTCCGGAGAATATTCGCTAATCGGTTTTCATATACCTTACATTCAATCGCTTTGCTTTTCCACTATATCAGTTCAAATGCCTTGAAAAAAACGGCGAAAATTTCTCCGGCTCTTGTTTTAATATCTGAAATACATGTTGATTTTATTACATTTGACAGGTTTTTGAAACATCCTGATTGAACAACACAAAAAGTGAACAGTGCCCCGGCCAACGCAGGAAAATACGTGAGATTCCCGGTAACATTCGAAGCTGATACCACTCAGAAAGAAACAGAGGAAAAAAACAAGTCGACAAGAAAACTTGAAGAACTTAAAACAAAAATGATTGCCACAGAAAAAATAAGGATCGCGATTGCCGGTTATGGTAATCTTGGCAAAGGAGTCGAAGCAGGAATCATGCAGAATCCCGACATGGAGCTCATTGCAGTATTTACTAGGCGTGCGCCTGAATCCATAAAGATCAGAACACAGTGTGTGCCTGTGTGCCGCTATAGCGATATGACAGAATGGGCAGGAAAAGCAGATGTCATGATTTTATGCGGTGGAAGTGCAACCGATCTGATATGGCAGGTACCTCACGCAGCTCAATTCTTCAACACGGTTGACAGTTTCGATACTCATGCCAAAATACCCTGGTTTTATTCAACAGTTAACGAAGCAGCAAGATCCTCAGGACATACCAGTATCATTTCGGTTGGATGGGATCCCGGTATGTTTTCGATAGCAAGAGTTTACTCAAACTGCATCCTGCCTTCAGGAAAAGACTATACTTTCTGGGGCCCCGGTGTAAGCCAGGGACACTCTGATGCAATAAGGAGGATCAGTGGTGTTGCCGACGCAAGGCAATATACCATTCCTGTCGATGATTCCGTAAAGAGCGTCAGAAACGGAGACAACTCCGAACTTACTGCAGGACAGAAGCATAAGCGGCTTTGCTATGTGGTGGCCGAAGAGAATGCAGATCTGTCAAGAATCGAAAAAGAAATCAAAGAAATGCCGGATTACTTTAAAGAATATGAAACCACTGTTAAATTCATTTCTAAGGACGATCTTGAAAAAAATCACAGCGAAATGCCACATGGAGGTTTTGTAATACGAAGCGGGGTCACAGGTAAGGATGAAAAGCATAAGCAGATCATTGAATATTCATTGAAACTTGAATCAAATCCGGGTTTCACTGCAAATGTCCTTCTTGCATATGCAAGAGCTGCATACAGACTTTCCTGCAGGTCGGAATACGGAGCTAAAACTGTGTTTGATATACCTCCGGCATTGCTTTCTCCGCTTACCGAAACAGAATTGATTAAAAGGTTTTTATAAAATGAATAAGATTGCCGTGTGCCAGACTCCAGGCACTGAGGCAATTAGGAAACAATAGGATTGTCGGAAGAAAGATTACAGAATCGCAAGGCAGAATATTTCAGAAAACCGAAAAATGGATTACAGGGAAGATATTAGTAATGCATTACAAGTCCTCAGAAATAGGGGTGTCATTCTCTATCCCACCGACACAATCTGGGGGCTTGGATGTGATGCCACGAACGGGAAAGCCGTGGAAAGAATCTTCCGGATAAAGAAAAGGAATGAAGATAAAAGTCTTATTATCCTAGTTAACGGCGTGACCATGCTGGAAAAGTATGTCGAATCGGTTCCTGAAGCTGCGATAAACCTGATAGAGGTTTCTGAAAGGCCTCTTACAATTATCTACCCTTCAGGAAGGAATCTTGATGAAGGAGTGTATGCTGCCGACGGATCGGCAGGTATAAGAATATGCCACGACAGTTTCTGCAATGAACTGATAACAAAATTCGGGCGGCCCATAGTATCAACATCAGCCAACGTGAGCGGCATGACCGCACCGGCAACCTTTCAGGAAATTGACAGGGAAATTATCAAATCTGCTGACTATACGGTAACATACCGTCAAAACGACCTGACCAAGTCAGTTCCTTCATCTGTAATCAAGTTCTGCAAAGCAGGTAACTTCAAAATTATAAGGGAATGATTTACCTGGCTGAGATAATCCGGCCTGATCCGGTAACTTTTGAGTCGATTTTTGGATTTCCCCTGTAAGTAATATTGCCGCTACCTAAAATTACAGCTTCAAGGGATTCATTGATCCTGCAATTGCAGTTTCCGCTGCCTGATATTTTGGCAGTGAGATCATTTATTTCCAGGGATTCCCCGAAGAAATTCCCTGATCCGCTTATAACAATATCAGCATCATCAACAGAACCCCCGTCTTCTATAACAACATTACCCGATCCGGAAATAACGCATGTCAGATCATCTGCCTTCAGTTGCCCGGCGATCAATCTTCCACTTCCGCTTACAGCAAGATTGAGGTCATTGTTAATTACCGGATCAGCAATTATTGCCTTCCCGCTGCCTGATACACTAAGTGATTCTATTTCAGGCATGGTGATTCTTACAACAGCCTTTTCATCATTCTTGAAATATCCTGGCCTTTTTGTCATTATTAAAAGCCTTCCGTTAGTGACTTTTGTTTCTATTTCATCAAGTGCGCTTTGTTGTCCTTCAATAATAATTCTATGTTCAGGACCAAAGTTAATAATGAGCTCACCCTTTATGCCAAATACTACCTTTTCAAAATCACCTTCATTCCTGGTTTCTCTTGACTGAGACTGGCCGGAAGAAATGCCTGCTGTCAGAATAAACGCAATAAAGAGACCTACTGTAATTACACTTTTTTTCATGTCGGATTTTATTATAAAAGAGTCTTTTTTTGATTAAAAAGACGAACAATTTGCATGTTTGCTGCATGGATATACTTTTTGAGCATACCATCCTGATGAGAGATTCGCCATAAAGGTTTTCCTGAATAAGTTTTATTCAATAAAAGACCGGGCAGGTTTCCATGCAACTGTTAATTAATGTCTGCAAGGTCTTCGGGAAGATCAAGGACAATTGTTTTTTCCCTGGAGTCCATACTTATGACAAGATCGTCATGATATGGAACGAGAATCTCTTTTCCGTCCTGTGTGATAACAGTCAGAAGCCATTGACCAGGATTTTCGATCATTTCCGTTACAATACCGATCACTTCATTGTTTTTCAGAAACACGGTGTATCCGGAAATGTTATCTTCCTCTTTCCTCATAAATGAATCACCCGGAGCCGATGACAGATAAATACTGCAGCCAACAAACTCGCTGACTTTGGTATCTGATTCGTAACCGTCAAATTTAACTCTTAATGTATCCGTGCCTGAAAATTCATATTCAGAAACAAAGAAAGGAACCAGTTTCCCTTCTGTTTCAATAAAAAGGGGTGCTGAATAACTAAGAATATCTGTAAATTGTTGTAACAGCTTGACAATAACTGTTCCGTCGTAATTTGCGACTTTAACAATCTGTCCGAGCAATATCTGATCTCCGCGAATCATCAGATCATTTATCCCTGACAAAGAGAGTATTTCCTATTCCTCGGCTTTCTCTTCAGGTTTTGAATCGGCATTTTCTGCACTTTCGTCCGGAGCACTGCTGACTGTTTCTTCTGTTTGAGGTGCATCGGCAGCAGTTTCTTCCTGCTGTTTTTCAGCTTCCGCTTTGGCTGCAAGATCGGCCTGCTTTTTAGCCAGCATAGCAGCTCTTGCCTCATTGATTTTCTTTTCAGCAGAAAGGCGTTCATCTAACTCCTCTTCCTTTTTCTTCTCAAGGCCTGATTTCTTTGCTTCAATCTTGGCCTCTTTCTGTTTCATCCATTCCTCAAAACGCCGTGTAGCTTCAGCTTCATCGAAAGCTCCCTTTTTAATCCCCTCCAGGAGATGTTTTTTCATCAGCACACCTTTATATGAAAGGATAGCCCTGCATGTTTCTGTTGGCAGTGCGCCATTCTGCAGCCAACCCAGCGCTTTATCGAAATCTATTTCTATAGTGGCGGGGTTAGTAACCGGATTATAAGTACCGATCTTTTCAATATATCTGCCATCCCGTGGCGACCTGCTGTCTGCTACCACAATGTGGTAGTAGGCCACTTTTTTGCGGCCTTTTCTGGCTAATCTGATCTTAACTGCCATTAATTCTGAACTTTTGTGTGAACTATTTTAAAAATTGTGGCGCAAAGATAATAAATTTCCTGACCAAACAACATTTTAATTATCCGGGGCTCAACGTTTAAAAATCAAGGGGTCAGAGCAATCCAGACAAACCGTTAGCATAAGCAAATTAAAGGTTCAAGGCTTAAGGTTTCCCGACAGCGCATTTTGGCCTAAAGCAAAGGTTTTACGCTCAAAAGAATCGAGTATTACCAGTTATTAACATCCATGTTCTGATATAACGTTTTTGTCTATTTTTGTGTGCAATCTGATTTTTTCGTTGTTCATGGATAGCTTTTCACATCTTCATGTACATACACAATACTCGATCCTCGACGGAGCATCAAATATCAATCAGCTTCTCGACAAGGTCAAATCATTTGGCATGGAGGCCGTTGCAATAACCGACCATGGCAACATGTTCGGGGCAAAGGAATTTCACTCAGCTGCATTGAAAAAAGGCATTAAGCCTGTTATAGGCTGTGAGATGTACGTGGCAAAACGCTCAATCAGCGAAGTTGCTGGCAAGGAAGACCGTTCCGGAGACCACCTGATACTGCTTGCCAAAAACCTGACCGGATATAATAATCTTGTCAAGCTTGTTTCAACCGCCTGGATAAAGGGTTTTTATTACAAACCGCGGGTTGATAAAGAACTTCTTGCCCGGTTTAAGGAAGGTCTGATTGCTTCATCAGCATGCCTGGCCGGAGAAATACAGGATGAAATATTAAAGGGAAGCCTGGAAGGTGCAGAAAATGCTCTGCAGTCATACTTAGATATATTTGGTGACGACTTTTATCTTGAGATCCAGCGTCACGAAACCTATGACCCTGATGCTGACAGAACAGTTTTTCCAAACCAGCAGAAAGTGATTGAGGCATTCAAAAAGCTGTCATCCAAATACAATGTCAAAATAATCGCCACCAATGATGTTCATTTCATTAATGCCGAAGATGCTGAAGCCCACGACCGGCTGATCTGCATCAACACTGGAAAAGACATTGACGATCCCGACAGGTTGAGGTACACCAAGCAGGAGTACCTTAAAACAGGGGAAGAAATGAGGGCTATCTTCAGCGATATCCCCGAAGCAGTTGATAATGTAACAGAGCTTGTGGCCAAGATCGGGAAATACAAGCTTGATCATGAACCCATTATGCCTGATTTTGAACTTCCCGGGGAATTTACAGGTGACAATGAATATCTGCGACATCTTACCTATGAGGGAGCAAGGGAAAGATGGGGTGAGCTCACAAAGGAACAGACAGAAAGGATCGATTTTGAACTGGATACCATTGCAAAAATGGGATTCCCCGGTTACTTTCTCATAGTGCAGGATTTCCTTAGGGCAGCCAGAGAAATGGGTGTATCAGTCGGACCGGGAAGAGGATCAGCTGCCGGATCAGCAGTAGCATTCTGCCTGAGAATCACCGATATTGATCCGATTAAATACGGACTACTTTTTGAAAGATTCCTTAACCTTGACAGGATCTCAATGCCCGATATTGACATAGATTTCGATGAGGATGGCAGAGAAGATGTCCTTAAATATGTTGTTAACAAGTACGGCCATAACAAGGTTGCCCACATCATCACCTTTGGCACGATGGCTGCAAAAATGGCCATAAGGGATGTTGCCAGGGTGCAAAAACTGCCCCTTCCCGATGCCGACAGGCTTGCCAAGATGGTGCCCGACAGGCCGGGAATTACTCTTACCCAGGCATATGCCGAAGTGCCCGAACTTCTGAAGGAAAAAGAATCCCCCAACAAACTTGTAGCACAAACGCTCAAATATGCTGAGGTGCTTGAAGGATCAATAAGACAGACCGGTGTTCATGCATGCGGTATTATTATAGGCAAGGATGCCCTTGATAACCACATCCCTCTTTGCACTGCCAAGGATACTGACCTTTATGTCACTCAATATGACGGGAGACAGGTTGAGAATGTTGGCCTGCTGAAAATGGATTTCCTCGGCCTTAAAACACTGTCAATAATTAAAGATGCCGTTGAAAACATAAAGAAATCGAAAAAGGTGGAAATAGATATTGACAACCTTCCACTTGACGATAAGAAAACTTTCGAGCTTTTTAGCAATGGTGACACAACCGGGATTTTCCAGTTCGAATCATCCGGGATGAGAAGATACCTCCGGGAACTCAAGCCGAACAGGTTCGAGGACCTTATAGCAATGAACGCCCTTTACAGGCCGGGCCCTATGGAATATATCCCGCGGTTCATCAGAAGGAAACACGGTCAGGAACCCATCGATTGCCCCCTGCCAGTCATGGAAAAATACCTTATGGATTCATACGGTATAACCGTTTACCAGGAACAGGTGATGCTCCTTTCGCAGGAACTGGCAGGCTTTACAAAAGGAGAAGCCGATTCCCTTAGAAAAGCAATGGGAAAAAAGAAAAAGTCCATAATGGACGAAATGAAACTTAAATTCCAGGAAGGATGCCATAAAAAAGGATATGACGAGGAAATAGTGAATAAGATCTGGTCCGACTGGGAAGCTTTTGCACATTACGCTTTCAATAAATCGCATTCAACCTGCTATGCCCTGGTTGCTTTTCAGACAGGTTACCTTAAAGCCAATTACCCTGCTGAATATATGGCTGCAGTCCTGAGCCGTAACATAAACGATATAAAAAAGATAACTACATACATGGACGAAACCCGAAGGATGGGCATTGAAGTGCTCAGCCCGGATGTCAATGAGAGTGATGTTAAGTTTACGGTTAACAGGGACGGGAATATCCGTTTCGGACTGGGAGCGATAAAAGGAGTGGGAGAATCTGCCGTTCTGCAGCTGATTGAGGAAAGAGAACAAAACGGCCTATATAGTAGTATCTACGACCTGGTCGATAGAGTTAACCTCAATTCACTTAACAAGAAGAATCTTGAAGCAATGGCTGTTGCTGGTGCTTTCGACTGCTTCCCGGAAATCTCAAGATCACAGTATTTTGCACTTGATACCAAGGGAACAAGCTTTATTGAAAGCCTGATAAAATATGGCAATAATGCCAAAACCATACGGATGTCAAGCCAGCAAACCCTCTTCGGCGACTCGGGAGATTTCTATATCGCCAAACCAGAACCAACAGAATGCCCCGACTGGCCCAAACTCGAAAAACTGAACAGGGAAAAAGAAGTTATAGGCATATACCTGTCTTCTCATCCCCTTGATGATTTCAAGCTGGAAATCAATACTTTCACCTCAGCCACCCTGGCCGACCTTCAAAACCTGCAAAACTGGTTCGAAAGGGATGTGACAGTGGCCGGAATGATAACAGATGTGAAAAACGGAATCTCAAAGAACGGGAAGCCTTACGGATCCTTCACCCTTCAGGATTATTCCGACTCATTCAGATTTATACTCTTCGACAAAGAATATATCGATAACAGCAAATTCTTTTACGTTGGCTATTACCTCCTTGTAAAGGGAAGAGTGCAGAAGCGAAAATACAGGAATGAGGAACTGGAATTTAATATCAGATCTATCAACCTTCTTTCAAGTGTAAAAGATGAACTTATCAAGTCAGTTACCCTGAAAGTCAATCCGGAATTCATAAACAGGGAAATGATAAATGAACTGCTGGAACTGGCGAAGGAAAACATGGGTGAAACAGAACTGCATTTCCTGTTTTATGATAATGAGGACAAGATTTCGCTTCCAATGTTCTCGCGTACAATACGTGTCAGGCTGAATAACGGATTATTAGCCTACCTTGAAGACCATCCGGGAATCGATTTCAAGGTTAACTGAGTGGCTTTGAAAAAACGGGTAACCTTGCTGATAACAGATGGTAATAAGCAACAGGTAGTTTAGTTGAATTAATAGTTATATTTACGCAAACAAATAGGAATAAACACATATAAATCAGAATATTATGGCATTAGAAGTAAATGACGGCAATTTTGACGAAGTCGTTCTCAAAGCAGATAAACCGGTAGTTGTTGATTTCTGGGCTGAATGGTGCGGCCCCTGCAGGATGATAGCTCCAGTTATAGAGGACCTGGCTAATGAATATGAAGGAAAAGCCCTGGTAGCAAAATGTGATATTGACAGCAGTACCGCAGTAACTGCCAGATTTGGAATCAGGAATATTCCAACCGTGCTCTTCTTTAAGGACGGCAAGATTGTTGACAAGCAGATAGGAGCTGCACCTAAAGCAAATTATGTCAACAAGTTAAATGGCCTTCTTCAATAATACCGAATCATTAACTGACTAAGTCCCGGGTTCCTAAATTCTATAATCCTGATGACTGTATGTGTATTTGCATCCTCAAGCAGCCGCATTGACAAAAGATATTCCGCGGCAGCAGCCGAACTGGGATACCTCCTGGCCAAAGCTAAGATAAAAGTCATCTACGGAGGAGGAGGTATAGGACTTATGGGTACTCTGGCAGATGCTGTGCTGATGAACGGCGGCTCCATAACAGGAGTAATACCTTCCTTTATGAAGGAAGAGGGATGGGACCATGAAGGTATTAACGAGATGATAATCACAACCGACATGGGCGAAAGAAAAAGGAATATGTTCTCACTTGCTGATGCCGTTGTTGCACTGCCCGGAGGCATTGGAACCCTTGAAGAGCTTACCGAAGCCATCACGCTGAAACAACTCGGCCTTTTCAAGGGCCCCGTGATCATCCTGAACACACTCGGTTTTTACAGATCCTTCATTGCATTCCTTGATCAAATGGTTGCAGGGAATTTTATGCGGCTCGAACATAAAGGGATCTGGCAGATTGCCAAAACACCCAACGAAGTGCTGGTAGCTCTGGCAAACAAAAGTACCTGGATTGACGATCCGAGAAGGATTGCCAAAATATGAGACTTAAGCGGCAAAAAACTGGATTCAGCCTTCAGGGTTCAGGGTTTTTTATAATGAGCTTATAGCTGCTCCCGGAAAAGGTCTCCTGAAAGATAACCGTACCTTCTATTTCGGGGGCTCTGACTCCTTTATGGAACATTGCTTTCCCTGTGAAAATACGCGCTTCATCCCACAGATTTTCAGAAATGAAATGATCAATGACTTTTGCTCCTCCTTCGATAAACAACGATTGAATGCCCCTGTTGAAGAGATACTCTGAAATCCTGAGTGCTGCACTGTCTGAATCCTCAAGGAACACTGTCTCCACCCCGGGATAAAGAGCCTTACGGTTCGAGGTGAAAAGAACAACCGGTCCTTCATCCCGGGCCTGGATCAGAGAACAATCAATAAGGCCTGATCTGCTAAGTACAATCTTAAGCGGATTGGCTCCGGTCCACTCTCTTACATTAAGCCTTGGACTGTCATTCCTTAATGTGTTTGCTCCGACAAGAATGGCTTCTTCCTCGGATCTCCATTTGTGAACGAGCACCCTTTCAGAGTCTCCTGTGATCCATGCCGGTTTAATACCTGAACCGGGTATTCTTTCTTTATCGATAAATCCGTCAGAACTCTGAGCCCACTTAAAGGTAATATATGGCCGTTTTTTCTCATGAAATGTAAAGAAACGCCTGTTGATCCTCCTGCATTGCTCCTCAAGTATACCAGTTACAACTTCACATCCTGCGGACCGAAGTTTGGCAAAACCGGAACCTGAAACCGCGGAGCTTGTGTCGGTGGTACCTGCTACAACCCTCGGAATCCCCATCGATATAATAAGATCTGCACACGGTGGTGTTCTGCCATAGTGTGAACATGGCTCGAGATTTACATAAAGATTTGACTTTTTCAACAGCTCCTTCTCCCCGACCGAGGCTATTGCACAAACTTCGGCATGTGGAGCTCCAGCCTTTAGATGATAACCCTCCCCTATTATCCTCCCTTCACAGGTAATAACCGACCCGACAAGCGGATTGGGATATGTCAGCCCTTCAGCTTTTGAGGCAAGTTCAATACACCTTCTCATGAATATTTCATCATCTGATTCCGCCATTGTGGTTAATATGTTAAATTTGACATATGGCTGGTAATTTACAAACAATTAAAGATATCAGGAACTATCTCAGGAACGAACTGGGTAACATTTATCCCCAAGAGGAAATCGTTTCATTGACCCGCATTGTAATTATATCGGTCCTCAAAATTGACAGGATCCGTGCCCTGATCGATGACCGCACTCCGGTTGTATCAACGGAACATGCAACAAGAATAAAGGAAATCTCTGAAAGACTGAAAACCGGAGAACCCCTGCAGTATATCCTGGGGGAAACTATATTCTACGACTGCAGGATAAAAGTCAATCCCTCAGTATTGATTCCGCGTCCCGAAACAGAAGAGCTTGTCGAACTTGTTATAAATGAAAACAGGGGATTCTGCGGGAAATTAACCGATGCTTGTACCGGATCGGGATGCATTGCTATAGCCCTTGCTGTAAAATTTAAAGAAGCAAGCATATCCGGATTTGATTTGTCGCAGGAAGCAATATCACTGGCTGTCAGGAATGCAGAACTTAACAATGTCAAGGCTTCTTTCTGTCAGGCTAATGTCTTTGATATTCAGGCCTTTAGCGCAAACAAAGCGGATATAATAGTCAGCAATCCGCCATATGTGAGGAATTCCGAAAAGAAGGTGATGAAGAAGAACGTTCTTGACTTCGAACCTCATGAAGCTTTATTTGTTCCTGATGATGACCCTCTCGTTTTCTACAAGGCTATACTTAAGCTTGCAGGGGAAATGCTTGACAACGGAGGAAAAATTTACTTCGAGATCAATGAAGCTATGGGCAGTGATATGATTGATCTGCTTCGTTCATACAACTATACTGAAACAGCAATATATAAAGACATTAACGGTAAAGACAGGATAGTAAAAGGTTATAAGAATGAGTGATGATAAGTTAAATGAGGTCGCTTTGAAAAAAGCAATGGCTTTATGTGCCGCCCGTGAAAATTGCACGAAAGATATACGCAGCAAATTAAGCAAGTGGGGAGTCGATGACACCGGTACAGAGAGGATTATCGAAATGCTCATCCATGATAATTTCCTGAGTGACAATCGTTATGCAAAGGCATTTACGAGAGACAGGTTCAGGCATAATAAGTGGGGAAAAATTAAGATAGCATCACAGCTGAGGATCAAGGGAATCCCTGAAAATATAATCGTATCTGCCCTTGAAGAGATAAATGATAAGGAGTATATGGAAATGATAAGGGAAATAATTACTGCTCACAGCAGGTTCATCAAAGCAAAGAACAAATTTGATCTTAAAGGAAAGCTCCTCAGGTTCGGGCTCTCAAAAGGATTTGAGAGTCACCTTCTCTACGACCTGCTTAATGAATGGGAATGATGCTAAAGGAAAAACAAAAAACTTTTCAGAAAGGGCATAAAAGTAACCAGGAACATTAATGATGAAATTGACACATCCAGAATTATGAGTTTTTTTCCTATTCCTGGATTTCTGCTATACGATGCCAGGCATGCAACTCTCATGACAAGCTGAAGAGCGAAAAACAGGAATACCCTCAGCCCGTATGGATTCCAGTCGAGAGCTTCTGATATCCGGCCTCGGACTATAAGTGAGAAACTGTGAGAAAGGCCGCATGATGCACATTGCTCTCCGGTAAGCTTTTCATGGATGCATACAACGGGATAATCATTCCTGTCGGGGGAAAAGACAGCTGCATATACAAAAACAAGTATTATAATCGCTGCGAGAGAAAAATTGACAATAACACAGGGCTCACGATCATAAGGAAGCTCAATCCCCCGATCATTCCTGACATCCTTATTTGATTGTGTCATCAGCCTGAACATATCCTTCCTCAAGTTCTTCGAGTACCTTAACGCGGTCACTTTTGTTGGTTTCGGTATTTATTTCAACCGTTTCGCCATTGCTTTCAACTTTGATTGATATGCTGGCATCCTCGATATCTTTGAGAACATTCTCCTGAATGTCCTTGATAACGGTCTCAATTTTTCCGGAAAATTTATCTTCAGCCTTTTTAGCTATCTCAAATGCGACGAATATCTGGGAAAATGATATAAGCGAAGCCACAATGGCTATCACCAGCCCTGCTATCAGAAATCCGCGCGGAGAACCGCTTTTGCCCGTCTGTGACAAACCCACCGAGGCCAGTACGATTGCTACAATCCCGGGGATGATAGCAATTATTCCCACACAGGGTATTGCTGCAAGAACAAATGTAACAATTCCTGTTATAAGAGCTGCTATGCCCAGACTTTGCCCGGCTGGTCGTCCAGCTGCCTTCTCACTGGCTTGAGTCGGATTATCAATTATTTCATCCATGATATTGTTTTTTTAAGTTATTCATCCCTGTCAAGAATTTCTGTCATGTCCTGCTCTAAAGACGTCAAAGGATTCTCAATGATGCGTCCGGTTTCAACTTTATTCCTGTAAAATATGAAAGTCGGCACCCTGAGGATGCCAAGACTCTCATAGTCGCCAATGGGAGCCACCTTTTGATCGTCAGTGCCGATCAGGGTAATGTTTTCCGACGGGAATCCTGAAATTTCAATTATTCTCATAAACCGCGGAAATTCACGTCTGCTGTCGGGGCACCATGTTCCCAGGACTACCGTAATCGAGATATTCTCCTTGCTTTCCTTTTTCAGCAGATCAATATACTTCTGATCAGGTTCATAACTATCAAATCCTTTTTTGTACCATTCTGAATGAGGTAGCTGAAACAGGCGACCCGGTTCAAAATATCCCAGTATCCAGGTTGACTGCTGAGAGAAATCAGTGGTATTGTTTCCGAGGAATATTTCCTCTGAATATGGGCTGTCGGCAGCAGAAAACCTGTGAGCCCTGCATCCGTTATCAAGAACAAGTAAAATTATCAGAAACCAGATTGCACTGGTCACAGAAAACAGGCTCCGGTTTGGCAATGATGATGCGTTAATCATCTTTAGATAATTATTTTTATTCTTCTGTATGGAGTAATATCTCAAGTATCTCCCTTGCAGCCTTCGAAACCGGGGTTCCGGGGCCAAAAATAGCTGCAACGCCTTCATTATAAAGAAACTGATAATCCTGGGGAGGAATAACTCCTCCGGCAACGACAAGGATGTCTTCCCTGCCGAGTTTCACAAGTTCCGCTATTAACTCGGGAATGAGAGTTTTATGACCTGCTGCAAGGCTTGATACTCCCAGGATATGGACATCATTCTCCACCGCCTGCCTTGCAGCTTCAGCAGGGCTTTGAAAAAGAGGACCAATATCGACATCAAACCCAATGTCAGCATAACCTGTTGACACGACTTTTGCACCCCTGTCATGGCCATCCTGTCCCAGCTTCGATATCATTATCCTGGGCTGGCGCCCTTCTTTTTCGGCGAATATGGCAACAAGCTCCTTTGCTTTCCTGAAGTTTTCGTCGTGCTTATACTCCGACGAATAAACCCCTGATATTGTTCTTATCACTGCTTTATACCTCCCTGCTATTTTTTCACATGCGTAAGAAATTTCGCCAAGACTGGCTTTTTTTAATGCTGCGTTCACTGCCAGCTCAAGAAGATTCCCCTTTCCTGTTCCGGCACATTCTGTCAAAGCATCGAGGGCTGCACGGCATTCATGCTCATTTCTCTCTGCCCTGAGCCTGGCCAGTCTTTTTATCTGTGCATCACGAACTGCGGAATTATCAACCTCAAGTGTTTCCAGGGGTTCTTCCTTTTCCAGCCTGTACCTGTTGTTGCCGACTATTACCTGACGGCCTGAGTCGATACGTGCCTGGGTGCGGGCTGCCGCTTCTTCAATTCTCATCTTCGGCAGGCCCGACTCGATTGCTTTGGTCATGCCGCCAAGATCTTCAATTTCCATTATATGCTTCCAGGCAAGCTCCGCAATATTTTGGGTAAGGTTTTCAACATAATATGAGCCCGCCCAGGGATCAATAGCCCTGCAAATATTGGTTTCTTCCTGTAAATAAATCTGCGTGTTCCTTGCTATGCGTGCCGAAAAGTCGGTAGGAAGGGCAAGGGCTTCATCCAGGGCATTGGTATGCAGGCTTTGTGTATGCCCAAGAGCGGCTGCCATAGCTTCTATGCAGGTGCGTCCAACATTATTGAACGGATCCTGTTCGGTAAGACTCCATCCCGATGTCTGACAGTGAGTTCTGAGAGCAAGTGATTTTGGATTTTTCGGCTTGAAGTCGCTGACAAGTTCAGCCCATAGCATTCTTGCAGCTCTCATCTTAGCTATCTCCATGAAGTGATTCATCCCTATAGCCCAGAAAAACGAAAGCCTCGGAGCAAAAGAATCAATATCAAGTCCTGCCTGCAAGCCTGTCCTGAGGTATTCCAGGCCGTCAGCCAGGGTATAGGCGAGCTCAATGTCTGATGTAGCACCTGCCTCCTGCATGTGATAGCCGGAAATGCTTATGGAATTGAATTTTGGCATCTTTGAGGAAGTGAACCTGAAAATATCTGCAATAATCCTCATTGAAAAATCAGGCGGATATATATAGGTATTCCTTACCATGAACTCCTTAAGAATGTCGTTCTGTATTGTTCCGTTAAGATCTTCCAGCCTTACTCCCTGCTCCATGGCTGTAACAATATAAAAAGCCATTACCGGCAGCACGGCTCCGTTCATTGTCATTGAAACAGACATTTTGCCGAGAGGTATCCTGTCAAAAAGAATTTTCATATCGAGTACCGAATCAACTGCTACGCCTGCCTTCCCTACATCTCCGGCAACACGTTCATGATCGGAATCGTATCCCCTGTGCGTGGGCAGGTCGAATGCAACAGAAAGGCCCTTCTGCCCGGCGGCAAGATTCCGCCTGTAAAAAGCATTGGATTCTTCAGCGGTGGAAAAGCCTGCATACTGTCTTACGGTCCATGGACGCATCGGATACATTCCGGCATATGGCCCGTGGAGATACGGAGGGATGCCGGCTGCATATTCCAGATGATTGAACCCTTCAATATCCTTTGAGGTGTAGCAGTTTTTTACTTTTATTCCCTCAGGAGTTATCCAGCAGACATCATCACCCGTAATCCTGTCATGACATATTCCGGCTTTTTCCTTATTCAGGTTTCCGAGATCACTATATCTGAACTTAGGTCTCATAATTATTTTACAAATAGATTAACTGATGCCAAGAACTGAATTATAATACCTCAATGTCTCTACAACGTCTGATCTTATACTTATGAAGTTTTCTATTCCGTATTCCTTCAGAGCATCAGAGCCGGGGGGATTTCCTGCAATAACCGTCATAGCCCTGCCGTTCAAGGCCCGGTATATTTCTGGGCCATATTCCATATAATCCTCATCGGAACTGCAAATAACAACTATCTCAGCTTCAGAATCAAGAGCTGATCCAACTCCCTCTGATACTGAGTCAAATCCATCATTATCAACGACCTCATACCCGCCGCTTGCAAAAAAACCTGCCGAAAACTGAGCCCTGGCCTTTCGCATAGTCTTATCACCTACCGGCAAAAGGAATGCTTTCGGCTTTTTGCCCGATCTGTTGACAGCCATCCTGAGCTTTTCAAATTCCTCGGAAGCCCTTACAGGCCTAAGAGGCGTTACTGCGAGGTTCTTATCCTCAACAGGCTCACTGAACTTAATGTTAATACCGTTATCGTTTCGACTTTCATCGTCACCTGCCGGATAAAGATTTGTTCCTAAAAGGATCTCCCTGCGCATTGATACATCCCTGATACGCTTATTCGCCTTTTCCTTTATCTTATCCTGAATAAAACCTTGTTTCAGCGCTTCCAGAAAGCCTCCCCTTTCCTCTGTTTCAAGGAACAGTTTCCATGCATGATCTGCCACCAGGGCTGTCAGGTTTTCAATATAATAGGAACCTGCCGCGGGATCTGCAACTTTATCGAAGTAAGCTTCTTCCCTCAATATCAGCTGCTGGTTGCGGGCTATCCTTTCCGAAAATTCTTCCGGACCTGAAAATGCTGCATCATAATTATTGACAGTCAGGGAGTCAGTGCCTCCCAGAATCGCTGACATAGCTTCGGTCTGGGTCCTCAGCATATTTACATATGGATCATAAGCAGTTGCATTCCATCTGCTTGTAGAACAATGGATCTCCATTCTGAATGATTCCTTTTCATCGGGGTCATAAGCGTTCCTAACGAGAGACCAGAGGATTCTTGCGGCCCTTAGCTTGGCTATTTCCATGAAATAACCCGATCCCGTGCCAAAACTGAAACGCATACGCGAGGCTGCCTGTCCGGCACGGAGTCCCCTGGCAGTAAGCTGGTCAAGGTATTCGACTCCCATCGAGATACTGAAGGCAAGTTCAGATACTGCATCAGCTCCGGAATTGCAGTAACTGGCCCCATTAACCTGAAGGATCCGGTATCGGGGAAGGGTCAATGATTCCTGGGCGAGTGCTGCCAGATAGTCTAAGCCGTCTTCAACCGGCATGCAGAGAGTTCCGTTTGTCATGAGCCTGCCAAGGGGATCTGTTTCGATGCATCCCCTTACTTCAGACAGATCAGTTCCCTGGCTTTCGCTGTTCTCTTTTATGAATTGAAGTATCTCCTGTGCCTTTCCGTTTGAGAAGAAATTAATCTCTCGTTTCTTATCCAGGAGATTTTCCAGAAGAAGTTTAAAATTCTTTCCGCTAACTGATGTGGGATTATCAATCAAAAAGCCAAGAGAATCAGCTCCCTTTTCGAGAACGGAAAGCGCTTTTATATTTGCTTTTTCATAATCAGCAACATGAATATCCTGCCTGATCAACCATTCGTTGCCAGGTCCCGCCAATTCCCCGGCATTATCAGCTTTACGCCGGAAATTGCGCAACTCCGACACATATCCGGTATGCTTTATTTCCTGCATGTTTTCCTTCCTGTAGAAGGGAAGTACGTCAAAGCCTTCATTTGTTTTCCATACAAGCTTCCTGTTGAAGTCGGCACCTTTCAGGTCAGAAGTTATTCTGTCCATCCACTCCTTTGTTGCAACAGGAGGAAATTGTTCAAACAACTTTCTTTGTTTCATCCGTAATATAATTTATTTTAATGGTCGGATGGAACCGCACATGTTTGAAAATTATATTCATAAGTGTTAGTGTATGCATTACATGTGGGTTTCAGCATGAAATACTCCTGATTTTTGCTTCGTAATTAATAATATAATCACCAGTATTTACATAAAATTAATCACTTTAAAGAAGTTGCAGTTATTTGCCTGCGAACTCCATAAGGTATGCATTCATGAAAGGTGTAAGGTCGCCGTCAAGGACAGCCTGGACGTTCCCGGTTTCAAAATTAGTCCTCAGATCCTTAACCATTTTGTATGGATGAAGTACATATGACCGTATCTGAGAACCCCATTCTATTTTCTTTTTCTCGCCCTCAATCCTTGCCTGTTCTTCTCTTTTTTTCCTCAGCTCCATTTCATATAGCTGGGATTTCAATATTCGCAGAGCATTTTCCTTGTTATGCAACTGGGAACGTGTTTCCTGATTTTCAATAACGATTCCAGTGGGATGATGCCTTAGCCTGACAGCTGTTTCCACTTTATTGACATTCTGTCCTCCGGCCCCGCTTGACCGGTAAGTTTCCCAGGTAATGTCAGCAGGATTGATGTCAACTTCTATATTGTCATCAACCAGAGGGGTGATAAATACGGATGCAAAGGTAGTCTGTCGCTTGCCCTGGGCATTGAAGGGTGATATTCTCACAAGGCGGTGGACGCCGTTCTCGCTTTTCAGGTATCCGTAAGCCCACTCCCCATTTATCTCAAGGGTTACAGATTTTATTCCCACCTCATCACCTGCAAGAAAGTCAAGTTCTTTTACCTGAAGGTTGTTCCTTTCAGCCCATCTCAGATACATCCTCATGAGCATCGAAGCCCAGTCGTTGCTTTCCGTACCTCCGGCTCCGGAATTGATTTTCAGTATGGCGCCAAGCCTGTCTTCCTCTTTCTGAAGCATGTTGCGCACTTCCAAATCTTCAACGAGCCTGGTGCATATCCCGAATTGATTTTCCACATCCTCTTCCGGGGCTTCTTCTTCCCTGAAGAAATCATAAATCACCAGCAAGTCTTCCACACCGGTATTTACACTGTTAAATTCATTTATCCAGCTTTTCTCCTGAGATATCTGCCTTAGCAGGTCCTCGGCTGTTTTAGGATCATCCCAGAAACCAGGTTTCTGGCTCTGCAATTCCATTGTTTTAACTTTTTCCAGTCTGGCATCAATGTCAAAGATACCTCCTCAACGCATCACGGCGTTCCGATAAATCCTTTATCTGGTCGTATGTTATCATGTATGAAATATATTGCAGCAAATTTAATCCAAATTGATTTCTCCTCAAAATGTCATTCCCCCCAACAATACACCATAGCAACCAAAACAGTAGCACAACCCTGTCTGTCAGGCCTTTATATCCAAACTGCGTACTATTTCAGAATCCTCATCTTTATTATGTTTACAACTATGTTAACTATCTGTTCATATCATGGTTAAATAACTGTTCAAACCTTCATGAAATTATGAAATGAGAAATTGTTAATATCCTCTCCGGATAAATTCTTATTTTACGTCATGAAAGGATTTAAAACCGGAAGCAGGTGTTAAGACCATATCTTTATAACAATGTTGTGGAAGCAGGTTGTGATGAAGCAGGCAGGGGCTGCCTTGCCGGACCGGTTGTTGCAGCGGCGGTCATCCTGCCAAAAAAATTCCGGCACCCGGTACTGAATGATTCAAAGAAGCTGTCAGCCAGGCAAAGATTTGCCGTCAGGGAAGACATTATAAATTCGGCGCTGGCATGGAACGTTGCCTTTGTAAACAACGAGGAGATAGACAGGATCAATATTCTGAGAGCTTCAATAAAAGCAATGCATCTTGCCATTGAAGGATTAAGCACAAAACCCGGATTTCTCCTGATTGACGGCAATAGTTTTTTCCCATACCCGGACATAGGTCACAAGACCATCGTCAAGGGTGACGGATTGTTCTATTCCATAGCTGCCGCTTCGGTCCTGGCCAAAACCTTCCGCGACGAATATATGGATAAGCTGCACTCTGAGTTCCCTGTGTACGGATGGAACAAAAACAAAGGCTATCCTACTTCTTTTCACAGGGATGCCATCATGAAACACGGGGTTTCCCCGTACCACCGCCGATCCTTCAACCTCTTCGAGGTACAGCTTCACCTGGACTTTTAATTTCCCGGAGACAATACATAGTATTTGTTCAGGGAAGACTCAAAGTACTTATGAAACAGCCTCATTAAACATTTTAATGCAAATGTTTTGCGGGGAAAAACCTATCTTTGTCCAAAATCTTCGAATTGTAACATATAAGTATATTTATGAGGAAGTTTATTGCGATTTTAATTGTTGCGACTCTGGTGGCCGGGCAGAAGGTAAGGGCTGATGAGGGGATGTGGCTTCTGCCGCTTATTGAGAAACTGAATATAGGAAAGATGACCGAGCTTGGCCTGAAGCTCTCGGCAGATGATATCTACAGTATAAACAAGGCAAGCATCAAAGATGCCATTGTAATTTTCGGAAGGGGATGTACCGGGGAAATAGTCTCATCAGAAGGATTGCTTTTTACCAATCATCATTGCGGCTACTCACAGATACAAGCTCACAGTTCTGTTGAACATGATTATCTTAAAGAAGGCTACTGGGCAATGACGAGAGATCAGGAACTGCCAAATCCCGGGCTTACTGCAACATTCCTGTTAAGTATTGAGGATGTCACCGATAAAGTTCTTGCCAGTGTAAAACCGGGGATGAGTGAAACAGAAAGGATCTCAGTTATCAATAATGCCAGGGGCATAATTGAAGAAAATGCAGCTTCAGGCGACGGTATCAGGGCAACAGTAACATCCTTCTACGGAGGCAATTATTTCTATCTTCTCATTTACGAAATCTATAGCGACGTCCGCTTTGTTGGCGCTCCGCCATCCTCAATAGGGAAATTCGGATTCGATACCGACAACTGGGAATGGCCCCGCCATACCGGCGACTTCAGTATATTCCGCGTCTATACAGGGCCCGACGGGAAACCCGCCCCCTATGCAGCCGATAATATCCCATTGAAACCGAAACACTGGCTTCCTGTATCTGTCAGAGATCTGAATAAGGGTGACTTTGCAATGATAATGGGCTATCCGGGTTCCACGGAAAGATATGCCACTTCATATGAAGTAAATGAGCTTTTGAGTATTACCGATCCCAACAGGATAAAAATAAGGGGTATCAGGCAGGAGATACTGATGGCTGATATGCAGAATGACCCGAAGGTAAACATACAGTATGCTTCAAAATACTCCAGCTCTTCAAACTACTGGAAAAACTCGATAGGAGAAAAAGAGGGACTCGAGAAGCTTAATGTCAAAGCCCGGAAGGAGGAAATTGAAGATCAGTATAACAGGTGGGTGACGGCGGATAAGGAACGTCAGGCAATGTACGGCAATGCCCTGGAACTAATCAGGTCGTCAGTTCAGGGAAGGGCTGAGTACATAAATGCCCGGCAATACATAAACGAATGCTTCCTTCAGGGATCTGAACTGGTCAGATTCAACCTGATGTCATCGCTTTATCACAATGCGCTTAAGACGGGCGATCATCAGAGAATATCAAATGCGGCTTCATGGCTAAGAAATTATGCTTCATCTTTTTATAAGGACTATAATCCACCTACTGATAAAAAATCTACCATAGCTATGATCAACCTGTACCGGAAAGATGTGCCGGAAAAATATCACCCTTCATTCTTTAAAGAGATAATCGACAGGAAATTCAAGGGCAATGTTGAAAAATATGTGGATGACATGTTTTCGAAGTCGGTATTCTCAAGCCAAGAGAAGCTTATTGCATTCCTTGAAAAACCATCTCTTAAAACTCTTGAAGCCGATCCCGTTCAGAAAATGGCTGCCTCGGTAAATGAAATGAGCGAATTTGTGTCTGACGAACTCAGCAAGTTCGATGATGATTACAATGAGGGTCACAGGTTGTGGGTTGCAGCGCTAAAGGAGATGACACCTGAAAAGACACTGTATCCCGATGCCAATTTCACAATGCGCCTGACATATGGCACGGTTCGTGACTATGATCCCCGCGACGGTGTAACTTACAAATATTATACTACACTGAAAGGCGTAATTGAAAAATACAAGCCCGGTGACTATGAATTCGACCTTCCTGAAAGACTTATTGACCTGCACAACAGGAAAGAATATGGCAGGTATGCATCATCTGAGGGCTATTTGCCGGTTAACTTTCTCACCGACAACGATATAACCGGAGGCAATTCGGGCAGCCCCGTACTGAATGCAAAAGGTGAACTCATCGGACTGGCATTTGACGGAAACTGGGAAGCCATGAGCGGAGATGTAGCCTTCGAACCGGAACTTCAAAGAACTATTTCGGTCGACATTCGCTATGTGCTATGGGTTATTGACATTTATGCAGGTGCTAAACACCTTATTGATGAAATGACTATCGCAGAATAGAAACTTTTTCTGCAGAACATATAATTCCTCTCATATGAGTATCAATTTTGTTGAAATAGCTGCCGCTTTTATGGTATTGTTTGCCATTATTGATATTCCCGGCTCAATACCTATCATTCTGGACATTAAGGCAAAAGCGGGAAACATCCAGCCTCTTAAGGTCACTGTTGTCTCACTCATTATCTTTCTGGCATTTCTTTATATCGGAAGCCCCTTGCTCGGTATTTTCGGCATTGATGTAGGTTCATTTGCCATTGCCGGCTCTTTTATAATATTCCTTATAGGGATAGAAATGGTCCTTGGGATTGAATTATTCAGACATGACCATGCCGGGGGAGGATCGATTGTCCCCATCGCTTTTCCCCTGATAGCCGGTGCCGGCTCAATCACAACGATACTTTCACTCAAAGCAGAATATCACAC
Organism: Bacteroidales bacterium; assembly: GCA_040769065.1. Classification (GTDB taxonomy): domain Bacteria; phylum Bacteroidota; class Bacteroidia; order Bacteroidales; family VadinHA17; genus LD21. The sequence continues at coordinate 1,947,974 of JAXGLU010000001.1, forward strand.
TATCAATATCCTGATAGCCCTTATTCTCAATATGGTCGTTGTTTATACCGTTCTCCGCATGACTTCGCTGGTTGAAAAATTGCTGGGGACTTCAGGACTGCACATCCTCAAGAAATTTTTCGGAGTTATTCTTCTCTCGATAGCTATAAAGCTCTTTCTGACAAACACGGGAATTGCACTGCCTCATGACTAATGAGATAACCATTTATACCGACGGAGCTTCAAGCGGTAATCCTGGTCCGGGGGGATATGGAGTGGTCCTTATTTCAGGCAGGCACAGGCTGGAGAAATCCGAAGGTTTCCGCCTTACCACAAATAATCGCATGGAGCTTCTTGCAGTAATAACAGGCCTTGAAGCACTTAAAATCCCTGGCAGCAACGTTGTTGTTTATACCGATTCAAGATATGTGGCTGATTCTGTTGAGAAAGGCTGGGTTTTCCAATGGGAATCCAAAGCATTCCGAAAGAAAAAGAATCCCGATCTATGGACAAGATTCCTGAAGGTCTACCGTAGGCACAATGTAAGGTTTGTATGGGTGAAAGGCCATGCCAACAATCCTGAGAATGAGCTGTGTGACAGGCTGGCTGTGGAAGCATATAAGAAAGGAAACCTCTCAGAGGATCATGGATTCAATCCTGATGAAGAAAACTATAACCTTTTTAACTGATATTTGGCATGATAGGACAGAAAGAACTTTATGACCTGCTTGAAGAACTTGAAATTTCTTTTGAATATCATGAGCATCCCGCTCTGGCTACCATTAAAGATGCAAAACTTCATTGGAAAGATTACAACAGCGGACGATGCAAAAACATTTTCTTTCGCAACCACAAAGGAAACAGGCATTACCTTGTAATACTTGAACACATGGCCCAGCTTGATATCCATGATCTTGAAAAAAGGCTGAAGCAGGGCAAGCTTTCATTTGCTTCAGATAAGAGGTTGAAAAAATACCTTGGCGTTGAGCCAGGCTCAGTCTCTCCTTTCGGCCTGATAAACGACAGGGAAAACCATGTCCACCTGTTTATCGATGAGGTTCTGAAAGACGAAGAAAGACTTGCCTTCCATCCAAATGTCAATACAGCATCTCTAGTGGTTTCAAGCAAGGACTTCATCAGATTCCTTGAATATACAGGAAATTCCTATGAGTTTATCAGGCTCTACAACCATTGATAAACTGCACAGATAATATCAGTAACATAAAAATGATCCTGCGGATTCCCGCAGATAATATGACTAAAGGTTTGTTTTGTAGTTTACTCTCCTTTGCAGATTATCGGATCGGGTTTTTGTAAACAGGCTGCAGCAATTCCTCACGGGTTTCGTATTTACTCTGACTGGCCCAGATGATGCCTCTTTTCTGAATCTCAAGGGCCTGCGGAACCTTGAAATCATCAGCAACATGCCCCAGTGAGGAGTAGAAAACCCTTCCTCTGCCATAATATTTTTTCCACACAACAGGTACAATATTCCCGTCTATCCAGTCTGCATGCTGCCCGTTGAATGTTGTGGTTGCCAGAACCTTCACATTTGGATCGACATGCACGTAATACTGTTCTGAATGCATTTCAAAATCCGATAATCCCTTTGTTAACGGATCATCATGATCGATTATATTGACCCTGTAATCGATAACACCACCCGGATGAGCAACCCATTGCCCGCCAACCATAAACTGGTATTCAGTATTGTTCCTGAACGAATCGCCCAGACCTCCATGCCATCCTGCCAGCCCCACACCTCCCCTGACTGCTTCCAGAAGTGCATTCTCCTGATTCCCTTCAATCTGACCCATTGTCCATGCCTGTACCACCAGGTCAATGTCCTTCTTAAGGTCATATTTCAGGTATGCATCCAAAGAGTCGGAAACTATCACATCGGCTCCTTCGGCCTTCATCCATGGTACAAAAATATCCCTGCATTTATCGGGTTCATGCCCCATCCAGCCTCCCCAGACAAAAAGCACCTTTTTACCCCTGAGAGCCTTTTCTTCCGGCAGCTTCCCGCCTGAAACGACTGGTGAAGCAATGAAGGCAGCAGCCATTGCAGTGCCAGCTTTAACAATAAATGATCGCCTTGTTGTCATAATATTATGATTTAACGCTAAGATAAGTATTTTTACAACCTTCGGCACAATAAGAAAACAAGAAAGCCTGACGAAGGAAATTCATCTGTTTACCTTGTCTGGAGCCAGGCCAGGAACAGCTCCGGGAGAACAGGACGCATGGATAATCTGGATGATCTAAGTAATCTTTTCGACAGAGACGACAATATACCACACAATATATTCCTTGTCAAGTTCAGTTACCGCTTCGGTATTAATTAATCCGTGTACTAATCCTTTTTATACAGCAGGTACACTTCTCAGGTCAGAACTTCAAACTTGATTCCCAGTTTATTTATGGCATAACCATACTCCTTCATATAGTCACCATAGGCTGTTATCCAATGGAAACCCGGCATTTCTTCAGCTACTTTTTTGCTGTTGCAGCTGAAAGCTACATCAATCTGAGACCGGCAAATGTCCAGGAAAGGATTATCCACTATTTTACCCAGAAGGCCTACATTCCTCTTAAATTCAAAATCAGGCATAATATTTGTAACGGTCTGTCCAACAAGCATTTCTACTTTAGGTGCAGCTCCGTAATCAGATTCAAAATGAGTTAACAGTTTTGCCGGGGCCAGATTTTTCCCATCCATACGCCGGGGAGCGGTGCAATGAGCCAGTGTTATCAATCCATCATGCGGATAGGTTGGATCGTTAAGAAAGACGGGAGTCCCTGTTATGTTGGACAAAAGAATTCCGGCTGGAACTACAACAAAATCAGACTCACAAAAAGCCTGATATCCTGCATCATTGATAAGAGTGAGCGTAAGACAGGCTGTTGTTTCCGATAAAGGCATTATTGTTCCCATGCATCCATTTATCGTTATTGCCTTGCTGCCGGCTTTTTCCATGACCCTGATCATTACATCCTCCAGAATAAAGCAATTTTCAACATATTCTTTTTTTGTTTCGAGGCTTATCCCGCTTTCCCCAAGATACTTTTCTGCTCTTTCCCGTGCCCCCCGAACCAGAGATCTGTCAGATCGGGCTTGTGTTATAAGCCTGCCAAACTCATCATATGAGACAGTTTTTATGTCGAGTCCGAATTTTTTGCGTACCAGATCCGGAACAACACCTTCAGGCTGAGCCCAGGCTGACGGACCACCGACAGCCACAATAGTTGAGTTTACGGTGTTTCTGAGGCCACAAAGAGATCTTAATCTCCACAAGATCTCATCCTGATTATCAATCACCACATCATTTTCATCTATCCCCGTAACAGCCAGCCTGTCGGTATGCTGTCTTAAGAACCTGGGACTTATAATCTCATACCACAAATACACAGGGCCCGATTTATGCCGACAGAAAAATATTATATCCTTTCCTGTTTTGTTTAGAGTGTCAAAAATATCCATGCCTCCTCCTGCTGCATACACAAGAAACACATCAGCTGACGCGGTGTCTGTTAAATCTGCAAGAGAATTTTTATTACGAATCTTGTTCACCTCAAGGAATTCAACGGGAAAATCGGCTCTTGACCGGAGTTTATCCAGTTCTGTTTTTATCTTAATTAATTCAGTATCAGCATCCATTTCCGTCTGGATTCCTCCCCATTGTCTCCAGCTGGACTGTGCCCTGGGCACCGGAACTTCATATGTGAGGATAGGTTTAACTTTCAATGGTTTACGATCCCTGATATTATTGGTGCTTGTGTCAATTCCAGAAAAAGTCTTCCAGAATATTCCCGATAAAGCTGTGGTGCCTATTGCACCTGCACCGGCTGTTTTTACGAACTGCCTCCTCGTTATTTCACCGGGCCAGGTACTCCTGTGCCCTCCACAGCATGAACATCCGGGTACATGCCACGCATTGCTGTTAGATTTGTGATTGACCATTTGATTGTTTGTTAAGATTATCTTATCTGCTTAATGACTCTCAGCATCCTTAAAAGGCGATGGTTCAGGGCCCATGGTAATTACAAGATGTGCTCCGTTTACAATGTCATTATGATCAAAAAACGGGCTCTTCAGTTCTGTGCCATTCATGACTGCACTCTGTATATAAATGTTTTCCGGTGAATTATTTATTGTTTCAACAGTAAAAGTCTTTCCATTCTCAAGGTTAACGGTCACCTTTTCAAACAACGGCCTGCCGAGTGACCAGGCAGGATCGCCCGGGGCAACCTGATAGAATCCCATCGCGTTCAGAACATACCATGCCGACATCTGGCCGCAGTCTTCATTGCCAGACAATCCGTCAGGATTATTGAAATACAGCGTGTTGAGAATCTGATCTACAAGTTTCTGGGTTTTCCATGGTTCCCCGGCATAGTTATAGAAATGTGTGATATGGTGGCTGGGTTCGTTGCCATGGGCATATTGCCCTATCAATCCCGAAATATCTGCCGACTTGTTCTCTCCCACTATTTCGGAGTCAACACTAAACAAAGAATCAAGCTTCTCTGTAAATTTATCTCTTCCCCCCATAAGATCAATCAGACCCGGAACGTCGTGTGGCACAAACCATGTCCACTGCCATGCATTTCCTTCAACGTAGTCGGCATATGAATGATCAGAAAATCTTGGATCAAAAGGAGTTCTCCACTCACCTGTCGACATTATACCTCTCATGAACCTGGTTTTTGGATCAAAGTACTTTTTATAACGGGTACCTCTTTCGGAATACAGATCGAAATCTTCCTTCCTGCCCAGATCCAATGCCATCTGTGCAACACACCAGTCGTTATAGGCAAGCTCCAGAGCCTTGGCAACAGACTGATTATCTTTATCACTGGGGATGAATCCGATGGTTTTGTTATAGAATTTCGCCATTGGCATCAACGACATCAGCACGTCGTATGAATCAGTATTGATATTTGTCGTATCGAAATCTGACGATTTGATCATTGCCTGGTATGCCTTCTCCACATCGAAATCCCTGATCCCCTTCATGTAAGCATCAACAATAACCGGTATAGCATGATTGCCTATCATTGTTCCGGTATAGTTGGAAGCCAGGTCCCACATCGGCAACAATCCTCCCTCATCATACTTTCTCAGCAGCGAACGGATCATTTCAGCATCCCGTGCAGGATTAACAAGGGTCAGCAATGGATGAGCTGCCCTGAAAGTATCCCACAGCGAGAAAACAGTGTAATTCACCATTTCGTCTGACTGATGTATTTTATGGTCCATGCCAAAGTATCTCCCGTCTGCATCGGAGAAAATATTCGGACTGATAAATGAATGATACAAGGCAGTGTAAAAGATAGTCTTCTGATCTTCAGATCCTCCTTCAACCTTTATTTTACTCAGTTCATTGTTCCATGTATCTCTTGCATCATTCCTGACCTTTTCAAAATCCCAGTCCGGTATCTCAGTTTCAAGATTGTTTCTGGCTCCTTCACAATCTACTGACGAGATTCCGACCTTTGCCAGAACCTGCTCGTTGTCTGAGGTCGCAAATGAAAGAACCGCTTTGATATTTTGTCCCTCTGCTTCCTGAAGGTTGTCCTGGTAAGTATCATCAACCGCAATTTTACATGTAAAAGGTTTTGAGAATTTGGCATAGAAATAAACGGGATGGTATCTTGCCCAACCTTGTGTAACCTTCAGCCCTTCTATTTCGGTATCGCTCAGTACCTTTATTTTCAGGGCCAGATTCTTATGATACTGCAGGGTATGATTCAGATCGATGATGACACCAGATTCTTCAGATGCCGGATATGTATACCTGTGAAATCCAGCCCTGGCAGTAGCTGTAAGTTCCACATTAATGCCATAGTCATCAAGCTTCACAGAATAGTAACCCGGTGATCCTTTTTCATTGTCCTTTGAGAATGCTGAACGGTAACCTGAGCCAGGCACATTTTCTTCACCCCTGACGAGGCTGATCCTGCCAGATACCGGCATAAAAAGTATATCGCCGTAATCACCTATTCCCGTTCCACTCAGATGGGTATGTGAAAAACCAATAATTGTCCTGTCGGAATCATGATAGCCTGAACAGGCATCCCATCCTTCCATTCTGGTATCGGGGCTCAGTTGTACCATTCCGAAGGGCACCGTTGCTCCCGGAAATGTATGCCCGTGACCTCCTGTGCCAATGAAAACATTAACGTGCGATGAAGGGTCTTCAGCACCTGTGCATGATACCAAAAGCAACAATACAGACAAGGTCAGCAAATCTATTCTGAATATTTTTCTCATATTTAATTACGTATTAAATTACATATTTTTTCAGTATATAATTATCTGTTTCAATGCCTTGATGGAACCTACATGTTTGAAATTTACATACATACGTGTTTGTGTATGCAATTCATGTGGGTTTCATTAATATATATCTTTTAAAATTACTCAAACTGATTTTAAAATGCAATATACTACTGACATAAAATCCTCTTAACATAAATATAATCAGACATATGCGAAATCAGGAAAATATCAACAAAACAGGCAGGTTTTAAACTGAAATAATAATCAACTAAGGTAAATATTAATCAGCGATTTCATAAATTAGCCAGTAATACACAGAATCTGTCCGGAGTCCCCACACTCTGAAAGCGTGATTATGGCAAAAGCAGGACAACAGGGATGTAATGACTATCACGGACTGCATTAACTATTTAATATACAGCAACATAAAAATATTATTTTAGTATGAAATCCACATAATTGAATTCAAACGCAAATACGTAATGAATATAATTTTCACAATCATGTGTGGTTCCATCATACCATTAAAATCAAAATAATATTATGATGAAACCCACATGTATTGCATACACAAACACGTAATGAATATAATTATCAATCATGTGCGGTTCCATCCGACCATTGAAATAAAAATTATATACGGATGAAACCCTCATTTCTGAGGAATTAATTTTGAAGGAGCAGTAACAAAAGGACATGTAAATTGGAGCGTACAAAAAAAGCTCTTAGTTTTAGAGTTGTTAAACAAAATCACTAAGAGCTATGAAAAAAAAAGATGTTATCGAATTTAAACAAGTCGTTGAGCGCGGCTGCGGGATGGATGTTCACAAAGATTTAATAGTGGCAACCATCCTGGGCAAAGATATAAAAATGCAAACAAAAAGTTATAATGCATTTACAAGTTCTTTGATAAAATTGAAAGAATGGTTATTAAAAAATGGGATTACGCATGTAGCCATGGAAAGCACAAGTGTTTATTGGAAGCCTGTTTTTAATATACTTGGGGATGATTTTAAAATTTTACTGGTTAACGCCAGACATGTAAAAAATGTTCCCGGACATAAAAGCGATAAAAAAGACAGTCGTTGGTTGGCAAAGTTACTTTTAAGTGGTTTGCTCAAGGGTAGTTTTATTCCTGAACGCCCAATAAGGGAACTTCGGGACTTAACCCGTTATAAGACAAAGTTGACCAACCAGGTCACGGCAGAAAAGAATCGGTTTCAGAAAATACTTGAAGATGCCAATATAAAGCTTTCAAGTGTTTTGAAAGATGTTTTTGGGGCAACAGGAACAAAAATCATCAACCATATTTTGGAACATGAAAGTTATCGTCCGGAAGATATTTTACAATATGTTCATGGGAAAGTAAAATCCAGCCGGGAAGACATAAAAGAAGCTTTAACTGGTTATGTAACCCCACATCACCGCTTTATGTTAAAAACTATTATGCGGAATATTTTGAGGATTGAAAGCACCATTGCTGAGGTTGACACTCAAATAGAAGTTAGCATTGAACCCTATAAAGTTGAACGGGAGCTTTTAGAAAGCATTCCCGGGGTAGGTAAAGTAGGGTCAACTTGCATAATAGCAGAAGTTGGTGTCGATATGGGTCAATTCCCTGACCAAAACCATTTGGCATCCTGGGCAGGGATGTGCCCTGGGAGCAATGAGACAGCCGGCAAGAACAAAAGCGGACGCATCACCTACGGGAATAAATATTTGCGCAGCCTTTTGGTAGAATGTGGCTGGGCTGCTTCCAGAACGAAAGATACCTACTTGAGTGCCAAATACAAAAGCCTTGTAGGGCGAAGGGGTAAGAAAAAAGCCATAATTGCGGTGGGACATAAAATATTAATAGCCACATATTTTATTATTAGAGATAAAATTGAATTTAAAGAGTTGGGGCCTGACCATTTAAATAATTTTAAAAAGGATCGGTTAATAGCCTATTACAGGCAACAACTGGAAAAATTAACAGCGGCGTAAGCTGAATAAATAAAAGGTCGATTTTTACTGTACGATTAAACAACGAGGATGAAACTGACCTAATCAGTTAAGGACAAAAGAGTATTGCTACGAGCATGAGTGTGAAAATTTTAAATATCCTAACTGATTAAATTAATGAATTGAATAATAATTGTTTAACTAATATATTTACGTGTGAAAAAAGACCGCAGGACTTTTATCAGGATTGCCGGAGCTGCAGGTTTAGGCCTTGCAGGATCTGGTATTTACAACAGATCTTATCTTTTCAATGAGGTTAAGGATGCCAGCTCCGGCGGTTTCTCAAACTTTAATAAATTAGCTGATATGACATTAAATGCCTCAGACACCGGCGCCAATCTCATAGGACCCTATGGCTCATGGGCCGCAGGGCTGACAGAGACGGAACTGCCGGCATTATCATTCCGGCGTAAGGACTGGAAAAGAATTGACACATGGAAAAAAGCAGCAAAGAAGCGTCTTGCAGAGAGGCTGGCCATACCCGATCCCGGAGATAATCCTCACGTGGTGATGATCAATGAATACACGTTTGATGGATTGAGAATTGAGGAACTCAGATGGCAGCTTCCCTGGGGAAGGCCCACCGAAGCCATAGTCCTGAAACCCGAAAATTCCCGTGGACGCCTGCCGGGAATACTTGCATTTCACGACCATGGCGGAAACAAGTATTTCGGAACCAGAAAGATCACGCGGACATCCAACAAACAGCATCCGTTGATGGTCCGTCACCAGAAAGAATACTATGAGGGCTTTGCCTGGGCAAATGAAATTGCCAAAAGGGGTTATGTGGTACTTGTCTCCGATGCATTTCCCTTTGCCAGCAGAAGGGTGATGATGCAGGATATTCCCCCTGCACACAGACAGGGGCTCAGCGATGATGACCCTGAAAACCCTGTGAACATAGAAGCCTACAACCGCTGGGCTTCAGATCATGAGCACATAATGGCCAAGTCGCTCTTCAGCGCAGGTACAACATGGCCGGGGGTTTTCCTTGCTGAAGACCTGAAAGCTCTCGATGTCCTGTGGTCAAGAAATGATGTCGACAGCGAACGGATAGGATGCGCAGGATTATCCGGCGGCGGCATGAGAACCGTCTTTACAGGCGGCCTCGACAAGAGGATAAAATGTGCTGTATGTGTGGGATTTATGACAACATGGAGAGACTTCCTCCTGAATAAGTCCTTTACCCATACCTGGATGACTTATGTGCCATTACTTCCAAATGAGCTCGATTTTCCCGAAATACTGGGACTGAGGGTTCCTCTTCCGACCATGGTCCTGAACGATACCGAGGATGACTTATACACTCTTCCGGAAATGCAAAGAGCAGACGGCATACTTAAGGAGATATATCAAAAGGCAAATGCAGCCGAAATGTACAGGTGTTCATATTATCCCGGACCTCATAAATTTGATGCTGCGATGCAGAAAGAAGCATTTGACTGGTTCGACAAATGGTTGAAAACCCCTTAGTTCCCGGAGGCCTTTAATCAGATACCTGTTTTTTCTGCGGGATTTCCTCCGGCCTGAAGAGCTCCTGAAACGAATAATACAGACAGCAAAAACCAGGAAAAATTCTTCTGTTTAATAAGGTTTAAGTGGATGGAATCCACAATGTCATTAAAGATATCAATCTGACATTCTGATACAATCCTCAGGATTACAATCAGATGATTTTAACTATATTAGCTGATAAGTCCCGTAGAAAATTTGCCGTGTTATATATTAAAGCATTTATAAAGACAAATACAAAATTGATACTGACAGTATCCTTCTTCTCATGGATGCTTAATGCTACATCTCAGGCTCCCTTCAACCGCGGAATAAACCTTACCGGATGGTTCCAGGTTGATTACCCCGGACAGATACAGTTCACAAAATTCACCCATAAAGACCTGGCAGATATTAAAAGCCTTGGTTGCGATGTTGTACGGCTTCCCGTGAACCTGCATGCCATGACTTCCGGAGAACCACATTATTATGTTGACAGGCTATTCCTGTCCTTTCTCGACTCAGTTGCCGACTGGTGCGAACAACTTGAACTGTACCTGGTTATTGACAACCACAGTTTTGACCCCAACGTCGATACCCAACCCAATATAGTGAACATCCTGGTAAAAGTATGGGCACAGATGGCATCACATTACAAAGACAGGTCAGAATACATCCTGTATGAGATTCTTAACGAGCCTCACGGTATATCATCAACAACCTGGGGCGAAATTCAGCAACAGGCAATAAATGCCATAAGAGCTGTCGACAAAAAACATACGATAATTGTGGGAGGATCGGGTTACAATACATACACCGAGCTTAAAAACCTCCCTCATTATACTGATAATAATCTTCTTTATACGTTTCATTTTTATGACCCTTTCATATTTACCCACCAGGGCGCTTCATGGGTAAACCCGTCGATGGTCCCCCTGTCGGGTGTGCCTTTTCCCTATTCCTCAGCCGATATGCCTGCATGCCCTCCGGCCCTGAAAGGAACATGGATTGAAAGCAATATCAACAGTTATCCTGCCCAGGGTAATGTTGAGAAGGTCAGGTCACTGATCAATAACGCCATATCCTTTAGAAACAGCAGAGATGTCAATATCTACTGCGGAGAATTTGGTGTCTTTATCCCGAACAGTCCCCCTGACGACAGGGTATTGTGGTACAATACCGTAAAGCTGTATCTTGAGGAAAATAACATACCATGGACCATATGGGATTATAAAGGTGGTTTCGGCCTGTTCAATAAAAACTCCTGGGAAATGTTCGGGCATGATCTCAATATTGACCTTTTGGAGTCGCTCGGACTGAATGTTCCCGTACAAACTCCTTATTCCCGGAAACCCGATTCAACCGGATTCATGATATATACTGATTTTGTGGCACAAAAGATCACTGATGCGACCTATAGCACAGGAGCAGTAAGCTTCTATTCTGACAACCTGCCAAACAATCAGAATTATTGCCTTTTCTGGAACGGATTCAGCCGGTATAACGCCCTGGTCTTTGACTTTATACCCGACAGGGATCTCTCGGCACTTGTGGATGAAGGCTATGCAATAAATTTAATGGTAAGAGGCAACAAACCGGGAATAAGTTTCGATATCCGTTTCAGGGATACAGATACTGATGACCCGGATGATCATCCCTGGCGTATTGGTGCAACTGTTAATGATTATCTTGTATCATGGGACAACAAATGGCATAATGTTCATATACCTCTTGCCTCGCTGAATGAAAGCGGTGCATGGGACGACAATACCTGGTTTAATCCGGAGGGCAAATATGACTGGTCATCCGTCGATTGTTTTGAAATCAGTATTGAGGAAGCTTCAACATCCGGACAACTCCTCTGGTTCGATAACATCCATATCACCAACATGGATACAGCAATTGTAAGGGAAAATATTCCTGTTGAAATAAGGGATATTATGACCGGTCATAATACAGAAATACGCGTTTCCCCCAATCCGGTGAAAGACTATACCCGGATTACTTTTGAACTGCCTGCACAGGAATACGTCAACATCATGATATATTCCCTCGCAGGACAAACGGTACGAAATCTTGCCAGCAATGTATATCCTCCGGGAATCGCTACTGTTTACTGGGATGGATGCTCTGACAACGGAGCTCCCCTTCCCAGGGGATTATACCTTATAAGGGTCAGATCGGCTTCCCGTGAACAGGTTTGTAAAATCATGAAGGATTAACAGGTCTTTATAGATCTGACCTTCAGGAAATTTTTTCCGCACCTATTCCCGGCCTGTCAGAAAGTGTGACCTTACCCTCGATTATTTTCACCCCGTCAAAAATATCGTTGCTTATAAGCAGATTGCCATCCAGATCACACCAGTCGGTTAACGGAGAAAGCTGAGCAGCGGCACTGATAGCGCAGGATGTTTCTGTCATGCATCCGATCATTGTTTTCATACCGAAAGCCCTGGCCATGTCGAACATCTTCCGTGCTGCATTAAGCCCTCCACATTTCATAAGCTTAATATTAATTCCTGAATAAACATCCCTGTACTTAACAATATCACCTGAATTTTGTATCGCTTCATCCCCGATGATCGGAATCGGGCTATTCATGGTAAGCCAGGCAAGGTCATCACACATCTCTTTTGGCATGGGCTGCTCAAGGAATATAATTCCTTTTTCCTTAAGCCAATGAGCCATTTCCAGGGCGTAGTTTCTATCTTTCCAGCCCTGGTTTACATCAACGCAAAGAGGCTTGTCAGTCATTGAAGTTATTACCTCAATCATCTCCCTGTCGTTATCCCTTCCAAGTTTTACTTTAAGCACCTTATAGGGGCTTGCTTCCTCTACCTTTTGTTTTACAACCTCAGGCGTATCGAGGCCGATGGTGAAGCTGGTAAGAGGAGTATCTGCCGGATTAAGGCCGAAAAGCCTGTAGCATGGCTGGCCTGTCAGTTTGCCAATGAGGTCGTGCAGCGCTATATCGATGGATGCTTTTGCTGCATAGTTGCCCGGCATCAGTTTGTCGACATATTCCAGTATATCTTCTATCAGGAATGGATCAGCGAACTGAGTCAGGTCGACTCCGGAAAGGAATTTCAATACCGACTCGTGGCTTTCACCAAGATATGGGGGCATAGAAGCTTCTCCGAAACCCGTTATCCCCTCATAATCTATTTCTGTCAGCACCACAGGGGTAGTTGTCCTTGAACTTGTTGCAAGGGTGAATGCATGCCTTAGCTGCAACGTGTATGGTTCGAACCTGAGTGTCATCTTTCCTGTACTTTTAGTCTTTACTGATTTATCCCCCGTACGTCCTGCGCACGACAGGAGTGAACTTCCTGAGATGAGTCCTCCCAGAATTGCACCGCTGCACTTTAAAAAACTTCTTTTATCCATTGATTGATCTTTATCTGTACCAATTATGTTCTGAAACCCTTTGTGTACCTCTTCCGGATTCTGTACCTGCTATCCTCCTTGCCCCCAGAAAAGTGTCAAGTCTGCTCCTGCTGAAATTGCCGCGGGTAGAATCGAGGCTGTTTACCCTCACCATACCTGCACAATGGATGTACTCTGAGTCACCTATATACATTCCGACGTGAGTGGCCCTGGGATTCCCGTCAACAGTTCGTCCGAAGAACAGCAGGTCTCCGATTATCAGTGAATCAGGCCAGGCATCCGCTGTCATCATTATACCGTGCCTGTACTGAAGGGAAGCATCCCGTGCCAGGATGATTCCGTTCAGGAAGTATACTGTCTTTACAAACCCGCTGCAGTCGCATCCCTTGACTGACGCTCCTCCCCACCAGTAAGGAATTCCCATTAATGATTCTGCAGTTTTCCTCAGATTTTCCGGAACCGGATCTGTACTGTCAAGCCAATTATCAAGGTTTACAGCTTCATTGGCGGGAAGATATCCTTCCCTGCCATCAGGCATTTGTATCCTGAAGAATTTCCCTTGTTGTCCCTTAACCGCAACAATGCAACCAGCAACAATATCCGATATTACACTTCCCGACGAGGGGTCCCTGAACACCTCGCCTGTTTTCTTCAGATAAAATAACCTGGGAGAGTTCTTCCATTCATTGAAATCCTCATCACTCAATGTTTGTATGGCATCGTTGTCAACCCACCCAAGATAATAGTCGGGAGATTGTATTAAGAACCATCCCTTTTCACTTTTGAGAATTTTTACCGGCGTTCCCATAAGTGTTTGCGATACCTGTTCCGAAGAATACGAAGGAGAGGATCGCAAAATGCTCACACTGACGTTGACGACGCCCCATGGCTTAGCAACCAGCTCATAATCAGGAACAAGACTCATGCTGTCAATGAAGGAGATTTTCCTTTCATCAAGCATTCTGATCACAGCCTCCCGGGCCTGAGGCAGATCAGTTTCTCCTTTAAGGATCATATTCTTCCCCTTACTATAGATGCCGGCTTCGAATACAGCCTCACGCTTGTCAGGAGCATAGAGCAGAGAGATGGAATCTATTTCATCCTGCAGATATCCTGTAACGGGTTTCCTGCATCCCGTCATCATCAACAATATGAATGAACATATAAAAGCCAGTGTGACAAAAAATGTTCGTCTGTCCGATTTTATCATAATATATGAATTACTAACAATGTTGCCGGCATGTACCGGAATCAGTCCTGTTCTGCCATCTGGTATTCAGGTCTGGCTGATCTTACTTTTCCGGCGGAAAGATATTCTATCTGCATCTCATAATCCCATTTATCATAGTAGAGGTTTCCCCCTTTCCATTCCACTTCTCCACGCTGAAAATCAAGGGGGTCACTCCTCAGAAATTTTTTCTCCGGCCACATCGAACCTGCAACGCCTTCATTTACAATCAGCCTGTAGGAGTCAATGCCTGACATATAAAACTCACGGTGTTTCCTGTCGGTTGAAATTTGCAGACCATAAGATATATCCACGGGAATCCAGCCGGGGCCTTCAAAATAGACCTCGCACCAGTCGTGGAGGTTCTTGCCTCCGGGGGGCATCATCCAGCCACTTTGCCATCTTACCGGTATGCCCTTGTACCTGAGCATCGACATCAGCAGGAAAGTCTGCATACCGCAATCTCCCCTTCTGTTTCTGATAACATACTCCGGAATATTTGTGTGGGTTGAGTATTCAAGCGCTCCTGCCCATGGAATATTCTCTTCTATCCACATATACATTCTCCTGAATATCTCAAGGGGCCTGTCCTCTGTGCCTGCGATGGAATCGGCAAGCTTTCTTACATTTTCCGTGAAGCATATATGAGGAAGTTGTTCTGAGGTGTACTCACGATAATGACTACTGCTTTTATCATAGGGTTCTATCTTCAGCAAATCGGGATCAAAGTATTGTCCTGATGACTGATAGCTGAACGACGCATTGAATATGACCGGTAATCCCTTTTCTGCCTTTGCTTCCATATAGATGCTGCGGTGGGTTACTGTATCGGGAGCTATTTTGTAATCCTGATGGGAAGCCGAAATGAACTTCACCTTCCCCTGTCTCGGGTGGTTTTCCTTAGGCCATGGCAGCCAGCATCGTACTATCTCTCCTTCCGGAACCACGTCGGGGTTGACCATCAGGGTATAATCGACTATCATTTCAACCGGTATTACAGGTTCAGCCATTCCACCGGAGGTCTCCATCACTGCCCTGGTATGCTTCCTGCGAAAAACTAATTTCTGATCAGCAAAATCAAGGGAGTCGCAATAGGGCCTGTTGAGGTTAAAGTTCTTTATCCGCAAAAGATTTGTAGGAGCCCTGTTGAAATACCTTTTTTCCCCGTTGATGATCCTGAATTCAAGCCAGCCAAGTTTTTCCCACAACATTTTCTCCTTTTCATCGTAACCCCCTGTTACTGTCTTAAGCCGTTCTGTTGCTTCGGTTTCCGAAAGACTGAAGTCAAGGGCTATCCTTTCAGCAATCTGTGAAAGCGAATCAGCCTTCGTTACCAGCCGTAAATCGTCCGGACAGGCTTTTTTCAGCGAGTCTGCAAAGGCACTGACATTTTTAAGATTGCCTGCAATTAACTCTTTTTCAATCTGTTTTAAAAGAACAGGGCAATCGGTTTTCCGGTTGCAGGAAACGACCGACAACAAAAGTATACCCGTGAGAAGAGTTAATACACTGATTCTCATAAAATGTTTAATAATTAATATATTAATAAAATACTAAGCCAGAGAGTCCCTGTTCTGATAAATCTTTGTTATAGCATTTACTATATCGTCCATATCAGCCCTTGATCCCAGGAGTATACTCTGGTAGAAAGTAACAGCCTCGTCGCACAACTGGTCGTTGCCGGGAAGAACATTCTGTTCGCGCCATTGCTTAAGCCTTGCTTCAGAGAAGAGTCTCTTGTATCCCCTTGAAGTCAGTGCTTCTTCCATAAGACCATCCTTGTTCTGCTTGCCATATCCTCCTGCGCAGGGTATTCCTTCTGCATTGAGAGCTTCAATAAACCTCTGTTTTGGCACATTGTTGAACTGCTCCTTGATATAGCGGAAAGGATAAAGATGATACACTGCTCTTGTGGCTCCGCTGGCAGGCTTGTAGGGAACAATCCCCGGTATATCCTTCAGTTTCTTGTCAAGATAGAGAGCGTTTGCAAGGCGGATATCGTTATCCTTCTCAATTCTTTTCATCTGCGACATGAGTATCAGGGCCTGGGACTGCTGCATCCTGTAGTTCATTCCCCTGTAAGGATATCCCGAACCAGTTTTCATATTCCCAAACGGACGTCCGCAGTTATGGTATGAATTGCATCTGTCCATAATGTCCTCATCATTGCCAATTATTGCCCCGCCTTCGCCGGAAGGAAGGTGTTTTGAATTCTGGAAGCTGAAACATCCCAGGTCGCCCAGTGTTCCTAGTTTTTTGCCCCTGTATTCTGCCAGCCATGCCTGGCAGGCGTCCTCGATAACTTTAAGGTTATGTTTCCGGGCTATTGTGTTAATGGTGTCCATATCAGCGGGAAGGCCGTAGATGTGGACAGGAACAATGGCAACTGTCCTGTCGGTTATCCGTTCCTCTATTTTTGCCGGATTAATAAGGAAAGTTTCGGGATCGCTGTCTACGAATACCGGAAGGGCCTTATGGGAAAATATTGCATTGTAAGTGGCAATGAAGGTATATGGAGATACCAGTACCTCATCTCCCGCATCGACTCCCAGTACATCAAGAGCTATCACCAGCGCTGTGGTACCGCTTGCCGTGGCAAGGCATCTCTTTGCTCCCATAAGCGCAGCGTAACGCTTTTCAAATTCCACAACATGCTCACCTTCTCCCCGCCACCAGCGCCCTGTCCGCAGCATATCAATAATACCGGGTTCGGCTGTCTGATCCCATACAGGCCAGTCAGGCCATGATTTTTTACGGACTTTTTCTCCTCCCTTTATAGCAAGCTTTTTAAGCTGAGTGCTGCTGCTTATTTCAAAAGGCCGGAATGACAGGTTTAGCATCGATCCGATGATTCCTGCTGAAGTGGTTGCAATAACCTGACGTCTAGTTAATTTTCCTTTTTTCATTTCTTGTCTTTCTTACTCCTAGATAATTATAACAAATATGATAAATATTCAGCTTATGAAGTTATACAGAAAAAAATCAAAATGCAATTAATTAGTCAGGGTTGGGGGGAATAGAATGTTCCTGTAATTCTAATGATCGTTGCAACTCGTTTTTTACTGCAGACACCAGATAATATGTCACAGGAAATAATAAATCAGTATTTTTATACTATGTTTAAACATTTAACTTAAAAAATAACAGGAATGAAACCCACATGATTGAATTCAAACACAAACACGTAATGAATATAATTTTAAATCATGTGCGGTTCCATCAGACCATTGAAATCAAAATTATATACTGATGATATATAGGAAACTTGGAAGGACGAGCTTTGAAGTAAGTGAAATTGGCTATGGAATGTGGGGAATGGCAGGGTGGACCGGTTCCAACGACGAAGAATCGTTCCGTTCGCTTCAGCTGGCCGTTGATCTGGGATGCACTTTCTTTGACACTGCCTGGGGTTACGGAGCCGGAAAGAGTGAAAGGCTGCTGGGCGAGCTTGTAAGGGCAAACAAGGGCAAAAAGCTGTACACAGCAACCAAAATACCGCCTAAAAATTTCGAATGGCCCAGTAAGAGGGAATATTCACTCGATGATTGCTTCCCTCCTGACCATATAGCTGAGTATGTGGAAAGAAGTCTGGAAAATGCAGGGCTTGATTCATTTGACCTTATGCAGTTTCACACATGGGAAGACCACTGGCTTGATGACGACAGGGCTATGGGCAAAATGCTTGACCTCAAAGAGCAGGGTTTGTTTCATGCCATTGGGATAAGCATAAACAGATGGGAACCATGGAATGGCATCAGGGCTGTAAAAAGCGGATTTATCGATTCAGTTCAGGTCATATATAACATCTTCGACCAGAATCCCAAAGATGAACTCTTTCCCGCCTGCCGGGCGATGAATGTGGGAGTAATTGCGAGAGTCCCGTTCGATGAGGGATCTCTCACCGGTACCCTTACCAGGGAGAGCAGGTGGCCTGACGGGGACTGGAGAAATACCTATTTCGTACCTGAAAACCTTATCCCCACCGTGGAGCATGTTGACAAACTTAAACCGCTCCTTCCGGAAGGTATGTCCATGCCCGAAATGGCTTTGAGGTTCATCCTCGGAGAATCGACGGTGAGCACTATCATACCAGGTATGCGTAAAAGCATCCACGTACGATCCAACATGGCTGCCAGTGACGCCGGTCTGCTTGATCCTCATCTGATGAAGGAGCTTGAAAAGCACCGGTGGGACCGTACTCCGCAAAAATGGTCGCAATAATTCATGTAAAAGCCATGATAAAAGCTACGGGCTTCCCTGACAACAAGCCCGTTTTCGAATCGAATAAACTTCAATCAAAATATTCCGAAAAAACATAGAATCTGCTGTGTTTTTTAATCTGTTTTCCTAAGAATTGATCCCTGATCTGACGTCCGGCAGCATTTTCTTCATCCTTATAAGACCCGAAAATGCCCTTTTTTGACATTTTTAATCCCATTTATTCCTCCCTTCGTCAAAATCGGGCTTCCCGGCGAAAAAAATCATGTTCTCATTTATATTTGATTGTCAATGTGTGCTTTACACATTTGGCAAACATGAAAGCCCGGCAGTATTCATTACTTTTAGTAAATATGAGCCTGATTTTGACGAAAGGCCATTTATTTGTTACAAGGGGTAACTACCCGTAAACAAGCTGCCTGATTTCATCCACCAAACATTTTATATACACACGCATTTGTCCACTACATGGGCATTAGCGTCTTGACACGATCGTCTTCCAGCATTAATTTTAACATATAATCTAAAACTTAATGTGATGGAAAACGTATCAGCAATTAACAGACCCCTTGATTTACTTAACAACATTGCCGAGACAGCCCCGGTCAGGCAGAAAGCATCCGGCGTAAGTAATTTAAGCCCGGCTTTGGCAAATCTTATAGCCAAAACTGGCGGTAACTTCTATAACTATATTAAAAGTAATGGCTTCCCAGAGGATTCAGAATTCATAGTGATTTCTCCGAACCAGCACTATTACTATGACGAGAGTGACATGAGGAGCGTAAAATCGCTTATTAACCTCAATAAACTCAATAACATAAAGCATCTTGACAAGTTCCTGCACAACCTTTACAAGGTCATGCAGCCAGGGTCAAATTTTATAGGATGTTTTTCAGACAGCAAAAAACTGAGCAGGAACCACAAAATTTATTTCTATCAGCCGTCGGTTTTGCTCAACAGGTTCAGGAATTTCCTTGACTCAAAAACTGACCACTATATCAACAGGGATGAGGCCTTCGAACTGCTTAGCCTGAATGGCTTCAAAGTCATCAATATGACTGAAATAAACGGGTTGACATATTTTTATGCCCAAACCCGTGGAGAAAATGCAGAACTCAGAGCATAAGGATAATCTATACGCTGCCATTTATCCAATAGTTAACAACCAATAAAAATAGAATCGTGAAAACATTATACCAGATAACATCATCAGAGACAGGTACTGTTTTGCTCAGGAGAAGAAAGATAGCCAAAGCTTTGCGCTGGTGGCTGCGGGAGAAGGGGCTCCCTTACCATAATATATTCTATGTCAATTAGAAAACCCCTGGCCTGAATTAACAGTCCTAACAGGGGCTGTCGGAAAGTCATGATCCGGAATATAAGACTTTTACGACAGCCCTTTTCTTTGTAAAAATCTCAGATATAATCTGCTGAAACCCACATGTATAAATACACAAATACGTATGTATATAATTTTCAAACATGTGTGCTTCCATCAGACCATTAAAATAAATTTATATGCGGATGAAAATCTTCCATCAATCATGAGGAAAAAGCAGTTAAGATTCATTACTATCATATGAGAAAATTGATTTCTCAGATCCGGATACTTATCCCGCTTTATGTATATCACTTAAGCTTATGAGAATAAAAGGTTACCTGTCTGCCGGCTTTGTATTAAGCCGGGGCATTTGTATTTCTCAGGCTTTATTGGATAATATAAATTTTTGTTATTTTTACAGATCAGTAATGGTCGGTTTGCCGAGCGGTTAGGCACTGGTCTGCAAAACCAGGTACAGCGGTTCGAATCCGCTACCGACCTCAAAGCTAATAATTAAACCACTGTAAACCAGTGGTTTTTATTTTTATATCAGTTGTTTTCCCGATAGTTCCCCTATTTCAAAGTGCATTCATGCAGTAACAGCAGACAGTTTTTTTATGAAAGTGATTCTTTTTATCCTCGTTTTCTCCATAAATGAGAAGTTTCTATAAGTAGCAACTTGAATTAATTTATTGTAAATAAGGTATCGGATATTTAATTTTTTTCATAAATTAGACAGGATCAATGGTTATAGAAATATGTTGAAGCTTTTATTAACCACCTTGATACTAACCCTAAAACCTTGTCTCGTATGAAACCCACATGTATTGCGTACACAAACACGTATGTGTATAATTTTCAAACATGTGGTTTCCATCATACCATTAAAATCGAAATTATATGCGGATGAAAAAGAAGCAACAGATTTGTACGATCCTGCTCGTGACTCTAATATTTGTAATAGTTGCAAGTGGCTGTAAAAAGGATGATGATGATTCAATCGTTAAGGACGGCGATGGCAATATTTACCAGACTGTGACCATCGGAACACAGGTCTGGTTAAAGGAAAACCTGAAAACGACCAAGTACAATGACGGTTCCTCCATGCATCTAATTACTGATAAGACCGAATGGAGGAATGCAATATCAGAAGCTTATTGTTGGTTCGACAATGATATAACCAACAAGGAATCTTTCGGGGCTCTTTATAATTGGTATACGGTAAATACTGGTAAACTATGTCCCAAAGGCTGGCATGTACCAACAGATACTGAATGGGCTGAACTGATTACCTTTTTAGGCGGAAAATCTGTTGCAGGCGGTAAGCTTAAAGCTACCGGCACGATTGAGGGTGGAAATGGTCTATGGCATCATCCTAATGTTGCCACTAATGAAACTGGATTTTCGGCCCTCCCGGGAGGATTTCGCCAGGAGACTGGAAGTTACGATTTCAATGGTAAAAATTGGGCAGGCTTTTGGTGGACATCAAATGACTATTCTTCAAATACGATTCATTCTTTTCAAATGAATTATGATGAAAGTTCTATAGAATATGGGTATTTAGGATCTTCGAAGAATCTGGGATTTTCAGTTCGCTGCCTGAAAGATTGACGTGTGTCTTAGCCTCCAAATATCCTTAATAGTCTTAAAAACAACCCTTTCTCCCGGGTCAGGTTAAAGTATCAATACTGACGACTTTGGAAGAATGATTTTCATGTTGGTGGGGTTTTTTCGTAACACCCATGAAAGATCTCTTATCAGGATCAGGGAAATGAACTTCCCCCTTGTAGAATCTTCAACCCAGGTTCCACCCTATTTCATAAAAACAAGTCCGGTCTCAGAAACTGGTTCAAATTGATGATTTGCCTTATATTTACGGCAGGTTTTCAGCCCGAGGCTGCTTTTATACTTTTGAAGAACTGGCATGAATAAATGGACTACCGGAAATATTGGAGATCTTAACGGAAAGAGGATAGTGATTACCGGATCATCACACGGGATAGGTTTAGAGGCAGCCGGAGTTCTGGTATCAAAGGGAGCAGAGGTGGTTCTTGCAGTAAGGAACAGGGAAAAAGGGGAAAAGGCTGCTGCAGAGATCAGGGCCATGAACGGATCACAGTCTGTGGCTGTGATGGTCCTCGACCTGGCGGATCTTGAATCGGTAAAGAGATTTGCTGAAGGGTTTATATCCCGTTATGACAAGCTTGATGTACTGATCAACAATGCCGGTGTGATGATCACACCATATAGAAGGACAAAGGATGGCTTTGAACTTCAGTTTGGTACGAACCATCTCGGCCATTTTGCACTGACCGGTCAGTTGCTGCCGGTGCTGATGAACACACCGTCGTCACGTATTGTCTCCATCAGCAGCATAGCCGCAAGGAAGGGAAATATCCACTTTGACAACCTGGACGCTTCAAAAGGATACAGGTCCATGAAGTTTTACCGCCAGAGCAAACTTGCCAATCTTATGTTCGCCATTGAGCTGCAGAACAGGCTTGAGAGCGCCGGGTCATCAACCATCAGTGTTGCCTGCCATCCGGGTATCAGTGCAACAAATCTCCTCTCCCGCGGCAAGGAAAGAGAGACCGGCAGGGTTATGAAGGCACTCCTGCGGTTAGTGGCCCAGCCTGTCTCAATGGGAGCGTTGCCAACACTCTACGCTGCCACTCATCCTGATCTCAGGGGAGGTGAGTATATCGTTCCCGAGGGCCCGGGTAATACCAGGGGGTATCCGGTTCTTTCCAATGACCCGGCAAGGCTGTACAAGCCAGACATCTCTGCCAGACTGTGGGAGGTGTCGGAAGCATTGACAGGGATCCGGTACAGTTTCTGAGAAGAGCCTGCAGTCGGCAGGTTATCTGGTGGATGTTATGAGTGAGCTGTTGCTTTTTTAGTGACAATGTTGATTCACTGACAAACAAGACAGGAACTCAATACGTGAAAGATTAATCGCAGGCTTTTGGAATATTTTTATTGATTATTTGGGGTCATCAATCAATTCAAAATAACCTTTATCAACGTCATAGTTATAAATTTCGCCTGTTTCAATTACATAATACCAGCCGTAAATAGTTAACTTGTTATTGTTGTAACGTTCAAGTACATATGGATAAGTAAGCAAATGACTTATTTGCTGCACTACATTCATTTGTTCAGTCATCCATTCCCGTTCGGCTTCAGTGGCATTAGGAATCATTTGCATTACTTTGTTTTTTACCGGACGTGATAATTCGAGCCAAAGGTTGGTATGAGGCAAATCCTTCATTTCCTCTTCGCTTTTGTACAAAGCGCCACAACCTCCGCAATTTGAGTGCCCGCAAACAATAATATTTGAAATTTCCAGGGCCAGAACAGCGTATTCTATAGCCGAACTGATAGCCGGATAGTTAACTCCTTTTTTATAAGGGGGAATTATGTTTGCAACGCTGCGTATTATAAATAACTCACCTGGCATAGTGGAAGTTATAAGCGAAGGCACCAAACGGGAATCGGAACATCCAATAAAAACTGAATGAGGTTTTTGCGTTTTGCTTAAGTCACCAAATAAACTTTTGTGTGCTTCAAAATCCTTTTTCCGGAAAGAAACCGCACCATCATGTATTTTTTTCATTCGTATATAATTTTATTTTAAAAGTATGATGCCTGCCCGCTCAAACGGGGGAATTTATTACTGTTTTGCCCTTGCATCTGATCGGATGTGCGCCTGTATATCCTGATGCACCGATGATTATGTTCAAATCTATTTGTTTTCTCCGAAAGAGTATCTGATTCCCCATAAACTCCGGAGATTCGAATCGTACTCAATAATAAATTCCGGTGTCAGTTCAAACACAAGAGATAATCTTTTGAACTCCTGCAGGGGGAATATCTCAAGCTGGAACGGTACAGTTATCGCGTTTACAATGTCAAAATCGCGAAACAGCCCTACATTGAGTCCCACTCCGACAGAAAATCTGTGATAAGGACGTGCCTTGAAATTGTAGAAGAGGTCAGCCTCTGTAAGAACTTCCTCAATCAATCTGTTTGTAAAAATTTTCAATTCTCCACTCACAGGTCTGTTCTGACTTGTGTTTATCCCAAGGGAATAAATGGAATAGCTTGTTACTCCAATCTGTGACCAGCAATCAAAACTTAGCGCTGCCAGCAATACTACTACTGAAAGTTTTGTAATGGTTTTCATCCGTATATAATTTTATTTTAATGGTATGATGCCTGTAGCAGACAGGGAACCCACACGACTGAAAATCTAATAAATACATGGTTGTGCATTTGATACATGTTGGGTTCTGATTTTTGTTTTTATTGTTAAACGTAGATCTTGATTATTTGTAAGTATTTAGCTTCAATTAAACCGTAATTTAAATTATATACATCAAATGTAGTGCATAATTCTGAAAAAATGTGGCGTTTTTTTTGCTGATTTGTCAATGTTAGGGCGAAAATCCGACGTGCGCTAAGCTAAGGGTCTTTTAAGTCATGCTCCCTTCGGGAGCTGTCTTTATGCTGCGCTGTCTTTACGCTTCGCTGTCTTTTAGTCTAAACGCTGAACACTGAACACTAAACGCTTAACCTCGAACCGCACGCACATACCGTTTGATCAAGACCTCAAGACTATTTATTCAGCTTTGCCCAGGTGTCCCTCAGACCTACAGTGCGGTTAAAGACAAGATTGTCACTCGTTGAGTCAGGATCTACACAGAAATACCCGAGCCTCTGGAACTGGAATTTATCAAGCGGTCTGGCTGTGGCAAGCGAGGGCTCGGCCTTGCAGCCGCGAAGGACTTTCAGGGAGTCGGGATTGAGGAATTTCCTGTAGTCCTCATCCTTCTGACCTGCCGGATCCTCTGTGTTGAAAAGCCTGTCGTAAAGCCTGACTTCGGCATCTATGGCATGCTCTGCCGATACCCAGTGAAGGGTTGCTTTAACCTTCCTGTCCGCCAATGAAGCACCGCTCCGCGTTTCGGGATCATAGGTACATCTTACCTCCGTTACATTGCCGGCGGCATCCTTCTCCAAACCGGTGCATTTTATTATATAGGCGCCCTTCAGCCTGACTTCCTTTCCGGGAGCAAGCCTGAAAAACTTGTGGGGAGGATTCTCCATGAAATCTTCCTGCTCAATATAAAGCTCGCGGCTGAAAGGGATAGTCCTGCTTCCCATGCTTTCATCCTCGGGATTGTTTATAAGTTCTACATTTTCTGTCTTACCCTCCTGATAGTTGGTGATCACCACCTTCAGGGGATTCAACACGGCAAAAACCCTTGGTGCCCTGAGATTGAGATCATCACGCACAGCATGCTCCAGGAGTGAGACGTCGTTTATCGCCTCCACCTTTGTATAACCTATAAGATCGACGAATTTACGGATGGATTCAGGAGTGTAACCCCTTCTCCGTAAACCGCAAAGGGTGGGCATCCTCGGATCGTCCCAGCCTGAAACCAGTCCTTCCTGAACCAGCTCGAGAAGCTTCCGCTTGCTCATCATGGTATAGGTAAGGTTAAGCCTGTTGAATTCAATCTGCCTGGGACGGTAATCGTCAGTCTTGAGCTGATCGATTAACCAGTCGTACAAAGGCCGGTGAACTTCAAACTCAAGAGTGCACAGGGAGTGAGTAATACCTTCGAAGTAATCACACTGCCCATGGGCAAAATCATACATGGGATATACCTTCCAGCTCTCGCCCGTGCGGTGATGCGCGGTTTTTATTATCCTGTAAATAATGGGATCGCGCATATGCATGTTGGGCGATGCCATGTCGATCCTGGCTCTTAAAACCCTGCTGCCTTCTTCAAATTCACCATGGTTCATCCTTTCAAACAGATCGAGGTTTTCTTCAGGAGACCTTCCGCGGAAAGGACTCTCGGTACCCGGCTGGGTCGGAGTCCCTTTTTGAGATGAGATCACAGCGGCAGGCTGATCATCAACATAGGCCAGCCCCTTTTTTATCAGATCGACGGCAAAGTCATAAAGTTTCCCGAAATAATCCGATGCATAATACTCGCGGTCCTCCCAGTCGAATCCCAGCCATCTGATATCTTCCTTTATGGAATCGATATACTCAACTTCCTCCTTGACGGGATTGGTGTCGTCGAAACGCAGATTGCACTTGCCTCCGTATTTCTGGGCCATGCCGAAATCGAGACAGATGGCTTTTGCATGACCGATATGAAGATAGCCATTGGGCTCGGGAGGGAACCTGGTATGAACCCTTCCGTCATTTTTGCCGGCAGCAAGATCGTCAATAATGATCTGTTCGATAAAACTACCCGCTAACTTCGTTTCCCGCGGATCTATGAGATTCCCTTCGTTCATCCTGTTTATTTTTTGTGGATTACAAAAATAGGACGATTTTGATAGTATACTAATACTATGGGATAGAAAAACCTGTAAAATGCTTTTAAATTTGCCGGGATTTGATAAAACACATTAGCTTAGGCTCTGAAATTAAATTAAACCGTCATGGGACTGATCGTAATTGAGAACATGGAGTTCTACGCCTTCCACTGACATTACCGGGAGGAACAAACAGTAGGGTGAATCCCCGATGGGCAGCAAGATCGGATCGGTAAGCGTTGTAATGGAAAAGTGAAAAAGAATCGCCGGATGAACATAATATCATTGAAAAGATTATTTTTGCACAATATTTGAATACTTGTTCACATATTCAATGAAGAAAAGTAAATCGCTTTCGGAATCAACTTCCTGTATAGAAAGGGAAAAGGTCGAATCGGTCAGGGCGAAGATGAAGTCCGAAAGGTTTTTTCATGACCTTGCCGAGACCTTCAGGGCGATGAGCGATCCTACCAGAACGAAAATCATTTATGCCCTGTGCCTTGAAAAGGAACTGTGCGTACAGGACATCGCGGCTATAATCGAAACATCAAATTCGGCAACTTCGCATCAGCTCAGGATACTGCGAAACATGAAGCTGGTCAGGTATAACAAGGTTGGAAGGATGGCTTACTATTCTCTTGATGATATCCATATCAACAATCTCTTCGCGGAAGGCATGAGACATGTTGAGGAGGAATAAAATATGATCAGATAACTGTAAAAATGTCAACACAGATGCATCACAGACATGGAGCCGGAGACAGGAGAGGTTGTATTAATCTGACAGGCCTTGATGACGGTCAGTCAGGTATCATTGTTTCGGTGATGGGAGGGGAGATGCTTACAAAAAGGCTTGCCGACCTGGGAATCACGCCGGGGAAAGAGCTTAAGCTGATCAGGAAGACTCTTTTTTCAGGACCGGTTCAGGTTGAGGTGGCCGGTTCAAAACTGGTGATCGGCTGGGGGCTGGCATCCAAAATCATGGTTGAAGTCAAATGAGGGATGATAATAAAATCAACATAGTTCTTGCAGGTCAGGGGAATTCAGGGAAATCGACAATTTTCAATTATCTGACAGGTCTTCATCAGCATATTGGGAACTGGGCCGGCAAGACGATTGAAAAAGCTGAAGGAACACTGTTCTACAGGGATCATATGGTTGACGTTCTCGACCTGCCAGGAATCTACTCGCTTACAACCGTTTCAGAAGAGGAGCTGATCTCAAGGAGCTACATCATAAAACAAAATCCCGACTGTGTAATTAATGTGGTTGATTCCACAAATCTGGAACGAAGCCTTATTTTCACACTTCAGCTTCTGGAACTGGAGCGGCCGGTGATTATTGCCCTGAATATGACAGATCTTGCCAAAAGAAAAGGGATCACTGTTGATGTAAAAAAACTGCAGAAAATTCTTAATGTTCCGGTAATACCCACGATTGCTTCAAGGGGATCGGGTTTGACAAGACTGGTTGATAAAGCGATCGATCTGAAAACGGGTAAACCGGAGCGGACAATTCACAAGTATGGCAAAGAGATCGAACAGGGAATAGAAGAACTTTCAGATCAGCTGAAAGGGATCGATCTTCCCTATCCCCTGAGGTGGATTGCAATAAAACTGCTCGAGAAGGACAGTGATATAACTGCAAGGGTATCTGAATTAAAACCAAGAGCGTTGGAAAGCTCCCTTAGGATAATGGAGGAACTGGAAGAGATACACGGGCACGATTCGCCTTTGGTTATTGCCGACGAAAGAAGTCTTCTCGCTTCCCGGATTACCCGAGAGACTGTAAGGATAGCAAAAGACAGGGAGCTGTCGCTCAATGAACGACTCGAAGTCCTTACTACACATAAGGTGACGGGTTACCTTTTTATGATCCTGATACTTGGAGGAATGTTCCTGGCGGTGTTCAGTTTTGGGAACCGGCTCTCGGAATGGCTCGATTCAATATTTTCGGGATGGCACGACTTGTGGGAAACCGCTGTCGGTACCTCCTTCTGGCCGGCTCTGGGCTGGTCGGCAATCGAAAGTGTCCTCGCTCTTATCCAGATAGCTTTTCCATATATACTGCCATTTTATATTCTGCTGTACCTTCTTGAGGACTGGGGTTATATTGCAAGAATTTCATTCCTGATGGACAAACTCATGCATAAGATGGGGATTCACGGCAAGGCATGCATTTCGTTCATCATCGGATTAGGCTGCAATGTCCCGGGATGCCTGTCGTGCAGGATAATGGAATCGAAGCGGGAGAGGTTTATTACGGCAGTGCTTGTCACTCTTGTCCCATGCTCGGCAGTGTCGGTAATCGTGTTCGGACTTGTCGGGAAATACGTGGGATTGCTGTGGGCACTTGGCTTATATATCTTTGCTACTGTACTGATATTCATTGTCGGGAAGATTTCTTCAAAACTTATGATCGGAGAACCGGTGGAACTGATTATGCCGATGCCTGATTACAAGACACCAAATATCAAAACTATTTTTTCGCAGACCTGGGATTCACTGAAGGAATTTATTTATATAGCCGCCCCGATTGTCATAGTATCGGGAGTGGTGATACAAGGCATAAACCTTGCAGGCTGGATGCCTGCAATAGCTTCCGTCATGAGTCCGGTTACCGTGAACTGGCTCGGACTGCCTGCTGTGACGGGCATCCTTCTCATTTTTGGTATTTTGCGAAAAGAACTTATCCTGGTGATGCTTGCCGCCTACCTAGGAACAACCGACTTCAATGAAGTGCTGACCTCACAGCAGATGATCACACTTGCAGTTGTAAGCATGTTTTACGTACCCTGTGTTGCAACCATCTCGGTCCTCTGGAAAGAATACGGCTGGAAAAAAGCTCTCGTTATAACCTTCGCTGAAACTGCCTTTGCAATAGTACTGGCAGGGCTGGTGAAAAGAGGGCTGGATGTTTTTATGGTGTAGAACGCAGCTTTTATGTCATACTCCCTGCGGTTTTACGCTTCGCTGTCATGCTCCCTGCGGGAGCTGTCTTAATGTCTGAACCAGAAACCTTGAACCCCGAACCGCCAGCCGTTTTTCGTTCTAAAAAAACTCATCAAATATCTTTGTTATGAACAATAGTTTGTTATCTTTGTAATGAACAAAGGCTCATAACACATGTCACCACGACCATACAGGCTAAGGAAAGTCAGCAATCCTCCCCTGATCTCGGGATTAAAACCCTACGGGGATAAACTGAAAAAGGATAATGTGTCAAGCATATTCCTTTTTCTCGAGGAATATGAAGCTATCCGTCTCTGCGATCATGAGATTATGAATCATAAGCAGGCGGCAAACATGATGGATGTGTCGAGGCCCACATTAACCAGGATATACACTGCAGCAAGAAGAAAGATTGCAGATGCCCTTGTAAATGGCAGGCAAATCATCATTGAAGGCGGAAAGATTTATTTCGACAGCGAATGGTACCGGTGCAGCAGCTGCGGCTGCTATTTCAACAATCCCGAGAAGATGGACGGAATAAAGAAATGCCCGCTGTGCAGGAGTTCTGAGTTTACGAATGTTCAACAACCAGAATAATAATAATTAAATACAACCGATATGAAAGTAGCTATAACAAGTACAGGTAACACTCCTGAAAGTAAACTGGACCAGCGCTTTGGACGCTGCGCCTGTTTTGTCATTTATGATACCGAGACTAATAGTCTTGAGTTTATTCCCAATCCCAACAAGGATGCCCTGGAAGGTGCCGGACCTGCCTCAGTTCAGATAGTTGCATCACGGGGTGTTGAGAAGGTGATCTCGGGAGAATTCGGGATAAAAGTAAAATCTCTTTTCGACAGCCTTAAAATACAGATGATAGTAATTAAAGAACCTGAAAAGAAGATAATTGAAATAATTGATATGCTAAATAATAAATAAAAAGTAAAGTAACAGAACTATGAAACCCACATGTGTCAAGCTCACATATACATATTTATGTAGATTATAGTCATATGGGTTCCATCATACCATTGAAATAAAGATTATATTATGATTAAGAAGAAAATAGCAATTCCATTGGAAGAGGGAATATTATGTTCACATTTTGGCCATTGCCAGCAATTTGCAATAATTGACGCTGATGGTAAAGAAGTTACATCCGAAACTTTTGTTACTCCGCCTCCCCATGAGCCCGGGTTGCTTCCCGGCTGGCTTGCTGAAAAAGGTGTAACGGATGTTATCGCAGGCGGAATGGGACAAAGAGCCATCAACCTTTTTAAAGAGAGAAAAATAAATGTATTTGTAGGGGCTCCAATAAAACCACCAAAGGATCTTGCAAACGACCTTCTGAATGATACCTTGTCAGCCGGGGCAAACTATTGCGATCACTAGATCCCGGAAGCCGATATGATATCAGATTACCGCTGCTACTATTGTTTTACCCGTGCCTTTGAGCGTCTGCTTTCGCGTGACGGCATTTCGCCGGAAGCAAAAGCCGGTTTTACAAGGGATATGATAAACCTTTATGCTGAAAACTGGGGAAAGCATAATACTCCGCTTTTTGCCAGGAAGCTTCACGTCCTGATGAGGGATCATACAGGGGACAGAGATCCTTATATTCTTGAGAAGAAACAGTACAATGATATTGCCCTTGGCCTGTTTCCGGAGATGAAAAGTCTTGTTAAGAAAAGCCGTGATCCCTTTAACACCGCCCTCCGTCTGTCAATAGCAGGCAACATTATCGATTTTGCCATAAGTGACAATTTCGATCTCCATGCTACCATCGACAGAGTTTTAGAGGCTCCTTTTGCCATTGATCATTCAGAACTCCTGAAATCAGCTCTCGGCAAGGCCCGGTCAGTGCTTTACCTCGGGGATAATGCCGGTGAAATTGTATTCGACAAGCTTTTCATAGAGACTATCGCTCATAGCAATCTTGTTTATGCAGTAAGAGGGGCTCCGGTTATAAATGATGCAACTGTCGAAGATGCTGAGTATGTCGGAATGAACGAAGTCGCCAGGGTTGTATCAAACGGCTTTGATGCAGCATCAACGGTTTTAAGCGAATCGAGCGATGAGTTCAGGAAGCTTTTTTATGAAGCTGATCTTATTATTTCAAAAGGTCAGGGTAATCTGGAAGGGTTGATCCACATGAATGACAGAAGAATCTTTTTCCTTCTTATGGTGAAATGCAATGTCGTGGCGGAATTCCTGAAAGTGGAAAAGGATAGCTTTGTCGCATTCAGTGAATCGGGATTCACTGATAAGCCGGAGGCCAGAGCGGAATAAAACACGATGCCCTGAAAAAACAAAACAATTCGAACTATAAATAACTGTAGAAAAAGAAGGATAATAATTAAACAAACAAGAAAATATGAAAACCACAGATGTATTGGTAATAGGAGGCAGTGCAGCCGGAATGGTTGCAGCCCTTACGGGGAAGTCAACTTATCCCCAGAAATCTTTCACACTGGTTAAAAAACAGAAGGAAATGATGGTGCCATGCGGGATACCGTATATTTTTGGAACACTTGACTCAGTCGACAAGAATATTATGCCGGTGGATAACATGATGGCAAAGGCCGGAGTGGAATCTATTGTCGGTGAGGTTATATCCATAAACAAGGAAAACAAAACGGTTGAACTCGCCGGAGGTGAAACAATAAAGTACGACAAGCTTATGATTGCCACGGGATCGATGCCAATAAAGCCAAAATGGCTCACCGGGGCTGACAGGGACAATGTGTTTACCATTCCAAAGGACAAAGTCTATCTTGAGGGAATGAAGGAGAAACTTGATTCGTGCAAGAAGGTGGTTGTTATTGGAGCCGGTTTTATTGGCGTGGAATTTTCCGATGAACTGGCAAAAAGAGGACATGAGGTCACACTTGTCGAGAAATTGCCGGAAATCCTTTCCCTTGCCTTTGATGAGGAGCTGTCGGGAAGGATAGAGGAGCTTCTTAAGTCGAGAGGTGTAAAAGTGATTACCGGTAACGGGATCAGTGAAATCCTGGGCGATGAAAAGGTTAAAGCTGTTAAACTTGAAAACGGAGAGGTGCTGGAATCTGATGCGGTTGTTCTCTCGATAGGCTACAAACCGAATTCAGACCTTGCCAGGCAGGCTGGGATCTATGTTGACGAGAACGGATTCATTGCCGTTGACGAGTATATGAGGACCCACGAGAAGGACATTTTTGCCATTGGTGATTGCGCTCAGAAAAGGGATTTTGTAACAAGGGCAAGGGTTGGCACAATGCTGGCTTCAACTGCCTGTGCAGAGGCACGGATCGCGGGGATGAATCTGTTTAAACTGAATGTTGTAAAGACATTCAGTGGTACCATAGCTGTTTATTCCACGGCAATAGGTAATACCGGATTCGGAACTGCCGGAATAACTGAAGCCAGGGCCAAAGCAGAATGCATCGATTACGTTACAGGTATTTTTGAAGGTATCGACCGCCATCCCGGAAATCTTCCGGACACCCATAAGCAGATCGTGAAACTTATTGCAGGCCGTCAGTCGGGCGTTATTATCGGAGGAGAAGTGATCGGTGGACTAAGTGCCGGAGAACTTGTAAACGTTATCGGACTTGCCATCCAGAACAGGATGACAGTCAACTCACTGCTGACATTCCAGATCGGGACACACCCCTGCCTCACCGCCTCACCTGCTGCCTATCCACTGATCAGGGCAGCGGAAATAATAGCAAACAAACTGAGATTGCAGTAGGGATATTATGATAAAGATTGCAGTAGCAAGCGGAAAAGGGGGTACGGGAAAGACCTTTGTCGCCGTGAATATTTTTCAATCGCTGGTGAATAGCGGGCATGATGCCGTACTGGTTGATTGTGATGCGGAAGCTCCCAATGCAGCTGCTTTCTTTACGACGAAACTGACCGGAACCATTGCCGTAACACAGCTGGTTCCGGTCATTGACGAATCGAAATGTGTCTATTGCGCCAAATGTCATGAATACTGCAATTACAATTCAATTTTCATTCTTCCTCCGGTAAAAATCATAAAGGTCATAGTTGATCTGTGTCACGGATGCGGAGCCTGCAGCGTTGCCTGCAACTACGGCGCCATAAGTGAGAAACCCGATTCTCTGGGTGTAGTCAGGTTGTTTTCAGAAAAGGACAGAGTTTCAATCATAGAGAGCAGGATGGATATCGGTGTCATGTCAGCGGTTCCGGTCATAAAAGCAGCGATTAAACAAATTGACCCCGGAACCGGAATTGCAATCCTCGATTCTCCTCCGGGAACATCATGTCCTTTTATAGAGACTGTAGCCGCTGCCGATTTCGTGATCCTTGTAACCGAGCCCACTCCTTTCGGCCTCAGCGACCTCAGGCAAAGCGTTGAAACCCTAAGGTCGATCGATAAACCCTGCGGGGTGATAATCAACAGGGCCGGACTGGGTAACAACGCGGTCAGGGATTATGTCGACCGGCAGGAAATACCTCTCTTAATGGAAATTCCATTCAGCAAAAAGACAGCAGAAATATATTCTGAGGGGAAAATACTGGCAGGTACAGATCCGGCTTTCGCAGGCAGTCTGGTTTCAATGGTGCAAAACATAATAAAGGATCATGGAAATAGCAGTTATAAGCGGTAAGGGAGGTACGGGAAAAACGAGCATAACCGCATCATTTGCAACTCTCGGCGGTGATGTGGTTCTTGCTGACTGTGATGTTGATGCTGCCAATATGTATCTTCTCTTCAATCCTGTACATGATGAGGAATCAGTGTTTGTGTCGGGTCATAAGGCTGTTATTGACTACGACTTTTGCACTTCCTGCGCTTTGTGCATGAACTATTGCAGGTTTGATGCCATATCGGAGGACAGGGGAAGAATAGTGATATCGGAAATCTCATGCGACGGTTGTTTCCTGTGTTCGAGAATTTGCCCTGAAAAAGCTATAACAATGGTCCCGGATGATAAAAGCAGGATGTATTCGGGATCGTTCCGAAAGGGCAGAATGGTATACGGGCGACTGGCTCCAGGTGAGGAAAATTCGGGAAAACTGGTCAATGCCGTGAGAGAGAAAGCAAAACAGACAGCCGCTCAATACGGCCTTGAGACCATTATCATCGACGGCCCCCCCGGAATAGGATGCCCGGTTATTTCAACAATATCAGGCGTTGACAGGGTGGTGATCGTAACCGAAGCAACAAGATCGGCTTTGAGCGATATGGAAAGGGCAGTTGAGGTGGTTCGGAAGTTCAGTATACCTGCTTTCGTCATAATTAATAAATTCGACCTCAATGAATCGATGAGCAAAGAGATTGAAGAATGGTGTGCCGGCAATAATGTTGTTGTTGCAGGAAGACTCCCCTTCGACAGGCAAATCACCGAGGCCATGATAGAGTCAAAAAGCATAAATGAATATAACCCTGAATCGGAAACAGGCAAGAAGCTGAGGGTAATTTGGAATAAGATCGTAAGTTAGATGACAACAAAAGCTGCATCAATTTTCGCCGTCCACGGCATGGAAATCCCGATGTCCGGTATTTTGGAGAATATGTCATGATTATTACCGGACTTGATGCCCTGAACGGGACTCCCGTACTTGATATTAAACCGTTTATAGCGTTGCCCTGACAGAAAGGAAGAGTAATTGCTACCCTTCCTTTTCCAGTTCGTTCAGTCGTTTTTCTATCTCTTTCTGACTCTGCACAAGCTTTTCAGCCTGTGACTTAAGAAAGCTTATCTCATCCTCCCTTGTCATCGCTGAAACCCGTGGATGTCCCTGTATTCCCCTGAAGCTGAAGCCAAAACCTCCAAAGCGTCTGAAACCGCGGCCCCCTCCGCCTCGTTCGAAACATAATCCTCTTCCCATTCCAAATCTCCTTCCGCCGGCTCCGTATCCGGCTCCTTTTGCAAATCTTTCAGAATCAAATCCTGTGCATAATCCTGCTCCTCTTCCGGTAACGGGACCCTGTCCCATTGGTCCGGTTTTGTCTCTTCCTGGCATGTTATTTAATGTGTTTTGTGTTAATAATTCATTTATCACTACAAATATAACAAATTAAATGAACATATGTTCATTTCAATGGTTTTTTATGGCAGGATTGCCCCTTTTTATCAGGGGTTTTTAGCTTAGATTCGTGTTTTGTCAGAAGTTCAGGACATCGCCTGTACGGATCTGTTTTATCCCGAAGGCCTCGTGGAAGGCTGCAAGAGCTGGGAGTTCGGTGCAATGCGAGGGCAGAATGTGCCGGATACCCTGTTGCCTGAGATAGTTGATGGTTTCTTTTGTCTGCCGGTTGTTTTCTTTAAGATGGAAGCCTCCCATTATGCCGAATATCTGGTCATGTCCACTTACTTTCTTAGCATGCTCAAGGGTATTGACTATACCTGAATGGGCGCATCCTGTGATTACAAAAAGTCCTTTATCCGTAATGAGAGCAATGGCGCTGTCGTCGTCGATATAATCGGGACTTCCGTCATCAAGTGCAAAGGGAGTCTTAAGCGATTCAAAATCGCTTAGCCGGGGTATACCGCCAAGAAAGATGATGTTTTCAGCTAATGGAAAAGGTCTTTCGGATGTCTGAAGACTGAATCGTGCAGATAATACATCAATTGAATATTTCAGGCCTATGTATGTGTGATCGTGCTTTCTGAATCGTGCAGAGAAACATGCGGGATGGCATATCAGCTTTCCTCCGGAAAGATGGCCTAATCCGTTCCCGTGGTCAAAATGGCCATGGCTCAGTATGATCATGTCCGCATCAGAGGGATTGACACCCATGATCCTTGCATTCCTTAGGAACAAGTCGCTCTGCCCGGTGTCAAACAGCAGCTTTCTGCCTTCAAACTCGATGAAATACGATAAGCCGTGTTCGGCCTGAAAGTGGGACCCTGCATGATTATCGGTCAGGACTGAGATCTTCACTGGTCTTTATTTTTTTGGTTTTTTGTGTGAACTTTATCGTCAAAACGGATAATATTACCTGAATCACAATTGGAACAGTTGCTTACCGGCTCTTCAGAGATCATGGTCTCATGACATTCCTCGCACTTGTACCAGTAATCATCGGTAATGAATGTTCCACCCTGAATGATGATGGCTTTTCCTTCTACAAATGCTTTGGCTATGCTTTTGCGGGCCTTGTCGTAAAGCCTTGTAAAGGTGGGTCTTGAAATATTCATTTTTCTGGCAGCTTCTTCATGGTTGAGGTTCTCGTAGTCAGCAAGCCGCAATGCTTCATATTCTTCAAAAAGCAGATTAACTGACTCAAGATCGCGCATGGGAATTCCGAAAGGCTTGTAACCTTTCATCGAAGGCGGCATTTTGACCCTCCTGAATCGTCTTCTGTTTGGCATTTCGAATGCTTATTCGCAGTAATACAATCAAGCCGGGGATGTATTCCCGGAATTGCAAAGGTACACACTTTATCCGTGACTGTTTCATACAGATCTGTGACAGCTTCATCCATTTCCTTTTAAATGAATATTTGTTCGTATCTGTCAGTGCAAGCCTGGCAATAGCAAAATCAATAGCCGATCTGCACGGGTTAAATGTTACAGTTTCCTCCATCCCCGGAAAAGGAACTGATTTTTCTTTCATACTTCCTGAAAATTCATAGAATCTTCATCTTCGCCGGCTATTTTTGTTTTGTAATACAATTAAATAAAAGCAGAAAAATATGATGAAACCCACATGTATCAAATGCACAAACACGTATTTATATAGTTTTCAGTCATGTGGGTTCCATCATACCATTAAAATCAAAATTATATTATGATGAAAGCACTTTTAACATTCGCAGCGGCAGCTCTTATGCTGTTCTTCGCAGGTTGCGACAAGACAAATGATGGCTACGGGCGACTTATTATCAATATTACCGATGCTCCCTTCCCCATCGATATGGTGGAATCGGCCGAAGTAACAATCACAAAGCTTGAAATTAGGAAAGCAAGTGATGATCTCAGGGACACATGTTCCTTCGAGGTGATCTGGGAAGGATCGGAGACTTTCAACCTTCTCGATCTCAGGAACGGAGTGGTTGCCAAACTGGCTGATATCGAGATACCTGAAGGTGAATATGATCTTCTCAGGCTGTATGTTGATGAAGCAAGCCTTAAGGTGAAGGATAGTGATACATACACCGTTAAGGTGCCGAGTGGCAGCCGGTCAGGAATCAAGGTATTCATCAATCCTGTAGTACTTGTTGAGGGAGGACTCACGGCGGAGATGCTCCTTGATTTTAATCTCTCCAATTCATTTGTGATCCGGGGTAATATGCACAGTCCTTCCGGTATTAAGGGATTCATTTTCAAACCTGTAATAAGGGCTGCAAATAACGCAACCGCAGGAAGGCTTGAGGGGACAGTCAGGGATGCTGAAGGAGTGACTTTAAAAGATGTGAACATCGATATCAAACAAGGGGATGAAGTCGTTTCAAGTGCAATAACCGACGACAATGGAAACTTTGCCATACTTGGCCTGCCGTGTGGTACCTATTCGGTCAGTGCATCGAAGGAAGGATTCAAAACCCTTGAAATAGAGGAAATAATTAT
The DNA here is from genome assembly GCA_040769065.1 of Bacteroidales bacterium. Taxonomy (GTDB): domain Bacteria; phylum Bacteroidota; class Bacteroidia; order Bacteroidales; family VadinHA17; genus LD21. The sequence continues at coordinate 1,985,703 of JAXGLU010000001.1, forward strand.
AATAAAAGGAAACAGGAAAACGCTGAATCTGGAGTTGGAGCCTGAAGGATAAAATTCCGAGGCTGGAACAGAGACCTGTTTTGTTCCATATTTACGTAACAAAAATTTAACCCCCGATTAACCGAATCTTAACATTATTGAGGTTTCTTTGTTTAACCTATAAAAAAAGGTATTAAATTACAATGAAACCCACATGATTAAAATCAAACGCAAACACGTAATGAATATAATTATCAAACATGTGTGGTTTCATCAGACCTTTAAAAACAAAATTATTTACTGATGAAAGAGAAAAGTATATTATTAATTGGATTTTTGTTCGCTTTCAACTTAACGTTCGGACAACGGACTGATGTTAAAGGAATGATGTATCTGGACGAGAATCGTCGTCCCATTTATAGTGAGAATATAGTGATTCCGGATGTAAACGGTTATAAGGTTTTGAAGTGCGATTTTCACATGCACACTGTGTTTTCCGATGGTCAGGTATGGCCTACCATTCGTGCGCAAGAAGCCTGGGAAGAAGGTTTAGATGCCATTGCACTAACCGAGCATATAGAATATCAACCGCATAAAGATGATGTTAAAGTAAATCACAATCGCTCTCACGAGCTTATAGAAACTAATTCTAAAAAGAACAATGTTCTGTTAATAAAAGGAACGGAGATTACCCGGCAAACACCTCCCGGACATTTCAATGCTATTTTTATAGGAGATGCCTCTTCTTATATTGAAGAAAACGTATCGGAAAGAGATCGTGAAGCTGTAATGAAAGCCTCCGGACAAAAAGCATTTATCTTTTGGAATCATCCGGGATGGCAGCCCAATATCGCCGGTTCATACGAGTGGATTCCATTTGTGGACGATTTGCATAAAAACAAAGCATTGCATGGCATTGAAGTTATCAACGGATTCGGATTTCACATGAAAGCTCTCGATTGGTGTGTTGATAAAGGATTAACCGTAATGGGAACTTCTGATGTTCATAATCTGATCGGACATGATTACGACCGTAGCAAAAACTATGTTCATCGTACCATGACGTTGGTTTTAGCAAAAAACAGAACTCCTGAAGCTATTCGTGAAGCCTTGAATGCAGGGCGTACGGTTGCCTGGGCAAGCAAAATTTTAGCAGGAAAAGAAGAAAATGTGAAGGCGCTTTTCGATGCTTGCGTGAAACTAAACCCTTCTCACTATACGGAAGAGAATAATAACGGGGAAAAAACTAACTTCTACGAGATAAAAAATGCAAGTGATTTATACTTTGAGTTAAAATTACAGGAAGGAAACGCCACAAAACAAATCGTTCTCTATCCTCAATCCAAACAATTGATTTCAGCAAAAGCCGGTCAGTCTTCGCTTACCTATGAAGTAACTTCCACTTATATAAGGAGCGATAAACATCTGGTTGTCAGGTTGCAATTGAAATAGTTTTAAATATTTGTTACAGATTTACCGGGTTGTGCCTCTTGTGGGACGCCATCTTCCCAGGGTGGTACCCGGGCTATTGGATAATGACAATAATGTAACTCAGCTTTGAGGGCTGGCCTTCCAACAGCCCCGGTTTCGCCCGGGGTAAAGTACATTAATCCACATATCCTCAGTTTCATTATTAATTCTATTTTTGTCAGTTTTACACGCTGACCGGAGTTATTCTGTTATGACTGAGAAACGAAACCTTACAAGAGCGCTTGGACTGGGATATGTGATAATCATTGTTATCTCCAATATCGTTGGTTCGGGTATTTTTAAAAAGATAGCCCCAATGGCCGCGGAGCTGCATTCGTCCGAGTGGATATTGCTCGTTTGGCTCGCGGCTGGATTGATAACCCTCTTCGGGGCGCTGAGCAATGCTGAAGTCGCCGGCCTGCTTGCTGATACCGGTGGTGAGTTCGTATATCTCCGTACTATCTATGGCCGCTTCTTTTCGTTTCTGTACGGATGGTCACTATTCACGGTTATCCAGACAGCTGCAATCTCAGGCATAGCATACGTCTTCACCCAGTCACTCAACAGTATCGTACCCATCCCTGACCTGCTTCCGTCATTGCAGCACCTCAACATTGGCGGTATATTTTATCCTTTCCAGAATTTCGGGATAAAACTGACTACCATCCTGCTTATTCTGTTCCTGACACTCCTGAATATGTCGGGACTGAAGAGCGGGGCATGGGTCAACAAGGCAATTCTGCTCATTGTGGGTGCTGGTCTGCTGGTGATTGTCATTGCCGGACTGACCGGTGGTCAGGAGCATGCTGCAGGGAGCATGGCAGCGAGCCATTCGCCGGTTCGCAGCACCGTGACCCTTTCATCGTTCTACACTGCAATGCTTGCCGCATTCTGGGCGTACCAGGGATGGGTGTCGGTTGGCTTCATCGGAGGGGAGGTAAAGGATCCTCACAGGAACATACCAAAGGGAATCATTTTGGGAGTAGCCATAGTTATTATCGTATATCTGGTGGTTAACTATACTTTCCTCCGGCTGCTCTCTATCCCTCAGCTTGTAGAGATTAACAATTCCGGAAACCAGATAGCCGGTATCGAAGCCATCAGGGAACTGTGGGGTAAAGGAGGGGTGTTGTTTATTTCGATTCTAATACTTATCTCAACCCTGGGCTGCACCAATGCCACCATACTTACCGGGGCGCGTCCCTACTATGCCATGGCCCGGCAGGGGCTTTTCTTCCGGGGAGCGGGAAGACTGAACAGCCGTAATGTACCATCTGCATCACTGCTGTGGCAAGGTATCTGGGCATCTGTTCTGGTTCTGTCGGGTACATTTGACCAGCTAACTGACATGATGATCTTCGCTGTATACATCTTCTACGGAGCCACAGTCCTGGGAGTCTTCATCCTCAGGCGGCGCATGCCGGATGCCCACAGACCTTATAAAACATGGGGCTACCCAATTATTCCTGCAATATTTGTCCTTTTCTGCGTGGGACTCTTTTTTAATACTATCATTACAAGGCCCCGCGAAGCCGGAATAGGCCTCTCCCTTATCATGCTTGGAATACCTGTTTATTTCTTTCTGCTAAGAAGAGCCAGAAACAGGAATGATTCCGGGGATCAGGGCCTTCAGGACTGAATCTTTATTAACGGTTCACAGTAGCTGATTCGCAGGATCATACTGCTTAGATCTTTTAGCGGTAATTGCACGAAGGGTTTAAATAGCAGGTGCCATACCTTAGAATGATTGAGCCGGGTGTTAAACCGATATCTGCCGGAAACTCTCTCAGCACGTTAAAGAACTTTCGGAGCGATACAAAATACTTTTTTGGAAATCTCAGACAAAGTGACTGAATATGAAACCAAAGTTCATGAACATCTTGTAAAAAAGGCTTTCAATTTTAATTTTTGACGAAAATAATTGCTTAATTTACGGCAATATATTGCAATGAATATGACAATAAGTATTGAGGGACAGATGCTTAAAAAGGCCGAGAAAGCCAGAAAAAGGAGCAAACTATAGTTTACCAAAAACTAATGGTCCTGCGTAGTAGACGCATCTAATCCGAACATTACACAAATAGTTTCTTAATAAAACACATGTATATGGACCACCTGTCACCTTATTACCTGTTTTTTCAGAATTGTTAGCTATTTTGCTGGAAACATTAGGAAAACATAATGTAATAACTCGGAAATCCAAAAAACATTTTAGAACATCTTAAAATCGATTTTTATACTTAATTTAGAGTTTATGAATTAATTAACTTAAGTTCGACTTAAAGCCCCTGTTATGATAGTGCGACTGACCAAAACTAATAAACTCCAAAAATCAGTTCTGAAAGACACAATAGACCTACTAACACCATTCTCAGGTTGTTTGCAATTCATTGAAGAAAAAGAATCTTTAGCGTTTCAGAATGATTATTTTTTATGGGACGATTTTTTTGTGTTATGCTCAAAATATCGGTCTGAAAACAACATCTCTGATGATGATTTTTTAGTGGTTCTTACAGAACTTAAAAATGATTCTAATTGGTTCAGTGCCTTTTCCCCAACTGGAGAAAGAACAATATTCATTCAAGCGACAGATTGGGAGAACTATATTTATTGTGAATCATCTTACCCAATTGCATATGAAATTGTTGAAAATATTTTTCAAAGTATGGTATATCAGAAGATCGGTGATGAATTCTGGGAATTTGTTCATCAGGAACCTATAGGCTGTATGAATGATATGTGCGGATTTAAAGCAAATATATCCTTGAAATTACGTTCTGCTGATATTTGCGGAGATTGTTTAAAGATATTTGCCGAATCTATGAGTGAGGAGTTGTTGAAACAAGGAATTGAAATCATAGAAGGTCTAAGGAAAAAAATGGTATTTAACACTTTATACCAAAAGCCTTTATCTTTTGAAGAGAACCTGCCATTTTCAGTTGCCATCACAAAACGAAAACTTAGTACAACATTAGAACCATTCAGGAAATTTTTAATGTTGCTTGACCATTTTGATAGTATTGTTAGAACCGCGGTAATAATGATTTCTCACATTTCTAAAACCAAAGAAGAGGTATATAAATTCTTTAAAGACGGTTACTTATTAGATAGACCATCCTTAGGACATTGGGTGTCTGCTCTGGCAAATTTGGGTAAACAAACGTTGAATTTTGATTGGGAATCTCAGTTACCATATGACTTCGCAGAAAATGTTAAGAAAGTAATTCAGTTAACAAATGATGCCAGGATAACTCAAATTAGGAATGAGAAAAGGGGACACGGCTACATTAGTTGCCATGATAGCGGATATGAGAAAACGTTCGTTGAATGCCTTCCAGCAATAGAAGAGATGGAGAAGATATTATCGCCACTATTTTATGGATACAAATACTATCAAGTGATTACCAGTAGAAGAATATCTACAAATAATTTCAGAATTACCACGTACAATTTTTCAGGAAGTAATCCTGCTTTTATCGAAGAAATGTTCACGGCAAGTTTCGATGATATAAAAGATATACCGATTGAAAACCATTTCTATTTAGTTACTCCAGATAAGAAAAAATGGTATGATTTACATCCATTTTTTAAATACGCAGTTTGCAACGTATGTGAATTGCCTCGGTTGCTTGTAATGGATGGCGTTTATGTCTTAGACCCCTATATGGGACATAGATTTGAGAATTCAAATTGAATAGAATCCTCCCCAAAATAATTTTCAGTATTGTTTTGCATCAAAAATGCTCGATATTATCCTAGTAAATCATGACTGATGAGGGTAGGTATTATTGTATAGAACTTTTTCTCCGGACAAACATACCCGCAAGATAACGGGACACCCTAAAACATCAAAATCAAAGATCTAATCCCATGAATATATGTATGTTGTAAAATTTCCCCGAATAAGGTGACGAAAACAGGAAACCGGTTTATATCTTCAGGTAACTCAGAATATGCTCCCTTTTCGGGTAACGAAATGTACAGATAATTCCTCTTATTTGGCAAGAGAAAATCCCCGGAAGAGGGTATGCTTGGCGGAACAGGGGCTTTGACCTGTATTATGCTGGCATCAAAAGATTCAAATAGCAGAAGACAGGACGAAACCCGTATGTTTTGAAAATTATGTACATATGTGTTTGTGTATGTGATATATGTGAATTTCATTAAATATTATGTAATATAGGCAGTAATACTACTATTATTGAAAAATATTTAATGATAAAGATTTCTCATTTGCAGTGATAATTCAATTGGGAAACATTAATTTGAGCTAAACCCAGTTATATCATTCCCGGGATTTGTCCTGAAAATTTTTTAAATTTATAACAAGCAACATGTTACTAACTTAACCTCCAAAAAATGAAAATACTTCGCCTTCTCCCACTGGTATTTCTGATATTCAGCTGCACACATAACAGTAATCAGAAAACAAATTGTGTCAATGTTGACGCCGAAATCTTACCCACCCTGGTGAATGATCATTTCGGGGGAGTGGGATTCAATGTCTTCGATCATATGCACAACGCATCACGCTGGCATTATGAGCAGATCTTCGCCAAAAGATGGCGCGAACTCAATCCTTCTTTCGCCAGAGTTCCGGATGCCTGTAGCTGGGACTTCGGCAAAATTGACGAAGTGTCATGGTTCCTCGATGTTATGAAGGAAACAAATACCGAGATCTACATGACCACCTTCAGTAATACCTGCCTGAAGAAGGGCGTCAATGAAAACGAGTATGTGAAAAAAGAGGTCGACAATCTTGAATACCTTAAAAAAGTTAAGGGATTCAACAATATCACGTATTACTGCATGGCTAATGAGTTATCCCATGGGGAATGGGCATCCATGGTCAAAGACCTTGATTTTTTCAAGAAGATCCACAAAATGTTCCATAATGAACTGCAATCAAGAAACCTCGGCATAGAACTACTGGCATCCGATGCATCCCCTTTTGAATACTGGCACACCATCGAATGGGCTGCAAACAATATGGACAGCATAACAGGTATTTACGGAGGGCATCACTATATAAATGACCGCGACCTGTTTGACAATTCTTTCTACAAATACTTTCACGACAAAATAAAATGGGGAACCGACCTGGCCAAAACCAAAAACAAGAGATTCATCATGGGAGAATTCGGTGCAAAACAGAACAGTAATATTATCGATTCTGTCATGCACGACGCAAATATGTATAACCATACCCCGCTTGAAAAATATATGTGCATTCAGGTGTCAGAAGCCATACTTGCATTAATAAATGCAGGATCTTACGCATGTGGATACTGGACTTTCAGTGATTTCCCCTTCCCGGCTAACGGCCGGCGCACAAACAAGTGGGGACTTTACCATTGGGAAATCGATAACTATACAACCAAACCTGCCTATTACTGCCTTGGCCTGCTGACAAAATTCTTCAGAGGCCCCTCAGAAGCTTATGAGGTGGCTTTATCCGATTCTCTTATCAGGGCTTCAGCAGTGAAAAATAAAGAGAACGGATCTGTTTCGGTAGCTGTAATAAACAGAAATGACCATCCTGCAAAAATCAACCTGAATCTGGGATCCCTGACTGTTGACAAAGCTTTCAGAAAATACCTCTACGACCCTGAAAATGTACCGTTCAACTATTTTGGCGACCTTCAGGATCCATGCTGTAAAATACCTCTCAAGAAGAACGGCATCTCCGACATCATCCCGCCACATTCACTGGCAGTATACACCACCAGCTATGACGATGATCCGCCTGCAGGAGTCAGCAACCTGAAGATTGAAAGGATCAGGGAAGAAGGCCGCAACAGGGCGCTGCTAACCTGGGATCCAAATACCGAAAATGACCTGTGCTACTACAGAATCTACAGATCGATAAAGCCCACCGTGGAAATCATTCCCCAAAACGAGATCGGAACAACTATTGCAAATTCGTTCAAGGATATTTCCGTTCATAACCTTCCGGAATATCACTATCGGGTTATCGCAGTGGATCAATCGGGAAATGCCAGCAATTGACAAAACCCTGTCTGAATCACTGAATTTAGTTCATTTCAGGCTATGAGACTTACCTATAGCCCTCCGGGAGTCCTCATACCTTCCAATTCCTCTTGTTTTCATTCCTTTTGATCTGGAATGACCAGGGGATATCTGTAAACATTGGTTTCGCGGAGTATAAACCCGATTTTGCTGTATAACTGGTTTGCCGCGATCCTTGAAGGCCGCGAAGTAAGTTCTATCGATTCAGCGCCAAGAGACCTGGCAAATCCGATAGCAAATAATGTCAGTTCCCTGCCGATTCCCTTGCCCCTCTGAGACTCGTCTACAACCAGATCTTCGATCCATACCCTGATCCCTGTCGGGATCCTATATGTGGCTACGGTCAGAATACCGGCAACCTGACCATCATCAGATTCAGCCACAAAGAAATGAGCACTCTCAGAACGCAACATCTCTTTAAAATGCTCTCTGGAAGGTAATTTTATGCCGGGATCAAGCTGAGGCAACAATTTTAGAACTGCCTCATAAACCGTGTTGCTGAATCTTTTTATTTCCTTTATTGTCATGCGAAAACAGAGTTATTATGTTGATAATGATTAATCTGACAGAAAGGCAATAGTATATGGTTAAGCCGTAAAATTTACGTTTGCCCCGGTAAGATGATCAATGTTACCAAGGGAATACTTAAGGGCGGCCCTCGCCAGTATCCTGGTTAAATCCAGCACCGGAAGCGAAGATTCACCGGGAAGCACGATCAACGGAATTTCGGTGCATCCAAGTACAACAGAGTCACAACCTTTCAGTCGTAGTTCATCAATAATCCTCTGAAAACAATCCTTCGATTCATTGGTTATGGTTCCATAAACAAGCTCGCTGAAGATGATATCATTTATTCTGACCCTCTGTTCTTCCTCCGGGATGCAGTAACTTATATTATTTCGTTGAAATACATCTGTATATACCGCACCTTCCATAAGGAAACTGGTTCCCAGGATCGCTGCTTTCCTTAATTTTCCTGCCACTGCAACATTTGCAACTTCTTCAGCAATATGAAGCCATGGCAGGGGCGGAGAATATTCTTCCCTGGCTTCCACAATTCGATGAATATATTACTTTTTTTAAAGTCAGTTAATTGTATCAAAATTAGTACTAATTTTATGGTTATGAAATGTGTTTCCAGAATGAACAAAAATCCGACCTGTTAACACACTGTCGCAAATATAAATCTAAACGCCAAAACCATGCCGGATAATTTCTTCAACCTGAATAATCCCGATTTCTGGGGTATCCTGATAAGGTTCTTTATTAACCTTATTTTCCTGTCGCTGCTCATTCTGGTTGTATATTTCAGATACTCAAAGAAAGAGAAGTTCGTGTTCACCTTCTTCCTTATGGGTATCACCGTCTTCTTCATCAGCTCAATGCTCAAGTCGGTCTTTATTGAATTCGGGATGGCAGTAGGACTAATAGCCATTTTCGCTATTCTCAGGTTCAGAACAAGAAACTTCAGTCTTAAGGATATGTCGTACATCTTTACATCCATCGCAATCTCTATGATAAATTCCCTTAAGCTGGTTGGCTTCCCTCTGCTGGGGGTTGTAATCTTCAATATCATTATAATTGCAACCGCGGTCGCTTTGGAAGAGTTTACGAGGAAATTCAACACTGTTACACATTCAATAGTTTATGAAGATCTCGATCTCCTTAAAACAGCCAAAAAGCAAAAACTCCTGAAAGAGATCTCGGTGCTTACGGGTAAAAACATCATAAAGGTCAAAATAAGAAGAGTCAACTATAAAGATAAAACTGCATTGCTGGATATATCCTACAAGGAATAACCCGCATCTGAACCAGGATGATGGCATCTCTTAATCCCATAATCAACCAGACTCAGTTGATAATTATTTCTGTTAAGGCTTATGATTTCCTGGCCGGAGCCTCCGGGAGTGTCGCTTTTTCATAAACATAAAAATGTATAAATTTCTCTTTGCCATATACCGGGTACTCGTACCGAAGTCCCTCAGAACTGTGATCCTTAAAAAGAATCTCAGAAAAAAGATTTCGGCATATTTCAAATCCATTTCTCAGGTTGAGCTTAACGATGATCAGAAGGAAATTCTGGACTTCCTTGAAAGCAACCAGGTAAGGATATTTCCCTATCCTTTTCATGATAACTATTCACCTGATAAAATCGATGTGAAATATGATCCGGAAAAGTCGATGCGCTTCATAATGCACGATGGAAAACGGTTATATTTCAAGAAGCGATGGGGCTTGTCGCACATTAAAAGAGCCTATTCCGATCTGTTAAGGGAGCAGGATCCCGGGAGTCCCCACCGGTACCTTACAGATAAATTCATGATCGGTGAAAATGAGGTGATAGCAGATATAGGTGCGGCAGAAGGCAATTTCTCGCTTTCGGTTATAGAAAAAGCAAAGAAGATATATCTTTTTGAATATGACAGGGAATGGATTGAAGCGTTGGAGGCAACATTTGCTCCATGGAAGGAAAAAATTGAAATAATAGGTAAATATGTGTCAAACCGTAACGATGATTCTCACATCAGGTTCGACACCTTTTCAAAGGACAATAAAGATGTTACTTTTCTTAAAATTGACGTTGACGGAGCTGAATCTGAAGTTCTTGAAGGATGTGAGAACTTTTTCGCCGATGGTGGCAGCCGGCTGAAAATTGCGCTTTGCACCTATCATAAGAATGACGATGAGAAGAATTTTACGGAAAAGCTGAAAAGTCACGGATTCACAGTAACTCCTTCAAAGGGTTATATGATAAATTACTACGACAAGAATTTAAAAGCTCCCTGGCTCAGAAGGGGGCTCATCAGGGCTGAGAGATAGTTTCCTGATCAGGATCTGAAATTTACAGAACGAGGACTGATCCAACTCAGCCTTAACAAGGCTCCTGAATAATAACCCAACAACCTTCTAAAAACAAGGGTTTTGACAAATATGCTGGGAATAAAGAAGAATACAATTCCCACAATAGCACATATAAAACCTGATGTTAAATTAATAACAACAAGCAAGATCTGCATCAGTATCTTTTCCACACCTTTAATGTGCTTGCTTACATAAACATGCTCCGAAATCATAACTTCGGTCTTGGTTATGGATGTTGTTTTAAGGTTCACCCTTGAGCTTCCCCCATGATTATGTTCAATGGTGACATTTCTCAGGAATACCACCCTGCCTCCTGAATCATGAATCCTTTTACACAGGTCAACATCTTCGTAATACATCCAGAAATCTTCATCAAATCCTCCGATATGTTGAAATGCCTTTTTGCTGATAAGTATAACAGAACCGGAAACCCAGTCAGGGTAAAGGATGCTACCCTGGGCATCTCCGGGGATATCTTTTCGTGAATTTCCTGAAAATGATCTCTGGATTCCTGTCATATTTCTTATTGACGGGAACTGTCCATAAGGGCGGCCCTCCTTCCCTTTTTCACTTACCTGCCGGCATGACAATAAGGTGGCACCGGGATTCTGCTGTGCGGCTGACAGCAGTTTTCCCACTTCTTTCTCCAGAATGACGGTATCGGGATTAAGAAAGAGCAGGAACTCTCCTTCGGCAACACTTGCACCAAGGTTACAACCGTTGGCGAAACCTCCGTTAACGCTATTCTTTATGAAGCGGATGCCGGGAAAGTCTTTTTCAATCCCGCTTATCATTCCATCAGAAGAGTTGTTATCGACAACTAATACTTCCATGCTGAACCGGCTGGAACCGAAGATACTGAGTGACTCAAGGCATTTAAGAAGCCGGTTCCAGCCCCTGTGGCAGACTATTATTACTGAAATATCTTTCATTCGGGAAGGGGCATTCATGTCCGGCTTTTTACCAGGTTAAATGGTGCCGGTATTGTTTCTTTCAATAAGCCATTCATAAAGGTTCAGAGATCATTATTTCCCGGAAGGCTTATAATTTCTTTTTACCCTGTCGATAACATCAAGCAAGCCGTCGGAATAAATGTCACCGCCAAGGTGCCAGTACATGATACCGCCAAGGCCATTGTCAATCACATATCTTGCTTTCGACTCAACTGAACGCTCGTCGTCATAGGTAAAAAACTGCTTCTTTGAAGAATTATATAAATACGGAGCGCTTGCAGTTTCATCCCAGTGATAAACCCATCCGCTGTCGGCCGATAACTGGGTAATGGCATTCCTGTATGTCATTGTATTTTTAAATTTGCCCGGCTGGGAAAGGCCGTTGTCAATATTTTCCACATTCTCAAATATTTTACCGTAAAAAGCAGCTCCAACTATCAGCTTTTCCCGGGGCACTCCAAGTTCTATCAGCGTTTTTACTGTGCGATCAGCCGACCGTGGCTGCTGTTCCGTTGAATACAGGGCAGTGTGGTGCCCGGTAATCTTTGATCCCGGTCCCGAATGATCATAGGTCATCAGGTTTACATAATCCACCATTTTCATTACCGGCTTCCATTGAATGGCTGAATCTATGAATCTTTGGGAACTACCAGCGGCAAAACTCAATTCATAGTTGTATCCGAGCTTTCTCAGTTCTTTCACCAGCAGTGTGAAGTTCTTTTTGTCAGCCGGAGAGAATTTATGCCCCGGATAACCTGCTATACCAGGGTACTCCCAGTCAAGATCCAAACCATCGACTTTAAAATAATCGTAAAATTCCTTTATTGACCGTGCAAAATCCTTCCTTCCCTGTTTTGTCGCGAAAACATCCGAACAAGTCTTGCATCCTCCCCATCCGCCAAGGGAAAGCAATACCTTAAGATTGGGATTAATGCTTTTCATAGAAACCATTTTCTGAATCGTTACTGTATCCCTGGCACTTCTTACACTGAATAAGTTACCGTTCAGCCTTCCAAAGCAGAAGATGATGTGTGTCATTTTATTTGCATCATAGTTATCGAGTGCTTCAGGCGGACCGGAATAGTAAGACAAAACCCTTATATTGTTCTGCGGCTGTGATGACAAGGGTAAAACAAAGGCGCCAAATGCCAGAAGTGCAATTAATGTTCTGATTACAGAAGCTTTCATGAGCGAATAATTTTTAAATAGCAGGCCATATACCTGAATATCAAAATACAGGCAGCCCACATGTTTTGAATATTCCTGTTCCGGACTATGCCTGAAACACATGCTGGTTTCATAGACTTGCATCAGTTTAAAATCCGGTAAGATTTCAGTCCGGTATATCTCAGCGGGACTGAATTACAGCGTGAATATATACAAAAATTACAAGGGACTCAATGGTCTGCCCGGTGAATATCGGGAAGCAATACGGTTTTAAAACCGGCCCTTATTAACAAGGACTCCCGCTGGTAAATGGCCGGGTAACGAGATCCTGATCAGGCTGCCTTTGCCCAACATCCTGAACCTGATGTTTCACTCGTTCACCTTTTTTTTGTAAATTTGCTTACCGGAAAAAGAATATGAAATCCACATGATTGAATGCAATAGCAAACACGTAAAGAATATAATTATCAATTATGTGCTATTCCATCCGACCTTTAAAATCAATATTGTATGCGGATGAAAAAATATGTCAAAATCTTATTATGGATTGCCGGTGCGATTATCGCTTTAATGATTATTTATGCGGCAGTGTACCTGATAAATTATTTCATCAGTACATAATTTTTATTTCAATGGTCTGATGGAACCGCACATGTTTGATAATTATACACATAAGTGTTTGTGTATGAAATACATGTGGGTTTCACAGGGAAATAATAAGCAAATCACACCCATACATCAATGGCATAGACACTTACGGGTGAATCTGATTACCAGGCAAATAGCGGCATGCCGGAAATAATATCCTAATAAAAAACATCTGAGCAATGTTCATTGACTATTATAAATTACTTGGGGTTGATAAGAAGGCCACGCAGAAGGAAATAAAGAGCGCTTACCGTAAGCTTGCCAGGAAATACCACCCCGACCTTAACCCTAATGATAAGGATGCCAAACGGAAATTTCAGCAGATAAATGAAGCCAATGAGGTTCTTAGCGATCCGGAAAAGAGAAAGAAATACGACCATTACGGAGAACACTGGAAACATGCAGAAGACCATGCTCATGCCGGCGCATACGAACGACAGGCCTCAGGTGCAGAAAGAGATGGATACCGGAGGACCTATGACGATAGTGAGTTTTCCGAGTTCTTTGAATCGTTGTTTGGAGAATTCAGGACCGGAGGAAGAAGCAAACGGGTAAAATTCAGGGGGGAAGATTATAACGCAGAGCTTAATCTTGATCTCATCGATGCTTTCCGAACCCATCAGCGCACCCTGGAAGTTAACGGGAAAAAGATAAGAATCACAATCCCTGCCGGTATTGAGAACGGTCAGACAATTAAAATCGCCGGGCATGGAGGCAAGGGCATTAATGGAGGACCTGACGGCGATCTTTACATTACATTCCTTATCAACAATCATCCAAAGTTCAAGCGTCTTGGAAATAACCTGTACACAAATGTTGAGCTGGATCTGTATACAGCTGTTCTGGGTGGCGAGATCACAATAGATACCCTCAGCGGAAAAGTAAAACTCAAGGTCACGCCTGAAACACAGAACGGAACCAAAATAAAACTGAAGGGAAAAGGCTTCCCTGTTTACAAAGCAAAGAACCAATACGGCGACCTGTATGTGACCTACACGATCAGGATACCAACAAACCTGACTGAAAGACAAAAAAAGTTATTTACGGAACTGGCCCGATCATAATCTTAATATCAGGAAAAATGAATAGTGGAAACCTAATATCTGCAACTGAGTTCTGCACAAGTCATAATATCGAGATTTCATTTATAAATTCACTTCAGGAAGCGGGACTTATAAAGATCACCACCCTCAGGGAAAAGGAATATATTCATGAAAACCAGCTGAATGATCTCGAAAAAATCGTCCATCTATATTATGATCTCGATATAAACCTTGAGGGCATAGACACAATAATCAATCTGCTGAACAGGATAAATGAACTCCAGGGAGAAATAATTGACCTCAGAAACAAGCTTCGCCTGTATGAGGGTTATGAATTGTGGTAAACAAAATGCCGCCTGGCAACAACGTATTTATATCCCAACAATGATCACAGGAAGCGGAAGATCAGTGGTGATGATCATAAAGGATTCCGGAATCCGATATTACAGGTAATCATTCAAACATTCGGATCACTTCAATTAGAGCTGTTTTTCAGCTGTTGCCTCATGAGATATTCATTTTCCTCATCAAAGCACACAAAGATGATCTTGTCGATATCAGCTGACTGAGAAAGGAAATCCGTAACAGATCTGAAAGCTATCTCAGCAGCTTCTTTTTTTGGATAACCGTAAACCCCGGTACTGATGTTTGGAAAGGCAACTGACCTGCAACTATTCTCAACTGCAAGCCTGAGTGAGTTTTTGTAACAGGCAGCTAGCTTTTCTGCCTCACCCACGCCTCCTCCCTGCCATACAGGTCCCACAGTATGGATGACATATTTCGCAGGAAGTCTCCCTGCTCCTGTTATTACTGCCTCCCCGGTCATGCAGCCACCCTGTCTTGCCGCTATAATCCTGCATTCTTCCAATATGGCAGGACCACCGGCCCGGTGAATTGCCCCATCCACCCCTCCTCCTCCGAGAAGTGAGGAATTTGCTGCGTTTACAATGGCATCAACCCTGATCGATGTAATATCTCCCCTTACTACTTCAATAAGTTCATGGATTTTATTCATATATGTTTCTTTTTTTATTCGTCAATTACAAAACAAACCTCTGCAAATCAACCACTCATAAATAGCACAGGCTTAAAAAAACATTATCCGGGCCGGTGTCAACAATTTAGCAATAATGACAATACGGAGCGATCATTCCCACCTATAATAATTAAATTTAGCGTTTATTACAGGAATATAAGACAGACACGGATGTATAATTAATATTATTGAAATGTCACATGAGAATGCATCAGTAAAATCGATACTATTTGCCCTGCTCGCAAATTTTGGAATTGCAATAACCAAAACTGTTGCTGCAGTTATAACCGGGTCTGGCTCAATGCTCGCAGAATCAATCCATTCCTATGCCGACTGTGCCAACCAGGGACTTTTGTTCCTTGGTCTGCGGGCAACAAAGAAGAAACCCGACCATGAACATCCCCTTGGATATGGTAAAGAGATATATTTCTGGTCATTCATTGTGGCCCTGATCCTTTTCAGCATGGGTGGATTGTTCTCAGTCTATGAGGGCGTCCATAAGCTTAATTCACACGAAGGACTTAAAAACCCGACAGTTGCAATTGTTGTACTGGCCGTTAGCATGGTTTTCGAAGCTGCTTCTCTTTATGGCTGCCTGAGGCAGATAAAAAAACTGAGGCATAACACATCCCTCATAAAATGGGTAAGGAATAGCCGTCAGAGTGAACTGATTGTAGTTCTGGGAGAAGACTATGCAGCGCTGATCGGACTCACATTTGCCCTTATTGCAGTCATTCTTTCAATTGTTACCGGTAATCCGGTATTTGATGCAATCGGAAGTATCAGTATTGGAGTCCTTCTTATTGTTATCTCATTCTTCCTTGCAACCAAGGTGAAAAGTCTTTTAATAGGACAGAGTACAGATGATGAAACCAGGGAGGAGATTAAAACGCTGCTGGAATCGAGACAGGAAATTGACCACATTCTCAATCTTATAACCTTGCAGCTGGGGCCTCATATCATGGTTGCGGTAAAAGCAAAAATGGCCAAAGTGGAATCGACAGATCAGCTTATTAAAAACATAAATATCTGCGAATCAGAATTAAAAAAGAAGATTCCCTCTATCCAATGGGTTTTCTTTGAACCCGATATTATTCCATAGAGGTGTTACAGTGCAATGTTTCTACAAAAAAACATTTATAAAATCAGAAGCAGCCACCTGTTTCCGGTTTTTTATCGTCCTTCTGCCATCGGCGTAACTGGTTACAGTACATTCTCCATACACTGTACAATTTCCTTTGTTATCGGGAGAGTAACCCCTGCAAACACGGAGAACATCGGGAGATATCTCGTCAATAAGAACAATTTTGCCATCCCCGTACTTCAGCCTGCCTAATTCAAACTTGCCGTCAATCACGTGCAGGTTATTCATTTCAAATTCCTTCGACACGATTTCAGCAATATCCCTGACAAGCCCGACACTGAAATCTATTTCCTTCCTGCTCATGGCTCCGGCAGCTTCCAGGGCTTCCAGCGTAATAAGAATATCACTATCGCCCTTTGTCCACGCCTCAACTACCGTATTAAGGTTCTTACAAGGCCTGACAAAGGGATACCTTCTCCAGAAACTTCCGGTGGCGTTATTTCTCCATGTGAACTCAAGATTCAACAGTGGAGCCGACCCCTGGAATTCCGGCGCTTCAACCGGCATGCTAAGGGGGATGGCAGGCTCCACAACCATTTCATTATCCTTAATCGTGTCAATATAATGGGAAGGAATGCCTTTTTCCTTAAGAAGTTTAAAAAAGTGGGTTGCAAATCTGCATGCTATGGCGCCTTTCCCCGGAATACTTCCTACAACAGTGTCATAGCCGGGATCAAAAACCACCTTGCCATTTTCAATATAACCTGTGGCTTTATCGGTAAAAACAAGCCGGTATTTACCGGCAAAAGGTCCATCCGGTATATTATATACATCTTTTGATTTTCCGCGGTAAACGAGATCTTTTTCTTCCATGGATTTTATTTCTTTCATTTAGTATGGTAAATATACGGCACGACATCAGTTTAACAAATCATTTTTATAAATTGACAAAAAATTTTTTGCCCATTCTTTTTAAACCCGGCTTTCAGACATGTAACAAGGTGATATACAACACAAATAATTCAGCCATTACATGCCATTCAAAAGAAATTAATATAAGTTTGCATTTTAAAAATCATAATCATGCCGAGTCTGGGAAAGATCCTTATAGTCGCCGGAATAATTCTGGTCATAGCCGGAATAGTAATATATTTTTCAGGAGACAAGCTTGGCTGGATAGGACATCTTCCGGGAGACATAAGGATTGAAAAGGAAAACGTGCGGTTCTACTTTCCAATTACCACAATGATCATACTGAGCATTGTGCTTTCAATAATCATATGGCTGGCAAGGAAGTTATTCTGATCCTTTTCTTCATAAAAGCCTGTTTTTACTTGAGATCACTCAGGCTTATCATCCTGCGCTTCCTGGTGAGCAGGTGAATAATTGTCCAGGCAGTAAGGTAAGTAACTCCGCAGATGGTGAATAGCATGTTATACCCTCCCGTCAGGTTCCCTGCTGCCTTCCAGGTGTCAAGCAGATATCCTACCAGGATGGGAAACAGGATACCTCCCACTGCCCCTGCCATCCCTGCAATTCCCACAACCGAGCTTACAGCTTCTGTCGGGAACATGTCGGAAGCCATTGTGAAAACATTGGTTGCCCATGCCTGGTGTACTGCAACAGCCAGACTGATAATCCCTACTGCCATCCAGGCAGCTGTAGTGTACTGGGCAAGAATTATCGATAATTCCAGGATGGCGAAAATGAAAAGAGCTGTCTTCCTGGCTTTAATGACCGGCCAGCCTTTCATTATCAGGAAAGAAGAGAAATATCCCCCAAGGATACTGCCTATGGTAGTGGAAGTATAAATGATTATCAGTTCTATGCTTGGTTTAGTCAGGTCAATTTCATAAGCCGAAGAAAAATACGAAGGAAGCCAGAACAGGAAAAACCAGAAGATGGGATCGATAAGGCCTTTGCCTGTGATCAGGGCCCAGGTCTGGGGAAATGTAAAAAGCTTTGACCATTTTATCTTTGTTTTATTATCATTGCCCTGACCTTTTGCTTCATTCCGGGTGTCACTGATGATATAATCGTATTCTTCTGCCGTCAATCTCTTTTGCCTTGAAGGAATATCGTACAACAGAAGCCAGAAAATAAGCCAGATAAAACCCACTGCCCCTGTAATCAAGAATACCTCATGCCAGTTGTAATATTTCAGGATCCATGGAACGATAAGAAGTGCAAGCACCACTCCTATGCTTGTTCCTGAGTTAAATATTCCTGTTGCCAGAGCCCTTTCCTTCTTTGGGAACCATTCTGAAATTGCCTTGACCCCTGCGGGGAAATTTCCTGATTCACCCAATCCAAGACCAAATCGTGCCATGGCAAAATGAAGCGCACTTCTTGATACGGCATGAAGCATACCTGCAATGCTCCAGGCACATATTATAAGGGAATAGCCAAGCCGTGTTCCCAGCTTGTCGATAAGCCTGCCTATGACCAGAAGACCAATGGCATAGGCAGCAGTAAAAGCCATCACTATATGTGCAAAATCGGTCTCTGACCAGTTGAATTCAGCCTCAAGGATAGGCTTAAGCAAACCTATTATCTGCCTGTCGATATAGTTTATTGTTGTTGCAAAAAACAACAATACAACTATGATCCATCTGTAGTTCTTTATCTTAATAACCGGCATCTGAAAAATCATTAACGGATTATCTTACCAGTCAACAACAGAACCATCATCGGGATCATATCGGGTTTCGTATGGCTGGGGTTCTCCAACCTGAGCCATCAATTTATCCTCATCGATAGTTATGCCAAGTCCGGGATCGGTAAGCAAGGGTCGGTATCCATTCTTAATCGTAGGCATGGGTTTTGCCAGCAGATCGGTATATTCGTTATCGCCCCGTTCCTGTATAAGGAAATTGGGGATACAGGCTGCAACCTGGTAGCTTGCAGCAAGAGAACAGGGTCCCTGAGGATTATGAGGCGCCACCGGAGTATAGTAAGCTTCTGCCATGCCCGCAATAATCCTCATTTCGGTAATACCTCCGGTAAGCGCTGCCGCTGCTGAAATCCCGGCTGTTTTCTTAAAAAAGTCACGCCTCGACCTGTTCCCGCCCGAAAGGTCATTTTCTGGTATTCTTTTCATTTGGATACTAATTTATATTCTAATGTATCAAAGTGTTTAACATATACAGAAAGCAACCGGCAGTCCCAAACCAGGACAGTTATAAGGCTGCATGGCAAATCCCCGTAATTATCGTCTTAAATTAACATAAAAAAAGATTTTATCAGTATATAATTTTTATTTCAACGGTCTGATGGAACTCACATGCTTGAAAATTATATACATACGTGTTTGTGTATGATATACATGAATGCAGCAGAACGCAGCAGGGGCGTTGCATTCAACGCCCCTGCCGTATCTGATCCTGTTGATTTGTTATCTTCTGCGCGATCCGGTTCCGGAATCAGATTCTTTTGAACTGTCGGTCCTTTTAGCTGCCGTGCCAGACGTAGCAGCACCGTTGTTTCTGTTTGCAGCAGAACTTTTGCTGACCGAAGCAGAAGACGGCCGCCTTGCAGTCTCTACCCTGCTGTAGGATCCGGTTGCAGGCGCCGGTGTGGATATTCTGCGCATGGTAGCGGAAGAGCTTCTGTTTGATGAGCTGTTACCAGCTCTTTCAGTTGAAGCTGCAGCCTGCCTGCTGACTGTGTAGCTGCTCCTGTTTACTGGAATTGCTGCTTCCGGCCTGCGGGATCCTGTTGAGCCCTGTACAGAGGTGGAGCTTGATTCTTTTCTTTGACCTGCATCGTCTGATGATCTCCTGGTATTACCGGTACTCTTACTTGAAGATGTACTGGTTTGTCTTCCAGAAGGTGAAGCCGTGGTTGACCTGCGGGGGGTAGCAGTGCTTCTTTCTGTCGACGTTCCCGTTCCGGTCCTCGCAGGTGCGGCTGTAGTAGATCTGCGTGAGGTTCCTGTGCTTCTCTCCACCGAGGTCCCTGTTCCAGTCCTCGCAGGTGCAGCTGTAGTAGATCTGCGCGAGGTTCCTGTACTTCTCTCTACCGATGTTCCCGTTCCGGCTCTCTCAGGTGCAACTGTAGTAGACCTGCGCGAGGTTCCGGTTGTGGTAGCAGTTGATTTCCTGTCCTGAGACGACTGGGATACTGATCTTCTTTCCTGACTGCTGCTGGCAACACTTCCAGAGGTGCCGGAATCCCTCCGCGACTGGGTCCTGTTATAGAGAGCCTCCCCTTCACTCCTCAGCTCTGGACGTGAGTAAGTAGTCCTGTATCGTCCTTCGCTGATTCTCACGCTAACGTAAGGTGAATGCGAGCGGATTCTGCTGTAGTAGTAGTCATTGTACCTGGCGTAGCGGAAGTGGTTCCATTTTCTGTAGTGTACATAGTAGTGAGTATGCCAGCGATAGTGGTATCCGTAGTAGTAGTGCCAGTAGTAAGGGCGCCAGGGATTCCAGTAGGCAGGGTAGTAGCCCCAGTACCAGGTTGAGCGCCAGGCCACATAGCCGGGAAGGTATATGTACCTTACCAGAGGCCAGGATTCAACCACTATTGTTGTGGTTCTGACCGGGACAGACCGCCTCTTTCTGCCTATATAGCCCGGGTTGGGAGTCTCTGCATAATTCTCGTCGTAGACGGGTTCAATTATGTAGTTCTTCCCGTACAGGGCCTTGTCGCCGATCAATTGTATCTGAACCGCCCCGTTGCGGAACTTCTGAACGGTAAATACTGCTACATCCTGCTTCTCATACTTATTTATTGCTACCTGCAAAACGATAGTATGAACATCTCCATCAACATAATCAATCACCATTATGTAGTCGACCAGATTGTCACCGTTCAGGTCGAGATTATTGATCCTTGAATTTTCATCATTGAGGCTTCTTTCAAAACCCTCAAGTGTTTCAGACTCCTGGAACAGTTTCATAACTGCATACAGGTTGAGATTATCGCCAGGCAGGCCAAGATATTCATCCGGCCATTCTTGTGCCTTGGTAGCGGTCCCGAATGCTGTCAGGACTGCTAGGATCGAGGTGATTATGAGCTTTTTCATTTTCTTAAGTATTAGAAGATTCATTTCTTCACTTAACAGATATCAAAAGCCATACCAACTTTTCGTCTTTACGGGTATTGCATTTGCATCTATTTGTTATACAATCTGTTAAAAACAAACAACATCCTCAACGACTTCAAACAGATACAGAAGACTTGATCTTTCTGATCTGCCATTGCAATATCACAAATGTTATAAGTGTTGAAGAGAGGTCGGAAACCGGCCCGCTAAGCCATACTCCCCTGAGCCCTAAAAAGTGAGGCAGTATTAAAAGTGCAGGGATGAAGAACAATACCTGCCTCGACAGGGAAAGGAATATGGATATACCAGCCTTGCCGATAGACTGGAAAAAGCTTGATGTCACAACCTGGAATCCAACTATTGGGAAAATGATAAGGTTTAACCTCATCCCCAAGGTTGCATGGTCAATAAGTTCCTTGCTCGTTGTAAACGCAGAAGACAGCTGTCGTGGGAATACTTCTCCGAGTAAGAAACCAAAAGTGGTAACAGCGATACCTGCAAAAACAGTCAGCCTGTAAGCTCTGGTCACGCGGTCGAATTTTTTCGCTCCATAGTTATACCCTACAATCGGCTGCATGCCCTGGTTAAATCCTATCACAATCATTACAACAAGACCGGCGATACTGTTGATAATGCCAAATGCACCGATGGCCATGTCACCGCCGTACTTTTTCAGGCTGAGGTTTACTATTGATGTCACAACACTTGAAGTCATCAGCATAAGGAAGTTAGCCATACCGATAGAGAAAATCTCTTTTATCACTGTTCTTTTCAGCCTCATATATCCGGGGAGAAAGTGCACGAAACTCTCTATCCGGGTGAAATGACAGAGCACCCAAATTGTCCCTGTTATCTGGGCAATGACCGTTGCCAGAGCTGCTCCCCTTATCCCCCATTTGAATCCAAAAATGAACAAAGGTGCCAGGATCAGGTTTACAGCCACAGTGAAAAGAGTGGTTCGCATTGCTTTCCTGGGATAACCTGACGAACGCATGACATTGTTAAGCCCCAGGTAAAGATGCGTGAAGATATTGCCTGCCAGTATTACCTGCATGAAATCCCTTGCATACGGCAGGGTGTCATCGCTTGCCCCGAGAGCATAGAGTATCGGATTGAGAAATATTAGCCCCGTGAAACCAACCCCTAAGCCCAGAATAATATTGAGCATAACTGCATTGCCAAGTATCAGAGTTGCTCCCCTCCTGTCGTGCTGTCCGAGACGAATTGATACCATGGCACTTGCACCCACACCTACAAGTGAGCCGAAAGCTGCAAGAATATTCATCATAGGAAAAGTCAGTGCCAATCCGGAAATAGCAAGAGGCCCCACTCCCTGACCGATAAATACCCTGTCGATTATATTATACAAAGAGGATGCAGCTGTGCCAACAATAGCCGGAAATGAATATTGTATAAGCAGTTTGCCCACTTTCCCTGAGCCCAGTTCCTTCGCATTACCGTCAACAGCCATATAACCGATCTAAAAACAGGATGCAAATATCTTTATTTTATATATAAGTACTGCTATTAAAACGTAGATGTTGAAAACTGATTGCAAATTGGAGATCCTTGCAGAAAAAGGGAAGAACCAATTCAAAAAGTTCAACATTGGCAGGGCACTCAATGAAATTGCCTGATAATCTATGCTATGTGTGGTCCTCCTCAGTTAATCCTTTAAAACTGCTAACATATGCAAAATCGGTGCTGAATGAATCTAAGGCACATCAGGCCGCCATAGTCAGGTTAGAATGAATCTTTTCATATCAGGACATCTGGACAAAAAACTTCCTGATCACAGTTAGCTCCCGGGCTGACTTTCGGTGTCAGCCAGGCAATACTGGCGGAACTTACGTTATTATCGTTCCGAGGCTTCAAAAAGGCTTTTTTCCCTGAGGTTATGACTTCCCCGTGAATTTACGGCCTTATTAACATCCAACTTCAGAAGATCTTTTGCATTACCCGTCTCCATCACTGTAAGATAAACCAGTTTTGTAGTTCTATACAATTTTTGATAATCGACTGCTTCCGGTACATCCCCCTTGGTGTGATAATCGGGAGTAAAACCCGAAAAGAACCATACACTGGGAATGCCAAACCTGATGAACGGGTAATGATCGCTCCTGAAATAAACTCTTTGGGGATGGTCTGTTACGGAATACGTGTAGTCAAAGCCAAAATTGAGACCCGAGCGCCTGTTAACCCTGTTGATTGCCGCATCCAACTCTGAACTCAACAGGTCGGATCCCACAAGGAAAAGACTGTCGGGATTATTGCGCGCTATCATATCCATATTGAGACAGGTGCTTATTTTTTCAACAGGCACAGGGCAGTTATTGATAAAATAATGCGATCCGTTCATCCCCTGTTCCTCTCCGGTGAACCAGGCCAGGATAACAGATCTTTTTGGCCTGTCGACCATAAGAGCCTGGGCAATTTCAAGAAGTGCAACAGTGGCCGAACCATTATCGTCGGCACCTGCAACGATCTCGCCGTCATCGATGCCACGGGCGTCATGATGACCACAAACAACTATGTATTCATTCCTTAGATTCCTGTCTGATCCTTCAACAAGTGCCAGTACATTGCTCGATGTTCCGCTGTAATTTTCAACTTCAACATCGAATTTCACACGCACGCCGGGGATAACACGCGAAGGAACCTGCCTGCCCTGCCTTATATCAGAAAACATCCCTGAAATATCGGCCTTGGGTATTCCAAGTATATCAGCTGCCAGTTCATGGCTTATTTCAGCTCTCCCTAAGGGGGCTTCAGGCCGCATAATGGCACCTGCAGGTTTTGACTGCTGTTCAGGTCCAAAGTAAGTTCGCTGGGAATCGTATAAAGCAGCCAGGCGCCCGGTTGGAATATAACCGAAGATGTTTTCTCCTTCGGCCATGCGCTTTTCCCTCTCATCGCTGACAATCGAAAAGACAGCCGAGGCTCCCCTGTTACGAATTTCCGTTATTCGCGCGTTCAACCTGCTGGTCCTTGTAAATCCGGGTTCATAACGCCCATCCCCTGGCTTTTGCTCATCGAGGATAATAACAATCTTACCCCTAAGATCAAGACCATCAAGATCGTCCCATCCGCCAGACGGATCGCTTATGCCAAGCCCTGCAAAGACGACATTTCCTGACCATGACCCGCTTGCCGTGAAATTTCCGCTGAACGCCTTCCCAAAATAATAGACATGCTCCCCAATCCCATTTGAGACCTTAATTTTTGTACCCGGTTGAAAAACCGAAGTTACATTGAGAGGTACTTTCTGGTAGAATGACCCATCGGGCATTAAGGGCTTAACACCGCTGGCTTTAAGCCAGTTTCCGAGATACAGGGTAGCTATCTCCAGTTCCGGTGAGGGTGTTTCCCTGCCCCTGAACTCAGGAGCTCCAAGAAAATAGAGGTGATACCTGAGTTCTTTTTCCGTAATAGTCTTCAGGCCTCTTGTCTGAGAAGTTGATACAACTGATCCTGCAAGGAACAGAATAAAAAACACAGCCCGTGATAAGAAACAGCAATTCTTCATTATACTTTGTTTTTACAGATAGTTTTTATGCCCGATTATCACCTGCGTCAGGTGACATGATGGATAAAGATAACCGGTTTGTATGAAAATCCATCGGCGATAAAGCCAATTTAGACAAAGATTTTCAAAATAATACGGCCCAAATTAAGAAAATCATGCCCGATTAATATCCGGATAATAATAAATGGGGCAGGAAACAGAATATTTCTATCATATATGCGTTATAATGATGTCTATAGTGAAGATTTAAACAATTGATTTAAAAATAATAACTATGGAGAAGTCGAATTTACACAATGAAGTCTTTGCAAATCCTTACCAAATAAGCCTTGCAAAGCAAATGGAAGAGAACAAAAGACTTCTAGAGGATTACCAGAGGGCTAAGGACCAGCAAAAACGAACTGAACGGCTTGTGAAACAAGGGGCAGAAAACTTTATATGTGACTGGCAGCAATCCTAGAATACCTTTGAGCGCCAAATTCCAGGCACATAGTTGTTCCCGGCAGTTCTATCACATATCAATTAATAATAGCGGTAATAATTACTCATGGCCTTTCTATAACCATTTTTTTCCTGTTTCCAGTCTTACTTTCCGCACGTCACAAACAGCTTTTATTTCAACTATGCCTACGGTTTCATTCCTTGCCTGACCCCGTGCATTATAACCCATTACATTCCTTTCAGAAAATGCTGTCATTTCCCCGGCAAGCAGATCATCAATAAAATCAGCCTTTTTTAAAATTCTTAATAGCACTCCTCACCTGGTTAACAGCTTCCATATGCCTGTCAAGGCATGGAGCAAGAGTCGGCCTCCATGGAGCGGTCATGAAACCCATAAGCCTCGACGGATCTATAACTTTTTTACAGTAATCCACCGTGGATCCGAAGTTGTCGGGGACAGAGTGGTTACTGCCTGTTGGCACCTGATCATATCCATGTTTCTCAAGGTCGTCGTATAATTTCACGTAGGTTTTCGCAGGTTCTTTAAGGGTATTGATATTGAAATCCGATCCATAGTACCAGTTGCTCTGAAGTACGGATTTCGGCATTTTTCTGAAAAACACATCGGGATTATGCCATGCATAGTCAGACCATACCCATGGACGTACTCCTCTTTTTTCCACTTCACCTATAAAGAAGTAGAGATCTCCCCACCAAAGATCCTTCTGCCGTACAACAACATAATCCTGTCTTTTCTGGTATGAGGCCAGCTCTTCGTCCATCCCGAGGTGGAAGAATCTCGGCCTTCCGAATAGCTCAATCACCTCCTCTATGAGATCGCGGCAAACACCGTAATAAATATCTGTTGATACCATCCTGGAATATTTCCCGAGCCAGATATCGTGAGTTGTTGCAAAGTTGAGCTTGGGAATCGGTTCCAGTCCCATTTTTCGCATCATCGAGAGTTCTGATTTCAGTTTTGAGGGCGACCATGCATTCGTTACTGCAATCTCCGGATGGCTTTCATACCTGACGGCATCTCCAAGGTCGATAATCACCATGTTCATTCCGGCTGAGGCCATCTCCTGAAGAAGGGTCTGCCACAATACCTCATCAAATGTAAGATCAGGCCGGTAGCCATGGGCCCATTCTCTGGCTTCCTGACATGTGCTGCAATTATAATTGTCATCCCTGTATTTCTCAGGCAGGTTATCTTCCCACATGTTATAGCTCAGATGCAGAAGATTGGCCCATATCATTTTTCTTTCAGGTTCCTGCGGAATTATTAACGGTCGGGCAAAAGTTCCCACAATACCGGCAGCTGCCGCTTGTTTGATAAATGTTCTCCTGTTTGTCATATTGTTTTATTATAAATAGGTTTTGTATTATAATTCTAAATTTTACAATTGTTTAATTTATTCTGCGATTCTGCAATTTTCATCCGTATATAATTTATTTTAATGGTCGGATGGAACCGCACATGTTTGATAATTATATACATACGTGTTTGTGTATGTAATACATGAGGGTTTCATCCGTATATAATTTATTTTAATGGTCGGATGGAACCGCACATGTTTGATAATTATATACATAAGTGTTTGTGTATGCAATACATGTGGGTTTCATCATAATATAATTTTGATTTTTACGGTATGATGGAACCCACATGATTGAAAATCACATTCATTATATGTTTGCGTTTGAATTCAATCATGTGGGTTTCATATTAGTTGCCTGTGTACCCTAAGCCCGGTGCCTCATCCTTCAACATTTACAACCATTTTTTTGCAATTCCATATATCTATGAACTTCTTCCCCGGAAATATTGAAATCCTGAATATCTACTCCCAGAATGCATTTATAAGCCGTACCGTCTCATCTACCAGCTTGTATCCACCCTCAGGGCCAACAAAGTATTTATCAGCACTGTAACCTCCACCCTTAACTGCTCTTTCAGTAGGAAGATATCCGCTGTGATGGCACGAAAGCTGGACTATGAAAGTCAGGATTGCCTTGCTTCTGGATTTCATAAGCAGGCCGTAATCGGAAAAAAGCTCAAAGGGATTGGTGGCAATTGCAATATCACCAAGCCTTATTATATGTAATTCCGCCGGCGTAACGCTGTCGACCATATAGAAAGGCAGGTTTGCCGGTCCCATGCTGGGCAGGTTGATCTTTGCCACCAAATGCCTGAAAACAGTTCTTTCCGAAATGCCGGTTTTGGAATAAGGGAAAACATCTTCGACAGCCTGCAGCATTCTGTCAGCCAGTTCCTGTCGCGCCGATATCCCTTTTCTCTCCAGCATGGCCTTCGTTGCCCTTCTGTAAATATACTCATGACTGGCAGGGGTTATATCGCCTGCAGCTCCAATCTGGAAAAATACAAAAACATCCTCACCGAATTTTTTCCTGAAGTTTTCCCTTGCCTCGTTGTAGAAGTCAGCTGAAATAAAATTGGTGTTGTCAGTTACCTGGGCGGTAGCAACTGAATTAACAACCATTCCGGTAAGATTTTTATCGACATCAAAGAAAAAGAGCATCTGAACCATTTCATCGTCAATGCTTTCATAGTGGAGAAAATCTGGGTCGCCAACTCCGTACATCTTTGCACTGCCATCGGTTTTTACTGTTCTGCGGTTATGCCCCAGTAATGCATTTCCCAGGCCCCAGCTGTAAGCGCCGGGTTTTCTTCCTTCCCAGGCACTGACAACGGCATCAGTTACCCTCTCCAGAAAAAATATCTCATATTCCGAGGGTTTCATTACTCCTTTATCATTGCTTGTATCATACAATCCATAATACTCATCGTCAATGAATCCGGGTGATGTATGCGAATGAAGGGCGTTAATGAAGAGCTTTGAAGGATCAAAATCGGTAAGCTTAAAAGCAATGGCATCCTGAAGTTTCTTCTGGGTCTGAGCTCTTACAAACAGGATATCGCAGGATATCATTATCGCCTGTTCCCTGCTTCCATCCTGCGCCCTGGTTTCCAAAGCCAGTACGGTTGCAGTCAGAGGGTCCTGAACCGCTTCGGAGATTCGCTTATGCAACTGTCCTACCAGGGCTACCGGCCTGTCGGGTGTTATATCAGCACCAGCCCATCCGACATAAAGCTGACCTTCACCGGCAAAAAGATCCTGACTTATAATAATTGTAATGGTCAGAAAAAGGATCTGCCTGAAACTCGTATGTGTTATTTTTTTTGTGTCCATTGTTTATTCTGTTAGTGCTGTAATTGCTGTTCATTTACATGACAATGATCCATAACTTTCCCGGCATCTGCATATTATTCCCGCCTTCACTCTTAAAGTATATCAGGACGGTTCTTGTTTATCTCGACAATGTCTGCCGGTTTTTTCACACGTATATAATTTATTTTAATGGTCGGATGGAACCGCACATGTTTGATAATTATATGCATAAGTATTTGTGTATGAAATACATATGGGTTTCATCAATTATACATAATAAATGGATCAGGTAAAAGAATTACATATTTCCAAAAACTTTTTTTTCATCATTTGTTCATCTTCGCGGGTTTATTTTTGATCCGTACTAATTTATTAATAATGCAAACAATAAACTCAAATAAGATGAAAAGAACAGTTTTAATTACGGTTGCTGCGCTTTTAATAAGCGCAGGCCTTACAGCACAGAGTTCTGTTCAGAATCAGAACCAGAATGGTACTCAGAGTCAGACACAGGAGCAAACCGGTATTCAGACACAGACACAACAGCAGACAGGGACTCAGAACCAGAACCAGACCCAGTCGCAGACTCAGGCAGGCACACAGCTACAGAATCGGGGTCAGAATCAGACCGGGGCAGAAAGTCAGGACCGGATAAGGGAGCAAACCAGGCTGCATGATGGCACCGGAACGGGCGATATGGTTCGCAAGCGTGACCAGACACGCCTTCAGGATCCTGCAGGACCGGCTGCGCAAACCGGAGCGCAAAAGGCAACAAGGGCCATGAACAACACCCAGGCCCGCAGGATTCAGGCAAATGACGGCACACGTAATGCTACGATGCACAGAAATATGAAAATGTCGAACATGGCAGGAGCCAAAAGAAGATAAGAGAACAAGAAGTCTGACATTCATCTTTGTAAAACTAAAACCCCGGTAAAAAATCGGGGTTTCGTTTTTTTAGCTACTGCCTTGAAATGTTAATTAATCCAACGGGGAAGTTACATCTGCCGTAATCATAATAACTTCAACCGGCAATCCAAATGTACTGATTGATTCCTGAAAATAAATTATATTTGAAAGTTCCATCAGACCATTGAAATAAAATATACTGTGAAACCCACATGATTGAATTCAAACGCAAACACGCAATGAATACAATTTTCAATCATGTGTGGTTCCATCCGACCTTTAAAATCAAAATTATATTATGATAAAAAGAAATTTACTTACTTGTGCCGGAATTTTACTTATCTGTTCGTGCTGCAACAGGAACAGCCACATAGGCGAAACAACAGTAACAAAATGGCAAGACGGAAAAAAAGGAGCGGTATCCCTGACCTATGATGACGGAACGATAAACCAGTTCCTTAAAGCTCTCCCAATAATGAACGAGCTTGGTTTTCCGGCAACATTTTTCATCAATACAGGTGTGATAAAAGGCTCAAAACACAAGGGAACTTTTATCGGAAGGCCTGTAAATAATATCATAAAAGAAACGGCTAATGTGCCGACAAACAGTGAAAACTTCTATGAGAGGGCATCAGCAGCAAGATATCTCGGCCTGAGAGGGACAGGCGAATATCATACAAATGCCGGTGCACAGATCGATGAAGGCAATCCTGAAGAAGCTTACAGGATAATGGACGAACTCTATGAAAAGGTCAGGAAAGGAGAATTTGCTCCAGCCAGAAAAAGTGGAAATGACAGCGAAAATGAAGGAGTAGTATCCTGGGATGACATCAGATCATTCGCAGCACAGGGACACGAATTTGCAAGTCACATGGTGACACATCCGCGGCTGGCAGCCCTTGACGAAGCCAACATACTTTATGAACTTGAGAAAAGCCGCGAGGAGATTCTGAATCAGCTTGGACCTGAACATACTTTTTCAGCTGAGGTTCCTTATGGAACCGAAAATGACCGGGCCATGGAATACTCATACAAAGTATATCCTGCTCTCAGGAACAGGATGCCTGAAGATTTCCTTAAGGAACTTAACAGGGCAAGCAGAGAGGATCCGGTATCTGCCGATAAAGAGTACGTCCAATGGCAGCGCGGAGCCACAACAAAAACCCCCATGCCTCTTATGAAATCATGGATCGACACAACAGCATCTCATGATAACATCTGGCTTGTACTTGTTTTCCACGGCATTGACGGAATAGGCTGGGAAGCCCTTACCAGCGAGGCAATTGAAGATTATTTCAGATACATAAAGGATAAAGAGGAAGTTCTATGGGTGGCAACATTCGGTGATGCAGCGAAATACATGCGCGAAAGAATGAATTCAACCGTCAGCTCAGAGAATAAAAAAGGAAGCATCAAAGTGAATTTAAGCCATTCTCTTGATACATCCATGTACAATTTACCACTTACACTAAAGACATATGTCCCCTCAAAATGGCAGAAAGTGATTGTAAAACAGGGTGATAATATCACCACGACACTTCCGCTGAAGGATTCAAACGGCTGTTTTGTCCTTTACCGGGCAGAACCCAACTCAGCTGTGACAGAACTGTTGCGCGACCAGACTGACCAGGTATAATAATTTACCTTCTTTAAACGCTGAAATCCCTGATCGCTTCGTCGGCGGTTCAAATATTCTTTTTAATTATTCAGAGGTTTTAAGAAGAATATCCTTAATTGCTTTTTCGAAAGTGTGCTTTGGAAGGGCTCCTTTTGCAGCCTGAGGCTGGCCATCCTTTGGAATGAATAGAATGGTAGGGATGCTCTGTATGCCGAATACAGCTGCAAGTTCCTGTTCAACCTCAGTATTCACCTTGTAAATTACAATCTTTCCGGAATATTCTTTTGCCAGTTCATCAAGAACAGGAGCTACCATTTTGCACGGCATGCACCAGTCAGCATAAAAATCAACTATTGCAGGCAAAGAACCTTCATATTTCCATTCCTTGTTTGTCTCATAATTGAAGATCTTTTCCTTGAACTCCTGGGTAGTAAGATGTACAACCTGATTTATATCTGTTTCCATGATATTTTCTGTTTTTTATTATATGTGTTTTAAATGTGCTGCAAAGATAAAAACAATTTATTTAAATCGCAATAGCATCACTCATTAATTGGTCTGAAATACATGTCCTATTCAATCTCAACAACGAATGCTTTATTTAACCATAAGCACATCATTTATTGCCTGAACCAGGCTCTCTTTGGGCAGTGCTCCCACAGCCACCTGCGGTTTCCCTTTGGCTGGTATAAAAAGCAAAGTAGGCAGTCCCGTTATTCCAAGATTCCGTGCCAGAATATCTTCTTTTACTGTATCAACCTTGTATACAATAATTTTCCCTGAATATTCCCTGGCAAGTTCTTCCACCACTGGCGACAGCTGGCGGCATGGAGCACACCAGTCAGCATAAAAGTCAATTATCGCAGGCAAAGAACCTTCATATTTCCATTCCTTGTTTGTCTCATAATTGAAGACCTGTTTCTTAAAGCTGGCATCCGTAAGATAAATTACAGAGCCGGTGGCAACCGGCTTATCAGAGTTATCTGAATGATTTTCTGCCCTGCATTCAACTGCCATCAGTGTGAAAGCAGCTGCAACAAATGATAAAAGCATAATATTCTTCATGTTTGTCTTATTTTTTGTTTTCGTTATCAGCTTTTTTGGATTCCGGGCTTAAAGAGCCAAAAAGAAGAAATCCCAGGATACTTCCGGCAATGATACTTCCGAACGGATTGCTGGTAATAGGGCATGTTCCTGATTTGCATCCTACAAAGTAATAATAAATAAAACCTCCGGCTCCTCCTATAAAGACGGATAAAAGCGGTACCAGAAATTTGCCACGTTTGAGCAAACCTCCAATAAAGCAAGTTCTTTTGCCATGTTTTAATTCCTGAGTGAATAAACCTGAAGCCTGCTTCGCAGAGTCATCGGTACGGGTTTCATTTTTTGCTTCCTTTCTTCCTTCTGAGTTACTCATAGTTCTTTTTCTAAAATTAACGGTGCAAATGTATTAAAATACTTTTGATAAATCGCAATAGTATCACTTAAATCTTTTTGATATCACTATTTTTTTTATTTTTGCAGTGTGAATACATCTGTCATGAAACCTCTTTTTAATAAAGAAATATCTGAAGCACAACTGGATGAGCTGTTTAACAATGATGATAAATGTTTTGAATTCCTGGCCGATCTTAAATGGGAAGACGGATTTACATGTCGTAAATGCGGGAATACCAATTCCTGTCCGGGCAAATCGCCGCATTCCAGGAGGTGTACAAAATGCAAAACCGAAGAATCTGCAACTTCCGGAACCATATTCCATAATTGCAAATTTCCCGTAAGCAAGGCATTTTATATTGCCTACACTGTTTGCAAAAAAAAAGAGGATATTTCGACTTATGAATATGCCCGCAGATTATCCCTGCGACAAATGACATGCTGGAAATTCAAGACAAAAATCAAACAAGCCCTTGAGGAGAT
The DNA here is from genome assembly GCA_040769065.1 of Bacteroidales bacterium. Classification (GTDB taxonomy): domain Bacteria; phylum Bacteroidota; class Bacteroidia; order Bacteroidales; family VadinHA17; genus LD21. Next base: position 2,018,633 of record JAXGLU010000001.1, read on the forward strand.
TGACACGTTAAGCGATAAAGAGAAGCTTGCAATAGAAAAGATTCTCTCAAACCGCTAACCACTCCTTCCATACTGCCTGCTGTTATATTATTAACAGCACTTATAACCGGCTTGAAGGTAAATTTCTCATGAATTCTCAGGGAACCTGAAGGAAAATATTGTCCCTTTGCCGGTTTCTGATGTGCAAGTGATAACTATATCATGAAAATCTGCTATCGTTTTTGCTATGGCCAGGCCTATTCCGGTGCCTTCTTCATCGTTGCCTTCCCTGCTTTTAAACCTTGAAAAAAGGTTTGCCTTCCGGGATTCTGGAATGCCCCTGCCGGTATCAGCTATATCCAGGGTATAAAAGCCATCGCGATACTCTCCCTTAATTCTCACGGATCCCCCGGATGAGGTATTCTTAAGAGAATTGTTCAGTATGTTGTAGAACATTGAAAATACAAGAGACCTGTTGGCCCCGATCAGATTATGTTCGTGCCCGGAGACGATGGTTATTTTAACACCCTTGTCCTCAGCCACGGGTTTCTGCTCGATTATAATTTCATTCAGGACATCATGAACAGAAAAGTTATCTTCCCTCAGGTACTGGTGGCTTTCAATGCGCGCAATAAACAACAGGGAGTTCACCAAAGTCTGGAGCCTGTGCAGGGTCTTCAGTGAGTCCTCTATACGAGCCGAAATATCATCATCAATACGCGGATCAAGGAGAAGGTTCTCAAGCTTGCTTCTCAGAACAGAAATAGGAGTCATCAGCTCATGCGATATATTGACAGTGATTTCCTTCTCTTTCTGAAACAGTTCTCCAATATGTTCCATCAGGTCGATGAGCGCTTTGTCGAGGCTCAGAAAATCCGCGGTGGTGGTTCTTACAGGTATTTTATCAAAGCCCGAAGGATCCGAGATTTTTTTCAGCTTACGTGTGATTTTTTCAAGCGGACGAAGCAGAATGCTCGTGTACCGCAGGTCGGTGAGCAGGGTAAGGACAATTATTATTCCAAGAAATGCAAGAATCACTTTCGTGATATTCCTGCGTGCATCACGGATGCTTGCAAGGCTTTTTCCGATTTCCAGCAGATACATCTTCCCGTCGACCAGAAATGAATAATTAAGCACACGGTAGTCAATCTCCTCATCCTCAATAAGGCGGCGCGCTATTTCGATATGGTTCAGGTATTCCTCTGTTCCGGTCCTTTCCAGGCTTATAAATTCTTCCTTCAGTATATTATAGCTGCCAAAGGTATCAGTGGAATCTGAAGTTATAAAAGGTTCTATACCCACGTTGGCAATAAGCCCTATGACCTGTTCCCTTTTTTGGATAAGATTATTATCAACCTGGCGGAGGTTAATACGCTCAATAATAAATGGAAGGAACAGGAGAAACAATGCGGTGAATGCCAGCTTTGAAAGCAGGTTAAAAAGTGCCAGCTTAGTCTTGAGTCTGATCATTCAGTGAGAAAATGAAGCTATCTGTCATCAGCAACCCTGTAACCGACACCTCTTACAGTTTCCAGCCAGGGCGCAGGGGCATGGTCAACTAATTTCTTCCTTATATTCTTAATATGAACGTCAATAAAGTTGCTGTCATATTGATCATCGAGGATATTTCCCCATATGTGCTCATAAAGCTGATGGCGCGTCAACACCTTGCCCTGATTGAGCACAAGGTACTGAAGAAGGTCGAATTCCTTCCTGGTCAGCTCTACCTCCGTATTGCCGTGAAGAAGCTTCCTTGACTGTACCTGCATAATGAATTCACCAAGTGTGATATCCTGACTTTGTATGTTAAACTTTCTCCTGGCAACGGCATTGATCCGTGACAGAAGTTCGATAAGAGCAAACGGTTTTGCAAGATAATCGTCGGCACCTAAATCCAAACCCTTCACTTTATCTTCAACAGCTCCCCTGGCGGTAATTATGATAAAAGACGCCTCACTTCCTGCCTTCCTGGCTTCCGTTATCAGGTCCAACCCGTTATAATCAGGCAGTCCGAGATCAAGAAGGACAAAATCATACAGGTTGACAGCGATCTTTTCAGAGGCTTCATTCCCGGTATAGGCCAGATCGCAAAGAAAATTCTCAGACCGTAGAAATGATGCTATTTCCTTTGCCAGGGCTTTTTCGTCTTCAACAATAAGTATGTTCATGAAACAAAATTAAAAAAACCTGAATATTCCGGAGAGCAGGAATATAAAGCCTTTGGTGTCGGGATAGTACTGGTTGTCATACATTGGATACACATAAGAGATCTCGGTTTCAATGGTAAAAGAACTGGTATTAAACGACACAGGAATGCCGAAATCCATCTCCATCAGGCCTGATTTTCTTGCATAGCTGGTAGTGTTGCCGGGGGGATGATTGTATTTATTCCATTTGCGGCCGGGGCCAGATGGAGACACGATTGTTTCTGAAAGTGTTTCAGCATTAATGAGAGTTCCGAAAAGAAGGTTTATATATGGATCAAATGCGATATAAGCTTTCTTGTTGAAGAAATCAGGGGTCTTGAAGTAACGTGAGTTCTTCAGCTGAAAATAGGCCTGGTTATCATCCGACAACAATCCTCCTGCCGAAACTTTTGTATAGATGAGGCGCCAGTCAAAACCAAGGGTGAGTTCTCCGTATGTAAAGCTTCCGAACAGGGAATCGGCCAGTGATTGTGCAACCTCGTACCGGTATGCGCCGGCCGATATGTCGAACCATGAATTGAATGTGTGATTATAACTCAGGGCACCAATATAAAACGAAAGGAAGGGATTAAGACCAGAAAGATGAACCGCTGATACCGAAGCATACAGCTCGCCGTTGAAACCATATATCAGTGAACCATAACCGTAAGGCTGATTCCGTGATATTGTTGATCCAAGATAGATCATATTGCTGCCGTAACCGGAACCGGCATAAAGAGCATGCTTTGAACCATCCGGGGCCTTTGTCACGGTATCAGCACCGGTAACAGCCGAAGGCACTGAATCCTGCGACAGTGCTGAAGGGTGACAAACAGCCAGAATGCAAAAGATGATCCCAAAGAGATATGAAGCTGACTTAGCCATATTTCCGGTTTTAAGCTTACCTTCCTCCGTGACGGCCGGCACCTCCGGGCTTTCCAACACCACGAGGCACCTGTGAGCCTGATGGTCTGACAATTGATGGCGGACGGGCCCCCCTGGCTTTTGTCATATCGGGACGGGCACTTTTCACCTGCTTAACGGCACGATTGGAATTATTAGTGCCGGTCTTTCCGGCCTGTTTTCTGACTTCGGCCTGAGTTTCCTGACCCCTGGCCTTATCTGCATTTCCGGGTTTCTCCTTTTGCACCTGTTCCTTAACGGAATCCCCTCCGGGAACAGTAGCCTGCGCAAAACTATCCTGCCCTTTGAATAAGAGCAGCATTAACGCAATAATTAATATTTTTCCTGTTCTCTTCATTTTATTCTACAGATCAGCTGACTATTTTAAGAAACCATCCTGTTATTCTTCAATATATTAGTCTGACAACTATATTTTACAGTAACCAAAGCTAAGAGACCAAGATGAAGAACAGATGAAGCCGGTCAGCAAATTCACCTTTCCATTATAACACTCACCGAGCCTATTTTCCCACGCATGGGCGGATTAATCTTTGACACCTTTACAGTCGCCTTCTTTATTCCATCCATCTCATTGTATAATGAATCCAGTATCCTGCCGGCAATATTTTCAAGCAGATGTGATTTCTTTTCCATCTCCTTCTTTATAATCTCATATGCGTGCTGGTAGTTCACAGCATCCTTCAGGTTGTCGCTAGCAGACGGCAGTGACATATCCGTTTCAATTGTGAGGTCGACAAGAAACCTGCTTCCAACTATCTGTTCTTCCCTGAAATGACCATGGAATGAATAAAACTCCATGTTTTCGATCTGAATTAGACCCATCTTACTGCTCAATATGAATTTACTGAAGACAAATATATCACATTATTGCTGTATGAGACACAACACTTACAGCCTTAATAAGCTTTCCTGTTTACAAAACCTGGCCGGGGCCTTTAGTGCCTGTCAGGATCATGTACACAGAACAAATTCCGTTGATTCGTTGCTTGCACGAACCTGTCCATACAACGATTTTACGGTAATTACAAATGTGTCAGACTAATTTATAAAAGGCTTATAATATATTCATTTAGATTTCTTATATTTGCAACCTTCAAATTGCTCCGTGGTGTAATTGGCAACACGTCTGACTCTGGATCAGAAAAGTTCAGGTTCGAGCCCTGACGGAGCAACAACATTATAAGCCACTTGCGGCAGTTAAATGTTCAGTGGCTTTTTTTATTTGCATACGATTTGCATAAAAATGAGGGCTATTTTGAAAATTGAGGATAAAAGAGTTTAATAATTCTCGTATTCTTCAGCCGTAATCTCGACAGGTTCCTCAAAGGTTTCGCACACCAGATCGGTTTTCCTTTCAATCGGGTATTCCCTGCCTCCTTTATACTTTGCCTTGTAATTTGTCGTTCCTGGAATAACTTTGATCGCGGTTGAGTAAAATTCATTCAACAGGTAAACCGTCTTGCCTTCCTGCAATTTCTTTACTATGTCGTCATAAGTGGTCATAATGCAATATGAATAACGGCTTAATAGTTTTCGTATTCTTCTTTTGTCATGATAACAGCATCTGTTAATGCTTCATATACTATCTCTGCACCGCTATTTATAGGGTATTCTTCTCCGCCTTTTATTTTTGCAATATAATTAGCTGTTCCAGGGATAAACTTAATTGCTATTTCATATAATTCATTTAGCAAATAAACAGTCTCTCCCTTGTCAAGTAGGTGGTACACTTCCTTATAAGTACTTTTTCTCATTTGGCCTTTATATTACTAAGTTAATAAAAATTCTTTTGAAGTTTTACTGAAAATTTAGTAAAACGGTGGGTGGATTCAATTATCTAGGGAATGCTGTGCTTTAAATGTGCGAAATTGCACATATGACATTTGCAATAAGATGTCATCCGTTCGGCATATTTGCCCAACGGGCTCCTCTCCTTGAATCTCCACAAAATTGTGGAGATCAGCTCATTTTTGAGCAGACCCGGTTCTTGATAGCATCAATTCGGTGAGTGCTTTTTCGGCCTGTCCACACAGCACGACATTTGCACCCCCGGAAGCCATCAGTAACCCCGTGAACGCTTCTCCCCTCTCACTGCAAATGACCGGGTTAGGTGGAATATCCGCCGGATCAATCAGGCCTGCCTCAATATCCCTAAGTAGCTGAATCTTATCTTTTTTGGTGTTCATTTCTTGTTAGTAATTCGGTTAATAATTGCATCCAGTGTTGTTTCATCAAGTCGGTCGAGGTTGACGTCAAGCGCCTGCGGACTCTCAAATCCCAATATTCGGCAAATTCGTTCGGTTGTCCAGGCTTTTCCGTGCAACTTTAACTCAATCCCATGCCGAGTCTGTCGGATGCCTTCTACGGCCTTTATTTGGCTTTCTGGGAGGTCTGCAAAATCCTTGAATTGAATTTTTTTCCCATCGAAGTTCAGATAATCGGTAATTTTTGCCCGCAAGATGCTCGCTAGTTCCGCAAGTATTTCATCCTTAGTGATATCAGTTCGTTTTCTTGCTTCTGTCTGAAGTTGCTGTAAAAATTGCTGCACCTTAACTAAACTTAACAACCTGGACGCTTGAAATTCTGCAGTGCGGGCCGAATAACCGGCCCGAATTGCGGCCTGCTTTCCGTTGAGGTCAAGAAGAAACTGCTGGCAAAACGCCTTCTGTTTTGGCGTTAATCGGCTCATATTTAATGGTTTATATCTCTCATTTCATTAATGAAGTCGTCTTCCTCATTATTTCCTTCCCCAGGTTGGTCAGCTTGACCAGTGGTGTTAATCTCTGCCATCGTCTTTATAAATTCATCTTCCGCCTCTTTTGCCGGATCCGGTGGCTCCTTCTCCGGGTTTTCGAGTTTCTTCATGCGTTCCTCAAAATTTTCGAGGTGTTTTTGGGCCCATTCTGGAATTTTTTCTTCAGCACTCATTTCACTAATTGTTGATAATCATTATATTTACTTGGGAAAAAGCTAGTTTCATCGAAATCAATCAGGTCAAATACATCTAATTGGCTCGTTTTGTCTTTAAAATTTGACCCCAAATTCGCCCAGAAGGTCGTTAATGCTTCACACGCCTTTTGAAGTTGTTCATACAGTGAGCGTTGTTCTTCTGTTTCTATTATGCTGCTGCATTCCTCCCGGATCAAATTCCAGGTTGAATCTGGAATACTGAAAACGCCGTCAATCAGATCATACCTATCCAGGGGAGTTGGAATATTAAATGGCGGTCGCCCCTTATTATGTTCAAACTCTGAAATCAGGGCCATTGCCTTTTCTTGGAATTCAGCTATTCGCTTGGCGGCCAGATCATCAAAAACCTCTGCCATCACGGGGTTCAATTTCCCCTTGAATGACTTCTTCAAAGCCTGCCGCAAATGCTCCTCGATCGTTTCAAAGTGCCTTTCCATGATTTGATCTAAAGTCATGCGATCTATTGGGCCTAGGCCTAAGGAAGCAAACAGGGCACCGATTTTGCGCAAGGTTTCAAGGTTTGCCTGATATATCCTTCGCCTCTCGCCGAACGCCACTTCATCAAAAAACAAAATTTCTTTTTCCATATTCTATAAAACTGTTAGATTTATTTGACCAAAAATATTTTTCATTATGTTCTTGATTAATTGATAGATACAGGGATTGTAACATCATATTGTATTATACAGTTTTCACTTACTTCATTCTCTCTATCATCAACTCTATAATTCTCAATAACTATTTTGGGTGAAAATCCAACAAATTTTGTAAGTTCTTCGCACATAATTTTGCGGACGGCTTCCACCTCATCAGTGAGTATGCCCGTCATTATGGAATCATGAATACTTATCGCCACCACCCCCGGCAACTCCCTGTAAATTCTTTTAAGGATTACGTCAATTACTAAAAAACTCTCAATGGTTGCCAGCAGGATGGCAAATCTGTTGCTGTTTTTAAAACTGGTTCCCTGATCTCTCCCCCTAACTTTTGAAAAAACCCTGTGAACGGTCGGAAAACTCTTCTTAAAAATCATGCGGCATTTCCTGTTTACTTCATCTTTCGGCATTCTGTTGGGAGCAAATAAGATTCTTAATAGCTGAACTTTCGTTTCATCACGGGTTAGAATTATCCCTTCCACGGCAAATTTTTGCATCAGGTATTCGTAAAGATTCCCGCAAATCACAAGCGAAATATATTTTTTTACATCATCCTTGTTTACAGATATTTTCAATGTTTGTAACAACATTTGAAAAGCAGGATTTTTTGCAAGGTGTGCGACCTTGGCGGGATACGTCAGAATAATAGTGCTGAGGTATGGTTGGCTGTTTTTTATATCAATGTTTGTGAGCGGTTTTCCGTTTACCCTGAGATATGACCTCAGTTCTTTTTTCATGTTAGTCACATTACTGTGAAACCGCCTTTCCGTGGCATCCCGTGAGTGCGTCCAGTCTTTGTTTACAATACGCATGGCAGAAGATAGGACTGAGTTGTAAACTTCCGTGTTGTCTTTATAGCTTTCAACCAGTTCCCGCCATCCATCGGCAAGCGTTAACTGTCGAATATACTTCACTTGTGGGGCGCACCCCCAAATCAATTTTATTGATTGCTTGCTCATCTCGGCATAAGCATTGCGGATCCTCCTTATGAGCTTGTTGTTTTTCAGGGGCAGGATGATATATTTACTTTGGTAGTCCTGTGTGAAGGTGTACCTGTAACTTACTTGTCCTGGAATGTAGTTAGGTGATCTTTTAATAACCTGAAGCTCTATTAAACCGGCCAGATACCTTTCGGCATAAGGCACCAATCGTCTCAGATACTCCATTCGTAGCGGGGGATCTTCATCATCCTTGCGTACATTACAGGCAACTATTGAAATAACCTCTTTCAGATAGTCAGAATTGTAACCTTTTATCTCCGCTGATAATAGTTTTTCTATTACCGGAAGATTCTGAATAACTTTTTCAGGAATTAACTGATAATATTTTCCCCCTTCAGCGTTCATTAATTGTTCAGAATTGCGTTCACCGACCCAAGAGAAATATTTAATTGTTCGGCTATTTCCCGCTGACTTAGCCCCTTATCCCTTAATTTTCTTACCATGAACCTTGCCGGATCTGCTTTTTTCTCCCAATAGGCAGCATTATATTTCTTGATTAAGTCAGGATTCTTCCGCCGGTACTGCCGTTGATACTCGTTCCTTAATTGTCTTGCTTTTTCTGATAACATTTTCAATGAGTTTTATAAAATCCTGAAATTTCATCGCCACCACTGCCCCGGTATTATTCTTTTTGTGAATTACCAGGTTAATTTTGCTGTTCTGGGGCATCTTGCAGTTAAGAATTTCATGATAGCCAGGCGACAGACGTTCCACATGTTTGCACTGAATTTGAAAATCTCCGGTGCCAGTCAGATCAATACCATTATAATCATCCCAGGCACTTCCCATAAATCGTGAGGTGTAGCACTCTGGCCAGATAGCTCTTAAAATGCTTGCACATTCACGTTCCCACCGGTTGCCTTTTCGCTTAGAATTCATTGCCTGTTTTATTTAAGGTAAGAATCAGCGTTTTCCTTCATTTCCTGCCTTGTCGCATATCTCCCGGCTTTCAGGTATGCTATCAGCTCATCGGTGGAAAAGTATAGACGCCCGCTCCTTTTCATGAAAGGAATTTCCTTTTTTGAAACTTTTGTGTAAAGTGTCGGGACGGTCAGATCTAGGAATTCGGATGCTTCCTTAACATTAAGAATTCTTTCGGCCTCAGGATTTCCCGGTATGGGATGCTTCAGGTCGAGCAAAAGAGTTTCAATGCTCTCAAGCTTTGCATTAATAAAATCAAAAGGGTTTGTCATCATTGCTTTTTTTCTGCAATGATAGACTTAGTGATAGGCTGTTACCGGTAATTACCGGTAATTATTTTAATAGTGGATTCTTTTTAGGCTTTCAAGCTCTGCAGTTGCCCTGTTAATAGCAGCCTCAGATTTTAACAATGGGACAACACTTTCAAATAATTTTGTTTTCTCTTTTAACCTGCGGGCTGTGCCGGGATCACCTGTGCGGTCAATCGATTTGGCGTATTTAAGATATGTGCTATACAATTTTTCACCACTTGTCAGACCGTAAGCTTTGACTATTTTATCCCCGTTTTGGCGGGTAATCTGAATCCCTTCATAAATATGGATTAATACAACCTGCTTCACAGTTAAGCCTGTTCTCTTTGGCTCTGAGAATTTCAAATTCCCGTTATCTTCAAGGAAGGTTTTTATTTCACTAATTAATAGCTCTATTCTTCTAATCTTAGAGGCTATCGGTTGAATCGTTGGACTCCCTTTGTAAGGTTCTAGTTCGGTTAACCAATATAGAAGTTTTTGACGGCATTCTTTTAAATGCTCAATGTCCTTGGCGGCCATGGCCTCACGTGTTTTATACTTAATATCTTGCAAGACTTTATTAAGCTCAAGTTCGGCCGGCACATTCCTGGCTGTATTAATAAAATCATCTAACGTCTTAAATGTTTTCCTCATATCAGTTAAAATCCATTAGCGTTTCAGCAAATTCTTTTTTACTCTGATCATCAAAACCGGCAAAATACGCCTGCGTGGTGGTAATATTATTGTGGCCCAAAGCTTCGCTAACGAATTCCATTGAGACCCCGCTCCGGATGGCAGTTGTGGCGTATGAATGCCTGGCCGTGTAAAATGATATGGTTTCCGGCAGACCGTTAACCTTGCAGATATGCTTTAAACTTTGATTCAGCATGCTGAGAAACGCAATTATCTTTTTACGCTGTACCTCAGCTGACTGATCGGCCCGGATTATGTCAAAAATAAAGTTTTCCGGCGTTATATCAGGGGTGCCGTATTTCTGAATTACCTGTTTGGCAAAGTCATTCAAATAAACTGTAATTGCCTTTTGATTGCCTTTACTTGTGAGTCGGGTCTTTGCCCGGACAAATGTCAGTCGGTCATCCTGAATGTCTCTGTAGCGCAAATATGCCAGGTCTTTTAAATTGATGCCTGAACAGGAGAATGACAGGAAGAAAAAATCTTTTGCTTTCTCCTGCCAAGGGGTTGAGGTAGGGGCATCAAATAACTGTTTTAATTCTTCTTTGCTCAGGGCTTTTTTTACTTTCCTGGTTCGGGGAATTTCATATTTGAGGAACGGGTAAAAATCCTTACTGATTTCACCTTCATTAATTGCCCGATTATATACCGCCCTCAACGTTCTCGCATAAATCCCGACAGTTGTAAGACTGCGCTTTTTTGATGCTTGAACAGTCAAATAATGCTCAAAATCAGTCAGCCACTTAACCGTAATGTCGTAAAATGTCAGATTTTCATATTTAGTATTTCTACTTTCTGAGAATTCGCGAATGGCCTTTTCTGTAAGGTCGTAGCTGCTGGCACTTCCAAAACGTTCATATTTTTTCAGTTCCTTTATTACTTGCTGGAATTGGTATTGAAGCCTTATCCCGGCCCCAGCTTTGCGGTAAATTTTCTTTTCAAAGGTTTCTATATTAAACGGCTGTATTTGCTTGGCTATTTCATTTGCCCGTCCTACAAGTGCCTGCATTTCAGCCCGTGTCTCCTTATATTTTTTTCTGGGCTTAGTTGTTAACCATGTGGCGGAAAATTCATCTTCTGAAAACTCAAATTTAGTTGCGAACAGCTTTTGACTTTTTATTGGCAACTGGGTATAGACCCGAAGTTTTACCGGAAATTTCCCGCTTTTTAATTTTCGGCGAGGATCAAGCCACAAACTAATCTCATAGTCTCTTTTCATTGTTACTATGAATTTGCATACGATTTGCATACAAAATAACAAAATATACATATAACAAACAAGCAAAGAGTTTTGTTTTTAAAACATAACTATTATATTTACAAAGGATTCTAACAAATAACAATAAATAAAGAATAAGCGACTTTTAAGACTCTGGATCAGAAAAGTTCAGGTTCGAGCCCTGACGGAGCAACCAGATGCCGGTTATTTAGCCGGCATTTTTCTTTGCGACGACAGGGCGAGAAGTTTACCCCCACGAAGGAGGGGAGCCCTGACGGAGCAATAACATTATAAGCCACTTATCACTTTCCCATGACAGGTGGTTTTTTATCCTGCCAGATTTTTGCCTAAACCTGACAGGCTGACCACTTTCGACTGGTCAGATGTTCATGAAATCAGGAAATACGATATGTAATTTTCCTGAAAACTTGGTTGTATTAATCACATCTAACTGTATGCCTGTGCAGTGTCCGTCGTTCCGGTCATAATATAGAAAGACCGCTCAAGAATATAAGCCCGGTCGATTCCTCTATCATTTTTCTGAATGTTTTAATTTTATCAAGAAATCCTGTTTCTTTTCCAATATTTGTAAGTGGATTAAATGCAAAGCATATCCTTATTTCTTTACTTCCTCATGATATCATATTTTTAATTTTAATTCTAAATACATAAATTAGCCTGATAACACTGGTTACATAAACCTGATTATAGATTTTTTACCCGGTCCTTAAAATCAAACCTGGAGAGATGAAGGATCAGATTGCCTATAGAATCAAAAATGGAGATGAGTACTCTTTCGAACTGCTCTTCAGGAAGTATTATGTAAGATTATGCTGTTTCGCCAACAAATTTCTCAATGATCCAGAAGAGGCACGTGAAATCGTTCAGGATGTATTTCTTAAGTTATGGGAGGCAAGGGAAGACATTAAACCGGAAGATTCACTTAACTCCTACATCTTCAGTGTGACCAGGAACAAATGTATAAATAAACTTCGCAGGAGAAATATTGAATCAAAATATACTGAAATTCTACAACTGGTGTATGCTGAAAACAGGGAAATTTCCCCACATGATTCCCTCCTTGCCAATGAACTGGGTAATGAATTCTCCGTTGCTATTGAAAAACTGCCGGCTAGATGCAGGGAAATATTCGATCTAAGCAGAATAGAGGGTCTCAGATACAACGAAATTGCCATAATGCTGCATATATCAGTTAAAACTGTTGAAGCACAAATGTCAAAAGCATTGAAGATCCTCAGATTTGAACTTAAGGATTACCTTTTAATACTGATACTTGTCTGTCTGTCAGCCTCATATAATCTTTCTTTATAATCTCTTTCCGGCAATCCTTTGCAGGCATCATTAAAGTGAATGCAAAACAAACAAATAATTAAAGAAGTTTTTGTTCCTGCTTGTCTTTAATCAAAGTAATCATACTGTCTAAATAGAAAACCCGGGGGTCAGCTTTCCCGCTTCAGTTCCTGGGTAAAAACCGAAATCAAATTAAATATGATCTGTAAGTTTAGAATTATTTCAACTTTAGGTCAACGGGTATGGTAAGAATTAACAATTTCTTTTACTGCCAATAAGGGTAAAAAGTGTTCAGATTGTATTATCATATATAAAACCATCAAATGAAAGAAGAATTGGACTACAGGGAACTGCTTGTTAAATTTTTAGCCGGCGAGATTTCTGATAACGAAGCTGACGTTTTAAAGGAATGGCTGAAAAAAGATCCTGACAACCGGAGGATTTTTGATATTGAAAATGAATTGTGGCAGAAAACAGGGGTAAAGACTATTCTTGACCATTTTAAAACTGATGAAGACTGGTCGGAAATTTCCGGGAAGATTGGATTGAAAAAAGATGGTGAAGGCCACTTAATGACAATTACCAGGACCAGGTTCAGAATACTGATAGCAGCAGCATCAATCGCCTTTTTAGCTGCACTGGGGGGTATTACATTATGGATGACCGAAAGAAAATCGGTAAAAATGATATCCGACGCATCAACAGTCATCAGCACCTGTGAGGGAGAAAAGGCAAGAATCTGGCTTTCAGACTCTACAAAAGTAATCATCAATTCAGGAAGCAATATCGAATATAAATCAGATTATAATGTCAGGGAACGTATTTTAAAACTGAAAGGGGAGGCCTTTTTTGATGTTCGGACAAACCCTGAAAAACCCCTTCTGGTACAGCTGGGAGAAATGACCATCTCTGCAGCTGGAACTAAGTTCAATGTTTTTTCCTACGAAAATGAAGATCGTATTGAAACAACACTTGAAGAAGGTAAATTAAAGGTTGAAATACCCGGGCTGGAGTCAATTGAATTAAAAGCCGGTCAGCAGGTCGTTTATTTCACAAAAAAGAAAAAAGCCGAAGTGAGGAATGTAAATACGGAAACCTATACGTCATGGAAAGAAAACAAGCTTAGGTTTATTGACACACCTTTCGAAGAGGTATTAAGAAGGATTGCGAGACGATATAATGTCACTTTTGAGGTGACAAGCAGGCACCTTCTTGACCTGCAATATACAGCTACCTTTATTGATGAGTCTATCGAAGAAGTGATGCATATGTTAAGGGAAGTAAGTCCCATTACTTACAAAATACATAACCGTACCACAGTTAAGGATAAATATTATCTAAAACCCAAGATTGTTGTGGGCAAGAGAAAAAGTTCCGTTTGACCTGAAATATAATTATTTAACCTACTCTAAACCTCTAATGCCTATGAAATAAACCTTCTACGACAAGAAAAAGCAGGGAAGCCCTTCCCGGCCTCCCCGCAGTTTTAAAGCATTTATACCCGATTCTAGCCCGGTAAAAATGCGATTTAGCTTATTAACTTTCTAAATCATACAAATTTATGAAAAAAATCTTTATTGTTTTACATACAGGTCCGTTCCGTGTCTGTACGTATAAAATTATCAGAATCATGAAACTAACCTATTTTCTGTTATTTTCTACAATTCTCAGTGCATATAGCAGTTCAACATATTCCCAGTATACAAAGTTGAACCTCGAAATGGAGGATGTCCCGATCCATACAGTGCTTAGCTCAATAGAAAGACAGAGCGAATTCTTTTTCCTTTATAGCTCAAAAATGATAGATGTTACCCAAAAAGTAGACATCAAAGCTGAAGGACAAAGTGTTTATGAAATTATGGATAAGCTTTTTGCGGATACCGATATTAAATACACTGTAAGGGACAGACAGATACTTCTTGTAAACAAAGAAGCCGAACCTGTAATAACACCTGTGCAGAAGAGGATCACAGGACGTATAACCGACGAAAACGGATTACCTGTTACAGGGGCAAATGTTACAGTGAAAGGATCAACCGTTGGGGCTATAACTGATATTGATGGCAGATATAGCCTGATCCCTCCCGACAGAGCTGAAACTCTCATAATATCATTTGTCGGCTACATATCTCAGGAAATAAATATCGGTAATGCATCGACAATAAATGCTACTCTGGTCCCGGACACACAATCCCTTTCTGAAGTGGTGGTTGTGGGATATGGATCGCAAAGGAAAAGCGACATTACCGGTTCTGTAAGCTCAGTTAAAGGCCCCGACCTGGTTCAACTGCCCTCTATCAGGTCAGATGAAGCCTTACAAGGACGTGCCGCCGGCGTTGTGGTCACAAACAATGACGGGGCTCCGGGTGGTGCAGCAACGATCAGAATCAGGGGAGGAAATTCAATTACAGGAAGCAACGATGCCCTTGTAGTAATTGACGGATTTCAGGGAGGAGATCTCAGCTCATTGAATCCCAATGAGGTCGAATCAATAGAAGTACTTAAGGATGCTTCGGCTACAGCTATATATGGCTCAAAGGGCGCCAACGGAGTGATTCTTGTTACAACAAAAAGAGGAAAGACCGGAGCTCCCATTATTGATTACAGCTATAGCTACGGTGCTCAGTCAATTGTAAAGAAAATTGACCTTTTCAATGCCGGTGAATATGCAAGGATAGCCAATGTATGGAAAGCATCCCAGAATCTCTACGGTGATCCTGTACTGCCCTTCACTGAAGCTCAGATTGCCGAGCTTGACAGGAAAGGGGGAACTGACTGGCAGGACGAGATGTTCCGGACAGCCCCGTTACAGATACACCAGATCTCTTTAAGGGGAGGATCGGAGTCAGTCAGATATTTCATTGCAGGAGGCTATTTTGATCAGACAGGATTGATCGTCAATACTCAGTTCGAACGCTATACTCTTCGGTCTAATCTGGATATGAACCTTACAAAATGGCTGAAGGGTGGCCTTAATATGAATGTGATCAAGGACAAAGGCAATATACCTCCGTCAGGAGAAGGTACCAGATATGTCGATATTTTAACTCAGGCTGTTAATGCTGTCCTTCGCTTCGATCCCATAACTCCTGTCTTTGATGAACTTGGCAATTACAGCAGACCACCCAGTACATATGGCGACAGGGATGTCTGGAATCCGATGGCTACAGCTATGGGCTCTTTTAACGAGCGGAGCAACACGACAACCAATTTAAATGCATTCCTGGAATTCAGAATCATTGAAGGACTAACCCTCAAAGTTACCGGTGCTGCCGGAATCTATAATTCTGACAGGAAACAATATTACAATACTCTGACAAAAGTAGGAAGACCTATTAATGGCATTGGTAATCTGATAGATGACAAAAATCTATATTATCAGAACTCAAATATTCTTACATATGATAAAATCATAAATACAAAACATCATTTAACCCTTACGGGTGTGGCTGAGCAGCAGTCGACCTCGGCCTATGGTTCGAACATACAGGTTCAGGGATTTGCCTCCGATATTACCGGTGTTTATGATATAGGCGGAGCAAGCCAGACAAATTACAGATCTTCTTATGAATCAAAAAGAAATATAAATTCATGGTTGCTCCGTGCCAACTACGGATTTGCCAATAAATATCTGCTGACAGTAAGCTATCGGGCAGACGGATCCTCAGTTTTTGGTAAGAACAATAAGTGGGGTTATTTCCCGTCGGCATCCATTGCCTGGAGAGCATCAGAAGAAGATTTTATAAAAACCCTCAATATCTTTTCTGATCTGAAGCTGAGAGGAAGCTGGGGTCAGACGGGTAACCAGGCTATCGCTGTTTATGGTTCACTGGCAAAGATCGGATCGGGATTGAATTATCCCTATAACGGCACAAGCACTACTGATACAGGGTATGGTATAACAAGTGCTCCAAATGTGAATCTCAAATGGGAAACAACCTCACAGACCAACCTTGGTATTGACATGGGATTTTTTAAGGGCAGGCTGACAGCTACATTCGATGTATATCGGAAAGAGACCTCCGACCTGCTTCTTGACAAGCCTGTTCCATTCTATACAGGGGCACCAAGTGCTCAGTTACTGGATAATGTAGGGTCGATCGAAAACAAAGGAATGGAAATTACTGTCAGCGGTGATCCGCTGGTGCGTTCTTTCAGATGGAACACCGGCATAAACATTACAATAAACAGAAGCAAAGTACTTAAGCTGCTTAATGAATTACCGATGGGTCTGAAAACATCTACCGGTGGCGGATATGGAATCTACAGGGCAGCATCCAATTCACTGATGTATCTGCAGGAAGGCCAGCCAATGGGCCAGATGCGTGGTTATATCGTTCTGGGCACATGGAGTGAGGCGGAACGTGACGAAGCCCTGAAATATGGCCAGCTGCCCGGCGATCAGAAGTACAAGGATATTAACAATGACGGAAAGATAACTGAAGCCGGAGATGTTACAGTGATAGGAAATTCATCACCTGATTTTGTTTTCGGATGGAATAACAGTATGGCCTGGAAAAACTTCACCCTCTCCTTCCTTATTCAGGGATCACAGGGTAATGATATATTCAATGCAACCAGGATACAACTCGAAGCTCCCAGCAAGGGAACTAGCAAAGCCCTGGATAACAGATGGACAATTGACAACCAGGATACCGACATCCCGGCATTTACCGACCAGATAACACGACGAGAAGCTCTTCTGGGAATACCATCAAAGATAAACCTCGGAAGGTCACCTAATAGACTTAGCAGATATGTTGAAGACGGATCCTATGCCAGGCTGAAAACAATAACTCTGGGATATAACCTCCCGAAAACACTTATCGAAAAAGTTGGCCTTTCTAACCTCAGGGCATATGTCACAGCTGCCAACATCATTACCCTAACAAAGTATTCCGGCTATGATCCGGAGGTTAGTTCCTTTAACGTTGCTACCGATGGGGGAAGAGGAATAGATCTGAGTAATTATCCCACTGTAAAAACAATCACATTCGGAATCAATTTAACTTTCTAAGAAAATGAAAAAAACATATAGGAATATTTCAGCATGGTGCATTATTATATTGCTCATTATGACGGGAATATCTTGTCTGAAGCTTGAGGAAGAACCTAAAGGATTATCAACCCCTGATAATTTTTATTCAACTCCTGGCCAGTGTGAAGCTGCTTTTGCTGCCTCCATGAACACCCTCTATAATACCTGGGAGGGTTATGAAAATGTATACGGTGCTTTTCCTGACGGACAATATACCAACGTCAACCTCGATTATGGCCCTAATTATAATTCAATGTACTGGCAGATCCATTACAGGGCGATAAATGATATAAATGCTGTCTTAAAAGCGGTAATTAAGCGAAACAGCCTGGGAGCCACTGATCCTGTGACAGTTAAAAACATCATTGCCCAGGCAAAATTTCTCAGGGCATTCAATTATTTCACCCTGGTCAGATTATGGGGAAAGGTACCATTTTTAACAGAGCACTCTCCCGATCCTATAAGTAATCCGCTTACACCCGAATCCCGTCTGGAGATCGCTGCCATATATGATTCCCTTGAAGCGGATCTGGATTTTGCAATTGAAAATCTTGAAGATTATGATGCTTCACGCCCGGCACGCCCGAATATATGGCTGGCAAAAACATTGCTTGCAAAAGTCTATATTACACGGGCAACTAATCCTCTGAATGAGACATCCTATTATGCCAAAGCAAGAGATCTGGCTGATGATATTATTTTGCACGGCCCATTTGTTCTTCTTCCAAAATTCGAGGATGTTTTTCTGAGTACAAACAAGAATAACCTGGAGATTATCTGGGCTTTTCAGACTACGGACGATGATCCTAATATCGATGGTGTAGCTATGGCGCCATCAGAGTGGGGTGGCTGGAGCGGAGGAGCCGTCAAGCCCCGCTGGGCGGAGGAATATCCGGAACAGCCCCGTAAGAAGGGCTACATTTTAATGGATTTTCCCTCGGACATTACAACTGATCCGATGGGACCGATTATCAATTATAGGGAGTCCATTGACGGAACACCGTATATCCAGAAATATCTGTGGCCGATGATAACACTCGAGGAACAGCTTAATATATCACGGCAATACGCTCCCATTTACAGGTTCCCCGATGTTTTGCTTATCTATGCCGAGGCAGCCAACATGGCCGGAACCGGTCCTACACAGCTTGCAGTTGACCGTATAAACATGATAATAGACAGGGCTAACACCGATGGCAAGACAGGATTAATGACCGGTACTGAGCCAAGAGCAGACATCACCATGTCGCAGGCTGAATTTGATGCCAAAGTGATAAGGGAGAGAGACCTGGAGCTCTGCTTTGAGAATGACAGAATCTTCGATGTTTTCAGAAAAAGATTGTTACAGGAAGTAACTGTCGATGAGGAAGGAGTGCCCAATCCCGATTATAACGAGAATTGCTACCTCTTCCCGATCCCTGTCAATGATGCACTGGACATAGGCCAGAACCCAGGCTATTGATATATTGTTCCTCATATAAAATTTACAGCCTCACTGAAATTTTGTGGGGCTGTAATATATAATCAGGATTCTTCAAAATCATGAAATAATGTCTTGATCAAAATAATAATTAACAAAAAAAAGCCAATTAATTCAATATTCCGGAACCTGATCCTGTCAGGACTCATTGTCCTGACAGGATTTATACACGGCTGCTGGTGCGCAAAAGATAATCCGCATAAAGAAATAACTGTTAACCCTAATGGACGATATGATGAATGGGGTTTTACCGGTGCCGGCGGAGGCGGCGCCATGTTCAATCCGGCTGTCAGCCCTCATGATGAAAACCTTGTTTTCGTGAGCTGTGACATGACTGGGTCCTTCGTTACACAAAATGGCGGAGAATCATGGCGTATGTTCAACCTAATGTCCCCTGTCAACTTTTATGTATTTGATCCTGTTAATCCGGATGTAATCTATGCAAATTCCGTAGCATTGTTTAAAAGTACTGACAGGGGAACCACATGGGGGCTTATCTATCCGGCAATAAATGAAATTACAGGATTCGTATCGAAGGGAGATCATGCTGATGTCAGAGTGATCACTAAGGACAGTTCACAGCGTAATGTACTGGCATTATCGATCGATCCTGTAAAACCTGAAAGATTGTATGCAGCCATTGAAATTAACAGATCGATAGCTATATATATGTCTGACAACGGGGGCAATGAATGGAGCAAAGAAACAGATATTGAAACCAATGTTAAAAATATCTTTATCGACCCTTCATCTCCGGTGAATAATCGTACTATTTATGTAACAACAGATAAGGGTATCCTTCAGAAAAAGGACGGTGCCTGGAACATGAATAAATGTCCTGAAGGAGTAATCAGTCTCACTGCATTCTCAGGAGGTTATGATAAAGAGCAAGGGAAGTTTATCATTTATGCTGTTTCAGGCAGATCTTATTTCAATCAGAAAGGTGACGTATCTGGCATATTTATGTCAGATAACGGCGGTGCTACCTGGATCAACAGGCAGGACAAGCTGCTTTCATATACTTTGCAGGGCAGCGGATTGCCCGAGTGGCGAACTGTTTCTACCAGTACATTCAATCCTGCTCTTATCTATGTTTCGTACAATGGCTTACAGATACATAAGGATACATTTTGCATCGGGATAGCGAAAAGTGATGATTACGGAGAGACCTGGAAACTTGTGTGGAAAGATTTGAAAACCAACGGAGTGCAGATCCCTTCATCCAATTTCGGCCGCGATCCGTTGAATGAACGTTTTGGTCCCTTCTGGGCTGAGAATCCTTTCAGCATCGGAGTCTCACCAATAAATCCGGATATCTGTTTCGCGACGGATTTTGGTCGTACGGTCAAGACATCCAATGGAGGGAAAACATGGGAACAGGTATATTCCAGAAACATAAACGGAGAAGGCTGGTCTTCCAGAGGACTTGAGGTAACTACCGGTTATACTATTGTGTATGATCCTTTTGATACAAGTCATGTTTATCTTGCATTGACTGATATCGGATTGTTCGAAAGCCGGGATGGCAGAAGAAGCTGGATGAGTGCCACAAAAAACAATGGTATACCCAAAGAATGGGAAAATACCTGTTACTGGCTTCAGTTTGATCCTGAAGTTAAAGGGCGGGCATGGGCAGTAATGAGCGGGACCCATGATATTCCGAGGCCAAAAATGTGGGAAAGATATGGAACAGACAGGTATAAGGGAGGTATTGTATTCACGGAGAACAGCGGCAGGACATGGCAACCAGTAAGCACTGATATAGGGGAGGCAGCGATGACTCATATCCTTATTGACAGGCAAAGCCCAAAAGAATCCAGAACTCTGTATGCCTGCGCATTTGGCAAGGGTGTTTATAAATCGGTTGACGGAGGTAAAACATGGAAATTAAAAAACCGTGGAATAGAAGGACCTGAGCCGTTCGCCTGGCAGATCTACAAAAGGGATTTGGACGACGCTTTGTTCCTGGTTGTAAGCAGGAAAAGCGAAGACGGAAGTATCGGTAATGAGAATGACGGCGCAGTTTACAAATCTGTTGATGGAGCGGAAAACTGGAACAGGATTTCACTTCCTTCCGGTACCAATGCACCTACCAGTCTGGTTGTAGATGAAAATGATCCCGGATGCCTGGTCATGTCAGCATGGGGAAGAGTCACGCCGGGGCAGTTCTCCCCTGATACAGGCGGCGGTATTTTTATAACAGGCGATGAAGGTAAAACATGGAAACAAGTCATGGATAAGGATCAGCATATCGGGGCTGTCACCCGTGATCACAGGAATAACAGGTTGTATGCCTGCGGATTCAACAGCTCAGCATATTTCTCGGAAGACCGCGGCGAAACATGGGTCCGGATTAAGGGTTATAACTTCAAATGGGGTCAGAGAGTTGAACCTGATCTGGCGGATTCCGAGAAAATATTCATCCTTACTTTCGGTGGAGGGGTGTGGTATGGACCTGCAAAAGGAGACGAAGACGCTGTTGAAGATATTGTAATACCTGATTCAAAATTATAATTACAAGTTCCAACAAGTTTTCTGCATAAGTGAAATACTAACTGGTAGTGAAAACAAAATTGATGCATCAATTAGTGATGAGTAATGTTGATTCATTACCCTTCAGTTACCTGCCTGATAAAACGAAGCCAGTTTAAACCCAGGATCTTCTTAATCCGCTGATCGGAATAACCCAGCTTTTGCATCGCAATGGTCATCTGCGGATAATCGCTGATGTCTTTGATTTCACGCGGTAGTTCAGGTCCGCCATCAAAATCGGAACCCAGGGCTATATAGTCATCGCCAACCAGATTTACGCCATAATCGATCACTCTGGCCAGCTGATCAACATGCATCCAATACTCATCGGGAATGGTTCCCCTGAAATTAAGCGGGACCTCCTGTGCCAGCTGCTTGTCTACTTCTTCAATCGGTTGAATGGCAGATTGCTTTACCAAGAAGTTGGGTGTTGTCCCTTTTGCTGCTGTTGGCACAGGAGCAGCTAATGATTTCTGCCATTCAAAGTATTTCGGATTGTTAAAAAGGCTTCCGAATTGAATTCCGATCACCCCGCCTTTTGATGCAATAGCTTTTGCTGCTTCGTCGGTAATACAACGGGGATGATTTACGATGCCGTAAAAACCTCCATGACTGTAGGTTACAGGATGCCTGCTTGCCTCAACAGTCTGCAGGATAGCATCATTGGATGCATGGGCAACATTAATGACCATTCCAAGGCTATTCATTTCGGCTATAATCTTTCTTCCGAGTTCGTTGATCCCACCCCAGTAACTGACATCGCTGCAAGCGTCAATAAAAGCGTTTGAAGTATTGTGCGCGGTAAGCTGCATCGATCTAAGACCCAGGCGATAAAGTGCCCGAAGCAGGTTTATGTCGCCATCAAGATCAAAACCACCCTCCAAATCAAGAAAAGCCGCCATTTTGCCTTTCTTATTGATGCGTTCTATATCAGTGGCCGTAAGCGCCAGTTCGATAATCGCATTATTCTTTTTGATCTGGTCCAATGCAAGGTTTATTACACGAAACGTGTTTTTTGTCTCGAACCTCCCGGGATAATAATGTTCAGGAGTGTAAACCGAGAAGAAGATCGCATCCAATCCGCCCTCTTTAGCCCTTGGCAAATCAACGGTACCATCCTGATAACGCTGTCCGATATCGGTGTTCATCACCAGTTCACGAGTCATAACATGAATATGCCCGTCCATCACAAATGCTTTGCGATGCAACTCAGGCATCGGCTTATTATCAGTAATCAAAGGAAGATTGATTTTACCGGCAGGAGCCGATGACAAGGATTGCATCGAATTAATACTTCCGGCTATCGGTAAAACTGCCAAGCTCTTAATAAGGTCTCTGCGTTTCATATGATTATTCATTAGTTTATTCGTTCACCTGAAGATCCATATATCCTTCCGGGTTTTCTGATTCCTGTACTCCCAACTCAACATTCTCATATCTCCTGCCGGGTCGTCAAAACACCGGACTTATATGCTGACTTCCTGACTCAGATAAAACATTGCAAATGCCTCTTTCACACTACACCCCCGGGAAAAGACTATACGTCGAAACCCCGTATATAGGGGACGTTTGGTGGTCGCTCTCCTTTGTTAAACTGTGGTCCCCGTGTCGGGCGGTAGGCCATGTTCATAAACGGCGTTTCGATGCGGCGTCCAATATCGGAATAACGCCCATTTTCCCAGTTTGATTCCATATTGTAAAACACAATCCCGGTTGACAGAAGCAGCCGTTCGGCATTGAATGGTTCCTGTCTGGTCACCATCATCTCGGTAATCCAGTGCGGTTGAGCGTTCGAAGCGTGGTATTGCGAGAACGGGCCGGGCCAGCCAAGCATCGAGACGATCGTCGGCTCGTTCCGTCCTTCGATTTCGCCGGCATAGGTCCACCCCACACCACGGCCTGAATACACCGCCGCTTTTGTCCCGTCACGATACTCCACGATGCAGACATTAGGTGAACGGATCTCCTGAAAGTGTTCCGGCTTCAGGTCAAAGCTTTTCCGCACTGATTCAAGCAGCTTTCCGGCCCAGGGATTGCGTTCGGTCCATTTCCACGTTTCAGGCCCCCGAATGCACTGCACCGCCTCAACTCCTGTCTCACCACCTTTACGCTTTTCCACAAAAGTCTGGAGCACGTCGACACAATGGAACAGGGCTCCTTCATCTGAAGCGCCTCCTACCACGATCGATGTTTTTATGGGTGTGTCGATATCGAGTTCTATTTCAGGTTTGCGATAGTAAATCGGTATGGAGGAACCTCCGGTGAGGGGAAAGTCAAGCTCACGGGATTTGTCAAACATCCATTTGGCTTCGTCCCAGCTGACGGAGAGGTGCTTGTCGTTAAAGACCGGAACAGAACGCTTGCTCTGCTCGAAAACCCGGATAACCTGCTGGTAGATCCACCATCGCGGCAAGAGCCATTGACCCTTTAAATTAGTTGGATATTCTCCATGTTCCCCTACTATTACAACACCATCCACCGCAAGTTCTTTTCCACCAAGCGTGACGGCTTCACCTACCGTTTTAATGATCGGAATGTTTTTGGATTTGCATATTTTCTGACCCAGTACGCTTTCCTGAAACTGATGGATATAAACTGACACAACTTCAACCCGCGAAGGAGTGTGGGCGCCCTGCCACCAATAACCGTCCAGCAGCTTGGTTATTATCCAGTCAGCATGTGATCTCGTAGCACCCCAATAAGTTACCAGACAGGCGATACGAGGCCGTTTTTTCTCAGTCTGCGGAACTGTGCCGGTTGCAATACCGGTCAAAGTTGCCAGACCGGCCATACCCGTTAACCCGAGCATTTCGCGCCGGGTCAATAGTTTTCTTGACTCCATAATTTTATTGATTGTGAATGAATCTGCAGACCTGTCATTTCAACAAATCTAGCAATTTTAAGAAATAACTGTTCAAAAAATACGTCAGAATTTATTAATGTGCTTTTCTGTTCGCTGCATAAGCCATTTTCCTGAATTAATTCTGCCGGAAAGACCAATGCGGGCAACAATATACTTGCATATTATACCTGCTCAACTCAACGCCAGAAATAAACCCTCAGCGTCTTAATACCTGTCGTATTTCCCGTCAATAATAACTTCCTTCACTGCTTCCAGGTAGCCAAATCCGTTAAGCATGTCGGGCAACAGGTAGCTGCCTTCCACCCATTCATTCCATGCATTGATAGTGATCAGTCTGGGCTGTTCAGGGTGACTGTCGGCATATTTTTTCGCTTTAGCAAGCAGGGTTGCAAAACTTTGTGGCGTGTTGTGGTAGTGCACCACATCGCGAATGCCTTTTGCAGGGAAACGCGGTGTGTCATCCCATCCTATTGATACACAGGGAAAGACCGGAACATCAAGGATGGCATCCATTTGCTCCCGTATCCTGATGGAATTGGTACCATACACTATGTAATCCTCAGAAAGTCCGCCCATATTGTACATGGCAACACTGTTGAAACCCATCGCTTCCACGTTGTTGGCAAACTGCCTTGCTGCCTCTTCAGACATCAGGGAGCCACCACCCTGGTTCCACTGTATATGCAGTCCGGGGAATCCGGCCTTCTTAACTTCAGCGCGGAAATAATCCAGTGCATTACGCGCTTCTTCCACGCTATTGCCAAAGCTTTCCATGAGTTTGTTCACACTGAAAATTGAAAATACCGGTTCTCCATTGATTTTAAAATAGTTGGGGCGCTTGAAATATTGATTAATAATCCTCTCCACAATGATTTTGTAATTATCCCAATCCACCCTGGCATCCCACAGGATATCAGTATTGTCCTTGTGGCGGTGAACGTTCCAGTAATTGTACCTCACATCGTGGTTGGCCCACATGATGTAAAACTGCATTTTCTGGTTGTTCCTTGCTTTCAGGAAACCATCGTTAAGAGCACTTTCCAGGAAAGGGCCTTCATCATACCAGTACCAGTCGTAAACGAAAACATTAATACCGTGGTCAGTGGCTACATCAATCCATTTTTCGACCACTTTCGGATCGTTATCCAGTTCGTAACCCCAAAGCGGCTGACGTGGTTGGTAGTGTCCGTCGAAACGGGGATTGCCCTTTTTAATTACCTCCCATTCACCTGAACCTTCCGGCCAAAGTATTTCCCTTCCCATTGGATCGTCGTGGCATGAGGGCCATATGTACGCAGCCACATAGTATTCACTTTTTGCGGAACTATCCTCCTGCCGGGGCGATTGAGTTTCCGACACACATCCGATAAGAATACCTGACACTGTCAGTGCAATTGATTTGATAATTGAGTCTTTCATTCGTATATAATTTTATTTTAAAGGTCGTATGGAACTACACATGACTGATAATTACAAGAATACGTGTTTGTGTATTTGACACAAGCAGGTTTCATCAGCATGAATTTTGTATCAATTTACTAAGTTCGTGATTAAAATTAGCAACAATGGCAATAATTATCCTTATCGTTAATAAAAAGCAAGCAGTATCTATGATTAAATCCCCTTTTTAAGCCCGGGAATCCGATAAAAACTCCATAGCCGATAACAAACCGGTATTTTGAAGTAAAGGAATTAATTGACCAGAACAATAAATGCTAACAAGATTCATTATTATTTCACCACGACTTATTATTTTTAAACATTTATTCTAGTTTAGTAAAAAAATATTTGTGAAAGTTCTTGTACTATACGATCTTGATCCCGGATGGAACAAGTTCGAAATCAGCGAAGCCAGGGAATCCAATAAAATAATTTTTGAATCGCTTAAAGAAGAAGGTATTGAAACATATCTTGAAGAGCTGAATAATCCGGATCTTGAAAGTATACTTGAAAGATACAATTCTGACGACACTATTGTTTTTAATATTTGTGAATCCCTGCCCGGAATCCCGTACAGTGAAAAGAAAGTTCTGGAAATCCTTGAAGCCAAAGGCTTTACTTATACCGGGAACATGCCGGATGTGATAGAGCTGAGCTACGATAAACAGAAGGTAAAAGAAATACTTGTCTCTCTTGGCATAAGGGTGCCCTACGGTGCTGTGCTTGCACCGGAAGATGCTTCGGAATGGAATCTTTTTCCTGCCATAGTAAAACCGGCACGGGAACACTGCAGCCTTACCATAACTGAAAAATCGGTGGTTTACGACACAACATCACTGCAGGAGCAGATCCTGCTGGTGAATAATGAATTAAATCAACCGGCCATGGTAGAGGACTTCATTGACGGCCGGGAATTCCATGTATCAGTCTGGAATAATGATTCACCCGAAATGTTGCCACCGGCAGAAATGGATTTTTCGGCTTTCAGCGAAGCCAGGAAAAGATTATGCACCTATGATTCCAAATTTATTCCCGGTTCAGAGCACTACGAAAAAATAGAAACCCTTATCCCCGCCCCTCTTGACAAGAAACTGCTCAAGAGACTCGAGAATAAAGTGCTCAAGGCGTGGAACGGCTTTGGATGCCGCGACTATGCAAGATTTGATTTTCGCATGCGCGATGATAAATTCTACCTTCTTGATGTAAATCCCAACAGCGATATAAGCATTGACACCAGCTTCGCTCTGGCAACACAAATCACAAGCTATTCATACAGCCAGATGCTGAAACGCATTGTGATGATGTCTGCTGACAGGTTCCCTGTCACCATGCTTGATTCAGAGCAAGAATCTGTGAGGCCAGATAAGCCTTCCCATGAGGAGTAATGGCTAAAATATGCAACACCCTGCCATTCCTTAGTTCATTGCTGTCACCCTTGTTTCTTTGTCCGGTCAATAATACCAGGTTCAGGGAAAGGCAAGACCACTTGACGGGAAAGAATCCTGATTTCTTAAGGAACGACTATATACTATCAATCAATTGTTTTATCTTTTTTATGCTCTTTTTCTTTGGCTTAACAGTTATCATGCTCGGACCGGAATAGTAACGCAAGGAAAATTGATCTGAATCCCTGATTTTAGATATAGTTGCAACAGGTATTCTGTAGCTGAATCTGGCTACCTTCGTGTTGTTCTCTGAGTAACCTGTAACTACAGATAAATTTGTGGAGTCGGAGGTTAAAATATTCGTTGTGTTCTCGGAGATCTTTCTGATATTATCAAGTTCCATCTTGTTTATGACCATTGTGTTTGCTTCATTGTCAATTATAAGAATCGCCTTTTCATCAGGCCTGAAACTGGAAGCCGATAATGTCAAAACATCATAGGCCGTATAGGATGTCTCATTTTGTGGATTGACCTCTTTGACGATTGATTGAGTAAAATATATCAGCGGGGATCTTCGATCCCGATCCCTGACAGAATACTTTAGCTCAAACCGTTTTGCAGAGTGAACGATATCATTTCTGGTGTAGATCCTGTTGCTGGTTGAGCAACCTTGAAATAAAAAACAAACCATGCCTATGAATAAGATCCGGGAAGAATAAATTCCCTTGAATGATTCTTTCATTTTTAGCTGATTATAAATGTGTTGTTTGACTGCTGCTGATTACTGGGTATTCCATGACCCTGGATTTTTACATAGCCAATATTCCATAATTGATTAATAAATTTATAATATTTAAATGAATCTGGACATCATTATACGGGATAAATTCAGAAAAAGAAGAGGATAAAATCTCATACCTTCAACGGAAATATTTGCATGCAGGAAAATGGGCAATACTGACAAATATTTCGTTGCAAACACCTCCTGCAGCAGGAGCAGAGCAGTATGTAACTTCACCTTTTCAGATATGCAACCGGAGTTATGGGACCCGGTTAATGTAACAATCATGAAGCTACTTAAGGGTTACGATTTTGGGATGCGCCGCAAACTCCGGCCCGTTGAGGTTGCCCCTTACATTATAGTGGTCATCATCGCTCCAGAAACTGAATCCCGCCAGTTCCGGGAACCTGGTTTCAAGTTTCTCAAGAACATCAAAACAATCGCGAGGGGAGTCCTTCGGGCCACGAATGCCCAACTCGGCCCACCAGATCACTTTGCCATGATCCTTCTTCTTTTGTACCGCCCATTCATACTCCGAAAAAACAAGACCGGTCCCGTATGCTGACTTACCGATTATATCAACATACTCATCTCCCGGGTAATATTCTTCCAGTGCCCCGTCTCTCTGAGTGGTGTGATAAGCCCAAATGATATTGTCAAGGCCTTTAGACTTAAAATAATCGTGTACAAGCCTGTAAAGCCTGATGGCATTCTTGCTTCCTTCTCTTGCATGCCATTTGTTCCTGTCATCAAGTTCAACAAAAGGAGTGTAAATAACCGGTATCCTCTTCTCCTGAAGCCATTTCAGATTTGATGCCATCCGGTCCATCTGGTCATAAAAATTGCGCTTGACAGGATTATCTTCAGAATCAAATATCGGATCAAGAACAACCGGATCCTTCCATGAGCCTCCTGCAGGATTGCCAAAGAAATTATAAACCCCAGCTATCATACCTTTATCCCACATCTTTTTGACACCTTCGTTCCATTCCATATCGGTGAAGGGATTGTCATCAAAATCATATGTTATACATCCGTAACGGGGCAACCTGCCTGTATGATCATATATCTTCTTCAACCAGTTCCCGGGATGATCCATGTCGGGATTCTCATTATGCACCCAGGTTGCCATCTGCCCGAATAAATAAGAGCCATTACCCAGCGTTCGCAGATAACTAAAAATATCTTCTTTTGTCTGCGAGTAGAGATTGGTGTTAAAAGCAAGAATGAACCCCGTTAAAAATATGAAATTCAAAACCCGGTTAAAGAAAATGCCCCGGAATACCCTGCCCGCATCACTTTTTAAGGTTTCCAGATGGCAAGGATCTATGTGTTTAATATGACTTTTGCCTGTTTTCATGATTTTCACTGATTATGTTAAAAATAGAAGTACTATCAATTAGCAATTAATTTACCTGTTGATAGCTTAAATTTATTAAATTTTATTATGACTTATATAACTAATTCTTAATAACATGAAATTAAATTGGCATTTTCTTTTCCAATACTGCTTATTTAAATTTCCGTTGCCGGATTCAACCAGGGGCCTGTGGCTGAGGGAGCAGGTTTCGTCAAAAGGTGAATGGACTTCCCTTTCTTTCAACGTAACAAACCCGGCCAAACCTGTTAAAGCATGAAAAATTGAAAGTTGTGGTAAAAAAAGACTGTCATATTCCAGTTGTTGATACAGGGGCATTCCTCAATGGCCGGTGGGCTGGTATAGACACGAAAACCGCAGGGAAGAATTATTTTCCACACAACTTTGATGACCTATGGAAAATTTTATATTAAAAATGTTTACTCTTGTAAAGTGTTTTGCCAGAGCTGAAAGAAAATGTAAATTTAAAACCCTTCGTTTTGAAGGATTTTACAAGACCTAATGCATTAATGGCTTGTTGATACACATTGATCCAGGCATGATTATTGCCGGCTACAGCAGAAAGTTGCAAATGACCAATATAATTATGAAGAGTTGTTTGGAATTATAGAATGAGATTAAAGGCATTCAGGGTCGTGAGAATGTAAGTTTATCAGAAATTGAGAAAAAAGATGAGAAAGATTACAGGTTCATTATTTACAGCACTTATTTTGATAACTGTCTTATCATATTCCTGCAAAAAGGGAGGAATACCTGTGGTAACTACTGCTGATATTACAGGGATCAATCAGACTTCAGTAACCACCGGAGGAACCATAGTGGATGACGGAGGCTCAGAGATCACCTCCAGAGGTGTCTGCTGGAATACAAGCGGGAATCCAACAACTGCAAACCAAAGGACCATCGACGGCAGCGGCTCCGGTTCCTTTGTCAGCACTCCCAGCCAGTTGATGCCCAAAACTTATTATACTCTAAGAGCATATGCTACGAACAAAGCCGGAACAGGATATGGCGAAGAGCGCAGCTTTCTGACAGGTGAAATAATCATTGGTTCCGTTGATGATTTTGAGGGTAACACTTACAAAACAATTTCAATGGGCACTCAGACATGGATGGCGGAAAACCTGAAATCAACAAAATACAACGATGGCACTCCTATTCCTTTGGTTTCAGAATTTTCTGCATGGAAAAGCCTCACCACACCAGGTTACTGTTGGTATAACAATGATTCTTCAAACTACGCTGCTGAATATGGCTCATTATACAACTGGTACGCCGTATCATCACGTAAGCTATGTCCGGCAGGCTGGCATGTGCCTTCCGATGCAGAATGGATACAGATGACAACTTATCTCGGAGGAGAAGATATTGCAGGAGATAAGCTTAAGGAAGCCGGAACAGACCACTGGCTGATATATAACGAAAAGTCAACCAATGAAACAGGTTTTACCGCCCTTCCCGCGGGAGGTCGCGTTGAGGGCGAATATATTGCCCTTGGTTACTCCTGTGCGTTCTGGACAGCAACATCTTACGATGAAGCAAATGCCTGGTGCCGTGAGCTTAGTTCTGAATATAGCTTTATAATTTTTAGCTATGAGGACAAGAATCAAGGATTCTCTGTCAGGTGCGTTAAAAATCCTGAATAATGCACAACTTTTACGGGAAGCATAACTGAAACTATATGGATCCGTTTCCTCAAAAACAGAAGCCTAAATCAAATGGACAATAGATCCCTAAATGAGAGATATTTTAACGGTATAATGGAACCCACATAACTGAAAATTATATTCATTACGTGTTTGCGTTTTCATGCAATCATGTGGATTTCATATACACACCCCGCATAATGTCTCAAATATCCCTGGAATCATCTGACTTTAGATTATTCATAACTTAATTTTATTCAAGCTATGCAGACATTATTATCAATATGTACGTTATTATCAATATAAACGACACTAACCAATATTAACCAATGAATCTGTCAGGAAGATCAAGATATGCCAGGCTTAAAATGCTGATTTCGTGCATGTTGATTTTGTTGTTCCTTTCAATTTCCGGATTGAAAGGACAGAATGATACTGCCGCGACCAAAAAGGGAAAGAATGAGTCGCCTGAGATAATAAATCCTCTCTTCGACAGCGATGAACTTCTTGAGGTATCACTTTATTTCGATATGGCGAGATTCCTTAAAAAGAATCCCGAAGACGGGAATCTTGATGCACTTATGAGAATAAAATACAGCGAAACAGATTCCCTGGAGAAAAAAATAAACATGAGAGCCAGAGGTGTTAATCGCCGGGAAAGATGTCACTTCCCTCCTGTAATGGTTACTTTTAAAAAACCAGTTTATTTTGGCACTGATTCCGTTAAGGTAAAGAAGTTGAAACTGGTGACACATTGTGAAACAGGAGCTGTTTATGAAGAATATGTTCTGAGAGAATACCTTGTATACAAGCTGTACAATGTCATAACCGATACCAGCTTTAATGTCAGACTTTTGAAAGTCAATTATATAGATAATCAAAATAAAAGAAAGCCCCTGAGCAAATACGGATTTTTCATCGAACCGTTGAATTCACTGGCTGCAAGGACAAACACAACAGTTGTCAAAACAACTACCCTGGGTCAGAAGCTGATAATCCCCGAAATTATGGACCAGGTTGCTATCTTTAATTATATGATCGCAAACTGGGATTGGTCAGTTGCCGGACAGCATAATATCAATGTTGTAACCCCAAAACAAATTGGAGCCTCTCCCTTAGGTATTGCCATTCCTTATGACTTTGACCTTACTGGGATCGTAAATGCTTCTTTTGCCATACCTCCTCCCGATATAGGTATTGAAACCGTGCGCGACAGACTTTTTACAGGAATGTGCAGAACAAAAGATGAATTCCGTATCAGCCTTAAAAAATTTCACGATAAAAAAGAAGAATTATATAAAGTTATTGACGAATTCCAATATCTGAACCAGAGAGCCAAAAAAGATATTAAATACTTCCTTGACGGATTCTTTGACCAGTTTGAAAAACAAAGAAGCTTTGACTATCTTATTGACTTATTGTTAAATAATTGCAAGAACCTTTAAATGGGGTCACTCATAATTCCATATGTAACACAATACTGAGCAAAACAGGTTCACCGGAATGAAGCATGTATTTGTCAATGGTATCCGGGTACTTAAAGACGATGAGCATACATACCGGAACCAAGTCCTGCTGGATTGTCAGTGGTCCGGGATATAAGTACCAGGTAACTAGCGATAGCCATTAATAAAGGCCCGGAAGTATTTCATTACCTGGGTGCATCAAACAAGTGCAGGGCATTCTCGACAACATTTTCCTTTGTTATCAGTTTGGGTTCAGGCAGCCTGGGATCAAGATCAAGATACTGCATCTTAATATGAATGGGCGTTTTCATGACATAAGGCTTGCAATAAGGTATTGCTGCCACCGCTTTTTTTGCTCCTTCATACAGAGCCTGGCGGGTCTCATTAAATGGATAAAGAACGGCAGCTTCTCTTGCAAGTCCGCGTTTTGTGGCAACAGTTACAACGTTCTCTCCAAGGAATTCCCTTGCTTCACGGCAGGTGGCCTCATCGCCTGTGACCATAATAACAGGTACGCCATAGTATCCGGCAATTGCCCCGCTCTGGGCTATCTCTCCCGATTCCACTCCATTGTACCAATAACGATTTTCAGACCTTGAACTCTGCGTATGACAAAGGACACCATCGGGTGTGCCCATCATTGCATGGAAACCGAGAAGTACCATGCCTGCATACGTACTGTCGAGGAGGCTTGCAACGCCCGGCCTGGGAATCCCGGTTATGTAATGTGCCCCAGGCTCCATCAGGTGAGGTAAAACTGCCTGAGTTCCGTGTCCGTCAAGAACTACAATCTCAGTAGCTCCTCCATCGCGCAGACCTCTTATCACTGCAGAAAGGTCAGCCATAAAGAACTCACAAGCCTGTATATTCAAAGGAGTGTCCTTTTCACGGGTCTGCGAAAACTTGAAAACACCACTTATCCCTTCAAGATCAGTATTAACATAGATCTTAACCTGGGCTAGCGATATTTGAGAAACACAAAGGAAAATCAGTGACATCACCTTCATGAAATTCCCGGTCTTAATTCTTTTTAAAAATGAAATCGATTCATCCGAAACAGTTTTTAATCTTTCTCTTTTCATCCTTATATAATTTATTTTAATGGTTGGATGGAACCGCACATGATTGTGATAATTATATTCATTACGTGTTTGCGTTTGAATTTAATCATGTGGGTTTCATCCGTATATAATTTATTTTAATGGTCGGATGGAACCGCACATGTTTGATAATTACATACATACGTGTTTGTGTATGCAATACATGTGGGTTTCATCATAATATAATTTTGATTTGTATAATATATTACACAATAACTTCTGATTTCCAGGAAATTACTTCCCTGGCAGAAACCTGCCTTTCCCTATCAAATATACTAAATCAGAGCCTGTCTTTTAAATGTCGTTGATAGAAAACTGGCTGAACCTATTCTAATTATCTTAATTATAAAATGTGATTTTCTTTGTATTATTGGAAGTATCTCAGGCGGTGGTATTGGTGACAATGTTCTTCTGGAATACTCCCTTGCCGGGGTAAATGCTTTTCAGTAATTTAGCAAATGCAATTAATTGTAAAATATTCTCTTAAATGAAAAATATCAGTTTGCTTTTGTTGGTTCTCATAGCTGCAGGATCCTTTTCCTGCGGCGATAAAAAGTCCGTGGGTATCTCAGTGACATTCCCGGAAATTATTGGTCCCACGCAAATCACCAGTAATGATAAAGAACACTTTTTTGCCAGTTATTACGGTATTAATTCATTTGACAAATCTCAACGTTATGCCACTGTTCTTGAAACTGACATAAAATACGAACTCCCCGATGAGTCAGATCCTGCAACACTTGGGCTTGTAGATCTGGCAACATACGAGTTCATGCCATTGGCTGTGACTCATGCCTGGAATTTTCAGCAGGGGTGCATGGCACACTGGCTTGGTACTTCACCAGACTCTTTGATCATATTTAATGATTTCCGGGAAGGCAAATATGTATCAGTTATTATGAATGTCCATTCAAAAGAGGAAGTCAGGATAATCCCATATCCTGTCAGTGCTGTTTCTCCCGATGGCAGGGAAGCTGT
Source organism: Bacteroidales bacterium (assembly GCA_040769065.1). Classification (GTDB taxonomy): domain Bacteria; phylum Bacteroidota; class Bacteroidia; order Bacteroidales; family VadinHA17; genus LD21. The sequence continues at coordinate 2,052,870 of JAXGLU010000001.1, forward strand.
TAGCATTAACTTTTCCAGGCTCAGAATAACACGGCCTGATTACGGTTATGGCGGGAATGGTCAGGATCCCTTGGAAGATGATCCATTCCCGGCAAATGATGGGCTGTTTCTGGTTAACCTTGAAACAGGAAGCTGCAGGTTGCTCGTTTCATATGAGCAGGTCATGGATCTTGTTCCACCGATAAGCGAAGGAAGTATCGAATGGTTTAATCATACGCTTTTCAGCCGTAACGGTTCAAAAATATTCTGGCTTTCCCGCCAGATGGATGGCAAAATACGTATCACCACTTCACTTACCGTGAACAGGGACGGCACCGGTCTGAGAAGATGCTTCCCCGACAACTGGGCAGGATCGCATTACGACTGGCTGAATGATGATGAACTGATGATCACTGCCAATTATGAAGGGAAACAGTATGCCCATGTACTGTTCACGATTGGAAAACAGGATTACAAAAGACTTGGCAAGGGATTGCTTGACTATGACGGGCATGGAACCTTTTCCCCTGACCAGAAATGGATGGTGACCGATACTTACCCCAGTTCAGGTTTACATGAACAGAAGATATACCTTATGAATATGAGTACTGAAGCCGTAATTTCATTGGGCCGGTTTGTTCATCCACCTGAATTTGAAGGCTTCTGGCGTTGTGACATACACTGCCGATGGAGTCCGAAAGGTAACATAATAGGCTTTAACTCAACAAATTCCGGAAGCAGGCAGGTATATATCTACCGGCTGAAATTCTGACATCTGAGGTTAACGGGGCTATTCCGTAGTATTATGCTCCATAACCCCATTTTTTCATTACCTCAAGATTTATTTTCATGCAGTCCATCGGGGCCTTCCCCTGGTACGACTCCTGTTCAATTATATAAACCTCTGTACCTCCTATTTGTGTAGCAAGATCGATGACCTTTTTTGCACTTACAATACCTTGACCTATAATTGTGCTTTCATATTTTTCAGGCCCTCCTGAACTGATAATTTCATCCTTAACATGGATGTTCTCAAATCTGCCCGGATACTGCTTCACTACATCCAGAGCTATTGCGCCGCCGTTGTAAAGATTCCCGATATCAAGCTGAACTACAACCATATCAGGATCCATGCTGTTCATCATTATATCGAAAAGCTTCTGATTGTTAAGGCTTTCACTGAATTCAAAATCGTGATTGTGATATCCGAATTTCATACCTGACCTTCTGCACAATTCACCACATTTATTGAAAACATCCATATAACGTTTGAAGTCGTCATAATTGCTTCTCATGCTGTTATCCATGGAAGGGCTTACAACGTATTTCTGCCCCAGTATCGCAGCATCCTCAACCGTTTGCTTCCAGCTATCGGAGAAATCGTTTTTACTCTCATCCCAATGCTGCCTTCCCATGACAGTATGACCGCTGATCATATTCAGGCCCAGATCGTCAAGTATTTTCCTGAACTCAGATGGTGAATACCCATAGAATTTCCTGTTAACATAATTTGCATGTTCTACATATTTATATCCCATACCGGCTACCTGTTTCAAAGATCCAAGCGGATCATCCGACATTTCCTTCCGTATAGAATACAACTGCAATCCAACAATTCCTTTCCCTTTCCCTTTCCGGGCAGCATATACAGTTGAAGGTACCAACGCCAATCCGGCTGTTGCCAAAGCTCCTGTCCTGATAAAGTCTCTCCTTGAAGTTTTCATCAATTTGTCTGTTTTAAGTATGAATAATCTGATTATTTTCCTTTTGCTATTCTTTATAAAATTATAACAAACATATCAGGATTTCAAAATATAAGGATAAAAAAGCCCTCAGACATTACAGATGGCTTAGGCTTAAAGCCTGGTATGTGATAAATGTTTTCTGCATAGGGCAACTGCTGAAGATTGCCCTGACAGGTATTAGTGAACAAGCCGGATATGATTAAACTAATTCTTGCCGTGAAGTATCTTCTTTACCCTTTTCCAGTAAAATTCCGTCTTAGGACCCGAACCATTCCAGTCGCGGGTGATCTTTTCAAGGTTGTAGGGACCCGTCCTCGAGGCATAATATAGAAAAACCTTTTTTGACAATTCGGGGTTGAACATATCTTCCAGGCTGTAATTATTCCCCGTTCTCATGTTATAGTCATCAAGCCTTACCGGGCGTATCTGCAAAAAACCTGCTGCCTGTTCCAAAGGGTTATATGCCAGGGGATTATTCCCGGTTTCAACCATACCTATGGCGTTAATAAGATCATTAAAAGGTTCTATCCGCGGAGGCTTAGATATATATAGCGATCTCTCGTCCGGAGCAGAAAGCTTAAGATTAACCGAAAGCAACAAAGGTATCAGGGCAAATCTCAATATCCTGCCCGATATGCGACGAATCCTGCTTCCCGGGTAAAGGATACCATAGATCGGATTCAGGGTGTCAGTTCGTAATTTGTCTGTATTGTTTAAGTTTTCCGGATATCCGGATAATTGGTCTTCCTGTTGGTTTGACTTATTCAATAAGTAAAATTTTAATTACTACTAATATCCTCTTACTGAATCAGCCGTAATGCTAATCCATTAATTTAGCAAAGTTAGTCCAAACGGGTGTCACGATAATTATCAAGTTATCAACAAACCTGAGCCATTATCCCTTTTCCCGGCTGAGGATATATATGCAATAATTAAATGGTTGAAATGCTTAATGAGCTCAGAGTGCCCACCCATTGCGGTAGGGACAATGCAGGAACTGGTCAGCAACGGGCATTCCCGTAAAGCAGAATTTTTCGGGATCCCATTTCATAACTTCTCCTCCAAGGCTATCTTTCATTTCATTTCTCAGGGCAATATTACCCAGCAGTACCGTTTCAGTTAGTGGTCCGGCCCATTCAAAATCTGAACCTGCCGGGGCACCTCCCTTGCATGCCAGAATCCATTCTTCCTCATGGCCTGGCGATGATGGGATATATGGTGCCGGAGCCTGATACGAATTCCTTAGCGACGCCGGAAGGATTACATCATTCAGGATCTTACCCTTATCCCCAATATAAAGAGTTCCTCCAGCGCCCATTTTCATTCCCGGATCAATTTCAGAAATCAGCATGGGACGCAAACCGCCATCGTACCATGTAAGACTGACAGCCGGCATGTCTTCCCTGGCAGAAAACTCGTATTTTACTATTGACCCAGAAGGATACGTTTCTCCATTAACAAGTGTAGAGACTGCCTGTACAGATACCGGATATTTAAGTTTCAGGGCACGAAAGACAGGATCAAGTGAATGACACCCGATATCGCCCAGGGCCCCGGTTCCGAAATCCCACCATCCGCGCCAATTAAACGGGTGATAGGAAGGATGATAAGGTCTCATCGGTGCCGGTCCGACAAACAGATCCCAGTCCAGTTCAGCAGGGACAGGAGGTGTGTCTGCAGGTTTTCCTACCCCCTGAGGCCAGTAAGTCTTGAAGAGTCCATTATTTGGCCTGTCGGTCCACACATGTACTTCCCTGACATGACCAATAACGCCATCCCATATCTTTTCCCTCAGCCGTCGTGGGCCGTCTCCTGCCTGCCCCTGGTTACCCATCTGGGTGGCAACCTTGAATTCCTTTGCTGCCTTCGCAAGGGCCCTTGCTTCATAAACGGTATGCGTCAGCGGCTTCTGGGTAAAGACATGTTTGCCGCGCCGCATAGCTTCCATACTGATGACAGCATGAGTATGGTCGGAAGTCGCAACTATAACAGCATCTATATCTTTTTGCTTATCAAGCATCACACGGTAATCCTTATACTGTTTTGCCCGGGGATACTGACCGAAGACCTTGAGGGTTGGCGCACGCCAGTCTACATCGCACAGTGCAACAATGTTTTCTGTTTTTGATACATTCTCTATGTTGACCCTTCCCATACCACCTATTCCCACGCAGGCAACATTAAGCTTATCTCCCGGAGCCGTATGCCCAAGGCCGGCAACTGCATGCCGTGGAACAATGGTGAATCCGGCTATAGCTGCTGCAGAGGTGTTAATGAATCCCCTGCGACTAACGATGTTCAATGCTTTCTTGTTCATGTTGGATTTGTTATTGATTGACATTATTATTTATACCTCAACTTTAAGGCACATCACCTTTATAAAATTACGAGATTTTAAATTGATTTTCTAAATTGCGGCCATTATTCTTAAGCATTCAATCCAGATAAATAAATCCTAAAACCAACATGCCAAAAAGGGAAGATATTAAAAAGGTTCTCATCATAGGTTCAGGGCCGATAATCATCGGACAGGCTTGTGAATTTGATTATTCAGGCACCCAGGCCTGTAAAGCCCTTCGCTCACTGGGTTACAAGGTAGTTCTTGTAAATTCCAATCCTGCAACTATTATGACCGACCCGGAAATAGCCGACATAACTTATATCGAACCACTTAATGAGTATGCCCTGACCGAAATAATAAAAAAGGAGCGTCCGGATGCACTTCTTCCAAACCTGGGTGGACAAACAGGACTGAATCTGTCATCTCTGCTTGCAAAAAAAGGTATCCTGAAAAAATACGGTGTGGAAGTAATTGGTGTGAATATAGATGCTATAGAAAGAGGGGAAGACAGAATTGCTTTCAAGGAAACCATGAACCGTCTGGGTATAGAAATGCCAGAGAGTACAGCTGTCAATACTGTTGAAGAAGCCGAAAAAGTGGCTGCCCGGTTGGGTTTTCCTGTGGTTGTAAGGCCGGCATACACCCTGGGAGGCACCGGCGGAGGCCTTGTGTATAACCTTGAGGAACTCAGGGTCACAGCGAGCAGGGGATTGTCAGCAAGCATGGTCAACCAGGTACTTATAGAAGAATCGGTCCTGGGATGGGAAGAGCTTGAGCTTGAAGTTGTAAGGGATGCCAAAAACCAGATGATAACAGTATGCTTTATCGAGAATGTCGACTCCATGGGAATTCATACAGGCGACTCATTCTGCACTGCCCCTATGCTTACTATCAGCCAGGAGCTTCAAAACAGACTTCAGAAACACGCCTATGACATTGTCGAGGCAATACAAGTCATAGGAGGAACAAATGTGCAGTTCGCCCATGACCCACAGACAGACAGGATTGTCGTTATAGAAATCAATCCCAGAACCTCGCGATCCTCAGCACTGGCATCAAAGGCCACCGGTTTCCCTATCGCATTTATCTCTTCATTGCTTGCCGTAGGTCTTACTCTTGACGAAATACCCTACTGGCGCGAGGGCACTCTTGAGAAATACACACCATCCGGTGATTATGTAGTGGTTAAATTCGCACGATGGGCTTTTGAGAAATTTGAAGGCCTTACAGACAAACTCGGCACCCAGATGCAGGCTGTAGGGGAAGTCATGAGTATTGGCAAAACCTACAAAGAAGCCCTGCAGAAAGCTATTCGTTCACTAGAGACAGGGAGATACGGACTTGGATTCGCCAGGGATTATAACAAAAAGTCACTTGATGAACTTATGAATATGCTTAATAGTCCTTCAAGCGAAAGACAGTTCATCATGTATGAGGCATTGCGCAAAGGGGCTTCAGTTGATGAGCTCTGCCGGAAAACAAATATAAAATCCTGGTTTATTTCCCAGATGAAAGAGCTGGTGGAAGAAGAGGAAAAGATACTGGCTTATAAAGGCATGATGATACCTAACGACCTCCTTATCCAGGCTAAGAAAGATGGATTTTCAGACAGATACCTGTCATTGCTGACAGGCATCAATGAAAAAGTCATCAGAGCCAAACGCATATCTCTCGGACTTCCAGAAGCCTGGGAATCGGTGCCTGTAAGCGGTGTCAGCAATGCATCATATTATTTCTCCACTTACAATGCACCCGACAAAGTGGAAGTCAGCAACAGGAAAAAGATAATGGTTCTGGGTGGAGGGCCTAACAGGATAGGTCAGGGAATAGAATTTGACTACTGCTGCGTACACGCAGCCTTTGCCATACGAGAGGCAGGTTACGAATCAATTATGGTAAACTGCAATCCCGAGACAGTATCAACTGATTATGACACAGCCGATAAGCTATATTTCGAGCCTCTTACAGCAGAAGATGTTCTGAGCATCTATTACAAGGAAAAACCTGAAGGAATTATTGTACAGTTCGGCGGACAAACACCCCTCAACCTGGCAAAGGAGCTTGCCGAAGCAGGCGTAAAAATACTTGGCACCACTCCAGACACTATTGACCTGGCAGAAGACCGCGACCGCTTCAGGCATGTCATAGAAAAGCTTGGAATACCACAGCCCGAATCCGGTATGGCCTCTAACCTCTCCGAAGCTTTTAGGATTGCCGAAAGGATAGGATATCCTCTGATGATAAGACCGTCATACGTCCTGGGAGGAAGGGCCATGAAAATAATCCTTGATGAACAGATGCTTGAAGAATATGTCTTAAAAGCTGTAGATATCTCACCCGACCGGCCACTTCTCCTTGACAAGTTCCTTGAAGATGCAATAGAATCAGAAGCTGATGCAATATCAGACGGAACAGATGCTTTTGTGCCTGCAATCATGCAGCATATTGAATATGCAGGAATCCATTCAGGCGACTCAGCATGCGTAATACCCCCTGTTGAGATACCAAAAGATCACAGGAAAACTATATATGACTATACCCGAAAACTGGCCATGGAACTTAAGGTTGTAGGCCTGCTTAATATCCAATATGCTATTTATGAAGACACCGTATACATCCTGGAAGCTAATCCAAGAGCTTCCAGAACAGTCCCCCTGGTGTCGAAAGTGTGTGGCATTTCAATGGCTCGCATTGCAACACAGATACTTCTTGGTAAAAAATTATCCGACTTCCGGCTTAAGAAAAGAAATATCAAACATTTTGGTGTCAAGGAAGCTGTCTTTCCTTTTAACATGTTCCCTGCAATAGATCCTCTGCTGGGTCCTGAAATGCGCTCCACGGGAGAAGTGCTGGGAATGGCAGATAATTACGGAATGGCATTCTACAAATCCCAGGAAGCAACACAATCTCCCCTGCCGGTAAAAGGCAATGTGCTGATAACCACAGCCGACCGCGATAAGGAAAAAATACTTGAAGCAGCCAGAAACTTCAGGGATTTGGGATTCAATATCATCTCAACAAAAGGAACAAGAAAGTTTCTGGAACAAAATGGAATAAATGCCTCTCTTGTTCTTAAGGTTCACGAAGGAAGGCCAAACATTGTCGATGCTATCAAAAACGGTGAGATAGACCTCGTGGTAAACACACCAGCAGGAAGACTCAGCGAATATGACGACTCGTATATAAGAAAAAACGCAATAAGGTATAAAATACCATATATTACGACAACATCGGCAGCGCTGGCTACAACCAAAGGTATTAAAGAAAGGCAGAACGGCGCTTACAAGGTCAAATCCCTGCAGGAATATCATTCAGATATAAGTGATTGATTGAATAATTCGCTGATTAATATTTCCGGAAAGAATATTCTCCTCCGGCTTACTCCTTTAACTCCGCCTTAAGCTCTGAAATTACTTTAGCCTTTTTTCCGACTGGATTCCATATCAACAATTTAGCTTCTCCAGGCTGCCTGAATGCAATTGTGATCTGCTAAAAAGGACTTTTCAGCCATATTATAAATATAATCGAACTTATCCTCAGGCGAATAAGGAGAATGATACAGATGATCCTCCTCCGGATTAATAAGATTATCAATCTCAGGTTCTGTCAATCCGAACTTCATTCCTCATATTTAATATTTAAGAAGTATTGTTAAAAGTTATTAAATGCAATTTTAACTTTAAAGATGATCTGGAATAATCGCTTATATTTTAGATGTCAAAAAATAATAATTATGGATCAATAAATTAATACTGACAATATGAATGTAAATAATCTCATTCAGAAGCTGATTTTGACAACAGTACTCCTTTTCTTCCTTATCCCTTTGAAATCTCAGAATCTCAAAGAGAATACGGCTCTTGACGAAAAAGTTCGGAAGTTTCTCAACTCCAGCCGATGGTATGACATGAATATTCCTGATGTTGATGGCAAGCTTCTGTATGATATAATTATAAAGAATAATTATAAAAGCGCTCTCGAGATTGGAACCTCAACCGGCCATTCGGGCATATGGATTGCCTGGGCCCTCAACAAAACAGATGGTAAGCTTGTTACAATCGAAATTGATGAATGAATTAATTTGTTTATACCGTTTATCCCCCTTCATAAAAATTATAAATTTTGAATAAAGGAAAACAAATCAGTCCTGTCCGCGCTACAGCTATAGTTATCTCAAATATGATCGGTACCGGTGTCTATACCAGCCTTGGGTTACAGGTTGCAGGAGTACATTCGGTCGTAGCTCTGGTATTTATATGGATAACCGGAGGACTCGTCGCCTTATGCGGTGCCCTTACATATGGCGAACTTGCTGTCAGATATCCAAAATCCGGAGGTGAATACATATTCCTGAGCAAAATCTACCATCCGTCTTTAGGATTTATGTCGGGTTTTATTTCAATGACAATTGGGTTTGCTGCACCAATGGCAATTTCAGCCATTGCACTTGGAACATATGCAGGGAACCTGATTCCGGTCTCTCCTGTGATTATTGCCGTGGTGGCAATTGTATGCCTTACCGTGCTCAATACAACAAGTTTTAAAACCGGTACAAATTTTAACTTTATCACAGCCGCCATAAATGTATCTTTGATACTCACATTATGCATATTAGGATTTGTCAAAGGCCCTCATCCGGATTTTGAAATCAGTTTTAACCAGTCAGACTTAAAAGAAATTATTAATCCGGCTTTTGCAGTATCTCTGGTTTATGTGTCCTTTGCTTATTCAGGATGGAATTCGGCTGCTTACATAACACACCAGGTAAAAGATCCTGTCAAAAACCTTCCTTTTATTCTGATCTCCGGAACACTAATAGTATTATTCTTATATACACTTCTTAATTTTATTTTCCTTTACACTGTCCCAATGCAGGAACTGGAAGGACAAATAGATATAGCCTTCCTTGCTGCTAAAAACATATTCGGCCAATCAGGGGGAAAATTTATTGCTCTCCTTATTTCTATTGGTCTTATTGCATCAATAAACTCCCTGCTGATTATTGGCCCCAGAGTTACTCAGGCTATTGCTGAAGATTATAAAGTACTCCGGTTTCTTGGGTTTGAAAACAAGAGCGGTTCACCTTTTTTTGCCACTATTCTTCTTACAGTCATTTCGCTCATACTTATCGGAACATCAACCTTCGAGCAAATAATGACTCTTATAGGGTTTACTCTCAGCATATTCACAATACTTTCGGTAACCGGTGTATTTGTGATCAGATATAGAATTAAAAACAACAACAACAATTTATACCATACCTTCGGATATCCCTTTATCCCTGCATTCTTCATCCTGGTGGAGGGTTGCATGATGGTATATGTATTTGCCAACAGACCAGTCCAGTCTTTAATAGGAATAGGGATAACTCTTCTCGGCCTGGTTGTGTACTATATGTTACTGAATGCAGAGAAAAAATGATGTGAAACAGAATCTGTGGTTATCTCCGGAACAGATTGTGCTATTTGATTTTGGCTGCCTTCTGTACGGAACAGGATTTTCGCCGGGCGTATTGAAGAAACACGGAGCTATTAGTGGCTGATCCCTGCCAGATCACGAATAACTACCGAGGCACAGGCTATGCCAAATGCAGCAGGCATATAGGAGACAGTGCCTACAACTGATGCCTTATTTGCCTCTCCGGAGACAGAAAGGATCCTGGTCTTATCAGTAGGTTCAGGCGACCAGACAGCAGTTACTCCACTCCTTACTCCCAGCCTGTGCAGTCTTTTACGCAGCATCCTTGCAAGTGTACAGTCTGTTGTTTCGGAAATATCAGTAATCGATATCCTGAGCGGGTCAAATTTACCCCCCGACCCCATTGAGCTAACTACAGGATATTTCCTCTGCAGCGAATGGTATATAAGAAAAACCTTGGGCGACAGGGTGTCTATCGCATCAACAACATAGTCATAGCCTCTGTCTAGTATCTCTACCATTCTCTCATCCCTGATATATTCACTTATTATCTCCAGGTTCAGATCAGGATTTATGTCAAGTAGTCTTGATCCCATGAGCTCTGCTTTTAATAAGCCTTCCGTACTTTTCAGCGCAAGAAGTTGACGGTTCCTGTTCAATGGCTGTATCCTGTCGCCATCGACTATTGTAAGCGATCCTGCTCCCGACCGGCATATCATTTCAGCGGCATAGGCTCCTACTCCACCCAATCCTACAACAAGGATCCTTGCTGAAAGAAGGTTTTTCAATCCTTCTTCGCCAATCAGCATCTTTGACCTGTCCAGCCAGTCATTCGACATAATAAAAACCGGTATTAACTTTCCCTGATATTAAAAAACTGCATAAAATTCCTCATTATCTGATCCTTTAAAGCAACCTGTTCAAGTTCCAGGTCGGCAGCGACTTTTTTATACAGATCCCTGATATCAACTTCTGCCCCGTCACTCTCAAGGAAGATCCTTTCAAGGGGAAGACTTCTGACCAATCCTGATGACTCTGGTCTCATAATGAAATCGAACCAGAACGAAAGATACATGTTCCTTGAGATAAGTTGCAGTGCGAGTTCTCTCTTACCTCTGAAACCATGCACAAGCCACGGCATCTTCGGTTTTAACTTCTTATGTTCACTGAGCAATTCGTCCCATGCCCTTACGCAATGTATAATCAATGGTTTCTCAAGTTCCTCCGAAATGTTAACCTGTTCCCCGAATGCTTTTCTCTGCAATTCAGGGGAAGCGCCTTTCAACTTATCGAAGCCTGCTTCTCCAATGGCATAAACCCACGGATTCACGGCCGTTTGCCTTGTGAAATCAACAAGCTTGTGATAATTGTTTTCGTCGAGGTGCCAGGGATGTATCCCGACAGAATAAATTAAACCTTCTTCCTTTCCTGGTGTTTTGCCTTCATGAGCCATAAGGTTCTCCAGGATGAAGAGACCCGGCCCGGGTGAACCTTCATGTGTGTGTATATCAATATAATCGTCCTTGTGCGGAAGTATCATTTCTTAAGATCACCTATAACAGCTATGCCTCGTTTTATACGTTTCAGGGTCTCTTCTTTCCCTATCCATGCAATGATGTCAAATAAATGTGGCCCCCGGAGGGAACCGACAATTACAAGCCGCAAGGCATTCAGAATATCACCGGTCTTATATTCCCTCTCCTCAATCCAGTCCTTAACATGTCTTTCGAATGAATCAGCCAGAATATCCTCTGAGCTTTCCAGATAGGTTCCCAATTCCTCAAGCTTGTTAAGAGTATCATCCTTTATTCTTTTTCTTATGGCATCACCATCATAAGTCTCAGGTGCCTTAAAGAAGAAGTCTGTCTGGTCCCAGATCTCCTTCACGAAACTGACTCTCTCCTTGACCATTGCCACAAGTTTTTCAAGTTGAACAATATCATGATGATAGCCTTTCGATCGGAGAAGGTCCCTGAACTCCAGGGTAAGCTGATTATTGGAACGTTTCTGGAGGTAATAATGATTGAACCATTTTGCCTTTTCCGGATCAAATCTTGAGCCTGATTTGCCAACCCTCTCCAGCGTGAATGATTCAATAAGCTCATCCATAGTGAAAATCTCCTGTTCTGTTCCGGGATTCCAGCCCAGGAGAGCCAGCATATTCACAAATGCCTCCGGGTAATATCCCTCTTCCCTGTATCCTTTAGCTGTCTCACCATAAGGCCAGTATAAGGGGAATACCGGAAATCCTATCCTGTCACCATCACGTTTGCTAAGCTTACCCTTCCCGTCGGGCTTCAGCAAAAGGGGCAGATGAGCAAAGAGTGGAGCTTCCCACCCGAATGAGCGATACATAAGAATATGAAGGGGAAGTGAGGGAAGCCATTCCTCTCCCCTGATAACATGGGTAATTTCCATAAGGTGATCATCCACAATATGTGCGAGATGATAAGTTGGCATACCGTCTGACTTGAAAAGAACCTTGTCATCAAGGGTGCGGGTATTGACCACAATATGACCCCTTATCAGATCATCAAAGTGTATCTCATCATCAGAGGGCATTTTGTACCTGATAACGTAGGGATCTCCCCTGTCAAGCATGGCATTCCATTCAACATCGGGAAGTGATAGGGAGTTTCTGAGCCCCTCCCTGGTGCCGGCATTATAGATGAAGGTCCTTCCCTCTTTCTCTGCTGCGCTTCTGAGCTCTTCCAGTTCTTCAGGAGTGTCAAAGGCATAGTAGGCATGGCCTCTGTCAATAAGCATTTCGGCATATTTCTTATATATAAGCTTTCTTGCACTCTGCCGGTAAGGTTCATGTTTGCCCCCTTCTCTTATCCCTTCATCGATTTTTATTCCACACCAGTTCAGGGATTCAATAATGTAATCCTCGGCCCCTTCTACAAACCTCGACTGGTCTGTATCTTCAATCCTGAGAATGAATACGCCATTATTCTTTTTCGCAAAAAGATAATTGTACAATGCTGTTCTCACACCTCCAATATGCAAAGGGCCTGTGGGGCTGGGGGCAAAACGGACTCTTACCTGTGACATCGATCAGATTTAATTAAATTTATGTAAAGATAGCCAAACCCCTTAAAATATATTCTTCTGTTGATAATCTAATGTGTCAATATCATCCTAACTGTCCGATTAATATTAAATTAGCAGTTTAAACCTCCACATATGCAAACAATGAAAGCTCTTGTGAAAGCAAGACAGGAGAAGGGTATCTGGATGCAGGAAGTAGCCGTTCCCGAACCCGGGCTTAATGATGTGATAATCAAGGTGCAGAAGACAGCTATCTGCGGCACCGATCTCCATATTTATCAATGGGATGAATGGTCGCAGCATACAATTAAAACTCCCATGATCATTGGGCATGAATACATGGGACACATTGTAAGGAAGGGGGCCGGGGTTAAGTTACTGAAAGAAGGCGACAGAGTTACAGGTGAGGGACATCTTGCCTGCGGTCATTGCAGGAACTGCCGCCGGGGAAAGGAACATGTATGTGAAAACACTCTCGGGATAGGCGTTCATGTTGACGGCGCATTCGCGGAATATGTCAGCATACCTTCATCAAATGTTGTTTTGCTTGACAAAAGAATACCTGACGACTGGGCTGCAATTATGGATCCTTTCGGCAATGCAACGCATACAGCCCTCTCCTTCCCCTTGCTTGGAGAAGATGTTTTGATTACCGGAGCCGGTCTGATCGGAAATATGGCGGTAGCAATAGCTAAATATTCCGGAGCCCGATTCATTGTGGTAAGCGATCTCAGCGACTACCGCCTCAACATAGCAAAAAAGATGGGGGCAACACTTACCGTGAATCCTTCGAAGGGAGAAAACATCCCGGATGCAATTAAAGCACTTGGGATGAGAGGATTCGATGTCGGGCTCGAAATGTCCGGATCGCCGAAAGCTTTCATCGAAATGATCAACAACATGTATAACGGCTCATCCATTTCCCTGCTAGGAATACTCCCGTCAAATTTTCCTGTACCCTGGAGCGACATAATCTTCAAGGCAATAACACTAAAGGGCATATATGGCAGGGAAATATGGGAAACATGGTATAAGATGGAGCAGATGATAATCGGAGGCATCAACCTCGATCCGGTAATCACGCACCATTTCCATATCGATGATTTCCAGAAGGGCTTTGATGTCATGGAGCAGGGAAATTGCGGAAAAGTCATTTTAGATTGGGATTAATTCAGTATTTCAAGCATAAAAACCAAAACTATGTACAACAGATATCAGGGTCATTTAAATAATATCCTTATTGATTTAAAGGAATCCGGGCTCTATAAGAACGAAAGGATTATCGTATCTCCTCAGGGTGCTGAAATAGAACTGGCATCAGGTATGAAGGTGCTGAACTTCTGTGCCAATAATTATCTTGGCCTGTCAAATAGTCCAAAACTGATAGAAGCTGCAAAGGAGGCTCTCGAAAGTCATGGTTACGGGATGTCATCGGTAAGGTTCATCTGCGGCACCACTGATCTGCATAAGAAACTGGAGGAGATGATCGCCGGCTTTTTTGGGACGGAGGACACTATCCTCTACGCAGCCTGCTTCGATGCAAACAGCGGTGTTTTTGAGCCTTTGCTCACGGAAGATGATGCCATCATATCAGATGCCCTTAATCATGCATCAATAATTGACGGGGTCAGACTGTGCAAAGCCAGGAGATACAGGTACGCAAATGCAGATATGGCTGACCTTGAAAAGCAGCTTCAACTGGCGCAGTCGCAGAGATACCGGCTGATAGTAACTGACGGAGTATTCTCGATGGACGGGAATGTTGCACCTCTTGACCGGATAGTTGAACTCTCCCGGAAATATGATGCGATGGTTATGGTTGATGAATCCCATTCTGCCGGTGTCGTTGGTAAAACAGGCCGGGGTGTCACTGAACTTTACGACCTGACCGGAAAGATTGAGATCATTACCGGCACCCTTGGCAAAGCTTTTGGCGGTGCAATAGGTGGATTTACAACCGGGAAAAAAGAAATAATTGATCTTTTAAGGCAAAGGTCAAGGCCATATCTGTTTTCGAATTCAATACCCCCATTTGTTGCTGCAGCAGGTATCAAAATGCTGGAGATGATGCAGGAGAGCAATGAGCTACAAGACAAACTGCACAGAAATTCCGAATACTTTATCAACAGCATGGTCCGGCTTGGATTCAGCATTAAACCTACAAAATCAGCAATATGTGCTGTAATGCTTTATGATGCGAAACTGTCACAGGAATTTGCTTCCCTCCTTCTCGATGAGGGCATTTACGTTATAGGATTTTTCTACCCTGTTGTACCAAAAGACCAGGCCAGAATAAGGGTTCAGCTCTCAGCCGCTCATGAAACATGGCATATAGACAAAGCTGTTAAAGCATTTGAAAAAATCGGCAGGAAACTCGGCGTATTAAAATAAAGTCAGCTGCATTTTGAAGAACCGCAATCCTTGCAAATAAGGCAACCTTCCTCATAGACAAGGTTGTCTGAATGGCATTCCTCGCATTTTCCCTTGGCTTTTGTACCGTTTGGTATATATTTTTTCAAGGCTCTTTCCACACCATTCTTCCAGTTGTTAATTGATTCGCTGTCGAGCTTCAGCGACTGAACCAGATTTACGACATCAGCTATGGGCATTTCATGCCTGAGTACTCCTGAAATGAGCTTGGCATAATTCCAATATTCCGGTTTGAACATATGGGAAAGGCCTTCTATAGTCTTCTTATAACCATACTTATCGGTATACTGGAAGTCGTATCGGGTCTTTGCATTTTCGATTTTGACCTTGATTATTTTCCCCTTTATTATGGTTTTGGGGATAGGGAATATTTCCTCATCGGCAAGCCCGGTGAAGATTTCATAAGGCTTGCCTTCTTTCAGCCCCACGAAAGCAACCCATTTCTCCTCATTGAAATTAAACCTGATAACGTCACAATCCAGCACCTTGGGTCTTTTAGGCCTTTCTTTCCCTATTTCGTTCTTACCGGTAATAAGAACCCCGTTTCTTGATCCGTCGCGATAAACCGTTGCCCCTTTACAGCCAGATTTCCAAGCAGTAAGATAAAGCTCGCTTACCAATTCTTCCTTGACATCGGCAGGAAGATTTATTGTAACGCTTATTGAATGATCGACCCATTTCTGGATAGCTCCCTGCATTCTAACCTTTGCTACCCAGTCAACATCATTGGCAGTGGCCTTATGGTAAGGTGACCTGGCTATTATTGATTCTATTTTCTCATCCTTCATCCTGGTTACCTCATCAGGATCAAAGCCATTAAGCTTAAGCCAGTCAACAAACTTATGGTGGAAAACATTAAACTCCTCCCATGAATCACCGACTTCATCCTTAAAGGTGACCCTGACATCTTTGTCATTGGGATTAACCTTCCTTCTGCGTTTGTAAAAAGTGGAAAAAACAGGCTCGATACCTGATGTTGTCTGTGTCATCAGGCTTGTCGTCCCGGTTGGTGCAATAGTGAGGAGCGCAATGTTTCTTCTTCCAAACTTAACCATATTGTTGTACAACACCGGATCAGCCTCCTTCAGGCGCAGGATGAAGGGGTTATTCTTCTCACGCTCAGCGCTGAATATTTTAAAGGGCCCTCTTTCCCTGGCAAGGTAAGTGGATGATTTGTAAGCTTCCAGAGCAAGTGTCTTATGCACTTCAACTGAAAAATCAGTGGCCTCGTCACTGCCGTATCTTAACCCCAGTGCCGCAAGCATATCGCCTTCCGCGGTGATGCCTATGCCCGTTCTCCTTCCCTCTTCTGATTTACTTCTTATATTCCTCCAAAGATTTCTTTCCACATGCTTAAGCTCATCCGTTTCCGGATCATTATCGATTTTGGCAAGTATTGCATCAATTTTTTCGAGTTCCAGGTCGATGATATCATCCATCATTCTCTGAGCCAGGCCCACATGTTCCTTGTACAGTTCGAAATTGAATTTTGCCTTGTCTGTAAAAGGATCTTCCACATAACTGTAAAGGTTTATTGCCAGCAATCTGCAACTGTCGTAAGGACAAAGGGGTATTTCCCCGCATGGGTTTGTTGAGACGGTGGCAAATCCAAGGTCGGCATAGCAGTCGGGAACGCTTTCGCGGATTATGGTGTCCCAGAACAGCACACCGGGTTCAGCTGATTTCCAGGCATTATGAATAATTTTATCCCACAATTTCAGAGCGTTGACATCCTTTACAAATTGTGGATTGTCAGAATTAACAGGATACTGCTGGCGGAAAGTTGTCTTTCCTTCTACAGCCTTCATAAACTCATCGGTAAGTTTAACAGAGACATTTGCGCCCGTTACTTTTCCGCTTTCAAGTTTAGCGTCGATGAATTTGCCGGAATCGGGATGCTTGATGGATATTGAGAGCATCAGGGCTCCTCTTCGGCCGTCCTGGGCAACCTCCCGTGTGGAATTGGAATATCTTTCCATAAAAGGCACAACACCTGTAGATGTAAGGGCACTGTTAAGGACAGGGCTTCCTTTCGGTCTTATATGCGACAGATCGTGTCCTACTCCTCCCCTCCGTTTCATTAGCTGAACCTGTTCCTGGTCGATTTTCATTATACCACCGTAAGAATCAGAAAAACCTTCGTTGCCTATGACGAAACAATTCGACAAGGAGGCAATCTGGTAATCATTGCCGATACCTGTCATGGGACCGCCCTGAGGAACGATATACTTAAAATCTTTAAGGACGCTATAAATCAACTCTTCAGGAAGAGGATTCACGTATTTCCTTTCTATTCTGTGAATCTCCCTTGCAAGGCGGCGATGCATGTCATCAGGTGTCTTCTCATAAAGATTCCCGAATGAATCCTTAAGTGCATATTTATTCGCCCATACCCTGGCTGCCAGTTCATCGCCATTGAAATACTCAATACTGGCATTAACGGCT
Source organism: Bacteroidales bacterium (assembly GCA_040769065.1). Classification (GTDB taxonomy): domain Bacteria; phylum Bacteroidota; class Bacteroidia; order Bacteroidales; family VadinHA17; genus LD21. The sequence continues at coordinate 2,070,279 of JAXGLU010000001.1, forward strand.
TCATCATGAGTATAGGTCTTTTTATCCGGTTTCTTCCCGGTCAACTTTTTGTCAGGATCCTTCAATTCGGTTCTTTCCCCATTTTCTACTGTTGTTGTATTTTCTGCCTTTTCTGATGTTACGACTGACTCCTGGACAAATAGATCTCCCATTTTGAAAAAAAAATAAATATATTAAGCTTTGATAATGTTACTATTATACGACCGTTGATTTTTTAAGCGGGTAATTGCTAAAATAGCCAAGCCTCCGTCTCAATGCAAGATTAAAAAATCAAGGTTATCAACATTTCAAGCTTGAGTTATTAACTTAGAGGTATCTGGTTGTTGGTCAATATTTTAAGTTTATCAAAATAATAAGCATCAACATCAAGGCCTTCAATCGGCCTAATTATTAGAAGGTTGAAGAAGTTTGAGGAATATGTCAGCTTCAAGCAGCTAAATAATCTGCAGCAAAAAAAGGCGCCTGCTCAGAGGCGCCTTTTATACTTAAACTTAGTTAAAGATGTAGCGAAGGCCAAGCTGCAGCATCCAGCACTGACCGATGTTCAGGTAGGTATCGTAGGTTTTGGTCGGATAAGCATCATTAACCTTCACCATCGAATAGGTCGGAACATCGTTTGCATCCCTGCCTTCATACTTCAGGATTGATCCGTAGTTACTGACAGCCATATTCTTGTAAACACCCCACTTTGAATTGATAAGGTTTGCTGCATTGAGCACGTCGAGACTCAATTGCAGTGTGTTTCTGGTATTTCCGGCTTTAACCGAGAAATCCTGAACAAAGCGGAGGTCTAGCCTGCTCACCCATGGTGCGCGTGCGGCATAGGCTTCAGCATATTCTCCCTTATGCTTTCTCAGATAACGGTCTTGTGCCATGAATGCGAAGAAAGCATTTTCGTCATCAACAGAAACGAATGAAACTTCACCTCTCCTTTTCGGTATGTAAATCAGGTCGGTAGTTACTGCATCGCCGTTCATGTCATTGCTGTATGTAAATGAGTTACCGTAAGGTGTGAAACCTGAATAGAACAGGCTTATGGTAGATGCCATATGGTCGTTCAGATAAGGAATGCGATATGACAAAGATCCCGTTACCCTGTCGGGCACTACGTACTGTGACCTCTGGACGGTCGGAACATTGGGTCCGTTAACCGAGTAAACACCTACCCATGCCGAGTTCGCGTTGCTGCCGGGCATTCCGGACAATTCCTTCATTTCAGTCCTGGTATAGGCAAGCATCAGGTCGAAGTTATTCACGGGTTCGGCATTGATAGTCACATTGAATGTGTAGCCGTAACCCTTGTTTGTATTGACAAGAACACAGGCGTCCTTTACAGAACTGTTATAAAGGTAGTCGGCCGGGTAAATGTAACGCTGGTCGGGGCCTGCAAATCTTGCCCATGATGATGCAGGGTGCCTGACAGCATAATTCTCGATCATCACGGCATTGATGTTCTTTGTGAACATTCCTTCGGCAGTTACTGAGAACGGGAATTCAACAGGTACTTTATAATCGACTGCTACTGAGGATTTCCACACCTGCGGCATTTTGAAATCAGGATCCACTCCGGCGATTGAGCTTGGTATGCTGCCATCGGCGGGAGTTACTACTGTTTGGAAGCCGAGCCTGTCGATCATTTCATCAACATCGGTAATCATATCACCTGCCAGCAGTGCCAGTCTCGGGTCGACTGAAGTGGGTATGCCCAGATTATTAAAGCGGGTCTGCAGTTTCATCAATATCTGGTTCATACCGGCATTGGATGGCATGTTGGTAAAGAACACCAGCGGCAGACGGCCGGTGAAGATACCTGATCCTCCGCGCAGCACGATCGATTTGTCTGAATTAATGTCCCATGTAAATCCAACACGGGGCGACATATTGATTCTTGATTTGGGCCATTCTCCCGTATCGATGTGTCTTCCGCCGAAGTCAAGTTCCTTGATGGCGTTGTTCGTCATGATATCGTCGATAAACGAAAGGTTATCCGCACGTAGTCCAAGGGTAAGCTTGAAGTTCTGAAGCGGACTCCACTCATCCTGTACATAGGCTCCGATCTGGTTGAATTTGACGGCATTTGAAGGAACAAGGTTGCCGTTGGTTCCATAGGTCAGTGCAAAGTCTACCGGCGCTGCTCCGTTCAGGAAATCACTGAGACTGTAGTAGCGGTAATAACCAGTTCCGCTGCGCATGTAGTTATTGTCGGCCATCTGGTATTCGAAACTGACACCGGCTGTCAGCTTGTGAGCATTAAGATAATAGGTGAAGTTGTCGGTAGCTGTGATAACCTTGTTCTTAACGCCATTGTTCCAGGTAAAGAGTTCATATCCTGCTGAGATGTAAGGATCAAGGGCAGCCGGTCCAACTGCAATATCACCGCTCATAATGTCGATGAAAGGGAAAGGCGAGGAAGTCGATCCGCGCACGTCCTGGATGTCGGAATAAGTGACAAGCAGCTGATTTGACACGCTGTTTGAGAAACGGCTGTTCAACTCAAGCGATCCGGAATTAACGATATTGTCCTGCGAATACATTGAATTTGCAAAGGAGAAAGAGTACTCGCCCACGCGGTACTTATTCCTGTCGCGGTAGCTTCCGTCGGTTGAGTTTCCGTTGGGCGGGTTCCATGCAGTGTTTTTGGTGTGATTATAGCGGACGCTCAGTTTATGGGCATCGGTGATATTCCAGTCGATGCGTGCCAGGTATTTCAGGTTTGACTCATCGGCCGGAAAACTCTTGAACGAACCCGTTTCATAACCATATTTATTCCTGAGGTGATCGGATACAGCCTGCAGATCCGCCTCTGTTACGCGCGAAATTGTCTGCTGGTCCGACACACCATTCGTTGAAGCCCTCCAACGGATAACCTGCTGGGGAGTTTTTTCAAATTCAAGGTTGCCGAAGAAGAAGAGCTTGTTCTTTACGATCGGGCCTCCCATGGTAAAACCATAGATTGAATTTGATTCCTTTGCACGATCTCCGAAATCATGACCGCCTATCTTGTTACCCCTCATATTCTGGTTGGTATAATAGGTATAAGCAGTGGCTTTCAGGGTGTTTGTCCCCGATTTGGTGATGGCATTGATACCTCCTCCGATGAAGTTGGTCTGGCGTACGTCGAAGGGAGCAATAACAACCTGCACTTCCTCGATTGCGTCGAGTGATATCGGGTTGCCTCCTCCTGGCAGGTTGGAGCTCAGTCCGAAGTTATTGTTGAAGTTGGAACCATCGACAGTGAAGTTTGTTGAACGCCCGTCGCCACCCGAAAAGCTCATCCCGTTTGCATATGGAGAAACCCTTGAGATGTCGCTGATATTCCTGTTAATGGTCGGCATCATCGTCATCTGTTCCCCGGAAATATTTGTGGTAGCGCCTGTTTTCAGCATATTGAATTTAGAAGGTTTGGTTCCGACAACAGTCACTACAGTCAGCTCTGTACTCGATTCTTTCATGCTGACGTTCAATCCGAATGTCTCGCCAAGCAGAAGATTTATGTCAGTGAAAGATTCCTTTGAGTAGCCGACAAAGGATATGTCAACATTGTAAGGACCACCGGGACGCAATCCCTGTATTGAGAATAATCCCTGGTTGTTTGCTATTGCACCGGAGACAGTTCCGGAAGGAACGTGGGTAGCAACGACAGTGGCTCCTGCCAGAGCTTCTCCCTGAGAGTTGGTAATCTTACCACTCATGGAGGACGTTGTTGATCCCTGTCCGAAGGCGATCATCGGAATCAGTATGAACAACAGCACCGAAAGCGCGTGTTTAAAATGTTTCATAATTTAAATTTTATTTACGATTAATTTTAAATGCAATATATTCTAACGATTTGATTTATCTGTTACAAAATAATTAAGTTTTGGTCATGCACGACCAGGCAATTTACTGCTCTTTGAAAAAAAGCTTTTTACCGCTAAAAATATATTACTAACAAGTTATTAGACGGGATTGTTAATAACCTTGTTCAAATCCGAAAACAAAACTCTTTCTATAATTACAGCTGTAGCTCCGCTGTTTTTCCTTACATATCTGCCTGCTGAATCAGCCGCCTTGCTGTAAGTCTCCTTATTGTAAGCGAGAGTTTCAAAAGCAGCTTCAAATTCCTCATAATTACTGTAGGAACGGGCTCCTCCCAGGGCGATCAGGTCGACCGCCTCACGGAATTTCCCGTAATTGGGTCCGAACAATACCGGTATACCCCAGCAGGCCGGTTCGAGGACGTTGTGAATTCCTTTCCCGAAACCCCCTCCTACAGCGGCAATGCCCGCGTACCTGTATGCTGACGACAGCATCCCTATATTGTCGATTATCATTACCCTGGCATCTGCCTTTGCCTCCGTGAATTCCGAGAACCTGACAACATCCTTTCCTATAAGTCTTTCAAGTCTTTCAATATTGGATTTATGTATTTCATGCGGGGCAAACACCCATTTCACCTTATCCTTATGATTCAGTATGTACCTTGAAATGATTTCCTCATCAGAGGGCCAGCTGCTTCCGGCAAGAAACAGCCTGCTGTTTCCCCTGAAAGTCTCCAGCTCCGGGATATCTCTGGCCTGAGCGGCAATCCGGATAACCCTGTCGAACCTGGTATCGCCGGCTACTGTTATTTCTTTAACACCAATGCTCAGCAACAACTTCGCAGAAATCTCATCCTGTACGAAAATATGAGTGAACCGGCAAAGCATCTTCCTGAAGAACTTTCCATACCACCTGAAGAATGGTTGGGAGGAACGGAAGATACCTGAAATGAGATATAAGGGAATCCCCTTCTTATGAAGCGCCGAGATGTAATTGTGCCAGAATTCATACTTTACAAAAATTGCACCTGCCGGCCTTACAATTGAAATAAACCTTTCGGCATTTCGCGGAGTATCAGCAGGCAAATAGCATACTACATCTGCAAGGGAGTAATTCTTCCTGACCTCGTACCCTGAAGGTGAGAAAAAAGTAAGTATGACTTTGCAAGCTGGTGCTTCCTTTTTAAAAGCTTCAATTACCGGCCTTCCCTGCTCAAACTCTCCCAAAGATGCACAATGGACCCAGACATAATGCTGGTCACTCTCTATCAGTTCCTGAAGAGACCGTTCCCAGCTCTTTCTGCCGGCTATCCATAACCGTGCTTTACTATTAAAAGGAGAAATAAGGCGCAGAACAGCGCCATAAAGAAATATTCCCAGATCGTATATAAGTTTCATGACCCGATTTGAAACGGTCAAAGGTATAAAAAAGGTGTAAAGCAACAAATGGAACAAGGCCGGGAAAATAACGGGCAAGGCACAGAATGCTCCTCTTAAGGTCCTTAACCCGGCTGTTAAACTTATATTCCCGAAATATACGATATAAGAATCATGTAATAAGGCAGATAAACCATTCAGGGAATGCTTCGCTATAAATGAACAATTATGCCGTTAAGCAAATAACTTTTATTTTTACATGAAATAACCCTTTTGCAGATGGTAAGACTGATTGCCCTTATTATTTCCATAGTACTGCAGATCATTGCTGCTTCCATCGCCCTGCGCTTCATGAAGCTGACAAAATACAGGCTCTCATGGATACTCCTTTCTCTTGCTTTTGTCTTCATGGCTGTTCAAAAGATCATCCAGTTTTTTGAATATTTCAGAGGAACGCCTTCCTATACCTGGCAGATGATTGATGAATGGACGGGGGTCCTGATATCGTTCATGATAATTGTAGGCGTAGTCCTTATAAGAGAATTGTTCTATTCCCTTAAGAGAATGGATCAGGAGCGAGTAAGAGCCGAAAAAAGAGTCATAAACGCCATTGTAACCACTGAGGAAAAAGAAAGAAAAAGGTTTGCCGAAGAGCTTCATGACGGACTGGGGCCTCTTCTTTCAACAGTAAAAATGTCGTTGTCAACCCTTATCGAAAAGATAAAGGATTCACCTGAGGCAGATATCCTGAACAATACGAATCATCTTGTTAATGAGGCATTAAATACACTTAAGGATATTTCCAACAACCTCAGCCCGCATGTGCTCTCAAATTTCGGGCTGGCAAGTGCAATTGCTGCTTTCACTGCAAAAATAAACCAGACGGGCGCCGTTGAAATAGATTTCAAATCTAACATGGAGGGACTGCGGCTTGAAAATGACAAGGAAGTTGTCATTTATCGGGCTGCATGCGAGCTTATTAATAATTCCGTTCGCCATTCAGGAGCTTCCCGGATAGAAATTGAGCTGAATAAGCATGAAAAATTTATTACCTTGCAATACAATGATGACGGCCGCGGTTTCGACAGCAATACTCTAAGCAACGAAGATCCAAAGGGAATGGGATTATCGAACATTGAAACCAGGGTCAAATCAGTGGATGGTGTTTTCATTCTTGAAAGCAAACCAGGGAAAGGGATGAGTGCCCTGATAAAACTGATCGATTAACCCGGCAACAGAAAACTCAAATGGATAAAATAAAAATCATTATTGCCGATGATCATCAGCTTTTCCGTAACGGGCTGAAGATCCTGCTGAATTCATTTCAGGATCTGGAAGTTGTCGGAGAAGCATCGAACGGGGAAGAGTTCCTTGAAATTCTTGGCACAACAAAAGCCGACATAGGCCTGATGGACATTAACATGCCGGTTATGGACGGCATAGAGGCAACACGCAAAGGGCTGAAGATCTGCCCCGAGATCTGCATTATCGCCCTATCGATGTATGGTGAAGAAGACTACTATTATAAAATGGTAGATGCCGGAGTGAAAGGTTTCCTTCTTAAAGATTCCGGAATAAATGAAGTAAATGAAGCCATCCACACCGTGAGCAAGGGAGGAAGTTACTTCTCGCAGGAACTGTTATATAATGTAATCCGGAGAATCAAGAACCGGGAAAATGAAAACAAATCGGCAAACTTGTCAAAAAGAGAAAAGGAAATACTTGTCAAAATATGTGAAGGACTGTCAAATCAGGAGATAGCGGAAGCCCTTTTCATAAGCAAACGCACAGTTGACAAGCACAGGGCTAACCTCCTGGGAAAAACCAATTCTAAAAACACTGCAAGCCTTATACTATACGCAATTAAAAACAAACTGATAGAGATCTGACAAAAGATCGGTTAAATCCACATTTTATGAGCGAATCACTTTCTCTCGGACAAAAAGGTGAATTGCATGCCATGAAATATCTTCAGGATGCAGGATATACTATCCGGCACCGAAACTGGACTTTTGGCAAGAAAGAAATTGATATAGTTGCCGAAAACAACGAATTCATAGTTTTTGTTGAAGTGAAAACCAGGACTGAAAGCCTGATGGAGAAAATCGATGAGATTGTCAATTCTGAAAAAAGAAGATCGATAATTTATGCTGCTGAAGCGTATATCAAAAAATATAAGATTGACAAGGACGCCCGTTTCGATGTTATAGTCCTTATTGCAAAAGGAAAGAGTTTCGAAACGGATCACAGGGAGGATGCATTTTATCCTACTTTAAGATAAGAAAACTTGTAAGCAGATGAGAGTGGCCGGTGAGTTTCCCGGAAAATAATGCCATGCCGAGGATAATCAAACCACAATACCACCCATTTGATGATGACAGGAATAACTTCAGGCAATATTAAAAGTGTGAAATACAAAACGCTCCGCAATAATAATAAGCAAAAAATAAAATACTGATGAAACACACATTTGGGATATTTGGAGCCGGCGCAATAGCTGAAGTGCATGCAAGGGCAATAAGGTCCATTGAAGGCTCTGTATTGAGAGGGGTTTATGACAGACACCCCGACAGAACGCTTTCTTTCAGCAATAAATTCAACTGCAAACCTTACAGTTCTCCCGAAGAACTGATATCCGACAAGAATATTGACATAGTATGTATCTGTACACCATCGGGAGAACATCTGAACCCCGCTATCCTTTCCATGAGGGCAGGGAAGCATTGCATTATCGAAAAACCGCTGGAGGTTACCCTCGATCGATGCGATATGATAATTGAAGAATCTGTAAAGAATAATGTTGTGGTGTCAGGTATTTTCCCGTTGCGCTTCACCGATATAAGCAGCGACATCAGGAAATGTACAGACTCAGGCCGTTTCGGCAAACTCATTCTCGGTGATGCGTATGTTAAATGGTACAGGAAACCTGAATACTACACTGATGTAAAATGGAGGGGCAGTGCCATAAAATGCGGCGGAGGGGCATTAATGAACCAGGCTATACATTCAATTGATCTCCTGCAGTGGTATATGGGGAAAGTTGAATCAGTAAGTGCTTTCTCCGGGCTTCTAAGCCATCAGAATATTGAGGTGGAAGATACTGCAGTGGCAATCCTCCGTTTCAGCAATGGTGCACTTGGCGTGATTGAAGCTTCCACGGCTGTAAATCCCGGATTCTTCAGAAGAATCGAAATTCTTGGCTCGAAAGGATCCATAGTTGTTGAAGAAGAAAAGATACTGACCTGGAAATTCGACAATGAAACTGAAGAGGATAATCAGATACGGATGAAATACTCCGGGGATAATGCTTCGGGGGGAGGTGTTTCCGATCCAAAAGCAATCAGCGATACAGGACATATACGACAGTTCATGGATATCGTCAGGGCAATTGACAGCGGAACCCCTCCGGCCATTGATGCCGCAGAAGCACGTAAAGCTGTTGAGATTGTCCTGGCTATCTACAGGAGTGCGAATGAGAATAAGATAGTATATCTATAATAACTATCAGTTGAACAACAAATTGCATCCCCGGATGTCGCTGTTGTCAAGCCTCCCGAGGACTTCAAATCCTCCTCCTTCATGCAATCTTCCCAGATCACCTGTGGAAATAAACGAACAGGAATGGAAGTTCGCCAGGTCAATGATGTTTATTCCTCCCGTTTTTCCTGGTTCTGTTATGTAACTGAAAGGATCATACGGATCGCGTATAAGGACTCTCATCCAGGGAGGCGAATTAAATATCCCGTTCCCGCACGAATAAGCCTGACTCAATAACTCTGTCATTCCGTATTCCGAATGTATCTCCCTTACATTGAATCTCTCCCGGAGTATTTCATGCAACCGGGCCCTTGTTATCTCTTCTCTCCTGCCCTTCATCCCACCCGTTTCCATCACTATTATTCCCGACAGGTCAGGAGCTTCTTTTTCAGCAAGATCCAGGAGAGCAAAACTGACACCTATAAGCATTGTTTTTTTGCCGCGTGAGACTGCCTCCCTGAGATTCTTTATCATTTCAGGACAGTTCCGGTTATAGAATCCGCTTGCAGGGTCATTACTCATTGATATCAGCCCGTTAACCATATAAACCAGCGATGAGTTACCGCGTTCATAATATGAAGGCAAAAGTGATGCTATGACATAATCCGAAGGATCACCGTAGAAAATCCTGAATCCCTCAATGAAACTTCTTTCATACAGTTTCAGGTCATGAACGTAATGCCTGCCCGGAGCACTGGCTGTGGTTCCGCTGCTTTCAAAAACTGTCTCAACAGGCATGCTGCCTGTCGTTACTGCCTGTCCCTTGAAAAACTCAACAGGCATAAACGGGATGTCTGAAAGGCTTTTAATGCGGCTTCTCCTTTTCCCCAGAAAAGCAATATAATCCCTGTATACAATGTTGTTTTGTGCCTGATACCAGAAAACCTCAAAGGCTGAATCTGTGAATTCCGGCTCTCCTTTAATGGCGAATATTCTTTCCGGCAGACCTGATGTCATTTAGCTGGAAATGTTGTTGTCCCATCGGGCTGGTACACCCATTCGAAAGTGCATTCCGTATAATTCCGTTCGTTCCTGATTTCCTTAAGAAGGGTAACAATCCTGATCTTGGCATAACATTCAGTTCCCGTCCTGTAGATCCAGATCTGGTTTTCCTTTAGCGGATTTGCCCATTCCTCCCAATCCGTCACATTCACTGTTTTAAGATCATCAAATGCACTTTTGGCTGCCGTTTCATCACTATATTCTCCAGCCTTATAAAAAGATGATTTATAATTATTGGCCGCAAAAAAAACACTTGTCCCGTCTGTGTCAATTGTAATGTCCGGGGAAGGATTGGCAGTTGTAGCAACTAATTCACCCCTGGAAAAGAGAAATCCATATACATAATATGTCTGGCTTATGAACCTTTCGTTGTTTATGGTCGCTGTTCCCGAAGTCTCTCCAGAATCGTTTTTCTTACACGACACAAATGACAGCAACACTATCAGCAGTATCACAAACTTATTCTTCATAGTATGAACTTTAAGTGAAACCACACACCGGAATTATTTCCGGGTTTTTCGGGCTGAAGGGAAAGTCAGGTCAGACCTGACCAGGATTCCGACAGGTTCTTGTTCCTTAAGAGGATCAGGATAACCTATTCACCCCTGACAGCCACTATACCTGGCAGTTTTTTGCCTTCCATATATTCAAGCATGGCGCCTCCGCCTGTTGAGACATAGCTCACTTTATCAGCCAATCCGTTTTTATTAATGGCCGCAACCGAATCGCCTCCGCCTATAAGGCTGAATGCTCCATTCTCTGTTGCCCTGGCAATTGCCCTGGCAATTTCACTGGTGCCCTTTGAAAACTTTTCCATTTCGAATACTCCCATAGGACCATTCCAGAGTATCGTTTTCGATTTGCTTATCACGTCAGAGAACAGTTGTATTGATTTTTCTCCAATATCCATTCCAAGCCATTCATCGCCTATCTCCCCTACAGGAGTGACAATGGTATTGGCGTCCTTGTCAAACTTATCACCGTTCAGGCTGTCGACAGGCAGATAAAGATTTACCTTCTTTTCCCTGGCCTTCTTTATTATCTCAAGAGCAAGATCGAGTTTATCCTCTTCGCACAACGACTTTCCAATTTTGCCGCCCTGTGCTTTTATGAAGGTATAGGTCATTCCTCCGCCTATTATCAGGTTGTCAGCCCTGTTCAGAAGGTTTTCAATGAGAAGTATCTTGTCGGATACCTTGGCGCCTCCCATAATAGCAGTGAAGGGGTGCTGCGCATTGTTAAGAACCTTATCCATGGCAGCGAGTTCGCTGTTGATAAGGAATCCGAACATGACCCTGTCCTTGGGGAAGAATTCGGTAATAACAGCTGTTGTACCATGAGCCCTGTGAGCCGTTCCAAACGCATCATTTACATAAATATCGGCATATCCGGCAAGTTTTTTTGCTAGTTCTTTCTGTCTGGTTTTCATCTCAGCCTTGGCTGCTTTCTTTTCTTCCTCAGTAGCGGTTTCGGGCAACTTTGCTTTGCCTTCCTCCTCGGGGTAGAACCTTACATTCTCAAGAAGCAAAACCTCTCCGGGTTTCAAATCAGCTGACATACTTACTGCTGAATCTCCAAGGCAATCGTCAGCGAATTTCACCTTTATACCGAGATGTTTTTCCAATACAGGCAGGACCGGCTTAAGGGAAAATTTCTCCATACGGCCTTCCGGCCTGCCCAGGTGCGACATTAAAATAGCACAACCTCCATCTCCGATTATTTTTCTTATTGTCGGAAGGGCTCCCCTGATGCGGGTATCATCTGTTACCTCCAGAGTTGCCTTATCAAGCGGAACATTGAAATCAACCCTTACTATTACTTTTTTACCCTTAAAATTAAAGTCCTGAATCATTTTCATAATAGACATGGTTTTAGTTGAATTACAAACCTACTCATTTTTTAAATATTTTAACCTGCTGCCAAACTTAAATATGTTACGGCTATAGATCTCTTGTTAAAAGTTTAATTAATTTTGAAAGGAAAAATGGCGAAAATAACTCTGAAAGGCAATCCGGGATGCTGTACTTGGAGCATTATAAATTACAATAAACCTGACAATTAATGAATTTTTCACAGATACCCGGCCAGAAAGAACTGACAGACCTCCTGATAAATACAGTTACCAGCGGAAGGGTCAGCCACGCCCAGCTCTTCACCGGGCCTGAAGGTTGCGGAAGCCTGGCACTCGCCCTTGCGTATGCAACTTACATAAGCTGTGAAAACAGATCTCCTTCTGATTCGTGCGGAATATGTAAATCTTGTATTAAATATAACAAATACATACACCCTGATCTTCATTTTGTTTATCCTGTCATTAAAGACAAGAAAAACCCTGAGCCGGTAAGCGACTCATTTATTGAACAATGGAGGGAGTTTCTGAAAGTCTCTCCTTATTTTTCACTAAACAAATGGCTCAGTGTAATAGAGGCAGGCAATGCGCAGGGGCTTATTTTTTCCGGAGAAGCTGCGGAGATCATTAAAAAGCTTAGTCTTAAAACCTTTGAATCAGACTATAAAATAATGATCATCTGGCTTCCCGAGAAAATGAACCTCACCGCTGCAAACAAGCTTTTAAAAATGATTGAGGAACCCCCGGAAAAAACAATTTTTCTGCTTGTTTCCGAAGAACCTGACAAAGTGATTCCGACTATGCTTTCACGTTGCCAGATCGTAAAAGTTCCGGCATTCACATACCAGGAAATCTGCACTTACCTCGAAAAGCGCTTTGGCCCTGACAATGCAAGGATACCCAATATAGCCAAAGTAGCTAACGGCAACATTGTAAGGGCTATTGAGCTATATGAAAACGAAGAATCGTCAGTTCTTAACTTCGAGCGATTCAAAAAACTGATGAGATTTGCCTGGAAACGCGATGTCATTTCGCTCATCTCATGGGCTGAAGAAACAGCAACTACAGGCAGGGAAGCACAAAAAGATTTTATTGCATTCTCACTCAGGCTGTTGAGAGAAAACCTGATGCTCACTCTTGACCAGGCAAAAAATAACCTGGTGTACCTGACTGATGAAGAAACAGCCTTCTCAGAAAAATTCCATCCATTTATAAATCTGAAAAATATTCACCCCCTTGCATATGAATTTAACCTCGCCTATTCACATATAGAATCGAACGGTAACGCCAGGATAATCTTTCTCGATCTTGCATTGAAAGTAATACGCCTCATCCGCTGAGAAAGCCGGAAATGTTGAAAATAATCCGCTAATTTGCTACTTTTGCACGATAAATACACAGAGAGCATTCTCCTTCAAAATATGACTGACCAGGGACAAATACAAGGACATCCGACAGAACATACAGAGGAAATCTATTCTCCGGATATTAAATACAGGCCGGGATGCAATAAGCTCGATTCGTTCAACTGGCTGGACGATATACCTGCCGGCTCTGCTGACAATGAAATTGTTGAAGTCAGATTTAAGAATACAAGAAAGGGTTTCTACAGAAATGTTAACGGACTCAGGCTGGAAGTTGGTGACATTGTTGCTGTTGAAGCATCTCCTGGTCATGATATAGGAAGAATTTCAATGACTGGGCCCCTGACTAACCTGCAAATGAAAAAACTGAGGACTCATCACTCTGCTGAAGATCTTAAAAAAGTATACCGTAAAGCAAAGACCGCTGATATTATAAAATGGGAAGAAGCCAGGAGTCTAGAAAATTCAACTATGCTCAGATCAAGGAAGATCGCCGAAGACCTGAAGCTGGACATGAAAATAGGAGATGTTGAATACCAGGGAGATAAAACCAAAGCTATATTCTATTACATTGCCGATGAAAGAGTAGATTTCAGACAGCTTATAAAAGTTCTCGCCGATGAATTTAAGGTAAGGATAGAAATGCGCCAGATAGGAGCCAGACAGGAAGCTGGAAGAATTGGCGGCATTGGTGCTTGCGGAAGAGAATTATGCTGCTCAACACACATTACAAATTTCATATCCGTAACCACAACTCATGCAAAATACCAGGAATTATCACTTAATCCCCAGAAACTTGCAGGCCAGTGCGGCAAACTGAAATGTTGCCTGAACTTTGAACTCGATTGCTATGTCGATGCCCAGAAATCATTCCCTCCCCGTGATATACCACTCGAACTAAACCATTCAAAAGCATATTTCCAGAAAATGGAAGTTCACAAAGGAATCTACTGGTATGTAACTGATCCCGATGCTCCCACCAGCCTCACACCAGTACCGGTAGACAGGGTGAAAGAGATTCAGGCAATGAACAGAAAAGGGCAAAAGCCCGACAAACTTGTTAAAGACAAAGATGGTTCTGAAGGCCTGACTGTCTCCCAGGACCTTCTCAGGGGAAATAACATAAACCGCTTTGACTCTCCTCGCCCGGCAGGTCATTCGCGCAAAAACCCAAACAGAAGAAAAAACAAAAGACCTGATGACAAAAGGAAAAAGTAAATTCAGGCAGTTTTCGGCGATCGCATCGTTGATATTTATTTGCTCATGTACCGGAAATGTAATCTATACCGACTCCGTTACCATTCCCGGAGAAAACTGGAACCTGAACAATATACCAACCTTCAGCATACCGGTTAAAGATACAGTTTCAGGAAACGATATCTCACTGCTTATAAGAACAGGGTCCTCATATCCTTTCAGAAACATTTATCTCTTTATGACCATCGAGTCACCTCAGGGTACTACCCTGGCTGATACCATAGAACTCTTCCTTGCTGATGAAAAGGGCAAATGGTACGGAAAAGGATTCGGAGATATCAAAGAACTTACGCACCCTTATAAAACCAATGTCTTCTTCCCCTCAAAGGGAATATATACAATATCTGTAAGACATGGCATGAGGGCTGAAGATCTTAAAGGTGTGTATGATATCGGCCTCAGGGTAACCAGAGTAGAACAATAAACTGTGTCGCGTGGCTAAAAATAAACTTGCTAAGTGGGCTGAACTTTCACAATTCCAAAACGTCATCGAACCCGAAATTGCCGGTCCCCCGGGAAAAGACCACAGAATAAAAGGAAACTGGAACAGTGTAATTTTCGGGAACAACAATCCCATAACCCTTGAACTTGGCTGCGGAAAAGGTGAATATACAACCGGGCTCGCATCCCTTTATCCGGAAAGAAATATCATAGGTGTGGATATCAAAGGAGCAAGAATGTGGAGAGGAGCCAAAACTGCCAACGAAAAGAATCTGAAAAATGCAGCATTCCTAAGAACAAGAATCGAGTTCATAAATAATTTCTTCGGCCCTGATGAAATTGATGCCATTTGGCTTACTTTCCCCGATCCTCATCCGGGCAGGAGCAATTCTAACAAAAGACTTACATGCCCATGGTTCCTGAATAAATACCGTAATTTTCTTAAAGACAAAGGAATCATTTGCCTTAAGACAGATAACAAGGAATTGTTTAAATTTACAAGAAGAATAGTTCTTGAAAACAACCTCAGAATAATCTTTGAAACGCGGGACCTTTACTCAGAGGCCGGACTTGAAGTGAAAGACAACTCATCACCCGGGAGTATTAATGAGTTTCTTCACGAAAATGCGCGTGTTCTCTCAATAAAAACACATTATGAACACATGTTCATTCAAAAGGAGTTGGATATTCATGTCCTGGCCTTTATTCTTGAAAAAGATATCGAAATAAGCAATGGCCCAGAAGAAAGATAATACCGGGCATAACTTTTTCGAAAGGGTGTATGAGGTAACAAAACTTATACC
This sequence comes from Bacteroidales bacterium, assembly GCA_040769065.1. Lineage (GTDB taxonomy): Bacteria > Bacteroidota > Bacteroidia > Bacteroidales > VadinHA17 > LD21. The sequence goes on from JAXGLU010000001.1 coordinate 2,085,709, forward strand.
CCGCGGGAGAGTAACCTCATACGGTGCGATAGCAAGGTACCTGGGCACCGGACAATCAGCCAGAATGGTAGGATGGGCTCTCAATGCATGCCATAACTATGAATCATTTATCCCGGCTCACAGGGTTGTTAACCGCAATGGCTTTCTGACCGGTAAGCGTCACTTCGGCAATTCATCAACCATGCAACAACTTCTTGAAAATGAGGGCATTCATGTTGAAGATGACAGGATAACGGAATTCAGGGAGATATTCTGGGACCCTGCCTCTGAGCTTCTGTGATCCTTTGTATTTTTGAGAATAATTTGTATTATTGCAGGTTGTTTATAATTAATTTAAATAAAAATAATCCAAAGCTCGTTTCCAGCATTATACGAGTTTCCAACTGAAATAAAAATGGCAGAACTTACAGGCATTACGGAAAAAATTGAAAAAGCGCTTAATACAATAAGGCCTTACCTTCAGAGAGACGGAGGAGATATAGATTTCGTAGAAGTAACTGAAGATATGACTGTTAAGGTCAGACTAAAAGGAGCATGCCATGGATGTCCCTACAGCATGCAAACCCTCAAGGCAGGTGTTGAACAGGCAATAATTCAGGAAGTACCCGAAGTGAAGGAGGTTATTGCTGTCTGACAGATCAATATATCCATTTTAATTATCTTTGAAATACTATACACGAGTCAGGTCAGTTTATAGTATTAAAAATCGTCGATTGGCAACCGGAAAAATACCATACAGGTTTTTGGTGACCTTTGGGTTGCTCGTTATCCTGACCCAATGCTCCGTGGAAAAAAACACCAGCACAACAAGGTTTTATCACGGGCTTACGTCAAGATTTAACATCTATTTCAACGGTTACGAAAGCTATAAAGCAGGTCTTGCCAGAATCAGCAACGGGTACACCGATGATTATGCTGATATCCTCAGGGTATTTGAATACAGCGACCCTTCAACTGTTTCAATGTGCTCATCCAACATGGAAACAGCAATCCAGAAGGCATCAAAACTGATATCGCTCAAGTCCATTACAGCCAGGCCCGATTTTAAATCAAAAAGGGATCTGAGTGAGAGCGACAAAAAGCTTCTCGAACAGAAAGAGTTCAACGAATGGGTTGACGATAGTTATCTGCTTATTGGCAAAGCCCGCTTCCACAAGCACGAATTCAATGAAGCAGCTTCAGTTTTCACTTATTGCATAACAGAGGCAAATGATCCCCTGATCAGGACAGAAGCGACAATCTGGCTGGCCAGGATAAACAACGAACAAGGCAACTACTCCGAGTCAGGCAGAATAGTAAACTCTATCATGCCCGAACCTGAATCGCCCAAGTCTCTGAAGGCAATGTATTATACAACTCTTGCAGATTTGTATGTAAAGCAAAAAAGATACACTGAAGCTATTGAGCCTCTCTCGGAATCACTCAAATATCTGTCGGGGAAAAGGCCAAAATACAGACTTACTTACCTCCTTGCACAACTTCATGAACAGTCAGGCGATGCATCAAAAGCCATAGCTCTTTACAGGGAAGTCTTAAAAATGAATCCGCCGTATGAAGTTGAATTCAATGCAAGAATAAACATTGCCGGGGTTTTCGATATTAATTCAGGCAATCCCTCACAAATAAGGAATGAGCTGGAAAAGATGCTGAAAGACTCTAAGAACAAAGATTACCAGGATCAGATCTATTATGCCCTTGGAAATCTTAATATGAAGGAAGGCAAAGAAAAGGAAGCCGTTGAGCTTTACATGAAATCAACTGCTCCCCTATTCACAAATCAGAACCAGAAAGGCAGGTCCTATCTTGCTCTCGCTGATTATTTCTTCGCCAAACCTGAATATTTAAAAGCCGGAAAATATTACGACAGCACTGTTTATTTCCTCGACCAAAAACACCCTGACTATAATGCCCTTAAAGAGAAATCGCAAAATCTGAACGCTCTTGTTGAACAACTGGTCATAATTCAGACTGAAGACAGTCTTCAAAAAGTGGCTCTGATGAAAAAGCCTGAAAGGGATGCACTTATCGCCGGTATCATCAACAAGATAATCAAGGAAGAAAACGAGGGCAGAACATCTCAGTACACCGACAGGTATAACATGGGGCAATACTATGAAAACGAAAGAAGATTCCGCGATAACATTGCCCAGGAAGGTAAATGGTACTTCTATAACCAGTCTGCCCTGACCTTCGGTCGTTCTGAGTTCCGAAAAAGATGGGGAGACAGAAAGCTTGAGGATAACTGGAGAAGAATGAATAAAGCCCGGGTCAGCATCCAGCTGGTTGCAGACAATGGAGATGCTGCCACAAATGAAGCCGATTCAGTTTCTCCCGTTGCTGACTACAAAAAACCGGAATTCTACCTGAAAAACCTTCCGCTTAATGACTCCTTAATGGCAGCTTCAAACGAAAAGATGGCATTTGCTTTTCTTAACGCAGGTAAAGCTTATTCTGAAAGGCTGAAAGATGTTGAAGGGGCTGCCGGAGCTTTTGAACAGATGATTTCACGCTTCCCCGATAACATCCTTGTGCCGGAAGCCCTGTATAACCTGCATAAAGTGTATAAGCCAGTCAACAACCAGAAGGCGGAAACATACAGGCAGAGACTTCTGGAAAGATACCCGGAGAGTGAATATGCATTGATCCTGTCTGACCCGGAATACTATAACAAACAGATCGCCAGAACCAAAATGGCGGAACAAACATATGCCACGGCATATGAAGCTTTTGAAAGGGAGGATTTCGCCCAGGCGATATCCATTTGCGAAGCTGCAGCAAAAAGTTATCCCGACAGCGAACTGGCGCCAAAATTTCACCTGCTAAAGGCATATTCCCTTGCCAGAACCAGCGATGAACGAACACTTAAACAAGAACTGGCCAACCTGATCGGGAAATGGCCCGAAACAGCCGAAAGCAAAAGAGCTTCGGAGATGATCGAATACCTGAACCAAAAACTGCCCGAACTGAAAACCGAAGAAGATATTGAGATTGCTGCAGAATTATTTATTGCCGATACGACAGCTCTTCATATATTTGTACTGATCATTACAGAACCCGGCTTTAATATAAACCAGGCATCATTCGACGTGATCAGCTATAACATTGATAATTACACCAACCAGAATTATCGCACTGAAGGATCGCTCTTTGATAATAAATACATTATGATCAAAGTCTCAGGATTTCCCCGTAACAGCAACGCCTGGAACTATTACAGGGAATTCGATGCCGGTAAAATTATAAGAAATTCATCCGGCATCAGGATGATGAGCTTCCTGATAAATGAAAACAACCTGAAGGCTCTTGAAAAAGACAGGAATCCTGAACGTTATCATTTATTTTTCAGGGAAAATTACCTTCAGGAAAAGGTAATGAAATAAGGCCCGGAACAATATGATCCCTTGAAAAAATGGCCTGACTTTAGAAAATGAGAAAAATTAAAATACTCTGGACCGATGATGAGATAGAATCTCTAAAACCCCACCTTTTCTTTCTGACCGAAAAAGGGTATGAGGTAGATACCTGTTCAAACGGTATCGATACCATTGACCTCGTTAAAAATGTTCCCTACGACCTGATCTTCCTCGATGAGAACATGCCCGGGCTGACAGGCATTGAAACCCTGAGGCTTGTAAAGGAGATCCGAAACGATCTTCCAGTGGTTATGATAACAAAACATGAGGAAGAAGGCATAATGGATGCAGCAATAGGATCAGATATTGCCGACTACCTGATAAAACCGGTTAAGCCAAATCAGATCCTCCTTGTCATAAAGAGGATCATTGAACAGAGAAGACTGGTCACAGAAAAAACAACCATCAATTACAGGCAGGAATTCAGCAAGATAGGAAATATGATATCCAGTGCCCGGAATTATTCCGACTGGATAGACCTGTACAGGAAAATAACTTTCTGGGAGTCAGAGCTTGAAAAGTCAACTGACCCGGGAATGAGTGAAATCCTAAAAATGCAGGAATCGGAAGCAAACAATGCCTTCACAAAATTTGTAACAAATAACTACCTCAACTGGCTCGACCCCGAAACAGAAAATAAACCCCTCCTTTCTCCGGCACTTTTTTCAAAGAAGATATTCCCGGGCATCCAGGCAGGCAGACCACTGTTTTTTATTCTTATTGATAACCTCAGGTATGACCAGTGGAGAACAATCTCAGCCGAGCTGGCCGGCATATACAGAATTATTGAAGAGGACATATACTTCAGTATCCTGCCTACAGCAACCCAATACAGTCGTAACGCTATCTTCGCCGGACTAATGCCTTCGGCAATTGCTGCCATTATGCCTGATATGTGGATTGATGATGATGAAGAGGAAGGAAAGAATAATTTCGAGGAAGCATTCTTCAAATATCAGCTTACCCGTAAGGGGCTTAAGTACAAGTGGTCGTACAATAAGATTGTAACCAACATTGAAGGAAGAAAGCTTAATGAAAGATTAAAGTCATTGCTTGAAAATGATATTAATATACTTATTTACAATTTTGTGGATATGCTGTCCCATTCAAGGACTGAAATGAAATTGATGAGAGACCTTGCAAATGACGAACGCGCCTACCGGAGCCTTACAAGATCGTGGTTCATACATTCACCGCTTTTTGAATTGCTTAATATCCTTTCCGGATACCCGGTAAGGGTTGTCTTCAGCACAGACCACGGGACAATCAGAGTCCAGAATCCCATAAAAGTCGTAGGCGACAGAAGAACATCGTCAAACCTCAGATACAAGATGGGCCGTAACCTCGACTACAACCCGAAAGAGGTGTTTGAACTTAGATTCCCGGAAAAAGCAGGGCTCCCAAAATCAAATATCACTTCAAAATACATCTTTGCACTGAATAAAGATTACCTTGTTTATCAGAATAACTTCAACTACTTTGCCGCCTATTACAAGGATACATTCCAGCATGGCGGAATATCAATGCAGGAAATCATGCTGCCTGTTGCCAGCCTGGAACCTGTCCTCTAATCATTCAAGTCGCTGAATGAAATTCCGGATACGCAATAAAAGACAACTTCCAGCTGCTTCAAAAAAGCTTCTGGCTTTTGCAGGCGACAGAAAATTGCTTGCATTCTACGGGCAGTTAGGTGCCGGCAAAACAACCGTAATAAAGGCAATATGCTCTTTACTGGGAGCCAGAGATATTGTCAGCAGCCCTACATTCACCCTTGTTAACGAATACCTGACAAATGAAGGGGAAACATTATATCATCTTGATTTCTACAGAATAAGAACAATAAGCGAAGTGCTTGATTTCGGCATCGAGGAGTATTTTTCAAGCGGATCATATTGTTTCATGGAATGGCCTGAAATGATAGGTGATTTACTTCCCCTGGAATCTGTAAAGATCAGAATAACAGTAGAAAGCGACAACAGTCGGACTTTTGAAGTTACATAAAATGAGTCTGTTTTGTTCCTGAAAGCAATTTATTTAACTTTGAAAAAATAAGCGCCTTGTCAAAATGAACCAAAAGAGCAAAACCGGGCATATCAGCATGGGCAATACAGCTTTCATGCCAAAGGAGGAACTGCTGGAAACAGTAGTCAGCCACAGGAAAATATCAATCGGATTACCATGCGACAAAAGAAACGATGAAAAAAGGATTGCACTTACTCCCGAAGCAGTTAACCTTCTTGTGGAAAATGGAAACGAGGTTATCCTCCAGAAAGGCTCAGGTGCCGGCGCTAACTATTCCGACAAGGATTACAGTAATAACGGTGCAACGATAACCGATTCTCCGGCAAGAGTGTTCAGCACAGATGTTGTTATCAAGGTTGCACCTTTTACCGGGCAGGAAGCTGACTACCTTAAAGGCAACCAGATAGTTTTTTCTTTCCTCAACGTGCTGAAACTTGACGAAGAGACACTTGGAAAACTGATAAGAAAAAAGGTAACAGCCATAGCATTTGAAAAACTGAAAGACAAGAATGGAGTGATGCCGGTAATGGAAGCTATGAGCGAAATCAGCGGAGTTACTTCCGTCCTCATCGCTTCGGATTACCTCAGCAACCATCACGGAGGGAAAGGAGTGCTCCTTGGCGGAATTACAGGCGTCACACCTACAGAAGTTGTAATAATTGGAGCCAATACAGCAGGGGAATACGCAGCAAGGGCAGCTCTCGGACTTGGATCACTGGTGAAAGTTTTCGATAACTCACTTTATAACCTGAGAAGATTCCAGAATATTGTTGGTCAGAGACTTCAAACATCGGTTTTCCATCCTCAGGTACTTAAAAAAGCCCTGAAGTCGGCCGATGTGCTGATAGGAGCCACTGAACTTGAGGATCTGAGACCATGGTATCATATAACGGAAGACATGGTCAAAACAATGAAAAAGGGATCTGTCATAATCGACCTCAGCATTGATCGCGGAGGATGTATAGAAACCACTGAATGCAGAGCTCTACGCGACCCGGTGTATGAAAAACACGGAGTAATTCATTTTTCAGCCTGGAACCTCCCTTCCAGGGTGGCCCGGACTGCCTCCATTGCCCTCAGCAACATCTTTACGCCCCTGTTCCAGAACATGGCTGACGCAGGTGGAATCATCCATCTGCTTAAAATGGATCCCGACCTGCGCCAGGGAGTATACCTGTTTAACGGCATCCTTACAAACGAGACTCTCGGACAGAAATTCGGAGCAATTTCAAAAGATCTTGACCTGCTGATCTCAGCTTTCTGAAACTCAGAAGCATCAGACAGAAAGTCCGAATACCCGGATACTGTTTTATTCCTTTCCCATTTATTTCCGCGGAATTGCTGAAAGTGATCCTGAATGTTTAATCATGTATACCAGACTGAACAATCCGGCGAGATCAATCTGGCCGCCGGAATTCACAGGAAACTCATAACGGCATTTTCTCCGTCAGAAGTAATTCTTGCCTTCCTGCCGATGAAAAGCGCCCTGTTATCAGGCTGATGACCAGCGGGAAAATTAAAAAACACAGGATAGTCATAATCACTAATCACATCCGATAAAGTTTCTTCAATACTCATACCCCAGGATGTCTTTGTGTCCTTGATCTCTGTAAACCCTCCTGCAACAAGAGCAGCAAGCCCTTCAAGCTTTCCTGCAAGCTTCAGTGACCTGAGCATCCGGTCAATATGATAGAACTGTTCGCCTATGTCTTCAATGAACAGTATCCTGCCTTTAGTCCGTGGTTCCGCCTTAGTACCTGTAAGGCTGTACAACAAAGACAGGTTCCCTCCCGTAAATACGCCTTCTATCTTCTCAGTATTCACCACCGGGCTGTTCCACCTGATATTATAGCTCTCCCCGAAGAGGGCTGAACGAAGCGATTCAAGAGAGGCTTCTGAATAGTCCTGTCCTGAAAAATTGAGAGGCATCTCGGCATGCAGTGATACAATCCTGCAAACTTCACTCAGCCAAAGGTGAAGTATTGTGATGTCGCTGAATCCCAGATACCACCTGGGAGAAGTCTTCAATGGGGAAAAATCAACGCGGTCAATGATCCTGAGAAGTCCATATCCTCCCCTGGAACAGATTACGGCTTTGATATTCTTCCTTGAAGTCATATCCTGCAGATCGGCAAGCCTTTCCTCATCAGTACCTGCAAATGGGCCTGAACGCTTCAGTACATTTTTCCCAAGACGTACCTTCAGCCCCATGTCTTCAAAAACATTAACAGCATAGCTGATCTTATCCTCATCTATTGACGATGAAGGCGAAATAATTGCAATCTCGTCGCCACGCTTCAGATATGGCGGCACAACTTTTCTTACTGACATAATTCCCTTGAACTTCCCGTTAAATATTCCATAAAGTTACCTCATTCACTCGTGTAATAAACATTATCTTTGTGGAATTTTACAAATGCCCTATTTTTGATCCGTTATGAACAAATTCAAAAGATATCTTGTCACATCAGCCCTTCCTTATGCCAATGGCCCGATCCATATAGGTCATCTGGCAGGAGTATATGTCCCTTCAGACATTTACACAAGGTACCTCAGGCTCAAAGGAACCGATGTTATTTCAATCTGCGGTTCGGATGAGCATGGTGTTCCAATTACCCTGAAAGCACGTAATGAAGGAGTCACCCCTAAGGAAATTGTTGACAGGTACCATACATTAAACAAGAAGGCATTTGAGGACTTCGGCATTAAGTTCGACATCTATTCAAGGACATCCAATAAAACACACCATAAAACAGCTTCAGACTTCTTCCTGAAACTGTATGAAAAGAATGTCTTTATCGAAAAAACATCGGAGCAGTACTATGACCATGAAGCCGGCTGTTTCCTTGCCGACAGGTACATTGCAGGCACCTGCCCGCATTGCGGAAATGAAAATGCCTATGGTGATCAGTGTGAAAAATGCGGCACCTCATTAAGTCCTGAAGAACTCATTAATCCCCGTTCAACAATAAGCGGAAGTGTTCCTGTTCTGCGTGAAACATTACACTGGTACCTTCCCCTCGACAGGTATGAAGATTGGCTCAAAAAATGGATCCTTGAAGGCCATAGGGATTGGAAGTCAAATGTTTACGGACAATGTAAATCGTGGCTCGACCAGGGTCTCCAACCCAGGGCTGTAAGCCGTGATCTTGACTGGGGAGTCCCTGTCCCGGTTGAAAAAGCAAAGGGAAAAGTTCTTTATGTATGGTTCGATGCACCAATAGGATATATTTCAGCTACCAGGGAACTGACACCCGACTGGGAAAAATACTGGAAAGATGAAGGAACAAAAATGGTGCATTTTATAGGAAAAGATAACATTGTTTTCCATTGCATCATATTCCCAACAATGCTAAAGGCGGAAGGATCGTACATCCTTCCGGAAAACGTTCCTGCCAACGAGTTCCTTAACCTGGAAAATGATAAGATATCTACATCCCGCAACTGGGCAGTATGGCTCCATGAATACCTTGAGGACTTTCCCGGCAAGCAGGATGTTTTAAGATATACTTTGTGCTCCAATGCCCCGGAGACCAAGGACAGTGATTTTACATGGAAGGATTTCCAGGCGAGGAACAATAATGAACTTGTTGCAATACTGGGTAACTTTATCAACCGGACTCTTGTTCTGACTTCAAATTACTTCGATGGCAGGATTCCGGAACGAGGAGACCTTTCGGAGAATGATAAGGCCGTACTTGAAGCCATACCCTGTCTTAAAGCGAATGTTGAATCCGCGATTGAGACCTTCAGGTTCCGGGAAGCACTTAAGGAAGCCATGAATCTTGCAAGGCTCGGGAATAAGTACCTGGCCGACGAAGAACCATGGAAAGTAATCAAAAACGATCCCTCAAGGGTGAAAACAATATTGAATATCTCGATTCAAATTGCTGCCAACCTTGCTGTAATGCTCGAACCATTTCTTCCGTTCTCCATGGAAAAAATGAGAACATGGCTCAATATCGACCGCTTCTCATGGGATGATGCCGGCAGGGATGACCTTCTTGAGGCGGGCAAGTCAATAAAAAACCCCGGGCTGCTATTCGAAAAAATTAGCGATGAGGAAATACGTAGGCAGATTGATAAACTAATGAAGACAAAAAACACAAATGAGGCTGCAGCTGCAAACGTACTTCCCCAAAAAGATATGGTCACATTCGACGATTTCACCAAAATCGATATCAGGACGGCAACTGTCCTTGAAGCTGAAAAAGTCCCTAAAACAACAAAGCTTCTCAAGCTTAAAATTGACACAGGACTCGATATACGGACCATAGTTTCAGGAATAGCTGAATATTATGAACCCGCAGCCATCGTCGGAAAGCAAATATCTATTATTGCCAATCTTGAACCCAGGAAGATAAAAGGCATAGAGTCGAAGGGAATGATCCTCATGGCTGAGGACAAAAGCGGCAAGCTTGTAATGGTGATTCCGGAATCAAAAGTGAGTAACGGAAGCGCTATCAAATAATTAATTTTTTAATATCCAGGTTCCGGGATATTTTGACAACAAATTAGTTCTGGTCGCTTCGGCCATTTCCCTATTGTTGTATCTCATGGCGCTTACTCTGAAGTATCCATTCTGAGCAACTATAATCTCAGCATTATATCCCTGACTGTTAAGGTCATCAACCTGATTCACGGCATTTTCCCTTGACTTGAAACTTCCTGTGATTATTAACAGATTCCCGGCAGATTGCTGAGGAACAGGTTTTTCATAAGCTGGCTCCGGCGTTTGTGTAAGGTCTGTTCCATATCCTGAAGCCATATCCTGGTCAACAATGCTTTTGTTTTCTTCCAGTTCAGCATGTGCCAGTGGATTCATCGTAACCAACTCCACTTTGACAGGCTTGAGAATATCAGTCTTAAGAGGTACCAGTACCAGAACAGCTATAATTGGAATGGCAATAGCAGTCCTTATCAGCATCCTCTTTATCCTTGCCCTTCTTTCCGGGTCCCTGTCAAAACGTCTGAATATACGTCGTCTGGCATCATATCCCTCGTAAGGATCGCGTTGAAAAGATTCCAGGCCATATGAATCAAGATTATAGTTTGAACTCATGTCTGGCTCAAATTGAATGTTACTTTCACGATTAACATGGAAACTCCCTATGCGATCAAAAAGAATTTTCTCGCCCCGGGCCATTTTTATACGGACATTGCTAACGAAATCATCAACTATACCCCTTGCTTCAATATAGCTTATGCCAAATTTCTGAGATATCTTTCCTATAAGCAATCCATCATTGTAATTAAGATTCCTGTTAAAGGATATCTGTTTTAAAGGAGGATAGAATGTGGAAGTACTCTTATCGATTCTGGAAGGTATCCGGTTCCCGATAAAACCGCCAAAGCCCGGAAGAATGACACAGTCATATCCGAACAGCAGCTCACGTATAATAGCAGTAATATCCAAGAATTATAGTCTCCTTTCCGTCCAAAATAAACTAATTCCACCAGCATATCCAACAAAGTATCCGTTATATTTTCAACAAATTATGCAACCCCGATTCAGCATTTTTATAAGGTGTTTTTACATCTATGATTTCCTGTCTTTTAGCCAGTTTAAGCAGAAAAAATATTATCTTCGCTCATTCAAAGACCTTTTAAGCCATGAGAGAAATTCAGATGGTTGACCTTAAGGCCCAGTATGAAAAAAACAGGTCGGAAATAGATGCTGCAATAAAATCGGTAATCAACTCCTCAGCATTTATTAAAGGCCCCGAGGTTAAACTATTTGAGGAGGAACTGAAGGATTACATGGGTACAAAGCATGTCATCTCATGCGGCAACGGAACAGATGCCCTGCAGATAGCATTCATGGCCCTCGGACTAAAGCCCGGCGATGAAGTGATTACCACTGGTTTTACATTCGTTTCGACAATAGAAGTTGTAGGACTACTGGGACTTAAACCCGTTATAGTGGAACCTGATAATGATAGCTTTAATATCTCGGTTGATGCAATCACAAAAGCTATCAGCCCAAAGACCAGGGCAATTATACCCGTTCATCTGTTCGGACAATGCGCAGATATGGAAAACATAATGAATATTGCCCGGGAAAACAACCTGATGGTGATTGAAGACGGTGCTCAGGCAACCGGAGCAGATTTTTTCTTTTCAGACGGCAGTATCAAAAAAGCCTGCACCATGGGAATTGCAGGAACAACATCGTTTTTCCCGTCAAAAAACCTTGGCTGTTATGGTGACGGCGGCGCTTTGCTCACCGATGATGACCACCTGGCAGGAAAATTCCGGAGCATAGCAAATCATGGAATGAAGATACGGTATCACTACAATGATATAGGAATAAACTCAAGGCTCGATACTATCCAGGCAGCTATTCTCAGGGTTAAGCTTAAATATCTTGATCAGTACAACAGGTCAAGAAGAGAAGCTGCAAACAGATATGATAAAGCTCTTGCCCGGTGCAACATGATTTCAACACCCCGGAGAATGCCCTATTCATCCCATATCTTCCATCAATATACTATAAGGATAAAAAACGGAAAGAGGGATGAATTGAAAAAATATCTTGAAGAAAAGAAAATACCATCAATGGTCTATTATCCGCTACCCCTTCACATGCAGGAGGCTTACCGTTATCTTGGATACAGGGATAATGATTTTCCAGTTACTTCAGCCCTTTGCTCGGAAGTGCTCTCACTGCCAATGCATCCTGAACTCGACAAAGAACAAACTGATTATATCACACAAACCATACTTAAGTTTTTTGAATGATAATAAAATGGAGACAGATTATTTTGCACACGAATCCGCTGTCATAGATGAAGGCTGCAAAATAGGAAAAGGAACCCGTATATGGCACTTCAGCCATATCATGACCGGCGCTGAAATAGGTGAAAACTGCAATATTGGCCAGAATGTGGTCATTTCTCCCGGGGTCAGGCTGGGTAAAAACGTTAAAATCCAGAACAATGTCTCAGTATATAGTGGCGTTACCTGCGAGGATGATGTCTTCCTGGGCCCTTCAATGGTTTTCACGAACATAATTAATCCAAGGAGTGCTGTAAACAGGAAGAACAGCTATGTTCCGACCATTGTTGAAAAGGGCGCGTCGATCGGGGCCAATGCAACAATAATATGCGGCAACAGGATAGGGCGATACTCATTCGTTGGGGCCGGTGCCGTTGTAACCAAAGACGTAAAACCCTATGCTCTTGTGCTTGGAAATCCTGCAAGGCAGACAGGCTGGATGAGCGAATACGGTCATAAGCTTAAATTCGGGGAAGACGGACTTGCAGCTTGCCCCGAAAGCGGTGAAAAATACAAACTTGTAAATGGAGTCGTTAATAAAATACTTTAAAAAATTATTGATTTAACAGAAATACCGGAAATGGATAGTAATCCCATGAACTTTGGACTGATAGGAGTGGCTGGCTTCGTTGCGGCCCGCCATCTGAGAGCAATTAAGGAAACTGGAAATAATCTGCTTGCCAGCCTCGATAAGTTTGACAGTGTAGGAATTCTTGACGCCTTCTTCCCGGAAAGCGATTTCTTTGTTGAATTTGAGCGCTTCGACAGGCATTTTGACAAATTAAAGCGCTTCGGCACCAAAATCGACTATGTAAGCATCTGCTCCCCGAATTATCTTCATGATTCCCATATCCGGTTTGCTTTGCGCCACCAGGCAACTGCAATATGCGAAAAACCCATTGTACTTAACCCGTGGAACGTTGACGCCCTGCAGGAAATTGAAAACGAGACAGGAAAAAAAATATATACTATTCTCCAGCTGAGACTTCATCCGAAGATAATAGAGCTTCGCGAGAAGGTCAAGGCAGGTCCGAAAGGAAAGATTTACGATATTGATCTTTCATACATAACCAGCAGGGGTAACTGGTACCATATATCATGGAAAGGAGATATCCAGAAATCAGGCGGAGTAGCCACAAACATCGGAATTCATTTCTTTGATATGCTAGGCTGGATCTTCGGAGATACCATCCGTGTAATCGTCCATCTGTCCCAGCCAAATAAAGCTGCCGGATACCTTGAACTGGAGAACGCCAGGATAAGGTGGTTCCTGAGTATCGACCATGACGATCTTCCGCCGTCGGTAAAAAAAGAAGGGAAAAGAACCTTCAGATCAGTGCTTGTTAATGATGAGGAGATTGAATTCAGCGATGGATTCACCGACCTTCACACAACTTCATATAAGGAAATACTTGAAGGAAGGGGGTTTGGACTCAATGATGCCCGACAGTCTGTCATCACCGCATTCACTATCAGAAATTCCAATCCTGTCGGTCTCGTAGGAGACTATCATCCGCTATTAAAAACAAAATAATAATCAATATGTACAACAAGCTATTGAAAAGAAAGGCCAGCCTGGGAGTTAACACTTATGAAGTACCTGAGGCCGCCGGCACAAAGTGGAATTTCCTCAAGTTCTTTCCGGGGCTTGTTGGCGGACACTGTATAGGCGTTGATCCGTATTACCTGCCCTATAAGGCAAAATCATTGGGCTATCATCCCCAGATGATAGATTCAGGCCGTTTCACAAATGACAGCATGGGACAATACATAGGCAAACAGACCGTTAAGAAACTAATTGCGGCAGGTAAAAATCCAAATCACTCAAGAGTGCTTGTAATGGGCATTATAGTGGATATCAAGGGAATACTTCACAACAAAATTAAAAGTCATACATATTGGAGTCTCTGATGAAGAAAAAAATACTTGTTACGGGAGGAACCGGTTATATTGGTTCACATACAGCTACAGAGCTTCTGAATGAAGGTTTTGATGTAGTTATTATTGACAGTCTTTACAACAGCGAGGCTGAAGTTGTTGACAGAATCACAAGCATAACAGGAACGCGGCCTGACCTTGAGGTTTTTGACCTCTGCAACCAGCCGGATCTCAACAGTTTCTTTAAAAAACACTCAGGTATAGAAGCAATTATACATTTTGCAGCTTTAAAAGCCGTGGGTGAATCTGTTTATAAACCGCTGGAATATTACCGGAACAATCTTGTTTCGCTGATGAACCTTCTCGAATCCATGAAGAAATACCGGATACCGGGACTTGTCTTTTCCTCATCCTGCACTGTTTATGGTCAGCCGGAAAAACTGCCCGTAGCGGAAGACGCTTCCATACAGCCCGCCACGTCGCCATACGGAAACACAAAACAGATCGGAGAGGAAATAATCAGGGACACAATAACTTCAAGTGAGAACATCAAAGCTATTTCACTCAGATACTTCAATCCCATAGGCGCTCACCCTTCAGGTCTGATAGGAGAGCTTCCCCGCGGCGTGCCTGAAAACCTTGTCCCCTATATCACCCAGACCGCCATCGGACTCAGGGACGAGCTGAAAGTTTTCGGCAATGACTACGACACACCCGACGGCTCATGTATACGTGACTATCTGCATGTTGTCGATCTTGCAAAAGCACATGTCATAGCTGTAAAAAGACTCCTTGAGAACCGAAATAAATCAAACTATGAGGTTTTCAACCTGGGAACGGGAAAAGGAGTGTCGGTTCTGGAAGCCATTGAATCCTTTGAAAGAGTTTCAGGGAAAAAACTTAAATACAGAATCACAGGCAGAAGACCCGGTGATATTGAAAAAATATGGGCCGATCCTTCCCTGGCAAACAGTGAACTTGGCTGGAAAACCATCAGCACACTCGATGATGCAATGAAGACTGCATGGGAATGGGAGAAAAAAATCAGGGAAAATTTATGATCATGAAACCCCACATGTGTTTGAATACACAAACACAATATTATAATAATCAGTCACATGTGGGTTCCATCATGCCGTTAAAATCAAAATTATATAATGATGAAAAAAACCGGAAAGATTGTACTGATTACCGGTGGTGCCGGATTTATAGGTTCTCACGTTGTCAGGAGATTCGTGAAAAATCATCCTGATTACCTCATAATAAATGCCGACAAACTTACTTACGCGGGGAATCTCGAGAATCTCACCGATATAGAAAAAGAAAAGAACTACGTTTTTGAGAAAACCGATATTGTTGACAAAAAGGCTGTCTATGAACTTTTCAGGAAGTATGAAATTGATTCTGTAATACACCTTGCTGCAGAATCACATGTCGACAGGTCGATATCCTCGCCTGAGGATTTTATTTTTACCAATATTGTTGGCACGGTAAACCTTCTTAACGCCGCACTGTCGAAATGGAAGGAAAAGACTGAGGGCAAACGGCTCTATCTTATTTCCACCGATGAGGTATTCGGATCACTGGGTCCTGAAGGATTTTTCACTGAAGAAACTCCTTATGACCCAAGATCTCCATATTCTGCTTCCAAGGCAAGTGCAGATCACCTCTTAAGAGCCTACTGGCATACCTACGGATTGCCGGTGATCATTTCAAACTGTTCCAATAACTATGGACCCAATCAGTTCCCCGAGAAACTTATTCCACTGGCTATTAATAACATCAAGAACAATAAGCCTGTCCCTGTTTATGGAAAGGGTGAAAATATTCGCGACTGGCTGTACGTTGAGGATCATGCTGAAGCCATCGATATCATTTTCCACAGGGGCAAGACAGGTGAAACCTATAATATAGGCGGAAACAACGAATGGAAAAACATTGACCTGATCCGCCTGCTCTGCAGAATAATGGATAAAAAACTTGGACGGCCTGATAATGCTTCAGAGAAACTGATTACTTTCATAAAAGACCGGCCAGGCCATGATCTTCGCTATGCCATTGACTCCTCAAAAATACGTAAGGAACTGGGATGGTCTCCGTCATGTGACTTCAAAGAGGGTCTTGAGAAGACAGTCGACTGGTATCTCTCCAATAATGAATGGCTTGAAAGGGTCATTTCAGGAGATTACAAAAAATACTATATCAGTCAGTACTCCGGAAAATAAGCTTAAGGTGAGGTTATCCTGCCCATTCTCTCAATAAGCTCATCCCCCAGGGTGGTTTTCTGCAATATATGATCCTGTATGGCTGCTACCACACCGTTAGTATCAAAATCTCCCCTGACCTGTTCAAAATCGATTCTCTTTACTTCATCCCCGTCATCTATTCCGAAGCCTGTTCTCGAAGACAGATTGAACTCCTTCCGCGCATCCTCATACAGCAGCTTGTCGAGGCCGACAACACTGCTTTTCCATCTCTCCGTTAGCATAACCACATCGCTGGCAGTAAATTCCGAAACAGGCTTCCCTGTCTCCTCCTCAATTCTTTTACACGCCCATGTCCATTCCCAGTCATAGTATGATTTATGCATGGCGGCAAAAGCACCGGCCAACTGGTCAAGGGTATTGATTCTTTCTGATTCTATATCATCCAGCAAATTCTCAACCGCCTCCTTGGGAGTTATAAGGCCTGCCAGATCGACCCAATCGCCTTTCCCCATGTCCTGGTCGGGAGCCAGTCTTTTCTGCAGCTCACTGTTGCTGGTGAAGTCAATGTTTTCAAGTCTTTTTATCAGTGAGTTGCCCAGAAACTTGTCTATACCGGTTTGATATAGTTCAATTCCCTTTTCCAGGGATGGTCCTTTTATCAGCATATTATTGTATGTATAGGCAGAAGAGACCGTTCCTGACACAGATTTCAGCCTGTTAAGAAGATTCCTTCCTTCGAACATTTTTTCAATGGTATAGGGGCTAAGAAGATTGAAATTTACCTGGTCGTAATTTTCCGGGCTTTTCCTCATGTCACGTACAGGCCATTTCTGTGCATCTCTTATTGTACCCACGCTTCTCAGATTTATCCCGGGAACAAGTATGCTTTCGTCATTGTTCTCTATCAGGTATGAAAAAGGAAGTGATGACGTATCCATATTTTTATAATGCCGTCCCATAATCAGGGTATACGGACCTATTCTTGCCGGCCATTGGACATAGGAATCACTTGTTGTCTTTGATCCTCTTTCCATGATTCCCTGATGAATAGGACCCAGCTTATACATATGATTGCTCTGGTTCGATCCGCTCCCTGCATTCATGAACGAAAAAATTCCCGCTATCAGCAGTGTGGATTTGTGGTGGGTAACAGTATACGGCCCTGCAAATATGGAGCAGGCTTCACCGTGATATCCACCGCAATTGGCAAAAAACAGGGAGTTTTCAGCTGAATAATGTTTTCCGAGTATACAGGCCTGGCCGATGAAACATTTATCTATGAGGGTGGATTCAGTAACAATTGATCCAGAACAGACAATAAAGTGTTCCATGATAACTCCCGGACCTATAAAAACCGGGTCTGCAATGCAGCTGTTCACTGAACCCTCATTAAGGCTTATTGCTCCTTCAGCATGACTGTGTGGACCAAATCTTACATTTCGTATATTCCGGCAATTTAATATCCTGGTACCTGAACTAATAGTGCCTGTCTCAGAACTCACTGAATCCGTATAGTCAGATACCATTTTGCACAGCTTGCCCAATGTTTTGTAACGATGTCTGTAAAGAGCCGTTATATATGCCTGATGGGCGGACAACCTGTCCCATATTCTTACCGATCTTCCGCCGGTTTCGGTCAGCACCGCTACCTCAGTTCCGTTTCCGAAGGAAGACTTACCCTCTGTATGCACCTTACCACAGTTTTTTATAACTACATCATCCTCAATCGTATAATTTGCAACATAATCTCCTATGTTGGCGATCAGAACATCCGAGCCTATTGTGCAATTATGCACATGGGCGTTTGATATTCCGCTTTTATAACTCACTCCCGATTTATCAATGAAGGTTTTACGGAATGCTCCCATCCTGACATCGCCCGAAAAGGTTACATTATGGCATCTTGAGGGATCAAATCCTTCTGTGACCAACACCCTGTTCCAGTCGTTGCAGGTGCAGTTGTTTGATATCAGCGATTTTATATCTTCCGCACTGATACTTCTGAACTTTTCTTTGGATTCCATTGTTTTAGATTAAACTTGATTTTACAATGACGTATCATCTCCAGTCAACTAAAAACGGATATATTCCTCTCATATTCTGTAAGGAATGATATTTCCTGGCAATTGTTTCCTGTTTCTAATTTCAGGACGTCATTCCCTGATGCAGGAAATAAATCAAGATATTTCCCGATCGATGCTGAGGTTCGGGCAACATGATTAAATATACAGGGAGATAGGATTCCCTGCGACTATAACTCAGAATTTGGTATATGTAAGTATGAATTTAATCGGAGTAGCGCTGTCATTGGCTTTAAGGACAGCATTCTTTTCAGGGCCCTCGGCGATCATCATGTCAAGCTCAGGCTTTAATTCATTGTTCTTATCCTCAAGATAATTCTGAACGTATGAGACAATGTTAAAATTATAAACACCTTTTACTGTATCCAGCAAGCCGTCAAAAAATTCACTGCTGATTTTATAATCAGGAACATAATAAACTGTATCTCTCAGTTTATATGTGAGATAAATCCTCCTGGCTGTGGTTTTGTTGGTCAGAATTTCATTGTCTTTATATACCGGGATTGTCAGATGTGCTTTATTCACAGCAATATTTGCTAATTCCTGATTATTTTTTATTTCCTCGAGACCGGGCAGTACAATTTTAGTATAAGCTCCGTTAAGGGCTTGCACATATGAAAGAGTGTCGATATATCCGTCATTTATATGGTCAATTCTCTTCTCAGGATCAGATGCTTCAAAATCATGAACATACCTGTTGAACCTGGCATTTGAGTTCTTTGCATCAAGAATCAGGTAAAAAGGCATTGTTCCATTAGTTTCAGTGTGGTAATATATGACGAAATAATTATAGAAATTGCTTGACGTTGAACTCCTGACGAGATTAAGGGTAAGCATCCGGTGAGAGCTGGAAGAAGTTATTCTGAAATACAGGCCTTTAAAATATGTCCTGAAATCATCCCGCGCATTACTGTGAAAAAGCATGGTAGTGTCGCGCAGAATGTATTCCCCGAATGATATGGGAAGGTTAAATATAACCGTGCTAATAGTATCCTTCAAGGGAGGGATTGTGAAAGTACCTACATCATAACCTGTAAGCGGTACCTCGGTATTGGAATAATACGGGACATTGTTAAACAACTGTTCCGATATTTCCGAGATAGTAAGTTCCTGAACCGCCGATGGATCTCCCTGAACATCCTCAAACCTCAATATAAGTTTTACAGAGTCCACAACAAATGAGCTTTCGGTCCACTTGCTGCCAAGCCTTAACTGTGAGACTAATTCTGCTGAAGTTACTCCGAAATAGGGATTGTATACAGATCCCAGCAAACCATATTCCTTGTTTTCCGACCTGCTTGCCGGATCATATTCTGTAAACGAAAAAACACTTATTGTATCGGTCGAAAGTATAGTCACAAAATCCTTTCCCGGAAGTATTCCGCTGCCTATACTTGTAGGATCCTCCTCACATGAGACAATACAGAAAATCATTCCGATGAAAATCAGGGAGGAAATCAGTTTGCCTGTGCGGCGGGTTATATCATTAAGGTAGTTGGCTATTCCAGGATTATGATAATATTTCGTCATAGAAATCATTATAGGCATCAATATACTGCGTTTCATCCTTGTAGGAAAGAACAGGCTTGTTTATTGTGGTCAGGTAAGCAGATAATTCCTCGTTAATATTTTCACTTCCGATAATAACAGCATCTGAATGCTTTATGGCCAGCTTTGAAATACTTACAAAATCAGGATTTTTTATCATTTTAAGACTTTCCCCGTCAATGCCGTCATAACGCAGCTTGTCAGCGAATGACGATCTGAAGGGTGTCTTGAAGTCATTGTTATATATCGAGTAAATTATCTTGTAATTATGAAAAAGAGGGTCATCGTGATAGATGGTCCTCAGATAGAGCGGGGCCAGCGCACTCATCCAGCCGTGGCAGTGAACAATGTCGGGGGCCCATCGCAATTTCTTCACTGTTTCAATCACTCCGCGGGCAAAGAACAAGGCCCTTTCATCATTATCCTCAAACTCCTTCCCTGTAGCGTCGGCAATTGTGTATTTCCTCTGGAAGTAATCATCGTTGTCGATAAAATACACCTGCATGCGTGCAGACTGGATTGAAGCAACCTTGATTATCAAAGGATGATCTGTATCGTCGATTATAAGATTCATCCCTGAAAGCCTTATCACCTCATGCAACTGATTCCTTCTTTCATTGATGCATCCGTATCGCGGCATAAAGGTCCGGATTTCCTTACCCTTTTCCTGAATTCCCTGGGGTAGAAATCTTCCTATCCTTGACAATGTCGTTTCACCTAAATATGGAGTTATCTCTTGTGAAATGAATAAAACCTTCTTACTTTCCATTTAACTGCACGGATATACCATTCCAAAACAAACTGCAAAGATAGAAAAAATTAATGATATTTTTAACTGTTTAAAGACTTGCGTAACAGATTAAACTGCTTTTAAAAAAATTTAAGCTCCCGTTATTAGCTGCCGGTCATAAGCTAATAATTGGTACGGTCATTGTGAATGTTTAAATATTTTAAAGTAGGTTTGCATTTTCAATCACAGTCATGAGAATAATCAAAACGGTTAAAACACTTCGCAAAAGGATCAACCTTTTGTCACAATCTCCGATAGGCTTTGTCCCAACCATGGGAGCACTTCACGAGGGACATCTTTCCCTGGTCTCATACGCCGTGAAACAGTGCCCTGCAGTTGTTGTAAGCATTTATGTGAATCCAACACAGTTCAATGACAGGGAGGATCTTAAAAATTATCCCAGAACACCGGTTGAAGATATCGGCATGCTTCTGAGCGTAATGCGGAAAGATGATATAGTTTTTCTCCCCTCCGACAAGGAAATATACCCAAAAGTTGATAAAAGGATATTCTCATTCGGAAACCTTGACAACGTCATGGAAGCCCTCCACCGCCCCGGCCACTTCAATGGCGTCGCCCAGGTGGTAAGCAGGCTTTTTGATTTAGTGGAACCTGATATAGCTTACTTTGGAAAGAAAGATTATCAGCAGCTGGCTGTCATACGTGAACTTGTCTGTCAAACAAACAGGGATATCACCATAGTTGGGCTCCCGACAGTGAGAGAACAAGACGGCCTGGCCATGAGCAGCCGCAACCGTCGCCTTAAGCCGAAACAACGAAAGAACGCGGCAATTATATATAAGACCCTCCGCGAGGCTGCTGAAATGATACACAAAAATGATGTTCCCGATGTAAAAGCATTTGTTATAAACAGTATAGAAGCCTGTGAGGGATTTGTTGTTGAATACTTTGAAATTGCGGATGATAAAAACCTGGTGCCGGTCTCATCCAGGAAGGATATGACGGCAGAATCCGAATACCGCCTCTTTATTGCAGTTAAAATCGACCAGATAAGACTCATTGATAATATCGAAATACATATATGACCAATCAAAAGGTTAATTAACTTTGTGTGTTCATTAATATTCAACGATCAATATGATTATTGAAGTCCTGAAATCAAAAATCCACAGGGTCTCCGTTACTGAAGCCAACCTGAATTACATTGGCAGCATAACAATCGATGAAGATCTGATGGATGCGGCCAATCTTATTGAGAATGAGAAGGTGCAGGTACTCAATATAAATAACGGTGAACGCTTTGAAACCTATGTTATAAAGGGAGAAAGAGGTTCAGGGAATATTGGCCTTAACGGTGCAGCCGCAAGAAAGGTCATTGTGGGCGACGTAATCATAATCATGTCATATGCAGCTCTTGAATTTGATGAAGCTAAATCGTTCAAGCCGGCTATAATCTTCCCCGATACATCAACAAATAAACTGGTCTGATTTGAGAAAGACTCTTGTACAGATTCTGAAGTTTTTTGGATTTCTTATTGTCGGTGTTATCCTCCTGTGGCTTGCTTTCCGCAACGTGGAATATAAAAAACTTATAGAAGGGCTGAAACATGCCAATTATTTCTGGGTTTTTCTGTCGCTCTTCTTTGGCACCCTGGCATACCTGAGCAGAGCACGTAGATGGCTCATACTGATAAGCCCACTGGGATACAAGCCGACCATGGCAAATACTTTTTACGCACTGATGACAGGCTACATGGCAAACCTCGCACTTCCCAGGGTGGGAGAGATAACACGCTGCGTTGCCCTGGGCAAAAAGGAAAAGATCCCCGTCGACCAGCTCTTCGGAACTGTACTTGTTGAACGCACCATAGACCTGATAACCCTTCTTTCCATAACACTCGCTATGATTATTATGAAGAGCGATCAGATCAACCAGTTCATGAAAGTCAGCATTTTCATACCTCTCCGAGAAAAGGTCTTTTCACTCTTCGGATTCACCTGGATAATCTGGACAGCACTCATCGTACTTTCTGCAACAAGTATTTATTTACTGTTCCGCTATAGAAAAAACCTGAGGAAAATAAGGTTCTTCTCAAAAATGTTTGATATAGCCAGAGGTATCATAAACGGCTTTAAGTCAATCGTCAACCTAAAAAGAAAATGGGAATTCATCCTTCATACGGTTTTCATATGGTTCAGCTATACACTGATGACCTGGGTGGTGGTGTTTGCGATAGAGCCGACTTCTCATATAACATTGGGCGACAGTATTTTCCTGCTTGTTATCGGGGGCCTTGCAATGTCAGCTCCGGTACAGAGCGGACTTGGGGCTTTTCATTATATAATATCCAGAGGGCTTGCCTTTGTGGAAGGAGTGCAGATCGAAGACGGACTGATCTATGCCTTCCTAACCCACGAATCACAGATGCTCTTTGTAATCGTGACCGGAGCTTTCTCTTTTTTCATCCTTTCCGGCCGCAGGAGAAAGAAAAAATAACCCCGGTGTTAATTATATTTGTCCAATGGTATCACCTCTCCCGTTATTTTTAAGGAGATAATTATAAATCCATGGCCAAATCAAAAACTGTCTATCTCTGCCAGAACTGCGGCGCTGAATCACCCAAATGGATAGGGCGCTGTCCTTCATGCAAGGAGTGGAATACCTATCATGAGGAAATAGTAACAACGGGCAGGAGTGAGGGGGTTCTGACGATCAGCCAGGTAAAAAAACAACCCGAACTTCTTTCACAAATCAAATCAGACACATATTCACGGATTAAAACAGGGATATCAGAACTTGACAGGATCCTGGGAGGAGGTATGGTCCCCGGGTCGCTCCTTCTGCTCGGGGGAGAGCCCGGCATAGGTAAATCAACTCTTGCACTGCAGCTTGCACTGGCTTTAAAGGAAAAAACAGTCCTGTACATTTCCGGAGAGGAAAGTGAAGAACAGATAAGCCTAAGGGCAAAACGTCTCAGAAACTCAAACCCACAGTGTTATATTTACAGTGAAACTTCGCTTGAAAATATCCTTATACAGGCCGACAGGCTTAAACCTGCCATCATAATTGTTGATTCCATACAGACCATACGCACAGAAGTACTGGAATCCTCAGCCGGCTCAGTCTCGCAAGTCAGGGAATGTGCAGCTCAGTTCCTCAAATACTCAAAGATCACAGGCATTCCTGTGGTGCTCATCGGACATATTACCAAGGACGGGACAATTGCAGGGCCGAAGGTTCTGGAGCATATAGTGGATGCAGTGCTGTATTTCGAAGGAGACAACAACCACATTTACCGCGTACTCAGGTCTGTTAAGAACCGGTTTGGCTCCACTTCCGAACTGGGGATATTTGAAATGAAAGAAGCCGGCCTGATAGAAGTCACCAATCCTTCTGAGATGTTCATAACGAAACACGATGAGCTTCTCAGCGGAATAGCCGTAGCTGTGACCATCGACGGCATCAGGCCTTTTCTAGTAGAGACCCAGGCCCTTGTCAGCAGCGCAGTTTACGGAACGCCGCAAAGAAGCTCCACGGGATTTGACATCAGGAGGCTGAACATGCTTCTGGCAGTGCTTGAAAAAAGAGCAGGCTTCAGGCTTGCAGCCAAGGATGTATTCCTTAACATAGCGGGTGGGCTGAAAGTAAATGATCCTGCAATCGACATGGCAATAATAAGTTCAATACTTTCATCTAATCTCGACCTGCCCATTGACAAGGATGTGTGTTTTTCCGGGGAAACAGGCCTCTCCGGAGAGATCCGGCCGGTACCAAGAATAGAACAGCGGATAAGGGAAGCTGCAAATATGGGATTCAGAAAGATAATTGTTTCGCGTTTTCACAAAAACATTCAGCTGAAGGACACCGACATTGAAGTAGTCATGATAAACAAGGTTGAAACCCTTGTAAGGGAGCTTTTCTCCTGATCAATATCTCATTCTTGTATAGCTGTCCCTCCTGATGCTCTCTCTCTTCACCTGCTCGCAATTAAGGTCAATGTTGAAGTTAGCCGGGCGTTCAAATACATCCGACTCCATGATGCCAAACTGGGGATCGGCATATACCTTTTTAAGGAATAAGGCAAAAATGGGAAGTGCCATTTGTGCCCCCTGGCCTTCCCCAAGGGTCTCAAAATGAATAGCCTGATCCTCCCAACCGCTCCATACCCCACCTACAAGATTGGGTGTGATTCCCATAAACCAGCCATTTGAATGGTTCTGGGTTGTGCCTGTCTTACCTCCAATCTGATTAAGAAGCAAATATGGTTCCCTCCTCATTCTTATTCCCGAGCCTGACTGTACAACGCCCTGAAGAAGATCGAGCATGAGATAAGCCTGATCTTCACTAAGAACCTCCTCAATTATAGGGGTGAACCTCGATATAGTATTGCCATTCTTGTCTTCTATCCGCGTCACATACATAGGCCGGGTATATACTCCTTTATTTGCAAAAGTGCCATAGGCTCCAACCATCTCTTCAAGCTTTATGTCGGAAGTACCAAGGAAAATTGAAGGCACAGGATCAATAAAACTTCTGATGCCCATCTTTTTCATAAGCTCCACAACAGCAGCCGGTCGGAACTGTTCCATCAGCCACGCGGAAATATAGTTTTCAGACTGTGCGAGACCCCATTTCAGGGTTACCATCTTCCCATGATACTGTTTTGGACCTGAACTTTTCGGAGTCCAGGTAGTATCATTCGGAACAACGAACGATCTTGGAATATTTTCCACTTCATGGCATGGTGAATAGCCATTCTGCATTGCCACCGTATACAGGAAGGGCTTTATGGTGCTTCCTACCTGTTTCCTTTGCTGGGTTACAGCATCCCATTTGAAATATCTGAAATCCGGCCCCCCGACATAGGCTTTCACATGACCGGTATGAGGGTCCTCGACCATTATGGCTGAACGGATGAAATATTTGTAATATCTCACTGAGTCATAGGGAGTCATTGTGGTATCCCTTTCGCCATTCCATGAGAAAACCTTCATCCTTACCGGTGTGTTAAATGCCATCATGATCGAGTCTTCCGGAACACCCCTTGCTCTCATAACATAATACCTGTCGCTTTCCTTCACTGACCGCATCAGAAGTTCATCAACTTCCTTCCTGGCAAGGTCGTTTGAATAGGGAGGGTTCCTGAATCCTTTTGCCCTCCTGAAGAAGCCGGGCTGCAATACCTCTGACAGGTGTTCCCTGAGGGCTTCCTCGGCGTACTGCTGCATCCTGGAATTAATAGTAGTATAAATCTTCAGGCCATCCTTATAAATATCGTAACTGGTGCCGTCAGGCTTATGGTTCTTGTTGCACCATCCGTATAGCGGGTTGTTCTGCCACTCCCACAGGGCATCCTCATAGGAAGCTTCCCTGACATACTTGCTGCGGTCAGGCTCCGGCCTCCTCATTGTATTCCTTATATACTCCCTGAGGTAAGTGGCAAGCCCTGTATTATGATCCTCCATACTGAAATCAAGCTCAATAGGAAGGAGCTTTACCGAATCAGCAACACGATTATCAAGGTAACCATACTTGCTCATCTGGGATATCACAACATTCCGCCTCTGGAGCATAAGGTTGGGATTCCTTACAGGGTTGTATCTTGTTGATGCCTTAAGCATTCCCGTAAGAACTGCAGCCTGCTGAATATTAAGGGAATCGGGAGTTGTATTAAAATACACTTTTGCTGCCGAGCGTATCCCCACGGCATTGTAGCTGAAATCAAACTTGTTGAGATACATTGCTATAATCTCTTCCTTTGTATATGCCCTCTCCAGCTTGACAGCCGTCTGCCATTCCTTGAACTTTGATACGAAAAGTCTTACCTGCCTGGAAAACGCCGATACCCTGGCAGTGTCGCGGGGATAGAGCTGTTTTGCAAGCTGCTGGGTAATGGTACTGCCTCCGCCTGTGTTCTGTCCAAGCATTATGGTTCTTACTGCTGCCCTCGCAAGGCCCCTTATATCAATACCGGAGTGTCGCAGAAAACGAATATCCTCAGTGGCAATAAGAGCCTGAACAAGATAAGGTGACAGATCCTGGTACTCAGTCCAGGTCCTGTTCTCAATACTGATCTTGCCAAGAAGTATCCCGTCTTCGGAATAAACTTCCGCAGCAAGGTTATATTCCGGATTCTCGAGTTCGCTGAACGACGGCATCCTCCCCAGCTTTTCAAGGGATATCAGTACGAACAATACTATTATAAATACAAATGGCAAAGCGAACAGCGACCAGAACCAGATAAGGTATTTCCTGCTGTCTTTTCTATCTTTCATACGCTTTCCAAGTTTGGCCAAAAATACTAAATTATTGAAGAAACATACCCGTTTATTTTGAAGATTGCACCACAAATGATTTACTTTGCGCTGTTTCAAATAAAAATATGTCGCCTGACATGACCGAAAACCTTGTAATTGTTGAGTCGCCTGCCAAAGCAAAAACCATTGAGAAGTTCCTTGGAAAGAATTTTCATGTGGTGTCAAGTTTCGGGCATATAAGGGATCTCAGCAAGAAGAATCTGGGAATAGATATTAAGAACGGATTTGCCCCCGATTATGAGATCCCCGCGGAAAAGGCAAAGGTTGTAAGCGATCTGCGAAAAGCCGCAAAGGAAGCTCAGAATATCTGGATTGCTTCTGACGAGGACCGCGAGGGGGAAGCAATTGCCTGGCACCTGGCAAGTGTCCTGAAACTTGATCTGTCTGAAACCAGGAGAATTGTTTTCCATGAGATAACCAGGGATGCTATCGAAACAGCCATAACCAATCCCAGACAGATTGATATGAACCTTGTTAACTCCCAGCAAGCCCGCCGCATACTCGACCGGATAGTTGGTTTTGAGATTTCTCCTGTGCTCTGGAAAAAGGTACAGCCTTCATTGTCTGCGGGAAGAGTTCAATCAGTGGCCGTAAGACTTATAGTCGAAAGGGAAAGGGAAATAATACCGTTTAAAAGTGAATCATCTTTCAGGATAAGTGCTTTATTCAGGATCAATTCTTCAGAAGCCGGCAACAATATCATAAAGGCAGAAGCTTCAAAACGCTTCACCCAGGAAGATGAGGCAATAGCTTTTCTTGAAATATGCAAAAGCGCATTGTATAAAGTTGCCGATGTAACAGTAAAACCAGGTACCAGGTCTCCGGCGCCTCCGTTCACGACATCAACACTTCAGCAGGAAGCATACCGGAAACTGGGATTCTCAGTCGCCCAAACAATGACAGTCGCCCAAAAACTGTATGAGGCAGGGAAGATAACCTACATGAGAACAGACTCAACAAACCTTTCAAAGCTTGCGCTGGCAAAAGCCCGGGAGACAATATTATCTGAATTCGGCGAAAAATATTCAAAGACAAGGCAATACAAAACAAAGTCCAGGGGAGCCCAGGAAGCTCATGAAGCAATAAGGCCAACATACCCGGATGTATCGTCCATATCCGGAAACCAGAATGAGAAGAAACTCTATGAACTGATCTGGAAAAGGACAATTGCTTCCCAGATGGCTAATGCGGAGATTGAAAAAACAACCATATCGGTTGAAATGAACAATTCTCCGGTAACTTTCACTGCTACAGGGGAGGTGGTTACCTTCGACGGTTTTCTTAAAGTCTATACTGAGTCGACCGACGCAGAAAACGGTGAGGATGAAAGATACGTCATACCTCCTGTCAAAGCAGGAATGACATTGTCTTATGACAACATATCAGCTACTCAGAAGTATACCTCTCCGCCTTCCCGCTACACCGAAGCCAGCCTCGTGAAGAAACTTGAGGAACTTGGTATCGGCAGGCCATCAACTTATGCACCTACAATTTCAACAATACAACAGAGAGGTTATGTGCTCCGGGAAGACAGGCCCGGAACAAAACGCCAGGTAAAAATCATTACCCTTGCGAACAATAAAATAACATCCTCCTTAAAAACCGAGGTTGCCGGCAAAGAGAAATCGAAACTCTTTCCACAGGATATAGGAATGATAGTCAACGACTTCCTCGTTGATAACTTTTCAAAAATCGTCGATTATAATTTCACAGCAGAAGTGGAAAAACAGTTTGATGAGATAGCGTCCGGAAAGCTCCAGTGGAACAAGATGCTTGACAATTTCTATTCATCATTTCATGCAACAGTTACAAAAGCCCTTGAGAAAAAGGACAGAAAGACCACTGTGAGAATACTTGGATCGCATCCTGAAACAGGGGAACAGGTGCTTGTAAAAATGGGAAGATATGGCCCCGTTGCACAGATAGGGGATCCGGGAAAAGATGAGAAGCCGAGATTCGCCAGCCTTACAAAAGATCTTCTTATTGAAACGATAACCCTTGAAGAAGCTCTCAACCTTTTCCGCCTGCCACGTACCCTGGGCATGATGGAAGGGGAAGAGATGGTGACCGGCATAGGCAGATTCGGACCATTCCTCAGGCACAGGAATAAATTCTATTCCCTGAAAAAAGACATTGACGATCCCTACACTCTTACAGCGGAACGTGCAATGGAAATAATAAAAGAAAAAAACGAAAACGATTCAAAGAAGATTTTGAATAGTTTTGGAGAGATTAATGTGATGAACGGCAGGTACGGACCTTATATAACCAAAGATAAACAGAATTACAGGATTCCTAAAGGAACCGATCCCCTAAAACTGACAAAAGAAGATTGCCTCAGCATAATTGAGCGGAGCCAAAAGGCAAAAAAACCTGACAAGCCCAAATGACGGACCTTAAAGACTATATAGACCCGGTTAGCATAGAAAAACCTGAATTTGAATTTCTTTCATCACAGGCAGGGTTCCCTCAC
This sequence comes from Bacteroidales bacterium, assembly GCA_040769065.1. GTDB lineage: Bacteria > Bacteroidota > Bacteroidia > Bacteroidales > VadinHA17 > LD21. Next base: position 2,115,177 of record JAXGLU010000001.1, read on the forward strand.
AATATTGTCGTTCATACTGAAAATAATCCAGCCGCTGATTTGTCCTCCTTCAAGGTAGCACTCATCGGGGTGCCTGAAGGCCGCAATTCCCTGGGAGCCGGAACGTCGAAAGCGCCAGACTCTATCCGGGAACAACTCTACAGGCTCTCAAAGGTTCCCGGGAAGATCAGAATCATTGACCTTGGAAACATGAAAAGAGGCCTGTCGTTCAATGATACCATAGCAGGATTGACGGATGTACTGGTCAGCCTGTTGAAAAACAATATTTTCCCTGTGATCATTGGCGGAAGCAGCGCCCTGGTACCAGCAATCGACAAAGCTTTTAACCGCATCGCATCAACATACACACTCATCACTGTAGATTCCAGGATCGACTTTGGAACCGATCGCAGCAATCATGATTCATTCAGCTTTCTGAACAGGATGGCTTCCGGAACCAAAAGCACACTCGGGCATTTTATCAACGTAGGATATCAGACCTACCTGAACGATCAACAGGTCCTCAACCGCTTTTTAAGACAAAAATGGGACCTTTTCAGAATAGGGGATGTGAGGCAGGCAATATATCTTACAGAACCCCTTTTCAGAGATTCCCATGTAGCTGTTTTTGACATCTCCGCAGTAAGGCAGTCAGATGCTCCGGGAACAACAATGCCTTCGCCAAACGGATTTTATGGCGAGGAAATATGTCTCCTTGCACGGTACGCAGGCATATCCGACAAACTGAAAGTATTCGGGCTTTTTGATGTTAACCCGGAATATGACATCCGCAATCAGACATCGAGCCTGGCAGCTCAGATCATATGGTTTTTCCTGGAGGGCTTCGCCCAAAAACAGTATGAAAGCCCGGTGCTTAATGAGAAAAATGCCGGCAGATTCATTAAATATCATGTGAGAGTTAAAGATCTTGATGAAGATATGATATTCATCAAGAGCAGCCTCACCGAGAGATGGTGGTTCGAAATGACCGGCAAAAGCGGGCAGAGTGTGTATATTGCCTGCTCCCATGATGATTACCTGAGGGCTAACCGCAATGAAGTACCCGACAGATGGGTGAAAGCTGCCAACAGATTAAAATCCTGATCTGTCAAATATCTAAATCATTCCTTCGTTTAATATATAATGGTATTAAAATTGCGGGGGAAAAATGTAACCGTAATGTTTAAAAGTTTCAGTTAAATGTCTTTGCATTTTTGTACTTTTAATTTTTAATAAAATTCCCTTATAAGTTACTAGTCCTTTTACGATTAATACCGTGAAAAAAACAAATAGCGTATTTCTTTTGTTATCAATTATTTACAGTGTGGCCTTCTCACAGCAGGATCCCCGGCTAAGTAATTATATGTTCAACACCATGCAATACAATCCGGGTGTTGCAGGAACCTCGGGCATGGTATGTGCCACAGCCCTCAACAGGCAGCAATGGATAGGTTTTGAAGGAGCTCCGTCAACAACGCTGTTCAATGTGAATGCCCCCGTAAAACTCCTGGGTATAAGCAGCGGAGTGGGATTGGGTGTTACAAGCGACAATATAGGATATGATAAAGACATAAGCATTCTGGGCACCTATTCTGTTCTGCTGGATATCGGTCAGGGCAAAATGGGAATAGGCATCAACGCCGGAATGCTGAACAAGACGCTCAATCCGGAATGGAAGATACCCGGAGGCGATGCACATACGCCGCCATCGGGCGATCCACTGATACCTGAAAATAAAGAAAGCTATGTTGCTTTTGATGCAGGGTTGGGAGTTTATTATACGACAGGCAAATATTATGCCGCTGCCTCAGTTACTCATATTAATCAGCCGAAAATAAAATTCACCAAAGGCCAACCCTATATCAGCCGTCATTACTACCTGACAGCAGGTTACAACCTGCAACTGCCCAATCCTGCCATGGAACTTCTGCCTTCGGCTTTCATTGTCAGTGATGGAAAAGTTGTACAATTTTCAATATCTTCCCTAATAAGATACAATAAAAAAGTATGGGGGGGCGTTTCTTACAGACCCGGAGATGCTCTGACAGGTATTGCAGGGGTAGAATTGTTCAACGGTATAAGAATCGGATATGCATATGACTTCCCGGTTTCAGATATCAGAAAGAGTTCAAGCGGATCACATGAGTTTATGGTAAATTATTGTTTTGATTTGAGTACGGGCAGAAGCCCTATGAGATATAAGAGCATCAGATTTTTGTAAAGAATTAACAAACAAACAACTACTTGCAGCTAAAATATTAAGCAATATGAAAAAGGTAATCTTATCAGCTCTGACAGCAGTAATCATTTTAAGTGGTTGCGGCTCCTCCAATGACGGGGAGCTGACAGGTGTCCCGGGAAGAAAAAAATTCTATGAGCCGGAGCCGTTTGAAATGGCATTCATTCCTGCCGGCAATTTTATTATGGGGCCCAGCGATCAGGATGCTGTTTTTGCGATGAACAGCATATCAAAATCAGTTACTGTTGACGCTTTCTGGATGGATCAGACTGAAATTACAAACAACAAATACCGCCAGTTTGTATATTATGTACGTGATTCTATCCTGAGGACAAAACTTGGAGAGGCAGGTGTTCCGGATCGCGATTATTTCATGGTCGACAGGGATGGGAATGTGATCGAGCCAAATGTCATCAACTGGGATGAGAAGATCGACCCCAGAGAAGAAACCACAGCATCGGTCCTTGAAGAAATGTATTACCCTCCCGAGGAAAGGTTCAATGCAAAAAAACAGTATGATGTCAGAAAGCTTAATTACTCATACTACTGGGTTGATTACCAGCAGGCTGCCAAATCAAGATACGTGTTCGACTATGCCAACAACACAGGAAAATATGAAGGACAGGTCACAAATCACGACGGATCCCGCACTGATGTAGTGAACAGGTCTTCCTTCATCAGGCATAATATAATAAATGTATATCCCGACACTCTTTGCTGGATACGCGACTTCACGTATTCCTTCAACGACCCCCAGGCCGACCTGTATTTCTGGCATCCCTCCTTTGACGATTATCCCGTAGTAGGAGTATCATGGGTTCAGGCAACAGCTTTCAGCCGCTGGAGAACCGATTATATGAACAACGCCCTTAGAAAGAACGGGCTATATGATGTACAGGCTTACCGTCTTCCGCTGGAAACCGAATGGGAATATGCAGCCAGGGGCGGCCTCGATCTGTCAATGTATCCATGGGGTGGACCATACACACGGAACTATCAGGGATGCTTCCTCGCCAATTTCAAACCGCTTAGGGGTAACTATATAGACGACGGAACTGTTTATACAGCCAAAGTCGGATCCTATGAACCCAATGAATACGGTTTGTTCGATATGTCGGGAAACGTGGCTGAATGGACAACATGCGCATACCATCCCTCAGCATACATTTTCCAGCACGACCTTAATCCAAACTATGAGTATAATGCAACACCCCAGGATCCGCCTGTGATGAAACGCAAAGTAATAAGGGGTGGTTCATGGAAAGACATAGCATACTTTCTTCAGACAAGTGCAAGGGATTATGAATACCAGGATTCAACAAAATCATATATAGGATTCCGTAACGTAAGATCTTATATAGGAGTGAATCATTAAAATCAGTAAGTAATCAAATTCGAATAATCTTAAATAAAACAAAGATATATGAGCCTAGCAGAATTAGTACAGAGCAGCGGATGGAAGAACTTCATGGCCAAACTGTATGGTTTAGGAGCTTCCGTAGTTATCATTGGTGCATTGTTCAAGATACAGCACTGGCCATTTGCAGGTGTCATGCTAACAGTGGGCCTTTTCACCGAATCTATTATTTTCTTCTTTTCGGCATTTGAACCGCTTCATGAAGAAGTTGACTGGACACTCGTTTATCCTGAGCTTGCAGGCATCCCGCCGGAAGAAGAGCCAGGAGGAACATCAAGAGCAATCGGCAGCGGAAAATACAGCGGTGCCGGATCAGGAGGTTACGGAGGTGGCGGAGGTGGTTCTGTTGCCCTTTCAAAATTCGACGAACTCCTTGAAAATGCAGACATCTCTCCCGCCCTCTTCGAGAAGCTGGGAATAGGGATGAAGAAACTTAGTGAAACGGCTGAAAACTTCAATGTAATGGGAGATGTTACAGCCGCATCCACAAAATACATGAATACAATAGAAGCTGCAAACAGTTCACTGGGCAAGTTGTCAGAGACCTATCAGTCAACTGCCCGTATAGTCAATGAATCAAATGCCGGCTATCAGAAACTTGCCGATTCTATTTCAGTGATCGAATCGGGAGGTAAATCGTACCAGCAGCAACTGGAATCGCTAAATAAAAACCTCGCAGCACTGAATGCAGTATATGAACTGCAGAAAAAAGGAGCTGATGAGCAGATGAAGGAATCTGAAAATGTTTTTAATGGCATCCAGGGCCTGATGAAAGATATTGCTGACTCAGCAGGCGATGCTAAAAAATATCGTGAACAGGTTGCTTTACTGAATCAAAACCTCTCAGCATTAAACAATGTTTATGGAAACATGCTTGCTGCCATGAATGTTAAATAGCGTGACATTTTAATATACTTATTAAAACTAAACACCCCAGAAAATGGCTCACGAAAGGCTATCACCACGGCAAAAGATGATCGGAATGATGTATCTGATCCTTACTGCCATGCTTGCACTCAACGTGTCAAAGGAAGCCGTGGAAGCATTTAAGAAGGTTGATAAAAGCCTTACTCAGACAATTACCAATTATGCTAAAAAAAACAACCTGTTATATGCCGCATTTGACCAGGCCGCAATGATGAACCCGACCAAGGCAGGTGGTTTCAAAACAACAGCATATGAAGTTAAGACACGATCAGATGAGATATTCAATTACATACAGGATCTCAAGATCGAGATAATAACAACTGCCGAAGGCAAAGACACCCCTGCAGTAAAAGGACGCGAGGTATTCGTAGAAGAAGTAAGGATGATAGATGAAAATAATGTGCCTTCCAATATTCTTATAGGTGCACACGAAAATGGCAAGGCAAGTCATCTCAAAGCCCTTATAAATGATTACCGTGAGTTCCTTATCACAACCCTTGACGGCAAAAATCCAACAGCCGAGGAAGCTCTTGTGACCAGCCTCAACACTGACGACGGGCGCGACCCCGACGGCCAGCCTTCACGCTGGGAAAACCTTACATTCCAGACACTCCCCCTGGTTGCCGTGATAACCATACTTTCAAAAATGCAGGTCGACGTCAGAAACGCTGAAACTGAAGTTCTTAACCATCTTTATTCACAGATAGATGCCGAATCGTTCAAGTTCAACAAGCTGATGCCCATAGTCATTCCAACTTCCAACTATGTTACGCTGGGAAGCGATTATGAAGCCCGGGTATTTATCTCAGCCACAGATACGACTCAGGCTCCTGTCATCACCGTTAACAACACGGTCCTTCCCCTCGACGACGCAGGTAGAGGTATCTACAGAACACGCGCCACTTCAACAGGAAGTAAAACATGGGGTGGAATCATTGCAATGAAAGCTCCTGACGGAACAACAAGGAATTATAATTTCTCTTCAACCTATAACGTGGGTGAACCAAATGTTGTGGTCTCCCCCACTGCCATGAACGTTATGTACATGGGTATTCCCAACCCCATTGATGTATCGGTACCCGGTGTCAGCCCTAACAATATAAGAATCAGGGTGGTAAACGGCTCCTTTACAACCGAGAAAGTTAAGAACTCTAAAGGACAAAACTTCAGGGGAAACTGGGCTGTGAAACCAAACGCTGTAGGCCAGAATGTCCAGATTATAGTCTCAGCCGTTGATGAATCAAACAAGCAAACTTCATTCCCGCCTGTTGAGTTCAGGGTTAAGCCGCTTCCATCCCCGATTGCCGTATTTGCCAACAAGAATACAGGAAGCGTCCCAAAAAACACAGCTGCCGCCCAGACAGGCGTATATGCTTCCCTGCCTGATTTCGACTTTGACCTTGTATGGAATGTAACCGGCTTCACAGTACTTTATACAGATAACAGAGGTGACTTTGAGGAACAAAGCAACAGCAGTTCCCTAACCCCCAGACAGAAAGAACTCATCAACAGGCTTACCAGAGGAAAAAACCTGTTAATTAAGGATATAAAGGCCAAGGGGCCCGACGGAAGAACTATCGACCTGAACCCTATTATTTTAAAGATTGACTAGTATATAAACTATAAGACAATGAATAAGAAGCTCTTTTTTGGAATTATCGCTTTCGCTCTTGCCGGCACGGCCGGAGCCCAGTCATTCGGCGATATATACCAGAAATCCATCCCCGAAAATAAGAAGATCAATTACCCCTATCTCAGGGAAGCCGATGTAATATGGTCAAAAAAGATCTGGCGGCTCATTGATCTCAGGGAAAAACTGAATCAGCCCCTGTACTATCCCACCAAGCCTATGCTTGATGGAAGAAAAAGTTTCATCAACGTACTTCTTGATGAAATAGAAGCCGGCAGGCTGGAAGCCTTCTCACCGCTCGACTCAAATATCCCGACCACTTACGGCGAGATTGAAACCAATATGGGAGCGGCAACAAGGGTTCAGTCGATACAGATAAATGCCGAAGGGGCAACAAGAGACACCACTATAACAGAAGATGCCAAACCTGAAGAGGTGAAACAACTGATGTTATATGAAGAATGGTTCTTCGATAAGAAACATTCAAAACTCGATGTGAGAATTATAGGAATAATGCCATACTGGATGGGATTTGACCAGGAACTCGGAAGAGCTTTGAGAAAACCCCTGTTCTGGATAAGATTCGACGATATTCGTGATATACTTGCCAGGCATGAAGCGTTCATCACAAAAAATGATGCTCAAAGACTGTCCTTCGACGATCTGTTTATGCAAAGAAGATTCGGAAGTGTGATATTCGGGGAATCAAACGTTTATGATGACCGGCAGATCAATGATTACACTGTAGGCAAATACACTCTTTTTGAAGCTGAACAGATCAAAAACGACCTGTTGAATTTCGAACATGACCTCTGGGAATACTAACAGAAAAATATTTTGTGATTAAAATGTCAGGGGCGTTGCGTGCAACGCCCCTGAATGTTTTTATTGGGTTATTTTACGATTGACGAGAGAACGGGCGCTTGCATGCAAGACCCCTAAATACTATTTGTTAATGGTATTTTTCGCCGGTGGAATTTTTAACATCTTCCAGGTAATGCTTTATATTCTGTTCGTCTTCTTTCTTCACAATAAGAAGGACGTCTTCTGATTGCACAATAACGTAATCCTTCAAACCCTGAACAACGGCAACCTTTCCGGAGGGGAGATTTATGATGTTGCCCCTGCTCTCGTATGTAAAAACTTCACCGCCGATAATGGCATTGCCCCTTTTGTCCTTTTCCGATTGGTCATACAACGAACCCCAGGTACCGAGATCGGACCAGCCGATATCTGTAAACTTTACATAAACATTATCAGCCTTCTCCATTATTCCATAGTCGATGGATATGCTTTTGCATGATGCATAGGTGCTACTAATGAATTTTTCTTCCTCGGGAGTTCCAAGAAGTGATTTCCCTTCGTCAAAAGCCGAATACATATCGGGAAGATACTTGCTGAATGCTTCAAGTATTGACTTAATGTTCCAGATAAAAATTCCCGAGTTCCAGTAAAAATCACCACTTTCAAGGAAAACCCTGGCAAGTTCAATATCAGGCTTTTCAGTGAAGGTTTTTACCTTCATAAGGTCGTCATAGCCGCTGACAGGCTTCTTCCTGTCGGCCTGAATATATCCGTACCCGGTCTCGGGGCGATCAGGCTGAATGCCAAGTGTAAGCAAAACGTCGTTCTTTTCTGCAAATTCAAAGCTTTTCCTGATTACGTCGCTAAATTTATCCTCCTTGATAATAAGATGGTCTGCAGGGGTAACCACAACCACTGCATCCTTATTCCTGTTAAGAATACTGAATGTTCCATAGGCAAGGCAGGGAGCGGTATTCCGCCTGAATGGCTCAGAAAGGACATTCCCGGAAGGTATATCAAGCTGGTCAATTACCAGATTCCTGTGCTCATTGCTGGTTACAACAAAGATGTTCTCCGGACTGCATACAGATCTGAAACGCCTGTAAGTTTGCTGAATGAGTGTCTCACCCGTACCAAGGATATCGAGAAACTGCTTTGGCCGTTCACGACGGCTAAGTGGCCAGAAGCGGCTCCCAACACCTCCCGCCATGATTATAACATATCTGTTATCCATAATAAATTTTTAAGAAGATTTGATAATGCAAATATATAATTATTTTGCCCTACCCGGTTTTTAAAAGACATGAAGGATTTACACCAAATATTTGTAATTTTAACAGCAATTCAATAAGCCCATGTTTAGGTTCCTGGAACAGTTCGGAAAGTATGTACTCCTGCTTAAAAAGGTTTTTTCAAAACCTGAAAAAGCCCAGGTATACTATAAACAAACCATGCATGAGCTGGTTTATCTTGGGTTTAATTCAATAGGCATAATATCAATCATATCGTTCTTTATGGGCGCTGTGATAACCCTTCAGACTGCCTACAATACTGAAAATCCCATTTATCCTACATACCTGATCGGGCTGGGATGCCGCGATTCAATTATCCTTGAGTTCTCATCCACAATAACAGCGCTTATTCTTGCAGGCAAGGTCGGGTCAAACATTGCATCAGAAATAGGGACAATGAGAGTTACCGAGCAAATAGACGCACTTGAGATAATGGGCGTCAATTCAGCTTCATACCTGATTCTGCCAAAAATAATAGCTACCCTTCTGTTCAATCCTTTCCTGACACTTATCAGCATCATCGTTGGAATAATAGGCGGATGGCTGGCCGGAACAACAGCAGGCGTCATCACATCGGAAGATTTTATCTATGGCATTCAGTATGCATTCATCCCCTATTACATAACTTATTCCGTAATAAAGACTCTTTTCTTTGCATTTATAATAACCAGCGTATCAGCCTTCCAGGGTTATTACGTCAGTGGAGGATCGCTCGAGGTCGGCCGTGCAAGCACAAAAGCAGTGGTTTACAGCAGTGTGCTAATCCTGCTCTTCAATGTAGTGTTAACACAGCTGTTACTGTCATGATAAGGATAAATAATCTTTTCATGTCATTCAATGACAAGACCGTGCTGAACGACATCTCTGTGAAGTTTGAGCCCGGTAAAACAAATCTTATTATCGGGAGGAGCGGATCGGGCAAGACTGTCCTTTTAAAATCAATAGTAGGCCTTCATAATATCGACAGTGGTGAGATATGGTATGATGATGTTCTATTCAACCAGCTGGATTTTAAAGGCATGAAAAATATCCGCAAAGAGATTGGAATGCTGTTCCAGGGCAGCGCCCTGTTTGACTCCCTTACCGTGGAGCAAAATGTCAGGTTCCCTCTTGATATGTTTACCGATCAGAGTGAAGAAGAGAAAGAAGAAAGAGTAAATTTCTGTCTTAAGAGAGTAAATATAATAAATGCCAACAAGCTTTTCCCCGCAGAACTATCAGGCGGAATGAAAAAAAGAGTTGCCATCGCCAGGGCAATATCCCTCAATCCCAAATACCTTTTCTGCGACGAACCAAATTCAGGGCTTGATCCTCTGACTGCCATCCTTATCGATGAACTGATAAAGGAACTGACAGAGGAATACATGACCACAACAATTATCAACACTCACGATATGAACTCAGTGATGAAGATAGGACAGAAGGTAGTATTCATACATGAAGGCAGCAAATGCTGGGAAGGAAGCAACGAAGAAATCCTTCATTCCGACTGCGATACGCTAAATGATTTCATTTTTGCCAATGCACTTGCAAAACAATTACGCGACACTCTTGAATAGATCACTTAAGCCCCAAAACCCTGAAACAACCAGGAAACTCCCCGCATATCAGAACCGCCTTTAACCAGATGCCAACTTATCGCGGATATCAGTCAACCTCCTCGTAATCAACATACTCCCCAATCTCCTTGGAAACGCCTGATTTTTTGCTCTTCCTGCGTTTTTCTTCAAAGACCTCATTGGAACTGCTGATCTGTTCCGCAAAGAACCTTACAAAAGACCTCACGAGAAGGTAGATGATTATACAGATTAAAATAAAACGAAAAAAAATCATTCCCTGAATCTAAATCTTTACAATGTTTATATTTCTCCTTCCGGCTTTTTTATCCTGTTGCCAAAAAGCAAATTTATACCAAATCTCATATTAATGTTATTCCAGTTTGCCGGAAATGGAATTTCACCTTCATCGATCATAATAGTTTTCCAGGTAAGCGGTATCCTGTCTGCAATTAGGTAGAACTGTGCCCAGCCTCCCCTTATGCCAAGTCCCAATCCTATATTGTCATATGAATGATTGCTTGCGGTGTATGCCAGTGATGCAGAGAAGAAATTGCGCAGATTCAGGTTTGCCGAAAGAGTGAAGGCTTCCCTGATCTGCTTGCCGATAATACGGGAGTGCGACAGTGCCCCGAAAGAAATCTTATTATTGAGAATAAATTTTCCGCCGGCTGTTAATCCCATCGGCATCGTGGTGCGGAAAGAATTCCCGGGTGTCCTGACAGTCAACCCTCCTCTCAGCGAGTCAAGCAATTCTTTAGCCATATCCCCAAAATCGGCATTTCCGTCCTGAACTTCCGAGATGTTCATCCCTTTCAACGTAATATCACTTTCAGTTACCAGGTTTGTAAGGAACTCCTCATCATTCCATTTAATATACCCAAAATCGGTAAGAGCCGCCGACAGCACAATCCGGTTAGTAAGAGAAAATTCAGCACCAAGGTCAAGTCCAAAACCCAGGTTCTTTGTATTTGTCATGAAATTAAGAACGTCGCTGGATGTATTCAGTTCGGCGAAGCTGATATCTTCGATCAGGTTATCAGCATTAGTTATTATGTTTAAGGGGGCGCAAAAGTTAACTCTCATATCTGTAGCAAGAGTGTTCGTATAATTATTGTTAACCGTCAGCTTCATTGAATTATTCTGGACAGCCACGGCAGCTATGCCCATATACATCTTACCCTTGATACCCATTCTCAGTCTTTCGGTTATCTGCTTTGAGAAACCAATTCCCGCTTCACGAAAATACTGTATATCGGTACGGAAAGATGAAAAGTCAAAAGTCTGTCCTGCAAAATCAGCATTTCCGAGGAATGACAGTCTGAGCATGTCGCGGGGGAATACAAAATTAACCTCCGCCCTTTCAACGATGTCAAGGAAGAAAAAGTTGCCCTTACCGGCTGTGAAACCTACACCGAGCAACTGGACACCTGTCAGTGTTTCAAGATGGTTCTTGTCTTTGAGGCCCGAAAGGAACCTGTCAGTATTGAAACCCGAACTCAGGAAAGAAATATTCCCTTCATCAGCAGATACGCCTTCCGTGAAAAGATCACCAAAGGCCAAAAAATTATTCCCCAGGCTGAAGTTGATGCCCGTCAACACAGGTAAGCCTACATATACTGAGCTTGACGGTCTGAAAGCCGGATTGAGCAGATGACTCTGAGGCAGGTTCATGTGATACAAAACCTGGCTGTTCTGAGCTCCTGCCGTAGTAAAACAAAACAGCATCAAGCCCGCAACTATGATTCTCAAAAACTTTTCCATTTTCTTATTTTTCAGTTTCCAGTTTATAATTGTACAAAAACCTGTCGGTGCCTCCAACGATCAGATGCCAGTCATTTTTATCGGTAAGCCTGGTTATTGAAAACATTGAAGCACCTCTTTTGGGGAATCCGTTCATGACTTTCCCATCCTTGCCGATGAGGTAGATAAGCTTATTTTTTACATCAAACACCCCAATTTTTCTGTCTGTTGCCGAAAAATTGAAATAGATGGGACCGCCAAGCTCATCCGAATCAAATTTACTGGTGAACATTTCCTTTCTGTTGTGGTCATAGAGATATAACATACCCTGATCTATGAAAACATATTCCCCAAAACCATCGCTATCGATATCAAAATAATCAAAGCAATGATTAATAGTAAACGGTTTGAAAGTCAATTTTCTTACTTCCCCGTCGAAGAAAATGTTCTGGACTGTTCCGTCGGGGGCAGAGCAAATAACAGAAGGTGTTGAACCAGGCACAAGTCTCAATCCGGATGATTTAGCCCTGGTAACCGGTTCCCTGACCCGGAGCCTTTCATTTCCCGACCGGTCGAGGAAATAAATCGACGTCTCATCTGCAACCACTATATAGTCTTTCCCTGAAACCCTGAAAAAGGAGGCTTCAGTTGTGACTATACTTGCCGTTCTGAAAGGTTTCCATCCCTTCACCACATTACCTTCCCTGTCGTATGTATAGATAAGCTTGTCCTCTCCTGCTATGGTAAGCCTGTAATTTTTATTGCTGTCATAGTCAAAAAGTGCAAGGGAATTGGTTGCAGGCGACCTGAGCCTGACAGGATACCTGGCAACATAGTTGCCGTTCCTGTCGAGAAGATGCAGCTTGTTTCTTCCGGCAAACAGAAGCTGGTATTTTCCATTCCGGTAATAATCAATCATATATACAGATCCCTGGATGCTTTCATCAATTGGCACCCTCCACAAAACACGGCCTGCGGCATTTATCAGGTAAACATTGTTTTTCATGTCCTGAATGAAAATCTCCCTGGCGCCGGTATTATGATTTGTGAAGAAGAAAGGCTTGATTGAAGCCACAGTGTCAAGAAGGGTTTCCCATTCGGTTTGGGACTCTTCCCTTATTTCCTCGCGATACCTGACTGACAGGTTATTATATATCATCCCGTTTATTGATGCGAACTGATACCCGGCTGATTCAATCTTGCCCAGAGTGTTCCTGTTGGCAGATAAAGTCCTGATAATATTCTCATTCAGGTAATCCGACAGGAAATTCACTATATGTGACGGGACGCAATAGAAATAGTACCCGGCACGGCTCGGGAGCATCTCTTCAAAATCGCGGAAAGTAACATCGTTGAAAAGGGTTTTATTGAGGATATTGTCATACAGTATTCTTGATACCGTGGAATAATCACTTCCGGTAATCATGTAGCTATCAAGAAACGCATAGTGGGAATCGGTGAATTCATGTGCAAAGCCGGGCATAATAACAGAGATAAGTCCTTTGCTTCCGGTGTTGTAAACGGGTATCCTGGTCTGGTCATCGGGCTCAAAATATTTAACGGTCATTCCGGGTCGCATCACCTCGCCGAGTATCTGTTCGCACTGAACACGATTTTTCAGCCGGTATATTATAACCGAGCTTTCTTCCGTCGTTTTCCCCCTTATATCAAGGTAAGCCCTGGTTATCTCGTTCCCCAGGTATGGTCTGAGTTTTGCAGCAAGGTCATTTATTCTGGCTGGCACCCCCTGTTTCCTTCCGGTATTTTCAACGGGCAGGATTATTGATTCAAACAGAGCTGTTGAAGAGGGCAGTATCTTGTATGTTTCAAATGAGCCGGGACTTACCGACTTAAATTTATGCAGGATCTCAGTGGAATCAAGACCTTCGGAATATCCGCTCAAAGTGATTCCATTATCGCTAATATGTATGTCCCCGCCAGCTGTTCCCGAAAGATTTGAAATTTTGTCGGCCAGGTATGATGCAGAAGGCTTCAGAAACGATCGTATCACCGGAGCGATATTCCTGAATATTATAAAAACCTTGTCTTCATTTCTGCCCGATGTAAGAAGCACTCTGCTGAATCCGGGCGAATTCCGTATATCATTTGTGGATTCAGACTGTTCAACAGCCTTGTAGAAAACCTCTGCCGACTTTGCAACCAGGAGCATTCCCGATTTAACTGTCAAATAAAGGGTGTCAACCGTACTGCTTATTTCGAACGGAACCATGAAGACACGCATCCCGTCGTACCTGGTCTCGTTAAAATCGCTGAAGCCATTAAGCCTGAGTGACTCCCTTACCTGTCGAAAGCCAGTTTCAGCAGGCACCGTTATTGAGAAAAACGGCTGAAGCTTTTTCCCTGACACCTGGTGAAATGAAATCACTGCCGGCCCTGGATGAAGCGTTTTACTCAAATCAGGGTTGTTTAACCGGTCTGAGACAAAATTGAGCTTGTTGAAGAAAGCCTCTAAATCAGTGATTCCGGCCAGTTCTCCGAAGAGTCCCTTGCCGGAGGCAAGAGTCTTGAAAAAATCCTGTATATCAAGGGTTTCAATAACAATACATGCATCCGGACTAATAGCCTTATATGGATCAGTAAGCAGGGTCTTCCTCCCCTGGTAAATGAAATATGTAAGGATTATCAGCCCTGATACAAGAAACAGAATTACAGAAACGGCAATCTTTTTTCTCAATTGTCAGTCAATAGAATTTATGATTTAAAGATAAGCAATTATTTGCAGATCCCTTCACTGCACCATGGCGGAGCACGTTTCAAGGTCTGTGGAAGGTCTATGTGCTGAACGGACCGGAGATGTCTGATATGGTATTACAGCCTGATGTCCGCCTGCCACTCAGCAAGCTGAGGGTATATATAGTATGCGAACGGTTATGCCAATAATCCTGCAGCGGTTCATTATGCTTCTTCAACAACTTGCCATCCTATGGCTTCTGCAAATTCGAACACCGGTTCCCGAAGGTCGCCATAAAAAGTAACCCTGTGCCAGCCCCATCGATCCCACATGGTAAACAGCTTTTCAATATCTCCTACTGGTTCGGCACACAACTTGGTGCGGCAGGCCCTGTCGTCGGGATCATTGTCAACGGCAACAGCCTGATGAAAGAGAATCTCTTTCCTTTCCTGAATAATCTCAAGAGTTGTTGTAAGGTAGTTAACAGGAAGCACTGAACGCACCGATGCTCCCTGGCGGTCTTCCGAATGTGTCATTATGCTGAAGGGATTGGCCGGGCCCTGTGGTCCGAATACCTTGTTCGGGGCAACGCAGTGTGCATAGATTATCTGTCTTTTTGAAGTGTCGATCACCGGATCGGAAATCATTCCCGGCCTTCCGCCTGAAAGAGTTGTAAATGCAAGCATTGTTGCAGCCGATCTCACGTCACATTCACATCCTCCCACAAGGCCTTCATTGCACAATTCATGGAATCCCAGACAGGGGTATGCGTGTATATGACCGCCATAAAAGCCTCCCAGACAATTAATTGTAATACCATTTGCATTGTAGTCACGAAGCACTTTTTTCATGCCAAGGTACATTGCAGCGGATGTTTCAAGGGTACTGAACGGGACATCTATTACGCTCTGAGCTGTTCTCTGCCATAGTTCCGCAATACTTCTCGACTCGTCCCTGTCGGCCAGTCTCCATGCATCATTGACTACCGAAAAAGGAACATATTCCAGGGGTATTCCCAGCAGCGGTTCAGCAACAAGAGACTTCTGGTCTCTTACAGCAAGGATCTTCGATTGCTTCAGTCTGTAAATGCATTCGTCAACAGGAAGCAGATCAGGCTTATCGGTCATCAGGTCATATCGTCCTGCAGCAGGCGTACCCTTTCTGCGGACATCAGCAACAGCCCCCGGGAAAACAGAAGGATCTTCAATGCTCTTGCCGAAACATTTCACCGCTGCTATCAGGTCATCAATATCAGATGATGCGACAAATCCGACATTCCGGCTGTTTTCCCTAAGGAATGCGGCGTTATAAACCAGGAATCCGCCACTGCCTCCGAACTGAAAGTCGACATAAAGAACAGGCCTACCTGTCCTTGCGATTGTCTGAACAACCTGGTTCCAGCAATTCATCTGGAACACGATGTATCCGTCAACAGGGTCAATCCTGTCTGCCTCGGCAATTTTCTCAGCTTCAGGAGCACCTGAAGCTGTTACGGGAGAGAACACGATATCCCTGAAATTTCTTTGCAGGGAAGCATTGAATTTTGCCATTACCGGGCCGAAATCAAAATCCATATTAGGCCAGTCAGGCTGTTTCTGCACATTGCTATGAAGCGAATAAATGACTTTTATCTTCAACTTTTTCTTTTTCATGGCTGCAGGCAGAGGAGAACCTGCAAGGGCTAACGGCGCGAGTGCAGCGCAGGCTGCACAGCTGCCGCACGACCGTATGAAACTGCGACGGGAGAAAGACCCGCCGGTCCCTGAGGTTTTGCCATCCTGACAGATACTGACATTATTTTCCATTTCCGTATCATTTTAAAATTGTTACTGGAGAAGTGCTTGCCTATGCAAGTTACGGAAAGAATAAGATTTGGCATACAATTTGATCATTAAATTGTAAATGCAATCTCAATCATATACCCGATCAAGTATCATGGGCAGCCAGGCGAAAACCTGGCTTTTATTTTTTCAGAAAGGTCGGTAGCCGATTATTTCCCTGACGTCCCTGACAGTTTTTGAAGCGCTTTCGCGTGCTTTTTCTGCACCCTCCCGCACAACACGCGCCAGGTAGTCCTTATCTGCAAGTATCTCATTTATCCTGTGCCTTATGGGGTCGGTAACCTTAATGATATCTTCAGCGAGCTGTTTTTTTAGTTCACCATAGCGTATCTCGCAGGAGGCATGTTTTTCTGTGAAATATTTAACAGTGGAGGGTTCCGATACCACTTTCATTATAGTGAACAGATTCCTGACAGGTTCAGATGGTTCCTCGCCGGGTTTCTGAGGACCTGCATCCGTAACCGCCCTCATCACCTTCTTTCGTATTTCCTGAGGTGTGTCGAACAAAAACACACCATTACCCTCACTTTTCCCCATTTTGCCCGATCCGTCAAGTCCGGGAATCTTTATCAGTTCTTCCCCGAAATTGTAAGCGTCGGGTTCGGGAAAATAGTCAACGTTATAAATTGTGTTGAATCTCCTGGCAAATCTCCGTGTCATCTCCAGATGTTGCTCCTGATCCTTCCCGACCGGCACCTTGTTTGCCCTGTGGATAATAATATCAGAAGCCATCAGTACCGGGTATGTCAAAAGTCCGGCATTGATATTATCAGGGTGCTTTCTGATCTTCTCCTTGAATGAAGCTGTACGTTCAAGTTCGCCCACATAGGCATTCATGTTAAGAAGGAGATAAAGCTCTGTTACTTCGGGTACATCGCTCTGTATAAATACTGTTGCAAGCTCGGGATCAATGCCGCAGGCCAGATACTCCGCCAATACCTGGCGGATATTCCCGTGAAGGTCGTCGGGCTTGGGATGAGTTGTAAGCGAATGATAATCAGCAATGAAAAAGAAACACCTGTTTTCCCTCTGCATCCTTATAAAATTCTTCAATGCTCCGAAATAGTTGCCCAGATGCAAATTTCCTGTCGATCTTATCCCGCTTACTACAGTCTCCATAAACGTTTTTTATAAATCCTCCGCAAAATTAATGGTTTTTCCTTACCACCGGCTTTTTCAGGGTGATTAAAGGGGAAGTTCCAGGTTAAAAGTGCTCTGTGCTCATTCGGTTCCCGAAACAATTGCAGAATTGAAAATCAGAATCTTCCGGAAAATAGTACCTTTGCATGATTAAAGATAATGGGCTATGGAAACAACAAGACAGAAAAAAGTATCGAGGCTTCTGCAGAAAGAGCTGGCTGACATATTTCTCAAAGCGGGTAACGAGATGGCACCCGGCAAGCTGGTGTCAGTAACAAAAGTAAGGATCACTCCCGACCTGTCGCTGGCAAGGGTATATCTGAGCATATTCCCTTCAGCCGGCCAGGATAAAATAATGAAGACTATACATGATCAAACGTCAAAGATCAGATTCGAGATGGGTCAGAGAATAAAAACACAGCTTCGTATAGTCCCCGAAATAACTTTCTACCTCGACGATAGTTACGATTACATAGACAACATTGATAAATTGCTGAAGCCGTGAGAAATGAAATATGATCCTGTTAAGAAATCACTTGGAAGGCCGGTCAAAAACTCACTATTCCTGAGGAAGCTTTTTTATTTTCTGCTGGATATCCTCCTTTTGCGGGCCTGGCATGTCAGAAAGGTCCTCCGGAAAGTCCTTCCTCAATTCCAGGGTAAAGCTTCTGTTCTTGATGCAGGTTCAGGATTCGGACAATATACCTGGAGGCTTAGCAGGATGAACAGGCAATGGACCGTTACCGGAATCGACATCGACAAGGAACATATTGAAAACTGTAATGATTTTTTTCGCAGGGCCGGTTTATCCGGGAGAGTCAGCTTTACAGCCGGGGATCTGACAACGCTGAAAGATACAGATCTTTATGACCTTGTTCTTTCGGTCGATGTCATGGAGCACATAAAGGAAGATGAGAAAGTTTTTTCCAACCTTTTCCTGGCCATGAAGAACGGAGGAATACTGATAATTTCAACACCTTCCGACAAGGGTGGCTCTGATGCGGATGATGAAAACAGCGAATCGTTCATTGAAGAGCATGTCAGAAACGGCTACAGCAAGGGTGAAATTACAGGGAAGCTTGAAAAAGCAGGATTCAGCAACATAAAAGCATCATATACCTATGGCATTCCCGGAAATCTTTCGTGGAAAATATCAATGAAATACCCCATACTGATGCTTAACAGATCGCGCCTTTTTTTCATTCTTCTCCCATTTTACTATTGTGTTTTCTTCCCTTTTTCAGCTATTCTTAACACCTTTGATGTGTGCATGGACCATAAAAGCGGAACCGGACTGATAGTAACAGCAAGAAAAAATCCGAAGTGAAACTTCCCTTATACATAGCAAAAAGATATCTGTTCGCAAAGAAATCAAGAAATGCGATCAATGTCATATCAGCTGTTTCTGTTGCCGGAGTTACGGTGGGCACCATGGCCCTTATCATAGTGCTCTCGGTCTTCAACGGGCTCGAGACGCTTGTGCATTCAATATTCAATACATTCGATCCGGATCTCAGGATAACGGTGAGGGAAGGAAAAACATTCACCCCTGGAGAAGAACAACTCCGGATGCTGTCGGAAACAGAAGGCCTGGCATACTACTCTCTGTCCGTTGAGGAAAATGCACTTCTGAGGTATGGCGAAAGGCAGTTTGTTGCAACTATAAAGGGTGTTGACGACAATTATACAAAGGTCACCGGAGTTGACAGCTCGATGTGGGAAGGTGAATTCCTTCTGAGATCGGAGCAGGGGCGGCCATATGCAGTCCCCGGCATAGGAATAGCAAATTACCTTGGCCTGCGAATCAATTTTATCACACCCCTGGAATTATACGTAATACCGCGCAACGAAGGCCGGACAAACATCAACCCTGAAAATGCCTTTACCCGAAGATTCATTTTCCCCTCAGGAATATACCAGGTTGAACAGGAATATGACTCAAAATATGTTTTCCTTCCCATAGATTTTGCCCGCGATCTTCTTAACTATACCGGGGAGACAAGCACTGTTGAGGTGAAGTTCTCAGCCGGGGCAAATGAAGAGCAGGTGCAGAAAAAAGTTAAGGAGATCTTCGGCAGGGAATTCCTTGTCCAGAATAAATATGAGCAACAGGAGATCTTTTATAAGGTGATGCGCTCTGAAAGGCTGGCCATTTACTTTATCCTTACCTTCATAATAATCATAGCGTCCTTTAATATAATAGGCTCGCTCACGATGCTTATCATTGAGAAGGAAAGAGATATTGAGATCCTGAAAAGCCTGGGGGCCGACAACTCACTTATAAGGAATATCTTTATTTTTGAGGGATGGCTGATATCAATCATTGGGACTTTGGCAGGGATCGTCCTTGGTTTCATAATCTGCTGGATCCAGCAGAAATACGGGATTATAAGGCTGCAGAGTGAATCGCTCATCATGGATGCTTACCCTGTGGTAATGAAGTTTAAGGATTTTATTATCGTGCCGGCAACGGTCCTTCTTATTGGATTCTGGGCAGCCTGGTATCCGGTAAGATACCTTACAAGAAAATACCTCCGAAGAGATGATGACCAGCAAAAGAATCAGAAATAGCATGAAGGGAATCTTCATTCTTGCGTCAGCCATGCTGCTGATCCTGTCAGGGTCGTGTTCCGGCAGGAGAAGTAAAGCCGGACATAAAGACATCATCCCGGAAAAGAAACTGATAACCATCCTTACTGAAGCACACATAGCCGACGGACTGCTTGTCATTCCTGATATACGCCGGGAATACAGCAACCTCGATAACCTGGCCATATACAGGGAAATTTTCGAAAAACATGGTTATAATGAGGAAATAATGGAGAAAACCATGAGGTTCTACTTCATGAAACGCCCCAAAAAACTAATAAAGATATATGATAAAGTTCTAAGCCGTCTCAGCGAAATGGAAGCAAGGATAGAACAACTGGCATCACAGGATGGCGTTAACAGCACCCTGAACCTGTGGCAAGGACAACATTTCTATACCCTGCACGGACAAAAGGATTCCGATACAGCATGGTTTGAATTCCCGGTCAGACTACAGGGGAAATATACCATATCCTTCACACTGACATTGTATCCCGACGACCAGACCGTTAATCCGCAATGCGGTATATTCTCAACTTCAGCTGATACGGACAGTACTGATATGAAAGATTACTATAAATCTCTTCCGTTCCTTAAAGACGGGCTGCCCCACTATTATTCCATCACGAAAACCATTTCGGGCACTCCTCCGTTCATGCTTAAGGGATGGTTCATAAACTATGAAAACCAGCATCCTTCATCCCTGAAGCATATGAGTGTCAATAATATCGCCCTCTTCCGCAATCTTTCCCAATAATGAAAAAGCTATCAGCCCAGTACATCTTCACCAATAACGGGCCTGCACTGAAAAGAGGAATAATAACCGCACAGGACGACGGTACAATCACAAACGTTGAAGATACGGGAGGAGAATTACGGGAATCAGCTTCCGTAGAATTCCATAACGGTATCATTATTCCGGGATTTGTAAACTGCCATACACATCTTGAACTGTCGCATCTCAAAGGCTGTATTCAACCCGGGAAAGGCCTGGCTGAGTTTATCAGGCTCATTCGCCTGCTGAGGGAAATCGAACACGACAGAATCTCCTCGTCAATAGTTGCTGCCGATCTCGAGATGCAAAATGAAGGGACCGTGCTCTGTGCCGACATATGTAACAGCTCAGCAACTTTCGGCCACAAGAAAAAAAGCAGGGTGAAGTACATCAACCTCCTGGAAATCTACGGCCTCAATCCCCATAAAGCCGGGGAAAAAATCCGGGAAGCCTCAGCCCTGGCAAAGGAAGCAGACCTTGCCGGACTGAACTGGCAGATGGCACCCCATTCTGTTTATGCCGTTTCCCTGAGCCTTCTCCGCATGATAAAAGAAATATGCGGACAAAACAAGGTGACTTCGATCCATTTCATGGAATCAAAGGGAGAAATGCTTTTCCTTTCAGTTCACCGGGGGCCATTAAGGGTATCATACAGGGAATCGGGCCTTGACGAAGGCGGATATGAAACGCCAAAAAACCATATTACAGCTATCCTCGATGAGGTCACCCCGTCGGGCAATCTCATCCTAGTCCACAATACCCATGCAGATGCCGAAACAGTAAAAGCCCTTGCTCCAAGAAAAAACCTCTACTGGTGCCTGTGCCCGAACTCCAACCTGCATATTGAGGATAAAACCCCTCCCCTCAGCATGCTCCTTGAACAAAACTGTAAGATTGTTATCGGAACCGACAGCCTCGCCTCCAACTCCAGACTCAGCATCCTTGAGGAACTTAAGACCCTGCAAGGCTGTGCTCCTGAAACACCCCTTGAAGAAATGATACTATGGGCTACACTTAACGGAGCCAGGGCCCTGGGAGAAGAAAAAACATTCGGCAGCATTGAACCAGGCAAGAAACCAGGACTGCTCCTTATCCGGAACGTAAACCTGAATGACCTGAAGCTGATGCCCGGAAGCATTGTTAATAAGCTTTTATAACAATCCTGAGCTCTATTTGTTATTTTTGCAGATCAACCATCAGAATAATGGGAACATTCCTTTTTGACAAGATCATCTTCGGACCGGTTAAAAGCAGAAGGCTGGGCGTGTCGCTTGGCATCAACCTGCTCCCGGTCACAAGGAAAGTGTGTAATTTCAACTGCATCTACTGTGAATGCGGATGGACATATGAACCGCTAAGATCTGACAGCCGCCTGCCCACACGCGATGAAGTCTGCAGAGCGCTGGACCATAAGCTCCTCGAACTGAAAAATGCAAACAAGCCGCCTGACATGCTAACCTTTGCCGGTAACGGGGAACCAACGCTTAATCCCGATTTCCCGGAAATAATAGATGACACAATCGGGCTGAGAAACAAATACTTTCCAGAAACAGAGATCGCTGTTCTGTCAAATGCCACAACAATAACACTTCCGCGAATTAAAGAAGCCCTGCTTAAAGTTGACAAGAATATCCTCAAGTTTGATTCAGGTTTCGATCACACTGTGAAAACACATAATCAGCCAGGAATTGATTTCAAAGTTGCCGAACTGATTGAAAACTTGAGTAAATTCAAGGGACAGCTTATCATACAGACACTGTTCCTGAGAGGGGAATACAGGGGCAAAACTATTGACAATACAACTCCTGAAGAGCTTTCAGCATGGCTGAAGGGAATAGAAACAATAAAGCCTTCGGAAGTGATGATATACACCATTTCGAGAGATACACCTGACGAAGGCAACCTCTGCAAGGTGCCTCCCGCCGAGCTCAGAAGGATTGCTTCCATGGTTGAAAAACTTGGTATAAAAACGCAGGTCTCGGGCTGATCTTGAGAAGCAAAAAAAATATACTTATCTGCCCTCTTGAATGGGGCCTGGGTCATGCCGGACGCATGATTCCCCTGGCGCGAAAATTGCATGACATGGGTCACAATGTGACCATCGGCGCAGGCATAAGCCATATGAACTTTTTCAAAAAAGAGTTGCCTGCGTTTCCATGCATACACTTCCCGGGATTCCGGCCGGGATATTCCGCCATCTTCCCACAATACCTGGTAATGCTTATCAAAACACCTGTTCTGATCTGGCACATAGTCCGGGAGCATCAAAGACTAAAAAGAATCATCAGAAACCTGCAGATCGACATAGTGATCAGTGACAACCGCTTCGGCCTGTGGAACAGGAAAATAACCTCCGTTTACCTTACCCACATGCCCCGCATACCTTTCCCTGCAGGATTCAGATGGCTGGAAGGCATAGGGATAGCTGCCCACCGCTTCATTATAAAGAAATATACCTTTTGCCTGATCCCCGATCTTCCCGGCGACCTCAATATCTCAGGAAGGCTGAGCCACGGCGTGAGGCTTCCCGGAAATACAATGTTCTCTGGCATCTTGTCGAGGTTCAGTGCTGAAAATGATCCGGGCGACGCCGGAACTGACCACCGTCCACATAATACCATAATACTCTCGGGACCGGAACCGCAGAGAAGCATTCTGAGAAAAAAGCTTTCTATGATAATGAAGAATGACGTTCTTCCTTCAGTTATCCTTGAAGGCAGGCCTGAACATAGCACTCAGCCTCTCAGGGACGGAAATATCATCTCGTTCCCTCATCCGCCGGCATCTGAGATGAAAAAGCTGATAACCGGAAGCAGGGGCATCATCTGCCGTTCAGGATATACCACTATCATGGAACTCATAAGCCTCAAATGCAGCGCCTTGCTGATCCCCACTCCGGGACAGACCGAGCAGGAGTACCTCGCAGAATACCTTTCCGGAAAAGGATGGTTTACAATGACAAAGCAGAAAGACCTGAACAAAGGCCTCAGGCTGCCGGATAAACATGCCAGATGGACTGAAGATATAGTTGTGCAGAGCCGTGAACTTCTTGACAGAGCCCTGCAGGCAGTGTTAAAAGATTAACATAACAGCTGTCAGCCCCAGAAATCCGGTTGCAAATCCGGCCCAGACCTGCGCAGGGTTATGGGATCCAAGCAACAGCCGCGCTGAAAGTATACATCCACCGATCAGAATGGCAGTCACCAGGTACCCTGTGAGAGGGACATGCATTTTAATTGAAAGCATGATTATCAGGGCAATGATTGAACCTGTTGCCATAGAATGTATTGATATCTTCCACCAGAATGTAATAAAGGTAACGATAATGGTAAGCAGGGTCACCGCTAACATTAATGATTTAATTATCAGCGGCACATGGAAGCGGAAAATAATAAATGAAGTTATGATATACAGCATTGAAAGCATTGTCAGAGGGATTATTCTTTCGTTTCTGTCGTCAATGAAATAAGAGCTGATAATGTTCCTGCTCCGAAGCAGGGGGAGCATCACAACGGGTATCATCACGTTGTTTGCAAGGACTATCATTAAAAGCATCTTTTTCACAGTGGCCGGCAGGTATCCAAGGAATGTCGGGGCGGTGAATATAATTGCAAGGCCGTAGAGCGGACAGAACAGGGGATGAAAGACGAATGACAGTATCCTCGCCAGGATAATAGTGATCTTTTCAGTTTTTTCTGTATCCATCAGATTTCCCTTCTAAGGCGGGCTACCGGGATATTCAGCTGTTCACGGTATTTGGCCACAGTTCTCCTGGCTATCTGGTATCCTTTTTCCTGGAGTATCTCTGTAAGGCGCTCATCGGTAAGAGGCCTGCGTTTCTCCTCATTTTCAATGCAATCCTGCAGTATCCGTTTTATTTCACGTGTTGACACCTCCTCACCGCTGTCGGTCTGAAGGCCTTCAGAAAAAAAGAATTTAAGCGGCAATATCCCGAAATGTGTTTGTATGTATTTGCTGTTTGCCACTCTTGATACCGTTGACACATCCAATCCGGTCATCTCTGCGACATCCTTAAGTATCATCGGCTTAAGTTTCGTCTCATCGCCGTCGACAAAATACTCGTCCTGGTAAGTAAGTATGGCGTTCATGGTAAGAAGCAGTGTGTTCTGCCTTTGTTTTATCGCATCAATAAACCATTTAGCCGAGTCTATCTTCTGTTTCACGAACATGACGGCATCCTTCATCTCCTTTTTATTGCTTTTATTCTTAACATAGGAGCGAAGCATCTCGCTGTATGCGGCGTTAATCCGCAGTTCTGGCAGGTTCCTTGAGTTGAGGTGAAGTTCAAGTCCTTCTTCCGTAAGGTCTAGGATAAAATCGGGGATTATCTGCTGTGCAGCTTTTATATACGAGCCGCTGTAAACGCTTCCCGGCTTGGGATTCAGCCTGAGTACCTCATCGATAGCACTTTTCAGATCCGCTTCCGATATTCCGAGCTTAGCGGTTATCTTGTCGTAATGCCTCTTTGAGAATTCCTCGAAATACTGATCTACTATTGTGTAAGCCAGCTTTACCGGCATCTGTGTGCGCTCTTTCCTTGCAAGCTGGATCAAAAGGCATTCCCTGAGGTTTCTCGCACCCACACCCGACGGATCGAAGTCCTGGATTATCTCCAGCACTTCCTCCAGCTCCTTCTCTGTTGTTTTTATGTTCTGAAGAAATGCAAGGTCGTCGATAATATTTTCAAGGTCTCGTCTCAGATATCCGTCTTCGTCAATATTGCCCAGGATATATTCGCCAAGCATCTTCTGATCCTCGGTCAGATCCCTGAGACCGAGCTGTGATTTGAGATGCTCATGGAAAGTTGATCCGACCGAAAAAGGTATATCAGGTCTCTTTTCATCGTCCTTGCTGTAATTGTTTGCCTGAAGACGGTAATCGGGTATGTCGTCGTCCTCAATATAATCGTCGAGGGTGAATTCTTCCTGGTCTTTATCATTTTCATCAAAGGCTTCTTCCTCCTGGAGATCATGAACATCATCATCCTCTTCATGGCCCTCCTCAAGAGCAGGATTTTCCTCGAGCTCTTTCTTTATGCGCTGTTCCATCTGAAGCGTGGGAACCTCGAGCAGCTTTATCATCTGTATCTGCTGAGGCGATAGTTTCTGGAGAAGCTTTTGCTGCAGTTTCTGATTTAACATCACTCGTTAATAAATATCAAGCATCAAAGGTACTAAAATTCCGCGTTCCGGGGAGTTCTCGGAAACGGTATAACATCCCTGATATTAGCCATTCCCGTTACAAACAGGATCATTCTTTCAAAGCCCAGGCCGAACCCGCTGTGAGGCACTGTTCCAAATAACCTTGTCTCGAGGTACCACCAGAGATCCTTCTCGGGGAGTTTAAGTTCCTGAATGCGCCTTAAAAGTTTATCATAGTTCTCTTCGCGCTCCGACCCTCCGATGATCTCCCCAATTCCCGGGAAAAGAACATCCATCGCCTTCACTGTCTTTCCATCGTCGTTCTGCTTCATATAAAAGGCTTTGATGTCCATGGGATAATCCGTCAATATCACCGGTCTTTTGAAATGCTCCTCAACAAGATATCTCTCATGTTCAGCCTGAAGATCCCTGCCCCAGCTTACAGGATACTCCCATTTCTTCCCTGAAGCAGTGAGAATAGAGACAGCTTCAGTATAAGTAATCCGTACAAATTCATTCTCAAGAACAAACATCAGTCTTTCAATAAGCCCCTTGTTGATCATGTTGTTCAGGAATTCAAGATCGTCCCTGCAGTTATCGATTGCATATCTTATAAGATATTTGACAAAATCCTCCGCAAGGTCCATATTGTCCTTTATATCATAGAATGCCATTTCGGGCTCTATCATCCAGAATTCCGCCAGGTGACGCGGGGTATTTGAGTTCTCGGCCCTGAAAGTCGGACCGAATGTATATATCTCACCCAGAGCCAGAGCCCCAAGTTCGCCCTCAAGCTGACCTGACACCGTCAGGTTTGTTTCCTTTGCGAAGAAATCGCTGTCATAGTCAACGTTCCCTTCATCATTAAGCGGTACATTTTTCAGGTCGAAAGTGGTAACATGGAACATCTCCCCTGCTCCTTCAGCATCGCTGGCGGTGATTATGGGAGTGTGGAGATAATAGAATCCTTTATCGTTAAAATACTTATGTATGGCAAATGCAATCGCATGCCTTATCCTGAAGACAGCACCGAAGGTATTCGTCCTGAAACGCAAATGTGCGTGTTCCCTGAGGAATTCCATCGAATGTCCTTTTTTCTGAAGGGGGTAAACCGCCGGATCGCACTTGCCATAGATCTTGATGCTTTCAGCATTTATTTCAAACTTCTGTCCCTGTCCCTGCGATTCGACAAGTTTTCCTTTCACGGCAATTGAAGCTCCGGTTGTGATATCCTTCAGGAGGTCTTCATCAAAGGATGCCACATCAGCAACTACCTGAATATTGTTTATCGTTGAACCGTCGTTCAGGGCAATGAACACAATGTTTCTGCTTCCCCTTTTGGTCCTTACCCAGCCTTTAACCAGTACTTCCGATCCTGCAACCGCTGAATTCAGAAGTTCCTTAACCTTTGAGCGCTTTAACATGAATTAAAATATTTCCGGTCAAAATCATGCAAAAATAATAAATTTTACTACACACAGCCTGTGACCCCTGCAGGCTATATCTTTTACGGCAACATTTTCTCCCTGACAGGAAGGGCTTTCCAAAGTTCAGTATATCACTGGAAAAAGCCATTTCCCTTAACCGCGGAACCCTGGTTGCCACAGTGCATCGCATCATAACTGGCCGCTCACTGCAGCCTGTTTTCATACGATAATCCTTCGTAAGTGAGTTATTTTGACTTTTCCTCATAATATTTTCCCGGTTGTGAAGTTTTATCATTATCAGCTCATTGACAACCGAAGGTTTTGTTTTTGAGCGGCTTTAAATGCAATTCATCGTTTTGGTAAATGCCAAAACTTGAATAACTTTGAACATATAACTGAAAACCAGTCAGTACTATGAACGAGCACAAAAGATTAATAGTGGTACCATGGGATTTCACTCTGGTTGCCGAAAACGCTCTGGCACATGCTGTTAGGATCAGCCGTATGACCAGCAATGACGTATGTCTCCTTCATATCATCAATCCCGGAATAAAACCGAAGGAAGAAAGAGAGGTCGCTCATCAGCTCAAACGTGTTGCCGACGAGGCCAGCAAAAAATACAACATGATTATTACCTACCAGCTGGTAAAGGGTAGTATTTTCACAGACATTGCCGATTTTGTCAATTCAAAGGAAGCAAACCTTGTGGTTATGGGGACGCATGGGATGAAGGGAATGCAAAAGATCACGGGGAGCTGGGCATTGAAAGTAATAGTAAAATCAAAGGTGCCATTCATAGTTGTTCAGGATCCTCCTGCCGACCAGGAAAGGTATCACAATATTGTCTTCCCGGTTGACTTCAGGATTGAGAACAAGGAGAAAATGGGAATGGCTATTTTCATGGGAAAATATTTCGACTCAAAAATTCATATTCTGAAGTCGATATCGAAAGATACTTCTTTGAAACGGAGGATCAACATAAACCTGAACTTCGCCATAAAATATCTTATCCAGAACAACATTGAATACGAGATCCACGAAATACCAAGAGGCAATTTAGCACAGAAGACCATAGATTTCGCACAGAAGATCAATGCCGACCTTATCCTTATCATGACGACAAAGCATATCAGCATGGCCGATTACATGCTCGGAGCTTCGGAGCAATATATCATTGCCAACAGCTCAAAGATACCGGTATGCTGTGTCAATCCGAAGTCGTCATTTACAAAGGTGGGGCAGTTCATGTATGCATGAACGAAGCTTCAAAGATTCCATACATATTCACCGGGGGTTACCAATAAAAATCCTCCGGTAGGGGAATCTGCGGGAAACAATCCCTTTCCCCTCCGGAGGAAATTCGCTCCGGGCCGCCTTGTGTCAGGCGCCCCGTGTATTTAGCTACTCATGATGCCTTCCAGTTTCCCTGCCTTCCCAGCCGGTACGGCCTTCTTCAACAAAGAGCTCGGTAACAGTTCTTGAAACCCTCTCGTCAACCTCTTCCACGAGTTGTATCCTGAGAGGATTTGTAAGGGCTTCCTTCCATTCGAGAACGGGAGCATAGGGTTGTGCTCCTTTTTCAGTTTCATAGACCAGGTAAGCCCATTTCTCCGAGAAGACATTCCCTTTCATGGCAGGGATCATCTGCTGCATGTTTGATGACAGGAAGCTGAGCGAAAGGGCTCTTGCCCAGTATATCCAGGGGCCACCCGTTATATAGAAGAATGGATTAAGCAGGCGGGGAGCCGATTCGAGCCCGGCATTCGCATAGCTCAGCTGTATACCGGCAAAGCCCACACCCTCCTTATCATTGTAGAATGTTATCCATGGAACATCTGCTTCCATAAGCAGGTCCATAAGCTCGGGCATTTTCACCACGTCGTAAACCACTACGGAATCCCTTATCACATCGTACCATGCGGCATGGGTTATAAGTTCCCTTTTGATCACTATCTCAGCATTCCTTACGGCAATGGTATGAACCGTTTCATTTATCCTGAGAACGGTGGAACTGATAAAGTAAGGTTTTCCGGGGAAAAAGTCGTATCTCACTGATGCGTCAACCTCAGGTATCTCAAGCAGATTACCCCAGACTTCGCTGGTGGAAATGACGGGACCTGACCAGAAATTAACATTCTGAGGCGGATCCCAGTCGGATGTATGAGTCCATGGCCGCGGAGGTGTATAGACCTCGGGATTCCAGTGGATAGCTCCGTTGGTCTCCTTGCGGTGGTAAAGCGGGAAGTCAGGCTTTGACTTCAGTGTTATCTGGTCAAGGTGCCCGGAGTTTGGATGAAGGGCGATTGACAACTTATTATTTTCTATACGCATGCCGGGTGCTTCTCCCTGAACGACGAGATCTGACTTGTAAAACTGAACCATCGCATCCTCATTGCCGTAATATACATGATAAATGCGGCTCTCCCGTGCAGGCACATCCGCAAGGAAGCTCACTTTTGCCGTAACTGTGGGATACCATACAGGCACATCTCTTGTAGGCTTGCCATTTTCATCAGGGGCAAGGTCATCCTCCACAAGATACTTCTGTATATCATATACCTGTGAAACAACCTCCTTAACCTCGTGAGTTACAGGGTTGAAGGAAGCCACACGGATCTCCCTTTTCAAATCCCTGACCTCATCGGGATAAAAAGCAAGGAGTACGTCAACAGGCTCATCCTTTCTGTCAATACCAGCCGTTTCCGTGAGAACGATCGATTTATACTTCTTCCAGGCAGGGTCAAAAACCTTTGCTCCGGAGGGAGCCGTTACTTTTGCCGAAGCCGTAATGATCTTGTCGGCCGGAGAAGGTCTTACAGACTTCTTCATCCTGACATTTATCTTTATATCATAGGTCTGCCCGGGCTGCCATTTCACCCAGCCTGTAACGTTCAGGTTCTGGTAAATTGTGTTATCCTGCGAGAGGCCTGCTCCCGAGGGCGGACGGTGCATCACTGCAGGCCGCATCAGATTGATATAATCCGTCGAATGATGGAGGTTGGTATATCTCAACACCTTGCCGTCAACGGCAACTTCCACCTCAATAATCGAAGGTGTGGGCAGTTCAATATCGGCCGAAAGATGATAGTAAGGAATGGCCGGAACAGGGTATCCCAGTTCAACCTTTTTAATTTTCAGCTCGTCCTTCGCAAAAACCGCTCCCGATACGGCAAATACCAGTATAAGAGCAGAAAATACTCGTTTAAAAAATAAATGGTATGACTTCATCATAATATAATTTTGATTTATCGGGTTGATATAAGATTTCTCTTCCTCAGCTCATCAAGGCTTTTTTCCCAGCTGCCTCCTGCTCCCCACAGATAGTATGTGAAGTACATTGTCGACCTCTGATATATAGGTGTCCATGGCTGGAATTCAACATAATAGTGATGAGCATCACCGTTTCTGGGGTGATTCATCCACATGTGCAGGAAGATAGGCTGCGAAACGGGGAATGCTCCTACAAATGCAATGTCCTCCTTTGTATCATATCCGGCGTTCCAGCCTTCCCTGATCATCAGAGCCCTGCCATAGTAGTCCTCCATCCTCATCCTGAATTCCTCATTGCCTCCTATGGTCGGGGTAATAAATACATCCTCCGTGCCATGCACTTTTCCAATTTCAAGTATAGGCTGGGGACCGAGAACGTTTGCTTCAGGATTTTGGAAGGTAAGGGCATACCTTACCTCAAGGAGGGGTGAGTTACCGTAAAGAGTGAAGATTTTCTGGAGCTTATTGCCGTAATAATCTGTGCTCATCCTTACCTGCACATAGTCACCGCTTTCCTTAATAAGCTCGGCATCAAAAACCGTATGTGTTTCCATACTGGCCTGGCCAAGGAAGTCCTCAAAACCTCCGTAAGGATAATAACCCCATGAACGGTTTGGTCTTTTGTCGTCGCCCGATTTTTCAGGCCATAGTTTAAAGAGGACGTTGTCGTTCCGGCTTTTCACGATATATTCGATAACCCTGGCTCCTGTGGCGAGGAGAGTCACCTGGACGCTGTCATTCTCAAGCCTGTATTCCATTACTCCGTCGGCATTCAGATCCAGGGGATAAGCATGAACCGATCCGGCGGCTTTGCCGACGCCAAGCTGGGTTGTTGTTGTTACACCCAAAGCTGATACTTCAACATCAAAGTTGCCTGCCGGCACCTTAAGATTAAAATCAAGGGTGCTGAATGAACCTGTCGGGCAAGAGGCGTTCTGTGAGGCTGAAAAGAGGGCTTTGCCGGGTTTTTTCCTGTCAAAAACCTTCACCGTAACCGGGAATGTTCCTGTTTTTGAAAAATTATGGATTGTAACAGGGTATTTCACTATGGGAGCGTGCCCGTAAAGAAGCCTGTGAACCGATATAGCCGGAGGCATTTCAAGAACGCACATTGTATACTTCTTTTTGCCGTCCCATTCCAAACCTGCCACAATTGGATTTGCCTTGTCCATTCCCTGTGCGTCAGGTCGTATATCGAGCTTAAAGGTAGTGCTGGCACCGGCCGGAACAGATATGGGCGATGAAAGTAATCCGTCAGTTACAACGCCGTCGGGAAGTCTTACATTGACCTTGCCGGTAACAGCCTTAGATCCTGTGTTGGTTATATTAAGGTTAAGGGTATAGCCGTCGATGACAGCCTGAAGATCCAGCTTATCACCATAATAGTTCTCAAGGAAGACCCTGTCGAGCAGAAGCATCTGTGCTGCAGTGCGGAAGACTTTTGGTCCCATGATCACGCCTTTTCCCATCACTGCCACCTCGCGGTTGTCAAGTATTGCCTTCCACATTGTTTCGCGGGTCAGTTTTTCACCCTTTCCGAGGAAAAGTATCATGCTGTTTTCCATACCACCAAGCAGTCCACCCGTACGGGTGACAAAAGGTACATTGTTATTGTCTATCTGGAATTTATCACCTTCGCTCGCAATGTATCCGTCGTAATGAAAGGCATCTGATGCCGGATCCCAGACCGGTCGGAAAATATAGCCATTCTTTTTCTTTGCGAAATCGATCCAGCTCTGTTTCGTGGGCATATCCTGAACCTGCAGCCCTGAATAATCGTCAAGTCCGTAAATTGGTGAATGTCCAAGATCAAGGACAATAGGCATTCCTGACCGTTCCACCCATGTCTGGTATTCATCCTGGCCCAGGAATTCCATATATCCCGAAAAAACAAACCAGTCAAGGCCTTCATTCATTCCTTTTCCTATAAGATCAATAGGATGACCGGGAGCGCAGGTTACAGACTTGAGGAGAGTTTCAACCCCAAACCAGCCTTTATGCATGTCATATTTTGCAACGACATCCCTGGCATTATCCATGAGCGCTTTTGTTTTGTCGCGTGCTGCCTTGTCACCTGATGCTATCACGAAAATCCTGCTGTTCCCGTTTTCCAGAATAAATGCATCTACTACAGCCAGATTGGGATCGTTGAACTGATAGCTTTTAAGAGTCTGCTTCCAGGAGTCATTCCCGGGATAAAGCGGCATAATAATCTTTCCGGCTTCCGACTGGGGATCAATCATCGCCAGAACACTTCCTCCGCGTACAGCAGTTTCGATCTCTGCAGGCGATGGATTCTCAAGAGTCCCGGGGGAAGCATCAAGCCAGCCGGCAAGAAATCCCTCCTGCATGAAAAGGCCCGGCACCTGAAGATCTTCGGCAATATCCACCTTGTTCTGCATGATCGTCTTATCGACATCGGGAACGCTTATCTTAAAAAGGTTTCCGTAGCGTGTCAGTTTCTTGTAGTCATTCCACCAGTGATTTGTGTATCCGTTGAACTGGAAATTGTTCCTGATCTGGTTTGCGGTCACATCCACCGGGCCGTTAAACTTAAAATCGGCCAGACGCTGAGCATTGAGGATCTGCCCTGACATGATGAAACTCATCAAAACCAGGAAGCTAACACATTTAATACATTTTCTCATAGATCATAGAGTTTAGATTAGTTATTACTTGATTATGGTTATACAATAGTTATTCAATATCATACCTCCCGGTAAGCTAAAGTATTCGAAGAATGTATAAAAATATTCAAATGTATTAAAAAAATAAGAGACTGGGGGAAAAAAGGAGGGGGAGATGGGGTGAGGGGGGCCGGGAAGTCCCGGCCTCCGGGCTCAGGATAGAGGTGGTGGCGGGGTCATCCAGATCAGCTGGCGGTCGAGATTGTCGTTCAGCTTGTAGGTTTTCCTGTGATCGGCGATACGCTCACCTATGATCTCTATGCGGTTCAGGTCGGCCACACCCATGCCGGCGTGGGCGCAATATGTAAGATATCCGACCTTTGCAAGGTCGATGCCCATCAGTTCAATGCCCACCCGGTCGGCTGCAAGCCAGTCGGTGGCGGCCAGGCAAATCCTGTGGTCAACAGGAGTGCCGCTATTGGGGCCATTCCCTTCCATGCCCTCAAAACCGTCAATAACGGCAAGGTCGGGGTGAAGACGCTCGGCCAGAGCATACAGGTTATAGTTGATACCCCTGTAACCGCCTCCATGGGCGATGGGCTTGTCATTTTTTGCACCGGGTTTTCTGTTCGGGCCCCATGCGAAACCAAGATCCTTTATCGGTGCACCAAGCACGATGTTTTTCAGTGACAACGTGGCAAGAACACGGTCGTGGGTCTTCATCCGGGCAACAGAAACCACATATGAATCAGGACTGAGCAACATACTCGATACCCTCATGGCATGAGGACTGAAATCTTTTTCGTCAAAGACATAGAGCAGTTCATATTTCTCCTGATCGAGATCAACAAGCTTAACAGAATACTTATCTGCAAGACGGTTATATCCGTAATTGCTGAATCCTTCAAGAGTGGATCCGCCTCCTGCCGACTCGGCTATTACAACATTCTGAAGCTTATTGATGGACTTCAGGAACTCGAGTATCCCCTCGAGAGTGTCGGCATGAGTTGCAGCCAGAGGTATGTTTATGGAAACATTGTTTGGCTTAAGCACAACAAGCTTACTACCTATTTCCCTACTTATCTGCTTTGAAAAAGGCTGAAGAGCCCGAAAGACCATATCGGCTCTGTTGCTGCCAGTGGTAAGGGCCACCTGCGCGGCATAAGGATCAAAACTGTTTGAGGGAACAAATGCCCTGGCCTTGCTCCCATATGACACTGCCAGTCCACCCAGCAGCGATGCTCTCAAAAAATTGCGGCGATTGATGATATTCATGGCTATCTGGTTGTTATATAAAACAAAAATAAAAGAAAACATCAATTTCCGGTGTTAAAAGATGTTAAACAAAGGCAGTTGGAAGTTGAAAGTTTGTCAAGTTGAAAGTTGAAAGTCTGTCAAGTTCAAAGTTGAAAGTTCCGGGGCAAATCCCCCCATCACCCTTTCTCCCCCTCTCCTCTTCCCCTCTTCCCCCCATCACCGCTTCGCCGAGAGGGGTCGGGGGTGAGTTCATGCGCTCCGGGTTTCAGGTTTAGAGGACAGTTGCAGATAAATCTGCAATGATTTATCTTAGCTGTGAAAAGAAAATCGGAGAAGCAAACAATGTCAATTATAATTCAGGAAGTTACAAAACTTTACGGGGAGCAAAAAGCTCTGGATAATGTTTCGTTTGAAATCAAAACGGGTGAGGTGGCCGGCTTTCTTGGTCCCAATGGAGCCGGAAAGTCAACGATGATGAAGATCATAACCGGATTTCTGCCTGCTACATCAGGATCGGCTAAGGTCAACGGAATTGATGTCGGGGATGATCCCCCCGGAATAAAAAAAACTATAGGCTACCTTCCCGAAAACAACCCGCTGTATCCCGAGATGTACGTAAGGGAATATCTCACATTCGTTGGGTCGTTCTACAAGCCGGGCATTCCTGTTAAAAAACAAATCGACAACATCATTGAAGTAACGGGCCTTGCACCCGAACAGAAGAAGAAGATCGGCTCGCTGTCAAAGGGATACCGGCAAAGAGTGGGTCTCGCCCAGGCATTGATTCACGATCCGGATGTGCTTATCCTTGATGAACCCACCACCGGCCTCGATCCCAACCAGATAGTGGAAATAAGGAACCTTATCAGGGAAGCCGGAAAAGAGAAGACCGTTATGCTCTCAACTCATGTGATGCAGGAAGTTGAAGCCATATGCGACAGAGTGATAATCATCGATAAGGGTGTTATCGTTGCCGACGACGACAAGAGTAACATATACTCAAAGATCAGAAATGGCATCCAGACAATAGAAGTTGAGTTTGACAAACCTGTCGGGGAAGAAGACATCAGAACAGCCACCGGGGCAGTGTCGGTCAGACATATCAGCGGAAACAGCTGGCGTATTGAATCCACGGGAGAAGAGGATCTGAGACCTGTAATCTTCTCTTTTGCCGTCGCCAATAACCTTACGGTACTTTCGCTGCAGAAAAAGGAAAGCAACCTCGAGGAGATCTTCAGAAGCCTGACAGCAGGCTGAAAGGGATAAGGAACAAAACCTGCCGGAAGCATTACCCCCGCAGATTCCCGGGCTGAGAACCGGGGTCAGAGGAAGTGCCCGGGAGACCGGGGATAACAACCGGTATTTTTTGTTAGAAGATGCTTTTTTTATTGGGGGGTTTTTATTTCCTTTGCAGGGATATTTCTGGGTGGACAGATTTGAGCTGATTGCAACCACGGGAAAAAATGCTAAAATGCTTCTGAACTTCCTATTACAATCACCCTTTCTTTCTGCCATTTAATTATTAATTAAATTCTGAATTTAATGGGATACTTATTTACTTCCGAATCTGTATCTGAAGGCCATCCTGATAAAGTAGCCGACCAGATATCCGACGCCCTGCTTGATGAGTTCCTGAGATGGGACCCTGAGTCAAAAGTCGCATGCGAAACGTTTGTCACAACCGGACTGGTTATGTGTGGCGGAGAAGTGCGCACTGAAGGATGGGTCGACGTCCAGGAAACCGTCCGCAGAGTGATCAGGAACATTGGCTACACAAAAGCGGAATACCGTTTCGACTACAACTCATGCGGAATTGTATCAACAATACACGAGCAGTCGGCCGACATAAGACAGGGGGTGATGCGTGAGAAACCCGAAGACCAGGGAGCCGGCGACCAGGGAATGATGTTCGGTTATGCCTGCCGCGAAATGGATAATTTCATGCCCCTGAGCAGTGAGCTGGCACATATCCTCCTCCGGGAACTTGCCGCCATAAGACGCGAAGGAAAAACCATGAAATACCTCCGTCCCGACAGCAAATCGCAGGTGACAATAGAATATGACGAAAACAGAAAACCCCTGCGCATCGATACCATAGTGATCAGCACCCAGCACGATGAATTCATCCTTCCGAAAAATAAATCGTATGCTTCGGAAAAAAAGGCCGAAGCTGATATGCAGAATAAAATAAAAGATGATATCAAAAAAATACTGATCCCGCGTGTCAAAAAACGCCTGCCCCAAAGGATCCGCAAGCTTTTCCACGACGACATCAAGCTCCTGGTGAATCCCACCGGTAAATTCGTTATCGGAGGCCCTCATGGCGACACAGGATTAACGGGCCGTAAGATCATAGTAGACACCTATGGCGGACATGGAGCACACGGTGGAGGAGCTTTTTCAGGGAAAGACGCCTCCAAAGTTGACAGATCGGCTGCCTATGCCGCCCGCCATATTGCCAAAAACCTGGTGGCCGCAGGAGTGTGCGACCAGGTCCTGATACAGGTGGCATATGCTATCGGTATCGCGCGGCCTGTGGGAATATTCGTCAACACCTACGGCTCTGCCAGGGTGAAAGATAAAAAAGGCAATATCCTTAGCGACGGCGAGATCTCCAAAAAGGTGGAACAAATCTTCGACATGAGGCCTTTTGCCATCATCAACAGATTCGGCCTTAAAAATCCGGTCTTTCTTCCAACGGCATCCTATGGCCATTTCGGGCACAAAAGCTTTGTGAAGGATGTGGAAGTTTATTACGAAGTTCCGGGCTGCAAGCCTGCCATAGGGAATAACAACGGGAAAAAAGTCTATACAAAGAAAGTGGAGTTTTTCGCGTGGGAGAAGCTGGATTACGTCGATGCTATCAAGAAAGCATTTGCTTTGTAGACGGGCTTAACCCGGTACTGTTGGCTACGCGGGAAGGGAATGCCTGAGCCTGCGGCCCTTCGCGGGGTATCACCGGAAGAGACTGCCTGTGGAGTCAGAAGGCAGCTTTAACAATACGGGCGACGTTATCGGAGCGGCCGAGGGTGTAATAATGGATTCCCGGAACACCTGAACTGATAAGCTCCTTCGACTGCATCACCGCCCACTCTATGCCTGCTTCCCTGGCATCATTGTCGGTCCTGCACTGCTTCAATGCCTGCACTAGGTCATAGGGCATGTCGATATGAAAGGTCTGAGGCAGAAGATTTATATCATTCATGGCACTGATTGGCTTTATGCCTGGAATGACGGGAACTTCAATGCCATTCTTCCTGCATTCATCCACAAACCTGTGAAACTTACTGTTGTCGAAGAACATCTGTGTTACGATATAGCTGGCTCCCGCGTCAACCTTCCGCTTAAGGTTCTCCATATCGGTCTGCCTGTTGGGGGCTTCAAAGTGCTTTTCCGGGTAACCTGCCACGCCAATGCAGAATGAGGTGGGAGCAGTATTCTCCATCGACTCATCGAGATATTTCCCCCTGTTCATGTCGACAATCTGCCCGACAAGTTCATTGGTATGGGAATGGCCTCCCTTCTCGGGGATGAAAGCACGGCTTCCTCTCGGAGGATCTCCACGCAGGGCAAGCACATCATCAATCCCAAGAAAATTCATTTCAATAAGCACGTTCTCCGTTTCCTCTTTCGTGAAACCTCCGCAAAGGATATGCGGAACCACGGGGATATTGTACTTATACTTGACCGCGGCTGCCAGTGCAATCGTACCCGGGCGCTTCCTCACAACCCTTTTCTCAAGAAGACCGTCGGGCCTTTCCCGGTAAATTGTCTCATTACGGTGGGAGGTGAAGTTAATATATGCCGGACTGAACTCCATCAGCATGTCGATGGTGGCATAAATCTTTTCGATACTATGTCCTTTCAGCGGAGGCAGAAGTTCGAACGTGAACAAGGGCCCCGACGCGTTTCTGATCTTATCTGTTACACTCATCTTAAAATATCATAAGTTCGGAGCCAGCCACCGGGCTGCCTCCTCAACCGTTATACCCTTCCTTGATGCATAATCGGCAAGCTGGTCCTTCCCTATCTTTCCTGTTTTAAAGTATGAGGAAGAGGGATGTGAAAAGATGTACCCACTTACCGTTGCCGGCGGTGTCATGGCAAAATTCTCCGTGAGCCCTGCGCCGGCATTTCTTTCCGCATCAAGAAGGGCAAATATAATACGTTTTTCCGTATGATCGGGGCATGCCGGATAACCCGGTGCAGGTCTTATCCCTTTATATTGTATTCTGAAAAGATCATCAGGCGATAAGTTTTCATCGGGAGCATAACCCCAGTATTCCTTTCTTACCTTTTCATGAAGCAGTTCCGCGGCGGCTTCGGCAATACGGTCGCTGAGTATCCTTATCATGATGTGCTTATAATCATCTTTTTTGTATTCCTCAAGAACAGCTTCATTGAGCGTTGCAGTAACCACAAAAAGCCCAATATAATCTGTCAGTCCCGTTGATTCCGGTGCAATATAATCAGACAGGGAAAGATTAGGCACTCCCCTCTCCTTCTGTTCCTGATTCCTGAGAAATCTGAGCACTGCCCTTGTTTCGCCCCTGTCATCCGAAAGAACCTTAACATCATCGCCATCAGCAACTGCCGGATATAATCCAACAACGCCCCTGGGAATCACGAGCCGCCTGTCAGCAATCTCTTTCAGGCATTTCTGCGCATCATCGTACAGTTTCCGTGCTTCCGCACCTTTGACGGGATCGCTGAGTATTGCCGGATACTTCCCCGAAAGCTTCCAGGCAAAGAAAAAGAAAGTCCAGTCAATATACCGCACAAGCTCATCCAGGTCAAACTCCTTAATGACATGAAGCCCTGGCGCTAAAGGGACGCTGATCTTATACGACTCCCAGCCGGTAAGCAGCCTGTTTGCCCTGGCTTTATCGAGCGGGATCAGTATCTTTTCCGATCTTCTTGAGTTATGGTCATTGAAAAGCTTTGAGTATTTATCACGCACTGCAGCCGAATATTCGTGGCTGTTTTCCCGGAGAAGCGAAGCCAGAACGCCCGCGGTTTTCGAAGCATCCTTAACGTGTATAACAGGCCCGGAATAAGCAGGGGCAATTTTCACGGCGGTATGTATCTCTGAAGTTGTTGCACCCCCGATAAGAAGGGGCAGGCTGACCTTTCTCCTTTCCATCTCTGAAGCCACATGAACCATTTCCTCAAGGGAAGGAGTTATCAGTCCGCTCAGGCCTATAAATGAGACATTCTCGCTCAGGGCGGTATCGATTATCTTATCGGCCGGCACCATTACGCCAAGGTCGATAACCCTGTAGTTATTGCATGCCAGAACCACTCCGACGATATTCTTGCCGATGTCATGCACATCACCCTTAACCGTTGAAAGGAGGATGGTCCCTGCGCTTTTCTTCTCCTCTCCTTCGCTTTCCTTCTCTATATAAGGCTCCAGGACCGCTACAGCCTTTTTCATCACGCGGGCACTCTTAACAACCTGCGGGAGAAACATCTTCCCGGAACCAAAAAGGTCGCCCACCTCGTTCATTCCTCCCATCAGCGGCCCCTCAATAAGCTCTATTGAGCGGCTGAAGAGCCCCCGTGCCTCTATAATGTCGGGTTCAATGAACTCATCAATTCCGCGTTTAAGTGAATATCTCAACCTTTCCAGTACCGGGAGCGATCGCCATTCATCGGTCTTCTCCTCTTTCTTTCCTTCACTTTTAAGGTTTTCGGCAAATTTCACAAGACGTTCCGTAGCATCGCGCCGGCGGTTGAGTACAACATCTTCCGTCAGCTGAAGAAGCTGCGGATCTATTTCACTATAGACCTGCAACATCCCCGGATTCACAATACCCATGTCGAGTCCGGCCTTTATTGCATGATACAGGAATACCGAATGCATTGCTTCGCGTACCTTGTCGTTGCCCCTGAAGGAGAATGACAGGTTGCTTATTCCCCCGCTCACCCTGGCATACGGAAGGTTTTGCTTTATCCATTCCGTTGCCCTGATGAAGTTAACCGCGTAGTTGTTATGCTCCTCTATCCCGGTTGCAACAGCCAGCACATTCGGATCGAACACAATATCTTCGGGAGGGAATCCCGCCTTTCCGACAAGCAAATTGTAAGACCTTTCAGCCAAAGCGATCCTCCTCTCATAGGTATCTGCCTGGCCATTTTCATCAAACAGCATCACAACTGCTGCTGCACCGTATTTCCTTATCTTCCGTGCATGTTCCAGGAAGACCTCCTCCCCTTCCTTGAGGCTTATTGAGTTAACGACCGACTTGCCCTGGATGCATTTGAGGGCCGATTCGATCACGTTCCACCTTGAGGAGTCGATCATCAGGGGAAGTTTTGCAATATCTGGTTCCGACATGATGAGGTTGACGAACTTCACCATTGCCTTTTCGGAATCGAGCATGGCTTCATCCATGCATATATCTATTATCTGGGCGCCTCCTTCAACCTGGTTCCTGGCAATGGAAA
Source organism: Bacteroidales bacterium (assembly GCA_040769065.1). Classification (GTDB taxonomy): domain Bacteria; phylum Bacteroidota; class Bacteroidia; order Bacteroidales; family VadinHA17; genus LD21. The sequence continues at coordinate 2,155,994 of JAXGLU010000001.1, forward strand.
GAGCCTCGTCATATTTCTCCTCGCGTATCAGGCGTGCAAATTTAAGTGAGCCCGACACGTTTGTTCTTTCCCCAACATTCACGAAGTTTGTTTCAGGTGTCACAGTCAGGGGCTCCAATCCGCTCAGCCGCGTATGGCGTGTGATCTCAGGCACCGTCCGCGGCCTGTACTTCCCGGCTCTTTCCGCTATTTCCGAGATATGCAGAGGCGTTGTTCCACAGCACCCCCCGATAATGTTGACCCATCCCTCCTTCATAAATTCCTCAACCACGTCGGCCATATATCCGGCCGACTGATCATATTCCCCAAACTGGTTTGGCAATCCTGCATTGGGATGAACCGAGACATAAAATCCGGCTTTTGCAGAAAGCTCGGCTATAAAAGGTCTCAGCTGCTCTGCTCCCAGGGCGCAATTCAGTCCTATGCTGAACAGGGGAAAATGTGAAACCGATACCAGGAAAGCCTCAAGGGTCTGTCCGGTAAGTGTTCTTCCGCTGGCATCGGTGATAGTTCCCGACACCATAACGGGAAGGCTTGTGCCTTTTTCTTCAAACACCGATCCTATTGCAAAAAGTGCCGCCTTGCAATTGAGTGTATCGAACACCGTCTCAACAAGAAGGATGTTAACGCCGCCGTCGATAAGTCCCCTGGTCTGTTCGGCGTAAGCATCAGCAAGCTGGTCGAAAGATACCGATCTTGCTCCCGGGTCATTAACATCTGACGACATTGATGCCGTACGGTTTGTAGGACCAAGAGTCCCGACGACAAAGCGGCTTCCGCCGGCGCCTGATGCATCAAATTCACTTACGGCTTCGGCTGCCAGTTGTGCCGACCGGCGGTTGATCTCATACACCTGGTCTTCCATGCGGTAGTCGGCCATAGAGATCCTGTTGGCGTTGAAAGTGTTTGTAGTGATAAGGTCCGCTCCTGCCCTGAGATATTCCCTGTGGATGTTGAGTATCACCTCAGGCTTTGTGACGGACAGCAGGTCGTTGTTGCCTTTCAGCGGCACAGGGTGGTCACGGAAGAGAGCTCCGCGGAAGTCGTCCTCCTGAAGCCGGAGCCGCTGAATCATTGTACCCATTGCCCCGTCAAGGACAAGGATGCGTGATTTTATTATGTCGAACAAACTATTGGTCATTTCATTTACCTTGTTTCTTGCAATCTGCCTTAGCATGAACTCACCCCCGACGCCTGGCTGCGAAGGGGAGAGGGGGAGATTGGGGGACTAAGAAAAGCACAGGGCTCAGTTACAGGTCTTTTAAGTCTTGTTCCCTTCGGTCGCTGTCTTAACGCTTCGCTGTCTTGGGGTCTTGCTCCTTTCAGTCGCTGTCTTTTAGTCTTGAATAAACGCTTAACTCTGAACCCTAAACGCTTAACGCTTAACCCTAAACCCTTAACCCGGAACCCTAAACCCGGAACCCTTTCAACATTTATTCTATAATTCTGCAATCGTGCCGATCGAGGTATTTGTATATCCGGGAATAAGTCTTTAAGGAAGTTGTCTAAGTTTCGATGAGCCTAATCTCTCCGCCCTTCTCAATAAAAACCCAACATCTTCAGGAGGGATGGTTTATTTGCGGATACAAATGTATGAAGGAAAATGAAAAATGCAAAAATAATACCGGTACAGGGTGCCGGCAGACTCTCCGGCTAAAGCAACGGCCGGAAGGAGGTCGGGAAATCTGCCCGCAACCCCTGCTGAGGCCCGGATGGATAGGAAAGAGCCGGCCGGAATTGCAGAAAAGGAAGCGCCGGCCGTTGGCATGCGACATTTTTAGACTATTTTTGCCGTAAAGAACCATCCCCGATGCAGAACAAACTGGTACTATACAACAGCCTGTCAAAACAGAAAGAACTATTTAAAGCTCTTCATCCCCCCATGGCGGGAATGTATGTCTGCGGACCAACAGTCTACAGCGACGCACACCTCGGACACGCCCGCCCTGCAATCACTTTCGACCTGCTCTGCCGCTACCTCACCCACCTGGGATATAAGGTCAGGTACGTAAGGAATATCACCGATGTGGGACACCTCGAAAATGACGCAGACGAAGGCGAGGATAAAATCGCCAAGAAAGCCAGACTTGAAGATCTTGAACCAATGGAAGTGGTGCAGAAATACATGAACACCTTCCACAGGAACATGGACCAGCTCAATACCCTAAAGCCATCAATAGAACCACGGGCAACCGGACATATCATAGAACAGCAGGAATTCATAAAGGAGATCCTGAAGAATGGCTATGCCTACGAGGTGAACGGATCGGTATATTTCGATGTTGTAAAATACAGCAAATCATACCAATACGGGAAGCTTTCAGGCAGGGTTCTCGATGAACTGCAGACCAGTACCCGGTCACTCGAGGGACAGGACGAAAAACGCAGTCCCTACGACTTTGCACTGTGGAAAAAGGCATCTCCCGGGCATCTTATGAAATGGCCGTCGCCCTGGAGCACCGGATTTCCCGGATGGCACCTCGAATGCTCCACTATGAGCACGAAATACCTTGGAGAAGAATTCGATATCCACGGAGGCGGCATGGACCTCCTGTTCCCTCACCACGAATGTGAAATAGCCCAGTCGGCCGCTGCCATGGGAAAAGAATCGGTGAAATACTGGATCCATAACAACATGATAACGATCAACGGCCAGAAAATGGCCCGGTCGCTGGGTAACTTCATCACCCTCGACCAGCTCTTCAGCGGAGATCATCCAATGCTCGATCAGCCCTACAGCCCTATGACTATCAGATTCTTCATTCTCCAGGCACACTACAGAAGCTCCATGGATTTCTCAAACGACGCACTGAAAGCTTCCGAAAAAGGCCTGCAAAAACTGATGAACGCCATAACCCTCACAGATAAACTGAAAGCTTCCCCGGAATCAACCATCGATGTCAATTCACTGCGTGGGAAATGCTACGACGCAATGAACGACGATCTTAACACCCCCGGACTGCTGTCGTGCCTGTTCGAGGGAGTGAGATACATAAACTCGGTTAACGACGGAACTGAAACTGTTAGCGCAGAAGGGCTGGAAATCCTCAAAAGCATATTCAGAACTTTCGTCTATGACATCCTGGGACTGAAGGACGAAACGGAAACAAAAGAAGATGACGGACTGAAGGAAAAACTGATGAAGATAATAATCGGATTGAGACAGGAAGCCAGGGATAATAAGGATTTCAAGACATCGGACAAGATTCGCGATGAGCTTAAAAAAGCAGGGATAACGCTAAAGGACAGGAAGGATGGGGTGGACTGGGAGATAGAGTGAAGCAAGAGTCAGTTTTCTGAGGTTTGAAGATAATGCATCGGTGTATAAATCGGATACCATACTAATAGGATCTGTTCCGCTGGGAGGCGGATGGCCGGTAAGGATACAGTCAATGACCAATACCGATACCATGGATACCAGGGCATCGGTGGAACAGTGCATAAAGATCATTGAGGCCGGAGCCGACTTTGTGAGACTGACGGCACAGGGTGTCAGGGAGGCTGAAAACCTCGCGGTCATTAAGAAGGAACTGAAGAAGGCGGGTTTTGAGCAGCCGCTGATAGCTGACATACATTTCAATCCTGCAGCGGCCGAAACGGCAGCACGGATAGTGGAGAAAGTGCGAATCAATCCGGGCAACTATGCCGACAAGCGGGCTTCATTTATCAAAACCGACATCACCGACAAACAGTACGAAGACGAACTTGAACGCATCCGTCAAAGGCTGCTGCCGCTTATAAACATCTGCAGGGAACATGAAACTGCAGTAAGGATAGGAATAAACCACGGGTCACTGTCGGACAGGATCATGAACCGCTACGGAAACACAGCAAAGGGAATGGTGGTGTCGGCAGTTGAGTTTATAAGAATATTCCGTTCCGAGAACTACAACAAGCTGGTCCTTTCACTGAAGTCGTCCGACACGGCAGTGATGCTTGAAGCCAACAGGATGCTGGCAGGGATAATGCAAAAGGAAGGCTGCTCCTACCCCATCCACCTGGGGGTAACCGAGGCCGGCGAAGGGGAAGACGGAAGGGTAAGGTCGTCGGCAGGAATAGGAGCCCTGCTGTATGAAGGGATAGGTGATACGATAAGGGTATCACTCACTGAGGATCCCGGGAAGGAGATCCCCGTGGCAAAAGAGATAGTAAGGTTCACATGCGGACCGTCGGGGCGAAGGGAGAAATCCCTTGCAGCGCTTCCGTTCATAACGTCAGGAACAGTTTACAGGCCTGAAGTTGTTTCATTCAGTAACGGAGGTTTTTTCGGTGAAGACGGTGAGCCTTACAAAGGAAGGGTCATAAGCTTCTCCCCTGACAATCCTCCTGCCTTAACAAATGACGGTGATGAAAAAGCAGTGCTGAACCCGGTCTTCAATGAGGATGATCCGGAAAAGCTTGCCATTGACGCCTCAGCCCTGACGGGAAGATATTTCATCCTCAGGCAGGCCGGCGGGATATGCATCAGGAATGACGGGAAGATAAGAGGGGATAAACTCCGTGATCTGTCATTCTCCATCCTGCAGGCCACGGAAGCAAGGATCACAAGGAACAGGTATATCTCGTGTCCCACCTGCGGCCGCACCAGGTTCAAGCTGCAGGAAGCCCTGAAAGAGGTAAAGGAGGCAACATCACATCTTACCGGGCTCAGGATTGCAGTGATGGGTTGTATCGTGAACGGCCCGGGTGAAATGGCCGGAGCCGATTACGGGTATGTAGGGGCAGGAAACGGGAAGGTACACATATACCGGGGCACGGAAGCCGTGGTTAAAAATGTGGCACAGGAGGAAGCAGTGGATGTCTTGCTAAGAGTTATAGAAGAGGGTTGAACCCGTTCAGCTGGTAATCCTGTTCTGCGATTGTGGTATTTCAGACTAGCTTATAGTCGAGTTGTTTTTTCCGGAGGTCGGCTTTCACGACTTCGATCTTCACCCTGTCGCCAAGCATGTATTCGCGTCCTGAGGAGCGGCCCCTGAGGCAGTAGCACTCCTCGTCATACTCGTAATAATCGTCGTCAAGTTCCCTGACACTGATCATGCCCTCGCAATGGTTCTCGATTATCTCGACATAGATACCCCACTCGGTGACACCCGAGATCACTCCGTCGAAAACCTGCCCGGTCTTGTCCATCATGAACTCCACTTGTTTGTATTTAACAGAGGCTCTTTCGGCTTCGGTGGCAAGTCTCTCCATTTTTGACGAGTGCTCGCAGAGCTTTTCATATTTCTGAGGACCTCCCGGATTTTCATTGTTGAGATACATGGTAAGAAGCCGGTGGACCAGCATGTCGGGATAACGGCGTATCGGCGAGGTGAAATGAGTGTAATGCTTAAAGGCAAGTCCGTAATGACCAATGTTCTTCGTTGAATATTCCGCCCTCGACATTGATCTTATCGCAAGAGTCTCGATAATGTTCTGTTCGTTCTTTCCCGCAACTTTTGCCATAAGCCTGTTCATGGCTTTCGGGAGGGATGCCGTTTCGGTAGTATTGAGACTGTAGCCGAACCTGGAAATAAAATGGCTGAAATTACTGATCTTTTCAGGATCGGGCTTGTCATGCACCCTGTATATGAAAGTCCTGGCACGAAGCTTTTTCCCGATATACTCGGCCACCTTCCTGTTGGCCAGCAGCATAAATTCCTCTATGAGCTGGTTGGCCGTTCCCATGTCGCGAAATCTTATTGCCAGGGGTTTGCCGTCGTCGGCAAGATCGAAAGCAATTTCCTCCTTTTCAAAATAGAAAGCCCCCATGGCAAAGCGCCGTTCTCTCAGCTTCTGAGCCAGGCCATGCAGCACAAGTACCTGGTCTTTCAGGTCACCTTCTTCCCTGTCGATAATCTCCTGAACTTCTTCATAGGAGAACCTCATATCGGAATTGATTACCGTTCTGCCGAACCATTCATTTATGACTTCAGCCTTTTCGTTAAGCTCAAAGACAGCCGAATAAGTGAGTTTATCCTCCCTCGGATTAAGCGAGCAGATGTTGTTCGACAGATGTTCTGGAAGCATTGGCACCACCCTGTCGACCAGGTAAACCGATGTAGCCCTCTGTCGCGCTTCATCTTCGGTAAGGGAGCCCGGCCTTACATAGTGGGTCACATCGGCGATATGTATCCCAACCTCCCAGTTGCCTCCGGGAAGAGCCTTCAGGGACAATGCATCGTCGAAATCGCGGGCATCGGCCGGATCAACGGTGAAGGTGATCACATCGCGGAAATCGCGACGGCTTTTAATATCTTTCTCTGTTATTTTATCGCTTATCTTTTCAGCATCCCTTTCAACTTCCTCAGTGAAGCTATAGGGAAGCTCATATTCGGCAAGGATGGCATGCATCTCAGTCTCATGCTGACCCGGCCAGCCAAGCACCTGAGTTATCTCTGCTACAGGATTCCTTGAACCGGGGCTCCAGTCGATGACCCTGGCAACGGCTTTCTGCCCCTGCTTCGCCCCGTTAACCTTCGATATGGGGATGAAAAGATCGAAAGGCATATTCTTACTGTCGGGGATAAGAAAAGCAAATCCGGGCATAAGCTCCACAGTGCCAACAAAAGTCGTCCTCCATCTTTCAATTATCTCAACCACCTCCCCTTCGGGCCTCGAGCCTTTTCTGCGTGCAAACAGCAGCACCCTGACCTTATCGCCATGAAGAGCAGTGTTTAAATTATTAGACGAGACAAAGACGTCATCCTCAATATCGTCGGATTTGATAAAGCCGTAACCCATGCGGGTCATATCGACAGTTCCGATGATGGACCCCCTTGCCGGTGTCAGGGACTTGTATTTCCCCTGAGTGATCTCCTGTATCTTTCCCGATGCTTTCAGGTTGCGGAGGATTTCCGACACCCTGATCCTTGCAGACTTATCGGTAATGTTCAGCCGCTTGCTTATCTGCTTATAGTTAAGCGCCTGTTCCGGGTTCCTGTTAATGACTGAAAGAACCTGTTCTGCAAGCAACTGTGCGGATTTGTCGTTCTTTTGCCTGCTCTTTCCCTTCCTGCTCATAAAAATGTTTTCGCGAAGGTAAGAAAAGGATTGTAGATCGCCGGCATTGCACTTTAATTTTATTCGCAAAGGAATTAACAATTTTTAATAAATTTGACAGACAAAAATCAGATCATGACAAGCCTGCAAACAGTATTCTCGCATTCTCCCAGGATTGTGACAAGGAAAACAGGGAACGAGTATGTTCTTGTGCCCGTTGCCAATAATATTGCCGACATGGACAGTGTGTACACGCTTAACGAATCAGGCGCCTTCATCTGGGAACTTATCGACGGCAAAAGGAATGTGGAAGAAATAATCTCAGCTGTCACCCATGAATTTGACACCAACGGGGAGACTGCCGGGGCGGATGTTCTCAACTTCCTGGAAAATCTGAAGGATTATCTGATTATCAGCAAATAAACCTGTCGTTTTTTCGTTATAAGTGCGAAAGGAGTTCCGCGATCCGGCAGAATCGTCCTGAATAAAACAGTCATTGGATCAATGAGGTGTTACAGTTTAAATATTGCAGGTTACAGAATAAAGTTTGAGTCAGCCGATGGAGGCCCCGACCTTATGGCATCTGAGAGGTTCCACAGGAATTTCATCGAGCCTAACGGGAATGATGTGCTGATAAGGGTTCACAGAGGATATTACAAAATCCCCGAGGAAGCCGACAGGGTGTTTGTAGCCCCGTACACTATCGAATCAAAAGGCATAAAATACAACAAGAGAGACAATTTCTGGAGTGTTTACCAGCACTGCACCGACCTGTATATCTGGACCAACTTCCCGGATAACGGTTACGGAAAAAGGGCTGTCCTGAAGTTCTCCCTGCTGATCAGGGAATGGGACCTGTGGGTCGAGGGAGCAGGCGACAGCGTTGATCCGCTGGAATATCCCCTTGACGGACTGGTGCTTTATTATCTTACGGCAATAAACAACGACATTATGATCCATGCGTCGGGTATTCACTATGACGGGCAGGGTTATCTGTTCAGCGGAGTGTCGGGAAGGGGAAAAACCACAATGGCAAAGCTCTGGAACAGCATAGGCGGGAGAATCATTCACGACGACAGGCTCATAATAAGGAACTCCGGCGGCGAATACAGGATGTACAACACACCCGTTTATCACGACGACTTTCCCCTGGATGCCCCGCTAAACAGGATATTCCTGATCGGGCACGGCGAGATGAACGAAATGCAGCAGATAAAGGGAGCATCAGCGGTCTCAAAGGTCATTGCCAACTGCATACAGCACAATTACAGCCAGGACATGATAGCAAGGTTCCTGGGATCGGTATCGCTCATGTGTTCAGTGATACCGGTTTCAAAACTGAGCTTCATGCCCGACAGAAGAGTGGTATACTTTATCCTGAAAAATGACTGACACTCCTCTGACCCACACCCTTTTAAAAGACATAGGAAGCACCCTCCTGGCCGAAGGCAAAACCATCAGGGTGACAGCCGAAGGTTGCAGCATGTTCCCGACCATCAGGCCAGGCTCAGTGATATTCATCGATCCTCCGGCCACGGATGCCGGCTTCACACCTGGCGAAATCATTGCATACAGGAGCGATAAAGGCTTTATCGTACACAGGATCGTAAGAAGCTTTCACAGAGACGGACAGGAATACTTCGTCACCAGGGGCGACAGCTCAAGGATGGAAGACGAGCCGGTCACCACCGGCCAGATAGCAGGAAGGGTTACACGCAAGGAGCGCCGCAGCGGAAAACAAAAACCGCTTAAAAAAATCAATTTTACATCTCTTCAGTACGGTTATAACATTATGAGGGTAATACTTTATCTTTACCTGGAAAAGATCAGGAGGATAATAACCCATGAAAGGAAAACCCAGGCTCTTTAAGGAATCTCTGAAGCTCGTATGGAAAAGCGCCCCCGGATGGGCTACGGTAAATACAGCCATCTCGGTGATCCAAAGTGTGCTTCCCCTTGCAATAGTTTACCTGATAAAACTTCTTATCGATGCCATCACGGAAGCCGCGGCCGGCGGAGAAGGTGTCCTGAACAAAAACCTTATTATGATGATAGCGGCGGTGGTCATCGTTTACCTCGCCGACGAGATACTGACCGATTTCGGGAACTTTGTCAGGAAGAAGCAGTCGGTGAAGCTCGAAGTGTACATGTACGGGCTTCTGCATGCCAAGGCGATAAAACTCGATCTGATCAACTTTGAACATCCCGGATATTACGACTGCCTGTCAAGGGCAATATCCGAAGCACCCTGGCGGCCCAACAACATCCTGAACAACATAGTGTCAATGTTCCGCGGACTTTTGTCGCTGGTGCTGATGGCCGGGCTCCTGTTCACACTGCACTGGGCCGTAGCCCTTGTCCTTGTGGCAGTAAACATCCCCGGGATATGGCTCCGGCTTCACTATGCTGACATCCTTTACAACTTCCAGAGAGACCAGACACCCGAAGCAAGGAAATCGACGTATTTCAACTGGCTCCTCACGGGCGAAAGGCCGTCGAGGGAACTCAGGCTGTTCGGCCTTGGGGAATATTTCACAGCACTGTTCAGAAGGTCATTCCTCAGGCAGAAAGACCAGGAAACAGATATCATCCGCAGGAGAACCCGGATAGAGCTTATCTCAAATGTGGTTAAAGCTGCAGCCCTCCTCGGCATACTTCTGTTTATCGCACGTGAAACAATCAGCGGCAACCTCTCGCTCGGACAGATGGCAATGTTCCTGCTGGCCTTCCGCCAGGGCATGACCTACATAAAAAACCTGTTCGCTTCTCTTGCCGGCCTGTACGAGGACGGCCTCTTTATCGGCAATATCTTTGAATACCTCGAACTGGAAAACAAGGTGACAGCCCTGCCTCCTGTGATCATACCTTCCGGGCTGAAACAGGGCATCAGCGTCAGGAACCTGTCGTTCACATATCCCGGTAACACATCCCCCGCCGTGAAGGATGTCAGCTTTGAAATAAAAAAAGGCGAGATAATAGCTCTCGCCGGTCCGAACGGCTCAGGGAAGAGCACCCTTGTACGCCTGCTGACAAGGCTTTATGATCCTGATGCAGGATTGGTGCTGTATGACGGCACCGACATAAAACACATTGATCCGGAAGCTTACAGGAAGCACTTTTCGGTTGTATTCCAGGATTTCATGCTCTACAATCTCAATGCCGGGGAGAACATAAGGCTGGGCAACATAGAAGAAAATGATCCCGGAATGCGGATGGAGGATGCTGCCAGGCACGCCGGTGTTCATGATCTGTTAAAAAATCTTCCCAGGGGATATGATACAGTCATAGGTAACCTTTTTGACGACAGCCGTGAGCTGAGCTGGGGGGAATGGCAGAAGATAGCCCTGGCCAGGGCCCTGTACAGGGATTCATCGGTGCTTATACTTGATGAACCGTCAAGCGCCCTGGATGCCGACACCGAATATGAGATCTTCAGCAGGTTCCGGGAGATAGTCCGGGGCAGGACGGCAATACTGATAAGTCATCGTCTCTCTAATGTAAGCCTTGCCGACAGGATTATCGTTCTTGACAGGGGCTGTGTAGCCGAAAGCGGCACTCATGAGGAGCTTATGGGAAGGGAAGGGCCGTATTATGAGATGTATGTGAAGCAGTCGGGAAGGTTTGGGGTTAAACGTTAAGCGTTTTCGCAAAAAAAATTCAAAGTTATACTGAAATAGTTTGGAAGTTGCCCCGGTAGTTTTTACTTTTAGGGAAGTGAGATAATTAACGGTCTGCCGGGAGCAGATCAATGTCTAATAATAATAATTTTATTCATCATGACCAGGTTTGAAAAGGAGAACCTGAAGAACAGGATTCTCAGGTTAGCCATGTTGAAGGGTACGGGAACACCGGCCAGTCTTGCAAGCCGATTAGGATTCAGTGAACGGAGCATCAAACGGATCATAAGAGAGTTGCGGGATGAGGGGAACGAGATCAGATATTGTCATTCGAGAGGTACTTATGTGCTGGACAGAAATTATTGATTATATGTTTTACAACATATTATTATGATGATTCCCTGTCCCCGGTGCTTACTAAAATTGATGTTGAAAGTCAAGATCAACAAATAATTTTCAGGCATCGTTCGCTGCGTTTTCTCGTCTGCCTGATTTCTGTTCGTTCCGAAAGCGGTCAGGTCTCCCAGACCATGATCCCCGGCAAGCGGTCTGCTTCCGGGGATCTCTGTTTCTGTGAAGCTGTGTCCCGGGCCGACACACATCCATCCTGCTGTACATATATGCCTACGCACACCTCAGCCCTGAAAGGCGGAGTAAAGAAGGGGGCTTTCTTCCCGAAAGGGGATTAAAACTCCCAGGCATGTCATGGGCACGAGAGGCCAATCCTTACACCCATCCTGAGAGTAAGGCTGTTATCACCATCAAGATCGTTCTGGTAAACACCCCGGAGGCTTATACCAAAGCGGGAACTCGCTTTCAGGATCGTTCCGACCGACACTGTATAGCCGGGTGAACCGGCATACCTGTGGCCATGTGACCCCGGGCCGATAGAAAGACCCGGAGCTTCATACGAATTACCGGGACCGGTAGCATAAGCCCAGTGCCAGGTCCGGTAGTAGAATCCCAATCCGGTCTCAACATCCATAATCTTAAACGTCAGCGGAAAGAAATAACCCGTAAAACCGAAACTGACACAGGTGACTTTGGTCATCAGGACCGGATTGTCATAGGTATTATCCATATCATTGCCGAAGAAGTTAAGAACACCAACGGCAGGCGCTATACCAAATTTTTTCCCGAGAGGAAACGAATACTCATTATACAAACAATATCCGTTGAGGTCGCCTGATCCGGTAAAGGCATATCCGGCATCAAGGCTGAGGGTGGATCCCCGCACAGTGTCGGGCTGGGAAAAGATAACTGCCGTGCCGGCAAAGAATAATATCAGGATAAAAGAAATCTTTGTTGCCATATGTTAAATTGTTAAGTTGAGTAACTTGTCAGATAACTGTACTATAACCCCTCTCTCCGCCCTGAGGATGGAGAGAGAGGATCTATCAACAACAAGCAGATCAAAAAACAATCATTGCCTGACTTTTATCAAGGCAGATCCTTTCCTTGGACTTAAGGGATATTGCTTTCCGTTCTCATCAAAATGATAGATCTCCACCCATCCCAGTTCTTCATCCCTGTCATCTATTGTAAAGGCGATATCGGCTCCGAGCGACAGATTATCAACAGGCTTGAAGCTGGCGGAAAGCCTGATGGTTGTTCCCTTGTCATTGCCACCGTCATCCTCATAGAAAAATAGCAGGTAGTTGTAGGCATATTTCCCTATATCCCAACGGAAAAGGTCTTTGTTATAGGTGCACCACTTCCCTTTCTGAGCTTTTTTGCTTTTTTGCGGCAAAGCGTTCTTGGGGTATTCTATCTGCTGATCGGATTTATTATACTTTACAAGCCTGTACTTGAGTTCAATGTCACCTTCGGGCCAGCCGCAGCACCAGTTCCAGCAACCGTCACTGATATAGATCTGATACAGCAAATCGTTGTAATTATTCGTCCGCCAGCTTGCCCAGGTTCCAACACCGAAAGTACGTGCCGAGAAGCAATCCTCGGCATTGAATGCCTGAACCTGGTACGAATAATGCGATCCGGCATTCAGGCCGGAGTTCGTCCAGGCACTTCCATCGGCAGCCCTGTTGACAGTCTTGACATAACTATAATTACCTGAGTAATCTTTATCCCTGTAAATCTTATAATAAGCAGCATTGCTGACATCTTCCCATTCAAGATAAACAGAATTCGGAGATGACGGATAAACCTCAACCTTCCCCGGCTTTAAAGGAGGGGTGCAGGCCATGGTGCCCTTGGAGGACAGGGAATAGATTTCATCATCGGGGGTGGCTGAAGCTAAAGTTAAGGTTAAAGCTGAAGCTGACGGGAAAGTAATGAAGTCGGTGAGCAATTCGCCGTTTTCATCAACTCTTTCATTCAGCGACAATACCCATACCTCATTATTTTCAGCGTATTTCTCATCTATCAGGAAGTTCAGCTTTTTGAGGCTGCCGTTCTTTTCAAGAGTATATCCGGGATATTCACCGCTTTCAATTTCATCAGTATATATCAGAATGACAGGACTCTTTTTGCCAAGTTTGCCGTTTCTCTTCAATTCTTCAAAAAAAGGTATGTAGATCTGGGGATACCTTTTCAGATTATCGAAATAACCTTTTGAACTCTTTGATTCTTCACTTTTCAGAATCTCAGCTGACGGGAATTTGTTTTCCACATTTTTGAAAAGCACATTATAATCGCCATCAAACTTTTTCTCTATCTCATCATAAACGTAACTTTTGAATTCTGCTTCCTGCATCAGCATATTAACACTTTTACCCAAAACATACAGCTGTTCATGAACCTTGTCAGGCTCCTGATACGTGTCCGTTCTGTCATCAACAGGACCTTCATCCCGTTCACACGCACCAAATGCGATTAAAAGCACTGATGCGATAAGCATATAAATAAATGAGTGTTTTTTCATTGTATTAAGTTTTACAGTTGTAACATAATATGATTTGACTTCTGCAGTCCATGCATCCCCGGGTCTTCTCCGGCGGGCGGGATGAAGGCAGCGCCGGAGGTCATGGTCAGGATTGTTTCATAGGCAGACAGGATTAATGCAGTGAGACATATATTTAATTCCGGTATGATATTTCAGCTTTATGCAGCCGTTGCAAGGTGCCTTACAGCACTGCGAAGAGGGGTAAACAGGAGGCAATCCGGTAAAGATTACATCGCAAGGGTGCCTGATGCTTACACTATCATATTAATCAGACTGACAGGCTTATGTAACGGCAGTTCAGTTTTGCAGCAACATATTTCAAGGCAATATTAAGGAAGGAGGGGGACAGAAAAATAGGATGGGGAGGATTTTTTTTGGAAAAAAATTTGGGAGGCCGCCTGTCTGCTTTTCGCATGAACTTACTCCCAGCCCCTCTCTGAGATGGGGGGAGGGGGGGAAGGGGGGATGGGGAGAAATTTGGACCCGAACCGAGGAGAAGAGGAGAATGGGTGAGGGGGAGATGGGGGGGGATTAACTCGGAACCAGGAACCGCTTTTCTGCTTTCCGCATGAACTCACCCCCGGCCCCTGGCTGCGAATGGACGAGGGGAAGATGGGGGATTTTAATCAGGAACCTCGGAACAGTTAGTCAGACTAAGTGTTCTGTAACTGACGGGGCGGAAGCATGCCTAAACTTAGCATAAATGATAATCTGATATAAAGTCTTTGAAGTCTTTACACTTCGTTGTCTTAACGCCCTTCGGGCTGTCTTTAAGTCCAGACTCCAAGACAGCTCCCGAAGGGAGCAAGACTTATAAGACCTGTCACTGAGCCCAGTGCTTTTGCGCTAGTGCAGCAGCGTTACATCACCTGCCTGGCGGAATGGCTTGCCGTCCAGGTATTTGCCCTCGACGTACCAGACATACACGCCCTGAGGACATAACTCGTTGTTATAATAGCCGTTCCACGGGACATTGATATCGTGACTTTCAAAAATCAACACTCCCCAGCGGTTGAAGATCTGAAGCTTGTACTCCAGCACCCTCTCGCGGATAGACGGATAGAAGAACTGGTCTATCTCAACGCCGCCGGTGGGAAGATCGGTGCGTTCTACCGGACCGGTCTTGTTCGGCGTGAACACCGAAGCAAACCTCAACTCACCCACAGGCTCAACGGTGACGGCCGGTGACAATATATACTTATCGGTGCATCCATTTGACGAATGCGCCCACAAAGTGATGTCGTAAACACCCTCCGTCATGTACCTGTGATAGGGCTCCTTAAGCTTCGAGGTATCCCCATCGCCAAAGTCCCAGATATACCACTCGGCACCCTGACTGAGATTGAAACATCTTACCCTTTCATCATTGACATAAACCCTCTCCGGAGTGATCTCGAAATAGGCCTTCGGCGAAGGATATGCACTTACCCTCTGGGAATAAGACGAGGTGCCGCCCGGACCTTCAATATACAACTCAACAGTGTAATCACCTGCAGTGAAGTAGGTGTAGTCGGGTTCCCTTGCCGTGGAAGTGCTGCCGTCGCCGAAACTCCAGTAGAACTTAGTACCCGGAATATCGATGTTCTCCGAAATATTGACCGGCTTAATGTACCAGGGCGCACAACCTGAAGGAATGTCTTCAAACATGGCCACGGGCTGAGGAGGCACAACCCTTATCTCGCGGGTTATGCTGTCGCGGCAGACGGCGTTGTAAGCAACAAGCGTCACAGGATACGTACCCAAATCGGTATAGGTGTGAACAGGATCCCTCTCGGTCGAGGTGGTGTTGTCGCCAAACCTCCAGAGCCAGTTCCACTGACCCGGAGCGGAAGTGTTCTCAAACCTGACATCATTACCGGCAGCATCATAGACCTGCATCACGGGATCGGCAGAAAACTGCGGACCGGGCACTGGCATAACCGTGATATCGTAAACAGCCACGTCGACGCAATCATAGAACGACGTCGTTGTAAGCCTTACAGTATAGACAACAGGAACAGTGTCGGTGTTGACGTAGCGATGGCTCATGGTGCTCTGGCCATTACCCGCTGCTCCGTCGCCGAAGTCCCAGTAGTAAGTCTTTGCACCCTGATCGGCCACAAAGGTTATGGAGTTGCCGCTGCAGACTATATCCTTGTCGGGAGTTATTGAAGCATTTATCTCGGGATAAACCGTAATCATGGAAGAGTACTCAGCGAAACATCCGCCCGGCGACTGAACCTTCAGAGTAACCCTGAAATACTCTATGGAACCCGTGTTGGAATTCTCAAAGATATGTTCAGGCATAGCGTTGATAGAGTCGAGAGGCGATCCATCGCCGAAATCCCACCACCATTTCGCAACTTCCGACATATCCTTTGAGAAGGTAACAGGAAGAGGGGTGCATCCAAAGTCAACATTCTGGGAGAACAGGGCGGAAGGACTGTCGACGATAACCGTCAGATTATCCTCGGCATAACAGCCGTGACTGTCGGTAACCCTGTATGTAAGATTATAGTTCCCTGTTATTGACACATTGAATACCGGTGACTCAATGAAGTAATTATTGAGCGGACCCACGTCGCCTGTCCAGCGGTGTTGCGACCATATGCCCGAGCCTCCTGTCGGATTGCCTTCAATCACAAGCGGAACACCTCCGCATGCTGCAAGCGGATCGATGGCGCTGAAATCGACCACCGGGTTGGGATGGACGGTCAGAGTGACGGGATCGGAATACACAGTATCGCATATTGAGACCAGTGCGAGCCGGTATCGGTAGCCGTCAAGAGCGATGGGAGCATTGAGCACATTAAGCTGCTGGCTCGTTGAGCCGATATGATTGATATCGTCGGCAAGGTTCATCCAGCCGCTGCCGTTGTTCACCTGCCAGTTCACAGTGTTGAAATCTCTGGCGTCGGCACGGAAGTAGGTTGATCCGTTCTCGCAGATAGCATCGGAAGCCGGCTGGGAAATGAAATACGGAGGATTGATGACCCTCATCGAGGCAAAATGGGTATATACCGGAACACCGCAGACGCCCCTGGCCATAGCCCTGAAGGTCCATGGACTTACGGTATGCGGAGGACTGGTTATTGTAAGAGTGTTCGTCGTTGAACCGCTGAAAGGAGCTTCATCATGCACTATCTCTAGGCCCGACCCGCGGTTAACAAACCAGGTCCATTCGAGCCCCTGCACGGCGGTGGCATCAGCCTGCATCACCGCACTCTGGCCGAGACATATAACTGTATCGGACGGGTGGAGAGTAATCTCGGGAGCCGCGTTGACAGTGAGGACACCCTGGGCTGATACATCTTCAGCACCGCAACCGGAAGCCGTCACATAGTAAATGTTGCCGTTCATCCAGCGTGTTGTGTTGAAGATGAAAAGGTTCGGCATGTTGGTTCCGTAGTAGGTGTTATCGTCGCTCAGAGCCCTGACACCGGTGGAATCGATCACGTACCACTGGTATATGACGGCAGCGGGAGTTGCCGTGGCGCTGAAGGTGGTATATTCGAACTCACATACGGCAGGCGAAGGAGTGAACGAAGTGATTTGCGGAAGATCATACACTGTAACAGTTGCATTTCCGCTTATATTCGGCGGACCTGACGAAGTGCACATGTTTGCATCGGTAACGCTCAGGAGACTGTATGTTGTTGTAGCAGAAGGCATGACCCTGATGGTATCACCGCTGTTATAGCCTGTTAGCGGGCCGGTCAGTCCGTTAATATCAACAGTAAACGGACCCATACCTGCGAGCATCTCAACGAAGAGGTAAGCGGTGTCTCCCGGGCATATCGATCCGCCGCCTCTAAGGCGGGCTATCGGCCTCGGGTACACGAGCACCTCTACAGTGTTGCTGTAAACAGGCGGGCAGGAACCCGAGGTAAGCATCCTCCTGTAGTAGAGCGTTGTGGTGGCGCCGTTGACCGGGTTGGGATCATAATCAGGCCCGGTAGCGTTGGGAATGTTTATAAAGATACCTGTTGGGCTGTTGGATTGCTGCCACTGGAAGCGGTAGTCGAAAGGAGCCGGTCCGCCTGTCGGGGCATCGGCCTCCGATATAATACCGGGATCTTCCCCGTAACAGAGAACCTGGTCTCCCGTTATACTTCCCGCTGTAAGCGAGTCGGGCTGGGTGAAGCTGATGGTTGCCGTAGCGGTACAACCCTTCGAGTCGGTGACAGTGACTGTAACCGATCCCGCGCCTGCATTGTATATGGTCTGGGTGTTGTAACCCGGAGCCGCGAATGTTGCGCCGGCCGTATTATCTGCCGGATCATAGGCAAATGAATAGTTTGGAGTGCCTCCCACAGCGTAGAAAGTGCCTGTACCCGTCCTGTCGCCGTAGCAGTCGAGGGTGACATCGGCAGTAGGATTAAGTTCAAGCACCGGAGGCTCGGATATCATCACGGGTATGTCGATAGAGCAGTCGTTGTCATCAATGACAGTTACTACATAGGAACCTGCTGTGAGGCCGCTGAAAACGCCGCTGGCGACTGCCGGTTCCCCGTTAAGGCTGAAGCGGTAGGGAGCGGTGCCCGAGCCGGCCGAAGGAGTTATTGTTACCGAGCCGTTGCTTCCGCCGTTACATGAAACATGCGTAAGGGCAGTAACAGTGGCAACAAGCTGGGAAGGCTGTGTTATGGTGAACGGTACAGTGATGACACAGTCGTTTGCATCCCTTACAAGAACAGTGTAAGGCATGGCTGTGAGGTTCCCGAAGAAGCCGTCGTCCTTCCAGGTGCTGCCGCCATCGATGGAATAATAGTACGGAGCCGTGCCTGTAGTGTCGTTAGCTTCCACAGTGACGGAACCGGTGGCAGCGCTGAAGCAGTCAACGTTCTCCTGGTCGCTTACCGAAGCAGCAAGAGCACGGGGCTGAGAGAGAGTAACACTTCCATCTATAGTACAGCCATTTATATCCCTTGCCCTTACATAGTAATCGCCTGCAATAAGGTTACTGGCAACAGGTGTAAGCTGGCCCAGGGGATTTGAAAGACCCGGATCGCGGTACCAGGTGTAGGTATAGGAACCGGTGCCGCCGGTGACCACAGCCTCCGCCCTTCCGTCGGAAGCGCCGTAACAGCTGATATCGCGACCGTTAAAGTCGCTGATGACATTGACAACAATTTCAAGTTGCGGAGGAGGCGTTATGGTTACCGGGCCAACAGGAACCTCGCATCCATTGACATCCGAAACAATGAAATTATAAACCCCTGCCGTCAGGCCGGTGAACACTCCCGATTCCGCGCCCGTAACATTTGACGGATCGCTTGTAAGCACATAGGAAAGAACGCCTGTGCCGCCCATGGCCGTAACAGTGATCCGGCCATCGGAAGCGCCGTAGCATGAAAGCTGTGAGCCGTTATAGTTGCTCGTTACTTCAGCAGATGCAGTGATCGGCAAAGGCTCATTTATGGTTATGGAAGAAGTCTTAGAACAGTCATTTTCATCGGTGACGGTTATTGAGACCACACCGCCGGAAGCTCCGGTAAAGGTCAATCCGGACGGACCGGGCACGGTAACAGCTCCTGTACCGTTCACATCCGCAACGATAGTGTAAACGCCCGTTCCTCCTGTTACGGAGAATGAACCGGTGCCGTTGGCATCGCCATTGCATGCAAGGGTCACATCGGCAGAGCGTGTTATGACAAGCTCAGGCGGACCGGTAACAGTAACCTCTGCAGAGGCCGTGCATCCGTTGGCATCGGTCACGCGCACATAATAAGTTCCTGTTGGCAGAGAAGAAAGCACATCAGCATTTCCACCCGGCACAGCCAGAGTAAGAGCCGCATTATAGTACCACCGGTACAGATAAGTTCCCGCGCCTCCCGTTGCCGAAGCTGTTACCACGCCGTCGGCAGCGCCGAAACATGATACACCGAAACCGTGAAAATCAGTGGTTACACTGGCCGAAGCCGTAAGCTCATCGGGTTCTGTTACCTCAACATCCTCAATGAGGAAGGTGCACATATTGGCATCCCTGACAGTAATATCGTATAATCCGACGGTAAGACCGGTGAAGGTATTGGAAAGCTGGAAGGCGGTACCATCTCTACTGTAGCGGAGGGTGCCCGTGCCACCTGAGGCAATGACCTCTATTACACCATCGGCTCCTCCGTTGCATCTCACATTATAACCGTTAAAGTCCGAGACAGCCGAAGCCGTTCCTGTGACAGGATCGGGAGAGCTTATATTGATGTCAGTATAATCAGTGCATCCGCGAGCATCTCTTATGCCCACTGTATGGCTTCCGGCAGACAGGCCGACGAATGTCGTTCCGGCAGCAAAGTCCCCGCCGTCGATATTAAACACATAGGGAGCCGTGCCGCCTGAACCGGAAACAGTGATAATACCATCGTCAGCTGACGTACAGCTGATCTGTGCCCCGTTGTAATTGCTGGTCACGCTGGCGCTTATTGTAAGAACAGCCGGTTCGGTGATGGCAACATCGGGAAGGTTCACCACACATACGGTGGCATTGGCATCACGCACCCTGAGGGTGTAGGAACCCCGTCCCAGGCCGCTGAACAGGCCGTCGGTATTTGCCCAGGTACCTTCCCCGTTCAGGTCAAACTCAAATGAACCCGATCCGCCGGAGGCCGTTACCTGAATAACAGCATCGCTCTCCCCGTTGCAGGAAACCGGCGTGACAAGCTGAACCGAACCGGTGATCTGATCCGGCTGGCTAATAGTAACGCTTCCGGTTACAGTGCACAGGTTGTTGTCCATTACCAGCACATAGTAAGTGCCGGCAGGAACACCTGACAGGACTGATGACACTGCTTCAGGCACCACAGGGCTGGAAAGCGCCGCGTTGTAGAACCACTGGTAAGTGTAGGGAGGAGTGCCTGTTCCCGGCTCCATGGTAACTTCAGCGGAGCCGTCACTGCCACCGTAGCAGGTTACAGCCTGTATCTCGTTAACAGATGCAATCACAAGTTCATCAGGCTGGCTTACGGTTATAGCGGAAGACATAAATTTACATCCCCTGCTGTCGGTTACCTCAACAAAGTAATCGCCGGCATAGAGTGAGGAAATATCCTCGTTGGTACTGCTGAAGGAAGCAGGGCCGCTCCAGAGATAGGTATAGGGAGCTGTTCCGCCCGTAACACTTATGGAGATCCTGCCTTCATCTGATCCATAGCAATTGGTATTGACAATCTGATTGACAGTCATTACAATCTCCGGATTGGCGGTAATATTGACTATCCCTGCCATAGTGCGTTCACAGGCAGGTGTGGCATTTCTCACCGCCTCAACGAAGTATGAACCGTCGAAGTTATTCTTCCACTGGAGGGTATCGCCGGTGCCGGAACGCGGTGTGCCAACGGCTGTGGCGCCGTTCATAAGCTGGTAAAGAACGTTCGTTTCGGAACCGCTCAGGGTAAGGGTGGCGCCTTCGGCAGAACCGTAGCAGTAGAAAGCGTTGCCCGACAGAGTGAAGATATCAGGCAGGGGCACGGTGGTTATGGTGACCGTAGCCGTTGAGCTCTGGCAACCCGATATCAGATCGGTAAACTTGACCGTATATACCACATCGCCAAGGTAAGTTCCGGTAACGACGGGGTTGGGTATGTTGAAGGCCGACAGACCGATGGAGGGACTCCATTCATAGAGATAGCTGCCGGATCCACCGGTAACAGAGGAGGAAAGACCGGCAGATCCGCCGATGCAAAGCGTTGTGTCTCTACCGGCAGTGACAAGCGGTTGGGAATATACTCCGATGGGCTGAATAACAGTTTCTCCGACACAGGGAGTTCCGTCGGTAAGGTAAGTGGTTTCGGTGACCTTAAGGTTATAGGTGCCTTCGTTGTACCAGTGGATAACAATATAATTATATCCGGTTCCGCCCTGGGCGACCAGGTAGTCGGTACCGGGGACACCGTTTCCTGTGAGGACCTCTATTTCCCAGGCATAGGTATTGCCGGTATTCAGAGGCACGGCATAGTAGTTACCCATGGAGTTGACACAGGTGACTGTACGGCCGCCTCCGCCGACAGGCGGGGTCTTTGGTGACCAATGGACGGTGTAAGTCATGTCGTCGTAATCATCAGATACCGGTCCGGCGCCATCGGGGTCGTCGGTTCTAAGCCTGAAACCAAATGACGAACCGGTGTTGGGCGTACCGTAGTCGGAAGGATGAAGCCTGTAGACAGCCTCAACGAGCAGGGAGTCGTTCTCGTCGTGAGGTGTTGACTGGGGCGAAGACCAGGTTTTTGTCTGGGATATTATTGTTCCGAATCCGCCGGGAAGGACGCTCCAGTTGGCATCGTTGGCAGATGCCTTGGCGTAGCCTGAAAGATGGAGCAGGCTGTCGGCAGGTTCGCATGTCTCAATATCAGGACCCGCATCGGCAACGGGATTAGCGCCGATAAGGATAGTTATTTCGGCAAAAGCAGGGCTGCAGGTGGTACCCGGATTGGCCGAGGTAAGTCTCAGTACCACTGATCCGGCGGCTTCCTGTGCGGGAGTGGGCGTGAAGGTAATATTGTTTGAAGTGATCCCCGGATCAAAATCACCGCCGGTAAGAGCACCCTGTTCGGTCCATGTGCCGGTAGTAACAGTGCCACGGGCGCCGGAGATTGTTGCAGTTATAACCGCGCTTGTACCCTCAGCTATTATTAACAGCGGTGCCTGGTCAATCACAACATATACTGCCTCATCGATATTTATCGTGAGATTGGCATGTACCGGATTGCATGGACCTTCAGGATCGTCAGTTGTTAGCCGGAGAGTAACAGATCCAGCAGTGATATCACTATAAACAGGAACATACTCTGCGGTGACAATATTTCCGGTAACCTCAGCATTCTGTATAGTTCCGTCCCCTGTAACAATGCTCCAGGTTGCAGAAGAAGCGCCTCCGCTGAAGGAACCCGTAATTGGAATGACAGCCAGTGAAGAATCGCGGCAGAGATCGGCAACGGGAGCCACAGTTACTGCAGGGGCTTCATAAAAGGTAACTGTTGTAACGCTGGAAACAGTGCAATTGCCGTTGGTTTCAGTCCAGCGGAATTCATAAACACCGTACCGGTCAACAGTTACATCAGTAGTGGGATTTGAGGAATTATCAAATACCGGGGTGTCGTCAGGACCACTCACATACGACCATGTGCGGGTGCTTCCCGTATGATCGTTCGGTGACCCTTCATATACATGAGCAGTACCGGCAAGAGTTGCCTCAAGGCTGCCGCATGAGCCGTAAACAGGCAGTCCGGCAGACGCGTTTACCGGTTTCTCACGGAAAGTAACCGTTACATCATCGGTACGGGTACAGTTCCCGTTGACTTCCGTCCAGCGGAAGACATAAGTGCCGTAGTAGTCAACCTCCACATCAGTGTTCGGATCGGTAGCATCGGTAAATACAGGATTGACATCAGGGCCCGAGACCCGGGTCCAGGTGCGGGTGCTTCCGGGGTGAGTATTCGGCAGGTTATCATAGGTATGTGCAGTGCCGGCAAGAGTTGCGACCAGGGTATCACAGTCAGCGATAATATCATTGCCTGCGGAAGCATCGACAGGATCTTCACTGAACCTTACAACAACCGTGTCTCTCCTCTCGCAGTTGCCGTTAATCTCGAACCATTCGAACTCATAGATGCCGTAATAGTCGACTGTCACTTCCGAGGTAGGGCTCGTTGGCGAGGTAAAGGAAGGATTGTTATCAGGGCCGCTGATATAGATCCAGCCTCTTGAGCTGCCTGTATGAGTGCTTGGGGAAGCCTCATATTCATGGGCTATGCCTGCAAGGTTCACCGATTTGCTGTTGCAGAGCGCCATGATGTCGTTGCCCGCCGAAGCTCCTGACGGATCCTCATAAAAAGTAACGGTAACGTCGGTATATTTGCTGCAGGTGCCGTTGGTTTCCGTCCAGCGGAAAACATAAGTGCCGTAATTATCAACAGCAACGTTTGTTGAAGGATCATTTGGATGAGAGAAGACGGGTGATTGATCTGGACCGCTTCTCCGGCTCCATCCGCGGGTGCTTTCGGGATGAGTTGCCGCAGGGCCTGAATAGGTATGGGCAGTAACCGATATATCTATATTCTTTAAACCACAGCCGGCTTCATAGGGACCTGAACCTACAATGCCGTCGGGATCCTCGAAGAATTTAACAGTGACATCATCGTAAACCTGGCATGCACCGTTGGTTTCCGTCCAGCGGAATACATAGTTGCCGTAACTGTCCACCGACACCTGGGTGTGGGGATCTCCGGTATTGGAAAAAACGGGTGTGTTATCGGGCCCGCTCACATAGCTCCAGGTGCGGGTGCCGGCATTCACGTTGCTGCCTCCGAGGTAAGAGTGAGCCGTACCGTTAAGGTTGGTGCTCAGCTGGTCGCAATCCACGCTGACAGTATCACCCGCGGAAGCGTTGACAGGATTCTCGCTGAAGACAACATCAACATAGTCGAAATGCGAGCATGTGCCGTTTGTTTCGGTTATCCTGAAGCGGTAAGTGCCATAATAATCAACTGTGACAGTTGTAGTTGATGCAGTGGCAGAACCGAAAGAAGGAGAGTTATCGGGGCCGGAAACATATTCCCACAGGAAGGTCGGAGAAGGAGTGCTTCCCGTTTGGTAAGTATGTCCTGTGGCAGTAAGAGTAGTTGTAAGAGTATCGCAGAGATTAAGGTCGTCGGGGGCGGTAACGGTTGGTTGTTCGTAGAAAGTGACGGTGACATTGTCGACGTCGGTGCATCCCCCGTTATTTTCCGTCCATTGCAGGATATACGTGCCATAGAGAGTAGCCGTTGCAGTGGCAGTGGCCAGGTTTGCATTGCTGAATGAAACCGTTCCCGGTCCTGATCCGGTGTCGGACCAGGTTCCCGTACCAACACTCGGTGTTGCCGAAAGGCCGATAGACAAATTATCGCAGACACTGCTGTCAGCTCCGGCTTCGGCATCAGGATTCCTGTAAACCCTAATGCTGTGTGGTGCGCTCCACGGATAGTCGCCGGTACTGTGATCGGGATTGGTGTTACAGCCGTTTATGCCGGCGGCAGAGACAGTAATATCCTGGTATGGAGAGGCGAATGTATAGGTTGAAAGGTTGATGCTTATTGACGGAGTAGCGGTAGTGGCATCAACTTCACCCGGTATCCATGAGAAGTCCCAAACGTATTCTATGGCATCTGCAACTGCAGCATAGGTCAGGTCGATGGTCTGGTTCTCACATCTGTTTGCCAGGCCAGTAATGGAATGGATTTCTTTTGCTTTATCCGGGTTGACTAAAATGTGGATCTCATTTGATATCACCGGATCGCAGTAGCCGGTACTTGATATTGCCTGGCGGTAGTAGTAGTGAGTACCGACATTAAGAGAGTTCGGAGCAGTGTAAGTGAGGTTTGTCTCACCGGAAATGGGTTCCCATGCGCCTGCGTTGAACTTATGGTACCACTGGTATGACGGAGAGCTGCCGCCCGAGGCAGGTGAGACGGAAGTAAATCCCGTGGGCTGGTCGCCGAGACATATACTCTGGTTACCCGATATTTCACCCGGCAATAATTCCGGTTCAACAAAAATCTGCACCACGTTGGTTGAAGGCACGTTTTGCTGGGTTGTGCATGAAGTGTCGCCGCTTGAGACCAGGCGCCGGAACCAGGTGGTAGTAGTAAGAGGAGCCGTGAACGAGTAGCCTGTGGAGTTCGTTGAAGGGATGGTAGTCCACGGTCCGCCGCTGGAGTCCTCTGAATACTGCCATGAGTAGGAATAGGTTGTTCCGTCGCCGCCGGAGGCATTAGTACCATTAAGAGCAACAGGAGTCTCCCCTTCGCAGATATTCTGGTCGGCAGAGATGCTGCCCGGCACCACCGGCCTGTTGCGGAAGATATTAACAACGTCGGTTGAAGGGGTGCAGTTGCCGTTGGTGATAGTCCACGTGAATTCGTTATTGCCTAAATCGAGGTTTGATACGGTAGTATTTGGTAAGAAGCGGTTGGTTATAGTTGCGCCGCCTGTCGTTGACCATTCGCCCGTACCTATTATTGGGGTATTGGCTGCGAGAGTGTAGGTGGAAACATCTGCACACACCTCGTCGTCATCGCCTGCATTGGCTGTTGTTGGCGGGTCCCAGCGGGTTATTGTATGGTTGGCGGTTGCGGGGGCACAGCCGCCGTGGGCGCTTGACACCGTCCATGTGAAAGTTGTAGGTCCGGAGGGAAGGTTGGTGACAGTTGAAGTCGGGCTTGCCGGGTTAGCTATAACCGGGGTATTTCCCGAAGTAACGGTAATGTTGTCAAAGTAATAGAACTCGTTGGTAACGTTCGTATAAGCCTGGATCTGTATACGGAGAGTAGAGCCGATAATCCCTGAAGCAGTGGCAGTTCTTGTTCTGAAGG
Organism: Bacteroidales bacterium; assembly: GCA_040769065.1. Classification (GTDB taxonomy): domain Bacteria; phylum Bacteroidota; class Bacteroidia; order Bacteroidales; family VadinHA17; genus LD21. The sequence continues at coordinate 2,181,820 of JAXGLU010000001.1, forward strand.
CTTTTGAAGCATTTGATGTTGATCCGTCAACAGCACCTGCACAGCTCCAGACTACCGGACCCAGAGTGCCGTCGATAATAAGCCTGACCCTTATATAATCAGAAGTTTCAAATCCCGAGGGTGACATGCTTGAGAAATCTATTGACACACCTGCTGACGGATAGGAGCTGATATCTATGATACCGGAAGTCCAGGTTGTAAGGGTTCCGGTCGTCTCGAAGCGCTGATCCCTTACTGCTGAATACCATCCGCTGACGCTATAGGATCTTGTCCTCGACCATGAGGTTGCTCCGCCGTCGCTTGTAGTTCCGTCAGCCAGGTCGTTGAAGTCCTCTTTCCATATGCTGGGGAATGACCAGATGCCGGTTGCGCCGTTAGCAAGGTCATTGCCGCCGGTATTACCCTGGAGGGTGGCAACGGCCGATGCAGTGCCGCATATCTCCTGGGACAGGTTGGCAGTGGCAACGGGAGTTCTGTCGATAAAGATTCGTTTATCGTCAGAAACGTTGCCGCAGGGGGAATTGCCTGTGGCGGTAAGCCGGAGGGTAATGGTTTGTCCGGCGTCGGCCGGTCCGGGGGTATATGTAGGGGTTAAAGTATTGGCATTAGCCAGGGTACCGGTTCCGGTAACGCGGGTCCAGGAGATGGTATTATAGTTTGAAGCAGTAGCATCGGAGACGGTGTAGGTATCGGACTGGCAGATTGCGGCATCGCTGCCGGCGTTAACTGAAGGAGCCGCGACCACAGTTAAAGTGATCTGGTCGTTGTCAGGTCCGCAGGGAAGGTTGGTATTGGCTGTAAAGGTGATTGTTATCGTATTGCCGATATCACCGCTTCCCGGGGTGTAAACAGTGTTGTTTGCATTAATGGCGGAAAAAGAACCGTTGCCTGTTGACGACCATGATCTGGATGTAACCGGCCCGCTTGTGGTAGCGTTAATTGAAAAAGTTGAGTTTGAACAAATAGTGCCGGAAGAAGTTGTTATGGTTGCAGTAACCGGTTGTCCTATCACAATTGTTACCGGATCAGAAAGAGGGCTTTCGCAGTAAGTATTTGCTATTCCAAAAGATTTGACACGATATGTACCGCTTTGAGCAGGTGTTGTCAATGTTAGTGTGGATGTGCCACTTCCGACGGGAGTATTACCGCTGTACCACTGATAACTGGTTACTGCAGGAGGCGAATGAGGGTTGGCAGTAAGAGTTATGCTGCTCACACCGTCATAGCAGAAATCAGGATTGTTTCTGGAGATTGTTGGCTTGTTGGGGATGGGGTTGATGGTAAGTATAACCTCCGTTGCCGGACCAGGACATCCATTCCCAAGTGTTTCGTTCACATAATACCTATAAGTACCTGGCTCAGTATGGCCATGTGTGTATGAATTTCCAAGTCCGACCTGAGTAGTTAGCTCAGGATTACTGTACCATTTTAGAATACCCGTTGTACCAGATGCTGTAAGTGCAGGTGTGACACTCCCAAAACAATATGTCGGAGAACCAGCAATCGGAGCAGGGGGTGCTTCAATTAATTCAATATATGAATGTTGCTCAATTCTATTTGATATATCAAAAATATTGTATGGATTACAAGGGCCCCACATTCGCATAGTGACTTCAAATCTCATCCCGGCTACATCAGAGAAATCTCCTGCATGATATATGGGATAAGCCTGATGAGAAGGATATGAAGTGCCATCATCTCCAGGCAAAGGAAGCTGATCATAATGAAAAACGGGACCTTCATAAAAACCGCTTGGTGTCGGGAAAGATATTGGATTGCCTGAACCATCAGTTATCTGTACCATTGTACCTTCAACATCGATAAATACATTTGGGATCCGTTGACCTCCGTTTAAATTAGTCCCATAAATAAATTGAACAACCCTTTCAGCAATATTTGGCCGTTCGGGCTCTACCTCAAAACGGCAGTTAAAGGCTGTGTTGTCCTCAAAAACATGACCGGGAACATCTTCACCTACACAATAAAGATTACGAGGGTTATCAATCTCAGGATATACTACCAAATCTCCTGAAAACTGATTATCAAGCTGATATGATGGGATAAAATAGTTTTGTCTGGCAGCACTATTATAACAACTAAATGCAGGATAAGAATTTGCATTAAGAAAGGCTGGATAAGCATAAGGGGAAAAAAAACAGACATCTTGTACTTGATAAGTAAACTCCTCTGTTTCTGCATAAAAACTGCCAGAACCTGTTAATCCAATTTCACTCATTAAGATATGGTCATAAGTGTAATTCAGGGGATCCTGATAATAGACACGGGCTTGTAATCTGCTAAAATAAATACTATTTCTGGTTCTTCTGTTTACTTCATATCTAACACTATATTTGACTTTTGTTGGAGCACAAGCAACCAGGCTAACTGTGCCAATTGACTGAACTCCGGTTAAACCACTGGAACAATCAAATTTGAAATTATTTATTGCCTGATAATTGGAAATAACACCTAACTGAAGTCCAGAATTAACCCCGACTATATTTCCAGTTCCATTATAGCTAACTCTCACGTTTAACCTTTGGTCATAAGAAATAGGAGATGCAAGTTGGAAGTTTATAGTATTACCTGATACAATCGGTCCTACTGCTGCTACGCCACTTCCTCCTACTGAAAAAGTCCAACCTGTTGTGCCTGAGGCAACTGTTACGGCTTCTGTTAATTCAATTGTTATTATCCTCTGTTCTTCATCAGTAAATCGAACAGGATATGGATCATAATTTGCTCCGGGGGTAATTAATTGGGGTTGAGCAAATAAAGCAAATGAGGTAAGTAATCCAAGGATAATCGAAACTATTATTTTTTTGATTCCCAGATAGTTTATTTTGGAATTAACGGAATCATATTGCACTTCCATATCAGGTTTGTTAAGGTTGCCTATAATAATTAATGTCCGCGGAGTTTTCTCCGGAACTGAAAATTCATTTATTAATCGGGTAAAGTTTTACTCTATAGGCATCCTTATGTTAGGTTAGTTATTAACGATATAAGGGGCGGAATATTACTTGGAAGACTGGTTAAAAGTTGAAAGTTGAAAGTTTATCAAGTTGAAAGTTTGTCAAGTTGAAAGTTGAAAGTTCACTCGAGAGTGACTTTGGAAACGCTGTCGCGTAGATGGCTCTCTAAGAATAGCTACGGAGAATTGGAGAATGGGAAAAGATTCTCACAGAGGCACCCCTCTTTGCGAAGCAGAGAGGGGCTGGGGGTGAGTTCATGCGGAAAGTAGACAAGAGGTTTAGAGTTGAGTGTTCCGGGTTTAAATTCCCCCCATCCCCCAATCCCCCCCTCTCCCTCTCGCCCCCTCACCCATTCTCCTCGGTTCGGGTTAAGAGTTTAGCGTTTAGAGTTCAGGGTTCAGGGTTAAGCGTTTAAAGCGTTCAAGACTAAAAGACAGCGCCCGCAGGGCGCAAGACCCCAAGACAGCGAAGCGTAAAGACAGCGAAGCGTAAAGACAGCAAAGCGTGAAGACAGCGAAGCGTGAAGACAGCGCAGCGTAAAGACAGCTCCCGAAGGGAGTAAGACAGCGCAGCGTGAAGACAGTGATAATGAGGTATATAATAAAAACCACCCATAAGTATTAATACTATTTTAATTATTAAATGTCGCTGGGGTGTTTTACTTTAGCACGTTGAAAGTTTAGTGAGATAGTAGTTTTACATTCTAGTGCTTTGCGTAATCCTTTGTGGAAAACACGGTTAATAAATTTTTATATAACCTGTGTCACAAATGATATAAAAAGTACATGTAGGGATAAAAGGAAGTATTAAATGAGAAAAGGTTTCGGGTTCGAGGTTAAGGGTTTAGCGTTTAGCGTTAAGCGTTAAGGGTTTAGGGTTTAGCGTTTAGCGTTAAGCGTTAAGGGTTTAGGGTTTAGCGTTTAGCGTTAAGCGTTAAGGGTTTAGGGTTTAGCGTTTAGCGTTAAGCGTTAAGGGTTTAGGGTTTAGCGTTTAGCGTTTAGCGTTAAGCGTTAAGGGTTTAGGGTTTAGCGTTTAGCGTTTAGGGTTAAGGGTTCAGCGTTTAAGACTAAAAGACAGTTCCCGAAGGGAACAAGACAGCGCAGCGTAAAGACAGCGACCGAAGGGAGCAAGACTTAAAAGATCTGTAACTGAGCCCTGTGCTTTTCTTAGTCCCCCAATCTCCCCCTCTCCCCTTCGCTATGGTCCGGGAACAAGACAGCGAAGCGTGAAGACAGCGACCGAAGGGAGCCAGACAGGCAATTCCGGGTTTGCATTACTTAAACATATTGTCTAATTAAAACTTTTATAAAATGGAAAATTCAGTCAAAATTCTGGCGCTGGCTGTGAGTCTTTCTCTTCTGCAGGGATGCTCACAGGTGAAATTCTATTCCGATCAGGGACTTACGAAAGAGACCGGACTGCGCTTTTTCACACTGAAACCCTACCTGCTCGTGGAATATAAAGCCACAAAGGATAATACGGTCAGGACATCGGTGCTGTACCTGCCCGATATTGTCAATCCACAGTACATGGTGCTCAAGCCGGGAATAGGATCGAATGAGATTAAGCTCGCACTGGAGAATAGCGCTCTCAAGTCGTACGGACATACAAGCGAACCGGAATTTCCGGATAATATCGAAGCAATAGCCGCGCTTCTGACAAAGGGCGCCGGAGCTGTTGAGACACTCACCGGAAGGGAAATGCCGTCAGCAAACGAAACGGAAACCTGCTTCAGGCTTTATGAGATCGTTCAGGGAAACGGAAATACGGTACTCAGGGAGATAGTACCAATATCACAGAAAAACTGACAATTAATAACCCTAAAAACTTTTCGCCATGCCACCAAAAAAGAAAATAGTTGGCCTGAAAATAAAGGATCTTCTGGAAGAGGAAAAAAGAGAAAATTCCGCGACAGAGAATGGCCATGAGGATGGATATGATTCACTGCTCCTGGTCAGGGTTACAGACAGTATGCTCACGAAATCCGAGCTGGCAGTGCTTTATCTTCTGGCAAAAGGACTGCAGCACAAGGAGATAGCATACAAATACAATTTAAGCATCAATACTGTAAAATGCCACAAGGCTAATATATACAGGAAGCTTAATGTGGTAAACCTTATTGAAGCTATAATCACGTATAACAAATACATCAGGAGCTTAAGCGATCCAATATTATGAATCCCGTTTGATTGATTTCAAACACAAACACATATAATTATAAAACCCACATGATTGATCCAAATCACAAACACCAATGAAAATAATTCATCTTCAATCATGTGCGGTTCCATCTGACCATTGAAATAAAAATTATATACAGATGAAAACACTATTACTCAACAGAGCCGTAAAGATAAGCGGCCGTACAGAACCAGCCGGCACAGGGTGGCTTGCCCCGGTGCCTGACCTGCGCGACTATCCAAGCTTCCATCCCGAGATAAGGGCTTTTAACAGGAAGCTCAGACTTGGAAGCAAGAAGAGAAAGCTGAGTACATCGGCCGATCTCAGGCAGTGGTGTTCTCCCGTTGAAGACCAGCTGAGTCTGGGGTCATGCACTGCCAATGCCGGGGCAGGGGTTGTGGAGTATTATGAAAGAAGGGCTTTCGGGAAGCATCTTGAAGCTTCGAGGCTCTTCCTGTACAAGACCACCAGGAAGCTTATGCAGGTTGAAGGAGATACGGGAGCCTGGCTGAGAGCAACAATGGGAGCCCTGGCGCTCTTCGGCATACCTGAAGAGAAGTACTGGCCCTACAATGTTAAGGATTATGATAAAGAGCCTGACAGCTTTCTGTATTCCATGGCCGGGAACTACCAGTCGGTGAAATATTTCTGTCACGATCCGCAGGGATCAGGGATCCTGTCCAGTGAAGTCCTCCTGTCGGTAAAGACCTATCTTGAAGCAGGCATCCCGTCGATGTTCGGATTCTGGGGCTTTGACTCATTTGAAAGTTCCGGGAGGCCGGGCGACATACCTTTTCCGGGAGATGAAGAAACGGCCATGTGGGGGCATGCCGTTATGGCTGCGGGTTATGACGATGAACGCATCATCAGGAACACGAAATACAATCGGGAGACGAAAGGGGCATTTCTGATCCGCAACTCCTGGGGATCAGGCTGGGGAGAGGAAGGATATGGCTGGCTGCCATACGATTATGTCAGGTACGGACTGGCACTCGACTTCTGGTCGATCCTTGATATGAAATGGGTGGATACAGGGGAATTTGGGGTTTAGCGTTAAGCGTTTAGAGTTTAGAGTTTAGAGTTAAGGGTTCAGCGTTTAGTGTTCTGGGTTTAGCGTTCCGGGTTTTAAATTCCCCCCATCCCCCAATCTCCCCCTCTCCTCTTCGCTATGGTCCGGGAGCAAGACCCCAACCGTTAGGGAGGATTACCGCTTAAGGGCTTAACTGAAGTGGGAATTTTCAAGCTTAGGTGTCTAGTCTGTGTGTTTCAGGACTATATAAAAAGGTATTCGGTATAGAAGGTAAAAGAAGGGCATTATGTTTTTTCCTCTTTTTACCAGTATCCCTATATCTGGGTTTTGGTTTTTTCCATTTTTCTGGAGGCTCGCTGAGCATCCTGTTGGAACCGCGATAACATCCAAAGCTGCGTTTTGAACATGATTCAAGAGTAACAGCAACTATCAGCAACATCAATAAGAGTTTTATTATTCTCCCTGACAGGTTTTTCATTATTATCATAAATGAATTCATCGTTTTATTTACAAACGATATGCCGGATTATATATTACCTCGGTTCAAAGTTTAAAGTTTGCCTTCGGCGAGCTCGGCTTCGTCTCGGTTCAGGGTTCAGCGTTTAAGGGAAAATCCCCCCATCCCCCTTTCTCCCCCTCTCCCCTTCGCTTTGGTCCGGGAGCAAGACTTAAAAATTTTTACAGGCTCTTGTTCTTAATAAGCTTTTCGAAAAACACATCTTGAAATACTAGATCCGCATAAACTATTATCAAAGCTGATTTTTTAAGAATCGACTAGATTAAAATATCAATAACCTCAATAAGTTTCTGTTTTACCTCTTCCTGAACTTGTTGACTTCTTTCAAGACTTCTTCTTTTTCTTGATGAATTAATGAAATAATGATAAATATCATTTGCACTTCGGGAATGGTAAATCCATTTCATATCAATAAGCTTTTTGTCGACTGTAAGAAGATTCTTGCCTGAATAAAAAGAAACAGCAGGAACACCCATACAGGCTGCCTCACGGGCCAAAGTACCGGCTCCGGTAATTACAGCATCAGAGAAATAGCAGGCATCAAGACCATTAACTGCCCCTTCGGGAATAAATACATTTTTATAACCCTTGGAATAGATTCTGTCTTCTTTATAACGTGGCAGGAATAGTACATTGATATTAGCTTCATTAAATTTACTCAACAAATCCGGCACAATTGATTTTTGTTTTGTATTTACATAATTAGCCTGGATATTCTCCGGTCTTAAGACAACATATCTGCTAAATGGTAATTTATTCAAAAAATTATTGTCAGGTATATAATCAGCAATATAAACATCCTCTTTAAATCCATCATATTGATACAACCTGTTTAGTTTAAATCCCTGTCTGATAAGTTTTTCAACAGCAATAGCTTTTGGCCAGAAGGCATAATCAGTGAAATGGCTATAACGCCAGTTCGGAGCTGTTTCGTTGTCATCAAATGTAATAGATTTTTTTCCTCTCCATTTGGCTACAATATTCGAAGCATCTCCTCCAACTGATATTTTCAGATCAAAATCCGGAAGTTCTTTGTTTAACAAATGTGCTCTTTCAAATACTCCGATTACCTTTGACACTTTGTTATTTCCCTTATGTTTACCTGCCATAAAATACGGTTGATTGATTTTTTTTCTAAATAATCCTTCCGTTTCGGCGAAGTCACGTAATGAAAAGATAGTATTATACTTTCCCTCTAAAAGGTTAATAAATGGTTGCAAAAAACTAATATGCGGGACATTAGTAAAATCAAACCATATAGTTTTTCTCATTCTCAAATTAGTTCATTTATTATTTCAACCATCTTATCAATGGTCGTCTCATCCATATTTTCAAACAATGGGAGACTCACTATTCTATCATACAATTCAAGATAATTATGACAATCCAGGATATTAGAGATCATTTCAAATCTTCCCGACAAATCTATACGTTCCTGATAGAAGTGGCCATATTTATGTTCAAGGTGCCTGGCTTCAATTCCTTTATAATTTAATTCCCTTATAAATTCCTCACTTTTAATATTCTGATTAACCATAAAAAATTTTGTAAAAGCAGAATCATAACCTGAAATATCCTTATAATTACTGATAAGACCTTTTTCATTAAGCTTCTTCATAAGCAAACCAGCCTTAATCTTTCTTTTTCTGTTAAGCTCAGCTGCTTTGGAAATCTGAACACAGTTGATCTTAATCCCTAATTTTGAAGGTAGAATTTCATAAGAAGGTTGTTCATTCAACTTTTTATAGTCTCCTGATATTTTTCTTCCCTTCATCAAACTATCATACAAAAAATCAAAAAACTTAATATCTCTTAGGGATTCTATAAGATTTCTAACTATACGAAAAAGAACTAATCTAAAGGAAACTCTCTTAAAGTTTTGCATCAGATTAGTAGCACGTTGATATATTTCAGGATCATCTGTAGCCAGAATTCCACCTCCTATTCCATAAGCATTTTTAATTAATGAAAAGCAAACAACATCACTATAATCCCCGGGTTTTATACCTTTAAAAGATGATAAAAATCCCTGAGCACAATCCTCTATTACATAAATACCTTTCGAAGCGGCTATTCTTTTTATTTCCCTCATTTTACATAAAAAGCCACCCAAATGGATGGCTTGTATTGCTATTACATCATCATCCTTCAGCTTATTAAGATCAGAAGAAATCATTGTAAGCTTATCCTTTTCAATGTCTGTATAGAGAATGCGATTACCGGTTGCAACAATAGGGTCTAAAGCAACATTGCACGTCAAAGGGCTTGTAACTACAGTCCCATTCTTACCCAGACTTTTATATGCAACATATAGAGCTGATCTGCAGGAATTTGTAAGAATGACAAATTTTTTATTTGTATAAGCTTTAAAATAAGATATTAGCTTAGACTCAGCTTGCGGAATAACCAAAGCTTTAAGCAATGACAAAAAAGAAAAATTGGGAGAATAATATTTAATAGTCATCACCGCCTGAAAAGAAAAGTCACCATAAGAAAAATATATGCCCAGTATGGCTTATTATCACCATTATGTAAAACTGCATCAATAATGGCCCCTTTATTCTGTTCGGATATGTTTTTCAGGCTCATTTTGCCTGTTAATAGTGCCAGACTTGTATATGCAATATCTGTAAAACTATTACGCCACTTAAGTTCTGTGTTATATTCAGTCGGATAAATATTTTGCAAGCCGTTGACATAATTGTATATCATTTTTGCATAATCTATCCCGCAGGCTTTTGCAAGTCCAACCCAGAGCCATGTCCTGGCATTTATCTCTATCAGTTTATATCTATTATCTTTGGGATCCAATAAATACTCAATTTCGCAAACACCGGAATAATTTAAAGCTTTTAATAATGGGATTGACTGTTCATAACATTCTCTTATATAAACACTTCTGGCAAAAGTAGCTGTGCCAAACTCCAGGGGATGCTCGCGTACTTTTACTCCCATCCAGTATGATTTAATATCACCATTAACAGAAAAAGCTGTAAATGATACTGTTTTATTAGATCCATCGCTTGGGATTAATTCCTGAATCAGGATATTGTCATTATTGATAAGGCCACTTATTGAAGTGAGAATGTTCTTTAATTCGTCTTCATTACGGGCCAGAAAAACTTTCTTTTTGAAAGTTTTATAAAATGAAAGTCCGAATCTGCCTTTTATAAGAACCGGGGAAAAGTTCTCCGAATCTGCAACCGGGTATTTACTGGCAAGATATGTTTTAGGAACAGGGATACCCCTCTCCTCAGCAATCTGAATGAGTTTTAATTTATCATAGATGTTGCCAATAATCTCATTTGAAGGTGTTATTATCCTGTAGAATTTTTCCAGGCTTTGTTTGTATTTTGCAATTGTGAAAACTGCATGATCATTTGATGGCATTAATACCCATCCAGTTATATCCTCCTTTTCAGCCAGATCAATTAAAAAAACAACAAATGAATCCTCAATAAAATCCGGACATTTAAAGAACTTCTTGCAGAATTTGGAATACCTGGCAATACAGTTAGTTTTGTCAACCACATACACAGGTATACCTGCCTCACCGAGCGATCTGGTATTGCTTAAGCCCTGAACATGCCCTTCAATTATTATGGCTCCCGGTATGTTTTTATTCATTTGAAATTAATTCTGCCAGAGCCAACATCATCCATGCCTGGGACCATCTCATATAAGATATCTTGTTAGTGAAAAAGGGATTCTTACGATAATAGAAATAACCTTTATCAGAATGCATATTCATTACCGTCCAGTTTGCAATCTTCCGGGAAAAACTTAGATAATCATTTCCATATTTCTTTAATCTCGAAAAGGTAATGATTCCCTGACTCTGATTATGAATATCAACCGGCCATTTAAATGGTAATCTCCATAAAGCACGGCCTGTCTCAAGAAATTGATTATTACGATAAAACAATAAGCCTTTTTTGACAGACTCCGAGATATCTCTTCTTGCAGATCCCATTAATCTGTTAAGCTGATCAAGAGAGACCAGTATGAAACCCTGGTGAAAGTCAATCTGAGTTCTCTCCTTACCTGTTTCGGTGTTGAAGCTATAATTCCATCTACCGTCAGGCAACTGCCTTGAAATAACATAATCAATGGCTTCATTAACCAAAGATGTATATTCTGATGTATTGTTTATAAAATCTTTCTTAGCTAATACCTCAGCAGCAAGCAGGCTGGCGTTATAGCAACAGCCTTTTGATAAATGGGTATATGAAAAAGAAATACCCTCATTGAAATGCGTTATTGGAATGTCATTAATTATATAACAGGCACTACTCTTGATTATATCGCTTGCTTCTTTGCTTTCTTTTATCTTATAATATTCAAATATACCATCAATCACAAAAGATGTAACTACCACAGATGGTGTATAAGCTTTTAAATAACTTCCGGGAGAAGCCCAGTCGAAATTATATCCCCATGCATATCCTGAATATCCTATGGAATAATTCTTTTTAAGCCATTCAAAAATAAAATCTGCCTTTTCAAGATATTTTTTATTTAAAGTCTTTTTATACAAAATAGAGTAGGCTTTCAGAAATAAACCCATTCCCTTAGGATTTATGCCTTTACGAATCCCGATCATTCCCCTGATATTTACCGGATTTCTTTTCTGAATTTGTATTGCTAGAAGTGGTCCTAATTTGCCAAAAGCATGAAAATTTAAAGAAGAATTCAGAGTATCATAAGGATCATAACCCATGAATCCTTCTTGTTCACAGTACTGAATAAGTTTTTCTAGCGATGCCGGGATTACTTCCGTCATTAACCTGAAATCTCTATTGATCTTTTTTCTTTAATCGATCTGATTATTTCAAGAGTTACAAATGAACTATGATATAGCTCTTCAAAGGAAATAGGAAGCGGCTTTTCTGACGATAATGCTTCGCAAATCAGCTCAAATTGTTTTGTATGTCCTTTATCCTGATTTTTTAGTTTTATTTGTTTAAGTCCTTTTTCACTGTAAATGAGGATTTTTCTAAAATCATCTATCAGATAAACTACTGAATCAGTAAATACTTCTATACGCTCTTTAGGGACATTCTTGTTTCCGTTTGAATAATAACTTATATTGGCAATACTCCCATTCTGATAAGCCAGATTTATAGTAACTGTATCGTTTAATGCCGGACTCCCATCAAGTACAAATGCATTAATTAATCTGACTTTACTCCCTGCAATAAATCCAGCAAGATCAACAAAATGACATACTTCACCTATTATACGCCCACCTCCAATTTCAGGATCATGTACCCAGTGATCAGGTGGTACACTGCCTGCATTAACTCTAATGTTGATTGATTTCTTCTGATCTCTGGTAACTGACTTCATAATGACATTTGTCAGAGGAGAAAATCTGCGGTTAAATCCAAGCATCAATCCTTTACCAGATTCAATATAAGCAATCCTTACATTTTCCAGTTCATCATAGTTCATTGCCAGCGGTTTTTCAACCACTACGTTTTTCCCGGCAGATAATGATCTGGCAACATAATTTGCATGAGAATCATGGCGTGTCATAATGAACAACGTACCAATGTTCTTATCCTCCAGTAATTTTTCCGCGTTATCAGCACAATACTGAAATCCATATTTTTCAGCCACATATCTTGAAATATTTCCTTCAGCTGTTACAATACCCGTGAAATTACACTTACCTTTCAGCCGTGGCAGGACAGCATTCTGGGCAAAATTACCAGCACCTATAAAACCAATGTTTAATGGATTATATCCGGAAACAATTTTGTTGCTTGTTATTGTTTGAGATACCTCAATGTCAGAATCATACTTAATCAATAATCCGACGGTTGACTCATTCTTTTCAAGAATCAAATCATAGGCTTCAGGTGAATTAATAAGATCAAAAGTGTGTGTTATTAGAGGTTTAATATCAATTATGCCGTCAGCCAATAAATCAATAAAGGTCTGCATATTACGATTCTCAGTAAACCGTACATAACCAATCGGATAATCGTTGCCTTTCTCTTCGTAGTTGCTATCATAACGACCCGGCCCATAACTTGAAGACATTCGCAGATCAAGTTCCTTTTTATAATAATTAGCCCTTGCAAAACCGGTTGGCACAGCACCAACAATTACAACTTTAGCTTTCTTACGGCATATTTCACCCGCAAAATCAACAGGATCTATGGAATTAGTTCCTGCTGTTATTATAACTGCATCCGTACCAAAGCCTCTGGTAAAGTCAATAATTGTTCCGGTGATACCTGCATTGTTTCTGTTGATTGATAAATCCGCACCTATTTCTTTTGCTTTCTGTACCCGTGATTCGTTAATATCAACACCAATAGTTCTTATACCTGCTGCTTTTAAAACCTGTATGGTGATTAATCCTATAAGCCCGAGACCTATAACTGTGCAATTCTCTCCAATTCGAAGATCAGCCTGTCGGATACCCTGAACAGCAATTGCAGCAATCGTAGTAAAGGCAGCATATTCCAGAGGTACTCTATCAGGCACCTTTACACATAAGTTTCTGTTAACAGCAACAACATCAGCATGATATGCACCACCGCCACCACAAGCAACCCTGTCTCCGGTTTTAAGGTCTGAAATACCATCACCCACTGCTATTATTTCACCGGCACAGCTGTAGCCAAGAGGAGAAGGTGCTTCAAGTTTGTTCATAACCAAATCATAGGTTTTCTTAAAACCTTCCGATTTGATCATGTCAATTACCATTTTAACTTCTTTCTGACGCGATTTTGCTTTTGCAATATATCCCTTACGTGCATCTGATACAGTTTTTCCTTCGGTTCCGGCACTTATTACTGAATAATGATTTCTCACTAAAACCTGTCCTTTGTTTAACAGAGGCCATGGCACTTCCAGTATTTCCATTTTACCAGATTTGAGCTGTTGGGTAAGTTGATTCATTAATACTAATTATTTAAGGTTCTGTCGAAAATTGTCCTGATCCTTTCTGCTACTTTATCTGATCTGAATTTCTGGTTCGCCAGTTTAAAATTATTAAGAGACATCTCAATTAATAAATCCAGATCCAGAGAGGATTTGGAAATTTTTTCAGCCAGGTCATGAGGATCCTTAATATTTAGGAAGTAACCATTTATGCCAGGTTTAAAAAAGTCAACCAATCCTCCTACCGGAGTTGTTAATACCGGAAGACCAAATCCTATAGCTTCCAGAACTGCATTGGGCATGCCCTCCCCATGGGAAGGAAAAATAAATAAATGGGCCTCCCTGAATGCTGTTTCCTTCTGACAACCCTCTACATATCCTTGTATATTAATATTTGTTATTCCTTTAGATTTGACCAAACCCTTTAGTATTTCTAATTCCGAACCATCACCATAAATATTCAAAAGATATTTATATAAGGTTTTGTTTGAAGATTGATTCAAAATATCATAAGCTTCCAGCAATTCATAAATTCCCTTGCGGCTCTCTATACGTGATAGAAATAATAAGTTAAAACTATTCTTTAACTTTTTCAGTGATTCATATTTATGGATTATTGAACTTTCGTTTACGTTGTTCAATAAGTCTTTGTCAACTAAAGTAGTTTCAACAATAATCTCATTTTTATAACCCCATTTAACCAGAGTTTTTTTTGCTTTTTCAGAAAGAGTTATGAGCTTGTCTGTTTTAAAAAAAAAATATTTAAAAATGTTAATATACCTTATAGCTTTTTTCACTGCAGATTCGTCCCAACCCCGGAAAAACACAATTGTTTTAATACCTAGTTTAATAGCATATCTGACAAATAACCCATCCCTTATTGTTGTGGATAAACTAATTGATGTAGTGGTTTGAATTAATCCAACATCTCCTTTAGATAATCTGGTTTTAAATTTCTTAAAATCGTTCCAGGCTCTTATTAATTCTTTAATTAACCCTTTTCGATTGGGCCAGGTACGAGCACCGCGTTCAAAGTATTCAAAGTCTTCAGATAATTCCTTCCTAAGAACCTGGTAATAATTAGTAATTCCCCCCCTGGCGGTTGATGAAGGAACAAGTATTAATACCTTTTTATTAATATCCATAAAGATCGATTGCGGTTTTCAGTCTTAAATCATAGGATTCGTTGGTATTGAAATCCCCCTTTTCAAATAACCACCCATTCTTGTCAAATCGAAATCTTCCAGGATTACCATCCACCGAGAGAATATAAGCTTGAACATGACCAAAAATAGTTTGTAATTCATTAATAAGATAGCCCCCACGTCCGTCTTCAAAAATGTCTGCCGCCATACAATTGAAATTATGCTTTATACATAAATCCCTGGTAAAATCCAGCAATGATTCAGGTGGATTAACATAATCAATCCCTTTAGTTCCACTTGCTTTGTCTCCAAGTTTTCTTTTCCTGTGTGCAAAATAAGAATCTCCAATTCGAACGCAACGCCATTCATAATCATGAGGTATATATTCCTGAAAGATTACATAATCTCTTTCCCCATGCTTATATATTGATAAATATTCATTAATCCGCTTTATAAAATATGACGGACTTTTTAAAGTTTTACTCAACCAGTATTTCGGTGATCCGGTCACTCTGTTGGGACCGAATCGTCTTTTAATACCTTGTTTTGAAAAAGCTTTAACCACATATTTCTTTGCATTTTGAGCTGTCTTTATTATTTCAACTCCAGAACCAGACCCTCCGATTGATGTCTTTGCTACCAAAGGGTACTTCGCTTTCCCGGCAAAAGCTATTGCCTCTTCCTTATTGTAGAATACTTTTGTGGATGGATGGGGTATCCCATTAGCTTCAAGAAAATAGCTTAATACTCTCTTATTTTCATAAATAATGCATTCCTCAAATGTAGGGTAAGTATTAAGTTTTAAAATCTTGCTTATAATGTACAGCCTTTCATCATAAAGAGCTTTAAAATGTGAGAGCCTTCCAGGTGGTTTCAGCAGGAATAAATCGAAATCAATAGACTGAATTTCTTTTAACCAATCTGAGGCAGTTAAATTAATTACGGTGTGACTAATATTAAGATTTTCACAAGCTTTCTGCCACTTCATTGAAGATTCAGGATCTTCATTTCTGAGTATTGCAATTTTCATTGGCAGCTGTTCGTTTCCTCAATTATAAATCGCATCATTATTGGATTTGTAAATGTTATCCAATAAGACTCTTTAGGCAAATGCTCACTGTTTGCTAATCTATCCATAAGAAGATCCAGATTAAATGTCTCTTTGAGGATATTGTAATCATAACAGACAGGCAAATTTTTTTTCACAAATTTTTCCATCCAGTTATCAAGGCTAAAGTTTGGTAAGTATTTCGGACGTAGTTTTTGCCTGATTACTTTCATAATGGCAGCCAAATATTTATTTACAATAACCTCAGACGGGCGATGTTCTCCTGAATAATTGAATTTAAGCAATGGTTTGTAAGTTTCCTTTAAAAACCTTGCTGCAAATACTGGATTTTCAATCCTTTTCAAATAATGGTTATCAATTAATTCTTTTCTGTTAAATGTATATTCTGAAGAAAACAATAATTCGAGATAATCAATATCCAAAAAAGGAGTGAAAACATCATCCATTACAGTTAAATAAAGATTAATATCCTGTGCATCATGCAAGTGGGCCGTAATGTATGCCAATGATTTGAATTTACGTTCAACTTCTGATCCTTGAAAATACGGCTCCCCGTTAAAAAAGTGTAATATATAATTAGCTATATCATCATTATATCTCAAACATTTCTTGCTGAAATATGCTTTTAGAATATCAGACGAAAAGTTACTTTTTTGCCAGTTTTCAAAAACAATTGAAGGTATAATATAGTCACCTTCGTTTACGCCTTTAATGAACTCACCACCTAATGTTCCTAGAAACATATAATCAGAATACTGTTTTTCAGATTCAATAGCAATTAGCCGGTGAGCTCTATGAATTGAAGCTAACCCTCCAAACATTTTGATTATTATCCGTGCATACTTCTCAAAAACAGCTGCATCCATATTAATTTCATGTATTGAATGTAATAATCCCAATCCTTTTGTAATATCCACAGCCTTTTGACAATCTGCCGATTTAGGATTTCCATAAGTATAAATATGAGGATGTAAACCATTCGCTAAAAATACTGCAAGAATATTCCTTGTATCAGCTCCACCTGTTAGTGATAGACTCACGCGCTTAATATCAATGTTGGCCATATTGTTTTTTATGATAGCAGACATCGCGTTTGCTATCGAACTTATTGATATATTTCTTTTCGGCAGACTCAAGAGACTTTCAGGTACCCAGTATATGGAATGTGATAAATTCTTGTGTTCATATTCAATTACTTCAGCAGGTTTATTATAATAAATACTATCAAAAAAAGTCCTGCCTCCAATAAAATGATACATGAGAGAATAGAGTACAATATTTTCCTTTGAAGGTTTATCATTGCAGAGTGATCTGACAAATGGTAAACTGTCGGATATAATAAAAGACTCCCCTTTTTTCCAGTAAAAGAATTTCTTAATTCCAAATCTATCGGAAAAAATCCTGAAACGATCTTTATCCAATTTAATTATGATAAAATTGCCACTTATTTTCTGAATGAAATCATCACTAAATCTTTTATATATATTCTCAAGATAAACTTGTTTAAAATCATACCCCTCTAACTCTACATGGTCATTGGTCAACTTGAAATGCCCATCACAAAACCAGTGTGGAGTTTGTAATTTATTTTCTAAATCTGTTCCACTTAAATTAAAAGTATAATCCCCGTAGTTATAGCTTATAAAATCGCCTGAGTCGAATGGAATATTTGTTAGTACCCACATAATTTATAAATCGTTAGAACCATTTAGAGAAAAATCAATATGCATCCAAAAAGAATCGGTTATCATTTAACAATTCAGTAATAATGTGTGAAATATCTTACTGTTTATTTCCGGATTAAAATATTTCAAAGCTATTTCTCTCCCTTTTAATCCAACATTTATGGCTTCTTCTCTATTATTATATATATATACTATAGCTTCAAATAATTCATCACAATTATCGGGAGCTATAAGGTATGCTGATTCTTTGTCTTTCAAATAAAGTTCAACATCGCTGACTTTAGTACAAATCACAGGATTACCAGAGGCAAGATATTCACCCAGTTTATAGGGAAATCCTGCACTTGCAAAATCCGAGGCATTTCTAGTCATCAGCAAAATATCTGAACAAAATAAAGTGTCATAATATTGATTCTCTTCCAATCTTCCGGTAAAAACAATATTTTCAAAAGAACCAAATTCTTCGAAAACTTGTTGTTTTATTTTGTCAGGGCAATCTCCCGTTAGTATCAGTTTAGTATTATCAGTAACTTTAACAAACTTACTAACTGCCTTAAACAAAACCATAAGACCATCTTTATCCCCATAAGTACCTGAATACAATAGGCTGAAATATTTATTCTTTCTGGGAAATTTCTGCTTTAACGATAGGTTAGAAGCAGATACCGGTACTAATTCTATGGGCACATATTTTATGGTATCTAAATATTTATTTTTTAAGAATAGTGATACTACAGATATTCCATCTGCCAGGTATTTTATAAAACTATTAGGATAAACTCTTAAAATCCAATTTTTAAAGCCTCCTATCTTGTTCTTTTCATAATTTAATACAGAAAAATCCTCAACAATATCAAATACAATTTTATAACCTGTCATTTTAGCAAAAACTAATGCCGGAAGTGTTTCAAAACTAATTCCGAATGTTACCAAAACATTACTTAAATGCATTTCCCGATATTTTATAATCAAGTAAGATGATTTTACGATCAGAATTATGAAAAAAATGGGAGCAAATACATTTTTTTTCAATTTCGGCGTGATTACCTCATAGGGTATCCCGTTATGTATACCTTGATTTTCATTAATCCCACTGCCTTTCGCTAGTTTATGCGTTATCAGGACTCTGATCTTTACTTCTTTAAGCAATAAATAATCCAAAAACTGTTGTTTGCGTTTAGTAGCTGCATATCCATGAGGATAAAGAAAAGACCCTAAAAAAACACAATTAAGATTCTGCATCAGAGTGTTTTAATTACTTTACACGGATTTCCTGCCGCAACAACGTTTGAAGGGATATTACTTGTAACAATACTTCCAGCCCCTATTACTGAATTTTGGCCAATGGATGCTCCCTTAAGTATTTTTGCACCCTCCCCTATCCAAACATTATCTCCAATTAATACTTCTTTGGGTTCATATGATCTAGAATCATTTGGATGCCAATCACCATCAGTAATTAAAGTATTCGCCCCGCATTTTACATTATCACCAATTTTTATGGATTTAAATGCTCCGATTGTCGTTCCACTGAAGCCACAGTTATTCCCAATCAATAATTCAGCATCTTTTAAATGGGTTGCTAAAATACAAGGGTGGTTGATTCCAATCAGATTTGAATTATAATATGACCTAAAACCACAATTGACCCCAATAATTATTTTTGAACCTGGATAACGATAAAAAAAAGCTTTTCCATAAAAACGGCACCGAGCACCAATGCGAATCCCCTTAAAAAACAATACCGTTTTGAAAAAAATAGTCCAAATAATGCGTCTGCGTATTTGACTAAAATAATATAAATACTTGTTAAAAACTAAACCACTTATATCGTTCACAATTCTTCCCACAATTATGTTGATATTTAAAAAAGGCTGTTTTAATTCTCATGTTTCACTGCTCTTTTTAGCATTACAGGTTTACAAGTCGCAAACAATCTTATTAGAATTCTTAATATGGATCCTATAATTTAGTCAAGTTAGCCATTTCATCTAAAAAAGACCAAAAGGTGTTTAAAATAACTCACAGCACATATATGATGTTCTTAAACCTGTATATCAACATATTTAAAGCTATTTCCCTTGTCTATAAAGTACTTATCAAAAACCATTGTGAAAATTATCCCACTAAACAATAAAAAGGCAAGATTCATCGTAGCAAAAGACCACAAAAAAGTTAAAAATCCGAAAAAAGAACCCCAGTAGTTAGTTTTTTGGGCAGTTTTATATAATCGTTTGAACAATAAAAACCATGATCCAAAAAGGAAAAAACAACCAACTAATCCATAATAAACAAGCATGGCTAAGTAACCAACATGTATTTGAGAGCTGCCTACAGCTCTTGAGGCTTCTCTGATTTCTTCTGTCATAGTACCTGTACCAAATATTGGTTTTTGAGGGAAGAATCTTAAAAAGTTGCTTATTGCTTTATACCGAGTAGTCCCTTGAATACTCCCCTCGACCATAAGACGTTGCTTAAACCACTCTTTAAAATCATAGCCCAGATAATCCAAAGCGGTTAATGCAAAAAACATAAGTATTCCGAAAATTATAAAATACCTAATGTACCCTCTAATTCTTGATTTATTGTAAGCCACAATCTGGAGAGTTACTATTATTGAGCCAATAATAATAAAACGCGTATTTGACAGAAAAGCAACTATTATACCAAGAAATAAATATAAGATATAATGTTTGTCATTTGTATAAAGCAAATACCCTACTAAAACAGACAATAATGGTATAAAGGCCAACCCCAATGAGCCAGGATGTACAAATCCAAAAATGGATACTCTTCTGAATGTATACATATTCCCATCAATACCTGAATCCTCAGCATAAACCCGTGGATTCAAAAACTCAATGTTGAATATCTGAAGGACCGATACCAAAGCAGCTAGTATAACAATCAACTTCATTATTGTAATGCTCCGATTGATAAATTTGTCACTAAAGCTTGTGCTATAAACTATAATCATAATGAAAAATACAGCAAAATCACGAATCTGGTAAAATAATACTGTCAGAAAATGCTTATCGGAACCTATAATTAAACTCCAGATCAATTTATATAAAGCAAAAATCAATAAAAATTTTGCCCATAATGGAATAATTGTATGTTTCTTCTTAAGAATAAAAATCAGACCTATTCCAATTGAAAAGAATGTAAAGAAATGTGTTATTGTTTTGGGTAAACTGAACCATACTGAATATGCATAGCCTAAGAATGGCGATAAAAGTAACATATAAAGCATTACTTTTGTTATCCGGTCAATATGGATCATCTTGAGCTTGTTTATATTCGTTGGGTTGAAGTAGATTAATCCTATCAACTATAAAATAGCTTCCAATCTTCGATTTTGGGCTTGATAGAAAACACTTCACTGGCTAATAGATCGTTTGATGCTTGCCAATCATCCTCAACTGGATTAATAAAATCATTATATGATAATTGACCTATTTCTTTTACATTATTAACTTTAAAACCAAGATGTGTCATCCAATTATAATTATTACCTCTTAAATATAATTTCTTGCCGGTACAGATGCAAAAAGCAATAACATATAAGCCTGTTTGCATTAACGCATTTGAAATGTAAATATCAATTGAGGCCAACAGATTGTGATATTCCGATCTTGATAAAAGTTTGTCATAATACTTAAACTTGTCACCAAAAATTTGTTTCCCCCGGCCAATTACTATCTCCCTGTATTCAATGGAACCATAACTAAGAGGGCATATGATTTCTATATTTTCGTCCTTAAAGCGTCCTAAAAGATTTAAAATTTCAACATGGTAATTATGACTAAATGAACTATGAGAAATCATAATTCTTTTAGAGTCTTGTGATTCATCAATTAATTTCGTATATACCTTAAACTCATTATATGTATCACGAATATAGCCAGAAATAATAACATTTGATATTTTAAACCAATCCTTAATCTTTTCCGAATCGTCCAAGGAAAGGGTAACAACATATCTTAAAGATTTTAAAACATTTCTTTTAATTACGCAAAAAATGCCAGAAAAAAAATTGTTGGATATTTTCTGTCTTTCAGTCACTCCCCATAAAATAATTGAACACCTCTTGCGAAAATTATTACCCATAATCAATAACAACAACCAAAACAATTTATTCCTTCCAAACAATGTTTGTGTGCTGTGAATTATGATTCTGTCACCAGACTCAATCATAAACATACACTTGATAAAACTTAAACTGTTACCGAGAAATTTATAATTTAATGTTTTATAGTCCTGAAAAATCTTCAGATAAAGATTAAGACTATTGTGGTTATTACTCAACGATGAGAAATCTTTTTTTTCATCACGTAAAAGAAAGAAATGTTCCTCAACCCCGAATTTATTAGTCTCTGAAGCATTTCTTAATATACCTTCAATCATACGTGGTACATGATGATAAATATTTGCATTAAATATATGATAGATCATATGGATATTCTTACTAGATTATATATATGGATAATATAAACCTACAGAAATTAAGCTGGTTAATCGTAAGTTCATTTACAAGATTTTATCTCTTCCCGTATGCTTAACTTTATTGATTTTTTATGTTAAAATATATTCTATGGAATTGTAATATTGACCGGGTTAGTTTAAAAGCTTTTAGTAACCAATAAAGCCTGATAGTATATAATAACCTATAATTCTTGGTTTTCTCAAATCAAGTCCCAATGCTATTGTTATTCAATATTTATCTTATTGGATATGCATAATTAGTTTATGCCCGAAAGCAAAATTAATTCTTATTAATAACTTTTTTGTTACTCAAGACTGCATTTTACATATTGGTCAAATCTCTCTTTCAAATATTGAAGATTGTCAAAACACTCTTTATTGTAAATACATATAGCCTGAAAAACTCGCTTTATCTATCTTTTGTTTTATTTAAACTCACAAAAAAATTAAACTTTCTTCATAACCAATTCATGCTTTTGCAATATTCTGGTAGCCATTTTAACCATGGGTGGACCAATAAATTTATTTTCTTTCACAGCAACACCCTTCCCCATTTTTACAGCTTCTTCAGACAGCTTAAGCATCTCGGTAGCCCATTCAACCTCTTCATCAGAAGGAGAAAAATATCGATGTACAAGAGATAATTCCTTAGGATGTAAAACCAGCATTCCTTCAAATCCAAGCTGTTTTACCAATATCAGGTTTTTTTCGAGATCATCAAGATCGTGGACATCAATATGTACAGTATCAATCGGTATAACACCGTTAGCTCTTGCTCCCATAGCGATCATGGCACGGGCAGTGAATATGCTGCTACCCTCCCTGTCATGTATCCCTCTCAGATCTGTAACAAAATCCTCGCATCCGAAAGCAACTGCAACAACACGTTCAGGACATGAATTACATATACTCTGGATATTAATTACAGCAGCTGCAGTTTCAATAAGAGGAATTATTTTAAAAGTTCCTGCTGGAATATTTTTCTCATATTCTATTGTTTCCAGAAGTTTCCCGAAAAAATAAATGTCGTCTCCATTCTTGGATTTTGGATACATGAAACCTGTAACACCCTCGATAGTAAGCTGATAAACATCCTTAAGCAGATGACCACTTTCCCTGTCATTAACCCTGGGGAAAATCTTTCTGCCTGAAAAATATCCCTCCGATATATATTTTATAATATTATCTCTGGCAATTTGTTTATTCTCTGCAGGCATTACCGAGTCTTCAATATCAAACAACAGAACATCTGCATCAGTCCTTGAAGCACTCTTCATGAGTTTGTCGTTGTGCGCAGGAACAAACATCAGACTCCTCATCAGGTAATTATTATCCATTATGCTATGTTTTGTTTTTAATTAAAACTTTACGACGAAAAGAAATAACATCTTCTCCATCCTGGTTATAACCTATGGTTTCGACATACACTATTCCCCTGTCAGGTTTGGATTTTGAATCTCGTTTATCCAGAATTTTTGTTCTGGCATAAATAGTATCATTTAAAAACACAGGGGCAAGATGTTTAATATCTTCATATCCAAGATTAGCTATCGCTTTTCCGCTGATATCGGGTACTGTTATTCCAACAACCAGAGAAAAAACAAGGGTGCCAACAACCAATATTTGCCCATGCTGATTCTTTGCCGCATAATCTTTATTTGTATGCAAGGGATGATGATTCATCGTTAGGAGACTAAATAAATTATTGTCGCTCTCAAATATAGTTTTTGACAGAGTATGTTTAATTTCTGCTCCAACAATGAAATCTTCAAAATACAACCCCAAGGTCGATTGTTTCATATAAACCATTGTAAAATAATTATTTATTTAAAACTTTTGCTGGATTTCCAACCCATATTTCATTTTCTCCTATACTATTTAAAAGAACAGCTCCCATTCCTACTGTTGAGTAATTACCTATTTTTATAAATTCTCTTAATGTTGCATTTAGACTAATAAACACTCCGTCTCCTATTGAAATATATGCTCCTGTACAGGAGGCTGCGGCAAAAAAGCAATATTGACCTATTATATTATTATGCCCAATTACCGCACCAATCATCACTCTGCAACATTTGCCCAAACAAGTTCCGGGTGATATACTAACATTTGGCATAATAACACATCCACAACCTAACTTAACATTTGGAGCAACATAAGCAGAAGGATGTATAAATGTGACAAATCTATTATCTGGTATTTTTAGAGATTCAATCAGGGTAATTCTTTCTTGCTGCACTCCTATTTTACCTATTGCATTTATGAAATAATAATCTCTTTTTATTAACTCAGGAATATCCTTTAAACCTCCTAAAACAGGATACCCTTCTATTTCATTTACTTTATCTCTGTCATTAATATAACCGCAGAATTCCAACTCCCTATGCCCCTTGTTAAAAGCATCTATCATAGCATAACCTATCACACTTGCATTGCCACCTCCTCCAAGTATTAATACTTTCTTTGTTTTCATACTAATTGGTATTTGTTTAATAAAAACTTAACTTCAGCAACAGAATTAAACATTAATATATCAATTATTGATAACTGGGGTATGAATAATGGTTTAAATTGTTGGTAAGAAATCGGATTAGTTTTAAGAAACTTTAAAGTAATTCCTGCTTCATTAAAATCTTCTTTGGAATAAAGTGCTTGCCCTCCAATTGAATTTATATAAGTGGTTGCACCCAAGTTTTTACAGATGTCAATTATTTTATCCTGTCCCTTCAATGTGTTATCCTTTTTCATTTCAGAAGATAATAAACACACCGTTTTAATTCCTAGATAACTAACAATGTATTGCTGGGTCTGAATAATGAATTTTGATAAGTTTTGTTCTGTTGATGTAAATATTGAAATTAATAAAGGCTCTAGAATCTTATAATTAGGCGCTTTTTTATATGCCTGGCAGATTGTTTTAAACAGTTTGTGACGATTTTTTCCGACTTCAATTGCCAAAATTTTTTTGAAAGAACTTGCCCCCTGTAATTCTAGAGTGAATAAATATTCAGATCCGTTAAGTAAAATTCGGTTACGGTTTATCCAGCTTTGCTTTATAAAATTAACATCATCATAATATACAAATATATCTACTGCATTAATAAGCTGATAGTAACCTATATATGGTAAAAAATAAGGTTGCATTATAGCCACCTTCATAAAGACTGATCTTTAATTATATTAATTATTTTGTGACAATTTGACATCCCAAGATCAGGAAAGATTGGCAGACAAATAACCTGTTCAGCCACACTGGTAGCTACCGGAAGGTTATCATTTTTGGCAGAAGGCAGTCCTCTGTAAGTAGGGAATTGGCTTATCAAAGGATAAAAATAACGTCTGCCATAAATGTTGTTATTTTTAAGTCTTTCATATAAGTTATCCCTGCTTTCACCATAAAGCTTTTCATAAATTAATACCGGAAAATAAGTATAAGAATGATCTACACTTTCAATATCATACAGAACCCTTATTCCTTTAACACCTGATAATTCTTTCCTGTATAATTCAGCTATCTCCTTTCGTCTGGAAATATATTCATATATATGTTCAAGCTGAACCAATCCGCAAGCTGCTTGCAGTTCATTCATCTTGGCATTGATCCCTGGTGCTATAACTGTTGTTTCTCCGGCAAAACCAAAATTCTTCAGATAATCTATCCGCTTCTTTGTATTTTCATCATGACAAATTATTGCACCGCCTTCAAAAGTGTTGAATACTTTTGTTGCATGGAAACTCAAAATAGACAAATCTCCGAAGTTTAATATTGAATTCCCTTTTATCTTCACACCAAATGTATGAGCTGCGTCATAAATAACTTTTAAACCATAAGTATCTGCAATTTTCTGTATTTCATCAATCCTACAGGGGTTCCCATATACATGTACAGGCAAAATGGCCGTTGTTTGTGGTGTTATTGCAGCTTCTATCTTTTCAGGATCAAGTGTAAAATAGTCAGATTCTATATCAACAAATACAGGCTTTATGTTGTTCCACCATAGTGAATGAGTTGTTGCAACAAAGCTGAACGGAGTTGTAATTACTTCACCCGTTATCCTTAAAGCCTGCAAAGCTGTTATCAGGGCAAGGGTCCCATTTGCAAACAACGAAAGAAATTTTACCCCGAGATATTCTGCCAGTTCTTTTTCAAATTGCTGATGAAAGGGCCCATTATTGGTAAGTATCTTACTTTTCCATATTTGTTTGAGAAGCTCTGTAAACTCTTCCAATGGCGGAAGTGATGGTTGGGTAACGTAAATATTCTTATTTTGAGGCATTATAAATAGTTTTTATATTCGTTTTCACCATATCTTTCAAGTACAAATAATCCTTTAACTTAAACAATTCGCTCAACCCAAATACCAGAATTCCTCCAAGAAGTACTTGGATAATAAGCTTGGGAAAATTTGCTAAAGGAAATAACCACCCTGACAGAGCCACAATTGTTCCAACGGCCAGTGCAAATAAAAGCGAAGGTAAAATGTCAGCAACTTGCTCACGAGTGGGATAATTAATGTGACGTCCAGAGTAATAACTGTTAAGGTAATATCCTACAATGGAATTAAACCACATTCCAAATATCATAACCTTTATTCCCCAGAATATTCCAATAAGTATAGTCGGTACAGCAAGGATTTTTTTTATGATTTCCAGCTTAAGGAAAAGATCGGAACGACCCTGAACATTCAGCATGTTAAGATTTATGGCATGCAAAGGATACATTGCACCTATAAAGCATAACAACTGAAGGTAAATAACACAAGGTCGCCATTTTTCTCCAACCAGCGTAAGTACCATGGGTTCTGCAACAGCTGCCATACCGGCCATTAAAATGAAACTAACATACATGGTACTTTTTATTATCTTTTTATATCCTCTTTTCAGAGATAACTTATCGTCTTGCATTTGCGCAAGTGCAGGATATGCGACACGACTTACTATGCTGGTCAATTGATTAGAAGGTAAATTTTTGAACATATTCGCCCGAGTATAAAAACCGAGCTCTTGTGCTGAATAATACTTGCCAATTATCAAATCATAAATATTACGATAAATAGTATCTATTAATCCACTTGCAAGAAGTTTACTGCCAAATCCAAAAAGATCTTTAAATGATTTGACACTAAACAAAAGTAAAGGACGCCATTTATTCCACAACCAAAGAAGAAAAGAATTAACCGTTGCCTTGCTGATCGTCTTAGCAATCAGGCTCCATACACCAAAACCTGTGTATGCCATTGTTATCCCTACTATTCCTGAAAAAAATGTTGAAATAATGGAAGCTTTTGTTTGGAGCTTAAAATCAAGCCGTCGTGTCAATATAGCTCTTTGAACCATAGTTAAGGAGTCAACTATGAGAACCACACCAAGAACCCTGACAAGGTTAGTCAGTTGAGGTTCATTTAAAAAATTACTGATTAAAGGTGCTAAAAAATACAGAATTGCGAAAAAAATGATACCTACTGTTATATTAAAATAGAAAACCGTTGAAAAATCAGTTTCAGTGCAATCTTTCTTTCTGATAAGAGCCTGACTAAAACCACTATTAATAAAAGATTCCGAAACAGAAATAAATACCGTGATCATTCCTATTAGACCAAATTCCTTTGGTGCCAATAATCTTGCTAATACTATACCAAAAATAAATAGTAAACCCTGATTGAAAAAAGAGTCGATACTGCTCCATAGGATCCCATTTATTGTTTTACTTTTAAGAGAACCCATTAGTGCTACGAATGATTAGGATGATAATCATCAAGTTTTGACCTCGTGGTTTATTATTATCTGAGTAAGTCAATCTGTTATTATCGTTACCAAATTGCAGGATAAAAACTTGAAAAACAAAACTCATTTAAGGCATCAATTAGATTTTTTTGTTGAAGCTTTAATACGCTGGTTATAAGAATTAAGAGACTGTCTCTAATAAAAATCCAACTTAATTAGATTACATTTAAGAAAATTTCTGTTTAATTTGTTTTCCCATTTCTGTTAAAACCCAAATGCCAACCATAACAACAATAAAAGTTATCGGCGATCTGTACCTTTCAAGAGGCCAAACCATATAGGCATGCATCAAGCTATGAATAATTGGAATAAAGGCAACAGATAACCCTATAAAATTCTGCTTCTTAATCAATAGAAAAAAACCCATAAAATAAAAAGGTAAATAAACTCCATAGAAGAGTAAACCTGAAATATTATGTGCTAAAGACCATTTCTGGGGTCTATAGCCATATTGAATGAAGGTTGCCTTAAAGTATGTTGGCTGCCAGAAATTTATAAAAGCTTTACAGCGGGCTTCTTTACTACCATACTCTCTAGGAAAAACATTATATTGATCCCCGAATTTTATTGCTTCTTCTTTCCTATAATCAATTATCTTTTGTTTTGCCAATTTATCATTAAAATGTGATGCAATACCCGAGATATTATCTCCAAATAGCTTGGACGTAAATGCTGTTGTTCGTGGTGTTAAAATGACAACTTGATCAAAAACAATATAATTTCGTATAGTCCAGGGAACCATTAGCAATAACACAAAAGCTGACCATAAACTTGCCATTTTAAGAGAACGCAATAGTTTTGGAGGCTTAATAAGAAAAAAGAACAAGAAAAATACTGGTAAATAAATAAAGAATCGTTCATCGGTATGAATAAGTATGGTAAAAGATAGCGATGCCAAAAAAACATATAAGATACTATGCTTCTCTTTATTTAAAGTTCTTATAATAAAAAATATGGTCAACGGCACCAAAAGAAACAATGTGGGTTCCTTGAGAATGTGAGGGCAATATTTATATGTTTCTATAAAGAAAAGACCCCAAATTGCTAATACAGTTCCTATCTTTTTGTTAAATACTTCTTTCCCTAAAAAAAATAATACAAGAATTAGTAACGACGTAACAACAACATTATAAATAAAGAAGGGAATAACTGGTTCAGTAAACACTAGAGTAAAAAGAGCAACAACGATTGGAATTACAGGACCGACCACCATAAATCCAGCATTTTCCTTTTTCGGATTCCAATTCCCATCAGCAATTTGTTTACCCATCGACAAATATTCCCAATCATCTGCCCAATTACTTGTCCCGACATTATTATAAACATAATAGGTATATATGCAGCGTAAAATTATCCCAAGAACAAATAGCAATAACAAAAATCTATTCTCGTATGTTTTAAAACTGATTAACAATCTGATCCTTAATATATTAAACAAGGCTTGTAAAATATTTCGTCTTAATATTGGTAGCATTATACCAAAAAAAGAACCCCAAAAGCTACCACTTTAGTAATAATCAATAGAATTAAAGAATACAGGTATAAAGATATTGATAATTATAAGAAGCTAACAACCATGTCGATATTAAAAAAGAATGTTTATCCTCTCAAAAATATTTTTCCTCTTTTCGAGGAAAAAAGCAAGAATAAAAATGAATGTCTCCCCAAAAAGAAACCATAATCTTGATGCTACAGAAATTGTAACTGAACTATTTTCACTAAAACCTGACATGATTAATAATGTTACTAATATCCCTTCTCTTATGCCAAGGCCTCCTGGTATTAAAGCAATCAACCCGAGTGTGGCTGCTAATGCAAAAGAAAATCCGGTAATAAGGCAAACAGGTTCCTGACTTAAACTATTTGAAAGAAAATAGAAACCGCAACACCACAGCAACCAACTCAGAAGAAACCAAGGGGCTACCTTTATAACGGATCGAAAATTCAACTGAGGAATTTTAAAAGTCTTTTTAAATATCTTCTCAAACAATTTTTCAAATATTCTATGAAAAAACTTTGAAAAGATTAAGGCTGAAAGGAATATCCAAAATAAAAATAATATCTCTAGTAAATAAAATTTTGATCTAATAAATAATAATCCAATAATCCCAATCATTAATCCAATCCAGGTTGATATGAACTGACCGTTTAATGAAATAGCAGAAGTATCCCGTTCTAAAAGATCGTACCTGCGAGCTATGTAAGCACTTCTCCCAATAATAAGCCAGACTTTACCAGGTATGTATTTACCAAAAATCGATAAACCCATACTAATAACTGCTTTATCATATTTAACTTCTTTATAACCTGAATGCACTAAAGCTTTGTACCATGAAAAAGCATCAAATAAAAATCCCAAACAGACAAAAATGATACTAAAAACTAAATAATAATAATTATATACAATAGGAACTTTTAGATAATTCCCTCTGATTAAGGCAATTATTAAAAAAATAATTGAAACATAAACAAAATAATTAAACCACTTTTTCAATTATTATCCTTGATATTTACTTTTTTCTCTAATAATAGTTGCAGGATTTCCTGCAACTATAGTATTTGATGGAACATCTTTATTTACTACAGAGTTTGCACCAATAATTACATTGCTTCCTATTTTTACACCCGGAAGAATAACAGAATTCATTCCAATCCAAACATTATCTCCAATTTCAATACTATCTGCCTTTAACCATTGGTCATAATTATCTGGATTATGGTTTGCACTAATAAGCCCAACCCCTGGTCCCATTCTTAAATTTCTTCCAATTACTATTCCGTTTTTACCTTGAATGTAACAACCATTACTTAATCCAGGAGCACTATTAGCTCCTACTTGAATCATTCTTGAAAATAATACCCTAGATGTAAAATGAACTGGCCAAAAACACGTGCCATTTATTCTAAGAACTTTTTGCGGCAGGAAGTAGAACAATAAATAATAATTCTTCATCCCTTTAAACTTCGGATAAAATAATCTCGTCCAGGCAAATAAAATATCAATTTTATCCATTATTTTTTGTATTCGAGTTTCTTGCCAAAGTTCTTTCCTCATCCTGTTAATTATTTATAGAGCCTTTCATTATCTTGAATATCCATCCACATGGCAAACAATAATGATTGGGTGGCGCTCACAACTAGAAACATAAACATTAGTGAATTTAAAATTGGTTTTTCTGTTGTATTAGTTAAAAACAGATAATCAAGAATATTAACTGCAAAAGGAATACTTATTAAAAATAATAAAAAAGATAAATTATAAAGAATAAACAACGGATGGAAATCTTTTATAAAATACTTAATCCAAATACGTTTAAAGAAAGACTTAAAAAGCAAATATGAGATTTTGGGTATAACCTTATATATCTTCATTTTTGATTCTTCCCCAATTCTATATACAGGCTTAATTGGAATTTCTCTAATTGTACAATAACTCATATTTAATTTTACTAGCATGTCATTTGGCATCCCGTATCTCTTGTAAATATCGTAAAGTCTTATAGATTTTAATGCATTTAAAGAAATTGCCGTGTAACCTGTCTGTGTATCTGAAACTCTCCAATATCCGGAAGCTATCTTTGTAATCAATGATAAAATAGAATTTCCGAAAAAACGAACTTTTGGGATGAAGTAATTAGCACTCCCATGAATTAATCTGTTTCCCTTAACATAATCTATATTGTTTTCTACAACAGGTCTGCAAATTGAATCTAATTCTTCCGGGTCCATCTGACCATCTCCAGCCATAACTGCGGTACAGTCTATTTCATTGTCCTTACACCATTTATATCCTCTTGCTATACTCCCGCCAACACCTGCATTTTTAAAATTTGTGATTAATATAATTCTGTCAGTCTCGAAGTTTTCATTTACAATTTTTGAAGGTGTAAAAAGATTAATCTCCTTCCTGTTCATTTCTTCAAGAAATATTTCAGATTCGTTGTGATAGGTCCGAATTATTTCTTTCTTCTTTAAAAGTATCTCTGAAGAATTATGCCTTGTCGTGAAATACTCTTTTACTATTTTCTCAGTATTATCTGTTGAGTTATCGTTAACAACAACAATCCTGTCCACAAAATCAGGCATGGTTTCAATAACAAATCCGATCTGTTTTTCCTCATTAAATGCAGGAACTACAACTGCAATTGTTTTATTATTAAGCATAACTTCAGATCATATCTTAAGATTAAATATATGTAAAGTAACTCCGAGCAAGCTTTGAAATCAACATTTTTTATTTAGCTTATTTAAAAATCAACTCTTTGTATAAATTATTACAATCATCAATATTATTAAGTAAACTTTATTCTTCGACATAATATCCCTTTGCTTTATCGGAGTATCCGTACTTTCCATAATATCCATGACCGTAATAGTTATACCCGTAAGAATAGCCATAACCTCCAGAATAACCGTACCTCAAGCCATAACCGTAATAACCTGATATATTAATGTCGTTTATAACAATTCCCAGGCTTTTGATGTTTTCATTACGATACAATTCTTCAATAAGGCCAAGGGTGTTTTTAGTGGTATAGCGTTGCCGGACAATAAAAAGATAAAAATCCGTTAAAGGTGAAACAAGAAGTGCATCTGTTACAATTGCAACAGGAGGTGTATCAATGATTATATAATCAAATTGCTTTTTTGCCTG
Source organism: Bacteroidales bacterium (assembly GCA_040769065.1). Taxonomy (GTDB): domain Bacteria; phylum Bacteroidota; class Bacteroidia; order Bacteroidales; family VadinHA17; genus LD21. Next base: position 2,214,242 of record JAXGLU010000001.1, read on the forward strand.
ATTAATAAAGTCTTTCATTGCTGGAGAGTCTATTAACTCTGCCGGGTTTGGAGGAACCGGGCCCGATGGTGTGTACCAGAGGTTCTCTATTCCAGTTTCAAAAATAATGTTTTCAAATTTCTCCTGTCCGATAAGATAATTACTAATACCGTTGTCATTATCGATCCCAAATATCTTGTGGATTCGCGGCTTTCTCAGATCCAGTCCGACCAGGAGAACCTTATTATTGTTCAATGCTATTATTGCTGCAAGATTTATTGAAATGAATGTTTTTCCTTCGGAACTAATCGTAGAACTAACTGATATGACAGGATTTTTTGTATCCTTTATAAAATACTTCAGGTTTGTGCGGACCGAACGGAATGATTCGGCAAGAGTCGATCCGGGCTTTTCAACAACCGGGATCTCGGTCTGAAGGCTGTTATGACTTATATACCCCAAAACAGGTGCTTTCGTGCCTTTTTCAATGTCCTTCTTATCTATAATCTTATTGTTCAAATAATCAATTACCAATATCAAAATTGCCGGTATCAGTAATCCTAATATCAATGCCATGGAATAATTCTGTCTTGGCTTTGGACTAATGCGTGATGAGTTGAAGGTTTGTGCATAATCTATGATCCTGTTATCAGAAACCGTAGATGCCCTTGCAATACCTGCTTCAGCCTTCTTTTCAAGCAAATAGTTGTAAACAGTATTATTAAGGTCAAATTTCCTTTGAATATTTATAAGTCTTCTTTCCGTACCCGGAAGCCTGTTTAGTTCAGCCTCCACCAATGAGATCCTGTGATCTGCCTCTTTTATAGCATTGTCAAGATTGATCATACTGCTGCTTATGTTCTCTGCAATAAGAGCTTTTACATTCATAATGCTATTATCAAAAGAAGTCACTGCCGGAAGGTCTTCTGATATATTCAGCTTCAGCTTGTTCTTTTGCTGCTGCATTGCCGCAAGCTCGGTAACCATCCTTTCAAGGGGAGCATTGCTAACGCCCATTGCACCCGGCGAGACTATATCGCCGGTCTCATTCCTGGAATCAACATATTCCTTTAGATACTCGTAGTATTTTTTCTGAAGCAAAAGCGAACTGCTTTCATTCTCATAACTCTCCAGCCTGTTTTGTATGTGATTACCTTCACGGCTCAAATCAACGAGCTTATTGGAAAGTCTGAAATTTTCAAGACTGTTTTCCACAATTTTCAATGAGTCGGAGATTGTCCCAATCTGAGCGTCAATAAACTCAATGGTCTTTTCCGCAGTCTGATTCTTGACCTCCAGACCCTGCAGTATATAAACCTCCATCAGCTTGTTCAGATAATCAGCCTCCTGCCCGGGAACAAAACCGCTTACAGATAGTGTAACTAGAGTTGCTTCATCTTCTATTGGTGAAACACTGAGTTTGCCACGATACTGATTGGCTAATCCTTCAGGACTCGCAAAATAAAAATAGTACCTATTGGATGCATCAGGATTATAAGTAAATGATTCAGAAGCAGGGACAATCGAAAAATCAAAACCCATTTCATTAAACCTCTCTCCAAAAGCGAGAGTCTTACTGAACTTAAGATCTCCGTTAATATCGAGCTGATAATTGTTCGCTGACAAAATTTTAATATTAACAGGCAATCCGATCCTCTGGTTTTGAAGAGAATCGTATAGCACTCTGAATGGAGCATTGTTATAAATTCTCGATTCCGCTATACCCCTCTTCCCCACTCCAACATAAACTACATGAAAATCAGGCAATTCCTGCATCACGCGGTAATTCAAACTAAAGGACCTGAGGATCCCGATCTCGTTCTTCAGGTTCTGTTCACTCCTGAATGCCTTACTGCCCGGAAAAATATTGGAGAGTTCTGCTGTGCCGCCACCTAACTGATCATCCTTTATTAACATGGTTGAAGACACTGTGTACACCTCTTCCGACCAGCGATTAATTCCATAAGCGATACTTATAGAGATGAAGAGGGCAATGGCGAACCAGTACCAGTTGCTTATAAACAGCGAGATGTATCTTTTAATGTCTATGCTTTCGTCTTCGGGCTGGGGGTAGTAGTTATTTGAGGGGTTTGTGTTCATAGGATTTAATGTTCGAGGTTCAAGGTTTAGCGTTTAGAGTTAAGTGTTTAGCGTTTATTTGCTTCCAAAGTAATTAACCAGCAAAAGCGTTGTTGTAATCAAAGAAGTAGTAACCGACAATATGGATGCGAAGGTTGGAAAGTTGAGATTAAAGATCTTCTTATCCTGCGGCTGAACTATTACGACGTCGTTAGGCAACAAGAAATATGCTTCGTTGGAGAGTATTGCTTTATCCTGAAGATTAAGGGTGTAGGTTTTTGTTCCGCCTTCCACGGGACGGACTACCAGGAGCTGATCGCGCCGGCCGTAGTCACCTATGCCGCCTGCACGACCGACTGCCTCAAGAGCGGTAAGGTAATTGTTGTAGTTGATATAAGTTCCGGGCGCCCGAACCTCCCCTATCACTGTAAACTTAAAGCTCAACAGCTTGCATTCTGCTGTTGCATTGTTGAAATGCCTGTCTGTAACATCCTGAACTGTTTTTCGCGCTTCCTCAAGAGTGCTGCCTCCTACTTTTATTGTTCCAAGCACCGGTACAAGTATCTCACCATCAGGACTGACATCATAACCATAAAGGTACTGTCCGGCTTCGGTGTAAGCGTATGTCGCCGTTCCTGTACGGCCGCCATATGCAGCCAGAAAATCCTGGATCGTCCCGTCGGGTGTCATGGCTTTGATTGTGATATAAAGTATATCGCGGTGCTGTATCTTGTAATCGGGGATGTCCATAGGGAAGAACTGCTCGCCACCGGTTTCGGGAAGGTTTGTGAAATAAGCGAGGTCTCGTTGACTGGTACAACCGTTTAACAATATTAAGATAAGAAATATTGGGATCAGGAGGTTTTTCATTTTTTATTGGTTTATTGGTTTATTGTATCTGTCTTTACGCTGCGCTGTCCTGGGGTCTTGCTCCCTGCGGGAGCTGTCTTGGAGTCTGGACTTAAAGACAGCCCGAAGGGCGTTAAGACAACGAAGTGTCAAGACAACGAAGTGTTAAGACTATATAACGCTGTCTGGCTCCTTCCAGTCGCCGTCTTGGGGTCTTATGGTCGTTACTTTTTAAGATAAAATATAAAGTTAGTAATTTTAGTGTTCAATATTTTGCATCTGTTTCTGCGGTCAAGGGCTATCTCTGTAGAAACATATTTTTGATCCTCTGCTGTATAATACATACTTTTAACTTCACCTATTGAACCCTTGGATATGTTTAGAAACTGCTTAAATTCCTTATCACTGTCCCGGGAAAAACCTTCTGCAATATTGTTATTTATTGAAAGTCCGGCTGAAATTATCTGATCTTTAAGGTTATAATCCTTGCAATGTCTGAAATCGTCATAAATCATATTTAGCAACTCCCGTGCTAACTTCCAAATCTCTAAATCCTCAAACTCTTTTATTGTACTCATTTTTACGCTACGCTGCCTTACTCCCTTCGGTCGTTGTCTTTACGCTGCGCTGTCCTGGGGTCTTGCTCCCTACGGGAGCTGTCTTGGAGTCTGGACTTAAAGACAGCCCGAAGGGCGTTAAGACAACGAAGTGTTAAGACTTCAAAGACTTTATATCAGATTATCATTTACGCTAAGTTTAGGCATGCTTCCGCCCCGTCAGTCACAGAGCGTTGTCCGAATAACTGTTAAAAGTTCAAAGTTCGAGGTTCGGGGTTCAAGGTTCCAAGTGCCTGGTTAAAATCCCCCCTTCACCCTTTCTCCTCTTCTCCCCTTCCCACGTCCTCTCCGTCACATTTCCACAAAGGCAGAAGATCCGCCGGCTTGAAATGCGCCAGGTGGTTTTCTGCCTCATGAGGTTCGAGCACAATATAACTAACCTTCCGTCCAACCATATCTTCTGCCTGCACAATTTTACGAGCAAGATATTCACGGTCGATATCAGCCCCCACAAGGATCAGCTCTATCACGGGACTGTCCTTTCCCCGGGCGAAATCGCCGGTGAGATAAACACAATCGAGATTGCCAAGCCGGTGTATCACTTTCTCTATCACACGGTCAATGCCTGTCTCCTTTAATATAATGTTATGAATATCCCGGAAAAGTGGATGCTTCGAATTGGCCTGGTAAACCTTTTTGTTTCCGTCGGGATAAGATTTTAACAATCCGGCTCCTTCAAAGCGGTTCAACTCAATACGTATGGCATTGGACGATTCCCCGAACTCCGACTCCAGACCCCGAAGGTGAGCCCTGGTACTGCTGTTAAGGAAAAACTTCTTCAACAGCTTGATGCGGGTCTGGGATGTGACTATACTGTCGAGCATCAGGTTAGGTTATTGAGTAACAAATTTACTCGATGTTGGGAGAAAACAAAATATTTCCTTAAATAATGTTTGGAAAAATGAGAAGTTAGCGGGAAAGAAAAGGGCAGTTCGAAGTTCCAGTTAAGCGTTTAGGGTTCAGGGTTCAGCGTTTAGCGTTTAGGGTTTAGGGTTTAGGGGTTAGCGTTAAGCGTTTAGCGTTAAGCGTTTAGAGTTCAGGGTTCAGCGTTTAGCGTTCCGGGGTTAATTCCCCCCTCCCCCCCTCTCCCTCTCACCCCTTCGCAGCCAGGGGCCGGGGGTGAGTTCATGCGGGAAGCAGAAAGGTGGTTCAAGGTTAAGCGTTTAGGGTTAAGCGTTTAAGACAGTCAATGCCTAAATAACGTTGACTTTTTTATTACTTAATTTACTTCTTTTATAATTAAAATTCTGATGATGATTTACTGTTGATAACGGGAGATTACTCGAAGAGTTATCCTCGTTATCAATAGTATCTTTAAATGACTTTGGTGTTAATTTTCCCAATGCTTTGTGTGGTTTTCCAGTGTTATACATATGTACAGCCCTGTTTAGCAGTCTCCTCAGAGAGACCAGGTCTGTAGGACCATACGGGTAAAGATAATTGTTTTTTATTATGCCGTTTAACCTTTCTGCATGGGAGTTTTCATATACATTTCCTTCAGTCATTGAATTTTTCATTCCCAATTCTTTTGTGAGTTCCTTAAACTCTTTGCAGTAATACTGTCCCCCTCCATCTGAGTGCAAGATAGCACCCTTTAAATTGACCCTGCCGCGTTCTCTTATTAATCTGTGTAATGCCGGTAACGTGGTGCTTTCTGTTCGAAGATTATCGCTGGCTGACCAGCCAACTATCTCTCGATTAAAAAGATCCATAATGAAGGTGAGATAATAAGTCTTGGAACCAATATCAAAGTAGGTTATGTCACTCACAAAAACCTGGTTGACACCTGTAACCTGAAGATCCTTTATAAGGTTCGGAAAACGGGTCACGCCAAGACTGTTGGTTGTAACCCTGTAGTTCCTTAACTTTTTAATCCTGTAACCTGAGTCCATACAAAAACGTTCAAACTGATCCCTCCCCATACAGCTCGGTTTAAGCTTTATGTAGATATCCCTGGCTGACATACGGGGGTGATCCCGGCGGATCTCATTGATCAACGGGATCAACTGCTCCTGCTCCTCAAGCTTATATCTCCGACGTTTTAACATCTGATAAAATGACTGTTTACTTATACCTAATACTTCAAAGAGATCTTTTAACTTCCTCCCATGTTCTTGCCGGTTGAAGTGGTACCAAACGAGAGTTTTGAACCTATTTTTTTTTTAATATCAACGTCATAATCAACCTCTGCTATCTCTATCATTTTGTCCTGGAACTCAAGTAATAGTTGTTTCTGACCAACTATCCTTTCCAGCTCCTTAATACGAGCCTCAAGAGCTTTTATCCTTTGCGTATCGCTCTTGGCTTCAACTACTTGTTTAACTTGTTTCTTTGCCATTACTGAATATTTATAAATCCACCTATAAACTGATGTCCTGCTCACTGAGTAGGTTCTGCAAATATCGGGAATGGATGTAATGTTCCTCTCTAATTCCCTTACTTTCTTCTTCTTGAAATCTTCACTGAAATACCTGTGGAAATCAGGCTTAGTTTCGTGATCAAAATAACTTATTTTTCCCATCTTGTTAACCGTTTTTTAGGTCAACGTATTTCAGGCATCGACAGACTAAAAGACGACGACTGAAAGGAGCCAGACAGCGAAGCATAAAGACAGCGACCGAAGGGAGCAAGACTTAAAAGACCTGTCACTGAACCCTGTGCTTTTCTTCGTCTCCCCATCCCCCCATCTCCCCCTCTCCCCTTCGCTTCGGTTCGGGAGCAAGACTGCCCGAAGGGCAAAGACCGCGACCAAAGGGAGTATGATCGTAAGCAGAATACGAAAACTCTATCTCCACTCTACTGGTTTCCTGAGAATGAATCCATCCTTTTTAACGACCTCATATTCAAAGAGACTGTCCACTATTTTCTTCCTTCCAATCGTCATCGATCCTTTTGCTACAAGGGCAACTGAATAGTTATGCCTCTTTGGAGGAAACGCAACAAAAACCCGTTTATTAAACAGATCATGAATGGCTTTTATTGGAGGAACAAGATCACTGTCACCAGAAATCAACATGGCCATATCATATCTATCTTGAAATGCATCGATCATCATCTGTGTTGCAATATTAACATCTGTCATCTTTTCATGAAAAGCCGGCCAAATATTACCACATTGTCTGCATTCCGTTGTATTACTTTGATAATTACCATAAAATACTTTGATACCAATAGATTCAAGGGCTTCAATATAGATAGATTGTCTTTTCTGTTTGTCGGGATCATTGCTTATTCTGCTAGTGAAATACTTTACTTCAATAAGTTCCTGGTTCTTCTTAAGAAGATTGCTTGCTAATTTTTTAATATTTAACCATTTACAATAATCTAAACCGGCTTCAAGCAAACCAAAATACAAGTTAAATCCATCAACATATACGATTACTTTTTCTTTTTCGAAAGTATTATTTGCTGAATTCATAAAATTGTATATCTTTGTAAGACAAAAACATCGTTAAAGATAGCATCTTTAACCCGACGCTCTGAAAAGAGCGTTTCTTTTTTACTATAATTCATTTAAAAGTTCAAAGTCTAAAGTTTCAAGCTGAAAGTTCAATTCCCCCCCCATCTCCCCCTCTCCCCTTCGCTTCGGTTCGGGAGCAAGACTTAATCTTTTGCATTAGCCCCTGCAACAATAATGGCCTTTCCGATATTCTTTACATTCTGCCATATTAACTCCCGGAGCCATGGAAACGGCTTGTCCGTCCACCGCTGGGGATGGATGGTCAGCATGATTCTATCAGGCAGGGAGTTGCTTTCGGCTGAATTGATTATGTCAAAGGTTGACCTGAAACGGTAAACTGTTGCGCGTTGTTCTTCATTTTTGCGTTCCTCCATCCCTGGGTCTCTAAGTTCCTCTGCCTTTTCGTCCCTTTGTCTCCTCATCGCCTTATCTCTCACGGATACTGATCCGCCGTCCCAGCGACGGCCGGTGTCTGTCAGATAAAGAATCTTGTCAAAGTCGAGGTCGAAATAGGGTTCTCCTGATATGCCGAAATCGCGATAATCATAGTACTGCCAGAGGAGGCGGTTATCCCGGCGGCTCAACGGACTGCCATGCATGCATATCGTTTCAACGGGAACGATCCGGCGAAGGATTCCGAGGTTATTCCGGAAACTCTCAATGGCATCAGCCATTAACTGATCCTGTAATTTCTTTTGGTTCGGTGCCCTGCGGGCAGCACAAGCGCTGACGTCCTCATAATGATACCCGATCTCATGTCCCAGCTTATGGATCTTCCTGATAACATCCTCATCAAAGCTCTCCGGTACCATCCGGAAATAGTATGTCCCGACGATGCCCATTTCATATTCCATGCGGGCTGTCTGCAATGAGTTCATCTTTTTTGCATCAATATCATGACGCAGGATCACGGATCTGTGAGCAGGCTCCTTCAGATATTGCGAGAATGCCTGGAACGAATAGTTTTTTGAAAGAAGCGTTTCAAGAAGTCTTTTATAGGTATGAAGGGTGAAGTCGGGCATCGGGCTTAGGAATCCGGAACAAAGGTAAATAAAATTACGGGTTCCAGGTTTCAGGTTCGAGGTTTAAAGTTCCGGGTTAAGCGTTCAGGGTTTAGCGTTTAGCGTTAAGGGTTAAGCGTTCCGGGTTCAGCGTTTAGAGTTAAGCGTTTATTCAAGACTAAAAGACAGCGAAGCGTGAAGACAGCGACCGAAGGGAGCAAGACTGCCCGAAGGGCAAAGACAGCGAAGCGTGAAGACAGCGACCGAAGGGAGCGTAACAACCCCCGAAAGGGCTAGCCCTATTTGGTTATTGACAATGACCCCGGAGGAATGTAATTTTATCTCCGTGAAAGATCAGTGAAATTCAGAATCAGCCTTCGGGGCTTTTGTTAAAACCTTCGTCACTTCGTGGTTAAAAAATTAAATAACCAATAAGGGTATAAAGGATAACACAAAGGACACAAACAACGACTTAAAAGGAGAATGAAATGAATATCCCGGTTGACAATATGACAGCAACAATATGGAGAGTGTATCTGCCGGCATGGATAACCAATATGTCAGTGGAGAAAACTGATATGTCAGCAGAGAAAACCGATATGTCACCAGGGAAAACCAATATGTCGGCTGATATTATCGGTATGACGATAGATATTATCAATATGGCGACAGATATAATCGTTATGTCAGCAGATATAACCGATATGACGGCAGGTATAACCGATATGACGACAGATATAATCGATATGGCAGCAGATATAACCAATATGGCGACAGATATAACCAATATGACGACAGATATAACCAATATGACGACAGATATAACCAATATGGCAGCAGGGAAAACCAATATGGCGATAGGGAAAACCAATATGGCGATAGGGAAAACCAATATGGCGATAGGGGGATGTCGACAAAGGAGGGACGGTTCGAGGTTCGAAGTTCCAAGTTGAAAGTTGAAAGTTGAAAGTTTGTCAAGTTCAAAGTTGAAAGTTAAAAGTTTGTCAAGTTCAAAGTTGAAAGTTAAAAGTTTGTCAAGTTCAAAGTTGAAAGTTGAAAGTTCACTCATGAGAAACTTTGGTATCGCTATCGCGGAGATGTTTCTTTAAGAACTGTTACGAGGTATTGGAGGTTGGGAAAATATAGATTCGGGTTTAAATTCCCCCCATCTCCCCTTCTCCCCCTCTCCCCCTCACTGCTTCGCAGCCAGGGGCCGGGGGTGAGTTCATGCGGAAAGTAGACAAGAGGCTTAGAGTTGAGTGTTCCGGATTCAAATTCCCCCCATCCCCCCTCTCCTCTTCCCCCCTTCCCCCCTCTCCCCCTCACTGCTTCGCAGCCAGGGGCCGGGGGTGAGTTCATGCGGAAAGTAGACAAGAGGCTTAGAGTTGAGTGTTCCGGATTCAAATTCCCCCCATCCCCCCTCTCCTCTTCCCCCCTTCCCCCCTCTCCCCCTCACTGCTTCGCAGCCAGGGGCCGGGGGTGAGTTCATGCGGAAAGGGTTCCAGGTTCAAAGTTCCGGGTTCAAGGTTCAAGGAACAAAGAACTTGAAAACATGATACATATAAAAGACAGATTTTTTGCTCTATAACAATTTATTATTAACAACTAAAAATCAACGGAAATGACAGCAAAACAAGAACGCAAGCTGAACATGTTCATGGCGGTGAGGGATTACCTGACAGGTCATGAAGCTGCCCTGAAGGATCTGCCGGGATACGCAGACAATTACAGGATACTGCAGGAGTCGATAAACAAAATACAGACTGCTGCTGAGAACCAGAAATCCAATAAGACGGGTTTGTATAAGGAGAAGACCCGGATTAAGAAAGAACTCACAGATCTGGCGGCCGATTTCTCGAGAAAGATAACAGCTTTTGCGACCTTCTCGGGCAACCAGGCCCTTGCCAGCGAAGTGTACTATACTTCCTCCAGCCTGAGGAAGGGATCAGAGGTGGCGCTTAAAGACCATGCCCAGATAATCCACGACAGAGTCGAGGCCAACATCGACAGCCTGATATCATATGGTATCACTCCGGAGGCACTGCAAACGTTCGCAACACTTATTGCCGCCTTCAACACCGCCCTCACCCGTCCGAGGATAGGCATCACTGAGAAACGCCTGGCAACATCACAGCTGGCGGAATACTTCCCCGAAGGAGAAAACGCCATCAACAACCTCGACCTGTCGCTGGGGATCATAGCCCTCTCGAAGCCTGATATCTTCACGGGTTACAAGACAGCCCGGATACTCGTCGACGCTGGCAGCAGAGCCTTTGCCCTGAAAGCTATCGTCACAGAGACAGGCACAGGCTACCCCGTCCGCAATGCCACCTTCACCTTCTGTCTTAACGGAAGGAATGCCGGCACTGTAGTCCTCACGAAGAAAACCTCGGAGAAGGGGATATTCTATGTCAGAAACATGGCGCCGGGAACCTATAACGTCAACATCTTCAAAGCGGGATACGTAACGAAGAATGTAACGGTAAATCTAACGGCAGGGGAACGAACGGATATGAAGATTGTGTTGGAGAAAGAGTAAAAGTTAAAAGTTTGTCAAGTTGAAAGTTTGAAAGTTCACTCGTGAGTGGCTTTGGTATCGCTATCGCGTAGATGTTTCTTTAAGAATAGCTACGGAGAATTGGAGGATGGGAAATAAAGATAAAGATTCTCACAAAGTCACCCCTCTTTGCGAAGCAGAGAGGGGCCGGGGGTGAGTTCATGCGGAAAGGGTTCCAGGTTCAAAGTTCGAGGTTCAAGATTCCATTCCAGGAACAAAGCACATGAAACCTGAAACATGAAACAAAAAAACAACATGACCATAAAATCAAAATATCTGACGTTGAATGCCCGTGATATACTGATAGGTTTTCTGTTGGCATTCATGACTTCGGTACTGACCGGAGTGATAGAGATCCTTAACAATGGTGCGATATTCACCTGGATGACAATCAGACCGATATTGATAGCCGGACTGAGTGCGGCATTGTCGTATCTGGTAAAATGTCTTGTTACTAACTCGAAGGATGAGTTTTTTACGAAAGAGCCGGGAACAGGGTAAGGGTTTCAGGTTCAAGTTGAAAGTTGAAAGTTTGTCAAGTTCAAAGTTGAAAGTTCACTCGTGAGTGGCTTTGGTATCGCTATCGCGGAGATGGCTTTCTAAGAATAGCTACGGAGAATTGGAGGATGGGAACAGGTTCCGGGGGAAATCCCCCCATCCCCCAATCTCCCCCTCACCCCTTCGCAGCCAGGGGCCGGGGGTGAGTTCATGTGTTCCGGGTTTAGCGTTTAGTGTTAAGCGTTCAGCGTTTAGAGTTCAAGACTAAAAGACAGCTCCCGAAGGGAGCAAGACAGCGCAGCATAAAGACAGCGCAGCATAAAGACAGCGAAGCTTAAAACCGAAGGGAGCATCCTTCCAAACTATTTGCTTACTTTGGTGCATGAAAATGGAAAGATACCTCAAATTATACCGGATTGTCTTCTGGACAGGTTACATCGCGGTGCTTGCCTCGGCTTTCGTTCCTGTTGCGGGGGCATTGAACAGGATACACCTGGGCCCGGAAGCATTCAGCATACGCCTCGACCATCTGCTGCACTTCGGAGCTTACTTCCTTATATGCATGTACTTCCTGGCCGGACAAATAAAAGGACTGTCGCTGTTCAAAGACCGGCCTCTTACTAAGTTTGTCGTACTGCTCCTGTTCCTTGCAGTGGTCACGGAAACTGTTCAGTTGTGGGTACCGGCAAGAGCGTTCAATATTTTTGACCTTGTGGCAAATGTTGCCGGTGTTGCAGTGGGATGGGGTACTATAAGATATTTTGAAAGATAAGACCGCCTGCACTACTTATCAGACAACGTAGCGTTACAAAGTCTTTGAAGTCTTAACACTTTGTTGTCTTAACGCCCTGCGGGCTGTCTTTAAGTCCAGACCTCAAGACGGCGACTGGAAGGAGCCAGACAGCGCAGCGTTCAGACCCCAAGACAGCGTAGCGTAAAGACAGCGCCCGAAGGGAGCAAGACAGCGAAGCATAAAGACAGCGCAGCGTAAAATTGCAGAATAATAATTGACAATCGGATATCAAACCATTAGATTTGTATCAAACTACCTGACCTGAACCTGATGAGAACGGGAATAAAAGCATTATTGTTAACCATGGCCGTGGTTTTCTTCTGCATGTGCAGGAAGGATGATCCGGAATCCAGTGTTATTAAGATTCCCGATAACAACTTTCTGATGGCTCTGACGGAACAGGGAGTTGACAGGAATAACAACGGAAGTATAGAGCCGGAAGAGGCTGAAGCTATAACAACACTTAACATCCCGTCAAAAAGCATTGTAGATATGACCGGCATAGAGGCATTCACCAACCTCGACACTCTCTACTGCTACTCCAACCGGCTGACCACTCTGGACCTGACGGCAAATGAGAAACTTGTCTATGTCGACTGCAGCTACAACAATCTTACCGGCCTTTATATCTTCAGCAATCCTGATATAAGATTCCTGAACTGTTCACATAACAGCCTGCCATATCTTGATGTTACCATCAACGTCAACCTTGTGTTTCTTGACTGCTGTAATAACGATCTTGACTTTCTTGATCTTGAATACAATACCGCCTTAAAATACTTCTACTGCACCTCAAACAACTTACGGGAGCTGGATGTCACGAGCAACTGCGGGCTGAGGGACCTGGTGTGCGGACTGAATTCGCTGATCTCCATTGATTTATCGAACTGCAACGCCATCGAGTGGCTGGCCTGCTGGAATAATGAACTGACGGAACTCGATGTTACGGGACTTGCTGAACTGCATTTCCTGCAATGCGATAATAACCGGCTTACCAGTCTCGATGTCTCAAACAACAAGGAGCTGACCAACCTCAAATGCTTCGAGAACGAGCTTGAAGAACTGGATATCTCCGCCAATACCTCCATGACTTACCTTGATTGCAGCTCCAACAGGCTCAACAGTCTTAACCTGAGAAACAACAGCGCCCTTGTACATCTGTCGTGCGATTACAATAATCTTTCCGAGCTTGACATCTCGCAGAATTACTATCTGCAGAATATCTCCCTTCGCAACATGCCGTCGCTGGGCAGGATATGCATATGGACCATGCCCTTCCCTCCGGCAGGAATCACGATTGATATTGTCGGAAGTCAGAATGGTTACTTCTCAGGGGAGTGCGGGGAATAAAAAAGAGTTGAAAGTTTGTCAAGTTAAAAGTTGAGTCCACTCCGAAAAGTCGCAATGGACAGTTTTATAAAAAAAGTTGTTATTAATATTTTTAAATAATTCTTGTCAAACATTGTTGATAAATAACAGTATATCAACAATATAAATTCTTATTGATTTTCTTTTTTTTGATAGATTTGTTTCTATAAGTTAAGCGGTAAAGATGTTTAAGAAAACCAGTAAAGAAAAACAGTTAGATGCCTTTTCTAGTGTGCCAAACATGCTTGAGGGTTCATCATTAAAGCAGTACAGTGACCAGGGTCACTGGCATAACCAGTTCAGGGAACAGGTTGTCATGCGTATAGACGAATCTATTTTCAGTTGTTTGTTTAATGACACAACTGGCGCACCCAATGCTTCGATACGACTATTGGTTGGGATGATGATTTTAAAGGAATCGTTTGCATGGAGTGACTCCCAGTTGTTTGAGCATTGTCGTTTTAACTTGTTAGTGCGTAGCTCTTTGGGGCTATTCAACATGAATGATCCTTTGCCGGTTGAATCGACATATTACCTGTTTCGCAAACGGATCTATGAACACCAGAAGCAATATGGGGAAGACCTTATGGGAAAGGTTTTTTCACAAATAACCAGCGGCCAGATCAGGGAGTTTGATGTCAATGGCCGCAAGATACGCATGGACAGTAAGCTTATTGGCAGCAATATTGCCATATTTACTCGCTATGAAATCATCCACCAGACACTATGCATGTTCTATAAGTCACTGGATAAGTCTGCAAAATCAAAACTCTTCGTGGTGCACAGGAAGCAACTGGAACTTCTTATGAAGGAAGAATCATCCAAAACAGTGTATCACAGTACTAAAGATGAACTTAGGGGCAGACTCCAAGCTATCGGTATTCTTATCTTTCATTTGCTGGATCGGTTGGAATATCTCCAAACTGAGCTTTATCAATTGCTTCAGCGTGTATTTAATGAGCAGTATAAAGTAATAGAAGATGAGCAGATTGAGCTTCGTGGAAAAGAAGAAATATCATCATCAAGCCTCCAGTCCCCTCACGATCCCGACAGTGCTTACCGAAATAAACAGGGGCAGCAGGTAAAAGGTTATAGCGTTAATGTAACAGAGACTTGTGACAAAGGACAACTCAACCTCATTACCAATGTTATTGTTGAGAAGGCGAATACACCTGATACAACATTTGTTGAGCCAGCCATTAAGGCTACAGTTGAAGTGACCGGGCAGGAGGTGGAAAAGGTTTACCTTGATGGAGCTTATCAAAGTCCTGCAAATGATACGTATTGTGAAAACATAGATGTTGTATTCACGGGGATACAGGGCTTTGAATCAAGGTACGATTTAGAAATGACTCCTGGGGGCTTACTGGTTACCGATACCAAAACAGGTGAACAAACCAAGGCTGTTTTGTGCAAAAAGCTCAGAAACAGCAAAGAAGACAGATGGAGAATAACAACTTCTTCGGGTTATTATTACTTCAGCCAGTCGGCAATAAGGGCTTCACACTTGCGGCGTCTTTTGAAAAAACGTGCAGAAGAAGAACTGCACACAAGAAACAATGTCGAAGCAACCATCTTTCAACTTGGAATCCCGCTAAGAAATAACAAATCCAAATACCGCGGCCTTATCAAACAAAAAATCTGGACATACTGCAGATGCCTGTGGATCAATCTTGTCCGAATACTTAACTACATGAAACAAATATGTCAAAGAACGTTTAAAGCAATGGATTTATCTGCTCAGAATCCCTTTTTTGCAGGTTATTTAACCTCACAGATAAGGGTACAATCAATTTTGAGCAGAATATTTTCCATCGCATCGTTTATATCGGTTATCATTAATTTTTATGTCTTATTATAAAACCCCCTTTTCAGAGGGGACTCAAAGTTGAAAGTTTGTCAAGTTAAAAGTTGAAAGTTTGTCAAGTTAAAAGTTGAAAGTTTGTCAAGTTGAAAGTTGAAAGTTCACTCGAGAGTGACTTTGGAAACGCTATCGCGTAGATGTTTCTTTAAGAACTGTTACGAGGTGTTGGAGGATGGGAAAATATAGATTCGGGTTTAAATTCCCCCCATCCCCCTTTCTCCCCCTCTCCTCTTCGCTATGGTCCGGGAGCAAGACTTATAAGACCTGTCACTGAGCCCTGTGCTTTTCTTCGCCTCCCCCTCCCCCCATCTCCCCTTCCCCCCCTCACCGCTTCCCAGCCAGGGGCCGGGGTGAGTTCATGTGTTCCGGGTTCCTGAGAAGTCAACGCAATAATATTACTGCCCGGAAACTAGCGGGGAGTGTTTTCAAATATTATCTTTAGGGAAAATTCCAACAAAAGCATTATCATGGCCATTGACAGAATTGAAAAGTGGAAGGAGATACACCAGGCGGCGATAGAGCTATACAGCCTGGCGCCCTGGGACTACCTTGAAGAAACTGATATCTTCGGTGTTAGAACAAGCGTTACCGGAAAAACATATTTCATCAGCATCATGGGATCAGCAGGGCAGTTTCTTGCTCTCAGCGCCTATGAAGGAAGCCGGGCACTGGAAAGGTTCTGGGAGATGCAGTCCGACAGGCAGGATGATCCCTCTCAGATATTGCTTATACCGCATTTGATGTTGTCATTTGAAGACAAGAATGAAGTCGGCAAGATCCAGAAAGAGATCGTAAAAGAGTCGGGGGTGTTTTCTGCAAGCAATAAGAAATGGCCGGTGGTGCATCAGTATATTCCCGGCCTGATGCCGGCAATCCCGCAAGGGGAATATCTGGATGACATGGCCGAGATCATTCCACAGGTGATAGACGTATGTTTACGTTCAGAGGTTGATATAGACCTGATCCTTCCGGATGAAGATGATGATGAGACCTACCTGATACGGGAGCCGGTGAAGACAAAGGGGAAAACATCATGGCGTGACAGGCGCAGAAAGGTGAAGGCTGAGCCTGAAACCTTCAAAGCCATAATCAGCCAGGAGGACATAGAGCCGTTAAGGTTCTTCAGAAAAACACAAACTGTTTATCAGGCAGATTACCGGATGGTGCCTGCACCCGTGAGGGAAGAGGGTAATCCCGAATATTTCCCCTTCGTTATAATGCTTGCCGACAAGAAGTCGGGCATTATTGCCGGTCATGATATGATCCCTCCTCTTCCTGATTACCACAGCATGGTTGAAAGCATTCCCCTAATAATAGTTGACTTAATAAAGAATCTCAGACTCAGGCCATTGCGGATCGAAGTCAGGAATCAGGTTCTTTATGAGCTGTTAAAGCCGGCAATGGCAAGATGCGAGATAAACATCAATCTTGCGCGTTCACTGGCGTCTTTTGAGGAAGCGTATAAAGAAATGTCGAAGCATTTTATGAAGAGATAAAGACGGAAGGCCGGTTCAAGGTTCCGCGTTAAGCGTTTAGCGTTTAGAGTTCAGGGTTAAGCGTTTAGCGTTCCGGGTTAAGGGTTTAGGGTAGTCAATGCCTAAATAACAAAATAACGCAATAACAATCAAGAGACTCGAAATATTTCGTAAATTTACTTCCGAACATTATCGTAACGAATATTATCGAAAGAAACCATGAAAGATAATCCATTCAAATTCGGGACGGTGGTGGACGGGGTTCATTTCACCGACAGGGAGGAGGAGATAGCATTCATCTCTTCACATCTCAGGAGTGAGAACCATCTGATAATGATCAGTCCGCGGCGCTTTGGAAAGACAAGCCTCATAAGAAAGATACTGAAGGAATCGGACAGAAAACATATCTATCTCGATCTGCAGATCGTCCTTTCGGAAGAAGATTTTGCATCACAACTCCTCAGAAGGGTTTACCGGATCTCACCCTTATTACACGCAACAGCTTGCATTCATGGTATGGGAGATGATCAAGCGCTCGGGCTACAGTGCCGACATAGCGGAAGCAGCAGCTGACATGATCGTCACGAGTCATGACAAGGACTTTGAGCTCCTGTGGAACACCCTGAACCGTACTGATATGATGGTGTTGGCGGGAATGTCGGCAGGAGATTTAAGTCCGCTTTCTGACGAGTTTGGCAGGCTTTACGGCACCGGGGCGGTGAGCACGGTGTACAGTTCCCTGCAAAGACTGGTCAGAAAAGGTATGGTTATCAAGGAAAACACAGCATATTATATCGATGATCCGTTTTTCAGAAGATGGCTGAAGGCAAGAAGAGATGTGTGAGGTTGGTTCAAGGTTCCGGGTTAAGCGTTTAGCGTTAAGCGTTTAGGGTTCAGGGTTCCGGGTTAAGCGTTTAGCGTTAAGCGTTTAGAGTTCAGGGTTCCGGGTTCAGCGTTTAGAGTTTAGCGTTCAAGACTAAAAGACAGCGAAGCGTGAAGACAGCGCAGCGTAAAGACAGCGAAGCGTGAAGACAGCAAAGCGTGAAGACAGCGCAGCGTAAAGACAGCGCAGCGTAAAGACAGCGCAGCGTGAAGACAGCGAAGCGTAATAATTCATCCGTGATTCCCGGAATTCGTTGCAATTGATTAATTTTAGCCTGGCCGACAAACCGGAATCCATGTCTGATATAAAAGTAAATCTCCCGCCTGAAGAAAAACTGTTGCTGTTGCTGTGCAGGCTTGATTTCAGTGACAGGCAGAAATCTGAAGTTGGGCTGCTGATGAAGGAAGTCAGTGACTGGGACCGTTTTGTTAGGCTGTCAAATGAGCACGGGATCATTGCACTGGCATGGCATAACATCACAGCTACAGGCAATGCCAGATATATGCCTTCGGAGAATCTTGACATATTGCAGAAAGCATATTATATAAATCTCACCCGGACAACCTATTTATACGATAGGCTTTCAGGGATCCTTGAACTGGCAAGGGATGAGGGCATCAGGGTGGTGCTGCTGAAGGGCATGGCACTAGAAAGGACCATCTACGGGAACCGGGGTCTCAGGCAGATGACCGACATAGATATCCTGGTAAGAGAGGATGACGTTTTGAAGCTCCGGAAAATCCTTATGATGAACGGATTCAGGTCCGAACCTTTCAAGTCGCCCCTGTACAGGTATCTTATACCTTACCTGAACACGCATATCCCCCGGCTTACAAAAGCCGATTGTCATGTTGAGATACATTACAAGCTTTTTGACCAACCGGATAACACTCTGACAGAAAAGGTAAGAAGGTTATCGGTTCCCTTGAAACTGAATGACCATGAAGCTTTTGTTCCCCCTCCCCGGCTGTTTTTTCTTTACCTGATATCACACCTCAGCCATCACCGTCAGGGAGGGGATTCCCAGCTGAGGCAGTACACTGATATTTACCTGCTGCTTCGCGACCGGTATGATGAGATAGTGGATGATGACCTGATCGGTTATGCCAGGGAAGCAAACATGGAAAGAGAGCTTGCAGTGATGCTTTACATTTTGAGGAATTTCTGGGATGTTTCATTCCCGTCACGGATAAACGATTTTATATCCGGGAATGACTTCAGCGCGGAAGCATGGAAGTTCAGCAGGTTTATCAGTCAGCCGAAGGACAATCCCGACAAACAGGTATCATTAAAATATGTAAAGCAGCTTAAGGTACTCCCGGGATTGGGCAGGAAAGCGCTTTATATTGCAGGCTTCTTTTTTCCTTCGTTGGCCTTTATGAAAAAAAGGTACAGAACCAGGACGGTCTGGGGAGCGGTTGCGAATTACCCGGCGAGATGGATACGGTCGGTTGGGATGTTGCTGAAAGTTAAAAGTTGAAAGTTGAAAGTTCACTCGTGAGTGGCTTTGGTATCGCTATCGCGTAGATGGCTCTCTAAGAATAGCTACGGAGAATTGGAGGTTGGGAAAATATAGATTCGGGTTTAAATTCCCCCCATCCCCCTTTCTCCCCCTCTCCCCTTCCCCTCTTCGCCCTCTCACCCTTTCGCAGCAGGGGCCGGGGGTGAGTTCATGCTTTCAAAGTCCCAAGTTTGTCAAGTTGAAAGTTCCGGGTTCCGGGGCAAATCCCCCCATCCCCCTTTCTCCCCCTCTCCCCTTCCCCTCTTCGCCCCCTCACCCATTCGCCTCGGTTCCGGGTTCCAAGTGCTCTGTGTTCAATCGAAACCAGGAACAAAAAATCCGTTTAAAACCGGAATCCGGATAAAAATTCCCGTAAGTCAATGAAATATACCCAATCAGGGAACGTTTATATACAACCGGCAACAGTGGGTATTGATTGTTAATTAAAAAACCGGGATTGTTCAGAACATTCAATTTTTTGCAGAATAAAGAAGAATAAAAACAAAAGATTTGCATTTAATAAAAAGAAGCACAGAATATTATAGTATTAACTTAAAAAACGATACGCCGTGAAAAAAACAATTTTTAACTTAAGGAATTTATTATTCATTTTAGCCATTGGTGGCTTGGTTGCATGTGAAGGTCCAGAAGGCCCTGAAGGTCCCGCCGGACAAAAAGGAGACCAGGGAATACAGGGAGCAGTCGGTCCTCAGGGTCCTGCCGGAGAGAATGGTGAGGCCGGAAAGGATGGAAATGCAAATGTAACTATAATCAGCTTGTTGACTAAAGATATAACATGGGTAGTAGGCAATTATATTGGAAGGCCAGCATATACTTATTCGTTTGAAAATGAAGCCGTTAATAAAGATGTTATTGATCATGGGCTTGTAATAGGTTACTGCAAGGTGGATGATTCATGGCATCAATTACCCTACATTTGGATCGAAGATGCCACTTACTTTGAACATGTACTTCATACCTATTCTCTGAATACTATAACAATTTATTCGTATGAAACAGAAGGAGCTTTAGACCCCGGTGCTACGAGCGAATTTAGATTTCTGGTAATTACAGATAATACAATTACAACCAAGGGAGCTTCAGCAGAAGACAGCATCCTTGGCAAGCTTAAAGAAGCCGGAGTTGATGTAAACAATTATTATGAAGTTCTGGAATACTATGGTGTAAAATATTAATTGTTAGATGACAATTCCCGGGAAGGCCATGATTCATGGCCTTCCTGTTTTTAAGATAATTGCAGATCTTTATCAGTATATTTTTTTATTTTAACGATATGATGAAAAAGTGATTATTTAACTAATTTATTAACTTTGAAAATATAACCAGATACTTAATATATTATTTATATTTGCTCCGGAGCATTAGTTCTTTTTAGATTTTCATAGTCGGACCGGTAAACAATATTGAATATGAATCCAATAGCCAGTTTATTTTTCAGAAAAAATTATATGACATTATTGTTGTCATTAGTTTTAACATTGGGAGTGGCCGGGCCAGTTTCCGGACAGAGTGAAGGTGATTACCGGTCGCGGCAAACAGGTAATTGGAATGTCGCCGCTTCATGGCAGATATTCACAAACGGGAACTGGACTGATGCAACTGGTACTCCTGACCATACAGCCGGACTTATTACAATACTCAGCAATGATACAATAACAGTAACTGCAAATGTTACAGTTGACCGGCTTGTAATTGATTTGGGGGGAACGGTAAGAATTGGGCCATCCGATAATTTGTCAATGGATGTTGTAAATACTTCCAGCTACGTTACTGTCAATGGCAGAATAATTTTCACGGGCGAAAATCACATATCAGGTGCAGGAACCTTTACTTTAGCATCAGGTGCAACCATTGAAATCGGATCTGCAAATGGCATAACTACCACAACTACAAGTGGTAATCTAAGAAACACAACAAAAAGTTTAAGTGCTGCAGCACATTATGTGTATAACGGTACAGTGGCCCAAATAATAGGGACTGCATATCCAACTAATCTGACCGGTTCTCTGACAATAGATAATTCTTCTGGCGTAACTTTGTCCGAACTAAGAATTATAACAACCAATGGAGAGTTAAATTTGGTTAATGGTAATTTTTCAACACCTTCATCCGGACAGAAACGTTTTAGATTAATAAATTATGCATCTCTTTATCGCAGCGGAGGCAGTTTATCAGGTAACATAGGTTATGGAGACTATAATGTAATTTATCAGGGGGAATCCAAAGCAACAACAGGGGAATTATCCGGAAATAATTTGAGAGATGTTACCATTGATCTGGAACCCGGAGAGGTTTTAACTTTAAACCAGAACAGATCTTCTAATGGAAACCTGACGATCAATTCAGGTATATTTGATTTAAGTACTTTTACGTTCGACAGGCAAACAAGCGAAAGTGATTCCATGACACTCGCGGATGGAACAGTTTTAAGGTTGGGAGGAAGCAATAATTTCCCTTTAAACTTCAGCTATGTTTTAAATCCGGGAAGCACAGTGGAATATAATGCCCTGGGCACACAGACTGTATTTAGTAATGTGACATATTCCAATCTCACTCTTTCCGGAAGTGGTATTAAACAATTTTTAGTCAAAATAACAATCAGCGATAATCTTTCTATTAAAGGCACCGGTGAAACACAAGTCATAATCAATGATGGTATACAATGCGAAACCGGAAGCTTAATTATCAATGATTATTACCAGCAGCCAGGTATATGGGGCGGTTCAGCCTCATCAGCCAGATGGAAAAGCGCAACATATTTCGGAAACAGTACAACAGGTACCTTGTTAGTACAAGCTTCCTGCACCCCTGGCAGATGGTTCGGTAATACCAGTTCCGATTGGAACAATGGAAGTAACTGGTGCGGAGGGACGGTTCCCACTGCGTCAGTCAATGTTGTCATACCTTCTTTATCGCAAAACTACCCGGTTATTTCAGGCAGCACAGCAGCCATTTGCAATAATATCACAATTGAATCCGGCGCCTCACTGACAATTCAACCCGGTGGTAGGGCAACAGTGCATGGAAGTATGACTGTTGCAGACGGAGCTGATTTTACAATTCAGTCATCTGCTGCCGCAGAAGGAATGCTTATGTTTAATTCAGCGACGAAAACAGGTAATGTAAATGTTGAATTATTTCTTCCCGGCGGATCAGGCTTCCACTATTTTGTTCCTCCCGTTGCATCAATGGATATCGGCTCAGATGTAGCATCGGCGAGAACTGCCCTGGGACTTACAAGTGCCAACTTCAACGGAGACCTGGTGCTTTATGATGGCTCGAAAGCTTTGACCAGCATGGGACAGGGATGGCAATATTTTGATGGTTATAACAGCACCACCGGCTTTTCATCACTCACATCCGAACGAGGTTATAACATTTACCTCCGATCGGATGGAACTTTAACATTCAACGGCATCCTGAATTCTTCCGCTCATACATTTGATATTGATTATGTTGCAAATACAGATAACTGGTCAGGATGGAACCTGGTGGGAAATCCCTACCCTGTCAATTATAATCTTACCGGAATAGAGGCACTAAATTCGCTTGTCGATGATGGCATATCCAATACAATATATTATACTTATAATGGTTCCTTTGAATATTATAATCCGCTATCCGAACAAGGCTCTAGTAACGCAACTTCAATTATTCGTCCGATGCAGGGATTTTTCGTTTACGCGACGGAAGCAGGTTCTTTAACTTTACCTGTGGGCTCAAAGACATTTAATCCAGCCCAGCAAAGGTTTAAAAAAGGAAGTTCTGCAGACGGCAAAAAATCGCCTTTAAAATTAGCCCGCCTGTCCTTAAACAGTGGTTCAGAAACTGATGAGACCCTGGTTATGCTTGTTGAAGGTTCCTCCAATGAGTTCAATGAGAGTTATGACGGATTTAAATTCTTCTTCGGCAATAATTCCAAACCTTTTATTTACAGCAAGCTTAACGGGATTGATTACTTTATGAAAGCAGTAGCCTGTCCTGAAACAGATCCGGTTGTTGTGCCTCTTGAACTTGTTATTAAGGAAACAGGGGATCATTCAATTAATGTCACAGAGCTGGAAAATATGGATGGTTACAATGTAATCCTCAGGCACGGTAATGTTGAGGTTCCCCTGACCAACAATTCAACTTATAAGCTGAATTTGGCCGCCGGAACCTATTCGGATCTCGAGCTTGAATTTAAAAGGATAACGACTGATATTGAGACGACGGAACTTTCTGAACTCAAAACATGGTATAGCAATAATTATCTCTATATCAAGTTCCCTGCCAACCTTCAATCTGTAAAAGGCAAACTGGCTGTCTTTGATTTTTATGGAAAACAGGTTTACCTGGACAATAATCTGCACGTTGTTCCAGAACAAACTATGCAGATCCCTGTTAATTTCCCAAAAGGTTTATACTTCATTGATTTGAATGTAGATTTTAGACGTTTTAAATCTAAAATAGTTGCTTATTAGCATATTTATTGTAAACTTTGTTTACTTTTGCAGCATATTATGAAGAAAAGGCCATATATAAAACCTGAGGTTACTAGGGTTGATATTGATAATCTATTTTCATTACAGCTGGCCTCTCCGATGAATCCTCCCATGGATCCAGAGATACGACCCGATGGCAAAGGCTCAGGTACGCCATTTGCCAGTCCTTTTGATGATAAACCCTTCAGTTAGTTTAAATTTATATTGATTGAGGAATAAATTCTATTTTATAGTTTAATGTTGAGAGCGCTTTAAGGCGCTCTTTCTTTTTCGGGCCTGATCAGCTTCGCGCAATCAGACAACCGTAACCGGTACCTGAATAATCTATTACCTTAAGACCGGCCCGGGCAAACTCCGATTTGATTTCTTCCTCTGAGAAATAATGTATAAAATAAGGAACAAGCCTGTCGCCTGTTTCTGTTTTGTCTTTTTTGCGGAAAAAGCTTAGAAAATCAGAAACCTGTTTTATTATCTTGTCTTTCCTGCTTCTCCGATTGGAATAAATAAATGAAACCATTAAAAATGTATCGGGTTTAAAAAATGGCCTTAAGGAATTAAGGAATCCTATCCGGGTTTCATGGCCGCGTATCAATGAATATGCACCCCAGCCGATAATAATACCGTCATACTGCTTTATATCATCCGGAACTTTATTCCTTGCAAGGTATTTTATGCTGCTGCCGGTATCGTGCTTTTTAAGCAATGAACTGCCGAACTCAACAAGCCCGCGATTACACTCATACCCGTCAGCCTTAATCCCCATCTTACTGAGTGCAATAACCTCGCGCCCTCCTCCTGCCGCAATCAGTAAAATATTTTTTGCATTATGAAAGTATTTCTCAATAAATGGCTTCTCCCAGTCAAAGAAACCCGATTCATTGTATTTTTCATCGGTATAATAGGGAGTGTTATTATAATACAGCTCATCGGAATATGCAATGCTCTTCGCACCCATAATTCCCAGCCAGAATCCGGAAGACAGGGCATCGAGAAAATACGTAAGTCTTTTAAGAAACCTGAAGGAGGCATGAGACATCCTTGCTACAAGCTTGTACCATTTCATCCGGCGGGCAGTTTTTGTTTGAGTAAAGATAGCGTTTTTGATGCTGTAGCTGGATAATATTATTCAATTGTCTTGACGCTGCGCTGTCTGGCTCCCGGACCAGAGCGAATGGGCGAGGGGGAGAGAGGGAGAGGGGGGGAAGGGGGGAAGAGGAGAGGGGGAGAAAGGGGGATGGGGGGAATTAAACGCTAAACGCTTAACCCGGAACCCTAAACCCTTAACCCTAAACCCTTAACACTGAACCCTTAACCCGGAACGCTGAACCCTAAACACTAAACTGGAACCTTGAACCCTAAAAAAACCTATCTTTGTTATCCATGATCCCGAAAATGAAATATCCGTCCGGAGTGGTTTTGCTTGTGCTGCTGGTGTTCATGCCCGGAACATACATGTATTCCCAGGAGGTGCCGCACTCCGTTAACAATACCGGTGTGTATGAATTCCTCGATGAGCTGGCTTCAATGAAACTGATAGAGATAAACTCTGCCGTGAAACCCTACTCGCGGATGTATATCGCAAGCAGACTAAGAGAAGCCGACAGCCGGAGAGAGCTCCTCAACATACGGCAACAGAAGGAACTCGACTTCTACCTTACCGACTTCAGCAAGGAGATAAAAGAAACGGGACGCAACGGGCTGTCGATGCTCTGGCATAACGGACTGAAGACGAATCCGGCCAGAGGAACGATCACCCGGCTGAGGCGAGACCTCTTCTACTACAAGGATTCACTGTTCTCGCTCACGGTAAACCCGATACTCGGAGGGGAGCTGTTCAGCAGTTCCGGCGGGAGGGCTACATATATCCGCAACGGGGCAGAAGCGCGTGCATATATCGGCAAATGGGGATTCTTCGCTTCACTGCGTGACAACCATGAGAAGCCCCTGCTCGGGCGTCCGGAATACCTGACGAAACGCGAAGGGGGACATATAAAGAACAGCACCGACTGGAGCGATATGCAGGGAGGAATCACCTACGCCTGGAACTGGGGCAGCGCCGGACTGGTGAAAGACCGCCAGCAGTGGGGCAACAACTACAACGGTGCGAACATCTTCGGAGGAAACAATCCGACATTCATCCAGCTGAGACTTAATATCAATCCGGTCAAATGGTTCAACTTCAACTATTTCCACGGATGGCTGAACTCGATGGTGGTCGACAGCTCACGGTCGTACTGGCAGAGTAGCAGCTACGGAACAAGCTACCATAAGGTGTACCACAAGAAATATGTCGCTGCCAATATGTTCACATTCACTCCGTTCAGAAACCTCAATATCTCTGCCGGAAACAGCATAGTTTACAGCGACAGGAAGTTCAACGCCGCATACCTGATACCCCTGTTCTTCTATAAGTCGGTTGATCATTCCCTCACCTCGGGGATTGATAACATGAACTCGCAGATGTTCTTAGACATAAGCTCGAGACAGATAAGGAAGCTCCACCTGTATGCAACACTGTTCGTCGACGAGCTATCGGTAAGCAGGTTCACCCGCGATGATGAATGGAACTTCTTCAGCTGGAAAACGGGATTCCGGGTCAGCAACTTCCCGCTGCAGAACGTTGCGGTGACAACGGAATTCACATACACTTATCCCCTCGCCTTCCGGCATTATTTACCCGTTGTGACGTTTGAAACAGCCGACTTCAACCTGGGGCATTACCTGAAAGACAACTCGAGGGAATGGTACCTGGCTCTGAATTATCGTCCGGTAAGGGCGCTGGACATATCCCTCAGCTTCACCGATGCTGTCAGGGGTCCGGATTACACCGAGCTTGGCGGCCAGAGGGTGGGTAATCCGCCGCTGGCGTCGGTGGAATGGCATATGACCACTGTGGGTCTGAGGGCAGCGTATCAGGTTATCAACGATCTGTATGCATGGGGAAGTGTCAGCAAGAGCAATATAAGGGGGGACGAAAGGTGGACGGCAAAATACTTCCATGGCAACAGAAACATTGCGAACTTTGGAGTAACGATGGGGTTTTAAGTTGAAAGTTGAAAGTTTGTCAAGTTCAAAGTTTGTCAAGTTAAAAGTTGAGTCCCCTCTGAAAAGGGGGTTTTATAATAAGACATAAAAATTAATGATAACCGATATAAACGATGCGATGGAAAATATTCTGCTCAAAATTGATTGTACCCTTATCTGTGAGGTTAAATAACCTGCAAAAAAGGGATTCTGAGCAGATAAATCCATTGCTTTAAACGTTCTTTGACATATTTGTTTCATGTAGTTAAGTATTCGGACAAGATTGATCCACAGGCATCTGCAGTATGTCCAGATTTTTTGTTTGATAAGGCCGCGGTATTTGGATTTGTTATTTCTTAGCGGGATTCCAAGTTGAAAGATGGTTGCTTCGACATTGTTTCTTGTGTGCAGTTCTTCTTCTGCACGTTTTTTCAAAAGACGCCGCAAGTGTGAAGCCCTTATTGCCGACTGGCTGAAGTAATAATAACCCGAAGAAGTTGTTATTCTCCATCTGTCTTCTTTGCTGTTTCTGAGCTTTTTGCACAAAACAGCCTTGGTTTGTTCACCTGTTTTGGTATCGGTAACCAGTAAGCCCCCAGGAGTCATTTCTAAATCGTACCTTGATTCAAAGCCCTGTATCCCCGTGAATACAACATCTATGTTTTCACAATACGTATCATTTGCAGGACTTTGATAAGCTCCATCAAGGTAAACCTTTTCCACCTCCTGCCCGGTCACTTCAACTGTAGCCTTAATGGCTGGCTCAACAAATGTTGTATCAGGTGTATTCGCCTTCTCAACAATAACATTGGTAATGAGGTTGAGTTGTCCTTTGTCACAAGTCTCTGTTACATTAACGCTATAACCTTTTACCTGCTGCCCCTGTTTATTTCGGTAAGCACTGTCGGGATCGTGAGGGGACTGGAGGCTTGATGATGATATTTCTTCTTTTCCACGAAGCTCAATCTGCTCATCTTCTATTACTTTATACTGCTCATTAAATACACGCTGAAGCAATTGATAAAGCTCAGTTTGGAGATATTCCAACCGATCCAGCAAATGAAAGATAAGAATACCGATAGCTTGGAGTCTGCCCCTAAGTTCATCTTTAGTACTGTGATACACTGTTTTGGATGATTCTTCCTTCATAAGAAGTTCCAGTTGCTTCCTGTGCACCACGAAGAGTTTTGATTTTGCAGACTTATCCAGTGACTTATAGAACATGCATAGTGTCTGGTGGATGATTTCATAGCGAGTAAATATGGCAATATTGCTGCCAATAAGCTTACTGTCCATGCGTATCTTGCGGCCATTGACATCAAACTCCCTGATCTGGCCGCTGGTTATTTGTGAAAAAACCTTTCCCATAAGGTCTTCCCCATATTGCTTCTGGTGTTCATAGATCCGTTTGCGAAACAGGTAATATGTCGATTCAACCGGCAAAGGATCATTCATGTTGAATAGCCCCAAAGAGCTACGCACTAACAAGTTAAAACGACAATGCTCAAACAACTGGGAGTCACTCCATGCAAACGATTCCTTTAAAATCATCATCCCAACCAATAGTCGTATCGAAGCATTGGGTGCGCCAGTTGTGTCATTAAACAAACAACTGAAAATAGATTCGTCTATACGCATGACAACCTGTTCCCTGAACTGGTTATGCCAGTGACCCTGGTCACTGTACTGCTTTAATGATGAACCCTCAAGCATGTTTGGCACACTAGAAAAGGCATCTAACTGTTTTTCTTTACTGGTTTTCTTAAACATCTTTACCGCTTAACTTATAGAAACAAATCTATCAAAAAAAAGAAAATCAATAAGAATTTATATTGTTGATATACTGTTATTTATCAACAATGTTTGACAAGAATTATTTAAAAATATTAATAACAACTTTTTTTATAAAACTGTCCATTGCGACTTTTCGGAGTGGACTCAAAGTTAAAAGTTGAAAGTTTGTCAAGTTAAAAGTTGAGTCCCCTCTGAAAAGGGGGTTTTATAATAAGACATAAAAATTAATGATAACCGATATAAACGATGCGATGGAAAATATTCTGCTCAAAATTGATTGTACCCTTATCTGTGAGGTTAAATAACCTGCAAAAAAGGGATTCTGAGCAGATAAATCCATTGCTTTAAACGTTCTTTGACATATTTGTTTCATGTAGTTAAGTATTCGGACAAGATTGATCCACAGGCATCTGCAGTATGTCCAGATTTTTTGTTTGATAAGGCCGCGGTATTTGGATTTGTTATTTCTTAGCGGGATTCCAAGTTGAAAGATGGTTGCTTCGACATTGTTTCTTGTGTGCAGTTCTTCTTCTGCACGTTTTTTCAAAAGACGCCGCAAGTGTGAAGCCCTTATTGCCGACTGGCTGAAGTAATAATAACCCGAAGAAGTTGTTATTCTCCATCTGTCTTCTTTGCTGTTTCTGAGCTTTTTGCACAAAACAGCCTTGGTTTGTTCACCTGTTTTGGTATCGGTAACCAGTAAGCCCCCAGGAGTCATTTCTAAATCGTACCTTGATTCAAAGCCCTGTATCCCCGTGAATACAACATCTATGTTTTCACAATACGTATCATTTGCAGGACTTTGATAAGCTCCATCAAGGTAAACCTTTTCCACCTCCTGCCCGGTCACTTCAACTGTAGCCTTAATGGCTGGCTCAACAAATGTTGTATCAGGTGTATTCGCCTTCTCAACAATAACATTGGTAATGAGGTTGAGTTGTCCTTTGTCACAAGTCTCTGTTACATTAACGCTATAACCTTTTACCTGCTGCCCCTGTTTATTTCGGTAAGCACTGTCGGGATCGTGAGGGGACTGGAGGCTTGATGATGATATTTCTTCTTTTCCACGAAGCTCAATCTGCTCATCTTCTATTACTTTATACTGCTCATTAAATACACGCTGAAGCAATTGATAAAGCTCAGTTTGGAGATATTCCAACCGATCCAGCAAATGAAAGATAAGAATACCGATAGCTTGGAGTCTGCCCCTAAGTTCATCTTTAGTACTGTGATACACTGTTTTGGATGATTCTTCCTTCATAAGAAGTTCCAGTTGCTTCCTGTGCACCACGAAGAGTTTTGATTTTGCAGACTTATCCAGTGACTTATAGAACATGCATAGTGTCTGGTGGATGATTTCATAGCGAGTAAATATGGCAATATTGCTGCCAATAAGCTTACTGTCCATGCGTATCTTGCGGCCATTGACATCAAACTCCCTGATCTGGCCGCTGGTTATTTGTGAAAAAACCTTTCCCATAAGGTCTTCCCCATATTGCTTCTGGTGTTCATAGATCCGTTTGCGAAACAGGTAATATGTCGATTCAACCGGCAAAGGATCATTCATGTTGAATAGCCCCAAAGAGCTACGCACTAACAAGTTAAAACGACAATGCTCAAACAACTGGGAGTCACTCCATGCAAACGATTCCTTTAAAATCATCATCCCAACCAATAGTCGTATCGAAGCATTGGGTGCGCCAGTTGTGTCATTAAACAAACAACTGAAAATAGATTCGTCTATACGCATGACAACCTGTTCCCTGAACTGGTTATGCCAGTGACCCTGGTCACTGTACTGCTTTAATGATGAACCCTCAAGCATGTTTGGCACACTAGAAAAGGCATCTAACTGTTTTTCTTTACTGGTTTTCTTAAACATCTTTACCGCTTAACTTATAGAAACAAATCTATCAAAAAAAAGAAAATCAATAAGAATTTATATTGTTGATATACTGTTATTTATCAACAATGTTTGACAAGAATTATTTAAAAATATTAATAACAACTTTTTTTATAAAACTGTCCATTGCGACTTTTCGGAGTGGACTCAAAGTTGAAAGTTGAAAGTTTGTCAAGTTCAAAGTTCGAAGTTGAAACTGAACGCTAAACGCTAAACCCTTAACACTTAACCCGGAACACATGAACTCACCCCCAGCCCCTCTCTGCTTCGCAAAGAGGGGTGACTTTGTGAGAATCTTTATCTTTATTTCCCATCCTCCAATTCTCCGTAGCTATTCTTAGAGAGCCATCTACGCGACAGCGTTTCCAAAGTCACTCTCGAGTAAACCCTAAACGCTGAACCCGGAACCCTAAACGCTGAACTCTAAACGCTTAACCCTTAACCCGGAACCCTAAACTCTGAACACTAAACGCTTAACGAGTGAACTTTCAACTATTCCGTTTATCTGACAACCACCTTTCCGCTGTACCTGAGGCTTCCCGCTCTCATCTCCACTAAATAAACACCCCCTGTTTTCGGCGAGGGCAAACTTATCAGGTTGTACCTGGTGAACTCCGCCTTATCAAGCATTTTGACCGGCCTGCCCCAAAGATCCAACACCCTGACCGATCCGGTTCGTCCCGACCATTTTTCAGTAAGCGGAACAATGTTGATAAGACCCGGTCGATAGTATATGGTGAAAAGACCTTCGGCACCTGCATACAATTCCATGGCAGTGGGGGCTTTCATAACTCTGATGAGAAGACGATCCTTTATTATCCCCGCAGGAGCCGAGAATGAATACTCTTTTACTGATTTAAGGTCAGTGTGTACTTTGGTCACTTCGTCTCTCAGCAATACGTTGTAGTCATTCAGCCCCTGGATTTGCATTGCGGAAATAGTATATCTGCCTTCTGTCGTCTGGTCAACACTTACAGGTATATCAACGTAATCATCCGGGAAAGGGATAGCGTTTATTACGTAATCAATACCGTTCAGCGATGTGTATATCGACGGGCCGTCCGGCGAAGAAGAGAACCTGGGTGCGTCAAAGTCGGTGTCGGATTCCGGTTTTGCCTTTTCATCAAACCTGATAACGGTCTCGTCTACTTTAGCGCCTGACGATACTGAAAGCCTGATAAGAGGGATTGAGAAATCTTCATTCTTGTATTCCGGGTCTTTATGGTGTTCCTTTCTCCATGGCAGGCTTATACTGTTTCCGGCTGTTGCCTTCACGAAGAATCCCTGCATGGGAGGTATATGACCCTGGTAAGTGTCGTCGGGGACACTTATACCGTTTGCCCAGACATGCCATTTGCCGTCGCGGATAAACCACACGGTCTTATGAACCGTTGACGACCACTCCGGATCCCTGAACATCTCCCCGATATTTATCCAGCAGGAGAACGGATTGCCGATAAGATTATAGCCCGTCCGGCATCCCGGTTCCCCGGTGCATGCCAGGTCAATCAAAGGGCATATGATGTTGAGAGTGCCTGAGAAATTATATGTTGCCGGCCTGCCATGACGTAAATTGTATCCTTTTCCCGCTGAGAGACTGTTGAACGAATAATCCTGAATAGTCTTGCAGCTATCGTTGAAGTACCGTCGGTTGTTCCACGAAACCCATCCTCGTTCTGTGCAGGATTCTATCGGAGGCACAGTGTCTGTTACAAGGCTCTCGATGAACTGTGCAGGCTCGTATCCACTATCTGTGAACGTGCTTACATCAAGTTCCCGTACCGGCGGGGAGAAGTAATCCCACATACAGTCATTCAGGGTGTCGCCGTCAAGGAAAAACTGAAAGTTGGCCTTAACAGGAGAATTGGTTATGAGCGATGCTATTCCATCATCAATATCCGGAGAAGTCATGTTTTTTGCATTGTTGATGTACAGGTTGCCATCTCCTGCCAGCGATAACTCCCCGTAAACAGTAAGTGCTGCTCCGGCGTCAATGATCAGGTTGCCTGCAACTTTAAGGTCCCTGCATATTACGGGAGAGCTGGCCGGTGATGTGACATGCACTGTGATTCCCGGTGGAATATATATGTCGGCGTTATTACCTGGCACACCATCGCACCAGTTATCCGGAACTTCCCAGTCACCCGAAACGCCGCCTGCCCATGACCACTTCCCGTTAACAGTGACACTTACCGTGTCTGACGGCAATGATTCACACGAAGTGCCATTCGCAGTTGAAACGGTTATTCTCCGGTACTGTATGGTATTCTTCAGTACTTCCGGAACATAAGCCGGACCTGCCTGACCAGCTATCACCAGCCATTCCGCTCCGTCAGTATTAATTTTTGATTCCCAGCGATATGATATCGCTCCCGGGCCTGTTCCGTCGGCAATGCTGGTTAGAGCCGAAGGGGTCGTATTGTAGCATATAGTCTGGTCAGAACCAATGACTCCGGCTGTTACCGGTTCATACACCTTTATCCGGACGGGTTCTGCCGGTGCAGATGCACATGTACGTTGTTTAACAACGGAAAGAGTTGTCCGCCGGTAATATGTGGTTTCTGTTAAAGCCCCGGGAGAATATAATGCTCCTGTCTGGCCGGTGATTACTGACCAGCCCGTTGTATCGGGATTCGTATTTGATTCCCAACGATACGATATTGCTCCCGATCCGGATCCGTCAGTTATGCTGGTCAAAGCCGAAGGGGACGTATTGTAACATATAGTCTGGTCAGAACCAATATCCCCGGCATGTACGGGAGCCTGAACCGTTATCAGAACAGGTTCTGTCGGCGATGACTCATAAGCTACGTTGTTTATCACCGAAACAGTTGTCCTCCTGTATTGTATGGTATTCTTCAGTGCTTCCGGAACATAAGCCGGACCTGCCTGACCAGCTATCACCAGCCATTCCGCTCCGTCAGTGTTAATTTTTGATTCCCAGCGATATGATATCGCTCCCGGGCCCGTTCCGTCGGCAATGCTGGTTAGAGCCGAAGGGTTCGTATTGTAGCATATAGTCTGGTCAGAACCGATTCTTCCTGCTGTTACCACGCACCAGCTGATGTTAAGCCTGGGGCCGAAATACGAATAGCTCTCCTTTGAGGTCACGGTCCACGTATCGGATGATCCTCCTGACTGTCCTGCATAGTTTTGTATGGTTAATCCATGATTTGAGGAAGGATTTCTTATCCATCCCTGCACAACGGCTATGCCGTCGCGGTTCAGGGGAATTGTAACGCTTCCGCCATTAGAAAACACCCCGGGATCTGCATCCCAGAGGTTAGCATTGTAACGGTCGCTTGCAGGATCCTGTGCTCCTCCCATGCCCCAGCTGCCGGTGCCTTCATTATAATATGTCCATGAGGCACCCGTACCGGGCGAACCATTCCCTGTGCCTTCAACCCATGGCCTCCTCATGCTGTACAGCCTGAGATCACTTGCCGAAGGATCCTTAACATAAAAGGTTAAACTGGCCGAAGTGACTATTGCATCAGAAGGTATGTCCAGATCTGCCGTCTCCCATTTTAACAGCAGGCCCTGGCGGTCATTGGGATCCGTACTGGCAATAAGATTTGCCGAAGCACCATAATTATACGTGCTGCGACTTTCACTTACCCGTGTGTCAGAAGTTGCTTCCAGGCCTATGGTTGTGAAAGGCGACGCAACAAATCCTGCCCTTACCCAGAGATTACTGTTAACGGTTATTACGGTCGGATTGGCACTTCCCGAAAGGTCGCCTGACCAGCCGCCGAAAGCATAACCATCATTTGGAGAAGCGGTAAGCGTGACCAAGGTGCCTGCGTTGTAACTTCCTCCGGGAGGACTAAGCTCTACTCTGCCGTTACTTCCTCTCTCAACCGACAACTTGTAATAATTGACCATGCCTTCAACAGGAACATACCTGGTTGCAGCTCCGTCACAGACATTCTTTATGTTCCTTCTTACAATACCTGTTTCTGATGGGATGTAACGGACATAGATCCGGGTTGAGGCAACGGTCCCATTGTCGGGCGACAGAGTGACTGATGATCTGAATCCGCTGCCGGAGCTTGTGGAGATCTCAAAATCATCCGGTGCCGTGATCACAATGTCATCCGAAAGGTTGGTGCCTGAAACCGTATAGCTCTGTTCCCCTGAAGGTGTTCCCACCGCATCACTCCTGAGGGTGCTGAGCGAGCCGGTGGTGATGATCTCAGGCACGGCAGGACTGTTCATGTTATACGCCATATTCATCTGATCGGGGTACGACGTTCTTGATGCATTTATATATGGGGAATATGTGGTCATATTGATCCTGTCATTCGCCGGCGAGAAACGCAAAAGTCTCAGGTAGCCGTTGCCGTACGACATCGACTGGTAATCTGCCAGTATCACATGGATGGTATGGCCGTCGGTACCTGTACCGGCCACATAAGCGGCTCCGTCAGTGGCGGTGCTCATGTGCCCGCAGACCATCATAAAGAGGTTAGGATGATCCCTCAGGGCATCATAGGAGACCCTGTTCAGCCATGAGTTGTCAACATTCAGAAGATCATGCTGTACTACTATTGCCCTGCGGTTGGAATATCTTGTCAGCAGGTTGTCTGCCCAGTTGATAATATCAGTCGTCGGACGGAACTGCAGATTGATCAGGATGAAATCCTGTCCCGAGGCACTGAACAGTGAATATGAATTGCTGTCGTTGTATGATCCTCCATACCAGCTCTTTCCCGAAAAGCGCGAGGCTCCGAAATATGTTCCCCAAAGTGATCCTATATCATGATTCCCGGGTCCGACACTGTATTGAACCCGCCCGATATCAAGCTTGTCAAATGCCGCATCGGCAACAATGAATTCCTGCCGGGTGCCGTTGTTGACCACATCGCCCACATGGGTTACAAACACGATATTGTTTGAGCTTCTGTGGTTTACGATCCAGTTCATCTGCGAAGTAAGCATCGCCGGATTATATTCTGTCTCATATTGTGTATCGGGAATGACCACTATAGTGAAATCCTGTGCAAAGGCTGTCCCGGCAGTCAGTATCAGTAAGAATGCGATTGCTGCAGATGATATGATCCTTTTCATCTCCTAATCACAATAATTGACAAATCCGTTCGACAAATTGATTTCTCTACTGGTGGTATAAGTTAAACAATTACAAATATCTTGTCAAGCTGTGACCGACTGATTTTGACAAATATTTTTTTACATTTGATGAATTACGGAATTCTGCCGGCATGAACTCACCCCGGGCAACTCTCTGGGAAGGGGTGAGGGGGCGAAGAGGGGAAGAGGAGAGGGGGGATGGGGGGCGAAGAAAAGCACAGGGCTCAGTGACAGGTCTTATAAGTCTTGCTCCCTTCGGGAGCTGTCTTCACGCTTCGCTGTCTTGGGGTCTTGCGCCCTGCGGGCGCTGTCTTTTAGTCTTGAACGCTAAACGCTTAACCCTGAACCCGGAACGCTAAACCCTAAACGCTGAACCCGGAAGTTTCTCACGAGTGAACTTTCAACTTTCAACTTTCAACTTTGAACTTTGAAAGGTGCAATTTCTGCCAATACTCCCTCCTTCCTTTTTGACTGTTATCCGTTTTTTTGTATTTTTGTCAGTTTTTCAATCAAATTACACACTTTTAAGCATATACGCAGATGGAAAATCGGTTTCCTGAATATAAGGGTCTTGATCTGTCGGGGGTAAACAAGGAGATACTGAAGAAATGGGATGAGAATGACACTTTCCGCAGGAGTGTCCGCCAGGTTAACGGCAAGGGGGAGTTTGTGTTCTACGAGGGTCCGCCTTCGGCCAACGGAATACCGGGGATCCATCATGTGATGTCGAGAACCATCAAGGATGCCGTATGCCGCTACAAGACCCAGTGCGGATACGAGGTAAAACGCAAGGCGGGATGGGATACGCACGGACTGCCGGTGGAACTGGGAGTGGAAAAGGCAATGGGGATAACCAAGGAGGACATAGGAACAAAGATCTCAATAGAGGAATATAACAAAGCCTGCCGCATCGATGTGATGAAATATACCGACGTGTGGGAAGACCTCACCAGGAAAATGGGTTACTGGATCAACATGGACGATCCGTACATCACATACGACAACAGGTATATAGAAACCTTGTGGTGGCTGCTTAAGCAGCTTTACACGCGCGGATACCTTTACAAGGGATATACCATTCAGCCTTATTCCCCGGCCGCGGGGACCGGTCTGAGCTCACATGAACTCAACCTGCCGGGATGCTACCGCGATGTAAAGGATACAACCTGCATCGCACTCTTCAGGGTGATAAGGGACGAGAAGTCGGAATTCCTGTTCAGCGATACGGATACAGCCGATGTCCATATAATGGCATGGACCACCACGCCATGGACCCTGCCGTCAAATACCGCCCTGGCGGTGGGCGCAGATATAACCTACGTGAAGGTGAGAAGCTTCAACCCCTATTCCGGCAAGCCTATAACAGTGGTGCTGGCCAGGGAACTTCTCGGGTCTGTGTTCCCGGACACTGCTTCAGAAACTGAACTTCCGGAATACAAAGCCGGCGACAGGAAGATCCCTTACAGGATCATCGGGGAGATGAAGGGAAACATGCTTAAGGGCATAAACTATGAACAGCTTATCAACTGGGTGAAGCCGGATGACGGAGCCTTCAGGGTGATAACAGGGGATTTCGTGACTACGGAAGACGGAACGGGCGTTGTTCATATGGCTCCCACATTCGGGGCAGACGACTACCGTGCCGGCAAGGAGAATAATATCCCGCCGCTCATCGTCAAAAGAAAGGACGGCAGCTACGGTCCGCTGGTGGACAGGCTCGGATACATGGTGCCAATAAGGGACCTCGATATAGATTTCGTAAGGGAACGGGTCAACACGGCAGACTACACCGGTTTTGAAGGACGTCCGGTGAAGAATGAATACGACACTAACCTGGAACCCGATGCCGACACCCTCGATATTGACATAGCAGTGATGCTGAAGCAGCAGGGCAAGGCCTTCAGAATAGAGAAACAGACACACAGCTATCCGCACTGCTGGAGGACCGACAAGCCGGTGCTGTACTATCCGCTCGATTCATGGTTTATACGCACCACAGCGTTCCGCGACAGGATGACTGAACTCAACAACACCATCAACTGGAAACCGCAGTCGACAGGTACCGGCAGGTTCGGCAAATGGCTTGAGAACCTTGTGGACTGGAATCTCTCGCGATCGCGCTTCTGGGGAACACCCCTGCCGATATGGGCCACGGAAGACAGGAAGGAAGAGAAATGCATAGGCTCGGCTGCCGAACTTAAGGAAGAAATAGGAAAGTCGGTGCAGGCCGGCTTTATGAGCTCCAACCCTCTTGAGAGCTTCAGCGTGGGAGACAACTCCCCGGAAAACTACGACAAGTTCGACCTTCACAGACCCTTCGTTGACGATATAGTGCTGGTAAGCCCGACAGGCAGGAAGATGTTCCGCGAACCCGACCTTATTGACGTGTGGTTCGACTCGGGAGCAATGCCCTACGCACAGGCACACTATCCTTTCGAAAACAAGGAGAACTTCCACGATATGTTCCCCGCCGACTTTATAGCCGAAGGCGTTGACCAGACCAGGGGATGGTTCTTCACACTTCATGCAATAGCAACAATGATATCGGATTCGGTATCGTTCAAAAACATAATATCGAACGGGCTGATCCTCGACAAGAACGGCAACAAGATGTCGAAGAGGCTCAATAACTCGGTCGATCCATTTTCCGCCATAGAGGAGCACGGTTCGGATCCCCTGCGGTGGTACCTCCTCACAAACTCCCAGCCATGGGATAACCTCAAATTCGACATTGCAGGCGTGGACGAAGTAAAGAGGAAGTTCTTCGGAACACTGTACAACACCTATTCCTTCTTCGCACTATATGCCAACATCGACAACTTCAGACATAAGGAGGATGAGATACCGGTAAGCGAGCGTCAGGAGATAGACCGCTGGATAATATCGCTCCTGAACACCCTGGTAAAGGAGGTCGGGAAATGCTACGACGATTATGACCTCACACGGGCCGGAAGGGCAATACAGGATTTCGTCACTGAGAACCTCAGCAACTGGTACGTAAGGCTCAACAGAAAGCGCTACTGGGGAGGGGAATACAGTAAAGACAAGCTGGCGGCATACCAGACACTGTACCTGTGCCTCGAAACCGTAGCCAGACTGGCGGCGCCGATAGCTCCGTTCTATATGGACAGGCTCTTCACCGACCTCAACAGTATAACAGGAAGGTTCCACGAAGACTCGGTACACCTTGCACTCTTCCCCGACTATAACGAAAAGCTTATCGACAAGGAACTTGAAGAGCGGATGGACATAGCCCAGAAGATATCGTCGATGATACTCGGCCTGCGCAGGAAAGCAGGCATACGTGTGCGCCAGCCGCTGGCAAGGATAATGGTGCCGGTGCCCGACAAGGCATTCAGGGAGAAATTTGAAGCAGTGCAGGATCTTATCCTTGCAGAGGTCAACGTCAAGGAAGTTGAGTTTATCGACGACACTTCAGCACTGCTTGTAAAGAAGATAAAGCCTAACTTCAAGACGCTGGGTCCGCGATACGGAAAGCTGATGAAGGATATAGCAGCATTCGTGTCGATGCTCAACCAGCATGAAATAGCCGAGTTTGAGAAGAAAGGCACAAAGCAGTTCGTGATAAGCGGGAAACAGACAACACTGACCCTGGAGGACGTGGAGATCATCTCGGAAGATATACCCGGCTGGCAGGTGGCTAATGAAGGCAGGCTGACAGTGGCCCTGGATGTGACAGTGACCGATGAACTGAGGTATGAAGGCATAGCCAGGGAGTTTGTGAACCGTATCCAGAACATACGCAAGGAGAGCGGCTTTGACGTCACCGACAAGATAGTGGTGATGATAGAAGATCACGACCTGGTAAGGGAGGCTGTCAAAAGACACGCATCATATATAGGGTCGCAGACACTGGCCACCACCGTTGAGGTAAGCGGTGATCTCACTTCCGGCAATGTTCGGGATGTAGAGATAGAGGATGTGACAGTGAAGGTGAAGGTGGA
Organism: Bacteroidales bacterium; assembly: GCA_040769065.1. Taxonomy (GTDB): domain Bacteria; phylum Bacteroidota; class Bacteroidia; order Bacteroidales; family VadinHA17; genus LD21. The sequence continues at coordinate 2,253,448 of JAXGLU010000001.1, forward strand.
GAAGGAGGAATGACTCACCCCCGGCCTCTCCCTGCGAAGGGGGGAGGGGGAGAAGGGGGGAGAGGGAGAGGGAGACCAAAACCAGGAACCAAGAACCGCTTGCCTGCTTTCCGCATGAACTCACCCCCAACCTCTCTCTGCGAAGGGGGGAGGGGGAGAAGGGGGGAGAGGGAGAAACCAATATCAGTGCCTGAGACTCCATTTATCCGGATGCAGGATCATAACCACAAGCATTCCTATGATCTTTTCGTAATCCTGATAAATTTGCGTGTAGAGGTCTTTTGATATATAGCCACATTCATAAGAATATTGCAGCCATACCTGTGTTTCAGCGGCTTCCGCTTCAGAATCCGAAAGTTTTGCTATAAATGATTTTTCATATCTCCGTTTTCTGAAAGCTTCTGAAATGTTACTGGAAACGGATCTGGAACTTCTTCGAATCTGGGAAGTAAGTGAAAAAATTTCTTCTTTCGGGAATGATTTAGTGATGGAGAATATTTCCATCGATGACCTGAATGCACATTGAAATACATCCAACTCAGTGTGTGATTTAAGAATCTTCATGTTATATTTTTTGCAGCGAGTTCCCTAATTTACAAAAGATTCTTGTTATCTCCAAGCAGCACAATCTTTTTGAAACAGAGGATTAGATGACCACAAAAGTTGACTCAGAGTTAAAAATGCTCTTCATATAATCTCCCCATCCCCCTCTCTCCTCTTCCCCTCTTCTCCTCTTCCCCTCTTCCCCCCATCCCCCTCTCCCAAAAAAAGGCCGCCTCTAATCTGAGACGGCCGTTATATTAAGGTTTTACTAACTGATGCTACCAAAGTGCCGGGGCACTGTGCTGTTATTTCTGCCTTTTCTTGGCATCTATGCACAGAGTGGCATGGGGAACTGCCCGGAGACGTTCCTTGGCGATAAGTGTGCCTGTTTCACGGCAGATACCGTAGGTCTTGTTCTCGATGCGGACGAGGGCAGCCTGAAGATGCTGTATGAACTTAAGCTGGCGTTGTGCCAATCTTCCGGATTCCTCTTTGGACAATGTGGTGGCTCCTTCCTCCAATACTTTAAATGTGGGGGAAGTATCCATGGTATCGTTGCTCTCTTCGTGAGTTATGCTCGATTTCAGGACATCATAATCGCGCTTGGCTTTATCCAGCTTCGCAAGGATGATCTGCCTAAATTCCTCAAGCTCATCATCGGTATATCTTGTCTTCACAGCCATGGCTTCTAACGTTTTAATTATGGCCCAAAGGTATTGTTTTTTATCAAATAAAAAAACTGATAATGATCAATATATAAACGGCTGGAAGAGTGGAATATTGCAGGGGAATTTCAGAGGGATTCGCCTCGGTTCAGGTTAAGCGTTTAGAGTTTAGGGTTCAGGGTTTAGCGTTCAGGGTTTAGCGTTTAGAGTTAAGCGTTCAGTTCGGGACAAATCCCCCCATCCCCCTTTCTCCCCCTCTCCCCTTCGCAGCCAGGGGCCGGGGTGAGTTCATGCAGAAAGTAGACAGGCGGTTCCAGGTTAAAGACTAACAAGACAGCTCCCGAAGGGAGCAAGACTGCCCGAAGGGCAAAGACAGCGAAGCATCAAGACAGCGCAGCGTGAAGACAGCTCCCGAAGGGAGCGTAACAACGACCGAAGGGAGCTTAAAGACTTGAACTTTAATTAAAGAATCAGGAAACCGGCAAAACTTAATTAGCAAATTTGAAATTACTATATTTGCCACCGCGATAGAGGAACCACGACCTATGGAAAGCTTAAATACAGGAAATACCATCACATCGATAAGGCTTAAGAAGGCTACCGAACCCAGATGGTATGCGATATATACCAATCCGCGGGCTGAGAAACAGGTGCGGGACAGGCTTCTTGAAGCCGGGGTAGAGGTTTTCCTTCCGCTCCAGAAGACCATAAGACAATGGAGCGACAGGAAAAAGCTTGTGGAAAAACCGCTGCTGTCGTCATACGTTTTCGTACGGGTAATACCACTTCATTTCTCAAAGGTTTACCAGATCCCGGGTGTGGTGCGCTTCATTACCTTCGATGGACAACCGGCTTCAATACCGCAGAACCAGATCGACAACCTTAAACTCCTTATAAACAGCGACGCTGAGATAGAAGTCTCAACAGAGAAGTTCGACAGGGGCGATAATGTTGTGGTCATAAGAGGATCGCTTGAAGGACTCACCGGAGAACTCATTACAACAGGATCGAATAACAGGGTGATAGTAAGAATCGACAGACTCGACCAGAACCTGATCGTCAATGTGCCGGTAACGTATCTCAGAAGACAATAGGGTTTCGGGGTTAAGGTTCCGGGTTCCGGGTTCAGCGTTTAGGGTTCAGCGTTAAGCGTTTAGAGTTTAGAGTTTAGAGTTCCGGGTTAAGAGTTTAGCGTTAAGTGTTTTAGTGTCAAAGACTAAAAGACAGCGACCGAAGGGAGCAAGACTGCCCGAAGGGCAAAGACAGCGCAGCGTTAAGACAGCTCCCGAAGGGAGCATTAAGACTTAAAAGACAATTCTACTGGAAGCAGAATAGCAACTACAGATATTTGAGATACTGCTGGTATGTAAGAGCCAGTCCTGCCTCGAGGGGGATCTTGTGCATGTATCCGAGTCCGCGGAGGGCTGTGATATCTGTTGCCTTGCGCATGGTGCCATCGGGCTTGGAGTTATCGAAGACGATATCGCCGGTGAAGCCCGTGAGCGACCGTACCTTATATGCAAGATCCTTTATTGTTATCTCCTCGCCGGTGCCAATATTAATGAAATGAGGAGGATGGTAATCCGGGTCTGCATCGGCGGGTGTATGGATTTTAACGATATCCTTCACGTCGATATTCTCCATAACATAGACGCATGCCTCGGCCATATCCTGGGAGTTCATAAACTCCCTCATGGGTTTTCCTGTGCCCCAGATCTCAACAGAGAACTTCCCTGAGCTTCCTTCTACAGACTTAACGCCATACCTTGCAAAAACGGACAAAATATCCTTCTCACCGGCTTTCCCGTTGATGCCTTCGACAGGATAGCGGTTAAGGTCCTTCCTGACAGCATCCCAGTCGTTCTTCTCAAGGCATCTGCCAAGGTGGAATTTCCTGAGGAGGGCGGGAAGCACGTGTGATTTCTCAAGGTCGTAGTTATCGCCAAAACCGTAAAGGTTGGTAGGCATTACGGCTATGAAGTTGGTATTGTACTGTATGTTGAATGATTCGCAGAGTTTCAATCCGGCAATCTTGGCGATGGCATAGGGCAGGTTTGTATATTCCAGCTCCGAAGTAAGGAGATAATCTTCCTTCAGGGGCTGAGGAGCATTCTTCGGGTATATGCATGTAGATCCGAGGAAGAGCAGTTTTTTGACACCGTACTTCCAGGCTGCTCCAATGACATTGTTCTGGATAAGAAGGTTAATATAAATGAAGTCGGCCCTGAGAGTGTTGTTGGCGACTATTCCTCCTACTTTCGCAGCGGCAATGAAGACATACTCCGGTCTTTCTGCAGCGAAGAAATCGTCGACAAGCTGCTGGTTGGTAAGGTCGAGCTCATCAATGGTTCGCAGCACGAAGTTCTGATAGCCTTTCGCCCTGAGGGTCCTTGTTATTGCAGAGCCTACCAGTCCGGTATGCCCTGCAACATAGATCTTTGAGTCCTTGTTCATCGGTTACAAGATTTGCCATTATGATCCCTGGTGCCATCCCCTGTGAACATTGCGGATTGTTTAACAACCACAAGGGCACAAAGGATGGCACAAAGGGTTATTCGAAATAGTTCAGTATGCGGAAGCCGCCGTTTTTCAGGTGGTTTTCGCGTTTCATAAGCTTTATGTCAGATATGACCATGTCGTCTATAAGTCCCTGAAGGTCGTACTTAGGCGTCCAGCCGAGCTTAGTGCGGGCTTTCGTAGAATCGCCGATAAGCAGGTCGACTTCCGTCGGCCTGAAGTAGTTCCTGTCGACCCGTATCATGACCGGATCCTCGTTCATTCTTTTCTTCAGCTGATCGAGGAATTCCTTTCCTACCATTTCCGTGAAAAGCGGTTCATCGATGGCGGTAAGGCTTCCCGTTTCATCTTCGTTCTTTCCCGAGAAGGTTATTGTCATGCCGGCTGAGGAGAAAGCCTTCTGAATGAACTCCCTTATAGATGTCGTTACCCCGGTTGCTATGACATAGTCGTCGGGTTTATCCTGCTGAAGTATAAGGTACATAGCCTTGATATAGTCTTTTGCGTGACCCCAGTCGCGGCGCGACGACAGGTTTCCCATAAAGAGGCAATCCTGCATTCCGAGGGCTATTCTTGCCATTCCGCGGGTGATCTTTCGTGTGACGAATGTCTCACCGCGGATAGGCGATTCGTGGTTAAAGAGAATGCCGTTGCTGGCATGGAGGCCGTAAGCTTCGCGGTAGTTGATAGTGATCCAGTATGCATACAGTTTTGCAACGCCGTAGGGGCTTCTCGGATAAAACGGAGTCTTCTCCGACTGCGGCACTTCCTGCACCAGGCCGTATAGCTCGCTGGTTGATGCCTGGTATATGCGCGTTTTATTCACCAGTCCGAGGAGTCTGACCGCTTCGAGTATCCTGAGAGTTCCTATGCCATCGGCGTTGGCGGTATACTCCGGTGTGTCGAAGCTTACCTTCACATGGCTCATGGCCCCGAGGTTGTATATCTCGTCGGGCTGGCTCTCCTGTATTACGCGTGTCACATTCATCGAGTCGGTGAGGTCGCCGTAATGGAGGATGAAATTACGTTTCTCAACCTGGGGATCCTGGTACAGATGGTCGACCCTTTCAGTGTTGAAGAGTGAACTGCGGCGCTTTATGCCGTGTACCTTATAGTTTTTTTTCAGGAGGTACTCTGCGAGGTAGGCACCGTCCTGGCCGGTTATACCGGTTATTAGGGCTGTCTTGCTCATGGTTGATTATGTTGTTTTAGTTCAAAGTTCAAAGTTCAAAGTTCGAAGTTCAAAGTTCGAAGTTCAAGGTTTGAAGTTCAAGGTTCAAATCCGCCCTTCGTCTCGGTTCTGGTTCCGGATTAAGTTAATGTACTGATAGAATATAACGGATAAAAGAGTAAATGTTATATCAAATGAAAAAGATTTTTTAAATGAGAGTGTTGTTCAAGGTTCGAAGTTCGAGGTTCCGGGTTAAGCGTTTAGAGTTCAGGGTTAAGCGTTTAGCGTTCCGGGTTTAAATTCCCCCCATCCCCCTTTCTCCCCCTCTCCCCTTCGCTTTGGTCCGGGAGCAAGACAGCAAAGCTTTATGAAGTCTTTGAAGTCTTAACACTTCGTTGTCTTAACGCCCTGCGGGCTGTCTTTAAGTCCAGACCTCAAGACAGCGAAGCGTAAAGACAGCGACCAAAGGGAGCAAGACTTATAAGACCTATCACTGAACCCTGTGCTTTTCTTCGTCTTCCCATCCCCCAATCTCCCCCTCTCCCATTCGTCCCGGTACGGGTTAAAGCCAAAAATCCTTAATCCTTATTTTTATACGGAAGGCGTTGGGGATCTCTTTCTCGCTGACCAGGATAAGGTAGCCGCCGCCGCCTGCGCCGGAGAGTTTCCAGGCAAGGGCTGTATCGCTGTACTGATCGATGATCTTCTGAATGTCGGGGTTCATCATGCGGGGGAACATCCTGATCTGGGAATGGAAGGAACTGAGGAAGCCTTCCGAGAACTTCCCGATATCCCTGTTTAGAAGACCTTCCCATGCCATGTCGGACGCGTCGGTGAGCTTCTTAACATTCTCCGTATTGATATGTGTGTCTTCCAGAACCTTATAGCCATCGGGACGAGGCCAGAGGGTAAGCATATAGATGCGATCCTCAAGCCAGTTGATGGTCTTGAGGTCGGAGATAGTATCGAAACGAGAGGGCCAGTACTTACCCCTGTCGTACCAGAACCTGTTTATCCCGGGCATGGTAATGCCGATGGAATCCTGTGAACCGCTGACTTCTTGAGTTCCCGGATCGTTATCGTATCTGAAGAGGGTTTTGGCAAGCTTCTCGGGCTTCTCGAGGGGGAGGTGGTCATTCCACAGCTCGATGGCTTTTTTCCGTGTGGATGTAGCCATGCCTGAACGCTCGTTGAACTCAATGGTAGGCTCTATGGAAGCTGTTATTGCCGCTCCGGGGTGGTATTTTGAAACATAGGGCTGGTCGATCCATGTTCCTGCTATATCAATACGGTAAGGCATTGGCTTAATGGCACGCAGCGCTGTTGTTGAGCGGGGAGGAAGGTTGGCATGAGGGATCCGCTTCAGGACCATGTATTCTATGCCCATCTCGCTGCAGAGCTCCTCCTTCTCGGGCGTGTGACCGTCCTCGTTAACAATAAAGACATCGGGCTTAAGTTCCCTGATATCGGGAACGAAATCCATGAGTCCGCTTCCCCTGTTGACAATAGCTTTATGTACGCACGACAGGGCGTTGAGGATATAGACGCGTTCATCCTCTGAGTTGATTGTTTCCCTGCCTTTCAGGTCGCGGATAGTCTGGTCGGAACCTATCCCCACGTAGAGGTCGCCATACTGCGCGGCTTCCTGGAGGAAGGCTATGTGGCCGGAGTGGAGCATGTCGAAACAACCGGATACGAATACTTTCTTTTTGTTTTCAGGCATTAAAGGATCTTTTAGAGTGACGAAACCCACATGTATTACATACACAAACACGTATTTATATAATTTTCACTTATGTGGGTTCCATCCGACCATTAAAATAAATTATATACGGATGAAAACAAAAATAATGAAATTAACGGACGAAAAAAAGATGGAAAGTTCCGGGTTAAGCGTTAAGGGTTCAGGGTTAAGAGTTCAGCGTTTAGGTAGTCAATGCCTAAATAACGTTGACTTTTTTATTACTTAATTTACTTCTTTTATAATTAAAATTCTGATGATGATTTACTGTTGATAACGGGAGATTACTCGAAGAGTTATCCTCGTTATCAATAGTATCTTTAAATGACTTTGGTGTTAATTTTCCCAATGCTTTGTGTGGTTTTCCAGTGTTATACATATGTACAGCCCTGTTTAGCAGTCTCCTCAGAGAGACCAGGTCTGTAGGACCATACGGGTAAAGATAATTGTTTTTTATTATGCCGTTTAACCTTTCTGCATGGGAGTTTTCATATACATTTCCTTCAGTCATTGAATTTTTCATTCCCAATTCTTTTGTGAGTTCCTTAAACTCTTTGCAGTAATACTGTCCCCCTCCATCTGAGTGCAAGATAGCACCCTTTAAATTGACCCTGCCGCGTTCTCTTATTAATCTGTGTAATGCCGGTAACGTGGTGCTTTCTGTTCGAAGATTATCGCTGGCTGACCAGCCAACTATCTCTCGATTAAAAAGATCCATAATGAAGGTGAGATAATAAGTCTTGGAACCAATATCAAAGTAGGTTATGTCACTCACAAAAACCTGGTTGACACCTGTAACCTGAAGATCCTTTATAAGGTTCGGAAAACGGGTCACGCCAAGACTGTTGGTTGTAACCCTGTAGTTCCTTAACTTTTTAATCCTGTAACCTGAGTCCATACAAAAACGTTCAAACTGATCCCTCCCCATACAGCTCGGTTTAAGCTTTATGTAGATATCCCTGGCTGACATACGGGGTGATCCCGGCGGATCTCATTGATCAACGGGATCAACTGCTCCTGCTCCTCAAGCTTATATCTCCGACGTTTTAACATCTGATAAAATGACTGTTTACTTATACCTAATACTTCAAAGAGATCTTTTAACTTCCTCCCATGTTCTTGCCGGTTGAAGTGGTACCAAACGAGAGTTTTGAACCTATTTTTTTTTTAATATCAACGTCATAATCAACCTCTGCTATCTCTATCATTTTGTCCTGGAACTCAAGTAATAGTTGTTTCTGACCAACTATCCTTTCCAGCTCCTTAATACGAGCCTCAAGAGCTTTTATCCTTTGCGTATCGCTCTTAGCTTCAACTACTTGTTTAACTTGTTTCTTTGCCATTACTGAATATTTATAAATCCACCTATAAACTGATGTCCTGCTCACTGAGTAGGTTCTGCAAATATCGGGAATGGATGTAATGTTCCTCTCTAATTCCCTTACTTTCTTCTTCTTGAAATCTTCACTGAAATACCTGTGGAAATCAGGCTTAGTTTCGTGATCAAAATAACTTATTTTTCCCATCTTGTTAACCGTTTTTTAGGTCAACGTATTTCAGGCATCGACAGACTAAAAGACGACGACTGAAAGGAGCCAGACAGCGAAGCATAAAGACAGCGACCGAAGGGAGCAAGACTTAAAAGACCTGTCACTGAACCCTGTGCTTTTCTTCGTCTCCCCATCCCCCCATCTCCCCCTCTCCCCTTCGCAGCCAGGGGCCGGGGGTGAGTTCATGCGGGAAGCAGAAAGGTGGTTCAGGGTTAAGCGTTCAGGGTTAAGCGTTTAGGGTTTAGTGTCAAAGACAGCGACCGAAGGGAGCAAGACTGCCCGAAGGGCAAAGACAGCGAAGCGTAAAGACCCCAAAGACAATGACCGCAGGGAACAAAATTGCTGTAAGCAGAATCAGGCTAATTACTTCTTGCGTAGAGAAACAATATGTTCCTGATTGAACGAAGGAAGTAGCGGGTATCTGTCAGGAGGGGTTTTTTGTCGTAGGCGTTGAGGTAGCGGAGTTCGGAATCCTGTATCTCATCGAGGCCTTCGGGCATGTCGGCGTAGTATGGAGGTATGAGTCCGGGTTTATACCTGATGCGTCTATCGCGTACTTCAGGTCTATAGAGCTCGAAGTAATGCTGGCTGAGGGGCCTCACTCCCACCAGTTTCATATTGCCCTTGAACAGGTTGATAAGCATGGGGAGTTCGTCGAGCCATATCCTGCGGGCAAACCGGCCCCAGGAGGTAATGCGGAAATCGTCCCGGAACTTGCCGCCGTCACCAAGATCGTGCATATTATACACATACTCCTGGATGAACTCCGAATAAGGGTGCATTGTACGGAGCTTATACACCTTGATGATCCGGCCATCCTTTCCTATTCTTGGGAGGGCTATCAGCGGGCCGTATGTATGGTTGTTGAGGGGAAAAGGTTCACGTACCTTCATGACCTATGCATAGTTGGTTGCCTATAAACGACTCCTGCCTTATGCTGAATCCGGCCCTTGAGAGTCGGCCAAGAGCTTCAGCCCTTGATATCACAGCATTTGATCCGCGTGTAAGGAAATGGTACAGTCCGGATGTGATCTTCAGCTTTGGAAAGATTCTTTTGACGATAAAATCAAAGAAATAGTAGATATAGTTCAGTACGGGAGGATACTTGCTGAGAAGCCATGCCTTTCGCTGATCCTTTGTTTCAACGCAACAGAAAAAGAAACCCCTGTGCCTGAGCTTCCTGTTAACGGCATCAAAAAAGCTGTTGAGCTTAGGGATATCATTGATGCGTTTCAGATTGACGATATAGTTGTAATTCTCTTTCGGGAGACTTGTAATATTGAAAACCGTGGTGGTCGATATTACGGCAGTGCGCTTGTCGAGGTTTGGCCCGGTCATCTCTATAATGGCATCAGCCATCTCCTTCCCTGTCTCCTCCTCAATAATAGCGATAACATGAGGGTTGATCTCGGCCCGTGGTTTATCCCCGTTCACATGTCCGTTTACCTGGCTTACAAGGTCGTATTCTGACTTACGATGATTCCGGGTGAGCTTTGCATATTCATCCGGATCCTGAACGGTGGCCTTCTTATAGGCTACATATATGTAACCCAGAATTAGTTCGATAGCCGTGGCAAGTCCGACTGTACCGAGGACCACAGTCCTAGAGTAAGAATATTGCCGGAAAGCATACATCAGGAGGGCGATGATCGAAAGCGCAATAATGTTACTGCTGATGACCCGGTAGAACAGCGATGAGAAGTTGATGATCTTTCCCCTGTGCATTTTTCCATTGACAAGGGAGACAAAGATCCAGATGACCGTCAGACTCAGGAAGAAAATGCTGTGAGAAGAGATGTAGCCCCTGTAGCCGGCCTGACGTGTTGAGACGGCAGCAAGGAAGGATATGGCAAGGATTGCAATATCAGTGATCAACGTAACAAGCCTGAACTGTCGTACTCCCATTTGTAAAACGAATTGCCTGCAAAATTAACTTTATAAAAAATATATAAAAAGAATATAAACTTATAAAGCAGCCAAAATGACGTTTATCAACATACATAAGGAAAGGAATAATTCGTTTTCTTTACGAAGGAATCAGGGTTCAAGGTTAAGCGTTGAGCGTTTCGGGTTAAGCGTTTAGAGTTCAGCGTTTAGTGTTCCGGGTTCAGCGTTTAGCGTTTAGGGTTAAGCGTTTAGAGTTCAGGGAAAATTCCCCCTATCCCCCCATCTCCCCCTCGCCCCTTCGCGGCCAGGGGCCGGGGGTGAGTTCATGTGTTCCGGGTTCAGTGTTAAGCGTTTAGTGTTCTGGTTTTATGTTTTGTGGAATGAGAGTTTTTAAGATGATATCAGGCGGGTTGATGTTAACGGCAATGACGTTAACAGGGCAGGATACGGCGGTGACAAAGTATGTCTTCCTCGATCCGTATTATTTTCATCTGACATACCTGAAGGAGGATCCGGCGTTGATAGCCGTTACGTGCGGCTGCCATTCGAATACAGGGGTAAAATCATCAGGGATGCCATAAATGTCCCGTCGGGAAAGGCCATGAGCCAGCTGGCTGACACCCTGTCAAGGGATTATTCCATATTCGTGTACTGCACCACTGACGACAGAGCCATAGGAGCTGCTGAGCTGTTATATGACAAGGGATTCAGGAAGATCTACATCCTCAACGGCGGAATCAGGGAGTGGAAAAGAGAGGAAATGCCGGTGGTTAAAGGCAGAAGGAAAAGGAAATAAGATAGCGGGTTCAGGGTTCCGGGTTCAGCGTTTAGAGTTCAGGGTTCCGGGTTAAGCGTTTAGAGTTAAGCGTTTAGGGTGTTTTCGGGAGTGACTTTGGAAACGCTGTCGCGGAGATGGCTCTCTAAAAATAGCTACGGAGAATTGGAGGATGGGAAAACAAAGATGACGAATCTCAAAGAGGCACCCCTCTTTGCGAAGCAGAGAGGGGCCGGGGGTGAGTTCATGTGTTCCGGGTTAAGCGTTTAGCGTTAAGGGTTTAGCGTTTAGCGTAGTCAATGCCTAAATAACGTTGACTTTTTTATTACTTAATTTACTTCTTTTATAATTAAAATTCTGATGATGATTTACTGTTGATAACGGGAGATTACTCGAAGAGTTATCCTCGTTATCAATAGTATCTTTAAATGACTTTGGTGTTAATTTTCCCAATGCTTTGTGTGGTTTTCCAGTGTTATACATATGTACAGCCCTGTTTAGCAGTCTCCTCAGAGAGACCAGGTCTGTAGGACCATACGGGTAAAGATAATTGTTTTTTATTATGCCGTTTAACCTTTCTGCATGGGAGTTTTCATATACATTTCCTTCAGTCATTGAATTTTTCATTCCCAATTCTTTTGTGAGTTCCTTAAACTCTTTGCAGTAATACTGTCCCCCTCCATCTGAGTGCAAGATAGCACCCTTTAAATTGACCCTGCCGCGTTCTCTTATTAATCTGTGTAATGCCGGTAACGTGGTGCTTTCTGTTCGAAGATTATCGCTGGCTGACCAGCCAACTATCTCTCGATTAAAAAGATCCATAATGAAGGTGAGATAATAAGTCTTGGAACCAATATCAAAGTAGGTTATGTCACTCACAAAAACCTGGTTGACACCTGTAACCTGAAGATCCTTTATAAGGTTCGGAAAACGGGTCACGCCAAGACTGTTGGTTGTAACCCTGTAGTTCCTTAACTTTTTAATCCTGTAACCTGAGTCCATACAAAAACGTTCAAACTGATCCCTCCCCATACAGCTCGGTTTAAGCTTTATGTAGATATCCCTGGCTGACATACGGGGGTGATCCCGGCGGATCTCATTGATCAACGGGATCAACTGCTCCTGCTCCTCAAGCTTATATCTCCGACGTTTTAACATCTGATAAAATGACTGTTTACTTATACCTAATACTTCAAAGAGATCTTTTAACTTCCTCCCATGTTCTTGCCGGTTGAAGTGGTACCAAACGAGAGTTTTGAACCTATTTTTTTTTTAATATCAACGTCATAATCAACCTCTGCTATCTCTATCATTTTGTCCTGGAACTCAAGTAATAGTTGTTTCTGACCAACTATCCTTTCCAGCTCCTTAATACGAGCCTCAAGAGCTTTTATCCTTTGCGTATCGCTCTTAGCTTCAACTACTTGTTTAACTTGTTTCTTTGCCATTACTGAATATTTATAAATCCACCTATAAACTGATGTCCTGCTCACTGAGTAGGTTCTGCAAATATCGGGAATGGATGTAATGTTCCTCTCTAATTCCCTTACTTTCTTCTTCTTGAAATCTTCACTGAAATACCTGTGGAAATCAGGCTTAGTTTCGTGATCAAAATAACTTATTTTTCCCATCTTGTTAACCGTTTTTTAGGTCAACGTATTTCAGGCATCGACACGTTTAGAGTTTAGAGTTAAGCGTTTAGCGTTAAGGGTTTAGCGTTCAGACAGCGAAGCGTAAAGACAAATCCCGAAGGGAGCAAGACAGCGAAGCGCAAAGACAGCAAGACTTTTAAGACTTAAAAGACAATTTCTCCGTACGCAGGATTACGGAGTTTTAGTTTAAGACATCAAATTTCCTTAAGTTTGCATTACTCTAATTAAGTAACATAACATGTTTTCAGGAATTGTAGAAGAAGCAGCACCGGTGGTAAAGCTGGAGAAGGAACAGGACAACCTGCACATAACGATGAGATGTTCATTCACCGATGAGCTGAAGATAGATCAGAGCATTTCACATAACGGAGTGTGCCTGACTGTCGTGAGAAAGGAGAAAGATACCTATACTGTAACAGCTATCAGGGAGACACTTGAGAAGACAAACCTTGGGCTGCTGAAGCCGGGCGACAAGGTCAACCTTGAACGGAGCGTAAAAGCCGACGGCAGGCTCGACGGGCATATGGTGCAGGGCCACATTGACCAGACAGCTGTATGCACGGAAGTGAAAGAGGCAGGAGGAAGCTGGTACTATACCTTCGAATACGAACCGCTGCAGGATGACTATATGACCGTGGAAAAGGGCTCGGTGTCGGTGAACGGAGTAAGCCTCACCGTGGTGAACTCACAACCGAAATCGTTCCAGGTGGCAATAATCCCCTTCACATATGAAGTCACTAATTTCCACCAGATAAAACCCGGAACGGTCGTCAACATAGAATTTGATATTCTGGGAAAATACATTGCCAGAATCGTGAAACAACAACTGGGAAAGTAATCCTTTCAGCTTCCGGCTATGGCCTGGTCCAGATGAGCTTCCTGCCGAAGCCCAGCCTGTTGTCTGTCATCTTAATATACGTCAGCCTAACAATCCAGAGACGGGTTTCCATCAGCATGGCAACGGGGAATCTTTTCAGATAGGCATTTTTCACCCGGGAAGCAACTTCACCATCGGGTTCTGAGACAATGCCCTGGAACTGGATGCCCCGGATCTTTCCTATTACCGGTGTTTCGAGGACCACTGAGCCTGCCACCAGGTTGTTTTCCAAAAACTCCTTCCCGTGCCGGGTGTCTGCATCCGTCGTAAATACCAGGGCATTCTCTTCTTCGAGATATACATAGAAACAGTTTGCACACCACGGCTCATTCGCGACGCATGTGGCAACCGTCAAAACATGATGCTTCCTGAAAAACTTTTTTATCCTCCTGTCAATCATTCTCCATCCATCTGTAAGTTCCGGTTTCAATCTGCGCCAGTGATAAGATACGCTCGACCACAGTGTTTACCAGGCTGTCAATTGTTAAGGGTTTGCTGTAGAATGACGGGGAGGCTGGACAGATCACGGCGCCTGCAAGGGTAAGAAGCTCCATGTTCCTTATATGAATCAGGTTATAAGGCGCTTCCCTGGGGACAAGTATCAGCGGGCGGCGTTCCTTTAGCATCACGTCGGCGGCGCGGGTTATAAGGTCGTCAGATACACCTCCTGCTATGCGGCCGAGCGTTCCCATCGAAGCCGGACAAATAATCATCTTCTCATAACTTGATGAACCTGATGCGAACGGAGCATAATAATTATTGTTGTCGTATTCCTTCACGGGAAAACCGGCATGAAACTCCTCCCCAATCTCGGATCTCCATATCTCCCTGGCGGTATCGGACAGTATCACAGCAATCTCCGCCGGCCGGGGATCGAGGGAAACAAGCCGTTCAAGAAGCTTCAGGGCATAGATGGAACCACTGGCGCCGGTCACGGCCAGAATCAGTTTGCGGAGTTTTGGGGGCATCTTGTTAGTTCAAAGTTGAAAGTTTGTCAAGTTCAAAGTTGAAAGTTTGTCAAGTTCAAAGTTGAAAGTTTGTCAAGTTCAAAGTTGAAAGTTTGTCAAGTTGAAAGTTCCGGGTTCCGGGTTAAGCGTTTAGTGTTCAGCGTTTAGTGTCAAAGACTAAAAGACAGCGACCGAAGGGAGCAAGACAGCGAAGCGTAAAGACAGCGACCAAAGGGAGTAAGACCTAAAATCACTGAGCCCTGTGCTTTTCTTCGTCCCCCCATCCCCCAATCTCCCACTCACCCATTCGCCTCGGTTCCGGGGTTGTCAGATTGCCGGCCGTGATACTCTTTCAATAACCGTTCTGTAAGGATTGCGACGCCTTTGGAGGCTCCTTCCCTGATAACCTCGATCTTCCTGCCGGAAGCAATATGAACTTCTTTCGGGTCTATAAGCCACAGGGAAGCCTTTGAAGGAGCATAGCTGACAAGTCCGGCTGCCGGATAAACATTCAGTGATGATCCGATGACAACGAAGATATCAGCCTTCATTGTAAGGTTTATGGCTTCCTCGAGCATTGGTACAGCTTCGCCGAACCATACAATATGAGGGCGAAGCTGGCTTCCCAGACTGCACTTGTCGCCGGGATTGATTTCGCCATATCCTATGTCGTAAATCAATGAATCATCATATGTACTCCTGGCTTTTGTAAGTTCGCCGTGGAGATGCAGTACGCTGGTGCTTCCTCCCCTTTCATGGAGGTTGTCAATATTCTGCGTGATGATGCGGACATTGAAATATTTCTCAAGTTCCGCCAGTCCGGTATGTCCGGCATTAGGCTGACTTTGGGCAAGCTGATGCCGGCGCTCGTTGTAGAACCTGAGCACGAGCTCGGGATCCTTATGCCAGCCTTCAGGAGTGGCCACTTTACTGACTTCATACTCTTCCCACAGGCCGCCGGAATCGCGAAAAGTCTTAATGCCGCTTTCAGCACTCATACCGGCACCGGTAAGAACCACTAAGTTTTTCATCATAATATAATTTTTATTTCAATAGTATGATGGAACCCACATGATTGATAATTATATTCATTACGTGTTTGTGTTTGCAATACATGTGGGTTTCATTGCTTTATAAGATATGACCAAATTTAGCAATAATATTAAAGGATTGAAAGGGCTGAATAGGTGTACGGATATATTTTAATAACTTTATAAAGCCTGCTTGAATTCCTTTTCAACTTTTTCAACTCTTTAAACTCATTCGACATTATTTTCACCCTAATCGTGGTATCTTTGGATCATGATTGACCGGCAGACTATAGAAAGGATACTGGATGCAGCAAACATAGTGGAAGTGATCCAGGATTTTGTTCCGCTGAAAAAGCGAGGTGTGAACTACCTGGGTCTGTGTCCTTTCCATAATGAAAAGACTCCGTCGTTCACGGTATCGCCCGCAAAGGAGATATTCAAGTGCTTTGGCTGCGGGAAGGTCGGCAATTCGGTGAACTTCATCATGGAGCATGAACATCTCACCTACCCCGAGGCGCTCAGGTATCTTGGAAAAAAATACCATATAGAAATAATTGAGAAGGAGCGTTCACAGGAAGAAATAGATGCACAGAATGAAAGGGAGAGCCTGCTTGTAGTGACGGCATACGCTGCAAGGCAGTTCTCGGAGAACCTCTTCCAGTCAGATGAAGGAATATCAGTAGGGCTGGCGTATTTCAAGGAGAGGGGATTCAGGCACGACACACTGAAGAAGTTCGATGTGGGATACAGCTTCGAGAAGAGGGATGCTTTCACGAAGAAAGCCCTGGAAGACGGCTACAAACAGGAACTTCTGACCAAGACCGGTTTGTCGATACAGCATGAGGAAAGAATATTCGACAGGTTCAGCGGCAGGGTAATGTTCCCCATACATTCCCTGTCGGGCCAGGTGCTTGGATTTGGCGGAAGGATGCTCAAAGCCGATCAGAAAAGCGCCAAGTACCTCAACTCGCCGGAATCGGAGATATACCATAAAAGCCGTATACTCTACGGTATATACCAGGCAAGAAAGGCGGTAACGGCGGAAGACAGATGTTTCCTTGTTGAGGGCTATACGGATGTGATGGCCCTGCACGAGGCGGGTATAGAGAACGTGGCGGCTTCATCAGGAACATCGCTGACACAGGAACAGGTTAGACTTATCAAAAGGTTCACCCAGAACATCACAATCCTTTTCGACGGTGATCCGGCAGGGATAAAAGCATCCCTCCGCGGGATAGACCTTGTGCTTGAGGAGGGTATGAACGTCAGGGTTGTGCTTCTGCCCGAAGGAGAGGACCCGGACTCGTATTCAAAAAAGATCAGCAATGAAGAACTCAGGGAATATATCAGGAAAAATGAAACGGACTTCATCAGGTTCAAAGCCCAGCTTCTGCTTTCGGAATCGCAGGATGACCCTGTAAAAAAGGTCAACCTGATAAAGGATATTGTAAAATCGATAGCTGTCATACCTGAGGTCATAGCCAGAACCATTTACATAAAGGAATGCAGTACCATTATGGAGGTGGCAGAACCGGTTCTGTACCACGAGGTGAACAAGCTGAGGCAGCAGCAGTCGTTCCGTGACAGGAACCGGTATCCCGGTCCGGATTTGCTGCCGGTGCCGCCGCCTGTAGTACAGAAGCAGGTCAAACAGATAACATCGTCATTCTATTCCGAAAGAGAGATAATAAGGCTTCTGCTCAAATACGGCAGCCTGGAACTTGAGCGGACCATGCGTCCCGAGGACGGGCAGGAGGAGATAACAACGGTATCGGATTTTATTGTCAGGGAAATATCAGAGGATGAACTGGATTTCGAGCAGGAGGCATGCGCGAAGATCTTCGAGGAATTCAGGTTCCATTCCGAGCAGGGTATCTTCCCCGGCGACAAGCATTTTGTACTTCATCCTGATCCGGATATATCGGGCCTGTCGACCAGCCTTCTGGCCGAATCGCATGAGCTGAGCAGGATATGGAAAGACAAGCAGACCTACGTGGAGACAGAGGAGATGAAGCTGAAAGAGCTAGTGCCGGATTCAGTGCTGAAATTCAAAAGCGACAAGATAAAGTTCATTCTGAAAGATATCATGGCCCAGCTTGAGGAGGCAGTAAAGGAAGGTGACATGGAAAAGGTTGTTGCCCTGCAAAAGAAAGACCTTCACCTGAAATCTGCCCTGAGGATGATATCCGGGAAGCTGGGAAACAGGATATTGTTATAGAGATAATACAAAAATACAGGCATCATCAAAAGACCGGAATCCTGATACCGCTCAATTCTTTTTCGTAATTTTAAGTTCGTGTTCCCATCTGATAAAAAACAAATATTATGATAAAAGCTGAACGATCTCTGGCATTCATCCTGATAATCTTAATTGCCGCTTCCTGCGGACAAAAAGACAAGACCTCCCGTAAAACTATGTCCGGGAAGCTGCATCCCACGGAGATAATAATACCCGTCGACAAGGGATTCAGCAAATATATAGCAGGATATACATCGGGCAAGATATCGGTCAACTCTCCCATAGAAATACGCCTGACTCCTGAATTTGCGGAAAAGGCCGGCAAGCGCCTGCCCTCAGCGCTGTTTACCTTTGAGCCTTTCATAAAGGGAAAAGCCGAATGGGACGGTGAAACAAGCATCATCTTCAAACCCGACAAAATACTTGATCCCGGTAAAGATTACAAAGTGAGCTTTAATCTGGGCAGGATTGCTGATGTAGAGGAAAAGCTCAGGGTCTTCCCCATCCGCATACAAACCATAAAAAAGGATTTCCTTGTCACTACGGGCATCCTGGAATGCACCGATAACGGTAACAAGTACACCCTTCATGGTGAACTTATTGCATCGGACTATATAGCAAGCTCCGAAGTGGAAGCCTATCTGCGGGCCAGAACCGGCAGACAGGAGAAAAAGATATTCTGGGATCACACCGACATGCTTGTCCACCTGTTCACCATTCCTGATATTGCCAGGGCCGACAAGAGCCAGGCCCTTGACCTTATATGGGATGGCACAAAGGCAGGAGTGCGCCAGAAGGGAGCCATACAGGTACCCATACCGGGGAAAGATGAATTCGTAATTGTAAAGGTGATTGAGGGAACGGATGAAGGCCAGAAAACCGATATCATCTTTTCCGATCCCCTTGATCCTTCGCAGGAAATAGAAGGTCTGGTGTGGCTGAATACCGGCAATGAGATAACCACAAGTATCAATAACAATGTTATCAGTCTTTTCCCATCGCAAAGGATTGAAGGCAAATCAATGCTTACGGCGGAAGGAGGGATAAGAAACATCAAAGGTGCCGTTCTGGGCAACAGTCACACACAGGAAATTAATTTCGGACCGCTTATGCCGGCCGTTGAGTTTGCAGGCAAGGGTGTTATAATACCGGCATCGAAGAATCTTGTCCTGCCATTCAGGGCAGTCAGTCTGAATGCTGTTGACCTTAAGATAATAAGGATTTACGATAATAATCTCCCGTACTTCCTTCAGGAGAATGAGATAAACACTGGATATTCCGTAAAAAGGTTCGGCAGGCCCGTATATTCCGGAAGGATAGATCTTGTAAACAATCCGGGGAAAAATGCCGGCACATGGAATCTGTACACCATTGATCTGTCGGAGTATATTGACGTTGAACCCGGAGCACTTTACAAGGCCGAGCTGTCGATGAGGCCTTCTTACTCTCTCTACCCGTGTACTGACGGCACCGACCTGAGCCGTTATGAGGAATTCCTTGCGATATCGGAAGAAAGCAACCGCGATTTCTGGGATGATCCCTATTATTTCTATTCCGAAAGCGACGACTATATCTATTACTCATTCGGCTTCGAGTGGAGGGACCGTAATGACCCGTGCAAAGCGGCTTATTACAGTCCCGACAGGAAAGTATCGAGGAATATTCTTGCTTCAAATCTTGGCATCATGGCCAAGAAAGGCCAGGATGACAGGCTTTATGTATCGGTCAGCGACCTGCTGACAGCCCTGCCCCTGACGGAGGTGTCGGTGGATGTTTTTGATCTCCAGTTGCAAAAAATAGTCTCGGGGCAGACCGACAAGAACGGGAAAGCTTCGCTGAAATGTGAAAGAAAGCCTTTCCTTCTGGTGGCATATAAGGACAAAGACCGTAATTACCTGAAACTCACAGACGGGTCAGCCCTTTCGATGAGTTCGTTTGATGTTTCGGGAAGCAAGCCTGAAAAAGGGATCAGGGCATTCATTTACGGGGAGAGGGATGTATGGCGGCCCGGTGATTCGATATTCCTGTCGCTGTTCATAAGGGATATGAATCATCAGCTGCCTGCCGATCATCCGGTGCAGTTTGAACTTATCAATCCGCTCGGGCAGAGGGTTGACAACCAGGTGCAGGTGCCGGGCAAGACCGGCTTGATGGTGTTCAGGAGTGCAACACCGTCTGATGCCGTTACAGGCAGCTATCAGGGGATATTCAGGATAGGAGGGGCAACCTTTACAAAGAGGGTAAGGATAGAGACCGTCAAGCCCAACCGCCTTAAGATAGAGCTGAACTTTGCGGGTGATCTCCTTGGCAAAGGCGGGGCCCCCGGAAAGGGTTCGCTAAGGGTAAAATGGCTCAACGGTGCAGTTGCTGGTAACCTGAAATCAACGGTGGAATATCTGTTCAAACCTGTCAGCACAGAATTCGACGGATACAGGCAGTATACTTTCGATGATCCGGCTACGGCCTTTTATTCCGAGACCGTAAAAATGTTCGAGGGATCAGTTGACCAGCAGGGAACGGCAGAGGTGAACTTCAATCCGGGTAATGACATCATCGCTCCGGGCATGCTCAACGTTCTTTTCACGGCCAGGGTATCGGAGAAAGGAGGCGATGAAAGCATCATCCAGAAAACTTCCAGGTATTCTCCGTACAGCATATATACGGGAGTAAGCTTCCCCCAGCTCAAGGGCAACGAAAGGATGCTTTATACCGACAGGGATAACGAGGTAAGGATAGTGACTTTGAATCCCCAGGGAAAACCTGTAAGATCGGAAGTTGAGATTAACATCTACAAAATATCATACCGCTGGTGGTGGGAATCGGATGAGGAAAATATTGCATCATATATATCGAATAATATTTACAGGCCGGTGATAAGCCAGACAATAACAACCCAGGGAGGAGAGGGATCATTCAGGTTCAGGATAGGCAGGAATGACTGGGGAAGGTATCTTATCAGGGCAACCGGGAAGGATGGCCATTCATCAGGGAAAATATTACTGGTTGACTGGCCATGGGAATATGGCATGAAAGGAAATACCGAAGGGGCAACACTTCTGTCGGTGAACACCGACAAGGAAAAGTACGCTCCCGGGGAGGAGATAAAGCTTACATTCCCAGCCCCGGAAAATGCCCGTGCGATAGTCACTCTTGAGAACTCGGTTTCAGTGATCGATGAGATAAGGACCGGAGCAACAAAGGGCAACACAAGCGTAAGCTTCAGGGCAAAACCTGAAATGGCCCCGAACATATATGCATATGTTACAGTGATCCAGCCGCATGAACAGACAATCAACGACATGCCCATGAGGCTTTACGGAGTGGTGCCGGTGATGGTGGAGGATCCGGCCAGCCGGCTGAAGCCTGTGATAAGCATTCCGGAAGAAGTGCGTTCGAAGGAGAGCTTTGAAGTAAGGGTCGCTGAGTCGGAGAAGAAAGCCATGAATTATACCCTGGCCATCGTGGATGAAGGCTTGCTCGACATAAGCGGTTTCAGGACACCCGATCCATGGAATTACTTTTATTCGCGTGAGGCTCTTGGAGTGCAGACCTGGGACCTTTACGACCAGGTACTCGGGGCATTCGGAGGGACCCTTGACAGGCTGTTCGCTACCGGCGGCGATGAAGCCCTGACAGACAAAACGGCAAGCAAGGCACAGAGGTTTATCCCGGTGGTAAGGTTCCTGGGGCCGTTTTCTCTTCAGGCAGGTAAAACCGGCATACACCATATAAGCCTGCCACAGTATACAGGATCGGTAAGAACGATGGTTATAGCAGGCAATGACCGTGCATTCGGAAGCGCTGAAAAAACAACAACAGTTAAGGATCCCCTTATGATCCTTGCAACAGCACCAAGAGTATTAAGCCAGGGCGAAAAGGTAACTCTTCCGGTAACATTGTTCATACAGAAAAAAAGCATACAGAATGTCGTTGTAAAGGCTGAAGCGAACAACCTGATACGGTTTGATGAAAACATGAAGACAGTGTCGGCCGGGGAAACGGGGGAAAAGGATATTGAATTCACCTTCAGGGCCGGAGATGAAACGGGTGTTGCCAACATAAAGATTACGGCAACGGGCGGAGGAGAAAATGCAGTCTATGAATTGCAGGTCGGGATACGGAATCCCAATCCGCCGGAGACCCGTGCCGAAACCAGGATCCTTTCTCCCGGAGAGAAATGGGATGCATCATTCATGCCACTCGGGACTTCAGGCACCGCATCGCTTGAGCTGTCGGCCCTGCCTTCAATAAACCTCGGGAAAAGGCTTGATTACCTTCTTGAGTATCCACACGGATGCACCGAACAGATAATCTCGGCAGCCTTCCCCCAGCTTTACCTCAAAGATGCTGTGGCAGGCGATCTGCAGGCAGCTGAGAAAGCATCGGCCAATATCAGGGATGCCATAAATAAGATTACAGCCCGCCAGATGAACGACGGGGGAATGGCACCATGGCCGGGATCGCTCCAGGCTGATGAATGGATAACTTCATATACAGGGCATTTCATGGCTGAAGCCGAAGGAAAGGGCTTCAGCATACCGTCGGGTTACAGGCAGAAGTGGAACAGCTTCCAGAGGAAAAGAGCACAGGACTGGCGTTTTGACAAGAACCATCCACAATCGGCAGTAAACCAGGCATACAGGCTTTACACCCTGGCACTCGCAGGTCAACCCGAGAGAGGAGCCATGAACAGGCTGAGGGAATCAGCAGGCTTACCGCAGGTGTCAAAATGGCTCCTGGCAGGAGCATATGCACTGACGGGCAGGACGGAAGTTGCCGGCGACCTTCTGGATATGAGGAATACCGGCACGGAAAAGGAATATTCGGGATATTACTATGGGAGCGACCTGCGAGACCAGGCAATCATATTATACACCCTTTCAATACTGAAGAAACAGGAAGAGGCACTGCCCCTGCTGAAGTCGCTGTGTGACAGTTTCTCGGGCGACAACTGGTACAGCACACAAACAACAGCATGGGTGCTCATGGCATATATGAAATTCACCGAAATGATGCCCGCAGGCGGGACAGGAGAAATACGAGCCGGAATAAGCTATAACGGTGAGAGATCGGAACAGCAGGTAATGCAGAAACAGGTCACCATCTTACCTCTTGCCGTAAAAGACGGGACAAACAGCCTCACGGTTCAGAACATCTCGGAGAAACCTTTATATGCCACACTCGTAAGAAAGGGCACCCCTAAGGTCACAGACGTCACCCGCGAGAACAGGGGGCTGGGGATGACCGTAAACTATTACGACACCAGTCTTCAGCCTGTTGACCCGCTATCGCTTGAGCAGGGAACAGACTTCATCATGGTGGTGAAAGTCGTGAACAACACCTATTCAGCCGTTGAAAACATTGCGCTGACACAGGTGATACCTTCCGGATGGGAAATACGCAACACCCGACTGTATGAAACTGAATACGGCATAAAGGAAAGCGCCCGGGACTACCGCGACATCAGGGATGACAGGCTAAATACCTATTTCAGCCTGAACCGCGGCGAGACAAAGACCTTTATGGCAATACTCAACGCGGCCTACAGGGGCGAGTTTTCACTGCCACCGGTATGGTGCGAAGCCATGTATACCGGAGACTGTTATGCCAGGATCCCCGGCGGAACTGTTAATGTTACTTCATCCGGCATTGGATATTAAACTGAAAATAACACTGGCCTCAGCGGCAATAATGCTGGGTGCCATCATGCTATCTCCGCTTCCACGCTTCAGGAATCCTACATCCACGGTTGTGGAAGCTGCCGACGGCAGTCTTCTGGGAGCAAGGATCGCCGACGATGGACAGTGGCGATTCCCGGCAGGCAAAGAAATTCCTGACAAGTTCAGGAAGGCACTGCTGACCTTTGAGGACAGGTATTTCTATTTTCATCCGGGGATTAACCCCGTATCATTGATGCGTGCCCTGAAAAGCAACATAAGATCGGGCAGAGTGGTAAGCGGGGGAAGCACGATAACGATGCAGGTGGCGAGACTCTCGGGGGGAAACAGGCCGCGGACCTACAACAGAAAATTCATTGAGATGCTTTCCGCGCTGAAGCTTGAGCTGTTCCGATCGAAAAAAGAGATACTTCGCATGTATGCAGCCAATGCACCTTTTGGCGGCAACATCGCCGGGCTTGATGCAGCATCATGGAGATATTCCGGCAAGCCTCCTGAAGACCTGACCTGGGCTGAGGCTGCTGCACTGGCCGTATTGCCAAATTCCCCGGGGCTGGTCTATCCGGGCAGGAACCAGGAAACACTTAAGAGAAAACGCGATGAACTGCTGCAAAGGCTTTACCGGAGGGAGTATTTCGATTCACTGACACTTGTACTTGCCCTCGAGGAACCCCTTCCGGGGCAGCCGGGCAACCTTCCCTCCTCAGCCCTTCACCTTACTGACTATTTTTATTCAACAAGCAGGGGGAAAAGAGTGAGAACAACCATTGACCATTCGCTGCAGGAGAAAGTAACAGAGCTTGTTAATGCCCACCAGAAAGAGCTTGAAGGTAACTTCATCTATAATTCAGCAGCCCTTATAGTAAAAGTCAGAACAGGAGAAGTTGCCGCCTATGCGGGAAACAGCACCAGGGCAGAGACCAAACTGCATGGGGGCGATGTTGATATTATAAGGTCTTTACGAAGCACAGGAAGCATACTGAAACCCATCCTTTACGCTGCCATGCAGGAGTCAGGAGACATCCTTCCCAATACCCTTGTTGCCGATATACCAACGCGGTTTCCGGGATTCACACCCCATAACTTCGACAGAAGCTACAGCGGTGCTGTCACTGCAGGTGATGCCCTGTCGCAGTCGCTGAATATCCCTGCTGTAAAGATGCTAAGGGATTATCATCCCGAAAAGTTCCTTGAGGTGCTCAGGAAGATCGGCTTCACCTCATTCAACAAGCCGGCAGATCATTATGGTCTGTCGCTTATTCTTGGAGGAGGGGAAGCATCGTTATGGGAACTCACAGGGGTGTATGCTTCTCTGTCGCGCGTCCTGAGGCGCTATAATGAAGAAAAGAAATACTTCCCGGGGAATTACCGCCCTCCTGTGCTGATACCTCAGGGAGAAGAAAAAGCGATCTCCGAAAGTGAAGAAAAGCCTCCGCTGTCGGCTGCTTCGGTATGGCTTACATACGAAGCTTTACAAAGGGTTAACAGGCCTGAGACTGAGAGTGGCTGGCAGTATTTTACCTCAGCGCCAAGGCTCGCATGGAAGACGGGTACCAGTTTCGGCTTCAGGGATGCCTGGGCTGTGGGAACAACACCGGAATATGTAATAGGTGTATGGTGCGGCAATGCCGATGGCGAGGGCCGGCCGGGCCTTACCGGCATATCTGCGGCTGCTCCTCTCCTGTTTGATCTGGCAGGACTGATGGAAGAAACACCCTGGTTTGTTCCCCCATATGAAGAGATGACAACTGTGAATATTTGCAGAACAAGTGGCTACCGAGCCGGCCCGTTGTGCCCCGAAACAGTGGAGACATACATCTGCACAGGAGGACTGAAAAGCGGGCCCTGTCCGTGGCACAGGATGGTACACCTCAACAAAACCCGCACAAACCAGGTAACAACCGATTGCGCAACCCCCCGGGAAATAATAAGCGAACCATGGTTTGTATTACCCCCGGCCATGGAATACTTTTACAGGCAGAAGCATCCGGAATACAATCCTCTTCCGCCCTATGCCAGCGGCTGCAGGGATGAAAAAAGCATCGAAGTGATGGAATTCATATATCCGACCCAGGGTATAAACATCTTTATACCACGTGACGAAACAGGAGAGCAGACAAGGGTTGTGGCAGAAGTTGTCCACAGGAATCCGTCGAAAAAGATCTTCTGGCATCTTGATGACATGTATAAAGGAGTAACGCGGCATATGCACCGGATGGATATACTGGCAGGTGCGGGCAACCATACCCTGACTGCGGTCGATGATGACGGCAACACGATAAAATGCGGATTCAGGATATTGGGAAGAAGCTTGTCATCAGCTCATGAGAGATGATTCCTAAAGTTCTGTTCTGCAAGGCACTCATTTGTGCAATTCATCATTTTTCAATATATTGTTCCCGATATGGATAAAACTGAAAAGATACTGATTCTCTACAATGAAATAGAAGCCAATCTGCTGAGCGGGCTGCTCAGTGAAAGAAATATACCGCACCTGCTCAGATCGTATCACGATTCTGCGCTCAACGGTTTATGGCAGACACAGAAAGGATGGGGTCACCTGCAGGCTCCGGCGAAATACAGGGAAGAGATCCTTAAGATATACAAAGAGATGTCGGACCAGATGGACCACAGCGATGAGATCCATGAAGACCCGGAAACCTGATCATAAGCGGATCATCATTCAGTGTCTTTCTTCTTCTTCTTAGCATGGAATAATCCTGTTTCCATACCTTTCAGAAGATAGAAGTTCAGCAGTCCGACAACTGCAAGTCCAAGGATCAGAAGCGGGTAAGACCACTTCCAGTTAGACTGGCCGGTCATCATGGTCCATTCAGACATGCCCCCGATACCGGCAATAAGAGTGAGAGGCATAAATATCGCCGCATACAGAGTAAGACGCCTGACGGAATAGTTAGTCTCATTCGAGGCTTTCGTCATCTGATTGTTAAGCAGAGAGGAATAGAGTTCCATAAGACTGGTCTCAATTTCACGGTAGGTTTCCGTGAGCTCAAAGAATTTTGACAGGTGGTCGTAGATATCGCGGTAAGGGATAACAGATTTTTCGGGGATAAAGGGACAATCAAGCCTGTTAATCTTAACGAGTATCTCTCTTTCGTGATAAAGGCTTTTCCTCAGCGACACCAGGTTCCTTCGCATATATATCAGGTCCATGGGCCTGAATGCACCAATATCTTCCAGGAGCATTTCTTCTGCACTCTCCAGTTCATCTTCCATTGTATCGAATGCTTCGTACTTCTGATCAACAAGATAGTCAAGCACCTTGTGCATAAGCCAGGCCGGAGATGATCGTGCAGAAGCGCTGTCATTCCCGATGAACTTTTCAAGGTTGTATAACGGCTTCCTGTTGTCAGACTTATGCCCGCTGACGGTTATCAGGAAATTGCTTCCGATAAAAATGTTCACCTCGTCAGTAAACAGCGTCTGGTCGCTATAGCTGAATGCATTGAAGATTATGAAGGTATTGTTGTTGAAATGCTCCATTTTCGGGATTTGTTTCTCATCGAAGCAGTCTTCAACAGACAAAGGGTGAATGCCTATCAGATCGATAAGAAGATTGAGGTCTTCCTTTTCAGGCTTATAATAATCCAGCCAGATGAATCCCCCTTCCTTTAATGCACTGACAGCCGCTGCGGGACTTGTAACTCCATAGAACAAACCGGAGGCGGAGAAATGATAGTACCTTGATTCTGACATGATAATTGTTTGTTTATTATTTAATTGAATGCCTTAAATCACTGCTATAAAACCAGTATCGAAATTAAAATAAAAAACATTACCAGGGTTCAGGATTTAGTGTTCAGCGTTTAGAGTTCAGCGTTTAGCGTTAAGGGTTCAGCGTTTAGCGTTAAGGGTTCAGCGTTTAGAGTTTAGCGTTAAGGGTTCAGCGTTTAGCGTTAAGGGTTAAGCGTTTAGGGTTCAGCGTTTAGCGTTAAGGGTTAAGGGTTAAGCGTTTAGGGTTCAGCGTTTAGCGTTCCGGGTTAATTCCCCCCTCCCCCCATCTCCCCTTCGCCCATTCGCAGCCAGGGGCCGGGGGTGAGTTCATGCGGAAAGTAGACAAGAGGATTAGAGTTGAGTGTTCCGGGTTTAAATTCCCCCCATCTCCCCCTCTCCCCTTCGCTTTTGTCCGGGAGCAAGACTTAAAAGAGCCCTGTGCTTTTCTTCGTCTCCTCTTCGCTTCAGTTCGGGTTTGGGGTTAATGGATTATCTGAAAAAACTCTGGTTTCTTCAAGAAGGTTTGCAGGATCGCCAAATTGCAGAATGGCAGAATAAAAAATATGGTTAAATTTGAGAATGAAATTACCGCCAGCTGATAAAAGTAAAGCTTTGTTCATCCTCAATCCCTATGCAGGGATCCCTCCCGTTAAGATGATCATCAACCGGCAGTTGCAGCGCCGAAGAGATGAGCTTGCATGCTATAAATCGCTCAGCGTTGACGAATCGGGAACGCTTATAAAACAAAACTTAGACAGATATGATATTTTCGTAGCTGCCGGCGGCGACGGAACAGTTCATTCCGTAGCTTCCCAACTGGCAGGCACTGTCAAGATCCTTGCAGTGCTCCCAACAGGCTCAGGCAACGGATTTGCCAGGGAACTCGGATTCAGGCCCAATCTCAAAAACCTTATCGCAGACATAAATAAAAAAGAGTATGTCAACATCGATGTCATAAACATAAACGATAACCTCTGCCTCAATGTGGCAGGAGTAGGACTTGACAGTATTGTGGCTCACTCCTTCGATAAGTTCGGGACACGGGGATTCTGGTCATATGCCATTCTCGCGATGATCAGCTTTTTCAGATTGAAGCCGATCAGAGTGAAACTGCTCTGCCAGGACGATATCCTCTTTGATGATGATGTATTCGTGCTGACAGTGGCAAACACCCGCCAGTTTGGCTATAGGGCATACATTGCTCCTGATGCTTCACCAAATGACGGCCTGCTGAATATAACTATACTCAAGCCTTTTCCAAAGATACTTTTTCCAATGTTCATACTGATGCTCTTCACCAAAAGGCTTAACAGTTCGAAGTACTTCATGCATCTGAAAACTGACAGGGATGTTGTTATAAAGACAGACGAAGAAAGATTTCATATCGACGGAGAACCTGTTCTGATGCCCGAAGATATAACGGTCAGAATAAAGAAAAATGCCCTGAGAATACTAAAAACAAGATATTACAGGCAGTATGGATCTTACTCACAAAAAGAATCTGACAATCAAAACATAAAAAACCAGGAACCATGAGAAATTTACTAATGTTGATCGTAATGCTGGCCCCAGTAGCAGCATGGAGCCAAAGACCTTCGGTAAGCATCATTCCGGAGCCGGTTGATGTTCAGGTACTGACAGGTTCATTCAGGGTGGGAAGCGGAACTTCCGTAAGCTTCAACTCACCCGAAGCGGAATTCACAGCCGGTATGCTTGTGAAAAAACTCAACAGGGCTACCGGATATTCCCTCAGGGCAGTGCAGGGAACAGGCGGAGCAATAAAGCTCATGCTCAACAAAACGGAAGCACCCAACCTGGGTAACGAAGGATATACCCTCAACGTAACTTCAAGAGCTGTTGTAATATCAGCAAATAAACCTGCAGGATTGTTCTACGGAGTACAGACACTGTTCCAGCTTCTTCCTCCTGAAATAGAAAGCAGTACACCTGTAAAAGCCAGCTGGACAATTCCCGCAGTTAACATAACCGATTATCCCCGTTTCGGGTGGAGGGGCATCATGCTCGATGTCAGCCGCAACTTCTTCACCAAGGAAGAAGTGATGAAATACATCGATGAGATGAGCAAATACAAGTTCAACACATTCCACTGGCACCTGAGTGATGATAACGGCTGGAGAATTGAGATCAAGTCGCTTCCCAGGCTGACTGAAGTCGGTGCATGGAGGGTGGAACGCGGAGGGCATTTCGGAGAGCGCCTTGCACCTCAACCCGGCGAGCCGGCCACTGTCGGGGGATTCTATACACACGACGACATAAAAGAAGTAATCAGGTATGCCTCTGAACGATTTATAACAATTGTTCCGGAAATAGACGTGCCTGGTCACAGCATGGCAGCAATAGCTTCATATCCCGAACTATGCTGCACAAAGGATCCGAATATTAAAGTCAATCCCGGAACAGCCTTTTCGGAATGGTACGGCAACGGAACATTTAAGATGCTTGTTGACAATACCCTCAACCCTTCGGATGAAAATGTCTATGCATTTCTTGACAAGGTATTTACTGAAATAGCTTCATTGTTTCCCAGCCAGTACATCCATGTGGGGGGAGATGAGTGCTACAAGGGCTACTGGCTGGAGGACAAAGGATGCCAGGATTTGATGAAAAAACTGAAGATCAGGCATGTGGAAGACCTCCAGGGATACTTTATGAGCAGGGTTGAGAGCATCCTGAAAGCAAAAGGGAAGAAACTGCTCGGATGGGACGAGATCCTTGA
The DNA here is from genome assembly GCA_040769065.1 of Bacteroidales bacterium. Classification (GTDB taxonomy): domain Bacteria; phylum Bacteroidota; class Bacteroidia; order Bacteroidales; family VadinHA17; genus LD21. The sequence continues at coordinate 2,283,193 of JAXGLU010000001.1, forward strand.
AGGCGAAGGAATATCGGGCGATGCAGCAGTAATGAGCTGGAGAGGAATAAAGGGAGGCATCGAAGCCGCTGAAAGAGGACATTATGTTGTGATGAGCCCGACCACATTCGCTTATATTGACTACCAACAGGGAGAAGCAACAGTGGAGCCGCCAATATACGCATCACTCAGGATAAGCAAATCCTACAGCTTCGATCCCGTTCCGGAAGGTGTGGACTCCAAATACATCCTGGGAGGACAGGGGAACCTGTGGACTGAACAGATAGTAACACTCAGGCATGCCGAATATATGACCTGGCCCAGAGGTTGGGCACTTTCGGAAGTTTACTGGTCGCCTGCCGAAAAGAAGAACTGGGATGATTTTATCAGACGCACGGAAAACCAGTTCACGAGAAACGACTTTTCAGGGATAAACTACTCACGGGCGATCTATGACCCAATCATTTCAAAACGCATTGTAAATGGAAAGATGATAGTGGAAATGGTATCAGAAGCGCCCGGTCTGGAAATTCGCTATACCGTAGATGACTCAATGCCTGACAAATATGCACCACTATATTCAAAGCCTTTTGAGATCCCCGAAGGTGGACCGGTAACGCTTCGCGTGATGACGTACAGGAACGGCAAACCTATGGGCAACCTGATAACACTCAGGCCGGATGTGTTAAAAAACAGATAAATGAACAGAAAGAACTTAAAATATCACCCGCTAATTCCAAAAAAACATGACCAGATTTCATGAAACCCAGTTACGCATTACTGCAGTATTGATCATTCTTTTCCTTTCTGCCGCCGGCATCTATTCCCAAATCACCGGGCAGACAGGATCGAACCGTGTTTCCCTCCCCAACGGCTGGCATCTGTCGCCGGTTGGAAAAATGCTGCCTGCAGGTGACCTGCCACTGAACATAGCAATATCACCAACGGGAAAGCTCGCCGCTGTTACCAACAACGGTCAGAGCGACCAGAGCATACAGCTGATAAATATAAAAAAGGGCGTTGTGACAGATGTCGTTGAGATTGGCAAATCATGGCTGGGACTGGCATTTTCCGATGATGGAAAAAACCTTTATGCCTCAGGAGGCAATGATAATATGATCATTATATATTCCGTAAAAGGAGAGAAACTTATTGCCAAAGACACCATTGTATTAGGGAAACCATGGCCGGAGCTCATATCGGTTGCCGGACTGGCTGTGGATAATTCAAGGAACAGGCTGTACACTGTGACCAAAGAGAATAACTCCCTTTATGTTGTTGATCTCAATACCAGGAATGTCATCTCGACCCATCCGCTGGGAGGTGAAGGGTATACATGCATACTGTCGCCCGACAGAAAAACTCTTTATGCTACGTGCTGGGGTTGCGACAAGGTGATCATCTTCGATACCGTCCTTGGCAGGATAACAGGCGAAATAGCCGTTGGTGACAATCCCAATGACATGTGCATAACTGCAGACGGGAAATACCTCTTTGTGGCAAATGCAAACGACAATAATGTTTCAGTTATCGATGCAGCTGCCCTGAAGGTCATTGAAACACTGAACACCGCTTTGTATCCTGATGCACCTACCGGTTCGACAACCAACAGTGTTGCTTTAAGCGCGGATAACAAGACTTTATTCATCGCAAATGCCGATAATAACTGCCTGGCTGTTTTTGACGTAAGCAAACCGGGAGCCAGCAAGAGCCGGGGCTTCATTCCGACCGGATGGTATCCCACCTGTGTCAGGACTGCAAAGGACAAAATACTTATAGCCAATGGCAAAGGATTAACATCCAAGGCAAATCCATACGGGCCGGATCCGACCAGGCGCGGAAATATGGTTATTTATCACGAGGGTGGAAGGGAACAACGGACCAAGGAACAATATATCGGAGGGCTATTCTGGGGAACTATCGGGATATTAAGCCTGCCTGACGATAAACAGATGGGAATATATTCAAAAGCTGTCTATGACAATACCCCATATAACAAGGAAAATGAGCTGGTGGCTGAAGGGGAACCGGGTAATCCTATCCCTTCAAGGGTGGGTGATCCTTCGCCTATTAAATATATATTCTACGTTATAAAGGAAAACAGGACCTACGATCAGGTTCTCGGAGATATGCCGGAAGGGAACGGAGATCCTGAGCTTGTCCTGTTTGGCGAGAAGATAACACCCAATCACCATGCTCTGGCAAGGGAATTTGTTTTGCTCGATAATTTTTACGTGAACGGGGAAGTAAGCGCCGACGGTCACAACTGGACGATGGGAGCCTATGCCACAGACTATCTGGAGAAGAATTGGCCAACAAGCTACGGCAGCAGGGGAGGATTTTACCCCGGAGAAGGCCAGAGGGAGATAGCAAACAACAGGGACGGATACCTTTGGGATTTCTGCAAGCGTAAGGGAATCAGCTACCGGTCGTACGGTGAATTCATTGACGGGAACAGGCCTACCATCCCGGTTCTGGAGGGTCATTTCTGCACAACCTTCACCGCCTGGGATGCCTCGGTGCGTGACACTGTTCGATTCAACCAGTGGAGGCGTGATTTTGATTCACTACTAGCCATTAATGCTGTCCCCCAGTTCAATACCATTCGTTTTATCAACGACCACACGGAAGGATTGAGCCTCGGAAAACCGACACCCTTTGCCCATGTTGCTGACAATGACCTGGCTACCGGCCTGTTTGTGGACTATCTCAGCCATAGTCCTATATGGAAGGAGAGCCTGATCCTTATTGTTGAGGACGATGCACAGAACGGACCCGATCATGTTGATGCGCACAGGAGTCCTGCTTTCCTTGCAGGAGGATATGTGAAACAGGGTTTTGTTGATCATACGGCCTACTCCACAGCATCAATGCTCAGAACCATTGAGCTAATTCTCGGTCTTCCGCCCATGAGCCAGTACGACGCAGCAGCTAAGTCGATGTGGAGGTGCTTCAACAAAACCCCGGATCATCCTCCATATAATGTCAAACCCTGTCTTGTTGATCTTGATGAGAAGAACCTTGCAGAAAACAAATGGCAAAGGATGAGTGAAGAGTTTGACTTTTCCCAGGAAGACAGGGTGAATGATGCAGCATTCAATGAAGTAATATGGAAGGCTGTGAAAGGCCTGGATTCACCTTGTCCGCCTGCGGTAAGGGCAGCATTTTTCACAGAGCAGGCTGAAGAGGATTAAACAAACACTGTTTTTTCTTCTGCAACAAGTTTTGCCTCTTTAATAAATCATCATAATCTCCATGCCTGATATGAGGGTTTCCATACAGGCATGGATAAAATGAAACAAATATTCATCAGCGGCTGATTTTCCCGGCTGTTTCCTTATTTTAGCAAAGAAATTACTTAATAACTATTATATGAAACCCACATGACTGAATTCAAACGCAAACACATAATAAATATAATTATCAATGTGTGGGTTCCATCATACCATTAAAATAAAAACTATATTATGATGAAACGAAGGGATTTTTTTGAAAAGAGTGTTATCGCCGGCGGGCTTATAGGTCCCGCAGCTGCAATGTCGTCATTTGATTCTGCCGGTGAAGGCGGAAATTTACCGAATAACTGGGCTGGAGAGGAGTTGGTTATTGAACGTCCGGCTTCAGGCAGGCCTCACGAAGGGAAAGTGCTTGCTGTGATTCAGCCGCACTGTGATGATATAGCATATTTTGCAGCAGGAACTGTTGCCAAATTAATGCATGAAGGGTACACGGGTTACCTGATAAGAACAACAAATGACGATGCTGCCGGCACCGGGAAAAGTATGGGAGAAGTAGTTCTGAACAATGAGATCTCAAACGAAGCATTTGCAAAAGTGATGGGCTTCAAAAAGGTGTATGATCTTGGCTACCGGAACCACCGGATGGATGAATACAACATACAGGAGATAAAAGGACGGCTCATCTTCCTGTTCAGGCTGCTGAAGGTGGATACCATAGTGAGCTTCGACCCGTGGGATCATTATGAAGAGAATCCTGACCATTACGTAACTGCCAGGGCAGTTGAGGCTGCAAGGTGGATGGCAGGAATGGGCACCGATTATCCTGAACAGCTTGAGGTTGTGCAACCTCACAGTGTTATTGAAAGGTATTATTATGCCCGCGGACCGCAGGTTGCAAACAGGGTTGTGGACATTACCAACTTCATTGACAAGAAGGTTGAAGCAAATATGGCAGTTGTATCACAGGGCGGCGGCGGCAATGCAGGAGTTGAGCTAAGGAACCGGCTTGCCAGAGAAGGGAAAAAGCTGCCGATACTCGGAAATAATGACAAGGAAGCCAACTTCAATTATATCAAGAATTTCATGCTCGACCAGTTCTCGGAAAACCTGAGAGGCGTTCCTTCCGATAAAAAGATCGGGGAGAAATACGGTCTTGGCTGGGCAGAGAGATTCCGGTATTTTGGCCGGCGGGAATCCAAGATGCAGGATTACATTTCAAAAAATGCTGTAAGGATCTGATTTCTTTCTGATTCTGTTTCCGGAAATTACACTGGCGATATCTGAAAGACAATGGTACTAAAAGTGAAATTTGCAATACCCGACAAGTTTGGGGCTGTGCGCTAAAGTAAAAACCGCGCCAGCCCTTCTGGCGTCGGGCAAGCAAACAACATATTATTCGCCCACACCGCAACTAGGGTTTAGTCGAACTTTAGATGCATACGTACAAAAGTACAGTTAACAAACGGAAAAAAACATATGGCATAAATATTGCGATATATGGCAAGGTATTTGCTGTGTCATATAGATCCTACTTAACATGTTAAGAAAGAGATTAAATATGAAAAATCTGGTAGCAATAGCTTTATGCCTTACAATAGCAGCAATTTTTTCGGGTTGCGATAAAGACGATATGTTGATCGGAATAGATGGATTAACCGTTGACAACTATCCCAGAGTAGATGGTTCTTCTTCAACACGACCTTTGAATACACTGATCGCGTGTAAATTATTGGGTTGGCGTTATGAATGGAGGTCTTTAACGGAAGGAAACGGTACGTGGCGCCTGGAACCCAATAGAAAAGACGTCCCTGACAATTTTTTCGGCGAGAGGATTAAATCATCTCAGACACACAATTCAATCATTAACTTAATAGATAACCAAACCGATATTATTGTTTCGGCAAGAAAAATGTCGGCAGATGAGAAATCTTATGCTGAAAGTGTTAACGTTTCTTTGATTGAAACACCTATTGCTTTGGATGCGCTTGTATTTCTTCTTAATAAACAGAATATTGTCAAATCACTGACAGTTAAACAAATTCAGGATATATACCTGGGGAATATAACGAATTGGAACGAAGTCGGTGGTGCAGATGAAGCAATAAAGCCGTTTATCAGAAATGCAAATTCGGGCAGCCAGGAGATGATGAAGGAAATTGTGATGGATAATACAGGAATACCTGACTGGGAGCTTGGTTATAACGATGAAATTATTCCGACAATGACGGCAGTTTACTCTGATTTATGCATCTATACAAATGGAATATGTTTTTCACCGCATTACTATAAAGAATACATTATCCGTGATGCAATGGGAGCAGGCAATGTAAAAAGTATTGAGATCAATGAAATCTATCCCAACACAAAAACGATAGAAAACAAGTCTTATCCATTTATCGCCAATGTTTATGTTTCAATTCGTTCAGATACAGACCATAACTCCATGACCTATAAATTGTATCAATGGTTGCAGACGGAAGCAGGAAAAAGTGTAATCAGAGAAAGCGGATATGTGCCTAATTGATAAATAGACATGATACCAGCATCTAAATGCGGTATAGCCAATAAGGACATCAGTGGTGTGCAAACAATCACACCTCGCTTCACCTTTGTGCAACCTGACAGGAAATCGCCTGCAATTCATTACTAGCCAAACCGGTGTGCATATTAGAGCGACACAGCTCGCATTAAAAGCAGTTGTAACCTGACCGGAAAGTGCTTAGAAATCTGCAACTAAGCATACAGGCGAGCCATTACACGGCAATGCTGAAAAATGGAACGATTTTTGATGATGTAATCAGACAACAACCAACTAAAGCCTTGATGCACGAATTAATTAAGCTCATATACATAATGCGATGAAACCCACATGTATTGCATACACAAACACTTATGTATGTAATTTTCAATCATGTGCGGTTCCATCAGACCATTGAAATAAAAATTATATTATGATGAAAAAGACTGCTCTAATGATTTTAGTATCAATACTTTTTCTTTCATGCGAGAAAGAAAACAATGATAATCTCATTGGGAAATGGAGACTCGTAAAAGGTTATGATTTAATGGCTGGTGGTTATTACGACATCCCTGACAAAGACCAAAGATTTGAAGAATATACTAAGGACAATGTAAGAATTCAATCTGACTTAAATGAAAACGAAATATCCAGGTGTAATTACTCAGCAACAAATACCTCTGTTACAATTTCCGGGAAAGATAATGATGGAGACGAATGGAGCTTCACTTATCAGTATTGGTTTCAGCATGATACACTTGCAATAAAACATGATGGAGGTTGGGAGTACTATAATGAGTATTTTATCCGTGTCAGATGATATGATTCTTTTAATTAAGGCTTTATTTAATAACTTGTTTCACACGTAAATAATTTATTTTAATGGTCGGATGAAACCAAACATGAATGAAAACTATATAAATACTTGTTTGTATATTTGATGCATATGGGTTTCATAATCTGATAAGATTGGTACAAAATTTGTGCAATTTCAAGTAACCTTACCTAAAAGTGATGAAATGAAAAAGCTCCTGATTTTTACTCTACTAGCTATCTCAACCTTAAGTTGTGAAAAGAATAATCTGTTTCCGGAAAGCGAAATTCCTGACTGGCTTAAAACACAGATTGAAATTTCAGAACAGCGAATACAGGAAAATCCAGGCAAAATGCCAGCATATGGAGCCTGGGCTCGCTTTATATGGAAAACCGATTGTTATTTTGAATATTACAATCCCTTAAGTTCATCTATTTATGGGCCGATTTCTTTTGACGGTGACACTTTAAAATTTACTGATCCCAAAACAACGGATTATCATAAAAAGAAATGCTGTATGCGATATGTATGGAAAGGTCCAAAATATATAGAATTTTAAACCCTTCCGGACATTTTTTTTATACATAAATCCATGCATTTGAACAGCAAGAACTTGTTGAATTACTTTTTGAGCAACCTTATTCAATAATTGAATTTGTTGTTAACAAATCAGGTGTGGAAAGAAAAGCAGCTTCCCGATATTTGAAGGAATGTTGCAGCTATTTTAAACAAACAAAACACATGACAACTTTTAAGAGCAAAAGCTCAACATTAGTAAGAATTATATCATAAGTTGTGAGCATCCCGATAAGTTAGTTGAACTTATCAGGAATATAACGGGAAAATAAAAACTCCCTTCCAGACTCCTGATTTCCACATAATAAATCCGAACTTGACCGACACGGAACATTTTCCTAAATTCGCGTGTTCGTTGTTAAATTGAATAAAACAAAAACATAATATGACAGATTTTGAATTTTACAATCCGGTAAAAGTGTTTTTCGGGAAAGACCAGCTCCCGAAAATCTCAACGCAGATTCCTGCTGGAAGCAAAGTGATGTTTCTCTACGGAGGGGGAAGCATAATGAAGAACGGTGTTTATGACAGAGTAAAGGCAGCTCTGGAAAGATTTGAAGTTACGGAGTTCGGCGGAATTGAGCCCAATCCCCTGTACGAAACTGCCATGAAGGCCGTGGAAATCGCAAAGGAAAAGAATATCGACTTCCTTCTGGCAGTGGGTGGCGGATCGGTTATCGATGCCACAAAATTCATTGCTGCTGCTATCCCCTACAGATTCGGCGACCCCTGGAATATTCTTGCCAAAGGGATGCCCGTAGTTGCCGCTCTTCCCCTGGGCGCGGTACTTACTCTTCCGGCAACGGGAAGCGAGATGAACAAGAACGCGGTAATAAGCAGAAAATCCACCGATGAAAAGCTCTCCTTCGGATCTCCGATGGTGTTCCCGAAGTTTTCCTTTCTCCTGCCCGATGCAGCCGGAACTCTCCCCAAACGCCAGGTAGCCAACGGCATCGTCGATGCATTCGTGCATGTCACCGAACAATATCTTACCTACCCGGTCAATGCTCCCATCCAGGACAGATTCGCAGAAGCAATACTCATTACACTGATCGAACAGGCACCGGCGGTTTACGAAAACCCTGCCGACTATAAGGCAATGTCGAACCTGATGTGGTCAGCCACCATGGCCCTGAACGGACTTATCCAGTGCGGTGTTCCGGGCGACTGGTCGGTTCACAGCATAGGACACGAACTGACAGCCCTTCACGGGATCGATCATGCAAGAACGCTGGCAATAGTACTGCCGGGGCTCTGGAAAGCCCTCCTCGAAGAAAAGAAGGCCAAACTGGTTCAGTATGGTGAAAGAGTATGGAATATAACAGAAGGAAGCGATGACGAACGTGCCCTTAAAGCAATAGATAAAACAGTTGAATTCTTTGAATCGCTCGGAGTACCGACCCGTCTGAGTGCCTATAACGTCAAAGCCGATACCATAGACAAGATAGTTTCGAGATTCGAGGACAGGAAATGGCTAGAACTGGGCGACCGGGGACTTACTACACCTGAAACGACAAGAAAGGCGCTGACACTACAGCTGTAATTCATAGTGAGAGTGGAAAGTTTAAGATAACAAGCAGTAGGCGGTATGCGATACGCGGTGTTATCCTGATGATTTTGCGTTCTGTGTTGGCCTGAGCTCCGGAAGCTTGAGTCTTGGGGTTATACGGTCTTAAATCACTAAAGCAAGCCCGGGGGGAGGGTGCCCCAATAACTAATACGGGAGGAATAATCCTACACCCATCACAAGTGTAAAAACACGCGCTACCGCGACTCTGCACCAGGCCACATACACCGATTTGTTATGACTAATTGGCTGGATATCCTGCACACTGGCCAGATTAAAACCAACTAAGCATAACACATTAAGAATTAATAGAAAGGAATTAGTTTTTCAAATGGAGTATAGTGAGTCTGAGTAAAATAAAATCTTCACAAAAACTTAACAACTTTTCTTTTACACTTATAAGCCAGATGAATATTTTTATATGGGGCTGAATTTTAGACGCATGAAACCCGCATATATTGCATACACTAACACGTATGTATATTATTTTCAAACATGTGTGGTTCCATCCGGCCTTTAGAATATATTATATGCGTGTGAAAACAAAATCAGCTTTCTTAGTAATCTTTTCGATTGCGGTTTTTTATATTGTTTGGGGTGTTTCTCAGCTAATAAGTATCAAAACGCAATATTCACTACTATCAAGCCTGTTGTTTTCTATTGTTTTTACAGGTCTGATCGGATGTTTTATCCCAATATATTTCAAGAATAAATTTCGCTGGAGCTACAATAAACCAGATTCCAACAGAATAGCAGGTTATATTTTTCTGGGTTTAGCAATTATATTTTCAACAATATTCTCCGGAGCTCTTTTTAAAGTCGTTGAACTGAAATATTCCTGGATTTTAATTCTGAAATATATATTACTGTTTTTCCCAATGTCTCTTGGAATTGGCTTATTTGCGTTCTTATTAATCCCAAATACGCTACAATACCGGAAAAACAACAGAATTAAAAGCGTATTGCTGGTTATTTCAATCAGCATCTTCTTCTTTCTATCATTTTACATCGATTCATTATTTCAAGATACAGAGTTGGCTGCTATTATGGGATTTATCGGATTGCTGTTAGGATTAGGCTATTACTTTCTCGGAAATTTCCGGATTGTTTACTTATCACTTTTTATAATAATGTTAGTGAACACATTGGCTGACAATAAATATGATGAGTATAATTTTTGGATTGCAGTTGTCAGTACTCTGCTCTCTTTAACAATACTGATGTTTGACTTTATACAGAATAGAAAAATCAAAAATAGAAACCTATTATAAGAATAAGGAATGACAACAGAAAAAGGAAAATCACTCCAGGCCGTCCTGGATAAAGCGGTTGACGGTAAAAAAATATTTGGGACATCTTTTGCTTTGAAAAAAGATGCTGTAACCTGGCAAGGGGCATCGGGTAATTTAAGCACAGACCGGCCTTACTTTATTGCAAGTACCACGAAGCTGTTTACCACAGCAATCATACTGATGTTGAGAGAAGATGGCAAGTTAAGTCTTGAAGACAAAATAAGTAAATACATCGATGTTTTAACTTTATTCAGACTGCACGTTTACAGAGGAAAAGATTATTCCCACGAACTGACCATCAGACATCTGCTCTCTCACACATCGGGTCTTCCGGACTATTTTCAAGACAAAGAAACAAATTGTATGAGTTTGGAAAATGAGTTAATGAGTGGTGAGGATCAGTTCTGGAGTTTTGAACAAGCAATTAAAAGGTCAAAAAAACTGTTCCCGCTTTTTAAACCCGGAACAAAAGGAAAAGCTAATTATTCAGATACCAATTATCAGCTTTTGGGAAAAATCATTGAGACCATAACGGGTAAATCGTACTCCGAAAACTGTCAGGAACGTATAATTCAACCACTTGGTCTGACGAAAACCTATCTCTATCAGGATGTAAATGATGCAACACCCATGATGTTATATCACAAAAGCAAGAAATTGAATATCCCGAAAGCAATGACATCTTTCGGAGCAGACGGCGGGATGGTTTCAGTTTCTGCCGATATGCTTGTTTTTATTGAAGCATTTTTCACAGGTAAATTGTTCCCGTTAGCCTATATCGACAAACTGCAGGAATGGAACAAGATTTTTCATCCAATGCGTGCTGGTCTTGGCATTCATTTGTTCAAACTTCCCCGGGTTTTTGATCCTTCAGGTGCAATTCCATACTTTATAGGGCATTCAGGACTTTCAGGAGCTTTGGCCTTCTACAGTCCGGAAGAAAATCTTTATATCGCGGGAACCGTAAACCAAACAGCGCATCCCGACATCTCTTTCAGGACAATGATTTCATTGACTCAACGAATACTGAAAAAATGAATGATAGAAACAATTCAGTTACAATTTTTAATGCCCGAATAATCGGGGCTTTCTTTCTGTTGGCTTTTTTAGCCTATGGTATCGGAAGACAATTATTCGAAAGCACTGATGATCCTGAAAAATATTCAGGCGCATTACTAATTGTTTCTAACTCTGTGATGGTTCTGTTTATAGGGATTTTATTAAGAAAAACATTGAAACTATACAATCCAACGGTTGGCAATATTTATCTTTTTACAAGAATATTTGAAGCCTTAGCACTATCAACAATACTCTTGAAAGGGAGCACATCAGATAACCTGGAATATTTTCTTGCAATGCTGGTTTTGGGAATTGGCAGCATTCCAATGTGTCTGGCATTGCTTAAACACAAAATCACACCATCATGGCTGGCAATTTGGGGAGCAATAGGCTATGCTGTTTTTGCCTTGGGTTTTCTGATGGAACTGTTTGGAAAGGAGTGGAGCATATACCTTCTTGGTCCCGGCGGACTTTGGGAGGTGGTTTTCGCAATTTGGTTAATTATTCACGGAAGTAAAAACGTGAAACTTAAACCAATTAATCCATAACCATTATTGATGATGATTAAAGGATGTTATCATTTTTAGGGAACGTTTCATAACAGAATAAAATGACAAATATGCTCGAAGAAAAATCAATAAAAACACCAAATGGTGAGATCTATTATTGGTTCAACAAAAATCGGATATATTCAGACTTTTACATTGTTTTTTGTCATGGTCTGACAGCAGACCATTCATTGTTTGAAAAACAAATCGATTTTTTTGCATCCAACTATCAAATTCTACTGTGGGATATTCCTTTGCACGGGAAGTCAATTCCCTACAAAGAATTTACGTTTGATAATGTTGTTTCCGACTTAAATAAAATAATCGAAAAGGAGTGTGCAAGCAAACTTATTTTTGTTGGGCAATCAGGAGGAGGGTTTATTTCACAGGCATTTATCAATAAATATCCCGATAAGGTGCATGGCTTTGTTGGTGTCGGAACCACACCTTTTGGCCTTAAACACTACAAAAAATCAGAACTCTTTTGGATAAAGCATTTTGCAACTATTGCAAACTCATACCCTTATTCACTTTATTGCAAAGCTTGCTCGAAGAAAGTGGCTGTAACTCCGGAAGCGCAGGATAATATGTACAAAACATTGGTGAGTTTAAGCAAAAAGGATATGCTAAATGCAACCAATGCGGTTTATCAGGAATTTTTGAAAGTTAAGGAGAGTGTTCAGTTTCCTTTCCCTATCCTGTTAACTTATGGTGAGTTTGATAAAGTTGGATTGGTTGCAAAATACAATCAGAATTGGGCGGAGGCGACAAATGCCAGATTAAAAGTGATTAAAAATGCTTCGCATAATGCAAATTATGATAATCCTGTGGAATTCAATAATATACTTAAAGAATATATAGAGGAAAGAATAAACTATGATACCCACATCTATTAATTGCACAAACACGTATGTATGTAATTTTCAACCATGTTGATTCCACCAGACCATTAAAATAAAAACTATATGCCAATGAAAAGAGTTTTTATCAAAGACAAATCCAAACTGGTAAAAAGGAATAAAGCACATAAGATTGAAATTTTCACCGAAGAATTAATAAAAGAGCTTCCTGAACCTTTGAAAAAGTACCTTAGAGTTTGCGGGTACATAAACACGCCTGTTCCAGTAAATGCCAATGTTTATTGGAGTGAGAGCTGGTTAAAAATGTCTCCAGGCAAAGATTGGGGAAAACTTCATACAACACAATTCAATTCCGTGAAGCCAATAGGAAGAGTAGCCTATATGAAATTCCTAACTATGCCGGTGGCTGCAAGAGACCTATATCGTGATGGCTATGGCGAAATAAACGGAAAACTATTGAATTTGATAAAAGTAGCTTTTGATAACAGTAAAGAAGTGGCTCAATCGGCACTGATAACGACATTCTGTGAGTTTATGCTTATCCCGGGCTATCTGCTTCTGGATAATGTAAAATGGGAACATATAGATAATTACTCTGTTAGGGGAGTACTTACAGATAATGGAATTGAAGTCTCAGGGATATTCTACTTTAACGATGAAGGGTTATTTACACATTTTGAAACTCACGACCGGTATTTTACAACCAGCAAAAACAGCTATGAGAAAGTTAAGTTCTCGGTTATTGCAGATAGCTATAAAACTCAGGACAACTTAAAAATTTCCGAAAAAGTGAAAGTTATGTGGCATTTGCCTGAAGGCGATTTTGAGTATTACAAAGGAACTATTGATAAAATAGAGTTTAATGTGTTTGAATAAGTCACAGAAACGTAACACATTTTCTGTTACACTTTAACTTCAACATAATTGTTTTTGTACCTGCTAAAAAGTTTATACAGAAAAATGAAAACCCTGAATCTATTAATTTGTCTTTTGCTATTCCTTTCAGCTGGAGCTTTACTTGGTGGCGGTGCTTTTTTACTTTTCCCCGAAGGGTGGATGGAAATGACCCCCGAATTAATTCTGCAACATTCGCCTTTTAAAAACTTTCTGATACCCGGGCTGATTTTGTTCGTTGTACTTGGACTGATGCCGATTTTTGTCGTTTGGGGACTACTAAAACGAAAGGATTGTAAGTTAGCCCAGATGGTAAATATTTATCCCGATATGCATTGGTCGTGGTCATGGTCGGTTTATACGGGCTTCGCACTTATTATCTGGATCTACATGGAAGTCTATTTTCTGCAAGGGTTCCATTGGCTGCATTCGTTTTACTTTTTCTACGGTGTGTTACTGTTGGTGGTAGTGCTTTTGAAACCGCTGCGTCAACAGTATTCCGTAAATAACAAATAGTGTTGGTCATATAAAAGAATGAATTATGAAACCCACATATATATTAAATTCATAAACACGTATTTATATAATTTTCAGTTATGTGGGTGCCCTGTTTGCCGACTGGCAGGCATCATACCATTAAAATCAAAATTATATAATGATGAAGAATAATGAACGGGTTATCTGGGGATTATTATTAACAACAATAGTATTCCTGATATCAACATTTGCGGGTAAAAATTTCAGTTTGAATAATGAATTTATACCTGATACTTTTATAACAAACATGCTAATGCTGATTCTTTCAATTGGTTTGATTTGTGGTTTAAAAAAGCATGTGAATTATAAAATCTCATTGCCTGAGTTTCAAAAAGCATTAAGACCAATATTGTTTGGGCTATTAGCGGCAATAGCAATCAATATTATTATATCAATTGTGGAAAAAGCATTGGGAGTCAAAGAAATTGAATCTCATTCTGCACATTCGGCAATGTCTCCCCTGCAGTTTTTTATTTTTATATTTATTTGTACACCCATCGCGGAAGAAGTATTGTTTCGCGGCTTTCTTCAGAATATATTAAAACCATTGAAAGTTAAAGGGATACGAATTATTAAAAGGTATGTTAGTATTCCTGTGATTATCAGTGCAGTTGCATTTGGATTAGTTCATTTAATTGTAATAACATCAGGTTCAGGCGCTCTTTTCGTGATTAGAACAGTTGTTTTCGCGACAACTCTTGGACTGATTGCCGGTTATTATCAGGAAAAATATGATAATAATGCCTATGCGATTACTGTCCACATGGCAGGTAACTTTGTGGCTTTAATAGCCGTATTATTGGCATCGTTAATGAATTTAAACATCTGATGTTAAGCCAATTGATATCAGATAATGATGTGAAGTTCAGATTTATTATAGCAATTGGTATCTAAGCGGTTTCTTCTTTCAGATATAAATTACAACCAGGGTTTTTAATTCTTAACGGTAATTCAAGAGTTGCAGCAGTTTCAACTTTCGTGTAACCCGGCAGGAAATCGCCTGTAAGCGGTAACAAAACATACCGCCTGCCGTTAGCCTCTATTGGTAAAACAATACAACGCATATGCTTGAATTCAAATGCAACACATAATGAATATAATTTCCAGTTATGTGGTTTCCTCCCGACCTTTTAATGTAGAAGATGATCGCAATAAATAAAATTGTAGTAAAATAAAGGTTGTAACATTGAAATGCCACACGCATCATACTCGAAATTGTTCTGTGGCATAAACAAATATTCCGCACGTGAATTGTAATTACATAATTAAGTACGTATATTTGTACTTTGATAACGTCTTAATAATTCAGGTATGATTGCAGCAAACTATTCAGAATTCAGAAAAGAGCTTAAGCACTACCTTGATAGTGTGGAACATAACAATGAAACCCTGATAATCAAACGGGGTTCGGGAAAAGGTGCTGTTATGATCTCCCTGGAGGAGTATAATTCTATTATGGAAACATTACACCTGCTGAGTTCGAAAGGGAACGCACAAAGACTCTACGACTCAATTGAACAAATGAAGTCCGGAAAAACTGTCCAAAGCAATCTCATTGAAGAATGAAGAGGATTATCTTTTCCAAAAATGCCTGGGAAGATTATCTGTTCTGGCAAGCAGAGGATAAAAAGATTCTGAAGAAAATTAACATTTTAATAAAAGACATTCAATCAACAACCTATTCCGGAATTGGTAAACCTGAACCCTTAAAATATGATCTGGCAGGGTTATGGTCGAGACGTATCGATCATGAACATAGATTAGTATATCAGGTAAATGAAGAAGAATTACTCATCTATAGTTGCCGATATCACTACGATAAGTTGAATTAGTCACGACTTAATCTGACAGTTAGGGATTAAAGTATATTTGAAATTAGCACAAAACAAATAAATGTTTAACCCACAAAAATGTCAGAAATGAATACAGGAGTAATATTAATCAAAAGCAAATTAGGATTATTAAATCTCGCAGAAAAGCACTTAAAGCACTGGGTGCTCCGGATCCTGACAGATCGTGACACTGAACACTGTGATGTCAGGGAACTGCCTTTTACACGCCACGCCCACATACCTCAAGGACGTTAGGTGCTACATTATCTGAACTACAGATCCAAATCCTTAATAAATTCCATTATGAAACCAAGAACATGCCCTCACTGCAACTACACTTACTCAATCAAGGATTACATAAGCAAATTATTGTTTAAAATTCTATGGTCAGAATGGAAATGTATCAAATGCCGGAATACAATAACATTCAATCAGAAAAGGCGAATGACATTGGCTTTATTATTTGGAGTCTGGTTCATAACTTTATCCGTAATCAGTCAGTTAATTTTCATGTCTCCGATACTCTGGATTTTACTTCTTCTGTTATTCATATCCGGAAGTATTTTCATTTTCACTTTTGTCACATTTAACAAACCAGTAAAGCTTTAAACAACTGCCAACATCTGACACGGACGGTGGCGGCAATTATTAAAACTTTCCCGTCCAATAATAGGCTGCCAGATATTTATCCATCATTCTGATCGCGGCTTCCGGAAAAGCAGTCCAGATCTGCAACAACCTCATACTTCATAAAAGCTATTTTTATTTAACTCCGGTACAAGCTCATAATCAGGAGTGTATAAAGAAATTTTCAAATAACCAATGAGAAATAGAAAAAAAAAAGATCAAAATAATGTAACTTTAAATCAATTATTTTACACCCAAAGAAAGTGACAACCTATTCAAGAACGATATACAATACAGACACTATAGACAATTAAGTGACTATAGTTTACAATAAGATATTAATAAAATATGAATGTACAACTTGAGATTGCCTTACTAATACTATCAGTTTTATTTTTTCTGAGCATTCTGGCAGGAAAAGCCAGTTCAAAATTTGGAGTACCTGCATTATTGTTGTTTCTGGGTGTAGGAATGTTGTTTGGTAATGACGGATTAGGTATACAATTTGAAAATATCCAAATAGCAAACACCATAGGAACCATTGCATTATGTATCATCCTTTTCTCCGGTGGATTGGATACAGATATTTCAGAAGTTCGCCCAATAATACCGCAAGGAGTTATACTGGCAACTTTAGGGGTATTTTTAACTGCAGTCATAACAGGTGTCATTATCTGGTGGGTTTTGGGAATGACAATGGCATCAGCCGGAATTGGTCTGTTGACTTCTTTGTTGTTAGCATCAACTATGTCATCAACAGATTCAGCTTCAGTTTTCTCCATTCTCCGCTCAAAAAATCTACAGCTGAAAAACAACCTTCGCCCTTTGCTGGAACTTGAAAGCGGAAGTAACGACCCAATGGCATATATGCTGGTTATCACATTTATAGACCTGATTAAGCTGGGTAGTGCTCCCAATTACTGGATAGTTGGCGGGATATTAATTCTACAACTGGGAATTGGTACTTTGCTTGGTTTTGCACTAGGGAAACTGGCAGTCAAAATAATCAACAATATTAAAATCGGGAACGACTCTTTGTATCCAATATTGATTTTCACTTTCTGTATTTTTATTTTTTCGGTAACCTATTTTGCCAAAGGGAACGGCTTTCTGGCCGTTTATGTCAGTGGGTTGGTTATCGGCAATTCTAAATTCGTTCACAAACGTTCATCTCTCAATTTTTTCGACGGATTAGCATGGATGTCGCAGCTGATAATGTTTCTCACATTGGGATTACTTGTTAATCCACGTGAATTAATACCTATAATTATTCCCGGACTGATAATTAGTTTCTTTATAATATTCCTTTCCCGGCCCTTAACCGTATTTTTATGTTTGCTCCCTTTTCGAAAAATGCATTTTAAAGATAAAGTATATGTTTCCTGGGTTGGCTTAAGAGGAGCTGTACCTATTATATTCGCCATTTATCCACTTGTTGAGAATGTACCACATGCGAGGCTCATATTTAACATTGTCTTTTTCTGCACTTTAATTTCATTAATAGTACAAGGAACATCACTGCCTTTAATTGCACGTTGGCTTAATCTTGTCGAAAAGCCAATACATATTAAAAAAATTAAAAGTTTTGATGTTGATTTCTCAAATGACATGAAATCAGTTATAACAGAAATAGAAATTACTCCTGAAATATTGAAAAATGGAAATCTGCTTATGAATTTGTCTTTTCCTGACAATACATTGGTAGTTATGGTAAACCGTGATGACAATTATATCGTACCAACAGGAAAGACAATTTTAAAAGAAAAGGATAAATTATTAATCATTACAGATAATCACGAAACTCTGACAGAAACATATAAAAATTTAGGTGTTGAAACTGTTTAAAAGGAAAGAGCGCCAGTTGGCAGCAAGTGTATAGATTACCTTAAAGACAACACACATCCAAAACAGATTGACCTTCTCTGATAATAATCGTAAGTGCTCGAGGAATAATCTCTGTTGTAAATCATACTCTCAGGATTTTTAGTATTGAGAATTTTGAAAACTGAAGCAAAAACGACAAGACTGCTTTTATTAATAACAAACATCTTGTTTGGACATGTTCATTAAACTGTGTCATTCTGATAAATGCTTTTCAGGTCAGCATCCTGTGATTGCCTGATTCAAATATTAAAAAATTTATTTGTCCGTCCTGATATACTGTTTCAGATTCTGAACATAATCTTCAAATGCTTTAATTCCTTTGTTTGTCATTTTAAGTGAAGTGTTCTGGTAATTATTTTTAAAGGATTTGATCACGTCGATATATCCCGCATCCTGCAATTTCTTGATCTGAACACTTATATTACCCGATGTAGCTTTAGTTGTTTCTTTAATCTGATTGAAATCAACTTCCTCATGTACCATTAATAGTGAAACTATGGCAAGCCGTAATTGTGAATGCAATAATGGATCCAAATCTTTATACATAGCTTTCTTTACGTGAATAATTAAGCACAATGCCAGGCAATACAATCCCTATCAGGGAAACAACTGACAAAACCAGAGGATGGTATTCCCAGCCAATAAAGAAAGAGCAATAAGCAATGATATTGACTATCACCCCCAATGCAATAAACAACCTGTTTCTGATTATAACCCCGGTTAACAAAGGCCACAGTGAAAACATGATCAACATAAATGGAAGCAAAGCAATATTAAATTTTTTCCAGAAGAAAAATCCGGCAATCATCAGATTAAGACCCAGTATTATACCGAACAAAGAAAGCAAAGAACCGATAATATTTCTTGATTTAACAGCGCTTCTTTTCTTTTTGTAGTAAAAATAGGTAATAACACCGGCAATCGGCATAATAAAGTAAGGGTAATAGCTAACCTGATAATACTCAAGTCTGAGTAGTATGAATTGGCCCAAACTGGAAATAAAACAACATAATCCGATGAAAATGAATGAGAATCCATAGTCCTCAAATCTTGACTTAGCCTCAAGTATTATACTGGTAATTAAATCGAGGCTTTCTGATGGTGTAAATTCTTTGTGTGTCATAATATATTTTTTACAAATATAAATTAGTTTATAATATAAACAAAATATTTTAAATGTTTTTAAAAAAAATCCTCAGACAGTTTTTAGAGACACTCCAATTGCTACTGCTTTTAAGGCATAGTTAAAACCCGGAGTGTTACATGCTTTCTGTTAAACTTTGTGGAAACCGGCCTTGAAATTCCAGGACATAGCGCAAAATATATAATCTAAAACAAAAAGAGTTGCTCTCATCGCAACTCTCTGATTTCGTGTGTGGGGCGTACTGGATTCGAACCAGTGACCTCTTGCCTGTCAAGCAAGCGTTCTGAACCAACTGAACTAACGTCCCGTTACTGATGCGAAAATAATAATTTTCTTTAAAACCAGCTATCAGTTCTCACCAGGTAGCCTTCATTACCCAAACATACTTTGAAGGCGGCGACTTGCGCAGTCTTTCAGGCATTGTAACCGTGAAACCTTTCCCGTTTTTCTTCCAGCTCAGGGGAGTTCCTGTGCCGAGCATCGTCACTTTTGCACCTGCGGGAAGCGAATATGTTGTCATCCCGATGGTAGAAGGCACAGGTTCTCCTTCTTCCGCCATATAATATATATAGATGGTCCGGTCGCCTTTCTTTGAGATACATACTTTGCCTTCCTTATATGGTTCAAGAGCCCTGGTACCGTAAATGGCCTCGCTGTTGACCTTCATCCAGCCGCCGATGTCATCGAGAAGCCTGTATGCCTCATCATGCCATTGACCCAGCGGGCCGGGAGCTATGTTAAGAAGAAGGTTTCCGCCTTTAATGACTATATCTACCAGCATATGAACCGCATCATGTCCGCTCATGTATCTGGCCTTGGGCACCCACGACCATCCACCGCCAGCAATGATGCATGATTCCCATGGGTAGGGCAATGCTCTTTCCGGGACCCTGTTCTCAGGAGTGAGGTAATTCTGGTTTTTACCGTAAACAGCCCTGTCGACAACGATAAGGCCCGGCTGCCGCTGCCTGGCTTTTGCAACAAGTTCATCCATCCTTATATCCTGATTCTGGATTCTGGTGAACTTGTAGTTATCGGAAGTGATATGCTTGTAAACCTGTTCGTCGGTCATTTTCTGTACCCATCCACCATCGAGCCACAACAGGTCAATTTTGCCATAATCTCCATCGAGGAGTTCAAGGATCTGTCCCTGGGTATATTGCACGAAGGCTTCCCATCTGTCGGGATAAGCTTTAACATCGTAGTTCACATTCCTGTCGGGTGTGGCGAAGTTTGGCCACCAGTAGAACTCGCTGTGCCAGTCCGGCTTTGAGAAATAGGGGCCGACCCAGAAGCCCTCAGCCCTGAAAGCGTCGAAGAGTTCCTTTGTAATATTTGCTTTGGGATTTGAATAAAAGGGGGTTTTATCATTGGTTATCCTGTAATCGGTAAGCTTTGTGTCGAACATACAGAATCCATCGTGATGCTTGGTTGTAAAGACAACGTATTTCATTCCGGCCTTCTTTGCTGCAGCGGCCCATCTGGCAGGATCAAAGTCCACCGGATTGAATGTTTTCTGCAGGTTTTCGTAATCTTTCTTGTACTGAATATAATCAGGATTATTCCTTCTGCACCACCCTTCATCCTCAGCGCATATTGACCAGGATTCGACAATGCCCCACTGGCTGTAGGGGCCCCAATGCATAAGCAGTCCGAATTTCAGGTCCTGCCATTTCTCAAGTTTTTCCAGGACCAGCGGGTCGGTTTCGGGGACATATCTCCCCTCCCCTTCCTGAGCATGTACCGGTAACTGAAGCAGTGCCAGAATGGTCAGCAGAATATAAGCAGTTGATTTCATATCTAAGGATTTAGTTGTTTATTATGAAGTTTTTATGAAAAGTCAAATCCGGAAATATATGCAGGAGCGTCGTAAAAGCATTCCTTTTCTTCATCTGTCATATTCACAAACCTGGCATAAACAAGTCCGGGTTTGGCATTAAGTATCCTGTTTATTGCGCCCATTCGCATGGAGGTTCTCAGAATGTCGTAAAGTTCGCTATGATCGTCGAGCCATAACAGTCCGGTATTAAAGCCTTCCATATAACAGGCTGTTTCAAAAAGGTCAGGAAGGACTTCTTCGCATCCTTTCTGACAATAGAGGGCATCGAAGATAAGATGGCGGAATTCGTCGGGGTGGAACAACTTTTTATAGTAAGGCGATTTGGGCAGAACATTCATCATCACCCATCCCCACACTCCCGGGATATCATAAATTTTGTAAACGGAAGGGAGTGCGTTTACACCGGCAATTATCTCCCCTCCTTCCTTGAGAACGTAATAGTTATCTCCATAGAAGCAATAATCGGTGTTAAAGAAAGAGTAATCCCGGTAAAAATCTTTAAGGTTTGTTTCCATTATCTTTTTCTCAGCCACAGAATTAAGCTTCACAACGCGGCTGTCGGGTTTCGGGTTGAACCTGCTGAATGCCACGGTAAGGAAGGATCTGATATATTCATATCCTGCCTGATGGACAAGGTGTTTTGACCGTTCGTTCATGCTTTCAATGAAAGCATACATGATATGCCTGTCGGTTTCCTTTACATTTTTGAATCCCAAGAGATGAGGCTTGCTAAAGATTTCAAGTGTTCTTTCCTTAAAAGACATATCACCTGTATCGGATTTTATGATCTCTTTCATTCGCTTTTTCCTGTCTGACTCTGACCGGTAAGCAGTCTGAAATGCAAGATATCTGAGGTAGCAGGAAGGATATTCAAGCTTACCCTGGCCTGTCATCCTGTAGCATGACCCCACTGTTCCTGCAATTCTGTTCTTTTTATAGAGTGATACAAATCTTATCTGATCCTCGTAGGCTTCGATACGGGCAGGTATATTCTGAAGCCGGAATCTCATACCCCTTTCAGAGCCCTGGACAGCCTGGTTCAGAATACTGAGGATATCTTCATTGGCAGTACCGGAAATCCGTACTTCAAGACCTTCATGAGTGATTATGCGCTGTTCCTGCATATTTAAATAAGGTGTCTGCTTTATTAATATTATTTACCTGTGTGTCTGTACTGTTTATATGATTGACCGGAGTGTTCGTTTTGCAGGAATTATTTATCGAGGCTTCCGAAAACGCGCTTAAGCAGGGCTGTCACCCTTGCCGAGGCGTCTTTTCTTATCTTCATCTCCTCAGCTTCCAGCTTCACAAAAACACCGTTAAGTGCCTTTTCTGTAAGGAATTCATTCAGGTCAACGTTCACCGGTTTAAGGCCTGCAAGCTTGCCGGCAACCGTGTTAGCCACATTGTTCCACTTAGAGGTAAGGGCATTCCACGAGTCTATTGTTGAGATATTTCCAATGATATCCTTTTCAGTGGATTTCTGGATTTTGGGCTTATAGAGGCTGTACAGATCGTTCCAGGTACTTGACCTCAGATACTCCGTAGCTGCATTATCCTGTCCGTTCAGTATGTTGAAGCCATCGCGAATTGTCATTGTCTTTATGCTGTTAACGAAAATGGGGGCAACATCTTTTGCAGCATCTTCCGCGGCCCTGTTTATTTTCAGTATAACATCGGCAACCAACTGCTCGCCTCCCGGAAGTCTTGAAATATTATCAACTATAATCCTGGCTTCATCGGGAAGAAGGACCTTAACGGTTTCATCGAGATAGTACCCGTTTTCTGCGGCCAGTATGTCAGCCGAGTTCCGGGATCCTATTGTAAGGGCTTCCCTGAGGCCGGAAATCACTTCCTCCTCAGTCAGGGGCTGGTCAGAAACAGTCTGTAAAACCTGTGTCAGTTCAGCACATCCGCTTATCAGCATAAATGCTGCTGCAAAGAGAATTATTCCTGTTTTCTTCATTAGGATTCTAATTTTAGCCTAAGATACAAAAATGAGGTTAGTTCAGAAAATCAAAGGAAATTTAAGAGGCAGTTCCGTGTTGAAGCCAGGGGGGATAAGAGGATGGTGTTCATGGAGGTGGTAACAAAGATTTAAAGGCCGTCGGCTGAAGCCGGTTCAGGGAACGAAAGGCAGCAGGGTTTCGGCGAGCAGGAGGTCTTCAGGGGTTGTGATCTTGATGTTTTCCCTGTTGCCATCGACGAGAACAATGGGCACGCCGGTCACTTCCAGTACCGTTGCATCGTCGGTAAAGGCTTCGGAATATTCCTGCAGATAAGCTTTTTTGATCAATCCGGCCCGGAATACCTGAGGGGTTTGTATCTGTTTTATTTGCCGGCGGTCAACAGCGACACTGTTTACTCCGGTCACCATCCTGATTGAGTCAGCCGGACTTATTACCGGAACGGCATTACCATAATTCATGGCCGTTTCAAAACACCTGCCGATAGTGTCCTTCGAAACCAGAGGCCTTACACCGTCGTGTATTGCAACAATGCACTCATCAGGAACATCCGTCAGGCCGTTCCGCACCGAAAAGAACCTTGCAGGACCACCCAAGGCAACATGGTGCGGTACTTTATAAGAATGTTTTTTCAGGAGGTCATTCCATAATTCCAGGTGATCGGGAGGCAGAACGACGATGATCCTGAGCGAGCTGTCGTACCTTACGAACCTCGATATTGTATGCATCAGCACAGGCAGTCCGGCAAGCTCAAGGAACTGCTTCGGGATATCTGCTCCCATACGTTTTCCCGAGCCACCGGCGACTATGATTACATAATTATCCATTGTATAGCAGTTTCAGCCTGCACCTCTCATGAGGGGGTGAAGGATGAGGAGATGATCCCTATTTCTGGTACAGGAATCTCCTGATGCTTCTCTTCGGAGTTTTAACGAACTCTTCAGGGTGGATTCTGAACTTATGCACAGCCATATAATCGGGAATCCTTTCATTAACATCCTTCCGTGCATCCTCAAAAATCTTATTCAGCTGCTCTTCCGTAATATTATCTCTCTTCATCATCTCATAGTCGGGATGTATCAATGCAACAAGCTTATTATCCTCAGAGATAACAAGTGATTCAGCGATATAGTCCATGTTATTGAAGACAGATTCTATCTCTTCGGGGAAGATGTTCTTTCCTGACGGTCCGAGAAGCATGCTTTTGCTACGGCCTTTGATGAAGATATTTTTTTCCCTGTCCATCAGACCAAGGTCGCCGGTGTGCATCCATCCATCATCGTCGATAATCTCGCGGGTTGCTTCTTCATTCTTGTAATAACCAAGCATTACGTTCTCGCCGCGGAGAATTATCTCACCGATCTCTTTCTGCGGGTTCCCGGAATCAATAGTCACCTCGAGGGTGTCAACAGGCCTTCCCGATGCACCGAGTTTTGTTGTATCCCACGATGCGTAGCTGATAAGCGGACCACATTCGGTCATGCCATATCCCACGGTGAATTTGAAATTTATTTTCCTAAAGAATCTTTCGGCTTCAGGGTTGAGAGCAGCGCCTCCAATAACAACTTCCTTGAAGCGTCCGCCGAATGATTCGTTAAGTTTTTCCCTGATCTTTTTATGCAGTATTTTGTTAATTCCGGGGATAGCCAGCAGGACTTTCATGTGAGGTTTGCTGATCACAGGCAGCAGCTGTTTCTTGAAGATCTTTTCAATGACAAGCGGAACAGACAGGATAAGCCTGGGTTTTATCTCCTTGAAAGCCTGGACTATAACCTGGGGCGACGGTGTTTTTGAAAGAATGGTAATATGACAGCCGTATGTAAAAGGAAATAGGAATTCAAATGCGCACCCGTAGGTATGAGCAAGCGGAAGGAATGACACCAGCGGATCTCCGGGGTTCAGAGGCATATTATGCTGTGCATAACGCACATTGGCGGCAAGGCTGTTGTGAGAGATCATCACGCCTTTGGAAAAGCCGGTTGTTCCTCCCGTATAACTTATTACCGCAAGCTTGTCATTTGTGACATCGGAGAATTTGACATCTTCCTTTGTTACAGAGGGATATTTCTTCAGGAATTTCTCTTCAAGCCCGGAATAAGCATCCGTGTACAATTTGTTGGCAGATGCGATCATTTGGATGGTATCAAGGGAAATGACGCCATTGATGGCCGCCATATCGGATTCACTGACACCCTCCCAGAGCTTGTCGTCTATAAAAAGCAGCAAGGAATCTGAATGATTGACAAGATTAACAAGGTCGTCGGGCTTGAAATCGGGAAGGATGGGTACGATCACCGCTCCGTATGTTACCACTGCAAGGTAGGCGATGCACCAATTGGCCGAGTTCCGTCCCACAAGAGCTATTTTATCGCCTTCACTGATTCCTGCCTCCCTGAAAAACATATGAAGCTTAAGTATCTTTCCGGCGATATCCCTGTAGGTATACCCTTTTTCCTTGTAGTTCGACAAAGCTTCTATATCCCAGTTTTGTCTTATACTGTCTTCTATATAACCAACTAAACGTTCCTTTATCATAGGTTCAGGTTTTAATTTTTTACTTGCAGAATTACTGACATAATTCAGGTTTCAATTAATCCGGAGGCAATCTAAACAAAATACATTACAAGTATAGCAACAACCGATATTATATTGACAGTGGCAAAGAAATAATTGTATTCTTCCCGTTTTTTGCTGAACTGTCCGAGCTTACGGGCAAAGATCCCAATTGTAGGAACAAAGAGCACAATAAGAAACGCGAAGAATTCAACCCCGTAAAAAACCTTGTCAAGTCCTCCTTTTACAAGAGCGGAGAAGTAAACAACGACAAGAAGGATGATTAGGTAGAACAGGTAGCTTATTTTGAGCAACAAAGTTGAAACAAGTCGTCTCTTATGCAGCCGGTGGGGTTTTAGATATGCATATGCAAAGGAGAAGATCAGGATGATAAATATTACTCCCAATACATGGTTCAATATCTGGTCGAAATTTGCCATGGCAGCATGATGTTTTATCAGGGTTCAGCTTCCTTAACTGACCATATCAAAGAGCTGGCGCCAAGGACAGCTGCATTCTGGGTGCTCAGTTCAGAGGGCAGGAGTTTCACCTTGCCCTTGTAGATACTCAGGAGATTCTCTTCCATATATTCCTTTGCCGGTTCAAATATAAGGTCTTTTGCAAGAGCAAGGCCTCCGAAAAGGAATATTGCTTCGGGGTTGGTATGCGCTACAACATCGGCAAGCTTAAATCCGAGCATTCTGCCGGTATGCTGAAAAGCTCTGAGGGCTATGGGGTCACCTTTGAGGGCAGCGTCATGAATAATCTTGGCATCAAGTTCTTCAAAGCTGTATTTTCGCAAATCGCTTGGCTGGATGCTGTCGGCCATGACTTTCAGCAGGGATCTCTTCAGTCCGGTAGCGGAGACATAAGTTTCGAGGCAGCCTTTTCTGCCGCATCCGCAATCGCGGTTAGAAGGGCCGGGGCGAATGGCTGTATGGCCAATCTCCCCGGCAAAGCCATCGTGACCGTAAACAAGTTTTCCATCGACAACGAAACCGCTTCCCAGACCGGTGCCGAGAGTTATGACCACGAAGTTTTTCATCTTTTTGGCACCTCCGTATATCATCTCCCCCACAGCAGCGGCATTGGCATCGTTTGTAACCATTACAGGCAGCTTGGTATGCCTTTTGAAAATATCGGCCAGGGGTATGATGCCTTTCCATGGGAGCCCGGAAGGGTATTCAATTGTGCCCTTATTGATATTGCCCATGGGAGCGCCTATGCCAAAGCCGATAATTTCTATGCTGTTCTTTATTTTCTGCCGGGTAACCATGATCTTCTCGTAGAGTGCGGCTACGTAAACCTCAATCTCATCGTAATGAAAAGTTTTCAAACAGTCCTCGGCAAGGATATTTCCCTGGCGTTCGACAAACCCGAAGACAGTGTTGGTGCCTCCGATGTCAATGCCTACGACAACCTGTTTTACAGCCATATGATTTAATAATTCAGTTTTTGCCGATCACTTGCCCGGAATATATTCATTCCCAACTTTTCTTGCTCTTTGGGGACGATCGAGGTCAATGCCCAGGGCGATACCTGTTTCAACAAGAATATTCCATCCGGCTGCCAGCTGAACATATTCGGAATATTCACCTCCGTCGGGTATAAGTATTGTCGGAAAAGAAGTTTGTTTTTTGCCTAAAGCTATAACAGGCATTCCGACACCCTTTACAAGGCACTCTTCAAATTTGTCATGATCGAGATCGAAGGGATCGACCCAGATCAGGACTTCATTTTTATCCATCACCTCCTCTATTCCGTGCAGTGCAAATGTTCCCTCGAGGAACATGGCTTTCTTCCTTGTGATCTCATTCGTTTTAAGGGTAAGCTCAGCGGCAACTCCGTTATCCCTGCCTGCGAAGTAAATAAACTCGGCATTTTTAATGATCTCTACAATAGCTTTATCGACAGGGGTTGTAAGGACCTGTTCGATAAGCGAAGCTGCTTCTTTGAGTCCATCCATTTTTTCTTCGCGGAGACGGCGGAAAAGAGAATCATAGAACAGGCCCTGCTCCACTACCGATTTTGTAGCAGCCACGGCTTTTTCTTTTCCGCAGGAAAGGACGTGAGTGTCGTGGGCATATTGCTGGAGTAAGGTGTTCTTATTTGCAGTAAGGCCGAAGATTGCATCGTGCTTTTTACCTTTCAGGACATCGATAAGGCGTATCACTTCTTTGGTCTGGCCTGAATTTGAAGATGCGAAAACTGCAAAGTCATTAAGGTCATATTCCATTGCCTGGGTACAGCCTTCAGTAAGTACCGGCTTGAAACATCCTTTTTTAAGAGAAGCATAGATTGATCTTTTGGCAGGAAAAAGCCTGCTGCTACCCTCGCCTGTCAGGAAAACGCCTTTTTTTGATTTGAGCGGCTTGATAAAGCGTTCCGTAACACCATGATCAAATGATCGCAGGATGTCCGGCGTTTCCATCATTTCCCTGACAAGGGCAAATTTGCTGTACTTTTCTTCCTTTAGATTCATAACTATTAGTTTTTATTGATAAGAAATTCTGCAAGATCTTCCTGGATCTGCGGCTCCTTCTGAAAGCCACCTCCCAGGTGCTGCCAGTATGGTTCTGCATATGGCACACCGGCTATTTTCCCATAGTTTTTGTTACCTTCGAGGACATACCCGAAGAAATCGTCCATCTTGTGCATATGCTTCATCAGGTCTATCTGTGAAACATGATATCCCAGCATTTCCTTTTTGGTATCAACTACTGATGTTATATCCACATAAAAGTGGGGAGGCATTATCTGTGCTCCGAGCGGATCGGTAAGGGTAAGAGGTGCTGAGTGATAAAGAAGGGGTGTCACTTCAACCGGTTTCTCGCTTACAGGCACTGTATCGAGCGATGAAACCATTGCTGCCGCTTCAACTATGCTGGCGGTTGTCCTGTGGTCGGTATGATAATCATTCGGCAGATGGGTAAAAATAACACCGGCTCTTACCTTTCTTATCAGAGATATCAGTTTAATCCTGAACTCGCGCGAATCAAAAAGGAATCCGTCCACTCCGCCGAGGTTATAATATTCCGCATCGAGAACGGCAGCAGCTTTTTTAGCTTCCTCGAACCTGACTTTTGCCGTTTCTTCCATGTTCATTTTACATCCACCCAGGTCGCCGCTTGTCATGGTAGCAATCACAATTTTGTATCCTTTGTCCTTCAGAAGTTTCAATGCGCCTGCATTCCATGCTTCAGCGTCATCGGGATGGGCATTTACCGATAATGCCACCTTATTAAATTTTATAGCCATATTCTTTAAGTTATTATCTGTTTATAAATATTTTTTCAAGTTTCACAAATTCAGGGATATCGCCGGCCAGAGGCTTCATATATTCAATGAATGCAGGGGAAACATAATTTCCGGCTTCATTGAAATACTCAGCAGGCATTGGCTTGGCGGCAACGGCCACATCTTCGAGAGGCGCCTTTCCGAAGGTTATTGAATAGGGATTGTTTGAGGTTCTGTTCATTGAGACCATCACTCCCGATTCTCCCTTCTGAGCCAGTCGTACTGCTTCAACACCGCACTGATATGCTTCATCGAGATCGATTTTTGAAGCGCGGACGAAATCGCTCATAATAAGCGACTCGGTGATCTGGAATTCACCGCGGTATCCGAATTCGCTGCTGATCATCTTGTGGATATTGATCGCGACACTGGTACCTCCCATGGCCCCGAACTCAATATTATTGAACTTATCCCTGGTCAAGGAAGCGCTTACAGGTGTACCGTCGGCATATTTGATCCCTTCGCCGCACACTATTGAAACCCATCCGTATGACTTGATACATCTCTCGACATCGGCCAGGAACTTCTCTTTGCTGAAGTCAAATTCCGGCGTATAGATCAGATGCGGGGCATCTTCCTCGCTCCGGGCAGCCATTGCAGTTGCTGCTGCAAGCCATCCGGCGTCTCTGCCAATAGTCTGGTAAACAACAAATTTGTCAACCTTCTGCATATCGCGGGCAAGTATGCCTCCCTGAAGAACATTCATGATATTT
Organism: Bacteroidales bacterium; assembly: GCA_040769065.1. GTDB lineage: Bacteria > Bacteroidota > Bacteroidia > Bacteroidales > VadinHA17 > LD21. The sequence continues at coordinate 2,312,933 of JAXGLU010000001.1, forward strand.
GACCTCGCGGCAGATGCGAAGCCGGGAGTATGATCCGTACCAAAGAGATCATTATCGACTGTTTTGGGAATTCCTATCCCTATAAGGTCATATCCTTTACTCCTGCAGTATGCTTCCACCCGGTGTATTGTATCCATTGTGTCATTTCCTCCGATAAGGAAGAAATACCTGATATTGTATTTTTCCATTACGCTGAGGATGCGCGGCAGATCACTTTCCTGCACCTTATGCCTTGATGATCCGAGGGCTGAGGAAGGGGTCCTGCGAAGACCTTCAAGAACACTCTTCGGCTGCCTGCCGAGGTCGAGTATCCATTCCTGCATGAATCCCTCAATGCCGTAATGCATTCCGTAAATTCCTTCCGCGAGGCCTGATCCGGCAGCTGTGTCTATAACGCCGGCAAGGCTTGAATTAATGACTGATGTCGGGCCTCCTGACTGCCCGATAAGTATGTTTCCTTTTGCCATAGTATATGAGATTTTAATATGTTTCTTTTAATGCCCCCACCCTGAAAAGGTGCAGGGGAACCTTTGTTGTTAAACGAACCTGATTGTTCCGAAGAAAGCAGGCTGGTGATAATCGGGGTTTGCTGTTCCCACCGGACTCCATGTAACATAATGCGGAACAGTCAGATTATCTCCGCATTTGTAGAAGTTTGCCCTGAAGGTTTTTCCTTTTAAGCCGTCTATTGTATGATGAAAGAAGACTTCGAAGGGTATTGCCAGAGTAAGGGTCCAGTCAAATTCGCCTTCCCGTTCGCTGAAAGGCTCAGTGCCTGATGAAGCAAGACGTCTGATACCGGCAACCACAGCCGGGTCGGCGCGCTTACTGGTCTCACGGCTTGTACCCGTTCCCAACAGGCAGGTGCCGATAGGATTGAATTCCAGATTATAATAAATGCCGTCATTTGCGGGCGAAACAAAGAATTCAACACATGAATCCTCACAAACCATCTGGTTTGTCTCCGTCTTCTCAGCCATTATAAGGCTTTCCTTAACGTAATACTTAAGGAATATCTCCCTGCTGCTGTAAGCCATCGAAAAGGAGACATCGGGCTTATACTGATAATCTTTCCAGTTAAGGATATCGATTCTGTGCCTTTCCAGCCGGTCGAGTTTTCCCGATATTTCTTCTAAAGGCGGCTGATCGGCCGATACTTCAAGTTCAGATACTGTTATTTCCTTCATAAATAATTATTGTCTTATATTACCGGAATTGCCAAATTTACAACATTTATTCCATCCTTTTAACGGATCTGTCAATTAACTCGTTCCACACAAGGGCGGCTGAACCGAGAATAGCCGCATTGCTAAGGGGGATACCTGAAAGAAGTATTTTACATGTTCCCCTGAATATGGGCATGACACCCATTTCAACATATTTTCTTACGGGTTCCAATATCAGGTCGCCTGCCTGTGCCAGGCCTCCAAACAGGAATACTGCCTCGGGGCTGGAGAATGTTATTGCGTTAATGATTCCGTGGGCAATCTTCTCAGCGGTATAATCGATGGCTTCGAGGGCTATTTTATCGTTGCTGAGTGCAGCTTCCGCCACTTTCCTTGAAGTAAGCCTTGACGGGGCAATGTCTCTCAGAGGGCTGGGATCTTTTTTCTCGCTGAGCATAAAGAGGGCTGTGCGCGCCAGGCCTGATGCCGAGGCATAGGTTTCATAGCAACCGTGACGGCCGCAACCACAAATGCGTCCTCCGGGCACAATGGTGCTGTGGCCCAGTTCTCCGGCAAAACCGGTATGGCCGTATACCACCTGGCCGTTTATCACTATCCCGCTTCCAAGTCCGGTACCCAGGGTAAGGACAATAAAATCCTTCATTTCCTTTGCACCGCCAAAGATCATTTCCCCCATGGCAGCGGCTTTGGCATCGTTGGTAACAATAACCGGGGTATCAATCTGTTCCTTTATCAGTGCCGCAAGCGGAACAATTCCTTTCCATGCCAGGTTGGGAGCAAGCTCAATGGTTCCCTTATGGTAATTGGCATTGGGAGCGCCAACGCCAATGCCGGCAAGCTTCATTTCCGAATTCCCGCCGACAAGCTTCCTTATTGAAGAAACCAGGTCAGTAACAAAATCCTTTATATCGGGATAATCAGTTGTAATGAGCTCACCCTGTGCAAGCACATTGCCTGATTTATCAACCAGTCCGAATACTGTGTTGGTACCTCCGATATCAACTCCTGCAACAACTTCTTTCATATTTATTTCGAATGTTTCCCGTTAAGTTAATGTATATGTCATTTATCTTTTGCCTTTCGAGGCAGATGTAAGCTTAAAATCCTTCGTGTTGGTAAGGCTTATATCCCAATCCTGTGTTATTTCCCAGTTTTCCTTTATCTCGATCTCTGAGGGGTAATATGACACCGGTTCCGGCTGACGGTGAGTGTTGAAATCGCCGGTGGTCCATTTGCCGTCGCCGTTCAGGTCATAAATAACCCTTGCCCTGTAAAAGCCCTTGTCAAGATAAGGAAATTCCACAATACCCTCGCCTTTAAAGAATTGCTCCTTAATCAGATTTTCGTTATTGTTGAGGAGCTGGACTATTATATTCCCGGTATTGTTACTTATGTTCATTTTAAGCAAGCCGAGAGATTTAGGACTCATAACTGAAAACTTCATGCCCGTGGAGTCGTTATACTCGTTATATATGCTTCCAAATGCAGCCGAATCGGCTATCAGCAAGTAATCCTTTCCCTGTTCCAGTTCAGCATCCATAAAGAGTCTGCAGGAATTGAGGGAGTCATTTCTCAGGTTAAATGGGACACGGAGACGCTCTTCCTTACTGATCTCGAAAAACTTCATTGCAGTAGTATCAGGCTGCCTGAACGGAGTGGGAGAAATAAAGACTATCTGTTCATCAGGCTTCAACTGTCCGGATTTTGTGGAAGTGGCGACCCTGTACTCGTTGCGTGCCAGGGGTCTCGCCCGGGTTGCTCTTGGCGCAATATACCTCATCATGATCGTATCTTTCCGAGGAACGTTCATTCCCAGTGAATCGGTAAAGGGATATTCGAAAACTGTAGTTATAAGCGGTTGGGAATAAGCTGCGCTGTCGGTAAGCCAGACAATAACGGTATCCTTATCCGCATTCGTTTCAATGAAATAGGAGCTTGTCGGCGGGTCCACTACTGAAAAGCTGAAACCGAGGGTATCAGGCGGCAGTGAAAGTGTGTAAACAAGCTGATATGGCAATTTCCTGCCGGATGAAGTAAGATAGCGGTTCGTTTTTTCTGCCTGGAACATTATAAGTCTGTACTGACCTTCGGCTGGAGGTTCAATTTTGGGAGTGGAAGCACCTGTCCTGCCGGGGGTAACATCTTTTCTTTCAGCAACAATATTTAAAGAACCGGTATCCTTTCTTACAGGCAAATAATTGTTTTCCGGGTCAATAATCACCGTATCATCAAGAAAAGCAAAAGCCTCATCACTGAAATTATAGTTTTTACTGTTGTCAATATCGGTAAGGGCATAAAGGCGGTATTTCCCGGGCTTAATATTATCGATACGGAATTCGCTGTTTTTGCTGACCCGGGTAATATAATCGGGAAGCTGTTTCCTGACCGATGAGTCGGCCAGATTACCATACAGGAGGACGAGGGTGTTTTCAGGTACTTCAAGGTTATACGAAGTAAGGACATTGCCTGTAACGGAAAGCGAATCAATAACCGGACCTGTGGAAAGCACAAACTGGAAGTTATCGATCGGATTGTTTTCATTAAGATCTCGGATGGCATCCTGAAAATAAAAAGTATAGGTTGTGCTATCCCTCAGTTTTTCAGAAAATCTTATGCGGATATCCTTACCCCTGATTAGTATATCGGGCCTTTTCTGCATAGGAGGAGAAACCATGAATTTCTCGCTGATCTTGTCGAGGACCACATATTCATCGAAAGTTATTGCTATTTCCTTTGCGCTGAAGTTTATTGAACCGTCAGGTGGTGTGCATCCGACGACAACAGGAGGCTCCCGGTCCCTTGGTCCGCCCGACGGCGAGCTTACCTTCGCACATCCGAATGCAATGAGTGCAACCGTTACTGAAAAAATAAACAACGCTTTTCCTATAGAATTACCCATCATCAGGTTACACCGTTAATGAATGCAAACTTACATTTTTTAAGCAAATTATCAGAATCATTAAACCGGAAATAAGGAACATGGCATAAAAACCTGATTTAACGGATAATTCCCTAAGGGAAGGGAAATAAATAATATTTTCTAACTTTAGAGCAATTTAAAACAATGTTCATATGCACTTTCTGGTTGTTCCATGGGATGTTAATCCTGAGATATTCAGGATAGGGTCTTTTGCCGTGAGATGGTACGGTTTGCATTTTGCATCATCCTTCCTTTTCGGGTATATTATCATGAAGAAGATCTTCGATAATGAGGGCCTGGGGATCGAAGTTCTCGACCGTCTGACTATTTACATGGCGGTAGGGGTAATTGTTGGTGCAAGGCTGGGGCATTGCCTGTTCTATGAACCATCGTACTATCTTGGTAATCCCGTTGAGATACTTAAGATCTGGCATGGCGGACTTGCAAGTCACGGAGCCGCGATCGGGATTCTGATAGCACTGTGGCTTTTTGTGAGGAAAGAACGAAAGGACTACACCTGGATAATTGACAGGATAGCCATTGTGGTCGCCCTGTCGGGGTTTTTCATCAGGATGGGGAACCTTATGAACTCAGAGATATATGGCATGGAAACAACGGTTCCGTGGGGCTTTGTTTTCCTGAGAAACGGAGAAACCGTTCCCAAGCATCCCACGCAGATATATGAAGGACTTACTTATTTACTGATCTTTGTACTTCTTTATTCAATTTACTGGAAGAATAAGGGCCGGCATATCCAGGGGGTTCTTATCAGCCTGGCGCTGATACTTATTTTCACCGCACGGTTTTTCATTGAATTCCTGAAGGAAGACCAGGTTGCTTTCGAAGCAGGAATGAAATACAATATGGGGCAATTGCTCAGCATTCCTTTTGCGGTGGCCGGCTTCGTGTGGCTCTACCTGAGCCTGAAGCAGGGGAAGAGAGCCGTAATCAAGCCTCAGAAGCCTGTTTCCGGACAATCCCGTAAAACAAAACATCAAGGATAGCATTAAGTCTTTTCTCCAAATCCATCTCCCGCTTTTTCCAGAATAAGGGCACTTCGAGGCCTTTTAACGCAGTCTGGACAGCCAGGGCGGTATATTCGCTGTTAACCACCCGGAACACCTTCTCCCGTGCACCATGATAAATCAACAGCCTGAGGATTGCAAGTTCCTCCCTGTCGTACTTGGACCTGATAGTCTCGATAAAATCGAAATGATCGAGATTCTTGTCAAAGATTGCATTGTAGTAATTTGAAAGTTTTTCGAACGTTTTCATCCTGACAAAAACATAATTCTTCACTTTATCAATGGGCGAATCGACCGATTTTATTGCTTTAGTAAGCTCATTTCTAAGCATATTGGCCTCACTAAGGATGACAGCTTCAAATATCTCCTCCTTGCTTTTAAAATAGTAATATATGGAACTCTTACCCATTTTCAGAGCTTTTGCAAGCTCATCCATTGTTGTTTTCCTGAATCCATACCGGCTGAAAATCTGTCCGGCTGATATGATTATCTTCTTTCTAAATTCATCTTTATCAACCATATATCATGCTTATTATATTGTTTCTGAATTATCTCTGCAAAGATAAATCTTTCAAATTGTCTTGCAAATTATCAGAACAAAATGGTCGAAGATTCGAAAACGTATTTACAATACCCGGAAGATATCCCCGTGTGTGTGATGACCAATGCATTTTACAGAGTTATTTATTTCCCCCGGAACAAATGAATAAGGTTTAACCGCGGGGATACCATATATTTCACAGAGGACCGGTGGAAAAACCCCTCTTTCACAGGAACGGGTTCTTTCACAACCAGCAACCAACGAAGAGTCCTGGAGAGGACAGAATTGCAATTTTCTGCTGTACAGGCTGAATGTTTAATTATATTGAAGTTGTAACCATTCGTTTATTCGCATATTTACGAAGCATAACGGCATTTCCTTGTTGTCAGATCAGTTATACCTACCACCATATCGGTTATACCTACAACCATATCGATTATACCTACAACCATATCGGTTATACCTACAACCATATTGATTATACCTACCACCATATCGGTTATACCTACAACCATATTGATTATACCTACAACCATATCGATTATACCTACAACCATATTGATTATACCTACAACCATATTGATTATACTTATCGACATATCGGTTATATCTACCGTCGGATCGATTATCTCTGTCGTACAAGGGGTTTTATCTACTGTAATAAGGGTTTTCTCTGTTGACAGACACACTCTCCATACCATTGCTGTCATATTTTCACAGGAATGATTAAAGATCCCTGCCTTAAGCTACAGGGGGCCGGGTTTATGAAACCGGTGAAGTCAATACATCAACAGTATCTGATTCCCGGCCTGTAAAACCTGTGCTCATTTATTTTTGTAAATTTGGGACAGCACCGATCCTTATAAGAAGTTTTATTATGCTTGTTTACGGGAAACATTATCATAGCATCTGGCTTGATGAAACGGATAAACTAGTTGTAAAGGTTATTGATCAGCGAAAGCTGCCCTTTTTCTTTGAGATAAAAGATCTCCGTTCGGTCAATGATGTCTACACTGCAATAAAGGAGATGGTTGTAAGGGGAGCTCCGCTGATAGGCGCTGCCGGTGCATTTGGAATCTACCTTGCCACACTTGAGGACAAACCTGCTGCTGATATGCACAGGCATCTGAGGCAATCAGCCGATCTTTTAATATCGTCGAGGCCCACTGCAGTCAATCTGCCTCTTGTTATAGATTCCGTCCTTGAAAGGTTAATGAAGATCGCTGAAGTTAACGCCCTGAAGGAAGCTGCTCTTGATGCGGCACTGGAAACCTGCAGGAGCGAGATTGAAAGATGCCGGAAGATTGGCGTGCATGGACTTGAGATAATAAAAGACATCAGCAGGAGAAAGAACGGCGGCACTGTAAACATCCTCACTCACTGCAATGCCGGCTGGCTTGCCTGTGTCGATATCGGGACCGTTACAGCGCCCATATATCTTGCCCATGAAAAAGGGATACCACTGCATGTATGGGTTGATGAAACACGCCCGGTAAACCAGGGAGCAAGGCTTACGGCATGGGAGCTCGGCCAGCAGGGGATAAAATACACACTTGTTCCTGATAACACAGGCGGTCATCTGATGCAGCACGGGATGGTTGACCTTGTTCTCACGGGAAGTGACCGTACGACCAGGAAGGGAGACACAGCCAACAAGATCGGCACATATCTGAAGGCCCTGGCTGCAAGGGATAATGACATCCCCTTCTATGTGGCGCTGCCGGAAACATCATTTGATTTCAACATAAGTGACGGACTGGCGGAGATTAAGATCGAGAAGCGCGACTCAGGCGAGGTAACACATGTTGCCGGGCTTGAAGGAGGAGAAATAAAATCGGTGCGTATCTGTCCGGAGGATGCATGCGCGGAAAACTGGGGATTTGATGTGACGCCGGCAAGGCTTGTCACCGGACTGATAACTGACAGGGGCATATGCGGGGCTTCGGAAAAAGACATCAGAAAATTATTCCCCGACAAGTTCAGGTAATTAATTATCATTGCCGGGGCAGGTGATAAGGCGGTACTACTGACTTAAGCAACAAAACATACAAAGCAGCAATTACATTAATTCATAATCCAGTAAAACGAGATGACAAAGACCGGCATCATAGGGGGATCGGGGCTTGAAGATCCCGACATAATTTACTCTCCGGAGCTTATCAATATTGATACGCCGTATGGAGCCACATCGTCGCCCCTGTTATGCGGGCGTGTTAATGGCGGCGAAGTGGTGTTGCTGTCGAGGCATGGGAAGGATCACACCATATCTCCCACGGCTGTCAACAACAGGGCCAATATCTATGCGCTGAAAGAGGTGGGTTGTACCCGGATCCTGGCCACAACTGCATGCGGAAGTCTCAGGGAAGAGATTGGCAGGGGCGACATAGTCATACCCGATCAGCTGATTGATTTTACAAGGCACAGGATCATTACATTCCATCACACTTTTGAGCCGGGGAATCTCAAACATCAGCAGATGGCAGAACCTTTTGACAGCAGTCTCCGTGAACTGATAATCTCAACGGCAGGAAGGAAGGGTTACAAAATCCATGACGGCGGAACGCTTATTACGATAGAAGGTCCGAGGTTCTCTACCAAAGCTGAGTCGAGGATGTTCAGGATGTGGGGTGCGGATATCATAAACATGTCGGTGGCTCCTGAGGCAATTCTTGCCAACGAGATGGGCATACCATATGCAGTTATTGCCATGTGCACCGATTACGACTGCTGGAAGGAAGATGAGGATCCCGTATCATGGGAGGAGGTACTGGCTGTGTTCCATGCCAATGCTGACCGGGTAATCAGGCTTTTAACCGCTATTGTTCCCAAAGACAGTTAAGCTGATAATCTTTAAGGGTGGTATTGCATTTTTTATGTTAAATAATTAATATTGCAGTCCGTTTTTGGGGTTGGTTCCAGGTTCAAGGTTCCGGGTTCCAATTGCCAGAGAGGGGCCCATAGCTCAGACGGTTAGAGCACCTGACTCATAATCAGGGGGTCGTTGGTTCGATCCCAACTGGGCCCACGCAAATTCAAGAAGTTACAACATTAAAAGTTGTAACTTCTTTTTGTTCCAGAGAACTACTCCTTGCTTTTTAGTTAGTTTATTGTCACTTTCTTTTGCTCCTCCAAAAGAAAGTAATCAAAGAAAAGGAGGCAAACAACCCCGGAGGGGTTGACTTCAAATTGACTTCCCTAACATCGGTACTTCCGGAATTGTATCGCACCGATTTAAAGTTTTAGATAATAACCTTAACCAGCGGTCTTAATTCAGGGTAATTTTAGGATTCTTTAACATATTTTTTTTACCGACTGACCTGATCTTTACTACATTTGATTATTATATCAACATATGATTCGACAAAAAAATCTCGAAAGACTGAAACCTCTGTTTATCGGAGGTATGTTTATCGTATTCTTCATTTATTTTGGCACTTTTAAGAAGTACCATATCCTGTTCTTAGAACAAAAACAGCTGTTTCAGTATAACCTTAATCATTTCAGTGACCTTATATCGTTGCCCGGAGGTCTGTCAGCTTATATTGGCAGCTTCTTTACTCAGTTTTTCGTTTCTTCATGGCTCGGAGCGTTGATTTTTACCATCACCGCCTTTACGGTATTCATACTTACAAAGTACATTTATAAAATACATAAGATAGACAACATCATCCTGACAAGTGTACCTGTATGGCTTTTAGCTATATTACTGAACAATGAGTCATTTGCATTCAGCCAGGCAATTGGATTTTTATTTGCATTGTCCTTTTTCGCATTATATATCTCAATCGATACCCGGGAACTACGATATTTTTTATACTTCACCGGATGGCCGATTCTTTACGTAGTTGCCTCCCGCTATTCCTTACCGGTCATTTTTCTGTGCATTTTACACGAAGTATTATACAGAAAAGAGACAAATGTACTTACCATTACAGCTTTATATATTGCCACAGGAGTTTTGACCATCTATGTTTTAATTGAATATATATTTTACATCCCTTCCGATAAGATCTTTGCATACCCCTTTCTTCCTGATTTGCAGTCCCTCTCCCGTTATGCAATGTTGTTATTGCTTGCCTGGTATCCATTATTGCTGCTGATCAGTTATCCTTTGAAGAGGAAAAATGTTTTCAATTACAAATTTCTGCCCTGGAATACAGGCAACATAGTGGCCGGCACATTAGTATTTACACTGATGGCGGTGATAGGATTCAGGTACTCCTATAACAAAAGGATAGAGCTGATGAAGAGGATTGACCATTATGCCCAAAAAGCTGACTGGAAAAAAGTTCTTAAGGCATCAGACCGGTACCCTGATTACAATACTCTTGTTATCTATTATACAAATCTGGCATTATATAAGACCGGACAACTGTCGGACAGGATGTTCCGCTACCCTCAGATAGGTGCAGAAGGACTGAGTCTCAGCCCGGACAGAAACGTTAATTCCTTTTACGGCGGTGATGTTTATTACCACCTGGCATATACAAATGAAGCTTACCGATGGGCTTTTGAATCGATGGTACAGGATGGATTAAATCCAAGATCGCTGAAAAGGCTGGCTATTACCAGTATCATTAACGGAGACAACAAAATAGCCGGAAAATTTTTACATCAGTTGCAACAGACTCTCTTTTACCGGGAATGGGCAAACCATTACACTGAAGTTCTGGCTGACAGCAGTCTGGCTAAAACAGATCCGCTTATATCGCATAACCGTGACCTGCTGGTTCATACCGATTTTTTTAAAATAGCAAACAACTTAAACCTCATCGATTTATTGAACAACCATCCTGACAACAAAATGGCTTATGAATATTTTATGGCTTCTTTGCTGCTCGAAAAAAATCTTGAAGGATTCGTAAGATTTGTTCAAAGGATGAGAGACTATGGTTACACAAAAATACCTGTTCACTTTGAGGAAGCCCTGTTATTTTACAATAGTTACAGAAATATAAATTTCGTGCCGGAAGGCTTTTCTTTCAGCCCGCAAACAATAAGTAAATTCAACGATTATTCAAGTATCTATTTGAAAAACATTAACAATCCTCCTGCTGCTGCGAAAGAACTACAAAAAAAATACGGAGGAACTTACTGGTTTTATCTCCAATTTGTTTAAAACAATTTATCAGATGCCCGGAATCCTCAAATATATTATATACATAATAGCTGCCGTTGTGCTTTCGCTTAATGTCAGCTGCAGACAAAAGTTACCTCAACATACGGAATCAGACAGAAACGTTGCATTGAGTCCTGATTATACATCAATTTCAATTCCCCCGAATATTGCTCCATTGAATTTCAGGATAAAGGAAACAGCAAATAGTTACCTGGTAAGGTTTTACAATTCCAATGGCACTGATTTTATAATCCGCTCAAAAACCGGTAATATTCAGATTCCTGTAAAAAAATGGAGAAAACTACTGTCGGATGCAAAAGAATACTCGGTTGATGTATTTACCAGTGAATCTCAAAAATGGAGTAAATTTAACACCATTACCAATTATATAACATCAGATCCAATTGATAATTATCTGACATACAGACTTATTGAGCCGGGGTTCGTGGGCTGGAACAAGATGGGCATTTACCAGCGCGATCTTGAAACATTCAATGAAACACCAATAATACTCAACGGCTTATCCGATGGCAGCTGTGTAAACTGCCATACTTTCAACGGAAACAGCAATAAGACAATGATGTTTCATGTACGAGGAAAGAATGGAGGCACTATTGTTTACCGGAACAATACCCTTTCCAAGATAAACACAACTACTGACAATACGATTTCCCAGGGAGTCTATTCCTCCTGGCATCCCTCGGGGAATTACATTGCCAGTTCTGTAAACAAGATTATACAGAGCTTTCATGCCATCCCTGATAAAAAAATTGAAGTATGCGATACACTTTCAGATATAGTCGTTTATGATATAAATACCAATATTGCCACCAGTTGCAGGATGCTGTCAGATCCTGATCTCCTGGAAACATTTCCAAACTGGTCGCCGGACGGCCGCTACCTGTATTTCTGCCGTGCAAAAAAACAATCTGTTAATAATTACGATCAGATCTGGTACGATCTGATGCGCATAGCTTTCAATCCTGACGACTTCAGTTTTGGTGAAGTTGACACCGTTCTGACCGTATCGGATCAGAAAAGGAGCATCTCCTTCCCAAGAGTTTCACCTGACGGCAGGTACCTGCTTTTTTGCATATCCGATTACGGTAATTTTTCAATATGGCACTCTGAAAGCGATCTCTACCTTATTGATCTGACAACAGGTGAACTAACACATCCTGATATAAACAGCGACAAAAGTGAAAGCTTTCATTCATGGTCATCAAGCGGAAGATGGATTGTATTCAGCAGCAGAAGAGGAGACGGCTTATATACCCGGCCATTTTTTTCATATTTTGACGCATCAGGTAAAGCCCACAAACCCTTTATCCTGCCTCAGAAAAAATCGTTTTCCTATTTTAAATTTATGAAATCCTATAATCTTCCTGAATTTATTACAGACAATGTAAAATTGAATCCGGGAAAACTCAGAAAAACTATTAATTCCGAACCTGTGCAATTTGTATTTAAAAATTAGGAATAAATAACCTGGCGTGTTGTGCTGTTATAAAGACAACAGGTTTACTTAGTGTGTTTTAGTGACTTTATCTGTAAGCAAAATATTTTATACTTCTATACACATTTAATAAACTAAAAAAATGAAAAAACTGGCAGTTCTTATTGTTGGTTTGTTATTGTCGGTAACAGCAAATGCAAATCTCTCTTTTCAGGAGATCCGGACAGCTTCAAAAGATATATTGGTAGTGTTCTTTAAAAGTGACACTATTGATATGGATGAGGTAGATATCTCAAATCCTTCTCAATGGAAATTGAATGGAAAAACTGTCAAATCGATCAACAAATTCGTTACAGAAAGCAATAAATGCGATCACTACATCTATCTGGGTGTTCCCGATCTGGTTAACGGGAACAGCTACACCCTGGAAACTCCATATGGAACATTTCCGTTTACATTTAAGGACACCGATATTTTTTGCGAGTCCATAAAAACAAATCAGGTTGGATACAGTTCTTTGTCGGATGTCAGGTATGCCAACTTCGCAATCTGGACAGGTGATGGAGGAGTTAAACAGATTGAGGGTGAATTGCCCGCGTATTCAGTTTACGAAGAGGCAAGCGGAAAAAAGATCGCCTCCGGTGTTCTTGTCAGGATCGGAGAAGATATCTCTTCCGGTGATTTTGTTTACAGAATTGATTTGTCGGATGTTCCCGCCGGGGGTCCTTATAAAATTACTGTAAACGGGTATGGATCGTCATATCCATTTGGTGTTGGCGGTGATTTCTCCCGTCGTTTGGGTCACATCAGCTTCCGTTCTCTGTACCATCAACGTTGTGGAATTCAGATTATGTGGCCTTATGCCTGGAATATCAGGATGAAACCCTGTCATGAGATAGTTTATCAGACATATGCGCCGATTGCTGAGGCCCGCCTGAAGGTCGAGGGAACGGAACCAACCATCAGAGTCTGGGGAGGATATCATGATGCCGGTGATGCTGACCGCAGAACTTATCACATGGACGTGACCTCCACCCTTTTAACGACTTATGAAGCTTTTCCTCAATACTTCACTGATGATCAGTTCAATATTCCCGATATATTTGATGAGAACTACTATATAATCGGCAAGGGAAACGGTATTCCCGATATTATTGATGAGGCTGCATGGGGCGCATTGTTCTGGGAGTATTTCCAGGAAGAATCCGGCGAAATTCCCTGGGGTACCGAGACCATGGGTTACTCGCCTTTTACCACATACGACAAGGAAGATCACCTGTTCGGTTCAGAAAGAATCGATCCGCGTACGGCTGCTTGGGCTTCGGGGATGTTCATGCACCTGGCCCGCATTATTAAACCCTATCAGCCGGAAAGAACCAAAGAACTTACAGAGCGTGCCGAAAAGGCGTTTAAAGCGGCCGGAGAGAATATCACACCCAATCACAGAATGTATTACTCTGTGGAGAAATACCTGCTTACCGGAGATGAATCGGCCCATGCATACATCAAGGAACATGCAAATGATGCCAGGGAACTTGCAAATACTTACAATCAAAGAACTGAGGATTTTGCGAATAATTCATGGCTGGTATCTTATTTTTATTCTTACATAATTGCAAAGAATACCCCCACCGATGCCAGGGTTGTAAAAATCTTCACGGAAGCGCTTCAGGCCACTGTTGACAGGCAACTGGGATACCTGGAAGGAAACGCCTATCCTGTAGGCGCGCCTTTGAACCTCAGATGGTGGGGCAGTAATGTGGCTCAGGGCCAGTTCTCTTTCCCCATCCTTATGTTATGGCGCTTAAACGGGGAACAGAAATATATAAATGCGGTCAGCCAGATGATGGATTATGCATTGGGGTTAAATCCTTTGGGTAAGTGTTTTATGACCGGACTCGGATTTAACAGGGTACACAATCCGCACGACAGGGAATCGGCCTACACAAAAGAGCAGGGCTGGGGGCCTCGTCCCGGTATTCTGATATTTGGTCCCGGGCTGGTAACCAGGAGTGGTAAATGTTATCCCGAAATAGTAAGAGACCAGACACCAAGGGAAAGAATCTATATCGACAATCTTGGCGCAATAGCACAAAGCGAATTCACAATTTACCAGAGTTTGTGTTTCCCTGCGGCCATGTATCCGGTATTGGCTGAAGGCGGTAAATACGATGAGTCCAATAATCCGTTTTATTCAAGATAAACAGATGGCAATATTGCCCGTTGTTCAGTGATCAATGATTTTTTAAGGGGGAGTCAACACAAATTGGCTCCCTTTCTTTACACAATAACTGATGTTAATCACGTTATCATTAAGACTACATATATCGGATTATATGTGAAATCAAAAACAATAACACCACCGGATGGAAATTATGCTTTCAAAATATGGAGTCAGATCCGGACAAATCAGTGCTCATGGCGTGGCATGCACGGTTCCTGTAGTTAATAATTCAACCGATGAAGGCAAAACAAAGAACCGGAGATTTGAAATTGTAATAAAATAAATATATCATGAGAACAATTAAAATTCTTATACTCTGTGCTTTTATTTCAGTTATTCTTCAATCCTGCGCGGAAGAACCCTCTCCGATAACCAGTTTTACTGCTTCCCAGGGCAATTGCATTGGCGCTGTAAAACTTGCCGTTGAGGAGGTTGCGGTTAAAGAAAACTATAGTTACGAGAGGAAAAATCCCCAAAACAACCAGTGGGAGCAAATTTACTGGGGTTACGAAAATGTTTTCGATGATACCGGATGGGGATTACCAAACGACAGATTGTTGCCCGGACAAGTATATCAATACCGCGTAAGGGCACATACAGAAAAAGGCGGATATGGCGATTACAGTGAGGTTGTAACCGGCTATATGTTTTCACCGAATCCGCATATTAGAAAAATCGAGTATAAAGAAATTGAAGGAAGACCGGGCTACTATGAACTGGAGTACCGCATCGTTGATAAACTGCCAATTGATTTACACAATCTCAGGGAAAGGAATTTAAAAGTCTATCGTGCCGAATCATATGATATGACTTTAAATAACTCACAGATTCTTCAAATTCGCCCCGGCACCAATATTGCTGACAGTATTATTGCTGGTACACAATCATCAGATAGCTATGATAAAAACAAAACATATTATTACAAAATTGAAGCTCAATATGAATACTGGTACAACTATGAAATAGAGTATTCAGTAGGCATCTATTCTTGTAATTCCGGGATATTTGAAGGTGGGAGCTATAGTGGGGGCGATCCGGGCGAAGAACCGGGCACCATAAATTATACAGCTACCAATTACGGCGAAATAAACAGTTCCTCATCAGGCGCTAAAAATAAAGTTATTCATTGTATAGACGGTTCCACAGTTTATATAGGCTATCTCGATGATTATCATGCAGCACCGACAACCGGGAAACCTGCATTGATGAAAAATACCGGTTCATCGTGGACAAATGCAGGAGGCACAATGCCCGCTGAAATGCTTGCCGATTATGGTATTGGCCATTATGATTTTGACGTGTCATCAGGTACAATTTATCTGGCTGCGTTAAGCTCCAGTGCAATATATGTTTATAAAAATGACGGGAGCTGGTCGGAAAACCTGGCAACACCCTTGCTGTGGGTAGAACAGTGGGGCTCATCCAAGACCTACTATGTTGACATAGCTGTTTTTAACAACGCATTATACCTTACCACAATACACTGGGACGATCTCAAAGTGTTTAAATATGACGGAACTACATGGGAACAGTTTGGCAGTACCATAGCAACAGGATTTTATACCAACCCAAAATTGAAAAACATAGATGGTACGCTGTATCTATGGTACGAAGAGAAAGTATCGGGTACGTCTGAATGTACGTTTCATATAAAGCATTTAAGTGGCACATCGTGGGTAAGTGACCTGGAATGGTCAAAAGACAATGCTATGGGTTTTGACGTTGTTCGTTTAAATGGCTCACTTTATTTTATTCAGGAATGGGGAAAGGGCAGTGTTTGTAAAGTTGAATCGTTAAACAGCGTAACCGATATTTTCGAAAGTACCGGCAGCAAGTATGGTCTTCCTCAATCTATAACTGCTGATGCATCCGGAAATATTATTATTTCATGTATGAAAACTGATCCAGACATTTCCAATTGGAGTATTGCTGTTTTGGTGTATGATGGAACATCCTGGAAAAAGGTAAACGACGATTTCAGTGAAACGTCTGTTAACAGTAAAACGAATGCTGTACAGGCTTCCGGTAACGATATCCATTTTATATATGGCCTGAAATCGAGCGTAGATGATTGGAGAATCCCTAAAGTATTAAAGGCCAAAAAATACAGTAAATAAAAGAGCCTGAAATCGCCCGGTTTGCTAACACGCGGTCATAAAACGGCCGGTTTCAGTGCGTTTTAGAGCGTTTTGTGCAGAATTCATTGTCACTTTCTTTTGCTCCTCCAAAAGAAAGTAACCAAAGAAAAGAAGTCCGAAAAAGAAAACAGGTACACCCCAGAGGGGTTGACTTCATATTGTCTCCCATTCTTTACACGTTAACTAATGTTAGCGACGTTATCTTTAGAACTGCATGTATCGGATAATTACTAAAGACCGCGGGATTCGCTTTTTTGATCAACAGAACAGCAATCTGAAAAATGGTTCGAGACAATAAAATTTGTAAATTCATAAACGGATTCAATAATATTCCAGACCGGAAACTATGGAAGCTTTTTATTATACATATAAACAAGTTAGGCTGCATGTCGACAATTCCTGCTTGCATTTTTAAAAAATAATGCTTATCCTTGCCGTTAGTAACGCGAAACATTAATGACAACTTCATTTGGATCAAAGGAGACTGAAAAAATTTGGAATGGTGAACGTGTTAGAAACATACCTCCAGAAATCCAAGTGATCGGTAGGAGAAAACTAAGAATGTTAAACAACTCTCTAAATCTTAACGATCTCAGAATTCCTCCTTCCAATAAACTTGAAAAGTTAAGTAGCAAAGTAAATAACCTCTATAGCATCCGAATAAACGACCAATGGAGAATTACTTTCCGCTGGGATAGCGGATTGGCAACTGAAGTAACAATTATTGATTATCATAAATGAAAGAAATGGAAAAATTACCAAATATACACCCAGGTGAAGTGCTTCTTGAAGAATTCCTGAAACCCATGAATATTTCTGCTTACAGGCTCTCGAAAGATATTGGTATACCGCAGACAAGAACCTCTGAGATTATTAAAGGTCTCAGAAGAATAACCGCAGATACTGCTCTAAGATTAAGTTATTATTTCGGAAATTCGGCCAAATTCTGGCTTGGGCTTCAGAATGACTATGACATAGAGGAAGAAAAGATGGCTAAGAAAAATGAATTCAAAAGGATCAAAAAAGCCAAAGAACACGCAGCCTAACAGGTCGGTATATGTCATTGGCGCTCCGTGGCGCGACAATCGGGTAACTAAAGAGGAAGGCTTAGTGGCTGGCACCACGGCCTGCCCCGGCTACCGCCGGAGACTCCCTGGTGGTGTCACGGTTTTTGCCAACGCGAGAATAAACTAATAACAATCATAACCCTGCAGCGCACCACGAGAGCAAAAACACGCGCCACCGCGACTCGGCGCCAACAACACATACCGCCGAACGTTACCTGCAAGGCTAAGTTGAGTTAACATAAAGTAGGCTTTTGTGTTGTATATTTGTAAAAAATAGCAGTCATGGATTTACAGACAAGAAAACTCAATGCAATTGAATACATAGCCGGTCTTGAAGATGAAAAAATATTCAACAAGATTGAGTTGGCCATTCTAGAAAATAAAGTCCGATCTGAAAGGAAACTGAAACCATTTACGCAGAAACAGTTAATTGAAAGAGCTGAAAAATCAAGCCAAGATTACAAATCTGGCAAATACAAGACTCAAGAAGCCTTAGAAAAAGAATCAGAATCCTGGTAGTCCCATGAAAATCATCTGGACTGATTTTGCAGCTAATTCACTACTTGAAATTTACCTATTCTACAAAGCGTCGGCTAGCATTAACGTCGCTTCTAAAATCCGTGCAAATATATTCAATGCCACCAAACAACTGATCAAACATCCTTTGTCAGGATAACTTGAGCCAAATCTCATAAGACTTAATGAAGAACATAAGTACCTCGTAGAGGGTAACTACAAGATTATCTACAAAAGGGTCAAAGAGGGTGTGTTAATAACTGATGTATTTGATACCAGACAAGATCCCAGTGATTATTCTGGAGCAAAGTGAGCCACTTTAAGATGGTAAAAGCAGGTATCACCGACTGCCATTCTGACATAAACTGAGCCACCCTGATATTTGCTTTTGTAATCAAAAGGCAGGACTATGAAAAATGGTTCGAAGCAATAAAATTTGTAAATTCATAAACGGATTCAATAATATTCCAGACCGGAAACTATGGAAGCTTTTTATTATACATATAAACAAGTTGGGCAACATGCTAAAAGAGCCAACGCACATTCAAGCATATTTGGTTTTTGCCAACCCGCAAAGCTCAAACAAAAAACCAAAAGAGCTTGAATTTTGCCAACGCTCGACAGAAACGAATAAATTTGACAACTAAGAAATTGACAATATGAGCATAGAACAAGGACTTAATTCAAGACGAGAAAATGACAAGCAGGTAGAAACCCAGCAATGGTTTCAAAGGTTGATTCAACCCGACCAGTATGTTGGTGACATATATTCTATCAACTACGAGACAGCAAGGGTAATCATTCACGACTTTTACAGAGAAAAGGTTGGTGGAATACCAAGTTTAAGTTTTCTAATTGCGACAAGAGTTGATCCGAGCAAAACAGACATTGACTTTAAAAAAGAAGATGCTTCATTTGTTCTTTTGCGGGTAATGGATGCAGCAGCTTTGCCACAAGACAAAGAAGCAGAAAGAATAAGGGTTGAAACGGCTCAAAGAATAAGCGGGGAAACCGAAAAACATTGGGATGATGCAGGTTCGATGGACTTGCGAACAAAAAACATTCTTGGTTTTGCAGGGGTTCAATGCCGAATTATTGGAACCTTCTTTCTCGAAGAAAATGGACACAGTAGTGAAGCTCCACTAAACCTAAAATTTGGTAGCGACATTTCTAATTACTACCCAAACAGGGGATTGAAAGTATATAAGCCTAATGGAAAAGCACTTGAACAAATCGTGAATTACGCTGACCCGTCAAGCATTCAGGCTCACATTGAAAAATATGGAAACACTGAAAGAGTAAAACTTGGGTTTGTTCGCTATGCTTCAACAAATCGTAAGTATCAGCAAATTGATGATGTCCCTGTTTACATTTACCCTGCGGACTTGCTATCTCAAAAATCTGCATTGTTCGGTATGACCAGAACAGGTAAATCAAACACTACGAAAATTATCGCCAAATCAGTATTTGAATTACGAGCAAATGAAAATCCAAATGATAGACCACTAAGAATAGGTCAAATTATTTTTGACCCTAATGGTGAGTATGCAAACGAAAATGTTCAAGACAATAATTCCGCACTAAAGAATGTTTGGCAACTCCTACCAAATGGCGTAAAAGCTAATGAAGTTGTAACTTATGGAATAACACGTCATCCAAACGACCCTGGCAGAACATTAATGTTATTGAACTTCTTTGAAGATGAAAATCTACAAATCGGAAAAGAAATAATAGACAGCATACTATTAGAAGATAACACTACATATATCAAAAACTTTTGCCAAGTAAGTTTTGAAGAACCTGACGCAGGTGACAGAAGTGCATTAACAAGGTATAATCGAAGAGTATTAGCATATAAATCAGTATTGGCAAGAGCAGGTTTTGCTATTCCGCAAAATCAAAGACCTAATACAAGAAATTTATTTAATAGAGACTTGTTAAACGCTATGCAAAATAGTGCGAGCGATAATTCTCCAGAATATCAATCAGCAGCACAAATATATGGTAATCAAAATCCAACTTGGGGGCAACTCGCAAATGCATTTGAAGCACTTGACAAATTTATAAGAGATAGAAATAGTGGGTATCAGGCATTTGAGACTGCTTATGTTAATCGCCCAAATGGTTCAGGCGATAGATGGGCTGATGAAGATTTGAAAAAAATAATAGGTATTTTCCAATATCCTAATGGAACAAGAAAAATTGGTAAAGCAGCAGAACAACATAGTGCTGATACAACAAGTGATTACGCTGAAGATATTTACAACCACCTTGTTCAAGGCAAACTAGTAATAATTGACCAATCAAGCGGAGAGCCTGAATTGAATAAATCTTCTGCAACACGAATAATGACTAAAATTTTCAAAGAAAATCAAGGACGTTTCATTCAGGGAGCGACTGACATTCCAGAAATTTTGGTCTATGTTGAAGAAGCACATAATATTTTACCTGCAGGTAATGACTTGGATTTATCTGACATATGGGTAAGGACTGCAAAAGAAGGTTCTAAGTATCGGATTGGAATGGTGTATGCGACACAAGAAGTGAGCAGTATTCAAAAGAACATCCTTAAAAACACAGCCAATTGGTTTATTAGCCACTTGAACAATACAGATGAGACAAAAGAACTTTGCAAGTATTATGACTTTGCGGACTTTGAACCATCCATTAGAAGAGCTCAAGACAAAGGATTTTTAAGAGTAAAAACATTAAGCAACTTATTTGTCATCCCTGTTCAAGTTGACAGGTTTGAAGTTTAAAGCACTATCATTATGAGTTTTGAAGGAGAATTTGCCAGTTACGAGCCTTTAAGACGGTTACTTGATAGTGAAAAAGTTAAAGCACTTCAAAACCGACTTAAAATAAGGCAACAGGAAGAAGAAACAGAAGACTTTGAAGGTTCAATTGTCAAGAAATCTGAATTGTCTGAAAGCACTTTGCAACCTGATTTAGTGCTTGCAATTGACGGGAGCAATTTAGCTGCAAAAGCAGAAAACGGATTTCCCGGTGCTGAATTTGGCTACATTACCATAGCTTCTGTTTTAATTGACTTGAAGTTAATTGGGGAGTTGGAAAAAAAAGAATTTGTTGAACCAAAGAAATTCCGGGAAACTGAGAAAGCATCTACAATTGAAAGCGTTTTCCCTGGCTGTAATGTAATTATTGATACCGAAAAGAATGCAAAAGCTTCTTTAAGGAGAGCTTTGTATGAAGAATTACGAATCAACACCATTTTTACTGATGGAGAAACATTGCTTGACACTTACGAGCACCTTTTTAGAATAAAACGGGAACACTTTCAAGAAAGAAATCTACCAAGAAGCCCAATTGATGGAGTTGAAGAACAAATGACTTATGACTATGGGGAATATACTTGCCCTCATTCAGGCGAACCGCTTTTCTCAACTGATGCTTTGCGTTTACACGAACTTATGAACCCAGGTGGCAGCAATGGTGAAATGTTTGGTCAAATAATGTCCACACTTGAAAAACTTTGGCTTGTTCACATTTTAAGAGCATTTGAACGAAAAGGATGGTTAGCAACACTTCGAAGAGTTGCTTTTATAATGGATGGCCCTTTAGCTGTTTTTAGTACTTCATCTTGGTTAACAAAAGTTATTAGCCACGAATTAACTCGAATTAATGAGCTTCAAAAGGAAATAAACGGTCAAGACCTTTTAATAATTGGAATTGAAAAATCAGGAACATTTTTTAATCACTTTATTGAGATTGACACTACCAAAGACGGAGTAACAGACAAGTTTCCAAAGCAATCTGCCCTGCTTTTAAATGATGGCTATATAAAAAGAAATATCATATTTTCTGAAAGTCCTAAACCATACGGGCAAGACACTTATTTTGGTCGAAAGCTTTTCTATAAAACAGCGTCGGGACAAAAGATTGTTGCGGTTACAGCAATTCTTAGAAATTTTACATCTAACCAAGAATACAAAGAGTATTTAGAATCGAGTGACCCATCAAACTTTACAAGATTAGCAGATGTTATGAATTTGCTTGACCAACTTGTTTCAAGCAGATACCCTAATTCTGTTTCACCGTTAGTTTCGGCTCACGCAGAAGCAGCTATTCCTTTGAACTTAGGCAAACAAATATTTGAAGATATAGCAAGAGAAATCAGAGAGAAATCAAAAGAATGATAACAAAGGAAATAATATTAAAAGGTTTTGAGACAGCCGAAGCACGCTGGGCAAGGTTTGGGCCATACTATGCTATGTTTCCTTTGGAATTTGCATTTGATGTAGTTGAGAAGTATTCAAAGAAGGGTGATTATATCATTGACCCTTTTGCAGGCAGATGCAGCAGCATATATGCAGGTGGCGTTTTAGGAAGAAATAGTTTGGGAATTGAAATCAATCCTGTTGGTTGGTTGTATGGTACTGTAAAACTTCAACCAGCAGACAAAGAAGAAGTTGTTGATCGACTTCTTGAAATTTATGGTAAGAGAAACTATTACAATAAAGCTATACAACGAATGCCCGAATTTTATCGCATTTGCTACTGTGATGAAGTTCTTAAATTCCTTCTGGCTGCCAGAACTCATTTAGATTGGAAAAACAATAATGTTGATGCGACTTTGATGTCAATCCTTCTAATTTATCTACACGCAAAACTTGGCGAAGGACTTTCCAATCAAATGAGAATGACTAAATCGATGGGAATGAATTACTCAGTGCAATGGTGGAAGAAAAATAAAATGACCACACCCCCTGAAATAAATCCTTGCGATTTCATTCTCAAAAAAATTGAGTGGCGTTATGAGAAAGGAAAACCTAAAGTTACTGAGAGTGCCGTAGTGTTTGGCGACAGTTCAAATGAATTAGTGAACATTGCAGAACGAGCAATAAAAAACGATATAAAATTTTCATTGCTGTTTACTTCACCACCCTATTTCTCAATTACTGACTATCACGCAGACCAATGGTTGCGACTTTGGCTTTTAGGTGGTTCTGAAAATCCACAATCACTAAAAGACAAACACAAAGGACGATTTGTAAACAAGCAAGAATATTATGACTTGCTCGACAGTGTTTTTAGACTTTGTGCCAAAATGATGAAAAGGAAAAGCACTGTTTACGTGCGGACAGACAAGAGAAAATTTACATTCAACTCGACACTTGAAATCCTGAAAAAGCATTTTCCAAACCATTCAGTAAAAATTGTAGAAAAGCCTTTGACAAAGGACACCAAGACACAAACAAAACTATACGGTGACAAAACAATGAAACCCGGTGAAGTTGATATAATAATGACAAGAAAATAACTAATATGAACTGGAACAAATTATTAAATGATAATAGGCTTAAGCCTTCATCGAGAAACAAGTCAGATGATTTTAGAAATGAATATGAAAGTGATTATGGAAGGATAATTTTTAGTCCTGCAATTAGGAGGATGCACGACAAAACACAGGTATTTCCTCTTACCAATGACGATAATATTCATTCAAGATTAACTCATTCACTAGAAGTTATGTCAGTTGGTGAGTCAATTGCATTAAACATTATCAATAATGAAACATTTAAAAATTTAAGTTCTTTAAATTCAAACGAATATTTCAGAGTAATTCCAGCAATAGTAAAAAATGCCTGTTTGGTTCACGATATTGGAAACCCTCCTTTTGGCCACTTTGGTGAAACAGTAATTCAAGAATACTTTAAAAAACTTTTTCTTTCAGAGCGGGAAATTGAAAAAAAAGGGGGGAAGCTGAAATTCGAGTTAAATGATATACAGAGACAAGATTTCGAGTTTTTTGATGGTAACGCACAAGGGTTAAGAGTTTTAACTAAGTTACAAGTCTTGGACGACCCATTCGGTTTAAACCTAACTTATGCCACATTGGGAGCATATATTAAGTACCCTAACTTTGATGAATTAATTACGGACAAGACGAGTGTAGAATACTTAACAAAAAAGAAAAGGGGTGTTTTCCAATCTGAAATAGATTACTTTAAAAGGGTAGCTACAAACTTAGGATTAGAAGTAAATCAAAAATACAAGCGACATCCACTAGCTTATATAATGGAAGCAGCAGATTCAATATGTTATCTAATTATGGATATTGAAGATGGCTATAATAAAGGTTGGTTCAATTATGATTTCATTAAGGATAAACTTTACGGTATTGAAACGTTGAAAGATCTTTTTGATTTTATTGATGGCAAGTTTAAAAGTGAAATAACCAAGATTGTAAATCTCAGACTTGGATTGATTAAATATTTCGTTGTTTTATCTGTTAAGAATTTTATTGATAATTATGGGAAAATAATGAATGGGACATATTCGGAAGAACTAATTAAAGACGACAAATTCAAGGTTGCTAAAAAACTAAGTAGCTTCTGTGTGCATAATATTTTTTCAAATAAAGAAATAACATCACTTGAGTTAACTGGGCATTCCGTAATAAAAGGATTAATAGATTATTTTATTGAGTTTTGCTTTTCAGTTAATGATGACTATCGAAAAAGAGCGATTGGTATGATTTCTAAAAGCACAATAAGGGCGGCACTTTTAGAAACAGGCAAACATTCATTCGATGAATTATCTGATTATTATAAACTTAGAGTAATTGTTGACTATATTTCAGGGATGACCGACCAATTTGCATTAAATCAATTTCAGAAAATCAGTGGCCAAAAAATTATCTGAAATAGAAAACCTTGTAAATGAGTCTAGCCACTCATTTATGGAATACTTGAAGAAATCCTTCGACAAGTCTATTATTGACTTGTTGGAAGATTTTTCTAAAAAAACTAATGTCTTTATTTTTAGCGGAGTAATCAGAAACTTTTTTTTGAATATTAATGACAATCGAGATTTGGACATTGTACTTGAAAGTCCAATTGAAATGGAAGATTTTTTAACAAAGACTAATTTCAAACTAAATAGCTTTGGCGGCTATAAAATTCAATTTGAAAATACAAATATTGACTTGTGGTTTTTGGACAATACTTGGTCGCTAAAAAATCACCAGTTAACCTTAAACTTTCAACTTGACAGATATATTCCTCAAACAGCTTTTTTCAATTTTTCGGCTGTAATGTTTTCATATAATCGTAAGGAATTTATTTATACAATTCATTTTCTAAGATTTCTACGTGATAAAAAACTTGAAATGGTTTATGCACCAAACCCTAATAATGCACTTTGTATTGTAAATACATTTTATTACAGTGATAAATTCAAAATGAAAATTGGAGACAAATTAAAAGGTCACATTAAAAGAATATCAACTACAAATCTTGAACAAACAATTGACGTTCAAAAAAAACATTTTGGAAAAGTGATATACACGATTACCGATTTAAAAACACATATAGAACAACTTTAGTCTCATGCTCAACAGCCACACACATTGCCAAGTCGCACAAGCCAACACACAAACCAAAACTTGGTAAAGAGTGTGTCTGTTCCAACGCTCAACTGACAGACATTCAACACGAAAGATAGAAGACCAGCACCCAACAGCGGTTTTGCGTAATGGCGGGTTCAGTGCTTCGTATGACAGTTTTTTAGTAGGTTTAAGTATAGTCCTTCGATTGAACTTTTGTTCTAAAAGTCCGCCACTACGCAAAGCCGCAAACCGTTACCAGCAAGGCTAAGTTGAGTTAACATAAAGTAGGCTTTTGTGTTGTATATTTGTAAAAAATAGCAGTCATGGATTTACAGACAAGAAAACTCAATGCAATTGAATATATAGCCGGTGTCTTGAAGATGAAAAAATATTCAACAAGATTGAGCTGGCCATTCTAGAAAATAAAGTCCGATCTGAAAGGAAACTGAAACCGTTTACGCAGAAACAGTTAATTGAAAGAGCTGAAAAATCAAGCCAAGATTACAAATCTGGCAAATACAAGACTTAAGAAGCCTTAGAAAAAGAATCAGAATCCTGGTAGTCCCATGAAAATCCTGGACTGATTTTGCAGCTAATTCACTACTTGAAATTTACCTATTCTACAAAGCGTCGGCTAGCATTAACGTCGCTTCTAAAATCCGTGCAAATATATTCAATGCCACCAAACAACTGATCAAACATCCTTTGTCAGGATAACTTGAGCCAAATCTCATAAGACTTAATGAAGAACATATGTACCTCGTAGAGGGTAACTACAAGATTATCTACAAAAGGGTCAAAGAGGGTGCGTTAATAACTGATGTATTTGATACCAGGCAGAATCCCAGTAAGATGCAGATAAGAAGTAAAAAGCCCAACAAGTAACAGGTCGGTATATTTCATTTGCTTGTCATGGTTTTTGCCCGTTCCCTATAACACGATGTATGTAACCGGAGAAAAAATACATTGATTTCAGGAACAATAATACTCCCATGCTTGTTTATCAAACCATTTATATCCACTCTTTCCACCAAATTCATTATTTGTTTGAAAACCGACTGTCCGACAAATTTTATTTCTGTAATTTTACCCATGTTGTACTTGTTTTTCGCAAAAAACCAATTTACAACATTGGGGGAAACCTATGGGGAGTACCCCTCTTATTTGTTTTTTTTGTCGGACACTAGTATAAAAAAATCAAAAAACATAATAGATGAAATAGACACTGTTTTAGCGGAGTATTATGGCTTTACAGAGGAAGAATCGGATTTTATTATTAATTATGATATAAAGTACAGAATGGGCAAGGAGTTGGAAAATAGAGAGGAAGAATAAATAAAAGATTATTAATAAAATAAGAATTATGACACAAGAAGGAAATTCAAAAGACAAGCGAAAAGACCCGAATGAATATATGAAACTTGCCGTTGAGGTAATGAAACAATCCATACCCGAACGTAAGAAAAAAGACCCAAGTCCTTATGTTGGTGCGGTTTTGGTTTTTCCGGATGGCACAGTTGAAACAGCCTATCGAGGTGAATTCAGAGAAGGAGACCATGCTGAATATACACTTCTTGATAAAAAGCACAGACAAAAAGATTTAACGGGTTGTTGGCTATTTGCTACTCTTGAACCATGTGCACCTGGTGCCCGTAATGCACCCAAGTTAAGTTGTGCCGAACGTATTGTAAATGCAAGAATTTCTGATGTTTGGTTTGGTATTCAGGATAAAAACCCAAAAGTTGACCATGGTGGTATTGACTACTTAATTGAAAATAATATTAATGTACATCAGTTCCTGCCCAAGTTTCACAAAGAAATTGAGGATATAAATAAAGAGTTTATGACTTGGGCAAACATGAAGAATGATGAAGAAAAAGCCAAGAAACAAAAACCACAGGATCATTTGAATGAAAGAGCCGAAGCTACAAACATAGATAGTCTTTCAGACGAAGCTTTACAAAAATTTATTTCTGAATCGGGAAGAAAATTTGAGCCAAAATCCGATGAATTTCTTCAGGAGCTCAAAGAAATGGACTTATTGGAATACAATGAAAATACTAAATCCTATTCACCCACAGGAAATGCGATTCTACTATTTGGGAAATCACCAAGAAACAAGTTTCCGCAAGCTGCAGTAAAAGCTAAAGTTCACTACGCTGATGGTAAAACTGGTGTAGAGACTTTTAATGATGCATTAGTGCTTATTCCCGATCAAATTGAGGAATGGCTCAAAAAAGTACTACCAGCCAGCATTGACAGATCTAAATTTAAAGCTCAGCAGGTACCATCTTTCCCGATTGAAGTCATCAGAGAAGCAGCAATTAATGCTTTAGCACACCGCAATTATGCTATAGACGGAGCAAAAATACAACTTGAAGTATTTCCTGATAAAATTTTGGTTAAAAGTCCGGGGGAACCTGTACCGCCAATAACCATTGAAGCATTGAATAATTTTTCAGCGACATCATACAGTCGTAACAAGAAAATAGCCTTCATTTTTAATGAAATGGAATACATGGAAGAATCTGCTGTTGGAATGGATACGTTTAGGTTAATGCGTGAAAAATATAAACTACCATTGCCGATTTTTAAATATGATGGTATTAATACGGTCGTTAATTTTCCGAGAACAACCGAAGCAGTTAGAGGTATTATTGATAATAAGTCAATTGATTT
Organism: Bacteroidales bacterium; assembly: GCA_040769065.1. GTDB lineage: Bacteria > Bacteroidota > Bacteroidia > Bacteroidales > VadinHA17 > LD21. Next base: position 2,341,156 of record JAXGLU010000001.1, read on the forward strand.
ATTGAACAAGGACGAACTATCAGTTTTTGATATTTTTCGAAATTATAAGCCTATTTCAAAAGTTGAATTTGCGAAACAAGCTGGTTTAACTAATAGAACAGCAGAACGATTATTAAAGAAATTAACAGATTTAAATCTTATCAGAAAACAAGGTGCAGGACCAAGTACAACCTATATTATCAATGAATAACTATTTCGCCAACTATTCGCCAAATTGGCGAGATATTTTAATTTAAATAGTGATTTTTGATTTATTTTCGCCATAATTTCGCCAAATTGGCGAGATACAAAATTAAGACAGTATCTCGTACTGTCTATGTTAGTAGCAATGACAATAGTAATAAAAAAATTGAAAATGAAAATAGAACAACTATTAGGAAATGAGAATTTATTAGAGCTAAAGAAAACTGCTTTTCTTTGTAGCCGAAAGATTCCGGCAAGCGTTGTATTAAAGTGCTACGATTGGGCTATTGCACAGCGAGAAGCAGGAAATTGCGTCATCAGCGGTTTTCATAGCAAAATAGAAAAAGACGTATTTCATTATTTATTAAAAGGAAATCAACCAATTATCATTGCTTTAGCCAGAGGACTAAAAGAAAGGATTGAACCTGAAATTATAAAACTATTGAAAGAAGAAAGAATTTTAATCAATTAGCCCTTTTAGCAATACAGTAAAACGAGTAACCGAACAAACAGCCGAAATAAGAAACAATATGATGATTGAGCTTGCCGACAACATTACAGTCGGATATGCAAGCAAAGGAGGGAAACTGGAAACACTATTAAAAACAACAGAAAAAAATAATTAGACTAGTATGAGCCATCGCAGCAGCCACACACATTGTCAGACCCCACAAGCCCAAGCTCAAACCAAAGCTTGCCAAAGAGTGTTTCTGCCCCAACTCAGTGAGAATTTCAAATTTTTTCTTCCCCTCTATAAAGAAAAAATTAAAACACTTCAACACACTGGCGACACAGACAGAAAAGAAAATGAAACGAATGACAATTTTAATATGAAAGTGCAATTTGAATCAGACACACGGACTGACAAGAACCGCTAGTGCATAACAAGCGATATATTTTATTGCCGATATAGTGGGTATTTCAGCGTTTCTGCATCTAATAAACTTTCGTGTAACTTGACAGGACAGTACTTCGAAATCGACAACAAAACATACCGCCAAACCGTTATGGGCAAAAATGGCCCTACCCCTGAGAGTTTCATGACATAATAATACATTAAAGCTATGGCTAATAAAGAACACCTTCAAATTGTAATGTTGGGGCAAAAAGCAATCTCACAATGGACAATTGACAATCCAACAAAACATTTGGACTTAAGTGGAGCAAATTTACGTCGAATCAATCTAGTTCAATGTGATTTGAATGACGCTAACTTAGAAGATGCAAATCTAGAATGGGCGGATTTAAGATGGTCTGATCTTAAAAGAGCAAATTTAGCAAGAGCCAATTTGACTCGAGCTGACTTTCACAAAACAGACCTTAGTTGTGCAAATCTCTCTGAGGCAAACCTCACTATGACAAATCTGGAGGATGCAAATTTAAGTGAGGCTATTCTTGATAAATCAATTCTTAGTTTTACTAGGTTAATTAGTACCTGCTTATTTAATACCAAAGGGCTTGAAACAATTGACCATAAAACAGCAAGCATTGTCGATAAAGAGACATTTGCAAAATCAGGTACACTCCCAAGAATTTTTACAAAACACTTAACATCGACTAAAAATATGGAGGCTATTCAAGGAGGTTATGAATTTGAACGTATTGTTGAGTCTATGTACAGGCAACTGGGATTAAAAGTTGAAAGAGATTTAATCCTCGGAGGGAGCCAGATTGATTTATTACTTACAGAAAAATCTTCGGATAAAAATGAAATTAAAACTGCAGTCGAGTGTAAGTCTCACAAAAAACCAGTTGGGAAAAACCTCGTTAATAAGTACGCAGCAGACATCATTCCTTTAATTAATACACAAGAAATTCATAAAGCAATTATAGTCTCAAAATCTGGATTCACTCGTTACGCAAGAAGTGCGGCTAGATTACAACAGATTGATCTAATTGACTTTGATGACCTCAAAAAAATGGTTAAAATCTCAGTATACCATGACATTTTATGACTTTGAGACAGTCTGTTGATTATTCTGGTCCAAACTGAGCCACCTACAGAGAGTAAAAAGCAAGTATTACCGACTTGCCATTCTGACGGAAAGTAAGCCACCCTGATATTTGCTTTTGTAATCAAAAGGCAGGACTATGAAAAATGGTTCAAAGCAATAAAATTTGTAAATTCATAAACGAATTCAATAACTACCTTGGACGGAAATTATGAAAGCTTTTATTACACATATAAACAAATTATAAGCCATTTTAAGAAACAGCATACAGAATATGAAGATAATAACAGGAAATATTTTTACGACTAAATGTCAAACAATAATCAATACTGTAAATTGTTTTGGAATAATGGGAGCTGGACTTGCATTGGAATGTAAATTTAGATATCCTGAAATGTTTACTCGTTACGCAGAGATTTGTGATAATAAGCTACTAAATATCGGACAATTATATTTATACAAATCGGAAAACAAATGGATTCTAAATTTCCCCACTAAGTATCATTGGAGATTCCCTACAAAACCTGAATATATCGACAAAGGTTTGATAAAGTTTAAAAAGACATATAAAAACAAAAAAATAACATCAATTGCGTTTCCACTGTTGGGTGCCCACAATGGTGGCTTGACAAAAGAACAGTCTTTATCATTGCTTGAAAAACATTTAAAAGATATTGACATACCTGTGGAAATTTATCAATATCAAGGTGATGCACCTGATGATTTATTTGAGAAATTTAAGCTATCGTTTTTATCTCATGAAAATTCAAAATTGAAGGACATAACACAATTGACAAATGACAAGATTAAAAAGATTAAGGATATTCTAACTAATGAAAATCTTTCAAATATGGGACAATTGACAACAGTAAAAGGAATTGGGGAAAGTACAATTGAAAAATGTTATAAGTACGCAATGAAGCCAGATATTAATAACATACAAACTAACCTATTTTAAATATGGATAAAGAAGAAGCTAAAAGAATTTTGTTAAGGTCTGTCTTAAACTTACAAGAAAGAAGGGGCGATATAACAATTGGAGACCTTGAAGCAGAAGTTATAAATAATGCTTGCCTGTATATTCTGAAAAATCAAAAAGAACATATGTCAAAGAGCAAGTCTATCGAAGAAATATTTTTAAGTGCTTTAAATTCAGTAACAGATTTTGTCCCCTACGCACAAGCTTTTACAGAAGCAGCAATGGAGCTTTTCCCACGACATTATACTGAAAACGAAGCAATTATAGCAAATCTTGGAATTCAACAAAATATTGCTTGGGAAGGGATGTGGGACCATCTACGAAATTACTTCCAAAAAAATCATGGATTGCAAATAGATAATGTTGAAACTACTCCAACAACTTTTTATTCAACTAATCACAAAAGATTTGAGAATAATACTTTGATATCAGAAAGCGATGTCGCAAGGACTATAAATCTTAGTTTTATTGATAACAAACAAGAAATAATTGTAAGCATTGAACCATCTCTTTCCCCCAAAAAAGCATATTTAATTTCAAATGAAAATAGAAAACTGAAATATAAAGGTTATGACCCCGATTATTTATTCATAATTACTCTTGATGAATTTAAAGAAATTGAAATATTCACTCTTGAAATGCCAAACAGAAACCTGAAAATTATGTACTTTGAATAATTCAAGTGAAAATATCATAGCATATAATCAAAATATTTATCTAAATATTTTGAAAGAGTTACTCTCAAAACTTGAAAGAATTGAAACTTTTATTAAAGGGGTTGGGAAATACGGCAACTTCAATCATATTGGCAATCTGGCCGAATATTATTCTAAAATTTTTTCTTCTGACAAGCTTCGGGATCACATATATTTTAAGATTGAAAGAATTTATAAATCGGTTTATCTTAGAAATCCAGTTACTCATAATAAAGGAAATTCTTACTATCATTTAACTCTTAAACTTAGTTCAAGCGAAATAATTTGGTTGGATAAGTTGTATGACAATTTATTATCAAGAGTCATAAAATTATATAGACACCTTTTTTCTAAAATTGATAACTATTTTATTTCATTAAACACCGAACAAATTGAAAAATACCATTCAGTAATAAGTAAAATAAAATTGGAAGTTGAGAAGTTTTTGGAATATGTCGAGCATCGAGAAATTGAAAATCAACGTGAAAAATTAAGCAATCTACATTTACAGAAAATTCCGTTTGGTGGTTTATTCTATATAGCACATTTAGAAAATATTGAAAGCATTTTAAAATTAGGGATTTTATCACATAACATTGCTCATGAAAAAGGGGTTGTTAATGTTGATATTTCAAATAAACAAGTAAACGAAAGACGAAATAGGATTGAATCAACATTAGGGGGGAATATCCATGATTTTGCACCTTTATATATTAACCCCAAAAATCCTATGTTGTACTACTTATGCTTGAATGGGAATAGAGAAATCTTAGTTCTGCTAAGTATTTCTCCTCACATTTTATTACATGATGATGTCTTTTTTTCTGATGGAAATGCTGCTATCAGAAGCACAAGGTTTTATAATAATATAAACGATTTTAACAGATTAAACTGGACAGTAATTAAAGATAATTATTGGACTAAACACCCAGACGGAAAACGAATTATGTGTTCAGAAGTATTGGTGAAGAATACTATTCCATTGTATTTCATTAATTCAATTTATGTCTATAATGAAAATACACTCAACAAAATACTGCCGATGTTTCCAAATCATTTGGGTATTACAACAGAAATAAACAACAAACTTTTCTTTTAATAAATTGCATATGGACTATACATTTCATTTACAACAAGGTCAACAATTGATAGAAAAAAGGGATGCTAATTCGATGAAAAAAGCCCTTGAACATTTCGTTTCAGCAAACAAAATGATTGAAGAAACTGATATTGGCAGACCAAAAGTTTTATACTTCCTTTCACTAGGGAATTATTTGATAGGGAATATTGTTAAGTCATACAAGATTGCATATAAAGCAAAAAGAAGTATTGATATTGCGATTGAAAACAGTATGATTACGATGAATAACATGCGACAAATGATAGGAGAAAACGATATTGACATATTAATAAAGCATCTTGAAGATAAATTCTCACATTTAATTATGAATGTTCCAAATGACGATGACGATTTTGATGAGAATGAAATAGATTTTACTCACGTTAACAAATTATATGAGACCAAAGAAGAAAAAATCATTAAGGCAAATTACACAATTAATGAATTAGCCAAAGATGTAATAATGGCAACTTTTGCAGGAATGAGTAGAACAAATGACGAGTTAGTATATTTCGATAAATCAAAAGGCAATGTTTTAATGTATGTACAAGGATATTTTTCTCCAATGACAGGAGATCAAAGTCTTTCGAACAGAATACTTGCAAACAGGATAACAAGTAGAGAACCATATGACTTTGTTGACGAAAAAAAGCATATTTTAATTGATAGATTGTTATTACCTGATTTTTTAAACGAATTTACTTTGGTGGCAAATGGTAAGGAACCTTTCGCATCCTTTGGAAAATATTTTTCAAAAGAGATTTTAAAAGATTATTCTAATTATGATGAAGATATTACAATAAATGATTTAACATTCACAAACCATACACAGGAAAAATTTCATAAAGTTTTCAGCAAAAAACATCAAAATAGAATTTATGAATTAAAAAATGATTACATAAAAATATTTGAAATGACTTGTAATAATTTGGCGAAAAACTGGATAAGAAATAAAATATTGAAATAAGAAAAACGGCTTATAACATTTTGTATAAGTAATGCTAGGCGATATGGTAAATATCAAGGTTTGTAGCCCGCTCAAACTGCTTAGCGACTTGACAGGGAAGAAGCCTGCAATCTGCCGCTACTCATACAATTTAGCATTACCATCTATTTTAACAAACACAGAACATTCATTGACAATTTGTGTCAGTAAAATGACGAACTCCAACTATTTTGCCATTTTTTTTCCTATCAAATCGACTTTGAATTCTATTCAATATGTCAGATTCATTATTTTCAAAATAGCGTCTCAACGAATAACAACATAAATCAGCTATTTGTACAAGACTCGTAAGTTCTGAGTTCACAAAGAACGGGGTTTCAATAATATGTTCTATACTCGTCCATAAAGTTCCTTGACGGTGAAACTTTTTCATTAAAGCCGTATGTTTTTTAGAAACAGTTTCATTATTATCATGGATAAGAGTTCCAAAAAGCTTAGAAACTTTTGGACTTTTGCTAATATTTTTCATGTATTGTTCAAAACGAGAAACTAATTGTTCTAAAGCTTGTTCATCAATTGTCTGTTTTGCTCTATTAGGGTCAAAATGGATTTTATTTATACATTCAGCAAACAATCTTGCAAATTTCCAACTACCGACTAAATCAGCTAATTTTTGAATAAATTCAATCCTTTCATCATGAGTTAAATGGATATATGCTTCAGTTTGGCGATAATTTTTCCTTGTTTGTTTATAATGACTTCTATTTTGGCTTTTCTGAAGTTTGAGAAGTTCAGCTTTTCTTATTTTTTCTACTTCGTGTCGTCTTTGAGTATGGTTCATTGTTTCAAATCCGACAATTCTACTTTGCTCAAGATATTTCCGGAGTATCCATCCGGTGTGAATTTCGGAGTCCTGTAAATCGTATCTTTGTTTTAAAGATGTTATTCCCTTTTCACATTTTTTCCAATAAGATATTGGGATTGATAATCCTGCTAAAACATAATGACTTGTATTACCAGGAATCTCAGGAGTGCCTGATTCATCTATGTAACAGAAATATACCATTAATGTCAATAACAAAAAAAAGCGACTGGTTTCAGGGAATTATTCCCATAGTAGAGACGCTTAGCGACTCTTCCCAGACGCGGATTACAAAAATATAGTTTATATTTGTAAACGACAAGAAAAAACAAAAAAACTGGTGGCAACAAACAGGAATATGAGCGGTCTGCAATACCCGGTGATTATTCTATGTTGAACTATATTTCGACTTCGCTCAATACACCACATCCCTTTGCTATGCACTGGGGTAGTATCCTGACAATCACCATCCGGCCTGTTTTGCACACAGGACAAATACATGGGCAATTCCAGTGAGCCATACCAACTTATGCAGGTTGGTTTCAACAGGTTGTTCCCGTTTTAACAGAGTGCCAATGGCTGGTTTTTTTTCGTGGCAAACTGTAAGCTCAGGTTCCGCCGGGTGGTGTGGTTGTAAATTCTGTACCGCCTGATTTTCACATACCGTTTAGGCAGGATGTGCAAGGTAAACCGGCGTATGAACTCCCTGATTGCTGTGGGTGCGAATTCCTTCAGACCTAAAAAGTGTCCAGGTTATCATTCATGCTCCGAAAGTATGTTTTGTAACGGCAAAATGCGCCGGTTTATTCACAATCTACAATAATTTCAAACATCTGTACGTTAGGTTAATAGTATTAAGTGCCCAGCTGTTTACAACTCTATTGCAAACAAACTATGAATAGCATAGTGAATATGTACGAACTTAAAAAAATATTACTTCAAAAAATTTCAAGTTTCCTAAAAACTAGCCCTGATCATATTTCCAGAAATCATAATAATGAACTCTCATTTATTTAATTAAATATTTTGTCATGAAGAATAAAAAAAACACTTATCGTGAGAAGATCAAAAATCATTTGTCATTATTGACAATTTTATTTTTGGCATTACCATTTCTTGTGGTTTCCTGTGATCTTGCTGAAGATATTGATCCTATAGCCACTGCTGATGAGTATGAACCCAACAATCAACTATCTGATGCATACGCGATCACCTTAAACACTAAATACAACGCTAAGATTAGTGAAGAAACAGATGACGACTGGTACAAAATAACGCCTGCACATGGCAGTAATACTTATGATAAGGTGCAGATTAGTGTAACCAATGTATCTGCTGAATTAATTATGCACCTGGAACTTTACGGTGCTGATGGTAAAAGCCATGCAACACATGGTGCTACAACAAAAGGACAGAGTTTAATATATACTGTCGCCACACCCGGGGTTGATTTTTATATTCGCCTTAGTGGTTGGGACGGGTATGTAAATGACCATAGTTCAAGAGGCTCTTACTCCTTTACTGTTTCCAATATGAATGCCAACGATGAATTCGCACCAAACCATACTATTGAAACGGCTAAACCTCTTGAATTCGGGAACTCCTATAATGGGGTACTTGTATCGAAATATGAAAATGATTATTATAAATTTACGAATCCTACACCCGGCGCATGGAATTCCTATACCTTTACCTTAACCAATGTGTCCGATGACTTAATAGCAAGAATGCGCCTTTACGGAGCCAATAAGTCAGTATTGCATACTACAGGAGCCGTTACTGCAGGAGCAGATCTTTCATACACCTTTGTTTCTAAGGAGAATGTGTTTTATCTACAGATATTGGGATGGGATGGGTATGGAAATGACCACATGTCAAGTGGTAGTTATACATTGACCCCGGTAAATAACGGAAATGATGACAATGAGCCCGATGACACATTTGAAAATGCAAGGGTAATCACTTCATACCCAGTCGTTGGCATGAAAGGCACAATTTTAACAGATGCTGTCGGTGATAATGGCGGAGATTTTGAATTTTTCAAAGTGTCGATAGCTAATAATAAAAATGTATCATGGTCAGTTACTCCGGAAGCTTCAAATACGAAATTGCATTTTGATGTTTACGAGCCAAACAAAGAACATAAAGGATCTGCAAATGGCCAGGGCGGTCAAACAATAACTGGTTCAATGAATAACAAAACCGGAGTGGATTCTTATTTCTATATTAAATTGGGTGCTTATGTTGGCGATAACGGCAACTATACCATTTCTTTTAATGAAACTGATGTTAATTAATACGTACAGTTTTTAATGATAATGAAAATATTAAGTGCGATGGTCTAGAAAACCAGACAGAAATTTAATAACTTATAAAAATCGTGGATAAACACATATAGTTAAAAACCAAATACAGCAAATAAAAAAATGTCATTTATGATTTTTCAAAATTTCAGCAATTAATTAAAAATCGTTATTATGAAACCCACATGATTGAATTCAAACACAAACACGTATCTATATAATTTTCACTTATGTGGGTTCCATTAGACCATTAAAATAAAAACTATATACTGATGAAACCCACATGTATTGCATACACAAACACGTATTTATATAATTTTCACTTATGTGGGTTCCATCATACCATTAAAATCAAAATTATATTATGATGAAAAGATTCGCAATTATTTCCACTTTAATTTTTATTTCTGCTATTACTGCCTTTTCTCAGGTAGAAAATGTAGCAAAAGAGGTGTTGAACGCATACAAAAACAAGGATGTTGAATTGCTCAAAAAGAATGCCTCCGGAATTCTAAAAATGGTAATCACGAAAAGTTATTTCGAAGATAAAAGCGTACAGGAAGATGCTAAAGCAATTGATGGATGGGATGGCACTATAAAAGAGGTGCGCTATGAAATTGAAAATATGATGGGCCGAAAAACAGTTTTGGCTACAGCTTATTACGCTGATAAGGGAACAGACCAGATTCATGCCGTCCTTTTATCAAGCATGGATAATGGGAAAAAATGGGTTATGGTAGGAAGTGGCCTGGGTAGTCTAAAAAAGGAAGAATTTGAAGAATTAAGCAAAACCATACCTGCCAGTGGGGCGAAGAAAGAATCAAAAGCCGGTGGTGCGAAAAAAGAATCAGAAACAACGTCAAAATTCTCAGCCGAGTTGGCCAATGGTGATACTTTTGATAAAATAAGTGAAGCCAAAATGGTGGAATGTATCAACAGCCTTGATGATGATAATTTCTTTATTACTTTGTCGAACAAGGAAGACTTTATTCAGGCTGCCTTTTCTGATGGTGATTTTGTTGTTGAATATAAAGAAGACGGGCAACAATTTGCTGCTGAAAAGGTGCTCACAAAAGAAGAGACTATCCAGTTATTTAAAGATTATTATCAGGGAAAAGATAATTGGAAAAAGGAAATTGTCTGGGAAAAAATGGAATAGACTTTTAGTTTAAAAAACAGCTGAGGCACTGGCAGCCATTGTCCGGGAAGTGTCAGAAGAAATGACCAATAACTGGAACGATATCTATAAAAACACAATGGGAAAGTGTTATTTGAATATTAAAGCCATATTTGTTATCAAGATACTCACAATAAGTATGGCTTTTTTATTTACATCGTGCCATTCCGGTTATTTATCAATTGGATACCAGGTCTATCCCGGTGCTGTTTGGAACAATAAACATACAAAAGCGGCTTTTATAGCCTCAAAAACAGCCTACCGCAGCGCGAAAGGTATCACCCGTCTCCCCGATGGGGGAATACCCCGGTATTTATTAAGCGATGTTGGTCTTTATGTTTTCGATTATGAAAACAAGATACTTGATGAGTTAATTACCTTTAACGAATTAGCCAACTTGTTAGGCCCTTATAGTTCAAAGTGGAATGTGAAATTAGTACTAACCGATACCATGGTTTATTACTTACTATCACCGGTTCCGGACTGGGACTGGCAGATTGGACAAGCCCGAACTCCCGAAAAGTTGCAGCATATAACATCATTAAAAGAGAGGTATAAGCAGGCTTATGCATTTGACATGCACACAAAAAACGATAAAGTAATTGATTTCACAGAGTTTAATAATCTTTTTTCCGAATCAAAAGATGTTTATAGTTGCGATCTTACTTTGCTCAATAAACAACTTTCGGAAATTCCTTTGATTGATTGGGGCCTGAAGCTCGATGAAATATATCCTAAACCGGACAGGGAATATATTGAGGAAACAATTTACCTGCGAAATCCATCATCCCAAACCCGGCGGGCTGTAATCGAGCAGATAATAGCAAAACTAAGTAAGGCTGAGATTGAGTCGTTACTCAAAAAAATGGATGCTTATAAAAACAGACTTGAAGGATTAAAGAAGACCGAATACGAATTATATTCAAAAGACACCTATGAACAGATTAAAGCATTGTTGTAAAGTAGCCTGCCTTATTGTAATCACTATTTGTTTTGCAAATAACGGATGGGCACAATCGGAAAGTGAGTGGGAAGATTTTTATTTTAATGTTGCTCAATACGATTATGAAGATATGCCCGTTGATCCCTACCCTGAATCGAACATATTTGATGGTGATATTAAAACCTGCTGGGTATGTGGCTCATATAAAGAAAATAACCCTGAAAGTGTGCATTTAAAGATGCCCCATGGCGCTAAGGTATATGTTGGTATTTTTACCGGATACGGAAAGAGCCAGGCGCTGTTTTATCAAAATGCCCGCCCCAAAAAAATACGATTATCGGTTTATGCAACTGTTCATCCCGAAGGACATGTTTCTGAAATTGCCGATGGATACAAAGGGCTTAAATTCCCGCGCGAACAAATTGTAACTTTGGCTGATAGTTTTGGTATTCAAAAATTTGAATTAGATTTTTCGCGAAAAGAACTGAATGAATTCAGCAAGGAGGTATATCGGCAGGCACGGTCATATTTTGAGTCACCCATACTCGATTCCTGTTTTTTTGTAAAAATCGATATATTAGAATCATTGCCGGGGACTAAATATGATGACATCTGTATCTCGGAACTCTACTTAACCGGAGAAAAGTGCACACTAAATAGCTCAACTCCATTGACACCAATAAAAAATGTTTATACAAACCAGGCCGAAAACAGCATTTTAGTAGATGACGATCAAAACCAGGGTATAGTGATTTACCACGATCCACTGTCGGTTTTACAGCTTATCGATGTATCAGCCAATAATAAATGGGCCATTGTAATATCTATGCCTGCTGAGCCTGGTGAAGGGCGGGTTGAAACATTTTATCAGCTTGTAAACATACCCGACCGGAAAATTGCCAATAATGAGATTGAAGAATGCACAGGTAATTACCTGTCGGGAAATGAATTATTTTTTGAAACCAATACCGGCGGACAGCTAATGTTAAAATACATGGCTAATGATGGCGAATATTACAGCATCGTGCTGAAATGATACCAATTGTAAAACAAATTAGATATTGAACCTGATCTTTTAACCTGTTCAGAGGTTTAGAAAACCGGCTAAACGTATTCTAAATGCCCATCTGCCGGTTATTTATGATATCATGATATTCCCGGTCAATCAGCAGCATCAGTCAACTTTTTTAAGCTTGTCAACGAACTGCATGACAGGATTTTGTTTTTGTGATCAAAAGAACAGGGCAGAACAGTGAAAAATGGTTCGTGGCAATTAAATTTGTAAATTCATAATCGAATTCAATAATACCCCGGATAGAAATTATGGGAGCTTTGTTACACATATAAGCGAATTAGGCACAATCTAAAATGAAAGAGCAAAACGGACAAGCCGAACACCGTTTAAAAAAGTAGGCGTTTAATAATTTTTAAAAGTTATGGTCAATCTTCTAAAGTCATTTACCCATTCGGTAAAACATTGGTATGTTCCACTCATTGTGGGAATCCTTTTCATCATTCTCGGTATTTATATATTTACCGTTCCTGTTGCAACCTATTTGACACTCGCCATATTTTTTAGTGTGTCATTTTTGGTGTCGGGGCTCTTTGAGAGTTTCTTTGCTGTTTCCAATTATAAATCCTTGAATGGTTGGGGCTGGTATTTAGTAAGTGGAATTCTTCATTTAGTTATAGGAATTTATCTCACGGCATATCCCCAAATTTCAATGACTGTTTTGCCTTATGTAGTAGGTTTTACGGTTCTTTTCCATTCATTTTTGTCATTAGGTCTGGCATTTGAAATGAAAAGCTCAGGTGTTTTAAATTGGGGAAATGTAGCCATCTCAAGTATCTTGGGGATTTTGTTGTCATTTTTATTGATAGCCAATCCGATTTTTTCCGGATTATCATTGGTTGTGCTTACTGCATTGTCATTTATATTTTCCGGGATTGCATCAGTTTTAATCGCTTTTAATCTTAGAAAAATCAAAAAACATCCTGAAAAATTAAGCGATGAATTAAAATCAAAAATTGAAGAGGTACAAGCAGAAATCGAACAACAAATAAAATAGCAATATAAAAAACAGTAATATACATCTATATCGCTACAGCTTAATGCTAATTATCGGATGTCAAAATGCCCTGAGTTTATTATTTCCGTCCGTTAGTAATCATAAAATAAGCTAGACATACTAAACCGAAAACAACATGAAAGATTTGAAAGAATTGCACAAAAGAAACATTCTCTAGATCAAATTTTTGAAAGACAAAAGCCTTCTGATGAAGTTGAACGGTTATTATTCAAATTCCACGATAACTTATTCACTCAACTCAAATCCAGAAATTGCTACCCAATTGCCAGGACTCACTGCATTGGAATCACTTATTTTTGTAATAGTAAAAAAGCATTCCTTATCTTAAATGTCAGGCAAAAGTTTTTATCTCTAAATTTTTTTACTGGTAACAAAGCAATAGTGGGCCTTGTTAAGGGTACATGGCTTAATAAAAAGGACAACCTTGGTAGTGTGCCATATCATATTAAAAATGAAACTACTTTAAACAAAGCTCTTGGCTTTTCAAGCAAAGCATTTAAAATTGCCTCAGACTGGCCTATATAAAATTATCAACCGATCTTCCGATTGCAGCTATAATAATTCACAATTGCTAATACGAACAATGTGCTATGTGTAAGTTATTTCCCAACTGAGGCGTGAAAAGTCGTCGCACTTTTTATGAATGCGCCCAACAGCCGGTCATTGATGATAACATGATATTCCTGGTCAACCAGCAGGATGCTGTCAGCTTTTTAACCTTATCAATGAATTGCATGACAGGGCCTTCAATAATTATCATAACAAACCTTTCCCCAAAATAATGAACTAAAATTATGAATAATACTGTTCTGATGACAGCTTTCTAGGAAATATGGTATCCATCCGAACATGATATCACGTTGGAAGAAGGAGTTTTTGGATCGTGCGCCGGAACTTTTTAACAAATCGGGTCATGATAAGAAAGAGGATGCTGATCTCGAGAAATTGTATGCCAAGATAGGTCAGTTAGAGATGGAGCGAGAGTTTTTAAAAAAAAACTTGAAGAAACTGGGTCTATAGCCGAGCGTCTTGGTATGATTAATCGTGAAGAACCATTGAGTATCCGCCGCCAATGCAAGCTGGTAAGTGTAAGCCGGGGCAGTTTTTATTACCGATCTCTGGGCGAGAGTGAGGATAACCTGAAGCTTATGAGACTTATGGATGAGCATTATCTTGAACACCCCACGGAAGGAGTAAAAAGGATGCGTGACTTTTTGCTTACCCTTGGTATACTTGCCAATCATAAAAGAATACGCAGGTTGTTGAGGTTAATTTAATTTGTATTTATATCCTTGGATATTTCAGAGAGTAATTCAATTTTGCAAGAAATAGCATATAACGTTTGCAATATTACCAATATTTATAGTACCTTTGCAGTCAATATATTTCAAAATGAATTATTCTGAAGTAACAACCTTTAAAGATTGGGTACTTTACCGTTACAAAAGAGGAAAAGCGACATTCTCCCGCCAGGAACTTGTTGCTGATTTTTCTCATTTGTCGGAACAAACTATAAAAAACAATTTAAATCTTCTGATAAAAAAAGGACAGATATTCCCTGTATTTAAAGGATTCTATTCTGTAATCCCTATTAGTTACTCCTTAATTGGGATTGTGCCACCCGAGTTTTATATTGATGATTTGATGGAATATCTTAATCGTCAGTATTATGTCTGTTTGTTAAATGCTGCCTCGCACTACGGGGCGGCTCATCAAAAACCTCAAATCTTTTCTGTAATCACTTCTTTACCAACCTTAAGAGACACCTCAAAACGAAACGTTAAAATCAATTTTATTGCTACTCGTAAAGAAATTCCGCAAAAATGGATAAAATCAATTCGGGGCGAAAATGGCGATTATATGATTTCAAAACCTGAACTTACAGCTGTTGACTTAATTACATTTCAAAAAGAAATTGGAGGACTAAATCGTGCCTGTACCGTTATTTACGAACTAATGGAAAGCGTAAAATTTGGTAAATTAGACAAATCTTTTTTTGATTATGTCCCAACTTCCAACATACAACGTTTGGGATATTTGCTTGAATATGAACTGGGACACACTGAGCAAGCCAATATCTTATTTTCAAAAGCAAAAACCCATAATTGTAAATTCCAAAAGATTCCGTTAAAAAGTAATAAACCAACCGAATATTGTGAAATAAACGTCAAATGGAAAATCATTATTAATGAAGAAATTGAAATTGATGATTTATGATACCTGAGAAATACATACAGGAATGGGCGGAATCTATGTCATGGAAATCAAAAGAATACATTGAACAAGACCTTATAATTTGTCGTTCTATATGTGAAATTTATAAGGATGAATATTTGGCGGAACATTTAGCATTTCGTGGCGGTACTACTTTGAATAAATTATATCTCAACCTACAACCACGCTACTCGGAAGATATTGATTTAGTACAAATTAATACCGAGCCAATCAAAGAAACAATGGAAAGAATACGAAAAGCATTGTATTTTCTCGGAAAACCTGTAATAAAGCAGAAAATCAATAACAATACACTACTATTTCGTTTCAATTCAGAAATTCTACCGATAAAACCAATTCGCTTGAAAGTAGAAATTAACACGCGGGAACACTTTAACGTTTTAGGACTTATTCAGCAAGATTTTAGTGTGAATAGCAATTGGTATTCAGGAACTTGCAATATAACAACTTATCAACTGGAAGAATTGCTTGGCACAAAAGTCAGAGCATTGTATCAACGAAGGAAAGGACGGGATTTGTTTGACTTGTGGAAAGCATTATCAACACATACACCGAACATTGACAAAATCATTCGCTGTTACAGAGAATATATTGGCTTTGTAGTAAATAATCCACCAACGCAGAAAGAATACTTGCTGAATATGGAACTCAAATTGCAAGATGAAGAATTTCTTGGCGATACTGAAATGCTATTACACCCTGACGAAAAATACAATCCACTAGAAGCATGGGAGTTAGTAAGAAAAGAGTTAATTGAAAAACTGTAAAACCCGAGATTCACATAACTGACTAACGATGACCTGCCATAAAAAACTTACTGACCCTTTTGTCATCAAGAATAGAATGTTAGCTCTTATTGAATGTGGCTTGGAAGCAGCAAAACGCAGAAAGCATTTTGCCAGGAACAAGGTTTAATTTTTTCAACATTTTATTATTGTGTCGGATTACGCTAACTAAAACATAACACCACAAACTAAGAAAAACCCACCAAAAGCTAGCACTTTTACCGCCAAAAGCCAGGCAAATAGTAAAGCCATCACACAATCAAAAGCTGCAAAAGAACTGTTTTCTTGCCATCTCACCGCTCAATTCCCGATACATTTGACGTATCTTGCAGATATTTTTAATGCATTGATTATAAATATAAATGACAGATAATATCAACCAAAATCCGGAACAGATTGCAAGAGACATCATCGACAGGATGTTGAGTGATGCCGAATGGATTGTGCAATCGAAAAACAAGGTTGATTTATCGGCAAGTCAGGGTGTTGCGGTAAGAGAATACCTTACCGGTGTTGGTCCTGCAGATTATGTTCTATTTATTGACCGCAAACCGGTGGGTATAATAGAGGCAAAACGTGAGGAAGAGGGACACCGTTTAACCGTTGTCGAAGATCAATCAAAGGATTATGCAAATGCTAAACTCAAATACCTGAATAACGATCCGCTTTCATTTGTCTATGAAAGTACCGGGACTGTAACCCGTTTTACCGATTTCAGGGACCCGAAACCAAGAGGCAGAAATGTTTTTAGTTTTCATAAACCGTCTACAATTGAAGAATGGCTGAAAAAGGAAAAGAGCTTACGGGGATATTTACAGGATTTGCCGACACTTGACCCCACTGGACTTCGCCCTGCCCAGATTACAGCCATCAGAAACCTGGAAAAATCGTTCAAAAACAATCGCCCCAAAGCGCTGATCCAAATGGCTACGGGTGCAGGGAAAACATTTACCGCCGCTACCTTTATTTATCGCCTGCTTAAATTCTCAGATGCAAAACGAATCCTGTTTCTGGTTGATACCAAAAATCTTGGTGAACAGGCCGAACAGGAATTCATGTCCTTCAAGCCGACCGATGATAACCGGAAATTTACTGATCTATACAATGTTCAGCGTCTGTCATCGGGCTATATCTCAAACGACAGTCAGGTATGTATTTCTACCATTCAACGTCTGTATTCCATCCTGAAAGGCGAGGAACTGGACGAAAGTGCGGAACTCGACAACCCGGAGGAAAACACATGGATGCAAAACCAGTTAAATAAAAAACAGCCTGTTCCCGTGGAATATTCGGCAAGGGTTCCGATAGAGCTATTCGACTTTATTGTGGTGGACGAATGCCACCGTTCCATCTATAATCTGTGGAAACAGGTTCTGGATTATTTCGATGCCTTTATAATTGGCCTAACCGCCAAGACCGACAGCCGGCCACTGGAACGCAAACCCACAATAGCTCTCAAGGATTTATTGGGTGCAATTACCATGGGCGTGGAAGAGGAAGACCTTTTCCTTTCACTGGCAAACCGCCTGATTCGTTTGCAAAATCAAATTACTGAAAAGGAGAAGGAAAAGCTTTTGGAATATTCATGTGGCAAAAGCCTGAAACAGAATGCAGGGCAACACAACCGCTTTACACAGGAACAGATGGACTGGCTGCGTATGATAAAGGACCATGTGGTAAGCAGCTACCATATCGAAATTGAAGATCTGGATTACACCCCCTTTGACGCATTGGGCGGAAGGGGAAAAATGTATCAGCTGTTTGGAAATGAGATGAACGAAATTATCAAAGAACTTAACGAAGTATTAGCGGCGTAATGAAGGCTTACATGTACATATTGCTCTGTGCAGATGGATCATACTATACAGGAAGCACCAGAGACCTTGAATTACGTCTTCAACAGCACCAATCCGGTGAAGGTGCAAACCATACCCGGAAACGGCTTCCTGTTAAATTGGTTTATTATGAGGAATACAGCAGAATCGACGAAGCCTTTCACAGGGAAAAACAAGTACAGGGCTGGAGCCGCAAAAAGAAAGAAGCATTGATAAAAGGAGACTTCGAAAGCCTCCCTGGCCTTTCAATGGCGTATAGAGATATGAAGAATAATGCGGTGGTTTCGAGAGCCTCAACCACCGCAGATGAACCGGTGCCCGAGGTCCCCCCGGTGCCTGAGGCTCCCGAAGGCACAGCCAATATCTAAAAAGATGAAAGAAGATTGGGTCGAAGTAGAATTAGGGGAGGTGTGTCAGATTAATATGGAGCAATCATCACCCTCTTCCACATATAATACTGATAAAAAAGGATTACCATTCTTTCAAGGAAAAGCTGAATTTACAGAACTTCATCCAATTGTATAAAAGTGGTGCACAGAACCAACCAAAATTGCTGAAGTTGACGATATTCTACTTTCAGTTCGAGCACCTGTGGGTGCAAATAATGTTGCAAATCAAAAATGCGCAATAGGAAGAGGTTTAGCTGCCATATCTTACAAATACGATTATAAATACATCTTATTATTTCTAAGATTAATTGAAAAGAAGCTCGATAGTCAAGGAACGGATACTACTTTTAGGGCTATTTCAGGAAGTGTGTTAAAATCTCAAGTAATCCCCCTCTCCCCCCTCCCCATCCAACACACCATCGTCCGCGAAATCAAATCCCGTCTATCCGTTTGCGACAAGGTGGAACAAAACATCAGCGAGTCCCTGGAAAAAGCCGAAGCCCTGCGGCAAAGCATTTTGAAAAAAGCATTTGAAGGTAAACCGCTGAGCGGGGCAGAAATAGCCAGATGCAGGCAGGAAGCCGATTACGAACCGGCAAGTGTGCTGCTGGAACGAATTAGAAAGGAAAATAAGCATGGAAAATAAAATAGAGATATTTAAAAAGCAGCGATAACCAAATTGAACTGCAAGTTCAAATAGATACTGATACCGTTTGGTTGACACAGGAGCAAATGGAGTATTTGTTTCAAACAACCAAACAGAATATCAGCTTCCATATTAACAATGTTTTTGCAGAAAAAGAACTGTACAAAAATTCAACTGTCAAGGAATCCTTGACAATTCGAACAGAAGGTAAGCGTCAGGTTCACAATTCATAATTCAAATGTCCGACTCCGCGATCATATCAAAAATATGGAACCTTGCCAACGTACTTCGTGACGATGGCGTTAGCTATGGCGACTATCTGGAACAAATTACCTATCTGCTGTTCCTGAAAATGACCGATGAATTGAATAAACCACCATACAACAAGGGTTTAAGGCTTCTACGCATTAAGGATGTGGAGGGAAAAGAAATTCCGGATGGTGAGTTTTGCGATTGGGAAACCTTATCGGGCAAACGGGGTGCAGAGCTGGAATCATTTTATTCACAACTGCTTCGCAGTCTGAGCACCGAAAAAGGGATGCTGGGACATATTTTTACCAATTGCCGACCCTGCCTGCGGAACAGGTGGCTTCTTTCTGGCCGCCTACGATTGGCTGATGGAACATCACCAGCTCAACCGTGAGGAAAAGGAGTTTCTGAAAAACAAAAGCCTGACCGATCTGGATAATTTGCCCAACCCCGATATTATGGCAAGTGAGATCATTGAAAACATTGAGTCAGGTCTGAACAGCTTCAAGGAAATTATGGAAATGATTAACGGCAATTCAGACGAATGAAATAGGCAGTGTTCCAATCAGCATGTCCGGGATAGCAGGTCTTCATAGAAGTATTTACATCTTAAAATTGCACTTTCCCACTCAATTTTCCGGATATTATTTTATCTCAGATTACCAGGAGTAAACCCATACATTTTTCCATTATCATCAAGAACAATACAAAATCCTATAGTATCAGTACTGAAATTCAATCTGCTCATGAAACCTTTAAAAGGAAATGGACCAGTCAAATCACTCCATGTGCCGTTTGAACAATTATAGCTCCAGGCACCATTATAATTTGGATCTGGACTAAAAAAATAGAGAGACTCCTGCAGAGCAAACCATTGAAAAGTTCTTATCGCCCTATTAGATGTAATCTTATATAAACTGTCCAGAGAAGGAAAATAACTATAGATATTCCCATAATAATCAGCTATATATGTTTTGCCAGACAATTCAATAGCATTGGAAACACGAAAAGGAAGAATATTCTTCTGTGTCCACGAATTAAGTACAGGATCATATTCCCATAACTCAGAGGAATAGTTGGTATCATTGTATCCCTCGGCAACATAGCCTTTGCCTCCCACCTGGAAACCCAGAGCATTTTTCTTTAATTCTCCGGGATAATCGGCTATTTTATTCCAGGAATCAGCATCAGGATCATATATCCAGAAATCTTTTAAATATCCGCCGTTATTATCATTATCTCCATATCCTAAACCAACATATGCCTTATTATCTATAGTGAAGTCAGTCGCATACCTCCTGGCATCACCAGGCATATCTGCTTTCGTTGACCAGACATCCAAAGCCGGATCATATACCCAAAGGGCATTCTTTCTTATTCCTTGCTGGCTGATATATGTATCAATTATATATCCTTTACCATTCAAAACAAAAGTCCTTGTAGAATAATTTCTATCCCCCGGAAATCTGGCTTTAACCGCCCAGGGAGTAATAATTGTAAAATCTGAGGCAGAAATACCAATCTTACCGCCTATTTCCACATAAATACTACCTGATGTTGTAATTACGGGATCGGGAACCACAAAATAGAGGTCATGCATGGAGTGAAATGAAACTGCAGCCTTCCAATTACCAACATATACGGTAATTTTTACAGGGTGGTCACTAAAATTATTACCTTTAATATGGACCGATGTTCCGGGTTTTCCGGATCTGGGCTCAAATGAAATAATTTCGGGAATGCCTAAATCGGTCAGATGTGGCTGAAGTTTTCCATCCTTTTCACAAGCCACACAACTTATGAAAACGAATAATATAATCGGAATATAGCGATACTTCATATTTAAAAGTTTATTCCCGTTAATAAAAAGTACTCCTCCTTATCCAATAATGTAGACTCCAAAAAGGCATAAGCTTTAGCATATCGAAATTCAACAAAGAAATTAATCCTGTGGCGGATATTAAACTGAAGTCCGGCTCCGGCAATATATCCACCATACTGATCTGCAAGTAAAGAAAACCTATAGAAATTTTCAGATACAATTACCTGATTCTGCATAACATCCTCCAGTACAAGAGTTTCCTCTTTTAGCAGAAATGAAATCTGGCCTCCCGCATTCACATAAGGCTGTATTTTTGCCGATGAAAGAGGTGCTGTATATCTGAACATCAGGGGAATGTTAAAACAACTGGTATTGATTACCATCCAATACTGGTTAATTTTGTAACGGTAGTAATCAAAATTATTACGTACATACTGAATTTCAGGATGGAATGATAATCCCTTTTTACCAATAGGATAATCTATAAACAGACTTATTGTTAAACTGCCATCTGTTTCTATCTCACTGTCTCTGAGGAATTCCTGGTCAACGAGATACGGGATCAGGAGGCTTGTGTTGACATAACCAAACATTATACCATATTTTCTATATGGGAATTCCTTTAATTTACATGTATTATAAGCGTCTACAAAAGAAGCCAGTGATTTCTGTTCATAGATGATCAGATTTAAAGGTTCCCGAAGTAAATCACAGTCATTGGTGAGTTTACCCAATGTCTTCCTATAATCTGATTCCTTATTGTGTTTTCCGCCTCTGATTAACGGAATGAGTTGACCACTGTCTTTTTCCAGATAAAATGTTTTGTAATTCAATCCTTTATAAAAATACAATTTAGTTTTTCCATCTACCAGGCGTTCAAGAAATACACGTCTGATTGTATTTTCTACCTGAATATCCCACGCCAGAAAAACACGTCCATCCTTAAACCCATATTCTTTAACTTCATAGGGAGTATATTCAGTAATTGTGCTTTCGCCGGATCTTACCCTGCAAAATCTTGCATTTTGGGTTTGTCCGCCGTCGACCAGTTGAGCTCCGGTGTTGAATGATGTATAAGTATAATAATAGTCTTTCTGTGCATTAATACTATAGGGCATCATGCACAATATGAAAAGTATACAGAGCACCGTTTTTCTCATGATAAAACTATTTATAGAAATTAATAATCCAGGGAAGGCATTTTTCCCACTACAATATTTCTTTTTTCAGAACGTATCTCAGAAAACGGCTGGAATTTTATCTTATCCGCTTCAAGCATGACTACACCTTTCCCTCTGGTAGCCAATGCAATTTTTAAGCGATCTCCTTCATTAGGCTTAAATAATACCCTGTTTACATGAACTCCCATTTTTGCAGTATGCCTGCTATATTTTGTAAATATCAGTGCTTTTCCATTAACGCCACCGGTAACATAAGTGTCATTTCCATGACTGAAATCAATACTTATAATCCATTCAAAACCAATCCTTTTAGTCTTTTGCTTTTGTATGTTGTTAATATCCGAAACATCCCAGAAGATAACCTTTGCATCATCTCCGCAAGATGCTAGTTTCAGGCCGTTTGCATTAAATGAAATATCTCTTACCCAATTGCGGTGCCCTTCAAGATGAGATATTAATTTCCGGGTTTCAACATCATAGATATTAATCATCTTGTCGGCACTTGAAGAAACAATTAATTTACCATCAGGACTAAAAGCCACGGATGTAATTATATCAATATGGTCAGTAAATTCATAAGTCACCTCATTTTTCCTCAAATCATAAAGAAAAACCTTATTATCGGTGCCACCTGAGGCTAAGTATTTCTGATCCGGAGATATTTTAACAGATGTGATTATTCCTTTTTGATATGTAAGCGAATTTAGTATTTTGCCACTTATAAAATCCCAAATGACTATTGTACTGTCTTTCCCTCCGCTTACCAATAGTGTGCTGTCTTTTGAAATATCGATTGTTAAAATCTGACCTGTATGTCCATTTTTAAACTCATTCAACAATAATTCAGAAATTGTTGAATACGTTTTGATTGTATTATTGTCGGCTATTCCAATCGCTCCTCCTTTATCCGTAAAGCAGATATCATAAATTATTTTATTATCTGTTTTAAAATGAACTCCATCTGTATTTTGTGAAAATACAATTGAAAAATTGGATAATAATGCAAGGATAAATATGGTTTTGCCCATAGCTATAACATTAAAATAGCTGTTTAATTTTTCTTAATCTTAAAATAGCCCCCAGACTTAAGCAGGAACTTGAAAAATGTTTGTCGGCATACAATTTTGACTTAATCCAATTACGGCTGTAAGAGTAGGAAAAATACACATTAACATTTTGATTAATTGCCAATTCTATTCCTGAATCGCGTTTAAACCCGTAAAAAAGATCGAAGCTGTTCATGGGTTGTGAAATAATGCTATTTCCGGATTGTATGTCAAATATTGGATTTGATAATGTGAGTTTTGATAGTCCAATGCCCGGAGCAATTTCAAAAAACAACCTGAACCTATTAAAAACACCTTTCCCGGTTAATTTTGAATGTATTTGAATGGTGGGGGATAAAGAATGCAGTATTACTTTAGAACCATTATATTCCGGTGAGTCAGGAGATTTCCAACCAATGCCCTTAAGATGCGTGAAAGTAACACCAAAACCGAAAAATTGAATAGGATGATTGTACAGAATTTTCAGAGAAATTCCGTTTAAGCTTTTTAAATTGGGATACAATGAGGGGTAAATGAAATTATTCTCATTAATTGATCCGTTTCCGTAAAATCTGCCCCTTTCATATCCGCCATATAAATTGATTTTATTGTCAATTATTTGCGCGCGGCAATTTAAAGATACGGTAATGAAAATTGTAAGCAGAAAAATAATGAATAAAACACTATTTCTCATATTCCCATACGTTTAAATAATTTATATAAACATTCAATACATAAATTTTATGTCCGATTGTAAACACACTGGCAGAACGTAATTCCCCGTATGAAAGTACTAAACAAGCCATCCTCTCCCAGATATCAAATATTGGATTGTATTCATATAAATATTTATTGTAAAAGCAATATCCTTTGCTTATCGTATTTGCATAGTCAATATAAACATGTTGGTTAAATGGCGAATTTACTTTTTGTATCCATTGATTATTTTCCGGATCATAACTCCAGAATTCACCTTTGCCAGTAATCCCGAAATAAATAGTATTATTAATGTAAAATGAGTAGGAATCATAACCGAAACCTCCGGGAAATGTAGAAACCTGCTGCCAGGTATCACCTGGTATATTGTATTTCCAGAATTCTTTTTCCTGTGCCGAACCAACATAAATATTATCATCAATCAGACAGCCGGAAGCTCCACGCAAAATCTTATTATCATTCAGTACAGATAATTTATTGAAGGATAATGCATGGCGATCAAACTGATAAAAGGCATTCTTTGAGAAAACATAAGCATTTTCATTGTACACAATGCTGAAATCAAGATCAGGAAATCGGAAACTGGTTAAAGTAACAAATTCGCAAGTGTTGGCAATATGGCTGTAACAATATAATTTCCCGTCATTCAAAACAATAAATGTAGAATCATTGATAGTGAAATTCTCGTCAATCCTATTCCATTTGTCTGCCCAATAAGCAGTAAAAACATTATGATAAATATTAGACCATCTTCCCAAACTGACATCCTTGTCTAAACTTTTAAAGGTTACCTCTCTGCCGTATGTTATTGATGATTCTGTTTGAATATAAGCACGCACATAATATATCCTTCCGGGCAGCAGTTTCTCATTTGTATTCAGTTCATAAACGCCATCTGAAATTTCTTTATTCTTGACTTTTATTCCATTGTTATTATTGGGATATAAACTCCAAATAAATCCGGATTCCAAAATTGCAAATTTACCCGGATTAGTAACTTTTGCTGTAAAGGTTGCACTTGAATCCGTGATATTAATAACACTTCCTGTCAAAACTAATGGATAATCATATGCACTCTCATTATTACAGGAAATCATTGTTATCAATAATAGTAAAATCCAATTCAGTTTACGCATAGCTGGTATTTCTTGTTTCAATTACTCTTCAACTTAAGATCAATATTCCCAATTACAGTACATGATGGATTTAAAGCGCTAACTTATCTTGTTATCTGCAAGTTATCAAAAAGATACAATATATGGTACCTGTTTCGTCAAAAATAATTATTTCACCATCGCCGGGTATTTCATACCTGAATGCCATAGCGTCATTATAAACTCTGAAACAATTATTCAGCTACCTATCTGTCTTTGCTTGGGCTAATCGTGGAAAAAGCCGCAGGGCTGCGGAAAAGCTTTTAAGGGTTATCAATATTATTGACCAGGAGCAGTGGTCGTTGATGTATTATATACAATATCAGAGATTTATACGAAACCCTGAAACGATTATTTATTATACGCTGCATCAACCAACGCTTTATACCTTGAAAGTATAACTGCTCTTTTGGGTTTAAGGGTTTGTGAAAGCATCCCATTTTCAACCGACCATGTATCGGATGTATAGAAACTTTTCTTTATCATTTCATACTCGGAAAGAGTCTTATTGATCTTTGCCATTTCCTTATTCAGCATAGCAACAACATCCTTATTGCCAACCAGTTCTTCATCACTCTCCCCTGCATTTATATTGTTTTTTGCACACCATTCACGAAGCTCTTTCATGTTCGGGATTATTACTGCCGAAGCGAATTTCTGATGTTCCCCAAAAACAATACAATTATCAACAAAAGATGATTCGCGTATTTTGTTTTCAATCATCTGCGGAGCTATATACTTCCCTGATGAAAGCTTGAATATCTCTTTCTTACGGTCGGTTATCATCAGGTATTTTCCATCCTGCAGGTAACCGATATCTCCTGTATGAAGCCATCCTTCCTCATCAATTATCTCGCGTGTTGCCTTTTCATCTTTGTAGTAACCCTTCATTACATGCGGTCCGCGAACAAGTATTTCACCATCGTCGGCAATTTTCAGTTCCGTATTGTCAAGTGGAGTGCCATTGGTGCCAAGAACATTGTCGGAGGGCTGATTAACAGATATTACCGGAGATGTTTCAGTCATTCCGTAGCCCTGGTAGAGATGAAGTTTTGCAGCTGTGAATAAACGTATGATATTAGGGCGTATAGCAGCACCTCCGGTTACAACCCACATCTCTTTTCCTCCCAGATTATCACGCCATTTACTGTAAACAAGACGGTCGGCAAGCTGATGTTTTAAACGGTAAATATATCCGGTTCTCTTATTATTGTAATTATTGGCAAAACGCCATGCCCACCTGTAGATGATTCTTTTAATGCCTTTCAGGTTTCTCCCTGCCTCTTCCAGTTTTGAATACATTAGCTCAAGCACTCTTGGTACTGCACAAAATCCGTCGCCATGAAAGCTTGCCAGATCTCTTGCGATTGTTGAAATGTTCTCGGCATAATAAGTACTGATACCAAGCTGTTGAAATTCATAATTCATTGTTCTCTCATAAGTATGGCAGAGAGGAAGAAAGCTTAACATTTTATGTTGTGAACCGGCTGTTTGCCTGATTGCATGACCATAAGAATCGAATGTAAGATTCCTGTGTGTAAGCATTACTCCTTTCGATTTACCTGTCGTCCCTGAAGTATATATGATTGTTGCCACATCATCAGGAGAGATTTCCTGCTTATTGCGTTCTATCACAGGATCATTTTTCTCACGGTTCTGTTTTCCCAGTTCAATTAAATCGTCGAAACAGAACCCCGATCCGCAATCGTCTATTGTCATCACTTCAGCAGGATGATCCATCCTGGCTATAATCGGAAGAACTTTGTTATACAGTGAT
The DNA here is from genome assembly GCA_040769065.1 of Bacteroidales bacterium. Classification (GTDB taxonomy): domain Bacteria; phylum Bacteroidota; class Bacteroidia; order Bacteroidales; family VadinHA17; genus LD21. Next base: position 2,368,242 of record JAXGLU010000001.1, read on the forward strand.
TTGTTACCCAAAATAATAAGCTTTGCATCACTGTGATTGAAAACATGCAGGAATTCATCTTCACTGAGGGTAGAGTAAACCGGGACAAAAACAAGACGGGCAAGGGTGCATCCCATATCCAGGAAGTTCCATTCAGGACGGTTATTGCAAATGACAATCACCTTGTCTTCAGGCTGATATCCTTTCGTAATAAGTCCGCTGGCAACATTCCATGATGCTTCAACATACTCATCAACACTGACTTTTATCCACTTCCCTTCGGAATATTTTGCAAAAATATCGTCCTTGGGAAATTTGGTCTTAAGAATATCAAGATAATCAAAGGTTCGTGTAGGTATCATCATGGTTGGGTTGATTGTGAAAATGTAAAAATAAGCAATTTTCAGTGGCCATGAACTTTATTATCATATTATCTCCGTCCAAATTGTAGCCTGGCAAGGAATTGTCCATCATTTACATTATGAACTATTTTATTTCCAATCATCATTGCGCAGCTGCAAAATGATTTGTAAATATGCAATTATAGCTAATGACATTTTAATATAAGTCAAATATAATCCGACTTATTTTAACATTCTTATTGATATCTGTCATAATATTTATTTAACTTCGGTAGACTGATCAACCTGCAGACTGATATATATATATAACAGATATGAGATCTTCAGAAAAAAGTTTTATTCACCATTCTTTTCCTGTTCTTTTTGTTTCTATGATTTCCGGCTCCAACAGATCTGCCGGGGCGAAAACGGAATCTGAAAAACAGAGCTGCATGGCTTTTTATCCGGGTTATTACATTAACAGGCCAATGGTGAATACACTACCGGTATCGCATTTTTTAAGATGCAGTGAAACATTTTGTATATGAAAGATCATTTTTGTTTACCAGTGTTTTATATAACTAATCTATAATTTGCATTACTATGGCTAAAATTTATTATGTAGGCGACTGGGCTGTACTTACAGGACCCACATTTGCAGAATCTCCCTTCCAGTTTGCACCGAAAGGTCTTGAGATATTCAACTATGGGAAATGGCTTAAAGATGCACTGGAGTCAGATGGAAAGCATCAGGTCAATTCCGTTCCGAGCTGGGATTTCTATAAGCTGGGACCCGGGGAATATGAAAAAATTCTGGATGAGTATGATGTCATAATTTTCAGTGATGTTGAAGGAAAGCTTTTTCAACTGGCTCCTGACTTTTTTATACGTGAAGAGTTTGGCAAAAAAATACTGGTTTTCCCCGACAGGGTAAGATTAACCAATGAAGCTGTAGCAGCAGGCAAAGGATTGATGATGCTTGGCGGATGGTACTCATTCACCGGTGAGCTTGGGAAAGGCGGCTGGGGAAGAACAAATTTCAGATCGGTACTTCCGGTAGAATGCCTCGATCACGAAGATCTGGTTGAAAGTACCGAAGGCTTTTATCCTAAACTGACTCCTGCCGGTAAAAAAGTATTTTTTGAATCGGATTTTGAGGGTATGCCACCGATACTGGGATATAATGAGACTAAAGTAATTCCGGAAGGCGAAGTGCTGGTTACGATTGAGGAAACCGGTCATCCGCTTGTCGCAGTACGGAAAGTCGGCCGGGGCAATGTGCTGGTTTATACATCCGACCCGGCTCCACACTGGGGTCTCAACTTTGTATACTGGGAACACTATAATAATTTCTGGCTGAAATGTCTTTCACAGGTGCTGCCGAAATAATCCACTTCCTGTTTACGCCTCAGCCTGACTATTACTGAATTACTGATGGCCACCCCTGCGGGGTGGTACTGACGTTATTGTCTTTTACCCCGGGTATTTTATTAGTTTATTGTCACTTTCTTTTGCTCCTCCAAAAGAAAGTAACCAAAGAAAAAGAGGCCGGAAAAGAAAACCGTTACTGTTTAGAATTTTAATAAGGAAAGTCGCCGATTACTTAAGGAAATCCTTTCTTACAGGACTGAAACAGTCAATGAGCCTTACTTTAGGGCTTATTGTCTGAATGCAATGCGGTAGTCCCGGAGGCACAGTAAAGATATCACCGGTTGTGATGCGGTGTTTTTCCTCTCCCAGAAACAAGTAAAGATCTCCTTCGGCAACATAGGTAATCTGCTCGTGCGGATGACTGTGAGGCTTGTCGGGTTCAACGGCAGGTCCGTTTGTAAAATCACAAACAACTATCATAAGATTTTCAAGATGAGCAATCCGTCTTTCAAATACCGGGGATATCCTTTCTGGTAAGGTTTGATTCTCTTTTATTACTGCCATTTCTGAAGATTCATAAAGGTTGTACAAAGCTAATGACATAAAGATAACCATTTCTTTTATGTAAGGATGAACCGGGCCTCACACTTAACGACACGGCGTTATGATCCCGTAATCTTTCCCTGATATTTCAAGTATTATGCCGTGGCCGGGTTCTGAACCCGCCACGACAAAATACTTTACGGTATAAACAGCCAGTCAAAAAAGCAGCTTATCCAATACCTAAAATTATTTTTGTTTAGAAAACTTTTCCTTGATGCGCGCATATTTTCTTAGTGCTATCAAAGCATTTACGCCTTGCTCAGCTGTGGGATATGCCGGGACTCCGGCATCACGGAATTTGCGGATTGCGTCGTAACATTCGTTGCCACCCTGACATTCCATCACAAAGGGTTTGCCCAAATGCTTATGAGTATTGTAAACCTCCAGTATCTCATCTGTTATTTCCTCAATGCTTGTCATGGCAGTGGGACAAATTGAAACGTACAGAGCATCTACATTTGCATCACGGATGGCCTGAGTTATGGCGCCTTTGTACTGTGTTGCGTTGGCAGTACCGGAAATATCAACAGGATTAAGCGGAGATCCAAACATTGGCATATATGCCCTGATCTTAAAGCCAAGCATAGGCGATATTTCGTTCAGTTCCTTCATCGGCATCCCCATCCTTTCAAAATGGTCGCAGGATAGCAGGCCTGATCCGCCTCCATTTGTAATCATAACAATATTGTCTCCCTTTAAAGGCGGTTGGGTGCCAAGTGCCAGGGCAATATCCAGAAATTCCTGCCAGGTAGTAGCCCGTATTGCCCCTGCTTTTTCAAATATCTTGTCATAATAGGCATCATCAGTACCTTCATTTTCGGATGCCGTATGGGCGAATGCTGCTTTAATGCCAATTTTTGATCCTCCAACCTTTATTGCAACCACGGGTTTGTGCGGCACCGTGTCACGGCAAGCTGATATAAATGCCTCGGGACTGTCCAATCCTTCAATATAGGTAGCCAGACATTTCGTGTATTTATCTTCTTTCCCGTACAGGATAAACTCCGAGAAGTCGACATCCGCCTTATTGCCAAGTCCTACAAAGAAGCTCATTCCCAGATGCATTGCTTCTGATGATCCGATTGCTGCAACCAGGTTTGCACCCGACTGGGAAATCATGCCAATCGGGCCGGCTACCGGCAGATAAGGAACAAAACCGCAATCAAAGTCCAGATAAGGACTTCCCATTCCAACCAGATTAGGTCCCACGAGTGGCAATTTGTTTTTCCTGCAAAACTCCGTCAACTGGTCCTGAAGATCCCCTCTTCCTATTTCCTTAAATGCACTGGTGGATATTACAACCACTTTGGCCTTTTTCTCCACCACATCTTCCAGCACCATTTTTACAAGATGCGCCGGTACAGCAATGTAAACGAGATCTACCGGATAAGGGATGTCTTTCACCGTTTTGTAGGCTTTAAATCCTTGTATTTCGTCGGCTCTAGGATTAACTGGATATATTTTCCCTTTGTAGCCCCAGGTTATTAATCCTTCGACTGCCTTATAACCAACTTTGACAGGATAACGTGAAGCTCCGACAACAGCAATGGAAGAAGGATTCAAAACATATTTCAGATTGTCAACTACATATTGACGTGGTTTATCTATTTTCATTATTTTTCCTCCTCTTTATTTATGTTTAAATTGATTGCCGGCATGGCTTTCCGTGTTATATCCGATAAAAAATCGTCAGTAAGTATGCACTCTTCCCACATTCCGTTTTCCGCGTCAAGCCTGCATGTGAATCTTCTGAACTCCCGTGTGAAATCAGCTACTTTGACGTCCTCGACTTCACTGAAAGAATTGATTTTTTCAAATAAGGCATCCGTATCTGTCAAATCTGCATAAGCGGCTGCTCCGATATCATAAAATGAATCGGTAAATTCATTTATCACATTGAATTCCGGGATAGTGGCAATCTCGTCGGCAATTTCAGCTTTTCTGTAACTGGGTGTCATCTGGAATAACTTAATCAGGAACAGACGATTCTTTAATCCCATTTTTCTTGTGTTAAAATGGAAGACAGGAACAAGCATTCGGTTGTTTTCTATCACAGCTTTAATACCCATAAGCATTTCGTCGGGATTTAAGCCTGAAATATCGTGCAGGACCTTAAAATCATAGACTTCCTCCATCGGACGTTTGGTGTTCAGGGCCTTAAAGATCCGTAAATCAGTTAAGTCCATCTTGTCCTGCATTTTTGCCAATCTTTTGATCGTGTCATCATCCAGGAAGAATTTCCGGTAATCGTTCAGCGAATCCGGCATATTGGTGTACAAATCCCTTATTGCCCTGCGGATAGGAACCGTGTGGACATACTCAACCTCGGGCAGATCCCTTAAACGGTAAAATATATCGTAAATCAGGTTGTCAAGCACTCTCATGTGGCAGCCGTTGAAATAATCAAAATCACCTTCAGCTTCAGCTCCCGTACATATTTCGTCCTTATTCTGGAACCATTCCGAAAGCGCCTGCTTTTTCTCTTTGGAAGTGCCTTCTTTAAGTTTTACAACCCAATAATACAGGCCGTAGCCAATAATCTGCATAGGCGGCGTCATAACGTACATTATCAGACGCTCGTCATACAACCTTTTCATTCTTTTGATAATCTCTTCTTTTTTCAGATTCAGGCTTTTCGAAAGATAATCCATGTTAAAAACCTCAGGCCTTATCTGATAAGATGCCTTGGCGATATTAAAAGCACTCATCACCGGATTATCCATGGGCACCGCCCCCGGTTCGAAAAAACCTAAACCTCTTGGACAAAAGAAGTATTTCTGGATCCATTTTTGTTGCTCTTCCGTGCCAATCATGTATTTTGGCATGAATTGCGGTACTTTTTCTGACATATTATACCTCCATTTTTAATTGTTATACATCAAATATCAAGGTACATAAGCCAAGTTATATGCCAGAAAAGCCTTTAAAATCTGAGAAAAGAAATCTAAAATTGAATGGTCTGGATAACAGCTAATTAAAAAGGAAAGTTTTCCCGATATAATATTTAGTTTACCGATGGAATTTTAAAAAGTTGTTGTATAACTGAACGACTGTTAAGATTTTGAGCAATCAATGCCGAAGTCTTTTATTTTTTTGTACAGAGTGTTTCGCGATATTCCTAAAATGCGAGCGGCCAAACTGATATTATTATCCGCCTTTTTAAGAGCCTTTTGAACTTTTCTCATTTCATCTTCATACAAGCTTCCGGATCGGACAACCCGGGTGCTTTTAGAAATTTGCTTCAGGCTTTCAGGAAGATGTTTTTCGCCAATCTCAGTTTCATCTCCTATAAATACCAAAGCCTGTTCGATGACGTTTTCCAGCTCGCGTATATTGCCCGGCCAGTTATATTCTTTCAATATTGAAACAACAGGCTTACTCAGGGTAATTATTCTCTGTCCAGGCTGAATATGCTTATTGATAAAATGTTTAGCCAACAGAATAATATCGGATTTCCGCTGTAAAAGATTCGGCATGTGCAATCTTATGACATTTAAGCGGAAATAAAGGTCATTCCTGAAATTACCGGCGGTCACTTCCTCTTCAATATTCTTATTGGTTGCTGCAATTATTCTTACATCGGTGCTTATTTCCTTATTTCCACCGATACGGGTTATTTTCTTGTTTTGGATTACCCGCAGGATTTTTGTTTGCAGAGCTTTTGGCATTTCTCCAATTTCGTCCAAAAAGATAGTGCCGCCATTAGCCTTTTCAAAGAAACCTTTTCTCCCTTTTTTAGCTGCTCCTGTAAAAGCACCACTTTCGTAACCAAAAAGTTCGCTTTCGGCTAATTCGCGGGGAATTGCTCCGCAATTAACAACAACAAAAGGCTTTCCGCTCCTGCAACTTTCATTGTGGATGGAATGTGCAAGCAATTCTTTACCGGTTCCGCTTTCGCCGGTAATCAGAACATTTGAGTTGCTTTCCGATGCCTTTTTCGCTAATTCTATAATGTCTGAAAATAGTTTGCTGTTCCCGATCAAATCATTAAATGTATATTCTGCCTCGGTTTTTTTAACAGGCTTAAAAAATTTCCCGGAGTTATTCTCCTTTATGATAATATTGATGTCTTCGCTGGTGTTTGTGGTACAGCGGAAAAAAGTAGATTGCTTACTAAAGCTATATCCGGTTTTTTTATCACGGGTATCTGTAAAGCAGGAGTTACCTGTAAAATCAGTAGCTGAATCATTGAACAAAACGGCAGGAAAGTTTAATACATCTGTTACTTTCTTACCGATGATCCTGGAAGATTTTTCGTTGATAATATCGGATGCCTTTCTATTAATATTTACAATATTTCCGGAGTAATCGACAAAAATTGTCGCATCGGATGTCATTCCCAAAAAATTACTGTAATAATCGTTTAAAACACGTAGCTCATTGTTTTGACTCAAGAGCCGAAGCTGGTTTTCAATTCCCATTTTGGCCGACAGTAAGGAACCCAGAATATGTTTATTTGTAGTTTTGAAGTTAAGCGCCGCCCCTATAATTCCTATAAATTCATTGTTTTCTCCTGACAGAGGAAGAGCTGAACAGGTGGTGTTTTTAAGTTGAAGGCAATATTTGTGTGAGGACATGTGAGAAACGATAATTCTGTCTGTTAACACAAGTGAGGCTGCTGTGGTGCCGGTAAGTTCCTCTTTGCAGGAAGTACCTTTTTTAAAATAAAAATGTTTTTCGAAAAAAGCCAGGTCAGCATCATCTGCCACAATGCTAAGCACATTGCCAAGTTCATCGGTATAATACAGGAGATAACCTTCGCCCCTGATTGCTCTGTGGATCTTCTCCAGGTAAGGCGTAATTATTTTCAGATAACTATCTCTTAATGATATTCTTTCCTGCAGTTCTTTCCCACTGAGTTCTGCATAATTCACACATTTATAAGGATTAATACCCAGATCCCTGCTTCTAGCCCATGAAGAAGCAATATTCCGGTCGATTCCCCTGGGTTTCATTCCAAACTTAACGAACCGTTCCCATTCGTTTATAAGTTTCGCATCGTTAACAGATGTATATGAAACTATATGCATTATAATAAGATTAATTGTACATCCACAATTCTTCCCAACCAGAGTTCCGTTTTAGGAAGTAGCTGAAAAACCGGTAAGCAAACACTATGTGTCTTTGTATCTAAAAATACGATTACCCATGAGCTTGCTTATCAAATTTACTCATTTTTTACTAACTGAAAGCATCCCTGTGGTATATATATCCCGATCCTTCATTTTCCGGTTTCTTTCTTTCCGGTTCTAACCGACAACTTTGGAATTGCAGGTATAACCACTCCTTCCGAAGATATGAAAATGTTTATGGCTTAACAGTAATCATTGAATCCTTCATCAGGAATGATATATCCTCGATACCCGCTCTTTTATAAGCTCATGAAATGAATTTTTCATGTCATCAGGAAGAAAACTTATGTTTATAAATTCATGCCATTGTTGTTCGGCATTCCTGAATCTGTCAAACATATTTTCAATTGCCTTAGCATCTATATCGAACCTGCTTATAGCTGCCAGAAAGTCATTTCTCCTGAGTTTCTTCTTTTTGCCATTTAACGTCAGAGCCAGGTCTTCGTCATCTTCCACTACAAGACTTGTTGCTATCATATCATAAGCCGGACTTAACACGTAACCCAATTCCGGTCTGTCATATAGTGAAAAATTCTTTAAATGCATATCTGTATTACCGGTCAGGAAAGAGAACAGAACTTGTTCGAAGAAATTAATAATGTCTAATCCGGGATTTGCTGAATATCTGATGATGGCTTTCCCGATTTGTTCATAGGAACCATTATATTTATGTTCAGTCAGTCTTTCTGTCAGCTGGCACATATCTTCCATATGAATCTTTGCCTCATTTATCCTGTCAATCCGTTTGGTTATGTATGAAAGTTTACCGGATTTCAGCCTGATCAGGGAGTGAGGTACTACATCTATTCCCGAAATTTCGGCAAGATGCATTGTGAGATCTTCAATTTCAGGAAGAAACCTGTATTGTGTTGCAGGTGGTTTCAAAATATACCCTCCCCAGAGTCCCACTATTGTAAACCGCTGGGGTTCGTCTTTCCTTGCAAGCTTCTCAAGATGTAAAGATAATTTTGGTTGTACTCCTGTTACTGTTGTTTGAGCTTTAATGACCTTTTCTGCAAGCTGTAACATTTGATCTTCTGAATAGGGCAATTCAGGAGGATTGGGTGTCCCGAATATTTTCCCGGAGCAAGAACCATGGAATTCCGATTTTTCTTCCCCAAGCTGTTCATAACAAAATAAGCACCTTCTCATACTCTGAAATTATGAGTTATCTTCTTCGATACTGACTGCACCTATGCAATCCTTGCAACATGCAAGAAGTAAGCCCATGCGGTCACGGGCATTCAATTTCCAGTTTTTTTCAGCAATTTCCAGTAACCAGCCTTCAGGAATCAGGCCATCAAAAAAAGGAATCATTGTCCTGCTTACATGAGGCTTGTCCTGTAAAGGAAGAGTTAAACTTACTGGTTTGGCCAATGATCCGGTCAAATATTTTGTATCATATACAAATGAATAACCTTCTTCCGATTCAGTCAAAAAACCAGCCAGTTCATCGTACATGTAGACTTTTGCTTTTCTCATTTACTTAAAAGTTTTTCACGGTTTATTGGCTGTGGTCCCAGTTCCTGACCAAAGAGTTTCAATACCTGATTTACTTTATCCATTCTTAATGTCGTTTTACCCTGCTCAAGATCACGGATAAACCGTAATCCTACACCAGCTTTCTCAGACAATTGTTGTTGAGTCAGATTTAATTGCTTCCTTTTATTTTTAAGAAAGTCGGACAATGTCATTGGAGTCTGTTCCATCTTATTATTATACCTTTTCGGGTATAAAAATAATAATAATTGATGTATCTATACCTTTTCGGGTATAAAAATCAAATTATTCAATATAAATATACCCGGGCGGGTATATATTATGCTATCCTGAGTTCAGGCCATGATCTGTATGATATGCAGGGTTTGCCGGAACAGACACAGGGACAAGACAATATGCTGAACTATGTGATGAAAAATAAATCGCCTGATTTCCTTGCTTTCATTTATCTTTTTTCATAATTTAGTCATGTCTCGTTGCTGATTTTTTATGATCCCATTTTATCCATGCAGGCCAGGGCCTGTTATTTATTGGGCATCTGTTACCATGAGGCTGGTTTTATCGCTATGCCTCTGGTTCCTTGCCTGTGCCATGATATCCGGCCAGGTCTGTTCAATATCTGTCGAACATACCGATGCCATCTGTTTCGGAGAGCCGACCGGCACAATAAACATCACGGTAAGCGGAGGCCTTGAACCATACCAGTTCTCATGGACCGGTCCGGGATCATTTACCAGTACTGACCAGAATCTGAGCGGACTGGGTGCCGGGACCTATATCGTGGTTGTCAATGATGCCGGTGGTATATGCCAGGATACAGCAACAATAACCGTCAGTCAGCCGGATCACCCGATGGAGTTCAGCACCCAGCCCCTCGACCAGACTGACTGTTACGGAAATACTGTTGAGTTTTCGGCTCAGGTCAACGGTTTTATCGGGCCGGTAAGCTACCAGTGGCAATCAAGGCCTCCGGCAGGTGAATTCAATGATATCAGCACTGAGACCTCCCCTGTTCTGGTTATTCATGATATTGGTGTAAGCGGACAAAACATCCATGGCACCGAATACCGCCTGATCGCTTCTGACATCTGTTCAACAATAACTTCCGAAACAGCCCTTCTTGAGATAAATGCTGTGACCGGGCTGACCGGACCGGTCAATCTGACAATTTGCAGCTGCAGCGGCACATCATATGAAGTTTCAACCAGGGGAAACGTAACAGCTTATCTGTGGTCATTCAATGACGGCACCGGCTGGCAGCCGATAAACGACAACATTACTTATTCAGGAACCACAACTCAACGACTTACAATATCAGAAGCAACACCTTTACAAACCGGAGCCTACAGGGTGTCAGTCACCTTCACCACCCTGAACCAGCCTGAAAGCTATCCCGTATGCGTGGTCACAACGCATACGCGGAACCGAAACCTGACGGTAATGCCTCTGCTGGTGCCGCCTGTAATTTCTTCCGATCAGGCAATCTGTCAGGGTGAAACTCCGGCTCCGCTTACTGCAACTTCATCAACAGGCGGATCCGGACCACCATTCTCGTATCAATGGCAGTTTAGCACTGACAACGTAAACTGGATTGACCTGACCGGTGAACAGGGGCTTTCATACTCCCCTCCTCCACTGCTGACAACGACCTGGTACAGAATAGCCGTAACGGACGAAGGTCCTATGAACTGCGGAACCGCATATGCTTTTCCTGCCGCAATTGTTGTCAATCCCCCGCCTGTAACATCAGCTATTTATCATAACTAAATAAAACCAACATGAAGACAAAGTCCGCATTTCTTAAATCAATCCTGCTGATCATTATGTCAGCAACTTTCACGGGACTCCGGGCTCAGCCGAGTACCGCCGATCCTGATCATGCCTGCTTAAACTCCACGGAGGACTACTGGGTTACAGACACTCCCGGATCAACCTATAACTGGGTACTTTCGGGAGGGGGGACAATCACCCAGGGGCAGGGTTCAAGTGCCATCCGGATCAACTGGACGACAACGGGAACATTCAGCCTGACAGTAACAGAGACACTGACAAGCACAAGCAATTGTACCGGAGCTCCGGTCACTCTGAACATTATCGTTAACCCGCTGCCGGTTCCAACAGCCACTGCCAACTCACCGTTTACAGGAGGTGACCTGAACCTTATCGGAGGACCGGACGGAATGGCCTCCTATGCCTGGACAGGACCAAACGGCTTCAGTTCTACGGAACAGAATCCGATTATTACAGGTGTTACTGACGCTGCTGCAGGAACATATACCCTGACGGTAACAAATTCTGCCGGATGTTCCGCTTCAACAACGGTCAATGTTACTATCAACACGGTTGATCTTCCTACAGCGGTAGCCAACACACCATGTGTCGGAGGCGATCTTACCCTGATCGGAGGACCTTCGGGCATGACAAGCTATTCCTGGACCGGGCCAAACGGCTTCACTTCTGCCGAACAGAATCCAATAATAACAGGAGTGACAGCTGCCGCTGCCGGAACATATACCCTGACAATTACAAATGCCGGCGGAGGCACTGCATCGGCAACTGTTGATGTTGTTATCAATCCTCTGCCGGCTCCCGTCATAACCGGTCCGAATCCGGTTTGCCAGAGCACCGATGGCAGCACTGAAACCTACAGTACTCCCGCCAACGCCGGAAGCACATATAACTGGACAGTCGTTGGAGGTACGCTCAGCGGACAAGGCACTAACCAGATTATTGTCCGGTGGACAACTCCGGGGGCAGGCTCTGTCAGTGTCACCGAGACTGTGGCAAACACCGGATGCACGGCAACGGCAACTATTGAAGTAAGCGTTCAGCCTGCTCCGGTAACAAGCGGAATTTATCATAATTAGACTTTGGACAGGAGGTCTTTTACAGGAAGAATTACTTAAACTTCATTCTTGTGACTGTCTGAAAAGCCGGCTTTTACCCCTTATTCCCATGCAACTTAGGAGTAAATGTTGCCAAATAAGGCTTTTCAAACAGCATCACAGGGATGGCATAATAAGATCTAAAACCTTGCTTAAAAGGCATATCCATATTATCGCCTTTGGCATATTGCATTTTATCTGCCTCAGGTCAGCCGGCCAGATGACAATGCCCGATCATGTCTGCGCCGGACAGACAAAACATTACTATGTCAATCCCGGCCGGCTTACAGCTTCAACTTATACATGGTGGATTGACGGCAGGGTTGTGCCGGGAACGAATACTGCTGAATTATCCCATACCTGGGATTCCCCAGGGACACAGTTGCTCGAGGTGCAGGAAACATCTTCCAATGGATGTCCGGGACTCAGGATATCCGGACTGGCACTGGTAAATCCGCGACCTGAAATACAAATCACCGTAAGCGACACCTTAGTGTGCAACGGAGAGATTGCGCTCATTCATGTTGAGAATCCGACTGTTGTAAACTGGGGAAAATGGATGTATGATCTTGATGTTGAATCAGAGCCGAAAACTAGCGGACATACCACTAGCAACACATATTCAAGTCCGGCTGATCTCAATGAAATCCTTTTCAACAATGGCAGGGAAATGCACAAGGTGGTCTACACATTCGTGCCATTTATTTTAAATGATGAGGGTGAGCGCTGTTGTGAAGGAAAAGAAGTGAAGATTACGGTATGGATTCATCCCGGCTTCATATGCAGGGAAAACCTGCTGAATATCCCGAATGCATTTTCTCCAAACGGAGACGGGATAAATGACGTTTGGAACATTACCGGAAAAGACTCCTTTCCCGGCATTGAAGTAACAATCTACAATCGTTGGGGGCAGGAGATATGGAAGTCAGCCGGGGGCTATCCCGTGCCATGGGACGGCCGGAGCCGTGGAAAGGCCCTGCCGGTTGACTCTTACCATTACCTTATTGAGCTTCACGACGGGACAAGGCCAATAGTAGGGAATGTTACGCTGGTAAGGTAAAAACCTCAGGCGAATTCCTGAAACAAACTTTCTAATTTCACTTGCAGCGAATTAATTCCATTCTGCGGCTTTATCGTCTGAAGAAAATCCACTGAATATGACTGTACCTTTTAATGATCATTTTGTGTGAAGCCCGGATAAGCGGCTACGATAAAGAATTTTTAGAACAATGAATCCAGCTGCACATATGCAGTATGTACTGACTCAACCGCTTCTTTCTTCTTATCCGGATCATTGCCTTGCAAGACTTCCTTCAAAGTCAAAGCAGAAATATAAAGCTCTTTTACTGAAGAATTATATTTTTCGATTTTGTCACCCAGGCGTTTCTTTAACCTGTCCTGCGGATAGTTCACAATCGCTTCTGCTTTAGCTATCATGACATCAGCTAATCCGGCAATTTCATCATATTTGAAATCGGGCAAAAGCTTATGATAAATAATATATAAAGTCTGATGGAATTCATCAACCTCTTTAAAAGCCGGCCGTACCACCCTGACCATTCTTTCATAGCCGGAATGAAGTTTTTCGGCTGCTTCCAGTAAAGCTTGCTCATCATTGGTTTTTGCTACGGAATAATATTCCTCTGCCGCCGTGTTGAACTCCTTTAAACGGATCTGCCATGCAGTCTCCTTGTCTCTTAAAATGCCCGGAAGTTTTGCATTGTTCAGGGATTCCATATTTGATTTAATCTCCGGAACAAATCCTTTCAACGCCTCATAGTCCTTTGAAGGATATGCATCATGCCACATTGGGTAGATAATTTCATGAAAATCCATAAGTTCCTTTACTGTCCATGTAATTTCAGCAGAATCAATGCTGGTCTGTGCAAAAGCAACTTCCGAATAAAAGAATACCGTTAGCAACAGTATTGATACTAATAATTTTTTCATCCTCATATAATTTTATTTTAAAGGTCGGATGGAACCGCACATGATTGAAGATGAATTATTTTCATTGGTGTTTGTGATTTAGATCAATCATGTGGGTTTCATAGAATTCCGGAATAAATTAAATACCAATATAACATTGTAAATCTAATTCATTTATAAATAATCTACATCATATTTAAGCTATTAAAAGCGGCTGAATTCGTCTCACTGACCGGATATCCCGATGGACTTTTTATTGAAACAGCCCCGAGATAATTCCGCCACGTTTAATTATCCTCTCGAGCGACATAATGCCCAGTATAAGCTCTCTGCCATGATGATAATGTTCCATAAGGTTAACGTTAGGATTGGTCATTTTACGGTTTCCCCCGGAATGCCAGAATTTATTGGCAGGATTATAGAATTTCTCATAAATGTAATTATGAGCCCTCTCAAAATGTCTTTTCGCCCATTCATCACCGGTATGTTCAATGAGGAAGAGGGTGCCGTTCAGCACTTCCTGCTGGCACCAAAGCGATTTTCCATCAGTCCAGGTATAATTGTCGGCATGAATGAGAACGTCGAAATATCCTCCGTACAAATGATCAGCAGCAACCTCAACATGTTTCTTAAAAACGGGTTCGGTAATCCGGAACAATTCCCTGTCCTTCCGGCGTGCGGCTTCAAACATTACGAAGGCCATTGTCTCAAGTCCATGACCTATAACAGACAGTTGTGCATACTCATTATCAGGCAAGGTGAGATCATGGTTGAGAAACTCATTGGTAAGGCCGTAATCCTTGTTGATATGGAAATTCATAATCGAATCCACGCAACGTTCAGTCAGCTTTTCCAGGTCCTCGTCAGGCTCATGCTTAAGCATCTGGTTGGATAAGCTGAGAAGTATCATCCAGTGGCCCAAAACCCTGACACCCTGTATAAGGGGTATATTCCTGAGATAGTTTACTTCATAGATATAATCGGGCTGATCATAACGGGCCAGGCAGTCGTAGATTATCTTCTTTGCGGTTTCCCTGTACTGTTTCTCCCCCGACGCTTTTGCATATTCAAACAGGCCCTCTGCCACGAAAAGGCTTCCGTAGATATCTCCGGGACCTGTCAGGGGCTTGCCTTCCCTGGTAAAAGTTTTCGGCCAGAAAGTCTTGTCGGAAGGCTGCATTTTAAGAAGCAGATCCTTCGATTTGCGGGCAATTTCCAGATATTCAGCCTTTTTGTCAAGGTTGTTATAGAGAAAGGAATAAAGCCACATTCCCCTGCCCACAAACCAGGCAGTCTTGTTATAACTTTCAGGCTTTCCGGTCCTTATATCAAGGAAACACATTACCCCGCCATATTCATGATCAACGGCATAATTGTTCATGGCGGGGATAAAATTGTTAAAAAGCTCCTTTCTGTACTTTTCAAGCAACTGTTCAGGAGTCATGCCGGCAATTATTCCTATTTTTTCCCGGCCGGATTTTATTTCCGCCGCTTCATTTCTGCCATTCCGGCAGCTTATGAGACCTCCTGTTGCAAAAAGTCCTGCGCCGGTTACAGCGTTTAGTTTGAGAAAATCACGCCGTGAAGATTTAAGAATTATTCTGTCGTTCATAATATTTGAAAAAGTATTGATGTAAACAGATGATTATTAAATTATTAACAGCAGCATGAAACTGCTGATACCATATATAGCCAATCCCTATAAAATATTTAACATGTTGGTTATTAACAATCAATATTAACAACATGTATTGTGCAAAGTAATCAGTAATTACGGTAAAATCCATGCAAAATGAAAGGAAAAACTCCGAAGAATCCGCAACTGAATGTTTTCTCTGTTCTGCCGGTGCTTTAGCCGGAATGATTAGTGTTTCCAGACTTATCAAAGCCGGTCGCAGGTGGTCAGGAACTACAGCTTGCTTTGCAAACTATATACTATATTTAAACTGTTTTTCAAACGTCTTAAATAACAGTTTATGAATGTCGAAATCCTAAAAGAATACTGTATTTCCAAAGGAAAAGTTGCCGTAAGCTTCCCGTTTGGTGATGACACACTTGTTGTAAAAACAGGTGGAAGGATTTTCGCCCTATTGCATCCTGAAGATGAGCATAATTTAAATCTAAAATGTGATCCGACTCAGGCTAAAACACTTTCAGCATACTTTTGCAATTAATTTTTAAAAAGTTATGGTATTACGTACAATCGTCGAGAATGTCAGAACCTATGTAGTTATAGCGTTCGGTTTATTGGTTTTATCGATAGCATGGACAGCCTTTCTGCTGCCCCACCAGATATCGGGGAGCGGAGTTACGGGATTAGGCGCTATTGTTTTCTATGCCACCGGGATACCAATGGGTTACACCTATTTCGCCATAAATGTCATACTGATGGCCATAGCACTGAAGATCATGGGAGCTGGTTTCGGAATTAAAACCATTTTTGGAACACTGCTGTTAGCAGTCATGCTCTCCGTACTGCAACCTCTCATTCCAACAGCGGTGGTGCAGGAAAAATTTATGTCTGCTATAATTGGAGGCATGCTGTGCGGAGTCGGACTTGGTATTGTTTTTACCCAGGGTGGCAGCACTGGAGGAACTGATATAATTGCACTTGTAATAAACAAATACAGAAATATCAGCCCGGGCAGAATAATACTTTACTGTGACGTGATAATAATATCTTCCTCATACGTAGTACTCACTCATCTTGATTCCGCACAAAGAATAGAAACCATGGTATACGGATTCGTGACAATGGGTATACAAGCCTATACACTCGATGCAATACTATCGGGCAATAAACAATCCGTTCAGATCTTTGTATTTTCCAGGCATTTTGAAAAAATTGCCGATCTGATCACTTCCAAAATGCACCGGGGAGTAACAGTTATAGATAGTACAGGCTGGTACACGAAGGACAGCCAGAAAGTGATAATAACAATAGTAAGAAAACATGAGGCGAGCGATGTTTACAGGATCATCAAAAGCATTGACAACAAAGCATTTATTACAGTGGCCAACGTAATGGGGGTCTATGGAAAAGGGTTTGAGGAGTTAAAAAAATAAAATATTATCAGACCTGATTTTTTAAGGATCGACTATCTTATAAGCGTAGGGAAACGACACGTTTTGTTTCTAACCAAAAAATCAATCCATGGAAACCGGAGCCCTGATTGAGGAACTGGATATCAAAGATCTGCAAGAATATCTTGAAGTTGTTAAAAATGAAAATATAAAGATAGTATTTGAAAATCTCCTGAGAGAATCCAGAAACCATCTCAGGGCTTTCAATCGCCAGCTGGAGAAATCCGGTGTTGAATATACTCCTGTTTACATTACCCGGGCGGAGTATGACCAGATTGTCAGCTCTCAAAATGAAACGGGAAATCAGCAAAGAAGGGGAAGGCAATACAGGGGAGGAAGATAAATGGGCGCAGGGCGAAAGAACGGTACGTGGCGTGGAAACAAACCGGAAACAATATTTTGTCATGTCCACCGTATAAATTTCTGTTTGGCACAAAATTCGCCGGACCGAGACAGAAAAATGAAACTAAAAAACCGGAATATGAACAAGCTGATATTTTCTTTGCTCTTTATCTCTTTTGGATTTATTGCATACTCCCAGACCTCAGGAAAACTTATGCCGGTCACGGCCTCATCAGAAACAGCCCTGTCGCTATATAACAAGGCTGTTGAATATTATGATGCCGTACACATTGAAAAAGCAATAGAGTCCTTCAATGATGCCCTGAATAAGGATGCTGATCTCTTCATGGCTAATTATCAACTGGCGTTTCATTACCTGATGAATCAGGAGTGGGATGGTTTCAAAAGGTATTCCCGTGCAGCAATAAACTGCAAGGCCAGGCTGAGCGAGGGGGAAAAGCTGCTGAAAGAGGCTCTGGTAACTATCAGTGAAGGCTCGTTAGAAGTTGTTTATATTGGCAGGAAACTGGTTGAGTTATATCCCGGAGATCCGAATGCATATAACAATCTTATTACTTTCCAGTCGCTTGCAGACGATACCGAAGGCATGGTTGAGACCATCAAAAAAGCGATAACGATCGCAGTTAATCAGGCTCCATTTTACAACCAGCTGGGGTATGCATACCTTATTCTGAAACAGGAAGAAAAAGCGGAAGAAGCTTTTGACAGGTACATTGAACTCGATCCTGACAACCCGAATGTTTATGATTCAAAGGGGGATTTCTTCATGTATGCCAGGCAGTATGACAAGGCGTATACATCATACGTTAAGGCGCATTCAATGGATCCGTCGTTCAGCAGGGAGAAAGCACAGATGGCCAGGAGGCTTTACGAGCAGGAGAATGGCCAGGAGCTCCGGATAATAACAATGTAGCATTATTAATAAAATCGTTTTTCAATCATATCGTAACCAATCCCTTCGCACAATCTGTCATTTTTTCATATAGGACCTCACAGTTTCCGGCAATGTTCCGGGTTTGGGGATTCACATTTTTCAGGTTTCCGGCACCTGTGAAGTGATAGAAATTATACCCCGGAGACTCTTCAAAAGATTTAACTCAAAATTTCTGTCACAGATTTTTCAACCTTTATGTAAATTAAAGTGTCAGTCATCAAAACCAGGTGTTAAGTTCAATGCCGATTAAATACCAATTGCTATTTTGGTGTAAAATAAGAAGGCAATGGACGAAGAAAGTGTAGCATGCATTTACCCTTACTGGGAACTGGAAACCGGAAAGATAATTAAGGATGCTTCAAAGCTGTTTGAACTATTCCTTAACTGATAGCAATACGGTTTTTCCATGAAATCATATAACGACTCCCGGTTCTGGCCTTGAGGAGACGTTCAATGATTTTCCGACAGCAGATGATATAAATTATACCCTGGTCAGGCCCGCTGCTGCTTAATCAAACGTTGAATATTTCCGGCCTGACCTCTTTTCTTTTCTGCTTTTATGCCTGTTCATTTTCTTATTGCCTTCACTCATATTACACACGACTAGGCTGTCAGGGATTGATATCAGTTCAATCCCTGTTGGTTTCCCAAGGTTTCGTGAATATTGCTTACATACCGGATCTTTCCAGTGTTCATGCACGCCGAGGCTTGAAAGCGGCTTTCCGCTTTTATCAGGATCGTAGATTATATCTTCCGGCCAGTTTGAGGGATCTGCAGCCTGATGAAGGTAATCATCAATACCGTCCCTGTCGGGGATGATCTCCCATTCATTATTCAAAGGACTATGCTTATTGATGCCGTTCCATTCAGCCCTGAGAAAATCATAACACACCGATTCAATAGCTACCTGGTCCTCTGAAAGGAATATTGAATTGCACCAATCATTATTGAATGGCGGCATGAAATATTTGACAGGCATCTTTGTCTCATCAGCTCCACCTCCAAACAATGCCTCAACTATGTTGAGCATGGTGTTCTGTCCCAGATATGCGCTCCCCATCAGATCGACCAAAGCGCGATACTGGTTATAGCCTTTATATGTTGACCGTTCTTCTCCTTTTAAAAGATGGGTAAAATGGAGAAGCTTTGATGTAGGTGTGGTGATACTTCCGAAATGGTTTTTAGCTGTCAGCGAAATTATTGCAGCGCCATGGGTCCTCAGGTTGGCAATATTTATGATATAATCAGCTTCTTCGACAATATCATAAGTCTTATCCGGCAGGCCGGTATTTGAGAAAAAGACCCGATCATTTTCTGTTGTTCTGATCAGGGTTCTGCCATGCATGGTGGAAGTTCCGTCGGCATAAACAACATCGGGAAAATCCCTGGCCCAGACATCATAATTGTGTCCGTAAATATGAGCAATAGGATCTCCCACAGAAATATCCGACTGCTCTATACCCAGGTCATTTACAAGTTCCTTCAATAACTCGAGAACAATAGCAGGGCCGGTCTCTACGGGAATCATATTCATTTTTTTCTTTTGTTCCCGTGGTTTTAGTTCCCGGGGTACATAATATCCCTTTTCCTTGTCTTCCTGGCTGAGCAGCCATCTTGACTGGCTTTGGTTAATCTTGATAAAGATTTTTTCTCCCTTTCTGTAGCCGGAATTCTGTCCCGTCTTTCTCTCATTGAAAGACCGGAAAAGCTTATCCCATGATTCTGAAACCGATGATTCTTCCGTCAGTTTCATAATAGCATCCCTGAACATTTTTCCAACAACTTCAACATTGGTGTTTTCAGGTTTCCAGTACCAGTCCTGCTTTTCGAAAGTAGAAACGCAGTTTTCATTTGTCGCATCAGGGTTCCAGGCCCATATTACCCTGCCCGGTTTTATCCCCACCGGAGTCCCGACAGGTTTGTTGGGCTCATCAGCGCAAAGATTTTCCTGATACACCTCCAAACATGGAGCGTTTACCCGATTACTGACAGGAATGAACATAAGAAGCACCGGCAATGCAAAATTCCCGGCTGAAGGGAAGCTAAGGCCAGTACTTTTTTTCAGCACAGTCATCCAGGAAGGATATAAGTATATCAGAAACAGACAAAGAGCTAAAAACAAAGCTGTTGCAACCAATATTAAGACAGATGTACCAGGTGCGGTAAATAAAGCAAGCCTGAATATCAATAAAAACAACATATCGTAATACTTATAATATTATCAATCGCGGTAAAAAGGATAACATTTAATGAATTATGCAATCCATCCGGCAAGCAGGGAACCTATCAAAAATAAGTTTATTTTGCTACTTAAACACAAGATTACTTCTTAAAATCGTCCGATATACCTTTGCAGGGAACCAGGCCGAAGCTTTTTAAACTTCTTTCCAGCTTTCTCCTATTGGAAATACACGTACAAAGCATTCGGAAAGACACAATAATCATTGCACTAATCAGGGCAATAATTAATCATGTTTTGCGGGACCTGTCCATAAAACTACCGAAGTAATGGGCAAACCGAAGTGATCAGTAAAAAACTACCAGCAGGATTAAGACTCAAATTCAAACACCCCTCTCCCTTATCTGAACTCTCCTTATCTTTCCGCTTATCGTTTTCGGCAGTTCGGTAACAAACTCAACAATTCTCGGATATTTGTAGGGAGCCGTTACTTTCTTTACATGTTCCTGCAGTTCCTTTGCCAGTTCATCGCTTGGGCTAAAATTCCTTGAAAGGACTATTGTGGCTTTTACAATCTGTCCTCTGTCGGGATCAGGAACGGCAGTCACAGCACATTCAAGAACGGCCGGATGTTCTATAAGGGCGCTTTCGACCTCAAAGGGACCTATTCTGTAACCAGAACTCTTGATTATATCATCCGCTCTGCCTACAAACCAGTAGTATCCATCCTCATCACGCCAGGCCATGTCGCCGGTCCTGTAAACATCGTCAGACCAGACAGTTCTTGTCAGCTCTTCATCCCTGTAATAGCCCTTGAACATGCCAACCGGTTTCCTCCTGTCAGTATAAATCACTATTTCTCCTTCATAACCGACCTCACAAGGGAAGCCCGATTCATCGACAATTTCAATATCATATCCCGGCGACGGCTTTCCCATCGATCCGGGTTTGGGTCTCATCCAGGGGAAGGTCGCCAGGGCAACGGTGCATTCAGTCTGACCATAACCTTCCATAAGCTTAAGTCCGGTTTTCTCAAGGAAGAATTTATATACCTCGGGATTAAGCGGTTCACCGGCAACAACACAGTTCTTCAGGCTGCTGAGATCAAAGGCTTTCAGGTCTTCCTTTATCAGGAACCTGTAAATTGTAGGTGGGGCGCATAATGATGTTACCTTGTATTTTTCAATCACTCCGAGGATGTCTTTCGGGACAAACCTGTCATAATCGTATGTCATTACCGCACTCCCTGATATCCACTGGCCATAGATCTTGCCCCAGGCCGATTTGGCCCATCCCGTATCAGCTATGGTGAGATGCAGGCCGTTATCCTGAACGCACTGCCAATACTTCGCAGTCAGTATATGCCCGAGCGGATAGGTGTAATCGTGAGTCACCATCTTGGGCATTCCGGTAGTGCCCGAAGTGAAATAAAGAAGCATGGTGTCGTCATTCTTCACCGCTTCATCCGGCCCCGGTTTTGTAAATACCTCCGGACTCTCATCCATTTCCTTTGAAAAATTGATCCATCCTTCCCGTTCGCTGCCTGCCAACACCTTGTACTCAAGGGTGGGAGACTGGCTTTCGGATTCTTCAATATGCTGTATTACCTCCGGATCGGGTACGCAAACAATCATCCTGATGCCGGCGGCATTGTTCCTGTAAACAATGTCCTTGGCGGTAAGGAGATGGGTTGCGGGAATTATAACAGCTCCTATTTTGTTCAGTCCCAGCGTGCAGAACCAGAATGTATAGTGTCTTTTCAGGATCAACATAACACGGTCACCCTTCCGTATGCCTTTCGACCTGAAGAAGTTTGCAGCCTTGTCGCTGAAATATTTCATCTGCCCGAAGGTAAATACAGATTCATTTCCTTTGTCGTCACACCACACCATCGCGGTCTTTTCGGGTGTAATCCGCGCTATTTCGTCAACAACATCGTAGGCAAAATTGAAACTCTCAGGGATTATTATTTCAAATCCCGCCTTAAACTCTTCGTATGATTTAAAATCAATCTGTTTCAGATATTTTTCAAGAACCATTGTCAGTATCGGTATTGTCCTATAAAACCATTGCCAGGAATTTCACCTGCTTATTGTTGAGGGCTTTCATTGCGTGATTGTATCCCGAGTCGAAATATATCGAATCACCCTCGTTCAGTATGATTTCGTATCCATCAATAACTGTCATCATCGATCCTTCGATCACATAATTGAATTCCTGTCCGGGATGGGAATTGAAATCAAGAAGAGAATCTTCAGGCTTCGGATCGATGGTTACCATGAAAACCTCAGCTTTTTTATCGATAAAGTTGAAGGCCAGGCTCTCATATTTGTACTGCTGCCGGCGTTCAAGCTTCAGTCCTTTTCCTTTCCTCACAATTCCGTAAACACGAAGTTTGGGGCCATAACCTCCGAGCAGAACCGACAATTCAACATTGAACATCTCCGATATTTCGAAAAGCACTCCTACCGGAATGTCAGATTCGCCGCTTTCATATTTTATATAGAGTTCTTCAGGAAGCCCGAGCTTCTGTGCAAGGTCTCCCGTTGTCATTCCCGAGATGTCGCGGAGCTCCCGTATCCTTATTCCGACTTGCTTTATTTGTTCTGTCATTTCCTTAAGTTTTGGAGGTACAATATTACACAATTTATTTTATGTCAATATTTCCGCAAGTTTTTCCGCGCAAGTATCACTACTTCATTCGTTTCCCAACCTGCCGGAATCTGGTTCAAAAACGGCAGGTAAGGGAGAGGAACAGAAAAAGCAGCGGAATTCATCTATCTCTTTTCAACATCTGAATTCCTGATGCTGACAATTAAGTCTCGCAGAGATTTGTATTTTTACACAGTATTGATCATCATATCCTGAAATCATTATACAATAAATCATGGTCAAAAAAATTCTACCTTTCATTTTACTTTTTCCGGTCTTATCATGTAACACCGGGCAGAAAAAACTAACCGAATACGTAAATCCTTTTATAGGAACCACCACATTATGGGACAGTGTTGATATTGGTTACGTACCGACACACCGGACCTGGGGCGGAGAGACTTTTCCCGGTTCATCATTGCCCAACGCAATGGTTCAGCTAACCCCGGTAACCCAATTTAGAAGCGGTTCGGGTTACCAGTATGAGGACACGGTAATTTACGGTTTTGCACATACCAGCAAGGGGCACTGGAATCTTTGCCATATACCATTGATGCCTGCCACCGGAACATTTTCACCTGCCGATTATAAATCAGGGTACAGTCATCAAAATGAATCTGCATCTCCTACCTATTACCAGGTTTACCTCGAGCGCTATGGCATCAACGCCGAGCTGACTTCAAGCCTGCGCTGCGGCTTCCACAAATATACATTTAAGAATGGCGGGGAGAAAAAGCTTATTGCAGCTCTCACAAAAGCTAATGAAAGAGTTAGGGATTGGGAAATCAGGCAGGATGGAAACAACGTTTTTACAGGATTTCAGCAGCTATCTGAAAAAATGTACTTCTACGCTGTTTCCAACCATGATATTGAGAAAATTGAATCAGGCAATGAAGGTTCTGATGAATACTCAGTAATTAACTTCATCGATTCTCCGGGCCCTCTGGAAATACAGATCGGTTTTTCATTTGTCAGCGTTGAAAATGCCAGGAAAAATCTGGAAGAAGAAATGCTGGGAAAAAGTTTTTCCCAGATCAGGAAAGAAGGAACTGAAATATGGGAATCATTATTGTCGAAAATAAGAGTGACCAGAGGAACTGAAAAACAAAATGTATTATTTTACTCCACATTATACCGGTCATTTCTGTGGCCTGCATTGCGAAGCGATATTAACGGCGAATTTACCGATCTTAAAGGGAATGTAGTCAATAAAGGATTTGATTACTATACCATTCCTTCTCTGTGGGATACCTACCGGAACAAATTGGTCCTACTGGGCATGATATCGCCCAAAGTGACTGAAGACGTGATCAAATCGTTAATCGACAGAGGAGAAATAACCGATTTCATACCGACCTTCTTCCATGGTGATCATGCCGCCCCGTTTATTGCAGGATCATGGTTGCGCGGATTAACAAATTTCGATGTGAAAAGTGCATATAACCTGCTTTTAAGGAATGCTACCCTCGAAAACCCTGTCAGGCCGCATATACTTGCATACATCGATAAAGGCTATGTTCCCGAACAGGACCTGGAACATCCGGTACTTCAAACTGTTGCCAACGCTGCAGTTACAAAAACACTTGAATATGCATACGACGACTATTCGGTTGCCCTTTTGGCGAAAGCACTTAATGATGAAGAAAATTATGAAATGCTGATGAAAAGGACTTCGAACTATAAGAACGTGTTTGATCCCTCAACAGGATTTATGAGAGGGCGGCTTGACAATGGTGAATGGATTGAAAAATTTGATCCCACCTTCGTTTACTATGAGTACATGTACCGCGAGGCCAATGCCTGGCAGTCCACATTCTTTGCACCACACGACCCCCAAGGGCTGATTGACCTTTACCCTGACCGTCAGGCTTTTGAACAGAAGCTGGACGAGCTGTTCACAACACCATTCAAAGGACAGGAAGCTGATAATATGTCAGGCTTTATAGGACAGTATTGCCATGGAAATCAACCAGGCCACAACATCCCCTGGATGTATACATTCATCGACAGGCAGGAAAAAACTCAATTCTACCTGGATACAATTATGAATTACTATTATGACATGGGAAAAGAAAAACTGGCTTATGCCGGAATGGACGACGCAGGAGAAATGTCAGCCTGGTATGTGTTTACAGCTATGGGAATTTATCCCTTTTCCCCTGCTGACCCGGAGTATATAATTTCTGTGCCATTGTTTGACAGGGTGGAATTCAATCTGGGAGATAAAGTCTTTACAATCATCAAAAAAGGGACAGGAAGAAAAATAAAAAACATTACCTACGACAATCTTCCAATAAATGATTATTTCATTCCTCACAGCGATCTGGAAAAAGGCAGGGAATTAATAATTGAAACCGAGTAAAACTCCAAAACCAGCCTGGAACTCTCTTTCTGTTCTTTTATACCTGAGTTAAGGCAGATGACTTTTTAAACTCATCATTTGATCAGAGTTATTATTTTTACACATAAACAAAATTGCAATATGAGAATAATTTCCTGGAACGTAAACGGCATCCGCGCCATAACAAAGAAATCCTTTTTTACTGATCTTGAACTCCTTGATCCGGACATTATCTGTCTGCAGGAGACAAAAGCCAATGACGAACAGGTTGCGGAGGCGCTTATTCCTCTCAAAAACAGATATATTTATTCAAACTCGGCTGTCAGGCCCGGATACTCGGGAACAGCTGTTATTTCAAAGCTCACGCCCCTTAACACAACAAAAAACATCGGGGTGGAGGAACATGACCAGGAAGGCCGGGTATTGTGTCTTGAGTTTGAACAGTTCTTCCTGGTTAATGTTTATGTGCCCAATTCCGGGGCTGAACTTGCCAGACTGGATTACAGGCAGGAATGGGATAAGGCTTTCTTCAGTTACCTGAAGGATATTGAAAGGATCAAACCGGTAATTGTTTGCGGCGACCTGAACGTAGCTCATAAGGAGATAGATCTGGCACGCCCCAGGGAAAATTACAACAAAACAGCAGGCTATATGCAGGAAGAAATTGACGGGATGGACAGGCTTACTGAAGGCGGATTCGCTGATACATTCCGCCATTTTTACCCTGATTTGTCCGGAATATATTCCTGGTGGAGTTTCAGAGCCGGAGCAAGGCCAAAAAACATAGGCTGGAGAATCGATTATTTTCTGGTTAGCAGATCCTTCCTTCCAAAGGTTAAAGATGCCTTTATCAGCGGAGAAATACAGGGGTCGGACCATTGCCCGGTGGGAATAATACTTGACCTTTAAATTAAAATTATATACCGATGCAAATAATAGCCATTGATAAGGTTGAAAAGAAGAAAGTTGGCATGGAAGGAGCAACAGGGGCCTGGAAACAAATACCACTGGGAAGCCAGGATGGCGTTCCTGTCTATTCCTTCCCTGCAGATTTTATTTGCCTGTAAATTATCAGTAATGATTCAAGGCTGATTTCATTAGGCATAAAACCTAACCGGAGACAGACGCCTGTCAGGTTATAATCATTCAAAAAAACGGCAGGCTGTGTTAAAGACTCTGTCAAAGCTTCTGTCAACTTCAGAACTCATATGATTACTGAATACCGGGAATGGATTTTCATGGGTATAGTTATAAGGAAAATCCATGACTTCTACATAGCCTGTATCAAGAGTATTAATGATCCCTGCAGCAGGGATGACCTTGTCTTTCATTAAAGCTACAGCATAAAGCCTGTCCCTGAGCCTGTAAAGCACCTTCTCCCTTATATGCCTGTACCGGCTGAAATCAATCATTGCCCGAAAAGCCATTCCGATCTTCCCTGATACAGGTATATTTATCAATGAATCCTTCCTCCCGATTTCTGTTTCGAACAAATTGAGATAATAATTGTAAACTTTATCATAAGCAAGCTTATCCATAATGAGTTTCGATTCTCCCTTCATGTTGCTGAAAACAGATCCGCCGCAGAACATGAACAGCCTTGATTCCCGAAAAAGTCCTTCAGGATCTGCCATAAACAGTATTTCAGCAAGAAATGCTCCTATAGAGTAAGCAAAAATATCGATATGTCCCGAAGCGGGCACTACAGGATGCAAGCCGTTTTTTATCTGCTTCACAAGTTCTACTATGTCGCAGGCAGTCTGGTAGCCTGACTTGAGAAACCTGCGAGGATCATCGGAGAGTCTGTTGCTGAGTGCAATGTTTGCAAAAGAGGAACTCCTCGCTTCCCCGCGTATTCCCTTGCTTTCTTTGAGGAACTTCAGCATCGACCTGGGATCTTTCCATGATACCGGCGACCTGTTAATATGGAATGAAATAGGAAAGAGAATAACATAACTGCCTGTCTTTGCCGAAAGGCAATGAGCCCATGCCAGATATTTTTCCCAGCTTCTTTCATTGAGCCCGTGAAGCAAAAGGATAACCCTGCCGTTTCCGGCTTCCTCAGGAACGAATACCGGATATGAGAAGGATTGATTTTCACTTATCGAATGATCGTTCCCGCTGAAGAAATTTCTTGAGAAACTACCGGAAACAAACCACGAGTTAACAATTCCGGAAATCTTCCCGGTTGTGGTTAACTGTTCAGCGCCAGGACTGAAAAACGAAACCAGTTCATTGTGTGTCTTTGTATAGTCCATATTATTGAGCATCATGCTTCCGGTGGCAAAGAAAACAACGGAAAAGCCTGCCCGCAAAACTTTGTGCCGGTCAGACAGGTGCTGTGACCAAAATGAGTACCGGGGGACGAAAAGTAACAATGTGTGACGAAAATCCAGGCAGATCAGGAATCCGTATAATAGGCCCTGAACGGTTGGAGTACATTTTGATTTAACGCTATCCTGACAGCGATACCGGATAAACATCACTTCTGTCCCCTTCAGAAATATTAACTATTTTTGTATCTTATTAAGAGTGTAATCATGCTTGATCTTCATAGACCGATAGCGCCATATCTTGTTGAAAAGAAAAACATAATTAACCTCATTCTTTTTACTGCTGTATTTGCCCTTGTTTTTATAAATATTTACGCTCCGTTCGGTTCAGACAAATGGTATGATCTCACAAGATTCCAGTATTTCACTTACTCAAGTTTAGTTATCCTGACGGGAGTGATTGTTGTTGTGATCAGCAGGACAATAATGTACTTTGTCTGCAGGAAACATATAATCAACCTTCTTCAGTTCCTTTTGTGGATAGCTGTTGAGGTGCTGGCTATGGCGCTTTTTTATTCTCTTTTTGAAAAATTTGCGCTTAACGATAAAAGAGCGTTCACTGATCTGGTAAAAATGTCTGCACGAAATACGGCCCTGGTATTATTGCTTCCCTATTCACTGGCATGGCTTTACCTTGCATGGCTCGACAAGAAGGAACAAATAAAGATTCTTGCCGAAGGCTCCCAGATACAGGACAGGACTCCGGATATGATCACATTTTTTGACGACAGATCCGTACTCAGGTTTTCCGTGAAAAAAGAAAACCTTCTATATCTTGAAGCATCTGAAAATTACATTACTATCTGCTATCTCAAAAAAGGGAAGCTTTCCAAATATCTTCTTCGTGCCACCATGAAGAAGACTGAAGAGAACCTGGCGGGCACCAGCATCATTCGCTGCCACAGATCATACATGGTGAATTTCGAAAAAGTTAAAGTCATCAGAAAAGACAAAGATGGCTTAAAGCTTGAGCTTGACAACCCTGAAGTGATAGATATACCGCTTTCCAAAACCTATGCTGACAGTGTATTACATACTTTCGCAAAATTCAGCAAAACCTCAGATCAGTAAAAACATTGTCTTCCAGCCGGCAACAGCTGTCTGCTGTTATGATTCTTCAACCATGTGCTGCCTGTTTCCCATAATGCATCCCCTAAACACGGGCTTTAGCCCAATGAGCATTAAGATGGCTGAACATATAAGACCGGTGAAGTGTTTACCGGCAAATACATTCCTGACTCCGCAACAAATTAGAACCAGTCTAAAATACCGTTAAAATTTGCTTTATGGAAAAATGAGCCTTATCTTGCTTATAGTAATAAATGTACTGAAATGAAGCCAGTTGCACAGAAAGAATTCTACGATTTCAAGATAAATGATCAATAACCAGGAATTATAAAGAATACCGTGAAGGGGGCTTTATAGTCCCCTTTTTTTTAAGATAAACAGATGTTCTGAACGACATAAAATATAACGTTAAAAAAAGGAGGCAATCATGTCACAAATCTGGAAATGCGGATACTGCAATGAAACCCATGTCACTCTTAAAAAGATGAGAAAGCATGAAAGCAAATGTCCATCAAATCCGGGAAGCAAACTCTGTTTCTCCTGTAACAATTATATTCCCGGCTCAAGAATCTGTCATGAAAAGATTACCACCTTCAATGTATACACCGCCCGGGTGCCGTGTAACCGGTGGATAAAAAAACATACCGCCCCCTGAAGGAGGGAACTTTTGAATCAGAATCTTCAATTTTAAACTATAAATAATCTGACAAGACCATAATTTCTTCTTATTACACCGATTTGTAATTAAAAGGACATCCTTGATGCAATTACCATCAGTTAGTTTTAGGTTTAAGAGTAGGGGGTATTTAAATGCCCCCTCTTTAAAAGACAGGATGTCTTTTGCACTAAATGTGTTGCATTTGCTTCACATGAAGCGCAGGCACACAAGAATTATGCTCCAATACTCGTTAAATGTATGAAACTCAATTTCATCCCCGGGCTTTTTCACAAATAAAACAAACCATTATGAATCAAATAATTATAAGCAAACTAGATTATGCAAGGATTCTCAAATGCATCAATGATGCAAGGCAGATGAATACAATCGGCGTACATGAAGCTGAGAACCTGGCGAAAGAATTAAACTCTGCAAAAGTCGTGGAACCGGGCGAGATTCCGGATAATGTGGTAACAATGAATTCAATTGTAAAAATCAGCTTCCTGAATACCAATAAAACACTTAGAATTCAAATAGTATACCCGGATCAGGCTAATATGAAAGAAAATAAAATCTCCATTTTTTCTCCGGTTGCCACAGCCCTCATTGGGTATAAAAAAGCCGATGAAGTAGAGTGGATTGTTCCGTCGGGCCTCACGAAATTGCGTATTGACGACATTATTTATCAACCTGAAGCAGAAGGTGACTTTGAACTATAATCATTCGGTAAGTGATGGATTCAGTATTCACAATTATCACTTGCCAATCCATCCTGACGCAATGACGCCGAATTTTGAAGCCAGCTCATTTTTGACCGATTCAGGGAACTCCTGAAAGCGCTTGAAAACCTGATAAAAAATCTGTAATTCAATTTACCTCTAAAACGAAATCTGTAATTAATTTCGTATTAAATTACCGGAATGAAAATAGAAATCACCAACCACGACAAATGGCACCAGTCTTTCACCATAAAACTTGCGTTGCTGGCCATTCTCGGACTACTCTTTTTTATCCCTCTCCTGATGATAAAAGAGATTATCAGGGAAAGACAGTTGAATGCAGAAAAAGTCAAAAAGGAAATATCAGATCAATGGGCTGCAAAGCAAATCGTTTCAGGCCTGGTGGTCAATATCCCGGTTCGCACTGTATCTTCAGAAAAAAATGAAAAACCCGCAACAGGAGTATGGCATATATTGCCTGAAAATCTGGATATAACAGGAACTATCAAGCCAGAGATCAGATACAGGGGCATTTACCAGTCGGTTGTTTATGATTCTGAGTTGAAGATCGATGGATTCTTCATCATACCTGGAAAAGAGGCCTTAAAAGATCATGTGATTTTATGGAATGAAGCATATTTCACTGTCGGCATTACAGACAACAGGGGCATTAAGGGCAAGATTATATTGAATATTGATTCGCACCAGCCGGAAGCAGAACCGGGAGTAAAGGATACTGATATCTTTGAATCAGGAATAACATTCGACAGCCCTCTTTTAAATCCCGGCGAAAAGGTCAGCTTTAATATGAACATTAATCTCTCGGGTTCCGAAGGATTGCTGTTTACTCCCCTGGGCAGATCTACCTCTGTCTTTCTTCAGTCGGAATGGGAATCGCCAAGCTTTACCGGGAGTTTCCTTCCTGTTAATAGGAATATCGACGAAGCAGGATTCACGGCAAGCTGGGAAGTGACACACCTGAACAGGAATTTCCCACAGAACTGGGCAGGGAATGCTTTTCATCCCCAGGAAAGTGCTTTCGGGCTTGATCTTTTTCAGCCTGTCGATCATTACCAAAAAGCCTGGAGGAGTTCCAGGTACGGGATGCTGTTCATAGCCCTCACATTTTTTGTTCTGATTTTCATTGAAATAACCAGGAAAGAAACCATTCATATTTTCCATTACTTTCTTGTTGCACTGGGCCTCGTCCTGTTTTTTTCACTTCTTAATTCCCTTAGTGAACACATCGGCTTCAATCTTGCTTACGTGATCTCTTCCGTTTCAACGATTTTGCTTATCTCAATTTTCACCGGAACTCTTTTCAGGGAAAAAAAGATAGCGCTGATCATATTCTGTATGCTTGCGGTTCTGTACACGTTTATTTATGTCCTGCTGACTCTTGAGAACAGCGCTTATCTTATCGGCAATATTGGCCTGTTCGTATTGCTGGCCATCATTATGATATTCTCCGTAAGGCTTGAGTTTTTCAAAAGTAAGAAACTTTCTGTTGAAGACGATTGAGCAGCTTTAACAGTCTTATCCGGAAGCTTTTACCTGAAGAGAGAGCATATCAGTTGGTCTTGATATACAAACAATTCTTCACCTGATTAAGGTATGATATGAAGTTGAAGGCAGCTGCAAAAAATGGTTTACCAGCCGCCACCGCCGCCATATTAACGAGCGCAGGGTGGTAATGGTTTCCAGCAGGGCACGTTCCGGTTAAAATAAGGGTGCCCTGATATCACTTCCCGTATTTCCTGCCGGCCTTCCAATGGTGCACAATTAACTGTAAAATCTCTGCAAGATTGACTCCGGACCATACAATGTCCAGCAAAGGGGTTTTAGATTAAGAAAAGCATAAAAGAACAGGCAGAAGGATTTTGTGTGGTGTGACAGTGGGCTACAGGCTGAACAAAATTATGAAATATCAATGAATTGAGCTACATTTGATATTTACAGGACTTATATAAAAAACCTGTTCGCAGTTCAGGTTAATCCTGGTGCGATTGTTTTTCATACGAGAAATATGCTCAATGGCTTTAGTGAAGATTATACTATTCCATATAATATTGACAGGATTTTCGTCGCTGTTCTTTGAGCCGGTACCACAGGAAAAGGAAGGACCTGCAACAAAAGCGGTTGTAATCTCTGTTGATGCCTCAATAAATCCAGCCACTTCCGAATATATCAGTTCAGGAATTGAACTTGCCCGGGAGAAAAACGCAGAGTGCCTCATAATCAAGCTGAATACACCCGGTGGATTGTTGAAATCCACCCGCGTAATTGTGTCTGATATTCTTGACTCAGACATTCCTGTCGCTGTATTCGTCTACCCCGGGGGATCGCAGGCGGCATCGGCCGGTGTTTTCATAACACTTGCAGCACATATTGCCGCAATGGCTCCGGGCACCAATATTGGTGCAGCCCATCCTGTAACTCTTGATGGGAAACAGGATTCCATCATGAATGAAAAAGCCACAAATGATGCTGCAGCATTTATCAGGACGATCAGTGAAAAGCAAAAACGTAACGTGGAATGGGCTGAAGATGCTGTAAGGAAGAGTGAGTCGATCACTGAGAGTGAAGCCCTGAAAAAAAATGTAATTGATTTAGTGGCCATTTCGGTTCAGGATCTCCTGAAACAAATAGACGGGAAAAAGATCATTTTATCATCCGGGGAGAAAACACTCGAAACTGAAAATGCTGAGATAATTAATATCGAAATGAATTTCAAGCAAAAAATCCTAAACCTTCTCAGCGATCCTAACATAGCTTATATATTTTTCATGCTTGGCCTTTACGGTTTAATGTTTGAACTCTACAATCCCGGAGCAATTTTCCCCGGTGTGATAGGAGGAATAAGCATTATTGTGGCATTTTATTCGTTACATACGCTTCCGGTAAACTATGCAGGCCTGGCATTGATCATTTTTGCAGTAATTTTGTTTATAGCAGAGATAAAAGTTGTTAGCCATGGGCTTTTGTCCATAGGCGGAATTATATCACTAATCCTGGGATCAATAATGTTAATAGACACAGAATCAACATTAGAAGTCATCAAAATTTCCTGGAAGGTAATTTTGATGATCGTAATACTTACAATTGCCTTCTTTACATTTGCAATAGGTTTTGGTATCAGGGCACAAAGACGCAAGCCAACAACAGGAATTGAAGGCATTGTAGGAGAAATCGGGGAGGTTGTAAGCAATCTGGATCCCGTAGGACAGATAAAAATCCGCGGGGAGTTCTGGAATGCTGAAAGTCCTGATGGCCATATCAGCCAGGGGACAAAAGTAGAAGTCATTAAGGTATCGAATCTGAAATTAATTGTACGAAAACTAACTTAAACAAATTTAAAAGGAGGTAATTATGGAACAAACACCCAACATATTACTATTCACAGTAATATTTTTCCTGCTGATCATTTTGGCAAGTGCAGTAAAAATCCTTCGGGAATACGACCGGGGTGTCATTTTCAGACTGGGAAGGCTTTATGGGGTTAAAGGTCCCGGTCTTATTTTACTTATACCAGTTATCGACAGAATGGTAAAAGTAAGTTTAAGGACTGTTGTAATGGATGTTCCCACACAGGATGTCATTACAAAAGACAACGTTTCTATAAAAGTGAACGCAGTAGTCTATTTCCGCGTCATTCAGCCCGACAAAGCCATTGTTGAAGTGGAGAATTATCTTTTTGCCACTTCTCAGTTATCGCAAACGACACTGAGAAGTATTCTGGGACAGTCGGAACTTGACGAATTGCTTTCACATCGCGACAAAATAAATCGTGAGCTGGCAAAGATAATTGACCATCAAACTGAACCCTGGGGAATAAAAGTATCAAATGTCGAAGTAAAGCATATTGATCTTCCGCAGGAGATGCAGCGTGCAATGGCCAAGCAAGCTGAGGCTGAGAGAGAGCGCCGTGCAAAAGTCATTCATGCTGAAGGCGAATTCCAGGCAAGCCAGAGGTTATCTGATGCAGCCAACATAATAAGTACAAACCCGACAACCTTGCAACTTCGTTTTCTCCAGACACTGACGGAAGTTGCTTCTGAACAGAGTTCGACTATTATTTTCCCTGTTCCTCTCGATATTATTTCCGCCTTTATGCAAAAGGATAAGAAATAATTTTTTTGTACAGGCAACATAGAAACCACTTCTTTTAAGGCAGTGTTCAATCATCCATTTATTCCGGTGAACATTGCCTTATTTTCCCTTATGGATTGGATAAAATGATTCCTGAAAATCCATACCAGAGATCTGATTTTCTTTTTACAAAAATTCTCCCTTCTCCCCTATCAAGGCAGTTGCCAATATGTGAGGCATGCCGGATGCCGCTAAATTCTTCACTTCTTCGAAAACAGGGGCCTGATCAGCAAAACAATTCAACATTTTCTTTGCCTGCAACTGATACCTCGCTTAAATGCCCCACAAGGCCGAATCCGGTTATATCCGTACAGGCATGTACGGCGTATTTCTCAAGGACAGCGGCAATTCCTTCAGAATTTTTTCAAGCTCCTGCGACCTTAGTTTGCATGCGCACCCAAGTCCCAGGATAAAAGCGGTAAGTCTGATATCGCTTCTGATGATTCCGGTATCAGATGTCCCTGATTTCTCTTCAGATTTCAGCAACCTGTTTCCGAGTTCTTTCCACAGCAAGTTTTGTTTCAGTTCCGTAACTGTGAGAACTTGACGGATTACCGAAATAGTCGTTGAAGTATGGCTGCATTGCATGAACCGCTTCTTTATCAACAGGAGTGGTTGCATTATAATCGAGGTAAACTTTCATCCGCATATAATTTCATTTTAAAGATCGGATGGAAGCACACACGATTGAAAATTACATACATACGTATTTATGTACGCAATACATGTGCGTTTCATCATAACACAATACTTGTCAAAGCAATAATTATATTGTAACCAGGAGCTGCAGATTCCCATATATGATCAGGAATTATCTCAGAGTTCTTTCTGATAAATCCTGAATTTCTTTACAACCTCACATCCAATTCTTTCGTATTCCCTCCTCATCTTAAGATTATCTTCAAGCACAAGGTGACTGTCAATGGTTTCCATGTTGCTTTTCCTGCATTCCTGAAGGATTTTAATTCCCATCATGACATCGACGCCCGTGCCCCTGAACTCTTTAATGACTCCTCCAAGCAGCATCAGGAGTTTTTTAGATCTTCTTGATTCGCGAATCACTTTTAAAAAACCAAACGGAAACAATCTTCCATTACAGGCTTTAATTCCAGGACTCATATCAGGAATGCCAATAGCAAACCCAATAAGCCGGCCATTTTTCTCTACAACTTTAACAAATCTCGGATCGATAATCGGGAGATAAGTTGCAGCAAGATCTGACTTTTCCCTGTCATTAAGCGGCACAAAACCATATATTTCGCTAAAGGTATCGTTCATCAGCTGAAGCACCGGGATAATTACTGCCTTCAATTCCTTTCTTGTAGTAAATTCCCAAATCCTGTATTCCTCTATTTTATTAAGTCTTTCCAGAACTTTCTCGTAAACAGGAGGCATAATTTCAGGAATAGCACCAATATAGTTAACCAGGTCTACCTTTTTTGTGTAACCTTCTTTCTCGATCAGGCTGACCATATATGGAGAATTGTTTGGACTAGTGATAAATGGGGGATATTCGAATCCTTCAATTTGAAATCCCTGCGGATCCTTATCGGAAAAACCCAGTGGGCCGACGATTCTGTTCATTCCATTCTGCCGTGCCCAGTTTTCAATCCGGCTTATCAGTGCATGGAAGGTCGCCGGGTCGTCATAACACTCCATGAAACAGAATCTTCCATGATACTCATTGTTAATAGTGTTATACCTTCGGTTAATAAGACCCATAATCCTGCCGACCGGTTTATTGTTCCTGTAAGCAAGCAGGAGCAGTGCATCGGCATAGTTGAAGGATCTGTTTTTTTTCCTATCGAAAAATTTCCATTCATCCATATAAATTGGAGGGAGCCAGTTTACTTCATTCTTGTGGATTTTTTCCGGTAAATATATAAAGTCACGGAGGTCCCTACGGGTATGAACTTCTTTGATAGTTAATTCATCCATATCAGGTCAGGTTGGCTGGAAACAAATTTAACTTATTATTTCACTTTCAAAGCATTTTTATCTACTTCATCAGTGCAAGGATGATTTGACGGTGTAATAAAAGGTCCTTCCGGGAATGGATTTCAATCTTTCGGCATTGTCTATATGACTGTATCACTGCATGGGAACCTAAAAATAATATATCCTTACTCTTGAGACTGAACCAGTAACAACAAAAGACAGATCACAATGATATTTGAATCTTCTTACAAGACTAAAGGAATTTTTAAACTGAATAAAACCTATAATGTAACCCTATGATCAATATGAAAAAGGCTGTTGTCCTGCTTA
This sequence comes from Bacteroidales bacterium, assembly GCA_040769065.1. Classification (GTDB taxonomy): domain Bacteria; phylum Bacteroidota; class Bacteroidia; order Bacteroidales; family VadinHA17; genus LD21. The sequence goes on from JAXGLU010000001.1 coordinate 2,404,730, forward strand.
TAATTCTGGCTGTAATTCCGGCTATTATAATTGCCCTATCTTTTGAAGCAAAAGATGCAAAAGCCGTTAAACAATATGAGTCTTTGTTCAAATCCCTGTCCGGAAAAATTGATACAGAAAGAATAACACAATGCGTGTATTATCTCTCAGGGGATCTTCCCAGAAGGGTATTGAACTGGTCTTTACCCGGCCATAACCAGTTAAGCCTTGAAGAAGCCTGTTAACCCATGTCACTTGTTCAATTCATCCAGAATTTCCTGGATATCGTCCTGGCATCCTCCGCAACCGGTTCCTGCGGCTGTTTCTTCGCCGACTTCCTCAACTGTTTTTAATCCTTTTTCCTTTATCGCCTTTACAATTTCACTTTTATAAACCTCATTGCAGTTGCATATCAAAACATCTTTTTCCATTTTAATAAAGTTTTCTATTTGACATTCTCTTTATTCAAAACAGGTTATCCTTACGAATCAACCATGGTACATATCAGTAAAACTGACAGTTGCATAAAACAACCTGACGCAAATATAATTTGATTCTTTAAAAATTTATTCACAACCATGCTCCCCATTGCAATTTATTATTGAAACCCGGTAAAGCGACCTGTATTTAACAGGTCAGCAACGAATTAGAGTACTAATAATTAATTCTTCAAAAATTTTGCATTACTTTTAAACAATTAATGGAGGGATTTGGTTCAGCCTGTCAAAGTATTTTATCCGCAATTATAAGACAAGGAAGGATTCGAATCCCTTAAGCTCCACGAAATCAATGCATATTAACTATAAACATTCCGTAAATTTATTATTTACAGGATTTTTTTGCCCCGTTGATTTGAATTGGCTTAATATTTGTGTTTCTTTTACAGGTAATTAGTGTAACACAGATACGTTTAAAAAGCATCTGAATTAATAACCAAGGCAATGAAAGGCAACCATAAACACCCCGGCAGAACGAATACCGTAATAATAGCCATTTCGTTGATTTTGTTGTTCCAGTACTCATACGCCCAGCCAGGTTATCGCCCCCGTTATAAGGAAGAGCCCTATCAGCAAAATCGTAATCATAAACGGGATGCGCAGGATTATCGCCACAGGTCTGATCCCTGGTTCAATCCTGAGGGAGACCCTTCAATAATTAGTCTTGGCGTACATTTAGATCCTATAATAAGCTGGTTTTCAACCGATAGTTATGATACACGAAATAAAGGTTTCGTAACGGGGTTCAATTTCGGAATATCTTATAACAAGTATTTCAGTCCCAACTATGCAATTTCTTCAGGTGTCAATATAATTAATGCCGGTGGGAGACTTGTCAGCAGGGAGACTACTCATTTTGAACTCAAGAATTACTATCATGAAACTATTGTGGTAGAGCCCGGAGAAGTAATCACCTATAAGATAAGCTATCTATCCATCCCTGTTGGAATAAAGCTTCGGTCAAATCAGACCACTTACGGGATGCTTTTCACTGACATTGGAGTCGATCCAAAAATTGTTCTCGCCGGAAGAGCTGACATACCCTCGGCTAATATTAAAGGAGGCAATGCTATGCCTGAAATCCGCCCGGTCAACCTTTCATATCACATATCAGGCGGTATTGAATATCCTGTCAGCAGTAACAACAGTATTGTTCTCGGAATCGGATTTGAAAAGAATCTTTTTGACATCACAAGGGATCGCAGGGATCAACCCTGGGATGTAGTTATCCACAAATTATTCTCATTCAGGATAGGATTAACATTTTAACAGGAACCGTTTAAGATATAATCCTGCAAGCGAAAGCATTCAATATCAATAAAATTGTATTTATTTTCCTTACCTTTGGAAGGCTGACGGTATTATTCCTCCTTAAAGTAAAGATATAATTCGACATATGGATGACAAGGATATTATTGCACTTATTCTTAAGGGCGACAGAGAGAAGTACCGGCTGCTGGTGGAAAAGTACCAGCAGATGGTCTTCAGGACCTGTCTTGGGTTTGTGCATAATAAGGAGGATGCCGATGATCTTACTCAGGATGTTTTTATCAGGGCATATCAGTCTTTGTCCGGTTTCAAGGGGAATTCCGCTTTTTCAACATGGCTTTACAGAATCGCTGTCAATGCCTCTCTCAACAGGATAAGAAAAAAGTCTCCCCTGAATATTTTATTCCGGAAACCTGGAAGAACTTCTGCGAACATAAAAGAAGAAGAATTTTTTTACCAGCTAAAGGATGAAGACAACCCCGAGGAAATTCTTATAAGGGAGGAACATATTAAATGGGTTCACAGGGCGCTGGAATCGCTTCCTGAAAAACAGCGTACAGCCATAGTGCTAAGCAAATATGATGAACTCCCGCAGAAGGAGATAGCAGAAATAATGAAAATCAGCGAAGGGGCCGTTGAAGCTCTGCTTCAGCGTGCAAAAAGGAATCTCCGGCTAAAATTAGGGGCTTCACAAAAAAAAATATAGACATGACCGTAGGAAAATTAAAAGTTTTGTTTCTAACTATAAAAAGCAAATTAAAATGAATTGTGAATTATGTCAGAGAAAGATGGATGCATACCGGGAGGAGAAATTATCGCCCGATATGAAAGCTCTGGTTGAGGATCACATCAGGTCCTGCAGCGAATGTGCAGGGATTTTGAGAATGGGAATCCTTGCCGATAAAGTAATAGAAAGGGAAAAACAGCTTGAGCCTGATCCCTATCTCTCAACCAGGGTAATAGGCCTTATTGAGAGTTCAGAAAACAAAGCCGAAACAGGGTTTATAACAATCCTCAGGCCTGTATTGATGACCTTATCGCTTGCCGCTGCAGTGTTCTTCGGCATAGTCCTTGGCAACCTGACAAGGACTTCCGGCAACTTTCAACCTATCCCTGTCGAGCTTGCATTGATAAATGATTCTGCAATGGAATCAATTGAAGTACTTTCAATCGAATAGGAGCTTAGCCATGAAACCGGAAAGTAAAAAAAGGTGGATGATCTGGGCTATCGTGATACTGGCCCTTATGAATATTTCAACGATCATTACGATCGTGTTTCACCGGCACAATCAAACGGAAAACAATCTCCCCATGATATCAGGCCAGGCTCAATCAGAAAATGCTTCATTGCAATTCAGCGGGCGCTACTTTCGTGATCAGCTTAACCTGACCAGAGATCAGATGACAAGCTTCAGGCAGTTTAACCCGGAATTCAGAACAGGGGTAAGGAATATCAATATTTCCCTGACCGAGAAGCGGCACCAGATGCTGAAAGAAATGGCCGGTGAAACAAGTGATAATGCAAGGCTTGATGCTCTTTCAGATTCAATAGGCATTTTGCATGCTGAACTTAAAAAGTTGACATACAGATATTATATGGATTTTAAAAAAATTTGCGATAAACAACAACAGCAAAAACTGGAACTGTTGTTCGGGGAAATGTTTAGCACAGATATCCAGACCGGACGATATGGACAGAGAGGCCCTTATGGAAGAGGCTTTGGAAGAGAAATAATTGATCAATAGTTATTAATACTTAATTTTTATAGTTATGAAAACAAAACTTTTAATTACAGGACTGGCTTTTATGGCTTTGACAGCAATCGTTGCTGCACAGGATAATACAAGAGGACAGGCTCAGCAAGCTCCCAGGCAGGCGGGAAGCGGTAACTATGTGGATGCTGACAACAATGGCATTTGCGATTACTACGAAACCAACCGGCAGTTCAACAGGGGCGGACGCAGGATGGGCAATGCTACTGCCCCAGGCAGCAGAAGAGGACAGGCTATAGGGCAGGGACGCGGTCTCAGACCTGAACAGGGACGCGGACTTGGACCCGGCCAGGGAAAGGGACTCGCCCCCGGCGGAAGATTTTTTGTCGATGAAAATAAAAACGGAATATGCGACCTGCGTGAAAAAAATAGTCCTGTCAAATGATCCGGGTTTAACGGCCAGGCTAACAGAACAGCCCTGAGGGGCAAGCAATGCAAATACGGCCGGCAATATGCATATTTACCTAAAGGTCCCGTAATATCAATTACGGGACTTTTTTGATAACGCTTAACATTTTCTTCTCTTAACCTTGTCCACTATAAATATGAGCGAGCCAGTTGTGTTATAACTGAATTCCTGCCACATCGATTTTTATCAGGTCCTGTTCCGCTGTCAGCACTGACTGGCTGTTATCATTTTATGCCGAGAAGATCCATCACTCCATTGATAAAAGTCAGAGGGTGCAATGGATTTCCGGGAACATACAGATCAACATGATGCCTATTGATAAATTCTCTCATTATGGCTCCGGAAGGTACATTCTCCTGATTTGCCATGCCATTTGTAAAGATTCCTCCGCTAATGGCATCGGTGCCCGCAAGAATTATGATTTTTGGTTCAGGTACAGCATCATAACATATATGCAGGGCTTCTGACATATTTTCGCTTACCGGACCGGTAATTACAATTCCGTCAGCATGACGGGGAGATGCAACAAAATCAATCCCATAACGGCCAGCATCAAAGTTTACATTGCCCGCTGCGTTCAGCTCCATTTCACAGGAATTATCGCCTCCGGCAGAAACCTGCCGGAGCTTTAACGATCCCCTGAAAACCCTTCTTATTACCTTTCGAATAGTTCCCTCATCCAATCTTAAAAGAGTATCTGCACCAGGATGCACCAAAAGGTCATCCCTCCTGTTTACAGCAATTCTATAATCATTTGTGAATTTTATCTTCTCCGGTATGGCAAATGAACATTCCTTGCAGAAAACACATTTCCCCAGGTCAATCGATCCGCTTTCCCTGCTTATAGCCTGAACAGGGCATAATGCACAAACCATCTCAATCTCTTCCCGGTTTATGTCTCCGGAAATAACAGGTCTTCCCCTGAATATGTCAGAAACGCTTTGAGTGCGCAGGTTCTTTACATATTGCCTGCCATGGCTTTTCAGAACTTTTATCTCTTTTAGCATAATGAGAAGATATGAACATTATTATAAATCGTGACCGCAATATGAAAGGTTGAAGCTTTTGTTGCAAACCGGGAAATCAGATATCTCCTGATTGCGGACTGCCAGAGCCAGGGCCAGCCAGTTATGGATTGAAGGATCTTTCACCTTATAACAGCCAAGATTGCCATTTCCGTCGGTAATACCGATATGACAAATTTCTCCCCGCCATCCTTCAATAACTGAAATACCCATGCAATCAGGTTTTAATTTATAATCATATACCGGTTTACTGTAATCCCCGGTTTTCTGCCTCCACAGTTGAATGAGCTCCCGTATGATTTTTACAGATTCCCGGGCTTCAAGGTTGCGGAGCATGGCCCTTGCATTTACGTCACCTGTATTAAGTGTAACAATATTCGCTGAATACATCCTGAAATACTGAAAAGGATGAGTTTTTCTTATATCCCTTTCAATACCGCACGTTCGTGCTGCCATGCCAACAGCTCCAATATCGAGCATCTGTTGTTTAGTAACCTGTCCCCTGTCCTCAAATCTGGCCAGCACACTCTGAAGGGAATGAATAAGATCCGTTACCTGAACAAACCTTTTACCGGTATCATCAAGTAATTTTAATATTTCATCAGCAATTTTGTCAGTGAGAGGGTAATTAGTTCCTCCGGGTCGTATTAATCCTTTGCTGAAACGATTGCCACACCATAACTGTGTTGTGTTTATAACTGTTGTCCTCAGAGCTTCGCAGGCTACCTGCCCAAGCTGGTAAGCCACGTCGGCACAAAGTGCAGCTGTATCACCTATATGGACAGCCAGTCGTTCCATCTCAAGTGCTATGCACCTTTCAATCTGCAATTTTTCATCTACTTCAATATCTGCCAATGATTCAATAAGTTGTGCATGAGCAAGGGCATGTCCTACCGCTGTATCGCCAGCAATGTTTTCAGAAAGTATACATCTCTGCAAAGGATTATCTTTCAGGATAAAAAGTTTTTCAATGCCACGATTCTGGTAACCGAGCTGTATCTCGAGATGCAAAACTCTTTCTCCATTACAGATAAACCTGAAATGCCCCGGCTCAATTACCCCTGCATGTATCGGCCCGACTCCCACCTCGTGCAACTCCTCGCTTTCAATGGTATAGAAAGGATAAACATCCATTGTTTTTGATCTGTCCGAACGATCGTACGGATATCTGACAGGCTTTAACCAGGGATGTCCGTTAAATTCAACGCCGTAACTCTCATGAATCTCTCTTTCAAAAATATGAAGCTGCGGACACATCTGGGTCACGGATTTTAAAACAGGTACATCTATTTTCGTTTCATGGGAAAAAACTGCTATTTCAGCTGTAGCATCATCTGCTACAAAACAGTAAAACCTTAACAGGTCATTTGATTTCACACAAAAGTAATTGAGACAGTGCCTGCTATTATTCTTTAACAGATCACAAACCAGGGAATAAAAATCTTCATAATTTAAGCATGGTATCGCATCAAGGTGAACCGGCGATGAATTATTCTTTATTATGGTATATTGTTCCTGATTCATTTCAAATTTTCATTTTGGAAGAACAGCAATGCTTTGATTTATAAGATCAACCAGAAATTGTGGCTGATAAAAGCACATAACAATAACCAGCCCAAGAAAAACAAACTGGCTGACGGTTTCAACAGAATTCACTTTGCCCGGAGGCAAAGGAGAATAATTACCGCGCGGGGAGGAAAAGATAATATGCATTATTCTGGTGCTCATTGCATAGATTACAAAGCATAAAAGAATGATCACAAGCGAAAGTATTAACCACTGATTATTGGAAACCAGTTCCTTAAAGATCATAAATTCAGATATGAACAATCCTGAAGGAGGGATCGCCAGGACACATATCATTCCTGTTAACAGCACCAGGGCACCTGCAGGATACAATTTCATATAATGTCCGCATTCATCAAGTTTGAAAGTGTGGAGTACACGGGAAAGCTGACCCATCTGGAAGAAAAGGCCCGATTTTGTAAGTGTATGCAATACCAGCAACAATAGTGCAGCATAATAACCAAACCCTCCTGCCCCGACTGCTATAGCCACCAATCCCATATTCTCGAGGCTTGAATATGCCAGCATACGCTTAAGGTGTTTGGCTTTAAGCATATATCCTGCTGCAATCAGCAATGAGAGCAAGCCGGAAAGTATCAGGACATTATTCATAAAGGGCAGAATGGGGGATGGGGAGAATAATTTATACACACGGAAAATTGCAAGGAAGCCGACATTCATTAGGGTAGTTGAAATAAGGGCGCTGACAGGAGGGGGAGCAACGGAATGCGCATCGATTGTAACGGTATGCATCGGGAAGAGGCCCATCTTGGTGCTGAATCCTATCATGATAAAAATAAATGCTATCTTCAGGTACATGGGATTGGCCTGGTTTATTATTCCCGAGAGAGAAGCGAAAGACAATGTCGGAGCATCTTCACGACCGTAAATGAAACCAAGGAATAAAATTCCCAGGTAGGCCAGGGCAATTCCTGTTGAACAGATAAAAACATATTTCCAGGTGGCTTCAAGGGCAATTTCAGTCTTGTCGTAATAAATTAGTGCTGCAACGGCAAGAGTTGTTGCCTCAACAAATATCCACAATACAGTCATCCCGTTTGCAAGATAAGCGCCTGACATGAACATCATCAATGCAATAAGTGCGGAATGATATATATTAAACCGTTTTACATCATCCCCTGAAGCATATATGAATCCATGATAAACAACAGGTATCGCTATAATTGATAATGCTGAAAGCAATAAAACTCCTTCCGGGGTATAAGTGAAGTAAATGAGTTCCGTTTTGCCAAGGTTGGCCCAGCAGTAGATGGTAAACAAAATGTGCAGCAACGCAAATCCCATTGCAATAATCCTGGTAAATGTCCTGTTTCCGAACAACACTATCAGGATGCTCATTAATGTTGAAATGATATAAAACAATAAAAGTATCATTTTCCTAATCTTTTAACTTTGTCAGCTCACTGGTATGAGCCCTGAGTCTCAATCCGAAAAATCCCAGAATAAGGACCCCCACAAAAATGTCGAGCAGTATTCCGATATTGATCAACATTGGCATTTCGCTGCCCACAGCCAGGGAAAAAATAAAAACTGCATTCTCAATTATAAGGAATCCTATTAGATGTGAAATGATCAGCCTGTGAGTAACAATCAGCAATAATCCTGTAAACAGGGAATAAAGGGCAATCACCATATAAATCGTATTGATGAAGGGATTAATAAGGGAATTAGCCAGGACCACGCTTAGAAGGAGTGCAAATATCGACAGGATAAGAAGGTAGAATCCCGGCATTGCCTGATTGTGGACTTTGTAAACACCTGACCGCCTGATGATCCTGATCAGAAGATTGGGTATCAGCAGGGTTTTAAAAAGGAATGATTCAGCCACAATAAAGACCAGGTTAGCAGTGTTGACTTCCCTGAGTTCAAATATTGCAATCCCGCAAAGCAATAATCCCTGCATTGCAATCAGCCTTGAATAAATTATCAGTCTTTCTGCAGCAGCCAGGTACACAAGTGTTATCGCGAACAGTACAATTAAATAAATAATCATATCCCTTTACTATACCAGTTTATCCGTCATTATCAGTATTATCAGAAAAGCAATCCAGCCGATTGATGAGAGAGTGAGAATGTATTTCGGGTTAAGATTCATCTTATTCCGTGCCCTGAATGACTCGATCAGGCCGATTATTACCGCAACCGATGCCTGAGTTGCGAAAAACAATACAATCTGCAGAAAGATATTCCAATCAGCAGGAACAACAACATTGAATATCAGAGCGCCATAAATCGAGAATCTCAGATAAGATCCGATGTGGATCAGGGCTTTATCAAATCCGCTGTTATCAAGTATCATTACTTCATGGATCATGGTAAGCTCAAGATGCGTTTTCGGATCATCAACAGGGATTCTGCTGTTTTCGACCATAACGATCTGAACGAGGATATAAAACCCTATTATGCTGAATATTAAAACATAATGATTCTCCGTGATAAAGAAATTGCTGAAAATTTCTGAAAAAGAAGTAAACCCCGTAAACATCGCAAAAGTAGCCAGCAGTATGAAAAATGCAGGTTCCACGAGCATTGAGAAGAAAGCTTCGCGGCTGGCTCCCATTCCTTCAAAACTGCTGCCAGTATCGAGGGCTGAAATGATAGCAAAAAATTTGCCCAGGGCAAGCATATAAGCAAAAAATACAAAATCTCCATCAAAAGATATTATTGATCCATGATTGGTGAAAGGGATTACGAGCATGGCGCAGATAATGCTTGATAGCGTTACTGCAGGAGCAATCTGAAAAATTAACCCGGTAGAATCACTGAACACCGATCCTTTCTTGAGCAGAACTATGATCTCCCTTACAGGCTGGAACAGCCCCGGGCCTTTACGGCCTGAGGCAATGCTTTTAGTCCGCAGGATTATTCCAGGGAAGAAAAATGCTGTAATCAATATCAATGCAAATCCAAGCATTATCAGATAAGATTAAAATAGGTTAACAGAAACACAAGTAGCATAAAAATAAACGCATACAAAATATAATGATGAATAAGACCTGTTTGCATTACTGCAATCTTCTTCAGAAGATCTGTAAGGAAGTTAACCGGTTTGTCAATAAGGTATTTTTTGAAAACATCGTCAACCCGGGTTGCAAAATTCCTCTCACCCGGGAAAATATCATTCTCCTTAATCTCTTTCATGAACTTCTTTGTCTGTAGAACCGGTTTTGCAACATGGTTATAGTTATACGCAAAGGAAGAGGCTGTATACTGATGCTTTGAAGTACACGCTGTATAACCACATCCCCATGTGGGCCCGGCTGTGACAACCTTTGATTTAAGATGAAAATGCCTGTAAATAAGCAGACTTACGGTGGTTAATACAAACACCCCGCAGATCATACTTATTTTCACCAGATTATCAAGTGCAGGTCCCGTAACTGTTGCGATGCCTGTAAGATTGAATGACTGTATTATAATGCTAAAAACAGGCCGGACAAAAAACATCGGAATCAGCCCAATCAGAACGATAAAAATCAGATTGATGTACTGTGGCAACAACATAGCCTTACTGACTTCCTTTGCCAACGACGCTTCACTGGTACGGGGCACTCCAAGAAATGTTATGCCGAATGCTTTTGTGAAGCAAAAAACCGCCAGTCCGCCTATAAGAGAAAGGGCTACTATAGTTCCCAGGATCAATATGGATTGATATAAATTGGCTGCAGACAGACTTTTAAACATCCCTGCATAAATAAGATATTCGGAAATAAACCCGTTGAAAGGCGGTAATCCACAAATTGCAAGAGAACCGACAAGAAAAAGAATAGATGTTTTCGGCATATTTTTGATCAGGCCTCCCAGTTGTTCAATATTCCTTGTTCCGGAAGCCTTGTATACTGATCCGGCGCTGAAAAAAAGAAGTGATTTGAAAAGTGAATGGTTCAAGACATGAAGCAAGCCTCCGCCAAAACAGAACAAACCTAGAATTTGATTGTCAGTTGCAAGTCCCACCATCCCCAGGCCTGCTCCCATTCCTATTATCCCGATATTCTCAATGCTGTGATAAGCCAGGAGGCGCTTAAGATCATGCTGCATAATTGCCATCATTACACCAAGGACACCCGAGATAACCGAAATGACCAACAATGTAATACCTATCGCCATCATATCATGCTGAACGAACATGAGTACTCTGAAAATTCCATAAATACCCATTTTTATCATCACTCCCGACATAACACCCGAAACATGTGACGGAGCTGCGGGATGTGCCTCCGGCAACCATGAATGCATGGGAATAAAACCAGCCTTTACGCCAAAACCTATAAAAAAAAGCAGGAAAATGAGAAAATTTGAATGACCGGAGAAATATTCACCCAGGGAGTCGAAACTCATGTTGCCTGTATCCCTGCCGACAATGAGTAATGCAATCATAACAAAGAACATCCCTGCATGCATTTGAATAAGATAGTTAATCCCCGTTTTCATGATCTTCCTTTCCTCTGCATCAAAGATTACCAGGAAAAATGACGACAACGCCATTATTTCCCAGGCAATGAGGAAAGACAGGCCGTCGCGAAGTGTAACTACCAGTATCATTGAAATATAAAGCCATATGTACGAAAAGAAATGGATAGAAATCCTAAGGGAGTTTTTTGTATTGTAATACGGCTTAATATAGTCTCTTGCATACAGAAATCCGGTAATTACAGTGATATTTATTACCGCCAGGAAAAAAGCAGAAAGCCTGTCAATTGTCAGAATCAGTCCGTTTTGAAGAAAGGGCAGGCTCATATCTACTATCTTAACAGACCCGGGAGTGCCGGAAAAAGCATCTGCGAGCCAGACTGAACTCAGAATTATTGCTCCTGCAAGGACTAAAAGTGAATAATAGTACTTAAAATTCCTGGGCACAAAGAATACAGGAAATGTCAGCAATAAAATGATCAGGAACAGGGTATTACTCATTGATTTGTTTAACTATTAAATCCCGGACAGGTAATCGCACATTATAATTGTAAAACCATGTTGGATTTACTGCTATTAATTATTAAAGAGGCATTTAGAATCCTGCTTGCTTTTTTGAATTTAGAGCACAAAAGTAAATAATAATTCCTCTTAATATCCAACTTAAGGAAGTATTAATGTGATCTGTTAAAATTATCCCCTGAATATAGGAAACCACCAATAAATGCCTTGACTTTGACCCTCCTCCTTTCATTGAACAATTCTTCCACATCATATGGAAATTCATTTATGCAGGCCAGACATGTGCAGCTCCGGATTACATACTTATTAACGAAAGGGTAAAAGATCGTTTTTCAGAACTTCTCATCAGCAGCTTAAAATCGTTCTACAGTGAAAATCCTGAAGGAAGCAGAGATTATTTCCGGATGATTAATTCAGAGCATACAAGCCCTGTAGTAATCCCTGAAGATTATTGGCACTTAAGGTTTGTTCTTTGAGCCTTCGAAGGTTCAGCAAAAGGTCCGTATAAGGAATTTTTAAACGAAGCACAAGCTTCAGCTGTTTGTCCTTTGCCAGCCTGGGCCAGTCCCAGTTGAAAATAAAACTTAGCTTTGGCTTCAGCATCGTCGGTTTCCATTTCCAGCCCTTTCTGTGCATATTCCACACCGCTGTCGAATTTACTTTGCTTGTTATAGACATCGGCAAAGAAATAGAAAAGATCCTTGTCGTCGCCGTATTTTGCTGCTTTATTAAGAAGAAGGAGAGCTTCATCGAGATTTTCAGCCTGATTGGCCTGCGATCCTGCGGCACGGAAATACTCAAGTGCCATGGCTGATGCCTGTTTTGACCTTTCATCATCAGTTCCGGGAGCCAACTTCGACAGGTACAGATCAATCGCTTCCTCAAAGGCTTCGGAGTTATTCTGGCTCCTGTAAACCAATGCTTTGTTATAGATCGCATTGCTATAATCGGGATCGACAATCAGCAGAGAATCGAAAGCCAACAGGGCATTTTCATATTCCTTTTCGGTAAAATAATTGGTGCCCATTATATTATAAGCCTGTACCATTAATCTTTTTGCAGTTTCCTTATGAGTTGCAGTTCCATATTTATCGGTGGCAGCTACCGCAACTTTTGCAGCCTGAACTATTTCTGCTACAGATTTGTTTTCCTTCACTACATTAATGGCTGAATTTATATATAACCCCGGTAACACCTGCATCGCTTTCTGTTTCAGATCATTTGCTGATTCGCCAACCTGGTCGGAAATGGTAATCACATTTTCAAAGGCATTTATGGCAGCAGGAAGGTCTGTTTTCATCAATTTTGCTCCTTCATTATATACCTTAATTACATCATTCCGTTCCTGAGCATTGATATTAGTAAATATAAATGCAAAGGCTAAAAATACAACTGTCAGGCTTTTCGTCATTTTCATTTTTATTATATTCAGATTATCAGGTTATTATAAATTTCATTAACTAATGTCAACAAATATATAAAAATCATTTGATACAAGGAAATATGGCAAGCAGGCATTTTAGTCCTCTTATTCCTCAGAAAGGTGTTCTGATTCTTCCTTCAGGGTTTCCGGAAATAGCTTACGGGTTTAAACAGATCCTTAAACAGGCTTTCTTTTTTGGATTTATAATATGTTTCGGGGTTTATGCCGGACGTAATAACAAACTCATCCTGATCCTCAAGGTTGTAGCATTTAACTGACAAATTCGTCAGATTGTTGCCTTCAATGCTGAGTTGATAAGCCGGAGCAGTAACTGGCCTGAAATCATCCATGAAATTCTCCCCGCGAATATTACTTAACGAATTGATATAACCCGACGTAATCAATGAATCTGCAGGATGGTTGCCGGCAAACCAGGCTGAGTTTCTGAACTCCAGTACAAAACTACTGTCGGCGGGATAATTAAAAGTTATCCTTGTAGCATCTTCCTTTTTGAAATCAAGGAGTGTATTATCACGCCAGTCGTTGAATGCTCCGCTAAATGATAGAGCCAAAAAACCGTCGACGGAATAAATTTTATTTTCGCCGGAAATTCTCACATAAGTTGTTCCGGCTATACTGTTCCCGCCATATTGGTATGGGCTCCCTGTCTGCCTGTAGGTAAATTTTCCGATCATCACATCGGCAAGGATTTTTTCGTTTTTCCCGAGCAATGTGACCCTGGTAGCCAGGGAATCTGTAAGTTCATATTCCTTAAATGCTGATCTGTCGACAGCTGCCAGGCTTTGCGGCTTGATTTCCAATATTCCCGATAAAATATTACCAACAGCATTGCTTTTGGGCTTTGCAGTAACATTTCCCTGATTAATAGTCCATTTACTACCGTCTTTCACAAATTCAAAAGGTTCGCCTGCAGTTTTTCTGGGGATAAAGACAATCTTATGTACTGCAGCAGTATCAATATCAAAAAGTTTACTGCCGATATTAGATCTTTGCCGATTTGTTTTGAAGACTGTTGTCAGAATCAGCACCAGTACCAATCCGGCCAATATATACAGCAATCTTTTGTTATCAAATCTCTTACTCATAATTAACCTCCATTCTTTTAATCCTTTTGTTCCTGTTGATCTGCATTCTGATAAAACCGTAACCTATTACAAGGAGTATTGGTAGCAGAAAGTTGATCCATTTGATCAGTGTTTTTGCCGTGTCAGAGATTTCCCTTATTGGACGTGAAGTTACTTCTTTCGTTCTAAGATCTATAAGACCTGTTTCATCTGACAGCCAGTCAATGGAATTGACAAGGAGGCTTACGTTATCGGGAGGAAGCTGACTTCCTCTTTGTAATACGTTCACTGCAAAGTCGCCATCAGTAACAAGCACTATTTTTGAATCCATGTCTCCCGACAGTTTACCTTCAAGAATCCCTGCTACTGCGATACCCGACAATGGAAAGTCATTTTGTGTCCATTGTTTCTGTACATCAAAATATACAGGAGATTTAATTGTACCCGATTTATCTGAAGAAAAAGCCAGGGGAGAAAATCTTTTCAAACTATCTCCGGAATATGTAACAGGGCTTGCAAACTGAAGGCTGACCTCTTCCAGTCCCTTTGTAATAGGATTGTCGGCGAAATTTGTTATGACCGGAAGATAAGGGAACGAGATTTGAGAAGTCATTATGAAATTGCCCTGTTGCTGCTGCAATGTTACACTTCCGCAATTAACATCAATTATAAAGTCATCTGAAACATTGAGTCCCTTGGTCATCAGCCAATCTTCAAAGCCTGTCCTGACGCTTCTTCCGGTAGCAGTAGAGAAATCACCACTCACCCTGTTCAGTGCGAGGAAAATATTCCCGCCACGAGCAAGAAAATTATCAAGCTTTTCAATCTGGATCTGTGATATGGTATCTACAGGTCTAATAATTGCAATTGTTTTGTAGTTTTCCGGAATATCTGTAGAATCTGTCATGTTCAGAGGGTCGATCCTGTAAAGAACGCTTAGTCCTGCACAGACTTGAGAAAGTTCTTCTATTGAAGCTTCCCCATGTCCTCCGATAATAGCAACGGCTGGCTTTTCAACAACAGACAATTTTTTAATTGCTGTCGATAAAGCATATTCCATGGCAGCTCCCGGCTGAAAGAAGGGGATTACCTCCTTTTCTTCTCCCACTGAAACAATTGCTCCCATATATGCTTTCTGCTGCCTTATTTCATCTTTTTCCCTGACATTGATCATTACCGGTCCGATGCCATTATTAACCGCTTCACTTTCAGTTTCCTCATTTTCATTTGGATTTACAAACCTGTAAACCAACATCCCTTTTGACCTGTTGCTGTACTCAATCAACATATCCCTGAGGTTACCGGCAATGTTGCCTATATTTGGGGGCAGGTCTTTTGAAAAATATGCGGTTACCGTAACCGGTTTCTCAAGGTTTTTCAGGATATTGCGTGTAGCGGGGCTCAGTGTGTATTCCCTTCCTTCGGTAAGATCAAGCCGGAACTTGTAGTTCTCTGCAAGGATATTCACAATAATCACTATAGCTGCCGTGAGGAGTATGGTTGAGGATATTTTGGCTGTTTTATTCATATTATATCATGTTTTGTTTGTGTAAACAAAAAACTTCCGATTTTACTTATATGCATTTCTTTTGGACAATGATACTTCAGCAAGGAATAGTCCCATGAAAATCAGCGATCCGAAGTAAACAAGGTCTTTGGAATCAAGTACTCCCCGCGAAAGGCTTTCAAAATGGACAGTCATGCTAAGTGTATTTATTACCTGGCCTAACAGGCCTTTCATGCCGGAAGCGACAATCTGGAATATAACATGGAAAAAAAGGCCTATGAAAAGTGCAAGCAGGAAAGCCACTATCTGGTTATTGGTCAGGCTACTGGCAAAAATACCAATACTTGCATAAGCGGCGCTTATCAATAGTAATGCAAGGTACCCGCAAATAGTTCCTCCTAAATCCATATTACCGAGCTTTGCAACAGTGATTACATATGGCAGTGTAAATGCAAGTGTTACAGCAATAAGGAGAACTGTTGCCAGGTATTTTCCAAGTATTACCTGTCTGTCGGTAACAGGTTTTGTAAGAAGGATCTCTATTGTCCCGGTTTTCTTCTCTTCAGCCAGCAGGCGCATTGTAAGAGCGGGAATAAAAAAGAAAAGGGTCCAGTAAGCAATCCCGAAAAATGACCTGAGATTAGCCTGTCCCACAAGAAATATATCAGAGCCTGTTATCCAGGTAAAAAACCCTGTGAATCCCAGAAAAAGCACTATCATAATAATAGCAATAAGAGAGTCAAAGAATGAATTAAATTCACGTTTAGCTATTACCCATACATTTTTCATGTGTATAAAAGTTTTTGATTTTACGGTTATAAGCACGCTTTCTGGCAGAAAGCAAAAAATACATGTTCCGTTCTCCATTCATTCCGCCTATGCGTGTTTGTGTATGCAATACATGTGGGTTTCATAATACAATAAATGTTAGTTCATTGTAAGTTCTCTGAAAATATCCTCAAGCTTGGTTTCAAAAGGTGTCATTTCGGTCAGTACCCAGTGTTTGTCTACACACAACCGGAATATTTCCCGTTTTACGTTATCGGCCCTGCAATGAACATCAAATTTGTTCATATTTCGGTCGGCGAAATCGACCATGGTCACAGAATGGATGCTCTGGAGCGATTTAAATATCTGGTCAGGATCACCATCCTCAATCCTTACCCTCAGAATGTCCGATCCCTGAGCCTGTTTCTTAAGACTCTCGGCTGTACCGTCGGCAACAAGTTTCCCTTTGTTTATAATGAAAATCCTGTCGCATGTTGCTTCAACTTCAGGCAGAATATGAGTACTCAGAATTACAGTCTTTTCCCGGCCCAGTTCACGTATAAGTTTGCGTATTTCAGCAATCTGGTTCGGATCGAGGCCTGATGTGGGCTCATCAAGTATTAATATTTCAGGATCATGTATCATTGCCTGTGCAAGGCCTACTCTTTGCCTGTAGCCTTTTGAGAGTTCTCCGATCTTTTTATGTTTTTCCCTGTTAAGTCCAGTGATCCTGATCATTTCAATTACACGGCTTTCAATCAGTTGCTTGTCAATATTATTAATTCTTGCACAGAATTCCAGGTAATCCATAACGGGCATATCGGGATACAGGGGATTGCTCTCTGGAAGATATCCTATGTGCTTTTTGATTTCCAGCGGATGATCATCTATCAGCTTTCCGCCGATAAATACTTTGCCTTCATCCGCGGAAATGAAATTAGTGATTATCTTCATTGTGGTGGTTTTTCCGGCACCATTGGGTCCAAGAAATCCAAGTATTTCTCCCGTGGCCACCTTAAGAGAAATATTATCCACTGCTTTCTGATTTCCAAATCTTTTTGTAAGGTTTTCAATGACAATATCCATACAGAACCGGTTTATGATTAAATATATCTGAAAAACGGGATTAAATTATTAAAACTAGTGAAAAGGAAAGCTATCCTGTACTAAAAATCAGGAGAATCATTTATGAATTTCATCCGCATATAATTTATTTTAATGGTCGGATGGAACCGCACATGTTTGATAATTATATACATACGTGTTTGTATATGAAATACATGTGGGTTTCATTAGTGAAACTGCCATGATTCTAATATCCGATGCGAATTATCACAAACGGATAAATGCCAAGCTACAGCATTAACGTGGCAAACAGCATTAAACAGCAGAGAAAGCTTCGGACGCCGGATTCCGAGATAAGCAACAGGGAATTAACAATACCTTTCGCGCCCGCCGAAGCGGAACGCGAAAGAGTATTGAACATGGCATCTGTCATGAATAATTTTACTTTATTTCAATTGTCCTTGCAAGCTTTGGTTTTGCCTCCTCTTTTTTGGGGATAACTATCCTTAGAATGCCGTTCTCATATTTTGCTCCTATCTTTTCACTGTCAGCCGTATTTGGCAATTTGAACGACCTGCAGAAGGACTGATAGCTGAATTCCCGAAGTGTAAAATGCTGGCCTTCTATAGTTTCATTTTCATCTTTCCTGTCTGACGAAACAGTAAGGTGGTCATGATCAAGCTCGATCCTGAAATCATTTTTCTTTAATCCCGGAGCAGCAACCTCAACCTCAAATTCATCAGGACTCTCCTTAATATTAACAGACGGAAGCGTTGTATTTGTATCTGAATAATGACGGCTCGACCAGTCGAACATGTCATTTTCCAAAAACCGGTCTAATAAAGACGGTAAACGATCTGATAATCTGTTTATTGCCATTTTATTTTCCTCCATTATTATTGTTAAACATATTTTTCTGAACTCGTGTCATGTCAAAAAAAATACCATATGGTTTTATATGAAAATATTGTCATGTTCTAAAACCATATTTTGAAAATCAGAAAAAATGAAAACAACATAAGCGCCATAATGGCATGACTGTATTATGGTTAGTGTCAATTTGTCGCTTAAATTAGCTTTGAACAACCAACTTTAAGCCGGGGAGCCAATCTGTGGCCGGATAAAAAGCCAAATTCACTTTTGGGTAACGTTTAAAACCCTTAAATAATTGAATTATGACAATAAATCATTTGTTTTTAAATTTTAGCCCTGGTTCTCAGGTCCTCAACCTGAACCTTAATCCCCGAGAAAGTATTGCTTTCCAGTTTAATGCGTTCTGCATCCTGTCCGATGCGAATTCCGGTATGCTGAAGACCCCCTTTGCGGTTCTCAAACCTGCAGTTACGTATTATAATATCACTGGTCTTGTACTGAATATCGATTCCCAATCCTGGCCCTGCATTTCCGTTATTCCGAATAATACATCCATCAATAAGGTTTCTGTCGCCGGTACGGTATTCATTAGGTTCCTCCCTGAAAATTATGCCAGTTTCGCCATTGTTCTCAACAATACAATTCCTTATTATATTATCGGTATCCCTATGACCAAAATTGATTCCGTATCTGGCATTACCTTCCGCCAGGCAATCTTCCGCAATGCCGTCGCATACGCCCCAGCACCAGAAAAATCCCTGGCTGTTGCCCCTTGCGGTACAGCGAATAAAGACCGGACGTTGCGATCCGCTTCCCGGATGATAGCCCAGGTCAGCGTTATTTATTGCTGAGCAGTCTTCAAAATGAATGTCATCACATACCTGGAAGCTGAATCCGTCGCTGTTATAGTTACGTGCAGTCACATTTTTTAAATTCCATCTGTTACAGTATTGCATAAAAAGCGCAGATGCATAATTGTCGTCAACATGCTCGTTTTCGTCCCTGTTGCCGTCGAGCACAAGATCACTTATAACTACATTATCAACATTGAATCCATAAATTATTGAAAAACGTGTACTTGCGCGGGCTGATTCCATCATCCAGTAATTATGCTCGGTTCGCTTGTCAAGGAAAAGGACATTATTGCTTATTCCTGTGATTGTAAAAAAACGCACTTCTCTCGGATCTTTATCATCCCTGCTCAATGCCAGTCCCCCTCCCACAGTGAAGCCTTCAGGGCGCTCAACCTGTACACAGTATTCATACCAGTCAGCTTCACGAATCAATTTTGAGCTGACACTTGCGCATTTTTTGAGGATTGTCGTTTCCCCTGAACCTCTTATTGTTATACCCGATCTTGGGAAGAGGGAGTTCCGCATGGTATACACTCCCGGCATAATACTTACCGTACCACCACCCAGGCCCGCAACATAATCCACAGCTGCCTGCAGAATCTTGTCATCATTGCCCCTGAATTCTCCGCAGTCCTGTCCGACAGTTACAGTAATACTATGTTTATCCCTGACAGGACGCATGGTATCAAAACGTGGCGGCAATATATCCTTGCCGGCTTCATAAACCCGACCTGGTGTTTGCTCCGGTACTTTTAACCCGGCAGGGTCAGACACATCTTCCGGACAGATTTTACTAATATTTTTCCGGCTGTCAGCCAATCCTGGAAATATACCGGCTCCGACACCACCTATTACTGTTGTCTCAACAAATTTTCTTCTTGAATAATTCTTCATGATATAGTGTTAATATTTTAACAATAAAGTAAAAGATGTTGTTTAAATACCTGTAGATAACAGTTACCTGATAATTTTAAGCATTCAGTAAATTTAGAAAATCAAAAGATAAAATAATTCATGTAAATTTGCCAGATCTAAATTTCGTTATAATAATTAAAATTCGAAATGATGAAAAAATCAGTAGTTAAGGCCAGCAGTAAGCCAAAGAAAACAACTTCGGCTGTTAAGTCAGAAAAAAGCAGCAAAGGCACAAAGGAAACAGCTGCAAGGAGCAGGAAGATTACTACGGGTAAAGCTGAACCAAGCGAAGCAGAAATCAGCAAAAAAGCTTATGAAATCTATAACGAACGCATAAGGCGGGGAGAAAACGGAACTCCCACAGATGACTGGAACAAAGCGATCGAGATTCTCAGGAAATCCTGACATCCATTATCAATCTGCAAACAGATCAGAATTATAAACAAATCTACGAGAAGCAGTTTTAAAACATTTCTGTTACTCTCCTTTCCGAAAATTCTGTTCATAATCGCCGGCAAGCTGTTGCGAATGGTCATTTCACGCACCCGGTGAGATACTGCTGACAAGGGAGGTGCTAAAATCTCAGGGCTGCAGAATGTTTTAAGCACACATCCGCCAATAGCAGAAAAAGCAATGAGGCTCAATTCAAAAGCATAATAATTTGCGGCAAATCATTAGCAGTCGTCAACAGCATTGTTTTGCCGCAATAGCATTCCTAAACCTAATATAATAATCTGATGGCAGGTTGCCTGTTCAACCTGCCATCGGAAGAAGCAAAATCAACTCCAGAGGTGATCGGCAGAACGACGCTGATCCCATTCAGGAGTAGGCAGGAAATATCCGGGTTCGTCGGGCCTGAGATGCTGTTTCACGACCTCTTCGTTTAGTTCAATTCCCAGGCCGGGTGAATCAAGAGGAACAGGAGCAAATCCCTTTTCAATAATTGGTTTTTTACCTGTCATTTTTACCAGACTCTCCCACCATTCGATATCCACCGAATGATGTTCAAGAGCCAGAAAATTCTGAGTAGCTGCTGCACAATGCACGTTGGCCATAAAGGAAACAGGCGTTCCGGCCTGATGCAATGCCATGGCTATTCCATTTTCTTCAGCATAATCACCAATTTTTTTAGTTTCAAGAAGGCCACCTGAAGTTGCAAGGTCAGGATGAACTATATCAACTGCCTGCATATCAATCAGAGGTTTAAATCCGTCCAGCAGATATATGTCTTCCCCTGTCATCATCGGAGTTTCCAGGGCATCTGATAGCTTTTTCCATTGTTCGGTATAGAACCACGCAACAATATCTTCCATGCAGGCCAGCCTGTATTTTTCAAGTACCCTGCCCAATCTTATCCCGTTGTTATAATCAAAATGCCCGAAATGGTCTGTAAAAATGGGTATCTCCCATCCAACAAGATCGCGGGCCTGGGCAACTATCTTTTCCATTTCGGCCAGGCCCTTGTCGGTAATCTGAATCTGGGTAAAGGGATGAAGAGTCCTTCCGTAAGTCATGTAGTGATTGTTGATCTCCCTCATTAAACGGTCATTTTCTGTCCAATAAGCCTGATTGACGAGGGTGTCCGGGATATGCATTATACTCCTTATGCCCAGATCCATCTTCAGCCAGGTATAGCCCTGGTCAACAGTACGGTATTTAATGCGTTCCCGTTGCTGATCGGGACTAGCGCCGCTGGGGGTATCAGCATAAAGTCTGATTTTGTCCCTGTATCTTCCGCCAAGCAGCTGCCAGGCCGGTACGTCATAGGCTTTGCCGCAAAGATCCCATAATGCCATTTCAACAGCACAAACACCGCCTCCCTGGCGGCCATGATAACCAAACTGCCTGATTATCTTGAAAATTTTTTCCACATTACAAGGGTTCTCTCCCAGGATCCTGCTTTTCAGCATCAGTGCATAACGCGAATCAGCAGCATCTCTTACTTCTCCCAAACCATAAATACCCTGGTTTGTATCAATCCTGACAATGGTTGTACCACCCATCACGGCAGTCTTGGCGGTCCTCATATCTGTAATCTTCAGTTCTGAGGGAGCAGATGAACGCCGCACTTTTGAAGTTGTCTGCGCAATAGTATCCTCTATCGACAGATTCATCATACCCCCAAGAGCAATCCCTCCCAGTGCAGCTTTCTTTAAAAAATTCCTACGGTCGCTTGTTGTAGCAGGATTTGCAATTTCTGCATTAATTGCAGCTTTTTCAGCTGCTTCCATTTGCCGGTTCTGATCGGCAATTTTCTTTAAAATTGATTTCATAACTCAGTTTTTATAAAATGTTAAATGTGTACTTGCCACCTTAAGGCTCAGGAACCATGTGGAATGATTTTAATCTTTATCATTTCACCCATTCTAATATAAACAAAAGCTTCATATTTTGCAGCCCGGAAAGAAAAAAATCACCGGCAAAAACAGTTATCATCCGCTAATCACGGCTCAGGTTTTGTTTCAAACAATACGTAAAGTCTGTTTATAAGTTCTGCAAGAATGATTTTTCAACTTCCATCCATTGTTTTCCTTTGAATAAATATCACTGAAAATTAAAATGATAGCCCTGCAAAATACAGTATGACATTTGAAACATATTCATGGGAATTCTATGATTCGCTCAAGTTGAATAATCCATATGAAACTTCGGGATCAATGAGGAATTTGACAAAGAACCTGTAATTTTGCCAAAATGAAAAAAACATTTGAAAATCTTATTGACCAGAAAAACTAATTAATTTAAAGCAAGTAAAATGAAACGCAGAGAAGTAGTAAAAGGTTTAACAGTCCTGCCTCTTGCAGGAGCAATGGGTAACGAGATGTCTAAAAAGTCCAAAGAGACAAATACAGATGAATGGACCCCCAAAAAGGTTGCCATCCCCAGTGTATATCCAACCACTGCCCCATTGTCGATGTGCATCAGGTCGGGACACCTTGTTTTTGTAAGTGGTATAGGAGGATGGTATGCCAACAGGAGGGCAGAGCCAGGTGATATAAAAGTTCAAATTCACAGTGCTCTTACTGATATGAAAAACATGCTTGAGAAGGCCGGCACCTCCATGGCAAATGTATTGAAGGTGCATATGACTGTGGCTGAACCAAACAAGAACATCGTAGCATTGAATGAGGTTTATGCAACTTTCTTTCCGGACCCCAAACCTGTCCGTTCCTACAGCGGCGCAGGCATTGACCAGATGGGCCGCGACGGCATACTTGTGCAGGTAGATTGTATCGCATATATTGATTGAACCATGGATTATTGCCTGCCTGTATGCCGACAACATAACAGACCGGAAAAATAAAATCATTGAAAAAAGCGGGCAGATGAATATGCTTTACGGCTATATCTCTGATTTCAGCAGCGGCATATGTAAAAACCTCTGCCCGCTTAAGTTATCATCAATAAACATGAACTTAACTCATACACATGCGAAAAGATTGAAGATTGGTGCATAAAAAGCGATATATTCATCGCCTGCAAGCTTGAATTCACCGGGGAATTGCAAAGGCGACGATACAAGGAAAAAGTTAACGAAATATAATCCCGATCTTGAAATAAGCAAAAAATAAAATCAATATGGAACAGAATCCTAAATCAAAAAATATGAGTAATCTATTTGAAAAAATCCCGATGAAGGGGGTTAAGAACATTATTGTTGTTGCATCGGGTAAAGGTGGTGTTGGAAAATCAACTGTTTCTGCAAACCTGGCTGTTTCATTTGCAAGAAACGGGCTCAGCACTGCGCTTGTTGATGCAGACATTTTCGGGCCGTCAATACCTAAAATGTTTGGCATTGAAGATGCCAGACCAGATGTTACGGTTATTGGAGAAAGGGAAGTGATATTCCCGATTGAAAAATACGGAGTTAAAATAATGTCTATAGGCTTCTTTATTGACCGCAGCCAATCCCTTATCTGGAGAGGTCCACTGGCCGGTAAAGCTGTCACCCAGCTTTTTGAAAACACAGAATGGGGAGAAACTGATTATATGATAATTGATTTTCCTCCGGGAACAAGTGATATCCAGCTTACTACGATTCAGAAGCTAAATCTTTCCGGTGCGGTGATAGTCACAACCCCCCAGGAAATATCACTAAACGATGCGCGCAAGGCAGCTTCCATGTTCACAAACCCAGACCTCAAAGTACCTTTATTGGGAGTGATTGAAAACATGTCGTGGTTTACTCCCGCGAAACACCCCGATGAAGTATATTACATCTTTGGGAAGGGAGGCGGACTTAAGCTTGCAAAAGAGTTTGATACTATTTTGCTTGGACAGATACCACTGGTTATGGAACTGGGAGAAGCTGCCGACAAAGGACTGAGTGCTTTCAGCCAGGAGAACAAAACTGTTGTTACCGCATTTGAACAGATATCTGAAATTATCATCTCAAAGACAGAGAACAAATCATAAGAATCACAATACCTGATAGTTTTTGATATATGAGCTGATTATAAACAACGCTTATCGCGCCTGAAGAAAGTGAGCTGTTTTTTCAGAAGTTCATATTTAAAGCAAACTCCAGGGGGAATTCATCAACATTCGACAATTCTATATATTGAGCATTTTCAACAGTAGAATTGATTTTTTTCTCAAAGGCATTTGATTTCAGGAACTGAAGTGCGCCTATGCCGGCGCTGTTGCCAACAGGATAAATTCTGTTTTTCAGCTCAGACGGCAATAAACCTATTTCAGTTGCCGACCTTGTATTAATATAATTACCGAAGCCTCCTGCCAAAAACAAGGCATCGATGTCACCGAATGATAATCCGGCTTTATTCATCAGAATTTTGATGCCGGAATAAATTGCCGATTTAGCCAGTTGTATTTCGCGAATATCCTGCTGGGTTACTTCAATATTCATGTCACTTCCGATGAAAAACGGTTCCTTCAGGAAACCCGTTTCATCTATCAAACCGATACGTAACAGATACGCAACAACATCTACAATTCCGGAACCACATATTCCTACTGGTTTGCAGTTGCCAATCACTTCAATGTTTTCCGGATCCGTAAATCCTGAAACAGCACCACACACTGCAGCCATACCAGAATATATGTTTGCGCCTTCAAAAGCCGGACCCGCCGCAGTAGCACATGCCAATACACCGTCATCCGTTACCAAAGCAATTTCGCCATTGGTTCCAATATCTATAAAGAGATAATTTTTGTACTTATCCTTCAATGCTGATAGTCCGACCACAATATCAGCACCAACAAAAGCTGAAATAACAGGTAAAGTAACCACTGTGGCATCAGTATTTATCTTTATTCCAGCTGAATATCCGCTTCTGGTTTGTTTACCGGTAAATCGGGGCGTAAATGGTGCCAGGGCAATCGGAACCGGATCCTCAGCTAAAAAGATGTGCAGCATTGTTGTATTGCCTGTTATTATTACCTTTTCGAGATTTTCAGGCTTCATCCCCTTTTGTGTGACGAAAGCAGCGAACTCATGGTTTATTGCGTCGATAATTGACCGGTGCAGCACCGATAATCCGTTCTCCTGTTCCTGACAGTAACATATCCTGGTGATTACATCAGCTCCATACGCTTTTTGTGGATTCAAAAACGACGATATCTTTTCTATCTGCCCTGTTAAAAGATTCAAAAAATAGATTACCACTGTTGTTGTACCGATATCAATGGCTGCTCCAATGGGGCTTGGTGTAAGATGACTGCCAGAACCCGTGCTTAATGGCAGGTCCTCAAGGAATTCAGTCTGACGGGACAGTATATTGGCTTCAACTCTCCCTGGCAAAATTACCTCAATATCCCTGTCGGGAAAATATCTACACGACAACACATCTCCTTCTCCGGTGATTTTTACGGTACATTTCCCGCAAGTCCCTTTTCCTCCGCAAGGAGCATGAATATCCATTCCGTTATTCCTTAAGATATCCAACAAAGGCAAACCGGCAGTTGTTTTTATGATGCCGGTTTTTTCAGGGGTAATTATCTTAACACTGATCATCGGCAATTATTCTTCAGTCGTGGCAGCAAGTTAATGGTTAAGCAAAGGAAGAAATATATTGAATTTACAATTTATAGAAAAATCAAATCTTACGAATTGAAATCTTTTGAAAAATTCAGTGAGATACCATTTTTTGCTACCAGATGCGTATCGTTAAAATCTTGATAAACCGGAAGGTCAAACAATAATATAACATCCTTCTTCCATTTATGAAATTATTAAACTGCAGTGAAACCCACATGATTGAATTCAAATACAAATACGTAATGAATTCTCAAATATTATATTCAAATTTCGTTTGAATTTTTATTTGAACATCGGTTCATATAATTTTGCTTTCCCGGCTTACTTAAAAAAGATTTGAAGCATCAGGAAATGTGGACAAAAGCAGAAAAAGTTAAAATTCAATTCAAAAAACAATCCTGTTATAACAAGCTTCCAATACCAGGAATACACTTTCGAATAATAAAAAATGAAATATGAAACCCACATGATTGATCCAAATCACAAACACCAATGAAAATAATTCATCTTCAATCATGTGGGTTCCATCAGGCTATTAAAAACAAAATTATTTACTGATGAAAATCATAATTGATAAAGAACTGGTTCAAAAGCTAAAAGACTGGTTCAAAAACTATGTTGGAACATTTAAAAATGATAATGATGAGTTACAAACAACCATCATTATCAAGGAGGAACACACCGAAAGGGTTATAAAAGAAATTATTGACCTGAGTAAAGAACTGGGGCTTGATACACATGAGATCCACCTGGCAGAAATAATTGCACTTTTTCATGATATCGGCAGGTTCGAACAATATTACAGATACAAAACCTTCTCAGACCATAAATCAGTAAACCATGCCGAATTGGGTATTAAGATACTTAAAGAACATAATGTTTTGGGAGAACTTGACGAAGAACTTCAAAAACTGATTTTCTGCTCAATAAAAAATCATAATCTTCCTGCATTACCTGATAGTGAAGAAGATGTATGTCTTTTCTACTCAAGACTGATACGCGATGCGGATAAACTTGACATCTGGAGAGTAGTAACTGACTATTACAACAGGAAAGACAGGGAGATCAATTCAGCCCTTGTTCTTGAATTACCTGATACTCCTGAAATTTCCAGATCTGTTTATGAGGCTCTGATTAATAAACACATAGTTAACATAATGCACGTAAATAATGTAAATGATATAAAACTACTGCAGGCAGGATTGATTTACGATATAAATTTCAAGCCAACACTGGATTGTGTTAAAAAGCGCGGATATATTGAACTATTAAGAAAATCTCTTCCAGAAACAAATAAGATTGCCCGTATCTTCAATACAATAAATAATTACATTGAGACTCATAATGAATGTCTGTCTAAATTTATTCGGGCCCGTTAATGACTAACTAAAGGCATATATCTTTGCAAGGAGAAAGCCCGATAACCTGCCGGAATAACTATTTGAACCCGTCACAGAAAGCCGCGCAAAATTCTTAATTATTTTCACTGATTCACATGTCAGAAATACAAATTCATCATTATTAACTTATATTTGTTTCAATTATTAAACACAACTTTTTTGAGGAAGTGTTCCGTTAACATACCGGGTTGTTTATTGTTTGTATTATTCGTCGGATTTTTCTGGAGTATAAGTTTTTTTGATCATACTCACCTGTATGAAGGAAATATTGTTGTTCATTCACATCCCTTCAAATTAGGAATGGATGACAAACCCATGCATAATCTTTGTGATTCAGGCTATTTACTTGTATATCAACTTAACAACTTCATATCCGATATTCTATTCCCCTTCCTTGCTTTTACAATTATCCTCGTTCACACCGGGATGATAATATTCAAATCGATAAATGAATCAGCTTCAGGATTAAATCACTCCCCTTATTTTTTGAGAGGACCTCCTAATCAGTGATAGGTTAAATTTCCCTTCTTTTTTTGTTGTCCATCATTCGTATATGCCAAAGCTCTTGTTGTATTTCATCTTAATTTACATCAAACCGAACAGAATGAATAAAACATCCTTCCTTGCCTGTATCTTGCTGTTAATCTTCACCTCCTGCCGAAATACTGCAAATGATACCCAGGTATCCATGAGTAATGAACGTGGCAGAATGGAACACCTGCGGAGCCGTTTAAAAAATGCTCAAAACCATGTTGAATCTGGTTCAATCATTACTGGTGGTGATACTGTTTTTGTACCATCGGGCTCGGCAATTCTGACAAAAATGAAAACGTATACTGTCAATCCACAGCAATATACTGTTCAGTTTACAACTACAGGTGTTGTAAAACCGATTGCAGGTCATAAAGCTGAAGTCGCAGCGCCATTTGAAGGACGGATTGTAAAATCTTTCATAAAACTCGGACAAAAAGTAACAACAGGAACACCTTTGTTTCAGATTAGTTCTTCGGATTACCTGGAATCTGTGAGAATGTTTCATCAGGCAGGCCGTGAAAGAGAACTGGCTGAAAGAAACTACCTCAGAAAAAAAGAACTTATGGAAAAGGGCATAAGTTCAAGCAAAGAATATGATGAGGCAAAGCTTGAATTCGACCTGGCTGACAAGGAATATGAAAAAACAGCAGAAATACTGAAAATATTTAACCTGGATCCATGCAATGCTGACCTGGGCAGTCCGCTTATTGTGAGATCTCCTATTTCAGGCGAGGTAGTAAAGACAGACATCGTTGTTGGCCAATATATCAAAGCCGACTCAGATCCTGTTGTAATAATTGCCGATTTAAATAAAATATGGGTAATAGCATCGGTAAAGGAAAAGGATCTCGGAGCTGTAAATAACCAGGATCAGGTGGAAATATTCACTGCAAGCATGCCGGAAAGATCTTTAAAAGGATCTGTTGATTATATCGGTAACATAATGAACGAACAAACCCGGTCTGTCGAAGTATATATCAAATGCGATAATCCGGGACAGGTTCTTAAATGCGGGATGTTTGTAACCACCAGGTTCTATCACAGGGTGAATGATGCAATAATTATCCCTTCCGGTTCAGTACTCCAGGGCTCTGACAGACCTTTTCTGTTCGTACAAATTGAACCAGGCACTTACATAAAAAGGAATATAACAGTCACCTCACTTCCTGAAAATAAGATGATAGTGCATCATGAGCTTAAACCTGGTGAGGTAATTGTCTCAGATGGAGGTATTTATCTCCAATAAAAATCTGATAAAATGGAAAAATTATTCCGACTTTTTTTAAACAGGAGACTGTTAATTGCCACATGTTTTATCCTTATTGCATGCATAGGTGTCTATTCCTGGTTCCAACTGCCAATTGATGCCTATCCGGATATCGCCGATGTAACTGTACAGGTAGTAACGCAGGTCCCCGGCCTTGCAGCTGAAGAAATTGAGCAGCAGATAACTATACCTCTTGAGCGTGAACTCAATGGGATGCCAGGTCTGGTAACCATGAGAAGCAAGAATCTTTTCAGCATATCCTCGATACTACTCGTATTCAAAGATGGTGTTGACGATTACTGGGCCCGTCAAAGAGTCCAGGAAAGAATAAACGGCATCGAACTTCCTTTTGGTGCCATACCAGAACTTAATCCTCTCACATCTCCTACAGGGGAAATTTGCCGGTATATAATAGAAAGCTCAACCTACAGCCTGCGTGAACTTACTGATCTGCAAAAATGGGTTGTTATACCCAGACTGAAACAGGTTATGGGAGTTGCTGACGTCCAGAATTTCGGAGGAATAACAACTCAATACCAGATTGAGATTGATCCCAACAGACTTGAAAAATATGACATACCTCTAAGTGCTGTTGTGGAAAACATAAATAAAAACAATGCAAATGCCGGTGGCAGTATGATTGACCGGGGTGATCTCACGTACATTATAAGGGGAGTGGGACTTATCAAAGATCTTGATGATCTCGGAAAGATAGTGGTTAAAACCACCGAAAGTATCCCGATTTATCTGAGCGATCTTGGTACTTTGAAATATGGCAATTTTGAAAGAAAAGGTGTTTTTGGCTATACCGACAGAGAAAGGGATTACAGTGAAAGCGTTCAGGGTATAATCCAGCTTCTCCGTTATGAGAATCCCTCAAAAGTGCTTGAAGATGTTCACAAAGCAATCGATGAACTGAATGAGAATATCCTTCCGGATGATGTAAATATCCATATTTTCCTCGACAGAACCCATTTGGTGAACGCAACTCTTAATACTGTTTCCCATACCCTTCTTTACGGCGTTCTACTGGTCATAGGTGTTTTGATAATCTTCCTGGGAAGCTGGCGTAGTGCACTGGTTATAGCCATAACAATACCCCTCTCTCTCCTAATCGCATTTATTTGCATGCATTTTACAAACATTCAGGCAAACCTTCTTTCGCTCGGAGCCATTGATTTCGGAATAATTGTGGAGGGTTCGATTGTGATGCTTGAAACGGTCCTGAAAAAGAGGGAAGAGAATCCCGGAGAAGAACTACAGCTGGATAATATTGTAAAACGTTGCGTGGAAATGGGAAAGCCTATTTTCTTTTCAATGTTGATCATCATAATGGCCTATCTTCCTCTCTTTACATTTGAAAGAATTGAGAAGAAGATGTTCTCACCCATGGCATACACGGTTGGTTTTGCAATTCTGGGAGCTCTTGCAGTAGCCCTATTACTCATTCCCGGCCTTGCTTTCATAATTTACCGCAAGCCTCAGAAAGTCTATAAGAACAGATGGCTTGAGCATCTGACAAAGAAATATCATCAGTACGTTGTAAAACTGATTGAAAAGCCAGGAAAAACATTTTTGCCTATGGCTATAATCCTTGCTGCAACAATTATCCTGTCAATCACTGTCGGAAAAGATTTTCTGCCAACTCTTGATGAAGGTTCACTCTGGCTGCAGGTTCAGATGCCCCCGGGAATAACTCTCGAGAAATCCAAAGCCCTGGCAGATACCCTTAGAAACCACATAATAAAATATGATGAGGTAAGATATGTAATGACACAGGTAGGAAGAGATGACGAAGGAACCGATCCTTTTTCAACTTCACATGCAGAATGCGGTGTTGGCCTCATTCCATATAAGGAATGGAAAAAAGGCAAAAGAAAAACCGACCTTATAAACGAACTTACTGAAGACCTTGCCCGGCTCCCAGGATATAGTATCGGGTTTTCCCAGCCTATCATTGATATGGTAATGGATCAAATAGCCGGATCGCATAGTGATCTGGCAATAAAAATATTCGGTGAGGACCAGGAAGAAGCAAGAAGAATAGCTGAGGATATTGTAAAAACAGTATCGGGTATAAAAGGGGCCGGGGATGTAAGCATTGAACAGGAACCACCACTTCCCCAGCTCCAGATCAGGGCAAACCGCGACATGATAGCTTTATATAGCCTGAATGTATCAGATGTTTCTGAGCTTATTGAGGTGGCAATAGGTGGCAAGGCAATATCTCAGGTTTTTATAGGTAACAGGGTTTATGATGTTATATGCAGGTATAACGAACAATCGAGGGAAACACCTGAAAAAATAGGTTCATTGCTCCTGACATCTGCAACAGGGGCTAAAATACCTTTATCGCAGATAGCTGAAATAACAACTACTACCGGCCCGGGAATAATCAATCGTGAAGAGAACAGCAGGTTCCTGACGGTGCGGATCAACATGCGCAACCGTGATATAACATCATTCCTGAAAGAAGCAGGAAAAGCAATTGAAAATAATGTAACATATAATCATAACGAATTTAACTTAAAATGGAGTGGTCAGTTTGACAACCAGAAAAGAGCCTTTGCAAGGCTGATTCTAATAGTTCCCCTGTCGCTGGCACTGATGTTCCTGCTTCTGTTCTGGAGCTTCGGTAATTTCCGCCAGGCCTGGCTTCAAATGGCTTTATTGCCATTTCCGGTTTTCGGCGGAATGGTTGCCCTCAATATTACAGGTATGTCATTTAATGTATCTTCAGCTGTTGGATTCATTGCCCTGTTCGGGATTTTTACCATGAATGACGTTCTGATGATTTCCCATATAAACCGCCTCAGGAGAAAGGGGGAACAATTGAAAGATGCCGTGATAAAAGGGTCAACTCATCGGTTCCGCCAGATACTGATGACATCATCTGTAGCAATTCTTGGCCTCGTACCGGCTTCATTGTCAACTAACATTGGTTCTGATGTTCAGCGCCCCCTGGCAACAGTTATCGTTTATGGTCTGGTATTCGGCACTTTGATCACTCTTCTGGTGCTCCCGGCACTTTATTATATGCTTGAGAAACGGTTTCTAAACAGACACTATTCAACAAATTCCCCTAAGACTCATGAAGAAAATCTGTAAATCAGCCATTTTATCAATACTGCTATTAATCTCAACAACAGATATTTTATTTCCCCAGAAGGAAGCAATCTACCCAAGCCGCCCCGTCACATTGTCACAATATCTGGTAAGTGTAATGAAGGGTAACCTTGGATACATTGCTGAACAATTCAATGTAAGCATTGCTGTAGCAGAACTTAAAGCGGCAAGAGTGTTCCCCGATCCGGAAATTTCCCTTGCATATTCAAATAATGAAGATAAGAAACTTCAGATGGGTCAGTCCTTTGAAGCAGGAATGAGTTATCCGGTAAGCCTTGGCAACAAACGTGGAGCAAATGTTTCGCTGGCGAAATCTCAACTTGAGCTTTCTCAGCTGATCCTTGACACTTATTTCCAGAATTTGCGGGCAGAAGCTGCTCTAAGCTATTTTTCAGGTTTAAGATCAAAAAAAATTTACCTCCTGCAAAAGGAAATAGGCGAACAACTCACAAGGCTTGCCATTACCGACAGCATAAGGTTCAGTACAGGAGAAGCATCAGAAATAGATGCCCTCCAATCGTCGCTTGAAGCAAGATCACAATTTTCGGAAGTGTATCAAAGCTTTGCCGATATGCAAAATACGTTGATAAACCTTACAAGGCTTGAGGGTAAAAAATTCAATGATACCATCAACGACCCTGTAGGCGATTTCCCACTTAAACACAGGGATTTCAACCTCGACGACCTGTTAATAAATGCTGTCCGAAACCGCGCCGACCTGATGGTTGCAGTGAAAAACAAAGAAGTGTCCGATAAATACCTTAATCTTTTAAAAGCAAACCGTGCCTTTGAATTCAGCCTTGAAGCAGGATATTCATATAATTCAATAGTAAAGAATGAAATAGCACCTGCACCTGCATATAACGGACTAAGCGCCGGACTGGCAATACCATTGAAGTTTTCAAACCTCAACAAAGGATCTGTTGAGTCTGCTGAACTGGCAATCAGGCAAAGTCAGACTTTTTATGAAGAAACAGAATCGCAGATAATATCAGAAGTGATTCAGGCATATAATAATTTTATTGCGCAGAATAAAAAACTTGAGCATTATAATCTTGGGCTTGTTGAAGATGCCGGGAAAATCCTTCAGGGAAGAATATACTCTTACCAGCACGGTGAAAGCGGACTGATAGATGTATTAAACGCAAGACGTACTTATACCGAACTCCAGCTGAATTACATTGAAGCACTTTTTGACTATAGTACAGCTCTCATCGAATTGGAAAGAGCCGCAGGCATATGGGACTTTCCCTGATGATCAGCTTTGGGATAAAAAAATCCTCAAAGCATGCTTCGGGTATATTCAGCTACATTGCCACTAAACGCTCTTTTATTATCTCGCCGGCACTCTTATAATCAATTTCCCCGACATTAAAGACTGTAGCCCTGAAATTCATCTGGATACCTGTTAAGATTCCCTGGCAGCAGGGAATCTCCCCTCCCTGTGTTTGTGTATGAAACACATGTGGGTTTCAGCAGTCTTATCGGGTTTTAAATACCCTGTAGGAATGAGGTTTAATTGTCACTTCAAAACTGTTTCCCTGGGTAACCTGCCTCATTCTGAAGGGCGGTACCGGTAATGGGGTTCCTTTAAGTAATTCACCTGTGAGCAGGTCATCAATAGCATTTATTTTCTGATCAGTAATAACCCTTACTGTTACCGGTTCCGGCAGGAAAGACTCAACAATAAAGGTTCCGTTGTCATATAAAAATAAACTCACACGTGACGGACCTTCCAGCTTAATATTAAAATCCTGGGTTACAACAGTCCGTATCCGGTTAAGTACTTCTGCAGGATACAGGTAGAGGTCAGAGAAGTTCTCCGGTATGGTAAGAACATACAAATTGGCTTTTGAATATTGTGCCCTGTGAAGTATAGGCCAACCCGTGGCACCCTTTATAGCTGAAACTTCTTCCCAGGAATCATTTGTCAGATAATTGATCTGTGGAATAAGTATTTCATCCGATGACTTACAGTTCACGAACCATCCTGCCTTGAAATCCGTTACCAGTGCTTTCCTGTCGGTATATGAAAGCTCAGCTATATCTTCAATTCCCTTTCCCTGTAAAGCTCTTAGCAAGCCTGATGTTATCATTACATTTTTTCCGTCCTGCAGGCGCTGCTTAATTTTTTGAACAATTTCCTTATCAAATTTTGCTGATTCAGTAAGCAGTATCATCTTGCCGTCTGTTGGAAAAACTGGTGAAATGTCCATGGGAATTCCTATCATTCCAAGGTAATTCTGGAGGAAGTCTTCTCCGGTGGCATGGAAAGGCCTGTAGCTTTTTACACCAACCGGATTACCGAGCAAACCCAGAAAACTGTCAACTGCTTCAAAGGTTACTCCTGCAGCCCGTGCCAGAGTCGGAGGAAATATTGTATTATCTTTCGTTATCACCGGCTTCATCATTTCATCAAAGTCGAAACTGGTCTTATTACCCTGCCATTGGCCCCTTTGCCCGGGGCGGACTGACATTTGCAACTGCCTGTAATCAAACATGGTTATTTCTGGTGCCTTCGCAAACAGTGTCAGCCAGAATTGTTCCGCATAACGATCCAGGTAATATGCCCCTCCCGAATCAACCCATCCACCGCCATTACGACCAGGGGCAATATTATTGAAATATCTTACTATCAAATAACTAAGATATTGTTGAAGATGCTGGTCAGAGTTTACGGCATCACGTGTTTCAGTACCAGAATAAATCCCGTCAAATATTTGTGGACCTGTTTCGAGGTTAAAACCCAGTCCCTGGAAATGCTCATACCAGTTGGGATATTTGATGATTATCTTAACCTGCGGATTTACAGCCTTTGCCGGATTGATTATAAGATCATGCGCTGCATCTGTCATAAGCTGAAGCCTGAAATCGGTCCAGCTCCTGTCCCCTTTTTCCTTAATACACAAATCACATTTGCAACTTGTAAAAAAGAAATCATCAAGAATGAACTCGTCAAAATGTCTGGCTGTGTATTCAGCTATTTCCCTGACCTTCTTCCGGTGTTCAGGATTTGAATAACAATAAGTTTCGAAATTATTGCTTTCATCAATGGTATAAGTAATTCCGCCAGCCACTTTTAAACCCTTCGACTTGAAAAACCTGATTGCCGATTCAAGGGTTTTTTCATCAACGATAAGCTTGTCACGATGGGTCTCCAGATAAATCTTGTCAACCTTGACCTGCCGGCTGATAAGCTCCCATGTCTCACTAAGTTTCTTCTGATCGGCCATATCCCTTACTTCATAAGCCCGGGTATAAACCGACACTGTAAAATTCTTGTAGAATGGCGGCTTTTGAGCCAGGATACCTGAAAAAACAAAGACAAAAAGTAAAATTGCTGAAGCGTTTTTCATAGTAAGAATATTTAGTTTTTTCACAAAAGAATAAAGATAAAGAAAATGCATCAGAGTGAATATCAGTACTGCCATTCTTATTCTTTCTGAAGAAAAAATAACTGCGTCTGATAATAATGCAATATTAATCCTGTACCCTGAAAAAACATATTCTGACTGGTAAATTCTGCTTTTCTGATCAATATTAATGTTTACATATTGATGCAGTTCAATCGGTTAGATGATTTTTCAAAATGACTCTCAGAAAAGTCTGTTATCAGGATGAACAATACGCTACTGCGAATTTCTTATTGCGAATGATCTTGATATATCAACTGAAGATATTGCATTCGCATATAAGGAAAAATGGGATATTTAGATCCTGTTCAAGAAAATGAAACAGAACTTCCGGTTACATTACTTCTACGGAGAAAATACCATTTATACACAGGTCAGGTGTATATTAATAGCCCAACTCTTATTAACTTTAACGCAGAAGATCGCACAGGCTAAAAAAGCCTTCCCGGTTGCAGCCTTGTTGGCCAGGTCGAATGAAAAGTGGTGAAATCTTGAAAACAGTGAAAAATGAAAAATGGTTGCTTAATCAGGTATATACTTTTACTTCTATTTACAGGTGTATCCTGTCTTATCATACAGGGACAACCTTCCATTAAGTGGGTACAGGAAAGCAGCAGTGCCGGATGGAAAGCACGGGATTCCCAGGGAGAAGTCGTATACAAGGGATATATGTGGATATTTGGGGGATGGCACGATTCATACCAGGCTCCTCCCCGCGATGTATGGCGTTCGAACGATGGCAAAAGCTGGGAAAAAGTGCTGGATAACGCTCCCTGGTTGCACAGCGATTTACCAATGAGTGTTGTTTTCAAAAATCGGATGTGGATGATGGGAGGCTGGTACAACGGCCGATTGGAGGACCGTTCGGCAAGCAACAGTGTATGGTCTTCCAAAAACGGAAAAGACTGGAAGCTGATAACGGAAAACGCGAATTGGGCACCCCGTTGCGCGGCAGCAATCGTGATTTTTAAAAACAAGATGTGGATCCTGGGGGGAACTACCGCCTATTATTATGGGGGAAAAGAATCCTTGCTGAACGATGTGTGGTATTCCGACGACGGGAAAAACTGGAAGCTGGCAACGGCAGATGCAGGTTGGCCACCACGGGCATACCATCAGGCAGTGGTGCTGAACGATCGCATATATATCATGGGTGGGGGAAACTATGACCCCGAATACTGGGGGTATAACGATGTATGGAGCAGTGCCGACGGAATACACTGGCGACAGGAAACAGCCCGGGCAGACTGGCACGAAAGACTGTGGTTCTCTTCGGTGGTTTACAGAAACTGTATGTGGGTCATGGGCGGATGGTCGGGAAACCCGGGCAAGAATTGGGATGATGTCTGGTACTCAACCGACGGGAAGAATTGGACAGAATTGAAAACCGAAGGAACAAAATGGAAGGAGCGGCACGAACATTCCGCTTTCGTATTTCAGGATAAGATATGGATTGCCGGTGGTATGACCCCCCCGCTTGTCAATGATGTATGGTCGTTGAAGTTGCCGGAAAAGAAAGGGATATGGGAATGATCAATGAAGCCCCAATCATAGCAAAGAAGATTATCTTTTCTGCCAAAATTCATCCCAAAATAGATTAATAAACAGCTTATCAATAAAACGATTAAAAACCATGAAATCAATCGCCCGACGAACATTTTTAAAAAAGACATCACAGGCAGGTATTATTTCTCTCTTAGCCTGGTCATTGCCGGAACACCTTTTCGGGATGAAAATCGCAACTATAGCACCTCTTAGGTATACCCCCGGAAAACTGGAATATTTTCAGTTTATCCGGGGCGGTGTCGGTGCCGACTATCATCAGGGGCCTGGGTTTATCCAGTTTCCTGACGGTGAGGTAAGAATGATTTGGGCTGCTTATGATTTTGATGAAACTTCATCCAACAGAGTCATTCTCTACTCCGACTCCAAAGACAGGGGCATTACATGGTCGAACCCGCAGGTTTACCTGGCAGACTTTATGGCGGGGGCAATAGGCGGACCCTTATTGCTCCTGCGTGATAATAAAACAGCGTTATCGGTTATGTGCCGTACCAGCCACAAAATTGAGATTGACGAGAAACGGAGGGTAGCCACTAAGGGCTCTGATTACTTCGAAGCACGCACACAGGTCTTTATCCGCCGTTCCACGGACGGAGGCAGGACCTTTGACCATGGAAAGGAGATGCCTTATCAGCAGTTCACCGGGGGGAAAAGCCTGCCGGGAGGCGGTATGTACTACGGCGACGTAGGCCTTTTCCAATTGTCCAGCGGCCGAATACTTATTGCCGGCGACTTCATGGACCCGGTACTTTCGGATCTATCCAAGAAGGAACAACACTTTACGGGTGTCTGCATGATCTCCGACGATGGAGGTCATTCCTGGCGACGCAGCCAGGAAATAACGGTGGATACACCGCGTGGAGTGATGGAATTACAGATTGTCGAGACTGAACCTGACCGCCTTTTTTGCCTTTTCCGTACCAAAGGAGGGTATCTCTATCAGACCACCTCGAAGGATGGCGGTGAGACCTGGAGTAAGTCGGTTCCTTCACCGTTAACCGCGCCTGAATCCATGGCGCGAATGATCAAGTTGCAAAGCGGTAACCTGCTCGTGGTGTGGAATAACGTTTCCTCCACGACCCAACTGCCACGGTACCCGCTGGCGGCAATTATTTCCAGCGATGGCGGACGAAGCTGGGGCAAACCCAAGATCATCGCCAATGAAAGCGGCTCCAATCAACTCAGCAATCATGGGATCATCCAACTCGATGATGGACGAATCCTGCTGGGAATCAGTCACTATCGCGACGTCAGACCGATGACCAGCGACCTCGATATGGCGATCTTTGATGAAACGTGGTTGCAGTAAGAGTACGTTTTGTAGCTGATAAAATCAAAATTATATAACAATGAAATCATTAGGAAGACGTACATTTCTAAAAAAAAGTTCTCAAGCGGGAGCTGCTGCTTTTATAGGTTCCTGGTCATTACCGGAACGCTTGAACGTTAAGGCCAGAAATGACGGCAGACTTATTCAAAAAACAAAAAACCCTATTTGCAGGGTAAAAAAAGAAATTACTGTAGCCTGCCCGGGGTTCAGAATGGCTCCCTGGAACCATATGGGTTACATTGGCAAGGGAATGCGTCGCGAAGAGACATTTTCTTTTGAACAATCAAGCGATTGGCATATGATGCACCTGAGGCGCATTTCTGAAGATAATGGTCATACCTGGTCTGAATGGATTCCTATACCACAAAATGATGGATTGGTTCAGGGACAATATACACTGAGCGGGGGACCTACCCAGTTCGGATGCGGGCAATATGATCCGGTTTCAGGTCTGCTTATTAAAGATGTCTTTCAGCGTATTTTCCGGAAAGCGCCCCAGATTGCTCTTCAGGAGATATGGAAAGGCAACCGGTATTTCTGTGATCATGGATTTTATCAATTATCTGCTGATAATGGCAGGAGCTGGGGAGAAGCTTATCAGCTCAAATATGAAGAAGGTCCCGATTTTGATCCAGCAGACTGGGGAAAAAATGAATGGTTTAGCTTCAATCAAATGTATAAAGGCAATAAGCCCATTGTCCTGAAAAATGGCACTGTGGTTATAAGTGCAACAGTTCCTGTACCCTTTAATGATGCTGAAGATATGAAATACCCAACATTTGACAACTACAAAGACGGATGTGTTGCAGGTGCAATGTGCTTCATTGGAAAATGGAATAAGGAAGATCAGAACTACAGGTGGAAGAAATCGAATTCTGTTTTTCTGCCCAGGCAGGTATCTTCGCGGGGATTATATGAACTTGAGCTTAGCGAATTTACAAACGGCTGTTTACTTCTCATTATGCGAGGATCCAATGAAAGTCTTGACATAACAAGTTCTCCCGGAAGATTATGGTTTTCTGTTTCAAAGGATGGAGGACATACATGGAGCGCTATAAAAGATATGCGGTATGATACAGGAGAACAATTTTATGCTCCATCATCCATCTCAAAGACTATCCGGAGTTCCAAAACAGGAAAGCTTTACTGGGTCGGAAATATTTCTAATGTTCCGCCACGGGGAAACTCTCCGCGATATCCGCTGCTGATAGTGGAAATTGATGAGAATGGTCCTTCTTTCAAAAAGGATACTGTTACTGTGATTGACGACCGTGATCCTGAACATGACTCTGAACATGTTCAGTTATCTAACTTTTCATTATTGGAGGATCGTGAAACCCAGAATATGGAGATATACCTGACACGATTAGGTGAAAATGCCGATGATTGGAGGAATGCAAATGCATACAAGTATACCCTTATATTCTAAATCTGTGTCTTTACAAAAAACTTGCAAAATATAACCTAACTCTTATGTAACTGCATTTATTTGAGAACCATATAATTTTTATTTCAATGATCTGATGGAACCCACATAACTAAAATTATATAAGTACATTTATATCTGTTTGATACATATGGGTTTCATTAATAATTATTATTTGCACCCACACAAAATGTTAAAGGGAAATACTATCTTTCTTAACCAAATTGCCGAACTTATAACCACTAAACCTGTTAAATCCTATGAAATCAATCGCCCGACGTACATTTTTAAAAAAGACATCTCAGGCAGGTATTATTTCTCTCTTAGCCTGGTCATTGCCGGAACACCTTTTCGGGATGAAAATCGCAACTATAGCACCTCTTAAGTATACCCCGGGAAAACTGGAATATTTTCAGTTTATCCGGGGCGGTGTCGGTGCCGACTATCATCAGGGGCCTGGGTTTATCCAGTTTCCTGACGGTGAGGTAAGGATGATCTGGGGCGCTTATGATTATGATGAATGTTCACCCAATGGTGTCCTGCTCTACTCCGACTCCAAAGACAGGGGCATTACATGGTCGAACCCGCAGGTTTACCTGGCAGACTTTATGGCAGGGGCAATAGGCGGACCCTTATTGCTCCTGCGTGATAATAAAACAGCGTTAGCGGTTATGTGCCGTACCAGCCACAAAATTGAGATCGACGAAAAACAGCGGATAGCCACTAAAGGCTCTGATTACTTCGAGGCACGTACACAGGTCTTCATTCGCCGTTCCACGGACGGAGGCAGGACCTTTGACCATGGAAAGGAGATGCCTTATCAGCAGTTCACCGGGGGGAAAAGCCTGCCGGGAGGCGGTATGTACTACGGCGACGTAGGCCTTTTTCAATTGGCCAGCGGCCGAATACTTATTGCCGGCGACTTCATGGACCCGGTGCTTTCAGATATTCCCGGGAAGATAATGCATTGCACAGGCGTCTGCATGATCTCCGACGATGGAGGTCATTCCTGGCGACGCAGCCAGGAAATAACAGTGGATACACGGACTGGAGTGATGGAATTACAGATTGTCGAGACTGAACCTGACCGCCTTTTTTGCCTTTTCCGTACCACGGGAGGCTATCTCTATCAGACCTCCTCGGAGGATGGCGGTGAGACCTGGAGTAAGTCGGTTCCTTCACCGCTAACCGCGCCTGAATCCATGGCGCGAATGATCAAGTTGCAAAGCGGTAACCTGCTCGTGGTGTGGAATAACGTTTCCTCCACAACCCAACTGCCACGGTATCCGCTGGCAGCAGTCATTTCCAGCGACGGCGGACGAAGCTGGGGCAAACCCAAAGTCATAGCCAATGAAAGCGGCTCCAATCAACTCAGTAATCATGGAATCATCCAACTCGATGATGGACGAATCCTGCTGGGGATCAGCCACTATCGCGACGTCAGGCCGATGACCAGCGACCTCGATATGGCAATCTTTGATGAAATGTGGTTACAATAAAAGTATGGGCTTACACTAGTGTGTTTTGGACAAACTCTGAGAAAAAACTTATTCAAAGGTAATGAGACAAGTAACTAAAACATTATTGTTTTTGGCGTTCTTTTTCATGAAAGGGTACTATTTGAATGCCAGTACCGACATAAAGAATGAAACTGTAAGAAAAGCCCTGACAAGTAAGGACATACAAGCATTCACAGGGGTGGCGGCTGCCAATAAAATAAAGGATAAAGAACAACGGGAAGCCTATCTGTTAAACTATAAACAGCTGGAGATTAATTACGGGAACAATGTCGATTTTCAGCTCAGGAAAGAACAGGTTATTCTTTGTCCTGAAACCGTGGATTATCTCTATTCAAAGTTTACGCCTATTCATACCAGATATAAACAGGGGACACGCCCTCAACTGGAAAAAATTGTTCTCAATATCACAAGTCAATGTAGAACAGACCGCGAAAAGGTTCTCGCGATAACGCGTTTTTGCAGAGATCTTTACAAGAAAAACCCGGATGTGTATTCTGCTGATTATCAATTCACTGATTACGTATATGGAGGAACAGAAGAACAACTGATTGATAAGCCGGAAATTCTGTGTGAGACCTTAGGCCGCCTTATGGTTGCCCTCTGTGAAATCTGTTCCATCCCCGGGCGTGTTGTCATGCATGATATCGGCGGTCATATATGCTCAGAAATATATGTGGACAACCATTGGGCTTACATTGACCCCCGTAGCGGTATTTATTTCCTTAAAAAAGACGGTTCTTTTGCATCTGTTCGGGACTTGTTACAGGATCCATCAATCATATATATGCAAGATCAAAATGTTAAGTCTGATATCAGTGATTTGTGGACATGGGAATATCGTGCTGCAAAGTGTGAAAAAATGTTTTTTAACCCCGGGGAAATAACCGGGTTCCAGAATTATAGCCTTACGGACGCCGGAAAATATAATTATTCACAACTTACTGCGAAAGAAGTAAGAGATGCCGGGTTGTTTACCATTAATAAACAATACAATGATATCTGCTTTAAGATTTTCGGATTAGCCAGTGACTGGGAAGAGAGCCACTGGGGAAATCGTTCGCTTAAAAAAATCCCATTGGTGTACAGGCATGACGGTTTCACAATGTATTTCACCGATTTTTTAATTGACCGTGATTACCTGGTGAAGAATTACGTGGATTGTTTTGAAAACAGCAACGTTGAAATAATCGAATGGGGTTTGGGGCCGGGAAGCGTGTTTTGTTATGAAACAAAAGTGGGGCAGATTTTCGGGAACGGGTTAACCAATTCCCAGCTCTCGATGCTCAGGGAAGGTGATCGATGGGTAAATAAAAACGTGAATCATTTAATTGAGCAGGGAGGTCCCTTGCGTATCGCGGTGGAGCGGGCACATCAACTCGGCTTTGATATATTTGCCCGGCTCGAAATGAATCACGAATACGGTCCAGCCGATCCGAACAATTGGGACTGGGTTGGGTTCGTTGGAAAGTTCAATAAAAAACACCCGGAGTATCGCATACCCGGTACTGTATTGCTTGATTTCAAACACGAAGAGGTTCGTGATTTCAAGAAAACTATTCTCAGAGAAGCCGCAGAGTTGGGCGTTGATGGGATTTCAATGGATTTTGCCGTTTACCCGCCTTTTTTTGAAAAACCGGATACCATTATAATGACCCG
Organism: Bacteroidales bacterium; assembly: GCA_040769065.1. Lineage (GTDB taxonomy): Bacteria > Bacteroidota > Bacteroidia > Bacteroidales > VadinHA17 > LD21. The sequence goes on from JAXGLU010000001.1 coordinate 2,447,924, forward strand.
ATTTGTTCGGGATATCAGGGAAATGCTTGATGAGGTTGGAAAACGTCAAAACCGCCGCATAAGATTAATGGTGAGGGTTCCTTTCGAACGTTACCAGGGAATAGGCCTGAACTGGAAAACATGGGCTAAAGAAAAATTGGTGGACATTGTCGTGCCCACTCACTATTCCCCATCCAGTAACTTTGATATACCGGTGGAAGAATTTGTAAATGTTGCAAAAGAAACGGGCGTGCTGATTTACCCTACCACCTGGCTTGCCCTGGGCTTTGTGGATACAGATTCCCGCCCGGAGGATGACAAGACAGGGCAAAAGCGCTACGACAAACCAAAAACGCGCGAAATGTTTTATGCTCAGGCATTGCTTTTTCACAGGGCAGGTTTGGATGGACTGCAACTGGCCTTTTCGGCCGATGACTGGAATGATAAAACATGGTTGAATGAATTAGCAGATCCTGAAAAAGTGGAATATGCCAATAAACATTACATGGTAGATCCGGTAAAAATAACCCCCGGAATCTTTCAACTTTCAAAAAAAGATACCTGGTACTGCGGGGAAAGAGTCTTTCCCCTGCGAATAGGAGATAATATCCCCGAAGCACGTAAAAAGGGATATGAAGTCACCTCCCATCTGGTTCTTTATATGCGGAATTTGAAGCCTGATGAAAAAATGGAAATATATGTCAATGGCAATGGCCCGATGGTAATAACCGGTAGCGAGGATGAAAGCCGGAAAAATCATGAAACGGTTATTGATCCGGGTACAACAGATCACTCTACGTTTTTGTTTGAAAAAGATTGGTGGCAAAGAGGAAAATGTCAAGTTCCTATCAATGAGGATTGGTGGAAACTTGAAAACAATGAAATCCGGATCATTTATTCTGCTGAAGCAGAAAAAATAGAAAATCCCATATCTATCACATGGATTGATTTATTATTGAATTATAGAGAAAAGGAATAATTTGTAAACTAAATAGAAAAACAAGATGATCAAAAAATGGTTCTCACATGCAAGCGTATCGCTGTTTTGCTCTTTATTGGTTGTTCTACCCTTCATATCATCATGTCAAAAAATTGGCATAGAGAACTCTAACTTTAAATACGAGATATCTTCCAGGGGAAAGAACCTTGGCTTTTTCGATAAAGCCAGCGGAATCGATTATCTCTGTTCCGATACGGTATCGTATTGCGCTTACGTGGTTCGGGACGGGATAAGAGAGAATGTTCAATCAGTATCTTTAAAAAATAACATGCTGAATCTCGATTTCGGGAATAACGGGGTAACTGCCAAAGTTCAGATCGAATCAGCTGATGATCACATTATTTTAAGGGTGGTCGAAGTAAGCGGAAATATAGAATCGCTGACATTCCTGAATATTCCCCTGGAATTGGAAGCAATGCCTGAAGAATCGTTCGCCGCCTGCGCTCTTTCATTGAATTTATTTACTCATGTACGTCGTTTACCCGCTTTACAGAACAATTTATGGGCTACATGTTATCAACGTTTTGGCATGAAAAACGCAGAAGTGGCTGTGCTGGGAGTGCCTCAGCAAGAGATATTACCCACTATCCGAAAAGTGATCGAAGAAGCCAAAGAGATTCCCTTTTCTGATCAGGGGGGTGCATGGGCGCAAATGGGGAAGGAAGGTTATGGTTCCTATTTGATGAATTTTGGTACATTGACCGAAGAAACGGTGGATGAATGGATAGAAACTTGCAAAAGATTAGGCTTCACACAGGTTGACAATCACGGTGGCGGTAGTTTTTTTGAGTTCGGCACCTTTGAGCTAAACAAACAAAAATGGCCGGACGGTTGGGAGTCATTCAAACGAATCAACCGGCGCTTACACGATGCCGGTATTTCTTCCATATTCCACACTTATGCTTTTTTCATCGATAAAAACTCTATCTACGTAAGCCCTGTTCCCAGTAAAGATCTGGGATACGCCGACACTTTTACCCTTGCACAGCCATTGGATGAAACAGCTACTGAAGTTGTTGTCAAAGAGTCAACGGCGGATATCTCGACCGTGACCGGCTTTCACACGGAGAATAGCGTTACCCTCCGGATTGGCGATGAACTGATGACATTTAACGGCGTCACCCAAACGGCTCCTTATAAATTCACGGGACTTAAGCGCGGGGCAAATGGAACGAAACCATCGGCACACGATCCCGGTGAAACGGCTTTTCATTTAAGCGAACGTTTCGGCATGTTTGTTCCAGGTCCCGACACTGAACTTTTTAAAGAGATGGCACACCGGCACGCTGAAATTATAAACTATTGCGAGTTCGACGGGATTTACCTGGATGCTATCGATGGAAGTGCCGTGCTTGCCGGCGAAGAAAACTTCTGGTATTACGGAACGAAGTTTATTTTCGAGATAGCCAAACACTTGAAACGTCCCGTGGGGATGGAGATGAGTTCCATGGCACATCATTGGTGGCATTACCGGTCAAGGTATCAGGCGTGGGATCGCCCTGTCCGCGGCTATAAAAGATTCCTTGACATCCACCTGGCCTCAATAAAAAACCCGAGTTACTTTCTCCCTGAACAAATAAAACCAAGTGAATGGGAGCATGGCTTGTGGCGCGGACACGCTCCCTTGATTGACAAATATGCTTCGGCGGAATCGAGCCAAACTATGTTGCCGTTGCACCTGGGCTGGTGGGGTAATCAAACCTGGTTGCCCCCACAGGTAGAACCTACCTTCTTTGACGACATTGAATACCTGGGTTGTAAAATGATCGGTAATAACGCCGGGTTCTCTCAATTGGGGGGCGTTGATGAAAAAACGCTTCAGGCAATCCCATTATTTAAAAGGAGCGCGGAGATTCTCAGGCAGTATGAAGAACTGCGCCGTGCCAATTATTTTAACGATTCCGTTCGGGCGCTTTTGCGTCAGACGGGAAAAGAGTACACGTTATTTCGGGACAAAGAGGGAAAATGGAACTTTAAACCCGCCGTTTACAAAAAACACAAGGTGCTGGGTTTGAATCATCCTTCCGCCAGCTGGGTAGTAAACAATTCTTTTGACACCCAACCACTGAAGTTGAGAATAGAACCCCTGCTGGCCGTGAAATCGTACAACGACCCTTCCGCCATTCTTCTCTCCGGTTTTTCTCCATCCGATAATTTCAACCAGGAAATATTTGCCGACGGAGTCTCCGGAAGAATTATGCCCTCCCCGGAAAAAACGCCAAACGGGGAGTCAAGCGGTCAATTTTCGGCAATCAACGCGGGAGTGATACCTCGCGTAGGCTCTTATGTAAACATGGAAAAAACTTTCGCTCCCGCGCTAGACCTTAAAAACAACCAGGCATTGGGGGTATGGGTAAAAGGAGATGATAGCGGGCAATTGCTCAACCTTAGTTTAAGAAGCCCTATCCATATATCGCATGGAGCGCACGGCGATCATTTTATAAAGGTTGACTTTACCGGGTGGAAATATTTCGAGTTGGTCGAAATTGAATCATCGGAAATCAGCAATTATAGTTGGCCCGATGATTCCCATTTTTACGTTTATGATTCATACAGGCATACGATACAGTTTGAAAACATCGATAAGCTTCAGCTGTGGTATAATAACCTTCCCGGCAAAAAAGAAGTCAATTGTTTACTTGGTCCAATCAAAGCATTACCCACGGTGCCGTTAACGATTGAAAACCCGGAAATCACCCTGAACGGAGAAAAATTGGTTATCCCGGTAAAAATGGAATCGGGAATGTATCTCGAACTCCTTTCGCCGACCGATTGCAAGCTGTACGGGTCTAAAGGTGAATTGCTGCAGGAAATCACATTGGAAAGCGAACTTCCCTCTTTTATCACTGGCGATAACAAAGTTTCATTTTCATGTACCGGCCCTGAAGATGTAAACACACGGGTACAGATTACGGTGATCGGACACGGCAAACCACTTGATATAAAATAATCATCATAATAACCTTATAAATTTTTTATTATGACACCCATTGTAATCTTCAATAATCCACGGAGAGCGTGGTTGAAAGAGTGGCAATTAACAGGTAAAGGACCCATCATATTGCAAAAAATGAGAATTACCTGTGCCGTTTGCCTGTTATCGGTTGTGATGTGTTGCAGTACCGGAACGGGTGATAACAAAAAACAATTTTCCACTTCTCGTGATTTAACATGGAAAGCGGGGGTTGCTGCAACGGTCATCACTCCCCAGGAACCCGTGTGGATGGGAGGGTATTCATCCCGTACGAGTCCTGCCGAAAAAAAGATTCACGACCTGTGGGCCAAAGCACTTTACCTTGAAGATGCAGGAAAGAAAGGTGTCCTCATCATCACTTGCGACCTGGTCGGCCTTTCGAAGGCTGTATCGGACCGCATCAAGGATGACCTGCTCGAAAAGACTGGCTTGTCAAAGGCACAAATTATCCTGAATTGTTCTCACACCCATTCCGGACCAGTCACGAGCGAGAACCTGATCAATATTTATCCAATCGACAGTGAAAATTTAGCGGTGGTCGATCAATATACCGAACGGTTGTGTAAACAACTTGTGGCGTTATCAGTGAAAGCCAAGCAAAATGCCGGCCCTGCAAAAGTTTTTTCTCAAAACGGTACCGTTCGTTTCCAGGTGAACCGGCGAAAGAATCGGGAAGCTGAACTTACCCACCTCACCCACCTGAATGGTCCCAACGATTATTCGGTGCCGGTATTGAAAGTGGAGGATATGAAAGGCAACATTAAAGCTGTTGTTTTCGGTTATGCCTGTCATCCCACCGTTCTGGACGGTTACGAGTGGTGCGGTGATTACCCCGGATTTGCACAAATAGAACTGGAAAAACTGTATCCCGGCGCGACGGCACTGTTTTTCCAGGGTGCCGGTGCCGACCAGAATCCTCTGCCCAGACGGAGCATTCCTTTAGCCAGACAATACGGCAAAGAACTGGCCGCGGCCGTGGAACGGGTCATCAGCGAACAGATGCGGGAGCTGCAGCCACGGCTTGAAACGGCATATTCCGAAATCTCCCTGGAAATGGAAACCCCTCCGGAGGAAACCGAATTAATGAAATTAAAAGACGAGTACACGGTTGATTTCTTCATACGATGGGCGGAAAGCATGCTGGTGAAATTAAGAAGAGGTGAGAAACTCCCTTCCTTCTATCCATATCCGGTACAGGTATGGCAGCTGGGGGATCAGAACATTGTTGCCCTGGGGGGAGAACTGATGATCAGTTATGCCATCCGGTTGAAAGAACTGCTGGGGGAAGATATTTTCGTGATGGGTTATTCAAATGATGTTACCGGTTATATCCCCTCCGATGCGGAATTAGCAACAAAATGGGGGGAAGAAATAGAATCTTCCCATTTTGAATTCGACCTTCCTTCCAAATGGAAACCGGGATTGGAGAAAGTCATTCTTGATGAAGTGATGACTTTATCAAAGCAAGTTATACTTCCAAAGTCAAATTGATAGTGGAGATCGGGTCGGAAAAGTTCAGGGAACTGTAATTGCGTGAAAAACAATGCCTGAACCCGAATTACGTTGATGGCAAGTGTTTTAAAATAAGGTTTGCCAAAGAGGGTAGATTCAATTGAAAAAGGAAACATGAATTGAATATTAACTATATAATGATCGTAAAAATGCAAATAAAGACATCTCTTGTATTAATGGCGGCATGTATTCTTCTTGGATGCAATCAACCCGTGAGCAAGGAAAAAGCCGAAAAACAGCATCAAAAACCTATTTGCAAGGTAAAGAAAGAATTGTACTTAAAATACCCGCAACCGGGGGTAGCCCCCGTTACCACGATGGCATACCTGGGACTTGGAATTGCCCGGGAAGAAACGCGTGGTTACGAGCAGATTAGCGATTGGGTTGATGACACTAAAAGGCGTGTATCAAAAGACAATGGAAAAACCTGGTCGGATTGGGAGCCTTTAGTAAAGCGGACGCAACAATCCGGAGATTCCTTGTTCACGGAAGAGAAAGGTAGTACTGGGTTTCAAAGCTGCACGAACCCGCCGTATGACCCGGTTTCCGGTAAACTTATCAGGCCCGTGTTCCAGCGCATCGTTTTGAATGATCCTGAAAAAGCCCTCCAAAGCAGGAATTTCTGGGATCATGGTTTTTACGAATTATCCGATGATGACGGCATGACGTGGAGCAAAAGTTATCAACTCAACTACGAGCAAGGGGCCGATTTTAACCCGGAAAACTGGGGTAATCCCGAATTCCTGCATAATAATGAAATGTATATCGGGAACTCAATTGCTTTGAAGAATGGTTCGGTAGCAATCTGCACAACGATTCCTGTACTTTTTCGTGATCCTGAAGATGAAAAGTATCCGTCTATTTTCCCCAACAACTACAGGGAGGGGTGCGTAGCCGGGGTCATGTGTTTCGTGGGACGCTGGGATAAAACAGAGAATAATTACCTGTGGAAAAAATCCAACGTTGTGTTTCTCCCGCGAAGCGTATCCTCCAGGGGGTTAAATGAACTGGACATCAGTGAACTGGCAAACGGGAACCTTCTAATAATTATGCGTGGATCCAATGCCGGATTGGATATTAACAAGTCTCCCGGTAGAAAGTGGTTTTCCGTATCGAAAGACGGCGGTCTAACATGGGAGCCGGTGAAAGATCTACGGTACGACACGGGAGAAACGTTTTATTCATCAGCAACATTCCATAAAACCATCCGCAGTTCCAAAACGGGAAAACTGTACTGGATCGGGAATATCACTCTTACTCCTGCAAACGGGAATTATCCCCGCTACCCGTTGCAGATCGTTGAAATAGATGAAGAAAAAGTGGCCCTGAAAAAGCACACAGTTACCGTCATCGACACCCGCGCGGATGGTGAACCGGAAGGGGTGCAACATTCCAATTTTTCGGTTTTGGAAGACAGGAAAACAAAAAACATAGAAATATACCTCACCAGATACGGAGAAAACGGGGACGATAAACAGAATGTTTTCACTGCAAATGCATATAAGTACACGCTTTGTCTTTACCGGCGTTAATGATTCAAAAATCAAGGTGTAAAAACAAACAGAAAAAGGGTACAGTTACTCGTAACCAATAAAAACAGGGCAAAATGAAAATAAAACGTTTCGTCGCATTTTATGGCTATTATTTGATATTATTTACGGTTTCTTGTTTCATTTACGGTCAAGATGCAGTGCCGGGATGGAAAGCGGGAGTAGCCAAAACCGTGATTACACCCGGGGAAACTGTCTGGATGGCTGGTTATGCCAACCGGACGAAGCCAGCGGAAGGCAAAATTCACGACCTGTGGGCTAAAGCCCTATACCTGGAAGACACACAAGGCAATCAAGTGCTGTTGGTCACCATGGATATTGAAAGCATTCCCAGAGAAATATCCGGCCGTATCAAAGAACGATTGAAAGCGGAAACGGGCATGGAGAAGGAACAAATTGTCCTGAACTGTTCCCACACTCATTCGGGGCCTGTCCTGAAAAGCGATTACATGTACGTCTACCTGTTGGATGACAGGCAAAGGGCACTGATCGACAACTATACCGGATGGTTTGAGGACAAGATAGTGCAACTGGGAAAAGAAGCCGCCAGAAGAACGGAACCGGTAAAAGTCTCTGCCCAAAATGGTACCGTCCGTTTCCAGGTGAACCGGCGGAACAACAAAGAGTCGGAACTTACCAGCCTCACCCCGTTACAAGGGCCCAACGATTATTCCGTGCCGGTATTGAAAGTGGAGGATGAAACAGGAAGAATAAAAGCCGTTGTTTTTGGTTATGCCTGTCATGCCACCGTTTTGAGCGGTTACGAGTGGTGCGGCGATTACCCGGGATTCGCGCAAATAGAATTGGAAAAATTATATTCCGGGGCAACAGCGATGTTTTTCCAGGGAGCAGGTGCCGACCAGAACCCTCTGCCCAGGCGGAGCATTCCTTTAGCCAAACAGTACGGAAAAGAACTTGCTGCTGCTGTAGAGAGGGTAATAAACGAACCGATGCGGGAGTTACAGCCGCGGCTCACGGTGGCCTATTCCGAAATACAGCTGGATCTCGGTCCTATTCCCACCAAAAAAGAATTGAAGAAATACAGGAAAGAACTGACAGGCTATGAAAAGAAATGGGCTGAAAATACGCTTGCAAAATTAAAGGGGGGAGGAAGTTTGCCAACTGCTTATCCTTATCCAGTGCAAGTGTGGCGCCTGGGAAACCAGACCATCGTGAGCCTGGGGGGAGAAACATTGATCAGTTATGCCATCCGGTTGAAAGAACTGCTGGGGGAAGATATTTTCGTGATGGGCTATTCCAACGACGTGATGGCCTATATTCCATCCGACGAGGAATTGTTAAAAGGGGGATATGAAATTATCTCTTCCCAACGGGCTTTTGGGTTACCGGCCCCGTGGAAAGCAGGATTGGAAGAGAAAATCATAGACAAAGTCATTGATCTTGCTAACCAAACGAGTATGCAAACAACAATAAGTGGCTTTCCGGTGAAAACAGATGTAGCTTACCAGGAACTTTCAGAAAATTATTGCTGGTTTCACCTGAGGGCTACAGCCATACCGGGTATGGGGAAAAATAGTAATCCCACGGTTATCATGACTATTCAAAAAGAACTTCAGGATATTTCGGATTTCTATTCAGGTTTATACTATATGCGAACGGATGATTTGGGTGAAACGTGGACAAAACCGATTAGACGGTACCATAATAAGCGTTGCAGATGTCACACCCTTGTGGCATACGAAAACGGGTAAAGTTTTAGCCGCGGGAATCAGAGTGGAATATTTTCTGTCATCGTGCCCCCTTGTTCATCGCGCAGGTTGACCCGATTAACTTTGCAGGTATATAATCCTTTATAAGATGCAGATTGTATTAGAAACAGATTCGTATGAAAGTAGTACCAAATTTGTCCGATAGTTGGAATATGGAATAAGGAAGAGAAACTGAATCATATTTTTAGGGAAAGGACATATTTAAGACAAAAAAGAACCAGAACGAAGAAATTATATTTAACTTGGAGCAATACAACAATGATACTCTGTTCCAATATAAAGTTTTGGGATGATCTTGAGAAATTTTGAACAGGCTTAAATACAGTTAAAAAATGAAAAATACAAAAAATATTTTTGTGTGTCTTGGCCTGATTGTATGGGGTATTTGTGTGTCTTTCGGACAAGATGTTTCTTCGAATCAGACAGAAATTGATATCTGGAAGACAGGCGTTGCCCGTGAAATAATTACCCCTGAGACTTCTGTATGGATGGCCGGTTATTCTTCCCGAACTACACCTTCTCAAGGGAAATTGCATGATTTGTGGGCAAAAGCGCTTGCTTTGGAAGATGCCTGCGGAAATCGTTCGTTGCTGATCACCATGGATTTATTGAATATCTCTGCAGATTTTTCAAACCTTTTAAAAGAACAGATCGGCAGGAAACACGGCCTGAAAAAGTCGCAGATCATATTCAGTGCTTCTCATACCCATTCCGGCCCTGTGATTACTCGTTCATTAAAATATATCTATCCGATGGATGCTGTCCAATGGGGGATTGTTGATCAATACACCGGATGGCTTGAAGCTAAACTGCTGCGCCTTGCTGACCATGCCATTGAGCAGATGCAGCCCTCCCTTATATATACCGGAAACGGGATAACACGATTTCAGGTCAACCGGCGTAACAACAAAGAAAACCTGTTGACTTCGACCACAGTTTTAAATGGCCCCAACGATTATGCAGTTCCGGTTATTAAGATTGAAACGCTTGATCATCAACTGAAAGCGGTGGTCTTCGGGTATGCCTGTCATCCCACCGTCTTGTCAGGTGATCAGTTCTGCGGCGATTATCCGGGATTTGCCCAGATAGAACTGGAAAAAATATATCCCGGGGTGACGGCGATGTTCTTCCAGGGAGGAGGTGCCGACCAAAACCCGTTGCCGCGCCGTGCCATATCGCTTGCAATTCAATACGGAAAACAGCTGGCAGCAGCAGTAGAGCAGGTGTTGTCCGAGAAAATGATCAAACAGACTGCTGAACTCTGGACAAATTATCGGGAGATAACCCTCCCTCTCGAAGATCCCATATCGATGGAAGAAATGCAGAAAATGACACAGGGTGATGACTATCATGCCCGTTGGGCAAAAGGAATGCTGGATGATTACAAACGTAATGGTTCCCTTATCAACTCCTATCCTTATCCCATTACCTACTGGAAAATAGGGAAACAATCGCTGTTTGCTTTGGGAGGCGAATTGGTGATCGCTTATCCCATAAAACTGAAAGAACTATTCGGACAGGATATTTTTGTGATGGGATACGCCAACGATGTGATGAGTTATATCCCGTCGGTTATCATTCACGAAGAAGGAGGCTATGAAGGCAATGATGCGCATTACGTATATGGTTTGCCTGCAAAATGGGACAAACAGGTTGAATCGTTGATTATCAGCAATTGTAAAAATTTGATCGATGAAACAAATGGAGAATAAACAATTATCTTCATAAAAACGTAATTTATTCATAAAATATCAAGAATATGAAATCAAAAAATGTAACAAGAAGAGCTTTCCTGACAACCGTTTCTGCAGGTACTCTGGCTGCGGCTACTGCAGGGGGATCCGGTTCAAGATTTACACCCTTTTTAGGAACATCAAGGGAAACAGCTGACAAGCTTGCCCTTCTTGGGGGAAAGCCTATCCGGGGGGATAAGAAATGGCAGAGATGGCCGCAATGGGATGCTGAAAAGTTCAATCCCAAAATGAACGAGGTGATGGGCAATCTGGTTTGGTCGCGTAGTGATAAGGTTGCCGAATTTGAAAAGAAATGGGCCGAAATGAACGGTTCAAAACATTTCCTCTCCACGGTAAACGGTACAAATGCCCTGAGCGCAGCATTAGTGCAGTTGGATCTTAATCCGGGCGATGAAGTCATCTGTTCCCCTTACACTTTCAGCGCTTCGGTTTTCGGCATTTTTTACAAAGGAGCAATGCCGGTATTCGCCGACATAAACCCGGAAACTTTCCAAATCGATCCGGTACAGATAAGAAAGAAAATTACGCCGCGAACCAAAGGTCTCCTGCCGGTTCATATTTGCGGTTATCCGTCAGATATGCCGGAAATCATGAAGATCGCTAAAGAACACAACCTGTTTGTCGTGGAAGATGCGTGTCAGGCACACCTGGCTGAAATAGGAGGTAAAAAAGTCGGTACTTTTGGTAATGCCGGATGTTTCAGCTTCCAGACATCGAAAAACCTGCCCATTGGCGAAGGGGGTGGTATTTTGACAGATGATACCGAGTATTACCACCGGTTGTACTCCTACCACAATTTTGGCTACGCATCCGGTTCCCTCTCCGGACAAATCAGTTCCATAACAGCACTTCTCCTTGCAAACAAAATCCGTATGGCAGAATATCAGGCGGTTATAGGGCTCTGTCAAATGGAAAAACTGGAACAGCAACATAAACAAAGAAATGAAAATGGGGCTTATCTGAATGAAAAACTTGCTAAGTATCCCGGTATAACTCCGGTAAAATTGCATAAAGGAGCAACCTCGGCTTCCTATTATATCTACGCAATGACTTACAATCAGGACAAAATGAACGGCATTCCGCGCGATCGGTTCATAAAAGCACTTAATGCCGAAGGGATCCCTATCGGAATCGGCTATCCGAACGATCCGCTTTACGGCCAGCCAATGATGAATGAAGTATTCAAGTCAGATATTTACAAGAAGTTTTACACCGCGGATGAGTTGAATTTTGAGAAATACAAACAAAAAAATCATTGTCCTGAGCTAATCAAGACCTACAATTCATCCCTATGGATCTGGCATGGCGGACTGATGCTCGGATCAAAATCCGATATGGATGACATAATCAATGCAGTTGATAAAATCCACCAAAACATTGCAAAACTTAAAGAATAAAAAAATAATAGTTTAAATATACACCGGTATTTCGATCAAGGAATATATAATAAATGATCGATACTGCTGACACGGGGACAGGTGTGTAGCCGGCAGCTGTTTTCAGCATGCCGATGCAACATTTCTCATCCGATTTTATGTAACCCAAAGTATTATTATTATGGGACAACCCGATATCAAATTAAGGAAGAGCGCCTTGCTTTTTTTCATCATGCTGTTCTGCGGTTCTTCCTTTTTGTATGCCATTACATTTGCTGAAACAACAACAGATCAGTCTCCTGTTCCGGGAGTATTGCGTATTTCAACTTTCGATGTGGATGCCACTCCTCCTGTGGGCAGTAAGCTGACATACGATCCTATGTTGAATTCGGGAGACCTTTCGCTGCGTGCCAAAGGTGTTGTAATACAGGGATCAGGGAAACCGATTGTTTTATGTGCCATCGACTGGATCGGCATAGCCAATGAAAGTCAGGATGCCTTCAAACTGGCATTAGCCGAAGCAGCCGGAACAATTCCCGAAAGGGTAGCAGTACATACGCTGCACCAACACGATGCACCGATATGCGATTTCACGGCAGAAAAAATTCTCAAGGAGCATAATATGCCTCCCGGATGTTTTGACGGGACATTTGCCCGTGAACTGATCAAAAAAATCCAGCAATCAATCCGGACAACCATTGGAAATGCTCAGCCTGTTACCCATATCGGTATGGGAAAAGCGGATGTTTATAAAGTTGCTTCAAACCGCAGGGTAGACAAAAAAGATGGAAAAGTTTATAAGATGCGGGGGTCATCCTGTAAGGATTCAACCCTGCGCGCCTTGCCCGAAGGATTGATAGACCCCAAAATATCGCTGGTCAGTTTCTGGAATAGTGACCAACCAGTAGCCGTGTTGAGCTTCTATGCTACCCATCCTCAAAGTTATTATCTGACACAGATTGCAAATCCCGATTTCCCCGGCATTGCCCGTTTCATGCGACAATTAGCTGTACCCGATGCCCTGCATATCCATTTCAACGGAGCCGGGGGAAATGTCGCCGCCGGGAAATATAACGACGGGAGCCATGAAACCCGGTTAATACTGGCAGAAAGAATGGCTGATGGTATGAAACGGGCATGGGAAAACACAAAAAGATTTGCCATTGAGGCAAAAGATGTCCAGTGGCTCACGGAACCGATGTTTCTACCCTATCGCGATGAAACAGCAGAGATAGAGCAAACAATGTCGCAGATGGACGAACGGACTTTAGCCAATAACTTAGGACGCCTTGGCTGGTATAAAAGACGGCAGGAAGGTAAGAATATTGAAGCGGCCTGCCTGGTAGCCGGTGATGCACGCATGTTGTTCCTCCCAGGGGAACTGTTCATCGAATACCAGTTGAACGCCAAATCGATGGCTCCCGATAAATTTGTGACTATGGCTGCTTATGGTGATTACGGCCCGTTTTACATAGGAACAAAAGAAGCTTATAGTGAAGGCGGTTACGAGATAGTGTCGAGTCCGGTGTCAGATGAAGCGGAGGCATGTATCCTGAACGCCATCCGTATCCTTTTACAAAAAGCAGGGCATTACGACGGGTTATTGATCCGGAAAGACGACAAAGGAAATTTTAGCCATATTACGACGGTAAAAGGCTGGGAACAACGACGCAAGGATGTTTTAAATGATATGCAAAAGGTAATGGGTCCATTGCCAAAAAAAATACCGTCAAGATTCCGAATCCATTATACCGATAGCCTGACCAGCGAGCTTTATACCCGTTATTCCATCAACTTTGAGGTTGCCCCTTCCGAAAGGGTATATGCCTATTTGTATCGTCCGCGGGATAACAACCGGAAACACCCGGCAGTATTGACACTTCAAAGTACCGGTTTAGATGGTAAAAAGATCATTGATGATGATACGCCGCTGAAAAATCGGGGATACGCCAAGGAGTTGGCGCAACGTGGATATGTCGTGATTTCTCCCGACTATCCCAGCTTCGGGGAATTGAAAGACTATGATTTTAAGAACGACCGCTACAATTCCGGTACTATGAAAGGCATCTTTAATCATATCTGCTGCGTGAGCCTGCTACAGTCGCTTCCATATGTTGATAAAGAAAATATCGGAGTTATCGGACTTTCGTTGGGAGGACACAATGCAATCTTTGTGGCGGCATTCGACCCGCGCATCAAGGTGACAGTGTCGAGTTGCGGCTGGACGCTGATAGATTACTATAATGCCGGAGAGGCCACTTCGAAACATTATGGCGGACGCATGGGCCCCTGGGCTCAGGATCGCTATATGCCATTCGTCCGCACCCGATACGGTTTGGATTCCAAACAGTTGCCGTTCGACTTTGACGACATCATTGCATCCATTGCCCCTCGTGCATTTTTCTCCATCTCACCCCTGTATGATGAGAATTTTTCTGTTGAGGGAGTCAGAAAAGCTGTTGAAAATATAGGTGAAGTTTATGATTTCATGAAGGCTTCTGATAACTTTTCTGTGATCTATCCTTCATGTGGGCATGAATTTTTACCTGCAGAGCGTGAACAGGCATATCTTTTCATCGATAAAACCCTGAAGAAGAGAGAGTAATAAAAGAAGTTGCCGGCGAAAGAACTTTATCATTAAAGAACTGCCCTGAAGTTAGATTTCCAGAGTGGGTTTAAGTCAGCAGGTTCCCTGAGAAATGTAACACTACCTGCAAAGATAACTAACCACCTTTCATGCCCCGTTTTACGATTTTAACCGTACGGAATTATATTACGCATATTTACAATAACCTTTGTGCAAATCATATGAGATAATTTAAAAACAATTTTTTTGTTCTCTCCCTTTTTTTCGTATAAAAAATAGTATGTTAGTTCGAATAGTAAATGTAACACCAAGTAAATAAAGATAGAAGGTCGTATCATTCTGTTTTCCAGAACAAAAAATGAAGACAAAATTATTAGTTATATCTCTTTCAATGATTTTTGTATGCTATGGTTGTAACTTATCAAGCGTACGAAAAAATACAGGCTCATGGGGAGATTGGACAGATTCCATACCTCCCCAGCCTAAAGAAGAATATTTGAAATTTATTGATGACCTTAAATCGCCTTTGTGGACAAAGCACGATTGGCTCGCTGCTCCTCCTGCCCTCAACCATATAGACGTAAAAAAAGGAATTACCCTGCACAAAAACTTTCCCGATTCAAAAGGTTTGCTGGCTACCGCGTATGATGATTTGGAAACGTTCTTAAGAGCAGGAGATATTCCCGTCAATAGAAACCATTTTGTTATAGAAACAGCTCATAGGCCGGATTTAGATAAAGAATCTTTTATTATAGAGACGGATTCGTTTTGTTGCAAAATAAGCTCAGGGGATACCGAAGGCATTCGCCGGGGAATATTTTACTTGGAAGATCAAATGTTAAGCGTAAAAGGTCCTTTTTTGAAAATAGGGACTTTTAAAAAAACAACGGATATACGGAGAAGAATTTCCCGCTGTGCTTTTGGCCCCATAAAAAGGCTCCCTCTGATGCGCGATGAACTGATGGATACCGTTAATTATTATCCCGACAATTACCTGAATAGATTAGCGCATGAAGGGGTAAACGGACTTTGGCTGACAGTAGAATTCAAGGATTTGGTCTCTTCCCCGTACCTGGTTGATGGAGGGAAAAATGCTGAAAAAAGATTAAAAAAATTGAGTGACGTAGTCAACTCTTGTTTACGTTATGGCATTAGGACCTATATATTCTGTATCGAGCCCAGGTTACACGTGATTGATGTTGAGAAGTATCCTGTTTTCCGTGGGGCAAACGGCTCATTTTTTTGTCCCAGCAGTCAAGAGGCGTACAACTATTTATACGAAACGGTCAAAACGATTTTTACTGAAGTTCCTAATTTAGGAGGTATAATAAATATTTCGCACGGGGAAAGGGGAACCACCTGCCTAAGCAGTGTTCCGGCTACTTCATCCTATGAAGGGAAAATAGATTGCCCCCGCTGTAAAAATAAAAAACCGTGGGAAATATTATACGCATCGTTGCTTCCCATGGAAAAAGGGATGCACGATGTTTCTCCCGAAGCTGAACTAATTAGTTGGTTATACATGCCACAACCTCAAAATTATATAGGGGGAGATGATTTTTCTTTAGGTAGTTGGGTTTATGATATCCCCGCCCATACCCCTCCAAATGTTATCCTCCAATTCAATTTTGAGTCGGGTGTAACCAAAGAGGTATTTGATAAACTTCTGGTTGGTGGCGACTATTGGATATCTACTCCCGGCCCGAGTGATCGATTTGTTAAAATTGCAAACGTGGCAAAAGAATCAGGAACGCCTGTCTCCGCTAAAATACAAACGGGTAATTCTCATGAAATGGCCACGGTACCCTATATTCCCGTACCCACATTGCTATATCGGAAATTCGACTCGATGAAGCGATTAGGTGTTACCCATACCATGTTGTCATGGTACTTCGGAAGCTACCCAGGGTTGATGAATAAGGGAGCAGGGTTGCTCTCCATGAATGCTTACGCGGATGTAAATGATTTTTTGGAATCGTTGGCATCAATTTATTGGAAGGAAAAAGATATCCCTAAGTTAATTGAAGCATGGACATTGTTCGGAGAAGCATTTTCTTATTACCCTTTAACAAACACGTTTCAATACTACGGACCAATGCACGACGGCATAGTTTGGCCGTTATATATAATTCCTCAAGACAAATACCTTTCCCCGACCTGGTTACTGGGTTCAAGTTCCCAGGCAAACGTGAAAGTGTGGCCTCCAAGCGGTGACCGGATCGGAGAATGTTTGGGATGGAATCTCACGTTGGATGAAGTGGTTGTTTTATGCAAACAAATGGCAGATAAGTGGGAAGAAGGCATGCAACATTTAAAGGGTATAGAGAAGAAATATCGGCACGATAATGATCGAATACTCGATCTTGTTGTGACAAAAGCTGTACAAATACATTTAAGGAGTAGTTATAATATTCTTCGTTTTTATTTAACGCGTGAAAAAATGTTTCGTACTGCTTCTGACAAAGAAAAAATGGAAATGCTGCTAGAAATGGAGCATATCGTGCGTGAAGAGATCAAGCAGTCTGAAGAGATGATATCTTTGTGCTTCAAGGATTCCAGACTCGGATATCACTCTGAAGCAGAAGGATATAAATATTATCCGGAAAAATTAAAATGGAGAATTGAACAACTTAAGACTGTTTTGAAAAATGATTTCCCTTTAGTAAGGCAAAAAATAACAAACAACGAGGAATTATTCCCTGAATATACAGGGGCAAAGCCTGAGGGGTTATCAATGCACAGTTTTCCGAGTAGTGGAGATATTTATGAGACTGCTCAAAATATCAAAAACTGGTTATCCTTTGATAACGAGGAAATGGGAAATAAAATAGTATGGGGTTCCATTTACGACGAAACTAATTTATACATTATCATTTCAGATGAAATTGGAGTAACGGAAGGAAATATTCAGATTGAAATTGAACCACGAAGGCTATGGCCAGTAAAATATTTCAACTACCCGATAGGAAAAAGTAAGGCAGGCTATCAAACAAAAAAAATCGGTAATAAAACTCTGAGTATTATTAGTATTCCTTTCGCTGATATAGGGGATGAAATCGGAAAAAATACTCCTGTACGAATGAACTTGCAGTATGGAGACAACGTGTGGATACCTAAAAATCCGTTACCCGCTCGTTTATTGTTAGGTAACGCCAACCCAACGGACCTGGGGTGGATACTATTTAAATAACATAAACATATAACAGAATATAAGGCTTATCGCATGAAACACAGACCTAAATACTGTTTGTTCTATGATAATCACACGATGAAGACTGTTCCGGACGTGGGAAAAACGTTCGATGTGGAAGCATTTACCGATAACATCAGGAACTGTGGAGTCGATTACCTCGTGTTTCATGCTCGTTGTAATCAGGGACTTGCGTATTACAATACCCGGATTGGGATAAGGCACCCTTCGTTGCAGTACGACCTTTTCGGCAAACTGGCCGAAGCCTGTCAACGAAAGGGGATTGCGCTGGGGGCGTACTTTAACGCGGGTATCAGCAGCGAGGAAGGCCTGCAACACCGGGAGTGGACAACCTTGTATTTCGACGGCCGGTCGTTACGCGAGCCGCGTTTCACACCGCATGTCCGTACCATGTGTTACAACTCTGGTTACCGCGACCACCTGATTGCTATGGTAAAAGAGGTGCTTTACAACTACCCCGTCACGGGGCTGATGATCGACTGCCTGATAAATTACCCCTGCGTCTGCCCGGTTTGCGTGGCAGAGATGAAAAAAGAAGGTATAAACTGGTCGGATTTAAGCGCTGTCAAGCGTTTCTCGGAACTTTCAGCAGTACGCCTGGCAAAAGATATCGCGCGAGAGGCGAAGAAGATAAAGCCGGGGTTACTTATCTCCAACAACTACCCGAGTTACGAGGATTTGCTGGAGGTGAACACCTACTTCGACGTGGTTTCCTTGCCGGCGTCGGGCGAGGGGTACGAGTTCATGCCCGTGATGGCCCATTACATGAGGACGCTGGGCGATTACCCGGTCTTGAACATGACGGGCCGGTTTTACGATTGGGGCGATTTCGGCGGGTTGCTGCCCGAAGAAGCCATTAAGTCGGAATTACTTTACGGGTTGGCCAACGGTATGCGGCCAAACATAGGCGGACATTTTCACCCCAGGGGCGATTGGGACAAGCCGGTACTGGAGAGAATAAGGAAAATATACACCAGCATACAGGCAAACGAGGAGTGGTACGACGGCGCGAAACCGATAACTGAAATCGCCATAGTGTACCCTAAATCCATTCATCATATCCGGGAAGACAAGGATTTGAGGGCTGCAGTACGTATGTTGAGCGAATTGAAACAACAGTTCGACGTGGTGACACTGGCATCGGACTGGAGCAAGTATGAGGTTTTGGTATTCCCCGACAATGTTCTGTTTGACGGGGAGACGGCAAAACGAGTGAGGCAACACCTTAACGAGGGGAAAGCGGTCATTTCAACGGGATTCTCCGGTCTGGATTCCGAAAAGAAAGGTTTCGCGCTCGAATTGGAATGGGGCATCAAATATTTAGGCGAGAACCCGTTTGACCCGGCTTACTTCAGCGTTGGAGACAACTACAGCGAGGGTTTGCCGGACATGCCGCTCTCGTTGTACTCCAACGGCATTGACGTGGAGGTACTTGGTAACACGAGAGTAGAGGCACGCCTCGTGAAGCCGTACCACAACCGGTGTTGGGACGGGGAATACGCTTTTTACTACAATCCTCCCGATAAGGTAACTGATAGCCCGGCGCTTACAATTAACGCACAGGTGGCTCATTTCAGCCACCGGATATTTTCCGGATATCACGATAAGGCATCTGTGGAATTAAGAACGGTTTTTTCCAACGTGCTCAACCATTCTTTCCCTAAACCGTTGGTAAAAGCAGAAAATTTACAGTCGTTCGCACGGGTTTTCGTCACGGAACAACCCCGAAGGAGAATGGTGCATTTACTCTCCTATTTGCCTGAAATGAGGGGAAATACGCAGATGATCGAAGAACCCATTGAACTTAGCAACGTAACCCTATCCCTTCGCCAGGATGATAAAAATATTCAGAACATCTACCTGGCACCCCAAAAGGAAAGGCTGGCTTATTCCATTGAGGGAGGTTACATCCATATCAAGGTGCCTAAAAGTAAAGGATACTCTCTGTTGGTTATCGAAGAATAAACAAACAACGAATACTATGCAGTTATGAAAAAGAATATTATTCCATTATTTGTGTTGATTGCCATTGTTTTAATCTCATGTTTTCAAAAAAATGGCACTAACAACCAGGAGAATGACATCATTATTGAAAATGAGCAATGTAAATTGGTTATCGGAAGTAACGCCATCGCCAAAAGTCTGATATATAAGCCAACCAATGAAGAGTGTCTTTCACGTCAATCAAAGATACCTGTTTTCTCCGTCACCCAGGAAAGGCCATTCCACAATGAAATAAAATTGGCATATCCAACAAACAAGATGACGTTCAATGCTAAATCCGTTAAGAAAGAGGGTGACGAACTGATTGTTGATTTTGAATTGATCTTTTATAAAGCACGTATAAAATTGGATGTAACACCCCATTATATAAATTTCACGGTAAAAGATTTTTTTATAGAAGGCAATGATTATGGTATTGGTGTAAACAGAGGGATTTTACCTCCCGTTTATGAAATGAATTTTATTCAATTGCCGGTGCGCGACCGGAAACACTTTGGGGAATGGCTTAATGTAAGCTGGGACGATAAAATAGCCGTCAATGTACTTGCGACCGATATTCATGCCCGGATTAATTCCGAAAAGCGTGAGGGGTATCGCGTAATGGGGGCTGCCGTTGAAAGGGATATACGGCTATTAGAGGTTGGAGCCGCTTTAATAGTTTGTAAAACAGATGATTTGCTTGATAATATCGCCCGGGTGGAGGAGGATTTTAATTTGCCCAGAGGCGTGGATAGTCGCCGACACGAATTGTACAATGCATCGTATTATGCCGCTTCGGGTATCACTCCGGATAACGTGGATGAGCACATGAAATACGCGAAAATGGGAGGATTTCGCAGCATGAAAATTCCCTATAGTGCCATCGTGGAGAGTGGGCCATCATGGTGTAAAAATGGAAATTACGACTGGCGAACATCCCTTTACCCAAATGAAAGAGAAGACCTGGAAAAGTTACTTGAAAAAATCAAGAGTAAAGGCATTTCACCCGGCTTACACTTTTTACATTCGCATATAGGAAGAGACAGCAGGTATGTTACGCCGATACCCGATCATCGATTAAATTTGCTGAAATATTTCACGTTAGCGAAGCCACTGGATGCTAGCGATACGGAGATA
Source organism: Bacteroidales bacterium (assembly GCA_040769065.1). GTDB lineage: Bacteria > Bacteroidota > Bacteroidia > Bacteroidales > VadinHA17 > LD21. The sequence goes on from JAXGLU010000001.1 coordinate 2,468,717, forward strand.
TTCGTGGAACAAAATCCGGCTAATACCACATTGGCAGACGGTATGCGGGTATTAAAAATAGGAACCGAATTGGTTTCTTACGAAGGCTATACAACAACGTGGCCGTATAAGTTTACCGGTTGTACAAGAGGGGTTGACAAAACAACCGTAAATTCATTACCGGTTGGCACCATTTTCGGATTGCTTGACGTAAGTGAGTTTGGCTCCCAACGAAGTGTGTACGTCGATCAGAGAACCAGTTTACAAGATGAGATCGCGGAAAAATTGCAACACATATATAACGCCGGGTTTGAATTTTGTTACTTCGACGGTTCGGAAGGTGTTAACCCCCCATTTTGGTTTAACGTCCCCTACGCGCAGTGGAGGGTTTACAAGAGATTTGAACCTAAACCCATTTATGCAGAGGGAGCGGCGAAGTCTCATTTTAGCTGGCACATGCTAAGTGGAGGAAATGCATTTGATGTTTTCACCCCGGAAATTCTGAAGGAAGAAATCAAAAGATGGCCGGCTCAACAAGCAAGGCGAATGAAAGCCGATTTTTCACGGGTCAATTTCGGATGGCTGGGTTATTTTGTTCCGAATGAAAAATCAATAGGTACGCAGCCCGACATGATTGAATTTGTGACCAGTGTAGCGGCTGCCTGGGATTGTCCGGTTTCATTAAACTCAAATTTGGAGGGATTTAAAAAACATGCCCGAACAGCTGACAACCTGGAGGTTTTCAGGAGATGGGAAGAGGTAAGGCGGATTGACTGGCTTACGGAAGAACAAAAAAAGATGCTTCAGGATGTGGAACAAGAGCACCATCTATTGTTGAATGAACAAGGTCAATTTGAATTGGTACCTTATGAACAGCTCACCGGCGTGGCAGAAGGCAGCAAAGAAATCAGGGCTTTCATATTTCAGAGAAAGGGCGAATATTACGTGGTTTATTGGCACATATCCGGTGACAAAAAACTTCAACTCCCGTTGAAATCATCCGATATCGCGCTATATAAAACATTGGGCCAACAAGAGCCTGTCATGACCGATCCGGACGGAAACATTATTATTCCAGTAAATGACAGACGGTATATTCGAATGAATAAACTTACCAGCAAAGAGATCGTAACTGTTTTGTCGAAAGCTAAAATCATCGATTGAAAAATTAAGAAAAGTATTCCTTTTATTATGGATTCTATCCTGCCCTTTTGGGTATATTCGTACGATACTATTAGCGACAACGAATGGAGCAAAGCAATTATTCAATAATATTAATCATATAAAAAACTGTATTATGAGCACAACAACAACAATTCCAGTCAGTGAATTTAAAGAGAGAATTAAGAAGTTTCAGGCGAACATCAAAAAAGAAGGTTTAGATGCCTGCTTGGTGCATGCCACCGAATCAGACATGGCGTTCGTCAGGTACTTGAGCGAGTATTGGCCCGTGTTTGAAACAGCCGCGGTATTTGTACCGGCGGAAGGCGAAGCTATATTGTTAGTAGGCCCGGAAAGCGATCTGTACGCGTCACAGAGAAGTTTTTTCAAAAATATTGAAAAGATGATTGAATATCGTGAATCGGCTGAACCGGACGCGCCCGGGATGTCCTTTATAACCTACAAGGATTTGTTGAAGAAATACAATTTGCAACACATTCGTAAATTGGGTATCGTGGGATGGGCTATTACTTCTCTACCCGTTTATACCTCCCTGAAAGAACAGCTTCCCGATGTGGAAATCGTGAAAGCAGACATGACTCTTTGGCCCCTCCGGTTCGTGAAAAGTGAAAATGAACTCGCGTGCATGAGAAAGGCATTTCAAATATCTGAACTTACCGTGGAAGCTATCTTGAATGAGATAAAACCGGGAATGACGGAACTTCAGGTCATTGGAATTGCCCAACGTGAGATTTACAAGCACGGTGGAGAATATGAAGGACACTCACTGTATTGTTTCTGCGGAAAGTCCACCAACAATGCTATTTCAAAACCCACACACAACCCAATTGTGGAAAATGAAGTCATACAGCTTAATATAGGTGCAAGGGTAAGTGGCTACTCATCCAGCGTGGGTTTGCCGTTCTCCATCGGGGCTCTGCCCGAGCGTAAAAAACGCTTGATAGAATTTGGGTTGAAAGCTCATAAGAAAACCATTGATATGATTGCCGCGGGAAAGCCCGCCGGACAAGTTGTCCGTGATTACGAGAATTGGGTGAAGGAACAGGGTTTTGACCAATACCTTCTTTACGGCCCGTGTCACGCTATCGGAATGATGGAAGTGGAGCGTCCCTGGATGGAATCGACCTCCGAATATTTATTGGAGGCAAACATGACTTTTCAAATCGATACCTTCTTCTACGATAAAGATTTCGGCTTAAGATGGGAAAACGGGGTTATTGTTAAAGATGGTGGCGCAGAAATGATGTCCTCTAAATTCATGAAGTACATTGAATTGTAAAAACAACGAGTATTAAGTACAAGGGATACTTGTACTTAATACTTTTTTCAGACATAGTTGATAAATTTAAAAAATAAACAACATGCGTTACGAATACATGTTTCCCGATCAGATCCGAAAAGCTATCGATAAGAATACCCCGGTAGTTATGGCATTGGGTGTAATAGAGTATCATGCCGAGCACCTTTGCACAGGTGTAGACACTTTGGTCGTGCAAGGCGCATTGGAAATGCTGGAAAAAGAGATGGATCTGATTCTTTTACCGCCTTTTTGGTTTGGTGCCGCATCCTATGCCGTGTCAGGACCCGAGCGTAAAGGAGGTATACATATTGACTCCGGCGTGCTCAACACCTTTGCGCGGCAACTATTTTATAACCTGTTGAGAATCGGTTTTCGCAATATCAACCTGTTTTATCACCATCAAAGTGAAAACTTCGCAAGTGGTATGCCAAACGATTTAGCGTTCAGGCTGGCAGCCAAGCAGGAGATTTTCGCTTTTCTCGACCGTGAAAAAGGTGAAGGCTGGTGGGGAGAAGACGAAGCCTCTGCAAATTATTACGCCGAACATGAGGCGGGATCAGACCCCTTCAGTTGGATCAGGGTTGAACCTTTCATGAGCGCCGAAGCACAGGCACAATGGCCAATTGACCATGCGGGAGAACAGGAAACTTCACTTATGATGGCTTTTGCACCCGAAGGAGTTGACATGAAACGTTTCGACGATAAATATTGGTACGCAAAACATGCACCCAAAGCCAACATGGAGTACGCGAACAAGGCAAAGGCTTTTATTCTGGCAGATTTAAAGAAAAGATTAAGTAAGTAAAAATGACAGGATTCGAATTAATTGAACTGTTGGACAAGGCTTACCGGCGTTGGCACCTTATTGGTAACATGGAAAACGGCGTCATAGCCGCGTTGGACCTTGAAGGACGGTTGTTCACCATGGTAAACGGGCAAGTTATAAACAGGGTTCTGCCCTCGGCCATAGAAAAACGTTCCAATAAACTTGCTTATCAAAACCCGGGGGGCGATGCACTTTGGCCCGCCCCCGAAGGGACAACCTTAGGTTATGAATACCCAACAGGGAACTGGCGGGTTCCACCTTCTGTTACAGGAGCAGTTTGGGAAACGATCTCCGAGGAGGAAGACAAAGCGGTCCTAAGGGCTGAAATTGATTTGATAAATAACCAACAAACAGGTCTCCCTTGTGAGTTTGAAAGACATGTTAAGATAGAAGCAGGTCAACACGTTTTAAAACAAAACGTTACCGAGCTTATTCGCTACGTGGGAAGAAAGACGATCAACAACGGGGAATTCATGTTAGCCCCCTGGTCATTGTGCCAGTTCGATTCAAGTGAAAAAGGAAAAGTCATCATACCCGTTTCTGACAAAAAGAATGTTTGGGATTTGTACAAATCCAGTGAGCAACAACGTTTTTTTAAAGACAATTATTTGATTGTTAACACAAAAACCGATCAAAGGTTTCAGTTGGGCTTAAGCGAAAAAGTAGAATGGATAGAATACCTTCCCGGCGAAAAATTCAGGGTGAAACGCAGTGTATTAAACACTGTATCGGAGCATCGGTATATTGATATCTCGGATGTCTCTCCCGATAAAGCTCCTTCAGCTAAAGGGGTCAAGCTGAGTGTTTATTGCGACCCCTCCGGGTTCATGGAAATAGAAGCTTGTGGCAGGTGCCCCGATATACTAACACCAGGTATAGAAATGAGCGTGGATATTCTAACGGAATATATAGTTATAGAATAAAAACGATTTACGTTCCGCAGTCCGTATTGATACACAAAAGCTCAACTAACGCTATAAAAAGAATGGAAAAAGACAAGAAAAACATCATTATACCCCTGCTCCTCGTTGGCTCTATGAATGCTATTTTAGGTTTTGCCCTGGGAGTTAATGCTTTCTTTATTCCTTTTGTGAAACAGGCATTTCACGTTACCACGGCTATGTCATATTTAATTATGCTGGCCACATTTTCTGCTTACCTGGTTTTTGGCGGCGTAGCGGGAAATATTTTAAAAAAAGCGGGTTATAAAGGCGGTATGATCATTGCCCTTATGTTGATGGCAATAGGTTTTCTGATCATCGTTCCTTCAGCTAAAACGGTAAACTTCTCCTTGTTTTTATTGGCTCTCTTTATCAACGGTTTGGGGCAAGCATTACTTACGGCTGCGTACAGTACCTACGTCTCCATTATAGGACCGCCGGAAAGCGCAGCTCCAAGAATTTCGTTTATGGGGATTTGTGCGAAAATATTTTACGCCATGGCATCTTTTATACTGGCCATATTTATTGATTTAGCCGATATAGAAATTACCGATATTATAACCCCGTTCTATATCATCGCGCTGGTATTATTTGTGATGGGCATCCTTTATTACTTTTCACCACTCCCTGAAGTGAAAGCGATAGGGGAAATTCCGGACGAAGAAGAAAAAACTCAACACTCCGGATTAACCCATGGAAAAAAGAGTATATGGCAATTTCCACATTTACTTTTGGGTGTAGTAGCCATATTTTTCACCGTTGGGGTGGAATACCTGGCGTTGGGTACCATCAACGACTACGCTTATATCCTGGGGTTGCCTTCTCCCCACAATTATGTCTGGTATGTTTCTATCGCCATGATTATAGGGTATTTAGTGGGTATATTCCTTATACCCAAATATATAAGCCAAACTCAAGCCCTGTTTTCATCTACCGTAGCGGGTATACTTTTTAGTGTTTTGATTTTGTTGCTACCCGATAACATATCCATCTTTATGATTCCACTGTTAGGTTTAGCCAACGCTTTACTTTGGCCTGCCGTTTGGCCTTTAGCAATTGCCGACCTGGGAAAATTCACCAAAACGGGTTCCGCATTGTTGGTGACCGGAATTGTGGGTGCTGGTGTTATCCCGTTGATCTTTGGGTACTTTGCACAACATTTTTCCCATCAAATAGCTTATGCCATAGGATTACCGGCGTACCTGTTTATCATGTACTTCGCACTGTGGGGTAGCAAGATACGGAGAGCGTCAAAATAGTTCCTGATCAAAGACCGGAAGTTTTCCTAATCGCCATTGTTCTTAATACAACGTACCGACAAACCGCTTTTTTTGTTACTGCTGCTCCTGTCAGTATTTGTATAGGTATAGCTCACTTTTCGGTAATACGCATCATTTGATGATGGAGCTTCGGTGGAAGACCACCAGTATCCAAAACGTCTTATGTTATTGAATACCCCGCTATTGCTTCGATAGCCGCCGGGCAGAGCAGTAAATCCGGATTCATTTGTCGCTCCCGTGTTGGGGCTGTTCCAATGAGATAATCCTGTTTCTTTTATAAGACTTCCTGCATCTACCTCTCCTCCCAGGTAATCAATAAGGGCCGTCCATTCTTCATCTGCAGGCACATGCCAGCCTTCAGGGCATAAACGACCTGTGCTGACGGTATACCAGTTATATAATACCCCATAGGATAATGAATCATAATTATAATAGCAATAACCCGGGCTTGATAAGGCAGTCCAGTCAGATTTTACCAGCACAACAGGAATATCCTTACCATCATTCAATTTTGTTGTTTCCAGATTCTGAGCCATCCAGGTCTGTGCTCCAATTTGAATTGTTTTATATGAATTACCTTCAATATCCGTAATTGTACCGTAATCCAGTTCATCATTATAAAGGATTTCGCTTCTGGTGGTATCAGAGGTATTGAATGTTTTTTCAGTTCCATATACAGTTCCGGTTGGGGTTACCACTTTTATCCTGAAATAGTATTTCTTGCCAGGCACCAGATCCCACAAATGTGCAATCACGGTGGTTAATGTACTTCCGGATATTGTTGCCGGTTCCCCTGCCACACTCTTATTGTAAGAAGAAGAAATTGTATCATAATCAAAAGATACCGTTGCGGTCAGATTATTGGGATTTACCGAGCCATTTAGGGTTGCCCACCATGGTCCGATCATGTTTGCATAATTTGAAGTGGCAACCAATGTAGAAGGCGCAGGCTCTTCTTCTTCATCTTTTTTGCATGAAGATAATGCCACTCCCAAAACAAGTATTGCCGCGAATATTATTGATAATTCTGCTGAATATTTTTTCATAAAAGCTACTTGGTATTTAAAATTGGTTCAGAACAGCAAATTTAACTTAGTCAAATAAAAAACACATCATACAAATTTATATGACATAGTTAAACTTTCCTAATACCTATTCAAGCAGTAAAACAGATGACATTTGCAAACAGTACACTTTTCTACAAAGACTTGAACAGAAAACTTAGATCCGGCTGGGCTGCAGGCATATAGTTCATATAAGCTGTAACCAGGGAAACTACTTACATTAAAAAAGTAATCAAGGAATTATTCTGCGTATTACCGGCCATTGCCAGCAACAACCTGACCACGGCTTTTTGGTTTCACACAAACAATTTGGACTAACGCCGGATCAATAAAGCAAGATTAAGTTTATCATTTCCTATATTTGCTATACAAAACCTAAATTTAACCTGGGTAAGCTCCAATTATAACATGCTGAAACTAAATTCAATATTTAATCCTATACGGTTTTTCAGAGATCTTAAAAGAAAAGACCACAAACATGTACTCGGGGCATTTGAAATCTTTAAATATATAGGCCCGGGCTTACTGGTTACAGTTGGATTTATTGATCCCGGAAACTGGGCAGCTAACATTGCCTGCGGAGCTGACTTTGGTTACAAGCTGCTTTGGATAATAACGCTTTCCACTATCATGCTGATTCTGCTGCAACATAATGTTGCACATCTTGGTATAGCAACCGGATTATGTCTGTCGGAAGCAGCAACAATATATCTTCATCCTGGTTTTTCGCGTTCCATTCTTTCATTTGCTGTGCTGGCTTCTATTTCCACCTCCCTGGCGGAAGTGCTTGGAGGAGCAATTGCCCTTAACATGCTTTTTGGCTTGCCCATACGCATAGGATCGATTATGATAACTATTCTTGTCATGATAATGTTGTTTACAAACTCATACAGGAAGATCGAGAAATGGATAATAGGATTCGTATCAATAATTGGGCTTTCATTCCTGTATGAGCTTTATCTCGTGGATGTGGACTGGCCTGCTGCAGTCAAAGGCTGGGTTAAACCTTCCTTTCCCGAAGGATCAATAGTTTTTATAATGAGCGTTCTGGGTGCGGTTGTCATGCCTCATAACCTGTTCCTTCATTCTGAAGTTATCCAGAGCAGACAATGGAATCTTCAGGATGAAAAGGTTATAAAGAAACAATTGAAATTTGAATTTGCCGACACCCTATTCTCGATGGTGATCGGGTGGGCCATCAACAGTGCAATGATAATACTTGCTGCTGCGACGTTTTATAAAAATAACCTCAGGGTTACCGAACTGCAGCAGGCAGAAAGCCTTTTAAAACCACTTCTTGGCACTAATGCTTCATTCGTTTTTGCCATAGCACTCCTTTTCGCCGGAATTGCCTCTTCAATAACATCGGCCATGGCAGGGGGATCAATCGTAGCAGGAATGTTCAGGGAACCCTACAATATACGGGATAATCACACAAAAACAGGGATACTGATATCCCTGATCGGTGCTCTCATAGTTATATTCCTAATCCGCGACCCGTTCAGAGGCCTGATTCTCTCACAGGTTTTCCTTGGAATTCAGCTCCCCTTTACAATAATTATCCAGATTTTCCTGACATCATCAAAAAAAGTCATGGGCAAATATTCAAATACCCGGTTCATGATCGCACTTCTTACTGCAATCGCTTCAATGATCATCTTTCTGAACATAAAATTGCTTGCAGATATAATTTCCGGACACTCATTCTGATTTTATCTGATATTGAATTAACATGCAAAAGAAGAAATACAATATCAGACTGATACTCAGCGATGGCAGTGCCAGAGGATTTGCTCATACAGGTGCACTGAAAACAGTTGAAGTATTTAATATTGGTTATTATTCAACGCGGGAAAAACTCAAAGATCCGTAGGTACTGAACAAATTCCGGTCAGTAAATCCCGGAGCCATCCCAGCAGTGAGTGCATAATTTCTCCTTTGGCAGCCCTATAGCCGTAACAAGATCATCCAGCCGCTGATATATCAGGCTATCGAAATCAAGATTTTCAGCTATTTTATCTACCATTTTTCTATATTTTTCTGTATCGGGATTTGAATAATCAGTTAAATCGGCTCCTTCACCTTCAAGCTGAAATATAGCTTTACGGCCAGCCAGTTCCATAGGTGTCCTTGATTGTGTAAAATTCAGGAATTCACACGGGTAAAGGAGAGGAGGGCATGCAATTCTTACATGGATTTCCCCTGCACCTGATTTACGCAGGTCAATAGTGTTGTCTTTAAGCTGAGTACCCCTGACAATGCTGTCATCGAGAAAAACCATTTTTTTCCCTTCAATTATAGATCTGTTCGGGATAAGTTTCATTTTTGCCACAAGATCTCTTTGTCCCTGGTTTTGAGGCATAAAGCTACGCGGCCATGTTGGAGTATATTTGGCGTAAGCTCTTTTATAAGGAATCTTTTTTTCATTGCTATAACCTACAGCATGTCCTACTCCTGAATCAGGTATTCCACAGACAAGATCAGCCGTTATATCATCCCTTTTGGCAAGTGCAGCACCGCATCTGTTTCTGCATTCATCAACATTTATGCCTTCATAATATGAAGGCGGATAACCATAATAAACCCACAGAAATGCACATATCTGCATTTTATCACCGGGTTTTCGCAGCTGCCTGAAGCCGTCTGCAGTTACATGCACTATTTCTCCCGGACCCAGGTAGTATTCTATTTCATATCCCGTATTCGGAAAAGCAGTTGTTTCAACAGCCACAGCAAAAGCATCTTTCTTTTTACCAAGTATTACAGGTGTCCTGCCAAGTTTATCGCGAGCTGCAATTATTCCATTTTCCGTCAGCAAAAGAAGAGAACACGAACCCTTTACGCTTTCAAAGACATTCTCTATACCGGAAATAAATGAATCCTTTTCACAGATAAGATTGGCAACAACCTCAGTTGGATTAATATTTCCTTCAAAATTCTCTGTAAAATGTATACGCTTGTCAAGAAATCTCTTTTCAATGTCTTCCAGGTTGAGAATTCTGCTGACAGTCACAATGGCAAATCTTCCCAAATGTGAATTTAACAGAATAGGTTGAGGATCTGTATCACTGATTATCCCCATTCCCGCATTACCACTGAATTCCTTAAGTTCATCTTCAAATTTACTGCGGAAATAGGCACTTTCGAGATTGTGTATTGACCTTCGAAAACCCTTATTGGGAACTATAAAAACCAAACCGGCACGTTTAGTCCCAAGATGCGAATGATAATCTGTCCCGTAGAATACATCCTCAACGCAATCATTTTTTGACACAGTCCCGAAGAAGCCACTCATATAACTGATATTTAATTAGTTAATGCATTATATCAATCTTGTAAATTTAATCAATGAGTTGGAGATATTAAAATTATCAGGATATTATTACTTTTGTAGTCTAAATCTTTAAAACAGAGACCCGAGATGACAGACTTAAACCCAACTTCACCGATTGAACATCCAAAGAAAAAAAGTGCTCCGATATCCATGATTTTTACAACTGTGATTCTGGCAGCAGCTTTGATTTTTCTGGTTGTAATGTATTTTGACCAGAAAAACAAAATGGTCGAAATGGAAACTGTCCTAACCGAAGAAAAAGATTCACTGGCAAATGAGCTAAGGCTTATGATCCATGGATATGATACACTGAAAACCGATAATGATACTCTCATGGCCAACCTTGAGAGGGAAAGAAACCGGATTGTAAAATTGCTTGAAATCAATGCATCAAATGTTCAGTTGATTAAGAAATATAGGAGTGAGATATCAACTATGAGGGAAATCATGAAGAGTTACATAGTTCAGATTGATTCACTAAACACAAGAAATAAGGAACTTGTTGCAGAAAACCTTAATATCCGTACCCAGATGACACAAGTACAGGAGAGCAACGTTGCTCTCACAAGAGTCAAGGAAGAACTTGGAGCTAAGGTTGAGGTAGCATCTGTAATACAGGCAAAGGATATTACCGCAGTTACTCTCAATAAGAAGAGGAAGGAAACAACCCGTATCAATCTCATCGATAAGTTGAGAATATGCTTTACCCTGAGGGAAAATCCAATAGCTGCTGCAGGTGAGAAAGAAGTGTTTATGAGAGTTATAAGGCCTGATTCCCTTGTCATAACAACAAGTCCTGATAACTTATTTGACTATAATGGAAATAAGCTTGTTTATTCAGCAAGCCGGCTTGTTGACTATATGAATCAGGATATAGAAATGTGCATCTTCCTTGATAATACCGGTGATTTCATCGCTGGTAATTATAGTGTTGAGCTTTTCCTTGAAAACAACATTATCGGAAGAACAACTTTCATGCTATCAAAAAGATAATCAATCGGTTACTGGCAGCATCAGTTCAGCGATAATATTATCAGATATCATCTTACCCTGGTTCGTAAGGATCAGGGTATTTTTGTCCTGGTTCATAAGTCCATAATTAATGAATTTGCCAGCCAAATTGATTATGTAATCATATCCCTCTTTATCAAATGTCTTTTCAACATAATCAAGGTCAATACCCCACATTGTTCTTAGTGAAGTCATTATATATTCATTGAACCTTGTTTTAATATCAAGTTCTTCTCTTTCAAAGGAAAGATTGCCTGAAACGATTCCGTCAACATAAGTTTTGAGGTCACGCGTGTTCCATTGACGGGAATATCCGTTGAATGAATGAGCTGAAGGTCCCAGTCCAATATAACTGACCTGTTTCCAGTAATTTGAATTATGAATTGAGCAAAAACCCTTCTTTGCAAAATTTGATATCTCATATTGAACAAAACCGGCTGCCTGGGTTTTTTCAAGCAACAAATGGAATTGTGAATTGCTTTCCTCCTCTTCGACCTCACTGACAAGGCCTTTTTCTTTCATTCTACTCAAAGCAGTACCCTTCTCAAATGTCAGATGATATGCCGAAAGATGCTTAATATCAAATCCTAAAGTAATCTCCAGGTTAGACGACCAATCCTTTAATGACATTCTCGGGATACCATAAATTAAGTCAACTGATATATTACTGAATCCTGCTTTTAAGGCCTTTTCTATTGACAGAGCTGCCTGAGATGCGTTATGGCGCCTGTTAAGCAGTTTCAGATCATTATTGCGCCACGACTGTATACCAATGCTGATCCTGTTTATACCAATATTACGATATGCCGAAAGAAGGTCATTTGTTATATCGTCAGGATTAACCTCAATAGTCACTTCGCCATTCTCACATATATCATAAAAAGATCTTATTGCAGTAAATATCTCCTTCAAATCATCAGGCGACAAAACCGAAGGAGTGCCTCCGCCAAAATATACTGTTGAAACCTTAACATTTTTAAGATACCCTTTCCTCATTTCAGCTTCACGTATCACTGCATCAACAAATAACCGGCTGTTTGTCAAATCAGTAATACGATAAAAATCACAATAGGAACATAATTTTTTACAAAAGGGTATATGTATATAAATACCTGCCATCTTGTTTTTTATAAACAATAAATTTATAAAGAAAATGTTTCTCTAATACTTACATTTTCTTCAAATGAAAAGCCAATGATTAAAAAGAACAAATATTCAATAATTACCGCCGGAATAATACTTTATCTTAGTCTTGCAGGATCACAAACATTCGGAACGTCAGCGTTTATTAACATCCCATATATTGATAAAATAGGTCACTTTTGTCTTTATTTTCTTTTAATGGCAGTTGTTATTCTTGAACATAAAAGTTTCTTTAAAAATACAAGGCAGCTGGTCCTGATTGCTCTTATCCCGTTTTTTTTCGGTACCCTGATAGAACTGCTTCAACTAACAATCACTTCTGACAGAAAAGCTGAAATCCTTGATGCCATGTTTAATACAGCAGGAATAACCGCTGCTTTGCTATGCTGGCTGGTTTACAATCCCTATTACAGCAACAAAATTAAATAATCACATCAGAATTACTCTTCGATCTTTTTACAATATCCGCAATCGTATTATTCTGAAAAAATTCTATAAGTAAATTTCTGATGGCGGAATAGTCATCATGAACAGGACATTGTTTTTTCTCAATACCGACAAACTTGCAGGATTCTGTATGAATCAGGCAATTTGTCAGGACTTCTTCTCCATCAATTATCCTGACCAGATCAAATAACGTTATTTCCGCAGGATCCTTTAAAAGAGAGAATCCCCCATGAGGCCCTTTAACCGAATTCAGAATCTTATGCTTTGCCAGCTGCTGTAATATCTTAGCCAGAAAAGGTGTTGGAAGCTTCAGGTCTTCCGATATCTGCTTAATTCCTAAAACTGACTCCTTCTCTACCCTGTCAGCAAGGTAAATTACAGCCCTAATTCCATATCTGCATGATTTTGAAAGCATTTCAATATAACTTTAAAGATATCTTTTTAATCCTTCTCAAATGCCTGCCACCATCAAATCCGGTACTAAGAAATGTTTTTACTATCAGACATGCTTCAGAATCATTTATAAACCTACCCGGTATCGCACAAATATTTGCATCATTGTGAGCTCTTGCAAGCCGGCTGATTTCCTCGTTCCAACATAACGCACTTCTAATACCGGGATGTTTGTTAACTGTCATGTTCATACCGTTACCGGTTCCGCAAATTGTAATTCCAAATTCACATTCACCTTCCGCAACAACTCTTGCCAGAGCATGACCGAAATCGGGATAATCAACATCAGCAGCAGAATTACATCCCAAATCTTTCAATTCTATGTCTTCCTTTGCTAAAAACGAGATCAACATTTGCTTAATGTAAAATCCAGCATGATCCGAAGCAATAGCTATTTTTCTCTTTTTCACCAGATTGCTATTATTTATAAATCTTAACAATACAAAATAACGCAATTTAACAGTTTAGAGAAATAAATATTCTTTTATCTTATTTACAGTTTATTCACTTTTATGACATTTTCAGTTATTATATGATCAGATATTTGGAATAATCCCGGAAACTTATAATCCTTCTTCAACTACCTCTTTGATGTAATCTGGAGTCCTGATCTAACTTCGGGGTTCATACTGCTTATTTAATGCACCTGTTCAGAAAAGCTTTCGGATCATGCTCATTTCCCAAAATTGTTTTTTACAAAAGTCAGCATATAAACATTGAACAATACGCCGTTAAAACCGGTTAATTAAATATTAATTATTATACTGTTATCAACTAATTTGACTTCATCTTTCTTCAATCCCATTTTTTTTAAAACTTTCTCACAGAAGAAAGTCAACATGTAAACCTTAAATAAACATTAATTCTTATACTTTTGCTAAAGTACTTATGCTTATAAGAGCATATTAACAAGTGTTAACTTTTAATCTAAGTATTTGATTTTCAACTTTGGTACATTTTTTGAACTGTTAGCAAAATGTTCAGTTATTTGTAATTCTGAAAAAAGAAACAATAAATTGTTCTTTGTTTTAACAGTATTAACAGTATAATATAACAATTATAAATAATTAAAATTTTAAAACTTTATAATAATATATTGTTTATATTTTTTCAATAGCAGATATTTTACAGATTATATAAATATGGATATTATATCTGAAATCAGAAAGCTTAAGTCAGAGAAGAATGCTATTATTCTGGCTCATTATTATCAAAGAATTGAAATACAAGATATCGCTGATTTTATTGGAGATAGTTTTGCATTGTCGCAAAAGGCAGCTTTAAATAATGCTGATATAATTCTTTTTGCAGGAGTAAAGTTCATGGCTGAAACGGCAAAAATACTTTCACCCGAAAAAAAGGTGCTTATTCCAGATATGAATGCAGGTTGTTCCCTTGCAGACTCATGCAATATAAAAGATTTCAGTAAATTTATTAAGGACAATCCGGGAAGAACGATAATAACTTATGTAAATACCAATACTGACATAAAAACTTTATCAGACATCATATGTACATCGTCAAATGCAGTAAAAATTGTTGAATCACTTCCTCCTGACGAAAAGATTATATTTGCTCCTGACAGGAATCTTGGCAATTATATTCTTAATAAAACCAAAAGAGACATTGTAATATGGAATGGTGCCTGTCATGTACATGAAAAATTATCGTTGGAAGGTATTATTGAAATTAAGAAATCATACCCGGAAGCAAAAGTTATTGTTCATCCGGAATGTGAGTATCCTGTCAGAATGGTTGCTGATTTTATAGGATCAACATCAGCACTCCTTGAATTTACAAAAAGAGATTCAGCTGTGACTTATATTATAGGTACTGAACCAGGTATAATACATCAGATGAAAGCTGCTAATCCAGACAAAACCTTCGTTCCTGTTCCTCCAAGAGATTCAACTTTCGGGTGTAATGAATGTTCCTATATGAAGTTGATCACTTTGGAGAAGATATATGAATGCCTTAAAAATGAAGCTCCTGAGATTAAAATTCATGCCAAAACAATTGAGAAAGCAAGGAAGCCAATATTAAGAATGATGGAGATATCTGAAAAACTTGGTCTTTAAATATGAAAAATCTTAAAATAGCATTAAGTTGTTTATTGATAATATTTTTTACTTCAATACTGAGTTCTCAGGATTTGCAGGATGGATATCATGTTTTCAAGTATCCTAATGGATCTATATCGAGCGAGGGCCTAATAAAAAATGGTAAACCTGAAGGTTTTTGGCGAAGTTTTTATGTAACCGGAATAAAGAAGTCAGAAGGAAAAAGGACGAATTTTTTGCTCGATAGCATATGGGTTTTTTATGACCAGGCCGGCGATACCACTGAAAAAATAAACTACCTTATTGGTAAAAAAAACGGTTATTACTACAAATACGGAAAAGATCCGCTTAAAGGTATATATATTAAGTCAAAGGAATTGTATGCAGGTGATAAGAAAGAAGGAACTGCCTATGTTTATTATCCGGATGGAAAAATTAAACAGACAACATTTTACAGCAACGGAAAAAAGGAAGGTCTTTCCAGAGAATTCGACAGCGATGGAAATATAATTACACTTTATGAATACAATAATGATTTTTTGATCAGCAGGGAAAGAATAAACAGGACAGACAACAAAGGAATGAAACAGGGTGAATGGAAAGAATTTTATCCTAATGGATCAATAAAAGCAGAAAAAACATTTAAAGACGATCAGCTTCATGGCTTTTACAAAGAATATGATAACAGGGGCAGATTAGCAGTGACAATGCTATATGAAAACGGTTCTATTGTAAAGTCAAGTGTTGAAGATGAGTCAGATATAGAGATTATTAACAGATATGACCAGCAGGGAAAAACAATATATAGCGGACCTTACAGAAATAATATTCCTGTTGGTATTCACCGTGAATATTCGGCTGAAGGTAAGGTTACAAATGCATACATATACAATGATACCGGAGTCTTATTATCTGAAGGTATTGTAGATGAAGCAGGTAACAGAAACGGAAAATGGAAGGATCTTTCATTTGACGGTAAAATTATTGCAGAAGGTCAATACAGCAATAACAGACGTTCAGGTACATGGAAATTTTATGGTGTAAATGGGAAGCTGGAACAAACTGGCGCTTATAACAACGGACGGCCTGACGGATTATGGAAATGGTACTATGAAGATGGTAATTTACTCAGGGAAGAAGAGTATTTTCAAGGTCAAAGAGATGGTACATTCATTGAATATTCAATATCAGGAGAAATTATTGCTCAGGGTCAGTACACTGATGGTGAAGCAAATGGTCAATGGAAATACAAATCGGGAGACAATGCGGAGGAGGGAAAATATATTATAGGATTGCGGGACGGCATATGGAAATCATATTATCCAGACGGAAAATTAAGATTCAGGGGGAATTATGTACAGGGAAATCCTGATGGAGCTCAGGCATATTATTATGAAAATGGCAAAATTAAGGAAGAACAATATTATTCAATGGGTATCCGCCAGAGAACATGGAAGAAATATAATGAAGAAGGTTTTGCTTTTCTTACAATAACTTATAAAGATGATGCTGAAATGAGTATAAACGGAGTAAGAATAAATCTACCTGAAAGCGACGTAAGACTTATTAAATAGTTGTTTTGTTTTATGGAAGAGAAGTTCAGCATCAGAAAAGAGGATATTTCCTTTACCGACAAAGAGTTTGAGAAACAGTTAAGGCCGCTTGTATTTGATGATTTCAAAGGACAGAAACAGATAATTGATAACCTTAAAATATTTGTAACTGCCGCAAAACAAAGAGGTGAATCGTTGGATCATGTACTTTTGCATGGGCCTCCCGGATTGGGAAAAACAACGCTTGCTGCAATAATATCGAACGAGCTTAAAGTAAACATGCGGGTTACTTCAGGGCCTGTACTTGATAAGCCGGGTGATCTTGCCGGTCTCCTTACAAACCTGCAGGAAGGAGATGTTCTTTTCATTGATGAAATTCACAGATTGAGCCCTATTGTCGAGGAATACCTTTATTCTGCCATGGAAGATTATCAAATTGATATATTGATTGATAAAGGTCCAAGTGCAAGATCTGTGCAACTGACTCTGAATCCTTTCACGCTTATTGGAGCCACAACCCGTTCAGGACTTCTGACAAGCCCTCTACGTGCAAGATTCGGAATCAAATTCCATCTTGAATATTATGATCATAATGTGCTGAAATCAATAGTTAAAAGATCTGCAGGGATCCTGAAAGTAAAAATAAGTGATGAGGCTGCTATGGAAATTGCAATGAGAAGCAGAGGCACTCCAAGGATAGCAAATGCTCTCCTTAGAAGGATCAGAGATTTTGCACAGGTAATAGGATCGGGTAAAATTGACATTGAAATAACAAAATCAAGCCTGCAAGCGCTTAATATTGATCAACACGGTCTTGATGAAATGGACAACAAAATACTGACAGTGATTATTGATAAATTTAATGGAGGTCCGGTTGGTTTAAACACTATTTCAACTGCTGTCGGCGAAGAGAGCGGAACCCTGGAAGAAGTATATGAACCTTTTCTGATAAAAGAGGGGTACATTAAGAGAACACCAAGAGGTCGCGAAGCAACGGAACATGCATACAGGCACCTGGGTAGAAAATTTGGACGCGATGTAACGGGTACCCTCTTTTGATATCAATTAAAAACGTTACTTATTTTTTCTAATTTTTTAGGATCTATTATCCTGATTTTCCGTCCGTTAAGCTCTACAAGTTTATCGGCCTTGAACTCAGATAACAACCTTATTACAGATTCAGTAGCTGTGCCTACAAGATTTGCCAGCTCTTCGCGTGTAAGTGATATGTTAAGATAGTTGTACTCATCAAGGCCAAAGTCGCTGACAAGTACAAGTAGTATTTCTGCCAGGCGTTCTCGTACGGTTTTTTGTGCAATATCTGTTATAAATGAATTTGCTTCTCCCAATTCATGACAGGTAAGCTTTAATAACTCCAGGGCAAAAGTAGAATTGGACTTTATGAAGGAAATAAGTATTTCTGACGGTATAAAGCAAACATGGCAGTCCTCGATCACTTTTGCAGAGGTACATGCCGGCTCATTACTTAGAACGCTCCTGTATGCTATAATGTCACCTGGCTTGGCAAAGCGGATTATCTGCTCTTTTCCATCAAATCCTGTCTTATAAACTTTTATTATTCCTTGTCTTACACAATAAAAACCACTTATCCTGTTACCTTCCTGATACAGAATTTCACCTTTCTTGTACTGTCTGAAGTCTTTCTGAAAATTCAGAATTTCTGTTTCGTCTGATTTAAGGTGTCTGAATATTGACCCTGTTTTGGCTGCACACTTTTCACATAAGTGGATTTTGATTTCACTTGTTTTCATCCATATATGATTTAGTTAAAAATGTCGGATGGAACCAAAATGAATGAAAATCATATTTATACATGTTTGGGTATTTGATACATTTGGGTTTCATAATAATAGATTTGAAGGAAGCAAACTTATTATCCGAGTAGTATTAATGTGCAAAATTAGTTTTTTATAAAGCTGTTTTGAACTGTTCGAGAAAGCGAAGATCATTTTCAAAATATAGGCGGAGGTCGTTCACCTGATATTTGAGCATTGCAGCTCTTTCTATTCCCATACCAAAAGCAAAGCCAGTATATTTTTTACTGTCTATTTTACATGCTTCAAGAACGTTTGGGTGAACCATGCCACAGCCAAGTACTTCAAGCCAACCTGTGTATTTACAGACATTACAACCTTTTCCTCCGCAGATTCTGCAGCTTACATCCATTTCACCCGATGGTTCTGTGAATGGAAAGTAAGATGGACGCAATCTGATACGGGTATCACTGCCAAATAATTCTCTGGCAAAAAAGAAAAGAGTTTGCTTAAGGTCAGCAAAGGAGACATTTTTATCAATATAAAGACCTTCAATCTGATGGAAAATACAATGAGCCCTGGCGGAAATAGCTTCATTGCGAAAGACTCTTCCGGGTGAAATAGTCCTAATAGGAGGCTTCATACTTTCCATTACCCTAACCTGAACAGAGGAAGTATGGGTACGCAGCAAAATATCTCGGGGGTCTGAATCTTCCGCAGAGATCCTTGAAATATAAAAAGTATCCTGCATATCACGCGCAGGATGCTCCGGGGCAAAGTTAAGCTTTGTGAAAACATGATTATCATCTTCTATTTCAGGACCTTCAGAAACAACAAAGCCAATTCTTGAAAAAATATCAATAATTTCCTTACGAACAATGGATATTGGATGACGGCTACCCAAGGGATAAGGATACGATGGTTTTGAAAGATCTTCGGCTGATTTATCCTCAGCTGCTTCGCAAATCTCTTTTTTGAGGTTATTATATTTCTCCTGAGCAGAGTTTTTCAGTATGTTAAGCTTTTGGCCGATAATCTTTTTGTCTTCAGATGGAATATTCCTGAAATCACTGAAAAGATCCGCTATTATACCCTTTTTACTAAGATATTTAAGCCGGAATGATTCAAGTTCTGAATGATTATTAACAGATTCTGATATTACTTCAATTAGGAGGGATTCTATTCTTTCGAGCATATTGGGTCTATGTTAAAAAACTTTCAATTGATTACTTTCATTTTAAGGATTTTTATGTCTGAAACAGGTTTATCACCAGGTCCTGTTTTTGTTGCAGCAATTATATCTACTATATTGAGTCCCTCGGTTACTTCACCAAAAACGGTATAGGTACCATCGAGAAATGGAGTTCCTCCATCGGTTTCATAAATGCTTTTTTGGTCTTCCGAGAATCTAAATTCTCCCTGTGATGACATATAACGGAACATTTTGTCTGAAACAATTTCCTGAATGACGCCTTCTGCTACTGGCTGGCCTGAGAGCCTAACACTGTCGGATACCTCCATTAAATATCTGCTGAAAAGGTTTTGCTTAATACTTGAGTTTATCCTTTTTTCAATAACTGCAAGCTCATCAGAAGAGTATTTTTTACCTTGAACTATATAAAACTGCGTACCTGATGAACGCATTTCGGGGTTAACATTATTACCCTGACGAGCTGCCGCAACAGCTCCTTTTTTGTGGAAAAACTCTTTCCTGAATTCTGCAGGTATTGTATAAATGTTTAAAGTATCTGATTGATTGTTTAATGAACCACTTTTAGTTGATGGATCGCCAGCCTGTATCATAAATTCATTAATGACTCTATGGAATGAGATACCGTCATAGAAACCAGAGCTGACAAGCCTGACAAAATTATCCCTGTGTATTGGTGTTGAATCATAGAGCTTTATCTTTATGTTCCCTTCCGAAGTAGTAATCAATATTTGCTTTTCTTTATCACCTCCGGGTGAACTACAGGAAATAAACAGGAAAAAAAGAGAAAGCAGAAGAAAAAGCCAGGAATTGTTGTTCATGAAAATAGATTTTTAGTTAATAATGTCTGATATATCTCTTTACAAAGATATTTAACTTTGAATGATACACATAATGTTTCCGGAAATATGCAATTATATCTGATTCAAACTGAATAAATGACGGTTTGAGGTAATAAGACTATATTTGTGTGCACTTTTTTGAAATGAAGGAAGTAAAAAATCTGGCCGGGCAAACTCTTATTTATGGTCTTGGAACTATTATACCAAGATTCCTTCACTATGCCGTAATGACGCCGTTTTATACCAGGATTTTTTATGACTCTCCTTCAGAATATGGTATTATAACAGAGTTGTATGCATGGATGGTCTTTCTCCTTGTTATCCTTACGTACGGCATGGAAACAGGGTTTTTCCGATTCACACAAAAAAGTGAAAATCAGGAAATCGTATTTACGACTTCACTAATAAGCTTGTTCGTCACGTCATTATTATTTGTAATTCTGGTTAATATATTCATCAATCCTGTTGCTGAGGTTATGAATTACAGAAATAATCATGATTACATAAAAATGTTTGCAGGAATTGTTGCAATTGATGCTTTTAATGCTATTCCATTTGCTAAGTTAAGAATGCAGAAAAGAGCTGCACTCTTTAGTACTTTAAAAATTATTAATGTAATTGTTACGATTATTCTGGTAGTTTTTCTGCTGAAGATTGCTCCTGGATTGTGGGAAAAGAGCAACGGTTGGTTCAGGAATGCATACAATCCGGAGTACAGGGTAGGATATGTTTTCGTAGCAAACCTTATATCGAGCTTTGTAACCTTGTTAATGCTTATTCCGGTAATTGCAAAGTCAAGATTGGTGTTTAATTCTGCCCTTTGGCTGAAAATGATAAAATATTCGTTTCCGCTTCTGCTTGCTGGTTTAAGTGGCACTATTAACGATGCCATTGATAAAATACTTTTAAGAAGAATAATTGGCGAGGAGGATGGATTGGCTATGGTAGGTAAGTATGGTGCTGGTTATAAAATTGGAGTTTTAATGGCCTTGTTTATTCAAATGTTTCGCTTTGCTGCCGAACCATTTTTCTTTGAAAAGGCGAAATATGATAACGCCAGGGAAACCTATTCATATGTTATGAAGTATTTTATAATAATTATGTTAATTGTGTTCCTTGGAATTAATCTATATATATCAGGTTTACAATATATAATTGCCTGTACATACAGGGAAGCTATCACAGTTGTTCCCCTGATAAGCATGGGATACCTCCTTTACGGGATTTATGTAAATCATAGTATATGGTACAAGCTTAATGATCTCACTTTTTATGCTGTTTATATCACCCTGACAGGAGCTGTAATCACAATATTGATAAATGTATTATTTATTCCTTCATTTGGTTATATGGCATCTGCATGGGCTCATGTTGCTTCATATGGTGCAATGATCATAATATCATTTATGCTGGCTGAAAAGCATTTTAAGGTTGGATATAATATGAAACAGTATATACCTTATTTTACAATTGCTATTGGAATGGTATTGTTCGGGAAGTATTTCAATTACGGCAGCATTGTTACTGAATTATTGATTAATACGGTTTTAATAGCATTGTTTATTTGTTATGCAGAGTATAAGGATAAAGTGATAAGTGTTTTTTTAACAGATAATTTGAATAGTTGAGAATATTGGAATATTTGAATAGAGAAAAACAGATGAAACCCACATGTATTACATACACAAACACGTATTTATATAATTTTCACTTATGTGGGTTCCATCATACCATTAAAATCAAAATTATATTATGATGTAATGAATTAGTTATGCTGGTAAACAAAAAGATTCAAACATCTTGAGAAAGAGTAAAATGAATAAAAAAATATATTTCATAATTGTATTTATTCTGTTTCTTTATACAGGTTGCAGTCAAAAACTAATACCAGGCGTTTCTGCTCCTAAACAGCAGGGAAATAAATATGATGAAGCTTCATTTAATTATGTATATGCTGAAGCAATACGGCAAAAACTGCTGGGAAATGCTGCTCAAGCGCTGGAATTATTTGAGAAAAGTATTGAATTAAATCCTGAAAGCGATGCTGCTTACTATCAGATTGCTCAAATAGTATCAAATAACGATGATAATTTAAATGCCAGAAAATATTTAAAAAAAGCCATAGAAATCCAACCAGGTAATTTTTGGTATAATGTAATGATGGCGGGATTGTATTATCAGGTACAAAATACAGACAGTACTATAATTTATTACGAGAATGCTCTTAAATATTATCCTGAAAAGGAAAATCTTTTAATGAATCTTGCTAATTTATATACAGAAAAAGGAGAATTAAAAAGTGCCAGGGAGATACTTGAGAAACTGGAGAGTAAATATGGAGTAAGTGAGAGTACAACTGTACCTCTAATACGTAATTTGATGGTGACCGGCGATTATACCGGGGCTTTAATAAAAATTCAGACTTTATTAAGCATAGATCCTGATAATTTGACTTATAATGAATTGTTGTCATCTTGTTATAAATATATGGGTAAGAGCGTTGAAGCTCTGAATGTATATTATAACCTTGTAAAAAATAATCCTGATGACACTGAAATTGCTTTGTCTTTATGTTTTTTTCTGAATGAGGGAGGATATTATGATGAGTTATTTGCGCTTACTGATAATATTATTAATCATAATGACATTTCAAGAGAGGATAAGATTAATCTTTTTGCTACTCTTTTAGGGAATGATGAATTGGTTGAGAAATATAGTGTGAAGATCGAATCTATTCTGAAATTGCTTGAAGCAAATTATGAGAATGATGGTATTATTAAATTGATGCGACCTGAATTGCTGCTAAAGGTGAAACGGCATGATGACGCAGCTGTGCTATTGGAAGAAATTGTAGAAAAATTTCCTGATAATTATTTTGCGTGGGAAAAGCTCCTTTTACTCTATTATGAGAAAAAGAATTACGATAAGCTTTATACTTCAGGAGAAATTTGTGCCACTAAATTCAATCGATCATTTCTGGCAAAGATTCTGTTTGCTATTGGAGCAATAGAGAAAGAAAAATATGATATTGGGCTTGAGGAACTGCGTAAAGCAGCTATACTTGCCGGTGATGAAAAAGCTGCGATGCTTCAGGTACTTTCAATAAAGGCAGATATTCATTACAGAATGAAGAATTACGATTTATCATTTGATACTTTTAATGAGGCTTTAAAAATTGATGGAGATGATTTAACAGTTCTTAATAACTATGCTTATTTTCTTGCTGAACAGAATAGAAGGCTTAAAGAAGCTGAAAGTATGGCGAAAAAAGTTATTGATAAGGAAAAAGAAAATGCCACATTTCTCGACACATATGCCTGGGTTCTGTTTAAAAGAGGTAAGGTAAGGGAGGCAGTTAAGATTATGGAAAAAATTTTCAGTACAAGTGAAAAAGAAAATGCTGAATGGTTTGAGCATTATGGTTATATGCTAAAAAAGCAAAAAAAATACAAAGAGGCTATTGATAGTTGGAAGAAAGCTATTGATTTGGATGAAAAGAAAATCAATCTTTTAAAAGAGATAGAGAATTGCAGAAAGTAAAAATATTAATATTGATTTTGGCCCTGTTTTCTGTTGGATGTGGGACTGTAAAAAAGAAATCAACGGAAGAATTTGCTATACCAGGTGTGTATAATGCTGAGATGTTCCTTCAAGAGGTCAGAGAATATAACCTTACAAAAGATAGCTTTTATATAAATAAAGCTGAGGTTCAAGCATCTATGCTGGGATTCAATCAGAATCTGATCGTTTCTATGAAATTTAAAAAACCCGATTCGGCAATGTTTATAATTAAGGCTAAGATAGGATTGGAAGTAGCCAGGGCTTTAATAACAAACGATACGATTATTATTAATGATAGGTTAAATAAGAGACTTATTTTATCTGGTCCTGAATATTTTAAAAGGAAGTATGGTTTGGAACCAAAACTAATTTATATGATATTTGGCGACTTTTTACTTAAACCCGAAAATATCGAAAATCATATTAAATGCCAGAAAAATTCAAGCCAGATAGATTTCATAAAGGATAGGAATCAATATTTGATGAAATTTGACTGTATCTCAAAAAAGTTAAAAGAGGCTTCAATTGAAAGCATAACGAGAGGTAAAAAAGTTGAATTTAAATATGATGAATTCGTTGGAAACAATAAGAAAAAATATCCAATATTAAGCACAATACTGGTACCTGATGAAGATATTAATTTAATCTTAAGAATTGAAAAGATTGATACTAATTGGGATGGCAATATCGATTTTGTAGCAAATAATGGTTATCGAAGGAAAGTTTTAAAATGAGAATTCTTCTAAGCATAATTTTTACATTTACGCTTACTGTTAATACATTTAATGGACAAACAAAGAGTGATCTCGAGAAGCAGAGAAAAATTGCTCTGGAAGAGATAGATCTTGTTGACAAAATGCTTAAGGAAACCACTAAAGAGAAAAAGGAAAGTCTCAATGAACTGAAAATGATAGGAAGTAAGCTTGCACTGCGTGAAAAAATACTTCGTGGTATGCGTGAAGAAATAGATCTTCTTATAGAAAGAATAGACCTTAATAATATTGCTATAGATATGATGGAAAATGACCTCATAGTTTTGAAGGCTGAATATGAAAATGCAATATTAAGTTCATATAAAACATCAAAAGGGAATTCACGAATTGCTTATGTATTATCATCTAGAGATTTTAATCAGGGGTATAAACGGCTTAAATATCTTGAACAAATAACAAAGATAAGGAGGAGAGATACTGAAACAATTTCAGAGTTAAAAGAGCAGGTAGAGTTGTCAAAAATTAAACTTGAGGAAGACCTAAACAGAATCTCGGATCTTCAATCAAGAGAGGAACAACAAAAATCATTATTAAGAGGGGAACAAGTAAGGCAACAAAAAATAGTTAGAAACTTAAGCACAAAGGAAAAAAACCTGCAGAAGGAACTTGAGGAGAAGAAAAGAATAGCTAGGAGAATTGAGTCAGAAATTGCTAAACTTCTTGAAGAAGAGAGGAAAAGAGGAGCAATAACTGAGTTAACACCTGAACAAAGACTTATAGGGGAAAGTTTTGAAGAAAATAAGGGCAGATTACCGTGGCCGGTAGAAAGAGGAATTATTACAAGCAAGTTTGGTATTCAGCATCATCCTGTTCTTAAATATGTAACTGAAGATAATATTGATATTGAAATTACAAGTTCCGGAAATACGCCTGTAAGAAGTGTTTTTAAGGGAGATGTGGCAAGGGTATTTGCTATACCCGGTGCTAACATGGCTGTAATTATCAGACACGGCAGATATTTAACTGTTTATCAAAATCTTGTAAATGTAATTGTGAAAGCTGGAGACAAAGTTTCTACAAATCAAAAGATTGGTACTGTATTTGCTGATAAGGATGACGGTGATAAGGCTATTTTAAAATTCATGGTCTTTGAAGAGAAATCAAAAATGGATCCGGAATTGTGGATATCAAAAAAAAATTAGAACTTGCATTTGCAATTGAAAGATACTTAAATGGTTTATAATATGGCTAAAATTGTAAAAAATATAAGTATTGAATCTAGGATTAAAAATCTTAGAATTGTTGAAAATGAAATAGATGAATTAACAGAATCCATTGGTGTTAAACAAGATAATTACGGAAAAATTATGGTTGCTGCCATGGAGGCTGTTAATAATGCAATTACACATGGGAATAAATCGGATCCGGACAAGATGGTTAATGTCGAGATTTCATATGATAATAATGAAATAACAGTAAAAGTGACAGATGAAGGAATGGGTTTCAATCCGGAACACATTCCGGATCCTACAAAACCTGAAAATATCGAAAAACTGAGTGGAAGAGGAGTATTTCTTATGAGCAGGCTTGCTGATACGATTGAATTTAATGAAAAGGGAAATTGTGTCACTATGTGTTTTAGGGAGGTGGTTATTTGAGTATAAAATTCTTTTACGACAGTACCAGATTTCGGCTTACCAATGAAGCCAAGCTTAAATATTTTATAAGGAAAATCATTACTAAAAAACTGCGTAAAACGGGCGACCTTAGCTTTATTTTTACAAGTGATCAGGTCTTACTAAAGATTAATCAGGAATTTCTTGGGCATGATTATTTCACCGATGTGATTTCATTTGACTATGGTGTAGATGATGTTATAAATGGTGAGGTGTATATAAGCATAGAAAGAGTTAAAAAAAACAGCAGGAAGTTTAAAACAGAATTAAATACAGAGATTACGCGGGTAATGTTGCATGGAGTTCTTCATTTATGCGGAATGAGTGATATGAATTCGGATGAGAAAATAATTATGAGAATGGAAGAGGATAAGTTTCTGAAAATGTATGAAGAATTGTGAATGATTTTTCTGTATGATATAATAGTAGTAGGTGGAGGGCATGCTGGATGCGAAGCTGCCAGAGCTGCGGCACAAATGGGAGCCAGGACACTGCTTATTACCATGGATATGACCAAATTGGCTCAAATGTCTTGTAACCCTGCTATGGGAGGTATTGCTAAGGGTCAGATAATTCGTGAAATAGATGCGCTTGGTGGAATGAGTGGTATAGTTACTGACCGTAGCGCAATACAGTTTAGAATGCTTAACAGATCCAAGGGCCCAGCAATGTGGAGTCCCAGGGCACAGTGTGACAGACTAAAGTTTAGTGTAGAATGGCGAAAAATACTTGAGCGTACTGAAAATTTATACATATGGCAGGAAGAAGTCTGCCAACTTTTGATAAAAGAAGGAAAAATACAAGGCGTTAAAACTTCTTTCGGAACAGATTTTTATGCTAAGGCAGTGATTCTTACTAACGGAACCTTCTTAAATGGATTAATGTATGTAGGTTTAAGAAAGATTGATGGAGGAAGATCAGGTGAACCTGCCTCTTCAGCTTTGAGTAAGCAGTTAGAAGAACTAGGATTTAATGTGGAAAGATTGAAAACTGGTACCAGCGCCAGAATAGATGGCAGATCAATAGACTTTTCTAAAATGACAGAGCAGGTAGGCGATAATGAGGGAAGGGCTTTTTCTTATATGCATGTAAATAATTATATCGAAAATCAGAGGAGTTGTTTTATAGTTTATACAAACGAGACTGTACATGAAGAGCTCCGGAAAGGATTGGATGAGAGTCCTATTTTTACTGGTATCATTAAAGGTATTGGCCCTAGATATTGTCCAAGTATTGAATCCAAGCTTGTCACTTTCAAGGATAAACAAAGTCATCAGATTTTTCTCGAGCCTGAAGGAATGGATACTGTAGAATATTATATAAATGGATTCTCAAGTAGCCTCCCGCTTGAAGTTCAATTGAATGCAATGCGAAAAATTGAAGGGTTGGAAGAAGTTGAAATTTACAGACCAGGATATGCCATAGAGTATGATTTTTTTCAGCCAACGCAGTTGAAGAGCACTCTTGAAACAAAAAGAATAAACAATTTGTATTTTGCTGGTCAGATTAATGGTACCACGGGATATGAAGAAGCTGCTGCCCAGGGCTTGATTGCCGGGATAAATGCAGTTCTCAAAATCAGACACAAAGATGAGTTTGTACTTAGAAGGGATGAATCATATATTGGAGTATTGATAGATGATCTGGTTACAAAGGGTGTGGAAGAGCCTTACAGAATGTTTACTGCAAGGGCTGAATACAGAATATTACTTAGGCAGGATAATGCCGATGAACGACTTACAGAGAAGGGATTTACACTGGGAATAGCAGAAAGAGAAAGGCTTGAGACGCTAAGAAGAAAAAGGTCAATGACAGATGAGATAATAGCGTTTCTAAGAGATAAAAGTTTGAAACCAGATAAGATAAACCCCTTTCTTATAAATTCTGGAACAAGTCCAATAAGACAACAGGTTAAAGCTATATCCGTTGCATTGAGACCTCAGATAAGAGTAGAAGATTTGCTAGAAAATCTTGATGTAAAAAACAATCTAAGTGTTTTTAAATATGAGAGAATAATGGAAGTATTGGAATCTGCTGAAATTAGAATAAAATATGATGGATATATTCAAAGGGAGAGACTAATTGCTGATAAAATTAAACGACTTGAAGATTTAAAAATACCAGAAGATATCGTTTATGAAGAATTAACGTCGATATCAACAGAAGGTAGAGAGAAATTAACAAGAATTAAACCGGCAAACATTGGTCAGGCAGGCAGGATAAACGGAGTTTCTCCTGCTGACGTTAGTATTCTTTTAATGTATTTGGGAAGATAAATGTTCCACGTGGAACAAAAAATTATTATATGAAAATAGAAGGAAAAATTATAGATATTTTTGAAAGGCGGATTTTTAATGCTGTGATTTGCATTAAAGACGGAATTATCGAGGAAATAGCTGAGGTTAATACACAGCAAAATCATTATATATTACCCGGCTTAATTGATTCCCATGTGCATGTTGAAAGTTCTATGTGCACACCAGGCTCCTTTGCAGGGGCAGCTGTTTCACGTGGAACAGTTGCTGTAGTTTCTGATCCTCATGAAATTGCCAATGTTCTTGGAATGGAAGGGATTAGGTTTATGATTGAAGATTCTGAAAAAGTACCGGTAAAGTTTTTCTTTGGCGCACCGTCATGCGTGCCGGCAACCACATTTGAAACAAACGGCGCTGCAATAGACAGTATGATGATAGACAGGTTGCTCAGTTCTGAAAAAATAAAATACCTGGCTGAAATGATGAACTTTCCGGGAGTTATCAACGAAAATCATGAGGTTATTAATAAAATCAGAACGGCAAAGAAATACGGAAAACCCATAGACGGTCATGCACCCGGATTAACAGGAGAAATGCTTAAAAAATATGTTTCTTATGGCATTAGTACGGATCACGAATGCACAACTATTGATGAAGCTAAGGAAAAAATAGGACTTGGGATGAAAATCCTCATTAGAGAAGGCAGCGCTGCACGTAATCTTGATGAACTAAAAAGCCTCTTGTTGTCTGATCCCGAAATGATAATGCTTTGCAGTGACGACCTGCACCCCGAAATGTTAATAGGAGGACATATAGATAGGCTGGTTGCCAGGCTTATATCAGAGGGATATGACCTTTTTGATGTTATAAAAAGCTGTACCCTGAATCCCGCTTTACACTACAACCTGAATACAGGAATTCTTAAACCTGGCTATCCTGCTGATTTCATAGTTGTTGATGATTACAGGAAAATGAATGTGCTTCAAACCTGGATAAATGGGGAACAGGTATTTAATGAGGGAAATTCGCTGTTCAATTACTCGGGTGCACGTAAAATTAATAATTTCAATTGCACAGAATTAAGAACAGATGATATTAAAACACATGCAGTGAATAAGAAGATCAGGCTAATTGAAGCGTTTGATGGCGATCTGTTCACACGTGGCAGGGTAGTTGAAATGTGCGAGGATTATCCCGGGAAATCGTATTCATCATCCGATATTCTTAAAATTGTGGTTAAAGACCGGTATTCTGATTCTCCTCCTGCAGTTGGTTTTATAAAAGGTTTTGGACTTGAAAAGGGTGCCCTGGCAGGGTCAGTATCCCATGACAGCCATAATATCATTTCTGTAGGTACAAACGACACTGATATTACAAGTGCAATTAATGAAATAATCAGGTTAAAAGGAGGCCTGGCTGTGGCAATAAATGATAATATCAGCTCAATGCAACTCGATATTGCAGGTATTATAACTGATAAACCTGTTCAAATAGTAGCTGAAGAATATAGTGTTTTGTCTGATATGGCCAAAACTCTTGGCAGCGGATTTCTTGCTCCTTTTATGACTCTTTCATTCATGGCCCTGCCTGTAATCCCTGAACTAAAAATGACTGACAAAGGACTCTTTGATGTGAATCAATTTTCGCATGTGCCTCTCTTTGTATGATTTAGTGATTTTACCTGAAGAACTGAAATTGAATACAGGATTTATTACCAGACAGATAATCATTAATCAGTAACATGGATATAAAAAGAAGCTGCCTGAATCTTAATATTTTCCTGTCAGATTAATTTCGGGATGTACAATATTTTTACTTCCCCTTCCCTCCATCAAGCCTGTGCATTCTTAAATAATAAGACCACTTCTGAAAGGACCGGGTTTTATTTATAATAATCTGTTTGTATAATACTGCAGGAGCCAAAATATAATCTTATCAATTCTATTTATAATTTTGCCGGGGAGGCAAATTATAATGAATAGCAACCATAGGGAAATAATTGCTGAATTACCTGGAAAACCAGGCGTATATCAGTTCTTGGATGAACAGGGAAGGGTCATATATATAGGAAAGGCTAAGAATCTGAAAAAGAGGGTTGGTTCCTATTTTGCGAAAGGACAGTCAGGCAAAACCGCCGTTATGCTTAAAAAAGCTGCGAAGATAACTCATATTGTTGTTGAAAATGAATCAGATGCGCTTCTTCTTGAGAATAACCTTATAAAACAGCACCAACCAAGATATAACATATTGCTAAAGGATGATAAAACATTCCCCTGGATTTGTGTTAAGAATGAATATTTCCCCCGGGTTTTTAGTACCCGGAATATTATACGTGACGGATCAACATACTTCGGCCCCTATACATCAGGATTAATGGTAAAAACCCTGTTAACACTCATCAGGCAGTTATACAATCTGAGAACATGCTCTCATAAACTGAGCCCTGATAATATACAATCAGGTAAGTTCAGGGTATGCCTTGAATTTCATATCGGGAACTGCAAAGCACCATGTATAGGGAACCAAAGTGAACAGGAATACCTTGAAAATATACAACAGATAAAAAACATTCTCAAGGGTAATATTCTTCTTGTTACAGGCTACCTCAAAGAACAAATGGCATATTATTCATCAATACTCCGTTTTGAAGAGGCTCAGATTATTAAAGAAAAAATAGATGTTCTTAACAAATACAGAAACCGTTCTACTGTGGTAAGCAATGTCATTAAAAATGTTGATGTTTTTGCCCATACAGTTGACCAGGAACGCAATTATATTAATTACATGAAAGTAGTAGATGGTGCAGTAATACAATCATTTACGCTCGAACTTAGAGCAAGGGTTTGTGAAGAGAAACAATCATTGCTGGGATTTGCCATAACTGAAATAAGACAGCGTTACCTGAGTGATTCACCTGAAATTATAATTCCATTTAAACCTGATATACTTATTGATAAAGTAAAATACACCATTCCGAAAAAGGGAGATAAGCTTAAATTGCTCGAATTGGCCGAGAGGAATGCTATTTACTATAAACTTGAGCAGAAAAAGAAACAATCATTACGCCTGCCTGAAGAAAGAACATCCAAAAATCTTGAGAAAGTTAAAAATGATCTGCATCTGCCCGAAATACCCGTTCACATTGAATGTTTCGATAATTCAAATATAATGGGTGACAATCCGGTTGCCGCATGTGTCGTTTTTCGTAACGCAAAGCCGGATAAAAAAGAATACCGGCATTTCAAAATTAAAACCGTTACAGGCCCGGACGACTATTCATCAATGGAAGAAATTGTTTTCAGGAGATACAAAAGAATGACAGAAGAAGGTCGACCATTACCACAATTGGTAATAATTGACGGAGGGAAAGGCCAGCTTTCATCCGCCATGAAAAGTATTGACAAACTGAACCTAAGAGGTAAAATAACAATCATAGGAATAGCCAAAAGACTTGAAGAGATATATTTTCCGGGTGATTCAATCCCTATCTATCTTGACAAAAACAGCTACACGCTTAAATTGATACAACAGCTGCGGAATGAGGCCCATCGTTTCGGAATAAATTTTCACCGTGACAAGCGATCGGAAAATATGCTAAAATCAAATCTTGATTCCATAAAAGGCATCGGTCCCAAAACCAAAGAAATTCTATTGAAGAATTTTGAATCTGTATCTGATATTAAAAATGCCGGCAGAGAAATCCTTGAAGACCTTATCGGACCTAAAAAGACATCGATCATTAAGAAATTTTTTGAAACCTGATCTGGATCAGCAATTTTCAGAGATCTCATTAAGATTAGCGTAATGGCCTCATTATTTGCTTTATAGAACAATTAAAAGCGTTTTTAACCTTGCGAGAATGGATTATTTGATGCTAACCTGCACCTTAGGCAAGATATATTTTAACCTCAACGTATTTCAAATTTTAAAACCACGATTATATTTTAGGTTTCAAGAATTTTAAGAATATCGGGTCCGATATTATGATTTCCGAAAGTTGCAAATCCTTTCATCCCGGCAGTTTCAGCAGCCCTTACATTTATTTCAAGATCGTCTATAAAAAGACTTTCATCCGGCTGCAGTGCATACCTATCCAAAAGCAACCTGTAAAACCGTAAATCGGGTTTGGACAGTTTTGCTTCGGATGAAATTATGCCGCCATCGAAATAGCGAAAGAAATAATAATCTGATTTTATTTCCTCAAAAACATCGAGAGGAAAGTTTGAAAGGTAGTACAGTTTGAAATTACGCTTTTTAAGAGCAGGAAGTAGTTGTACATTGGAATTGATTGGATACATAATGTCAGACCTGAAATTGAATACAACAACGATTTCCTCTCTTTTAAGCACAGATCTGGAAGCAATGGAGTCTATTGCTTCTTTGGTTGTAATATCGCCGTTATCCAGCTTAAGCCACTCCTCACTGTAAAATATATCTTTCAATATTGTATTCCTGATTGCGGGAGGATAATTCTTCATTAAAAGATATTGCTCAGGATCAAAGCTTATCAGCACATTTCCGAGGTCAAAGACCACATTGGTGATCATGTCAGTGATTTTTCATACTTATTGGCTGGCCTGTAGCTTCAAGTACATTCCACCAGAGTTCACCTTCAATGTCAATCTTCTTCCTTTTTGCTACCACCATGGGAATAGGCATAAGGGTAAACTGATCATTCCAGAATCCGACAACGAAATCAGTTTTCCCTGCCATGGCTGCATGAACGGCATTTTGGGCCAGAAGATTGGCAAACTTACTGTCATTGGCATTTGCCGGAGCACTTCTGATGATGTAGCTTGGATCAATGTATTTGATAGAGTGTGGAAATCCTTTGGCATTAAATTCCTCACTAATCTTTTCCTTAAGATAGACGCCAATGTCCTTATGTTTTATGTTTCCTGAGGCATCTCTTTCTGTGGAAGCATTCTCAAACAGATCCTGTCCTGCTCCTTCAGCGACAACAATAACTGCATGATGCCTTTCCTCCAGACGCTTTCTGAGTATTTTAAGAAAGCCACGGGGGCCATAAAGGTCAAAAGATATTTCTGGTATAAGAACATAATTCACTTCCTGAATTGCCAGGGCTGCACTTGCCGCAATGAATCCGCTGTCTCGTCCCATAAGTTTTACAAGGGCAATTCCATTGTATGCTCCATGAGCCTCATTATGTGCATTCCTGATAATGTCGTTGGCTATTGAGAAAGCAGTTTCAAAACCAAAGGATTTTTGTATCAGATCTATATCGTTGTCAATTGTTTTAGGGATGCCAGCAACAGCGATCTTAAGATTACGTTTCTGTATTTCTTCATGGATGGCATGGGCTCCTCTAAGAGTTCCGTCGCCTCCTATACAGAAAAGAATGTTTATATTCAGTATTTCGAGTGTATCAACCATCTGGCCAACATCCTGATTTCCTCTTGACGAACCCAGGATAGTACCTCCCAATAGGTGAATATCGCTTATCATTGAGGCAGTAAACTCAACTACCGGATGATTGTATTGTGGATTCAATCCCTCATAACCATATTTGATTCCAAGTATTCTTGATATTCCATATCTGTAATACAACTGATTAACGAGGCTTCTGATAACATTATTAACTCCCGGGCATAATCCGCCGCATGTCACTATTGCAACCTTTGTCTTTGCAGGCTCAAAGAAGATATCTTCTTTGGGTCCTGCCTTTTCAAATGAAATCGGAGTTTCTCCTGATTCAGAGCAACGCAGGAACTCTTCTGTGCTTACGTCATATAATACTCTGTCGTTATCATCAACAAATTTATAAACAGGACTATCGGAAGTTTGAGTGCTTATAAGAGGGGAGACTACACTACTTTTCCCTAAAGACTTGACAATAAAGTCATCATATTTCATTTTCGAAAAATTAAATGATTAGTTAATGTAAAATAGCTTAAATCATAATGTGGTGCAAAAATAGTAAATTTTATTTTGACGGCATAGCTCACTGATTATAAGACATCACGAGTATGCAGTTCTTGGCTTCGTAAATACTATTATGCAATATTACAGATCGTGTTGAAATTCAGAAAAGATGATTCTTAAATCCAGAGGAGTTTAAACTATTGCCTTGATACGTCCCACCATGCCGTTTTCCAGTATAACCTTTATTCCGTGCGGATGAGTTGGAGCTGTTGTAAGAATCTCCTTGACAGTTCCTTTTGTCAGTCTGCCTGTACGCTTGTCTTCAGTGAGTTCAACCATAACATTTAATCCGGGCCTTACATCTGCTCTTCGGGTTCCTTCCATCTTTGCCTGTTTTTAAATGATAATCAAGATTACTTAGGTTTTATCGAAGAAAAAACCAGTTTGCAATAATAACTAAATTTTCAAAACAACAAAATTGACAGGTAATTTAATTATCCTGAAAACAGGGCAGAAAATCCTTAAAATCTGGTATGATTTTGATCTGTTTCTCCCGGATTCAACAGATCAGATTCCTTTCATGCGGGTACGGATTCTGTACAATCCCTTGCTGGCTGTGATAAAAAGTGTTTTATGGTTTTTTCCTCCGAAACACACATTTGCAGTCCAGTTTTCAGGAACAGCAATGTTGCCAAGTTCCTTTCCGGTTTTATCGAAAACCGTTACCCCCTTTCCTGTAAGGTAAAGGTTTCCTTTCCTGTCGGTTGTCATACCGTCTGATCCCATTTCACAGAAAAGTTTTTTGTTGCCAAGACTGCCATCTTCATTGATGGTATAAGCCCAGGTTTTCCTGTCTTCAATATCGGCCACATAAAGAGTTTTTCCATCTAAGGAACCGATAATTCCATTTGGCTTGACCAGATCGTCTGCAACACGCTTAAATGTTTTGCGGTCAGCACTGAGATAATATACACATTGTTTATCCTGGGGCATAGCCGAATGATCCCACCATGTTCTTTTATAGTAGGGGTCAGTGAAGTAGACATCACCATTTTTAGCTATCCAAAGGTCATTCGGGCCGTTAAGAAGCCTGTCATTATACTTGTTCAGAAGAATAGTAACCTGTTTGTCAGGACTGATGCACCATAATTCATTTTTTTCATCAGCGCACGACCACAGGTTGCCGCGACTGTCAAAATAAAGGCCATTTGATCTGCCGGAAGGCTGCATATATGTTGACAACTCGTCTTTGATACTCCATAGCATTATCCTGTCGTTGGGCTGGTCGGTAAAGAATACATTTCCCCTGGTGTCTGAAGCTGGTCCTTCCGTAAAAATGAAATCACCAGACAATTTTTCAATCTGCGAATCTCTTTTCAGGACAGATGGAATATTATTTATCTGACCGTATCCTTGCTGAGAGTAAATAATCATCACAAGGAACAACAAACATTTGATTTTCATACGCATATAATTTTAAGCTGGAAAACCTGATTTATTGAAATCAGGCCTTTTCAGTATTTCGCATTCTTGAAATATAGTCATCGATTTGTTCAGGTCTTTCAAAACCAATAATGATCATATCGACAAAGTCAAGATCAAGGACATATTTAAGTGACTTATTTATCTTTTCATCATCATTATTAAATCTTCCTCCTCCCACTATTTTCATTCCGATGACACCCTTGCCGTCTTTGTGCATTTTTTCGATAACAGGAACAACAAGAGCGGGATCCTTTTTATCCATGTTTTCTCCGTACGGATTTATCCTGACGTGTATTACATCTACCCAGTCTGAATCTGCCGCAGCTTCCAATGCTTCGAACGAATGAACTGAAACGCCATGAGCGCGGATGATTTTTTTAGCTTTAAGATTTTCAAGATCATCCATGGTTTTCCTGTGCTCTTTTGTCCACTCGCCGTTTGTCATGCAATGTATCTGTACCAGATCAATATAATCGGTATTCATTTCCTTCCTGAAACGGTCAATAACTTTTATTGTTTCAGCTTTATCACTGTCCGGAATCCCACCCTGCGTGATCCACATTTTTGAAGTAAGAGTGTAGTTTTCTCTTGGGATACCCTTCAGAGCTGCCCCGGCAAAAGGATTTGTTCCATAGCTGTCGGCACAATCAAAAAAACGGATGCCTTTATCATAAGCAAGTCTGATAATTGATTCAGCTATCCCTGACCTGGTAATGCTGGAAGTTCGGTTATAACCATTATATCCTGTTCCCATTCCCAGAAGAGTGGTTTGTATTCCCGTCCTGCCCAGGGTAACTTTCTTTAGTGGATCAACAGTTTTTTTTACATGTGTCGGAATGGTTGCATTTATTGCATTTCCTAATAATACAGTTCCCGCACCGGCAGTCATTGTTGCCATGAATTGTCTTCGGGTCAGATTTTTTGTACCCATTATAGCTGTCTTTTAAGTGGTTAATTATATATCAAATAACAAAATAAAGACATTTATTGTTCACTAAAACAATAATTTAAGCTCTGGAATTATCATATTATCCAAAATTAAAGTTTTTTCAGGACATTAATACGATCGGTATGCATTATTGTTAAAAGCCGGTGAGCAATCATGAGTCTGAAGCTAATCCAGCTCAAGTTTGCCAATTATTTCACCTGGAAATACCGGTTTCCCGTTTTTTACAACTGCACCGATAATTTTGGCTCGTACAATAAGCTTTTCATCAGGGATTCTGATTATGGTCTGGCTGAAGGCAAATCTTATGTTCCCCTCCCTTGAAATACTGGTCTTGATAACGTATTTATCCAGACTTCTCAGGGGATATTTATATTCGATTTCGGCTTTTGTAACTATAAGATCAATCCCTTCATAATGCAATTTTATAAAATCAATGCCTTTTGATATCAGCATTTCATGTCTGGCGTGCTCCAGAAAATTAAGATAGTTGGCATTATTGACAACTCCCTGAACGTCGCATTCATAGTCTCTTACGATAAATTCGGAACTGTTGTGGACTTTTATTTCTGTCATAATGATGTAAAAGTTGTATAATCAACATTTAAATATAGTCACTATCTGCATTCCGGCCAATGTCTTTACCTGTTTCCTGAACGTTACATGCCGGGAGCTATGATTTGAAATGCCTCCTAATATACAGATTATCAGAGGCTTTTTGTCTGTTTTTTCTGAAGGATTTACCTAAAGGATATTTATACCTTTTTTCAGTTCTTAAAAAGCAGTGTACCCGAATTCTTTTCTATTTCGGAAAACTCCTGCCACTTCAATTGTCTCTGATTTTCGGGAATTTATAGATCTGATTTAGCGTTATCATGTTGGGCAGGTTTAAATTCAGGATGTTAAGCAGTAAAAGTAAGTTTTTAAAAGAATAAGTATAAAGACTTAAAATTAAAACAAAAAACAGCAACAAAAGATAATTT
The DNA here is from genome assembly GCA_040769065.1 of Bacteroidales bacterium. Classification (GTDB taxonomy): domain Bacteria; phylum Bacteroidota; class Bacteroidia; order Bacteroidales; family VadinHA17; genus LD21. The sequence continues at coordinate 2,506,619 of JAXGLU010000001.1, forward strand.
TCATTTACTTGGTGCTAAGGTTATTTTAATAAATCCACATGAAAAGTAATGCCAGCTCTGAAGGATACCTTTTTTCAAAAAGGTATTCAAACTATGTTTTTGCCCTGCTTTTTCTACTGTACATGTTCGATTATATTGACCGTATGGTAGTAACATCGATGTTCACATCCATAGAGCGCGATTGGGGTATAACCCATACCCAGAGCGGGATGCTGGTTTCGGCGGTTTACTGGGCAATAGTACTTCTGACATTTCCCGTTTCAATTCTTGTTGACCGGTGGAGTCGTACAAAGACTCTGGGTATAATGGCTATTTTGTGGAGTCTGGCAACTGCGTTATGTGCCCTTACAGGTAATTTTGTTCAGCTTTTCATGGCACGTCTGCTTATTGGTGTTGGTGAAGCCGGGTATGCACCAGGTGGCACTGCGTTGATTTCAGGATTATACCCGATTGAGAAAAGGTCAAGGATGATGGGGTTATGGAATGCTTCCATCCCACTGGGAACAGCGATTGGCGTTATGCTTGGAGGGATAATTGCTGCCAGGCTTGGCTGGAGGCATGCATTTGGCATCGTTGCATTGCCTGGCCTTATTGTTGCGATCCTTTTCCTCTTTGTAAAGGATTACAAGACAGTGGATCTTTCCTTTATTGACAAAAAGAACAACCGGATAAAGATGGAAAGGAAGGACTTATTCAAGGAGTTTCTTTCAAGACCGTCAGTTATTTTTACGTATTTTGGTATAGCAGCCTCGGTTTTTGTCACTACTTCTCTTATTACATGGTTACCTACTTATTTTCAGAATGTTGATAATGTGAGCCAGGAGAAAGCCGGTACCATGGCCAGTGCAGTAATGGCCATGGCTCTTGTAGGTTCTCCCCTTGGGGGATACCTTACTGACAGATGGCGCAGGAAAAGGGAAAATGCCAGGCTTCTTTTTCCTGCATTGTCAACAGTTCTCACGGCAGTTCTTTTATTTATAGCGCTTTATTTGTTAGATGGGAGGCTCCGGTATATTGTTCTTGTTTTAATGGGAATATCCGTGATGCTTTTTCTTTCCGGTGCGATTGCAGTAACACAGGATGTTATTCACCCCGGCCTCAGGGCAACATCTTATGCCATAGCAGTTGTTATCCAGAACCTTCTTGGATCCTCAACGGCTCCTATCGTAATGGGTAAAATATATGATTTGGCAGATATCCAGACAGCTCTTTCAATTCTGCCCTTTGTTCTGTTGATCGGAGCTGCCCTGTTTTATATGGGATCAAGGTATTATGTTAAAGATATGACCAAAGTGGCCAAGGTAAAACTTGAAGCCCAGGTGTAGGATGTCTTTCCCTATTTTTTCCTGGATATTGTAAAATAAACGAATTTCTTCAGAGACTCCTTCACATCAGAATCTGGATAAGAATCAAGGATGGCAAGAGCCTTATCACTGTATTGATTCATTTTAAGTTCTGCATAGTCAAGTCCCCCTGAAGAATAGACAAAATCAATCACTTCCGCGATCTGTGTCTTTGTTTTCTTTTTGCTTCTGACTATTGATAGAATATGTCTCTTATGTAGTATTGGTGCAAGTTCTAGGGCGTGTATGAGTGGAAGAGTGATTTTTCTTTCTTTTATATCATTACCTGCAATTTTGCCTGTCAGCCCGTTTGATTCATAATCGAGTATATCGTCTTTTATTTGGAAAGCTATTCCAGTATTTTCACCAAACTCCTTCATGAGCTGTATTTTTTCCTGATCGTCTGTCACTGACTTGGCCCCGCATGCAGTGCATGCGGCAATCAATGCAGCTGTTTTACAGCTTATAATCTTAAAATAGTCCTTTTCTCTTATATCGAGCTTCCTTGATTTCTGAAGCTGAAGCAATTCGCCTTCTGCCATTGATTTGACAGCCTCTGAAATGATCTCAAGCATGTCAATTCGATTCTTTTCAATGCTGATAAGAAGACCTTGCGACAGCATGTAATCGCCAACCAGGACGGCGATTTTTGAATTCCACAGGGCATTTACTGAAAGAGCTCCCCGTCTTTCGCTGGCATCGTCCACGACATCGTCGTGAACAATAGAAGCAGTGTGAAGCAATTCAATGAACGTAGCGGCCGTATAGGTGGGTTCCTTAATTTTCCCGTTGAGTTTTGCAGAAAGGAATACGAGCAAAGGTCTTATTTGTTTACCCTTGCGCCTGAAGATATAATTGAGAATGATCTTGAGCAGAGGGATTTCACTTTGCATGGTCTTTCCGAAATAACTTTCAAACTGAGCCATTTCGTCTTTTACAGGCATTCTGATTTCAGAAAGATCGGCCATGGAAAGTAATTTCAATCAATATCTTTTAACATTTTTCTCTGAAACAACAATATAACAAATACTCCGCACGTAATTGCAGAATCTGCAATGTTGAAGACAGGTCTGAAAAATACAAATGATTCACCCGGACGGAATGGTGACCAGTCGGGCCATTGAGTATCAATTATCGGAAAATAGAACATATCAACTACTCTTCCCTGAAGGAAGGATGAATAACCACCTCCCGGGGGGAATAAAACAGCAGGCTGGCTATAGCTTTCGCTGAAGATCATGCCATAAAAAGCGGAGTCGATTATATTACCTATCGCTCCGGCCATTATTGCGCTCACCGAAAGGATTAGTCCCATGCCAGCCTTTTTACGTATAAGCGAAACAAGAAACCATCCTATTGCTGTTATTGCAGCAATCCTGAACAGACTTAGAATAAGCTTGCCCGTTTTGCCACCCATTTCCATCCCGAAAGCCATGCCATTGTTTTCAATAAAGTGTAGAAAAGCCCAATTCCCGAAAAGACGTATCTCCTGCCCGATTACCATATTTGTTTTAATCCAGATTTTCAGTGCCTGGTCAATTATGATGATGGTTGCAATAAACAAAACAACTTTCTTTTCAGTAGACATATTCAGTGTGTTGGTTTACAAGGGCGCAAATTACTAAAAAAACCAAGATAAATATAAAATGATCTTTCAAGCTTGAAGCATGAATAGAAGTTCATCCGGGCAAACTGTATAAGACATCCGTTTCACTTGTTGAATTTTTTATTACCATCAGGGGGATTCATAAGCGGATTCTTTCAAACAGTTCTGTTTAAAAGAAATCAGCATGGATATGGAAAAGAAGATACTAAATATTTATATGATTCCTGTTCCAGGAGTACCATTCAGAGTCACCAAAATGATTGATACACTGTACCCTGCCATTGCCCTCGGTCGTATTCCATTCAATTATTACATCATACATTGTCTGATAAGTTGTATTGAAAAAATGAATGTTGAAATAAGCGTTCAGGGTACCTGTTGTCAATCCGTAATCAATATAGCTGTTGTTTAAGGGACTGCCTGTTTTTATATAGGTATATTTGATTTTGCTAATTGCATCTCCGCTTTTTGTCCAGTCTATTTTAAGAACCGGCACATGGCTTTGGCTGCTTTCATACAATATCCAACTGCCGCTGTTCCCATTTAATGCTGAAGTGCCTTCAATCCATACAAATTCATTAAAGGCTCCGGAGCCGTCCTTTGAGATATTCATTTTCCAGAGAACATCATTTGAACGTATTTGTCCGGTCAGCCTTGCATTATAATTCGCAGTCACCTGACCAACAGTGATTGAAGCACTGTATTTCCATTCCCAGGTATTATCGCCTGTATATTCAGGGCTTTTTCCTTGTGCCAGCCTGAAAGTTTCCACCGGTATGGCAAAGGTTGTATTTATCAAAGTTCTCCAAATCAGGGTTGTTCCAGCAGCAAATTTCCAGTTGGTGATCTGTTCCCCTTTCATCTGTAAATCCAGCGGATCTGATTTGGTATCGTTTTTAAAATTTTCAAAATCTATTTTCATGGTTGCAGCAAGTGGCAGTGCAGGGGGATCCCCGTGATCCTTTTTGCAGCCCGCAAACAGAAAAAATAGGATAGATGTGATGATAAAAAGCGAAGCATTTCTTTTCATTTGTCTGTCTGTAAATTAAAATATGACAAAGTTATGTTAAAAGTACAGATAATATAAATGCACGGAAATATTTAATTTCCAAATTTCTTAAATATGCTATTGAATTCACAGAAATTCCTGAAAATAATAAACAATTATCTTTGAACATAAATCCTTTCTGGTTGTTTAATGCTAAAACCACAAATCATGAGACTAATAAACATTATTAAAAAAGGGGGTCTTGGATTTTTTGTCTTGATTTTTGCAATTAATTCATGTTCAGGAGCCTCGGGGAACTTAAAAAATACAACTATGAAAAATTTCGATATTCATGTATTTCCGGCTTTGCCATATGCATACGATGCGCTTGAGCCATACATAGATGCGCGGACCATGGAGGTACATTACGACAGACATCACCGGACGTATTTCAATAATTTCATTTCTGCCATCAAGGACACAGAGTATGACAACAGTACTATTGAACAGATTTTTTCAAAGGTTTCTGAAGCCGGTGATGCAATCAGGAACAATGGAGGCGGATTCTTCAATCACGTTTTTTTCTGGGATAACCTGTCAGCAACATCAGGCGCACCCTCAAAGGAACTGTCTGAAGCAATCAATCAATCATTTGGATCATTTGATAAGTTTAAGGAAGCTTTCAGTAATTCAGCCAAAACAAGGTTTGGAAGCGGATGGGCATGGCTCTATCTGACAACCGATAAAAAACTTGCAGTGGGAAGTACCCCGAACCAGGATAATCCATTGATGGATGTGTCGCCTGTGAAGGGAATACCGATCCTTGCAATTGATGTCTGGGAGCATGCCTATTATCTAAAATACCAGAATAAGCGGGCCGACTATGTTGAAGCATTCTGGAATGTTGTTAACTGGGATGAAGTAAACCGCAGGTACAAAGAGGCTGTCAGATAACCGATGAATTTATTAAATAAAAAAGTAGGGCCGGAATACATTCCGGCCCTACACTATTTTTACTATTCTGTTCCTGTTATAAATCTAATCAGGTATACAAATACCTCTTTATTTTCATTGTAGCTGTTTTCTGAAAAGGAATAGGCTGCAAAACAACCATATTAATCTGACTGAACTTGTTCACCTTTGAATTGACGTATTCCATCAGTTCTGCAATGAGTTCCTCCTTCTTCTCGTCAATGTGCTTTGTCATATCCTGCTTAATGTTCTGATATTTTTTCTCAAGTTCATCCAGATTAAAATGAACATATGCAACAAGTTTCCCCTTTTTCTCGATCACGAGCGATTCAACCACATACCTGAAATTATTAATAACAGATTCAATTTCTTCAGGATAGATATTTTCACCGCTTGCTCTAACAATCATATTCTTTAGTCGTCCTTTTATGTAGAGATTTTTGTTCTTGTCAAAAACCCCAAGATCTCCCGTTTTGAACCAGCCATCATGAGTAAGAATATCATTTGTCATTTCAGGTTCCTTATAGTAACCTTTCATAACGTTTGGTCCCCTTGCCCATATTTCCCCTTCTCCTGTTTTTTTGTCGGGATTGTTGATTTTGAGTTCTATTCCCTCTATTGCCGGACCCGTGGAATCAAAAACTGAGTGCTGCGGATTGGCGCCAGCAAGTAAAGGGGCAGTTTCGGTAAGTCCATACCCGATAGCATATGGGAATTTAGCTTCAATGAGAAATCTTTCCACCGTCTTATTCAGTTTGGCTCCCCCGATACCGAAAAACTTCAAATGGCCGCCAAAGGTTTTGTACAGTTTCTTTCCGGCAGCAGCATTCAGTTTTTTCCTTATAAAGGGTATTCTGTAAAGGGTTCTGATCAGAAACTTATCGTTGAATGCAGGCAATATTTTGTTGAAGTAGACCTTTTCCATGATAAGGGGCACTGTCAGCATCACTGTTGGTTTGATCTCAGCCATAGCCGGAATCAGAACAGAAGGAGTGGGCGGTTTTTTTAAATAATAAACACATGAAGCTCCCAGGAGGGGAAGAATCAAACCCAGTGTGTTTTCATAAGTATGTGATAATGGCAACACAGACAAAAACCTGTCATTTTCATCAACCGGCTGGATAACCTTTCCCTTAATAGCATTGAATGCGATATTTCTGTGAGTAAGCATAACGCCTTTTGGACGGCCTGTCGTACCAGAGGTATAGATTATTGAAGCCACGTCATCTTCTTTTACATCGTAGATCCCGACAGGTTTAGCAAGTGAGTCATATCTCAGGGAATGCATGTCGGAATAAACAACCGAATAATCTTCAATATGAATAGCAGTTTTGAGATTCTCTAACCTGAATCCTTCAATTTTGTGCAGGAGAGACGATGATATGAAAATTACCTTGGCTTCTGAATGTTCAAGGATATTTTGCACTTCAGTGGCTGAGAAATCTGGCAGAATTGGAACCACAACTGCTCCCATGCACGTTATGGCAAAGAAAGCACTGCTCCAGTTTGGCATATTTAAGCTGAAAATAGCCACCTTGTCACCAGGCACGATTCCAGCTTCTTCCAAAAAGGAAATCAAAGAATTAATCTGATCTCCTGCTTCTTTAAAACTCCTTGGTTTTTCCCCCACAAACGCATATGCGTTTCTGTCACCATGCTTTTTCAACGTCTCATTAACTAAAGCCGGAAAGGTTAACTTCCTGAAATTATTTTCCATATGGAAGCAGATATTAATTTTTAAGTGTTCAAAGATATTCTTTTATCGTAAGATACATCATGATTTATGCTAAATGTTATTTTCTGTCTATTATTGCATTTAAGGTCTGATTTATTTTTATCGGGATAATGGTTAAATTTGCATCAATCTATTTCCCTTTTAGCTATGATTCAGAAAATAAGAGTCACCAAGGAATTTTCTTTTGAGATGTCACATGTGTTGTCAGATTATGATGGTCCCTGCAGAAATATACACGGTCATTCATATCGTCTCTTTGTGACAGTTGCCGGTACTCCTCTGAATGATCCGGGTAATCCAAAAAACGGGATGGTCATAGATTTCGATGAACTTAAACAAATAGTCAACGATGAGATAATAAATATTTTTGATCACTCTGTTGCTGTAAGCAGCGATTATTGTAAAACTAAGCTTGATACGCTAAAAAGCATCTTCAGCAACATAGTAACTATTGATTATCAGCCAACCTGTGAGAACCTTGCCGCTGATTTTGCTCAAAGGATAAAGAACCGGATTCCCGGTAACATCAAACTGCACAGCATTAAACTCTTTGAAACTGCAACATCTTTCGCTGAATGGTTTTCATCAGATAATGAATAAAAACCATGAATGAAAACCAGTCAAAGAAACTTTTTCTCCTCGATGCATATGCCTTGATCTTCAGATCTTATTATGCCTTTATCAAAAATCCGAGGATTACATCAAAAGGACTAAACACTTCTGCTATCTTCGGATTCCTTCTGACCCTTGAGGAAGTGCTTCAAAAGCAAAAACCAAGCCATATTGCTGTTGTTTTCGACACTCCTGAACCCACCTTCAGGCACAAGATGTACAAAGAGTATAAGGCTAACCGTGAAGCAACACCTGAAGACATAAAAATAGCTGTACCTTACATAAAACGCTTGCTTGAGGCTTATAAAATCCCAGTTATTGAATACCCCGGATTTGAAGCGGATGATGTGATCGGAACGCTTGCAAAAAAAGCGGAAGCAAAAGGATTCACGACATTTATGATGACTCCTGACAAAGATTTTGCCCAGTTGGTTTCTCACCGGATTTTCATATACAAACCATCCAGAAGCGGAAATGAATCGGTTATTTGGGGCAGTGACGACATAAAAAGGGAATTCTCAGTGCAAACCCCCGAGCAGGTTATTGATATTCTTGCACTTATGGGAGACGCCTCAGATAATATTCCCGGTGCCCCTGGTGTCGGACCTAAAACGGCAATGAAACTTATTTCAGAATACGGATCAATTGAAGAATTATTCAGGAACACCTCCGCACTTAAGGGCAAACTAAAAGAGACAATAGAAAACAACAGGGAACAGATTGAGATGTCAAAAAAGCTGGCTACCATTGAACAAAATGTTCCCGTTGATCTTAACGAAGAAGAACTGGAAAAAGAAATACCAGATAATGAAAAGCTGAAAGATCTCTTTGACGAACTGGAGTTCAGAACGGTTGCCTCGAGGATCCTGCAAAGTATAGCTGACCAGGGGAATACACCTCAGAAAAAGGAAATGCACGAAACAGACGCCGGAAGTGTAACCCAGGGTACTCTTTTTGGCAGTGAAGTTAAAGTTCCTGAAAAAACATCCGCTAATACTGTTGAGCATAATTATTTGCTTATAGAATCGGAAACGGAGCTGCAATCATTGGCAGAAAGGCTTTCTTCACTTCAGGAATTTTGTTTTGATACCGAAACGACCAGTATAGATCCTCTTGAATCACAAATTGTTGCATTGGCCTTCTCCTGGGCCAAAGGAGAAGGTTATCTGATTCCATTCCCTGAATCGCAGGAGGAAACAGCCAAAGCACTCGAAATCCTTCGGCCGGCTTTTGAAAACCCCGGCATTAAAAAAGTTGGTCAGAATCTGAAATTCGATATACAGGTGCTGGGAAACTATGGCATTGAAGTGAAGGGAATGTTATTTGATACAATGATTGCCCATTACCTTCTTGAGCCTGATATGAGGCATAATATGAACTTTCTTTCAGAAACATACCTTTCCTATGAACCTATACCTATTGAATCGCTGATCGGAGAAAAAGGGGCAAGCCAAAAGAATATGCGGGAAGTACCTGTCGGATTGCTTAAGGAATATGCTGTTGAAGATGCTGATATTACATGGCAACTGAAGGATCTCTTTAAACCAAAGCTGCAGGAGGAAGGATTATCCAGGCTGGCCAGTGATATTGAAATGCCTCTTATCAGGGTCCTGGCCGAAATGGAGAGAAACGGAGTCAGGCTCAACCAGGATGACCTCATGGGAATTGCATCTGAGCTCAGGGAGGATATTATTTTACTGGAAAAGGAGATCTTCTCGCTTGCCGGAACGGAATTTAATATCTCCTCTCCAAAGCAACTCGGCGATATATTGTTCCTCAGAATGAAGCTTGACGAGAATGCCCGGACCACAAAAACAAAACAATTTGTTACAAGCGAAGAGATATTGCAAAGGCTCTCAGGGAAACACCCCATTATTAACAAAGTGCTCGAATTCAGGGGATTAAAGAAGCTTCTATCGACTTACGTTGAAGCCTTGCCCGGCCTCGTAAATAAATCAACCGGAAGGATTCACACTTCCTTCAACCAGGCTGTTGCCTCAACCGGAAGACTGAGTTCAAATAATCCCAACTTGCAGAATATACCTGTGAGAGTTGAAAGAGGGCGTGAAATAAGAAAAGCTTTTGTTCCTGAAGAAGGAAATATTTTCCTGTCGGCGGATTATTCACAGATTGAACTCAGGCTTATGGCCCACCTGAGCAAGGACAAGGCCATGATTGATGATTTTTTGTCAGGTCAGGATATCCATGCAGCAACAGCTTCAAAGATATTCGGAGTGACTATTGATAATGTGACAAGGGAGATGCGGAGCCGGGCCAAAACAGCCAATTTCGGTATAATCTACGGCATCTCTTCCTTCGGGTTATCTGAAAGGCTGACAATTAGCCGGAAAGAAGCAAAGGAACTGATAGACGGATATTTCAGTTCATATCCGGGAGTCAGGCTCTACATGGATGAAAGTATAAGGAAAGCAAGGGAAAAAGGTTATGTCACAACCATGTTTGGCCGCAGAAGGTATCTTCGCGATATTAATTCCAGAAATCAGGTTGTGAGAGGCAATGCCGAGAGGAATGCTATCAATGCTCCGATACAGGGCAGTGCTGCTGACATTATCAAAATTGCAATGGTAAGGATATATGAAAAATTAAAATTCCGGAAGCTTAAGGCAAAAATGATTTTGCAGGTACATGATGAACTGATATTTGAAGTCCCATATTCCGAACTTGATGAGCTCAGAGAGATGGTGATACATGAAATGACGAATGCCGCTGTTCTTGACGTACCTTTGAAAGTAGACTGGGGTATAGGAAAAAGCTGGCTTGAGGCACACTGAACTGATAATCACAAATGAAGAAAAGATCGAAAAGGGTTATAAGAAAAATAAGTTCAGGAAATGAGGACCAGGCAGAGAACAATTTGAAGATTAAAGTATTATTCCTCGATGTTCTGACAGAGATAACTCAAACAGGAGTCAGGCACTATCATGCAATAAAATCATTCAACGATTTAAGGCACAGGATAGAGGATGAATTTCCCGGCATTTCCAACTACGACTTCCGGATTGCTGTCAATGATGAATTGACTGATGATGTGCCAAAGCTTAAAAATGGTGATACTGTTACTTTTCTGCCACTTTTTGCAGGAGACGGAAATTAGCTTTTTTCGGAACGAAAGATGCCTTTGATTCTAAAGGTTTGCAGTGTTTTCTTTGTTTTTGCTTTCAATGGATGTAGATTCCGGCTTGTTGTGAGTAATTAAAGCGGGTGTTTTCTTACCGCGAAGTATCGCATTATAATTATCTCTGTCCTTCAGAATATTAAGTGTCCTGAGTACCTGTTTGTCTTTTTTAACGGTGAATCCTATTGCCCCTTCTTCATAAAAGAAACGGCCAATTATCTCATTTTCCAGGATTTCAGTTATTTCATCCCTGACTACAGTCAGGTCATGGTCAAGATTATGATCAAGCTCTTTTTCTAGTCTGGTAAAAAGTTCTTCATGGAGGTCATAGTATTTTTCACTTTTGGCACTTTCAATAAGTGCATTAAGCGACTCCTCAGTAACAGTTTTATAGCTGAATCCCCGTTTCTTCAGAAAACTGCTGAAGTCGGCGAAATCCTGATCTGAAAACTTATAATCATCTGGTGATTCTGGAGCTTTATGGTTCCAGTAGTACCACGTGGCGAAATCAAAGAAGTAATACCCCAGATATAATTCAGTTGAGAGCTGGCTCATTGTTTCAGGCAATATGGTAACATCAGGTGTAATTCCTCCTCCATCTTTCACTATCCTTCCGTTTTTTGTTTTGAATTCGGATATAAGAGAATCGGGGATTATGCCTACACTTCCGTCTTCATTTGGATGGGAAAAATCGATTGCCTGTATGCACCTGCCACTTGGAATATAATATTTTGCCGTAGTAACCTTTAGCTGGTTATTATAGCTGAGGGGGCGGGTAATCTGGACAAGGCCTTTTCCATATGATCTCTGGCCGGTTATGATGCCTCTGTCGAGATCCTGAATTGCACCTGCAACTATTTCCGAAGCGGAAGCAGAACTCCGGTTGATCATAACAGCAATCGGGATACTTTCGTCGAAGGCAGGTTTTGTTGTTTTAAAGACATCATCAAATTGCTTAACCTTTCCTTTTGTGGAAACAACTTCATTCCCAGGGCCGACAAAAAAATTCACTATTTCAACAGCTTCAGACAACAATCCTCCCGGATTACCCCTCAAGTCGAGTATTATCTGTTTTGGATTTTTGTTTTTCAGCTGGACAAGAGCATTTTTCACATCCTGAGAGCAGTTTTGAGTAAAGTTTGTGAACCTTATATATCCTGTTTCGCCATCAATCATTCCATAATAGGGGACGGGTGGAATACCTATTTTTTCCCTCTTGACGTTCAGGTCTATTTCCTGACCGTTTCTTTCTATGGTTATAGTTATGGTTGTGCCGGGAATACCTTTAAGCTTGTCACTGACCTGTTCAGTTGAGAAATTCTTTAATGAGACACCATCAGCTTTCTTCAGGATATCGCCAGGTCGTATTCCGGCTATATCGGCAGGGAAACCCTTGTAAACCATTGATATAACTGCATATTCCTTTCCACCTCTGACAAGCGATCCTATTCCGCCATATTTTCCGGTTGTCATAAAATCAACTTCGTCCACTTCCGATTCAGGGTAATATACAGTGTACGGATCAAGAGTCTTTAGCATATTATCGATACCTGATTTGATAACTTTATCAGGATTTATCTCATCTACATAGAATGTATTAAGTTCCCTGAAAACTGACAGGAAAATGTCGAGATTTTTTGCGAGCCTGAAATCGCGTGTTTCCTGGAAGGTAAGGAAACCTGCGCTTATGACCATTACAGTCAGCAGCAATATGCCTGTAAGAATTTTTCCCGGTTTTATCTTCTTCATTTTTGTCTGCTCTTGAAATCGGAATAGCGAAAATAATAAGAAAAAATTCAATTATGTTGAAAAAGAAATTATTAAAACATTTTTAACACTTTTGTCCCTTACCTTTAAGAACCGCTAAAAGGCGTGCCAGGAAATCTTTCACAGCCTGTTCGGTTTCCTGATAATCCGGAACGTCATTTTTACGAAAGACCAGAACGATATTGACGCCAATGCCCATATTATCGAGGTATTCATAGAGCTGGTTTTTGTTTTTCCGGTATGCTTCCCTTATTCTTCTCCTTATCAGATTCCTCTTAACTGCTTTTCTGATTTCCCGCTTTGGGATGCTCACGACTATTTGTGCAGGAGATTTTCTGGCCCCGGTATCAGTATCCCAGAGCACCCTGAAATAAGGAGTAAAGAACTGTTTACCTGTTTCAAAAAGTTCTGCAATAACGCGGTTGTTGCAGAGTCTTTCGGTTTTTCTGAATGTTTGTCTGTTTAAATTCATTTTGCATGCAGAAACCGTAAAAACATTACTTTGCAGGAGGGATTTAATTCCTTCCTTACAATATTGGGATAATGGTTACCTGCAGCTCCTGTAATGCTCCTTAAGAAAATTGTCCAGTGCCATTGTCATTGAAGGAGCCGAAGGGTTGGGTGCGTTAATGTCAAGCCTTAAACCTTCACTTTTTGCCGCACTGGCTGTTGTTGGGCCGAAGGTAGCTATTTTGATATCGCCCTGAACGAAATCAGGAAAATTGGTCTTAAGGGATTTTATTTCGGAAGGACTGTAAAACACCATCATATCATAATCAAAATCCTTCGGGTTTGTAAACTGGCGGCTGATCGTTTTATAGAGAATGCCTATTGTGTAATTTATATTATTCTTGTCAAGGATTTCGGGGATCTCGGCATTATGGGAATCTGACAGAGGCACAAAATAAGCATCATCACGGTGTTTTACGATAATGTCGACAAGGTGCTGGAATTTGGCTTTTCCATGAAAAATTTTCCGCTTTCTGTACACAATGTATTTCTGAAGGTAAAATGCAACATTTTCCGTAATACAGAAATATTTCATTGTGTCAGGAACAGTAATCCTCAGCTCATTGCATATCCTGAAAAAATGATCTATACTGGTTTTACTTGTAAAGATCACCGCACTGAAATCAAGAATATTGATTTTCTGTTGTCTAAAATCCTTTGCCGATACGCCTTTAACCTGAATAAAAGGCTTGAAATCAATCTTCAGGTTATATCTTTTTGCCAGTTCGTGGTATGGGGATTTAGAGTTGTTTGGTTCTGGCTGCGATACTAATATTTTTTTTATTTTCAAATCTTTATAGATTTAGTTTCACTTCTCAGTCTATCCACACCAGTATTCAAAATCTTCCCGCAGTTAGTTTTAATATTATTAATGCAGGTAGAATTTCAAGGGCACAAAGGTACAAAATGAAATAGAAAATTGAAAAATTCCTTTTGATAAAAATCAAGAATAGTCTGATTACCCGGTATAGGTAGATTAAAAGGAACAGTATTATGCCGGTTGATACAATGATTTTCGGCCTGGATAAAGGGGTATATGCTATCAGTACAACGAAAAAAAATGCAGGCAATGCAAAAAACCTGTATGTCATATATATACTTGCAATATATTCTTTGAACACATCGGTTTTTCCGCTAAGGACTCCTGTAGCAGAGCATATTAAATGGCGGGCCGTCAGTGCAGCTGAAATACCCAGAAAAGCAAGTGTGATGACTGACAGAGCTGACATATCTCCGGGTATGAGATCTGAGCAGGAGGCGATGTAGAAAATAAAAAGACTGATTATCAAAAATGAAATGAAATTGAGAATAATTGAGTCCCTGTGAAACAGGCTGCCTTTACCATAAGCAGGATGTTCGGCGATGCCCCTCATAAGGAAGAACCTGCCTGCCTCATGCAGGAATGGTCTTGTTGCTTTTTTAACGAGTACATATAACAATGCGATTGCGATTATGAATATCGTAAGCCAGTCGTTCCTGATTGTATTTTCAGGGATCGGCCATCCTTCAGCTTTGTTGTCGGACATGATGCTTACGGAATCCCTTCTGGCTTCAGCTGCTACAGGGAATCCCCGTGGAACTATCTTTATTGAGCCGGGGTCAAGAGTTCTGATGAAATTTGTTGAATCATAAAATGTGACATCGGAGATTTTATTCCGGAATGCCAGGAATGTTGTATCTGAAAAAAATTTTGGGTCGGCAGATTTTACTTTTTCTTTTCTGATAAGCTTTACCGGGGGCGCAGTGTCTTCCCTTATTGTTATTTTTTCGAATACAGAATCGGATATCAGGTTATCAGTATTGATCCGGACAACAAATGCTGGCTTTAAGGTGTCCTGTACATTTATTCCTGAAATCATGTTGCCTTTGTGAAATAATTCACAAAGGTAGTCATAATTGGAAAACAGGGAAAGTATTCAGAAACAGGTATCAGAAATATTTGTTTGGAGTTCCTGATATATCAGCCAGAACGTTATTTGCCAGCTTGCTTGATCCTATCCTGAAAAGAGAATTATTAAGCCATTCCTGTCCAAGGCATTTATCTGTAATCTGGTGATAATAGATTGCTTCCTGTGATGTGGAAATTCCTCCGGCAGCTTTAAAGCCCACCCTAATCCCGGTTTCTGCATAAAAAAACGAAATGGCTTTACACATTACGTATGCAGCTTCGTGAGTGGCTGAAACGCCAGTTTTGCCAGTTGATGTTTTTATAAAGTCAGCGCCGGCATCCATTGCTATCATTGAAGCTTTAAAAATATGTTCGTGACTTCCAATAATTCCAGTTTCAACAATGACTTTAAGAGTCTTGTGGCCAACTGTTTCCTTAAGTTCTCTGATTTCGTCGGCAACCATGGCAAAATCATTTCCAAGGAAAGCTCCCACCGGCATTACGATATCGATTTCGTCAGCTCCCGCATCTGCAGCCATCTTGCATTCAGCCACCTTTATGCTTCTGAAGGTCTGGGAACTGGGAAAACCACCGGCAACAGAGGCTATTCTCACATTTTTGACAGTAAGCTTTTCTTTAACAACCGAAACGAAATTCGGATAAACGCATATAGCCGCCACATTGGGAATATTCGTAAACCTCCCGGAAAAGCTGTTTACTTTGCCGGTAAGATTAATTATTTTACTTTTATTGTCGGAAGTGTTGAGGCTGGTAAGGTCAATAGAATTAAGTATATTCATCAACAGTCGTTTATCGGGTACTTCCGGAGTCTGCTCCATCAACTTCCTGAGTCCTTTGTTGATTTCATTTTGTGAAGGACATAACCTGATCAGTTTTTGATATAGCTTTGTCATTGATAAAACGGGGTGTTAAACTTTTAATGGTAAATATGAAAAACAACGGGGACAATTTAATGCTTTTTGTTTTCATTGTGATTTTATTTTCAACAATTAGTGGCATTAATGTCGCTAAACATTTATCAGTTAAGAAACTATTTCCTGATCGGTATCGTTTTAGCCTGATTATCTGTTGATTCTGTTGGGATTATTTGTCCCCTTCCTTGCCAGAGAGGCAAATATCCCGACTATGCACAATATGGAAAAGATGACAAATCCTGCCCGCATTCCGGCAATAAGGCAGGGATAATTGGCTGGACCCAGGGCTTGCTGCCCGATATAAACCGCAAGCAGCATCATGGCAATGCCCATACTGAACATCTGGCCTGCCATGCGCATGGTACCCAAAACGCCGGAGGCCACTCCCAAATGCTTTTTTCCCACGGAACTCATTATTGCATTGGAGTTTGGCGATGAGAAAAGAGCAAAGCCCACTCCCATAATTATAAGAAGGGTTATGATGAAATAAACCGTACTGTGCACGGTGATAAAACATAATAAAATCAGTCCTGCTGCTGTCAATCCCATTCCATATGATGCTATGATACCGGGGTTGTATTTATCGGACAATCTGCCTGCCAAAGGTGATAGAAGAGCCATCATTATAGGTTGTGAGATCATTATCAGTCCGGTCGTCCTGGGATCAAACCCCTTAATATACTGGAGATAAAGACTTATGAAGAAACCCGTGGCGGAAGTGGCTGAATAGTGTATCAGAGCAGCAATCCCTGAAAAAGTAAATACTCTATTCTTCAATATTAGTCTGATATCAAACACGGGATAAGCAGTGATCTTTTCAAACACGATGAAAACAATGCCCAGTATTATGCCGATTCCCAGAAAAATCCATCCTGCAGGTAAGGGTAGTTTTGAAAAGCCATACATAAATGAAGCAAGGAAGACTCCGTAAATGGCTGAGCCTTTCCAGTCGAATGGTTCGCCTTTTGCTTCTGACCATTCTGCCTTGATGTTTCTTGATATAAGTAACAGGGCTGCCAGGCCAATAGGTATCAGAAACACAAATATGCTTCTCCATCCGAAATATTGTGTGAGAAATCCTCCGATAACAGGCCCTCCCGAGAGACCTGTATAAACTGCAGTCACATTGATACCCAAAGCCCTGCCGCGTTCTCCGGGGCCAAAAACCGATGTTATGATAGCCATACTGGTTCCAAAGACCATTGCAGCAGCAATTCCCTGAATAACACGTAATATTATCAGGGAAATGATGTTCCAGGAAAGGATTATAAGAAATGATGAAAAGGTAAACAATGAAATGCCGTAAAAGAAGATCCTCTTTCTTCCTGCAATATCAGCAAGCTTTCCGAAAGGAAGCAGGAACATTGCCGATGAGAGGATGAAACTGCTGACAATCCAGCCAAGTTCAACAGCCGTTGCGTTAAACTCAGTTCCTATTGAAGGAAGCGCAAGGTTTATGGCAGAACTGAGAAATGGAGTCAGAAAGGCTGCAAAAGCCGATACAACCAGTACAGATCTCTTAAGAGATTTTTTGTTGTCATGGGCTTTGACATTATGCATATTATCTTTACTCTTTGTTCTTTGTGTCGATGATTATAGTCACAGGTCCGTCGTTATGAATTTCAACCATCATCATTGCTCCGAATTCACCGGTCCCGACTGACTTACCCAGCAGATCAGAAAGTCTCGACACAAAATATTCATATAAGGGGATAGCTGTTTCAGGGTTGGCAGCTTTTATATATGAAGGCCTGTTCCCCTTTTTTGTTTTTGCATGAAGCGTAAACTGGCTGACTACAATAATATCACCTCCGGTTTCAGATAATGACAGATTCATAACGCCATCGGAGTCGTTGAATATCCTTAGCCTGACAATTTTATTACTCAGCCATTCAACATCATCCCTTGTATCAGATTCTTCAATGCCTGCAAGAACAACAAGCCCGGGCCCGATAGCAGAAAGAATACCTTTTTCAGATTTCACCGAAGCTTTTTTCACGCGCTGAATAACTGCTCTCATTTTTTTCTGTTTGTTCCTGGCGATCAAATATACAATGTATTTCAAAAGGCATGATTAGATTTTTGTGTAAGTTTGAAGCACTTTTAAAAGCATATGGATTTTTTTACCATTGTTGTAATAGCAGTCGTATTATCTTTTGACACTTTTGCGGTTTCCCTTTCCTTTGGGGCTATTCAGAACAGGATCATTTTCAGGCAGGCATTAAAAACAGCATTTGTTCTGGCATTCTTTCAGGCAGGTTTGCTGGTGGCCGGTTATTTTCTGGGATCATTCATAAGTGAGGCTATAAAAACAGCTGATCACTGGGTTGCCCTTGCCCTTCTCTCACTGCTTGGCATCAGGATGATAATGGAGGGGCTTAAAACTAGAGACGGAGAAAAGGTAATTGATTATACAAGTCCGGCAGTTCTGCTTGCAGCCGGACTAGGCACAAGCATTGATGCTTTTGCGGTCGGAATAAGCTTTGCCCTGTTAAATGCAAGGATCTGGATTTCAGGTATAATCATTGGAACCGTGACATTTCTTTCATCAATGACAGCCATAAGAATTGGAAAGTCAGCAGGTAAAAAACTGGGCAACAGCGTTGAGATATTGGGAGGAATGGTGCTCATTGCCATAGGTATTAAAATATTTGTTGAACACACCATGTAACATCAGAGGGGGATCATCTCCCTTTTCCTTTTATTGAATACTGCCATCTCAGTAAATCCGGCAGAGCGCAAAAGTTCATAGGCTTCATCGAAATATTGACCGACCCGCGAAGGCATATGAGCATCTGAATTGACACAAACAGCTACTTTTTCTTCGGAGAAGATATGCAGGAAGCGCCTGTCGGGATAAAAATCGGCAACGGGCCTGTTTCTGCCGTTAGTATTCAGTTCAAACACTACATCATACTTCCTGAATGTCCTGGCAAGTTTCCGGTAGAGATTATATGGATCATAAGACGGCTTATGCCCATAGATCCTTACCAGATCGCAGTGACCAATAATGTCAAAAATGCCTGAGGAAGCTGCATCATTAACATATTCAAAATATTCCTCATACAGTGTGTCAATATTTTTTCCAAAGTAGAATTCAGGACCATTGTCAACAGTTGCATCACCCATAAAATGCACGGAACCTATCCGGTAATCAAGGTCAAACCTGTCGAGAAATTCCATGATTTCTTTTTCTTTACCCCTGAAATAATCAACCTCAAGCCCTTTCTTTATTGCAACAGCATTGGTTTTTTCCGCCAATCTGCCGATATGCTCAAAGTACTTTGGAACATCATCCGGATCAAGGCACCATGACTGGTTTTCCTTAAAAAGCGCAAGATGTTCAGAAAATCCCAATTCATTCAAACCTGCCTTTATTGCCTGATCAACATATTCCTCAGGTGATGCCTTACCATCACTGTACAGGGTATGTACATGATAATCTGTTGCGTACCTTCTGTGCTTCATTGGATGCCCGTTTCAGTTAAAAAACTCATGCCTGAAAATTTGCCCAAATATATAACAACTAAATTTACGGAAAGCTATTACCAGAACATAAATAACGTGAATTAGACCAGGTATAAGCCCTGCGAATATGATCCGGACTTTGTCTGATTAAAACTTGATCTTATCTCAAGAATGGGATGATTTCAGAATTTCTGATGTCAGGTTATTATTCAGAGTTAATATATTAGTTAGAACTAATGATTTTAATAGTTTTTGGAAAAAGACTAAAAAGATTTACTTTTGAGGGCTGAAAATGTAATAATATGGGTTCAAATAAAAAGCAGAAGATTATGGCAAATATTAAGACAAAAAAAGGGATCATTGCTATACTAACCGGTGGAGGAGATGTCCCTGGGCTTAATCCTGCAATCAGGGCAGTGACCATTAGGGCCAACAGGGAAGGATATAGGGTAATAGGACTCCGCAGAGGCTGGGCAGGCATAACCGAGTTGATAAGGGATCAGAAAGCTGATAACAGCAACTGCTACCAGATCCTGACAGATGATATTGTTAACAAAGCAGGAAGAACAGGAGGAACTTTTCTTCATACCTCCAGAACAAGGCCCAGCCATATGTCAAAGGATAGTGTTCCCGAGCATCTTAAAGGGACCTACAGTGCAGAAAAGAACGATCTTACCCAGGAGGTAATCAAAAATCTTGAATGGCTGGGAATTGATTATCTCATACCTATCGGAGGTGATGATACATTGAGCTATGGGGTTCACCTTTACAAGAAGGGCGTTAAGGTTATCGCAATTCCCAAAACAATGGATAATGACGTTCCCGGAACGGATTACTGCATAGGGTTCAGTACCTGCGTTTCAAGAACTATTGAGATGATAAATACCCTGAGAACTTCAGCCGGGTCACATGAAAGGATTATGGTACTTGAAGTTTTCGGCAGATATGCAGGATTCACCGCTATGCTCCCAACAATGGCAGGAGCTGCAAACAGATGCGTGATCCCTGAACATGAATTTGACATAGAATTGCTTACAAAACTTCTGGTAGAAGACAGGAATAAGAATCCTAGCAAATACTCGATAGTGCTTGTTTCAGAAGGTGCAATGTTCAAAGGCGGAGAAATGATTTTCTCAGGAAGCGAGAAGGATGCTTATGGTCATGCAAAACTTGGTGGAATAGGGGACATAGTCTCGGATCAGGTAAAGGGACTGACATCAAAATACAATAAAGGCAAAACGATAAATATCATCAATCAGAAACTTGGCTATATGGTAAGGGGAGGTGATCCCGATGCCCTTGATTCAATAGTTCCAATGGCTTACGGTAATCTTGCCCTGGATCTGATACTTAAAGGGTTGCATGGAAGGATCGTGGTGCTTAAAAATGGCCGATACGACAATGTACCAATTGATGTAGTCACTTCATCCAAAAAGATAGTTAATGTTTCAGAACATTATAACACCGAAAGGCTGAGACCTTTTTATCACAGCTTTGAAATGAGGCCATTTCTCCTAATGGCATCGGATAATTAAAACAGACATTCTATATAGATAGATTGAGGCTAAAGGTTTATCTTTTTCTGATTGGAAACAGGAGTTGTTGTTAAATCTGTCGGAATCCGGTATAAAGTCCTGACCGGTTCCGGCAGTATTATTGACTGCATACTTAAGGGCAACCTGAGAGTCAGGGGATTGCGTACAACAAACCCTGTTGCGGTTGGAGACAAGGTTAAACTAATGCCGGATAAAGACAAAACATCCGGTGTAATAACAGAAATCCTCGACCGCAGGAATTATATCCTGCGAAAAGCTTCAAACCTTTCAAAGCAATCGCAGATTATTGCTGCCAATATTGATCAGGCATTTCTTATGGCAACAATAACAATGCCCGAAACTCCTGTTGAATTCATCGACAGATTCCTGATAACCGCCGAAGCATATAATATAACTTCAAAGATTATATTCAATAAAACAGACCTGTACAACCCGAGTCAGAGGGAGATGATGGAAGACATGATCAGCCTCTATTCGAAAATAGGATATGAGTGCATAAGATTCTCGGTTAAAGATGGCGGTAATACTGAAATGCTCAGGGAGAAAATGAAGGACAGGATAACTCTCATTGCAGGCAACTCAGGTGTCGGGAAGTCATCCCTGATAAATCTTCTTCATCCCGGCCTCAATATAAAAACGGAAGAAATATCTTCTTACCATAAGCAGGGAAAGCATGTTACAACTTTCCCCGAAATGTACATTATGCCTTTTGGGGGTTTTGTGATCGATACTCCAGGGCTCAGAGGATTTGGTGTGGTTGATATGGACAGGAATGAGATCTATCATTTTTTCCCTGAAATTTTTCGCATTTCGGAGGGATGCAGATTCTACAACTGCCTTCATTCAGATGAACCCGACTGTGCAGTAAGAGATGCCGTTGAAAAAGAAATAATAGCCTTATCGCGCTACCGGAGCTATCTGAGCATACTAAATGACAATAATCTTAAGTACAGATGATATTAAAACGGCTCATATTGCCGTTTATATATCATGCTTATCAGCTTACCATTATGAAGAAACTTAAGATTGTTGTCTTTTTGGCTCTCTTACTGATCATTGCACACAGCATCTATCTTTATAAAGCCGTGTATTCCAATCACATAGAATACGCGAGAAGTGTTCTTGACAATCAGGCCGGATTAATTGCGCTTAAGATTAATGATGTCAATAATTCAATTGACTATGATCTTAAACAGGTCCTTGATTCCTTGCAAATCTCTATTTCCAATATGGATAAAGCCAGACAGGCTTCAAATATTGAAAACATGAAGGTGTTCTTTACCAGAAATGAGAACCTGATTACTGGAATGAAATATTTCGACAATAAAAGGAATGAATTTACCTTAAAGAGAGATGAAACAGGAAAAGGATGGCTCGTACAACAATTTGTACTTCATGTGCAGGGTGAAATACACCCCGACAAAAAATTTATAGAAGGCAGGCGTTTATATGATTATTATTTGCCTGTTTATTACAATAATGCATTGATAGGCAATTTAGTAATCACCGTTGACATCAGGCAGTATTTTACAGATCTTTTTTTTCTCTATAATGGAAAGGAATCCCAGTTGTTGTGGGTTGTTAATGATTCGGGGAAGGTGGTATATAGTACAGGGGACATTCCACTGGAGTTACAGATAATAGAGAGAATTAAAAATGAATCCGGCAATGATTCTCAAATTATTACTTATAAAGCAAATCCTGATGGCAAAGCTGAACAAACTCTCTTTTCATATAATCCCATAACCCTCCACGGTGTTAATTTCGGACTGATCTTTTCATCACCTGTTGGTATATTCAAGAAATTTTTGCTGAAAAAAACTCTGTTATTCACACTTTTGATAATACTGGTTTTCATACTGGCAACATATATGCTGTGGAAACGCCTTGTTTTTCAGGACAAGGAGATTAAAAGGCTGGATTCCTCTGAAAAAATGCTGTTCAGAATGATTGAAGAAATGCCTGTGGGTATAATAATTTATAACAGGAACAGGGAAATAATTAAAGCCAATAAAATGGCAGCATCTCAGTACTCTTATGCAACTGAAGCTGAAATGATCGGAAAAATTTATCCTGAAATTTCACTGTCTGATAGCAGCAGCTACTTTTCGAAAAACTTTGGGGGAACCTTAAAACCCGATCAGTTTGTGGTTATTAAAAAGGAAATTGGGGAAACCATTCTTTTCAGAAATACCATACCGGCAAATTATATGGGGCAGGAAGTCAGCCTTGAGATGCTTGTTGATGTAACCATGCTGGAAAACGCCCGCAAGTTTGAGGCAAGCGCCAACGAGGCAAAGTCTGAGTTTCTTGCAAGGATGAGTTATGAATTGAGAACCCCGTTGAATGGTATTATTGGAATGTCAGATATTCTCAGGAAACGCAATTTGCCGAAAGAGGAAAATGAAATTCTGAAGCTGCTTCAGCGATCCGCTGGTGTACTGCTGAGCATAATTGATGATATCCTGGATTTCTCCAAGATTGAGACAGGCAAAATTATTATTGAAGAATTGCCTTTCAATATAAGGGAAGAGATAGTTTATTGTTACGATCTGGCAAGAACAAATATCAACGAAGAAAGAATCAAATTCACCTGCACTATAGGTGACGACATTCCTGAAAGGCTCATAGGTGATTCATACAGGCTCAGGCAGATAATAACCAATATCCTTAACCATTCAATAGATAATACATCTGACGGAGAGATAAGCTTAACATGTATGCTTGAAGAAAGAAAGGACAGGATGCTGAGGCTTGGTTTCGAAGTGTCAGATACAGGCAGGGCATTTGACAATGCAACCTTGAAAAGAATATTCGGTGATTATGTGAACCTTGAATCAAAAGTCGCCATGGATAACGATAATCCGGGTTTCGGTACAATACTTGCACGTCAGCTCATCCAGCTGCTTGGAGGTACCCTCAATGCTGAAAGCCCTTCCGGTATTGATGGCAGCAAAGGTTCACGGATAACTTTCAGCATCGTTACATATTCTGATGAAAGGACATCCAAAAACTTACCTGTTGAAGATATAAGTTCTTTTCAGGATATAAAAACCCTCGTCATAACTGATAGTCTCTCCAAAGATGAAGATGTTATTGGCATTTTGCATAAACTCGGACTTTCCATTTCAGTAACAACCTACCAAAAGTCAACGGTAAGCCAGATATCAGCCAACCTTAACTTCCCATCAAAGAGAAATACCCTCATTGTTATTATCAACAATGATGAATTTAATGGTTTTAAGGTGGCGGAAGAGATTCATGAATACGGCCTGTCTGATCATTTTATCCTCATTATGATGAGCTCAGATGATTCAAGGGGAAATTACCTGAAATGCCTTTCCCTCGGTGTCGATCATTATATTGTCAGGCCTTTTGAACTTCACGAACTGTACAATGCGATAAAATCGCATTTCCCGTATGTTGACAAGGCAGCTCCCTCAGATAGTTCTGAAGAAACATCTACCGATATCAATATTCTTGTAGTGGAGGATAACAAAATGAATCAAAAGGTAATTGGTACAATGCTGAAAAGCCTTGGTTATTCATTCGATTTTGCTGATGATGGTTATTCGGGCTATATACAGGCAAGAACACGGAGATATGATGTAATCTTCATGGACCTGATTATGCCCGAAATGGATGGCTATGAATCAGCCAGAAAAATACACGAACATGATCCTTCACTTCTCATAGTAGCATTCACGGCCGATAATCTTCCGGAATCGAGAAAAAAGGCCGAATTATCAGGCATAAGGGATTTCATTTCCAAGCCGGTAAGAATAAAAGATCTCAGGAAATTTTTCGCGAAACATTTCGCTAAAAATAAAAAATTATCATCATCATTGCCTGAGCAACCAAGTGCTGAAGCAAAATGAGCGATCAGTTTACAGGCAAGATTGATATTGAAAATTTTCTAAAAAGGGCAAAAACCATACCTGTTATTGATGTACGGTCCGCCCTCGGAATTTGAAACCGGCCATATCCCCGGATCGCTTAGTATACCTCAGAACATTTTTGCATCCTGCTGTTCGATGAACTGGATCGGCTGGATTCCATGGAACCAATTTGGCTTGAGGATGAAAGCCGTAACATAGATACCGTTTTCATGCCTGATGATTTTTTCCTGAATATGCAGATGAATCCTTCAATAGTTCTCCTTATGGATGTCAAAATCCGTTTACCCAGACTTCTTGGGGAATATTCTGTTTACCCTCCTGAAGAGCTTAAGGAGGGGATAATGAGAATATCGAAGCGCCTTGGAAGTGACAGAACCACAGAGGCAATCAGGGTTGTAAGAAATAAGAATTTTGCATGTGCAATTGAAATCACACTGGATTATTATGATAAAGCCACCTGTACAGCCTTGAAAAAAAACCAGGCAACAGCATTCAGTACGTTACAACTGATACTGCCAATGTAGAAGCTAATTATGCAAAGGTGATTGAAACAGCCAGGAAAATTGTCTGGTTGGCGAAATCAGTTATTATTCTTCCACATCGACCCATCTGTAAACTTTGTCGGAACGCCTCAGGTATTCATTCACTTTTACTGAACAGAACTCCCCTTTCAAGGCTTTGTCAGTAATTTTGAGATCAACACGTATTTCATCGACTGTGTATTCAAGAACGCCTGTTGAAGGTCCGGTTATCAAAACCAGATCGCCTTTTGAAAGGTTTCCGTTTTCGAGCTTGATCTCAGCTACAGATATCTTTGCAAAATAATTGGTTATCTTTCCAATATATTCCTTTCTTTTTGTTGCGCTTGAGCCATATTTACCGGTCCATTCTCCAAGTCTTCGGCCAAGATAATACCCGTCCCAAAAACCCCTGTTGAACACCGTTGAGAGCCTGGTTTGCCATTTATCTATTTTTTCTTTGCTATAAGTGTTTTCAAAGACCGATGTAACAGCTTCATTATAGCAGTTGGTAACAACTTTTACATATTCTGCCGACCTGGCTCTTCCCTCTATCTTTAGAACCCTTGCTCCCGAATCTATTATTCTGTCGATAAATCCGATTGTGCATAGATCTTTGGGAGACATGATACGTTCGTTTTCTATTTCCAACTGGTGTCCTGATTCCGTGTCGGTTACCAGATATGACCTGCGGCAGGTCTGGTAGCACATGCCGCGGTTTGCAGAAGTATTGTTCTCGTGCAGGCTCAGGTAACATTTGCCTGATAATGCCATACATAATGCACCGTGGATAAACATCTCAATTTTTACGGGTTCTCCTCCGGGACCGCGTATGTCCTTATCCCTTATATTATTAAATATATTTCTGACCTGATCGAGATTTAGCTCCCTTGCCAGCACGGCAACGTCTGCCCATTGGGAATAAAACTCCAGAGCTTCCGAATTTGATATGTTCAGCTGAGTGGAAAGATGCACCTCAAGGCCTCTCTGGTATGCATATTTTATAACGGAAATATCTGATGCAATAACTGCGGAAACACCATTCTCAACTGCAGCATCAATTATCTTTTTCATCTCTTCCGCTTCATCGTCATAAAGGACAACATTCACGGTCAGGTAGCTTTTAATATTGGAAGCCTTACAAATACCTACAATATTCTTCAGATCATCAAGAGTGAAGTTTACTGATGAAGCTGCTCTCATATTTAACTGTCCGATGCCGAAATATACAGAATCAGCGCCTCCCTGTACAGCAGCTGTCAGCGATTCATAGGAGCCTGCAGGAGCCATTATCTCAATATCCCGGCGGTTCATTAAGCCCAGTTTCCTTAAAGTTCAATTTTATCCTCTGCCGTTTTTCATCATTATCCTTATGCAAGTCCCCTTTCCTATTTCTGATGATTTCACAAAAATCTTTCCATGATGATACTCTTCAACAATTCGTTTTACCAGAGAAAGGCCAAGGCCCCATCCCCTCTCCTTTGTGGAAAAGCCGGGGTAGAAGATCTTTTTGTAGGCAGATTTTGGCAAGCCTTTTCCCGTGTCAGATATGTCGATGATTGCATATTTGTCTGCTCCGGAAGCATGAATTGTTATTTCTCCGTTACCTTCCATTGCATCTATGGCATTTTTGCACACATTTTCTATTACCCATTCAAAAAGAGCAGGATTGACAGGGGCAATTAATTCTTCATCGGGAGAGTAGGTTGGTACGAACAGTACCTTTGATGAAGACCTCGATTTAAGGTAATCGATTGAATTCTGTATTAGTATTATGATATTCTCTTTGGTAAGCGAAGGTTTTGCGCCTATTTTTGAAAACCTTTCGGTTACTTTTTCAAGCCTTTTAATATCCAGGGCAAGCTCTTTTGTCGGAATTTCAGGATACCTGTTTTGAATAACCTCAATCCAGCCGGCCAACGAAGTTGTTGGAGTCCCAAGCTGGTGAGCGGTCTCTTTTGACATGCCCACCCAGACCCTGTCCTGCTCTGCCCTTCTGGAAGTGCTCAATGCTACATACGATACTATGATGAACATCACAATCAGTCCCAGCTGGACGTAGGGATACAGAATCAACTGTTTCAGGATCAGGCTGTCCTTGTAGTAAATCCGGTTTACAAAACCGTTGCCCAGTTCAATGGTAATAGGATCGTTTGCAGTTTTGATTTTTTCAAGGTTGATTTTAATAAAATCAGGTTCATTCATCCTGTCTGCATCGAAATTTCTGGCCGCAAGAATATTGTCGTTGCCGTCAGTTAAAATGACAGGGACCGTATTGTTGTTCTCAATGATTGAAAGGAGGAATTCAATGTTCTGAGTTGAATCCGCAGTGTTAATTAGTCGGGTTGCTTCTGCCCACATTTCAACTTTTTTCCTTTCTTCAGCCTTGAGGTTTCTTACAAGTCTTTGAGTGTAGAAAAGAGAGGCTATTCCAATCAGTATTGCAAAGAGGAAGAGAAATATTCTCCACTGGCTTCTGTTTCGATATGTATTCACAGCATTTTATATTTATAACAGAACGTGAAAAATTATAATTTCTTTTTAAAAAGATTTTTTCTTATTCTTTCTTTATTAACATCTTCAGGTTCCATGTTAATATTTGTTGTATCAGATCCCTCCCATTTTATCCTGAATCTTGGTTTGGATGCAGCCTTGCTGTCTGATGGATAGGTACTTTTATGTCTGTATTCCTCATCCAGTATCTTACCAAGATTTTCCCTCTCCCTTTTAATGTCACTTTTAATCTGACTTCCTGCAGCCTTAAGATCATAGGTTACTTTTGATTCTTTTCCTTTTCCTTCAATCTTGAGGAAAACCGATGTACGCCCCAGTCCGTCATCTTCCACTTCCCCGAATTCTGATCTGAGGGTTTTATTCTTCCTGGCTTTTTTTGAAAGGATTTCTGAAAGGAGCATTTTAACATGATATTCATAAGTATTGTTGAAATCATGTTTCCCGTTTACTGAAAGATCCGCTGCTGAAGACCTGACTTGCATCTGTGGCATGTAAAGCGCATTATTTCTTATGAAAAAGTCATTTTCAAACTCGTCAAAACTAATGTTCTGCAGTTCCGACAGCTGAATGAATGCGGAAAGCTTTTTCACAGGCTCAAAATCTATTAGTGCTCCTCTCTTAATAAGATATTTCCCCTCAGCAACAAGCCCCTTTATATTACTTCTGAAAAGCGAATCGAGAGGCAGCAAAACAGATACGGACCCAGAAAGAGATCCGGCAAGATTTTCAGCTTTGATAAAATTCTGGCTGAAATTGTTAAAGGTGCTGAATGCTTTGTTTATATTAACGTTATCTAAAGTAAAACTTCCTTTTGCAATCAGTGACTTATCGAAGTTCTTCAGTAATAAACCATTACCTGAAATAATACCATCCTGCGATTTGAATGACAAAGATTTAAAGTTGAAAACAGAAGGTATATAATTGAGCTTGCCGTTAATATCGGAAGCAGTAAATTTTTTATAGTTAAGAGTATCAAAACTGAAATCGATATCAAGGTTCAGACCGTTGGGAAAAACCTGAGATTTTCTGCCTGTATTTTCTACAGGTTTCTTGTTTATAAGTCTTTCAGGCTCCATCGAATGGGCTGAAATTTTTCCTGAGCCATATAATACAGACTCATTCCCTGCAAGCCAGAGGGGGAGATTCTGAAATTGTCCTGAGAATGTAATAGGCAGATAATTAACATTAAATGTCAGATTATCTACAGTAGTTATATTAGTTACGAAAAAATTTCCATTAATATTATTGAAATCAAGACCCCTGTCAATTAGGCTAAAACCCAAGGAACGAAAGCTTATTCTGGAATTCTGGTTAAGCGACAAAAAATCGCTGAATTTAAATCCGGATTTTTTTGGCATGTTTCCTAAGAGCATGATATCAATATCGACATTCCCTTTAACAGATTTAACCTGCGGCAGATTAAGGAAATCACTCATTTCAGCTGCATTAACGGTGCCGTTAAAAGTTAGTTCCGCGGAAGGATTACGGAAATCATTTATTTTAAAATAACCTTTGTATTTTCCCGACCCCATGGAAGCAGAAAAATTCCGTATCTCTATATTGCTTGTTGAAGCCTTGTTTTCCTGACCGTTTGTAAAGGAGCCGCTAAAAGATAAATTCTCTATGCTTGTTTTTGATATTGTATGTGACACCCTTGCATTACCGACAGAGAATGTTACTTCTACATGTGGATTGCGTGATGCGGTTGAGAATCCTTTTATCGAGCTTTCAAGCTTAAGGATTCCGCTGGGATGATACTCGGAAACCCTGGTTTTGTATTTATCTGGTAAATAATTGGATATCCTGGCTATGTTGATATTATTCCCTACAACCGAAAGATCAAGGTCATTGCCTTTAAATATTGATCCTGTCATCAATACTTCCCAGTCATCCATGGAAAGCCTGGATTTTCTGAAGTGGAATCCATATTCATTTCTGTGCATCTCAATATCAAGCTCGGAAGGTATATGATTCCTTACCATGTAATTCCTTAATCTGAACTGATTGAAGGTAATTTTTGAATCTGCGGTCAGGAGGAGGCTTTTTGCGGCAATATTACCTTTAAGGCGTGCATTGTCGATCTTACCGCTTATTGTAAGGTCATATTTCTGATCTGAATAAACGAACCAGATGTTACTCAGGTTTATTCTTCGCAGATCAACACTCATCGGATCATATGATTCTTTGTCCTTTTTAGTGATAACTGTGAAATTATTCATTCCCGTACTGTCGGTAAACAGGTTCAGTTTTCCCGATCTTAAAGTTATACGTGCAATCGAATAATTTTTTCTGATCAGGTTTATCAGCCCGATCTCCACTGAAGCAGATTTTGCTGAAAGCAGGGTATCTGTGCTGATTCCGGGAAAATCAGATGCAATAAAACCAGGGGATGAATGTACAATCACATTTTTAAGCTCAACGGAGGCATTCGGGAATTGCCGCAGGAGAGAAAACCTGAAAGATCCAGTGGTAATTTTTGTTTCCAGGTTGCTGTTAAGCGTTTTTATTACAGTATCAGCAACCTTGTCGTGCATAAGTAATGAGACAGAGAAAAGTATGATGATTATTGAAATGATAACCAGCAGAGCTATCTTCAGGAAATTTTGAAACCGACTCATATTTTTCTTCTTCAGCTCACCCGAAAACTGGCAAAATTAATTCATTTGTCCGGAAAAAATATATTTATGTCATCAGGAAAGAAAGATCATCATCTTTTCCCAGTTCAAGGATCTGATGGTCTTTTCTGAAAATCCTGGCTTTGGCCTGGCCGGAAAGCATGATTCTGCCATTTTCAATCCTGAGCATTGTTCCTTCCCTCAGGCCGATTATCCATAATTCTGGGTTAAGCTCAATGAATTCCATTATTCTTTGTTCCCTTGTTTCGCCTGCATGGCCGGCAGGATTCGCATCAATGTAATGAGGATTTATCTGGAAGGGAATCAGGTTGAAGGCACTCATTGATCCCGGATCACATACGGGCATATCATTTGTTGTTCTTATTGAAGGGCATGCTACATTTGCTCCTGCGCTCCATCCTATGTACGGTATCCCTTCTATAACCTTTTCTCTCACTGCATCTGTCAGGTTGTGCGAGAGTATCTGTTTTAACAGCTGCCAGGTGTTCCCTCCTCCAACTACAATTGCCTGGGCATTTCTTACTGCTTCCACAGGATCTGAAAACCTGTGTATTGAAATGATATCATGCCCTAATTCCCTGAATCGGTCCGATACTTTCTTTTCATATTCCTCATAGGAAAATGTTACCGCTGCATATGGTAAGAAAAGAGCTTTTCGGGGTTCTGATCCGAGGAAATTACGGATTGCTTCGCCGGGATGTTCAAGGTAGCGTTCACCTAAGTTGGTCGAATTGCTTATTAATAGTAGTCTCATCTTAATGGAATTTTCATTCTAAAGGTATAATGAAACCCACATGGTTGGAAATTATATATATATATGTTTGTGTATTTGATAAATGTGGGTTTCATTGCCATATACTATTGTTTATAATTTAACAGCAGGTTCTTCTCATTTTTGTCTCAGTCCGGGCAGGGATATTAATTTGGGTAACAGAACAACAATCATGTTGCACGGAAGAACAATTATCAACTGATATTATTCAGCAAACAGTAGGTCGGAGGCAAATATACTGGAATTATCTAAAACAAACAGGTCTCTATAGTTTGCTATATCTTGCAGAATATTAGTTACATAAAGAAGCCTGATAACAGCACTACTTGAACTGATACACCCTTACCCAGTCAATTTCCATGGTTGTAAAGCTGTTAATCGGTTTTTCAAGTCCTCCTGAAAGGATAACATACATTGGATCCTGGGGAATGTCGGACGATTGCCTGTAAAATTCCACTCCGTTTATTTTCCAGATTAGAAAATCTTTTGTCCACTCAAGCGTGTAGATGAAAAAATCATTGGCATAACGCTGTCCCAGTGATATTCCTGGCGCACTGCCTTGTTTTGGGTAGTACCCAGCCCGGACTTTCCCTTCTGATGTCCTGCAGATATCAATTTGCGGAGTGATTTTATCGGCCAGCATCCAGAAAGCATTCTTAGCTTCGGGATTGCCGAGTTTAATTTTTGCGGTGAATATTCCGTATTTCTGTCTGAAACTGACACCCGAATTAATGATTCCCGATGTGTAATTGAATTCATGAGGTTCAAAACCACGTGTTTCAGACCACACCTTGCCTGTAATCTTCCGGGGCCGTGTAACAATTTTCAGAATGCTGTTATGCATTTCGAAGTTATCACTTTCAGTGTACGCCTGAAGATCACCTTTAACGGTGTACCTGTCTTTTAGCAGCTTTTCTCCCCAGTAATAGTTGGTAATCCATTTACCGGTATCTATCCTGTCCCCTTCAAATTCATCTGAAAATGTCAGTTCCCTGCTTTTGAGGATATTGAATTTATCTGAATCCTTAACCTTAAAATACCAGATGATATCCGCATTCTTCTTCAGTTTTTCATATTCAGTCAGGTCATGGAACATTTCAGTTTTTTCAAACCTTTTGGCGTCAAGAAGATACTCTTTCCTTTCCCTGAACGCAGGAGAGGAGATGTACTCTTTAAGCTCATTATATCTTGCCAGGCGGGATGATCCGTCGATGCTGAGGAAATTTGCGTATTCTTTTGATGCCTTGAATTTATAGTAATCCGCAATGTCAGCACTTTTCTTAAGACGTTTATATTCCAGAAGCTTTTTGTATTCCTCGGTATCCTTGAATGTTATGGGTTTCATGTTTTTCTTGGCAAGAAACTCCGGGGATTTGATGTATGCGGACAATTCTTCAAACTTCAGAACAGTCTTTGATTTAGCGAGTTCTCCCTTTGCAGCAGCCTTGTAATAGGCTTTTATTTCAGGATCCCTTTTAAGGGATTTAAAGTCGAGGTATTTTCTGTATTCGTCAGAATCCTTGAAGGTAATAGGCTTCATCTTTTGCTTCTGCCTGAAAAGGTTAGATTTGATGAAGTTCTCAAGCGATTCAAAATCCCTGATTTTATCTGAACCGTCAAGATCCCGGAATCTTTTTATCATGCTTCCGGCCGCTGTTTTGAAATAGAGCACTATGTCCCTGGCCTTCTGGAGCGAAAAGAATTCTTTTTCTTTCAAATATTCTTCAGAATTCTTGTATTTAAGAGATTCTATTTCTTTTCTTTTCTGAATAAAGGCTGCGGAATTAACCAGATCGTTGAGCCGGTTATATTTTGCTAGAATTTCAGATTCTGAGAACGATACAAGCTTTTCAAACTCTTTCACCAGGGCGTTTTCAGCCTGCTCAATTTTCGAAGTTGCGGGAATAAAACCCAATAAAAACCTGAGACCAGCCATTGTAAATTTTATTTTAATAAGATAAAAATACTTAATCTTTCATGAATAAACGGAAAGACCAGCTTAATTATTTGATTACAGGAAATATTGACCCGCGTTTTAATTAAATATTTCAACTGGGGAATGATATTTTAGTGTATTTAACATGTCAGACATCAGGGCATTTTAAAAACAAAGCACATTTTTTGTAATTCACAACAAAATTCAGTAATAATAAAACTTGTTTTTATTAATGACTAACCGTTCATTCATAAACTCATAAACAGTTAATTTTTGAAGGGTTTATTGAATGATCGTTCAGTCAGGACCAAAATAATGAACCGATGACCATCTTTGATCAAAAGCCAGCAATCATCCTGCAAAAACAGTGAGGTGAAAAATCAAAGATAAATCTTGGATTTTTCAGGCTCAAGTGCAGTTTCTGAAAATTTCATAATTTTGCCTCTTAATACGCATCTGGCTTATGGCACTTGTTCATGAATTTGAAAGGAGCGGCAACTGGCTGTTCAGGAGAAGAAGTTGGCTTCCTGTTTTTCTGATTGCTGCCGGTATTATTGTTATGTATTTCACAAATCGCCAGGCAATCCTTTATGACAATGGAAAGGAATTATTATTTCTGGGAATAAGCCTGCTGGGCCAAGCAATTAGAATAATTACAGTAGGATATGCTCCTAAAAACACTTCTGGTCGCAACACATCGGCAGGGCAAATAGCCGATGAACTGAATGTCACAGGAATATACTCAGTGGTTCGCCATCCCCTGTATATCGGCAATTTCTTTATGTGGCTGGGTCCTGTTCTTTTTGTAAGATCATTGGTCTTTGTGCTTTTCTTTATACTTATCTATTGGTTGTACTACGAAAGGATAATGTTTGCGGAAGAACAGTTTCTCAGGCGAAAATTCGGTGATGCTTATGACAAATGGTCAGAAAATGTGAAAGCTGTGATTCCACGGCTAAAAGGCTATATAAAACCATCTCTTGGTTTTTCTTATAAAGCCATCCTTAAACGTGAGCACAACAGCTTTATCAACATTTTTATCGTATTTGTAATTCTCGATCTGCTGAGGAATTATTTTCTTTCGGGCAGGTTGTATTTCACGCCCATGTGGATATATGTCGGTGTGGCAGCCCTTTGTATCTGGATTCCCGTAACGTTAATCCATAAAAAGACCACCTGGCTCGAAGAAGAAGGAAGGTAGCGCCCTTTTTCAGTCGCGACTTCCGCCCATAAAAATCATGATATAATAGAGCAGTGTGGCAAGGGAGCCCAGGGCTGCAACAACATAGGTTAAAGCCGCCCATTTAAGTGCATCCTGTGCTTTATCATGGGTCATTGCCGAAGTTATTCCTGCATTTGACAGCCATGCCAGAGCCCTCTGGCTTGCATTGAACTCAACAGGCAGGGTAACGAAACTGAAAAGCGTGGTAAGAGCAAAGAGAATGATCCCGGAAAGAAGGAGTGCCGGAAAGGTATTAATGAGCAATATTCCTGCCAGCAGGATCCATTGTACCCATTTTGATGCAAAACTGACAGGGGGAACAAGCTTTGACCTTAATCCAAGCCATGCATAGGCAGTGGCATGCTGAACAGCATGACCTGTTTCATGTGCGGCAACCGCTGCTGCTGCAATACTTTTGCCTTCATAAACCTCCCTGCTAAGATTTATTGTTTTATTGGCCGGATTGTAGTGATCGGATAATTTCCCCTCAACACTTTGGATTTTAACATCATAAATGCCGTTATCAAGAAGCATTCTTTCAGCTATCTCGCGGCCTGACATTCCGTTGTCAACAGCTATCTTTGAATATTTTTTAAATTTTGTTTTTAAAGTCATGCTTACCAGCCAGCTAAGAAGCATGAAAACGATGAAAATTACCCATATATTCATATTGTATTTCCTTTCTTTTTAATTTTCCGATAATATTTACAAATTCTTTGCCAGTGAGCCTTATTTATGAAGATAAAGGTCATTTTGGCAGACGCGCAAAATTAGTTATTTCATTTACATATAAAACAAGGAAGCTTTGGCAATTGTTATCTTTGTCTTATGCTCAGCTCTCTTAAGAAGACATTGTCATTGATTCTTTCATTGCCTGTATATTTTTACAGGTATGCAATCTCGCCATGGCTAAGGCCATCCTGCAGGCATGTCCCGACATGTTCCCGATATGCACTTGATTCACTCAGGATTCATGGCCCGGTGACAGGTCTGATTCTGGCCACGAACAGGATACTTCGATGCAGACCGGGCGGAACTCACGGATATGACCCGGTTCCCCTGATTCTTATAAAGCGCTACAGGCCTTTTTACAGTTTTTTTTTCAGGAATCCCAGTTGCAACAGGCTGAAGAGGTAAGGTCTGCTTTCAGAAATTGAGTTCTTCCTTAAGGTGCCTGAAGCCGGTCCGGCTTACCGGAAGCCTGTCTCCTGAATGGAGAATGACTATATGGCTATCCTTTCCGTAAGGTTCAATACGCTTTATCTCCTCTGTTTTCACAATATATGACCTGTGCACTCTTACAAAGTCCTTTTCAGGGAGATTTTCAGCATAGAATTTCATTGTTTGCTGCTTCAGGGCTTTCCCTCCTGTATAATAGATCATTACATAATCGTCCTGTGCTTCCAGATATCTTATCTGATCCACAGGAATCAGGTTAATCGTATTGCCCTTTCTCACCACTATCCTGTTGATTGAAGAATCCTGTGGGGGCATTTTTGCCAGTATTTTGCCGGCTTCCTTCTTATTGCCTGCTCCTGACCGGATCTTATCTGCAGCTTTTCTGACCGCTTCAAGGAGCCGCCTTTTCGGAAAGGGTTTTAACAGATAGTCAGTTGCATTAAGTTCAAATGCTTTAATGGCAAACTGATCATATGCTGTTGTAAAGATTACCTCAGGCTTTTCAGTGGTAACCTCAAGCATTTCAATCCCGGTAAGCCTTGGCATCTGGATATCAAGAATAACAAGGTCGGGTTTTAATGAGGAAATGGCTTTCAGGCCTGAAAAACCGTCGGCACATTCCGCTATGATTTCAACATAATCAATTTCCTCGAGGTAATGTCCTATCAATTCACGGGCAGGTGCCTCATCCTCAATTATTGCGATTCTGATTTTATTTTCCATTAGAAGTCAGTTTTGCTGCCGGACCAGTATGTTGGTTGTCATAAAAGCATGCTGATTCGGGCAACCGGTGAGGGAAAATATAATTTTCCGAACAAATTTATTTTATTTCTATGCAATTAAGCCTCGGCCGGAAGGAAAACTGAAACAGAAAAAAGGCCATTTTCCTTTGATGTTCTTAATGATGCATTGTTCCCATAAAAGAGGTCAAGACGTCTGGCAACATTCGCCAGACCTGTTCCGGTTCCTTTTACCGGCAAAGCGGCCAGATCATAATTATTGCTTATTGTAATCTCGAGATATTCGTTCCTGCAGGCGACCAAGGTATTGATGGCGACGCATTCAGTGGTTTCATATACACCATGCTTAACAGCGTTTTCATATAAGGGCTGAAGAATCATAACGGGTACTTTAATATCAAGGCAGTTCTCATCTATGTTTTCCGTAGTTGACAACCTGTCGCCGAACCTTACTTTTTCTATCTCCAGATATAGCCGGAGGTTTTCAAGCTCACTTCTGAGGGTCACAGGCTGTTCGTCCTTTTTGGAAAGGGCATATCTCATGAATTCGGATAATTTTATAACCATATCCCTTGCCTTGTCGGGGTTGGTAATAGTAAGTGAACTTATTGAATTAAGGCTGTTAAAGAGGAAGTGAGGATTTATCTGTGATCTCAGCATCTTAAGTTCGGTTTCCCTTACAAGGCTCTCAAGGCGTGCCTCCCTGGCTTTTTTTTCCGAAAGCCGGGTGAGGCTGAGAAACAGGTAATAACTGAGAACTGTAAGGAAGTAAATGAAAACTCCCGTTACGATTCTGTATAGAAATGTGGATTCCCAGTAGTTTTCCAGGTCAGTAAATCCCGGAAGGGCAAGCTGAAGGGAGTATCTGACTATGAGCATCCAGATCAGTATCGACAATGCTCCTGTCAGGGTGAGGTTTGTAATTATTGCCACAGGTCCTGATTTTCCGCTGTTGAAAAAGCTGAACGGATACCATAGTGACAATCCAATACCCGAGAAAATAAGAAGTGATAAAACCCCGTCAACTATAAAAACCACAGATAATCTTCCATATGCGAAATAATATAACAGAAGTTGGCCCAGAATAACCAGAAGCCAGGTCAGCCACCAGAAAACAAGTCTTTCCCTGCTTATTAATAAAGGATGCCTCATCTGTAATTCTACTAATAGCTTTTAACTTCACCGCCTCCGAAAACAACGACTCCTTTAATTATAAGATGCTTTGCCGGATCTACCGTTCTGCCCGGGCTGAGCTTGCGGGAATCGCTGAAACCTCCGAGAATGGGTGTTACCTGTATGGATATATGCCAGTCGTCGGGTACAATTATGGTTGCTCCTCCGAAAACACATGCTATTTCAAGCTCAGAATATCCTGGTGCAAGGCTCGCTTTAGTCAGGTCGAGTTCAATTCCTCCAAAGATTGCGGATATCTTGCCCCCTTTGAAATTCTGTGAGACGATCTGTCTTTCACCTCCGCTGAATATGTTGACATAATCTATCAGGTCATCACCTACAATCCCTTTTGACTCTATATTCCAGCCATGTCTTTTACTCACGATAAAGAGTATCCCGGCGATTATAAAGATTGACGGCCAGAATAAGTTGTAAATATGAAATGTTTCACTGAATATTCTCGGGATAAGAAAAAAACCGCCAACGCCCATGACTATTATACCAGCAGTGCGCTCTTTTGAACCTACAGTCATCACCAGGCCTATTGTTACAAGCAGCATGGGCCAGGAAAAGATAATATTTTCAAGATAATCGGGAAATAATCCTGTGTTCCTGAGAACAAGGAACAGGCCGGCCAGTACCAGGATAACGCCAATGATAACCCTGGTGTTGGCATTGCTCATTCTATCGTGTTCTCTGTCTTTTGATTCTCCATAAGTTTCCATTGCTATAAAGTTATTTATTAATAATTCATTTACTGTTGCGATCTTCTTTTAAAGAAAGATGATATTATAAAGGCCAGCCCGGCAAGGATTATAATGGACGGCCAGTATACAGTTTTTATCAGTTCCGGCAACTCAGTAAAAATATCATTAAGAAGAAACCATGTTCCTCCCGCTGTAAGGAGAAGCCCTCCTACAAACTTCAGATTTAGTATTAAGAGAACCCCTATGAATATCAACGCTGTTTTCCAATTAAAGTAATTGCTTATACTTCCCAGATTAAGCAAATCATTCGTTGCCACCAGAAGAGCTCCTCCAGACACGATGAGGAATAGGCCGAAACTAACCCGTGGATGGTGTTCCCGGCTTTTGTAATGATGATTGATTTTACCTGCCATTTTACTTGAGTTTTATTTCTGATTCAAAATTATTCCATATCATATAAGATTAAAACAGGAAATCGGTAAACTGCTGTTAAGTACCGGTAAACAACCGGTTAAAGTAATTAATGCTACTTTTTTATTCATTTTTTTTAAAATTGAATAAGGATTTATATTTTTGCAGACCAAAATTTACTAGATGACCCGGTCATATTTAATAACTTTGAACGAATTTGAGGAAGGGCATCATAGTTATGATTTTGAGATCACCAGGAAGTTTTTTGATTTATTTGAAGAATCGGAAATCAGGGAAGGAGAACTGGTGGCTGTAATTGATCTTGAGGAATGCCCTTCAAATATTGATCTTACGATCAGGATTTCAGGGAAGGTAAAGGTTTCCTGCGACCGCTGCCTTGATATGTTTGACTACCCTGTGGAATGTGAGAACAAACTGTTTGTCAGACTGGGTAAAGCCTTTGACGACAGTGATCCGGAGGTCATTACAGTTACATCATTCGATCATGAACTCGATATAAAGCAGTATCTTTATGAGTTCATTCATCTTGCCCTGCCGATTCAAAGGCTTCACCCTGATGATGATGACGGGAATAGTACCTGCGATCCGGTGATGCTGAAGAAGCTTGGTGAATATCTTGTTGAAGGTGAAAGCGAAAGCGAAAGATATGATTCCAGGTGGGATGAACTGAAAAAGAGTATTGAAAACAACTAATAAAAAATAAAATGGCACATCCGAAAAGAAAACACTCCAAAACAAGGAGAGACAAGCGCAGGACTCATTATAAAGCAACGGCACCAACAGTCGGAACCTGCTCGAATTGCGGATCGTCAGTCCGGTACCACAGGGTTTGCCCTGAGTGCGGATATTACAAAGGCAAGCCTGCCATCGAGAAAAATGTAACTGCCTGAACAGGTTTTTAAGACATCAGCATGAGAATCGGAATTGATATCATGGGTGGTGATTATGCTCCTGGCGTTTGTGTTGAGGGGGCTGTTGATTCTCTTGCACAATTGTCGGGGAATGAGAAACTTGTCATGATTGGCGATGAAACCTTCATAAGGCAGAAGCTTGAGGAGATGAAGGTTAACAGTTCTCTGTTTGAAATCGTGCCTTCAACCGAAGTAATCGGAATGGCCGATCACCCGGCGAAAGCCTTTTCACATAAAAAGAGTTCAAGCATAGCTGTCGGTTACAAAATGCTCCACCAGGGTTTGCTTGACGGATTTTGCAGCGCGGGAAATACAGGGGCAATGCTTGTGGGTGCCAGTTATACAGTCAATGTTATTCCGGGAGTGATCAGACCGGCTCTGGCTACTTTAATACCATGTGTTGATGGCAGAAATTCAATAATACTTGATGTGGGGCTGAATCCCGACAGCAAACCCGACGTCCTTTTGCAATACGGAATGCTTGGAAGCATATATGCCAGGTTCGTGCTGGGCATTGAAAATCCGGTTGTCGGCTTGCTTAATATAGGAATTGAAGAGTCAAAGGGAACTCCGTCAGTTAAAGCTGCTTTTGAACTCATGAAAGATCATCCGGGATTAAACTTCAGAGGCAATATAGAAGGAAATTCACTTTTTAATGAGGAAATGACTGATGTGATAGTCTGTGACGGATTTGTTGGAAATATCGTTCTCAAACAGGCAGAAGCATTTCAGTCTATCATTAATTCACGAGGTTTTAAAGATCCTTTTTTCGACCGTCTCAATTTTGAGAATATTGGAGGCACTCCTATAATAGGTATAAATGCTAACGTTGTAATTGGTCACGGCATTTCCGGAAGAAAAGCCATAATGAATATGATCCTTCAGACCAGGGATGTGGTATTGGCTGACCTGGCCAGGAAAATCATAGAATCTATATAATTATGAGAAAAATACGGGCAGCCATTACTGGTATCAATGCCTGGGTTCCTGAATATCGGCTTACCAATCATGAATTGTCAAAAATGGTTGAAACATCCGACGAGTGGATAATGCAGAGAGTCGGAATAAAGGAAAGAAGAATTCTCAGGGGCGAAGGGCTGGGCAGTTCTGATATGGGGGAAATGGCAGTAAAAGGACTGCTTGAGAAAACAAAAACCTCCCCCGATGAAATTGACCTGCTGATCTGTACAACTGTTACTCCCGACATGGTATTCCCTGCTACCGGTAATATTATATCCGACAAAACCGGGATTAAGAATGCTTTCAGTTTCGATATGAATGCCGCCTGTTCCGGCTTCATTTTTGCCTTGCAGACAGGTGCAGCTTTTGTCGAAACAGGAAGATACAAAAAAGTCATAGTTGTCGGTACTGATAAAATGTCGTCGATAACCGATTATACTGACCGGACTACATGTCCTCTTTTCGGCGATGCTGCAGGAGCTGTCCTTCTCGAACCTGATACGGAGGGAAATGGCATAATTGACCATGTATTTTATACTGATGGTTCAGGGAAAAAATATCTTCATTTAAAGGCAGGAGGTTCTGTAAAACCTGCGTCTCATGAAACCGTTGATGCCCGGGAACATTTTGTCTATCAGGAAGGTCAGAGTGTTTTTAAATTTGCTGTGGTCAATATGGCGGATGCTGCCGCTGAGATTATGGAAAGAAATAACCTGAAAGCAGAAGATATTGCATGGCTCGTTCCGCACCAGGCCAACCTGAGGATTATTGAAGCTACGGGAAGAAGGATGGGGCTTTCGCCTGAAAAGATTATGATAAATATTGAGAATTACGGCAACACAACAACAGCAACTATTCCACTCTGCATATGGGAATATGAAGACAAGCTGAGGAAAGGCGACAAGCTTATCCTTGCTGCTTTCGGCGGAGGATTTACATGGGGATCCGTATATCTTAAATGGGCATATGATCCCAGGTAACGGGGATGCAATGTCTGGAGCAAGACTCAGGTAAAATATTCACTGACTTGCTTTCTTTCAGGCCTGCAGAAATTCCGGCAGTGAAGCGAACGACCATCAGGATGTCGATGCTTCCCTAATGCCTGCAGCCGGAATTCTCAATAAGGATCAAACTTTTTATTATTCTTTTCGCAATATTTTTATATTTGTGAGTTATTAGATTAGAATCTGTTAAACGGGAAAACCATGGGAAAATTCAATGAAACGGATAATACGAACATTAACCTTATAAGCAACGGCACTGAAATCACCGGTGATATAAAGTCAAATGGAGATATCCGAATCGACGGTTTGCTTACGGGTAATCTGGTGACAAAAGGAAAAGTAGTCATAGGTCCCACCGGGAAGATAAACGGAGAGGTTTACTGCAAAAACTCTGAAGTGTCAGGATTGGTGGAAGGTAAAATATCGGTTGGCCAATTGCTTACTCTTAAGACAAACTCCAGGATAACTGGTGACATAGTAACTTTCAAGCTTTCAATTGAGCCGGGAGCAAAATTTACCGGCAATTGCAAAATGAGTGACAGTGAAAACAGCGAGGAAACCTCCTACCCAAAATCAAAAGAACCAGAAAAAGGAGGAGAAAAAACCGGGAAGTAAAGGATTGAATGACTATGCCAGATACTCCGGCATGGCTTTCCAGATGTTGATTATAATTCTTATTGCAGTATGGGGAGGAACCAGACTGGATAAGATCCTTGAACTGAAAACGCCGGTATTTACAATTGTTCTCTCCTTGATTGGTGTTTTCGCAGCTCTCTACACATCTCTTAAGGATTTTATTAAACGACCCTGATTCTTGAAGACTTACCTCAGATATCTTTTCCTTCTTTTACTGATAAATATCTTTCTTGCAATAACAGGATACATCCTGTTCAGGCTGAACATCCCCGGATTAATCTTCACTGACCTGGCCTGGTTGTTGTTATCCTTTTCCTTTATTAGTGCCATTTGCATGTTCATATTCTTCAGGGGGCAAAAAAAGGAACCTGCTGCCCGTACATTCCACGTGTTAATTGCATTTGGCCTGAAGATGTTAATGGAGATGGTATTAGCCTTGTTATGGTTTTTTGTTGGCAAAAAAACTGCTCCAGCCTCTTTGATATTGTTTTTTATAGTATATTTAGTCTTCACTTTGTTTTCAACAGTTGCAATGTTGAACTCATTAAAAACCAAATCTTTAGAAAAACAAGTTTGATTTGAAAACAAGAAATATTACAGGATTTTTGTTTTTATTTTTGTTGCTGCTTAGTATTCCTGTTGCAGGAGAAGATAAACATTCGGGATCAGACAGCGACCAGGAATTCAATGCCAGTTCATTTATTCTTGAACATATTGCAGATTCATATGAATGGCATATTTTGACTAAAAAGAACGAGGATCATGTGTCAATATATCTTCCGGTCATTCTGTATACAAAGGAATCGGGCCTGAACATCTTTTCCTCACGCAAACTGGCTCATGGTCATGAATATAAAGGCTTCAGGATTGCAAACGAAGGCAAGCACGAAGGCAGGATAGTGAAAACAGATGCAGAGGGCAATATAATTGAAGACAAACTGCCTCTCGATTTTTCAATGACCAAGGCAGTGGTCGGGATGCTCTTTGCCGCACTTATAGGCTTGTGGCTGTTTATTTCGCTTTCACGGTCATATAAGAAAACAGGCATCAGCCACCCCAAAGGAATCCAGAGCTTTCTTGAACCGGTCATTCTGTTTGTACGCGATGATATAGCTATACCAAATATCGGCGAAAAGAAGTTTGAGAAATTCATGCCCTACCTGTTGTCGGTTTTCTTCTTCATTCTGATTAATAACATAATGGGGCTGATTCCATTTCCACCACCCTTCGGTGCGAATGTTACCGGAAACATAGCAGTTACCTTTACGCTTGCCATCTTTACTTTCATTATAACACAGATAAGCGGGACAAAAAGCTACTGGAGGCATATATATGCAACACCCGGAGTCCCTTTCTGGCTTTTGCCGATAATGGTACCAGTTGAGATCATCGGGATGATCTCCAAGCCTTTTGCCCTCATGGTCCGATTGTTTGCCAACATCACCGCAGGGCATATAATCGTTATGAGCCTGGTATGCCTTATTTTCATTTTCAAATCTCTTGCAGTGGCTCCGGTCTCTATTCTGTTTGTGATATTCATGGA
This sequence comes from Bacteroidales bacterium, assembly GCA_040769065.1. Lineage (GTDB taxonomy): Bacteria > Bacteroidota > Bacteroidia > Bacteroidales > VadinHA17 > LD21. Next base: position 2,549,917 of record JAXGLU010000001.1, read on the forward strand.
TTGCCTCGAACTTCTTGTGGCTTTCCTTCAGGCATATGTTTTTACTCTGCTTTCAGCATTATTTATAAGTCTGGCGGCAAAGGAGGAAGAACATCATTAATTTTTATTGTTTAATTAATAACAAATGTTATGACAGGTACATTAGCAGCAATTGGAGCGGGCTTTGCAGTTATCGGAGCAGGGGTTGGCATCGGAAGAATAGGCGGATCAGCTATGGAAGCCATTGCCAGACAACCTGAAGCCGCAAACAAAATTCAAACGGCAATGATTATCGCAGCTGCCCTTATTGAGGGAGTTGCACTTTTTGCCGTTGTTGTTGCTCTTATTGCTTAAAAAAACAAGACCCTTCAACGGTTGGTTGAAGGGTTTTATCCGGAAATCTTAAAAGATAAATTATGATAATAGCTAGCAGCAGTCTCACTACTCCGGCCATTGGAACAATCTTCTGGACAGTTCTTATTTTTTCAATATTCTTTGTGCTCTTGAAAAAATTTGCATGGAAGCCAATACTGAATGCCGTAAAGCAAAGAGACGAAATGATAAAAGGATCACTGGCATCAGCTGAAAAAGCCCGTAAGGAGATGATAAAACTCCAGAGCGACAATGAAGCGATTTTGAGAAAAGCCCGTGAAGAACGTGAAGTAATTCTCAGGGAAGCAAGAGAAATAAGGGATAAACTCATTGCTGAAGCCAAAAGCCAGGCATCTGAAGAAGCTGATAAACTGGTGGAAAAAGCCAGGGCAGGTATAGAAAGGGAAAAGGCAACAGCTCTCGCTGAAATACGGGATCAGGTTGCAGCGCTGTCGGTTGATATAGCATCAAAGCTTATCGGGGAGAAGCTTAAACAAACAAGCGAACAGGAAAAACTCATTGACAGCTACCTTAATGATGTTGGTCTGAATAAAAATTAGAAACCAGGCACTTAATGAACGATAGCAAAATATCAGTCAGGTATTCAAAAGCACTGTTCCAGTCAGCACTCGATAAAAACCTTCTCGACAAGGTCAGTAACGATATGCAATACATTGCGGAAGTATGCAGAATACCTGAATTCAGAGAATTATTGCACAGCCCGATTGTCGGGCCAGGGATAAAGTCAAAAACCTTTCATGACATCTTCGCAAAAGATGTGGAAAAGATCACCTTGTCATTTATCGATCTGGTTATCAGGAACGGCAGGGAACGTTATCTCCCTGCTATGGCAAGAGTCTTTAATACCAATACCTTGAAATATAAAGGAATCACTGAATGTGCCCTTACCACTGCAGTAAAAGTAAGTCCGGCTCTCAGGGAAAAGATTTTAACCCTGATTTCTTCAAGTATTGGAACAAAGGTCAAAATGGAGGAGAAAATCAGCAGCGATATAATAGGTGGCTTTATTCTCAGAATAGATGACCAGTACATTGATGCAAGCGTCATAAGCAAATTAAGAAAGGTTAAAAAAGAATTAACAGGTAAGAATATATCCTGACCGGGAATAACAGGCAGGAAAAATAAAGGATACAAATATGGCAAATATTAAACCAGCAGAAGTTTCAAAAATTCTCAGACAACAACTTGAAGGAATTCAAACGGGTGTAGAACTTGAAGAAGTTGGGACCGTTTTGGAGGTTGGTGACGGGATAGCCCGTATTTACGGACTTTCAAATGCTCAATCGAATGAACTTATTGAATTTGAGAATGGTATTGAAGCCATTGTGCTGAACCTCGAGGAAGACAATATTGGCGCGGTTCTGCTCGGACCGTCTGAAGAAATTAAAGAGGGTGATGTCGTAAAGCGGACCGGCAGGATTGCTTCCATTGGGGTTGGAGAAGGACTGCTGGGACGTGTAATAACTCCCACCGGCCAGCCGCTTGACGGAAAAGGACCTATAGAAGGGGAAAAGTATATCATGCCCTTTGAAAGAAAAGCTCCCGGCGTAATTTTCAGGCAGCCGGTGAAACAGCCTCTGCAAACAGGTATTAAGCCCATTGATGCTATGATCCCTATCGGAAGGGGACAGAGGGAACTTATTATCGGAGACAGGCAGACCGGAAAAACGGCAATTGCCATAGATACGATAATAAACCAGAAAAGCAACTTTGAAAAGGGAGAGCCTGTATACTGCATTTATGTGGCTATTGGGCAGAAGGGCTCAACAGTTGCAAATATTGCCAAAACTCTTGAGGAGTATGGTGCACTCAAATACACTATCATAGTGCTTGCTACTGCATCAGACCCTGCAGCCTCACAGTTCTACGCACCATTTGCCGGTGCTGCAATAGGTGAATTCTTCCGCGATACGGGCCGCGATGCCCTCATTATTTATGATGATCTGTCGAAACAGGCTGTTTCCTACAGGGAGGTTTCACTCTTGCTGAGGCGCCCCCCGGGCCGTGAAGCTTATCCGGGAGATGTGTTCTATCTCCACTCCAGGCTCCTTGAACGTGCTGCCAAAATAATAGAATCTGACGAGGTGGCCAGGCAAATGAATGACCTCCCCGAATCAATACGGCACATGGTTAAGGGAGGCGGATCGCTTACTGCCCTCCCTATAATAGAAACACAGGCTGGTGACGTTTCTGCCTATATACCAACTAATGTGATCTCAATTACCGACGGGCAGATATTCCTTGAATCAAGCCTCTTCAACTCCGGGGTTCGGCCTGCAATCAATGTCGGAATATCAGTGTCACGAGTGGGAGGTAATGCCCAGGTAAAAGCCATGAAGAAAGTAGCTGGAACCCTTAAGGTTGACCAGGCACAATATCGTGAACTTGAAGCTTTCTCAAAATTCGGATCCGATCTCGATGCCGCTACCCTTGCAATACTCGACAAAGGCGCAAAAAACGTTGAGATACTAAAGCAGGGCCAGTATAATCCAATACCGGTCGAGAAACAAATTGCCATAATCTATTGCGGAACCGAAGGTTTGCTGAAGGATGTACCAGTTAACAGGGTTCGCGAATTTGAAAATGAATTCATTGAATACCTTGAACACAAGCATCGTGATGTTCTTGATACACTTGCCGAAGGAACAATCAACAGCGATATAACAGATATACTGGAAAAAGTAGCAGCTGAATTAGTGTTGAAATATAAATCCTGAAATTCAGGGAAGGAATAAACTAAACCTCAATGGCAAATCTAAAAGCTATAAGAGTCAGAATAGCATCTGTGAAGTCGACAAGACAGATTACGTCGGCTATGAAGATGGTATCAGCTGCGAAACTGAGAAAAGCTCAGGATAAAATTGTAAGACTGAGACCATATGCAGGAAAACTGCAGGAAATTCTTTCAGATGTTACACAAAGCCTTGCTGATTCTGAACTCACCAGCATCTACGGGAAAAGACCCGTTTCAGAAAAAGTACTCATTGTTCTTATTACATCAAACAAAGGTCTTTGCGGAGCTTTCAACTCAAATGTCATAAAAGAAGCCCGCAGACTTGCAACTGAAAAATATTCCAGCTTTTTTGAAAGCGGAAACCTTCATTTTCTGGCTATTGGGAAAAAGGGTTTCGATTTCCTGCGAAAATCAAAAGTGAAGATTGCAGGCGAATATAATGATCTGCTGAACGATCTGACATTTGACAATGCTTCAGTTATTGCAGGAAAGGTGATGGAAAGCTTCCTGGCAGGGGAATACGATCAGGTAGAGATCATATACAACCAGTTTAAGAATGCTGCTGTTCAGAAACTGACTTGTGAAACATTCCTCCCGGTCGAAGGTGCAGGATCTTTAGCACGGGACAAGCGTATTCCGGCAGACTATATTTACGAACCCGGGAAAGAGAGGATCGTGCAGGAGCTTATTCCAAAATCACTCAGGATACAATTCTATAAGGCTGTTCTGGATTCATTTGTCGCAGAACACGGAGCCAGGATGACCGCTATGCATATGGCAACCGATAATGCTACAACAATGATACGTGAACTGACATTGCAGTATAACAAGGCCAGACAGGCTGCTATTACCAACCAGATTCTCGAAGTTGTCAGCGGTGCTGAAGCATTGAAGGGATAGGTTATTGATGGTCGTGATTTTTATTAGAACCGATGTATAATCAGGATACCCTTAAAAAGATTGTTGAGAAGGCCATTTCAAGCCTCTCATATGATACCGGATCAGAACGGCTGACGGATCCGGTAAAATACGTTCTTTCAATGGGTGGGAAAAGACTACGACCTGTACTTGCACTGATGACTTGCAATATTTTTTCCGATAAAATTGATGATGCTGTCATTCCTGCTGCGGGACTGGAGGTTTTCCATAATTTTACACTGGTTCATGATGACATAATGGACAAGGCAGACATCAGGCGAAACCTTCCGACAGTGCAAAGCAAATGGAATGTAAACCAGGCAATTCTTTCGGGCGATGTAATGGCTTTCATTGCCATTGATTGCTTTCTTCAGTCGCCTCCGGAGATTCTGCACAAAGTGCTTAGGATATTCAACAAGACTGCCATCGATGTTTGCACCGGCCAGCAACTTGATATGGATTTTGAGAAATCCCATGTTGTCAGCCTTGATGAGTATATCATCATGATAGGACTTAAAACAGCTGCACTCACAGCAGCTTCTGCCAGAATCGGAGCCTGTTTTGGTGGAGCAAATGATAAGAATTGCAGCCTTGCAGAGGAATTTGGAAAAAACCTTGGCATTGCATTTCAAATCCAGGACGATCTTCTTGATCTGTACGGGGAAACGCATGTTTTCGGGAAAGCGTTGGGAGGAGATATCATTGCGAACAAAAAAACTTTCCTGTTTGTGAAAGCAATGGAACTGGCAGGAAATGCACAGAAAAAAAAGCTCCTGGAATTGTATACGGCAGGAGAAACTGATACATCATTGAAGATAAAGGCCGTTAAATCAATATACGATGAGCTTGGTATCAAAACAATAACGGAGAATACCGCCGGGGAATATGTCAGATCCGCCCTTGGTTTCCTTGACCTTATAGAGGTTGCCAGGGAAAGAAAAGCCGGGATGATGGAAATGGTTAACTCATTGCTCGGACGCGATTATTGACAGATTGTCAGAAAATGGGAACAGGTGATATTCAAAGTCGGATAGTATTAAATTATATCTTATAAAAATAAAATTAAACTATGGCACAAATTACAGGAAAGATCAGCCAGATTATTGGACCGGTGGTTGACGTATCGTTTGAAAGGCAGGATTCTGAAATGCCTGAAATTTATGATGCTCTTGAAATTAAAAGGGACGACGGAACGATACTGGTTGTTGAATGTCAGCAGCATATTGGCGAAAACACTGTAAGAGCCGTTGCTATGGACTCCACTGATGGTTTGCGCCGGGGAATGGAGGTCGTGGCCACCGGATCACCTATAGTAATGCCTATTGGGGAGCAAATCAAGGGACGGCTGATGAACGTGACGGGAGATGCAATTGACGGTATTGGGAAGCTTGACAAAAAAGGCGGATATCCAATTCACCGCAAACCACCAAGATATGTAGATCTTTCAACCGAAAAGGAAGTTCTTTATACCGGAATCAAGGTAATAGATCTTATTGAACCATATTCGAAAGGAGGGAAAATAGGCCTTTTCGGAGGTGCCGGCGTGGGAAAAACAGTTGTGATCCTTGAGCTGATAAACAACATTGCAAAAGCCTATTCGGGACTGTCGGTGTTCGCCGGAGTAGGTGAAAGAACAAGGGAAGGAAATGATCTTCTCCGTGAGATGATTGAAGCCGGTGTAATTACCTATGGCGATGAATTTCTTGAAGATATGAAGGCCGGAGGTTGGGATCTGTCAAAAGTAGACAGGGAAGCTCTTAAGGAATCAAAACTGGCGCTTGTTTTCGGGCAGATGAATGAACCTCCCGGAGCCAGGACCAGGGTGGCATTGTCAGGCCTTTCAGTTGCCGAGCACTTCCGTGACGGTGACGGGAAGAGTGGTGGCAGGGATATACTGTTCTTCATGGATAACGTTTTCCGTTTCACACAGGCCGGATCAGAAGTATCGGCCCTCCTTGGCCGGATGCCATCAGCAGTCGGATACCAGCCCACCCTTGCAACTGAAATGGGTATAATGCAGGAAAGAATCACTTCAACGCGCCATGGATCAATAACCTCCGTTCAGGCCGTTTATGTTCCGGCCGATGACCTTACCGACCCCGCACCGGCAACAACATTTGCGCATCTCGATGCCACTACAGTGCTGAGCCGTAAAATCTCCGAATTGGGTATTTACCCGGCTGTAGACCCGCTTGATTCAACATCAAGGATACTTGTTCCGGATATAGTCGGCGAAGAACATTACAACTGTGCTCAAAGGGTGAAGGAACTTCTTCAGAGATATAACGAGCTGCAGGATATCATTGCTATACTCGGAATGGATGAATTATCTGAAGAGGATAAACTGGTGGTTCACCGCGCCAGAAGAGTGCAGAGATTCCTGTCGCAACCATTTCACGTGGCAGAACAGTTTACCGGAATCAAGGGTGCCCTTGTATCAATTGAAGATACCATCAAGGGCTTCAATATGATTCTTGAAGGAAAGGTAGACCAGTATCCGGAATCAGCATTTATGCTTGTGGGAACGATAGAAGACGCTATTGAAAAAGGCGAGAAAATACTTGCCCAGTCAAAATAACCCGGCTGAACGCTTAAGTCAGCTGAATAACAGCTTGTGATGAAACCCACACGATTGAATTCAAACGCAAACATGTAATGAATATGACTTTCAATCATGTGTGGCTCCATCCGACCTTTAAAAGAATAAAATGCGGATGAAATTAGAGATTATTACTCCCGATAAGAAAGTATATGAAGGTGATATAAAATCTGTCAGAGTCCCCGGGAAAAAAGGATCATTCCAGGTTTTAAAGGATCATGCACCCATCATATCTACGCTCGAAAAAGGCTCTGTAATTATTATCGATCAGTCTGACCTGGAAACCATTTTTGAAGTTGATGGAGGAATAATAGAGGTTAAAGCTAACAGGATTATACTTCTTACCGAATCGGTTAAATAATTTTTTATGACGGCAGATGAGTTCCTTAAGCATGGACATGAACTTGTCGAATGGATGGCTGCCTATATGCGTGACGTAGGTAAGTACCCTGTAAAATCGCGAGTCAGGCCAGGAGAGATTTTCTCCAGGATTCCCGATCAACCACCTGAAAAACCGGAATCATTCAGCGAATTTATGCGTGATTTTGAAGAGATTATCATGCCAGGGATAACTCACTGGCAGAGTCCCAATTTCTTTGCATATTTCCCGGCCAACTCAAGCCCCCCTTCAGTGCTTGCCGAAATGATAACCGCTACACTTGGTGCACAGTGCATGATTTGGGAAACATCTCCGGCTGCAACCGAGCTGGAAGAAAAAATGATGATCTGGCTCAGGGACCTGATTGGACTTCCCGGTAACTTCGAGGGTGTTATTCAGGACAGTGCCTCTAACTCAACCCTCACTGCTATAATTACAGCAAGGGAAAAAGTCACTGATTTTAACGCAAACGACAAAGGAATATCCGGGACTGCAGTGCTAAAAGTTTATTGCACAGAGCATACCCATTCGTCGGTTGAAAAAGCGGTCAGAATTGCCGGCATCGGAAGGAAAAACCTTGTAAAGATTCCTGTTCAGGAAAATTTCTCAATGGATCCTGAAAAACTGAAGGAATCCATAACGGAAGACAAAAAAAGAGGATTTCTGCCATGTTGTGTCATTGCTACAATTGGCACAACGGGTGTTGCCGCCACAGACAATTTAAGGGCTATAGGGGAGGTTTGCGCTGAAAATGATGTATGGCTTCATGTCGATGCCGCTATGGGCGGTACGGCCTTAATTTTGCCCGAATTTCAGCATTTTCTTGATGGCAGGGAATATATTGACAGTTTTGTTTTCAATCCTCACAAATGGATGTTCGTTAATTTTGACTGCTCTGCGTATTTTGTGAGAGATCCCGAACTGCTTATCAAAACCTTTGGCATTCTGCCTGATTATCTTATGACAAGAACCAGGGGCAGCGTAAACGATTACCGCGACTGGGGAATTCCGCTGGGAAGAAGATTCAGAGCCCTTAAGCTCTGGAGTGTTATTAGGATATATGGTGTGGAAGGTTTGCGGGAGAAAATAAGATTTCATATCCGTCTTGCTTCTGCACTTGGTGAAATGATTTCCCGGGAAAGTGATTTTGAACTTCTTGCACCTCCGGGTATCAGTGTTGTTTGCTTCAGATTCAGGCCTCCAGGCATAACGGGAAACCAACTGAACGAACTGAACGTGAAGCTTAACCATACTCTTAACGATTCAGGCAAGATCTACCTGACCCATACTGTAGTCAACGGAAATTATGCACTCAGGATGGTAACGGCCCAGACCAATGTAACCCTTCAGCACGTGGAAAAGGCATGGGAGCTTATAATGAAAACTGCACGAGAGCTATCATAAACATTACAGACGTGTTCTGCTTATGCTCATGCCGAAAATATCTATGTTGAAGAGAAACCTGAAATAGGGTTCATAACCGAAAGAGCGCCAAGCGGTTTGAACGCCTGCGGAAAACCGGAAAGGCATCCTGAGAAGGTAAAAGTCCGACATAAGTTCAAAGCCGAACGATTTGAATACTTCACCATAATTGACCAGCTTCTGTCCGGCCAGCCTTCCTTCGGTACGGGCAAGATCAAAAAACATATCCGATCTTATGCGATTCATATAGAGAAGGCTCCCGATATTGAAGTCGGGGTAAAACAATGGCATGTAATAATCGGCTGAGAAGAACTCTACCTGCCGTGCCAGAACGTCATCAAAACTTCTGGGAAATGATATCCTGCTGCTCCACATGAATTTCTCAATATCCTGCTTCTCATATTCGAATACCAGCCTGAGTCCGGCACTGGATGTAAATCCGGGGAAATAGAAGGCACTTCTTGCAGAGAATATGGAACCGTAAAATTCCCTGTCACCCGGCGAAAAAGTATGGCTCAGGTCAACCAGCTGAGCCCACTTGGGGTAGATATCCCGGTAGGCCCTCCTCTGATAGTTTGAAAAAAACAACCTGCTGGTAAAATGTGTTTGCCAGGTGTCGTACATAAAGTTATCGGGAGAATACAGATATTTATTCTGGTTTATCATAGAGGAAGATATGTTCAATGATTTAATAAATCTTCCATTGTTAAAATAAAGCGGAAGGGCTGCCCTGGTTGTAATCTCCATACCCGGATTTATTTCAGTGGGATTGCCGACTTCAGGGCTGTTGTTGCCGAACCTCTCCACAACCGGCTCTGTCCCATAATCAATACGCGACTCAACAATTACCGGCCATCCGAACCATTCGATCTTCGAATGCAGCTTGTGCCTGTTTCCGGAATACTCATATGCCAAAGAAGAAACCAGAGTACTGAGATCGTTTTGTGTCATAATGGTAAGACCTGGTCTTACAGCTGACGGATCTGTCTTAAGCAGGTCAATATCTGCATAAAAAGGCATCCAGCTATGAAATTTAAAAAGATGGTGCCATTTTATGTAAGGACGTGGTATGAAATCATGTTTTGAAAAAGCAGGAACAGAATCAGTTGGCCTGCTGCTAATGGCATTGATGAGATAGGTAGAATTGCTGTCGTGAAAATCTCCGTCTAGCGGACTTCCGGGAATAAGGGTATGGCATACATTGCTTCCCGAAGATGTATAATCGGAAAACAGGATTGACTTTCCTCTGACATGAAGGTCGCTTGCCCCAAACCTCGATTTTGTAAGAGGAAAATCATTTCCGTCCGGTGTTTTAAGCCATATGTTATCGGTACCCGAAACTGAACTGACATAAAACAGGGAATCATTTCTTAAGTAGGTGGACTGAAGATCGTTACTGCCTGCTTCAATGAGGGTATTCCATGACTTATCTTCAAGGGAAAACACCATTATTCCTTCTCCTTCCGTTGTTAAATTAATAACAGTGATTTTTTTGCCCGTTGCGTCCCATTGCGGTCTTTGAAGATATGTGTTGCCCGGTGAAGAATGGCTTTCAAGAATTGTCCCGTCTTCAGGGCTGATTATGACCAGTGAATTTTTGTTGTCTGCAGTATTTTCAGTTGAAGCTATGTACCTTCCGTCAGGTGAGATGGATGCAGCCATATACCTTGTTCTGGAGGTAAGCTGTTTAACTTCCCTGCTATTAATGTCCATGATTTTGACGACTGACCATGACCTGTTTTCCCATATTGGATCATTTACAGTTTCAACCCATACAATTTTGCCGGCGTCTGCAGAAAGAATAAATGGATAGATATTTCCCGGGGTATGGATCTTTTTTTCCTTATTTCCTGCTCCTGTAATTGAGACAAAAGAGGGAATGCTTGATAATGACGTCTTTATTGCAATAATTGTATCGGTGCCGACATAAACCGGGGAATAGTAATTTGTATATATCCTGCTCCCGGAAGGATTCAATACCGGGTAGGATTCGCTTTCAGATTTGTTGTCGTCTTCAGTCCATAAAGTTTTCAGGGTGTCGAATGCCTGGCTGAACAATTTAGCTTTTGTAAGCGATACATTCCGTGACAGATTGATGTTGAAAGGGTTAAGTGAATAAGGCATTCTGCCTGTGAAGTTCAGGGTATTGTACCAGAGTTTATTGTCAAAGTTGAGCCTCGCCCACGTAACCATCTGGTAACCTGATTCATAATGGTCAGGAACAAAATCCCTGTATGAACCATTAAGAATCTTGTCATAGCCGTACAATTTTCCGTTTTCAACTGTAATTGCCCTGAGCCTGTTATTGAACGAAGGGCTCCTGCCCCTTCCTGAGCCGGTAAGAACAGATTCGGCGAATACGGCATCGCCCTCAAGATACCATAACGGGACAAGAGCGGCCACAGCTCCGGTAAACTGTTCTCCAAGAAACAGTGTCATGGCCCTGGTGAATCCCGTATTGAGTGATTCCATCTGCATAACATGGGTCAGCTCGTGAATTGCCAGCTGGGTTACCGGATCAACGGGTATGGTATTCTGTTCCGGCGTGGGGTAGATCTCCATTCGCCTGGGCGCCCAGGCTACATATCCGTTTGAATTCGTGGTATGGTTGTGAATTATTACGGGTATTCTGAAACTCCTGATGGTGTAATAATCAGACAATCTCAGGTATGCATTCTCAAGCGATGCCGCAAAATCAGCCCCTCCTGATCCGTATGTAGATGGATAGATCACATTGAACCGGGGAGTTTTTATCTGCATCCATTTAAGCGACGAAGGATCCTGCCCGGTATTATAGTACTGCGAATATACAGGACAGGAAAGAAAATATAACATCAGCAGACAAAGTAGTATTTGGAATCTCGATGTAATCATTTTCCAAAAGTAGCAAAATAAGACGGTGAGACCGCTTTCCCGGACAGAGTAAAAAAAATTGTCTATTTTCGCCATAGTTTTCAAATATCGTTCAAATCCCGAAAACAGATACACCAGATGACTAATTACAGACTGATTAACAACATAACAGGTTGGGTTGTTTTCATTGTGGCCGGGTTTACCTATATCATGACCATTGAGCCTACTGCAAGCCTGTGGGATTGTGGTGAATTCATAGCCTCATCATATAAGCTTGAGATAGGACATCCGCCGGGAAATCCTGTCTTCATGATTATTGCAAGATTTTTTACCCTTTTTGCGGGAAGCAACGAATCAAATGTTGCTGCAATGGTAAACGCCATGTCTGCACTTGCCAGTGCTTTCACTGTTCTTTTTCTTTTCTGGACAGTAACACATCTGGCGCGCAAAATATTGTTCAGCAGTGAAACCGGCATAACCAGATCCCGGATTGTGGCAGTCATGGGTGCAGGTGTTACAGGTGCGCTGGCATTCACATTCTCCGATTCATTCTGGTTTTCAGCTGTTGAGGGAGAAGTCTATGCAACCTCCTCTCTGTTCACTGCTGTGGTATTCTGGGCGATATTGAAATGGGAAGATGTTGCAGATGAAGAATATGCCGACAGATGGCTGATTTTCATAGCATTCCTTATGGGGCTCTCGATCGGGGTTCATCTGCTTAACCTTCTTGCCCTTCCTGCAATCGTATTGGTATATTATTTCAGGAAATTCAAGTTTACAGGGAAAGGTTTTGTTCTGTCGCTGGGAATCTCATTTCTGCTGCTGGGACTTCTTCTGTATGGCATTATGCCCGGACTGGTCACTTTTTCATCAAAGCTCGACCTGTTTTTTGTTAACAGCCTCGGGCTGTTTCCGAACAGCGGGATAATATTCCATGCTGTACTTCTTACTATATTCTTTATCCTTGCAATTAGGGCTGTACTGCAGTCGACTAATAAGGTAATGATAACCATTCTCTCTGCAGGGGCTCTGTTTCTGACAGGTATCTGGATTATATCATCATCATCCCTTTTAAATTTTTTCGTTCTGGCTGCTGTAACTGGTTTTGTCTGGTATATTTCAGGCAGAAGCAAGCCCGCTCTCAGCACAATTCTTACTTCAGTAATGGTGATCCTTATAGGGTATTCATCCATAGCAATAATTGTAATCAGATCGTCGGTCAATCCTCCTATTAATGAGAACAACCCTTCTAATCCCTTCAGCCTGCTGTATTTTCTTAACAGGGAACAATATGGCCAGCGGCCTTTGGTGTATGGAGCCTGGTATAACGCTCCGGTTACCGATTACCGCGACGGAAAGCCAAAGTATGCACTGGAGGATGGGAAATATATTGTTACCGGCTATGATCTTGAACGTGTTTATGACGAGCGTTTTCTGACACTTTTCCCCAGAATGTGGAGCGACCAGAGCGGTCATGAACCGGTTTATCGTGAGTGGGGAAAAATAAAAGGTGTTCCCGTAACAGTCACAGATCAATCGGGAGAAAAACGGGTAATCCGCCGCCCGCGCTTTATTGAGAATCTGAGATTTATGATCTCATACCAGTACGGGTACATGTATTTCAGGTATTTCATGTGGAATTTTTCTGGCAAGCAGAATGATACTCAGGGGAGTGGGGGTGCTGTTAACGGGAATTGGATAAGCGGTATAAACTTCCTTGATGAACCACGGGTTGGCTCATCAGATATGCCTGAAAGCATGAAGAAAGACACATCCAGAAACAAATATTATCTCATCCCCTTCATCCTGGGCCTGACAGGCCTGTTCTACCATCTCAACAGGGATGTAAAGAACTGGTGGATAATACTGATACTGTTTATTATGACCGGAGCAGCCATTGTCTTTTACCTGAACCAGTACCCCAATCAGCCCAGGGAAAGGGATTATGCTTATGCAGGATCTTTTTATTTCTTCACTGTCTGGATAGGGCTGGGGGTTCTGGCAATTTTTGAGGCTTTATCCCGATTTGCGGGAGAAAGAATTGCTGCGCCCCTGTCAGGCATATTGTGTTTTTGTGCCGTACCTTTACTGATGGCATCAGAAAACTGGGATGACCACGACAGATCGGGCCGCTATCTGGCACGGGATGTTGCATTCAATTATCTGAATTCATGCGCTCCGGGAGCCATACTGTTCACAAATGGAGATAATGATACATTCCCTCTGTGGTATGCTCAGGAGGTGGAAGGGAAACGCACCGATGTGAGGGTCTGCAACCTGATGCTCCTGAATACCGACTGGTATATAGAACAAATGAAACGCAGGGTTTACGAATCTGATCCGTTGCCGGTAACCCTGCCTGTGCAAAAATATTATGACGGCATAAATAATCAGGTTTTCATTGTTGAACGAACAAAAGATCCGGTAAATGCATCAACCGTGATCGATTATGTGACCAGCGACAATAAAGCTACAAAAGTTCAGATTTCTCCGACTGAAACCCTTGACATCATACCCTCAAGGATAATCAGGATACCCGTTGATTCCGCAAAGGTTATTGCTTCGGGTACAGTCAGGCCTGAAGATGCCGGAAAAATAGTTCCTTATATTGACATCAGACTTAAGGGCAATTCGATACTTAAAAGCCAGCTCATTGTTCTTGACATACTTGCCAACAATAACTGGGAGAGACCGATATATTTCGTGAGCGGATACCATAATGATGCTATGGGCCTTGAGGAATACTTCCAGCTTGAAGGACTTGCCTACCGTCTTGTTCCTATAAAATCGCGGAACAACAGCTGGGTCGATTATGGCAGAATAGATACGGATATCCTGTATGACAACGTGATGAATAAGTTTGTCTGGGGTGGGGTAAATGATCCTGATGTGAATCTTGACTATCATCATTTAAGAACCCTCTCGGTGGTTAGATCAAGGCTTGTTCATGCAAGGCTAGCCAAGGCACTCACTGCTGAAGGTAAAATTGAAAAGGCTGCAGAGGTTCTTGAAAGATGCCTTGCACTGCTTCCGGTGGAAAATTATCCCTACGATCCTTATTATACTGACCTGATTGAAGCTTTTTTCATGGCAGGAAAGCCGGATATCGCCGAAAACATGACAAAGGATCTCTCACAGTGGTATTTTGACAGGCTTGATTATTATCTCCGACAGAATAATTATGTCATAAGTTCTGCTGAATATGAAATCCAGAGCGCAATCCAGTACACATCACGGGCTGCTGATTTCTGCATTGCAAACGGTAAAAGGGAACTTGGGGAGGAAATCAACAAAAAGCTTGAAGGCTACTATGCTGACTATTTAAGCAGGCATCAGGCCAATTTGCCATGAAATCATAACAAACAGGTATGTTACTGATACGGGCAGACACAACATAAAACCCTGACTCTCAAATACATTGCAAGATAGCCCGGAACATTATCCGTGATTGTTAGCAACAGGAAATTTTCAGTAAACGGTTTGTTTTACTTTCGGCTTGAGGTATTTTTCGAGAAGAGAAAATACTTTCTCGGGATATATTGGCTTCAGGATGTATTCATTACAGCCGGCTATGAACGCTTCTGATTTTGTCTGTTCGGATGTATAGGCAGTTATCATTAAAACAGGCACGTTTTTCCTTGTTTTCCTGAACATCCTGGTACAGTCGATACCGTTAATCAAGGGTATCAGGAAATCCATAATTACAAGGTCAACTTTAAAATCTTTGTTTTCGGAAATAAAATCTGTAAAATCTTTGCCGGTCCTGAATTTCATGACGTCAGCACCGGAACTCTGAAACAGTGTTTGGTAATACCTCATCGAGGGTAAATCATCCTCAACTATGTAAATTGTTTTGTCAGATAATCCTAAAGAGCTGAAATTTAAAGACATTGCTAAATTTGTTATGCCAGTTTAAAAGTACCTTAAGATAGTAAAGAGTACTTAGATCTTAGTTACAATTATAAACAAGTTATCAACAAATTTAATGCCTAAATTTTATAATAACGAAATTATTAACTGGAAAATTTACCTGCACTTCCATGTTATACGCATATTCCCGTCAACATAGTCGGGAGTGGCTTCAATAGCAATCAGGCTGGCATCGCAGTATTTAGCTTCCTGGCCCTCATTGGTTACAGTTCCGTCGATGTAGGTAACTTCCCTGCAGATCTTACAGAAACCAAGCGATTCACATGAGGTGAAAACACAACAGAATGAAAAACTGATCAGAGCGATCAGCAATATGCTTTTAATTCGCAAAATTCTATTATTTATATTTTCCACTGTTAAAATAACGTGGATGATTGAAAAATATTGGATAAATTAATGCAACAATTTCTCAGATCGGAAGTCATTAAGCTGGAATGAAAACATAACATATAAACATCAAATGTCATGGAAGATACAAAAATGAAAAAGCATGTACTAGTTGTGGGTGCTGTGCATATCGGATTGGGGATATTAGGGCTGATTGTCGCCCTGGCTTTATTATTCTTTCTCAGCGTCTTAAAGGGATTTGTTGAAAATGAGGATATAGGGAGAATGGTACTCGGTTTTCTCAGTATCAGCATTCCTCTTCTTATAGGTGTTATAGCAACGCTGAGACTTATCGGAGGGATAGGCCTTTTTTCATTCCGGCCCTGGTCAAGGATGCTGGTCATTGTTGTAGCTGCTCTGGGTTGCCTGAATATTCCTATCGGAACATTACTGGGAGTTTATTCAATATGGGTCCTTCTTCAAGATGAAACCATTAAGCTGTTCAAGCCTGAAAAAGCTGTCTGACCGCTGGCTTTAAGCCCAATAACCCGGGAAATCAGTAATAATCAACTTCCTGATGCTTTTGTTATAGCCTTGCTTTTTTTTATATTGTTGCCAAATCGATAATAAAATGGCTGACGATAAGAAGATTATTTTTTCAATGTACCGGGTTGGAAAAACCTTCCCTCCTCACAGGCAGGTACTCCGGGATATCTCACTCTCATTTTTTCTGGGGGCCAAGATAGGAATCATCGGACTTAACGGATCGGGAAAATCAACCCTGTTGAAAATCATCGCGGGTATTGACAATGAATACCAGGGAGAGATTACTTTTTTGCCGGGATACACGATCGGTCATCTTCCGCAGGATCCTCTTCTTGATGAAACCAGAACCGTCAGGGAAGCCGTTGAGGAAGGAGTAAAGGAGATAACTGATCTTATAAATGAATATGAAAAGATAAACGAAAGTTTCGGCGATCCTGCTGTTTATGAAGATGCGGTACGGATGGAACAGCTTATGGACAGGCAGGCTGTTTTGCAGGAAAAAATAGACTATCTTGATGGCTGGAATATCAATCACAGGCTGGAACGGGCTATGGATGCCCTGAGGTGCCCGGAATATGATACTCCTGTCAGCATCCTGTCGGGAGGAGAGAGAAGAAGGGTCGCCCTGTGTAGTTTACTTCTCAGCCAGCCTGATATTCTGCTGCTTGACGAACCGACAAACCATCTTGATGCCGAATCGGTGCAATGGCTTGAGACAACTCTCCAACAATACAATGGCACTGTGATATGCATTACTCACGACAGGTATTTTCTTGATAATGTTGCAGGCTGGATACTGGAGCTTGACAGGGGGGAAGGAATTCCGTGGAAAGGCAATTATTCCTCATGGCTGGAACAGAAGGCAAAAAGGCTCGAGATTGAGGATAAGGGAAATATCCGAAGACGCAAGATGCTTGAAAGGGAGCTTGAATGGGTAAGGATGTCGCCAAAAGCAAGACACGCCAAGTCAAAGGCGCGACTTGGAGCCTATGAGAACCTGCTTAACCAGGATGTAAAAGCAAAGGAGGCACGGCTCGAGATTTTCATTCCCAACGGGCCGCGACTCGGTGATAAAGTTATCAGATCATCCGGAGTGTCTAAGGCTTTTGACGGGAAGCTGCTTTTTGAAAACCTTGAATTCGATTTGCCGCCAAACGGCATAGTAGGTGTTATTGGTCCCAACGGGGCAGGGAAAACAACCCTCTTCAGAATGATTATGGGCTACGAAAAACCCACTTCGGGTGATTTTGAAATCGGGGAAACAGTTGTTTTAGGTTATGTTGACCAGGCTCATTCTGAAATTGATCCGACCAAAACAGTCTATGAGGTTATATCAGGCGGACAGAATGATATTATGGTTGGCAACCGACTTGTAAATGCCAGGGCATATGTTTCCAGATTCAATTTCACCGGAGCTGATCAGGAGAAAAAATGCAGGGTTCTTTCCGGAGGTGAGCGGAACAGACTTCATCTAGCCCTGACACTTAAATCGGGAGCAAATGTCCTGCTTCTTGACGAACCTACTAACGATATTGATGTTAATACCCTGAGGGCTCTTGAAGAGGGCCTTGAAAATTATGCCGGGTGCGCAGTGATCATTTCTCACGATCGATGGTTCCTCGACAGGGTGGCCACTCATATGCTTGCTTTTGAAGGTGATTCGAAAGTTGTATGGTTTGAGGGATCATATTCTGAATATGAGGAAAACCTTAAAAGCAGAATTGGCACCACAACTCCGGTCAGAATCAAATACAAAAAGATTTCCTAAAGGATTCATACATCCGCTTACCGTTACTTACTGGTGGCCCGCGAACTGCCTGAATCGGGAATGCCAGTTCTGTAATCCCGGCCAATGGATAACTTCATGCATGGAAGACATAGTTTTGCTGCAAATCAGGTTGGAATATTGGGAACTGATCTTGCAACAGTTGCCTCCCTGCCGGGTTGCAGGAGCTTGCACCAGCTGGAAAAATTCAGGTCAGGTATTGAGGAAAAGAGAGCTGAAGCAATCAGAAAGCATCCTGAGGTCGAATTCAGTTTATTCACTTGATTTGCATTGAATAAAAAATAATATACTTTTGCAGACTGGATGTATCCGGCCCCATAGTTCAATGGATAGAACGAAGGTTTCCTAAACCTTAGATTCAGGTTCGATTCCTGGTGGGGCTACAAAAAACCCTTTTATTCAATTGTGAATGAAGGGGTTTTGTTTTTTGTACCCCAGATTTGTACCCCAGAATATATCCCTTCTCCAAACCTCGATTTCATCATTATTTGAAAATTCTATCCGGATTTTTTTACAGTTCGGGTTTTGGATGATGCACCTCTGACCCGGACATACCCCTTACTATAGGGAGGGATTAGAGAGGTGGGATACAAGCTTCACCCGTACATTCCATTGTACGGACCAATTTATCTAAAATGGGTATTATGAAACCCACATGATTGAATTCTGACGCAAACGCATATTAATATAATTTTCAATTATGTGCGGTTCCATCCGACCTTTAAAATAAAATATATACGTGTGAAAGATTATGTTAATGAGTAAAGACCTGCAAGATCTTTTTTAATATTTATCCGGAACGAAATTTTGCTCTGCAATGGGAGGCCTTACGTAAGCTACTCCATGTTTCAGCGGCGGGAGCTTTATTGTTTCCCTGGTAAGGTCCTTGTAGGGGATCATTGAAAGCATGTGATCGATGCAGTTCAGCCTGGCTCTTCTCTTGTCGTCGGCCGGAACAACAAACCAGGGTGACTGGCGGATATCGGTGAAGGAGAACATCTTGTCCTTGGCCATTGAATATTCAACCCATTTATCGCGCGACTCCACATCCATCTGACTTATCTTCCAGCGCTTTGTAGGATCCTTTATCCTGTCTTGAAACCTCTTTTCCTGTTCCTTTTCACTTATTGAGAACCAGTACTTTATCATTATTATTCCTGACCGGATAAGCATTTTTTCAAATTCCGGGCAAGAGCGCAGGAATTCCTCATATTCCTCATTGGTGCAGAAGCCCATAACCTTTTCAACTCCTGCCCTGTTATACCAGCTTCTGTCGAACAGGACTATCTCACCTCCTGACGGAAGCTGAGACACATAGCGCTGGAAATACCATTGCGTCCTTTCCTTTTCGGTGGGAATGCCAAGGGCAACGATGCGGCAGATTCTTGGATTCAGACAGCCTGCAATGGTCTTGATTACTCCTCCCTTGCCGGCGGCATCACGGCCCTCAAACACCACCACAACCTTAAGTTTATTGGCTTTCACCCATTCCTGCAGCTTAACGAGCTCAATTTCCAGGTTCCTGAGTTTCTTAAGATACTCGGAACTTTTCATTTTAGTACGTTTCTCTGCCTTGACGTCGCGATAGAGATCCTTCTTCTCAAAAACCTTTACACTGGTCTTCTTTTCCATATTTTCTTTATTCGTGGCAGATTCTTTCTTCATGGCAGAACAGGTTAATCAGGTCAGAAATATACAAATTTCTGATTTGACAATCCTTTCCTGAACAAAATATTACTGAATGAAAAGGACTTTGTTTTTTATGAAGTAGTTGTTATTGTGTCGCAGCTTTGTGATATCAGGAGCCTTTACGATCTCCGGTCTTCTTTCAATACCAGATCGGTATCATTAAAATACAGGAAGAAAATAATATAAAGAGTACCAGGCAATAATACTGCTGCTACAAATGAAAACAATCTAATACCAACAATTTTTTCTCTTGTGCTAATTTCTATAATTTAACCCCTTACTGTCAGATTAAGTTATGACTAATTCACATAAATTGTCGAAAAAGACAACCGTTTTTGAATTATTCAGAATTACGGGAATATTGGTAAGCAATAATAGCTGGGATTTCTTTTTTGATAAATCATGGAACTTTCATATTTTCACGCCCAAATCATAAGGCAATTAATTACATTGATTTCATAATAATAATATTACTGGTTTTCGGAATTATGCGCGGTTATTCCGAAGGCCTTGTAAAAGAGCTGGCGTCGCTTCTGGCGTTGATAGTCGGCATATGGGGAGCCATTAAGTTCTCATCCTTCACAGCTGCGAAGCTCTATGATTATTTCGACATGACAGGCAAGTTTGTTGGAATAATAGCATTTCTTATAACTTTCATCGCAATAGTTATACTTATTCATTTCATTAGCATCCTGGTCGACAAATTTGTGGATTCAATATCTCTTGGTTTCATTAACAGGTTACTGGGAGTATTCTTTGGAGTATTTAAAACAGCGCTGATACTAAGTATTATTTTTGTTGTTCTGAATGCTTTGGATGCAAAACGCCCCTTTTTGCCAAAGGCGAAGATTGAACAATCAAAGTTGTACAATCCAATTGCCGACATTGCTCCTGCGCTGTTCCCTATTATTGGCGAAGGCAATTTTGACAAGAGTTTCGACAGGTTCAAAAAAAAGCCTGAAGAGATATTAATATGACCCTCTTTGCTATATTTGCACTTCCTTAAAGGATAATTATATGAATTTTATTGAGGAACTGAAATGGCGCGGCATGTTGCATGATATCATGCCGGGTACGGAAGAGCTTTTAAACAGGGAAATGACCATAGGTTATATCGGATTTGATCCAACAGCTGATTCCCTGCACATTGGTCATATGGTTCAGGTTATGCTGCTGGTGCATTTTCAGCGTGCCGGACACATACCGGTAGCCCTGATAGGCGGAGCCACCGGCATGATAGGGGATCCTTCAGGCAGGTCGGAAGAAAGGAACCTTCTTGATGAGGCCACTCTGAGGAGTAACGAGGAAGGTATTAAAAAGCAACTTTCGAGATTCCTCGATTTCAGTCCGGAAATAAAAAACAGGGCTTTGATGGTCAATAATTACGACTGGATGAAGGAATATTCTTTTCTGGGATTCATCAGGGAAATAGGGAAGCATATTACAGTAAACTATATGATGGCCAAGGACTCTGTAAAAAAGCGGCTTGGTTCTGATGCCAGGGAAGGAATGTCATTCACAGAGTTCTCGTATCAGCTGGTTCAGGGTACTGATTTCCTTCATCTATATAACACGCTGGGATGCAAGCTTCAGATGGGCGGATCGGATCAGTGGGGAAATATTGTAACCGGGACCGAACTGATCAGGCGCAAGGCCGGAGGCTCTGCATATGCTCTGACATGTCCGCTTATTACCAAGTCGGATGGAATGAAATTTGGGAAAACAGAGTCGGGAAATATATGGCTTGATCCTGAAAAGACTACGCCTTACCAGTTTTACCAGTTCTGGCTGAATGTGTCAGATGAAGATGCGGCCAGGTACATAAAGATTTTTACCCTTCTGAAGCGGGATGAGATTGAAGAGCTTACCGGTGCTCATTTCACTGCACCTCATGAGCGTATTCTGCAACGGCGTTTGGCTGAGGAAATGACCCTGATGGTTCATTCCCGGGAAGATTATGAATCAGCACTTGAAGCATCGCAGATTCTGTTTGGGAAAGGCACCACCGATTCCCTTAAGAAGATTGATGAAAAGACTTTCCTTTCTGTTTTTGAAGGAGTTCCGGTATTTGATATACCTGCCGGGCTTATTGAGGCAGGATTAAACATTACAGATCTTTGCACAGTTCATTCACAAGTTTTTGCTTCAAAGGGAGAACTCAGGCGGCTGATTCAGGGGGGAGGCCTGGGCATAAACAAAATAAAAGTCGAATCGCCCGAAATGGTTGTTAACAGCAGTCAGCTTCTCAATAAAAGATACCTGCTTCTTCAGAAAGGGAAAAAGAACTACTTTATACTACGGGCTGTGTAGTGATTACCTGATAAAGTCCATAGCCATAATTGAGATATCATCAAAGAGGTCCGGATTATTATCAGGGATTCCCAGATTTTCCAGCATACTGATGATGTTTTGCTTAACCGGATCGTTATTGCTTATATATTTTATTATCTCTCTTGTGCCCAATTCCTCTCCGTCATCTCCTTTAAGCTCTGATAGTCCGTCGGTATAACAAACCAGTTTGGAAGTATTTTCCAAGATGATCTTCCTTGTTTCGATGTCAGGGATTTCATCGAGCATTCCTATCCCGACACAAGTTGAGTGGAGTTGTTTAATTTCATGTTTTTCAACATCGTACAGAACAGGAGGATTATGTGCTGCGTTAATATATTCCAGAACACCGGTACAATTATCAAACCGGGCAATAAACAATGTAATGAATTTTTCCCCGGCAGCATTTGTCACAAGCAGGTAATTAAGCTTCTGTATAAGCTCAGGCAGCCCTATATCATGGTTGAATAAGACCCTTAAGCCTGCCTGGAAATTAGACATCAGCAATGCAGCAGAAAGACCTTTTCCGGATACATCGGCGATACAAAAACCGATTTTACTGTCAGAAAGTCTTATACAGTCATAATAGTCGCCACCCACGCTGTAATGTGGATAATAGAACCCGCTGGCAACCAGTTTGTCGTTCTTTGGCATTGTCCTGTTCTCTGGAATAAGCATTTGCTGCATTCTTGCCGCAAGTTCAAGCTCCTTTCTGAGGGCTTCCTGTTGAAGGCTTTCGTTGAACAGCCTGATATTCTCAATGGCAACTATTATTATGCTTGAGATGGTCTGAACGAAATTCAGATGTTTGAGAACGGGGCTCATTCCTTCACCCTCTTCCTCAATGTCTCCCATAAGCACAAAAGCAAGCGGTACATTGTTGTTATGTACCGGGATTATTATATCAACCCCCTCAAATACAGGATCATCAGGTCTGAAAACAGTTTCAGTGTATTTCAGAAGGTTTGGGACAATTTCCGGGCTGGATATTTCTTGTCCCGGAAATCCGCCGTTAAGAAGACATTCCCAGCTGCCGGAATATTTGAAAATAAGTATTTTGCCAATGCCAAGTTTGCTGCGGAGTATTGATTCATATTTAGAAAGCAGGATTTCATTCGGAAGGTTGGCATTAATTGAAAGAGTAATATCGAGCAGGGCATCCAACTTGAATTTAGACATGCTTAATCTGTCAACTTTCCTTTTACCCATAGCTGTTTAGGATTTTACCCTTTCGATATAGGCCCGGTCTCTGGTATCGACTTTTATTTTATCGCCTGTATTAATGAACAGAGGCACCATTATTGTTCCTCCTGTTTCAATCTGTGCGGGTTTAAGAGTGTTTGTAGCAGTGTCGCCCCTTAACCCCGGTTCGGTATATGTAACTTCCATTGTTACAAACTGTGGCAGTTCTACTGAAAGAACAGTTTCGGTGTCGGCATGAACAACCACTTCAACGTACTGACCTTCTTTCAGGAATTCTGGACTGTCAATAATTTCTTCATTCACATGGATCTGCTCAAATGTTTCTGTATGCATAAAATAATACCCTATCTCGTCCTTATAAAGATACTGGTAGGGTCGTCTTTCCACCCTTGCCAGGGTCACTTTGGTACCTGAAGGAAATGTATTATCAAGGATCCTTCCGGTTTTGATGTTTTTTAGCTTTGTCCTGACAAAAGCCGGTCCTTTGCCGGGTTTAACATGCTGAAACTGCACAATTGAATATAGTTCGCCATTGAACTCAATAACCAGTCCGTTCCTGAAATCAGCTGTACTTGCCATAAATTCTTAAATCAGTTAATAATCTATTCTTTTTTGTTGATCAAATTCAAAGGATGTTTTAATCCCTCATAATTCACAATATCGGCTATAAAAGCCCCTACAAATATATCAAAACGTATTCTTACCGGTAAGAAATTTTTATCGGAAGTAAACCAGAATGACACATCTTCTTCTGTTTTAAATAGCCGTCCCTTCTCTGTTACAGGATTGAATTTGAGACATCTTATTCTTCCCACTTTTGTTTTAATGTCCTCAATGCCAACGTATTTCAGTCTAATAGGATACAATTCATCAGTGAACCATGTCATTATGGTTATCATATCTCCCTGTTTTAGGGTATCGTATGACGGCAGATAGTGGTTTCTGAAAAAATAAAAACACGACAAGATATCGTGAATTCCGGGTTGTGTAATATGTACTCCTGTAAGGTCGCTTGTAAGTATTGCGGAATCAGTTCTTGTTGTATGGTCGAAGATCACCTCGTTATACTTCCTGTAACGGCCTTCCCTGATGTTGCGTATTGAAAAGACAGGCAATTCCGACCTCATGTCAATATAACTTTCATAGATATCCTTTACTTTGAATACAGCATCTGCAACTCCTGTTGTTCTTCCTGTCAGTATGGAATGCAGAACCTTCTTTCCCCTGAAGGTATCAGCCTTAAGTTCAAGCGAAGCCACTCCTCCCTGGATAACCCCGTAATGTATTGTATATTCTACTTTTTCACCTGCCTGGTATGCTGAGTGCTGTCCGTAAATGGAAAACAATCCGATGAGCAACCCGCTAATGATTAAAAGACAGTTCTTCATTATCTTATTCTAAGAATTCATTTAAGGCAAGCAAATTACCTGCCAATGATTCCTTTTTTCGGTTTCGAAGTTATGAAATCTTTGAGATAGAAAGGTTCAAAATAGGCAACATCTTCAAATTGCCTATTCACAAATGACACATATGCAGGTTTATACATACTTTTAGCAGAAAGTATGAATTCCGGAACATATATTATATTTTTTCTTTTAAGCACCTTTACACATTTTTCAGCCCCGTCTCCGAAAATGAAAAGTGAATACGCTTCATCGATCCATGAAAAGGCATTTTCATCTATAATTTCTGCTGAGATATCTTTAAGCACTTTACCATCGGAAGAGAATACGGAATAATAAACTTCCATCCGCCGGGCGTCTATCATCGGAATGAAAATCGTTTTTGCATTTGTGGCATCCTTCATATTTACTGTGTCAGAGATGCCGTGGAACATGGAAAGGGTGGTTTCAACGCTTATCAAAGGAAGTGATGAGGCATAAGCAATGCCTTTGGCAACAGACACTCCAATCCGGAGGCCGGTATATGATCCCGGGCCTTTACTGACAGCAATGGCTTCAAGATCTCCAACAGTAATCCCTGCTTCTGACAGGACTTGCTCAATGTAAACAGTGAGGAGTGAGGCGTGCGATTTGTTTTCCCTGCTTTCCTTCAATGCAACAACACCATCGCTGTTGCAAAGGGCAACAGAACATACAGGTGATGAAGTCTCAAGGCAAAGTATCATTTTACGTGTGTAATGGAGGCTCGGTTATTTTAAAGAGAAAAGATCTTCTTTTTTTACTATTTCCACCAGTGTGCTGTCAGATAGTTTTTTGCTGATGGCGCTGAAGGGAGCAGATATTACCCGGTCACCTTCCGAGATACCTGATAATATCTCAATGTAGGAATTATCCTGGATACCCGTTGTGACATCCTTTGCCAATGCCCGTTCATCATCAGTTATGAATACAAGAGTTCTGATATCCTTTTCGCTGCTGGTAATAATTACCTTTGTGGTATCAGTTCTTGTTGTGACTGATTGAATAGGCACAGCAATTACCGATTCTCTTGTTTCCGTTTGTATATCGACGGTGGTTGACATTCCCGGTCTCAGTGGATTCCTATCACCTTCTTTTGTGAGGTCCTGATATGATTCAGGAAAAACAAGTATTTTGACATCAAAATTGGTTACCTGGTCGGCTGATACTCCTGTTGTTTTAGCGGAGCTGGCAATTTCAGTGACTACACCCTTGAATTTTCTGTTAAGGTAGGCATCAATCGAAATTATTGCTGTGTCTCCCAGGGTAACTCTTACAATATCATTTTCATTAACCTCGACCTGGGCTTCCATGCTTGAGAGATCTGCAATCCTCATCAGTTCCGTACCTGCCATAAGGCTGGTTCCGGCAACTCTCTCCCCGAGTTCAACAAGAAGCATTGATACCGTGCCTGTCATAGGGGCATAAATTGAAGTTTTTATAAGATTTTCGTTGGCTTCTTTCAAAGATGCTTCGGCACTTATTACTGCATAACGGGCTGCTTCCACCTCTGCTTTGGCAACAGCAAAGGATGCTTCAGCCTGCTCATATTCCGACTTGGAAACGGTTTGTTCCCGGTACAGTTGTTCAGTTCTCCTGAATGACAGCTCGGTTTGTATGAGCTGCGCTTCCACCTGTACGAGCCTTGCACGGGCCTGGCTTATTGCAGCCAGCGACCTTTCTTTCTGTGAAATGTAAACGTCGGGTTTTATCCTGAGCAAAAGCTGACCTTTTACAACATCATCACCCTCCCTTACTGTCAGTTCAACTATTTCGCCCGATACGTCAGGACTTATTTTAACCTCTTTTTCCGGCTGTATTTTGCCGTTTGCCGTAATAGTCTCAACAATTGTCCGTTTTTGGGCTTCCTCTACGGCAACTTTCACTGACGGTGCCTTGCCAAACCAACCGGCTTTTTTCCCTATCACGGCAAAGACTATCAATAGAACCGTAACCGGCGCGAGTATCTTCAGTATCTTATTGTTTTTCATGATTTTGCATTCAAGTGATGTTTAATTTGTAATCTAACTAATGGCAAATGAGAAGGGTTTATTCACAATCATAAATTTCAGTAAAGGTTCATCTGTCATTGAGATGAAGCGGCAATCCCTTATAAAAATCAAGAACTTTGATTTTAAAAATGAATTCATATTTTGCCTGGGCCATATCAGACTGGGCATTTAATAGTTGTGTCTTTGAGGCATTATAGTCTACAGGAGTTATAATCCCGACATTGAATTTCTGTTCATTATACCTGAATGACTCTTCAGAGGAAGCAACAGCCTTGAAACTTGCATTATACTTCTTGAGTGCGGACACAGCATCGGTGTATGCCTGCTGAATGTCTTTGTATAGTTGCTTTCTTGTGTCCTCAAGGGTATACAGGCTGTTTTCAAGTGCCAGCCGTGAATTGGATATGTTTGTATTCACCTGCCAGCCATTAAGTACCGGTATGCTAAGGGTAACTCCAACACCGTAATTCTTGTTGTTTTTTAATTGATCCTTGAAAGGCAGAAAGCCCGGAATATCCTTAATGTAGGAATACCTGGTGCCGAAATTATGGCTGAGGGCTATACTCGGACTTCTTGCGCCCCGGGCAATTTTCAGGCCATATTCACTTGCAGTGAGCTTAAGCTCAGAACTTTTAATTTCCGGACGCGATTGAGTCGCAAGGGAGTAAATCTCGTCAACATCGTCTATGATTACAGAATTCTGTTCAACATCTATATCAGGTATTTCGATTTCAAATCCTGTGGGCGTTTCAAGTTCAAGCAACTGGATCAGATTAAGATATGACAGGTCTAGCTGGTTTTTCGTTGTTACCAGGCTCACTTCCTCCTGAGCTGCCTGGGCTTCTATCTGGAGGAGGTTGCCCCGTGCCATGCTTCCGGCATCGACAAGTTTTCTGGTCTTGTCAATTTGTTGCAATGTGATATCAAGCTGGTTCTGGTTTACAGTCACAAGCTCTTTGTTCAGCAAGATTTGCAGATAGGCAAGAGCCACTCTAAGTGAAATGTTGTCGCGTATTCGAAGCAGGTCCTGTTCACCGGCAAGGAGCTCATACTTATTCCTTTGTATTTCATTCAGGTTCTGAAGCCCGTTAAAAATATTTGTCCTGCCCCCTATATAGAAGTAGTCTGACTGTATTGTCTGGTTGTAAAAGGTATAGGAATTCTGATCAAGAGCCCGACCGAATGAATAGTCGTGTGAGGCCTGCCCATTGATGGTTGGCAGGAGGTTAAGTTTTGACTGGTCGAGAGAGTTCTTCTGAACCTTGGTCTGAATAGTTTGCTGCTTGATCTGAATGTTATGATCAATGGCGTATTTTATGCACTCTTCAAGAGACCATGTTTTCTGCTGGGCAAAGGTCTGAATGGGTGACATAAAAAGAGAGGCTATAATGAAAACCAGCGTTTTTTTAATATTGCTTCTCATAATTATTTACTTTCACTGTAAAGGTATTTATCTAAAGAATGGTTTTTTTTATCAGTGCTGCTTCAGGATCACCGGCAAATAAATTTCGTAAAAATCGGTTCCGAAGTTAATCAATTAGCTTTAAATGATGCGGCGATCACTTGATTAATTGTTGATTGCGTTTTATTTTACCAATTGTTTTGGCCTCAAAGGTTAAATTAACTAACTTCACCGCCTATTAAAAAACAATAAGTTATGCTTCATTATAAGGATTTAGGATTAGTAAATTCAAGGGAGCTTTTTAAAGCTGCAATGAAAGGCGGATATGCGATACCTGCTTTTAATTTCAACAATCTTGAACAAATGCAGGCAATAATAAGTGCCTGTGTTGAAACAAAATCTCCTGTGATACTTCAGGTATCGAAAGGAGCAAGAAAATATGCTAACCAGACTCTTTTGCAGTATCTTGCAAAAGGCGCTGTAGAATATGCAAAGGAGCTCGGGTATCCGATTCCGATTGTGTTGCATCTCGACCATGGTGACACCTTTGAAACCTGCAAGTCGTGCATTGAAACGGGTTTTTCGTCTGTGATGATCGACGGATCGCATTTCCCGTACGAAGAAAATGTGAAATTGACCAGGCAGGTGGTTGAATACGCCCACAAGTATGATGTTACTGTAGAAGGAGAACTTGGTGTTCTTGCCGGCATCGAGGATGAAGTTTCTGCAGAGCATTCAACATACACAAGGCCTGAGGAAGTTGAAGACTTTGTAAAAAAGACCGGGGTTGATTCCCTCGCCATATCTATCGGCACTTCTCACGGCGCTTTCAAGTTCAAGGTTGCACCTGGCGAACAGCCTCCTCCTCTGCGGTTCGATATTCTCGAAGAGTGCGAAAGGCGAATACCTGGTTTCCCGATCGTTTTGCATGGCGCCTCATCAGTACCACAAGATATTGTGGACGAGATAAACAGATACGGTGGAAAAATGGAAAACACTGCCGGCATATCGGAAGACCAGTTGAGAAGAGCAGCAGGATCAGCAGTCTGCAAAATCAATATCGATAGCGATGGCCGTCTGGCTATGACAGCAGCAATACGCAAGGTTTTTGTAGAACAGCCAGGGGAATTTGATCCTCGCAAGTATCTGGGACCGGCACGTGAAAAGCTGAAAGAACTGTATAAGCATAAGATCGTTAATGTTCTGGGAAGCGCAGGCAAAGCTTGATTTTTAGCTGAATTCACATTATCAGAGATTTTTTGTTCTCGGCCTTTATTATGGAATAGGGGCTCGGAACACTAATTGGTATTTGCAGAAAGCCAGACTCCCCAAGCATGAAATGGCACGAAATGCAGAGATTTGGTTATCTGTAATACCCTTTATTGCGGTTTAAAGTTTTGAATAAGCCAACGCCCTTATAATCTGTTGCTTATTGAACAGATTCTTCTTCTATGTTAAAAACTAATACGAACAGAAAGCCTGGCAAGAGTAGCTTTGCTTAAATTAGAATCCTGATTCATACCATCAACACGTGAGGCGTGTCTCATATAAGGAAGAAAAACTGAAAAGGACCAACAGGCTTTCTCTGATGCTCAACAATAGAGAGATCAGGGCTTTCGATATTTACTGCAGCCGTTACAGAGTCAAAAACAAATCCGAATTTTTGCGGGAAACTATCATGAAAGCAATTATCAAGAGATTTGATGAAGAACATCCCACTCTCTGGGAAGACACTGAGCCCACTCTTTTCAACCGGGATAGCATTAAATAGCGATTTCCTCTCAAAGTTTTTAACAGAATCTATTTTTTTCCATTGTCATGGACATTTTCCACAGGTTTTTACGTTTACATATCATGGAAGTTCAGAAAACAAACCCTGAAAAAACTAATGACACGATTAAAAACCTTTTCATTAGAGCCCACAAGAAGGACTCCGGCTATATGGCTTGAACCGGGAAGGCTGGTCATATTAGGGCGGTCTATATCGGAAAATCCTAGTAAAATTTATCGTCCGGTTTACGAATGGATCAGGGAGTATTTTAGCAAGAATCGTTGCGAAACCTCAGTGGAATTAGGATTTGAGTATATCAACACCAGTTCAACTAAATGGATTTATCATATTATCAAAAAGATAGCTGACTCCACAAATATTCTGGAAAATACAAGGATTATGTGGTATTATGAAAAAGGCGATGAGGATATGTGTGAGCTTGGTTTCATACTCAGTTCCCTTGTGGGATGTCCGTTTACTATTGCTGAAGTGGCAGAACTGAAGAAAACCCCAGGCGGTCAGGGTCCTGTAATACTCCGCAGACAGGATTTTAATTCCGCCGGTTAATAAGTCCCGAAGGGCAAATCAAACAAAAAATTTCGTAATTTTGCATCACGCTAATAGTGACCCATGGTGTAATTGGCAACACGTCGGATTTTGGTTCCGCAGAGTCCTGGTTCGAGCCCAGGTGGGTCAACAATTGTCTTCTCATTACGACTAAGTAAAGCATGATGTCGCTGTAAATTGTATGAGTACAGCGACATTTTTTTGTGGTGGATAACAAGGTGGATTTATTGGTATTCGGAACAGGTAAATATTTCTGATTTTGGAGATTTAATCAGTGACTTGAATGTTGCATCTGCCTGAGGCAATTAAAGTCGGCGCTGCTGCTAATTGTTTAAAGTTATCTCCCAGGCGCCGGGTTCAAATATTGTGAATTCAAAGATTACCTCAAACTGGCCTGTCCGAAGTTTATTCCAGAGCATATATTTTACCTTGACATCGAGGGGGAACAGCACATTTTGAATTCCAAACATCCTTCCCGATTGGTATTCTGAACCACTGCTGTATGCAAGGGAGAAACGTTCGATATCCAGATTGTCTGATCCTGCCTGAAGGAGCAGGATCCGAACGCCTTCGATTGCACCTGACTTGATTATGGTCGCACGAGTAACATTCATGCTGCGGGTTACCTTGTAAGGCACAACAGGATCTTCGCCTACATATTTGTCGTTTTTCCAGTATCCTGTAATTGTAGAATCACTATAGACCATTTTACCCTTTCCTTCTCTTAATCCGTTAACCCATTCGCCTTCATAATACGGGCCGTCTTTCCATCTGTACAGACCTTTTCCTGAGGGTACTCCCTTCGAGAACTGTCCTTCATAAAAGTCAATACCCTGGGCGGTTCCTTTACCATGTGCCAGGCCGTTTCTGCATCCTCCTGAATATGTTCCCGACAATGCCGGAACGGTAACCTTGCATTCTTTTTGCTGGGCGTTGACAGAGTTACACGAAATAAACAGTGATAAAAGAATAATCAATCTGATTTTCATGATAGATTTATTATTAAGAATTTTATTGTTCCTATTGTCATATCCTAAGATTTAGATCATAATCCGGTAAGCTAAAAAGCAATGGATCACTCAGAGCATTGAGCTGACCTGCCGTGCCACCATTGCGGCAATATTTTTACTGCATATTTCCATACAATGACCGTTAATGAAGTTTACTGCATCTTCGTAGCGGGTAAAATCATATCCCCAGATGTCGCGGCATGTAAAGGATCCGAATTCATTTCTGAACCATGATCCTAATTCTTCACTCAAATTTATAGCCCGGTTAAACTCATTTATCTCTTCATCCAGGGCATGCTGGTCATTTTTTTTCAACATCCTGTTCATTTTGGCAACCCTTGAATAGCTGTTTTCAATCTCCGAGGTCACTGAACTCAGAGCCATGACACCAGCGGCAAGAGCTCCACAAGTCCTGTTGAGCAAAGCAATGCCGCCGATAAAAATCCACGAAGAGTCGTAAAGCTCTCCGCTCACAGCGAAATTTGCAGGAAGGTTATCCAGTACATTATGAGCACAATGGAATTTGTTTTCGTTAAAAGCTTCAAGGAGCAGGGAAAATGATTTTCTGGTCTCAGGGGAAAGTGAGAGAGGGTCATTAACAGCCCCTTTGTATGTTTTGTGAAACCGGCATACAGCTTTTCTGCAAGCACTCTGGCCTCCGGAATACCGTATCCTGCTACAGAAAGGTGAACCGTTCAGTTCAGTGAAAGCGTTATAATATGACCGGGCTTTTTCAATTAATTCAATTTTTTCAGGAATCCCCTGAATATTATTGTTTGAAAAGCTAAGGAACATTATGGGTGCAGTTAAGGCTCCGCACTCTGTTTCGGACCCTGCTATTCCTCCTGCCATCCCTCCGGAGGCCAGGATCATATTATTGTTTTCAAGATCGCTTATTCCAAGGAGTGTCTGCATTACGCTCGGGGCGCAGTGTCCCATTCTCAGAAGGTTATTCCTTGCGGTAATACTGTGTTTATTAAGGAAACCATAACCGATCAAACCTCCTGAACCTATTGCTGCTGCTAATAGCAGGCTTCTGCGGCTAAAATCTCTTCTGGTTATTGATCCCATGCCATTAATGTTAATAAATTAACAGGTCATTAATATATTATCCGTCAAAGTAAGGAAATTATTCCGGGTTTTTATGAACAGCTTTTCTCAGGTAACCATATTAAACAAATTATAAGAAATACAACTCTGATTCGCATAAATCAAATTTCCATAAATTTATATTAATTTTTACTGAAATGCATGAATACATAGCCCTTCCTGAAGAACTTCTGAAATAGAATACAAAACGTTAACGACATTGAACAAATCTGCAGAAAAGGGATTAAAGAAGACCATCCCATACTGCGGCGGATTAAAACATTTTTCAAAGCTAAGAACTGGTAAAACCTGATAAAAAAAATAAGAAATTGTTGTTTGAATTAATTTTTCCCGATATTTGAGATAGGATGAATTTTAGGAAACAAGATGGTTGTTCAGCTTATTTTTTAAGTCAAATCAGGTGAAAACCACATGATTGATTTCAAAACTAAACAAGTTATGAAAACGTATGACAATCATGTGATATTCCATCATACCATTAAAGTTAAAATTATTATGAAAAAAATCGACTTGTCTATTACACTCTTCCTAGTTGCAGCAGTGTTGCTCTTAATGAGTTCATGTGCAGTCAATCCTGTTACCGGGAAGACACAGATAATGTTAATGTCAGAAACTCAGGAAGTTGCTCTTGGTGCGGAATACGATCCAAAGGTAATTGCGAGTTTTGGAGAATATAAAAGCGATGCTCTTTTGAAATTCATTCAGGATAAGGGTAACGAAATGGGGAAAATTTCCCACCGTCCCAATCTGCAATATCATGTTAAGATTTTAGATAGTCCGGTGGTTAATGCTTTTGCTGTTCCCGGAGGTTATATTTATTTCACCCGCGGGATCCTTGCCCAGCTTAATAATGAAGCAGAACTTATTGGTGTTCTCGGTCACGAAATGGGACACATTACCGCCCGGCATTCCGTAAGCCAGCAAAGCAAGCAGCAACTTGGGCAGCTCCTTCTGATAGGCGGAATGATAGCATCTCAGAAATTCGCCCAATATGCTGAATATGCAATGCAAGGTATGCAACTTCTCTTCCTTAGGTTTAGCCGTGATGATGAAAGGGAAGCTGACAGACTTGGTGTGGAATATTCTTCAAAAATCAGGTATGATGCTCATAAAATGGCTGACTTTTTCCAGGTACTCAATAAGATGAGCCTTGCTGAATCTGTTGGAGGAGTACCAACTTTCCTGTCAACACATCCTGACCCGGGCGACAGATATAATTCTGTCAAACAAAAAGCAACGGAATGGCAGAATACACTTAAATATCCTGAGTATCTGGTTAACGAAGACAGTTATCTCCAGATGATTAACGGAATTGTCTATGGCGAGGATCCCAGGCAGGGTTATGTGGACGGGAACACATTCTATCATCCTGATATGAAATTCAGATTCTCATTTCCTGCCGGATGGCAGCTTCAGAATCTTCCCACCCAGGTAAATATGGCGCCTAAAGATGGGAATGCACTACTGGTGTTTACACTGGCATCAGGCTCATCCCTCGAACAGGCAGCACAAAACTCCATTGATCAGCTTCAGATGACCCTTCAGGAAAACAAGAAAACAGTCGTAAACGGGATGCCGGCACTGGCTACAGTTTGCAAACAGACATCAACTGATCAATCCTCTGGTCAGCAGCAGACAATTCAGATACTATCATATTTTATTGATTATAACAACACTTATTTCGCATTTCACGGCGTGTCCGCTGCCGCTAATTTCAACACATACTTCAGTACCTTTGAAACAACAATGACTAATTTTTCAAAACTCACCGATCAGTCCAGGATAAACGTTAAACCCAAAAAGGTAATCGTTAAGAAAGTTCAGCGTGCAGGAACGATGGCCAGTGTACTGACATCTTTCGGCACACCCCAGGCAATGCTTGAAGAAGTGGCATTGCTGAATAATATTGAACTGACAGCTCAGGTGCCTGCAGGAAAGCTGATAAAGATAATAGGTGAATAAGACAGACTGGGCGGAATCTGCCCACCGGTTGTTTTTTTGATAACGCCAGCCAGCGATCTATTCCGCTTATCTCTCCGGCAAGTCTGCTTAATATCTGACTCAGGCTTTTCAGGCAGTCAGTATTCGAGTATCTGTCCACCCGCAATCAGCTTTTCTCTGATATCATCGTAAGTGAGATCGTGTATATCTTTTCCCTGCACTACGGCCAGTGAAGCAACTGTAGCGGCACTTTGCCCGAGAATCATGAAAACGGGCTCCATTCTTATCGAACCAAACGCAATATGCGAACAGGAAATACATACAGGCACAAGCAGGTTTCTGCATTCTTCCCGCTTTGGAATTAATGAGCCAAGATCGATCTGGTAGGGTTTTGGTGCTTCAACACCTATATCGCCTTCATTCTGAACATATCCTTCCGGGGTAACATATCTTTGAATGTTATGCGAATCGAGTGTATATGAACCCATTCCTGCCGGTTTCGGCACTATACTTTTGCCCAGGACGTCATTTTCTGTCATTACATATTCACCGATCATCCGGCGTGCTTCTCTTACATAGATTGTGTATGGCCAGTGTCCATTGTCAGAAAATTCATCGCTGGAGTAACCCCAGGTGTTCATGGTATCTCTCAAAGAAGCCGGCAGCCTGCTGCAGGTCCGCATGAAATAAAGCAAGCCTTTCTGGTAGGTTTCGTGCTCCTTAATGATTTCTTTCCTACGCTCATATGATGCTTCAGGGTAATCCCAATTCATTCCTATATTGTCTGTACTGAAAGGCCCGTGATTGTTGACATCAGTTTTCATATTCGGTATTGGATCATACTTATCGAAATATTCATTCCATCCTGTGGCTGCCACTCTGACAAGGAGTTCATACTGGGTGCTGTCGTAACCTTCAGGCATGGTTACGGGAACCATATTATCAGGATGCTGAGTAAGACATAACCTGAAGCAATAAGCCTGTATCTTATTGTCTCCTGTACCATTTTCGCCCGGCATCTCACCGGAGATCCTGGGAAGCAATCCGCTGGAAGGATCACCCGGAATCTGGTAGGGATCTATTTTGTCTTTAAAATAATGGCCGTGATGAAACACATTTTTCTGGACCCCATTCCAGGTCTCGTTGTAGACTGAGTTAGCTTCTCTGCCCACATGGTAGTTCACTCCGGCGGCAGCCATAAGGTCGCCTTCATATGTAGCATCAATGAAAACCCTGCCCTTATACATTTTTCCACTAAGGGTTTTTATTGATTTTATCCTGCCATTTTTCAAATCGACTCCGGCCTCCCTGTTAAGCCATTCATCGCGGTGTACAGTTATGTTATTCTTTTGAATAAGTGTCTCAAATGCCTCTTCTGCAACATGCGGTTCAAAGATCCACATTGTACGTTTTTCCCCGTCAATGGCAGGGCTTCCCTGGCCTCTGTTTCCATATTCGGACCGCTCCTGCCATTTCCATGCTTCCGGCTTCTGGTAATGCTGGTAAATAAGCTGGTAGAATTCCCTGGCAATTCCGCCTATTACTTCCTTATTGCCTGTATCTGTAAAACCCAAACCTGAAGAGGAAAGGCCGCCCAGATGAATATCGGGGGATACCACTAATACAGAAAGGCCCATTTTTGAAACCTGTACTGCTGCACTTACAGCTGCTGATGTGCCTCCATATATTATCACATCGGCTTTATATGAATCTGTTCGCGGTCGGTCCTGGCAGCCCGTTATTACCAGAATTGTTAAAATTATCAGGCAGATGGTATTTTTCATATTGATTTGTTTTTTGAGAATTTATAAAATCAGGTTTACATTAACAATCATTACTGATAAAACCATATAATCAGGAAATTATTTATGTCGGGAGCATATATTAAGTGTCTCATTGCAGGGGCACTAACGAAAGAAATTAGCGGGAAAGCTTTTTTGAAGCAATTTTCTCCATCACAAATTTAAGATTTCCTGGCTGAATGCGATATCTTCAGATCCTTTCAAACTCGATATCTTCACCTTGATCCTCCGTATCCCGGTCATTGTTCAAATCTCTGACAAGCCTCAGGCGAAACTCGTCTGCTTCAATTTTACAGGGGACCTCTACTGAATAGTATTGGATATTTTCGTCAAAATGGGAAGTGCCCGGTCCGTAAAAAGCCACCTCCTCAGTGCACATGTCCATTTCATCTTTTACGCAGGTTCCAAGTGCCTTCAGGATAAATATATATGATGTATGGTTTGTTCTTATATCGCCGCTAGTTCCAAAAATTGCTGATATGGCCGGTGAATTCTCACGTTTTATGACATAGATCTCCTCAAAAGTATTTCTGGTAAGTATAAGCGTCCGGGTTGTATTGTAAACAAGGTTGTCAGAGGTTATTGTTTCCTTACATTGCCATGTGCCTGCATAAACCGGATCATCCTTCAGTGATTCGCACGAAATAAGTAACATTACGCCTGTCAGGGATGTAATTGATAAATAAAGCAGATAAATGCCGGGTAATTTCATTTATGAGCTGTTTGCTAAAGATCTGTTCTTAAACCATATATAAATACGGAATATTCAAGGATATATTGTTATTTATCCCTCATGAAAACTGGCGGGTCAGCATATCTTCAACCACATCGGTATACATTGCACTTTTCATTCCAAAATCGTCAAAGTATAGTGTTCTTTTTCCTGCCTTATCTCCGGGATATGAATAATCTATAATACCCGATTTGATACCATTTACTTTCCGGTTGAATATTTTGTTTTTATTAACAGAAAGGCTTTAAGCCGAAGGAACAATTTTACCGGATCAGGAACTCTTATCCTTTTTTCAAGAAGTGTTTTTGCTGGTGTTTTTTTTATTTTCTTCAGGAGTTTGGTGTAGTAGAGAAAAGCTGTGAGAACACCCAGTCTGTTTTCATATGGTAATTTTATTATTCCCGGGATTGAGTCAGCAAATTCATTCTCAACTTCGGTAATAATCTCATTTTTGACATCTTCATTGAACCCGTTAGTGATTGTTCTATGAAAATATTGTCGATTAAGAAGTTCCGTATCATCTTTGATATCGCGTAGGAAATTGACCTTTTGAAATGCTGATCCCAGCTGTCGTGCAGGCTTCTCAAGTTCACTGTAAAGGCCTTCATCTCCCCTTACAAAGACTCTAAGACACATAAGTCCAACTACTTCAGCAGAACCGTAAATATACTCCTCTGTCTCTTCCCTTGAATTGTGCTTTTGTTTTACAAGATCAATTTTCATGCTTGATAGGAAAGCCTGGATAAGATCATCGGGTATAACGTATTTTTTAACCGTGATCTGGAAGGCATTCAGGACAGGATTAAGGCTAATACCGCTTTCAACAGCCTCATAATAATCTCTTTCAAACCTCTCGAGGAGCCTTTTCCTGTCGAAAGAATGAAATGTGTCAACAATCTCGTCGGCAAACCTGACAAACCCATAAATGCTGTATATAGCTAGCCTTGTTTCCCTGCCAAGGAGTTTTACAGCACTTGAAAACGAAGTGCTGTATGAACCTGTAACCAGCTTACTGGCAGAAAAGGATATATCGTTATACAACTCCAGCATTAACCTCCTTCTTTTCCGAAAGTTAAAAACAAAATTCAGATATTTTTCTTTACAGCCTTCTTAATATCCTTAAGTTCCCCGAGTATACTCAGTACCTTTGGCCATATTCTTTTTTAAAAACTTGTTCCATAGTAAAAAATCTTTCTGATTCGATTCAGATAAAGGAAAAAACAAGTATCTTTTGATCAACAAAACCAGAAATATATGAGCAAAAGAAGAGTTTCTTTTAATCTGATATTTCCCTGTGTCATTGGATTGACAGCTATATTGGTTACAGCATTCAGTATCAGTTTGTCGTTACCGCAGGAAGACCTTAAGAGCAAATACAGCCATAAGGATTTTGAAACGGCAAAAAAGTGCCGGTCATGCCATCCCGGAATCTATGAACAATGGTCGCAGGCTATGATGTCGCAAGCCTATACGCATCACTGGGATGAAATTGAATATTTTGATCTCGCAGTGCGTCATGCCGAAGCAAAGCCTGAATTAAAAGGTCCTGTTGACGGATGTAATGGCTGTCATGCGCCGTTGGCTTTTATGGGTGGCAAACAGTTTCCGCCTCCCAGACCATCTGAGAACAGCATAGCAAATGAATCTGTTTCATGCGAAGTCTGCCATCTCATTCAATCGTCTCAAACTGATCCTCCGTTTAATTTCAGCTATCTGATCAGGCCGGGGATGACGAA
Organism: Bacteroidales bacterium; assembly: GCA_040769065.1. GTDB lineage: Bacteria > Bacteroidota > Bacteroidia > Bacteroidales > VadinHA17 > LD21. The sequence continues at coordinate 2,588,508 of JAXGLU010000001.1, forward strand.
ATATGCTGCGCGTACACCTGCGGTGGAATCTCCGGCTCACAAGATACTTACCAGCGATTATTACCGGACAACTGAATTCTGCGGTAATTGCCACAATGAAAAAAGTCCTTACGATGTGTGGGTAAAGAGCACTCAGCTTGAATGGAAAGAGGGTCCGTATGCCAGGGAAGGAGTAAGGTGCCAGGATTGCCATATGCCCAGGGGAGGGCCTTACCTTAATGCTCTGATGACAAAGCCATACGATGATGCAAGACTTCATCTATTTCATGGAGGGCATGATCCGGGAAAGGTAAGAGGCACAATTGAACTCAGAATTGAACCTGACATACGCGAAGCTGAACCCGGAGAAAACATAGTATTTACTGTTGCGCTTTTCAATCAGAAGACAGGGCATAAGTTTCCAACAGGATCTGTCGAGGACCGGATCTTATGGCTACAGGTTGAAGCGACCGATGCAAAGGGGCAAACCTATCACCTGAATGTTGACAGGAAAGGATTTGAAGGAGAAGAATATACAATTTCAGGTGATTATCTTGCATACCAGGATATGGGAGTGCCGCTTGGCAAGCCGGATTTCAAGGGAGTACAACGCGATGGTATACCTTCAGGTAACAGAATTTTCCGGATGCCTTATTTCGATCCTGAAGGAAGAATGACAATCATGCAATGGAACACAAAATCTCTGGGGGTTGATTACAGGCTGGGTCCAAGAGAAACTAAAACGGAAAGATTCACTTTCAGGATACCCTACAATGCCGCGCCTGGAGATATGACTGTAAGGGCTGTTCTTAATTACCAGCTTCTGGTAAAACCGGTTGCCGACCTCCTGAATGTTCCAGCCGACGAGTCTGAGATAAAAGTCGTCAATGAACACTCAACAAATGTTACCATACTGCCGTAAAGCAAATTCACAGATCACAACATGGAAATATGCATTGAATGCTGAAAGCAATTAAACACAACAAGACCGTTAAAATCAAAATCATATATTGATGAAAAAAATTCTTGCTGCTCTTGCTGTCATTCTTACTTCCGTTGGTTTGTTTACTTCAACTGATTGCAATGCCATACCGGCATTTGCACGCAAATACCAGATAAGCTGCCAGGTGTGTCACTCACCGGCCATGCCAAGGCTTAAGGCTTTTGGTGACGAATTTGCCGGAAACGGATTCAGGCTCACGGAGTATGAATCACCCAGGCATTTCATTCAAACCGGTGATGATAAACTTTCTCTGTTCAGGGAACTTCCACTAGCAATAAGAATAGATGGGTTTGCCACCTACAACTTTGGCAACAGGGAATCGGCAGATTTTGCTGCACCATTCGTCCTTAAAATTTTGTCAGGTGGGGAAATATCTGATAAATTGTCCTATTATTTCTATTTTCTTCTGAATGAAAGAGGTTCCATTGCAGGCGTAGAGGATGCATTCGTTATGTATCATGACTTTCTGGGATCGGGAATTAACCTTTACATGGGACAGTTCCAGGTTTCGGATCCTCTTTTCAAGGGGGAACTCAGGTACACTCTTGAGCCATACAAAATCTACGGTTCTGCACCCGGCACTTCCACCGCCGATCTGAAATACGATAAAGGTATCATGTTTGAAAAGGATTTTTCTACAGGAACCAGTATAGCAGGAGAAATTGTAAACGGTGCAGGAATTGGCGTAGCAGGGGATGGGTACCTGTTTGACAAGGACAAATACAAAAATTTCCTGCTGAAAATAAACCAGTCAGTTAGCGATTATGTTTCACTGGGATTCTTTGGCTATGCCGGGAAGGAGTTACTCGAGGATACATTTGGGAGATATACCAGCAATGTAAGGATGTTCGGCCCGGATGTCAGTATTGACGTAAACGAGCAATTCATTCTAAACTTGCAGTATGTTAAAAGGACCGATTCATATGTGTCAAGCGAGAACTTATTGTCAAGAATGGAAGATGTTGCCACTGTAGGCGGATTTGCTGAACTGATCTATTCCCCAAAAGGGGATATGAGCAACTGGTATCTCACTGGTCTTTTCAACTTTGTGGAATCAGATTATAATGCACTCGATTACTCTTCAGCCACATTGCATTTTGGGTATCTTCTCAGGCGCAACACGAGAGTTGTTGCTGAATACACACATATACTGTCAGGGGATACCTATGGAAAGGTAAGCGCAGGAGTTATTACAGCATTCTGATATTCTCAGCAAAGTTCCTGGAATGCCTTCCTGAATTCCAGAGGCTTTGAAAGGTTATGAAAGGTCTCTTTTGTTCCTCCCGTTCCGATAATCGTAATGGAACCGTAGTTAAATATCCTTCCTATCACCGACTGGTCAACATTTACGCTTTCAATTTTTGAAAGATTCATTTCAAAAGTACTGCGCGCAATGAATCCTGTCTTTATTATGATCCGGCGGTTTGTGATCACGAATTCTGAAAGCGCTCTCTGTATCCATGGGAGTATAGCAAGTGTCAGAAGAGATTTCAGCGTGAGAAATATTACCCAGTGATACTTTGTTTCAAACACTACTGATTCGTCCTTTATCAGGTGGTTATTAACGTATTTTCCCATCCGAGATGTTTATTTGTGATTTAAATTACAAAATTATAATTCATGATCGATTGTTTCAGTAAGTTTTTTCACCACCCTGAACTCCTGCAAGAACTCTTTTGCTATGACCCTGAGAAGGGTGTACACAGGCACTGCCAGAAGCATTCCGACAAGCCCTGCAAGGCCACCGCCTATAATTATTACCAGAAAAATCTCAAGTGGATGGGATTTAACGCTCTTTGAATAAATGACAGGAACAAGAATGTTGTTATCAATAAAGTTCACAGCAATGAACACTCCTGTAAGTTTTAGTGCCACAGGCAGCAATTCGTTATATGAACCGGTAGCAAGTGATGATGTCACTCCCAGGCTGATCCCTATCACTGTACCAATTACCGGACCAAGATAAGGGATTATGTTCATTAATCCACCGAAGAAGCCTATTAACAGAGCATTCTTTACCCCGAATATCCATAACCCGATAGTTATAAGCGACATTACTGCCAGCAACTGGAGCAAAACCCCGATATAATAGCGGACAAGCAGATTTTTGGAATCCTTGATTACCCGGCGGGTAGCATGGTGATGATTTTCGGGGATCAGAAGAAGAAGACCATCTTCAAACAAGTTTTCGTCCTTTAGAAAAAAGAAGGCTATAAAAAGAATTGAGAATAAGCCGATAAAAATGTTACCGGCTACACTTATGAATTTACTCATAAATGAACCAACTTTCCCGATATTGACCAGCGATTTTGATTTTTCGACCAGGAATTCCTGAAGGGTTTGGTTTTCAGGGATTGCCCCGAAATTATGAAGGTTTTCATCGATCCATTGCATTGGCCCGGCAAGGTTCTGTGCAATCCTTCCGACGTCAATCCTTGATATTGTCTCTGCCTGCTTGACTATAAGAGGAACAAAAACAGCGAAAAGGCCAAGAAAGAAAATGACTATCACAAAAATAGCGAGAAGCGCGCTTAAGGTATGAGGCATGCGAAATTTTCTTATACGGATCCTGTCAAAAAACCTGACCAGCGGATTTCCAATAAAAGACAAAACGGCTGCAATCAAAATCCATGCGATTATGTAGTGGAATCTCCAGATCATATACCCTATGATCAGAAGAGCCAGAATATAGCCTGTGTATTTCAGGACCTGCTTCATGCGTTTTCTGTAATTAATGTCGATAAAAATATGAAAAAAACGTCCACCATAAACACAATGCACTCTTCAGTTACCGTGGGTATGGAATTTTTTTGATTCACTCGATTCTCTGAGCTAAAGATCAGCCAATTAAGGTATAACTGTTAATATGTCGGTTTTGATCACTTAATATGATAAAGGCTTTTTGCAGCGAAGAGTATAGAAAATCATTAATACAGCAGCGAAAAATGCCATTGAGGCTCCGAAATAGAACGGGATTGATGAATTGATCCTGTCGTACATCAATCCTGCAATAAGGCTGGCAGGTAAAAGTGTAATTCCCAGCAGAGCGTTATAAATTCCAAGTCCGGTTCCTTTTTTATTACTGTCAATCATATCAGAAATAAAAGCTTTTTGCATCCCGTCTGTTGCGGCGGAATACAGGCCATATAAAGCAAAAAGGGACACTAATATCCCTGTATGCCCGGTGGTGCCGAAACCATAATAAACTATTGCATATAGAATAAATCCGGCAATCAGGACCTTTTCTTTTCCAATTCTGTCGCCAAGCGATCCTACCGGTATTGATGCCAAAACAGATACCAGGTTTGTAATAAGATATACAACGGGTATAAATGCAACTCTTATACCCGCATCATTTGCCTTGACCATTAAAAGAGCATCGGTGGAATTCCCGAGTGTAAAAATGAATACAATGACAAGAAAAAAATAATACCTGGACGGAAAATCCCGGAAATGGAATTTTGTAAAAAGTTCCCGTTTTTCTTTTTTTGCTTCCTTTATCCGGAATATTATTACAAATATTGCGAGTAATGCAGGGATTCCAGCAAGGAGGAAGATAAGCCTGTAGTTTTCATGAAACAGGGAGAGGAGTCCAAAAGCTACCAGGGGGCCGGCAATGGCACCGCTGTTATCCATTGCCTTCTGAAGACCGAAGCCCCGTCCACTTTCACCTTCAGATATCGAACCTGCAACCAGGCTGTCGCGGGGTGCTGTCCTGATGCCTTTTCCGAACCTCTCAACGAAACGTAGGATCAGGACATGCAAAGGTGACACAACAAGTGAGTAAAGGGGTATAATGACAGCTGAAAGCCCATACCCAATGATCATAAAAGGTTTATTCTTCCCGATCTTATCGCTCCAGAATCCGGAAAATGCCTTAATAAGAGAGGCTGTACTCTCAGCTATCCCTTCTATCAAAGCCAGACTGGTCTTCGACGCACCTATCGACATCAGGAACATCGGCATTACCGAATAAACCATCTTGACAGATGTATCGGTCAGGAAACTTGTTAAGCCGGTGTAGAAAATATTTCTGTGAAACCCAAAGAATTCCTTTCTATTATTCGATATTTTCATCGTTCCCGCTTATCAGGGCTTCAATCATCTCTTTTGAAGGGTTATTTGGGATAGTGGCAATGATTTCACCGTTATACATGAATATCTCCTTGTCGTCAGAAGTTATTTCACCTATGATTGCAGTATGTTCCGTTTTTTCCCTGATGGCCTTTAACACTTCGTCAACATTTTCCGGAGCCACATGAACAACATACCGTGCCTGTGTCTCGCAAATCAGAATTTCCTGAGGAGTGATGTCAGTGACTGAAAGGGGCACTTTTGAAAGGTCAATCTTTGCTCCGCGGCCGCCATATCTTGCTGATTCACATATTGCAGCTCCTATTCCGGCTGCCCCAAGGTCGGAGCATGCTTTGATCTTTCCAGTTTTAAAGGCAGCCAGGGCTGCATCCATCGCAATTTTTTCCTCTTTAAGCAAGGCTAATGCAGGACGCATTTCCTGGACAAGGCCAGCCCTGTAAAGAGTATCATTCCCATCATTGCCCGTGGTTCCTATTATTATGATTTTATCACCAACATTTTTTGCAGGTTTGGTAAGAGGCTTTTCTGTCACCAGTTTGCCAAAGACAGATACTACAACTGCCGGTATTATATCGGAGAAGGAAGTTGAGAATCCACCCCCGACAATAAATACTCCCATAGTTTCGCACATGTCCTTTATTCCTTTTATCATGATATTAACTCTTTCCTGGCTGGTCATCACCTTACATTTACCGCAGGTACAGTGTCCTGTGAAACCACATGGTCCGACAATGACTTCCTGGTCAAGAGGCCTGGTGCCGATGAAATCCAGCAGGAATAGCGGCCGGCCGCCCATTGCCACCACGTCACGCATAGCTCCCCCAGCTCCTGTAGCTGCGGCGTCGTAAGGTCGTGGTACACAGGGAGAACAATGACTCTCCATCTTGCCTACAACAAAACCCTGCATCCCGGGAATCTGGAAAACCGCAGCATCGTCATTCTGTTCAGGCCCTATTGCAAGTGCACCGGGCCAGATTTTGTCAACCTTCCGGTTTAATTCCTGAAAGCTTTTAAAATCAATTACTTTATCAATGTTGTGATGCAGATGTACAAACAACCCATGCATCAAAGCTTTTTCAATAGTATTCATAACGTCTCCTTTTTATATCTTTTATTTTGAAAGTTCGAAATATAGTTACTTTTTCAGGTTTCTATATCAAGAAAAATTATTGTTGCAGTATTCTAAATGTTAACAATTTATCAGTCACAATATTGATTGTGTGTTCAGGGGGAGCTTATTCCATGACTGCCTTTTCAATTCCAATTTTCCCTGAAATCCTCAGCCTCAGCCTTTTCTTCAGCTTCTACTTCGACTTCAACCTCGAATTCAGCCAGCCAACTCACGGTTGAACTATTTTTCCTTTAAGTTTAACCGGCTCATTTTCCGGCCTGAAACTGATCTTCACTGACGCATAAATACTGTCTTTGTCGAACACACAGGTTAAATACTCCGTATGAGGACTTTCGATGTAGCGAATAATAAGAGTGAGAGTATTTTCATCCAGCCAGCTGTAGCTGCATGCTACTTTAACAGGAGGATAGCCTTTGAAATGCCCCTGGGCTGAGAACAGTAAATTCGGTCCGGGTCTGAGTGTTTCACCAATATTCCAGGAATCTTTTCCAAAGCCGAACTTGTAATTGTCCTTGCCATTATTAATGGTAACAGTGCATATATTATCATTGAATGCGATAGTCACAGATTCAATGTTCATACTGTTTGGCTCAAGTGCGTAAGTATTGCCGGATATCTTTGGGATTAATTCTGAATTGACTGTTGATACAGGAGCAGGGAGGGAGAGATCTGAAAGCATGCTTTTAAGTGTTTCATGGGAAGAAGGATTTTCCGGCAGTTTTTCATCTTTCATTGCCGGCAGCAAATATTCCCATACAAGGTCGAGAATGCCCTGCATATTCTGTGTTTCAGAGGTTATGGCTATAACTGCATCCTTCTCGGGCAGTACAATGATATACTGGCCGAAAGCACCATCGCCCCGGAAGGCATTATTACGGCATCTCCAGAACTGATAGCAGTAACCCTGCAGCCAGTCGTTGGATTCCTTTTCCGACTCATCAGCTTTGGGAGCCTGGTCTATCTTAAATGTTGTAGCCTCTCTTATCCAGGATTCTGGCAGTATTTTTTTCCCATTCCACATTCCTTCCTGAAGATATAACTGACCAAACCGTGCCATATCCTCTGTTTTTACCCTGAGTCCCCATCCTCCTGTATTGATACCTGCGGGATCAGTTTCCCAATCCATATCTCTGATGCCCAGTGGTTCAAAAAGCCGTGGAGTCAGGTAATCAATCAGCGTTTCTCCTGTTATTTTCTGGATAATTGCCGACAACATATATGTAGCCATTGAGTTATACAGGAACTTCGTTCCTGGATCATTGACAACAGGCCGGGCAAGGAAAGCCTTTATCCAGTCTGTATGAGCAGAAGTAATTGCATTTGTAGGGTCAGGCTCCTGACCAGCGGCCATGCATAGCAGATCCCTGATTTCCATATCAGCCAGATTCGGGCTTACATTTTCAGGAAGTGATTCAGGGAAGAACGTGATAACCTTGTCGGTAACCTTCAGACGCTTTTCAGCTACTGCAAAACCTATTGCAGTTGATGTGAAGCTTTTGCTTGCAGAATAGAGTGTTTGCTTTAACTCAGGTCTGTAGGGATGCCACCAGCCTTCTGCAATAACATTTCCATGTCGCAGAATCATGATACTGTGAAATTCATGAGGGCTGGCTTCTGCTGCTCTTAGGAATTCAATAATACCCTCCGAGGAAACTTTTTCTTTCTCAGGAACAGACCGTAATAGCTCTCCTGCAGTTTCCTGTACCTGCCCATTTTTACATCCAGTAAACAAATACAACAGCAGAAAGCATGTAAAAGCCAAATGGTTAAGTTTTATTCTCATCATGGTATTGTTTTGATGTTAGTGATTATTCATAGCGGGGTTCTAAACAAATATTCTCCCGAAGGGATTTCACACCTTGTTTTTCCGGCTGTAACACCAGCTATTCTTATGATTTCCGATTGACCAACAGGAATACCGCTTTCAGTAATTTTTAACGGATCACTCTGCGGTAATTCAATTGTAGCCCTGCAATTAACGGGTATTGATACCTTAAGTGTGAATTGGCCGTCAGAAACATTCCAGGAGCTCTTTATTTCACCCCTGGTGGAGTGGCAGGATGCTTCTGCCCATCTGATATCTCCAACAATTTCAGGCGCTATGTGAATATGGTCATAGGCAATTGAGGTTGGCATCTGCCGTATGCCTCCCAATCCGCTATAGAACCATTCCATTATATGTCCGAGCATCATATGATTGTTGGAAACATCCTTCAATGCTGCCCACGATTCTGTAAGCGCAGTAGCCCCAAGCGAGAGTTGAAAGCCGTATCCCGGTACATCCGTCCGGGAATTCATTTTATAAATAATATCGGAATATCCCTCCTGTTCAAGAACCCGAAGGAGATAACGGTATCCTATATCTCCCGAGGTCAGGGCCATGCCATTCTCAGATATGGATTTAACCAGGTTGTTAACAGTTTCTTTTCTAAAATCATCCTCAACCATGTCAAAATACAAAGGCATTGCATATGCTGTCTGGCTTCCTGTCGAATACACCTTTGTGACCGGATCGAAAAATTTCTTGTTGAAAGCCTCTCTGATTTTCTCCGAAAGGTTTGCAAATTGAGCTGAATCGGTTTTCTCACCCAATATTCCGGCCATTTTGCCAAGCAGTTTAGCATCGTAGAAATAAATTGAAGTGGCTGTTACCTCTTTTGGTGTAAGCTGGGCTTCCCCGGGGAACTTCGGCCCAAGATCATACCAGTCGCCCAGACCATGTGAAAGTATATGATTATCAGCCCTGCTTTCAAGATAACCAAGATACTTTTTCATCATGGGATAGGCCTTCCTTACTGCGTTGGTGTCGCCATACCATTCATACATATCCCAGGGCAGGATAATGCAGGCACTTCCCCATTCCGGAGAATCCCTGAAACCGCCATAGAAATGAACATATTCAGGTGCTATATCAGGAACAAGCCCGTTGTCGAGTTGTGCTTCAATCATGTCATCGATAACCTTATCGTAAAGATTATGGATATCATAAATATACTTAATTGAATTGCCCATAAGGTGGGTCTGTTCTAGCCATCCGAGCTTTTCCCTGTGCGGGCAATCGGTAGCCACGCTTGCCAGGTTACTTTTAACTGACCAGTTGATGAGGTCGTATATTGAATTGAATAATTCACTCGAGCACCTGAAGCTTCCCGTTAGCGGCGATGAATTTCTTGTGTGAAGCAGTTGCAGCTCTTTAACTACCGGCAGTTCTTCATTCTTTTCCGTAACAGGAGGGGAAGCTCCTTCAACCTGGACATACCTGAATCCGTAGTATGTAAAACGCGGGGCCCAGACCTCTTCCTCCCCTCCCTTCAGTGTGTAGGTAAAGAAAAACGGTGCCCCGGAAGCCTTTTGAGTAACCAGTGAGTCGGTATCAAGAAGTTCACCCGGAATAAATCTCACCTCACGTCCTCTTTCCCCTCGGACTTTTAGTTTAATAATACCTGAAGCATTCTGGCCGAAATCATAGATATGAGCATTGTCATTTGGTTTAATAATTCTGACAGGATCGAATACCTCCATCACTTTCAGAGGATGGTCTTTTTCAGGGGACATTGCTCCTCCCGGACTATTTACCGTCAATGCTTTTCTCCATTCTGAATCATTGAATCCGGGAGCTGACCATCCATCCTGCTCAAGCCTGGCATCATAGTCTTCACCCCCGTAAATGCTTGAATACGTAACAGGTGATGATGATGTGGTCCACGATTCGTCACTGACAATATCTTCTGAAGAGCCGTCATTGTATGTAATGCATATTTTGAGTATTATTCTTGGTGCCCCGTAGGCTATAACCAGTTTCCTGTAGCGCTCACGGTTTATGTTAAAAAAGCCATTACCGGCGATAACACCTGCACAATTCAGTCCTTTGTTAAGATGATCCGTTATTTCATAGGCATTATAATAGCAGGTTTTACCATAATCTGTCCATCCCGGAGAAAGAAACCTGTCGCCTGCCTTTATGCCGTTTATATATAGTTCATAATGCCCCAGCCCACTGATAAAGGCCACAGCCTGCTTTACTTTTTTCCGGGTTTGGAATTCTTTCCGGAAATATGGTATGACAGTCCTTTTTAATGCAAGCTCCCCCAGGTCGTCTCCCTTGCCATGGATACCCGGCACAAGTAATAAAGAGTCAGGGATATCTTCATATCCTATCCACTTTGCCTTACTCCAGTTATTATTGTTAATCAATCCTGTTATGAAAAATGACGTCTCACTCCAATTAGATGGTTTATCGTTGTTATCCCACAACCTGACTTTCCAGTGGTATTTTGTAGCGGGAAGCAGGTCAGGTCCTGAGTAATTTATAAAGACAGACTGTGATGATGGGATTTTTCCGGAATCCCAGAGACAGCCAGTTCCTGATTTTAATCCTGAGGCATCATTATGGAGAATGATCTGGTATGCCGTTTGTCCCATTCCCCTTAATGGGCTGACAGGAATCCAGCTGAAGGCAGGCAGCTCACTTACTCCGATAGGATTCTCCAGATTATTGCATTTAAGATGGGTTGCAGTCAGATCGTGTGTAATCCTTTCATTGCAGGACCAGATAAATAAACCCAGAGAAAGTAAAAAGACCAAAAATCTTTTCATATAGGAATAATTAAGTATCTATTTTTCAGACACCTGCGATACTGAACCACTCATGTTTAGATCCAGGTTATTTTGAATAATCTTAGAGTCAGACCCCCGACAATTTTTATTTTTTCAGTAAATCGCGGATCTCTGCAAGGAGTGTTTCTTCCTTTGTCGGAGCAGGAGGCGGAGCTGGTGCTTCGGCTTCTTTCTTCTTAATGGTGTTGATGGCCTTGACGATCATAAAGACAGCCCATGCAATAATCAGGAAATCAATCATTACCTGGATAAAATTGCCATAATTCCAGGTAACTGCAGGAGCAGCTTCCGTTGCAGCCTTTATGGTCAGCTTAAGATCGGTGAAATTCACCCCGCCCAGCAACACCCCAATGGGAGGCATAATGATGTCATTGACAAGCGATGTAACAATCTTGCCAAATGCTGCGCCAATGATTATACCGATGGCCATGTCAACCATGTTACCCTTTATGGCGAAGGTTTTGAATTCGTCTATAATTTTCATTTTGTCAGGTTTTTGGTTGTGTATCAGAAATTATAAGAAAATCCCACTCCGAATATTTCCTTGAATTGTATTCTTGAGCCAGGATTATTTAGTTCAATATCACTCAAGATACCGTCATTGTTTCTGTCGACGGGTATTTTAATATTATCATCGTAAAGAAGGTGCGTGTTAAGGTTAGCCGAAATGTACTTATTTACTTTCAGGGAGATAAGCGTTTCCCAGCTTACATCGATATTCTGCGGGTTATCGGCGTAATTTGAGAACAGGTCTAGTTTGGTTGTGAACGACACATTTTTCAGGAATTCATCCTTAAAATCATTCCTGGTATACACAGCTCTTATATAACCGCCAAATTCGCTTCTTGATCTCTTTCCCGGGGTAACACCAAAAGCTCCTGCATCCGAGAGCGTTTTATCGCTTACAATGGTGAGCTTATTAGTAACCGGAGCAATAAATGCACTGAAGTACTGGTTTGCCTTGTAGTCCATCCCAAAGGAAGCCAGAAGATAAGCTGGTGCAAAAAGATCGGATATTTTATGGGTAACATCCGGATAATTGTATCCCGGCCTCATCTGTGTCTTAAAATTCAGCAATGCTGAATAATAGAAGTTTTTAAAAGCTTCACGGCCATATTTGGAGGAAAAATCAATTTTGTCATCAGTTTTCATAAAGTCGGCATCCTTACCCTGTTTAATTAGGCCATAGCCAATATCCAGAGAATTATCCCATGCTGATTTGCATTTCTTATAATTGACGAACATGCTGAATATGCCGTTTACGGCAACTGAATTCTGACCTCCGGCCGCCCAGTTCTTTAGGGACGTCTGGGCAAGGTTAAGTGCAGCGACTCCGCCTTTCTTCCATCCCATGACAGTATCAGTATTCAGCGTACGCAATTTCTTCTCAGCCTCCGTTATCTGGCCTGCTGAGATTGAACAGATCAGTGTGAAAATCAATGTTACGGAGAAATGTTTAAGTCGCATGACTGTTGGTTTTGAATATCTAAAAAGCGTATGGCTGCAATCAGACAAAGTCATAAAAATTAACCGCAAAGGTATTTAAAATGAATCTTTGCGGTTAAATCAATCTATAAAAAACAAAGCTGTTAACTCTCAATTTCTTTGATTTCAGCTTTTGGAGCATTTCTTTTTACCGATTCTATTCCATTATCCCGGCCGCTTTGGCTTTTATAATTCTGGCTTACTCCAATGATCTGGCTGTTTGCAGCGGTTAAGGAAAACCGGAACATATTTGTCGGGGTTGTGGTTTTGTTAAATCTTTTTGGATCAGCAGCATTTTTCTTTACTGATTCAATACCATTTAAACATGATGCCTTAGTTGTATAACCCTCACTGCTGAGAATTATCTGTCCGTTGTCAGCTTTTAAACGGAAACGGAATTCATTGTTCTTGCCACTCTGATAAATTTCAAATTTTGCCATTTTGATAAGGTTTAAATTTGTTAAAAATCTTTAGATTCACGAAGATAACCAAATTCAATAATTTAAACCTCTGAATTGTTGTATGCAGAAATAATATTATTAACATTTTATAACGATTTAAGACAAATAATGTATTCCGGCTCCGGATTTTACCTGGGCCGGCAAATATATTTTAAGAAATGTTCATACTTGTATCGCAGAATAAGCATAAGAAGAATTAAAGTATTAAGGAATAATCAACTAGGAATTGATTAAAGGGCTAATGCCTAATAAAATAAGAAACAGCGGTGAATCTGGCAGTAAGGATTAAATGACCGGGTATTATGGTAATTACATGAGTGATGGCAGTTTAGTTATAAATTCTTAATCTTTAGTAAGATATACGAATGGTTATTAAATAAACGGATAAATTATTCATTTTCAAAATTGATCCTAAACTGTTAAATTGCGCAATAGAAATTTTAATCAGTTAATTATATATCATATCTTATGAACAGGCGGGAAGAATTCAAAGAAAGTATCATTCAGGGGTATTTATGCAAGGGCGACAGTATCATACTGGGCGGAGCCATTCTTGATCGTGAAGCTTTGGAAGGAGCTCATATAAAGGTGCCTCTCAAAACCATGAACAGACATGGTTTGATTGCAGGAGCTACCGGAACCGGAAAGACAAAAACCCTGCAGGTGATATCCGAACAGCTTTCTGAGAGAGGGGTACCTGTGCTTTTAATGGATGTGAAAGGCGATCTGAGCGGAATAGCTAAACCCGGAGAAGAAAAGCCTTTTATAACTGAAAGAATGGCAAAGATAGGGCTCCCTTATGCTACCAGAGGATACCCTGTTGAACTGATGACACTTTCAAAACAGGAAGGGGTCAGAATGAGGGCAACCATCTCCGAATTTGGTCCAGTCCTTCTTTCCAGGATACTAGATCTGAATGACACCCAGGGTGGAATTCTTGCAGTGATATTTAAATATTGTGATGATAATAAGATGCCTTTGCTCGATCTTAAGGATCTCAAGAAAGTCATACAATATGTAACAGAACAGGGCAAGCAATCGTTTGAAAGTGAATACGGTAAGATATCTCCTTCTTCAACAGGGGTAATTTTGAGAAAGCTACTGGAGCTTGAACAACAGGGTGCCGATCTGTTTTTCGGGGAAATCTCCTTTGACATAAGAGACCTTATGAGGCGTGACAGGAATGGGTACGGATATATCAATATCATAAGGCTTACAGATATACAGGACAAGCCCAAGCTCTTTTCAACCTTTATGCTTTGCCTGCTGGCGGAAGTATTTAGCGAAATGCCCGAGAGAGGAGATATTGAAAAGCCTGAACTGGTCATATTCATTGATGAGGCACATCTGGTTTTTAAGGAGGCAAGTAAGACACTCCTTAACCAGATTGAAACAATAGTCAAGCTAATCCGTTCAAAAGGTGTCGGTGTCTTTTTTGTAACACAGAATCCAATGGATGTTCCCAAAGAGGTCCTTGCGCAACTGGGTTTGAAAGTCCAGCATGCTCTCAGGGCTTTCACTGCAATTGACAGACAGGCTATTAAGCTTACTGCAGAAAATTTTCCTGTTTCCAGCTTTTATAAAACTGATGAAGTGCTCACTTCTCTTGGAACGGGAGAAGCACTGATCACAGCCCTTAATGAAAAGGGAATCCCCACTCCGCTTGCTGCAACAATGGTAAGAGCTCCCCAGAGCAGAATGGATATTCTTACAACGGAAGAAATAAGTTCCATAAACAGGGCATCAGAACTGTTACCAAAATATAATGAGGTAATTGACAGGGAAAGTGCCTACGAAATGCTTACCGATAAAATAGATGCTGCTCAAAAAAGGGCAGCGGAGGAAGCAGAGAGAAAGGAAAGGGAAAAATCCAGATCAGGAGAAAGGGGGAGAAGTACAACACATCGAAGAACAACCAGCCCGGTGGTAAAAGTCCTTACGAGCGCTACTTTTATAAGAGGTGTTATGGGAATTTTGAAGAAAGTAATATGAAAAATAAGTGCCAGGCTGCTTTTATTCCTGCATTCTTTTCTCCGATATAATTGAAATACCTGTATATTCCCTGAATGAATTATTCATCACAATAACAGATTGGAACATGCTGTCTTTCTCTATGTTAATCCCTTAAAGCGATGCTGTCGACAAGGTACCTGGAATCCCCTCTCCAGAAAACGGTGCCGTTTTTATATATATAATGCACAATTACGTTTCTGCCCTGAAGAGTATCAAACTGAGTGGCAAGATCATGTCTGGTCACTGAAAAATGAAATTTCTCGGAAGCTATGGCAACATTTGATGTGCTTGAAACGCTGCTCAAAATCATTTCACCTTCATAGGTTTTGAAGAAGACCCCTTTCTTCGAAAACTTCTGAAGTAATCCTGCACGGTAACCTTCACTGTAAGTGTAGAAATACTTCCAATATATGAATATACCAATTAGGATAATCAGTAAAACCGTTACCCATCTGAAAACTCTTTTTATCTTTTTAACTATTCCGGTCCATGCCGACTGTTTTGTGGAAGTTGAAACATCTGTTCCCATAAGGTTGGTTTTTGTTTAGACCTGGGTTGAACTCAGGTAAAAATGTATAGATTTTAAGAGTGTTTTTGTTTATAAAATTCAGGAACTAAAATTAAGTTATTTCCATGAAAAGCAATCAGGGGAATAAAAATTATTGTTAAGCTGATTTTAAGCGAAATACTTTACTGGTCATTAAGGAACCATATTCAGGGTATTCATAAATAAACCCGTGTAAAGATGGTTGCCTGGGCTTAGCACTGTTATGCAGCCCCAAAGGATAATATTATTGGCAACAGTCTATTTTCAGATTTCCAGGTTTAACAATTCTGAAAATTAATGGCAGAATTCTTATAGCTCATGTTCTGCGGCTTATTGCAAAGATTTTTCTCCCGAACCTGTGCAGGAAATAAGCTGCCAGAGCAACCACAAGAACTGCAATTACAAGCGGCACGAACAAAGAAAGGGCTGAAGTTCCGAATGCTGCAGCATGGGTACAAAAACCCTGAATCCGCAACTTGCACTCAATCCAAGTCCTATGGCAATGGCAATAACGATTTTATTATCCATTGTTCAATGGCATTTTTCTAAGGATGGGTCAGTTTAGTGAAACACATGATACTGATATTAATTATTTTTATACCTTTAATAGAACGATTCTATTAGAAAATCCACAAAAATTTTTAAGTACATTTTTTCTAAAACTTCAGATATATGGAAGAAAATAAGACCCGGGAACCGGTAAAACCTGAAAAGGAAAGCTTGCTGGACAAGGCTAAAAAGCTCGTTGACAAAGCGGACGATTTTATTGACGATAAAGTGGCAGATGTAAAGCAAAGTGAAGCCTTTAAGAAGGTTAAGGATGTTTATGATAAAGCCGAGGACTTTGTTGAAGATAAGATTGAAGACTTCAAGAAAAGTGAGGCGAAGGAGAAAATTGAAGCTTTCGCCGATAAGGCAGAGGACAAGGCCGGTGAAGCACTTTCAAAGATGAAGGATTTCAGCAAGAAGGTTGTGGATAAGGCTACGGACAAGTTTGAGGATATCGGGAAGAAGGTTGCCGAAAAAACAGCCGATAAGCTGGAAGATGCAGCAGAGAGCCTCAAAAAGAAAACCGGGAATAAAGAAAAACCGGAGGATACCTGATTAATGTTATCAGAAATGAAATTCGACCAATATTCATTTCTGATAACATTAAAAAGCGATCCCTGCCGGTAAACAATTACCACCAGTCTCTAGAAATTGCTGCCTGGCAGTTTACTGAGAGACAGGAGGACTTTGGTTACTGTTAAGTGGTCAATAATTTCTCACAGCTTGCTGCGGGAATCTATTATGGTAAACGCCTGCTCAGTCATTGAAAAGCAGACTTCTTCTTATTTTTCCAGCGGCGGGATTACAAGTACCTGTCCGGGATAAATCAGATTGGGATCCTTAAGCATCGGTTTGTTCGCTTCGAAAATGATATTGTATTTATTTGCATTCCCATAAACCTCTTTCGCAATCTTTGAAAGATAATCACCTTTCTTGACAGTGTAAAACTGTTTTTCGGGTTCGGGAGGAGCAACAACAGGAGGCTTGTCAACAACGATCCAGTCATCAACTGTTGAAATACCTTCAACATTCCCTGCTGTAACAATTATCTTGTTCTTGTTTTCAACAGTATCGATTTTCCCCATAAGGATAACCTTGTCGTCATCGACCTTTACCTGGATCCTTGAAGTGTCGAATCCGAATTTCTTTATATGACCGGCAATTACTTCCGCCTTTTCCTGCTCCCTTTTTTCTTCTGATTTGAAGAGCTTGTCGCCCGCATTTTTAATAAATGAAATTAGTCCCATAATTAAAAGGTTTAAGTTTAAAACAGTGTTCAGTTAATAACTTCGAATGTGATTTATACGTTCACGCAATATTCGGATATCTGGTTATCCTTTACCACTGCGCTCATATCCTGAATGTAAACAGACGTATTTCCTTAATGGTTTTGCCTGCATTTTTCACAGCAATTCCGGCAGCATCTTCCCAGCTTTTTGGCGATGATGCCATAATTTCAATAACTTTTAGAACAGCCATAATTCAAGAGATGAAATATTTAGATTACTACGATAACCCCAATAATTATTGTATGGAGTTATATCACTACAAGGTACTCAATAAATACTCAAATAGCAAAGTAAGCAGTAATATTGAAACATTTAAACATTCTTTGCTATCTTTGAACGAGATTCTAAATTATTTATCAACCATCTAAAAGATTATTGACATGAATAAATTATACTCTGGTTTGATTATTTTGATTTGTGCTGCCCTCATTTTACCAGGTTGTGCATCAATGAATAAGACCCAGAAAGGTGCTGTTGTAGGAACTGCCGCAGGCGGGGCAATGGGAGCAGTAATCGGAAGAGCATCCGGGAATACCGCACTTGGAGCAGTTATAGGTGCTGCAGTAGGTGGAGCCACTGGTGCCATAATTGGCAAGAAGATGGATAAACAGGCTGAAGAGATAAAGAACAAAGTTCCTGATGCAAAAGTTGAAAGAGTAGGAGAAGGTATAGTTGTGGAATTCAGCAACAATGTACTATTCGGTTTTGACAAGTCTGAACTTTCAGATGCTTCAAAAGAAACCCTTGAAAAGCTTGTTTTGGTGCTGAATGAGTATCCCGATACCGATATTGAACTTCAAGGCCATACTGACAGTAAAGGTTCTGACTCATATAACCAGACTTTATCAGAAAAGCGCGCCAACTCTGTTTCAACTTACCTGGTATCGAAGGGAATAGCCCAGAGCCGCATTACTGCCAAAGGCTTTGGTGAAACAATGCCTAAGTACGACAATGAAACGGAAGAAGGAAGATCACAGAACCGCAGAGTTGAATTCCTGATTACAGCAAACGAAAAGATGATCGCCGAAGCAGAAAAAGAGGCTGCCAAATAGTAATCCCGGCTTGCAAATTACAATGCATGCATAAGAAATGAAACTGAAACTGTTAACGCTTTTTGTTTTATTACTGATTACGGGTCAACTTTTATTTTCACAGGAGGAACAGGAAGAAACAGTAGTCGTTTCAAAAATCAGAATGGCTGTTTCTGCGGGTGTTAATCTGCAGAACTTCTACGGGAAAAACGTTGATGGTAATGATCTTACCTACAATCTTGCATTTGGTTACCATGGAGGAGCCACTTTGACTGTCAAAGTGGCTCCTTCTCTATTCTTGCAGCCAGGGTTGCTGTTTTATGCCAAAGGCGCCCGACAGAAAATACTTACATATATAATAAGGACCACAAAACTGTTCTATATAGAAGTACCGTTCAATTTGCTTTTCAGTCCCCAGATGGGTAACGGTCATGCATTACTGGGTGCGGGACCTTATTTTGCCCGCGGATTAACAGGTAGCCAGAATGATACCCGGTATGGGAGTATTCCTGTTAAGTTCAGAAATGAAGCCAACCTGAGTACAGATGATTATATTTATTATAAACCATTTGATTATGGTGGGAATATCGTATTTGGCTATGAATTCATCAGCGGATTTTTTTGCCAATTCAATGCACAACTGGGACTTCATAAAATTAATCCCGGTTATGGCATTTCAGATGACAAAACCTCAAAAAAGAATATAGGTTATGGAATATCGGCAGGCTACAGGTTCTGACCTTAATGAATACTTTGGCGGGAGCTTTCCTGATTTACCATAATTCAAATTATGGCCGATGCTATGTAAAAAAATTGACGATTGCCTTACCTATTGTTTTGTTTCCCGAGCCTGCCTTTACAACTGTATTGATCCTGCCCGGATATTTTAAGATTAAGTTCCTGATAATAAGATGACTTTTATTCTCCTTCCAGATTTTTTGATATAAAGTATCATCATATTTTTTCATAAAACCCTTCGAAAAGTCATTATTTTTAAAACATTCCAGTGCATGCCAACCGGCATATCTTCCTGATATCATTGCCTGCCCAATGCCTCCTCCGGTGATTGGATCGGCGAGGAAGGCAGCATCGCCGCAGAGCATGAATCCGGCACCAGATATTTCGTTTTTGCGGGAACATAATGGAAGGAGGGAACCTCTTAAACTGCCAACCATCTCAGCATCTGAAAAACGTTCCTTTAAGCCTGGATAATTACCTATTATTTTAAGAAACTCCTTCTTCGGGTTGATCTTCTTTTCGGCAATCATTTTAAAAGGAATTCCCAATCCCGCATTTGAAATGTTCCCAGGTAACGGAAAGATCCACAGATATCCCGGAAGATAATCTTTTAAATAGTGCAGTTCAAAAGTTCCTTCGGGGATATCTTTTATATTTCTGAAATACGTTCTTACTGCAAATGATAAACTTGCATAATCATACTCTACCCTGGAAAGCTTTTCCCTAATTGAACTGGTGACTCCGTCGCATCCAATAATTAACCTTGACTTGAGGGAAAGACCGTTGCCGGTTTTAACAGTGAAATAACTGCCGTCAGCCTGAACATCTTTAACATCAGTACCCTGCAATACTGTTATATCTGAAGTTTCACTGACCAGACTGAAAAGAAAATTGTCCAGGTCAATTCTTTTGCAGATAAATCCATACTCGGGGAAGACAAGGTCAAGTTTATTCCTGTCAGGAGCTACAATGCGGCATGTGTTTACTTTTTTCCTGGGAGCTAATTTTTCAAAGGCTTCAGCATAATCATGATTTATGGTCCTCAAAACCTTCGGCACATATGCAGGGATGGCGTCCCCGCAGGTTTTTTCCCTGGGAAAGGTCCTTTTTTCCACAAGCAATGTTTTCAGACCGGAAGATTTGAGAGCCAGTGCTGCAGTACATCCTGCAGGGCCGGCTCCTGAAATAATCACGTCAAATAGTTCTTCCATAATTTAAAAACAGGGGCTTGAATTACCAGTATGGTGGTTATAATCTGCCGCTGATCAGTAATAAAGTATGCAATTTATAGTTTTTTCGCATACAGGGCCTTAATATTATGATACTGCAGGTTTAATAATTTGGCGCGTCTTTTGTATCTCTTGAACTAAAAGGTTTTGAACTTGACTCAAAATGATATATTGATTAGCGGTTGCATCATTGGAAAGAAAAATTCATAAAAGGAGGTAATTATGAATATTTTAACCCTGATAGCCAGACGCCGGAGATCTATAATAAGACAATTCATCCTGACAGCGCTGGCACTGAGCGCAGTGACGGGCAATGATATTAATGCTCAGTATTTCGGAAGGAACAAGCCCGGTTACAGGAGTTTCAACCATAAAGTATTGCAGACTCCCTCATTTGAAATTTACCATTATCTGGATAATGATTCCCTTTTAAACTATCTTTCATTATGGTCAGAAAACTGGTACGGTATCCATCAGAAAACATTCGGTGATTCAATTAAGGAGAGAAATCCCCTTATCTTTTATAATAACCACGCCGATTTTCAGCAGACGAATACAATATCCGGTTTGATTGGCACCGGCACTGGAGGCGTCACAGAAGGATTAAAGAACAGGGTAATTATGCCCATTGCCCCAACGCTGGCACAGACAAATCATACCCTGGGGCATGAGCTTGTTCATGCCTTCCAGTTCAATATGATTCTCAATTCTGATACAATGAAAAGATATTCTTTGAATAATGTCCCCTTGTGGATGATCGAAGGGATGGCGGAATATCTGTCACTGGGAAGTGTGGATCCGAATACTGCCATGTGGTTAAGAGATGCACTTGTAAACAATGATTTTCCTACAATCAGGCAATTATCGGACCAGTCAAAATATTTTCCCTACCGTTATGGCCATGCATTCTGGGCGATGGCCGGTAAAACATGGGGTGATACTATCATTATGCCGCTCATTCAGAAAACAGCTCGCTATGGCTTCAGGGCTGCTGTAGATTCAGTTTTGGGATTCAATGACGAAACACTCTCGGGCATGTGGAAAAGTGCTACTGAAGTCCATTTCAATCCTTTAATTGAAGGTCTGAGGGACAGCCTGGCTGGCAAAATGTTGATATCAAAACAAAATGCCGGCAGAATGAATATTTCTCCGTCGATAAGTCCCGACGGAAAACACATAGCCTTTTTTTCAGAAAAGAACCTTTTCACTCTTGATCTTTTCATGGCTGATGCCACGACCGGAAAGGTCATTAAAAAGCTTTCAAGTGTCATAAAAAATACCGATATCGATGATTTCAGTTTCATTGAATCTGCTGGCACATGGTCGCCTGACAGTAAAAAATTTGCCTTTGTCATTTTCAATAAAGGGATCAATAAGCTGGCCGTAGTAAATGTTTCCAGAAAAGGAAATATTAAAATGTATAAAATGAAAGGGATTGATTCATTTTCAAACCCTTCCTGGTCTCCTGATGGCTCCAGAATAGTCTTCACGGGAATGGTTGACGGAATAAGCGATCTTTTTATGTATAATTTTGATGATGGAACTGTTGAGAGACTAACAGGCAACCTGACCTCTGACATTCATCCAACATGGTCATCCGACGGGAAAAGAATAGTATTCTCCAAGGAAATAATAAATGATGCTGAAGGGCAGAAAAAATTCAGTTTCGACCTGGCCATTCTCAACCTTGAAACAAAAACAGTAAACATGCTTGATGTTTTTAAAGGGGCTTACAATATGAATCCTTTCTTTTCAAAAGACGGCAAGTATATATATTTTCTATCGGATGCAGACGGATTCAGGAACTTGTACAAGTATGACCTTAGTCTTGATTCGGTATACCGGCTGACTGAATATGTAACCGGAATCAGTGGCATTACTCCATATTCTCCTGCCATTAGCCTTGCTCAGGAGAGTGATTTGCTTGTATATACGTATTATATCAAAAACAGCTACCAGATCTGGGCAGCAAGCGAGACAGAGTTCAAGCACATACCGGTAAGTAAGTACAACATAAATTTTGATGCTGGTACACTGCCTCCACTAAAGCACCTTGGGAGTAATCTGGTTGATAATACTCTGTATAATAGTCATATGGAATTAAACCTTCCGACTGACTCAACAAGGGAAATACGTTACCGTCCCAAATTCCAGCTGGATTATATTTCTAACAATGCAAGCGTAGGTGTTACCACAGGTATCTACAGGAATAATCTGGCAGGAAGTATTAACATGAGTTTCAGCGATATACTTGGCAATAATCAGATGTTTGCCTCGCTTTCGCTCAACGGTGAAATTTACGACTTCGGAGGGCAGGCTGCTTACGTAAATCAGAAAAGTAAAGTAAAGTGGGGAACCGCTTTATCTCATGTGCCTTACCGGTCAGGGTATATGTTCCTGAAGAATGACACCCTGAAAATCAAAGATGAATTGATTTCTGTTGATAATCTTGTACTTGATTATATCAGGATGTTCGAGGATAATATTACCGGTTTTGCTTTTTATCCAATATCCCAAAACAGAAGAGTTGAGGCTGGTTTTTCATTGTCATGGTATTATTACCGCATTGACAGGTTTAACAACTATTATCTTTCGAATGGTGCTCCTTTAGGAAGTAAAAGGGAAAAGCTTGATGCTCCTGATGGAAGTAAATTCCAGCAAATAAGTCTGGCTTATGTTGAGGACAATTCATTTTTTGGCATGACCTCTCCGCTGCAGGGACACCGGGCCAGATACCAGGCAGAGAAATATTTCGGTGAGGTTGATTTCTTTACAGCTCTGCTTGATTACAGAAGGTATAGCTATATTAAGCCGTTTAGTCTGGCTTTCAGAATCTATCATTATGGAAGGTATGGCGGCAGCAAGAGATCGGGCAAGATCTCACCTATATACCTTGCTTATCCCTGGCTTGTAAGAGGGTATGAGAAGATCTCCATCAGTGGGGCTGCAGAGGTAGGCTTAAATTCCATGAATCTGTCACAGCTAAGCGGACAGAGAATATTGGTGGCAAATGCAGAACTGAGGCTTCCCTTTTCCGGACCCGAAAGACTGGCCATGATTAAATCCAAATGGTTGCTGACCGACCTTAATCTCTTCTTTGATAGCGGTGTGGCATGGTCTTCAGGCGATAAGATTATTTTTAACAGCGACGATTCCATGGTCAACCTGAATGAGCGCTTCCCTGTTTACAGTGCAGGTATTTCATTGAGGATCAATCTGCTCGGAGCTCTGATTCTTGAACCTTATTATGCCATTCCATTCCAGAACGGTGGATTCAGGAATGGGGTCTTTGGACTGAGTTATACATCGGGATGGTAAAATAATAGAGTCATCTTTTCCTGCATGTAATGACAAAACCCCTGGAACTATCATCCGGAGAGTTGCCATTGAAGTCTCCGGCAATTTGATATTCATTAAACATAGTTTGATTTTTGGTAATGTTTTTCAAGTTCATCAGCAATAATTGCAGGATTAGTAAGCGGCATATCATCCTCGTGTATTTCGTAGCCAAGCCGTGCTGATTTTTTCTGTTTTTCAAACCTGGGAAGCTCGGTCCTGTTGGTTGTTTCTATATGGTTGCCTTTATCATCAACAATAATTACCTTAGGCAGGAAGACCCCTTTTCTACCGATGAATTTATCCATGATTTCAACGGATTTCTCAAATTCCGGGCGTGTAGTTCGTCCAAGGGCTTCATAATTGATTATCTCCCTTCCATCCCATGTGGATACTGTTGCAAAGCTTTCCGAGATTCTTTCTTCCAAATGGTTTCCCATGTTAAGAGTATCGTGCCCGGAGGGCATCAGCAGGACTTTTCCGCCTCCCCCTTCAATATTTGCGGCATAGCGCGGAATGGTTATACCAGATATCCATCCCTGAAGATGTTTCATGAATATTTTACCAACCTGCACAGGTGTAATGAAATGAACAATTCCTTTTTCCTTATGACATTGCAGAAGATAATATGGATGGACTCCCGCCCAGAACATCCTTCTGAAGGTTTCTGCCAGAGTAATGTAATAATCGTTTACATGATTGAGAAGGACTGTCTGGTTCCTCACAGTAAATCCGTTATTCTGAATTTTTCTTACAGCTTCGTACAGTTCATAGGTTATTTCGTGATAATGGTTTATATGTGACATGAAATAGACGTACTTGCCTATACCCTCAGAGTATTTGTTGGAAGAGACGTTTATAAGATCAAGAAGTTCATCGGTGATTGCCATAGGCATGACAACAGGCACCCGTGTTGCTATTCTTATAACGCGAAGGTGGGGGATCCTGCTCAGTTCCTCAAGAATATACTTTAGCCTGTTTTTGTTTATCATGAGGGCATCGCCTCCGGTGACAAGCACTTCGTTTATATTTCTATTGAAAGCTATATAGAAAAGCCCCCTTTTGATTTCATTAATGTTGACATCTGCAGTTTCATCGAGTGATTTTGCTCTCTGGCAGTGAACGCAATAAGAAGCGCAACTGGTGTTACTGGCAACAAAAAGAGCCAGCCGGTTGGGGTAGCGCTGATATGCAGCACCAAAACTTCTTGAATCTTCCGACATGGCACCTTCAGCGCCTGTGTCAGGAAAGAGAAGGTTTGCAGGGGTGGGCACACTCTGCCAGAAAACCGGGTCAAGACGTGTGCTTGGTTTTTCTCCGGGAAGCAGGTCGGGGTGAAACGGATCTGCAGGCATCAGAGTAGCATAATAAGGCGTAATACGCAATGGTTCTTTCCCCTGTCTTTTAAGGCTCCTCAATGTCCGGTCTATTTCCTTTTTCTGATACTCATTAAGGTTAATAACCTTTTCGAGTTGTTCTACAGTACGTATTGAATTTCTCAATTGCCAGAGGGGATTGTTCCATTGTTTTTCCGTTACATTCTTCCAGATTGGAATAGTACGAAAATGTCTTGGTTCATAAAGAAAATTGTTGTTTACATGCATAGGCTGACATTAAATAAAAAATTAAGAACCTGTTAAGCGAATTCTTTCAGGCTAAACAAGTCATTGTATGTAAAATTATTCCTTAAGCCTGGCTGGCTCGGGCAATGCTTCAAATTTTACCTCTTCAAGAGGTACGAAATCATCGTCAGGCTTTTCTGCAATCAGGATCTTATTGCAAAGCCCTCCGAAAAGCACTTTTATTGTATTCTCTACATTCTTTCGGATGGGGGTGTATATCCATTCAAATTCCTCAGGTCCATTCTCGAGCGATTTCTCTGTGTCGACGCGATAATTTTCCTTTATTCTGTTGGCGTACTTATATAGATCGTCGCTTGTCATCCATCTTTTTTCAGCAAGTGGATTCTGGTTCCGGAACTCATATATTTCAAAAAAATCCCATTCAAGTTTTCTGTTTCCAAATGATAGAAATTTTGGATTTATATTTGCCACTATCAGTTCGTCCTTCTCTGCTATATATTTGAATCTCAGCTCCTTGCAATCAATTCCATATTTTGCTTTCACGACAACACTCAGACTACCAAAATACTTGATATTCCTTTCGTTGATGATTTCTTTTTTATTCACTGAGCGTGTGAACCTGGTGTCGATTTCAAAAAGGTTTAGTTCAAGAATGCTTTTTATCTGTGTAATCTGGAAATGTCTCTCTTTAAGGAAAGTGTTCTCTTCTTCGAGTTTCAGTTTCTCCTTCAGCAAAGCTTTATTCCTGTCCTCAAGCCTTACAACATCCCCCTCGAATTGTGTAACCTTAACATTGAGGTTTATGAGCTGCTGAATTCCGAAAATAAACAAGGCAATGCCCATAGCTGCCAATCCCCATATTATAGCTTTACTTGCCAGCAGAATAAGAGCAATTAGTACCAGGAGAGAAAAAATACCATATCGTTTTATGAAATTCATCATTACCGGATATGTTACAAAATTAACAATCTTCAGCGTAAATACGGGTCAGACTGCCTGTTTTTGTACATTCTGCAACCAGGGACATGTTTTCTGAAATTACCAACATGGCTGATTAACAGCCATATGCCATCTGTTCCGGTAACATAAAAAAGGAATGAGCCCAAACTCATAAAATAGTATGACCGGGCTTAAAAAAAGTATTTCCGGGTATATGATCAATATGTGATTCCGGGTTTTATTTCTCCGGGAAAACATTGTTTGTATAAACCGTATGGATAGCTTTGTCAAAGGCTTGCCATCCTTCTTCGGTCATTCTTTCCGGTGTAAAAAGGCATATGCCGGCAGCACCGTTTTCCATTGATTCCTTAATTGCCGCTTCAATTTCAGCAGGTATAAGGCCGTGGTTTTCAGGATCAGGTTCTGCGATCTTTTTCTCAGGGTCGGGGCAGATAAAAAGTCCGCTGTAAACAGGTTTTCTGTTATTCAAAGCTGTTACTGATTCTTTGCACATTTCTCCCACCCATCTGGTATCCTCGAGATAGAAGTCATTATAATTCATTGGGAAGAAAGCATCAATATCCCATTTATCCCATTCCTGTCTGACGATCTTTTTGGCAACAGAGTTTGGCCCCGGGAATACAGCTGCATTTATTTTCTTGTTTCTTGAATGGGCCACGTCGGCCAGACGATTGACAAGGCCTGTAATTATATCGTAACGAAATTGCTTCCATTCTTCAACCTGTGAAGGATCATCCACGGCTTTAATATCAATACCGGTTTTTGCTTTGAAGTCGGAGACACATTTATCGCAATAGCAATAATCGAATTGAGGGTACTCCCGGTCCATCACAAGTCCGTATTTTTCCCAGAGTCCTCTTGCCAGAATTACGTCAGGATATCTGATATAGTCCAGGTGGATCCCATCTACTTCCTGTAAATCGGCAATTGCTCCGTACATTTTCTCAAGATACTGGCAAACTTCTTCGCGATTGGGGCAGGCAAAGTTATAGTAGTTTACGTAGGCAGGCTTATCGTAAGCTGATTCTCCAAGGCCGTTAACCGCAAACCATTCAGGTTTTATTTCAGGAATATTTCCAAGTGTCAGTGAAGGTATCCATGCATGAAATTCAAGCCCTGTTTCCTTTGCTATCTTACCAACCCTTTGATAAACCAACGGATCTTTTCCAGCAGAATACATCAGACCGTCAATGCCTTTTTCCTTCAGGTTTGAGAATGTTTCCCTGAGCTCAGCATCGGTTGCATTACCAGGACCGCCCATCCATCCGTAAACAGGTATCTTGGGCGATTTGCCGGAACTGCATGACATCATTAACACTATAAGGCTTAGATAACAGAGTTTTTTCATGGATAAATAATTGTAAGTTAGAAATGAATAAAAACGGGGCATTAGAGGTTATGAATAAATGTTGCACTTTCCGCGAATGTTTCAGGTTCCATTTCAACGAAGATATTTTTCACGCCGCCCTTTTTAACAGCAGCAAAAAACCCATTCCAGTCTACAATGCCTTTACCGAGAGGGGTACTTTTATTTTCAAGGAATGACCAGTCGGCAAGATGCGCGGATATGAACCGGCCGGGATATTTATTGAAATAATCTGCCGCTACGAATCCGATATTAATGACAGCAACCTGGAACTGCATTTTTACGAGGTCAGGATCAAATCGTTTCAGCAATTCATCATATATCAGAACTCCGTCAATCATTTCAAATTCCGTATGGTGATTGTGAAAACCCATCTGAATACCTGCGCTTTTAGTTTTTGCCCCTATTTCATTAAGCTCATCGGCAGCTTTCATCCAGTCGTTCATTGTGGCTCCCCTGGGCAATCCGAAACTTGAAAGTATCATCTGTTTCTGCCCCGATTCCGCAGCAAAGGCAATCCGCTCCTGAAGGCTATTCCTCAGTTCATTCATTGTGTAATGAGTGCTTTCAAACTGCATGCCGGCATCATTGATAATTCTTTTCATTTCGCCGGCTTTTATCTTCATAAGAGGGCCGAATCCTGATGATTCATAACCCGGGGGTGAACACATTTCAACACTCTCATACCCCAGGCCGGCCATTTTTTTCAATGTTCCGGCAAAATCTTTTATAAGCTGGTCCTTTATAGTCCAGACCTGAAATCCCAATGGCATTTTAACCATTTTTGCAGTTGGATTGGCATATAGACCGGCGGGGATCTGTGATGCTGCAACAACTGAACCGATCCCCAAAGCACTTTTGTTTAAAAATTGTCTCCTGGTTAGGTTTTTCATCAATAAAGATTTAATGGTTTGATGGAACCCACATGCCATATAAATTTGTGTATTTAACACATGTGGGTTTCATCACTTTATTATTAATTGGATATTTTAAACAGCTTATTCCAATTTCTGATTGCACCTAATTTATTTCCAGACGTTTAGTTTATGTTATGCCACATTTAAAGTAAGCCATCCAATTTCATTTTGCTGAGTTTATGGTGGCAGATCGGGCAAATACCCTGAGCCTTGAACTTTAGACCCGGAACATGTTTTTTATTAATAGCTTTTAAATTCTCCGTCCTTATAGCTATTTACACCGTTATCAGTTCCGATCCAAATAACACCGTCTTTATCGGTACCAAGGCATAAAATGTTGTTGCTTGCAAGGCCATCCTCTGTTTTATATGTAATCCAGGTTGAATCGTCGTCGAAAACAGATATTCCGCCTTTGGTCCCGAACCACATTTTACCGTCTTTATCGGATGTTATTGCCTGAACAAAATCATCCACAAGTCCTTCTGCTGTGGTGTATGCGTCCCAGTGATCAAGGGTGTTTCCACCGACATGCTTCCCAACACCGCCGTCAGTGCCAAACCATTGCGTAATGCCATCTTCAGAGAGATATATGCAATATACATTGTCTGACGGGATGATTATGGGTCCCCAGTAAGCATAACTTGAAGCTCCGGAAATAGCATCAGTCTCAGAACGAAAAACCCTTGTGACTCCGGCTCCCAGTGTGCCCACATAAAGCGAATCACCATCCGGGCTTGTTACCACTGATGTAATCGGGAAATCGTTGAACATGGCTTCAGGATAGAGTGCCTCGTAATCAGGTGTAAGCCATTTGTCACTTTTTAATCCGGAAATTCCTTTATCGGTTGCGAACCAACGCAATGCATTTTTCCCAACAGCTACACCCATGACATTTTTACTGGTCAGGCTGGAATTTTCAGGCAGATAAACAACTGGTTCCTTGCCTGACTGGCCGGGTATGTATTCAGCTATTGCGCCTTCAGGAGAAGCAATCCAGATCTTTGTGCCTTCGGCGCAAGTCTCAAAAGTGAAATTCTTAATGTTTGAAGGGCCTATCTTGGCTGTTTCGCTATGTAAAGTCCATGTGGTTCCATCAAAACTGACAAGGCCGTTTTCAGTTAAAAACCATTTTATGTTGTTATCATCAATTACCAGCGATGAAAAATTCTTTGCAGGAACAGTCATTTTGGCAACTGGAGTTTCACTAATTTCATTGTTTTTCTGTGGCCATGTGATGCTCATACCTATTAAAGAAGCTACTAAAAGAAGTATGGTCATGTAGCCCTGTTTTTTTAATAATTTCATACTCATAATGTTAGTTTAATATTAATATAATACAATTTGCGCTAAAAATAAGCAATAAAAACCTTATAATGCGACTTTGCACCGGGTATTTTAACAATCTTTAATACAAGATTTATGCCATAGCATCATCAAATTGCTATTTTTGCCGTTACTAATTAATTCTAATGGAATCAGGGAAACAGTTATTTCACATATTTGCAGATGGAAATTGTAATGGAAGGCAACCGGTTAATTTGTATGGAGAGATGACTGTTTGTTGATTGTGTTTAAGTATGCATCGCAAGTTCTGGTAAATGCTTTCACGGTTGATTCAGCGTACAAATTCAGTAAACGAAGACATAAATTAGCCTCCTATGAGAAAAATAAAAGACTTTAAAAGGCATATTCAGGCTGTACTGATTTCGTTGCCGGTTTTATTCCTTTCGGCAATTGTTTCACAGGCGCAGGATATTGACATTTTATTAAAGGGTGGCCATGTTATAGATCCGGCAAACAATATTGATTCCAAGATGGATGTAGCAATAAAGGACGGTAAAATCCTTAAGGTTGCAACTTCTATTTCTCCTGAACAAGCCAGAAAAGTTATAGATGTAAAAGGCATGTATGTTGTTCCTGGTCTTATCGACTTGCATGTTCATGCATTTCATGGTACAGAGCCTGGTTCATATATTGCCGACGGGTGGGACGCTCTTCCTCCTGACGGTTTTACCTTCAGGGCAGGAGTCACAACGGTGGTTGATGCAGGATCGGCCGGATGGAGAAATTTCCGAAAATTCAAGGAACAGACCATTGACAGGTCCAGAACCAGGATACTGGCGTTTCTGAACATAGTAGGAAGCGGTATGTATGGAAGATTTGAAGAGCAGGATGTCAATGATATGAATCCCGTAATGACAGCTTATATGATCAACCGCCTCTTTCCCGATATCATTGTAGGAGTTAAGTCGGCTCATTACTGGGGACCTGATTTCACACAGGTCGATAAAGCAGTTGAGGCAGGAAAACTGGCAGGTGTTCCGGTTATGGTTGACCTTGGAGAACACCACCCTCCATTGCCTATTGAAGAGCTCTTCATGAAACATCTTCGTCCGGGTGATATCTGGACCCACACATATGCGAATGCACCAAAAGACAGGGAAGTACCTGTAGATGAAAATGGCAGGGTAAAACCTTTCATTTTTGAAGCTCAGAAACGAGGAATAATATTTGACGTTGGCCACGGAGGAGGAGCATTTCACTGGAAGCAGGCAATACCATCTGTTCAGCAGGGATTTATTGCCGATGTGATAAGTTCGGATCTGCACATCGGGAGCATGAACGGCGGCATGAAGGATATGGCCAATCTGTTGTCAAAGTTTCTTAATATGGGGCTTCCTCTTCAGGATGTCATAAGGAGAGCAACACAAAAGCCCGCCCAGGTTATAGGGAGGCCTGAACTGGGCAACCTTAGTCCCGGCAGTGAAGCCGATGTTGCAGTATTTAGTATGAGAGAGGGTGATTTTGGATTTCTTGATGTAAGAGGAACCAAAATGAAGGGAACCAGGAAACTTGAAGCAGAATTGACTTTAAGAGCTGGCAGAATTGTGTGGGATCTTAACGGGATAGGATCAGTTATGTGGGATGCAGTTACTTCACAGGCAAGATAAGAATTTTTCAAAATGCCAGGAAAGATTATAAAATCAATGCCCCTTCTCATTCTGCTGCTCATCATGAGCAGTGCAGGTTATTCACAGGAGATCGACATCCTGTTAAAGGGTGGTCATGTGATAGATCCTGCAAATAATATTGATGCAGTAATGGATGTTGCTATTTCCAACGGCCGGATCGCAAAAGTGGCTCCCGATATTTCAGTAACCGGTGCCGGCAGGGTGCTGGATGTAAAAGGCATGTATGTTGTTCCTGGTCTTATTGATATTCATACCCATGTTTTTGTTGGTCCAAACCAGGGATTTGCAAATGGATTTTCATGCGTTTCTCCTGACGATATAACATTCAAATCAGGAATAACAACAGTTGTGGATGCTGGTACATCGGGATGGAGAAATTTCCAGCTGTTCAAAAGTCAGGTCATCGACAGGTCCCAGACAAGAGTGCTGGCATTTTTAAGCATAGCCGCTTTTGGAATGACAGGTTTCCCATCCGAAGAAAATATTAATGAGATGGATCCGAGAATGACCTCTCTGATGATTTCTCAGTACCCGAAAGAAATTGTAGGAGTGAAAATAGGACATTATACAGGCACTGACTGGGCTCCATTCGACAGAGCAATTGAAGCAGCAGCTTTGGCTAATGTTCCTTTGATAGTGGAATGTCATCTGCCAATGTACCCTCTTGACGAGATACTTGGCAAATTGAGGCCGGGAGATATTTATACACATTCGTTCACAACCGCTATTGACCGGGAATGTATACTCGATGATCAGTTGAACTTGAAGCCATGCGTTATCCAGGCGAAAAATAAAGGTGTCAGATTTGATGTCGGACATGGCGGAGGCATGTTTCATTTTAATGTTGCAATACCAGCATTTAAACAGGGCCTTTTGCCTGATTCCTTTGGCTCAGACCTCCACAGGTCAAGCATGAATGCAGCAATGAAAAACATGCTTGAGACTATGTCAAAGTTTCTCAATATTGGTATGGAATTGCAGGATGTGATTTACAGGGCAACCTGGAATGCGGCCCAGTCGATCGGACGTAATGACCTGGGAAATCTGAGTGTCGGAGCAGAAGCAGATGTTGCCATATTAAGCATGCGCACAGGCAAATTCGGATTTGCAGATACCAGGGGAAACAGGCTTGACGGAGACCGCAGACTTGAAGCAGAATTAACAATCCGAGCAGGAAGAATAGTGTATGATAACAATGGAATAGCTGCGAGAAGCTGGCTGGAAAACCAGGCATTGTATAAATTTAAAAAATAGGATAATGAAAACGGAAAGACGATCGGTATTGAAAAAGATGGCAGCTGCAATTGCAGGGTTTGCAGGAGCCGGGATAGTTACAAAAGCTGCTGCACCTGCTGCCGGGAAAGAAGCTTCAGGCATAATATATTCTGAAGAAATGCCCCTTTTTTCAGCATCAACACGGCTGGGAAACCTGCTTTTTCTTTCAGGCCGCGGACAGAGGCTTGAAGGTGATATAAAAGTTCATACCGAAAATGTGATTAATCTCCTGGAAGCTGAACTCATCAAGGCCGGTTCTTCACTTGATAAGGTACTGAAAGTAACCGTTTTTCTTGATGACATTAAGGATTACGACGGGATGAACGAAGCTTACAGGGGACGCTTTGGCAAGAACCCTCCTGCACGTACCACAGTGGCAGTGCCAAATGGGCTTCCGCCGGCAGACAACCTTATCCAGATGGATTGTATTGCGTACATCTGATGATATGCCAGATAGCATGGGATAGAATATATAAATACATATAAATATGGTACGAAGAGATATAATTAAAAGTTTGACAATCCTGCCATTCGCAGGTAGCGTTCTTCCTTTGGAAGCTGTTCTGTCAAAATCAACAGGACCACTTTCTGCAGGCCCGAATATTTATCAATCGATAGGTGTTGAGCCAGTTATTAATTGCGTGGGGACATACACCATCATAGGTGGGTCAATTGAACGGCCGGAAGTTGTGGAGGCAATGCATGCCGCTTCAAGTTTTTTTGTCCAGTATGATGAGCTTGCCTTTGGTATAGGGCGGCGCCTGGCAGAACTAACAAAGGCTGAATGGGGAATGATTTCTGCCGGTTGTGCTGCAGGAATGAAACACGTTACTGCAGCCTGCGTCTCAGGCGGTAATCCCGAGAAACTTGTCCGCATACCCAACCTGGAAGGATTTGATAAGACCGAAGTTGTCATTCCAAGGAGTTCAAGAAATGCTTATGACCATTCCATAAGGAACATAGGTGTGACTATAATCACTGTCAACACTCTGGATGAGCTTGAAAAAGCCCTGAATCCAAGAACGGCAATGATATATGTTATGACCGGGCGCGACACGGAGCCGGGAGGAAATTTTGCCATTGACAAAATTGCGGCACTGGCAAAACAGAAAAATGTGCCTTTTCTTGTTGATGCTGCTGCTGAAGACCTGACTATACCTAATGTCCATCTCCAGGCTGGCGCAGATGTTGTTGCATACAGCGGTGGAAAGGCAATTTGCGGACCGCAATGTGCCGGATTGCTACTTGGAAGGAAAGACATTCTAATGTCGGCATGGCAGGCCAGTTCACCCCATCATGGTACTGGCAGGGATAATAAGGTTGGAAAGGAAGAGATGCTTGGAATGCTGGCTGCAGTGGAAGCCTGGGTGAAAAGGGATCACGTTGAAAAATACAGGACGTGGATGACTTATCTTGATAACATCTCCAAAAAGTTATCATCAATAAAAGGAATTACTACAACTTTAAGAGAACCGGTAGGGCTTAATAACAGAAGTCCCGTTCTGATAGTTTCATGGGACCCTGAGAAATTCAACATAACAGGTCCGGAAATTGCTGAAATGCTTTCAACTACTAAACCGCGTATAGCCGTTCACAGTGGTAACAGCGAACAGGATGGCACAACATTTTTGCGGATTACCTCAGGACAGATGCAGCCAGGAAATGACAAAATTGTGGCTGACAGGGTTCATGAATTACTTTCAAAGAAGTATCCGAAGCCAAAAGAGATGGCTCCCCCTGTTGCTGATATAAGCGGACGATGGGCTGTCGATATTGAATTCTATAGCAGTAAAAGCCAGCATACATTCTTTATTGAACAGGATGGCAACTGGATACAAGGTTCCCACAAGGGAGATTTTTCGCTCCGTGAAATGGTCGGCACCATTGATGGCGATGAAGTAAAACTGAGCAGTTCAGAACGAATGATAGCAGATAATGTTCCATTTATATTTTCGGGTAAGCTTTCAGGTGATACTATTACAGGAGGCATTTACCTTGGTGAATACCTGCGTGCTCAATTCACTGCAAAAAGAAATGACTATAAAGGACCGAAAAGAAAAATACGATATCCGGAAGGACAACCCCTTGCAACCTGACATTGCTAAGGAGAGTTACCTTCATTGGAACAATTATTGCATTAGTTTGTTATAGTAATAAGAGTGAAATAATAGTTAAACAATTGTTGAAAATTTAATATTGCATAGACATTAATGAAAAGGCGCGATTTTTTAAAAGTTTCTTCAGCAGCAGGTTTGGCAGGGCTGGCAGGTCCCGCTTATGACGCACTCGCTGCTCCGGGTTTAGGACGGGAAACAGGTTTTGACCTTCATCCTTTTATCAAGGGACATCCTGAAGCCGTATTTATTAATATTACCTCGGTTGATGAAAAAACAAATAACCAGGCTATACATGATGCCGCATACAAGCTTGCCGGTGAAATGTTCGTAAAAACCAAAAGAGGAAGGGGTTTCCCCAACTCAACAAAAATTACCTGTAAGCCCAATTGGACATGCAGCAGGATTGACCCCAGAGATCCAACGGCAAACCTTGGCATCACAACCGACCTTAATTTTATTGAAGGATTCCTCAAGTCTGTGAGGAACGTTGGCCCCCAGGAGTTTTACCTGAGGGAATGTGCATGCCCCCAGATGTGGGAAAGAAATGGCTGGACAACCATGGCACAGAGAAACAACTTTGACCTCAGGGATCTTTCTTCAAAGGATTTCTGGGATCTCCCCGAGGGAGATATTATTTTCCACAAAGTGAATAACGGTGTAATATTTAAGGAAGTTGGTTTCATGGCTCCGATGACAGCTCCTGATACTTTCCTCATTAATATGGCCAAACTAAAATCCCATCAGATGGGCATAACGGCATCCGTTAAAAACTTGCAGGGGATCGCTGCTAAAAGATTCCATCAGTTTTGCGGAGGTCATTATGATGTATTCAAAACTTACGATCAACGCTATCACAGATTCTTCCATGAAGATTATCTTGAAAAGGTCAATGCACTTCAGCAGAGACATTTGCAGGAAGGTATGCCGAGATGGGCAAGCAAAATGGACCGGCCTCCATATGGAGGAGGGCTGTTTATGGAACAGTGGATACAGAGAATGATCGACGCATACAGCGTAATCCCAACGGGTATCAACATAGTTGAGGGAATTTACGGCCGTGACGGAGATGGTTTTTCAGGAGGTCCTCACAATGGAAAACCTGCCGATTACATGTGCAATAATATAATTTTCGGCAAGGATGCTTTCAGGGTTGACATCATATCCCACTGGCTTGCCGGACATGAACCGGGTAACTTCGGGCTCTTCCATATAGGAATTGAGCGTGGGTTCTCAGATGTTCTTGATCCATTTGATATCCCCGTTTACCTGTGGGAGAACGGCCGTGCAAAAAAAGTCAGCCTTGATACATTAAAAAGAACACCTCTTGTTACTCTCTACCTGAGAAGGAATTATGACGGGTTTGATGAAGATCAGTATCATCTGGTAGATGAGCCTTTCGACTACTCAGCGTGGAAAACCAGGAAAACAGCTTACAACGAAAAGCCGTCCATTAAGGCACTTGGCTCTGATTCAGCCGACGGGATCGTTATGGAAGTCAATGTTCCCGAAACAAGCGATGTCTATGTGGATGTTAAGAACAAATATGGCGATGTGGTATGGAGGCTGAAGGCTGATGGACTTGAGCCCGGAAAACATGAAGTGGTATGGGACGGGTTCTCCGAACCGGGCCTGTATACAATGTATGTTAAAGGAATGGGTTGGGACGCCGAGAGGGAAATGGTAATCTATACCTGATGGAAGGTGGCATAGCATTGAATTGCTCGCATGGCAAACAGGTTGTAATTTAACCCTTTAAAGACATTTTGCCTTAACAGTCAAATACTTATTTAAAATAAAAGACCAGCTTGAAATCTTTTCAAAGCTGGTCTTTTGTTTTAGTGAGTCTGCTATTCAGTTACTTTGTTTATCAGGTCAGGAAAATGGTTCTTTTCATTTGGAAGGAGATTTAAAAGTGCTTTTTAAGGAACGAATATATGAATGGCTGAAATCATACCAGACTTTTGCTCCGCCTTTAAGGTTATTTTTCACTATTGGTTTGTTTTGGCTATCATCAATTAATTAAATTTAACTCTATTTTGCCCTTTTAATTTCTCCAGATTTGCCCCTATAAATCTTCAAATGGGGGGTTACCGCTTCTCATTTCCATGTTTGGCGATCCATTCTTTCGCATATTCAACTGCCAGAAGATTTTTATTAACAAGAGGCGTGCAGTGAAAGATCATACCCTCTATTTGTTTTTCTTTGTACAACCGGAGTGCATAATCGAGCTGTTTGACCATAAAATTCTGGTCCAGTTCTTTTTTCCCACCGAAATCCCACATGTATATACCAAGTAACGTCGGTTTATCGGGAACCAGCGACCGGTATTTCTTAAAGTTTTCTTCTATCATCTGAATGTCAGCTCCGGTCCATATCCAGAGAGAGACTACATCAACATATTTCATAACCGGTTGAATTGACGGATGCAGTTGATGTGTATACAGAACAATTGCAAGGTCAAGACGCCGCTTGTAAGCCAGCGTCTCATCATAAAGTTGTTTCATCTCATCCATGGAAAGAGCTGCAGGCGCAGCTTCTTTGGAATCTTCAGATAGCGATCTGGCATCGATGTGGAAGAAATCGTCAAGAAAATAACCGCCAAGGTTAGGCATTTTGTCGCGCAGGCTGAGAACATAGTCTTTTACAGTTTGATAAGACTTGTTGGAACCCATGGCAAGTGCCCAGGCAATACGCTTGACATCTTTAAACTGCTTATTATATTCTTCATCCCTGGGAATTCCAGATCTTCTGATTACACAAACATTAGGAATTCCCATATACCTGATGGCATCGGCCATACTGATTGAAGGACTTACAGGTATATTATATCCGTTATCAGGTCCATCATAGTCTCCTGTATCGTGGCCCCACATCCACAGGCGATCCTGTAATCTGTTTTCATATGAGCGGAGGTTGACATATACAGAACGGCTGCATCCATATCCGAACGACATGCCCCATGATGCTAATGCACCGGCACCGGTTAAGACCGACGCATTTTTAAGAAAATCTCTTCTGTTAATCATGGTTAAATATTTAAGTTAGAGTTTTTCAAGTCCGGTTTGATAGATTCATTTTCAAGCAACAGGCAGTGGAACTGCATCTTCATGGCGCTCCCATATCTGACATTGTTTATAGTCTTGGACGTTCGCGTCAATGGGTGCATAAACGGATCAACCGTTATCGGTCTGTGGGTGGCAATGACCGGTATCTCTCCATATCGACTGCACCTAAACAAGCTCGCCAGCGAACTCCCCGAAAAGAGGAGAAACTGTTGATCAATGTCAGAAAGGCTTTGGAAGACCGTCATTACTCTCAAACGGGTGCATTAAGCATCATATATGAGATAAAGGCGTATGAGCTTACATTCACCTTCAATAGCGACTATAAATAGAATATTGAAGAGGAACGACCTGATCACTTCCAGCAGTGTAAAACAGAGAAAAGGCATTGAATACCCAAACTATTTTACACTTGTCCAACCCCATTTGTAATGCCTGTAGACTGAATAACAATATGTCAATTTTCGCCTTCCTTAGAAGGCGCACCCCCCAGGGGGCTTTGTTTGGACGTACTTTTTTTACCTTGTGTAAACGATGTTTTGATATATTACAAATCTTAACTAATGTACAACGGAAGCCGAAAGTCCGTTCAGATCCCATACCACCCTGCCTGCTCTTACAGTAAGCTCGGCAACAAACTTTTTATTTCCCTTGAGTTTTTCACCGCTTATATCGAGGAATCCGTAGTCTCCTTCGCTGATGCTGAACACTGCCACATCGGCACAAGAGCCTTTGGAGAGGTTTCCAAGGTCGGGTCTTTTAATGATCTGTGCCGGAATCCATGTTGACCTGTTGATGACATCCTGAACAGTAAGTCCCATTGCAAGGAATTTTGACATCACATTGGTCATATCCTTCATGCCGCTGTTCATGCTGCCTGTATGCAGGTCGGTACTTATTGCCTCAGCAATGAATCCCTGTTTTATTGAAGGTATTGCCACCTTCCAGCGGAATGATCCTCCTCCGTGCCCCACGTCAAATTTTATTCCCCTCTTTTGTGCTTCAAAAACAAAAGGTTTTACTTTGCCGTTTGCATCGATCACAGCTTCTCTTGTATCAGGGAAGTAAGCATAAGGGTGGGTAAAGATGTCACCCGGGCGAAGATGTTTCATGAATAATTCTTCAAGGGAAAGAGGGGGAGTGGCTGACCCGAAATCTATCATAACCGGCAGGTTTGCCAGAACCCCTGCCCTCACTGCACTATCGGTCGGAGCCCATTCATGGCCGCTGTAATGAGCCAATTTTATTCCAACAATATCTGATGCATATTTCTTTGCGCATTCAGCTGTCCTTCTGGGGTCCATATCAAGAGTGGTTTGTTCAAAAGGTCCTCCGCGCATTCCTTCGGCGGCTATGTTAAGGAAAGCAAGCACCCTTGTACTGGAATTATCTATTGTCTGGTGTTTAAAGGCCGGGAATGATCTCCACCCTGAGCTTCCAACATCGACAAAGGTTGTTACTCCTGCACGAAATGAAAAGGCATCAGGTTGCACTGAGCTGGGGCCGTTCATCAGGCCTTGGTCCATTCTTGTCCCGTAATATACATGAACATGCATATCGATCAAACCGGGAGTTACATACATTCCTGTGGCTTGAATAACCTTTTTCCCTTCATTTTCGCTGATGTTCTTTGCCACCATGGCAATTTTGTCATCAATAATGCCGATGTCCATCGGTTCATTGATATTGTTGGCGGGGTCTATTACATGGCCCCCTTTTATTATTATACTATAAGTTTGAGAATGTGTCAGACCCGAAAAGAGCAGGAATGCACAAACAAATAATAAATGCCTGATTTTCATTATTTAGAAAGATGTTTAATATATGTTATACTTTCAAACTGATGCGTTTTTCAGTTCCTCCTGAATACGCGCAGCCACGATCTTGTCCTGTCCTGGTTTCAGCATGAACACAGTCAGGTTAACGCTGTTGTCTCTACCGCCCATAACCTCAATAGATGGATTTCCCTTTCGTAGTTTATCAAGAAATTCATCCCTGGTAACTTTCACTTTATTGATATCCCATGAAATATTAAGCGTAGGAGTATGATTTGCAACGGGAGGAACTGAAACCGTGGTAGTAACTCCGTCGATTTGCTTTGCCGAATTTTCAATAAGGGCAACCCTGTCTTCCCACTCTTTCCATTCCTTGTCGTGATCTTTGTTGATGTATTTTTCAAGAGCGACGTACATTGCAATTATTTCCTCCTTATTGACCTTCATACCACGACCGATGGTAATAGAGCGCGGAGGTGCATTTAAGCGGGCTGCGGCAATCAGATCCTTTCTTCCCATCAGGATTCCGGCACTTTGCGGTCCGCATAGTCCTTTTCCTCCGGAAATGCAAACCAGGTCAAATCCCATATCGTTGTATTTCCAGAGGTTTTCGACAGGCGGAACATCAGCAGCCATATCATTCATTGTAGGGATATTATACTTCTTGCCGAGTGCCACCCATTCTTTATCCTTGATCTTACCTTCAGGGCCTGCATAATTGAGGAACCACATCATTGCAGTTTTTTCGTTGATTGCTTTTTCAACATCCTCCACAGTTTCAACTTCAACCAGTTTAATGCCGGTAAGAGTAAGAGCATGAACATATCCGTGGTTATGTGATTTTTGTGTTATAACCTCTGACTTCATGCCTGTAAGATCGGGCAGCTGGCCGGCTTTTTTAGGATCATTTCCTGTTAAAACACCTGCCATACCAAGCACCAGTGCAGAGTAGCATCCGGCAGTTACGGTGGCAGCTTCTGCATGGCACATTTCAGCAATCTTTTCGCCAACCTTGTCTTGTACCTCATCGAGAAGAACATATTCTTCAGATGCATCCAGCCATGCCTGTTTTACCTCTTCAGGCATCAGGGAAGCAGTCATTGCCGTATAGGTACCTGCTGCATTAATAAATGTTCTCAGTCCAAGTTCCTTAAACAGATCTCGTTTTGCCCGGGAACAGGCTGCAGTGGAAGCCATGACTGATCCAAGCGGAATAGAGCTTCCTACTACAGCTCCTGCAACCGGCAAAATTGTTAAATTCTTAATTGCATTTCTTCTTTTCATTGCGAATCCCGGTCTTATATATATGCAATACAATCCATTTCAACCAGAGAATCACCGGGAACACCACCCTTGGCAACAGCAACTGTCGTACGTACGGGAGGTTTATTTCCGAAACGGCCGCGATAAGTTTCATTCATTCCCTGATAATCCTCAATTTTATCGAGGTATACATTTACTTTCAGTACTTTTTCCATTGACGAGCCTGCTTTGATAAGTTCGTCCTCAAGGGCCTTGAGTACTATTTCAGTATGATTTTTAATTTCAAAAGGAGCAACATGAGCACCCTTACCGGCTATAAAAACCAGATTTCCATATTTTGTGTGTCCTGAAAATAGCGGAGCATTCTGAAAAGTTGTTAAGCTTCCTGCTTCTTTTTCTTCGGTTGCTTTGGTTTTAGCGTTAGCAGCAAGTCCTAAACCTGCCAGGCCTGCGATTGAGGCAAACATCTTCTTAAGTGCTGATCTTCTTTCTGTTTTCATGATTTTTATTTTAATAATTGATAAAGATTAAATTATTTGGCTTCAATATTAATGATTAATTCAGTGTTTTGAAATATTTCATGCCGGTTAAATCCATTTATCTGCGTGATCTTCTGTTCTGGACAATAACCGGGTCTGCTATTCCATTCAGGTCGTAAACTATTCTTCCTGCCCTGATGGTCATTTCACATTCAAGTTTTTTGTCAGTTTCAAGTTTATATCCCGTATAATCAAATAATCCGAATTTCCCTTTTCTG
This sequence comes from Bacteroidales bacterium, assembly GCA_040769065.1. Classification (GTDB taxonomy): domain Bacteria; phylum Bacteroidota; class Bacteroidia; order Bacteroidales; family VadinHA17; genus LD21. The sequence goes on from JAXGLU010000001.1 coordinate 2,630,059, forward strand.
AGGTTAAGTATTGCAATATCAGCTTCAGCTCCTACAGAAAGGTGTCCCAGCTCCTCCCTTTTAATTATCTGTGCGGGTTTCCAGGTGCTGGTATTGATAACGCTCTGAAGGTCCATTCCCATTGCGAGGAATTTCGACATTGTGGTCAGCTGGTCTTTCATAGCGCCGTTCATGCTTCCGATATGCAGGTCAGTGCTTATTGCATGAGGGTAAAGGCCGCTTTTAATAGCAGGAATGGCCTGTGAATATGCGAAACTGATTCCGCCGTAACCCACGTCAAGAATAAGTCCTCTCTTCACTGCTTCTACAACAAAAGGTTTAACCTTTTTTGTTTGGGGATCAACAATCGATTCCCTGCTGCTTCCAAGCTCTGCATAGCAATGGGTGAATATATCGCCAGGGCGGAAATGCTTGAAAAACAGTTCTTCAATTGAAAGCGGCGGATTGCTTCCTCCGAAATCGACCATAACAGGCATGTCAGCTATCTTGCCTGCTTCTACCGACCTGTCAGTTGGTGTCCAGTCGGGCCCGTTAAAGTGAGCAAGCTTAATTCCGACTATATCTTCCGAATTTCTTTTTGCATATTCCCCAGTAAGCCTGGCATCCATGTCCTTCAGATTTTGTTCGAACGGACCGCCGCGCATTCCTTCTCCAACGATGTTCAGGAATGCAAGCACCCTGGTCTGCGACCTGTCGATGATCTGCCTTTTGAATTCAGGGAATGTCCGCCATCCTGCACATCCTGCATCAACCACTGTTGTAACGCCTACCCTGAAAGTAAAACCATCGGGGGTTACTGAACTCGGGCCGTTCATGTAAGCCTGATCAAGATTTGGTCCCTGATATACGTGGACATGCATATCAATAAGTCCGGGAGTAACATAAAATCCTTTGGCATTGACCACTTGCACGGCTCCTGCCGGATCGATTTTTTTTGCTATCATGGCTATCTTGCCGTCTTTGACAGCAATATCCATAGGTTCATTTATATTGTTCCTGGGATCGATTAAATGCCCACCCCTGATCACAATATCAAACGACTGAGTCTGAGCAACCAAGGCTGCCATTATTGACATAAATAAAAGAGTAAAAATTGATTTTTTCATAATTCCGGTTTTATTATTACTTAGGTTAAATATAAGCGATGCAATCCATTTCAACTATTGAATTTCCAGGCACTCCTCCCCTGGCAACAGCAACAGTGGTTCTTACAGGGGGATTGTTCCCGAAGCGTTCCTGGTAAACTTAATTCATTGCCTTAAAATCTGCAATATCATTGAGACAGACATTAACTTTCAGAACCTTATCCATAGAGGACCCAAAAGACCGGCCATGCCGGCTGCAATAGTTTTTATAGCTGATTTTCTATGTATCTTCATCTCTGTGTCATTTCTTATTTGGTTTCTGTTTTTTCTGCATTTTCCACTCCCTGCCCGGAATTTCCACGAGAAAGTATTCAATATTACCCTGATCCTGCATTGTCACATAAACCGTTTTGCCGTCAGTTCCTCCAAAAGCAACATTGGTAGGCCTTTTCCCTATAAGAGGTATCTCGCGCAGGAGTTCGCCTGCCGGAGATACCACCGCTACAACTCCTTTCCCGAACCTGGCAATATACAGGTTTCCCTTAATATCGCACCTCATACCATCCATCCCGAAATCAGGAAATTCAATCAGTATTCGTTTTCTGCTTATTTCCCCTTTTGGTGAAAGGTCATAGGCCCATACGGTACGGGATGCATTGACATAGAGCGTTTTGTTGTCAGGGCTTACTTCAATGCCGTTTGTAGTACCCATGCTGTCGAGCAACACTGTCGTACCGTCTGTATCGATCCTCCAGAATTGTCCTTTCCGCTGCTTCCAGTCAGGATCACTGGCGTATAATCTGTTCTTCCTGTCAATAGCTATATCATTTGGCTGGTTCATAAGCGGCTCGTGGGCAAAGACGCTTATTTCTCTTGTTGTCATATCAACTTTGAGGATATTGTGCCGGGTGTAATCTGCAATAAGCATATTGCCGTAACTGTCGAAACGGATTCCGTTACCGATACTGCCCTCCGGCAATTCAACGAATACCGAGGCTTCACCTGACGGTGTTACCTGCCCGATTGTCCCCTGGCGTTCGAAGTTCACAGCATAAAGAACACCATTTTTATCAACAGCGGGTCCTTCCACACCAGAGGTAAAGCTGTTTACCGGGGTCAGGACTTTTGACTGGTAGAGCTCCGGGGAAGATGTCTGCGAAGTTGATCTGAAGGTAAATAAAGCCGGGAGGATAATTAATAATATTAATGATCTCTTCATAGTAAATGATCAGGATTAAGTTTTAAACGAGGATTGTCCATTTAGCACAATTAAGTTATCAGCCTCACTGTATCCCTACAATAAATGATAAACTGCATAAAAGATCCGCAAGGAAGACAAATATACCTTTTTAAATTACCACTTTCCCAAGATTTAACATTTTTAACCTGATGTGGTAATTACTTTCAGGGCAGATAAACTGTAGCGGTAAGACCTGGTGTCCAATATAACCGGATAAAACATTGTCCGGAATAGTTTAAAGCAGAGTCTGTTCATTATAATATACAGTCTTTTGGGACATCAAAGGCTTCCTGTATCTCATGGGGTTGCCAAAGCTTTAATCAGTATTCATTTTTCGGGACATTGCCGAGTGTAATGACCATCCTGCCGCCGCTTATTACATCGCGAAATGGCACAAATGTTGCTCCCTGATCTTTCCCGTTTACTGATATTGACTGGATATAGACATTCTCCTTTCCATTCTCCTTTGTTTCTATCACAAACTCTTTTCCAGGGTAATATTTGTCATTCAGAGATATAGTAATCTTGTCAAAAAGCGGACTTCCAATTCCGAAGCGTGGTTCGGGTTCAACAAGGCCTTTAACATCGAATAATCCGATTGACGACATTACAAACCACGCACCGAGCTGACCCTGGTCTTCATCCTGTCCGTATCCGTAGCCATGAATTCCTTCAGTTCCGTAAAAGTCATTCAGAATGGCTCTTACCCACTTTTGGGTCTTTGATGGTTCCCCGGAATGGTTGAAGAGCCAGGAAGTATGAAGGCATGGCTGATTTCCGTGATTATAAGGTTTAGTTATTCCGGCAAAGGCATGTATTTCGGTTCCTCCGCTAAAAATGTCTTTTTGAGATATAAGGAAGGTACTGTCAAGCCTGGTGTTAAACTCTTCCTTGCCTATTCTGGCAACAATGCTTTCAGGTTCATGAGGCACGTAAAATGAATACTGTAAGGCATTTCCCTCCTGGAATCCGTTGTGGGGCTCTGTTGCGTCGAATTCTTCATAAAATTCACCGTTTTCAAGCTTTGGCCACATCATTTTTCTGTCAGGATGAAAGATTTTCTCCCATCCTTTGGAGAGTTGCATAAGCATATCGTAGTCCTGGTGTTTGCCAAGCTCCTTTGCCAGCTGGGCTACAGCATAAGAAGTGAATGAGTATTCAAGGGTATGAGAGCAGGAGAATCTCCATAATTCATCTGCTCCTTCTCCTGAAGTCAAATAGGGGACATATCCGTACCTGACAAATTTACCCACATCCATTTTACCAGCTCCAAAAACCCTGTTTTCAGATGTAATTTCATTTTTCAGAGATGCTTCATAGCCCTTATTAACATCGAAATCCCTGATGCCGCACATATAAGCGTTTACAACAGCCAGTGGGACCTGGTTTGTTCCTACCCCTGAAACGTATTTACTGCAGGCAAGACCATCGCCAAACCATCCGGCATCATCGTACACCTGAAGGTGGGTTTTGACAAAGTCAAGGGTATATTCCGGATAAGCAAGAGCCCACAGTTGCAGCAGGTTCCACTGTCCTCCCCAGATCGCATCTGTATTGTAAAATTTGAAATCAGGCTTGCCATCTTTCCCTGTTGGCAACATACCGTTGGTGCCATCATGTTTCGGGTAAGCTCCGTTGACATCGCTGGCCAGACCGCGGCCCAGCAGAGCGTGATAAAGGCCAGTATAGAATTTTATTTTGTCTTCAGTGTTATTGCCTTCCACGCGGATTCTTCCCAGGTACGAATTCCACTTCCTGTGTGCCATGGCGTTTGCGTCGTCGAAACTTAATCCGTCTGCTTCGGTTTCGAGATTGAGCCTTGCATTGTCCACTGAAGTATAGGATAACCCTGCTTTGATAGTTATGCTTTCATTGTCTTCAGTTGTGAAGGTGAGATATAATCCGGCTCCTTTTCCGGAAGCTTCGTTTTGTCCCGGTTCTGTATTTTTCCCGTGAAAAATGCCATAGGAAACAGGTTTGCTGTCAACTACTGCAGAAAAGAACATTTTCACACTTGCCCCGGTATGGTATTTTTTTACATATTCCGGATAAGTTTCCACAAAGCCTTCTATCCGGCCATCGTCTGTATATGTTATTTTTGCGTCTTTTACTTCCCCGCTTTCCCCCTGCTTGTTACCGATATCAAACAATATGTGTGATTGTTCTCCGGCAGGGAATGTATAGCGGTGAAAACTTACCCTGTCTGTAGAGGTGAGTTCTGCCCTGATGCCATAATCTTTAAGGATTACCGAATAGTAACCCGGTTTAAGTATTTCATCCTTCTTGTCAAAAGCCGATCTGTATCCCTCTCCTTTTGAATCAACAGGTCCTGGTATTGTTTTAAGTTCTCCGAATGTCGGCATGAAAACAACTCCTCCCACCTGGAATTCATGAAAATTGGGGAATCCTTCAATCGAGTTGTGCCTGAAATCATAGCCCACAGCTTCCCATCCTGTTAAATTTCCAAGATGGCCGTCAGTTGAAGGACCGGGCTTTGCCATTCCGAAAGGATTAGCACCGGGGGCAACATGAAACCATCTGCAATGAGCTGTTCCTATGATAGGATCTACATATTGGGTCAGGTCCTCTTCCTCACCGGAGATCTTTTTAGTTTTGCATGAATAAGCGCAAAATAATGCACAAATAATTACAACTGCCAGCCATTTGTTTTTTATCATATCACTTCATTTTAACATCAATACTTATCAAAGATAGAAACATAACGTCAAAAATCAGCAAAAAACGGGCATCAATAAAAAAGATGATGTCGGCAATAAAGAAGAAACTATTGATTCAAATGATTTAACTGCCGTTTCCTGATAAGGTTTACCGATTCGACCAGCTCTTTCCATGATTTGTCGAGCTCTTTAAGATAATTGCGCCCTGACTTGGTTAACTCGTAATATTTCCGCGGAGGTCCCTGCGGGGATTCTTCCCATCTGTAGCTTAGAAGTCCGGAATTTTTCTGGCGGGTAAGCAGAGGATAGAGAGTACCTTCTACTACAATGAGCCTGGCTTCTTTAAGTTCCTTTATTATATCGCTTGAATAGCAGGAATTCCTCGACAGAACAGAAAGAATGCAGTATTCTAGTATCCCTTTTCGCATCTGTGCTTTTGTGTTTTCAAGATCCATAATATTCAGTTTTCTGTTTTCAGTTTTGTAACTCAGTTAAAAGCCTATAGTTTCATGTTCTTCCTCACGGCATCAAACTCTTTCTTCACCGATTCTTTTATGTTGTGGATATTCACGGGATCACCTTTCATCTCAATTTTCTGAGCAGTGGTCTTTGCCTCAGGGAGTACAATATATAGTATCAGGTAGATCAGTATTCCAAGACCTCCTGTCATCGTCAGGGCAACAATTATAATACGTATTATCCAGGGTTCTATGTTCCAGTAAGCTCCCATGCCGGCACATACACCCCCAATGACTCTGTGGTCAGTGTCACGGTACATCCGGTGGGCACCGGGTGCTGAAAATTTATCCCCGGCTGAAGGACCCTTATTGTCGGAAATATCTTCAGGGCTTCCAAGAATGGCAGTGACCTCATTTACATCATCAATGGTTATCACCTGTTTAAAGGTTGTCAACTTCTGCCTGAAAAGCTCCGAGATTCGTGATTCAATATCCGCCAGGATCTCTGAGGCACTTTCTTCATCAGCAAAATGGATCTCAAGATTCTTCAGGTATCTCTTAAGTTCCGAATAGGCATCTTCGTCAACATTGAACGAAGAGCCTCCGATGTTTACACTTACTGTTATCTTCATCGTAATTATCTGTTTTGATGTTTTTAAGATTTTTAAGTACTGTGCTGTGCAACAATCCGGATGTCCGGATTGTCTAGAACTATAAATATTATACTACTATATGAATAATAAAACATTACATTGCAAAGATATATATAAATAATATTACCATGCAATACATAACACCCTCAAATATCAGTCTCTTAAAAAATAATTTAACTATGACAGGGACAACATACAATGACATAATGCAGGCTGATCCTGCTACCAAGTTGCCCTTATATTGATATTTAATATTTATATTTATCCAAACATTTACGCTATGAAGCAATACAATTGGGGGATACTTGCCCCCGGAAAGATGGCAGCGAAATTTACCAGAGGCTTGAAATTACTTGGTAATGCAAAGCTGGCTGCAGTGGGATCGCGGGATGCTCAAAGAGCTGAGAATTTTGCCAAAACCTATGGGTTCAGTCGTTTCTACGGATCTTATGAAGAACTGGCAGCCGATCGTGAAGTTGACATAATTTATATTGCGTCACCACATTCATTTCATTTTGAGCATACGATGCTTTGCCTCAGGAACGGTAAAGCCGTGATTTGCGAAAAAGCCTTTGCCCTTAACAGCCGTGAGGTTGAAATCATGATTGAGGAGGCAAATAAGCAAAAGCTATTCCTTATGGAAGCTTTATGGCCGCCATTTCAGCCTGTTTACAGGAAGGCAAAGGAGATAGTGGAATCCGGCACTTTGGGGAAGGTTATACATATGAGTTCCCGATTTTCATACCAGGCTTCGTATGATCCGGCTGATCGCAAATTCAATCTGAACCTGGGGGGAGGCTCTCTGCTCGATATTGGAATCTATCCTGTTATAGACGTACTGACGTTTATGGGAGTCCCTGACGAGATTTTGTCCAGGGCATCGTTTGCCGCATCGGGTTGTGAAGATTCCATTACAGTGATTTTCGGTTACAAGGGAGGGCAGATGGCTAATTTTTACAGTTCATTCAGAACAAATGCTGGAATAGGAAGTGACATTTACTGTGAAAAGGGGAATCTTAGTTTTTCAAGAGGCAGGGATATGTCGCAGAAGCTTATTGTATCTCCTCATGGCGGTGAAAGTGAAGAATTCTCTCTTATACCTGAAGGAATGGGGTATCATTTCGAAGCTATGGAGGTGATGAATTGCCTTAATGAAGGCCGGATCCAAAGCAATATTGTTCCTCATTCCTTCAGTCTTGATCTGATAAGAACACTTGACAGGATAAGGGAATCGGCAGGGATAGTATTTCCTGGAAGGGACGAGTGATCAGAGAAGCAGTAGTAAGGGTGAAGAGGTGCGTGGGTGTGAGAGTTTATTGACGAACAGGAAAATGGCAAATCTTGAATCACAAATTGAAACCGAAAGTGCCCATTTCAAGAGAAGGATTCGTCTGAGCATTATTATACCTTTCATTCTGATCTGTCTTATGTGGATTGTAAAGTCAGTGGAAGTTATTTTCGGTTTTGCATTTACCGTAGGCGGGATATATCCATTGACACTGAAAGGCCTGCCGGGAGTCCTTCTGTCGCCGTTCATTCACGCAGATTTCAAACATCTTCTTAGCAATTCTATTCCACTGTTTCTGCTTTCAACAGCTCTTTTTTATTTCTATTCCGAGATTTCAATGAAGATATTATCACTAGCCTGGCTTTTTACAGGGTTCCTGGTCTGGATTGCAGGAAGGGATGCATGGCATATAGGGGCAAGCGGACTTGTTTACAGCCTGGCTTCTTTTCTTTTTTTTAGTGGTATACTCAGAGGTTACTTCAGGCTCGTTGCCCTCTCGCTGCTTATTGTCTTTCTGTATGGATCAATGGTGTGGGGAATATTCCCGGGAATTTACAGGAATGTTTCCTGGGAATCACATATGCTCGGATTTTTTTCAGGATTAGTACTGGCAATCTGGTTTAGAAAAGAGGGTCCCCAGAAGCCGGTCTATGACTGGATGCTTGAGGATGAAGATGAATAAAATGAATTGTTAAAATTGATAAAAATAGTTAAATCATAATGTTAGAATTTATAACTCAATGATAATATTCCCATCTTTGTGCTTGATTATTAAAATGAAAGTCATTATCAACCCTTAAATTTATTAAATCCAACTCCTGTAAAATGAAAAATATGCTGGTTTTAGTTATAGCGTTGATAACACTTGCGACGCTTACGGCATATAGTGAAACGGGGGAAAAGACAGCAGCGAACAGGTTGCAGGAAATGGCAATCCAGATTGGCACTTTCAATCAGGAAAGCAGCGCAAATGCATTGAAGGAAAAAGTTTCTGCAGTGATAAGCAAGGATGTTGAAGTTGTTCAGGAAAATGGTCTGTTTAAGGTCTGGATAACCGGATTTTCGGACATGGATGAAATAAACGGTTTTATGCCGAATCTTGAATTGCTTGGGATAGCAGATTTCCTGATACTGCCGTTTGATTCCAGATCAGTCCAGATGCAGAGGCAAACGCCTGAATCCGTAACAGATACAATACGCAGGGCCGATACAACAATCGGACATGTACCGCAGGAGCCAATTCGAATACCATCCGCAGGCCCTTTGGCAAAAAAAGAAGATAGCAGGTCTGAGATAATTATTTCTGTGGTGCCGGACTTGAGACCAGACACATCGCGCAATAATGCCGTCAGAATCTTTCTCGACTGCCGTAATTGTGACATGAATTATACCAGGCAGGAAATACCATATGTGAACTATGTAAGAGATTACCGCGAGGCACAGGTATATGTAAACGTCACAACGCAGGCAGCCGGAAACGGTGGAAACCTTTACACATACACTTTTACCGGGCAAAGGGATTTTGCAGGAATGAACGATACCGTGACTTTATCAACAAGTCCCGACATGACAGGGCCGGTGATCAGGGAAAAGCGAACGAATATTCTGAAGATGGGGCTGATGAGATATATTGCCCGTACTCCTCTTGCAAACGAAATAAGGATAAGTCATAATCCCACACTTGAGGCTGAACCGGTTGAAGACAATTGGAATAACTGGGTATTTGAAATATCATCAAGTCCACGGTTTGAAGCTGAAGAAACAGCCAAACGCTTCCAGATCTGGAATTCTATAAATGTCTCAAGAATTACCCCGGATATCAAATTTGAAGTTGATCTTGACCAAAGTACCAATAGACGACGATTCATTGATGAGGCGACTGACACAACATACCTCAAAAGCAGCAACTCCCTCGACATTATTATGGTCAAAAGCCTTGGGAACCACTGGTCAGCAGGACTGATGTGGGATAATGGCACGTCAACCGAGTCAAATTTCAATTTTTATACTGAATTAATGCCTGCCATAGAGTACGACCTTTATCCTTACTCCGCTGCCACGCATAAGCAGTTGAGGATCCTTTACGGCATAGGTTATTCGTACAACAACTATATTGACTCAACCATTTATGACCGTATGACAGACAATTTCTTTAAGCATGAACTAAGAGTTGCTTACAAGGTGCAGGAAAAATGGGGTTCAATAAACATTTCACTTACAGAATCAAATATTCTTAATGATATTACCAGGCATGCCATTTATTTATACGGGTACCTGAGGTTGAGGATAGTCAAGGGTTTATCGTTGTCATTAAATGGAGGGATCTCCTATAACAATTTCCAGCCAAACCTCAGAAAAGGAGAAATATCCGAAGCCGATCGCCTGCTCCAGCTTAAACAACTTGCATCAAGTTACTGGATAAATGCCGGGGGCAGTATTTCCTATACTTTCGGTTCGATATACAATAATGTAGTCAATCCGCGCTTCGGAAACTGAGGAAATTATTAATATCTTTCCTGAAAAAATCCATGCATGAAAGATTTCGGTATAGGAACAGTGATGATCTGATACGCAAAGCAGTAGAGCTGGGATATGAGCTTCCTTACAGTGAGGATATTTCGCCCTTGTTTTCTCCCATCGACCTGTGCGGATTTACTTTAGCCAACAGGTTTGTTGTGCAGCCAATGGAAGGTTATGATTCCGGCCCTGACGGTTCTCCAACAGAGCTTACAGCAAGACGCTATCTGCGTTATGCCAGGGGAGGAAGTTCAGTAATTTGGTCCGAAGCTGTATCTGTTTCGGCCGATGGAAGGTCAAATCCTCGTCAGTTGTGGTTGCATGATAAAAATGCAACAAATTATTCCCGTCTGGTAGATGATGTAAAAACTGCTTCCCGCGAAGAGGGATTCAATCCATTTTTTATAATCCAGCTTACCCATTCAGGACGCTACAGCAAACCAGAAGGATATCCAAGACCCCTTGTGGCATCCCCAAACCCTGTTCTGGATCGCATTCCTCCATATATACTTACCGACGATGACCTGAAGAAGATACAGGATGAGTATGTGTCGGCAGCAAAACTAGCTGCACAGGCCGGTTTCGATGCAGTTGACCTGAAAGCCTGCCATGGTTACCTTATGATCGAACTTCTCGGGGCCCGTAACAGGGTAAACAGCATCTACGGAGGCGAAGATACTGCTTCACGCTTCAGGTTTATGCTTGAAACCTTTGAAAGAATTAAAAGTGAGGTTAAGGGGATTATTGTTACCACCAGGCTTGGTGTTTCTGATCTTTATCAGGGAGGCTTTGGCACCAGCCCCGATAATGGACCCGACTATTCTGATGCATTGTTGCTTATTTCTAATCTGCAGTCATCAGGAATGCGTCTTGTGAATATCACCCTTGGAAGTCCCTATCATAATCCATATGTAACCAGGCCTTTTGATACACCTGTGCCCGGACAGGAAGTGCCGGATGAGCATCCGTTGACCGGGGTTATCCGCATGATAGCAGCAACTTCATTGTTTCAGAAGGAATTTCCCGGAATGCTGTTTGCAGGAAGCGCCTATTCATATTTAAGGCAGTTTGCTCCCAATGTTGGAGCTGCTGTAATCAGGAATGGGCTGGCTTCACTTATTGGTTTTGGCAGAAATTCCTTTGCATATCCCGACATGCCAGCTGATCTGATGAAGTCTGGCAAGGCTGATCCATCCAGGGTATGTATTGCCTGCTCGGGATGTACAAGGCTGATAAGGAACCTGAGGCCAGGCGGCTGCGTGATACGCGACAGGGAAATTTATGGCAATGAACTTAAGAAACTGATAGCTGATGAGAAAAAGCAGGCTTGATCTGTACGAATATCAGATTCAGTACTACAGTGTGAACACGCTCGTTATAGGCAGCGGGGCAGCAGCACTCAATGCCGCCGTAAGCCTCCATTCGCTGGGGCAGGACGACATAATGATAGTAACTTCAGGATGGGGTGAAGGGACATCAAACAATACCGGTTCAGACAAACAGACTTATTATAAGCTTTCGTTGAGCGGCAGGGAGCCTGATTCAGTTCAGCGTATGGCCGGAGACCTTTTCCGGGGGAAGTGCATGCATGGCGACATAGCTCTCTGCGAAGCGCAGGAATCGGTAAGGGCTTTTATGAAGCTTGTGAACCTGGGAGTGCCGTTTCCACATGATAAATTCGGTTCATGGGCAGGTTATAAAACCGATCATGATCCGCGTGCAAGGGCGACCTCAGCCGGTCCCTATACATCACAGATGATGTTCAGGGTTCTTGCCTCTGAGGTGAAGAAACGAAACATTGAAGTTCTTGATCATCACCATGTTGTTGCCTTGCTTACAGGCGCAGACAAGTCGTCGGTTGTCGGGGCTCTGGCCATTAACACTGACCGGAATGATCCTGAAGGATCGTTTGTGCTGTTCAATGCCACAAACATTATACTTGGTACAGGAGGACCGGGGGATATATATGAGAACAGTGTTTACCCGGCATCGCAAACCGGCTCGGCCGGCATGGCTTTCGCTGCAGGCGCAACAGGGCAGAATCTGACTGAAACCCAGTTTGGAATTGCTTCAACAGGGTTCAGGTGGAACCTTTCCGGCAGTTATCAGCAGGTGATTCCACGTTATTTCTCAAAAGACAATGGTTCTGACATTGAATATGAATTTCTGAATGAACACTTTCCGGATTATAAAAGCATTACCGGAGCAATTTTTTTAAAGGGCTATCAATGGCCGTTTGATGTTGAAAAAATAGCAAACCACGGATCATCTCTCATAGATGTTCTTGTTTATCGCGAAAAGAAAGAAAAAGACAGAAAAGTGTTCATTGATTACAGGAGAAATCTTACCTGGAATGGAGACAGAGAGTTTCACCCCGATAAGCTGGATGATACAGTAAGGAATTATCTCGAAAAATCGGGATCGCTCCAGGATTCTCCCGTTAAAAGGCTGAAGGCAATAAATGATCCGGCCTTCCGGCTTTTCAGAGATCATGGCATTGACCTTGAGGCAGAACCGGTGGAAGTTGCCGTTTGCGCCCAGCACAGCAACGGAGGCCTGAAAGGTAATATATGGTGGGAATCAGACCTGAAGCATTTATTTCCTGTGGGTGAGATCAATGGATCACATGGAGTTAAGCGGCCTGGAGGATCGGCTCTGAATGCCGGTCAGGTCGGAAGCTTCAGGGCAGCACAGTTTATTTCAGCGAAATACAGGGTTGAGCCTCCGGCTGATGATAAGTTCCTTGCAGATGCATACACAGATATAGAGGCGAAACTTGAAATAGCAAAAAAATGGTTATCCCGTGGAAAGAGAAACGACGCCAGGGAAATCATTAACGAAATAAGAAAAAGAATGTCGGCCTGTGCAGCAATTATAAGGAATGCAGAGGATACAGCTGAGGCAGCAGCTGAAGCTGAAAGCCTTTTTGAATCACTTCCTGAAAGACTGGGGGCATCAAATGTTCATAACCTCAAGGAGTGTTTTATTGCTTATGACAACTGTCTCTCCCATCTCCTCTGGCTGAAAGCCATAAATACTTATATCAGAAAGGGAGGAAGGAGCAGGGGTTCTTATATTGTAACATCAACCAAAGGCACATGGCCAGGAGATCTTGCCGGAGGCAAAACATTAACAGGCTTGTGCAGATATAACCGGAAGGTGGAAAAAGGGATACTTGAAATCAACTATCGCGGAGGGAAGGTGGTAACCCGGATTGCAGAAGTAAGGAACATACCTGGTCAGAATCTTTGGTTCGAAAAAGTGTGGCGTGAATATCTGGAAGATAATTCCATCAGATATTGACCAGATCAGACAAATTATTACCTTTATCCCTTGATTACTGGAAACCTGATTTTAACTCTTTCCTATGAACAGTAAACCAGTTGCAGTGATTACAGGCGCAAGCAGGGGGATCGGCAGGTCAGTTGCTATTGCTCTTGCCCGCGAAGGTTATGACATTGCTGCTATTGCCAGGTCAGTTGACAGTGAAGGCATGGAGATCCTTGCCAGTGAAATTGGAAAATCCGATGCACAATTTTTCCCGTTAGGTCTTGATATCTCCTGCATGGATTGTCATAAAGAAGCTGTTAAGAGTATTCTGGACAGGTACGATCGTATAGATATACTTGTAAATAATGCAGGCGTGGCTCCCCTCCAGCGCAAGGACCTTCTGGAAATGTCAGAGGAGAGCTATGATCGGGTAATGAACATTAATCTTAAAGGACCTGTCTTCTTTGCCCAGAAAATCGCCAGGGAAATGATATGGATGAGGGAAAAAATACCGGGATACAGGCCTGTTATAATTTTCATTACCTCAATATCAGCTGAAAGGTCATCATCTAACAGGACTGAATACTGCATATCAAAAGCAGGACTGAGCATGGCTTCGACCGTGTTTGCCGACAGACTTGTCGGAGAAGGGATACTTGTGTGTGAAGTCCGCCCTGGTATCATTCAGACCGATATGACAATACGGTTGAAAAACAAATATGACAAAATGATTGATAAAGGCCTCGTTCCTATGAAAAGATGGGGATTCCCCGAGGACATTGGGAAAGCAGTTGCATCAATAGCACGCGGAGACTGGGATTTCTCAACAGGGATGATTTTCGAAGTCAGCGGAGGCATGAACATACAAAATATGTGAGTCCTTTTCCCCTGTAAATCCTTTATTTACTAATTCTTATAAAACAAAAGTCCTATGCTTGTTCTTTAAATCAGCATAGCAAATCTTAATTATTATTAAGACATCTACAGATTAACATCAATTTAAATATGGATGCTCAGCAGAAATAAAGATCGGACAATATTTTCAGTTGATAAGTAAGCTGTATCAGTTTTTGAGATCATAGAAAGCATGTCATTTCATAGTGGTACCGGAACAATTAAGGGAAATCTTATTGTAAAGAACGCAACGCATCCTGTTGAATTCAAAGTACAAGGCAATCATTTGTCAATATCATAAGGAACCCTAACAGGCTTAGGATAATTAACCGGTTAAGCCACTTAAAAAAAACTGAAAAACTTGGAAAAATCAGAAATCCTATCAATATTGTAATAACCAATTACTCATTACCATGACACAGGACCTTACTAAAACCGCGGGTAAACAGAGGCTTGTTTATCAAGGGTTTATGATTCCCTTTGTGCTTATCACCAGTTTGTTTTTCCTTTGGGGTTTTGCCCATGGTTGCCTCGATGTTCTGAACAAGCATTTTCAGGAACTGCTAAATATGTCAAGAGCCAAATCGGCATTGGTGCAGTTTGTGTTTTATGGCGGTTATTTTTTAATGGCTATTCCTGCCGGGATGGTAATGCAGAGGTTCGGGTATAAAAGGGGGATCATTTTTGGATTGCTGCTGTTTGCCGCGGGAGCTTTCCTGATGTTACCTTCAACACTGATACAGACTTTCGGAAGCTTCCTGTTCTGCCTTTTTGTAATAGCTTGCGGTCTTACATGCCTTGAAACGGCCGCAAATCCTTATACCACAATACTCGGTCCTCCGGAATACGGTGAAAGGAGGATAAACTTTTCACAGTCATTCAACGGACTTGGCTGGATAGCCGGGCCGTTGGTCGGGGGAATGCTTATTTTCTCAGGTGGAGACACCGGGAACAAATTCTCATCCATTGCATTGCCCTATATGCTTATAGGCACTCTGGTACTGATAGTAGCTATCCTGTTCTGGAGAGTCACTCTACCCGAGATAAAGGAAGAATCATCCTCTGCTTCCGGTAGCCCCGATGAAGGGGGAGGAAGCATAAAGGATCTGCTTAAATATCCTCATTTTGTGTTTGCAGTGATAGCCCAGTTTCTCTACGTTGCTGCCCAAACCGGTGTGAACAGCTTCTTTATAAATTATGTTACCGAAGAAATCCCAACCGTGACGAATCAACAGGCTTCCCAGATACTTGGAATCGGAGGGATGGGGCTTTTCTGGCTTGGAAGATTTTCAGGAAGCACCCTGTTCATGAGACTGGTGCGTCCTAACAGGCTCCTTGCATTTTATGCACTGATGAATGTTATCACCATGATCCTTGTGGTGATCGGTCTGGGTTGGATTTCTGTAATAGCTCTCTTCTCGACGTATTTTTTCATGTCGGTGATGTTCCCTACTATTTTCGCTCTCGGGATTAAGGAACTGGGTCCTCTTACCAAAAAAGGCTCATCAGTGCTGGTCATGTCAATAGCCGGGGGAGCAATTATCCCGATGATAATGGGCAGAATAGCCGATGTTTCCAAAATGGCCTACGGCTTCATAATACCTCTGGTTTGTTTTGCATTTATCTTGTTTTTTGGACTCAGAGGTTACAGGGTCAGAACTGCCAGTTAAAACAAATCCCAACGATTACAGTGGCTTTGTCGGGCTTACAAACCAGATTCCCGGTTGTCTGGCGGCAAAGCATACGCGGAATTGTCCGGATAAAGTTAGGTCACATTTAAATGTGAATGTTCCGGCATTTCTCCGATATTGGCTTTTTCTTTACTTATTATGCATTGGATTTAAATCCATAGACCTGTTTTTCAGAGCAAACCGTTTAAATTCGATAAATAAGCCGATGAATTCTTTTTATGTATCTGATAATAATGTATATTTGTTTTCGACCTTGGTATCTTTTGTTATATTAGCATTGACGAAGCAGGTCTAACAAACTCAATATCAAGGCCTTTTGCCGTTTCGCCATGTTTAATAAACTAATATAACAATATTAATAATCACATAGTTGACATTTTTAATATATACCAGGGTAAGGGCTGATAATAAACTTATATAAGCAGTCGTTTTCATAATCCGTAGTATATCTGTGGTTATGATATCAGGGGAGGTGTCCGAAAATCCTTAACAGAGTAGGATGTGGCAGCCGAAAAACATATGAGTAGGCAATTTTAAAAACTTAACTATGAAAAAATTATCGTTATTGTTTCTTGCTTTGTTTTGTTTCTTTTCTTTCAGCGCCAATGCCCAATTCCACGGCGGAGCTACTCTCGGCCTTCAGGCGCCGATTGGTGATTTTGGCGATGGTGCCAACATGGGCTTTGGGATCAACCTAAATGGAAAATACATGTTTAAGGAAAACATGGCAGTAGGTTTGAACCTTGGATATAACAGGTTCGGCGCAGAAATTAGTGACGTGTCATTTTCAATGATTCCTGTCACAGGTCTTTTCGAGTACCATTTCGGAGGTGATGCAATAAAGCCTTATGTAGGTGCTGATCTTGGCATCTACAGTTTCGGGGTTAAATGGAAATTCGATGGTGAATCGAGTAGCGACAGCGAATTGTATTTTGGGCTGAGTCCCGTTGTAGGGATTCTTTACGATCTGAAAGAAAACCTGAAACTGTGTGCGAACATAAAAATGCACAATATTTTTGCTGATGGTCAGACGCTGTCATGGTTCGGCATCAATGCCGGAGTGATAATTCCGTTCAACTGATCCATTGAAATCATTACTGTATAATAAGCCTTTCTGCAATCTGAGCGGAAAGGCTTTTTTTTAAACCGCACAAAACAGGGCTCTTCGCTGACATTCACTGTGTACAACGCTCCCGGGAATATGAATTCATCGTTTGAATAACCTTTCGAAAAATGCCCTTCTCTTTCTCCTTGTCATATCAGCATCTCTTCGCGGAACGATCTTTTCCAAAAGTACAGGGCTGGCCTGCACTTTTCTAAGGGTCAGGGCAACCAGGGGAAGGGCCAGTATTACTTCTTTTGTCCTGTTTTCATAAAAGAACCTGCCGATTACCTCTCCTTCCTCTGACAACACTGTTGTGGCTTCTGCATTCCTGAAGTTCAGCAGGTTGCTTTGGGTTTGAAGGCGCCCAAACACCCCGGCGGATACCAGGATGATAAAGATAATTCCGAGAACAGCAAATGAAAGGACGATTTTCAGCGTTATTGCCCCGACTTTTTTCAATGCCGGGATAATTTCCCCTTTTGACTTTTCTGTTAGGATCATTCCCGGGTAATCTTGCTTATTATATCCCTTATATCGGCAAACCTTTTTTCATCCATCCGGGCGCCTGTTATTTCAATCACTTTTCCGGCCATAAGCGAACCCAGAGATCCGCATTTCTCAGGATTCAGATTATTGGCGAATCCGTAAAGGAATCCGGCGGCATAGAGATCTCCTGCACCGGTAGTGTCCTTGCAGGATACGGGTTCAGCAGCGATTTTTATAATGTCTTTTCCGCTCTTTATCCACGAGCCGTCGGCACCCATTTTAAAGATTATCACTTCTGCGATACCGGTAAGGCTTTCCAATGCCTTAAGCGGCGGCAATCCTGTAAAGGCTTTTGCCTCTGACTCATTGGCAAAAAGGATATCAACGTATTCATTCACTATGCCGGAAAATTCCTTCCGGTATGCTTCAACAACGTTGTAGCTGGCCAGGTCGAGGGCTATGGTAAGGTCGTTCTCTTTGGCCATCCTGCAGGCCGATTCAACAAGCGCGAGGTTATTTATAAGATATCCTTCGAGATACAAGATGTCATAATCCCTGAATAATCCCGGATGCAGGTCTTCTGCATTTAGTTCCACAGCTGCTCCGAGGCAGGTTGCGAATGTACGTTCCGAATCAGGTGTAATCAGAGCGACTGCTGTTCCGGTAGGGTTGTTCCGGCGCAGCAACAGGGTGTTTACCCCGGCGAGTTTCATTTCATTCTCGAAGAAATCGCCGGTTTCATCCCTGCCAACAGATCCAATGAATCCTGTATAGGTCCCGAGCATTGCAAGTCCGTGTATGGTATTTGCCGCTGATCCGCCTGAAGTGAATGTCCTTTTAAATTGCTTTGTGCCTGACATGATGATCTCAGATCTTTCAGTGTTTACAAGCTGCATGCTTCCTTTGGGCAGATTGAATTTTTCAAGAAGTTTATCATTGTCGATCATTGTCACAACATCGACCAGGGCATTCCCCATTCCCAGGATTCTTTTCATGCGCATATATTTTATTTTAATGGTCGGATGGAACTGCACATGATTGAAAATTATATTTATTACGTGTTTGCGTTTGAATTCAATCATGTGAGTTTCATCACAAAATTTTCGTTAAAGATATTGCTTAATTCGTTAAAAGCCCTTACTTTTGCGACGCTTAACGCAAGAGCAATCAATTTAATATTCCTCAGTAGCTCAGCTGGTCAGAGCGGCGGACTGTTAATCCGTAGGTCGTAGGTTCGAGCCCTACCTGGGGAGCAGAGAGAAAAATTAAAGCCCTGTAATTATGATTATTGCAGGGCTTTTTGATTCCATGACCAAGAATAACCGGGAATATTCTGGGTTTGACCTTGCTTCACCAAGGAACTCCAGCCATCCAGTGCTTATAGTTTACTTAAAGGTTCTCCCTGGTAATCGGGATAATTATTCTTATCCTGATATTAAATCAATGGATACGTTCCCTGATTATGTGGATTTAGTAATCCGAATTGCCGGGAAAGTTATTTATCAGCATATATCAAACCACAGTTGTTGACAGGTCAATTCTCAGAACCGCTATATCTGCTTATAAGTTCCCTCAGAGTTTCCTTTGCATCGCCAAGGAGCATAATTACTTTTTCATTTTTATACAAAGGATTATCGATTCCTGAATATCCCGGTTTATCATCGAGATTACAGATAAGTACCCTTTTGGCCATATGGGCCAGAAGAATCGGCATACCGGATATAGGGGTATTTTTTTGAGTAGTAGCAGCAGGATTAACCACATCACATGCTCCTACAATAATGGCAAGGTCGGTTTTTTCAAATTCCGGATTTATATCATCCATTTCAATAAGCTTATCATAAGATAGTTCAGCTTCTGCAAGCAATACGTCCATATGTCCGGGCATCCGGCCGGCAACCGGATGAATGGCAAACTTTACATCCTTCCCCGACTGTTCCAGCAGGGTGGCAAACTTTACCACATCAAACTGAGCCTGGGCAAATGCCATTCCATAACCGGGAACAACTATGATCTTTTTTGCATTCCGGCAAACTTCAACAGCTTCTGCAAACGGATCAGTTACAGCCGGCTTTTCCGGCGACATGAGGTTTTTAACATCAGCCTGGTTATCAGTAACATTTTCCAGATAAAAGAATCCCTGAGCCGGATCCTTTGTATCCCTTATTTTGAAACCAATAAAGACCTGGAGCAGGTTTCTGTTCATCGCCTTGCACATTACATGGGTCAGGATTGAACCCGATGCGGCAACTGTCGCACCGCAGGCAATAAGTAATCTGTTATGGATTATCACCCCGCAAAAAGCAGCAGCGAGACCGGCAGTTGCATTTAGGAACGAGATCAGGACAGGCATATCAGCTCCTCCGATGCGTATTGAAAATACCAGGCCTAACAAAATGGATTCAACTACCATAACAATAAGTAAAATGGTAAGCGAATCTTCCCGGGAATAACCCGTGAAAAGACCTGTTAATATTATCAGGATCAATAATCCGGTCGTTATTATACTATGACCGGGTAAGGTGACCGGAGGTTTCTTAATAACATTCCCAAGCTTTCCGCTGGCAATCATACTTCCGCTAAAGGTTAGGGCTCCTATTGTAAGTCCGAGAAGCCCTGATATTTTTTCAACACCAAAACCCGGAAGGGTATTCCTGGTAAGTTCAACAAAAGACACAAGGAATGCTGCTATACCTCCTGCTCCATGCTGAAAAGCCACCATTGCCGGTATCTGTATCATTTTCACCCGGCTTGCTACATACCAGCCTGCTGCCGAACCAATCAACAGAGCAATTAATACAATATGTGGCTGCAAGATCCTGTGTCGGGTAATCACCACAATTATTGCAAGTGCCAGGGCAAATGCGGCGCTGAAATTACCTGCACGCGCCCCTTTTGGAGTCCTGAACCTGGTAAATCCACCAAGGAATATAAGTATGATTATCAGATCGATAATTAAATCAAGCCAATTGTTCATCGAGTCCTGTATGTATTCGTATTATTATTCCTTCTTATTTTTAAAAAGTTTCAGCATCCTCTCAGTAATCGTAAATCCGCCTACAACATTAAATGCTGCCAGAGCTATTGCAACTGCACCGAGAATAGTTTCTGTTAAATCAGATGTAACGGCAAAAACGAGAAGGGCTCCCAGTATCGTTACTGCTGAAATGGCATTGGTCATCGACATTAATGGCGTGTGCAATAATGGCGGTACTTTTGAAATAAGTAAATATCCTATGATTATTGACAGGATAAATACAGAGAGCATTATCAGTAATTCATTCATAATTATTTAATTATAGTTTAATATGATTCACCAAGCGCTTTAAGTGTCCCTTTGTGCAAGATTATTCCGTTATGTGTAACCAGGGAATTTTTTACAATTTCATCCTCAAGATCCGGTTTAAAATCACCATTCTTGAAAAGATTTTCCACATAGTTGTACATATTGGTTGCATAAAGCCAGGTTGAATGAATGGCCACTCTTCCGGGAATATTCTGTAAACCATCCACAATGACATCATGTTTGGTGATTTGTTTTCCAGGCTCAGTAACAGAACAATTACCTCCCTGATCAATTGACACATCAACTATAACCGATCCGGATCTCATAGAGGCTACCATTTCATCGGTAATAAGTATTGGTGCAATTTCTCCGGGTACCAGAGCGCTCAGTATCACAGCATCGGCATCTTCTAACAATGGTTTAAGTATCTCTCTTTCTTTTTCAATCCATTCTGCCGGCAGGCTTTTTGCATAACCCCCTTCTCCAATAGCCAGCTCAGCGGGAACATCAAAACCGGCGACTTTAGCACCCAGGCTTATAGCTTCCTCCCTTGCCTTTGGGCGTATATCGACAACTGTGATAATGCCACCAAGCCTTTTTATTGTGGCAATTGCCTGAAGACCAACAACACCGGCTCCAACAACAAGAAATTTAGAAGGTTTTATGGAACCTACCGCTGTACCTATCATTGGAACGAACTTTTGAAGCTGATTTGCAGCAATAAGAACTGATTTATAACCGGTAACGGTGCTCATAGATGTCAGAGCATCCATCTTCTGAGCATTTGGTATCCTTGGTATGCCATCCATGGTCAGAGATGTGATCTTCTTATCCTTCAACATCCTGACTATTTTATGATTGGATGGCGATGCCGGATGCAGGAAAGTAATCAGGATACTTTCATCTTTCATCATTTCAACTTCATGCCTGCCTGCATTTACATTATATTTGGGTTCCTTAACCTTAAGTATAATATCGGCTCTGCCAAATAAAGTTTCCACATCGGCAATAACCTCTGCGCCGGCCGATCTGTAATCTTCATCACTGTAAAAAATACCCGCGCCGGCATTTGATTCTATAATAACTTTAAAGCCAAGCTTTATAAGCTTCTCTGTTGTCTCCGGAGTTGCCGCAACTCTTTTTTCTTCTTCCATAATCTCTTTTGGAATCCCTATAATCATAACCAACCTCCTTGTATTTTAATTAAATATGATATTAATACACCTGTCTGATCAACGAATAACAAATGCACAAAGAAACTTAATTATTGTCTGTTATTTTAATAACAGTGAAAAAAATATGTCCAGAAAGATTGTTATCCGCAGCAGAATAATTCAGCCAATAGAATACATATATCCATTCAGAATTATAAATAAATTAATGCATTCAACTACAGGCATTTAATTTAATTTTCGTGCCTTTGTTTTAAATTATCATTAATTGAAAGGAATATGCCTTAATTTCACAGAGAGACGAAAGTGTCTCAGCTTCAGGATTTTATTCAATTCCGGATTGGGCCGTAATGAAGCAATAATTGCGTGTATTTTTAATATTCCTGACATGTGACGCTTTGCAAGATCAGTGTGGTTTCATTTCCCCGGCAAAGGCTCTGAGCGCGAAACCTTTTTTCTAAACCAGGTCTCGGCCATGTACAAAATTAATTACCCGGACGAGGGGGACTTGGTTGAAATCTGAAATCTTCTTGTTGGATCGTCCCTTTTCACGTGCGACTATAAAAATAGACGAAATAATAATAAAAACTTGCACGTCTATAAATATAGTCATATATTTGTGATGAAGGATTGATTGAAAATGGGTGTCCGGAAACGGGTACAGCGTGCTTTTGATTGAATTCAAACACAAACACGTAATGAATATGATTTTCAAACATATGGGTTTCGTCATACCGTTAAAATCAAAATCATATACTGATGAATAAGATATTTATAATATTATCGCTATCTGTTCTCTGGGCCTGTAGCAACCAAAAGGAGGTTTCAATAGTCGATTCTTTTAAAACAACCCAGCCGCTTGTTCATAAAGTTCTTGAAATTGAAAATGTTGCAAACGAATTACTGAATCCTTATTCTTTAGCAGTGTCAGGCAATATTATTAATGTCTATAATCCAAGATCTCCAAAAATTTTCGCAACAATAGATATTGCAAAAAAAAGAGTTATAAAACATTGGGGAACTATGGGACAAGGGCCAAATGAATTTATAGGAATGGTAGATATGTATAACAACTATTCGGAGTCAGGATTGAATATATGGCATGGTTGGACGCAGGAACTATATTTTTTTTCACATAGCAATTTAGAGAGCGATTCCACATATTACCAAATTATACCCACAGGCTTAAGCAAGGCTAATGCTGAAAATCCGGGGGAAAGCGGGTTTACTTATGCATTAATACAATTAGATACTTTGCTGTTTTTCACTACTGGGGGCAGTTACAACACGCTATTTACTTTATTTGACCTTAAGAATAACGAATCGAAAGGAGTTGGAGCCTTTCCTGCCAAGGATGATATAAATAGCCAAATGCCTGCCTGGCAAAGAAAAATAGCCTATAACGGCAGAATAAGATATAACAGTTCGTTGAAAAAACTTATTTACATGGCGTATGACTGCGAGATGTTTGAGATATATAATGTTAATGGGACCAATGTAGAATTGGCAATGGGAAACTATACCACAATACCCAGATACAGGAATGATTCAAAGAACGGCGGCACAACAGATATTTTTGTTGAGTTTTTAGGAAACGGGAAAGGCAGAAACCGTAGGTTAGCAATATCTGATGAGAACATTTTTATACTGTATCAGGATTATGAAAAAGCAGGAATATTTAAGCCAACTGACTATAACAACAGAGCCAATATGGTGCTTGTTTTTGACTGGGATGGAAATCCGGTAAAGCTCTATATGTTAGATTGCTTTGTTGAAGGGCTTGATTATGATAAATCGACAAACAGGCTTTATGCTGTTTCTAATAATCCATATCCGGCAATTGTTTATTTTGAATTATGATGAAAAAGATATTTATAATATTATCGCTATCTGTTCTCTGGGCCTGTAGCAACCAAAAGGAGGTTTCAATAGTCGATTCTTTTAAAACAACCCAGCCGCTTGTTCATAAAGTTCTTGAAATTGAAAATGTTGCAAATGAATTACTGGATCCTTATTCTTTAGCAGTGTCAGGCAATATTATTAATGTCTGTAATCCAAGATCTCCAAAAATTTTCGCAACAATAGATATTGCAAAAAAAAGAGTTATAAAACATTGGGGAACTATGGGACAAGGGCCAAATGAATTTATAGGACTGATAGATATGTATAACAACTATTCGGAAACAGGATTGAATATATGGCATGGTTGGACGCAGGAACTATATTTTTTTTCACATAGCAATTTAGAGAGCGATTCCACATATTACCAAATTATACCCACAGGCTTAAGCAAAACTAATGCTGAAATCCCGAAGAAAAGCGGGTTTACTTATACATTAATACAATTAGATACTTTGCTGTTTTTCACTACTGGGGGCAGTAACAACACGCTATTTACTTTATTTGACCTTAAGAATAACGAATCGAAAGGAGTTGGAGCCTTTCCTGCCAAGGATGATATAAATAGCCAAATGCCTGCCTGGCAAAGAAAAATAGCCTATAACGGCAGAATAAGATATAACAGTTCGTTGAAAAAACTTATTTACATGGCGTATGACTGCGAGATGTTTGAGATATATAATGTTAATGGGACCAATGTAGAATTGGCAATGGGAAACTATACCACAATACCCAGATACAGGAATGATTCAAAGAACAGTGGCGGCACAGATATTTTTGTTGAGTTTTTAGGAAACGGGAAAGGCAGAAACCGTAGGTTAGCAATATCTGATGAGAACATTTTTATACTGTATCAGGATTATGAAAAAGCAGGAATATTTAAGCCAACTGACTATAACAACAGAGCCAATATGGTGCTTGTTTTTGACTGGGATGGAAATCCGGTAAAGCTCTATATGTTAGATTGCTTTGTTGAAGGGCTTGATTATGATAAATCGACAAACAGGCTTTATGCTATTTCTAATAATCCATATCCGGCAATTGTTTATTTTGAATTATGATGAAACCCACATGTATTTCATACACAAACACGTATTTATTTAATTTTTACTTATGTGGGTTCCATCATACCATTAAAATCAAAATCATATACTGATGAAAAAGATATTTATAATATTATCGCTATCTGTTCTCTGGGCCTGTAGCAACCAAAAGGAGGTTTCAATAGTCGATTCTTTTAAAACAACCCAGCCGCTTGTTCATAAAGTTCTTGAAATTGAAAATGTTGCAAACGAATTACTGAATCCTTATTCTTTAGCAGTGTCAGGCAATATTATTAATGTCTATAATCCAAGATCTCCAAAAATTTTCGCAACAATAGATATTGCAAAAAAAAGAGTTATAAAACATTGGGGAACTATGGGACAAGGGCCAAATGAATTTATAGGAATGGTAGATATGTATAACAACTATTCGGAGTCAGGATTGAATATATGGCATGGTTGGACGCAGGAACTATATTTTTTTTCACAAAGCAATTTAGAGAGCGATTCCATATATTACCAAATTATACCCACAGGCTTAAGCAAGGCTAATGCTGAAAATCCGGGGGAAAGCGGGTTTACTTATGCATTAATACAATTAGATACTTTGCTGTTTTTCACTACTGGGGGCAGTTACAACACGCTATTTACTTTATTTGACCTTAAGAATAACGAATCGAAAGGAGTTGGAGTCTTTCCTGCCAAGGATGATATAAATAGCCAAATGCCTGCCTGGCAAAGAAAAATAGCCTATAACGGCAAGATAAGATATAACAGTTCGTTGAAAAAACTTATTTACATGGCGTATGACTGCGAGATGTTTGAGATATATAATGTTAATGGGACCAATGTAGAATTGGCAATGGGAAACTATACCACAATACCCAGATACAGGAATGCGTCAAAAGACGGCAGAACTCTTTTTGTTGAGTTTTTAGGAAACGGGAAAGGCAGGAACCTTAGGTTAGCAATATCTGATGAGAACATTTTTATACTGTATCAGGATTATGAAAAAGCAGGAATATTTAAGCCAACTGACTATAACAACAGAGCCAATATGGTGCTTGTTTTTGACTGGGATGGAAATCCGGTAAAGCTCTATATGTTAGATTGCTTTGTTGAAGGGCTTGATTATGATAAATCGACAAACAGGCTTTATGCTATTTCTAATAATCCATATCCGGCAATTGTTTATTTTGAATTATGACTTAAAAAACTGTTAAAGCCACAAGGGAAATAATAAGGTCTGTCAGAAAAAACGAAAGAAATCATCACCTGAAAAGGCTTAATCATATTAATTATAAAAGATTATAGGATAACTAAACGACATTGTATTCAGAATTGTTAATAAAGTAACGGTTAAGAACAGAATTTTGCCCAATTTTAATCTGCTTACCACGCTATTTATAACAATATGGAAATTAAGCAAGAGTAATTTTTTTAGTTTTGCGCCATTTCATTATACTTTATTGGCAAGCGAGTAACAAATAAATCCCGTAATTCTGAATTTATATAAACGACAGGCATACAATAAGTCTGAATAAAACATGTCTAACAATGGGATAAAAGGCGGCTTAGGAGTAAAGATCTTGAAATATATTTTTCCTGTGCTGCCCGCTATCCTTTTACAAGAAAGGAGGCAATAAAAGTACAAAATGAATTTTAAAATCCAAGCGATTTTTGGTTGTTGAAATGATACAGACAACATTTCTAATTAATTTTATTAAAACAAAAACATTACTATCATGAAAAATAAAATTTTAGGAATAGTAGCAGTTGCGGCTTTTGCAGGAGCCTTGGCGTTTAACAGCATAGCAAATTCAAACAAAACAGCATTATCTGCTGTAACGTTGAAAAATATTGAAGCGTTAACAAATGATGAAATTAAAGTAGCTTTATGTACCATGGAAATTGAACATTCTTGTTGTGGAGTGACCGGGAAAAAAATAGCAGGCTATTGTGATTAAAGTAACACTGAAGTGCTATTTGTTACCGCAATAATGTATTCTTGAATTAATTAAAGAATGGTTGAGAAAACCCAACCATTCTTTACCTGATTTTTCTCAACCAGGTCTCGGCCATGTACAAAATTAATTACCCGGACGAAGGGGACTTGATTGAAATCTGAAATCTTCTTGTTGGATCGTCACCTTTTATATGTGACTATAAAAATAGACGAAATAATAATAAAAACTTGCACGTCTATAAATATAGTCATATATTTGTGATGAAGGATTGATTGAAAATGGGTGTCCGGAAACGGGCACAGCGTGCTTTTGATTGAATTCAAACACAAACACGTAATGAATATGATTTTCAAACATATGGGTTTCGTCATACCGTTGAAATTAAAACTATATTATTATGAATAAGATATTTATAATATTATCGCTATCTGTTCTCTGGGCCTGTAGCAACCAAAAGGAGGTTTCAATAGTCGATTCTTTTAAAACAACCCAGCCGCTTGTTCATAAAGTTCTTGAAATTGAAAATGTTGCAAACGAATTACTGAATCCTTATTCTTTAGCAGTATCAGGCAATATTATTAATATCTATAATCCAAGATCTCCAAAAATTTTCACAACAATAGATATTGCAAAAAAAAGAGTTATAAAACATTGGGGAACTACAGGGCAAGGGCCAAATGAATTTATAGGACTGATAGATATGTATAACAACTATTCGGAGTCAGGATTGAATATATGGCATGGTTGGACGCAGGAACTATATTTTTTTTCACATAGCAATTTAGAGAGCGATTCCACATATTACCAAATTATACCCACAGGCTTAAGCAAGGCTAATACTGAAAATCCGGGGAAACACGAGTTTGCTTATACATTAGTGCAATTAGATACTTTGCTGTTTTTCACTACTGGGGGCAGTTACAACACGCTATTTACTTTATTTGACCTTAAGAATAACGAATCGAAAGGAGTTGGAGCCTTTCCTGCCAAGGATGATATAAATAGCCAAATGCCTGCCTGGCAAAGAAAAATAGCCTATAATGGCAGAATAAGATATAACAGTTCGTTGAAAAAACTTATTTACATGGCGTGGGACTGCGAGATGTTTGAGATATATAATGTTAATGGGACCAATGTAGAATTGGCAATGGGAAACTATACCACAATACCCAGATACAGGAATGCGTCAAAAGACGGCAGAACTCTTTTTGTTGAGTTTTTAGGAAACGGGAAAGGCAGAAACCTTAGGTTAGCAATATCTGATGAGAACATTTTTATACTGTATCAGGATTATGAAAAAGCAGGAATATTTAAGCCAACTGACTATAACAACAGAGCCAATATGGTGCTTGTTTTTGACTGGGATGGAAATCCGGTAAAGCTCTATATGTTAGATTGCTTTGTTGAAGGGTTTGGTTATGATAAATCGACAAACAGGCTTTATGCTGTTTCTAATAATCCATATCCGGCAATTGTTTATTTTGAATTATGATGAAAAAGATATTTATAATATTATCGCTATCTGTTCTCTGGGCCTGTAGCAATCAAAAGGAGGTTTCAATAGTCGATTCTTTTAAAATAACCCAGCCGCTTGTTCATAAAGTTCTTGAAATTGAAAATGTTGCAAACGAATTACTGAATCCTTATTCTTTAGTAGTATCAGGCAATATTATTAATATCTATAATCCAAGATCTCCAAAAATTTTCGCAACAATAGATATTGCAAAAAAAAGAGTTATAAAACATTGGGGAACTATGGGGCAAGGGCCAAATGAATTTATAGGAATGATAGATATGTATAACAACTATTCGGAGTCAGGATTGAATATATGGCATGGTTGGACGCAGGAACTATATTTTTTTTCACATAGCAATTTAGAGAGCGATTCCACATATTACCAAATTATACCTACAGGCTTAAGCAAAACTAATGCTGAAATCCCGAAAAAAAGCGAGTTTGCTTATACATTAGTGCAATTAGATACTTTGCTGTTTTTCACTACGGGGGGCAGTAACAACACGCTATTTACTTTATTTGACCTTAAGAATAACGAATCGAAAGGAGTTGGAGCCTTTCCTGCCAAGGATGATATAAATAGCCAAATGCCTGCCTGGCAAAGAAAAATAGCCTATAACGGCAGAATAAGATATAACAGTTCGTTGAAAAAACTTATTTACATGGCGTGGGACTGTGAGATGTTTGAGATATATAATGTTAATGGGACCAATGTAGAATTGGCAATGGGAAACTATACCACAATACCCAGATACAGGAATGATTCAAAGAACAGTGGCGGCACAGATATTTTTGTTGAGTTTTTAGGAAACGGGAAAGGCAGAAACCGTGGGTTAACAATATCTGATGAGAACATTTTTATACTGTATCAGGATTATGAAAAAGCAGGAATATTTAAACCAACAGACTATAACAACAGAGCCAATATGGTGCTTGTTTTTGACTGGGATGGAAATCCGGTAAAGCTCTATATGTTAGATTGCTTTGTTGAATGGGTTGATTATGATAAATCGACAAACAGGCTTTATGCTGTTTCTAATAATCCATATCCGGCAATTGTTTATTTTGAATTATGACTTAAAAAACTGTTAAAGCCACAAGGGAAATAATAAGGTCTGTCAGAAAAAACGAAAGAAATCATCACCTGAAAAGGCTTAATCATATTAATTATAAAAGATTATAGGATAGCTAAACGACATTGTATGCTGTATAATAAAAAATATTTTGCCAATAAAAGTATTATTTATCAAAATGTCAAAGCCTTAGGATATATGAAAAAACCAATATTCCTGATGGTAATTTGCTTTATTCTTGCGGTTTCATGCAAGTCAAAAAGTGAATCGGAAGAAAATGTTTCGGTGTCGCTACCGGACAAAAGCAATCAGGTAAAAGCATTTCTGTTAAAGTCATCGGATTTTGGCCATGAACTTATTTCAAACGGTATTATCCTTGCAAAGGATAAAGCCGATTTGCAATTCCAAACCTCTGATATAGTAGTTGCTATATATGTTAAAAACGGCGCTCGCGTAGTAAAAGGACAAAAGATAGCTTCATTAGATAAGTTTAAATTAAACAATGAAGCTTTGAGTGCTAAGGATAATCTTGAAAAATCCAGACTGTCGCTTCAGGATGTGCTTATCGGCCAGGGATATTCTCTAAACGATTCGGCCAGGATACCGCAAGAGGTAATGCAGATAGCGAAAGTAAAAAGCAACTACGACCAGGCGCTCATTCAGTACGACCTTGCAATGTATAATCTTCAAAACGCTGATCTTATCGCTCCGTTTAACGGCGTTGTCGCGAATCTGTACACAAAAGCATTCAATATTCCATCCGGCTCCGAGCCTTTCTGCACATTGATTGACAATAATAATATGGAGGTTGAATTCAGCATTCTTGAAAGCGAGTTTTTTATTATAAATACCGGCGACAAGGTTGTTGTGTCGCCGTTTGCACTAAGCGGAACGTCTGTCGAAGGCAATATTACCGAGATTAACCCTACGGTTGATAAAGACGGAATGATCAGGGTAAAAGCGGCAATCAAAAATACAAATAACAAGTTATACGATGGCATGAACGCAAGAATCATAATAAAACGTTCGCTTCCGAATCAACTGGTAATACCCAAAAGTGCCCTTGTGCTGAGATCAAACCGCAAAGTAGTATTTACAATTTCAAATAATATAGCCCAATGGGTTTATGTAGAGACAGGATTCGAAAACTCGTCTGAATACACAGTTACGGAAGGGCTTGCGGAGGGAGACAGCGTTATTTATGAAGGCAATCTGAATCTTGCCCACAAATCGCCTGTTGAATTAATTAAAGAAGAATAAACGCCCCTGTTTTGATGGTAAGATTTCTTATCCAGCGTCCTATTGCCGTTTTTATGGCTTTTACGGCATTTTTTATATTGGGTATAATAACATACCTGAATATTCCGGTGTCGCTGTTGCCCAACATTCCCATACCTGAGATTACCATTCAGATATCGGGCAGAAACTATTCGGCTCGCGATCTTGAAAATAACGTTATCAATCCGATAAGAAACCAACTGCTGCAAGTCGGTAAAATGCGGGATATACGTTCAGAAACACGCGACGGCAACGCGGTTATACAATTGAGTTTTGAATACGGGGCCGACATAGACCTTGCTTTTATCGAGGTAAACGAGAAGATTGATTATGCGATGAATTATATTCCCAGGGATATTGTCAGACCCTACGTTGTTAAAGCAAGTGCTACCGATATTCCTGTTTTCAATCTTAACCTTACGTTAAAAGAAGATGAAAAATACGGAGAACCGAACGAATCGGCTTTTTTGAATCTATGCGAATTTTCGGAAGCGGTAATTCGTCGCCGCATAGAACAACTGCCTCAGGTTGCAATGGTCGATATAACAGGCCTTGTGGCAAAACAAATAGTTATTATGCCCGACAGGAACAAATTGGAGATGTCCGGTATCTTGTTATCCGATATCGAACTGGCTCTCATAAGCAATAATATCGAACAGGGCAGCATGACTATTAAAGACGGACATTACGAGTATAACATAAATTTCTCATCTGTTATACGCACGTTAAACGATATAGAAAATATTTATATAAGAAAAAACAATAAAATATTTCAGTTAAAAGATATTGCAGCGATAAATGTCGTTCCCGAAAGAGAAGCAGGGATGGCTTATTTTAACGGTAAACGCGCCGTTAATATGGCTATTATAAAGCAAGGCGATGAAAATATGGATAACCTCCAAAAAGCTCTTGGAGAAACAATCAATCAGCTAAAACAATCCTATCCGTATATTGAATTCAACATATCACAAAATCAGACGGAACTTTTGGATTATACTATTTCCAACCTGAAGCAGAATCTAATCCTCGCGTTCATCTTTGTATGTTTGGTTTCGGTTTTCTTCCTTAACGATGTAAGGTCGCCTTTGATAATAGGACTGAGTATGTTCGTAGCAGTAATTATCAGTCTGCTATTTTTTTATCTCTGTAAGATTTCACTTAATGTAATTTCTCTTACAGGTTTTATTCTTGCATTGGGTATGATGATTGACAATTCAATCATTGTAACTGATAACATAGGGCAATACCGGCGCAGAGGACTCAGCCTTGAAGATGCGTGCGTCAAAGGGACAAATGAGGTCGTGTCACCCATGTTATCTTCTGTGCTGACGACAATTTCAATATTTGTTCCTCTTATTTTCCTTAGCGGTATTGCAGGAGCCATATTTTTCGACCAGGCATTTTCGGTTACAGTAGGCTTGCTGGTATCTTTTTTTACCGGCATAATGCTTCTGCCTGTTCTTTATAAGATAGCTTATTCTGAAAAAAACTCTAAACGAATTGCTTTTTTGCAAAACAAAATATTCAAACGCAGGAAAAAAGAAAACAATAGCCATAAAGAAAAAGTTCCCGTAATAGAAAGATTATACCACCTGGGAGCAGACTGGATTTTTAAGCATAAAACATTGACGGTTGTAATAATGCTGGCCGTTTTCCCTATTTGCGTATTGCTGTTTTCCGTCATTCCTAAAGAGAAAATGCCCCGGATAAGCCAGACGGAGTTTATCGCTAAAATTGAATGGAATGAAAACATCAATGTAAACGAAAACATGGAACGCACTAAAAAATTGCTTTTTGCAATAGACGGCAAAGCTCTTGAAACATCGGCGCTTATAGGAGAACAACAAAACATGCTGAACCGCAAACAGGCTCAATCGTCGTCGGAAACAGAAATATATGTAAAAGTCGCAACTACTGATAATGTGCCCGAAGTACAAAAAGAGATCGGCGATTACTTAAAACTGAACTATCGCGATGCGATAATATCCTTTGATCCTATCGGGACTATTTTCGAAAAGATTTTTACAACAGGAGAAGCCGGGCTTGTTGTTGAATATTATTCAAGAAGCAAAGAAAACGCAATAGACGTTGTTACAATTAAAGATATTGAAGATTACCTTAATAGCAAATCCCAAACATATGTCTCCGGTGCTTCGTTTCAAAAACAACTGAATCTGTATATCGATATGGAAAAACTATTGCTGTATAACATATCGTATGACGAAGTTCTTAACGCGCTCAGAACCGGTTTTAGAGAAAACAGAATTACCACTTTAAGGTCGTATCAACAGTATTTACCCATAGTAGTTGGCAATGAGGGTAAAAATGTCAATGAAATAATTAACAACACCCTGGTGTATAATTCTGAAAAAGGCAGCGGCATTCCTCTTAGCGCGTTTATCAGGGTATCCGCTTCGGAAGATGTAAAGACAATTGTAGCCGGAAGAAACGGCGAGTTTATACCTTTTTACTTTCCGACAATTGATAATCCCGAAGAAGTTATTCAAACTATAAAAAACGACATGAAAGGTAATTCAAAATGGGATGTAGACTTTTCAGGATTGTTTTTCTCAAACCGTAAAATGCTGAATGAATTTATTGTTATCCTTATCATATCAATACTATTGATGTATTTCATACTTGCGGCGCAATTTGAGAGCTTTGTCCTACCGTTGATAATTCTTCTCGAAATTCCTATTGATATCGCTGCTGCAATGGGTTTATTGCTTTTGCTTGGCCATTCTCTTAACCTTATGTCGGCAATAGGGATTGTTGTAACATGCGGTATAATCATTAATGACAGTATTTTAAAAGTCGATGTTATGAATCAACTCCGAAAAAGCGGCATGGATCTTATTGAAGCGATACATGAAGCGGGACGACGGAGACTTAACGCTATACTAATGACAAGTTTAACTTCAATAGTGTGTATGGCTCCATTGCTGTTCAGCAGCGATATGGGTTCGGAACTTGAAAAACCGCTGGCGATTGCA
This sequence comes from Bacteroidales bacterium, assembly GCA_040769065.1. Classification (GTDB taxonomy): domain Bacteria; phylum Bacteroidota; class Bacteroidia; order Bacteroidales; family VadinHA17; genus LD21. Next base: position 2,663,651 of record JAXGLU010000001.1, read on the forward strand.
ACAATAGGCGGAATGTTGATTGGAACACCGGTAAGTCTGTTTGTAGTGCCGCTGGTATATTGGTGGATATACAGGAATAAAAACGCGGCTAGCGACGCTTAAATAAAGTCATATTAAAATGAATAAAACCAGAATGCTTTTAATAATATGTATGTGTTTCCTGATGCGGGGAAATGCGCAAGTCATGCGGCTAACGCTCAATGAAAGTATTGAGATGGCGATTAGCGGTTCGTTGCAGTCATTCCGTACACAAAACATGTATATGGCAAGTTATTGGGAGTACAGATTGTTCAAGGCAGGAAGGCTTCCTTCATTAAATCTGAAAACAACTCCGCTGCAATATTACCGCGATTTTACAAGACGCTACGACTCACAGCAAAACATTGATATTTACAGGGAGCAACAATCTCTGTACAGTTATGTTAATCTTGCTATTACCCAGAATCTTGATATTACTGGAGGAACATTTTTTATCGACTCTGATCTTGGATATATGGAGAACTTCGGAGATAACGCATATTCACAGCTTTCAACCACGCCGATAAGAATTGGCTATTCGCAGTCTTTATTCGGGTTTAACAGTTTTAAATGGGAAAAAAGAGTCGAGCCTTTAAAATATGAAAAGGCCAAAAAGCAGTTTATATATATGCAGGAAGAAATATCAGAAACCGTTATTACATATTTTTTCGATCTGGCAATGGCGCAGGCGGAATATGATATGGCCGTTGAAAACATCGCTTCAGCCGACACCCTTTACAACATAGGACAAGAACGCTATAAAATAGCAGGAATATCCCAATCAGATTTAATGACATTGAAACTCGATGTTATTAACACTAAGAACACTCTTCAAAATGCGGAAATGTCATTAAAACGCAGCATGTTTAGCCTTGTTTCATATTTAAACTTAGATGAAGAAACGATAATAGAACTTACCCTACCCGATAAACCCGGCAGTATCCTGATTGATACGGAAGAAGCCTTGCAATTGGCAAAAGAAAATAATCCCGATTATCTGGCGCATCAGCAGGAACTGCTTGAATCGGAAAGAGAGGTTGAAAAAACAAAGAAGAGTTCATTATTCAACGCCAGTTTTTCAGCCAGCGTAGGATTTAACCAGATTGGCAACCGGCTTGACCTCGCATACAAAAACCCTTTACAACAGGACTATATAAATATAGGATTGAATATTCCTATCATTGACTGGGGAATACGCAAGGGAAAAGCCAACATGGCCATGAATAACCTTAATGTTGTGAAAATATCCATACAACAAAAAGAAATAAGTCTCAATCAGGAAATTAGGATGGCTGTAGCCGATTTCAACATAAAGCAAAATCTTATCGCAAGCATGGAAGAAGCTCTTCGCTTAGCTACTTTAGCGTATAATGCGACAAAACAACACTTTATGATCGGACAATCCGATATCAACTCGCTTACATTATCGCTGGATCGCCAAAAGAACGCTCAGAAGAATTATATAAACGCGCTAAAAAACTATTGGTTAAGTTATTACAATATCCGAAAGTTAACTTTATACGATTTCGAGAGTCAAAAATCCCTGTCTTATCTGTTTGATAATATGGTGCAAAACAAATGAATGGCAACAGGTTTAAAATATCATATTTTAGTATAATCCTGATTTTTGTATGTCTGGCAATCGTTGGAGTGGCTTTTATTCCCAGGCTACCGTTTAAACTCTCTCCATCAAAGACCTTATCCGGCATCCGCGTAAGTTTTTCAATGTACGGTAATTCGCCCCGTATTATCGAAATGGAAGTTACCTCAAGGCTTGAAGCGATGCTCAACCGTATGAAAGGAGTGCGAAACATTTCTTCTACATCGTATAATGACGGGGGTGTAATAGATATTGAATTTGACAAGAAAACCGATATTGAAATGGCTCGTTTCGAGGTCTCGACAATAATACGTCAGGTGTGGCCTTTATTACCGCCAGGAGTCAGTTATCCGCGCATATCGGTAAACCGTTCGGATGATAATGCCGACAAACCGTTTCTCAGCTATACGATAAATGCGCCTTCAACGCCGCTACTTATTCAGGAATATGTCGAAAATCAGATAAGACCAAAGCTTGCGCAAATAAAAGGGGTTTACAATATAGACGTTGGAGGAGCTACTCCAATGGAATGGCGCCTTAAGTATGACTACAAGCAACTTGAATCGCTCGGTTTGCAGGTAAGCGACATAAATACTGTTATACAACGCTATCTGAATAAAGAATTTCTCGGTATTGGAACCGTAGTTACCGGTAGCGGGAATGAACTATGGATAAGAGTCGCCCTTGCTTCAGGCAACGGCAACGACCAAAAAAACAATCTCGAAAATATTGAGATTAAAACGATAAATGGGAAAATCATAAGATTAAAAGAAATTGTTGAAATTGAAAATGCCGAATCTCAGCCCAATAGTTATTATCGGATTAACGGGTTGAATTCAATATACATGAACATAATCGCAGAGGAGAATGCCAATCAGCTTGAATTGAGTAAAACAATAAAGGAAGAACTGTCAGGACTTAAACAGCATTTTCCCGAAAGCTATGAAATTCATCTTAGCTACGATGCAACCGATTATATTAAAAAAGAATTAGACAAAATTTATTTCCGCTCAGGCTTAACGCTTATAATACTGCTTCTTTTTGTGTTTGTAACGTATAGGAACCTGAAATATACTCTATTGATAGTCATTTCTTTATTTGTCAATATATTAATAGCGGTAATATTTTATTATCTCTTAAAACTGGAGATGCAACTGTATTCATTGGCGGGAATAACCATCTCTTTAACCCTAATTATTGATAATACGATAATTGTATCAGACCAGATAATAAGACGAAACACCATGAATGTCTTTTTAGCCGTACTTACCGCTACTATGACGACAATTGTTTCGTTATCAATTATATTTTTTCTTGATGAAAAATTACGCCTTAACCTTCAGGATTTCGCGATTGTCATAATAATAAATCTCACAGTATCGCTGTTAATAGCTCTTTTTCTTGTCCCTGCTTTATTGGACAAAATGCATATTATCAGGAAAAAAAAGAGATTCAAAAGCAGAGGGAAAAGGATTAATATATATTTCAACAGGTTTTACATTATATTTTGCCGTATCCTCTGGAGATGGAGAGTTGCCGTTATTATAATGATTATTCTCGCGTTCGGGCTTCCCGTCTTTTTGCTGCCCGATAAAATTGACAGGCAAGACAGATGGAGTGAATTATATAACAAAACAATAGGGTCTGATACATATAAAGAAAAATTTAAAAAACATGTAGATAATTTACTTGGAGGAACGCTGCGCTTATTTATACAAAAAGTTTATGAAGGCTCGTACTTTGCAGAGAGAGGCGAAACAACTATCAATGTTACAGCCCGTATGCCGAGTAATACTACTATACTGCAAATGAACGAACTTATTCAGCGTGTTGAGATTTATTTAAGCAAATTTCCGGAGATAAGGCAGTTCCAGACTAATATACCAGCTTCTGATTATGCTTACATAAATGTTATGTTTACGAAAGAAGGTGAGAGGAGCGGTTTTCCATACACGCTTTATAACAACCTTATTTCGCTTGCAATTCAGTTGGGCGGCGGCGGATGGACAGTCAGCGGCATTGGAGATGCTTTTAGTAATAGCTTCTTATCATTGGCCGGACAATATTGTATCGATTTGTATGGTTTTAACTATGACGAGCTTTATGAGTTGGCCGAAAAGCTAAAAAGTAATTTGCTGCAACATTTAAGGATAAAAGAGGTAATAATAGATTACACGCAAAGACGGTTTAAATACGATTATGAAGAATATCGTTTTGACATGAATAAAGAGCGTCTTGCACGAGAAAATATTCAGCCGTATCAATTGAATAACTCTTTAAACAGCATTTTCAGGCAAAACATATCGGGTGTCATATACACTTCAAATGGAGCGGAACAAGTCAAATTGCTTTCGCGTCAGAATGACGAATATGATATCTGGAATATGAATAACATACCTCTGAAGATTGAAAACAAACTCTATAAATTATCAGAACTGGCAGATATTGAAAAATATAACGCCCCAAAAGCGGTGGCAAAAATAAATCAGCAATACATGGTAATATTACAATATGATTATATTGGGACATCCACCCTGGGAAAAAGCGTACAACAGGAAGAGGTTGATAATTTTAAGACAAAACTGCCTGTAGGATATGATGTCAAGGTTAGAGACTATTATAGTTGGTATTGGTCAGAAAATGATAATAAACAATACCTGTTGTTGCTTCTTGTTTTTGTTATTATCTATTTTAATTCCAGCATATTGTTCAATTCTCTAAAACAGCCCTTTTACATAATTTCCGTTATTCCGATATCCTATATCGGGGTTTTTCTGACTTTTTACCTGTTTCGTCTTAATTTTGACCAGGGCGGTTTTGCATCATTCATACTCCTTTCAGGACTTACAATCAATGCAAATATTTACATACTTGATGAGTATAATAATATAACATCTAAAAATGACGGGATTAGCCGTCTGAAAGCTTATATAAAAGCATGGAACGCAAAAGCCAGGCCTATATTTCTGACTGTAATATCTACGATATTAGGTTTTTTGCCATTTATAATAGGTTATAAAGAGGCTTTCTGGTTTCCTCTTGCCGCCGGCACAATCGGAGGTATGATTATATCAGTTATTGCAACGTTTTGTTTTTTGCCACTGTTTATGGGAGTAGCAAGAAGGAAATCTTAGATTATTTATATAAAATTATTAACTTACAATAAAAGATGATATTATGCAACTTACTAAGGCTGAAGAGCAGATAATGCAGATTTTATGGGAGCTTGAGGAGGGAGTGGTGAAAGATATCAGGGAGCGGTTTGATGATCCGAAACCAGCCCGCAACACCATATCCACAGTGCTGAAGGTCCTTGAAAGGAAAGGATATGTTGATCACCGGGCTTATGCGAATGTATTCCTTTATTTTCCGCTTGTTTCGAAACGGGAGTACTCAAAACACCAGCTGTTCGGACTGCTGGAGGGGTACTTCAACAACTCATTCCCGGCAATGACATCGTTCTTTGCCAGGGAGAAGAACCTTTCGGTGAAGGACCTCGACAGGATACTGAAAGAAGCCCGGAAAGAACTTGATGATGACCAACAGGAATAAAACATGGAACAGGTTGCACTCTACCTGCTGAAATCAGCCGCATGGCTGACAGCTTTTACGCTGGTTTACCTTCTCTTTTTGCAGAAGGAGAGATTTTTCATGCTTAAGCGGATCTACCTTCTGGCAGGAATGATTCTATCACTGCTGCTTCCGCTGGTGACGCTGCATTACAGAATTGAGCTTCCGGCACCGCTGATGCCTGATACGCAGGGGATAACATCTGCTCCTCCTTTATCCGTGGCAACAGCGGCACAGGTTACAGAACATGCAGATCTGCTTAAATGGTTCATGATAATCTATGCCGCAGGCATACTGTTAATATTTGGCCGGACGCTGAAGTACCTCCTGTCGGTCTGCCGCACTGTCAGAAGCGGACCGGTAGACAGGGAAGGGGGCGTCCTGCTCGTCAGAACAGAAAAAAATACCTTCGCCTTCTCTTTTTTCAATTATGTTTTTATCAATCCTTCACTGAGCGGGCGTGAGGTACGGGAGATCATCAATCATGAGATGGTGCACCTCAGACAGAAACACTGGTTTGATCTCCTGCTTGTTGAACTGGTGAGCATAGTGCAGTGGATGAATCCATTTGCATGGATATGTTCGGCCCTGGTCAGGCAGAATCATGAACATCTGGCCGACGAGGAGGCGCTGCAGCGCACATCCGACCCGGCAGCTTACAGGGCAGCACTTCTCAACCAGGTCTTCAATGCAAGGCTGATAAACCTGTCAAATCCGTTCAACTTTTCGTTTAACACAGACAGGTTTGAAATGATGAAAAAGAAAAACTATTCTCCATTAAGGAAGCTTAAGCTGCTTCTTGTACTTCCACTGGCGGCCATACTGCTGCTGGCATTTGCTGATCCGGTTTATACCTATGGTGACCGAGCTCGGGGAAGCCTGATAAAGAATATTCAGGGTACCGTAGTCAAGGAGGATGGCACCCCGTTCGCAGGTGTATCCGTCAATGTTTCCGGGACCTCCCTGAGCGTTATTACAGATGAGGCGGGCAGATTTTACTTCATTGACCTGCCTGCATACGTTGGCATAGTGTTTTCTGACACCGGCTACGAACCGGTTACCCTTACCGCCGAGTCAGCCCACGGAGCGACAATCACAATGAAGGTTGACCAGAGTTATGTAAACAGGGGCTCAATGTCACAGGGACTACTGGTTATAATTGACGGTCAGGTTTCAGATCTTTCTCTTGAGGAGGCCACAAAAAAACTGGGGAAAGATTTTGGCAATTCTGTTTACCTTGATCCTGCACAAGCGAAATCAAAATACGGAGATAAGGGGGAAAAGGGAGCTTTTGAAATTACTTCCAGAAGCAAGGCGAAAGAATCGGGCATAAGCCTGCCCTATCCCAGGGCGGATGAAGCGGATTTTCCCACCTTCAGGGGCGAGAGTTTCCTTTCATTTGCCGACTGGGTTGCTGAAAGGGCCAAATATCCGTCTGATGCTGCTTCCAGAAACATCGGCGGATGGGTAAGGATGGGCTATACCGTTGACACAGACGGATCAGTTTCCGGGATAAAAGCCATCTCAGACTCTGATCCTGCACTGGTCGGCGAGTTGACCAGGGTGATGAAATCTTCTCCCCGTTGGGAAAGACCTGCAAATAAAGAGGCAAATGAACCCTTCACATCCGAGATAGTGATCCGCTTTCAATTACCCGACAGGGTCAGCAACGGCGTCGTTTATGTCCTTGCGGATGAGATGCCTCAGTTTCCGGGAGGTGATACTGAGCTTTTCAAATGGCTTAATAACACGTTGAAGTATCCGGATCAGGCAAAGGAAAAAGGCATCCAGGGGAGAGTAACACTCAGGTTCGTAGTCACATCAGACGGATATGTCGAAGATGTCAATGTTGTCAGGGGCGTGGATCCCTTGCTTGATGACGAAGCTGTTAGAGTAATGAGCCAGTCTCCGCAATGGAAGCCGGGAAAAATCAAAGGCAAACCGGTTAACATATACTACCTCATTACCATCAAATTATAGAGCAAAATGAAGGAATTTCTATATCAGTTTGTGGAATTCGTCGGCGATATTACCTAAATTAGTAAAAACTAATAATTCCCACGAATATGAAACAACTGAAACTTATTGGATTTATCCTGCTGTTGTTGCAGCCCGTGTCTGCTTTTTGCCAGCCGGTCATTAACAGTATGTTCCGCGAGCCGGAACAGACAGGTTTATATGAGAAGATTGAGTTGCCGCTCAACATTACTGCCACATTTGCCAACCCTTTTGATCCCGACGACGTGGATATCATGGTAACTTTCAGGGCGCCATCGGGCAAGGAGTGGAAGATACCCGGATTTTACAATCAGGTGAGGAGGGGAGGCTTTTATGCAAGGTTCTCTCCCGATGAAACAGGGGAATGGAGTTATGTAATAAGTGTAAAAGACAGGAATGGATCTGCTCTGAGCGAGAGAAAGACCTTTATGGTGGTTCCTTCGGAAAATCACGGTCCCATACGTATTGCCCAGAACAAGCGATATCTTGAGAGAGCGGACGGAACTCCCTGGTTCGGGGTGGGACTATGGTATAACGGGATTAATGATACCCGGGTATACGATGAGCTTCAGTCAAAAGGGGTAAACTTCATAAGCCATTTGATTCAGCCGCTTGAAACATGGTCGACAGGACTTGGCAGGTACGACCAGACAATATCCCGGCAAATTGATGAGATGCTTGAAGAACTTGAAAAGCGCGACATGCAACTGGCACTGAATTTCTGGTTCCATTCCTTCCTCTCGGAGACAGTTTGGGGTGGGGGAAATATCGCCTGGTACACAAATCCTTACCAGCTGGTCTGTAAAGCGAAGGATTTTTACAGCAGCGATGAGGCCTGGAAATACCAGGAGAAACTGTACAGATATATGATTGCCCGCTGGGGATACAGCTCTTCCCTTGCCATATGGTTCGTAGTTGATGAGGTTAACGGCACTGACGGCTGGGTTACCGGCGACAGTATTGGTGCAGCCAACTGGGCCAGAAAGGTGCATGACTATTTCAAGCAGAACGATCCCTGGAATCACCCTACCACGGGAACCCGCAGCGGAGGGATAAAAGAATGGTGGGACAGGGGATATGAGATCTTTGATATGCCGGGCAGGGAGATTTACGAAGCTCAGGGTTTCCCTATCAATACAACGGGCCAGATTGACATGGATAAAACGCATCCGCTTGTTTACAGTTACCTGAATTATCACGGACAGGTAAAGAAATTATGGACAAATTATGAAAAGCCGGCTATAATTCCTGAAACAGGCTGGGACCACACTTTCTACGAGATGAGCATGCCCGGTTACCAGGCCATGTATCACAACGCACTGTGGGTAACCATGGCCACCGGTTCTGCAATGTCGCCCTTCTGGTGGGCTTACGCCGATCAGCTTAATGACAATGTGGTAACCAATCAGCTGAGGAGCTTAAGAATGTTTACGGAAAAGATACCTTTTTCGAAACTCACCGGCCTGAAACCGGTAGAATCGGTCAACCCCGGAGGACATGCTTTTGCCATAAGCAGTGATCAACTTGTATTCGGATGGGCAGTTAATGCAAATACCGATATGTCGGGGAAGAAAGTAACAATAAATGGATTAAGGAACGGGCAGTTCAGGCTGAAACTTTATCACACCTGGAGCGGAAGGCCAATAGAAGTTGACGGGAATGCTGAACCTGTGATAAAGGCTGTTAAGAATTCCGTGTCTTTCACGGTACCGGTACAAAAAATTGAAGGAGGGCATGCACGCTATGTCGGTCAGGATGTTGCATTCATACTGGAACCTGTTGATTAAACAGTTATTAAACGGGGGCCTGATTTATTAATGGCCCCTGTCTTTTTTCAATACCATTCCAGCTCTGATCTTTGATAGGATGAAAGGCCTGTTGTGCTGTATCTGATATTGCCTTCGTTGGTTACCTCAATCTTAAGGGTGCTTTGTCCTTTATTTATAAAGAGATAAATTATACCAGGTATTATAAAAAGTAACAGGAGAAGGATAAAAATGCATCCTTTTGGCTTTTTCTCCCTTACCATCAGGCATTTTGTATCACTTCTGGATGAAACCCTCCAGCCGTGATTCACATGCCTGAAAATATCCTTATCAAGAATAGCTTTCCTTTCTGCAATTGTTTTCACGCGAAAATAATTTCATTATACAACTGTAAACCAAGAAGTTCATATGCCGGATGCCGGCAGACAGGTAGCCTTCGTTAAACGACCGGTTTAAAGCGGACAGAAGGTACCATACCTGGAATCCTGGCTATTCAAACCAAAGGTAATATTTTCCCTGCATTTATCCTGAAATATATCCTTCTCTTAACTTATATTAGTTAATCATCTGAAGTCAGGAAAGATCAGCCTTTTTGTATAATTCCGGCCTGTTTTTGATCGTATTGTCATAATCAATGATGGGAAGCAGGTTTGCCTCTGATTCATATGAAACTGTCTGTGCATCTGGGGATTGAAGACATTGTTTCGGAGACACTCAATCAATGCTGAAAACTGGTTGATAAAAAATTTTGTTCAAAATTCATATCCGGACCTCATATTCCGCAGAATATAATTAACTTTATTTGGCTAAAAATGACCCATTTTATCACCATTTGTTAGTATGAAAAAGTTAGGAAGGCTTGAAAAAGTTGATCTTCTTGAATTATGGAATGGAGAAGATTCAAACTTTACTGCCTGGTTATCACAGGAGGACAATATTGCCGAAGTCGGCAATGTAATAGGGATGGAACTGGAAGTTCAAAAACAGGCACAGAAATCCGATCTGTTCTATGAGGAGATCCTGTGCAAGGATACTGCCACAGACCAATATGTAATAGTTGGCGATCAACTCGAAAAAACCGATCATGCCCATCTTGGCAAGATCATTGCTTGTGCGGCAGACAAGGAAGCCCTGGTTGTTGTATGGATTGCCAGTTCATTCAGTGAAGAACACAGGACGTCCCTTAACTGGCTTAACAAAATAACCGACGACTCATTAAAATTTTTCGGAATTGAGGTTGAAGCGTACAGGATAGGGGATAGCCTGCCAGCACCCGGCTTTAAGGTTGTGGTTAAACCTGAAGAAAAACCCCGGCAGGAAGAGACAACGGAACCGGCACAAAAACTAAGTGATACAGATATACTTCAGTTACAGTTTTGGCACGGGCTCAAGAATTTTATGGAAGACAATAACAGCTTCGTCAAACTGCTCGGAACTCCCCCAAAAAGCTGGTTCAATATTGCTGTCGATAAGGGAAGATATTTTATCATGCCTTCTATAAATCTTCAGGATAACAGCTTGAACGTTTCCCTGACCATTATTGGAGAAAATGCCAAGGATGATTTTGAAAAACTCTACGAGCTGGCTTACGAAGATTCCCTGATTGATATAAGCAAGGAAGTGGTCTGGTACAAATTGCAGGCAAATATAAGAAGCGTTATCACTCTAAAAACTTACGCCGATTTCACCGACAGAAGCGACTGGACAAATCAGTTTGCCTGGTTTAAAATGTACCTTGAGAGATTCGACAAATTCTTCAGGCCAAAAATCAGGCAACTATGTCAGTAATGACAGATACCCTTATAACTGATCATTAAAACCGAAAGAGACCGGGTATCACAGAAGACTCTGGCGCTCTGATCAGGTTGTTTTCAAAAAAATCCTCAAAAGAAAGCCCTGTAACCGCCAGCCTGCCGAACTTATACTGTAGCACCGGCTAAAGTTTTTTTAAGGAATTTAATCTTCGCTATTCAGGGAGCATTGTTCCACAGGGAAAATTAATTCCCCCCGCCCCGCAGTGTGTTGCAGGGCAAGGAGACATTAAAGCAAAATTCGTTACAGGGATTGAAGATTCCTCTTACCTGTTGTGTAAATTATCGTCTGGTGTCGTTGGTATCATTCATGTTTGACACATAACCTTCCGGAGCTTCACAGGCAGTGAACGGTTTGGCAGGATCTCCGAGGCCATCACCGTCTGCATCCCTGAAGAAGGTTACAGCCTTGCAGTCGCCGGCTTTGATTGTCTGATCAAGAGCTCTTAACAGAGACAAATCTCCCGGGATATCATAAGAGATTTCCCAGATCATCACTCCGCCCAGACCTTTCTTTGCCAGCTCTACCTTCTCAACAATGGAATGTATGCTGTTGTAATACTTCATGTCAACAGAATCCCTGTAGGCATTTAACAGGTTTTCCTTAACCAGTTCCCTGAAGGAAATATACCTTGCCGGGGGAGTGAAATCAAAGCCGTAGAAAGGAACGCCAAGTGTTATTTTTTCAGGAGGAATCTTTTTGTCAACTGTCCAGAATTGTATGGCTTCTTCTGCATAGGAAAACGGAGAGTGTGGGCCTATGTCATTTGGTCTCCAAACACCTGTTTTATCATAGACCATCACATTTATGAAATCGTAGGCTTCGAGGGCTTCCTGGCTGATGGCCTGGTGAATGTGCACTGCTCCGAGTGCCGATGTTATTCCCTTGCCTTTTGCGTGAAGTGCTTCGCGAAGCTCAATTACAAAAGGATTATAGGTTTCACCCACATAGGGAAGCAGATTGCCTTCAATATCAACATCAACGCCATCGAGGTTATTGGCTTCAACAAATTCAATGATCTTAGCGATGAAGGCTGACCTGTTTTCAGGCTGCAGTACCGATTTCCAGATCGTGGTATCGGGCCGGCCTCCGCCTGCCAGGGATATATACACCTTAAGGTTGTTCTCATGACCCCTTTTAATAACAGGCGCCATGTCATAATTACCATCAAGCACCAGGTTGCCGTCTTTGTCGGGATTTCCGAAAGCCAGATTAAGATAGGTAAGCTTATCCAGTTCAAGTGAATCAAGCCATTTGAAATTTCCAGAAGAAAGATAGCCGACTACCTTGAAGGTGGTATCGGGTTCATAAATGTCGGGGCCATAGCTGGTTTTTTTTGTTTTGCAGGCAGTGCACACAAGAAGGCACAGACTAATTGCCAGAACAGTTTGCAGAAGAGGATTTTTCATACTTGCCGGTTTTGAAATAAATGATTGATCGTTGTTAACTTAAGTAAAAATCAACAGGTAATATAAAACTAAACAAGATAAGAAAATTATTCTTTAAGTAACACTCAATGTGAGCGGTTATTGACGACAATATTAGTGAGTCTTTACTCAGGAACAGGTTGAAACGGTTCATTGATTTTGAATAACTTTCAGCAGTCGAAATGACAAACTTATCAGATTTTTATTTTTAAATCTGGAAATAGTTAAATTCGTGAGGTTTTAAATTCAAGTGATTTACTAAACAATTGATAAGTTTGAATTTGATGAGCCTCATATGTATCAAACACACAAGCACTTATGTAAAGTATTTCAACCATGTGCGGTTTCATCATACCATTAAAATCAAAACTATATTATGATGAAAAAATCAGGAATCTTCCTTTCGCTGATATTGATAGTTGCAGCAGCGCTTGCCTTTTACCTGGCTGTTGGCAAAAAAGCAAGTTCAAAGGAACTGAGAATTATTTATCCGTTCAAAGAAGCTCTCTTCCCGCCTGAGTTCCCTGCTCCAACCTTCGAGTGGAGGAATGTAACGGGAAATCCATCAATATCATGGGAAGTTACACTTGCAACCGGGAATAAAAAGCACATCATTAAAGATATAACCCAGGCAACCACCTGGACCCCGTCAGAAGCATCGTGGGATAGTTTAAAACTTCTGTCGGATTATGGGAAAATTTTCTTCACCATCAATATATCCGGCAACGGTAAGCCATACGATAAAAGGTCCTTCAGCATCAGCAGGGATAGTGTTGGCGCACCTATACTATATCGTCAGTTGACAATTCCCTTCTACATTGCAGAGAAGGAACTCGATTCAATGAACTATATCCTTATCGATCCGGGGAGCAAGGATCAACCGCATCTGGCCATGAGGGGTTTCCCTGTTTGCGGGAACTGTCACTCATTTTCGGCCGATGGCAGTGTAATGGGTCTTGATCTTGACGGTGGCCGGAGAGATAAAGGAGGATACTTCCTGACAGAAATCAAGGATACCGTGATGTTTGATGTAAACACATACATGTCGTGGTCAAAACTTGAAAAACGAAGTACTTTTGGTTCATTCTCCAAGCTGTCTCCTGATGGTCGCTATGTTGCAACCACGGTAAAAGACAGAGTGGTTTCGTTGACTCCGCCCATGAATACGGCAGAAGGATTTTCTTACTCTCTTCTTTTCATACCGGTCAACGGTCATCTGGCTGTTTATGACAGGCAGACGAAAGTTGTCAGGGAACTTCCCGGAGCAAATCTGCCCGAATATGTGCAGACAAATGCCTTCTGGACACCTGACGGGAAAAACATAATTTTTGCAAGAGCCAAAGCTCTGCCACGCGACAGTACCAGTTATTACGAAATTGCAGTTCAGAATCAGGATATACTTGATAAATTCTTAAGGCGTGAGATATCCTTCAAATTTGATCTTTATACCATTCCATTTAACAATGGGGAAGGGGGTACCGCTGTACCAATAACAGGAGCTTCAAATAATGGTAAAAGCAACTTTTTCCCTGCTGTTTCTCCCGACGGCAAGTGGCTGGTTTACTGCCAGGCTGATGAATATATGCACCTGATGCCCGACAGCCGGCTTTACATTATCCCTGTTGAAGGAGGCAAACCCAGGATGCTTGACTGTAACCTTTTTTCATTGAACTCATGGCATGCCTGGTCGCCCAACAGCAAGTGGCTGGTTTTTGTATCCAAAGGACTGAGCTATTATACTGACATGTTCCTGACTCATATTGACGGGAAAGGAAATGCTTCCATACCCGTGTTGATGGATAAGGCAAGAGCTTATAAAAGGGTTTGTAACTATCCTGAATTCATAAACCTGAAGGCTGATGAGAAATTTGTCATGGAATATGATTACGTGGAATTGGCTCATATTAGAAATGCTCTAAGGGAGCGGGACTACGAAAAGGCAAAATCGCTGTATTACAAGCTCATGGACCAGGATCCCTTCTTTTTCAAGGAAGATTACGAAACGCTGACTGATTATCTGCAGAGGATGGGGCTGCCGGATGAGGCACGCAAATGCGCCCTTTTGGCAGAAACCGCTTTGAATTCATTTGCGCCTGAAGAAGAATAGGGCTTTATTCTGCAGGAGTAAATACCAGGTCCACAACATCTGCTTTTCTGAACATTCTGCGGGAGACCTTCCTGATATTATTCACTGTAAATGACTTAAGAATATTTTCATAATTATCAGGGTCGTCAACGTTTATTCCACTGCTGTAATACCGGGAAAGGGCATTCATCCAGTATGCATTATGCAATTTACTTTCTTCCCTGTTTTTAAGAATATTATTCACGGTCTTGCTTAGATTCTCATTTCCCGGACCGTCTTTTATCAGATAGTTGATCTCCTGGTAAATTATTGCCTTTAATTCTTCAGCCCGTGCCGGATCGCAATCGAAAGTGATCATTCCTTCCGCTTTCCCGGCAGGTCTTTCCCGTGCTGACAACATTACTCCCACTCCATATGTTCCTCCTTCATCCTCCCTGACCTTTTCCGTGTAAACCAGGTCAAGTATTCCCTCAATAACGGCAAGCCCGAGATAATTTCGGGGATTATATTTCAGGTCTTTCTCAAAAGACAGATAAACAGTTGATTTAGGAATGGCAAGAGGAACCTTTATTTCCCTGACGATTTTTCCCTTAGGCTGTTCTATCTTCCTGTTGATCCAGGTTTCCTTTCTTCCGCTAACCGGTAGCGATCCGATGTATTTAGTGACCATCGGCATAACAGTTTCCATGTCAACATTACCCACAATAAAAAACACAAATTCGTCTGCGTTGCCAAACCGTTCGAGATAAATCGTCCTGATATCATCGACAGACACCCCTGAAACGGATTCTTTTGTAAGCAGCCTGGTACGGGGATGGTAATCTGTGGTTATCAGGGAAATACTGTCTCTTTTCAGCTTGTTCGGGTCTTTTTCCATATTGGCGAGCAGGGCTTCGAAACGCGCAATTATGGCATTATGAGCTATACTGTCAAATCTTGGCTTTGCGAGGCGCAGGTAAAGCAGTTGCATCATAGTCTCAAAATCCTTTGGTGTTGAAGAACCAATTACTGATTCAGTTGTTTCGGAAAGAGAGACGGAAACAGAAGCTTTTTTCCCTGCCAGCATCTTCTGGAGGGTGATATTGTCATAACTGCCGCAACCGTACATACTGATTACCTGTGGAAGAATTGATGCTGCAAGCACCTGGTTGTCACTCACCCTTGATATGCCCCCAAAGCTGAATGCAGAAAGCATAACGTTGTCTTTTTCATAATCGGCCTTTCTGAAGACAACCTTAACATTATTTGAGAGTGTCCATTCAACAGCATCCAGGCTGGTCAAAGATCTGGATTTAACTATTTCAGATCCCGGCAGATCTTCTTCTATCAAAGATCCTTCAATTGCTTCGTCGGAGTAGGGTTCAAGCTCTGAATTTTTAATGCTGTTGATTATTTCGAGCGCTTCCTGTTCTGTAAGATGGAATATATCATCCCCGTCGAGCCCCTGGATTATTATGGTCCGGTTCTCATCTGTCATGACTTCCCGAAGTTTTGCCGTGACTTCTGCCGGTGTTATACCGTCGATAATCTGCTTAAGGAATCCGTAGTCAAAATCTATTGATGTCAGTGGCTCGCCTGTAAGAAAATAGTTCTGGATTGCGCTTATATATGTATCGTTGTCAATCTTGTCTTTTTGCAGGAACATGTTTTCCACAGATGCAAGCCATGATGCTTTTGCCCTGTCAAGTTCCGCCTTCGTAAAGCCCGACTGCCTGGCTCTTTCAGCCTCTGTATAGATATGTCTCAGCGCTTCTGCCTCTTCATTTTTCCTCGCGACGGCTGAGATCGAGAAGGCGTCATTTGCCCTGGAATAATAAGATCCATATGATATTGATCCACTTATAAACGGAGGATTGCTTTTCTGAAGCAATTCTGCAATGCGGGCATTAAGCATTGAGTTCATGAGGGTAATCAGGTGTTGCCCGCGTATATAGCCAAGATTTTTATCTTCAGGGGGAGTTGCGTTATGGAGAGATACAACGGAAACGGATGTCTGGGCTGCTTCCCTGTCTTTGGCAAGGACGTAGTATGTTTCTTTATGCCATGGAACTTCTTCAATTGTTCTTGGAAGGGGATTGTTTACCGGCGGGATCTTTGAGAATAATTCAATTACGGACGCTTCAATTTCATCAACGTCAATATCTCCCACAACTGCAATGGCCTGGAGATCTGTTCTGTACCAGTCATGATAAAACCTGCGCAGGTTGTCATGATCAAAGTTCCTGATTATATCCAATTCACCGATAATATCTCTTTTGGCATATTTTGAACCTTTCATAACCACCGGAATTATTTCAAAAAGCATACGGCGGGCTGCATTTTTACTTGTACGCCATTCTTCTGCAATTACACCTCTTTCAAGGTCAATTTCTTCGCCGGATAATGTTATAAAATCCGACCAGTCGTGAAGTATGAGAAGGCAAGTATCAACAAGTCCGGGTTTATCGACCGGTACATTTGAAATATTATATACTGTTTCGTCGAAACCTGTATAGGCGTTTATATTGTATCCGAAAGCAACACCATGCTTCTCGAGACTGCTGATGAGGGTTTTTCCGGGAAAATGTTCCGTACCGTTAAAAGCCATATGTTCGAGGAAATGAGCCAGGCCATCCTGATCGTCATTTTCCAGTATTGCTCCAACATTTTGTATTATGTAAAAGCTTGCCCTTTTTTCAGGTTCTTTATTATGCCGGATGAAATAGGTAAGTCCGTTATCCAGTCTGCCGGTCCTGATTTCAGGATCTATCGGAGCTGGCTGTTCAAAGTTGAGTTGAGCTGCTGAGTTTAGTGCAAAAAGCAGTAAAATGCCTGTGAAATGGGTACGGATCGGTTTATGTATTTCAGAAAAGGCCATGCAGTTCAGCATTTATCTTATCTATCACCTCGCTCAGATGGTCTTTGTTGTTCGGGAAATTATAGTGGTCAGCTTCAACAATAAGCATCCTGCCGAGATCATAAGACTGAATCCAGGCTTCATAGCGTTCGTTAAGTCTTTTCAGGTAATCAATTCTGATTGAGCTTTCATATTCACGGCCTCTAGTCTGGATCTGATTAACGAGTGTGGGAACAGATGCTCTCAGGTAAAGCAGAAGATCAGGAGGCTGGATAAACGAGCTCATCATTTTGAAAAGAGATAAATAGTTGTCAAAGTCTCGTGTTGACATCAATCCCATTGAGTGAAGATTAGGTGCAAATATGTAGGCATCTTCGTAGATTGTCCTGTCCTGTACAATAGTTTTTCCTGACTTCCTTATTTCAAGTATCTGGCTGAAGCGGTTATTAAGGAAATATATCTGCAGATTAAAAGACCAGCGTTGCATATCTTCATAGAAATCATTAAGATATGGATTGTCATCAGCAGTTTCGTAATGGGGTGTCCATCCATAATGTTTTGCAAGCAATCCTGCCAGCGTTGTCTTTCCTGATCCGATATTACCCGCAATTGCAATATGCATAATGATTGATTGTTTTGGTGAGAATTTTAAATATCGGCAAATTTATACAACTCTTCGATAAATTCTCTGGAATTTGTCAGTCTTGGAACTTTATTCTGTCCGCCAAGTTTGTTTTTCGATTTCAACCATTTTTTGAAAGTGCCTTCCGGTACCGGTCTTACAATAGGTTTAACAAGGCTCAGGTCCTTGAAGCGCTTGGCTTCATAATCGGAGTTTACCGATTTAAGTGTTTCATCGAGGACAAGAATAAACTGTTCAAGGTCCTGGGGTTCTTTTTCAAATTCAATGATCCATTCATGCGAACCCCTCGATTTCTCACTCATGTAAACAGGTCCGGCGGTATATTCCGCAATAATTGCTCCTGTAGTCTTGCAGGCCGATTCCAGGGCTTTTTCTGCATTGTCGATTATCAGCTCTTCACCGAATGTATTTATAAAATGCTTAGTTCGGCCGGTGATTCTGAACTTATGGGGATAAAGGCTCGAAAAGGTAACAGTATCCCCAATCATGTATCTCCAGAGTCCTCCGTTTGTTGAAATTACCAATGCATAATTTTTCCCTGTTTCAATTTCCCCGATAGTCAGAGCCGAAGGCGAATCTGTGTTTGCTTTTTCAGCGGGGACAAATTCATAGAAAATGCCATAATCCGGCATCAGGAGCATGTCAGGGTCTGAAGGGTCATCCTGTATTCCGAAAAATCCTTCCGAAGCATTGTATGTTTCCATATAGTGCATCTGTTGCCCGGGAATAAGCTTGTTGTAGATCTCCCTGTAGGGCGCGAAACTTATACCGCCATGGAAAAACACCTCAAGATTCGGCCATATATCAAGCAGAGATGATTTACCGGTATGTTCCAGGATTCGTTTTATGAGGGTAAGGTACCAGGAAGGAACCCCTGAGAAATTAGTTACATTTTCGTCCAATGAAGTTTCAATTATGAGATCAAGCTTCTTTTCAAAGTCTTCAAGCAGTGCAATCTTTTTTCTTGGCGTCCTCAACAATTCAATTGCGGCAGGGGCATTTTCAATAAGTATGGCTGAAAGGTCGCCATAGAGCGAATTATTGCTGAACTGGTTTATCCTGTGGCTGCCTCCCAGAGTTAAAGCTTTCCCTGAGAATATCCTTGAAGAAGGATTATTCAGGAACCATATCGCAAGAATATCCTTTATTGCCCGGTACTGACAATCCTCTAGCGATTCGCGACTCACAGGAATAAACTTGCTTTTAGATGAAGTGGTACCGGACGATTTGGCAAACCATTTTATCTCTCCCGGCCAGAGAAGATTTTTTTCTCCCTGCCTGAGTCTTTCCACATACTCTGTTATGTCGTCATACGATTGAAGCGGTACCCTCTCCTGGTATTGCCTTACAGACTTTATTGACTGATAATCATATTTTTTGCCCCATTCGGTGGAAGATGCCATGGAAATAAGCCCGGCAAAGGTTTTTTCCTGTACCTGGCAGGGATCTTTCCGGTATGAGTCGATCTGGTATATGCGATTTGTATTCAGCCAGTTGAAAAGTGAGGGGATAAGTGTCATATTTGACGGATAGGTTTGTGCTAAATATAACTAAAAATCATTCATCAGTAATTGCAGTTTTATCTGAATATCTCTTTCATAATATCCAGTGAATTGATTTTTTTGAGACCGGGGAGATGGACAGAATAATATCTGATTATTGTATCAAGGACCTTGTTCCTCAATTCTCCTGAAAGCCTGATGCTGTCCATTAGCTCGTAGGATGTATTGAAAAAAGCGGAAAGTATATCCGATATTTCAGGGTCTGCATAATCGAAATGTAAAGGAGGAATGGATACAAAGGCTCCATTCAGCATATCGAAATAGCAATTTTCCGGATCAATCTTTTTACCCGGCTCAAACCCCAGGTAACTTGTTAATCCGATGAGGAAAGCAATATGAAAATTGGCATATCCCGTGGAGCAGGCATCGAAGTACCTGATTGAAGAATCAATGAAGTCATATAGCTGGGGGTGAGGGCTTTCTTCCCTGAGTATGGAGTTCATGACCTCTCCGAGAAAAACTGCAATACAGCTTTTTTTAATGTTCATGTAAATATCTGAAGGACTGTATGAAACTGCAAATTCCTTTAGAACCTGCATGCTTCTCGAGGGTTTATAGTAAAAAACCATATCATGTATGAACAATGACTGGAAAAGCGAGGCATGCTTTCCTGATTTTTTATTCCTGAAGCCCTTTACAAGAAAAGAAAGCCTTCCGTATTCACGGGTGTAAGCCTGAACAACAATCCCTGAATCAGTGTACTTTATTTGGTGAAGTATTATTCCCTTAGTTTTGACAATCATGTAGGATGGATTATCTTTCAAAATTAAATTATTATTTTTACCCGTCAACACCCGCCGAAATGACTGCAATCAGTAATGAGGATCTTGTTAAGAGGATAGCCAGGCTGGCGAAACAGAACCAGGAACTGGAGGAAGAGATAAAGAGACTGGAAAAACTCAGTGAAAAGCTGTTAAGAGAGAATGAGAAGCTGAAAGCTCTTTCAGCCAGCATATCATCAACAATTGTCAAGGGCGAAGAAGAAGAGGGAATACGTGAAAGGCCTCTCAGATTTAATATGGCCACACTTCTTTTTACAGGTATTCGCGGATTTTCAAAGCTGATTCAGGATATGGACTCGGCTTCCTTAATGGATGAGCTTGACGAGATACTCTTTGAATTTGAAACCATAATCGGCAGATACAGGATTGAAAAGATCAAGACAATAGGTGATACTTTCATGTGTGCCGGGGGAATTCCCGAAAAAAATATTACCAACCCTGTCGATGTTGTGACCTCTGCATTGGAGATGAGGAGTTTTATCGACAAATATGAATTTGATAAAAGGGGAAGCGATAAAAGGATATGGGAGCTAAAAACCGGCATACATACCGGACCTGTAACCGCAACTGTATCAGGCAGAAAGAAAATAAGCTATGATATTAAGGGGGATACCGTTAATACTGCAAGCCGTATTGAAGCTATTTCAGAAAATGGTTCCATCCTTATTTCGGTAATGACATATGAACTTGTAAAGGAATTTTTTGATTGCGAGTATTATGGACGTTTACCGGTAAAATACAAGGACGACCTTCCGGTATATGTTGTCAGGGGAATAAAGCCGGAGTTTTCTGAGGGAGGTAAGGGAACAATTCCCAACGATTCCTTCAGGATCAAAAGAGGGCTGATACAATTCACGGATATTCAGGAGATCGTGCTCGACAAGCTTGAAAGAGAATTGCCGGAGTATCTTTATTATCACAATGTGAAGCACACAGTGGATGTTGTAACTGAAGTGGAACTGATAGGCTGGGCAGAAGGATGTAGCGATGAGGAAATCCTGCTGCTGAAAACGGCAGCCCTGTTTCATGATGCGGGCCATACGGTTTCGTATGATGATCATGAATTTCAGGGAACCTTGCTGGCAAGGGCAATGCTTCCCTCATTCGGGTATAACGAAGAGTACATAGAAAGGGTGTGTTCCCTGATTATGGCTACAAAGCTGCCCCCAAAGCCTGCAAATCTGCTTGAAGAAATCATGTGTGACTCTGATCTGGATTACCTGGGAAGGAGCGATTTTATTCCGGTCTCAAATACTCTTTTCGAAGAGCTCAAGGCTCAGAATAAGATGAAGGACATAAATGAGTGGAACAAATTGCAGGTGAAATTTATTTCCGGTCACCAGTATTTTACCCGTACTGCCAGAAGCCTCAGGGAGGTTAACAAACAACTGCAGATAGAACGCATCCAGAAACTGATTAGCTGATAATTATCTTCTTACCACGAGTATTTTTATGACGGCAGATCTTTTTCCGTTATCATCCGAGCAAAAGACCAGATAAACGCCTGTTGTAACTTTCCTGCCCCGGTAGGTTGTGAGATCCCATGATGCCTGACCGCCTTCTGAAATGGTTTCGTAAACAAGATTGCCGCTGACGTCAGTTATTTTTATGCGGGTATTGCTTACAAGTCCGCTTATGGTAATATTTCCTTCGAAGTCTTCCCTCACCGGATTGGGGAATGCATAAACATTCTCAAACTCTTTGCTTCCTGCTGTAGCTGTCTCCCTGACTGAAAGCACTCCCTCCGAAGTACCGAACCAGACCTCCCCTGTTTTGTTATCCGCTGCAATTGTAATCAAAGAGTCGGAATACATCGGGCTATTTTGCTTATTGTAATTTTTGATCAGAATGGTTCCATTGGGAGACAGGAGATAAGCACCTGAACTGACTGTTCCTATCCATTTCCGATTGGCGCCATCAGTAGTTATTGATGAAATTGACTCAGTTCCAAGCATGTAATCAGCCAGGCCTGAGCCATCATTTCGCGCTGCTTTTAATCCTGAAAAAGTCAGCGCGTCATCAAATATTTTCTCCGGAGCATAGGAAACAAGTGGTCCTTTGTCAGTTCCGATCCATAAGTTGCCTTCAAGATCAACATTCATGGAAAAAACGGAATTTATTACCCTGCCGTCTGATTCCCTTATGTCTGACATCCGGTATCTGTCATCCGTGAAATTATCGGGGGTGTCGTTGTCATCTATGGCCAATAAACCGGGTACTGATGGCATAAGTATCCATTTAGTTCCGTTTGCTGATGCAAGAATGTCGCTCAGGACAGGTGTCTCAGGAATATACGGACAGACCAGCCAGCTTCCTCCCTTTTTCAGAATCATCATTTTTCCGGGATTTCCCGACTGAGTAATCCAGAGATTCCCCGACTTGTCAAAAGCCATGCCGCAGATTTTTATCCCGCTGTTACCCGGGCCCTCCGGCTGAAGAGGTGAGTTTGAGGCATCATAGTGATTCACGATTTCATTATTCCTGTACTCAAACAGTCCGGATCCCCACGAGGATATAAAAAAATGACTGTTGTCACCCGGATCAACAGCCGACCTCATCGCGTCTTTGAAGTCATTGGCAATACTGCCGGAACAGGAGTTGTTTTCGATTACGGAAAAACTGAACGGGCGGCCAAGGCCGTTCCAGTTATTATCGATTCCTCCGTGGCAAAGGATTGTTTTCCCGTTCGATGATGATATATTACCGATATCATTTGTAGCAGGACCCGGAAGGCTGAGGCTGGTAAAATTCCCTGTGTCATCACCCCGCACTAGACCCAAGCCAATATCGGCAATCCAGATAATACCATTCTCGCCTGCCGCCTGTGCGAAATCCGGATTTCCCCATCCGTATGACCGTATTGTTTTCCTGAGAGCTCCGTCAGAATGATGAATATTTACAAAATTCCGGGAAGTGACTGTAAAGCCTTGCGGGAGAGGATCGATTGACCTGTATTGTACTCCGGGTTCGTAGCTTACCAGAGAAACCTCTTCGCCCACTGAATACAATTTGTCGGTTTTGTCAATATTGTCACTTTCATTTACATATAACTTGTCACCGCAATACAGAGCCATGGTGTACCTTGCGTAAGGTGAAGGCAGTCTGCCGGCCAGACTCCAGTTGGCATAATATGCCAGTCCCTGGTCTGTTAATGAGGCAAACCATAATCCATTATCGGTTGCAGCATATATGTTACCCTCTCCGAAAGCTATATCATTCACGCCATTTATTTCAGCCCCTGGTCCGGGTCTCCATGTATCAAATATTTCCTTTTTCAGGAGATCAACAACGACGATACCGAAACTTGTAGCCAGGAATGCCTGTTTTCCCTTTATCCTGACCCTGTTGATGTATTTCCTTTCCGGCATGGTCTTTTTATAAATGTCGGGTACGTTGAATATGTTGTTTTTGACCACAAGGTCTATGTTGGTGTTTTTGTATGCAATAATTAAGGTGGAATGATCTTCCGACCAGGCAATTGAGCTGATGCCGGTTTCGGTAAGGCCGTTAACCCTTGACAGTTTTCTAAGTTCAGCAAACTCTTTGTTGTAAATGATAAGTGAAGAACCTGTCGATGCAAAGATCTCCTTTTGTCCGGCAGCAACAGCTGTTGCCGTATTATACTTCAGGTGATCAGACCATGTTCCCACAGGCTGCTGGCTTCCTGCAATAAGCGGGATGAGAACAAGCACCGGTATTAACAGCTTTCTCACATTACTGTTTTTCAGGATGACTAATTATCTTTTCCCGACATTTCGGCGAGGAAGTTTTTCAGTTTCTTAAATGCCAGGGCACGGTGTGAAATTGAATTTTTCTCACCGGCTTCCATTTCAGCAAATGTTATATTCCTTCCTTCAGGCACAAAGACAGGATCGTATCCAAAGCCGGCTGTACCTCTTTTTTCTTTAATTATGACTCCTTTTATTTCGCCTTCAAAGAGGTGTTCCCTTCCCTGATGAATAAGAGCTATGACAGTTCTGAACCGAGCCTTCCTGTTTACGGTGTTTCCAAGCATCTGGAGCAATTTTTCAATATTGGAATCGAAATCCTTGTTTTCGCCTGCGAAGCGTGCGGAATAAACACCCGGAAGTCCTCCCAGGGCATCTACTTCTAGCCCGGTATCATCAGCAAAAACAGTTAGTCCCGTAGCATCATAAATATGTCGTGCCTTGGATAGAGCATTGCCTTCAAGCGATAATTCGTTCTCGGGAATTTCTTCGTTCATGCCGATATCGCCAAGGCTTAAAAGTGCAAAGCTGTCATCCAGGATATCTTTTATCTCGTTTAGCTTGTAAATATTGTTTGATGCGAAAACAATCTCCATGGTTTCTATGTGTTAGGCAGGCAAAAATAGTGAAAATGAATATCTGAAGTTTTTAGCAAACCGCACAATGTTTATGAATAATTAAAGTTAATTGATAGATTTGGATTAGTATCAGGCATATCAGAAGCATTTTATCATTATGAAACTATATCTGGGCTTTTTGCTTTGTGTTTTTTATGTATTACCGGCCGGCCGGCCGGTCGCTCAGGTACAAGCTGCTAATCTTGAAATCAGTCCCGTTTTTTCAAGGATTATCATAAACAACGATTCAGTTGTATTCCAGTCTGGCGAACAGTCTTATAGTGTGGTTGATCTTAAGAAGGGAATTACGCTGGGGCACCGATCAAATAATATTGCTTTTGAGATTCTTCCGGAAGGCCCTTTCGAATATCAGTTTCTTTTGTCAGGTTTCGACAGGGAATATTC
Source organism: Bacteroidales bacterium (assembly GCA_040769065.1). Lineage (GTDB taxonomy): Bacteria > Bacteroidota > Bacteroidia > Bacteroidales > VadinHA17 > LD21. The sequence continues at coordinate 2,688,501 of JAXGLU010000001.1, forward strand.
ATTATGGCAGGATAGGGGTTTTAAAGAGTATACTAATCTTCCCGGAGGTCATTACACTTTCGAGACAAGGTACAGGAACGGCCCGGGTACGGTAAATCAGATGACACCATTAAAGATCAGGGTCCTGCCAGTATGGTACTTGTCCAGGCTGGCCCTGATAATATCGCTTGTCCTTCTGTTATTACTGGTGTGGGTCTTTTCTGAAAGCATGAACCTGCGGTTTGCCCGCCGGCAGTATATGCTGGAACAGATCATTAACAAGCGAACGGAGGATCTTATAATTGAAAAGGAAAAGACGGAAGCCCTGCTTAACAATGTACTTCCTAAGATTACTGCTGACGAATTGATGACCAAAGGCAAGGCCACAAAGACCAAGTATAACTTTGTTACGGTGTTGTTTTCAGATATACAGGGATTTACGCAGATAGCTGAAGAGATGAACCCCGAATTGCTCATTGACGAGCTCGATAAGTTCTTCTTTCACTTCGATTCTGTTGCAGAGAAATACCGGATAGAAAAAATAAAGACTATTGGCGATGCATATATGTGTGCCGGAGGAATTCCCGAGAAGAACAGAACAAATCCTGTTGAAGTCATACTTGCGGCGCTTGAGATGAAGCACTACATGGCCAAACTTAAGGAATCGTCACTAAAGCAGGGATTGAAATACTGGGATATCAGGATAGGCATTCATACAGGAACGGTCGTGGCAGGAGTCGTGGGTCACAAGAAACTGTCGTATGACATCTGGGGGGATACGGTCAACACAGCCAGCAGAATGGAATCATCAGGAGAGGCAGGGAAGATAAATATATCAGGGACAACCTATGAATTTGTGAAAGACTTTTTCATTTGTGATTACAGGGGGAAGATGCCGGTTAAATATAAGGGGAAGCTCGACATGTATTTTGTTAATGGCATCAAACCCGAGCTAAGTGATGACAATGATGTCCCGAACCGTAAGTTCCTGCTCAAGCTTTCTATGTTAAGACTTGAGGATGTGGAAGATAAACTATTAGGAATATTTGAGGAAGAAGCACCTCCGGATCTTTACTTTCATAATATCTCTTTTGCAGAAAGCGTGACCGGTCAGGTTGATCTGCTGGCAAATGCAGAAGAAGTGACCGACGAAGATTATGTTGATCTTAAACTGGCATCCCTGTTCCTTTGTTCAGGATATATTTTAGATTACGATAATCCTTTTGATGCAGCTGTCGGCCTTGTTGATGAAATCCTTCCGAATTACGGATTTGACGAAAACCATTCCATAATTGTGCGACAAATCATTTCCAATGCATTTAATGAAAAGTATGAGTCATTGTCAGACAGGATATTGCATGACGCCTATTACGCTTATCTTGGTCGGGAAGACTACATTAGGCTTACTGACAAGCTTTTCAAGGAAAGGAATGAACATGGACATTTCAGTGATGTTGCATCATGGGTTGAGAGTCAGAAAAACATACTTTTAATGCATGACTTCCTTACACAATCAGGCAGGGTTCTCAGAAGTGTAACCATTGAAGATCAGATTAATAAGCTTGAGGAGTATTATAGCAGATCTATTTTATAACAAAGAAACCATAGCAGTTTAGTATTAAAAATGTACTTTTACCGGATATTTAAAATTTAGTTGTCATGGAACTGCTTGACTGGAAAAATCTATCATTCGGATATATTAAAACAGATTTTAATATCCGGTCTGTTTTTAAGGATGGCAAATGGGGCCCCCTGGAAGCGTCGTCATCGGAATTCATTAATATGCATATTGCTGCATCAGCATTGCACTATGGGCAGGAAGCGTTTGAGGGTATGAAAGCCTATATGGGAAAGGATGGAAAAATACGTTTGTTCCGGTGGGAAGAAAATGCGAAGAGATTGATCCATTCTGCAGAAGGCCTGGTAATGGCTGCTGTACCGGTCGAATTATTCAGGGAAGCTATATTCAAAGCTGTACTTCTTAACAAAAGATTTGTTCCTCCTTTCGGGTCGGGAGCCACCCTTTACGTGAGGCCTCTTCTTGTTGGCACCGGACCAGAAATAGGAGTCAAGCCTGCCAGGGAGTATACTTTTATTGTTTTTGTTACTCCTGTCGGGCCTTATTTCAAGGAAGGATTCAAGCCTGTTAACATGATGATCTGCAGAGAATTTGACAGAGCAGCTCCAAAGGGAACAGGTACCTATAAAGTGGGAGGTAATTATGCCGCCAGCCTCAGGGCTGTGATTGATGTCAAGAATAAGGGATATTCAAACCCTTTGTTCCTCGATGCCAGGGAGAAGAAATATATTGATGAGTGCGGTGCTGCGAACTTCTATGGAATAAAGAACAACACCTACATCACTCCCAGGTCCGAATCAATTCTGAACTCAGTTACCAATATGAGTCTTCTGGAAATTGCGGCTGATATGGGAATCAAAACAGAGAGGCGTTCCATTCCCGTTGAAGAACTTGGAACATTTGAAGAAGCCGGAGCCTGCGGAACTGCCGCAGTGATAACTCCCATAGCCAAAATATGGGACCCTGAAACCAATACGGTTTATGATTATACAAAGAATTGCTCCCCGGGACCGCTTACAGTTAAACTTTATAACAAGCTGGTATCAATTCAGAATGGTGATGAGCCGGATAAGTTCGGATGGATGACAGTTATTGAGTAGTATAATCCCCTTGTAAGGGAAAATATTAACCTGAAAGATTTTGAAAGAAAGCGAAAAAGGATTTCCAAAGACCAGACTGAGAGGCTCCTATCTGACTCTTGTCATTAGTGTGTCACTGGTTCTTTTTCTTCTTGGAATACTGGGACTTGTACTGATAAACGCAAAAGAGCTTTCTGATTATTTCCGGGAAAGCCTTTCTTTCTCCGTGATGCTTAATGATGGAGCAAAAGAAGCCGATATACGGATGCTTCAAAAAGACCTTGATGCCAAGCCCTATGTTAAGCTGACGGAATATGTGTCAAAAGAAAAAGCGGCAGCAAAAATGAAAGAGGATCTGGGGGAGGATTTCATAAGCTTTCTTGGCGACAACCCCCTGCCTTCCTCAATAGATGTTTACCTTTATGCCGGGCACACAAGTCCTGACAGTGTCGCAAAGATTGAGAAATATGTGCTTGAGTATCCTTTTGTTGATGAGGTCTATTATGAGGAATCCCTGCTTTTTCTCATAAATGAGAATGTCAGAAAGATAAGTCTTTTTCTTCTGGTGCTCAGTTCATTCCTCTTCCTTATAGCTGTCACAATAATTAACAATACCATCAGGCTCTCAATCTATTCAAAGAGATTCCTTATAAGGACAATGCAGCTTGTTGGAGCTACAAGGTCATTTATAAGGAAGCCATTCCTTATAAGAAGCATCTACCATGGAATCATAGCAGCGCTTATAGCAATGATCCTGCTGATGGGACTGCTATACCTGATCGAAACAGAATTTTTCAGAATGGTCTCCATGGAAAGCATAAACCTTCTTCTTGTACTGGGAGTTGTGATTATTATTGCAGGAATTCTTATTAATGTTGTTTCAACATATTTATCAGTAAACAGATACCTAAGTATTTCTGAGGATAAACTTTATTATTGAATATAGAATGGCAAAGAAAGAAGAAAACAGGACAAAATTGAATTTTGCCCTTGGACGTGAAAATTATAAGCTTATGGCAATCGGATTCGTTATTATTGTTGCAGGATTCCTTCTTATGCTTGGAGGAAAGACGGACGATCCGAATGTATTCAGTGAAAAAATATTCAGCTTCAGAAGAATAACACTGGCCCCGATTGTTGTTCTTGCAGGATTCGTCTTTGAGATATGGGCTATTATGAAAAAGCCCTCAGATCCTGACAAATAATCTCCAATAAACTGCTTAAATGAATATTTTTGAAGCCATCGTTCTTGGACTGATCCAGGGTCTTACAGAATTCTTACCTGTCAGTAGTTCAGGTCACCTGGAACTGGGTAAATATTTATTCGGGATTGATCACGAATCGAATTTCTTTTTTTCTGTTGCTGTTCACGGAGCAACCCTGCTGAGTACACTGCTGGTCTTCTGGAACGACATTATTGCATTGCTTAAGGGCATGGCAGAACCGGGAATGAATGATGAAAAAAAGTACGGGCTTAAAATACTGATATCAATGATACCTATAGGTATTGCCGGCCTTTTTATGTATCAGATATCGTCGATATTTTTTGTGGGAAATATGATAAACCTTGGTATTGAATTCATGATAACGTCGCTGTTCCTTATTCTTACCGTGGTAATAAAACCAAGGGAACGCAATATGACTTATCTGGATGCTTTTATTATAGGGCTGGCACAGGTTCTGGCTGTTGCTCCCGGCATCTCGCGCTCAGGAGCAACCATTGCCACAGGAATGATGCTCGGCAACAGGAAAACAGAGCTCGCAAGGTTTTCATTTCTGATGGTTCTTATACCAATAGCAGGTGCTAACCTTCTGGAAGTTCTTTCAGGAAGGATTTCAATGGAAGATACCTGTATAAGCTGTATAATTGCAGGGTTTATAACTGCATTTGTATCAGGATTTCTGGCATGTAAATTGATGGTAAATCTGGTACAGAAGGGAAAGCTTGTCTGGTTTGCCGCATATTGCATCATACTGGGCATATTTTCAATATTGCTTGGAACGAATGTTATCTGATGCACCGTCTTGTTTTGAGGAAGGGCAGGTGTTGCTGTTCGATAAGCCACTTTACTGGACTTCCTTTGATCTTGTCAATAAGGTCAGAATTATAATAAAAAGTCAACTGGGGATTAAAACAATCAAAGTAGGTCATGCCGGCACTCTTGACCCCCTTGCCAGCGGATTGATGATCGTATGCACTGGCAGGGCAACCAAAAGGATTGAAGAATTCCGTGATCTCGACAAGGAATATGCAGCAACGCTTCATATCGGGAAAACCACACCTTCATTTGACCTTGAAACAGAGACAGACGGCACCTATCCGACAGGGCATATTACACTTGAAATGGCAGGAAAAACCCTGGAAAGATTTTTGGGTAGACAGGAGCAGATCCCTCCTGCACATTCGGCAAAAATGATAAATGGGAAGCGGGCTTATGAATATGCCCGTAAAGGCATCCATAAGGACATTAAGCCTGTTACAGTCTTCTTCAGGGAACTGGAACTCCTCTCCTTTAACATGCCCGAGATAAAGATCAGACTTAAATGCAGTAAAGGCACCTATGTCAGAGCCTTTGCAAGAGACTTCGGCAGGGCCCTGGGCAGCGGAGCCTGCCTCACATCGTTGGTGAGGACTTCAATAGGGACTTTCAGGCTGGAAGATGCATATTCACTGGAGAGTTTTGAAAAATATGTCATAAAAACGAAACAAATCGGAAATTCCTTCGTATAAGGGATTTCATCAATATGAATTAATTTATAAATATGAAACTATCGCAATTCAGGTACAATCTTCCTCAGGAGCTCATAGCCCTTTATCCTGCTGAAAACAGGGATGAAGCTAAGCTTTTGGTGGTAAACAGGAAAACAGGGGAATTTGAGCATATGATTTTTAAGGAGCTCATCGAATATTTCGATGAGCATGATGTTCTGGTCTTCAATAACACAAAAGTTTTTCCGGCCCGTTTGTACGGGAACAAGGAGAAAACCGGAGCAGAGATTGAAGTCTTTTTACTGAGGGAACTGAACCGCGAACAGAGATTATGGGATGTACTTGTTGATCCTGCACGTAAGATAAGAATAGGGAACAAGCTTTATTTTGGGGAAGATGACCTTCTTGTTGCAGAAGTAATTGATAATACAATTTCAAGGGGAAGGACACTCAGGTTTCTTTTTGACGGTACATATGAAGAATTCAAACAGACATTATACAGCCTGGGAGAAACACCTCTTCCAAAATTTATCAACAGACCGGTGGAGCCTGAAGATAATGAACGCTATCAGACAATATTTGCAAAGCACGAGGGGGCTGTAGCCGCACCTACTGCAGGCCTGCACTTCAGCCGTGAACTTCTTAAGAAGCTGGAGATAGTGGGAGTTGAATTTGCTGAAATAACCCTTCATGTAGGGCTGGGAAATTTCAGGAGCGTGGATGTTGAGGACCTGACTAAACATAAAGTTGATTCTGAAAGGATCCGGATCACAGAGGAGGCAGCCGGGAAAGTAAATAAGGCCAAAGACGACAAAAACAAGATCTGTGCAGTGGGCACAACCGTTGTCAGAACCCTTGAAAGCTCGGTATCGACCAGCGGATATCTGAAACCCTTTGACGGATGGACAAACAAGTTTATCTTCCCTCCATATGACTTTAAAGTGCCGGATATGATGATAAGCAATTTCCATCTTCCGTATTCAACTCTTCTGATGATGGTGGCAGCATTCACGGGCTATGAACTGTGTTTTGAAGCATACAGAACTGCCGTAAAGGAAAAATACAGGTTCGGCACTTATGGTGATGCCATGCTTATAATATAACCTCCTTATTTTCAGGCCGGATTGCCCCTTGACTATTGTCAATGGGTAAAGAGGGTGGCCTTCTGCATTTTTTTCTATCAAACTTAATTTTCCGCAATAGCAGACAATGGGATTTGATTAATTCCCTGTAGCTTGTCGCAGAAGCAGGTATTCAGAGCTTATACCGGGTTTTATTGCCATTTGTTCAAATCCTCAAATAGTGAGGGTTGTTGAGTTAAAAAGTTTATTGTATCAAGAAAACAAATAGCACCAAAAGCCGTTAATAAGTTGTTAATAACAGAAAGCTTAAAATTATCAGGACGGATATTATTTTATTTGCGGCATAACGGGCATGAGAAATATTTTCCAGGTAGAGCGCTAATTATATATTGGTGATAAGGGCCAGACATATTAAAGATTTTCTTTTTTCATTGGATAATAAGCAGACTTTCACGTATCTGCTTAGATCTATAGCATTTTACGTATGCTTTTTGCTGTTTGCCGGTGCTGATATTTCAGGGCAGACTACCTATACTTCTGTTCAAACTGGATTCTGGAATAATGATGACACGTGGAGTGGTTTCGGTATCCCCGGAGAAAATGATATTGCTATTATTGAGGCTAATCATACGGTATATATTGGCTCCTCATATTTTTCTTTTCCTGAAGCCAATATTAATCAGTTGATCGTTAAGGCCTCAGGAAAGCTGGAGTTTTGGGGATCAAACTATTTGTATGTTAATAATGAAAATGGTTTCATCCAGGTCGATAATGGCGGAATTATTGACGGAAAAGCTTGGGGTTCAAATATATTTCTTCAATCTTACATAGGATATAGAACTTCTAATAATCAGCGGCTTATTATAAATGGATCTATCATTGATCTGGCAGGGTTGGATTTCTCAAATTCCGGGAGTACCGTAATAATAAGCGGGTCAGGAGATATAGATCTTTGGCATGACATCAGCCTTGTCGATGAAGATAATATCACTGTAGTTAACAATCTGACAGGCACGTTTTATGTTAGACGAAACATGGTTTTTGGACAGGATAATTGTCAATTCATTAACAATGGGAATCTTATCATAGCAAATTTAATAAAAGCAAGTTCAAATGATAACACCCTGACAAACAATGTTTCAGGAAATATAACCGTCGGATCTGATGTAAATCCAACCAACAACAGATTTATTATTGATAATTACGGCGTATTCGATCTTAATGGAAACATTCCCAACATTCTTGTTAACGAAGTAAAGATATTCAACAGATCGGGTTCCCTGTTCAGGTGGTCAGGACAGAGTTTTGATTCTGATCTTCAGCTCTATTGCAATTTTGATTCCAATGATTTCATATATGACAGGGCAGGCAGCCAGCCCATAATCCCTCCACAGGATGCATACTGGAACCTTATTACAGATGGCACTAACACCAAAACCCTTAAGGGTCAGACAAATATAAAAAATGATCTAACCATAGGAACCGGCACAATCCTTGATGTTAGCAGCAATAACTACAATATAGAAATTGAAGGTGACTGGGTACATGAAACAGGAGGACAATTCACTGAGAGACAGGGAACGGTAGTGTTTTCAGGAGCTAACAGCCAGAGAATGACAGTAGATGGTGCTGAAACCCTTTATAGGTTGACTGTCGATAAAACGGGAGGGCAGATTAATTTAATCAACGGGAATATTACTGTCTCAAATCGTATGACATTGACATCGGGCAACATCAACATAGGATCTAACAATTTGGTAATTCCTTTGTTAGGATCAATTGCGGGAGGATCCTCATCATCATATGTAATTACTGAAGGAACAGGCAGCCTTAAACGGTATGTGAATGGCGCAACATCATTTCCTATTGGCGCTGCAACTTCTTATTTGCCAATTATTCTTAACAACACAGGTAGTCCGGATAATTTTTCTGCGAACATTTTTCAGAGTGTTACTGAGAACGGATTGCGTGGAGGCGTTCAGGTTTCCGATTATAATGATTATGTAAAATATACATGGCGGGTTGTTGAGGACAATCCCGGAGGTTCAAATCTGGCTGTTACTGTTCAGTGGAATGGAACGTCTGATGAAGGTACAGGATTCTCAAGGTCAGAATGCAGCATGGGATATCATAATGGTGTTTCATGGTCATCTGAGGCGCCTTTACCAGCGCTGGGTTTGCTGCCTTATACAAAAACCAGGACGGGCATTGCCGGCGGAGGGTCTTTTAGCGTGGGTAACAAATGTACAAGAGTAGGAGATCATCAGCCTCCTGTTATCACCGCGATGCCTACCGACACCACGGGTTACCTTGACGGCGATTGTGAGTTTATTATCCCTGACTACCGCGGTGACTTCACCGTCAGTGACAACTGCGGTGTTCCTGTAATCACGCAGAGTCCTGTTGGCAGCACTCTCAGTGGTCACGGCACCACCCAGGATATCGTCTTCACCATAGACGACGGTCACGGCAACGTTCTCACCCGCAGTATCCGTCTCACCCTTCGTGACACTATCCCGCCTGTTATCACCGCGATGCCTACCGACACCACGGGTTACCTTGACGGCGACTGTGAGTTTATTATCCCTGACTACCGCGGTGACTTCACCGTCAGTGACAACTGCGGTGTTCCTGTAATCACGCAGAGTCCTATTGACAGCACTCTCAGTGGTCATGGCACCACCCAGGATATCGTCTTCACTATTGACGACGGTCACGGCAATGTTCTCACCCGCAGTATCCGTCTCACCCTTCGTGACACTATCCCGCCTGTTATCACCGCGATGCCTACCGACACCACGGGTTACCTTGACGGCGACTGTGAGTTTATTATCCCTGACTACCGCGGTGACTTCACCGTCAGTGACAACTGCGGTGTTCCTGTAATCACGCAGAGTCCTATTGACAGCACTCTCAGTGGTCATGGCACCACCCAGGATATCGTCTTCACTATTGACGACGGTCACGGCAATGTTCTCACCCGCAGTATCCGTCTCACCCTTCGTGACACTATCCCGCCTGTTATCACCGCGATGCCTACCGACACCACGGGTTACCTTGACGGCGACTGTGAGTTTATTATCCCTGACTACCGCGGTGACTTCATCGTCAGTGACAACTGCGGTGTTCCTGTAATCACGCAGAGTCCTATTGACAGCACTCTCAGTGGTCACGGCACCACCCAGGATATCGTCTTCACCATAGACGACGGTCACGGCAATGTTCTCACCCGCAGTATCCGTCTCACCCTTCGTGACACTATCCCGCCTGTTATCACCGCGATGCCTACCGACACCACGGGTTACCTTGACGGCGACTGTGAGTTTATTATCCCTGACTACCGCGGTGACTTCATCGTCAGTGACAACTGCGGTGTTCCTGTTATCACGCAGAGTCCTATTGACAGCACTCTCAGTGGTCATGGCACCACCCAGGATATCGTCTTCACTATTGACGACGGTCACGGCAATGTTCTCACCCGCAGTATCCGTCTCACCCTTCGTGACACTATCCCGCCTGTTATCACCGCGATGCCTACCGACACCACGGGTTACCTTGACGGCGACTGTGAGTTTATTATCCCTGACTACCGCGGTGACTTCACCGTCAGTGACAACTGCGGTGTTCCTGTAATCACGCAGAGTCCTATTGACAGCACTCTCAGTGGTCACGGCACCACCCAGGATATCGTCTTCACCATAGACGACGGTCACGGCAATGTTCTCACCCGCAGTATCCGTCTCACCCTTCGTGACACTATCCCGCCTGTTATCACCGCGATGCCTACCGACACCACGGGTTACCTTGACGGCGACTGTGAGTTTATTATCCCTGACTACCGCGGTGACTTCATCGTCAGTGACAACTGCGGTGTTCCTGTTATCACGCAGAGTCCTATTGACAGCACTCTCAGTGGTCACGGCACCACCCAGGATATCGTCTTCACTATTGACGACGGTCACGGCAATGTTCTCACCCGCAGTATCCGTCTCACCCTTCGTGACACTATCCCGCCTGTTATCACCGCGATGCCTACCGACACCACGGGTTACCTTGACGGCGACTGTGAGTTTATTATCCCTGACTACCGCGGTGACTTCACCGTCAGTGACAACTGCGGTGTTCCTGTTATCACGCAGAGTCCTATTGACAGCACTCTCACTGGTCATGGCACCACCCAGGATATCGTCTTCACTATAGACGACGGTCACGGCAATGTTCTCACCCGCAGTATCCGTCTCACCCTTCGTGACACTATTTCGCCTGTTATCACCGCGATGCCTACCGACACCACGGGTTACCTTGACGGCGACTGTGAGTTTATTATCCCTGACTACCGCGGTGACTTCACCGTCAGTGACAACTGCGGTGTTCCTGTAATCACGCAGAGTCCTATTGACAGCACTCTCACTGGTCACGGCACCACCCAGGATATCGTCTTCACTATTGACGACGGTCACGGCAATGTTCTCACCCGCAGTATCCGTCTCACCCTTCGTGACACTATCCCGCCTGTTATCACCGCGATGCCTACCGACACCACGGGTTACCTTGACGGCGACTGTGAGTTTATTATCCCTGACTACCGCGGTGACTTCACCGTCAGTGACAACTGCGGTGTTCCTGTAATCACGCAGAGTCCTATTGACAGCACTCTCAGTGGTCATGGCACCACCCAGGATATCGTCTTCACCATAGACGACGGTCACGGCAATGTTCTCACCCGCAGTATCCGTCTCACCCTTCGTGACACTATTTCGCCTGTTATCACCGCGATGCCTACCGACACCACGGGTTACCTTGACGGCGATTGTGAGTTTATTATCCCTGACTACCGCGGTGACTTCACCGTCAGTGACAACTGCGGTGTTCCTGTAATCACGCAGAGTCCTATTGACAGCACTCTCAGTGGTCATGGCACCACCCAGGATATCGTCTTCACTATTGACGACGGTCACGGCAATGTTCTCACCCGCAGTATCCGTCTCACCCTTCGTGACACTATCCCGCCTGTTATCACCGCGATGCCTACCGACACCACGGGTTACCTTGACGGCGACTGTGAGTTTATTATCCCTGACTACCGCGGTGACTTCACCGTCAGTGACAACTGCGGTGTTCCTGTAATCACGCAGAGTCCTATTGACAGCACTCTCAGTGGTCATGGCACCACCCAGGATATCGTCTTCACTATAGACGACGGTCACGGCAATGTTCTCACCCGCAGTATCCGTCTCACCCTTCGTGACACTATCCCGCCTGTTATCACCGCGATGCCTACCGACACCACGGGTTACCTTGACGGCGATTGTGAGTTTATTATCCCTGACTACCGCGGCGACTTCATCGTCAGTGACAACTGCGGTGTTCCTGTAATCACGCAGAGTCCTATTGACAGCACTCTCAGTGGTCATGGCACCACCCAGGATATCGTCTTCACCATAGACGACGGTCACGGCAATGTTCTCACCCGCAGTATCCGTCTCACCCTTCGTGACACTATCTCGCCTGTTATCACCGCGATGCCTACCGACACCACGGGTTACCTTGACGGCGACTGTGAGTTTATTATCCCTGACTACCGCGGCGACTTCACCGTCAGTGACAACTGCGGTGTTCCTGTAATCACGCAGAGTCCTATTGACAGCACTCTCAGTGGTCATGGCACCACCCAGGATATCGTCTTCACTATTGACGACGGTCACGGCAATGTTCTCACCCGCAGTATCCGTCTCACCCTTCGTGACACTATCCCGCCTGTTATCACCGCGATGCCTACCGACACCACGGGTTACCTTGACGGCGATTGTGAGTTTATTATCCCTGACTACCGCGGCGACTTCATCGTCAGTGACAACTGCGGTGTTCCTGTAATCACGCAGAGTCCTATTGACAGCACTCTCAGTGGTCATGGCACCACCCAGGATATCGTCTTCACCATTGACGACGGTCACGGCAATGTTCTCACCCGCAGTATCCGTCTCACCCTTCGTGACACTATCTCGCCTGTTATCACCGCGATGCCTACCGACACCACGGGTTACCTTGACGGCGACTGTGAGTTTATTATCCCTGACTACCGCGGTGACTTCACCGTCAGTGACAACTGCGGTGTTCCTGTAATCACGCAGAGTCCTATTGACAGCACTCTCACTGGTCACGGCACCACCCAGGATATCGTCTTCACTATTGACGACGGTCACGGCAATGTTCTCACCCGCAGTATCCGTCTCACCCTTCGTGACACTATCCCGCCTGTTATCACCGCGATGCCTACCGACACCACGGGTTACCTTGACGGCGATTGTGAGTTTATTATCCCTGACTACCGCGGTGACTTCACCGTCAGTGACAACTGCGGTGTTCCTGTAATCACGCAGAGTCCTATTGACAGCACTCTCAGTGGTCATGGCACCACCCAGGATATCGTCTTCACTATAGACGACGGTCACGGCAATGTTCTCACCCGCAGTATCCGTCTCACCCTTCGTGACACTATTTCGCCTGTTATCACCGCGATGCCTACCGACACCACGGGTTACCTTGACGGCGACTGTGAGTTTATTATCCCTGACTACCGCGGTGACTTCACCGTCAGTGACAACTGCGGTGTTCCTGTTATCACGCAGAGTCCTATTGACAGCACTCTCACTGGTCATGGCACCATCCAGGATATCGTCTTCACCATAGACGACGGTCACGGCAATGTTCTCACCCGCAGTATCCGTCTCACCCTTCGTGACACTATCCCGCCTGTTATCACCGCGATGCCTACCGACACCACGGGTTACCTTGACGGCGATTGTGAGTTTATTATCCCTGACTACCGCGGCGACTTCATCGTCAGTGACAACTGCGGTGTTCCTGTAATCACGCAGAGTCCTATTGACAGCACTCTCAGTGGTCATGGCACCACCCAGGATATCGTCTTCACCATAGACGACGGTCACGGCAATGTTCTCACCCGCAGTATCCGTCTCACCCTTCGTGACACTATTTCGCCTGTTATCACCGCGATGCCTACCGACACCACGGGTTACCTTGACGGCGACTGTGAGTTTATTATCCCTGACTACCGCGGTGACTTCATCGTCAGTGACAACTGCGGTGTTCCTGTAATCACGCAGAGTCCTATTGACAGCACTCTCACTGGTCATGGCACCACCCAGGATATCGTCTTCACCATAGACGACGGTCACGGCAATGTTCTCACCCGCAGTATCCGTCTCACCCTTCGTGACACTATCCCGCCTGTTATCACCGCGATGCCTACCGACACCACGGGTTACCTTGACGGCGACTGTGAGTTTATTATCCCTGACTACCGCGGTGACTTCATCGTCAGTGACAACTGCGGTGTTCCTGTAATCACGCAGAGTCCTATTGACAGCACTCTCACTGGTCATGGCACCACCCAGGATATCGTCTTCACCATAGACGACGGTCACGGCAATGTTCTCACCCGCAGTATCCGTCTCACCCTTCGTGACACTATTTCGCCTGTTATCACCGCGATGCCTACCGACACCACGGGTTACCTTGACGGCGACTGTGAGTTTATTATCCCTGACTACCGCGGTGACTTCATCGTCAGTGACAACTGCGGTGTTCCTGTAATCACGCAGAGTCCTATTGACAGCACTCTCAGTGGTCATGGCACCACCCAGGATATCGTCTTCACCATAGACGACGGTCACGGCAATGTTCTCACCCGCAGTATCCGTCTCACCCTTCGTGACACTATTTCGCCTGTTATCACCGCGATGCCTACCGACACCACGGGTTACCTTGACGGCGATTGTGAGTTTATTATCCCTGACTACCGCGGTGACTTCACCGTCAGTGACAACTGCGGTGTTCCTGTAATCACGCAGAGTCCTATTGACAGCACTCTCAGTGGTCATGGCACCACCCAGGATATCGTCTTCACCATAGACGACGGTCACGGCAATGTTCTCACCCGCAGTATCCGTCTCACCCTTCGTGACACTATCCCGCCTGTTATCACCGCGATGCCTACCGACACCACGGGTTACCTTGACGGCGATTGTGAGTTTATTATCCCTGACTACCGCGGTGACTTCACCGTCAGTGACAACTGCGGTGTTCCTGTTATCACGCAGAGTCCTATTGACAGCACTCTCACTGGTCATGGCACCACCCAGGATATCGTCTTCACCATAGACGACGGTCACGGCAATGTTCTCACCCGCAGTATCCGTCTCACCCTTCGTGACACTATCCCGCCTGTTATCACCGCGATGCCTACCGACACCACGGGTTACCTTGACGGCGACTGTGAGTTTATTATCCCTGACTACCGCGGTGACTTCACCGTCAGTGACAACTGCGGTGTTCCTGTAATCACGCAGAGTCCTATTGACAGCACTCTCACTGGTCATGGCACCACCCAGGATATCGTCTTCACTATAGACGACGGTCACGGCAATGTTCTCACCCGCAGTATCCGTCTCACCCTTCGTGACACTATTTCGCCTGTTATCACCGCGATGCCTACCGACACCACGGGTTACCTTGACGGCGACTGTGAGTTTATTATCCCTGACTACCGCGGTGACTTCACCGTCAGTGACAACTGCGGTGTTCCTGTAATCACGCAGAGTCCTATTGACAGCACTCTCACTGGTCATGGCACCACCCAGGATATCGTCTTCACCATAGACGACGGTCACGGCAATGTTCTCACCCGCAGTATCCGTCTCACCCTTCGTGACACTATTTCGCCTGTTATCACCGCGATGCCTACCGACACCACGGGTTACCTTGACGGCGACTGTGAGTTTATTATCCCTGACTACCGCGGTGACTTCACCGTCAGTGACAACTGCGGTGTTCCTGTAATCACGCAGAGTCCTATTGACAGCACTCTCACTGGTCATGGCACCACCCAGGATATCGTCTTCACCATAGACGACGGTCACGGCAATGTTCTCACCCGCAGTATCCGTCTCACCCTTCGTGACACTATTTCGCCTGTTATCACCGCGATGCCTACCGACACCACGGGTTACCTTGACGGCGACTGTGAGTTTATTATCCCTGACTACCGCGGTGACTTCACCGTCAGTGACAACTGCGGTGTTCCTGTAATCACGCAGAGTCCTATTGACAGCACTCTCACTGGTCATGGCACCACCCAGGATATCGTCTTCACCATAGACGACGGTCACGGCAATGTTCTCACCCGCAGTATCCGTCTCACCCTTCGTGACACTATCCCGCCTGTATTTACAGCACCGCCAAATATTACAATATGCCGGGACCTTGATTGTAAATTCAATATAGATGTTATAAACACAGGTGACGTCCATGATGAGTGGGATAATTGTTCTACCGGGATCGAAGCATATGTTTATAAAGATGACCTTACAAATTCGTTGGACTGTGATAATGCAGGGTATGTTACACGTATCTGGAGGCTGGAAGATGGGAATGGCAACTTTACAGATCATCAGCAAATTATTTATATTGAGCCAACGCCCAGGGTTACCGGGACGATCAGTGATGATATTATCTGTAACAATACACCGGTTACATATACAGTTACAACACCTACAACAGCAATACACAGTGTAAGATTTGATGTTCAGGTAATTAATCCACATCCTGAAGTTACAGGGGTAAATAATAGAACCGGACTTGTAGATTCGGATACTATTACAGAAACACCATCTAATTCCGGTGTTTCACCAAAAATGATAATGTATATAGTGACTCCCTATGCTATTACA
The DNA here is from genome assembly GCA_040769065.1 of Bacteroidales bacterium. Lineage (GTDB taxonomy): Bacteria > Bacteroidota > Bacteroidia > Bacteroidales > VadinHA17 > LD21. The sequence continues at coordinate 2,704,682 of JAXGLU010000001.1, forward strand.
TCGGAGGGTGATTATAAATGTGCCGGGGTCAATGATACCATGAAGCTGTGGATTAATCCAACACCCATAGTGATTCCTGTAAATGTAAATCCAATTTGTTCCGGAGGATTAACGGATATTAATCTTGTTACCCCAACAGAAATGACTTCGGGTAAAATAAACTTTGACTTTTTTGTTAGCAACACAGGAAATATAGATGGTGATACAAGTGATGGAGAAGATTTGGTTCATGGTGATAAGATCTCTCGTTCCTTCTTCAACAATTCTGATACCATTCAATTGGTAAACTTCTGGATAATAGCTTCGAATGACGATCTTGGATGCATAGGTGATACCACCCTGGCTGAAGTTAAAGTACATGCCCTGCCGTTGCAAGACCTTATCATAACAAAGCCCCTTACCTGTGAGGGGGGATCAGACGCAACTCTTACAGCGTATTTCTCAAAGGGAGCAACTCCTCTGAGTGTAAACTGGATCGGGCCTTCTGGTTACGAAGAGAATTACACAATAAACGATAGTATACAAGAAGTATCTGGTCTGGAAGGAGGAGGTGTATACAGAGTTACTGTCACAGACAATCTTAGTTGCAGAAATAGTCTTGATGCCGCACCTGTAGGAGCTATTTTCGATACCCATTTTTATCTCAGGGAAAAGGCATCAGGTTATGGAACAACATGCCCTGGATCGGATGACGGTGAAATATGGATAACCCAAAGAGGAGGATCTTCCGGTATACCCCCGTTTAATTATTGGATAGCATATAATGATGAAACAACGATCTTTAGCGGATCACTTTCTTCCATAGGAGTGACAGACACACTAAAGAACCTGAGGCCGGGCAGGTATAAACTATACCTTCACGATGCAAACGGATGCTTTGATATCAGCTATCCTGAAATCAATGTTGTTGATCCTCCCCCTATTGAAATATCATTCAGGATAGACAGGAATATTACCTGCAAGAATTACTCAGACGGTTCGGTAAGTGCTTCTGTCACAGGAGGAGTAAGTGAGTATTCTTATTTATGGTACAGGCCTCCCTATGATCCGCCGCTTGAAATCACAGACAATGAAGCATCACTCAATGGAATATCTGCCGGCAAATATTATCTAAGGATAATTGATCAGATGGGTTGCATAAAAACAGATAGTATCACAATCGATGAACCTGAAGGGATGATGCTTGTGGGCTATGAGTTGTCGATGAGCAACCATCCTCCATTCCATATTTCATGTAACGGAGCCAGCGATGGATATATAAAGCTTTCGGTAGAAGGAGGATCAGGGGAATATTCGTATCTGTGGACCGGCCCAGACGGTTTTACGGCAACAACACGTGATATTTTCAATCTGAAAGCAGGGATTTACGATTGCACTGTGACTGACATCGGTGGGTGTGAACTTATGCCACATCCTCATTTTGAACTTGTTGAACCTGACATTCTTTCTATTACGGCTGTTTCTCCTTTATTTGGTGCAGGCCCTTATAACATAGGGTGTTTTGGTGAAACAGGGTCAATAGATGTTACTGTTACCGGTGGAACAAACGGATTTTATCATTACGAATGGACAACCAGCGACGGAAGCGGCCTGGTCACTGACGAAGGTAATCAGGAACATGTCAGTGCAGGCATCTACACAGTCGTTGTTACAGATCTTAACGGTTGTACTGATACAACAACTGTTACTCTTACACAACCCGAGGAGATAATCCTTGAGCTTATACCAACACATATTACCTGCCAGTCTGAAACTTTCGATAACGGGTCAATAAATCTTGTTCTTTCCGGAGGTGTTGAACCATATTCCTATGAATGGTCTGATGAGGAGGGTCCTATACCGGGTGGAATATTACAGGATATTTTTGATCTTACGCCGGGGACTTATACTGTTATGGTCACCGATGCCAACGGTTGCCGTGCATCAGGTTCTGTCGAAATAACTCTTCCTCCCGATCTGGAATATGAAAAGAGAATTTCAGAATATGGTGATTATCAAATAAGTTGCTTTGGCAGATCCGATGGTTTCATTCAGATCATTCCTACAGGCGGTCGGGAACCATATGTTTTCAACTGGCAGATGCCTGACGGTTCAGTTAGTGCATCAAACGAGCTTGCAGGATTGACGGCCGGGGAATATATACTTTATATCACTGATTCCAACATGTGTTCAGCCAGGGATACAATACGCCTGGAAGAACCCGGAAAACTTACAATGAATGTGACAGTATCCGATCAGATATGTTCCAATGATTACACAGGTTCTATTGCTGTGGAAGCAGTCAATAATACAGGTCCAGTAGATTACCTGTGGGCAGATGGTGTAATAGGCAATTACAGGGAGGGCTTGTCAGCTGGGTCTTATCGGGTAATCATTACTGATTCAAATAACTGCAATGCCGACACTACAATATTTATAAGTGAAGCTGAACCCATTAAGCTGTTGTTCTCTGTAATCCAACCTGAATGCACCGATATGCCTGATGGTTCAGTTACCGTAACAGCCTCAGGAGGAACAGGGCCAGGAACGTATTCATATCTGTGGTCAGATGGCTCAACCAGCCAGAGGATCAATACTGTAGTAAGCGGCTGGTATAGTGTTACTGTTGCCGATATTAATGGTTGTTACGTCAGGGATTCGGTGTATGTTGCTCCGAAGAAAGAGGTCTGTCTTAACATTCCCAACGCAATCTCACCTAATGGCGATGGTATTAATGATGAGTGGAATATAGGGTTAAAAGAATTGTACCCGTTGATGGAAGTAAAAATATTTAACAGATGGGGTGAGCTTCTCTGGGCATCAGAAAAAGGATATCCGATTCCATGGGACGGAAGAAGCAGGGGAGCAGTTCTTCCGGTTGATTCTTACCACTACACGATTGACCTTCATAATGGATCAAAACTGATAATAGGACATATAACAATAGTAAAATAATCAAAGATACTTGAGATTAAGAGCCTTAATATTGATTCTTTTAGCTTATACTGCCTTGTTAGACGGACAGCAGCTTCCTCTTTACAGCCAGTATCTCTATAACAAGTTCCTGATAAATCCGGCTGTTGCAGGCAGCGATGGTTATACAAGCGTGAATCTGACAGCCCGGGAACAGTGGATAGGATACCATGGAGCACCCAGAACATTTTCTTTCAGCTGGCAGTCGAGGCTTCTGAAACAGGGTTATAAAATAAAGCAGGTTAGCAAAACCAGGAATGTTTACAAGCCAAAAACCGATGGAAAGGTGGGTCACGGAGGATATGTGTTCAATGACAGGAACGGTCTCATAAACAGGACCGGGTTTCAGTTGTCATATTCCTATCATATGTGGGTTCAGAGTAATACCCAGCTTTCGATGGGATTGGCAGTAACCGGGTATCATTTCAAAATCAACGAAAGTGAGATCAATTTTGAAGATCCCGATGAACCCTGGTTGAACAATGAACTTCGCAGGGGAATTTTTGTTCCTGATGCCGCCTTTGGTATTTATGTCCTCAATCCCAGGTATAGCTTTGGTTTCTCTACGGAACAGCTATTTGGAGCTGCTGCAAAAATAGGGGACGATGCCTACAACAATTACAGGATGGACAGGCATTATTATCTTTTCGGATCTTATATCTTTCCACGGGGGAACAAAGTGGAACTTCAGCCTTCGGCATTGCTGATGATGTCGGAACAATTAAGGCCACAGGCTGACATCGGATTCACATTTATTTACGATCAGGCTTTCTGGACCGGGCTTACGTACAGGACGAGCGGGGCAATAATAGGTAATTTCGGGTTTAAGTACACAAATATCTTTGTTGGATATGCATTCGATTTTACCTTGCAGGAGATACAAAGGGTTACTTACGGGACACATGAGATCACGGTTGCTGTAAAATTCGGGGACAGTGCCAGAAAATACAGGTGGCTTGATCGTTATTGACCGGAAGTGCTGTGCAATACATAGATCAGGGAGCTGCTTTTCTCCCTGCTTAATAATGATCTGACAGAAAATATCAGGCCTTTTATAATTCCTCTGACTAGCGGAAAAGATTTTTTCTGGTTCTTTTCGCTCAGGATTGATATATAAAAGACATCGAAGGGCAGGCTTCTGATCCCTGCCATGTGCAGACCTGCTTTTTTTGAAAACAATGTAAAAGTTTCCGGGCTGAAATGCCAGAGGTGCCTTGGTGTATCCCAGGCAGCCCAGTTATGCTTGTAGTGATGCGAGTCGAAAGAGTTGCAATTGGGCAGGGCAACAATAATAGTGCCAGTAGGTTTTAAAAGCCTTTTTAATGCTGCAATATAATCGTGCGGATTATGAATATGTTCAAGAACATGCCAGAGAGTTATACAATCAAAGGATTCATCGGGCAAAGAGGTTGCCTGAGCCATGCTGATCATGTTGAGGTTGAATTTTCCGGAAGCGAAATCGCGCGCTTTTTTATTAGGTTCGATACAAGTTATATTCCATCCGGTGTTTTTCATGGTACCGGCAAAGTATCCTGTTCCACTTCCCACATCAAGGAGGTTTCCTGATTTGAGGGATGTGATTTTCCCGACCATTCTCCTTTTCCTACGAAGCATGATGAGTCTTGCAAAATGGTATAACTTATTGAATATACTTTTTGCATTGTCGCTATGAGCTATATAATCATCAGATTCATAATATTTTCCTGCCGCCTTTTCATCGGGGTGGTCCTGTGTGAAAACAAAGCTGCAAGCCTGGCACCTGAATAGTCTGAATTCTTCACCGCTTCGGAGCCGGTCAATTGTTTTGATATAAGGCATTATCCGGTCTGACAGGCAAACTGGGCATTTATCAAGGTGCACCATATCAGGCTGCTTTGTTTTTTTTAAGGAAAAGGGCGATCAGATATCCGGCAGTAATCAGGAATAACAGAATTGAACTTGCCATTGAGATCTTGTTTCCTGTGATAAATGATGCCGGCTCAAAACAGAACCTTATCTCGTGCTCTCCTTCAGGGAGTATCATTGCTCTCAGCAGATAATTTGCCCTGAAGTGGGGGGCTTCCTTCCCGTCAATAAAACTCTTCCATCCTGCCGGGTAATAGATTTCTGAAAAAACGGCGAATCTTTCTCCCTCAGCTGAATACTTGTAAACCAGCTCATTGGGCTGATATGAAACCAGCGATATTCTGTCATCCTCACCAACAGGGTACTGTGATCCGGGTATAAGGCTGGCGAATTTCTTGTCATAAACTGCTTCAGATTTCAGATCAATAGATCGTATTGATGACAGTTCCTGATCTGCATTTTCAACAGAAAGAGGTTTTGTGACGAACCATGCATTTCCGAGGGCATAAGGATTAATAACAGGCGGAGCCTCCGGATTTATGATAATATACCTTGTATTCAGCATGTTGATTGCATTTGAGCTTACAAAAGCATTTCGGAGGTCATCAAATGAGGTTGCTTTTTCGGCATCAGACCGGAATTGCATCAGCTCGCCCATTATAGATGAATCGATAAGCTCCTGGTATCTTCTTAATTTGGCTCCATGATATCCGCCTATTGACTTATGAAAATATGAGGTAGGCGTGTTATCGTTGAATGTTGAAACCGACATATTGAGTACCCTGTATGTTGACTGGTCAGCTAGAATCATCGCATCGGCTTTAGTCGGGGTCAGGGATTTTTGAATTACGGAAGGTCTTTCAAACCTGTCAGCATTAAGGTATCTTTTGTCAACAGTCCATAAATCGAACAGGATCATTATTCCAATCAATGCCACGGCATATTCTTTCTTAAGCTTTTGATAAGCAAATGCTGTTATTACAGCAGCAGTAAGTGCAATGAATAACAGAGACCTGAAGCTGTCGCTTTTAAGCAGGTCTTTCCTGTCTGCGATCATTGCGCTTGAAAGCCAGTCGGGTAGCTGGGCTTCATACGGGTTTGAAAAGGAACCTGCCAGACCTGGGAAAAGCAGGAAAATAAGTGCCAGGCCTCCGGATATTCCTGCTGCAATCCTGATGGCATTTATCAGTTTCTTTCCTGATATTTCCCGGCTGAATATATCTCTTAATGCAAGCATTCCAAGCAGCGGAACGCAGAACTGTGCAATAACAAGGATCATGGTAACAGCTCGGAATTTATTATATCCGGGGAAGTAGTTAATAAACAGGTTTGACAGGAACATGAAATTTTTACCCCAGGCCAGCATAACCGAAACAGCAGTGGCTATCACGAGCCACCATTTCTCAGGTCCTTTGACAATGACAATGCCAAGGATGAACAGGAAAATTACTATGGCTCCCAGGTAATGAGGTCCGTCAGTCATGGGTTGTGTTCCCCAGTACCGGGGAAGCTGGGCTGAATAAGCCGTTGCATTATTCTGACGTAAAACCCTGAACGTTTCCGAGTCACGGTCAAACGGTACCGATCCTCCTCCTTTAAAATTGGGAATGAGGAGATTCAGGGTTTCATCTATGCCATAGCTCCAGTGCGTTATATAATCCTTGTCAAGGCCTGAAGTGCTTATACTCGTTTGTGTAAGGTCAGATTTCCCCCTGATAGAAAATTTCCCGTATTCATATGTAGTGTAAAGGTTTGAAAAATTGATCCCAATTGCCAGTAAGAAAGGAATTATAAGGAAGGCTGTTCTTCTCAGGAAATTCTTCAGGTTATCGTTTTTTACTGAATATATTAATTCAGTAATTCCGAAAACAAGTATGCAAAGCAATCCATAGTATGTTATCTGCGGGTGACCGGCAACAATTTCCAGGGAAAGTGCAAAGGCTGTAAACAGAGCACCCTTTAATGCGTCATGGCGATATGTATAGTACATTCCTCCGATCATCGGTGCCATGTATGCCATGGCAATAGCTTTGGAATTATGGCCTGCTCCCAGTATAAGGAAGAAATATGACGATAAGCCATATGCCAGGGCTCCTGTCATGGCAAGCCATGGATTCAGGCCAAACATAAGCAGGAGGACATAGAATCCTGCCATGGAGATAAACAGAACCGAGACCGGCATCTTAAAGCTTCTGATCAATAAATCGATCTGTTTAATAAGATTGCCGGGATGCTTCGTTGAGATCAGATATGCAGGCATGCCGCTGAAGATGGAATTTGTCCACAATGGCTCATCCCCGGTTTTTTCACGATAATCCCGTATTTCTTTTGAATTATAAAATGCTACTGATGAATCATTTGTTTTCAGTACTTTGCCTTCAAGCACAGGATAGTAGTATACAAAGGATATGATTATGAACAGCGCAAGGGCAATAACGTGCGGTAAGGCTTTCCGGATTTTTGACTTTGTAAACATGGGCGTATCAATGTAGGGTCACAAAATTACCTAATAAATCAATAAGATCAGTCAATTGATTGATCTTGACAAATTACTCGTCATCAGTCAGATAATCTGCCGTTTTCAGATTTTTCCTAAACCTGCTGAGATCTTTCCATTTGTTGAATAATTTTCTTATAGTCTGAATTTCTGCAGGTTCGTAAAAATCAAAAAGATAGAGGATGAACGGAAAACTTACCAGGCACAGAAGTTTTAAAGTGAGCCGGAGTACAAGGTTCAGCTCCGTCATAAGCAATCCCGAAAAGGAAATAATGCTTCCCAGTAATAAAAGTAATGCTAATTTACCCTGCTCGAAGGGGATATAATACTCCTTCTGTGATTTGATATAGTTCATGCACAGGTAAATGACTTGTGTAATAATCGTTGCAAGAGCTGCTCCGGTTATGTTCCATTTTGGGATCAGGATGATGTTAAGAAGAATGTTTATGACGGCAGCCACTACAACATTCATTCCTATAATATTGGTTTTCTTAACTATATATAGCCCGAAGGATGATATTTCCCTCATATTGACAAAGAAAACCGAGATTGCCAGAAGAGGTACCACTGAATAAGCATTCAGGAATTCCCGCGAGCGTGTTATCAGCCCTATGATCTCAAAAGAAAAGAGAGAGATCGCAATTATTCCAAGCATTAAAACAAAGGAGGAATAGAGCATCGTTTTGGAATAGAACCTTTTGTTCCCGGGGGTATCTATTTTCTTCATTGCCATCGGAAACACTGCCAATCGTATTGAATCTACAATCACCAGCTTAAGCACAGATGAGATTTTATATGCAAGGGAATACAGCGCAACATATTTAAGCAATGCAAGTGAATTAAGAGCGTACCTGTCAATGACTGTAAGCGAGGATGATGCGAAATTAGCGAGAAGCAGGGGAAATCCGAATCTGCTCATTGACTTCAGAACCGGGAAGTTGAAGAAGGGTTTGCAATTTCTGATTGTATAGCCTGAAAGAAGCAATATGAAAAGGGAATTACCCAGTACCTGGGCAATGTATATTCCGGTCACGCCGGAATGTCTGAAAACAATGAAGTATATTGTCAGAAGCAGAACAGCAGTAAGTTTTGATATGTTTGCGATAGTATAAAGTACTGATCTCAACTGTATTCTCATCAGGGTATTAATGAGATTATTTACTGCCTGCAAAGCCGATGATAAAATAAGAAGTTTGATCGTATTGCTCCAGTCAGTTGTTTTAAACAGAGCATCAGAAAGATTATGCGAAAGAGGAAAAAGGATCAGGCAGAACAATAAGCCTACTGCGACTTGTGATACCAGTGTCATAAAAAAGATTCCTTTCTGGTTTGCAGAATAATCCTTGTCCCAATACCATCTCAAAAGGCTTTGGGGCAGACCTGAAGCCATTGCCGAAATTATTACCAGGCCTGTAATATCCAGAAGCGCTATTATTCCGAAATCATCAACTGAAAAGTACCTGGGGTCAGTGTAAAGTGGTATCAGGATAAAGCCGACAATCTTTACAGCAATATTCCCAACGCTGTAAATAATGGAATCTCTTGAGGCTTGCTTTATTGATTTTAACATATCAGGTTATTCGGGAGATAATGTGTCGGATTAATGTCGGCCAGTTGCATAGGGGTTTCAGTTTGATCGTTAATAAACCTGGTTAATGGACTGTTTAATTATTTCTCAGCATATACTATATAGTATCTCGGATACACTCTCCTGAGAAGAGGCCTTATTCCCCATAGCTTGTCATATGATTTCCACAACTCATAATGCATTACCTTCCAGCCTGTACGTTCGAGCAGATGATTAAACTGTCTTACTGAAAACTCATGATAATGACAATCTTTACTGTCATTATAATTCCAGTATTCTGACGCAAACCATAATCTTAAAGGCACTGATGCAATTAACCTGCCTCTGGCTTCACTCAGAAGATTGAAAGGAGCAAACATATGTTCAAAGATCTCAAAGGCAGTAAAATTTTCATAATCTTTTACAATGCTATAATCAATATCAAGATCCTGATCTTTTGTGTTGTGTATATCATAACCCCCTTTCTGTCTTAAAAATTCTGACAATTCGTTTGTAACTCCCAGATCAAGAATAATATCATTAACTGTGTAATGCTTTCGTACAAATTCGAGCGTTTTCACAAATCTTCTTTGTAATGATTTATTCATTGAATTATATGTTTAGTCCTGTGTTTCCGAATAAAATCAATATGATTATATTTCCTGTTAATCTTAATGGTTGATCCTGAGTTCTTTCAGATTATCGTATGCGTTTATAAGTCGTTCTTTGTCAGCGCTCCAGTTGTATTTTCTCAGTACGGCATTTTTACCGTTATGGTTCTTTTCATTCAGGAGTTGCCTGTTGTTGTAAAGTTTTTCAAGCAGGGCAGCAAGATCCCCGGGTGAGTTGCTATTGTATATGAATCCTGTATCGGCTTCGCTGAGTATTCTTTTCAATGGCACACAGTCTGACGAGATAACCGGTATCTCAAGATACATGTACTGAAAAAGCTTATGGGGAATTGTGGCATCATTATTTTCAGTTCTCAGGTGGGGGATAATCGCTGCATCTGATTTTGAAAGAAGTTCGATCATTTCGTTGAAAGGCTTATGTCCATGGAATATCACTTCGGATATCAGATCAAGTTCAAGGACTTTTTTCTCAAGTGTTTTCATGTAACTGCCTGTTCCGGCGATATCGAACCTGATACTGATATTTCTCTTTTTCAACAGTTTTACAGCATCTATAACCACCTGAAGACCTCTGTGCCTGTTTATCCCGCCCCCATAAAACAATGAGAATCCGGTCTCTGTCTTTTTGCTTTGACAAACCGGGAAATTGTCAAAATTAATGGTATTTGATACTATGAAGAGTTTTGATTTATCAATGCCAAGCAAGGCAACCCTGTCTCTTGCTTCTTCCACGACAACAATCACAATGTTGGCAAGCTCAAGCATCTTCTTTTCGTACCTTACCCACTGACTATCTGAAGACACCAGTCTGCCTAAGATGGTCCGGGTATGAGGGGCATACTTAATGAGACCGGGCCAGTTTTCATGCAAATCAATTAGCAGAGGTATTTTGTAACTCTTTTTTATTTCAACTCCCAGCCTGCTTAAGGGAAGATCATGAACATGAATAACATCAAAGTGGTATTGCATAAAAAGGCGTGAAAGGTGCTTTCTCCAGAAATTAAAATAGAAAGGCAGCTTCAGGCAGCCTGCACTGCTCTTGTAAATGAATGTGCTTATTTTCTTTCTGTGGATAAATGCTTTTCCAAAACGGTCCTCTTCAGGTCGGTTTCTTCTTGTTGTACAGGCAAGATGAACCTCATGCCCCTCCGCAAGAAGTGCGGATATCTCGTTCTCAACTCTTAAATCCGGAGGGAACTCTCCATCGAGGATCATCAGTATCTTCATGAGGATATAATTTCCTGCCAAAATACAGATAAAGTTAGAAAAATAAAGTTAAACCGTCGGGTTTTGGGATGGAGAGTATTAATCCCAACCATGATGCAGTATACCATGTATGATTTTATTCCCTGAATCACAGGCCTGGCTTGCCGTTGTAAAACAAAACTATTTAAGTACTTTTGTCCGTGATGTTTTAGTTGTTGAGGATGTCAATCCCTCTTTGTATGCATGCAGACTAACAGCTGCTCTTGATCATTGTGCCCGAATAAAAGTATAAATCATTGATTGTGAGCTCCGATTTGAAAAGGAAAGTTCTGGTAATAACATATTACTGGCCGCCATCAGGTGGCTCATCTGTTCTTCGCTGGCTGAAATTTGCCAGGTACCTCCACGAGTTTGGCTGGTCGGCAACTATTTATACTCCAGGCAATCCTGAACCCCAGGCATATGATCCGGCCCTTTCGAAAGAAATCCCTGACAGTGTAACGGTAATCAAAAGGAAGATTTGGGAGCCATACCGGATATTCAAATTCTTAACCGGCCAGAAGCATAATGACACTCTTACTGCCAGCTTTGTTTCCGAAAGGAAAAAAGGTTGGATATATGGATTGCTGATCTGGATACGAGGCAACTTTTTTATACCTGATGCCAGAAAATTCTGGATACGACCATCAATAAGATACCTTTCAAAATATCTGGCAGATAATCCGCACGATGCAATAATCAGTACCGGGCCTCCACACTCCATGCATCTTATTGCCATGGGAATAAAGGCCAGGTTGAATATACCATGGTTGGCTGACTTCCGGGATCCATGGACCAACATAGATTTTTATAATGAGCTGAAGCTTTCATCCATAGCTGACCGTAAGCATCGCTTGCTTGAGAAAAAAGTTCTGGCTTCTGCTGATGCAGTAATAACTGTTGGGCCGACAATGACAGCTGAATTTAAAAACATGGGATGCAGCAAGGTTTTCACAATCACCAACGGATATGATGAAATTTCTGATAATTCTGCAAAAGAAGAGCCGGTGAAGGGATTCAGTATTCTGCACGTAGGATCAATGCCATCAGCGAGGAATCCCAGGGTTCTCTGGACTGTACTTGGTGATATTGCTTCTGAAGATCAGGGATTCAGGTCAGATCTTGTCATCCACCTGATAGGAAAGGTTGATTACACGGTTCTAAGGTCGATAACTGAATCCGGACTTGAAGATAAGCTTAAAAAGCAGGATCATATTCCACATTACCAGGTTTTTCCTTTATTAAAGCAGGCTTCTGTTTTATTGCTTGTTATCAATGATTCACAGAATGCGGGGAGCATCCTGACCAATAAGTTTTATGAGTATCTTTCTGCCGGCCGGCCAATTCTTGGCATTGGGCCTGAAGACGGTGATGCTGCTTTCATTCTGAACCAGTCAGGAGGAGGCAGGATGATTGATTATAATAACAGGAAGGAACTTCATGATCATGTCATTGACCTATATAACAGGTATAAATCCGGAAAGTTAATCGCAGATGTCAGGAATATAAGTCAATATAATCGCAGGAATCTTACTGCTGAACTTGCTGCGCTGCTTGATTCAGTTGTGTCATAATCTGATGCGTCATTATGGTGTTATGATTTTCCGAATGCTGTCCTGCAATCATCATGGTATTTGCAAAACAAGGCTGACCTATAAAGTTTTCAGGAGGTTGCCGATACTTGATTTATCCGAAATAATAGCGGTGATTTTGGAAATAGCAACACGTTCCTGAACCATTGAATCGCGATACCTTATTGTTACAGTTTGGTCTTCAAGGGTCTGATGGTCTATTGTGATACAGAATGGGGTACCTATGGCATCCTGGCGCCTGTATCGCCTGCCTATGGAGTCTTTGTCGTCATACTGACAGTTGAATTCGAATCTCAGATCTGCAGTGATTTTTTCAGCAATCTCGGGCAATCCGTCCTTTCTGACAAGGGGCATAACAGCCAGCTTAACAGGAGCAAGGCATGAGGGCAATCTGAGAACTGTTCTTGAATCGGTGCTTCCATCCTCTTTTTTCAGTTCTTCTTCGCAGTATGCTGCGGAAATGACCTGAAGGAACATTCTGTCGACACCAATTGAAGTTTCAATAACATACGGAACATATGATTCGCTTTTTTCAGGATCGAAGTACTGCATTTTTCTGCCGCTGTACTGCTGATGCTGTCTGAGATCGTAATCCGTCCTGGAATGGATGCCTTCCACTTCCTTGAATCCGAAGGGGAACCTGTATTCTATATCCGTAGCAGCATTGGCATAATGAGCCAGTTTGGTATGATCGTGGAAGCGATAATTATCATCTCCGAAGGAAAGTGCCCTGTGCCACTTCATCCTGATATCTTTCCAGTAACTGAACCACTCCAGTTCAGATCCGGGCTGGACGAAGAACTGCATTTCCATCTGTTCAAATTCCCTCATCCTGAAGATAAATTGCCTTGCAACAATTTCATTTCTGAAAGCTTTTCCGATTTGGGCGATGCCAAAAGGAATTTTCATTCTTCCCGACTTCTGCACATTCAGGAAATTGACGAAAATTCCCTGGGCTGTTTCCGGGCGGAGGTATACCCTGCTGGCTCCTTCAGCTGTTGATCCCATTTCAGTGGAAAACATCAGGTTAAACTGCCTTACCTCGGTCCAGTTCCTCGAACCGGAAACCGGGCACACTATCTCATTGTCGATTATTATCTGCCTCAATTGACCAAGGTCCATCGCATCCATGGCCTGTGTGAACCTGTCATTCAGGGCATCTGCCCTCGACTGGTATGTCAGCACTCTCGCGTTGGTCTCGCGGAATTTTTTCTCATCAAAAGCGTTACCAAATCTCTCCCGTGCCTTCTCAACTTCCCTGTTGATCTTTTCTTCAATCCTGGCCAGATGTTCTTCGATCAGGACATCTGCCCTGTACCTTTTTTTTGAGTCCTTGTTGTCTATAAGAGGATCGTTAAAGGCATCAACATGGCCTGAGGCTTTCCAGATAGTTGGATGCATGAATATTGCAGAATCAATGCCGACAATATTTTCATGGAGAAGGACCATGCTGTCCCACCAGTACTTTTTTATATTGTTTTTCAGTTCTACCCCGTACTGCCCGTAATCATAAACTGCACTCAAACCGTCATAAATCTCACTGGATGGGAAAACATAACCATATTCCTTGCAGTGTGAAACAAGCTTCCTGAAAACATCCTCCTGAGCCATAGATCGTTTATTTTTAACTTTGAAGGAAGCAAAAGTAATGTAAATACTTCTGTTTTACAACGAAGATGAATGCTGCGAAATAAACAGGAAATCTATTTGTATATTTACATCATCTTATGGATAATGAAAAAGCGAAGTGATTTTCTAGTAATAGGTTCAGGGATTGCAGGGCTCATTTTTGCCTTAGAGGCAGCAAAATACGGAAGAGTCTCTGTTGTTACCAAATCGACTTTAGACGATACGAACACTCGCTATGCACAGGGGGGGATAGCTGCTGTGTTCAGTGAACCTGACAATTTTGAGAAGCATGTCAGCGATACCCTGGTTGCCGGAGACGGTTTTTGCAACGAAGAAGTTGTAAGGATGGTGGTACAGGAAGCTCCCAGGAGGATAAAAGACCTTATAGAGCTGGGCGTACCCTTTGACAAGAAAGAGGACGGAACTTACGATCTTGCCAGGGAAGGAGGTCACTCGGAATACAGGATACTGCACGCCAAGGATAAAACAGGTGAAGCAATTCAAACTACTCTTATGGAGAGGGTCAGGAAAGAGCCCAACATTGATATTTATGAACATCATTTTGCGATAGAGCTTCTGACTCAGCATCACCTTGGAATGGAGGTTAAGAAGAATTCGCCGGGTATTACCTGTTACGGGGCTTATGTTGCCGACCTTGTGAACCAGAAAGTTGTAACCTTCCTTTCAAGGATAACGGTAGTGGCAACAGGAGGCCTTGGCAATGTATATCTTACCACAACCAATCCCACGGTTGCCACCGGCGATGGAGTAGCTATGGTCTACCGCGCAAAAGGAACTGTTGAGAATATGGAATTCATACAATTTCATCCAACCACACTCTATGACCCCGAGCAGAAATCCTCTTTTCTGATAACGGAAGCTTTGAGGGGCTTTGGAGCAGTGCTTAAGAATATGGCCGGGGAACAGTTCATGAACAGATACGACAGCAGGGGATCACTGGCTCCAAGGGATATCGTTGCGCGTGCCATTGACAATGAAATGAAAATATGGGGTGACGACCACCTCTGGCTTGATTGCACTCATCTTGACCCTGAAAATCTTAAGGATCATTTTCCCAATGTTTACCAGCATTGTTCTTCCAGAGGTATTGACATAACCAGAGACATGATACCAATTGTTCCGGCGGTACATTATTCATGCGGAGGAATAAAGGTTGATATTAACGGGCAAAGTACAATAGACAGGCTATATGCTCTGGGTGAAGCATCATCAACGGGACTTCACGGAGCAAACCGTCTGGCATCCAATTCCCTCATTGAAGCTGTGGTTTTTGCTCACAGGGCAGTAATGCATTCTTCGGGCAGGATAAAAGATCTGGAATTTGAAGAGAAAATCCCCAACTGGGATTACAAGGGTACAACCCACCTTGAGGAGATGGTGCTTATAACCCAGAGTCTCAAGGAGGTGCAGTTGATAATGAGCAACTACGTTGGCATTGTGCGTTCCGACCTCAGGCTTGAGAGAGCATTGGTACGGCTTGAGATTCTCTACAGGGAAACAGAAAGCCTGTATAAAAGATCGCTGATATCTAAAAAGATTTGTGAACTTCGCAATCTCATCATGGTCGGGTACCTGATAATCAAGATGGCAAAAAACAGGAAGCAGAGCATAGGCCTTCATTATTCACTTGATTATCCCAAGGGATCGAGTCCCGAATTCTGAAAACAATATATATGAATCATCTTGAAGCTTCATTTACAGGTAAGAATAGTCTATGGCGCTATCTTGTCATGATTGCCTCGGTTTTTATTGTGGCAAACACCCTGGGGTCGTTTCCCCTGATCCTGGCTATAACAAAGAAATCGGTTGCTGATCCGGGAATAATGGAGGAGATGGCTTCTAGGCCCATCGATCTGACTTTTCTCGGAATCGATCCCCTGGTTACCTTCGCAATGATGATATTTCCTTTCCTGACAGCTTTGCTGGCATTTTACATATTAATTAAACCACTGAATCACAAGACGTTCGCCATTACAATAAATGGCACAAACTCTATCCGCTGGAAAAAGATATTCATTTCCGCTCTTGTGTGGCTGATTCTTATTTCAGTATATCTTCTGGTTTTTCTGAAGATAGACCCAGACAATTATTCAGTTAATAACACTTCATCCTCACTGATCATGCTGGTGATTCTGTCTGTAGTGCTTATACCGTTTCAGGCAGCATTTGAAGAAGTTATTTTCAGGGGTTACCTTATGCAGGGCTTTACGGTACTTGCAGGAAACAGGTGGCTTCCGGTAATTCTGACTTCAGTGTTATTCGGGCTTATGCATTCATTTAACCCCGAAGTTGATGATTTCGGATTTTGGGATATGATACCTCAATATGTGCTGTTTGGTCTTATCTTTGGTATACTAACTGTCCTTGATGATGGGATTGAAGCGGCAATCGGAGCCCATGCCATGAACAACATTTTTCTCAGCGTAATGGTAACCCATAAATCATCTGTTTTGCAGACTCCTGCGTTATATGAACAGCATAATTACCTGCCATGGACCGAATTCACAGGACTTATGATAATGGGAATCATTTATATCCTGATTATGAGGAGACTCTTCCGGTGGAAAGATTTTTCTATAATATTCAGTAAAGTCAATCTGGCGCCTTCTGAGATTTAAGTTCGTTGCGGTTTCTTGCCAGGAATCCTCAATCCATAATATGTTTTTGATTTTCATGCTCGCTTATATTGTGGTAAGAAGCAGGAGGGCTGGTTTACTGATCGGCAATGCCGATATGGTCGGTGGGATTCAGGTGCCGTAAACAGATGTTCTGTCACTGGTTCTGAAATCTCCCCATTTTTCCCTTATTTCATTGATCAGTGCCCTGATGTTGTCGGGTTCGACAGCTGTCAGCAGCTTCAGTCTTGTTTCCCTGAAGTTGGGTAATCCTTTAAAGTAATTTCCAAGATGGCGCCGCATTTCAAGTATTGACTTTTTTCCCTCTTTGAAAAAGATAGATTTCTCAAGATGGATTAGAGCAAGATCGGCTTTTTCAGCAACTGTTGGTTCCGGGAGAAGTTCCCCGGTTTCAAGATAGTGTTTAACATGCCTGAATATCCAGGGTCTGCCTACTGAAGCGCGTCCTATCATAATGCCATTCACCCCGTATCTGTTGAACATATCCTTAGCTTTTTCCGGGCCATCTATATCACCATTTCCTATAACCGGTATTCTCATCCTGGGGTTATTCCTCACTTCCCCGATAAGAGTCCAGTCCGCTTCTCCTTTGTATAACTGCGAGCGTGTCCTTCCATGGATTGTAATGGCTTTGATGCCGGCGTCCTGCAGTTTTTCGGCAACCTCGACAATATTTTTACTGTTTTCATCCCATCCCATCCTTGTCTTGACAGTGACCGGCAGGCTGACGGCTTTTACTATCGCTTCGGTCATGGAGATCATCAGGGGGATGTTCCGAAGCATGCCTGCTCCTGCACCCCTGTTGGCAATTTTCTTCACAGGGCATCCGAAGTTTATATCGATAAGTTCAGGTTTGGATTGTTCAGCGATCAGGGCTGCTTCAACCATGGCGCCAATGATATGTCCGTACAGCTGGATTCCAATCGGCCTCTCCGGTTCATAAATAGTTAGCTTTCTGACACTGCTGGCACCCTCTCTTATCAGGCCATCGGATGAGATGAATTCCGTATAGACAAGATCAGCTCCGTTTAATCGGCATAAAGATCGGAACGATGGATCGGTGATATCTTCCATCGGGGCCAGAAACAGCGGATAGGGACCGAAATCTATGTTGCCAATGGTCAAGCTGGTTCAATATTAGGGTCAGATACTGCTTTGCGTTTCCGACTGGGCTGAAGCCTTATTAAGCTCTCCTTTCCTGTAGAAATAGACTATTCCGTAGCTTTCATTTTCAGCCATCCTGATATTTTCAGGCAGGTCACGGTGAGTCTGTTCTATTTCGTTCCATACCTTGACGATAATCTCATCAGCTTCTTTACGCAGGGCAAGGTTCTTTTCCGAATAGTCAAGAGATTTTTTTGTCAGAGCTTTATTATAATTATGAGCTTCAATAAAAGTCTGGTACCAGACTTTTGCAACAGCAATGGTAGGATTTGTTATAGGTGCTCCACCTTTTCTTATACGATATTCCTCGCCTTCAATTATCCTTTTGCCCCAGCTTATCAGTTCATTCTCGGTATTCAGCGAAGGCACTGTTATTTCGTTTGTTGCCAATCCGTAAAATGCCCTTGTTTCTGCAGGAAGATCATTCCTGAAGATAGCCATATTCATGACCCTGATAAAATGAGTCAGATACAGACGTGCTTTTCTGACAATTTCATTGTAATCTCTGTTCCTGTTATTTTGAATAGAAGATGACTGTCGCTGCAACATAATATTGTGCTCGAACTGCGGAAGGAATCTTTGTAAAACGACAATGTACTTTGGTGAATAAGCCATCTTATTGGGCGGAACTTCTCTGCCTTTTTCAAGAGCTATTCTCATTGCTCGGATGCGCGCAGCATCAGTATTGGGCAATCTTCTGTAGGGCATGATCTCGGTTAGGCGTTAATAAAATGTTGATAACTCGATTGCGAATATATGAAATATTTGTTAATAACTTAAACCCTTCGCAAAATAATTACACTGATAATTAAAAAGTTCAGTTTGTAATTTTCCCATTATATTCTGTTAATAACTAATTCTTTTAATATAACTTAATATTTATAAAAATGTTATCCAAAACAGTGAGATGTATACGAAACATCCGTGTCTGATTGCATCATATTTCTGACCGGCATGTTTTTTATGCTTATTTTTATAAATCGTGATAGTAATTTTAGCATTCAGTGCAAACGGATAAAAAAGAAAGCTATGTTTAAAAGTGACGTGTATGTAAAAAGGAGAAAAAGACTTCATCAGATCATGAAGTCGGGGCTGGCAATATTTCCCGGAAGCGTTAATGTTCCCATGAATTATCCATCAAATTGCTATCGTTTCAGACAGGATAGCGATTTTCTCTATTTTTTTGGTCTTGATCTCCCGGGTTTTACAGGATTGATGGACTTTGATACGGGGAAGGACATTCTGTTTGGAAACGATTTTGAAATTGGGGATATAATCTGGATGGGGCCTCAGCCAAAAGTCGGGGAACTGGCTGCAAGGTGCGGAGTCACATTAACAGAGCCTTTGGGGAATCTTGAATCTGTTGTAAAAAAGGCACTTTCCAGAAAGCGTACAATACATTTCCTCCCGCCTTATCGTGCTGAGACAAAAATTCTGCTTGCCTCCCTTCTCAAGGATAATCCAATAAATATGAATTCATTACCGTCGTTGGCGCTTATCAGGGCTGTCATCTCGATGAGGTCAATTAAAGAGAAAGTTGAGATTGAGGAGATTGAGAAAGCGGAAAAAATAGCCTGGGAGATGCATGTTACTGCAATGAAAATGTGCAGGCCAGGGGTAAAGGAACAGGAGATATATGGCATCATTGAGGGCATTGCCCTGTCCAGGGGAGCAGGGACTTCATTCCCTATTATTCTGACAGTGAACGGACAGACACTTCATAACCATTCTCACGACAATATACTCAAGAAAGGCAGAATGATGGTAACCGACGCCGGTGCTGAATCAAAAATGCACTATGCTTCGGATATAACGAGAACAACGCCGGTGGGCGGGCGGTTCAGCAGGAAGCAAAAAGAAATATATGAAATAGTATTGCAAGCCAATACCGAATCAATAAAGGCAGCAGGCCCGGGCTTGTCGAATCTTGAACTTCATCTCAGGGCATGCAGGATCATTGCATCGGGTCTTAAGGATCTTGGAATAATGAAGGGAGATGTTGATGAAGCCGTTAATGCCGGAGCTCATGCCCTTTTCTTCCCTCATGGGCTTGGGCATATGCTTGGACTGGATGTACACGACATGGAAGGCCTGGGAGAAGATTATACAGGTTATAATGAAACAGTAAAAAGAAGCACACAATTCGGACTCTCCTCACTCAGATTTGCATTACCGTTCAAGCCGGGTCATGTACTGACCATTGAACCCGGATGTTATTTTATCCCGGAGCTTTTATCACAATGGAAGAATGACAATCTGTTCAGCGGATTTATCAACTACAAAAAAGCTGAAGATTTCATGGATGTTGGGGGTGTAAGAATAGAAGACAACATCCTTATTACGGATAAAGGCAACAAGCTTCTTGGCAAGCCTATTCCCAAGACCCCTGAAGAGATAGAATCGCTGGTTTCCTGATTCAGGCCGGAACAGATCAGCTAATATTGAAATATTCCTTGTACCGGTTGTAAAGATTACCAGCCTGGAGATATGCTGATTGCGGGCTCATGAAATGGGAGAATTCAAATGTTATTCCCTTATCATAACCTGCACGCTTTGCAGCTTCAAGTTTTAACCTCAGCTTGTCAAATTTTATCGGCAGAAATCTGATGGGCATGTCGCGGTCGAATGTTTCAGCATTGGTCCAGCATTTCATATTGTATTTATCGGCTAGTTTCTTATTGACCGAGAAAAACGCATCCAACTCATCATAATCGATATGTCCGTCCTGGAAGGCACAAGCGTCAACAACATCGTGTATCCCTTCGAATATTTCTCCCCATTCCTTTTCATGCTCCATAACAGAAACTGCATTATCCCGTGTTAAATTTCCTGAAGCTGCCATCACAGCCTTCTTTCCGTCAATCCATGGTGAAATAAAAGTAGGAAGTCCTCCGGAAACATCCTTGCATTGTTTTCCCATAGCATGGAAAGCTCCTATGGCTCCCTTTGTTTTGCGGCTTATTTCTCCGCTGATGTACCATCCCTTGAAACTTGAATACTTGCTTCCGTATTTTTGCCAGACTTCATCGATGACGTATTTATTATCTTCTACTTCATATGACAGGTCGCCAGTATCCCAGTATTTTCCCGAATCATAAAGCCCGAAGTAAAACTGAATTCCATGTTTGGAAGCCAGGCGGAGGAACATATCCAGGAGGTCGACAGAGGGCATATAACAACCTTTTGACAGAAGGTATTCCGAGGGATAGGTTATGAATTTCCTGTATCCTGAACGTATCATGATCACTGTGTCAATTCCAATGGCTTTCATGTAAGTAAATTCAGTATCCCATTCTTTTTCACCCCAGTTCTGATGAGGGATGTCGTGTGATATTTCGTCAAGGAAAGTACCTGTTATAGGTAAGGCATTGCCTTTGGGTACTATTAATTTAGACCCTTCAGGAGTTGCATTGCTTTGAGGTTTCTGGGTATCTGAACATGAAGAAAAGGGAACTGAAAGAGCAGCCATTCCGGCAAGGGTGGATTTAGCCAGGAAGTTGCGCCTTGAATTTTTGGATTTCATAGGTATTGTTTTTTAGTTATTTAGGTAATATAATTTTTTCGGATTTCTGTTAACAGCTTTATCTGAGTTATAGGCTGGAGTTTTATAAATAATAATGGTTAATTTCTTTATTCTGGCCATTTTGTCTCAATTCCCTGGGATACAATTACTCGGCGAAACTCTTCAAGCAAATCCCTGTTCTCTCTGATAAACCTGGGATCAGATTTTTTATCAAGGGCAAAAGCAACCAGCATTCCTGCTGACTCACCAATGTTCCATTCCACTGGATGCAGCCTGTAGCATCCATTGGTAATGTGTGTTGTGCCAATGTTTTTATTTGCAGGAATAAGGTTCTCAATACGTATCGGGATTAAAGAGCCCAAAGGAATCTGGAAAGGAAGTGAGTCAAAATCAATATAATTATCTCCTGAAGAGGATGGATGAAGGTCTATATGATAATAACCGGTCCCTACGCTGTCGAAGAATTCGGCTGCCTTGCTGTCTTTTTTCCCGGTAACCATTTCCCTGTTCTCTTTTCCCACGTGTTCCTCAAGCACTGTAAACATTGCTTTGATACGGCGTGATTCACGGACATAAGGATATTTTGCCAGGCCATCAGAAGTGCCCATTATATCTGGTCTGAGACGAAGACCTGGCCAGCCGTACCCTTTATCCGGCCGGGGAGCTTCGGTCTGCAGCCAGTATAAAAGCGACAAGCTCAATTGTTTGGCACTGTCTATCAGCTTGTTGAACGTGTCCGGATCAGCATCAATAAGGTTACCGGTCATAAAATCGTTCTGTGGCCAGTTAACTATGGTTATATCATTCCTATAGGCAGAATCCGAGAAATTCATACGATTTATAATGCGGCGGTAGTTCCACAGGTTGAACACAGACGGATCGTCATATCCTTCAGGGTTGAATCCTAGTTCTTTAGGAACCAGGGTGGAAGGAGTTGAATAATAGAAATCAAGTAATTTTCCTGGCCATGGCGGATTAAGAGCCGGTTTGTAGTTAACCCAGAAATCATAATCCCTGGGTTTTTCTATAACAAAATTACCTCCCGGTACATAATCCATGGCAAAGCAAATAGTAAATGCCTGATTGTTTTCCGGATCAGATTTTTCCGGGGCATGCAGTTCCCTTGTCTCTTGTCGCGATTCTGCACCTGTAACATATTCTGTACCGGTAATTGGCAGCAGGTCGCCCAATTCAGTTGCATCGATGAAATACGGGGCTGACAGTATCAATGTATTACCCGAGAGCGTGTCAACTGCTTTCAAAGCTTTAACCCTGTCGCCGACAACGTCAGCTGCTTCAATTTTATGAAGGGTAAGCAGGATTAATTGTCCGGAGCTTATATATGGTGCTAATAGTTCGTTCAGAACAGCCAGGGCAACACGGGGTTCATGGCAAAGTCTGGAAACCGATCCGTCGCCAGGATTCAGGTATTCTTTTGCCATTGCTTCTTCTGTCAACGGATAGTTACGACGGTAATACTGACGGATCATATTCCGGAAGGTGCGGTATAATTGCGTTCCGCCGTGTGTCTCAATCCACCGGTGCTCATCGGGCGGCACACCTTGCTGAGAGACCTGTCCGCCTATCCAGTCTGTTTCTTCAGTCATGATAACCTTAAGGTTGTTTCTCAGAGCCGCCAGGGCGGCTGCACATCCTCCCAGGCCTCCACCTGCTATTACCAGGTCGGCGTTCAGCTCTCTGCATACGGAAAATCTGTTTTGAGCCGGTGACCGGGAAATGCAGGAATTAGTAAATAAAAAGCCGGTCCCGGCAGCACCGGCGCAGAGTGAAATGAAACTTTTTCTATCCATACGAAGGGTTTTTAGTACAATTTATTCAGATAGTTTTATAATATTCCCTGTTCAATAGTGCAATGTTAGTGATTTTTTATTCTTTTAGGACATTCCGCTTCGCAGATTCCTGAATTAGAGCAATTTCCAAATCCAGATACGTCCATTTTTTCTAATATAGCCCTGACTCTTTCCCTGGCTGTCTTTTAAAATTAAGACATTTATCTGGAATTGCAATTAATATGTTTAGCTATATTTAGCAGTAGAATTTTTCCGGGTTAGATATTAAAAGTAGTACAAATACAAGTGAACCCCACATGATTGAATTCAAACTCAAACACATAATAAATGTAATTTTCAATCATTTGGGATTCCATCATACCATTAAAATAAAAATCATATTATGATGAATAATTACATCTATTTTAAGGGTGGGAAAGTATTCTATTCCGATAGGGGAAGCGGTAATCCAATTGTTCTTTTGCACGGTTATCTTGAATCTTCTGAAGTATGGAAAGAATTTGCAGAACAGCTTGCCCACAGTTTCAGGGTAATTGCAATTGACCTTCCCGGCCATGGCTCTTCTGCCGTATATTCCGGCAATCATACCATGGAATTTATGGCAGATGCAGTAAACGAAGTGCTCACAGGACTAAATATAAAGAAGGCATTTATGATCGGACATTCGCTTGGAGGATATGTTACACTTGCCTTTCTTGAACTCTATGCGAATATTCTGAACGGATACTGCCTGTTCCATTCACATCCTTTTGCTGATACTGAGGAAACCATCAAAAAGAGGGAACGTGAGATTAAAATAGTGAGAATGGGCAAGAAATATCTTATGTATCCGGATAATGTTTCGTTGATGTTTGCTTCTTCAAATCTTGAGAGATTCAAAGATGAACTGGCATTACTCAGGAATATTGCTTCAGGTTTATCTGATGAAGGTGTGATAGCAGTTCTCAACGGAATGATGCTGCGGCCTTCACGTTTATCAGTTATGGAGGCAGGAATAGTGCCCTGTCTGTGGATACTGGGAAGGCATGATAACTACATCCGGTGCGAATCGATCCAGACAAGAGTTGTTTTACCACCAAATGCCAGGGTAGTTATACTTGAAAATTCCGGGCATATTGGTTTTATTGAGGAAAAAGATGTTTCAGCCGGAATAGTTACTGATTTTATCAAAGGACTGTAATAATATCACTATTCTTGCTTGCCGATAAAGTCTATGGCATATTTAAGGGTTTTGTCGTTCTTTTCCCAGATTGGATAGAAGCCCTTGTTATCAAGTATGTTGCGTGCAGTATATGCTTTAAGTTCAATATGAATTTTTTCGCCTGATTTGATTAATCCATCCCTGTCTTTTTTTACTCCGTTGGCGGAAGCAAATTCAGTGAACTGGTCCAGTAATCTCTGGCTGTTGAGATATTTTTCCATTGAACGGGCATCGGAATATTCCTGAAGCTTCTCGCGGTTATTTTCAGTATATTTCAGGGCAAATCTGTAGATCAGAGGCCTGACAGCCATGAAGTAAGGAGAAACTCCCGTTGTGTCAACCGGGATAAAAATATCAGGCATTATTCCTCCTCCTCCATAAACCGTTCTTCCCCCAGGGGTAACGAACCTGAGTGAATCTGTAAAGTGAATACTATCTGATGCCTGAAATTCACCTCTCTCATATCTTGAATTCAGGTCATCAAAATACTCGTCAAATCCTTTATTATAGGGTTTCTGGATAGATCTGCCGGTAGGTGTGTAATACCTGGCTATTGTAAGCCTGATGCCTGATCCGTCGGCAAATGTAACTGGTTCCTGGACAAGACCTTTACCAAATGATCGTCGTCCAATGATAGTGCCTCTGTCGTTATCCTGGATTGCACCTGCCAGAATTTCACTTGCTGAGGCACTCCATTCATCAATCAGTATGACAAGTTTTCCTGAATCAAATTCACCTTTCCCGGTAGCTTTTACTTCTGTGCGGGGCTGTGAACGTCCTTTGGTATAGACAATCATTTCACCTTCTTTCAGGAACTGGTTGGCTATCCTGGTTGCTGATTCCATTACCCCTCCTGAATTCTGCCGGAGATCAAGGATCAGATTAGTCATGCCTTGTTCCTTTAACTCCCTGAGGATCTTAATAAACTCTTCAGATGTGTTGAGTGCAAAATTATTTATTTTGATATAGCCGGTTTTTTCATTTACCATATAGCCAATATCAATACTGTAAATAGGAATCTTACCGCGTGTAATGTCAAATGGCAGCAGTTCAGGATGGCCTTTTCTGAGTACCTTTAACCTGACCAAAGTACCCCTTGGGCCTTTAAGCATACTCATTACCTTTTCCTCACTCAGCTTCCTTCCGGCAACAAGTGAATCATTGACATAAATAATTTTATCTCCGGCCAGAAGACCGATTTTCTCAGAGGGCCCGCCGGGAATAGTGCTGATAACCAATATGGTATCAGTAAGAAGGTTAAAAGAGATGCCAATGCCATCAAAATTGCCCTGCAGAGGTTCGTTAGCCCTGGCAAGGTCTTTAGCTGGTATGTATACTGAATGCGGATCAAGCTTTCTTAGTATTGCCGGGACTGCAGCTTCAACAAGGTCATTCCTGTTAACCGAGTCAACATAATCAGCTTCAATGATATTAAGGATGTTGTTAAGCTTGTCATTTCTTGGCCTCAAACCTGACTGCTGGGGAACAATTCTTCCTTTCGGAAGGTACAGACCTGTCAGAATTCCTCCGGTAAAGAAGACAGCCAGCAAGATCGGCAGAAAGATGTTTCTCCTTGTATTATTGTATTTCATAGATGTCGTTTTCAAGATCAATATATACAAGTTCTATCCCGGCTCTTTTTAGCAGATCGAGGCCGTCGGTATTATGGTAACGGTTACAGTAGACAACTCTTCTTATCCCCGACTGTATTATCAGTTTAGAACACTCAATACAAGGGGAAGAAGTGACATATAGCGTAGAATTTTCACTTGAATTATTCGATTTGGCCACTTTAGTTATTGCATTTGCCTCTGCATGAAGAACGTAAGGTTTTGTGACATTATTTTCATCTTCACAAACATTTTCAAAACCGGCAGGTGTCCCGTTATAACCATCTGAAATAATCATCCTGCCTTTTACAATTAGAGCTCCGACTTTCCTTCTTATGCAATATGAATTCTGTGCCCATATAAGAGCCATTTCGAGATACCTCTTGTCAAATGCTTTCTGCTTTTCGCCGTATGGCATCAATAAATCATCGGTCATGATCAGTAATTCTGCGCCGACTGGTTGTGTACGCCGGCCAAAGTTATAAAAAATTAATATTGAAATGAGCTTATAATGATGTTGCATTGCTTATTTTTACAGACAGTACCAATTCCCATGAACGTCAACCAATGAGTACTTTTGCAGATCATGTCTTAGCTTTTCTTGAAGGACTTGATTTTTCCGGATCCTTGCCTGAGGGGATATCCATACTTAATCCCTACTCGGGCGAAAATAATGTAATGCCCGTTGTGTCATCATTTTACAACAAGTACTACAATGACAGCAATCCCCGATATCTTATTCTTGGAATAAACCCCGGCCGGTTTGGAGCAGGAGTTACCGGAATACCATTTACCGATACAATAAGACTTGAGAAGTATAGCGGTCTTTCGTTTCCCGGTCCAAGAACTTACGAAACATCTTCGGTATTTGTATACGAGATGATTGAACGGTACGGAGGGTCGGAAAAGTTTTTCGGGGATTTCTTCATAGGCGCAGTCAGTCCTTTGGGATTCACCTGCAAGGGCAAAAATGGAAGAATTAAAAATTTCAACTATTATGACAGTCCTTACCTGATGCAAGCTGTCTCCGGATTTATTTCTGAATCACTCAGGAAACAGTTGGAATTAGGGATTAAAAGAGATGTCTGTTTTTGCATGGGAAGCGGAAAAAATTTCCGTTACCTTTCCAGGGTCAATGAAAATTTTGGATATTTCGGCAGGATAGAACCACTTGACCATCCGAGATTCATAATGCAGTACAGGGCAAAGCAAAAAGATCAGTATATTGAACATTATCTGCGGAAATTCTCTGAGCTAATGTCCTGAAAAGTCAGGTTTATTCAAAGACCCAATTATCTCTTTGGAAGCAAAAACTGAGTGACTTTGTAAATAAATCATTCTCCCGCTGGTTTGTTCCTTTTGTGCTTTTTGTTCATATTCGTAATCATTACGAAACACTATGCGGTATTATTAATGGCATTGAATGTAGATGATAATATAATAATGTGATCGGGTTTTATAAATATTCACACACAAATAATGACCAAGTCGTTTAAAGGTAAGTATTCAAAGGAGGACATAACGCTGGCCGGATTTGCCAGGGCATTGTCGCATCCAGCCAGGATAGCCATCCTTCGTCATCTTGCAGCGCACAATAACTGTTGTTTCAATGAAATCTCAAAAGAAATACCTCTCGCCGACTCAACTGTTTCCCAGCATATGGCTGAGCTGAAAAAAGCCGGACTGATACAGGGAAGCTTTAAACTGCCGAGAATAAAATATTGCATTAATGCAAAGAACTGGAAGCTGGCAAGGAAGTATTTCAAGGAGCTTACAAAAACAAAAATTACAAAATAGGCAGAGTGAATATATTGGATTCTTATAATAATCAGGAATTTACAAATCTATGATCAGCAATGCGGAGAAAACAGCTGGTCATTTTCACTGCGGTTATTATCCTGGCTCCCGGACTCAAAATTGCCTGATTGTATGGCAGGTATTGCCCCTAAGCCGGGATTTTTTGGCTAGAGGTTTTCGTTGAACAAAATCCTGATACGGGAATAAATTCTATATTTACCAAAACAATGTCTACAGTTATGAGAAGATTATTTCTGACCCTGCTCTTTTTATTAATAGCTCTCTGCCTGTTTCCACAGGATTTCTTCCGCGGAGATTTTAACAAGGAGAAAAACTACATCGTACTTATGAATCCCACCGTGGGAAACCTGGAGGTAATTGACTTTCTTATCGGGGAAGGCCTGTTTAAGGTTGATATTAGTCAGACCAGCTTCGTGGGGGTGTATCATCCGGGGCAGAAATATGATTTTGCCAAAACAGCTGAATTCATAAAACAAAATCATAAGGGCAGTTACTTTTTACATGAGGTCAGGGGAGATCTGACGGAAGCATCAATTTTTTGTGAAAACGGCTGCTCAGACGATTTCAGGAAGATATTCAGTAATTCCATCGGGATATTCTTTTTTGGCGGACCTGATATACCTCCTCAGGTTTATGGCGAAGAGAATCTGTATTCAGAGACAGACGACCCTGTAAGACATTATTTTGAACTGAGCTTCCTGTTCCATCTCATCGGAAGCAGCAAGAACCAAGATTTTATGCCGTTACTGAACGATAATCCCGAGTATCTTGTCACTGGTTTCTGCCTGGGGATGCAGACAATCAATGTTGCAGCCGGAGGCTCAATGTACCAGGATATTCCCGTTCAGCTCTACAACAACAATGTAAATGAAGTAAGTCTTGATACCGGACGTCTGAATTTTCATCGTAACTACTGGCAGAATTTCAGTAAGGATCCCGGTCTGATGGGTAATAATCTTCATCCGGTTAAGTTCACCGGACATCCATTTTTTCGAACTACTGTCAGGTTGCCGGGCAACCTGGAACCTTTGGTATACAGCAGCCATCACCAGGCCGTAAAACAGGTCGGAAAAGGTATTGAGGTCACCGCGTTATCTCCCGACGGGAAAGTTGTTGAGGGAATAGCTCATTCTCATTATCAAAATGTTTTTGCGGTCCAGTTTCATCCTGAGGTGCCGTCACTATATAAAAACCATCAAAAACTGAAGTTCAGTCCATCTGACAGACCGGAAACACTTCATAGTCTTATGGACAGAAAAAGCCTCATGTTTCACAGGAAATACTGGCAGCACATCTCGTCAATACTTAATAGTAACTCCAAACAGATAAAATGACATGATGAAGTCATTGCTGAATTTCAGGGATATTGGTGGCGTGCCTACTGCAGAAGGAAGGATGTTCATGAAAGGAATTGTGTTCAGATCAGCACATCCTGACAACGCAAATAAAAAAGATATACATAAGCTGAAGAATCTTGGCATTATGACCATTATTGACCTGCGTTCTCCGACAGAAAGTAGATACAGGAGGAAGGATATTGAAGGGATAAAGACGGAATCACTGCCCATAGATTTTGAAATGCAGACCAGGGAAAGACTTATGCCATATTTTAGCAAAGGAAATTCGAGAGATATCATCGCGGATATATCGAACGAACTTTATCTTGAAATGCTTGATGCTGCAATACCTGTTTTCAGACAACTGTCGGAGATACTGGTTTCCTGTGGAGGTTCACCTGTTCTCATTCACTGTCAGGCTGGAAAAGACCGCACAGGAATTCTGTGTGCGCTTTTACACCTGGTTGCAGGCACTGAACATCATTATATCGTAAGTGATTTCATGGCTTCCAATGATTATATAGTCCCGTATTACAGAAAAAAGCTAATGGCCAGGAGAATACTCACTCTGGGTTTATTCCCTTTCGATAATGTTCTTTATGCAATAACTGTCAGGCAGAGAAACATTGAATCAGTGATAGAAAAAGTAAAAAACAGTTATGGGGGAATAAGATCCTACCTGAACTCTTCGGGTGCCGATCAATCACTCTTTGATACCCTTAAGAACAGGCTTGTATCAGATTAACTATTAATTGGTTCTGATTAAGTTGAATTAACAGTGTCATGTAGAATCATTTCTAATTCATAATAATATGAAAGCTTCAGAAGCAGGGAAGAAAAGGTTTTCATCGAAAACCAGGGGTGAAAGTTTCAGGCATGCTTTTTCAGGGTTGGCTGCAATTGCACGCACAGAACCAAATCTAAAGATCCATCTGGGGATCTTTATTCTTGTTGTAATCGCCGGTTTTGTCCTGAATATTTCGCTCTGCAGCTGGATGGCAATCTTACTTGTTTCAGGGATGGTTCTAACAGCAGAATGTTTCAATACTGCAGTGGAACAGCTTTCAGATACATTAAAACCTGATTACGACCCGGGCATCAAGAAAGTCAAAGACATTGCCGCGGCCGGCGTTCTTGTATCGGCAATCATATCGGTGGCGGTAGGTTTGCTTGTATTTATTCCCGAAATATTGCAATTACTCAATGCTGTTATTTAGGAACTGACCCAGCAAGTGCTATTACTGTCCCTGGTAAGTCTTCCCGGATCATACCAGTTTCTGATGCCTGTAATGGACAGTGAGATTTTTGAACCCCCTGTTACACAGGTTAGCATCGGAGGAATTAAAACTGTTGACAATTAGGCCTAAAATGCATTCTGTAGGCAATGCAACATTTTAATGCATTTGTCGTTTTAACCTTGCAGTATTTGAAATTTATGAGACAACTAAAATCAGGCATTTCAAAGATTAAAGTACCTTTTACTTTCTGACCTGATAGACTGGAAAATTATCTCTCGCCCCGGGAGATAAAACAGTGAATTATTAATGAAACAAACAGGGGGGATATTATTTAATCTATGAAAAAATGGTATTTATCTTTGAAAAAGAAACGACTATCAAAATAATAGGCTCAATCCTTGGTTCCACTGCTAAAATTCAGCAATTTTGTCTGAACGTAACTCGGAAAAGCGTAACTCGGAAAAGCTATAGGCAGAACTATTGTAATGATGGGTATCAACTTCATAAGAGTTACTAGATATGAAAATACTTATTTGTGAAGATAATCCATTGGCTATGAAGACCCTTTCTATAGTTCTCGGGCGTGAAGGATACGAAACAGATACGGCTGCAGACGGCAAGGAAGCTATTGGGTTGCTTCAGACCAATGAATATGATCTGCTTGTTGTTGACATTCACATGCCTTATCACAGCGGGCTTGAACTTGTAAAATTCCTGAGATCCGATCTTGGCAAGGATACGCCGGTAATCGTTCTCAGTGCTTTCAGTGATCCTCAAATGCAACATCAGGCTGGAGAGCTAGGCATCAGCGGATATATTGTAAAACCGTTTGATCCATCGGAACTTATCCGAAAAGTTAAATCAACGCTTAAAAACTGACTGATGGGCAGACCTTTAATATATTTTCTTTCGGGAATCATTTTATCTGGGCTGCTTTATTCCATGCCATTGCTGTCACAGGAATCCTATAATCCGGAAGCCGAATATATGCGTATCCGCGATATAGCATTCAGCGGAAGGTATGCCGAGGCTTCTGCCGCTGCCCGTCAGCTCGTGAACGACTATCCTTCATATGGAGACGCAAGGATCCTCCTGGGAAGAATACTGGCATGGCAGAAGGAATTTGATCAGGCGGCAGCCGTTATAGATACATTGCTTCAAACCGACCCCAACAATGCTGATGCACTTGCAGCACGGCGCGACATTTCTTTGTGGTCAAAGGAGAATACTCCGGTGGCAACAGACATAAGAGCCGGTTATTTTTTCGACACTTTCAATGAACCATACCGCCGTTTCTGGCAGGTCTTTAAAGCAGGGGCAGGACACAGGTTCGGCTGGGGCCCGGCAGCCCTGGGAGTCAATGTAGGGAATATTGACATCGGAGAACCTTCACCTGCAAATGTCACCGAACTCCAGTTTGAGGCAGAAGCTTATCCTCATCTGTCAAACAGGAACTATGCCTATCTTTTTTATGCATACAGCCCCGGTGATTATTTTCCCAGGCACAGGGCTGCCGTTGAAATATGGCAGGTTTTCCCCTCTGGCTGGGCGGTCTCTGCAGGTGCTAATTATTATTATTTCGACAGGGATATTTACATTGCTCTGGCATCAGTAGAAAAATATCTGGGGAAATATTGGTTTTCCCTGAAAGGATTTGTTTATTTCAAGGATGACGGACCTACAACTTCTTTTTACCTGAATGCCAGAAGATACTTTAACGACACCGATTACCTTCAGGCTACTCTCGGAACAGGTACCGCTCCGGATGAGCCGTTCGACGTGCAGGCTGACCTTATGAGGTTGAGTGCAAACAGCATCAGACTGGCATATAACGTGGCAGTTACCCGGCGATTGATGATGCGCATCGGAGCCGGATATTCCAGGGAGGAATTTGAGGAAGGAATATTGAGGGACAGATTCGAAGGAGGCATTAACCTTACATATGCAATAAAAATGAAGTGATGATGAATAGGTTTATTCTGATATTATTATTGGTCATCGCTTCGGGCTTTATGATCGAAGCCGGAACGGAAACCTCCATGCCCCTGCATACAATGGTAATCGCTTCTGCACCTGCGCTTAAAGCACAACCCGCTCCCGATCCTGCCGGTGTTTTAATGGAATCTCTGTCATCGTCAGGGAAAAGGGATTTTCAGGTGCAATTGGGAGCCTTTCGGTCAGAAACAAATGCACAGAAATATTTTTCGAAGATGCAGTCATATTTCGGAAGGAATGTGGTTATGATTGAGGAAAATGGTTTCTACAAGGTGCGCCTGGCAGATTCTTTTGAAAAAAACAGCAGAGTCCTGTATTATGACCCAAGATCGATGATCAGTAACTCTCTTGAAATACCTCAGGAGGAAATTGTCCTGCTAACCAATTACACAATAGAAAATAAAACTGAAGTTCAGGATATAACCTATGTGACGGAGCCGTCTGACGACACTTCTTCATTTTCAGAGAATACGTCTGATACTATTGTAGTTCCAGGAATTGTAAACGATACTGCTCAATATGCCGGCATAACTTCTGTCCAAATACCAGAAGACGGTGCAATTGAAAATACAGACGTTGAAGCAACAAATTCCGGACCGAAGAAAAACAGATTCCTTATTTTAAACAGCGAAAGCCCCTGGCTCAAGAGGATCAATTATTTCGGCAAGTCATTTGCCCTGATCAATCTTCTGATAGTGAGCATTGTAATATCTTTTGCAACGATGCTTATGCTGCTGATGGCAATACTTCTTAACAGGACAAGAATGGAGAAAGAGGAAAAACTTCGCCAGTACCTTTCAGAGAAGTATCAGACACTTATTATTGATTATCTTTTCGGGGATACCACTCCGGAGAAGTTTTTCTCCATAGCTTCAAACACATACCGCAGGCAGGTGCTTATTGACCAGATGATTGATGTAAGCATAAACCTTAAAGGAGATGCTGAACAGAAGCTGAGGGCACTATATCTTGATCTGGGCCTCGATAACGATTCAATAAAGAGGGCAAATGACCGTCGCTGGCATAAAAAAATAAAGGGTTTCCGCGAACTGGCATTCATGAACATCAAGGATGCAAACCCTGCAATAGTTAAAGCTCTTGACTCAAATAATGAGATCCTGAGGATGGAAGCACAGATTGCCCTTGTCAGGCTGGACGATGTTGACCGCTTCGAATTTCTTTCAAACCTGAACAGGCCATTCTCTCTCTGGGAACAGATTACCTTGCACGAGCTCATAATACAGCATGATATTCCTGTTCCTGCATTCAAGAAATGGCTGACATCCCCCAATCCCACAGTGGTTATGTTCGCCCTCAGGATGATCAGGGAATTCAAGCAGACCGATGCTGAAGAAGAAGTAAGGGAAACCCTGTTTTATCCTTCACCGGAAGTCAGGCTGCTGGCAGTACAGGTTGCCGGTGACCTTAACATGAGGTCTACCCTTGATATAATGAAAAGCATGTACAAGAACCAGGATTACCATACCTGCCTGGAGATAGTCAAATCAATGGGGAAAATGCCGGATAGTGCATATATGGGATTCCTGAAACTCGTTCTCGACAAGGAAGATGATGTTCAGCTTCAGATCGAAGCAACAAAGGCCATGGAGAACATGGGAGAAGAGGGTGTAAAGGCTCTTGTCAAGCTTATGAAATCAGAGTATAAGAATTATAATATCATTGTCAGGCACGTTCTTGACAGGAGAATATTCTAAAAAGATATGGAATTCATTTTTGCACACGTCATTTTCTACCTTACGCTGTTCATATTCGGCTCATACCTTCTTTTGGGCATATTCTCAGCCATAGCTTTGAGGAAGTATCTCAGGAAGAACAGTTATATCAACTATAACTCACTGGTACTCTCACCCCTCAGCCCGAAGATTTCCATTATAGCCCCGGCTTTCAACGAAAGCAAGACCATTATTGATAATATCCGTACACTTCTATCATTGTATTATAACAATTTTGAGGTTGTGATAGTCAATGACGGATCCACCGACAACACCCTTGAACTGATAAGAGAGTCGTACGATCTGATAAGGGTGAATTATTATTTCGATTACCGTATTCCCTGCGAAAGGATAAGGGGAGTTTACAGGTCAAAGAATCCGTCGTACAACCGTCTTACTGTAATAGACAAAGTCAACGGAGGCAAGGCTGACTCATTAAATGCCGGTATAAACATCTGTAAAAGCAGCCTTTTCGTATCAATAGATGCCGACTCAATTATTGAACCCGATTCTATCCTGAAGCTTGTAAAGCCTTTCCTTGAGGAGAAAGACCGCAAAGTGATCGGAACAGGAGGGGTTATCAGGATAGTTAACTCGTGCGATGTTGAACGTGGTCATATCCGTGAGATCAAAATTCCATCAAAGATATTGCCTCGTCTGCAGGTTCTTGAATATACCCGGGCATTCCTTCTTGGAAGGATGGCGTGGAGCCAGCTTGACGGATTAATGCTTATATCGGGCGCCATGGGTATTTTCGACAGGGAAACGGTGATAAATGCCGGCGGCTATAATATTAAAACCGTTGGCGAGGATATGGAACTGGTGTTGAGAATGAGGCGATATATGGCTGAAAAGAAGGTAAAATATGAAGTTACATATATACCTGATCCGTTATGCTGGACAGAGGTTCCGTCTGACATTAAATCGCTGCGCAAGCAGAGAACCAGGTGGACAAGAGGATTGATAGATTCCCTGAGGCTCCACAGGAAAATGTTCTTCAACAGGAAATTTAAAAGGCTTGGAATGCTTGGATATCCATATTGGGTCTTCTTTGAATGGCTTGCTCCGCTTATTGCATTTTCAGGGTTTGTTTACACCATATACCTCATTATAAGAGATGCTTTGAACTGGCCATTCTATCTTCTTCTATTCATCTTCGTTTATTCATTTGCCGTTTGCCTCTCAACATGGGCAATATTATTTGAAGAAATAACCTTTCATAAGTACAAACACAAGAGGGATGTCCTTAAACTCATAGGTATTGCAATGTTTGAGCCTTTCTTTTACCCTGTACACACTTATTTTGCCGTAAGGGGCAACCTGGAAGCCCTGAGAGGCAAAAAAGGATGGGGAAAAGCCGAAAGGAGTGGCTTTGACAAGAAGAGAAAAAGAAAGGGTTTCTAGGAAATACTCTATCTATTCAACGAAATCAGGAATAGAAGGCAATCCATTTCTGATCACCTCAAGAGCTTTCTTTTCCCTTGGCACAACAGACGGTACGATAAGCCATTTGGGCCATGTGTATCTTCCCATAGATGATGTTACAATGCCATCATAATAAACCGACACGGCTATGCCGTCAGACTGAGTTGTCAGGATCTCGTAATTGTATCCTCCGTCATACGACTCTGCACCGTCGATAACCTTCATCTGGGTGGGATCAAAAAAGTAAAGCATTGTCCAGGGAATCCTGATCTTTATTCTCTTTCCGTCCCAGGCAACTGCACTGCGTTGGCCAGGAGTGAACCCCGGTGAGTTTTCCATTGGCATAAGGCCTATATCATGTGCTGTGCCTGTATATTCATCATTAATCCACTGCATGAGTATCCACGGATCTCCGTCAGTCATTGTGCTCCGGTATCTTTGTACAGAATGATCAGAAAGGTCGAATCTGGGAGTAAGGCCATTCATGTCGTATGCCCTGGTTACCTGGTAATGAGCTGTGTCCTGGGAAAGGACCATTGTGAGAAGAAATTCAGACCGGTTATCCAGGATACTGCCGTTCGGCAGTACGGATTCTCCCATTCCACGAAGATAGGTATCAAAGGCGATCATTATAGTATCGCCCGTCTGAAGGTTCTCTGCGGTTTCAACGGTGAGAAGGAAGAAAGTATTATCGTGAGTAGCCTCAATCTTTGATACAGGTCCGGAAGGATTGTCTGTAAGATATGTAACATTTGCAGGAGTCACCTCCTGGTCGAAAGTAAGCAATCCAAAATTCTGTTCAGCAGAAGTGATGTTATGCCACAACTGCCTTGTTGGTATAAGGTCGCCGCCTGAGTGGATACCATAAGCTTCAAGATAAAGGACTATCCATGTAGGCTTAAACCATTCATCCATCCATGCAAACATGAAACCGCCTCCACATCCGGCATCAATAATGTTATGCATAAGTCTCATGTTTATTTCACCCTGTTGCTGTTCGGAGTAACCTCCGTGGTGCATTTCGGAAAATGATTGGTGGGCGCTCCCCCAGCTTGATGGAACGCCAAATTCCGCAATTATCAGGGGAACATCTGAATAATGCGACTTAAGGTCAAACAGGTAGCCTAAGTAGCTGTTTGGGCCGTAACTGTCACTGTGCAACATGTACGATGGCTGCTGGCTTATGAAATTAGGATAGTAGGGATAGGCATGATAGCTTGCAAAGAGACCTGCTCCCTGTCCGTTTGCAACTATTTTTGTAATATCAAAGGAAGCCTTGTCTTCATCAGTGAATATTTCAGTAGGATGAGAAAGCGGATCAAGGGTAGGCCAGCTTGATATACTTACGGGGCGTCTTATTGAATAGTGATTTGATTCATATGTAACTGTTTCGTCGAGCATCCTGGTTATGAACACTTCCGAAGCAGTGCCGCCTGCAATGCTGAAATTCGTTCCTGTAAATGATGTCATATCCGGATAAAGCTCATCGGTGGTATAAATTTCCTGAGGGCTTATCTCACGCCCGATGATATATGCCGCCGTCCACCTTGAAAGGTCAGTCTCATAGCGTCCATAGGCTTCTCCGTACCTCAGGGCTATATTCCCTTTGCCATGAATACAGTCAACAACTTCCCTTATCCTCTTAGTAAATGCAGCGCTTCTTTTTACAAGATCGAACTCTTCCATGTTATAGCGATCCTGAACTTCCTCAAGCCATATTCCCTGAAATAGCAACAGCGGTTTTTCAGGATGTCTTTGATTATATTCAGCCAGCTTTTCATAAAATACAGGAGGATGAAGTGTGTATATCCTGAGACTGTTAAAACCTGCATCAGCCATACTTTGTATCCATTGTTCATACAGTTCGGGAGCAACAGCATAGGCAATCTCCCCTGGCCAGTAACCCGGAGGAGATGACCCAAGATTTATTCCCTTTAAAATCATCGGTTTATATGTGTTGTCCGAATATATGGCGATGTGATTGCCTGTAGTTTTAAAAGGAATGTCATGCTTTGGAGAAAGTACGAAATCAAGAGTGGTGTCGCGGGCTATGGTGATATCTGTAAGCCTTACGGGGTAGTAACCGTCAGATGTAACAACCGAAACTACCGGGAACCTGAAAGCACCTGATGGCGGGGTTGTTACAGGTGGCATCATTACAGGTTCAAGAGCTGTTGATGCGGAATAAGTCGAGACTCCGGCTGATTTAATGAGCCGGCCTGATTTTATCACACTGTTGCACGTGATTCCGTAAAAATAAATTCCAGGAGGTTCGGGAGCTCCGCCCTGGCCCGTTCCATCCCAAATAATACGGTAACTACCTGCTTCAACTGATCCGAAACTTATATCCTTTATCTTTTTTCCGTGAAAATTGTAGATAGTTAAACGCAACTCACCAGGCTTGCTGATAATTACCGGAATATTTACAGAATATGCAAATGGATTGGGAAAAGGGATTCCTACATCCAGTATTTCCGAGACATCGGTATAAATGCCTGATATTCTGATTGAATATTCTCCGTCAGTATTTGATATGGCAGCATATTCGGTAGTCCCTGCTGTCAGCGATACCCTGGCATTGTGTACGGAATTACCACCTGTGTCGGTAATCCTTCCTTTGACATAGTAATCGCGGGCAGATACCAGGAAGGAAAAGGGAATAAGAATGATAACAGCTATCAGATTTTTTACCGGAAATGATTTAAAGAATAGTAACATGCTTGACAATATGCAGGGAAAATTTAAATATGCTTTGAATTACATTAAAGACGTAATTATTTGTATTTTTATTATAATCAATAAGGTAAATATAACAGTATTTTTCTCCTTAAATATTTCTTTTCTGAAAAGAGAAACGTGATAACCGAAACCTTGAATCACTTCCAGAATTGGAAAAGGCAGTCTCGCTGTACCCGTAGGCAGGAATCAGCCATATAAATAATCGTGGCAACTCAGGTCATTTTGGCTTTAATATATGGATGACAATGGACCTTGCAATACGTCTTTCTTTTACAAGCATTCTTTTTTTCTGAAAATGACAATTTTTGACGTTTTCCGCATGAATTATTCCTGGTTAACACCCAAATTTTGCCACATATGCCGGATTTTTATCCTAAAAACCGAGTCATTTGTCAAAAAGCTATTTGCAGGGCTTTGTTTATAGTATTGTTAATTAAGTAACACAAAGTCAGCCACATAAGCATTTATAATATCGGAAATCATCTTGTTTTGAAGAAATTGAAATAAAGAACTGTCTGATTTTGACGAAAGTGCATTTTATTGCCATAGATGACCCGATCCTCTAAATAATCTTTCATTTTAGTTAGACAAAAAAAGTATTTGATGCTTCAAATCCCCATCAAATGGGCATATGCCTATTGACTGCCGATAATCCTGATATTACTTTTACCATGTAATTTAATTCGATTTAATTATGTCTAACCTTAAATAACGAAAAAGAAAAAATGAAAATTAAAAATTGGTTTATTATGATTGCGGTGGGTTTGGCAGTTCTGGCAGGCTGTTCAAAACCTGAGGCTAACGAATATGAAATGATCGGAAAAGATCTTTCATCGGTTAAAACAAAAGCTCTCAGTCCAGATGCCAAATCAGTGTTGCTGGGCGAAGATGAGTTTCCATCGGAGAATGAACTCTGCGGCTATAGTGAATATGATCTTATTGCAGGCCGGACAAATGACATCGGAGATGTACTGATCGGCAATGATGAGACCTCTTTGTATATTAAAATTATTTCAGAAGGAGGTTTTAGAGATGTTCGTGAGAATATCAAGATCTGGATGGGGAAAGAAATGATTTTCACTGAAAGGCCTCCTGCCGGGCAATTCCCTTACAAATTTACCGTAGATGCCAGCGATACCTCTTTTATTGTAAGTTTCACACTTGAAGAGCTTGAAATCAGTTGTGAGGATCAGCTGTATATAGTAATTCATGTTGATGCTCCGGAGGGGGAAACTGCTTTTGCAGGCATACCTGGTGAAATGCAGAGTGGAAAAGCATGGTGGTATTATATTCATCATAGTCTTGGATGCTGTGATAATGAATGTACAATGGAAGCAAGCACTCAGGTTACAGATGTATTATGTAACGGATCATCAACCGGCGCAATTGATCTTACAGTGACCGGCGGAGCGGCTCCCCTGGCTTTTCTGTGGAGCAATGAGGCAGTTACTGAAGATTTATCTGGTGTTCCTGCCGGAGTCTATTCGGTAACAATAACAGATGCAGCAGGTTGCGTTGTGACAGTTTCTTCAATAGTAGTTGATGAACCTGATGCAATTGAGATAGGGGGCAACCTGACAAATATTTCTTGTGAAGGTAATGATGGCGCCATAGATCTTACTATAACCGGAGGCACTCCTCCCTATGCAATTCTGTGGAATGATGAGGCTACATCAGAGGATCGTTCAGGTTTAAGTGAAGGCATATATAGTGTTACAGTTGTAGACGCAAACCAGTGCCAGGCTTCTGCAAGATTCACCCTGACAAATGAATGTTATGAACCGGACGTAATCCATGCATTTGGCCGCAAGACCTACGAACCTATGGTACATTGCTTTATGGAACTCGATCTGGATGACGACGGGTCAATGGATTTTGATACCTGGGGATGGACCAACGGAGCTATGGCTGAGAATGTGACATCTGTCAGGACCTATAAACTCTACATCAATGCTTCGGATTGTGATGTGTCAAATGCTGAAGAAGTAGGGAAAGTATTAGTGAATTATTCCGAAGGGAAAGTATCAGCCACATATGAATTGTTTGATGGCTATAAAATGAGCAGTACGGCAATGTATGCAGGGAACGACATACTTCCAAAGGACGGAGGAGTTTACACAATAGATCCTTCAAAATATCCTTACCAGCACAGCGGACTGGGTGCAGCAGATACGGATACCTATAACATCACAGGTCTTTCAGGACCGGTATATATAATAGTATATGCCAGCATTGTTGATGATGGAGAATAGCTTGTTTTTTAACCTTTAATTCTTTTTCATAGCGGGAAGGGAGTCAGAGAAGTACTCCCTTCTTTTTTTATATCTGTGTGTATCAGCGGAAATCACTATTTGTAAATTCCCCCGGCAATGACCAGAGATTACCGGTGCAATGTTGAGGCGCATGCACTCAATGGGGAGCCAACCGAACCAGATTTGGAGGGGAGTATATCATTCCCACGATTTTGCGCTTCATTCATTTTATTGGGCATATACCTGTAAGGTGTTGTTTGCAAAATACTTCATGTCAAGATATTCATGGAGCAGAGGTTGTCATTTTGTGAAGTCTACAGTAACTGTCCCCTCTTCTTTTGTCAGATCAGCTTCTTTTACAACACCATTCACAGTCACTTTATACTTTCCAAAAAAGGCAGAAGTTTTAAATATTCCATCTTTGCCGGTTTTTCCGGATTCCGTAGTCCACCACTCCCTGAAAATAAGATTCCGGTAAGCTTCAAGGGCAGGAGTAGGGGACCAGTCGCTCCTGAAGAGGGATGATACCGGTATCCAGTTTGCCCCGGCCCAGAATCCCCACATCAGTATGCCATCTACTGCCGGGTGTGCAAAGCAAATCCTGTAATAATCGACCAGCTCTTTTGCGTTGAACTGTTCCTCCTCAGGTGTCATGGTATGTATCTTATTCACATGGAACTTTGACCTCTGTCCGGGAATATTGAATTCTGTGATCTTAATTGGCAGATCAAAAACAGCCAGCGAGTCGAGAGCGTTCTTAAGCTGATCGCGGTCAAAAGTTTCGCTGTGAAGGTGCCCCTGGACGCCGATTCCGGCAATTGGGACTCCCTGTTTCAAAAATGTCCTTATTTGTTTCATGTAATCGTCGAGCCTGTTGCCTGTAAGGATGTCGTAATCATTGAGATACAGTTTTGCATCCGGATCTCCATTATGTGACCATTGGGCCATCATTTTAGTTATCTGGTCGCCAAACCGGTCCTCATAATAGTTGCCATGTATCATTTCGTTGTTAAGGTCATATTCTGCAAATCTGCCCTTGTAACGTTGCGTGACAGTTTCAGCCCTGCTCTGCAATGCCTTCAGCAGTTCATCGTCATTCATCTCTTTCAGCCACGGTTGTACCCTCCCGGGAATGCCCCAGAACAGGTTATGTGCCCTGAGAGGGATATTGTTTTCCTCTGTCCATTTCAGGATTCCATCCACCACATCATAATTCACTTCACCCTTATTGATCTCCATGCTGTGCCATTTAACGGCATTTTCAGTTACTGCTGAATTAAAGTTCTCAAGAAATTTTTCCTTGTACTGCCTGAGGTCATTTTCAGGCATGGATCCATTAGCAAGACTGTTTGCAATGGCACATCCAAACCAGAATTCATGTTTTAGCTGTTCAACACTTACATTCTGGCCGGGCTTTGCTATTACTGTTAATTCCCCTTTTCTGTACCTGGCTATTGATTCATCTATGTCTGTTAACTGAGTATCTTTCTTTTGCAAACAAGACTGGCAGATAATAATATATGCCATTAGGAGGAAAACTAACCCGTTGAAGGGATTTCTGGTATTTCTCATTTTCTTCATTTTTGTTAGCACTTAAATTGTGTAAAAATGTAATTCGAATTAAATTTAAATCAGATTTTCCCAAAAACCAACGATTTATATTCCTAAAGACAAATCGGAGCTTCATTCCGCCATGGCTGCTGTCAGCAATCATCCGGTTCCGGTTGCTGTGAGCCCAAAGGCACCTGCTCCTTAAATGGAAGGGGAAATATGTGCCAGGGGAAGATAATTAGCGGCATCCGGGTGTTTAAACCTGCTGTAAAATTCATTTGCTTATCAGGTTCTTTATTCCCCTGGCCAGTATGTTTTTTTCAATCTCAGCAGCTTTCCGGAAAACATCCCTGTCGAACCCGATATCAAATTTGCAGACGTTTTTGATTATGTTTTTCAACATATCTCCTTTTTTGCTTTCGACATATTTGAAAAACTCAACATCTGAAGGAAGCATATATCCATGTTCATCTGTGGCTTTGAACCCGGATGCACAAACAAGTGCAAGCAATATTTTATCATATGGCTGGTTAAAATCCCTTGCCAGTCTTATTGCACCTGCCAGCCTGTCGTCGGGCCCCAGCTTACGGGAAAGGTCACAACCCACCCTGAAAATTGTATCTCCAAGTGCTTTACTCTGAAAACGGCAGAGCAGGTCGTCAATATGTTCAGTAAGCATTGCTACAGAGAATTCTTCCGGGTATTTCTTTATCAGGCTCTCTGCAGCCTGCATCATGGCTTCCCTGACAACTCTGTGAATATCATTCACGGACAGAGCTTCGTACAGATACTTAAAGTCAGGATTATAGAGAAATCCGGTATACGCTGCCGCTGCATGCCCCAGGTTATGTATGAACAACTTCCTGTCAACCCAGGCTTTCATATTTTCTTTTGGTGCAAGGCCCACGATTGCAGGAATGGGATTTCGGAATGCGTTCCTGTCGAGTATAAGTGTATTATAAGGTTCTGCAAAGACCTGCAGGATATCTTCTTCAAGATCTTTCTTCAGCATAATGGGAACCATCTTGCCAATGCTTGTCTCAATAATACCAACATAAGAATCAAGAGGAAATCCCCGGGGAAGGAACTGTTTCAGCTCTTGCCTGAAATATTCTGAAGCATTTCTCATATTCTCTGCTACTATAATATCTACAGGATATTCCGGATATTTTCGAATCCGTTCAGAAAGACCTGAGGCAATCATTCTGACTGCTCCCTGTAAACCTTTCTGGCCGACCGAAACAGCAATAATCCCGGCCGTTGAAACTTCTTTAACCACACTGGCCTGGTGTTCTGCATTTATTCCCCTGATATTTCTGATTGTTAAGACCTCATCCTGATGGGACTTAATAATAACCCTGTATTCTCTTTTGCGATTAAGCTCTTCAATAAGATCTTTGTTGATGTCAACAAAAACCACTTCATAGCCGCCACGACTGAAAAGCTGGCCTATAAATGACCGGCCTATTTTCCCGGCACCAAATAACACAAGTTTCTTTGTATTTATTCCTGAATTTTCATTAAGGAACATCATGGCGTTACTTGAATATGAGAATAATGGCAAATATTGGTTAAGAATAAACTACATTTTGGGACAAACTATAAATTTAAGATCATCCTGGTTTTGTACGTGTAACATTTCAATGAAATTGTTGCATAATAAGGATTATATTAACTTTATTATCCGGCTGTTCTGGCCAATCCATCAGGCAGCTATACCATTATTCAAGGGTTTTTTCTTTTTCAGGCACACCAGCCGACAACATTTCTTTCAGATCTCCGAGATAGGTTTGGTAAACATCCCTTGGCAGGGCATTGTTTTTACTGCAGATTGAAGCTGCCATACCAACAACCTCGCCCATCATTCCTCCCGTTCTCATAACCCGCACTGTACCCAGTGCCACATGAGTCACACTTATATTCCTTCCTGCCATGAACATGTTGCTTACATTACGGTTTGGCTGAAAGATTCCGCTTCGATAAATATCGTAGTGACGGTTTTATCACACGACGTCAGTAGTAATGCTGCAAGCAGCGCTATCGCGATTTTCCCGGTTTCGGTGATCATAGTCCTTTTATTCATATTTAAGCCATGTAGTAGCTTTGCAAGCTTTATCAGCAACAAATCTTATCCATCGTGCCTGAAAATTTACGGGAAACCTGAAAGTGAATGTTTCTGTTGGATTCACAACAACTTCTTTATACTTCATCCAGGGGCCATGCCCTATTGGTTCCGCTTCAATAATGAAGGTAACCGGTACGGGAGAGTTATGAGAAATTCTGAGGGTTTTTTCGTCATAAAAGGCTATAAGGTATGGATCTGATGGAATGTCGGCAGAAATATTTGTGTCCTTCCATGGACCGCCTTCGCCCACCGGCTTGCCAGTACTCCAGAGATCGTCAATAACACCT
Source organism: Bacteroidales bacterium (assembly GCA_040769065.1). Taxonomy (GTDB): domain Bacteria; phylum Bacteroidota; class Bacteroidia; order Bacteroidales; family VadinHA17; genus LD21. The sequence continues at coordinate 2,749,107 of JAXGLU010000001.1, forward strand.
GCCCAAAGTGCTGCTTTCCCGTCATCTGAGATGATAATGTGTTCATTTCCTTTTGCCAGCCCGGGATTAATACCTGTCATGACAAGCATTCCCCGGTATGACGCATAGTCATGTATTCGGAATTTATGGGATGCTACCGGTCTGATCTTGGCGAATCCGTCTGCATTGTTGGCAGGAAGCTCATAGAAGGTACCGGCGCAGTTAAACAGATCGCGCTCGGTTACTACTTCACGGCAGAGCCTTACAGCTGAAGACATTGTAAGATTCACAAAAGCTTTATCCGCCACAGGAAGCCTCCATCTTCTGCCAAAATCGTCGATGATAAGAACAGACGATTCATCAATGGTTATAACCTGCCTTGGAATATTAAATCTTGTACGAATGAAATCTGCAGTTTTATTGTCATCTTTTCTCACAAGGTTCATCTCGCCATCGAGTTCGTAATAACCGGTTTCCCTGAACTGATCACCCGTAAAAGTTCCTGCAAGAATACCCAATGCCCTCCGGTTTTCACCAAGCCCATAAACCAAACCGCCTGTTGATTCATTTTCAGTAATATGTGATAGTCCGGTAAATATGCTATGTGAATAAGCAGGTCTGGCATCGCTTCCTGTGTAAAAGAAATGAACAGTGGCAGTTGTTTCCCTATCAACTTTTACTCTTATCCATTCTCCCGGTGTACTTGGTTCAAAATCAACACACTGGGTCTCTCCTGGCGGTAAAATGACATTGCTAAGCTTTTCCCAGGTGCCGTTTCCGGCTTTATCAACTTCAAATGTGTACTCCACGCTATTCTCAGAGTCGTTAAAGATCCAGCATATCCTTTCAGGCCAGCCGGCAAAGAGGAATGGTTCAGATGCCTGACCCGCTTTGACGTTCTCATTTATCCAGACAGCTCCTTCAGAAGTATTTGGTCCCAGGCTGTCAGGCTTACTCACTGTTGTAAACCAGAGGTTTGAGTTGGATTGTCCGGCGCCCTCTATATTACCTTTTTCCTTTCTTTTATTGAGGAATTCCTTGTTTGCAGAATCATCACATCCGAATATCAGCTTGTCGTTCCATCGTGTAAAGTCTCCTATCACCTTCAGGTAAGCAGAGCGTGGGCGAATTCCACTGTTATTGGAGGAACAGAATGTTCCCGGGAAACGCCAGAACATACCATGCATTGTCATCAGGTAGTCAGGATTGCCGGGAGTACCAATATCCCTGATCCTGGGCCATTCAGTATTCCATCCATGAGCGCCATCGTAAGCATGACTTGCTTTAGGCAGCCGGAAGAAGCTCCATTTCCCGTTATCGCGAACTCCCAGCAACACCGATTTATGATCCCAGCCTGTTGCCCATATAGGATCAATATCAGGATTGGCATTGCCATAAATACCTCCCGGTCCGGTAACTTCAACAAACTGATTCCGGCGTATCATTTTCCAGTCAATGCCATCCCATTCGGAAAGTGACCCGGATTCGGTGTCAAAGTTGCTGAGCGCAGCAGGACCTGTTTCCCCGTTGTTGCAATATACAAGCACTCCCTGTCCGGAATAAAACGCCTTTCCATGGGCTCCGGGAATAAGTGAGTTAGGAGGGTTTTCCGCGGTTTCTTCATCCTTTTTCTCTGTTATATTGCCATCCTGGTAAAGTATTTTTACTTCCAGGGTATTAACATCAACATCATAAAAACCCTCTTCCATAGTTGCAAAATATATCCTTTCGGATGGATGGTGCAGGTGCCGGGCATTTCCGGTAAGCCTGCCGGGCATTATTTCATAAGGGATCACCCTGACATTGCCATTACTGTCTATGACATAGGGTCCGATAAAAAGCTGCCTGCTCTCCTTGTGTATCATACGATTGGCAGGAGTACCACCGATACTCTCATTTCTGACAATCTGTTGAAGATCGGAAGTTATCTCGTACAATTTATCGGATGATCCGAAGGGGAGATGAGGACCATATGTAATTGCCCAAAGACTCCCGGCCCATGGCACCACTGCACCGGTACCACATTCACTTTCGTCGTTGTAAAATGCCAGATGGGGATAAACACCGCTGAAGGACCGGTATTTTGTATTTTCCCTTTTGCCGGAACAATTAACCAGCATGCAGAAAACAGTGAACAGCAAAACAGACTTTAATGCTTTCATACGCCAAAGAGTTATTCTAAACAGATATCCAGGATAATTTTGAAAAAGTATAAAAAATTTTGAACTCTCTTAATTTGTAAATAGAAGTTAACCCTGAAACTTCAAACCTCGAATCGCAGTTACCCTAAAGGATTCATTACTGTTTTGATAACTTCAAAAAGAGTGGTGACAAATAGGCAAGCGGCTCTTTTACGGTGAACCCTGTTTTGTTATCGGACAAATTGGCTTGCAACTTATCCTTCACTTTTTTAATCTGCTTTCCCAGTTCTCTGTAAGCAGTTAGTTTATAACCAACAGCGCTTTTCGGGTAAGGTCCGATAAGAACGTAGCGGCGCAAACCATACTTTTCCTTTATCTCGATTAGCTGTTGCAACATGAATTCCTTTGTTATTCTGCTACCGTATTTCCTTGAATCACATTGTAATTACCGAAGCTATTTTTTTATCAATAAAATAGCTTCGGCAATCTTCTTTCTATATTCAAGAATATCATTGGGATTTTTTGAATAGGTTTTTTCGTCGGCATATATGTACTCAGGTATGTTGAGCAGTTTTGTTGCCTCTTCCACTGTTATGTTCTTTTTCCCTTTTTTGCCACTCACAAGTTTTTCGAGCATTATAAAATATTCGTAATCTTCTATTCCATCGCGAAGAAGTTCCAGTCGCAATGAAGGCACAGGGTAACCGATGTAGGTTTTTGAATCGTTGTTGGGATCTCTGTTCAGAGGATAGAAAAAGCGCCCGTCGCCGTTGCCCCAGGGGTGTTGAACTCCAAGCGGCATCTGATAGGCGGAGCAGTAGGACATCGGATTTTCCCAGGGATTCTGCAGGTAACCAACCGGGGAAGCAGCATTGGAATTCCAGTAATTGACTGCCCAGACCAGTATTCCCTTCAGGCTGTGTTTGTAGGACCCCCACAGCCACATGCGGAGATTAACGGCATCGTGGTCGATGAATAATGTGAGCCAGGGAGATTTTGGACCGGTGCATAGATAAGACCAGTATTCCTGTCCACGCTCGTTCATTTTTTGGATCTTTTCGTGGTTCAGTCTGTGCCATATTGTGCAACTGATATCGGTCACATCTGACATATCCTGTCCGGTTATATGCTCAGTGAGGAAGGTTGTCAGTTTCGGCGCGTATCGTTTGATGAGCTCGTTGGTTTCCCTGACGAAGGGATAGTCCACCAGGTTGGGTTCGTCGAACCAATAAATGTACTCTTTTCCCAGCCAGCCGCTTTGCTCCAGGTTGTCCTGTATTTGCGCGAGGTATCGTTTCATCAGTCGGTTGTAGGCATCGGTTCCCTGATTGAAACCGGCGAACACTCCTTCGTTCCGGCTGACGAATGTTCCGCCACCCAGCCCTTTCAATCTCAGGTTGTAGCCTGTAAAGCCAAATTCATCAAAATACCTTTTCCCGGCCTCGTTGAAGTCGGTAAAATCCATTTTGATGTCAATATCGTCCAGGTTGATCTCGAAATTGCCGGCGGGCCATTCATTCTTTCCGGAGCGAGCGCTTAAAAGTTGCAGGTCGTCGAACCAGACTGTTCCGGTCTTTTCGCCGGCGGCTGATCGAAATGCCGGGAACAGCCTGATTTTTATGAATTTAGTTTCGCTGTCCACCCGGCCAAATTCCAGTTCCTGGCGTTCCCATTCCTGCTTCCCTTTGAAGCGTTCTGAGCGGTTGCCGAACACGATCAGCTTTTTCTCGGCGTTGTAACTTTCAACGCAGACCTGGTAATCCTGGTTCTCTTCAAGCGACCGGGCAACCCAGCTAAGTTTGTAACTATCACCGGCGCTTACAGGAATCAATCCCGTGTTCGAACCTTCCACGCAGGATGTCAGCGAGCGGTCTTCAATCCGGTAGGAATATTCTCCCTCGAACTTAATCTTGTCATCGAAATAACCGCCATTCCAGGGAACACCGGTAATCTCCTCTCTGATAGGATTGAGCTCAAAAGGGTTATAGGGTGAAATCTTATAATCCCGGAATGCTTGCATATAGTAGTCGAAAGCTTCTTTTACTTCTGCGTCAGTTTTAATATTGTCATAATCCCTGACTTCACCGAAGTAAAAACCGAAGCCTGATCTCATGGATGGCGTTTGAGGTAACGTAAAGTTCCACACATGTAGCTTGACGGGGATGGAGATATTCCAATTATCCGAACTGAGCAGCATATTTCCGGAATAATCTCCCGCGGGTGCGTCTGAAGGCACTTTTACGGTAATCCAGAAAGGTTGGTTTTCAGCAGGATAAATAGTTTCGGGCTGTTCGTAAAGAGGGAGCGGATCGGGCCACCACCCGGCAAAACCGTACGAATCAGTCGGCTTTTTTACATGCACATATTCCACTTTCCTGATCGTTATATTGCTGTTGTCGATCGTATTGCCCTGGCCGTCTTTCAGGTTGGGAATGGTAATCCGAAAATTTTCCATCCTCGCCGCCGGTTTGACCACCAAAATAAACGATTCATATTCGTTTTTTGCCGACCAAATTTTTATTTCACCATCTTTGTTCTTTGGTACAGGGGTGTCTCTCAATACCTTATAGGCTGCTTCCGCCCACCAGACAGAACAATCCCGATCTTCACCGATCAGATAGCCATAGCCTCCGGTTTTTTGATGATCAGGGTCGGTTTTGGATACTTCCTGGGCAATGACCATAGTGGCCATAAAAACCATGATTGATAAAAACCATGCTTTCTTCATCATAATATAATTTTTATTTCAATGGTATGATGGAACCACACATGATTGAAAATTATATTCATTACGTGTTTGCGTTTGAATTCAATCATGTGGATTTCATATTTTTCCTGACATTGACAATGCGTAACTAACCAGCGGCATGCGGTGCGTGGTTTGCGCTTACAAAAATGACTATTTTGGCTGTCAAAGTAAGCTAGTGTTAAAGTTTCTTAATAACACAATTATAGCAATTTTACAGAAAAAAGTTACATGGATTTGTCACTATCGATTTTCAATCTGACAACTGATAGAAAATGATAAACAGCTTATCTTAATAATATTGATAATAAATGTTTTAAACACTCTTTGAGTGCTAACTCTGATGTTCAAAAAAGCAGGGTGTATAATATTTTAAACAATTGGCTCTTACCAGAGCCCATCAGGAAAATTAATCGACCATTGGAACAGGTATCTCTGTTTCCTTTTGCAGCAGGGCTTTAGCATCCTTTCTTCCACGCAACCTTTTGGAAAAAACAGTATCTTTTTCATTGCATACAATCTGAACAGCTTGCTGTTCTTTTATAACAATGCTGTCGTTTTCTATGGTTTCTATATAATCACTGTGTTGGCGAGAATCTTTTGATATGCTGATTAAATCACTTCTTGAAATAAAAATGACAAAAACCAGGCTTTTTATGATAAAAAAAGGGATAATCAGCTTCTTCAGTTTTTTCCAAACCATCCTGTTATGTTTTATATAATTGGACGCAAATTTATTTATATTATTATTCTTTAAATATCAATTATTTTCATTTAAGATATTTTTAACTTTTGTAGCAGAGTTGTCTCTTTTTCTTTCATCGCACCTGGAAATTCCGGAAATTATATCGAAAAATGATTTGGAAGGACAAAGGAAAGCATGGCTGGAGAAGCTGATTCATTTATAATTATGGGGAAATGGATATTTATACCAAAGCTATTGGCTTCTTATTTTAATGTTTTAACTTTAACGAGTTCACCGACTTTTACTTGTAATTCAAAATAACAATCTACACCTGATTAAAACTCATTCTTATGAATTATTCTGCGTTATTTAAGCTATCGGGCATTGGTATTTTATTTGTGGCTTTGTTTTTTGCAATCTCGTTACAAGGTTGCAGAAATAACGATAAAGGAATTAAACTTGTAACAAATGCTGTAATTCCCATAGATGAAGTTGATCCTGAGAGTGGTGCGGCAATCTATTTATTAGGACCTGACGAACGTCCTGCTGACAATATTTATGGTGAACAACCTTACGGAGATCCTTCCGGACAACGAATCGCCATCAGGTATTACAGTACAGAAGATAAACCGGGTGGTCTGAGCATTATTGACTTGAAAGATGGTTGCAGATATGATATTCTGGAGGGCGACCCGCGTTTTCCCGCGTTTCATGCATGGGGTGATTATTTGTTTTATCAGGAAGAGATAAAAGACAAGCTGGTTCTTAAACGTTGCCATTATTTAACTCTTAAGAAAAAAGATATAGCTGTTTTACCACCCGAAAGGGGAATATACAGTTATGGCACGGTATCGCAGGATTACCGGTATTACGCAGTTAGTGTACGGCCTGAATCTGCCACTGCGTCACAGGTTCATTTGCTGGACCTGAAAACCGGCAAATGGAGCCTGTTGCTTGACAAGCAAGGTTATCATGCAAAACATGAACAATTTTCACGTGACGGTCGTAACAAGGTACTTATTCAGCTTAATAAGATACCTGATGTAAAGCAGGTTCTGTTAGGGGAGCTCGACGTTAATGGCGAAGAAAAGCTGTTTCCTGCAGACCGTCCTTTTACACCCAGACCTACAGGCCACGAAACATGGATAGGAGAAACAGGGGCAATCTTCTTCTCAACAGGATATGACCCCGGTTCAACTTGTAATATTTGGACCGCATCTGTTGGAGATGAGGAACCTGTAAAAGTTTTTGACGGAAATTTGCGTTTTGGCCATGTAAGTGTTTCAAAATGCGGCCGATACTGGATTGGAGATACTGGTGAAAAGGATATCCCTGTATATATTGGGAGCTTTGCTTCAGGCAAATATAAAAGAGTTGTATTTACTAAAACAGAGTACGATGGTAAGCAGTGGGCACATGCACACCCTTACCTTACTGCCGGTAATAAATGGCTGATATTTACTGCCAGAAGAAATGGCTATCCCCAGGTATACGGAGCCAGGCTGAAAGAAGGATGGCTTGAAGAGTTGGAATGATTATTCTACTCTGGCATAATTGCCAAAATTGTGGAAAAGAACGATAAATCAATAAAGTGGCTTTAGTTTAAGACCTCCTTACAATAGTTTCGCCCAATGATCTTTAAAGGGAATACTATGATCGGCAAAAAGGCTGCTGTAATTTGTTTATCTTAATTCTTGCACTTCTTGTTTCATTTCTCTGTTCTAAAATGGAAGTTGTTCTGCTCTTCTCCCTGCATCCATCATACCATTAAAATCAAAACTATATTATGATGAAAAGGACACTATGGCAGATATGCAGAAATTTGCACGGGTGAGAAGGAAAAACAGGCAGATCAAATATAAGGGAACCGGTATATGTGCCCGGAGCCGGGATCGAACCGGCACAGCATTGCTGCCACTGGTGTTTGAGACCAGCGCGTCTACCAATTCCGCCATCCGGGCATATCTCTTTTCCAGACCCTGCTATCCGGGCCTGATAACCAGTCTGCGAAAATATAAATTTTTATTTGACTTTAGACTTTTGTATTTCATCCGTATATAATTTATTTTAATGGTCGGATGGAACCGCACATGTTTGATAATTATATACATAAGTGTTTGTGTATGCAATACATGTGGGTTTCATCTTTTGTCTTCCAGGTTCAAAAGCTCCACTTTTCTGAATTCAACCGGATGACTTTCAGCCTGTAAGCAGATATAGCCACTTTTTAGAAGTGTTCCATCCGGAACAGGATAATCAGCAGGTTTATTAGTTCCTCCGACCTGTGGCTGATAATATGTAAGAACAGTATCTCCTTCAACAATATGATGAATCACACTGTCTCCACAGACAACCAGTTCAGCAGTTACCCACACATCGCCATGCCAGGTCCTTGAGCCTGAGCTTATGCAGTGAGTTGTAACAAGACCGCTGTCCATCACAATATGGGTGCCGGGGGTGCAGACATTAAGTGTGGAACGCTCGTCAACGCCGTTACCGCCAAGGAATTGGGCTTCGATTGATACCGGGAAGTCCTGATCAAGCTGCATCGAGGCTGCAGACTGGGAATGTATCATTACACCGCTGTTGCGGTATGCCCATCCTTGTCCTCCCGTAACCTGGTCACCTACAAAGCGGTATTCTATTCTCAGCTTGTATTGTGAAAATGGCTCCCGGTAGAATATGTGTCCATATTCACCGTTGAACTCCGTGTACTCGTCATAACTAACTTTCATCACGCCGTTTTCAACCCTGAATGTATTCTTATAATTAACATTCAGTGGAGAACCCTTTATCTTTATGTCCCACCCGCTAAGGTCTTTGCCGTTAAAAAGCTGTTGCCATTCTTCCCTGGCATTTTTAGTTGGTTTACTCTTGCAGGAGACAATAATAGCCGTCAGGGTAAGAAGGGTTAAAAAGATTCTCATTGTTTGGTGTGTTTTGTATAAAAAAATTAAGTGTAGCAAGATTTTTTCGTGAGGTTATAGCTTATGAAAGAGATCAGCGCCTTTAAGGCGGACTCCCGTATCTTTAAAGACCATTTCCCTGATTATCTCTGCAATGCTGTCGGCATCAATTCCGCATTCTCTGGCAAGTTCTTCCTGAGTTCCATGCTCAACGAAATAATCGGGTATTCCCAGGCGTTTTATCTCGGCCCGGTATCCGTTATCGCACATAAACTCAATAATTGCGCTTCCAAATCCACCTTTGAGTATGCCATCCTCAACAGTGATTATTTTGTGGAATTTATGAAAAACTGAATGGAGCACTTCAGCATCGAGCGGTGAAGCAAAGCGCATATCGTAGTGAGTGATTTTAATATTATCCGGCCTGAGTTTTTCTACGGCTGCCACGACAAAATTACCCGGATGGCCGATGCTCAGAACTGCAATATCACCGCCTTCGCTTATCAGCCTTGCTTTTCCTATCTCAATTTCCGTAAATGGTTTCTCCCAGTTTTTCTCCACGCCATTGCCTCGCGGATATCGGATGGAAAAGGGATGTTTTATCTTATCGAGCTGGGCAGTGTACAGAAGATTTCTGAGTTCAAGGCTGTTCATTGGCGCAGAGACGATCATATTCGGAATGTTGCGCATGAAAGCCAGGTCAAAGAATCCATGATGAGTGGCACCGTCAGATCCCACTATTCCTCCCCTGTCTATGCAGAAGACGACATGAAGGTTTTGCAGTGCAACATCATGAATAATCTGGTCGTAGGCCCTCTGGATGAATGATGAATAGATATTGCAATAAGGGATGATTCCCTGGGTTGCCAGCCCTGCAGAAAAGGTCACTGCATGCTGCTCGGCAATTCCGACATCAAAGGTTCTGTCGGGCAGTTTCTTTTGCATAATGGTTAGTGCACACCCGGTAGTCATGGCCGGGGTTATTCCCACTATCCTTTCATTTGTTTTTGCCAGTTCAAGTATAGTTTTCCCGAAAACCTCCTGATAGGTTGCAGCCTGATCATTTTCAGGAGATTTTAAAATCACTCCGGTATTTTTGTCAAACCTGCCCGGGGCATGAAAAGCAGTCTGGTTTTTCTCTGCCTGCTTGAATCCCTTACCCTTGACTGTAAGGCAATGAAGCAATTTTGGCCCTGGAATACGCTTCAGGTCCTGAAGGACATTTGTAAGATGCATCACATCATGTCCATCGATAGGTCCGAAGTACCTGAAATTCATCCCTTCAAAGAGATTGCTGCGGTCGAGTATGGTGCTTTTAAAACCGGCTTCAAGTTGTTTTGCAAGTGTTCTGGCATTAGGACCGATTTTCCCAAAGCGTCCCAGTGTATTCCATACTTTATTTCTGAATCTGTTGTAGGTCCTGCTGGTGGTTATATCGAGCAGGTATTCCTTTATGGCTCCTACATTGGGATCGATGGCAATATTGTTGTCGTTGAGAATTACCAAAATATCCGATTTAGCTATTCCGGCATTATTAAGGCCTTCGAATGCCTGTCCGGCAGTCATCGCTCCGTCGCCAATGACAGCAACAACATGTCTTTTATCGCCTTTTTGCTGTGAGGCTATGGCTATGCCAAGGGCTGCTGAAATTGATGTTGAGGAGTGTCCGGTACCGAAAGCGTCGTATTCGCTTTCCGACATCCTGGGGAAGCCACTGATTCCTTTGTATTTACGGTTTGTAGAGAATTTTTCTCTTCTTCCGGTAAGAATCTTATGCGCGTAAGCCTGGTGTCCAACATCCCAGACAATTTTATCATAAGGAGTGTTAAAAACATAATGAAGGGCAACTGTTAATTCAATAACACCAAGGCTTGCCCCGAAATGGCCGGGATTATTACTGACCATATCGATAATGAACTGCCGCAATTCAGCGCTGACAGTGACAAGATCTTCAGGTTTCAGTTTCCTGAGTTCAGCTGGCGATGTGATTTTAAAGAGAAGACTCTCCTCAGTATCCATCTCAATAAATAAATGATTATTATGATGCAAATATAGCAATTATTATTCCCTTATGTCTGCTGGTGCTTATTGGGTATTTTCTTATTTTTGTCCGGACCTTAAATGCTGAACCAATAAGTAATTACGTTACGGATTATGAAAATACAGGTAATCTTCAGACTGTTTACCCTGCTTATAATGTTATTATCATTTTCGTGTGTCCCTGGAAAGAGACTCAGGGAAGCCCAGATATCAGGCAGGAGTTACATGATGGAAAGGGATGATCTCAAGGCTGAGAACCTTACCCTTTCAATGAGGAACAGGGAGCTTGAAACGAAAATGGCATCCCTGCAAAAGGAGACTGATGAAATAAGGCAGGAAATGACAAAAGCTGAGGCGGAACGTAAAAGGGCGAAAGAGGATCTTGATATTATTGAAAGAAGGTTCAGCGATCTTCAGAATGCCCAGCAGGAACTTGTCAGGGGCAATGATGAACAGACAAAGAAGCTCCTCGCAGAGTTGCATGCAGCTCAGGACAATATGAGGCAGAAAGAAGATATTCTAAGGAGGCTTGAAATGTCGCTCGATTCAAAAAAAACAGCCCTCGATGAACTTACTTATGAACTTGACAAAAAGAATGTGCGTCTTGCAGAGCTGGAACGGATCCTTGATGCTCAGAAGAAGATAGTCGAAGATCTGAAAAGCAAGGTGTCTGAAGCTCTGCTGGGATATGAGAATAATGGGCTGACTGTAACCCTGAAGAATGGTAAGGTTTATGTTTCACTTGATGAAGAACTTCTTTTCAAATCGGCAAAATGGGATATTGATGCGGCAGGAAAGGCTGCACTCAGGAAACTCTCAGGCGTGCTTGAAAGGAATCCGTCAATACAGGTTACTATTGAAGGCCACACTGATAACGTTCCATATAATCCGGGTAGCGGACAACTGCAGGATAACTGGGACCTGAGCGTTAAGAGAGCAACCACGGTTGTCAGGGTGCTTCTCGAGGGTTCCCGTATTGATCCGAAACGTCTTACTGCCTCCGGAAGAAGTGAATATATACCGGTCGACAGCAGAAACACCCCTGAGGCCAGGCAGATGAACAGACGGACTGAAATCGTACTAACCCCTGACCTTTCGCCTCTGTATGATCTGCTTAATGAATATTAAGGGGATTCGCCGGGATATTCATGCATCCTGACATTCAGGTTTTTCAGAGCCTGAAGAAGGTTTTCCTCAGGCATGAGAAAATCCTGATTCTTCCAGAATTCAGAATCATAATCGGTAATTGTCTTTGAAAACACGGAATGAATGGGAGCCAGATCTTCCCTTTCAAACTTTGAAACATTTTTTGTGTTCATTCCGGTAATGGCAAGTTCAAGAAATACTTTGAACTGCGTTCTGAATAGTTTTCTTTTCTGCCGGGAGGAAAATATGAGGTCACCCCTGACATGACTCAGGAAATACCTTCCCAGCACTTTCCTGTAGCTTACCGAATACCTGACGGATACAGGCCAGGTAACAAAACCCCTGGAATGGGCTGAGATAAAACTCTCCCTCATCTTCTGAAGACTTTCGGGGCTTATCTCGTAAACGGCACGGAGGATTGCGTAATCGTCGGTATTAATGTACAACGATCCGTTAAATTCCAGTACATCCTCCTCCTTTTTCCTTGTAAACTCGATAAGATATGCCGCCTCATCGTCAAATGAAATAATATCGGTTATCCTGTATGAATATTTATCAGCACTCCCGGGTGATATGAAATCGAAAGTGTTCTTTACACCATCAAGCTCAAGTGCTGTGCTCAATCCGGCTTTCAGACGCACTGTAAGAGTATCGTCATAACTTATGTTTTCGATTTTGCGGCTTCTGAATACCTTAATCTGATCCCTCTGAAATGAACCTGAATATGCGCTTTTGTAGATGTCAAGTATTGCTTCTGAATATGATTGAAGCTTGTTCTTTTTCATTACTCCTTCCCTGTAAAAACCGGTAAGCAGGGAAGGCGTATTTCCGTAATTGCGGTTAACAGCTAAAAGAGATTTTGAAATTATGTCCTGTGGAATCTGGTTTCTGATTATTATTTCCTGAATGGATATGAATTCCCTTTTCAGCGTGATTGTAAGATTGTTTGCAACAGATTGTTTTACAGGTATTTCTCTGCCATAGTAACCAAGATAGGAAACAACCAGTGTGTCGTTTATACAATCGGGAGTGATTCTCAGGCTGAATTCCCCGTTACTGTTTGAAATTGTGCCCCTCCCTGTACTTTTCAGGCCTATTGTTGCTGAAGGCAATGGTGTGCGGGATTCATCGTCGATAACAGTTCCTGATATATAATTAACTGCAGAAAAAATGCCGGGGTCAGCCTTTTCATGAGTAGCAGGGACAATCCGTGAAATGATAATGTATTTATCTATTACGGAATATGTCAAAGAATCATTTTCCAGGATGTTGTCGAGGATTACGCTGAGTTTGGTATTCCTGAATGATAGTGTTGTTTTTTTTTCAGCATCTACAAGGCGGCTGTCGTAGGTGAAATTATAACCGGTCTGTCGTGAAATTATGCCGAGTGCATTGCCTGTTTTTACAATTCCGGCCCTGAAGGTGAACAGCGAATCGAGGATCCCTGCCTGACACACGGCATCCACAGGCAAGGAAAGCATTATCAGCAGTGTAATGGCATGAATATTAGGTAATATTTTGCCACTGAATAAGTTCATTATTCAGTTATTGATTTATTTCCTTGCAAGATGGTAAATATTTCCATCTTTCATATAATTCAGATTAAAGCTGGTGCAAATTAACCGGATTATAGTTTCCTGGGGCTGGTTGTTGATGGGTGATGTCCAGGTATTGTTGAGAATTGCCGGATCGTCGGCGATTATTTCCATATTGTATACTTTCTTCAGGTCTCTGAAAACTATATCGAGCGTTTGCCCGTCATAGACAAGCATTCCGGTATTCCATGAGAGGTAGTTGGGATTATCGTTCCTTTTCTTACCGGCACCTGTTATATTCATTGTTCCAATGAAACCTGGATCGAGCTCAAGGGTCTTTTTCCCTTTGTTGTCGGCAAGTATCACACTTCCCGACATAACAAAAACCTCAACAGCCTTATCTTCATTGTTTGTAATCACGTTAAACGAAGTTCCCGTTACTTTCACTTTTGCATTCCCTGTTTCGACAATAAAATGATTTCCGGCATCAGGGGCTATTTCAAAAAATGCTTCACCTTTCAGCATTACAGTCCTTTCCTGTCTGCCAAAATTTTTTCTGTAGCTTAATTCGGTATTACGGTTGAGGCAGATAATACTGCCATCGGGGAGGGTCACCTGAAGGTTCTTTTGGTTATCCGAAGTGGCGACGATGGTTTTTCGGTCCAAAAGCCCTTTACCGGTCATGTAAAATACCCCTGAAGCTATCGCTATAAGTATTAATGCTGCGGCAGCTATTCTAAAAATTATTTGCTGTCTGATCATATTCTTTGACGGGAGTGCCTCAGATTTGAATTTGTTATTGTCCAGTCTGGAATATAATTTTTTCCAGGCTCTGTCAACATTTATTTCCTTGATATCCATATCACTTATATCTTTCCAGCGTTTGGCTGTATTATTGTCTTCGGCCATAAACCTGTCAGACAAACCACTGTTTTTTAATTTTTCTCCTGACAGGAATGCTGAAATTTCTGACCATTCCCCGGCTTTGTATTTTGTTTTTTCCCTGTGCTTTTTCATGGTTCTGACAGTACTTTCCTGAATTCTCTCAGCGCCCTGCCCATATTTGCCTCAACTGTTTTCACCGAGATAGAGAGCTTTTGAGCGATCTCGGAATATTTTAAACCCTCAAACCTGCTCATGCAAAAGATCTTTCCGCATTTTTCAGGGAGCTTTTCAAGGACAGCGGCAACTTTTTCCTGCAATTCCTTATAGTACATCATCTCCGACGGGTTTTCAATGCTTTCATCTGCCTGTATAGACAGTTCACGGGCATAGTTTTCAACAACCCTGCAATGATCTATGAAGTGGAGGCATCTGTTATGCACTGCACGGAAAAGATAGCCGTTCAGTGAACTCTTTATTTTAAGTTTTTCCTTATCCTGCCAGAGTCTGAAGAACAGTTCCTGAACTATCTCTTCAGCTGTATCCTGGTCTCTTACAATTGTTTTTGCATATCTTACCAGGGCAACATAGGAGGACCGGAAAAGTGATTCAAACTGTTTTACGTCACCTTGCCGTATTCTCCTCAGTATTTCGGAATCCCTTAACATTGAATCAGATAATCTTCATTGTTACTCTCTTTCGCTGAATCTCAGTTTTCTTCTCAGCCTCTTTATTGCTGATTCAATACTCTGGTCAGGTTCGATGACATTATAATCTCCCCAGAATTCGGGATCTGTAAAATCCCCGACTTCCTCCGAGAACACATCGGATTGCCTTATCTTTTCGTCTCTCGGGATCTTTATAACTTCTTCCGTAGTGCGATCGGTAATAGCTATTTCCGACATGGTAGTATAGAATGTATTGAACAGCTTCTTTTTCCAGTTGACCTTGAACCTGACTTCTGCCCTGGAATAGGCAAAATATAACCTGCCATCCTGTTCGCGGTATTTGGTCCGATATGTGGCAACTTCCGGTGTAACCTGCACTCCAAGCGGTTTTTTTCTTATGAATATTGATGAAACAGCTTCCTTGTCGTCGAGGTTGAACCCAAATTCTGCTTCGGTAAGGGCGTAGGTATCAGCTTCTATGAAAAAGCTTCCCATGAAAAGAGGCATGTCAACCGAAGGCTTCTGTTTGAATTCAATTACATAATGAGGTTTCTCGTCTATTTCGATTACGCTTGAAAGCCGGTAATCATAATACTGCATGGCATCAAACGTAAGAATAGCTTCCTGGTTTTTTACGATATCAAGCTGAAGCACACTTACCGGTCCGCCCTGAAGCTTAAAAAGTAAAGTGTCCATTCTCTCAACATCAGAGCTTTTGCGCCCCTTGTATATCCGGGCTCCGTCGAACCTCAAATCATTGTTGTAGGGCGCCTTGAAAATCTCCACAACAGCTTCGCCAATGGAAACATAGTTCCTGTTCTTCTTTATGGTCTCCCTGTAGAAGGCAGTCATAAGGTTTGGTACATCAGTATAATTTTTGGAGATCTTCCCTATGGCTGATCTTACTATTTCCTCAGGATCAAGAGGCCTGACAACTATCTCTTTTATTGGGATTGGTGCAGGAGACAGTTCAATGATATTCTTAAAATCATCACTCCTGAGTTCGGAGAGGGGCACAACCTTGTTCCTGTATCCAAGGTATGTTATCTCAAGATTTCTGGATGCATCAGATTCATTGATTTTGATAAGAAATTCCCCGTCAATATTTGTGATGGTGGCAACATTGGTTTCCTTCACTGCCACGGAAGCAAATATCAGAGGAGTTCCGTTGTCGCTGTCCACCACTTTGCCCCTGAAATAAAGGGTGGTTTGCTGGTCGTTTTGTATTTTATCCGGCGAAGCTGGTGCATATGAGGCCTGGGTTGCCAGACATGCACAAGCAAGCAGACCTGTGATTAAAATCCTGCGAATCGTTTTCATGGCATAAAGTTATTAATTTAACACTTTTCCCGGTATCTGGTGTCCTGATAGATTTCCCTTCATACTTAAGACCATTAAAGTACGTTTATACCCTATAGCCCGGGCAATTTATTTTTATATTGCCCGGGATTATTCTTTAACAGATGACAAGCAGATTTGTTAAACCAGCCAATGCCCTTAAGTCAGGCTTCATGTATGTGAAGAGTTCATTTACCCGAAATCCTGCTCGTCCGCCAAAGCCGCTTTTCATTTCAGCCGAACTTACCAATCACTGTAATCTTAAATGCCCTGAATGTCCATCAGGTTCCGGTACAATGACCAGACCAAGAGGATATATGGACATAGGTCTATTTCATAAAATTACAGATGAATTAAGTCAGTATCTATACGGCATAAATCTTTTTTTTCAGGGGGAGCCAATGATGCATCCTGCTTTTTTTTCTTTTCTTGAGAAGAGGGGAAAGTACAGGTTAGTTGTCTCAACGAACGGTCACTTCCTGTCGCCGGACAGTGCAGTCAGGATTGTCAGATCAGGCCTGGACAAACTGATTATTTCTCTTGACGGCATGGATCAGGATACTTATTCTGCCTACAGGCGTAACGGCGATTTTGCGAAGGTGGTTAATGGCATAAGAAATACCGCACTTGCAAAAAGAAAGTATATGTCGAACCTTAAAATTGAAATTCAGTTCCTGGTAAATAAAAAGAATGAACATCAGATAAGAGACATAAAACGCTTTTCGCGCGAGGTAAATGCCTCTCTGAAACTTAAATCGATGCAGATACTGAATGCCTGCGAAATAGAAAAGTGGTTGCCTTCATCGCCCAGGTTCCGGCGCTATGTAGAAAAAGATGGCGATTTTCATATGAGAAATACTTTGCCTGACAGGTGTGGGAGATTATGGTTCAATCCTGTGGTGACCTGGGATGGGAAAGTGGTCCCCTGTTGTTTTGACAAAGATGCGAAATACATTATGGGCGATCTTAATAAAGACAGTTTCATGGATATCTGGAACAGCGACAGGTATCATGAATTCAGAAAGTATGTTTTTACCGACAGGAATTCTATTGACATATGCAGGAACTGCACTTCAGGGCTCAGGGGAGTACGATTCTGAATATGCGGTCATTCAGACAGTCATGACTTCCTTTTCCTTTGTTGCCATTATCTTGTCAACTTTTGAAGTATAGGTGCCTGTAAGTTCCTGAACTGTTTCAGTACTGGTCTTTTCAAGGTCCTCGGGAAGACCTTCCTTAAGCATCCTTTTAAACTCATCGTTAGCCCATTTACGGGCATTCCTGATACTGATCTTAGCTGTTTCACCCTCATTACGGACCTGTTTGACAAGCTTACGCCGCCTTTCTTCAGTAAGTGGAGGTATGTTTATTCTGATAACCTCACCGTTGTTGATGGGGGTAAGCCCAATGTTTGCAGCCAGGATGGCCTTTTCAATGGTACCGATAATGTTTTTTTCCCAGGGTTGTATCAGAATGGTTTTTGGATCGGGAGTATTTATGTTTGAAACCTGAGACAGTGGTGAGTTAACACCATAGTAATCAATGGTTATACCGTCAAGAAGAACGGGTGTGGCCCTCCCGGCCCTCAGCCTTGCAAGTTCATGCTCCAGATGGCCCAATGCCTTTTCCATCCGGTCTTTTGTTTCTTCAATAATTACTTCTACTTCTTCGTTCATTTTAAAGGTCTTGTGTTGATTTTTATTTTTAATGGTCTAATGGAACCCACATAAGTGAAAATTATATAAATACGTATTTGTGTATGCAATGCATGTGGGTTTCATTATTCATTCCTAATATAGGTAAAATTAGAATATCTATATAAGATAAGGTTTAACTCCATCAAACGGTAACTATTGTACCTATATCTGTACCCTGAAGTATTTTCATGAGGTTACCAGGCTTGTTCATATCAAAAACAACTATTGGCATATTGTTTTCCCTGCACATAGTGAAAGCTGTGGAATCCATTACCTTCAATTGTTTTATTATTACTTCATCAAATGATATCTTGTTATACTTAACAGCTGTTTTATCCTTTTCAGGATCGGCGGAGTATACTCCATCAACCCTGGTGCCTTTCAGGAGTACATCAGCTCTTGTTTCGACCGCTCTGAGTGCTGCGGCGGTGTCTGTTGTAAAGAAGGGATTTCCTGTACCACCTGCCAGGATGCATACAACTTTATTTTCGAGAGCCATCAAAACTTTCTCCCTGCAGTAATATTCCCCAACAGGTTCCATCCTTATCGAAGTGAAAACTTTGGCTTTGCCGCCGATGTTCATAATTGCTGTTTCAAGTGCAAGGCTGTTGATCACTGTAGCAAGCATGCCCATCTGATCTCCTTTTACCCTGTCGAACCCCGATTCGGTTCCGGCAAGGCCCCTGAAAATATTCCCGCCTCCGATTACAACAGAGATCTCACATCCATTATCTGCAGCCTCTTTTACCTGGTATGCGTATTCGTTAAGAATAGAAGCGCTGATTCCGAAACCGCTGTTGCCGGCAAGTGATTCCCCGCTTAATTTGAGTAGTACCCTGGAATATTTCATGGCTTATTTTTTAACCGACCGGATTATTGACATTACTGCCAATGCCTGATCATTAGTTTATAAAATACGAAAATAATAAAACGGATTTACAATGCGAAAACCTGTCAGGTTTATGAAAATGTACATAAAACTGAAAAAAGAAAAGGATCATTATTAACAGGTGTTGGTAATGCTGCAATTATTTTCAGCCTGTTTATCTATGCTCAGGTCAGGAGAAGCAGCAGATTTCACTGAAACTATTAAGTTGAAGCTTAAATAGCCGGGGGACAATAAAAAAGCTGTCCGAAAAATCCTTAGACCTACTGGTCAGGAATGTTTTTTCGGACAGCCTTGAACTGAATTATGAACTATATTTTTAGAGATTCAGAGTAAAGCGCTTAAAATCCGTTACGGTCAGTTCCTTATCAACAGACTGGAGATATTGCCGGATAGTTATTTTATTATCCTTGATAAAATCCTGGTTTAGCAGAGTATTTTCCTTATAGAATTTTCCCAGTTTCCCCTGTGCAATCTTATCGACCATATTCTCAGGTTTACCTTCACGTCTGGCCTGTTCTTTGCCGATCTCTATTTCCTGTGCTATGATATGCTCAGGCACATTTTCCTTATCAACGGCAACAGGATTCATAGCAGCAACCTGCATGGCAACATCCTTATAGACCTGTATATCAAGGCCGGCCTTTGAAAAGCCGGTTATAACGGCAAGCCTGTTTCCCGGGTGGATATATGATTGAACATGACTTGCTGTGATTCCTTCATAATAAGTCAGTTCAAGCTTTTCCCCTATAATCCCCATTAATTCCATAACCTTCTCGCCGACAGTTGAATTCTCAAGCGGCATTTTCTTCAGTTCTTCAAGGTTCCCGGGATTATTAGCCAGAGCAACTTCAAGGATTTTATTTGCCAGTTCGATAAAACCTGTGTTTTTTGCAACAAAATCTGTTTCACTGTTAAGGACGATCAGGGCTCCCATCTTATTATCAGCCCTTGTTCCTGATATGACAACCCCCTCAGTGGCTTCCCTGTCGGCTCTTTTATTGGCAACTGCCTGTCCTTTTTTTCTTATGATTTCTACTGCCTTATCGAAATCGCCTCCTGATTCTTCCAGGGCTTTTTTGCAATCCATCATTCCGGCAAGAGTCACCTTTCTCAGTTTTGCAACATCCGCTGCACTTATTGTAGCCATTGTGTCAGTTTAAATATTATTAGTGAATATTATTCTTCATCATCGGATTCATCGGTCTCGGCAAGGGCCTCATCCTCTTCTTCTTCAGCATAGTCAGAAGCAGTCTCTTCATCAGACTCAGCTTCCTCTTCTTCTTCTTCAACTATTGCCTCAATTACTGATGGCGGAAGGTCTCTGGTCTCCAGTTCTTTTCTTATGATTTTCTTATCTTTTTGGACTGGTTCTTTATCTTTCTCCATTTTTCTTTCATTCAGACCTTCCTCGATAGCCTGGCAAAGGATTCCCACAATAAGGGAAATGGATTTTGAGGCATCGTCGTTGGCCGGTATCGGGAAATCAATGGAGGTAGGGTCGGAATTGGTGTCAACCATGGCAAATACCGGGATACCAAGCCTTTTTGCCTCTCTGACAGCGATGTGTTCCTTGCATATATCAACAACAAAAAGTGCGGAGGGCAGCCTTGTCAGATCGGCTATGCTGCCGAGGTTTTTCTCGAGCTTGGCTCTCTGTCTTGTAATTTGAAGTTTTTCACGCTTTGAAAGATTGGCGAAGGTTCCGTCGGTTGCCATCTTGTCTATTGCTCCCATTTTTTTGACAGCCTTGCGTATTGTCGGAAAGTTGGTTAGCATCCCTCCTGGCCATCTTTCAGTAACATAAGGCATATTGACCTGTTTTACCTTTTCGGAAACAATCTCTTTGGCTTGCTTTTTTGTTGCCACGAAAAGGATCTTTTTTCCCGATCTGGCAATATGCTTCATTGCAGAAGCTGCTTCTTCCAGTTTTGCCTCAGTCTTTTCGAGATCAATGATATGTATTCCATTACGCTCCATGAAAATATATGGAGCCATTGCAGGATTCCATTTTCTTTTAAGGTGTCCGAAATGTACGCCTGCATCAAGTAATTCCTGAAAATTTGTTCTTGACATTTATTTGTTTTTAAGTTTACATTCTTTTTAATCAACCGCCGAGTAGTTCCCTTTTTGGGAAGTCAGAGCGGTTTAGATACTAAACTTTCATATCCGTAAGTTGAAAATAATCAACGTTTGCTGAATTGAAATCTCTTACGTGCTTTGGGACGGCCGGGTTTTTTTCTCTCAACTTCACGCGGATCGCGTGTCACGAAACCATTAGCCTTGAGAGCTGGCTTGTTTTCCGGATCTATTTTGACAAGAGCCCTTGAAATTCCCAGCCTGAGTGCTTCGGCCTGTCCTTTGGTCCCTCCTCCTTCGAGATTGGCGACAATATCATATTTGTCAGTTAAGTTGAGGAGAACAAGAGGCTGGGTAACAACATACTGTAACGTCTCAGAACCAAAGTATTCCTTAAAATCCCTTTCGTTTACGGTAATATTACCCTTACCATCCCTTAAATATACTCTGGCAACGGCTGCTTTTCTTCTTCCAAGAGCATTTACTGGTTCCATACTGGTTGTTTGGTTTTATAAAAGTTGTATTTGTTTTGGTTTCTGTGCTTCATGAGGATGCACTGCACCGGGGTAGACATACATATTCCTGTAAAGGGCTCTTCCCAGCCTGTTTTTTGGAAGCATACCCCTAACGGCCTTTTCAACCAGACCAATAGGATTCTTCTTCAGTAAATTTTCAGCAGTAATCACCCTTTGTCCTCCCGGATAACCGGTATGCCTTACATACTCTTTATCAGACCATTTTGAGCCTGACAGGGAAACCTTTCCGGCATTAATCACAATCACATTGTCACCGCAATCAACATGTGGTGTATAATTGGTTTTATGCTTTCCTCTCAGCATCGAAGCCACAACTGTAGCAAGACGTCCCAGTACCGCTCCCTCAGCATCAATAATAACCCACTCCTTGTTAACAGTTGCCTTATTTGCAGATACTGTTTTATAGCTTAAGGTATCCACTTGTTATGCGTTTTTAATATGAAACACTAGAAATCAAATAATAAATTCCCTTTGTTTTGGGTTTGCAAAAATACAACATATTTCCTAATAAAAAAGAATATCAAATAGAATTTATTAAGCGCAATCAAAACAAAGATTATTTTTATTACTTATTATTAAATATAGCAACCACAGCATAGTATTCATAATTAACATATTGAATTTCAATGAAGAAAAACCATGATCCTGTAAGCACACAGAAGGATGTAGAAATGATAAGAAGAGTCATTGAATTGGCTGACGAGAGTATCAAGAACGGGGGAGGGCCTTTTGGTGCAGCAATAACCATGGAAGGCAGAATAATATCTGAGGGATCAAACAGTGTTGTAATAATGCATGATCCAACCGCTCATGCGGAAATAAATGCAATCAGAAAAGCATCGGAAATCCTTGGCACGCATGCTCTCAGTGGATGTACTTTGTATTCATCATGCGAACCATGTCCTATGTGCCTGGGTGCTGTATACTGGGCAGGTATAGGAAGAGTTGTGTATTCCTCGGGCAGAAAAGATGCTGCAAGGGCCGGATTTGATGATGATTTCATTTACAGGGAAATATCTCTTAATCCTGTAAACCGTTCCGTTGTTTTTCATCAGATCGTTGACCCGGAGGCTGCTAAGGTTTTCAGAAGATGGGAAGAACTTGACAACAAAATTCCATATTGAATTATGCCCGACTGTAAACGTCTCAAAAGAGACTTTTATACAAGAGATGTATTGGAAGTGGCGCCTGCACTCCTTTCGAAGATTCTTGCTATTGCAAAACCTGATGGTACTATCAGTAGATATTATGTAACAGAAACCGAAGCCTACAGGGGATCTGAAGACCTGGCCTGCCATGCCTGCAAGGGGAGAACCCCGAGAACCGAAGTGATGTTCCATAAAGGTGGATTGATATATGTTTACCTTATCTATGGAATTCACTGGATGCTTAATGTTGTTACAGGAAAAATAAATGAACCTCAGGCTGTTCTGATACGAAGCCTTGAAGGTTGCACTGGTCCCGGCAGGCTGACGAAGATCTCTGGTATTGATGGTTCATTTTACGGCGAAGACCTCGTTTCTTCTGAAAGGATATGGTTTGAAGATTCAACATTGACACCTGTTATTAAAACAGGTGAAAGAATAGGCATTGATTATGCCGGTGATTACTGGAAAAGAAAGCCCTGGAGATTTTATATTTAGGATTTTATATCTGCCAGCCGTATTAGCTTGTCAAATCTTAAATGCAATGTAAGTGCATGGTTAAGCTTTTTCAGTACAGTATCATAATATGCATCGAAACCAAAATATATACCCAGGAAATCCTCAGGCACCAGGTCAAGAGCTGCAGAAAAAGTCAACATTTTCCGGTCCCTAACCAAAGTATTTTCCCGGAAGGATGAAACCGAACTGAAGATAAAATTACCATTGGGGGAATAGTAATTATGGCTTATCCAATAGCCTGCTTCCAATTCAGCCCGCGAATATTTGCAGAAAAGCCTGAACCACCAGGCATTGCCGTTATTAATGCCGGTTAATGACTTTCCTGAAAGCTCCCCGCCATGGAAAAGCAGAGTCTCAAGTCCTGTCTGAAACAGTTTTTCTGTTTTTGCTGATCCATACATTCTGATGCCTGCGGATGTATTATAATATGTTTCAACGGGCTCAGGATAGTCGCTTATCTGTCCTCCGTAATGCTTTACCAGTATCTGAAGGGGTATTTCAAGATGAAATCGGCTTAATATAATTGGTGAACTGTACCTGAAAGATTCTCCTGCCGTGAAGATTTCCCTTTCTCCATCACCCTTAAAAATATAATTTTCCCAGCTTAACCAAGTGTCGGTAAACAGGTTATCTTTTTGCAGGGTAAACCCGACACCTTCCTCTGTGTTTTCAGTATAAACCCTTTCCTTATTGAAATGTGGATCGAACATCCGGTGGCTGTCACTGCCCGGCAAAGAACCCATTACGAAACGGCTGATATCAGATAATTTATATGTTATTGAGAACACCGGTTTTGCAGTTGCATACCTGTTTGTTCCCGAGTATTTAAGGAGATGTGCGCCGGCTTGGAGGACCACTTTTTCTGAAGGTTGAAAAACCAGCTCGGGCTGAACAAAGTACCCTGTAAGGGTATAACCCTCTATAAGTGGATTGGAATATTCGTTGTTTTTAAAAAAACTAATGCTTTTAATGCTGAGGGCAAGATTCCCTGATTCCTTTTCTGCCTCAATGCCAAAACTGGCATGGGCTGGTATTAACAGGCCGATACAGAGAATGAAAACTATAGCAGGGGTTCTCATCTTGTTATACAATTGACGCAAATGTAACAAATTTCAGCGAGGTTAATTTGTTGTTAAAACAGGGTTCAGACATTATCATATGGTATTTTTTTGCGTTATTTGTTACCAGATCAAAAAATCATAATTTCAATGGAATCATCAAGGTTCAGCTACAACCGATTGAATACTCTTTTCGGGTGGGCACTATTTGCTTTCTCAACGATGGTTTACCTACTCACTGTTGAACCCTCTGTGAGTTTCTGGGATTGCGGGGAATTCATTCTTTCGGCCTTCAGGCTTCAGGTTGGGCATCCCCCTGGAGCTCCCTTATTTATCATGATTGGGCGGATAGCAACATTGTTTGCCTTAGGTGATACCTCAAAGGTCGCCCTGATGATGAATGGACTTTCAGCGATATGCAGCGGGTTTGCAATTATGTTCCTGTTCTGGACCATCACTCATCTGATAAGACGTGTTGTTGTCAGGGAATCGTTGCCGTCAGCTGGTCAGGCTGCTGCTATTCTCGGAAGCGGAATACTCGGATCTCTGGCTTACACATTTTCTGATACTTTCTGGTTTTCGGCTGTTGAAGGAGAACTCTATGCTCTTTCATCGCTGGTAACCGGGCTTGTATTCTGGGCAATGCTGAAATGGGAAGAGGAAGCCGACAAGCCTTATTCAGGCAGATGGATAATACTGACAGCTTTTATTATAGGAATGGGCCTTGGTATACACCGGCTTAATCTGCTGGTAATACCTGCACTCATATTTATATTCTACTTCAGGAAATACAGTGTTACCAGGAAAGGTATTATCAAAGTCATACTGCTTTCGGTACTCATTCTTTGGTTTATGGTTTTCGTCCTAATCCCGGGAGTCCCTAAGGTGGCTGGCTGGTTTGAGTTGTTTTTTGTAAATATTGCCGGACTGCCTTTCAACAGCGGATTGCTCATCTTTGTTGTAGTACTGGCCGCATTACTAATTGCCGGCATAAAATATTCCATTAACAATAACAGGGTTATACTGAATTATGTAATGACCATCTTTGCTGTCATAATGATAGGTTATTCATCCTATGCAATGATAATGATAAGATCATCAGCAAAACCCCCGATGAACCAGAATAATCCCTCTGACATCTTTTCGCTTTCTTACTACATAAATATGGAACAATACGGTAGTGCTCCGAAATTATATGGGCATTACTATAGTGCACCTGTTATAAATGTCAGGAATGTTATTGCAGGATATAACAAAATTGGAGGCAAGTATGTACCATATTACAGGCCAGAATATGAATACAACAAGAATTTCATGACCGTATTCCCCCGTATGTACAGTTCAGAACGGGAGCACCAGGAAGCATACAAATATTGGGGCAATATTACGGGTCGTAAATATACCGTGACCTCCGGTTCGGAAAAGCGGACAGTCGTCTGTCCAACATTCGGAGAGAACCTCAGATATTTTTTCAGATATCAGACAGGCTTCATGTATCTCCGGTATTTCATGTGGAATTTTGCAGGGAGGCAGAATGATATTCAGGGAAACGGTAATCTGATTCACGGAAACTGGATCAGCGGAATCAAGTTCATTGACAAAGCCCGGCTGGGTGATCCCGATAAACTTCCTGCCGAACTCAAAACAAATCCGGGCATGAACAAGTATTACTTTATTCCCCTGATCCTGGGCTTTTTGGGAATTCTGTGGCAATACAGGAATGACAGGAACGGATTCTGGCTTGTCCTGACATTTTTCATAATGACAGGATTTGCGATCATTGTATTCCTGAATCAGTACCCCAACCAGCCAAGGGAGAGGGACTATGCCTATGCAGGCTCATTTTATGCATTTGCCATTTGGATAGGTATGGGCTTCATGTATTTCCATGAGATTATCCGCAAGAATTTACCCTGGAGGTTTACGGGTGTTCTGGCATTTATCATCCTGATTCTTGCATGCCCGGTTCTTATGGCTGTTCAGAACTGGGATGACCATAACCGTTCAGGCAGGTATACCACAAGGGATATTGGTACAAACTATCTTGAATCGTGCGCTCCGAACAGCATATTGTTCACCTATGGTGATAATGATTCATTCCCGTTATGGTATATCCAGGACGTGGAACTGGTAAGAACTGATGTAAGAGTTGCCAATTTGAGCTACATCCAGGCAGGATGGTATATTGATATGATGCGGCAGAAGGCTTTTGAATCAGACCCGATGCCTCTGAGCCTTCCCCAGGAAAAATATCTCGACGGAATCAGAACCCAGTTGCCTGTCAATACCCGTATAGATAAACCGGTCGATATAAAGCAGATCGTAGCATTTGCAGGAGAAGACGATAGGAAGTTCATGATAGACATAAGCGGAAGAGGTGATTATTTCAACTATATCCCCTCGAACAAGTTCATAATAGATGTCGACACTGCAAAAGTACTATCAAATGGCACAGTGAAGAAGTATTTCAGGGATCTGATGGTATCACCAATGGTCTGGGAGTATACAGAAACCGATGCTCTTAAGGGTGATCTGGCAATTATGGACCTGCTTGGAACCAACGAATGGGAGAGACCCATTTACATCTCAACAACAGTCCCGTCAAGCCAATACAAGGGGCTCGAGAAATTTTTTGTCCAGGAAGGACTTGCATACAGGATTGCACCGGTACAAGCTGGTGAATCAAGACCTGCCGAATTCGGAATAATAGATCATAATGTTATGTATGACAATATGATGAATAAATTCAAATGGGGCAATGCAGCAGATCCGTCTGTTTATCTTGATGAGAATAACAAACGAATGTTTTCCAATTTCAGAAGGCTATTCGGCAATCTCTCTGAAGGGCTTCTTGTTGCGGGCGATACCACCAAAGCTGTTCTGGCTGCAAAAAGAGGTCTCGATCTGGTTCCTGCAGATAAGATGCCCTATGATTTTTTTGCACTTGGCCCGGCAACAACTCTGATAAAAGCAGGTAAAAGAGATGAAGGTTTGAAGATCATTCACGAAATAATGGATTATTCAAAAGGTTATCTTGATTATGCCGTGGATCTTTCCCCTGAAAACAGATTCGGGCTTGAATACCCTGTCGGAATAAACATGCAGTCGCTGCTCGACATTTACAATATGGCTTTAGACCTGAAAATGGAAACACTTTTAGCGGAGATCGAGCCTGTTGTAAGTACTTATTACAGCATATTGTATTCACCTAAATAGAAGAAATGCGGCTTTACAGGCCATTCTTGCTTTCACGTGTCATTTTCCCCGGAGCGTTTTTCAGGATAAATGACCACGAGAAAGTATTATACCTGACTTTTGATGACGGACCCGATCCGGTTTCAACACCGGAGGTAATAGATATTCTGGCAAAATACAACGTTTGTGCCATGTTTTTTCTCAATGGCAGGAATGCTGAAATGTATCCCCATCTGCTCAGTGCAATAAAAGCCTCCGGTCATGTGACAGGCAATCATGGATATGATCATCTTGACGGATGGTTTACGAGTACAAGGAATTACCTTTCCAATGTATCTTCCGGAGCGTCATTCTCATCTGAGAGATGGTTCCGTCCTCCTTATGGGCGTTTGAGATACAGGCAATACATTAAGCTTTCCAGGTCATATAAAATTGTTTTCTGGGATGTTATGGCTTACGATTTTGATCAAAAGTTCGGTCAGGAACGATCTTTGAGGGTT
The DNA here is from genome assembly GCA_040769065.1 of Bacteroidales bacterium. Lineage (GTDB taxonomy): Bacteria > Bacteroidota > Bacteroidia > Bacteroidales > VadinHA17 > LD21. The sequence goes on from JAXGLU010000001.1 coordinate 2,776,788, forward strand.
TTAAAAGAATATATAAGGCCGGGTTCTGTAATTGTATTACATGATACTGAAAGTTCTTCATGTGTATCAATCCTTGGTGCTTTTCTTGAACATGCTCTTGGTTGCGGGTATGTATTTAAGATATTACCGGATTACGATTAATATATTACTGATGTCTTTAGCACTGTCATATGTCCTTTATAAACTGCACGCGAAGTGAATTGAAGATGTTGATTTCCCCGATAAATGCTATTTTTGAATGTTTAATCTATTTTAAATAATGAATATACTGATTCTTGGTTCAGGTGGCCGGGAACATGCCATTGCCTGGAAGCTTAGCCAAAGCAGAAAGATAGACCGCATTTTTATTGGACCCGGTAATGCAGGTACCGGTGAAGTAGGGATCAACCTTAAAATAAATCCGGAAGATTTTGAAGAGGTAAAAAAAGCTGTTTCAGATAATGACATAAGAATGGTTGTTGTAGGTCCTGAAGCTTCTCTGGCAGGAGGTATTCATGATTATTTCCTTAATCACCCGCACCTTAAGGATGTACCTGTTATAGGCCCTGTGAAAAATGCTGCGCGACTTGAATGGAGCAAGGATTTTGCCAAAAGTTTTATGACTCGCCATGGAATACCAACCGCCTCGTACAGGAGCTTTGGGAAAGATGAGTTTGATGACGCTTTGGCTTACCTTGCCACACTTACCCCTCCTTATGTTCTCAAAGCCGATGGTCTGGCAGCAGGAAAAGGAGTCCTGATTATCAGTAATTATGAAGAGGCCGTGTCCGAGCTTCGGGAAATATTGGAGGGTAAATTCGGGAAAGCGGGGGAGAAAGTTTTGATAGAGCAGTTTTTAGATGGCATAGAACTTTCTGTCTTCATTATAACCGACGGGAAATCGTATAAACTTCTTCCTTCGGCAAAGGACTACAAGAGAATTGGAGAAGGAAACAGAGGACTTAATACAGGAGGCATGGGAGCTGTTTCACCTGTTCCCTTTGCCGGAAAAGAGTTCATGCAAAAGGTAACGGAAAGAATTGTTGAACCAACAATTGATGGGCTTAAAAAGGAAGGGATTGTTTACAAAGGATTTCTTTTTTTCGGGCTTATCAATGTAAAAGGAGACCCCTATGTCATAGAGTATAATGTCAGACTTGGTGATCCTGAGGCTGAAGCAATAATTCCCAGAATTAAATCTGATTTTTTTGAACTTATTGAAGGTGTGGCAAAAGGTGATCTTTCTGAAAGAAACCTGGAAATTGATGACAGGTTTGTTGGCACTGTTATGCTGGTTTCAGGAGGATACCCCGGGAATTATGAAAAGGGAAAGGTAATTTCAGGGCTATTGAATACAGAAGACTCTGTTATATTCCATGCCGGCACAAAGGAAGAAGATGGGAAAATTCTGACATCCGGAGGGCGGGTTATTGCTGTAAGTTCCTGGGGTGATACAAAGGAAGAAGCTCTCCAAAGATCATACAGGACTTCGCGGCAGATTTTTTTCGAAGGCATTTATTACAGGACTGATATTGGATTTGATCTATAGAAAACATGTTCATCAGAAAGTTTAAAGAGACCAGACCTGAAAACATTGTTCTGATCATTGTCATTGCCATACTCATCTGGATGATCTCTTTTGTTAATCCCGTAACACACGGGTTAATGAACGATTCAGCCACCTCCATGCCGCTTTACAGCATTCTGGAACGCATAGCCGGCGGAAATCCTTTTGTCGGTGTGTTGATTTCTTTCCTTATTGTTATGTGGGTATCATATCTCATGATTGATTTCAATACTTCTGAGATTTTTATGGGAGAAAGGACTTTCCTGCCAGGACTTTTCTATATCTTACTGACTGGTCTTTTCCCGGATCTCAGAATTCTTAATCCGGTATTGCCTGCAGCTCCCTTTCTTCTGTTTGCGGTTAGAAAAATCATTGCTACTTACAAGGTAAATGGCACGGCTTATAATTTTTTTGATGCCGGGTTGCTGATTGGGACCGGCTCTCTATTCTATTCCAACTTTATCTGGTACGGACTTTTGCTGTTTATCGGAATGATTATCGTAAGGCATTTAAGCCTCAGGGAATTAATCATTTCGGTAGTAGGGCTGGCAGCGCCGTGGTTCATTGCCTTCAGTATTATGTACCTTGCAGATGTAGATCTTGCTGCGATGACAGATGGGATAAGAAATGAAATGTTCAGGGGAAGACCTGCATACGCGGATACAATAGTGCTACGGATAACTCTTGCTTTAATCTCCCTGGTGTTGTTGATAAGTATTGGCAGTCTGGTCAGTCGCATAAATACTCAGAAAGTCAAGGCACGGAAAACTTTCATTATTTTATTCTGGATTTTTATTATATCCATACTGCTTCTGTTTATTTTCCCTTCGGTATCATTAGAGATTTTCTGGTTTGCAGGTATTCCTGCCGCTTACTTCATTTCTTATTATATCCTGCATTCAAGAAACAAAACCATACCAGGAATAGTATTAGGTTTGATCCTGCTGATGGCAGCATTTGTCCAGCTTTATGATATCCTGTACTGACCTGCTGAACAATTATAAAGGATATTGCTCATCATCGATGTAAGGGAGTAAGGCAGCCCCCTTAATGTTCTGCGTTAATCAGCCTTTTTTGTGGTTTGCCGTCTGAATTTTCTCTGTATCCATCCGGGGAGTATAGCGGAACCTATGATAAGGTAAGGATAGTAGCTGATTATCCTCCAAAGTATTGTAATAGCCAGGGCTAAACCGCCTGCATCTGCCGGATCGGCAGGTATGGCATCAGTTATATAGCGTCCGAGTATCAGTTCAGCGAAGCCGCTTCCTCCTGGTGTCGGGCTTATTATCATCATGATCCATGTCACAAGCTGTCTTGAGAATATCAGCAGGTGATCCTTGATAATGAAAAAAGCCATAAGCAGGGCATTTATTACCCAGTATCTTGAAGTCCATGACAAAAATGTTGCAATGAACGCTTTTAGCCAAAAGGAAGAAGGTTGTTTCTTAAGTTCATGGGAGCTGTTCACGATATCATTGCCTGCCACCAATGCTGAATTTTCCCATCTTCTGAGTAAAGGAATCCTGAAAATATATAGGATGGTTTTTTTTATTTTTTCCGGATCAACAAAAAGGCCATAACCGACAAACAAAACCCATGCGAGGATTATTAAATAGCCAGTCAGTGCTATAAATGTCAGGTTATTCAGAAGTCCTATACCTGTTCCCTGCAATGATGTTACAAAAAGGGTATCCCAGCCGGCAACAAAGATTATAAGGGGGAACATGATAACAAAATAAAGCTCGTCAAGGAATGAGGTGGCAAGTACGATTGAGGTGCTTCTTCCTACACTTATGCCTTCCTTGTGAATGAACACAACAGCAAGCGCCGTTCCTCCCACAGTAGAAGGCGTTATTGCCGAAGTAAATTCCCAAAGCATTATTATCCTGAAAGTTTTTTTCCACGAAAGATCTTTTTCCGACAGAACCCTGAGCCGTATCATATAGCCCAGATCACGTCCAATCATACAAAGCCATGATACAATAATCCAGAAAACAGATCTCCAGGTAAAATTAAGGCTGGACAGGACCCGGGCATCTATTTCGCGGGAGATGAACCACAGAACCACCATAAGGCCTATGATTACCGGGATAACTATCCTGGCCGGGTTGATTTTCCTGACAAGCTTATAATGTTCGTCTACGCTCATTAGTATGGTTTAGGGAACCTGTTTCAGTTTTCCTTTTGAGTGAAATGATCTGCCCGTTTGGGTTAATTTGCTTCCGGCTATATCGCTTCAATAGTTGAAGGTGGTTTTGTTGTAATATTGTAAGTTACACTGACAACTCCGGGAACTTCCTCAATAATTTTATCAGCCAGTTCTCTCAGAATGTTAAAAGGAAGGTTTGAAGGAGTTGCTGTTCGCGCATCTACACTGTCCCAGCATCTTATCTCGATTTGTTGACCGAATTCCCGTCTGCCGGCGTTTATTCCTGTTACCCGGTCTTCGTGCAGAACCGCAAGATATTGAAATGCCCCGCTGGAACTGAGTATTCTTTCAATTACGGAAGTTGCTTTTCTGACTGTCTTTATGCGCTCAGGATTTACTTCGCCAATTACCCTTGCAGCCAGCCCGGGGCCGGGGAAGGGGATTCGTTCAAACATCTCCCGGGATAAACCAAGCGCTTCTCCCACTTTTCTTACACCGGCCTTTCTGAGTTGAATAAGTGGTTCTATAATCTTATATCCAAATGTTTTTTCAGGATCTATACCAAGTTGTTCAAAAACATTATGCTGTCTTTTTATTCCGGCAACGGTTTCGTCAATGTCGGTAAGTATTGTTCCCTGAAGGAGATGCCTTGCCTCGCTCTCCCGTACGCATTTCCCGAAAACATCCCTGTAAAAGGTCTGGGTTATAGCCTCACGTTTTTCCTCCGGGTTGGTAATCCCTTTTAAAGCGGAGAAAAATTTATCGCGGGCATCCAGAACTTCAACATCGATTCCAAAACCACTAAACATCTTAATCACTTCGGATGATTCTCCTTCACGCATTAATCCGTTATCTACAAATATTGTTCTGAGCCGTGGACCGAGAGCCCGGTGACCCAGCAACGTTACCACCGAGGAGTCGATCCCGCCCGATAAGGCATTGATTGCTGTTCCTTCACCTACAATGTTTTTTATTTCATTGATTTTTTCACTGATGAAATTATCTGTATGCAGTTCCTTTAGTGTAATTTCCTTTCTCATCCGATTTGATATTTTCTATTTATACAATGTTAGAAAAGCAGCTAATATGACCTGAAAATATGCCTGCCACTCTCAAGCTCCACTGTACCGGGACCGTTCTTATATTTATGCCCGTTCAGTCTGTAATTTATTATCCCTTCGGGTATATTGAATGTTGCTGTACTGTTTGAGGGAATCTGTATTTCTATTTTTATCTTTTTATCATCGTTCGTCCAATACAAAACTATAGTGCCAAAGGGTGTTTCTTTAGTGGTCTTAGCCCAGGTAATTCCTGTAGGGAATTGAGGTTCAATTATAAAATGACTGTATCCCGGAGAATAACCGTCGGGGAGGATTCCGCCGGCAGCCTGGTAGAACCATGATCCTATCCCGTTGTAGCAGTTGTGTATCCTGCTCCGTGCGCCGTTCCAATGTTCCCATGTAGTCGTCGCACCGTTATCCAGCATGTAAAGGTAGCCCGGATATTCTCTTTTCTTTAGCATGGAATACATGAAATCGGTTTCACGATTGGTCACAGCCCATTCCGTGAATACAGGCACTCCTACAAGGCCACAGGCTACATGACCTTTGTGCCTGAGTGTAACCATGTTAAAAAGACTATCCCTAACATCGTCATAAAGTGAATCAGGTACTATACCTGCAAGGAGTGGATAAGTTAGATCTATCTGTGATCCGCTTCCATACTTCTTTAACTTGTTGTTATAAAACTCATTCTGGATAAGCAACCGAATTTCATTTTTCTTTTTTGTATAGTTTTCTGCGTCGGATGTCCGGCCAATTTCCCGGGCAATTTTCTCCATAGTATCAAAGCAGACGGCCATAAAGCAGTTATTAACCAGGTCTATGGAAGATTCATTTGTCTGGTCCACGCCTTCGGGAGATGCCCAATCGCCAAGATACCACGCCCTGTAATCCGTTTCAGGCCACTTTCTGAGAAGTCCGCCCGGAGAATACATGTCAGCGTAACGCAGCCATTTCTGCATTACAGGGTAAAACTTTTCAAGGATTCTTCTGTCTCCGTAGTTAAGATATGTTCTCCATGAAGCAGTTATTATAAAACCACACCAGTAAGGTCCTCCTCCTGCCGCGTATGGATTGGGAGCAGTATGGGGCATACTGCCATCTTCACGGATACAGTCAGCCCATGCCTGAAGCCAGTTGGAATAAAGGGGAGCGAGGTTAAACATTATCTGTGCAGTCTCGGTTGAAGCGTTTCCATCACCTCCATAACCGAGGCGTTCAATTTGCGGACAATCAACAATATAACCCCCAAGGCTCAGGCATTGAAGGGTATATTTAATCATGTTGTGAATGCTGTTGAGATCAGTGTCACTGCATTCAAACGAAGAGGCTGATTTGTATCCGGTATGTATCAGCAGGCCTTTAATGTCTGATGCCAGAGGTTGTTCGCTGAGATTTGACAGTTTAATGTATCTGAAACCATGGTAATTGAATTTATTGCAGAATAACTCTGATCCATTGCCTCTGGCTATATAAAAATCAGTTTGACCCTGATTCACAACATTGCCTTCTCTGTCAAGATGGTCGGAATATTCCATTTTTATCTCCTGTCCGGGTGCTAAATTTGAAAATCTGATTTCAGCCCATCCCGTAAGAGTGGTTCCCAGGTCGGCAAGCCATTCTTTTTCTCCCAAAGGCTTGACAGATACAGTTGATATTGTATCGGTTACCAGGTTAGACTCGGTCATTTGGGGAGTGATCTCACCGGCTGGCTTGTCAGTAACAAAAACCGGATCCCAATCAACACTATTAAGTGATAATGAGGAAAGATCCCTCAGCAGGATGGTTCCTTCAACACGCTCACCGCCGAAGCGTCCGGGTCTGAAGTCCCCGGTTGTATAATAACCGCTTTCCCTGCATGTCCACGAACTGTCAGTGCCGGTAATCATGTTCCATTTTCCGTTTTTCAACTGTTCAAGCTGTGCCTTTACAAGGGGAACATTTCCAATGACTCCCGGAAGGCCTTCGCTATACCATCCCTGCCCTGTCCAGATAATAATATCATTTTTCCCCTTCCTTACAAGAGGAGTTACATTGTAAGTGACAGCCAGTGATCTTTTGTCAAACTGGGAAACGGCAGGAACAAGCACATTTCTGCCGGCTTTTGTTCCATTTATATAAATTTCGTGATATCCGAGGGAATTAACATGAAGTAAGATCAAGCCTTCAGCATCGGCAAGCTCGAATGTTTTTCGCAATTGAGGGCTTATTCCAAGGTCTAGATTGTCTTTCATGCCAATGTAGTCTGAATCCCAGTCATCCTTTTCAAGCAGGCCGATACTGAAGAAGGATGAATTGCTCCATTCAGATACCCTGTCCTTGTCGTCCCAGACTCTCACTTTCCAGTAACAAACAGAGCGGGATATCAGATCTTTCCCTTCATAGGGAACCAGAACACTCCTGTCGGAAATGATCTTCCCTGAATTCCACAGATCGCAGGCTTCCTCATTAAGTTTTTCTTCTGAAGTTGCAGCCAGTATCTGGTATGCATTCTGCGATGCCCCGCTTTCCGGGGTGATGATCTTCCAGCTGAGACATGGCTTATCGGTATCAATACCTGAAGGCTCAATAAGGTTTTCGCAAGTCAGACCGGAAACAACAGGACCCTGATACCTATTGTTACATCCGGTAATGTACAATGTAGCAGTTATCTGAAGTATTACCAGGATTCTTCTCACAAGCAATATATTTAATGTCCAAATATGATCATTTTTTCAAACAAATAAACATGGATTATTTCAGACCTTGATCATATTTTAGATATTTTTTCTTATATACTTCATTTCTGTTACGAGTTTTTCCAAAAGAGCATTCAGCGATTTATTGTAAATTTGAATCAATAGTTGCAGCAATATGAGCCTTATAGGAAGAACCGCCATATTATTCTTATTGTTTTCACTTATGGTCTCACTTCATGCCCGGGAAGGCCTTAATCCCGGGAACGATTCATCTGAAGTTGACAAGAAACTCCTGACCGCCGGAATTGTTGGCGGAAGTGCAGTTTATTTGGGGGCGACAGCATATCTGTTTCATTCTGTCTATGAAGATGATAGCTTTGAGCCATTCCATTTTTACAACGATCGTCGAAGCTTTCTCCAGGTTGATAAATTACAGCATGCTTTTGGAACCTACGCAGCAACATACGCCGGATACAATTTCTTGCATTCAGCAGGTTTAAACAGAGAGAAATCCCTGTTTTACAGTGGATCTCTCGGCTTTCTCCTGGCAGCGCCAAAAGAAATCTTTGACGGTTTTTCAGGCGGAACAGGATTCTCTGTATTTGATTTTACCGCAAATCTGATCGGATCAGCGTTTTTTACCGGCCAGGAGTTGCTTTTCAGGGACCAGATCATGAAGATTAAGTTCAGCTTCCATAGATCCGAATATGCAGAACAATCAAACGGATATCTTGGCAGAAATATCCTGGAAAGCTATTTTGATGACTATAACGGACATACATACTGGTTAAGCATTAATGCAAACAAGCTGATATTTAAAGACAAACTGCCTCCCTGGTTGAATATTGCCGCAGGATACAGTGCAAACGGAATGTTTGGTGCTTTTGAAAACATTGATTCGTACCGTTCAGTAATAATTCCTGAGACCGAAAGGTACAGGCAATACCTGATTTCTCTCGATGTTGACTGGCCGAAAATAAATACCCGGTCAGGCTTTTTAAATACTATGTGTAAGTTGCTGGTATTTATTAAATTACCTTTTCCCGCCCTTGAATTCAACTCAAAAGGAGAATTTAAAGGTCATTGGATTTACTTCTGAACTCCCTTAACTGATTTATATTTTAACAGCATATGTATATAAAAAAAATTCCGGTAATCTTATTCCTGTTTTTTCTGTTCGCCCGGATGAATGCACAACTTCTTCCGGGATTCAAATTGTCCGGATATTTCGGCGAGCAACAGTTATTAATTGAGGACTCTGCCAGGGAGACCAAGATATTAATCAATGCGCCGGAACATGGATTTAAAGAAAAAGACAGGGTTATGTTGATCTTCTATGCTCTCCCAAACGGAAGCACAATTGAACAAACCATTGGAAAGACATTGAAGAAAGGTGATGACTGGCATTACGACATTCAGCATATCGGGGCGCAGACCAGATTATTAAGGGGCATTCTGAAGGAACGGACAATTGTGATCGCTTACCTTGAATCGAAACAGAAAAGCTGGCCTGCCTGGAAGGCCAACATGCCGGATCATGGTGAAAAGATAAAGGACATTGTAAATAATGTAAAGGAATTATTTGTTCAATGGGATCCTGAGATTGTCCTGAATGGACATAGCGGAGGCGGACGTTTTATTTTCAGTTATATCGACGCTGTTGAATCCATACCCTCCGATATAAAACGGATAGCTTTTCTCGACAGCAGTTACGGGTATGATGATAGTGCACATGGCCCTAAACTTGCAGAATGGCTTAAACAGGACAATGAGAGATATCTCTGCACACTTGCTTATAATGACAGTGTGGTTATTTACAACGGGAAACCCCTTGTGTCTCCTGAAGGTGGAACATGGTATCGCAGCAAATTGATGAAAAACTTTCTGTCAGGGCAATTTAAATTAAAAGAATATGACAGAGACTCTCTCCTGTGGGTTAGGAATCGATCAGGAAGGATAGAGTTCATCCTTAAAAATAATCCATGCGGGGAGATATTTCATACCACGCAGGTTGAGCTGAACGGATTTATTCACAGTACATTAAGCGGCACGAGATGTTCTCAGAAAGGGTATTCCTATTATGGTAAAAGAGCATATTCCGGGCTCATAACCGATTCAGTTGCTGTCCCGGTAAGACGTCTTAATATACCCGCAAATACAGGAAAGGCAGAGCCGGGTTCAGAATTTATGCACAGAATATCCGGCCTCAGCCTGGAGGAAAGAGAAGAAGAAATTTACAAGGCTCTTGCAGGAGGAAATATTCCCCGGTTTCTCAGGAGCACTGTGACACTTTCAGGAAGTTTTTATGACTCTGAAGGCGTTTCACACAGCGTGATTTATGAGGCAATGCCCGATTATCTTTCAGTTGGCACCGACGATGATTATTGCCGCATACCAATGAATCCATATACGGCACAGAAGCTGGCTGACAAGTTTGGAGGCTCATTACTGACTTCGGTCATGAGCGATCATATTTATGAAATGGCTGAAATAAAAATAAAACCTTTTAATTATTTGCCTGTAGGTAATGCTAATGAGACGGTCCAAAAGTTCAAAGAGCATAACGATCAAATTGACAGACAAATAAGTGAAGCAGGCGGAAGAAAAGGACAGCTTGTTGCAGGTATAAAGAAAGATGTTATTCTTTCGCGCGACATAGCTCTGAAGCCTGGCAAGGTTGTTATTTATGGATGGCATAATCCGGGAGGTAAGCCCATACAGCCGGTATACAGCGGACATATCTGGTGGTATGTCGATTACAGCCACGGTATAAGGCTTGTAAACAACCAGGTTATAATTGATGGCAAGCCAGCTTTATTGTCGGAAATTTTACAGGATAAAATACTTTACAGGATTTTCAGCAACGAAAATTCACCCATGGAAAAACCTTACTATTCAATACCGGAATGAATAATATCAGGACTAATATTCCGGTTTCTGAATAATGATTATTATCACATCCGGCCTGTTGCTTCAGGGATTTTCATGTCCTGCCGGGTTACCATGTATTGGGATTGCGCCGGCCGTAATTCGGAATGCTGATCCTTGCTTGTCGCTTCTGAATTTTTTTCTTGATTGAAGTGAACTCTGCCGTGCGGTATTCTCCCATATATAATGTTCCGGATATTGTATCATTTGTCAATTCGCCTGCAAAGATGAAAGGTATTGAGTCGCCGGGAGCAGTGTATGTACTCTGCAGTCTAACCTTACTGCCTTCAATGGTGCCTGCAATTTCCTGCCTTGAAAATCCACTCAGATGAATACCCTGTATCCAGTTGCCCTCTTGTTTGTCAAGCAAAAGTTCATGTTTTGCTTCACTATTATAAAACTTGATGATAACATCCCAGCGTCCTGTAATGTCATCTGCCGGTTTTTCCATTTCATTGACCAGCGGAGTATGTTTTTGCTTAAGAATTTTGCGGATACGCTCTGCTACTGTCTTTTCTTCTCCGGGCTGCATCATCTGTGCATTTACAGATATCGAAGTAGTGCCGGCCGAGAGATCTGAACGGCATCCTATGGCAATCCGCGGCTTGTTTTTTGCAAAATCTTCAGCTACCTGCTCGCCTGTAATATTGAGCGCCTTTGGATCCCATATGATTGTCATTGAGGCACTTCGGTTATCAACTCCTTCGGGTTCACGTATTTCACATCTGACGCTCTTGATATCGGAAATCTGCTCAGAAATATATTTCAGCCATGACATCCATGTTTTTTCTTTAGCTGCGTGATCAGTTCTGACCCATGTTTCCACAGCAGCAAGCATCCCTATTTGTTCCTCACTGTCGACCTTGTTATCACGTCCGGGACCGTGATGAGGTGAACTGGCCTGCCATGCAGACAGCAGGATTTCCTTTTTCCCAAGCAGAAGCCCCGCACTCTGGGGGCCACGGATAGCCTTGCCTCCACTGTAGGCAACGATAGTGGCTCCCTTTTGCAAATGGATATTCGGAATTGTCAAATTTTCTGCTGCAGCGTCGACAAATACCGGGATATTCGAACGCCTGGCAATAGCTACGACATTTTCGGCAGACAATGGCCCTTCATAGTACCTTGGAGACCCGGTAAACAGAAAAATCATAGCCGTGCGACTGTTAATGGCAGATGACAGTTCCTCAGGAGAATTGACAGTTATTATCCTGGCTCCGGTATTTCTGATAGCATGATCATAAAATATGCGGGAATATGCCGGGATTATTACTTCAGTCTTTTCAAAACCGGTAAGATCAGGTATGCGGATAAGCTTTTCCGGATTACCTCCTGTGATACATGCGGTAGTCACATGTTTTATTCCGGCAGCGCACCCTGAAGATACCATTCCCCATTCAGCACCCGTTATTTCCCCAAGACGCCTGCCAACAGCCATAGCCAACTCATCAAGCTGAACGTATGAAACTGCAGCAAATTCCATTGCCCTGCGAACTTCAGGTAATTCGGTCGAACCTCCTATCGCAGTAAATGTACCACGGCAGTTGATAACAGGTTCAACACCTATTGACCTGAAAATATCGGGACCGATACTAAGAGCACCAGCCTCAGCCGAACCTGGAAGCGGAGTCCCGGTATTTAATTTCCCTGCATAAAAGGGGTCATTGATTATTGAATCGAACGAATAAAGTCCTCCTGCAATGGGGATAGCTGATAAGTTTTTGATCATTGCCCTGCGTTTCATAAGTGAAATTTCATTAATTTGCTGACAGTTAAGTATTATATTGGTTTAATTATCCGTACTTCAGAGGTATTAAGGCTTATCATCTGTTGCAGACCGGGAATGCCGGTCTAAATATAGGAATTACGCAGATAAATTGCAGACATATCAATGTACAAAATACCCAGATTGAAAAAGAGGAATGCATATTTCATAATCCGGAAGAAAAGCCTGAAGATGGCAATAACTGTTGGCATCTTCATTTTCATGGCGGGAATTGATCTGGCCGGACAGGTTTACGGGTGTAAAGATGTATATGCCATCAACTATGACCCTGCAGTTACTATAAATGACGGGAGCTGTGTGTATGAAGACGTTATTGCTGATCCTGTCGATTCATTCGTTATGAGTGAAATTGTAGTTGAGACATCCGGACTTATCATCTGGGATGACAAGATATGGACACACAACGACAGCGACGATAATAATTTATATGCTATTGACACACTCAATGGAAGTATTATCATGTCATACCGGATGGAGGGGCTTCAGAACACCGACTGGGAGGAAATTTCCCAGGATGATAGCTACATCTATATCGGTGATACGGGGAACAACCGGAATGGGAACCGGACAGATTTGAAAATCCTGAGAATAGATAAGAATAGCATACTGGCTGGAGACCCTCAGGCTGATACAATATCATTTTCATATTCCGGGCAGAGTGATCTGTCTCCTTCAGGTGCGAATAATACCGATTTTGACTGTGAAGCATTCATTGTTTCATCAGACAGTATCTATCTTTTTACAAAACAATGGAAAAGCTTTAAAACGGCAGTATATTCAATTCCAAAGATACCGGGCAGTTATACTGCACGATTCGTGGAAGAATATGATATTCAGGGTATGATTACCGGCAGTGTATTTCTTGAAACAAAAAAACTGGTTGTGCTTTGCGGATATGATAATACCTTACAGCCATTTCTATGGCTGTTATATGACTTCTCCAAACCATTTTTCTTCAGCGGAAACAAGAGAAAGATGTTTATTTCGTTGCCGTTTCACCAGGTGGAAGGAATAACTACATCGGACGGATTAAAATACTATGTATCGAATGAGTCTTATGTTCTGGAATCTTTCATAGACATTCCTCCCAAGCTTCATGTTTTTGACCTGAAGCCGTTTATTAAAGATTACCTGGAATCATTTATTTCAGAGGTGCCTGTAACTGAACCGGCTGATTTTTACAAGATTTACCCCATACCCTCCGATCATTTTCTGACTGTAAAGAGCGATCCGGGAAGCCTTCCTTCTTCCTATGAAATAATCAATCAACTGGGGCAGACTGTTCTAACAGGAAGTTTCACAGAATCGGACACAGTTATCGATATTTCGCGATTACCGGAAGGCGTCTATATACTTAATTTGGGTAAAACCCGGAAGCAGTCTTTCAAGGTAATCAGAAGGTGAAGGATTAATTCCTGATCAGGCCGGCAAGCCATTTCAGATAATCTGATGTTATATCTGATGATGAAGCTTTTATGCTCTTTCTGATCGCTTTTATCACATCCTTTTTCTCTTTTGATGGGTATCCTGCGGTCGAAGCATTTGCAGCAATATCGAACAGAGCCTGTTTCGCCCCGTTTTGTGCCACAGGATCCTGGTCTGCCATCAGGTCCGCAAGGGGTTGAATGATCTGGGCACCAAGGCTGGCGGCAGCATTAATGCACTGGCTCCTTGCCATTTCATTTCTGAAGTGTAATCCGCGTATCACATATTGTGGATCGGTATCGAGATCGATGATACAAATGTTCCTGAATTTTGCGAACTGATTTTCCTTCTCGGCATGGTTTCCCTGAAGGCCGATATATCCGGTAAATGGCTTCCCTTCCATGGATTTTACCGTGTCGATGTCAGCTCTTGTGGTAATTTCGCCATTTATTGAAACAGTTACAAGGTTTCTGTCGCATGATATTTCCATTTTATACCATCTTCCGGTTGTTTCGTCGGGTCTGTTTGATACAGCCACATGCCCGTACAGGGATCCGGTGCAATGCAGGTCGTCACGCCATGGTGTCCAGGGTGCAAGAAGCTGAACCTCAAATCCCGATCCTGGTACTGAAGGATCGCGTCTGATAAACACCCCGCTGTTACCCACTTCCGACAGTAAAAATTCAAGCCTGAGTATGAAATTTCCATACTGTTTGATTGTGTACATATCGTTGCCTGATCCAAAGCTCCTTGTTACGAGTTCCCCGTTTATTACCTCAAAACTGCCTGGTTTATCGGGGCGCCAGTCCGAAAGATCCCGGCCATTGAATAATTGCATGCAATCCCCGGAATTCTGTGCACCGGCTATAAAAGGCAGTAACAGTGCTGCAAGAGTAAGAATTCTGATCTTTTTCATCCGCATATTATTTATTTTAAAGGTCGAATGGGACCCACATGTTTGAAAATTATATACATACGTGTTTGTGTTTGAGTTCAATCATGTGGGTTTCATATTTTTCCAGAAGTGAAGTTCTTATTAAAGAGACAATGACCAGGGCTTCCTGTATTCTCGTTCAAGCAGGTAATCAGCAGCTTTGTCGCCAATAAACTGTTCCCTGACGGAATCCCACATGAGTTTTCTTTTCAGGCGGAAAGAGATAACAGCCAGATGCATTGGTATTGTCATCTCACGTACATATAACAGGTTGCTTTCGGGTTGTTTTCTTGATTTTACGGCATCTATGAAGTTCTGCTGATGTCCTGGTGAGCGTGGGAGAGTTTTCGGCACTTCATGAATATCATTCAGGAACTCATTGTTTATATGTATTGTACGCGTTTCATAATCGCAGGTCAGAGTGCCCTTGTCCCCTTCAAAATGTGCGCCGATATGCATTTTTTCAGAGCCAGGAACCTCTGGAGGCGTTGTTGTCCAGTAAACATCAAGATCCCTGAACTTAAAATCGGCCTCTATCCATTTAGGGGCATCTGCTATGCCATCGAAGGGTCTTTCTCCTCTTGCTTCAACACTGTACAATCCCTTCGGAGCTACAGACATGAACAATATATCAGCTATATGGCACCAGAAGTCGGCAAAGACGCCTCCTGAATAATCAAGAAAGTAACGGTATGAACCGTGACAACGGACGGGAGTATATTCCGCCCAAGGAGCAGGCCCAAGCCATAAGTTCCAGTCAAGAGTGTCCGGGGGGTTCTGATTTGGAGGAAATCCAAGCCCGGGCGACCCGCCTGTTTTCCACAGTCGTACTGTATGTATCTTTCCAAGTATGCCGGCCTGAATTATTTCAGCAACCCGGTGGAAATTCTCTCCGGCATGGATTTGAGTTCCGAGCTGGAATACAGACTTGTTTTTTACAAGACTGGCAAGCATAGCCTGACCTTCTCTGAGAGTGTAAGATAAAGGTTTCTCTCCATAGACATCCTTTCCTGCACTGAAGGCCATAGTCGCTATCAGTGCGTGCCAGTGGTCAGGTGTGGCACATGCGATGGCATCAATGTCTTTTCTGTCAATTACATGACGGAAGTCGTGATAAATTTCTGCACGGGAGCCGGGATTGATTTTCTGAAGCTGTTTGCGAGCCTCTTCAACCCTTAATTTATCTAGATCGCAGAGTGCTGCCACCTCGACGTCAGGCAGTGCATTGAACCAGTTCATATGAGCTCTGCCCTGGTTTCCCAGGCCAATGACAGCCACTCTTACCCTGTCGCTTGGAGCAACACCGGAAACAATACCAGGAATATATTTCATGCCAGCCATTCCCATTGCGGCGGTCTGTATGAATTTGCGCCTGCTGATCCCCGACACTTTTCTCATCAGTATATAGTTTTTATTTTAACGGTATGATGGAACCCACATGTTTGAAAATTATACACATACGTGTTTGTGTATGCAATACATATGGGTTTCATAGGAGGTTAATTAAGGTTACACACCATGAAGATAACAAATTTTGACTAAATCAAATTAGACTACGCCATACAGTATATGAAGAATAGTGCTTCCTTTCTGGTGTGAAAGTGATCAATATATGCTGACTAATGGAGAATTCAATAAAATTTACAGTAAAATGAATTAATTTGGCATTTTTATTTAGATTAGGAATTGAAATTTGTTTAGTGTATGCGATTTGAGAACATTTTAGAGACAATTGGAAATACCCCACTGGTAACGATTGAAAACCTGAATCCCAACAGATCAGTGAAAATCAGTGCAAAGGTTGAGGGTTTTAATCCGACAGGAAGTATCAAGGACAGAATTGCGCTGAAAATGGTTCAGCAGGCTGAAGCCGGGGGGTGCCTTGATAAGGAAAAGACAATCATTGAGCCCACCTCGGGGAATACAGGTATCGGACTGGCAATGATAGGAGCTGTGAAAGGATACAATGTTGAAATTGTTATGAGCAGCGCTGTTTCTGTTGAAAGAGTAAAAATGATAAAGGCTTACGGAGCAAACGTGATTTTGACTGATGCGGGATCAGGAACGGATGGTGCCATATTGAAAGCCAGGGAACTGATACAGTCAAATCCATCGAAGTATTTCATGCCCGATCAGTTTTCAAATACCTATAATAATCTGGCTCATTATAAAACCACGGGTGAAGAGATCTGGAAACAGGCAAACGGCAGAATTGATTATTTTGTGTCGGCAATAGGTACCTCAGGAACAATCATGGGAGTGGGCAGGGCTCTTAAGGAAAATGACCCCCGGATCAGGATCGTTTGCGCTCATCCCGTCAGAGGTCATTATATCCAGGGATTGAAAAATATGGAAGAGGCAATAGTGCCGTCAATTTACGATCCGTCGATGATCGATGAAACTATAATGGTGGAAACAGAAGAAGCCTACAAGATGTCACGCCTTATTATACAGAAAGAGGGAATTTTCGTGGGCATGTCGAGCGGAGCGGCCATGTATGCAGCATATGAAATAGCCAGGAAAATCAAAACCGGTAACATTGTAGTCATATTTCCCGATAGGGGTGAAAAATACCTAAGCACTAACTTATTCAAGGGATTTTAACTTTATCCGGATTTTTCAGATTCCTGCATTTGTGTTAATTTTAGGGGGATAATTAATCAATATCAAATAATTCCTTAGGAGAAGTAAATTGCGGTATCAAATTTGTAAAATCATAAAAAAACTATGTTATGAAACCTACATGTGTTAAATACGCAAACACGTAATAAATATAATTATCAATCATGTGTGGGTTCCATCATACCATTAAAATCAAAATTATATTATGAAAAAAACAATTGTTATTCTCAGCAGTCTGCTTTTTTCTTATTTTCAGCTTTCAGGCCAGGTTTATGAGCCTGTTACGGTTTCTGCCGGAACCCCTGTATTAAAGTATTTCCCCCTGGAGGAAAGATATCGTTATCCGGATTTCAAAGACGGGCAGATTAACTATAAAAACGGTTCAGTAAGTAAAGGCAGGTTCAATTACAATTTTCTCAAGGGAGACATTGATTTTATTCAGCTTAACGATACACTTTCCCTTGTGACAAGGAGAGAAATGAGTTTTCTGACCATAGGTTCTGATACTTTCTACTTTGATAATGGTTATATAGAACAAATTTCAGGAGGCAATCTTATTGTAGGAGTAAAACAGTTCGTCAAGCTGAAAGATGTTCTCAAAAAAGGTGCTTTCGGAACTATAAACAGGCATTCGGCCATTGAGTCATACAAACCGGTAACCCGGGGTGGTTTCCAGGACTGGATTCCCAATGAAGACTGTGTGTTTCAGATGGAACGGGAATATTATTTTTCAAATAACGGAAACATATTTGTTCTGTTTACGCGAAAAAAGACTCTTGAAATGTTTCCCTGGCATAAAGACAAAATCCAGGGTTATTTAAAATCAAACAAGATAAATTTCAGTTCAGAAGATGACCTTCTTCGACTGGCTGAATATCTCCGCAGTCTATCCTGATTTGCATGGCGCAGCTTCTTATAAAAGTGAATAATAATTTGTTAATTTTTCATACTGGTACAACATGAAAACTTCCAGAAGGAAATTTATTGTAAGATCGGTTCTTGCAACAGCAGGATTATCAGCCGTTACGGAAACACTTTCAAAGGGCATGGAGCCAAACACCGGATCAATATCCGGTTCCGCAGGTAAGATTTCGGATCCTTTCACAATTAGTATTTTCTCCAAGCATTTGCATTGGCTTGATTGGGAAGAAATGGCAAAAACTGCTGCCGGAATGGGATTCGACGGAGTGGACCTTACAGTGAGACCCGGAGGCCATGTATTGCCCGAAAATGTTGAAACAGACCTTCCTAAGGTTATGGAAGCTGTGAAAAAAGCGGGAATCAATATTCACATGATCACAACTTCCATAACAAATGCCGGCGATCCTTTAACCGGCAAGATCCTCAGAACTGCTTCATCCCTTGGAATACGTCATTACAGAACCGGATACGGGTACTATGACGATTCATTGAGCATCAGGGAGAACATCGCGATTATGAAGGAAAGACTTTCGGGACTGGCTGAGATTAACGAAAAATATTCAATAATAGGGGAATACCAGAATCATTCAGGTGTTTCCGGCGCCGGGCACTATTTTGGAGGCCCGCTCTGGGATCTGGGGTGGGTTTTAGATGAAATAAATTCAGAATGGCTTGGAGCACAGTATGATATCTATCATGCTATGATCGAGGGAGGGTATTCCTGGCCTGTCGACCTTAAATTTATTGCACCGTTTATAAAGTCGCTCGATGTTAAAGACTTTGTTTGGAGTAAAAATCAGGGGAAATGGTCTTCAGATACTGTTCCTTTGGGCGAGGGCATGGTTGACTTCGGGAAGTACCTGGCTCTGATAAAGCAGTACAATATCAGTGGCCCTGTATCCATTCATTATGAATACCCCCTTGGAGGTGCTGAACATGGGGATAGAACATTGACTATGAAAAGAGACGATGTTATTTCAGCTATGCGAAAGGATCTGGCAACATTGAAACATCATCTTAAAGAAGCGAAACTGGTATGAACCCCGGTCTCTGTTAACTCACCGGGCATTATCCTGTACAAACCCCACGTGCAGGATAATATTCGCATATATCAATATTACCGATCACCCCGGGGCCAAAAGGTTGCCTGATAATGCTGTTCACTATTGAGCCGGTCCTGATGAAGTTGTTGTCAATTGTAACTGTATGTATTATTACCTTTACGGAAGGGAATTTGCTGTATAAGCAGTTTAAGTGAAATCATGCAATTATCCGGTATAAATCCAAACAAATTTGTATTTTTATTATCCTTTCAGGGAAGTTTTATTTCTTACGTTTTCAATATATTTAATATAACCCCATCGCTCTGAGATATGAAAAAACTTGTTTTGATAATTTTCCTGCTCGGCAGCCATATTGTATCAGGACAATCGTGTTCTGACATAAAGACTGTCAGTGACAGTTTTTTTAATGTCAACACTCACACTTCACCTGTTCTGACAAGTGACGCACAGGTTGATGATGATAAAACAACCTTCAAGGTGTTTGCCGTAAAGCAGACATTCGAATTGGAGCCGGAATACTCATTGATGTTTACACTGACGACTCCGGTTCTCGATTTTGAGGGTCATGGCGTCATCATTTTGCTTGAAGACGGATCAAAAATTGAAAAGCCTCAATTAAAAATGATGTTTGAAGGAGGTTCAGAGGAAACCGTCTGCAAATATTCAATTAAAATGGTCATAGAAAAGGAAGAACTGGACTTGTTGATGAAAAACAGCATCACAAATCTCAGGTTTTTTGCTTTTGACTCTGAACATCCGGTTTTATTCAATATAGGTGATCAGCCTGACAGTCCTGGTACAAAGCTGTTGTTCTACCTTAACTGCCTTTGGAATAAATAAAAAAGGCTCTTGGCTGAACCCTGTCCGGGGCATTTGATTCGCCGTGCTTGTGTTCCAGGTTCTTTTAATTTTGCAGTCAGGGTTTTATTTCAGGATATCTGTTAGTGCATTACCATGATTTTCTGTGATCTGATGGAACCGCCAAAAAATATGCGGCAGAAATACAAGCCTGAAGGATAATTAACGGCGTTCCATACTATGGAATGTGTTCCTGCATTAAGCTGCCGGTCTGTAAGCACTTCTGCAAGCATCCCTTTAGAATTTAACACTTCAGCACGCACATGTCCGCCAGAGGGTATGACGAATATTATTCTGGTGGTAGTTCGTACAGGATTGGGAAAATTCTGTTCCAGGGTAAAAAGCATTTCATTGTTTATCGTTCCATATTCATACGATTCATTAACCATATGCCAGTATGGCTCATTGCCTCCGTTGTAGTCGCGTCGAAGGTAATTTGTTTTAAGAGGGTATCTCTTAAAACTGTTTAATTCCGCACGTTTTGCTCCTTCATCCTTATCCCATTCATACAACGGGATCTCGGCCGGATTGATGGCAGATGACATTCCCCTTTCCTTTGCTATATGAAATAGTCCGAAATTACCCGGTTCGTGCCCCCCGAGATAATGACCGATAGTATCGACATGATATTGGTTGCGGCCGAAAATAATGTAGTTGGTCATGTAATCAGTTGCCAGCCCATCTTTTCCCGGCCCGTCCATAAAATTGCCGTCTCTTCCGTATATGCCTTCTATGATATGAAGTCCTGCCAGTGTTACCGAGTTATTATCAATACATCGGTTTGCCCAGGTCTCCTGCCATATGCCTCCGCTGCTTCCCGGCCTGTCCCATCGCGGGATGCCTGAAGCTTTATGCCTGTTATAGCTATCTAATAACTCGGCATTTGCTGAGGGATTAAGATCGCCCGGATCCACTCCGTTCATCAATTCACCGAAGGATTTGCAGTGAGCCTGGTAATTCATTGCTATTGTTCCCTGGAGGTTTTTGGCGCACAGCGTCAGTCCCATGCTGTGGGTTTTAAATTTTGAGATATTCAGGAGAAAGGTATCGGGTGCATTAACCGGCCAGAGATATGGTATTCTTTTAAACCATACCCCGTCTGGTACATCAATCCATTGTATCTTTTCATGGCTTAGTTCACCGGCCGGAGTATCTATGCACTGCAAATCTATCCCGGTACGTGTGGCCATTTCGGTATATCCCCCGTCTGCAAGATCATCAGGACAATTAACCTCACGGATGTAGAATTGGCCCGGGCTAAAACCCAGATCCCGGAGGCTGTTTATTATGCCTTCGACAAAGAAAGCATCAGTTACTATTCCCATTGACTTTTCAATAGTGTAACCGGGATGATTTCTTGACCGACAGGTAAGATTTGGCTTGATTACCACTTTATGGGTAAGAGGAATGCCATTTTCTTCATCGTCAGTCAGGCAGAATACAGAGCGACCGAAATCCAGCCCGGCATTTCTTATTTCAGATGAATCGGTCTTCATGTCCACCTGAGTGCGCATAATAAAAACAGCTTCCGGATTCTGGAGTATAAAAGGATTAATGCCCGCAAGAGCACCATTTTTAGGTCTGTTGAAATCCCTGAATGAGGGTATTGCCATGCATGCTCCCGCAAGCAGTGACGATTGAACAAACTTTCTTCTGCTTATTGTCATTCTATCGGTATTGATCTGACAACAGACCTTGAAATTACAAAATCGCAGGCTGATAGGCAAGCTTAGTTGAGGAATCTCATTTTCTCAAGTCGGTTCCCAATGGAGATTTGATCTTACCTTGGAATTGAGATATTATGATAACATTAATCATAAAAACTCAGCTATTTCTTCCGTTGGTTTTCTGTTCTTAACCTGCGACTTTTCAAATCCCGCCTTTGGATATCCCAAAGGTGTTATTCCAAAAGGTACTTGATTTTCTGTAAGATCAAGAGCCTTAGAAAGCAATTCCGGATCAAATGCTGCAATCCAGCATGAGGCTACACCTTCATTTTCAGCTGCAAGGATTATATGAGTCATTGCTATTGCTGCATCGGTTTCCACAGAATTGTATCCGTCATAGCTTCGGTTCCATGCCTGATCTCTCAGCCCGACAACCACAATGATATGAGGAGCATCCTTAAACCATTCGCGGTGGTAACAGGTTCTGACCTTTTCAAGCATTTCAGGGGAAGAAATAACAATGAATTTCCAGGGCTGCCTGTTATTTGCTGAAGGGGCAAGCCTCCCGGCTTCTATAATTCTTTCCAGAACCTCAGCCGGCACCAAACGGTCGGGATCATAATTTCTGACACTTTCACGTTTCCTTATAAGATTGCTGTATTCCATTGCTGATAAATGTTGTGATTATGTAAATCATTATTTTAGTATATATTCGTTGAATCGCGGAAATGAACTTTAAATTCTAAGGTCTGAACAATATCCAAAAACAAAATGAATTGAACAAGTGTTTCCTGATAATAACTTTTCTGGTACTCACAGTGAAAGCTGCTTCACAGTATGCCATTCCTTCTGAAGAAAGGATAATGGAAGCTGATGTGGTGGTGGTTGGTGAAATCACAGGTTCTTCTTCATTCTGGGATATACAGCACAGGAACATATACACCAGCTATACAATAAAAGTGATAAACACCCTGAAAGGTGCCGGATCAGATGAATTGGAAGTTGTGACCATTGGTGGTATTGTTGAAAATATAAGGCAATCGGTAAGTACATCTCCTAACCTGGAAACAGGAAAAACAGGGCTTTTTATACTTAAGAAGTCTGATAATGAGTATGGTATCCATGTGGATATAAAAAACAGTTACATTTTATTTGGAGGACAGAAAGGATTTTTCGAGACAACATATCCGAACGATAGTGCGTTGAACTTCAAATCGATACGCGAGAATATGATTTATGAACCGGTAAAAATATTGCAGTCCGGAATTAAAGTTCAGGACATCCAAAATCGTTATTTGGCTAAAGGAGGTTTCGCAGAGCATATCATCACAGGCATAGCCCCTGACACAATAACTGCCGGAACGGGTTCAATACTTAGCATAAGCGGAGAAGGATTCGGGGCCAGTCAGGGAGAGGGTCAGGTATGGTTTGTAAATGCCGACAGGCCTGAGTACATTTTTACAAGCGATGATTTTGACATTAAAACCTGGACCGACACCCTCGTACAGCTTGCAGTGCCCCATAATGCAGCTACCGGAATAGTTGCCATAAACATCGCCGGCGAGAATGTGAACAGTCCGGAAGTCCTATATATCAGATATTCATACAGTAATTTTGAAAACAAGCCTTATATTTTGATTAATTCAGATCAGGCTGGCGGTTATACATGGCGTTATACCACAAATCTGAATTCCAATAATACAGCCGCAAACATCGTAAGCAAAGCTATTGATAAATGGATTTGTGCCACAAGCGTGCCATGGCAGACAGGAGAGCCGGTTGAGGCAGTCGCAGGCATGGATGGTATCAGCTCAATATCATTTGGAACGGTAACAGACGGGCTTGGCGTAACATCAGTTTTTTCAGAAGGGATTGTGAATAATTCCGTTGTTACTGCATGGGCGGTTAAGGAGATAGATATTGTTTTAAGAGATGATGTTGATTGGTGCTATGACCTGTCTGATATCCTGCCTGCACAATATGATTTTGAAACAGCTGTCCTGCATGAACTGGGACATGCCCATTTGCTTGGTCATGTTAATAATGCCCTGGATCTGATGCATTCCGATATAACAACTCAGAGCATCAGGGAAATTAATAGTGCAAATGAAGATTGTGGTGCTTTCATTCTCAATAAATGCCTTGATTTCTCTCATCCGAATTACAGAACAATAATTCTTTCAGACAAGTTCCGGGTAGGCAAGGCGGGTACCATAACAGGCAATCCGGCCATTTGCCGGGGCCAGGAACCTGTAACCTTCACCGTGCCATTAATAGAGAATGCTACATCTTACATCTGGACTTTACCGGAAGGAGCATCGGGAACAAGTTCGACCAACAGTATTATTGTGAACTTTGGGCCTGATGCCGTATCAGGAAATATTACGGTGAGAGGTAGAAATTCCTGTAATACAGGCGAGCCTTCCGTGCTGGCTGTGACAATTAATTCTGTTCCCGGGGCAGCAGGCGAAATAGCAGGCCCAAACACTGTTTGCGGGGGACAAAGCTCTGTTAACTACACTGTTCCCTTAATTGAAAATGCAGCTTCCTATGTATGGACATTGCCTGAAGGAGCATCGGGAACAAGCTCAACAAACAGTATTACAGTCAGTTTTGGACAGGAAGCTCTTCCGGGAAAAATAACTGTTCAAGGCATAAACTCCTGTGGTGCGGGAGAAAGCTCATCACTCTTTATCGCTGTAAACTCCTCACCTGCAATCCCGTTGGCGATTTTTGGCTATCAGGTTGTGTGTCAGGGACAAAACTCTGTAGTCTATACCGTTCCTCCTGTTGAAAGAGCGGATTCATATACCTGGACCTTACCTTCCGGGGCTACAGGCACTAGCCTGACAAACAACATTGCAGTCAATTATGGTTTGAATGCTCTGTCAGGTGAGATAACCGTATCTGCAACAAATACATGTGGCAGCAGTGTGCCGTCATCACAGGAGATAACAGTGTTAAGCAAGCCGCCTGCTCCAACTATAACATTGACTGACAACATTTTGCGTTCAGATGCAGCAGTCGGGAACCAATGGTTTGTTGCGAACACTATGATTGCAGGGGCAACAGGCCAGGATTACGCTGTGACCAAAACAGGCGATTATTATGCAATTGTTACAATAGCCGGCTGCAGCTCCGGTGCTTCAAATATTATTTATGCCGTTTCTCCGGGGCATGAGTTCGACGATGCAAAAATTTATCCGAATCCGGTAGTGGAAGAGCTGAACATTGAACTTCCCGGTAATTCCGTGCAGATGAATTATGAGATCATAAACGCTGCGGGCCTGATAGTAATGAAAGGATTTTTTACGGAAAAAGCTGTAATATCAACTATTAGCCTTGCCCCGGGGATGTACCTTGTTAAATTTGGAAGCGAGGAGGTTTTTGATATCAGGAAAATAATAAAAGAATAACAGATCATTTTACCTGTCTTCATCCCGGTCAGAATACGGCCAACAAAGGTATTTCCTGCTATTTATGTCTGTATATTATCTTGTTGCTGTTGGCATTATAAACGTATCTGTTGCAGCTTCCGAGTACTAAAACGGAAAAAACGACAATTTTAAGGATCATCATGAAGGAAAGCATCAGCTTGTATGATTTCTTAAACTTCATATTTGCTACAGATCGTGGTGAACGGATCGTTACAAAACATTATTGCTAACAAATGAATGAAATGTACCGGTTATTACTGATCCTGAATTTATTATACAATGAAACCCACATGTATCAAATACATAAAATTATGTAATTTTCTGTCATGTGTGATTCCATCTGACCTTTAAAGCAAATTAAATATGGATGAAAAAGATATTGCCGGGTTACGGTGCATCAATCTTATGTGTATACTCAACAAACCATAGTTAAATCTTGTTAAATTCTTGGAGCTGGTGCTGTTAATTATATTAATTTTCCCCTGATTTAATCCCGGTTTTCCGATAAATTACATATGCTGTCGGAAGAATTCAGCATTGTTAGCAGCAGGTTTTAACTAATATCAGATTCAAACCTGCTATTTTATAACGCTAACAAAACGTTTGCGGGTATGCCTGGATCTCTGCGGACAATTCTCATTCTTGGCTGTACAGAGCATTTATATTCATTAAGTATTATTGTACTTTAAGAGTAGGAATTACTGAGAAAAACAGAGACACAAAGAATACTGAAATTATGAATTTTAAGATAAATTTGTTATATCAGTTTTTACATATAGGTTACTCCTTCAACCGGATCAACTCTGACAAGGATTGTTTATTTAACGATAAAAGATCTAGGTATCTGATTTTTGTAAAGTTGAAGGATCGTCAGGTTTATGAAGAAAGCTTGAGTACCATTTCAACAATTATTTTGACATTGCTGATCTTATAAAAAACTTTTAATCAATTAAAATTGGTTGATTTTCCAAGTGATAATGAACTTATTGAAAGGCTTCAGAAAAATGATATTGAGGCTTTTGATCTGATATATAAAAAATACTCAGGAAAAATATACCGTTTTGGATTAAAGTATCTTAGAGTCAGTTTTGATGCTGAAGGTCTGGTCCAGACAGTTTTTCTTAAGATATGGGAAAACCGTAAAATCATTAGAAAAGGACCATCCTTTTATTCATATCTTTTTACGATTGCGTACAATGATATTTGCAAAACTTTCAGAGAAAGAAGTTACCTGAGAAAGTTCATTGTTGACACTCTTGCTGAAAATCGTCCCTATTCCTATAAAATTGAAGACAACATTGATTATCAGTCGTTTTTAGAAAGAGTTCATAGGATAATAGATACCCTGCCGGAAAGGCAAAAAACAATTTTCAAAATGAGCAGGGAGGAAGGTAAAACAACAAAAGAAATTGCTAAAGAACTGGACCTTTCGCCCGGCACCATTGATAATTACGTGTCTGCATCCATAAGATTCATCCGCAACCATTTGAAAAATGAAAATCTGACTATGATGTTTTTCTTTTTCCTGTATTGCCTCTAATAATTGCTTTTACATAAAGTTTTTCAAGGAACAATCAAATTTAAATATGAGAATATGAATATTTCTGCCATTAAAGAAAGAGTTTGAACATCAGTTGGATGGTCAGATTAACTGTCAGATATTGATAGATTTATTCACCTTTTATTCTGCAATACCTACGGATGTTTTCATTTAAATCCTTGTGCTATTGTTAAAAATTTATAAATAAATCAAAATCATTTCATATTTAATATGAGATTGAGTCTGCTCATGGATATTATATTATAAATATTAAACCACCTATAGTTTTGAAACCAGAAGAATTAGAAATTATTGATCGCTACATAAAGGGTACAGCGTGCGACAGTGAAATAAAATTTGTGGAATCCCTTCTTGTTGAGGGAGAAACGAACCTCTATTTACGGAATTGTTTGGAAAAAGACTGGAATTCTTTTCTTGATCAGAATATATCTTCTGAGGCTGATTTGTCCCATTTACTTGACAGGATATATCATAAGATCGGGATGAAAGAGACAAGCAGACCGCTTAAGCCTTTACAGAAGATGTTACTGATTTACAAGAAAGCAGCTGCTGTTCTGCTGATTCCAATTGTGCTAGCCGGTTTGTTCTTTTATAGTTTACAGTATGACAAAGAACAGAATATTGAAGGAGAGAGTGCTTCAACCAGGATTATTGCTCCAATGGGATCGCGTGTTTCATTCAATCTTCCGGACGGAACCAGGGGAATGCTTAACAGCGGATCATATCTTGAATATTCCGCTCCTTTTGTTTCTGACCGGAAAGTAAAACTTGAAGGAGAAGCCTGGCTTGATATCAGTCATGATGATGAACACCCTTTTCAGATCACAACCGGAAGCTCGGTTGTAAGAGTACTTGGTACACGTTTTAATATCAGTGCATATCCTGCTGAAAATTACATCGAAGTGGTGCTTGATACGGGTAAAGTTGAATATCACAGCAATATATCAGGAGAAAGTATAATCCTGTTACCCTCGGAAAGGCTGGTTTGTCATGAAGGCATAACCAGTAAGTCTGTTGTAGATCCCGAAAAATACAATGCCTGGACTGAGGGCAAGCTTATTTTCAGGGGTGATCCGATGGCTGAAGTGGTAAAGAGAATTGAACGATGGTATAACGTAAAGATTGTTATTGCAGACAAAGAGCTTGAGAAATATTCATTCAGGGCAACTTTTCAGGATGACAAACTTGAAGATGTTCTATCATTCCTATCCATGACTTCTCCGATTAGGTATGAAATATCATCGCGTAAATTATTACCGGACGGAACCCTGGAAAAACAGATAGTAACTATACATAAAAAGAATGATTCTGTTAACACTTAGAAATTAAATCTATGGAAACAATAAACGGACCTTGAAAAAAGAAAAAAAGGAAATCGCGCCAACGATTTCCCAAAAACATCTGATCGACATTTTTAATCTTAAAACACTGCAAATTTATGAAAAAAAAGCAACCCCTCAGAGAGTGTATATTCCCTTCTCTGAAAAAACCCTTACTAATTATGCGTATTGCCGCTTTTCTTATGATTCTAGGATTCCTGCAGGCATATGCAGTTGAAACCTATTCGCAGAAAACGAAGCTTTCTTTAGACTATTCAAATACGGAACTGATAAAGGTTCTTGATGATATTGAAGTTGAAAGTGAATTTTATTTTCTCTACAACGAAAAGCTTCTCAACACGAACCGGAAGGTCAGTATTGATGTGGATGAACAACCGATTAATGCAATACTGGATAATCTGTTTTCCGGTACCGATGTGAAGTACACTATTATTGACAGGAAAATAATCCTTGCCCCGGAATATCTGACAAAAGGAACAGATAGTAATGTTAACCTTCAGCAACATACAATAACAGGAAGAGTAATTGACAGTCAGACCATGGAACCCATGCCGGGTGTAAATATTGTGGTGAAAGGTACTACAATGGGTACAGTAACCGACATAGAAGGCGGATATACTTTAAACATCAGTGATCCGAATTCTATTATTGTTGTTTCATTCATAGGATATATCCAACAGGAGATTGCCGTAACAGGAAGAAGAAATATTGATTTACTGATGACGCCAAGTGTTGAAACTCTTGATGAGGTAGTTGTTACAGCTCTTGGTATTCAGCGCGAGAAAAAAACGCTGACCTACTCATCGCAGCAGGTAGCTGGTGCGGAAATTATGAAAGCCAAGGATATCAACTTTATGAATGCGCTAAGCGGGAAAACAGCCGGACTTGAAATTAAAAAGGCAGCATCCGGAGCAGGAGGTTCGACAAAAACGGTACTCAGGGGCTCAAAATCGTTTAGCGGCAATAGCGCGCCTTTGTATGTGATAGATGGTGTGCCGATAACTAACCGTATAGGAGGCCAGGCTGGTCTGTGGGGAGGTTATGATGAAGGTGACGGAATTTCGCAGCTTAATCCCGACGATATCGAAAGCATCAGTCTGCTTAAAGGAGCGAACGCAGCTATTCTTTATGGAAGTCAGGGAGCTAATGGCGTTGTTATGATCACAACCAAAAAAGGCAGAGAAGGTACGATGGACGTCAGCATTAGCAATGCTACGATGTTTGAAAGCATACTCGCATTTCCCGAATTGCAGTATAAGTATGGAGCCGTAGGCGATGCTAAAGAAAGTTGGGATGTTACACCTCTTTCAAGTTATGACGATACGTTTGTTAGGGATTTCTTCCAGAGAGGCCATAACATTGTTAGCAATGTTTCAATAAGCGGCGGTAATGAAAGGACTACAGCTTATTTTTCTTACGCTAATACACTATCAAAAGGAATTATTCCTGAAAACCATTATCGTAAAGACAACGTAACTCTCAACCAGTCTACAAAAGTTTTCAAGGATAAGCTGACAGTATCATCAAAGGTGATGTTTACATCTGAAATGGCGTATAACAGGCCTCCTAACGGATGGTATATGAATACCCTTACCGGACTCTACTGGTTCCCCCGACAGAAAAGTATCAGCGATTACAGAGATGGAGATAACTGGAAGGAATGGATACCAGACCGGTACATGTATAAAATGCACTGGCATGTTACCGACCACCACCAGTCGAACCCTTGGTGGATAACAAGAATGCAGCCCAGGGAAGACGGCGGGAAGAGAGTGATCGCAGGTCTTAATGTTACATATGATATATCAAAGAGCCTCAAATTTACTGTAAAGGGGAATTATGACTATGCCAATAAAAAGAATGAACAGAGGCATTGGGCTGGCTCAAACACTACCAACGTTTCCAAAAACGGTACATGGAATTTCAGGGAGTTTAAAGACTGGATGTCGTATATAGACGCTATTCTGTCGTACAATAAATATTTTGGCAATTTCAGTCTCAACGCCCTTGGAGGAATAAGTTACCAGGAAACAAGTTATGGTGATGGAGTCAGCGTAAACAATGGAGCTTCCTATCCCTTAATGCTTCCTAATGAATTTTCACTTCAAAATATGCCTCATACTGTTGTAATAAATACAACCTTTCCGTCAAGAACTATTAAAGAGGGATATTTTGCCAACGCATCAATAGGATATAAGGAAATGGTTTTCCTCGATCTTTCTGGCAGGATGGACAGATCGTCAACTCTTGCGTTCACGGAAAACGGCGTTGCATATTTCTATCCTGCCGTAGGTTTTAGCGGCATCATCAATCAAATGGTTTCGCTTCCCGATTTTGTGACCTTCGGCAAGGTAAGAGGTTCATATACAACAGTTGCAAACGACGTGGGATTTGATAATATTATCCAGAGAATGACCATAAACAACAGGTCAGTTACTTCACCGGCAGGCAGTACCAGCGTAACATCTTCTGCATCTGTCAGCGCACCTACAAGTCCTGATTGGCTTACAGCTAAGCCCGAAATGATTACAAGTGTTGAAATAGGTACCGATTGGAGATTCCTGGATGGAAAAGTGGGATTTGATTTTACCTATTATAACATTACAAGCACAGACCAGCGTATGTCAATACCAACCCTGCAGGGAGTAGGTTTTAATAGTATGCTCATTAATGCCGGTAAGATTACAAATAAAGGTATTGAATTTATAATTGACGCTGAACCCATTTCAAGAGGTTCTTTTTCATGGATAACTTCCCTCAATTATGCCCATAACAGAAATAAGATTGTAGTAGTTAACCCTGATGATACAAATCAGATAATAAACCTCGGATCATCTGAGGGTTACTATAGTCGGATCAAAAGCGGAGGCTCCTTTGGCGACCTTTATGCTTTCAATTTCGAGTACGATGATCAGGGCAGAATAAAACTTGACGATAATCAGAATCCGCTGAAAACAACAGAACCTGTATTTGTTGGAAGAATTGATCCTGATTTTACTCTGGGATGGAACAACACATTCAGCTACAAGCGCCTTTCAATGGGATTTCTTGTTAACGGAGTATTCGGAGGAAACGTTTTGAGTTACACAGAAGCCATGCTCGACAATTATGGAGTATCGAAAAGAAGTGCTGATGCGAGAGACAAAGGAGGTGTTACAGTAAATGCCGCAATGCCTGATGGATCTGCAGTAACGACGGTAGATCCTGAAAAATGGTATAGAGCAATCGGAAACATTAACGGATTATTGGGAGCTTATATATATGACAGAACAAATGTAAGACTTACCCAGTTCTCGCTGAATTATAACATTCCTATGGGAAGTCTTAACCTGCCTGTAAAGTCGGCAACGATAGGGCTTGTGGGGCAGAACCTTTTCTTCCTCTACAGGAATGCTCCCTACGATCCTGAGTTAACAATGAGCGCGGGCACCAGCTCACAGGCATTGGATAATTTCAACTTGCCTTCGACGCGGACGTATGGTTTCAACATAAAAGTTAATTTTTAATAACTGAACTAACATGAAAAAGATTATAAGTATTATCATATTAATAATTTTTATATCTGCCTGCGTGAAGGAAGACAGGTTTGAATATATTAACAGAAGTGGCTCCGCTATAACATCTGAATCTTTAGGTCAGGATTTGAATTTTGGTTCAAGATTCCCGAATATACTTAGAGATATGGGGTTCCGTGTCGCCTGGGGTGATGCTCAATATGGTGTAGACTGGGGATGCGATAACTTTATGCGCCACACGGGCACACCTTTGGATGAAGCAGGTGGCAGAGACATGATGAGCTATTATATGGTCGACTACTGGAATGAAGTTATATGGAACACTACATATAACAATGTTATGGCCCCGGCTAACGTGAATAAAAAAATGGCTCTGGAAGCAAATGCTACCTTGTTTGCAGCCTGGGCAGAACTATTTCAGGTAATCGCTCTGTCGAGGGCTACCGTCTACTATGGTCCGCTTATTTATTCGGAATATGGAGAGTTGAAAAAACAATTTGACTATGACAGCGAAGAATTTTTATATGAACAGTTTTTTGATAAACTCGACGAGATTCAGGATGTATTTGAAACTTATGCACAAGCAAACAACCAAGATCTGGCAAGATTTGACGCTTCATATAACGGCGACCTTACAAAATGGCTGAAAATGATAAATTCGCTGAGGTTAAGGCTTGCAATGCGAATAGTTAAAGCCGATCCTATTCTTGCCAAAGCCCAGGGCGAAAAAGCAATATGTGATTCGGTCGGGCTCATACTTTCCAATACGGAGAATTTCAACACCTCTCTTTTAGGCGGAACATACCCTGTATGGACAATGAGCGACAGCTGGAATGACAATAGAATGGGATCAGGAATGGAAGAAGTGCTGATAGGATATAAGGATCCAAGGATACATGTGTATTTTCAACCGGTGGATCCGAGCAATCAGGACTTATATGCCGATCATCCCGACTGGCCTTATAAAGGTATTGCCGGCGGAGCATATCTTAATAAGAAAGACAACTACATACCTTTTTCCAAGCTAGGTACATATTTTAGTCCCTCAGGAGCCGGAGGAAGTTTCAGGAAAATTCTGACCGCCGCGGAAGTAAATTTCATACTTGCAGAGGCTGCATTGAGAGGATGGAGCGGCGTGCAAAAAACAGTCCAGGAATATTATGAAGAAGGTGTTAGAACATCATGGGAAGATTGGGGCGCAACCGGAGACCTGGCGGCATATCTTGCCGATGATACAAGTGTGCCGATAGATTATATTGACCCTACAGATGAGAGGAATAATTACAATACCAAAATCACCATAACCATCAAATGGGATGAATCTGCAGGAGATGAAGAGAAGCTTGAACGGATTATGATGCAGAAATGGATTGACTCTTTCCAGAAAGCTAACGAAATGTGGAGTGACCACAGAAGAACAGGTTATCCAAAACTTAGCGATGTATCTAAGAACGATAGTAACGAAACCTGGGGCATAATAGAACCCGGCGATGTTCTGAAGAGATATGTCTTTGTTTTGGCTGAAAGACTTAATAATCCGGCAGGCGTAGAGGAAGCAACGAAGAAGCTGGGACCAGGAGGCAATAAAATCAGTACTCGTCTCTGGATACACCCGGACAAGCCAAACTTCTAATGTCAGATTATTAATTATAACTTAAAGAGGCTGTTAAGAATAATATAAAAACTCTTGTTACATAACTTAACTGTGAAATCTTTAACAGCCTCTTTTAATTCAAAAGAAATATTGTAAATGCCGGATCTTACAACTGAAACAGCAGGAATAATAGATCCCCCCTGATGCACAACATTTCTCTTTTTTTATGTTCATTATTTTATTTTAAAGTTTATTAATAACAGATTTATGAATAATAATCGGCAAAAAAGCCTTTTAGATTATTTTTTGTCCTCCTGTTTGTTGATTGCCCTTGCTTTCACAACAACGAATGCTCAGAAAGAGGCAACTGCTGAATTATTCAAATCTTCTGTCTTAACTCCTGTTAATAGTTTTACGTCTGATGTTGAAGGGCCGGGAGTAGACAGAGAGGGTAATTTATATGCTACCAACTTTCACCATTCAGGAACGATAGGTAAGGTTACGCCTGAAGGAATAGCCAGTGTTTTCCTGGAACTCCCGTCCGGAAGCATCGCTAACGGAATCCGTTTCGACAGCCATGGAAATATGATAATATCTGATTACGCAGATCATAAAATATTTAAGGTTAATATGGCTACAAAAGAGCTGACCCTTTTTATTAGTGAACCAGAGATGTCCCAGCCTAATGATATTGCAATTGACAGTAAAGACCGTATTTATGCAAGCGATCCTGACTTCAAGGCCAGAACAGGTCGTGTCTGGCGCATAGATCCTGATGGAAAAATCATCCTTCTTGATGATGAAGGTATCGGACTGGCAAATGGAATTGAAGTCAGCCCCGATGAAAAATCATTGTATGTTAATGCATCGCGAAGGCTATGGGCTTATGATCTGTCTGAAGAAGGAGAAGTCAGCAACAGACGGTTGTTACTTGAACATACAGCAGGATTTGACGGGATGCGGTGTGATATACAGGGAAACATCTGGGCTTCATGTATTGGTAATGGAACTGTAGCTAAAATTTCTCCTGGAGGGAAGCTGTTGCAGGAAATACCTCTGATTGGGAAAAAGCCTACTAATGTAGCATTTGGGGGGAAAGACGGATGTACAATCTATGTAACTATAATGGATCAGGCCAATATAGAGAGTTTTCAGGTTGACATTCCCGGTCGTGAATGGATAATGCAAAGGGGGAAGATGTAACTATGAGCTTTAAATCTGATATTGCAACTATCATAACCTTATCTGTAATCTTAATATCACTGGGATGTTTAAACCAGAAGATTAATTACAGAGCCGTTCCGCAAATTAATAACGGATTATTTACCATTAAAGTTAATAATCTGGAATTAGAGATCGATCCTGGCACCGGAGGACGAATTACTTCGCTCAAAATTGACGGGGAGAATTTTTTTACTGAAAAATCGGTGGATTCAAGTAATTGGGGCTCCACTTTCTGGCCCAGTCCCCAAAGTGCCTGGAACTGGCCTCCTCCTCCTGTTTTGGATAATAAGCCATACAGCGTTGTTGTAGAGGATAATGTGGTAAAAATGGTTAGCGGGAAAGATCCTGAATTTGGGTGGATATTTACCAAGGAAATCTCAGGTAATAGAAAAGAGGGCTCTTTTGATTTGAAATTTAAGATTACTAACGGCTCTGATTCCGCACAATCTGTTGCCCCCTGGGCAGTTTCGAGGGTACACACAAACGGCCTCACTTTTTTCCCGATCGGAGAAGGTGAGAGACATGGAGGACTGCTTCCTCTTGTTGTGGAAAAAGACGGAATCTTCTGGTTCTCTTATAAACAGGATGAATTACCTAAAAATGGGGATCGGCAATTGTACGTGGATGGTGCAGAAGGATGGTTAGCGCAGGTTAACGACGGAGTGATTTTAATAAAGAAGTTTC
This sequence comes from Bacteroidales bacterium, assembly GCA_040769065.1. Lineage (GTDB taxonomy): Bacteria > Bacteroidota > Bacteroidia > Bacteroidales > VadinHA17 > LD21. The sequence goes on from JAXGLU010000001.1 coordinate 2,811,782, forward strand.
CCGATATTCCGTTGGAGAAAAATGCACCAGACAAAGCAGGTCGTTTTGAAGGTGAAATAGAACTATTTGTAAGTAGAGTTTCTCCTGAAAGAGGCGTCTATGTTGAGATAGAACATCAGGGAGCATATGAAGAGTTAATGCCTGGTGAATCATCAACCTGGGAAGTGACCTGGCTACTGAGAAAACTGCCTGATAATATTAAACCTGAAGTCGGAAATAAAGACCTGGTTGATTATACAAGAAAACTGGTTAAATAGAATAGTTAATTATAAAGAATAATGTTTTCGTCAACCCATTACCTCAAAAGCTTCCCTGATCTGATTCTTTGTTATCTTTGGGTGCGCTTTAAGGACAGACACTTTGGCACTCAGGCACTGAGATGATTTGTGATTAAAAGAAAACCTGCAAAAGGGATTTGTATTACAAGAACTGAAAATTTCAGATAAATAGTTGAATCATTTAAAATTGATAATAACGAAACAATGAAAAGGAGAAAATTTTTCAAGTCGGTTGGCGCCCTGACTGCCGCCACATATGCTTTTCCAAATAAGGTAATTGATGAAGCTTCCGGTCTTTTTTATCATGGAAAGTTAATGGAAGCACCAAGAATCTTTTTTGACCAGGACAAATACAATAGCATGGGTCCTGAAGATGGACCAAACCAGCCTATGGGGCAGGCCTTGGGCATCAATCCGGGACGTGTGGTGTGGGCCTGGAATCCAAGTGCCACCAATGCGGATTGTAAAAATGTCCTGGAAAATAACGACTGGTATTTTAATCCCGTAAACTTCGATCAGAAGATTATTGATAGCATGTTTTCGGAATCAATAAAGGAACTGACGGGGAAGCGTAGTCTTAAAAAAGCATGGGACCTGCTTTTTCGCTATCACAACCTGAAAAAGCACAATAAAAACATTGGATATACTCCCGGTGAGAAAATATATATTAAGATCAATCAGGGAACTTCAGACTGGTTACTAAGCAGAGAAGATAAGCAAAATGGATATTTTGTTCCGAATTACCCGCTTAAGCCAGGTGTAAGAGTAAGGGGATACGGTGCAATGGAAACAGGCCCTTACATTGTTTTGGAACTGTTAAGGGAACTTGTTAATGAATGTAAAATAAATCAGTCGGATATATACATTGGTGATCCCCATAAGCATATCTTCGGACATAATTACGCTTACTGGCATAATGAATTTCCCGATGTCAGATATCTTGACAAAGCCTCCGAAGATTTTAACCGTACTGTGGTCAACGTAACTGAAAAGGTGCTTCTTTTTTATTCAGACAAAACAATTGACGACAAGCTTTTTGATGTGATTGAAAATGCCGATTACATGATTAATCTGGCAAATTTCAAACCTCATGGATCAGCAGGTATTACCCTTACGGCAAAGAACCATTTCGGCTCGATAGCCGGAAGAGCTTCCCGGCTTCATTATTCCAATGTAGCCCCGTCGTGGGAAACATCTCCGAGGCAAGTAGGCAATCCCAATAACGGCGGTTACAGAAAATACAGATCAATGGTCGACCTGATGGGTAGCAAATACCTTGGCCGGAATACCATGCTATACATTATTGACGGATTATTCGGCGGTGGATCTGATGAAACAAAAGGCCCCGTAAAATATCTTATGCACCCTTTCAATAATCACTGGAGTTCTTCAATATTCATATCGCAGGATCAGGTAGCGCTTGAATCTGTCTGTTTCGACTTTCTCAGAACCGAATGGGACGGGAAAAACAAACATGACCCGGCAAATGCAATATGGGAGTGGGTGCCCAACATGCCGGGAGTAGATGATTATTTACATCAGGCTGCTGATTCAAAGAACTGGCCTGATGGTATCATTTACGATCCGGATAACAGCGGATTGCCATTGCCAAGCCTTGGTGTCCACGAACACTGGAACAATCCCTTCGATATGCAATACTCAGGAAATCTTGGTCGTCGGGGTGGAATAACATTGGTAAGAGTAGGCGGGAATGTTGTTAGGAGAACCTGACAGGAAAGGCTTCAGATAATTAATCCCGGGGTTCCCGGATGCAGAATTTCCGGTTTGTTCACGTCAAACCCGGGAAATCAGAATCTTTTTACTGCAAATTACCGGTTTGCCAAACACAAAATGACCTGCATAAAAGTCTGTGGATAACATTTAAAAAACATAAACATTGGGGAAACGGATGAATCAAAAGCATATAATGCTGTTTGCTGTTTTAATGCTGGTTCTGCCTGATTCTGTATAAAGTGCTCAAAAAGGAAGGCTTCGGAACATAAGAAATTTCCGTCTGCTCCGATCAGCTTGTTTTTTTATTAAGTTTGAATAGCTTTTTCATTTCAAGCTGTTTTTACATATCATGAAACCCACATAATTGAATTCAAATGCAAACACATAATGAATATAATTTTCAATCATATGCGGTTTCATCATACCATTAAAATCAAAATTATATTATGATGAAATCCAGCCGCCGTACTTTTATCAGAACATCCCTTGCATCGGCAACAGGGCTCTCAGCTTTGTCGATGTTCTCTCAGGACATCTTTTCAAGGGAAGGCTATAATAATTCCACTCCCGTTGAGGTAATACTGAAGCCTGAAAAACGACCTGCCCCGGCCAACTCAATCAGGTTCTCGGTAATAGGCCTTAATCACGGGCATATATATGGAATGGCTGATGCGCTTCTCGGAGGAGGAGGCAAGCTGGTTTCGGTGTATGCCAGGGAACCGGAGTTGCTTGCAGCATTCACAAAGCGTTATCCCAATGTGAAAGTAGCCGGTAGTGAGGAGGAGATCCTTGATGACAGTTCAGTGCAGATGGTGGCCAGCGCATCGATACCCGTCGATCGCGCCCCGCTCGGGATAAGGGTGATGAAGGCAGGAAAGGATTTCATGGCCGACAAGCCCGGCATTGTAACCCTCAGCCAGTTTAAAGAGGTGAAAAAGGTACAGGAACAGACTAAACGCATCTATTCGATCATGTACAGCGAACGTCTCGGGAACCCGGCTTCGGTGAAAGCAGACGAACTGATTCGCAGTGGCGCTATCGGCAGGGTGATACAGACAATAGGCCTCGGGCCCCACAGGATGAACCCTTCCACACGTCCCGACTGGTTCTTTGACCCCGGGAAGGCAGGAGGAATCCTTTGCGATATCGGATCGCACCAGTGCGACCAGTTCTTGTTCTATACCCGATCAACCGAAGCGGAAGTGGCACTTTCCCAGATCGGCAACTTCAATACGGTCAATTATCCTGCCTACCAGGATTTCGGCGATATGATAGTCAGAAGCCCCAATGCTTCAGGCTATATCCGGATCGACTGGTTCACTCCCGGCGGACTGGCAACATGGGGCGACGGCAGAACCTTTATACTTGGCACCGACGGCTATATTGAGATGCGCAAATACATCGACATAGCCGGAAGAAATGGTGGCAACCACTTGTTCCTTGTCAATCAGAAGGAAACCAAATACTTCGATTGTTCAAATGTATACATGCCATACGGTGAACAGCTTGTCGACGATGTGGTCAACCGCACAGAAACCGCCATGACGCAGGATCACTGCTTCCTTGCCACCTGGCTGGCCCTGACTGCCCAGAAAAAAGCTGCCAGGATCACTTCCTGAAAACCCTCACTTTCTTTTATGCAATCTTTTATCTTATCCTGACCTGCAAAACGATACTTACACAGATAAAACCCAAATGATTGAATTCAAACGCAAACATGTATTTATATAATTTTCACTTATGTGGGTTCCATCATTCCATTAAAATCAAAATTATATTATGATGAAAAAATTAACGGGCCTTTTATTCCTGTTACTGATTACAGGAATCACAACTGCACAAAACAAAACTGTATGTCAGGATTGGAGAATCTCCGGAGTAACCCGAGTGTTTCTGCCGTTCTTTGCTGATCAGCCATCGGTTGACGGCAAAAAGTTTGACACTGCAGCCCTTCTCGAGAATGTACTAACTGACGATGCAGACCTTAAATCATGGCCTGTTGTAACCATTCCGGACGACAGCCTGCTCACTTCAGTCAACGGAGAGAACCAGATGGTCAGGATGGCCGGTTTCGTCAGCAGTGACCGTTGGACCAAAGCTTCGGTCAATATTTCAACAAACGCCATCTTCGAGCTCAGCCTCAACGGTAAAAAGGTAAAGTCACAGGGCAAGCCATCGGACCGGCCTGTTAAGATTGACCTGACACTGGGAACGGGAATTCACGAGTTAAGCCTGAAACTCATCAGTATGGAAAAAACTCTCAGGTTCGCCGCTGATGTATCAGCAGCTAATGATTCGGCGGTACTGTCATGGAGCACGAACCCCGCCCGGACACTTACAATAAACGATGTCCTTGAAGGAGTAAGCATATCAGGAGCAAGGCTTTCCAATTCAGGCAAATATCTTCTTATCCAGACCAATGAGGTTTTGCCGGGGAGCGGGAAAACCCAAAGCTCCTTCCGGGTTTATGATATGGAGCTGAAAAGGAACCTTTTCGCCCTGCGAAACAATGCCCTCCGGGCAGACTGGATGCCAAAATCCGACCGCTTCTGTTACCAGGTTAACAGGGATGAAACAAGTGATGTGATCATATATGACATGAAGAGCGGAACAGAGAGCGTTGCCGCATCAGGGCTGAAATCGGCCGGCAGGATTGTCTGGTCACCAGCCGAGGATTATTTTATTTACTCACGGAGTGAGGAGGCTGAGAAAACAGGTGATATGAAACGGGTTTTTGACAATGATGACCGTATCCCCGGAACACGCAACCGGAGTTATTTGTATATGTATAATCCGGGTACGAAAGTGTCACAACCCCTTACCGCCGGATCACGGTCAGCCATGCTGCACGCAATCAGCCCCGATGGCCGGAGAGTTCTCTTCTCTGTTTCACGCCAGGACTACAGCGAGGTTCCTTTCTCAAAACAGACTCTCTATGAACTGGAAATAAGTACTATGCGCCTCGATACAATCTGGAGTGACAAGCTGCATGGCGGCTCATGCCAGTACTCGCCTTACGGAACGCAACTGCTCGTATCAGGCGGACCGGAGACTTTCGGCAGCCTTGGGGTGAAGGTGAGCGAGGGCAGGATCCCAAACAGCTATGATACGCAGCTCTTTCTTTTTGATCTGAAGACCAGAAAAGCAGAGCCTCTCACACGCGATTTTGACCCTGCGGCAGAGATGGCGCACTGGGCTTCAGACGGCAAAATATACCTTACAGCTACGGAACATGACTACGTGAATCTCTACAGGCTTGACCCGAAAAGGCGGAGTTTTACAAAAATTGATGTGCCGGTGGAGGTCATCACTTCCGTTGACTATGCGAAGAACAGTAATGTTGCTGTATTTCGCGGAACAAGCATCGGCACTCCGGACAGACTCTATAAAATTGACCTGGCAACCGGGAAATCGACATTGCTCTGTGATCCGGCTGCAGGCCGGTTGGATGATGTGTTGGCCGGGCGGACTGAAGAATGGAATTTCAAAAATTCCCGCGGCACAACCATCTATGGAAGGGTTTACTACCCGGTAAATTATGACCCTTCAAAAAAGTATCCTCTCATTGTAAACTTTTATGGCGGGACTACACCGACAAGCAGATCGTTCGGAGGCCGCTATCCGAAGGAGATATGGGCTGCCGAAGGATATATGGTTTATGTCCTGCAGCCCTCCGGAGCAACAGGATTCGGGCAGGATTTCTCAGCCTTGCACGTAAATGGATGGGGGCGTGAGGCAATTGATGATATAATTGAAGGTACAAAGAAGTTTCTGGCAGCATTCCCGTCTGCTGATGCCGACAATGTAGGATGTATCGGTGCTTCATATGGCGGGTTCACCACGATGATGCTGCAAACCCGTACAGATATTTTCCGGACTGCAATTGCCCATGCCGGTATCAGCGATATTTCCAGCTACTGGGGTGAGGGCTACTGGGGCTATTCTTACAGCGCGGGTGCCACAACGGGAAGCTATCCCTGGAACAGGAGGGATATATACGTGGATAACAGCCCCTTATTCAACGCTGATAAATTCAGTAACTCCATACTGCTCCTTCACGGAACGGCAGACACCAACGTGCCGGTAGGTGAGAGCCTGCAGTATTATGCAGCCCTGAAGATCCTAGGCAAGGATGTGGAGATGGTACTCGTCAGTGGCGAGAATCATCATATTCTTGACTATAAAAAACGTATTGAGTGGCATAATACAATCATGTCGTGGTTTGACATGAAACTCAAGAACCAGCCTCAGCACTGGAACGATATGTACCCTGACAAGAATCTCTGAAAGGGAAGGGCAGGGCGAGTGACGGAAAACATCCGGTGATGATGTTGTCAGATGTTCGATAATAATATTGCCGGCCCCTGTCTTCTTGAAAATTGTTTCTCAATCTGCCTTTCAATCATATATGTTGAGATCATATTCCACAATGCAATTATGTTTTGGGAATACAATCCCCAAATATGTATTATACGTATTTTTTTAATTATTCTCCTGCTTTGGAAACTGCGCATAGATTGAGGATGACTCAAAAAGTCGCGTACAGAATGCTGCCTGCCACACTCAGATTTAACCAATAATTTCCAGGGCAAGTATGAAGCTTACTACAAGGTGGTGGAAGCCACAAAACAGGAAAAAGAAGATGTATTACATCATAATTACAAAAAACTTATATTTGTTAACCTGTGGTCTGAAAAAAGGTAGTAATTAATTTTACCCATGTTGTACTTATTTTTCCCAAAAACCAATTTACAACATTGGGTCCCGATAAACCGGGATACGGGGAGTAACTCTCTTATTTTTTTAGTCGGACATCGATAGTATCGGATATCCCATGTAATTTCAGCGACCTGATTCCGTTCACTTTATGTATAAGTATAGCAACAGTTTTTCAGGAAACAGATTAACTACCATGCCAAAGAATAAGAACGCCTATGTCAGGTACCTGATAATCCATTCGCAGATAAAGCGGAACAGGTACAAATATGGATTCCCTACCCTCGAGAATCTCAGGGAAGAGCTTGAGGATCAGGGCTACAATGTTTCCTTATCCACTATCGAAAAGGATCTCAGCTTCTTGAAAAATGAAAGGGGCGCTCCCATTGAATACGACAGGACACAGCGGTGCTACTGCTATACTGAGGAATGGGAGTTCGACATTCCTCTGTCGCCTGAGGATGTCAGGATGATCAGGATGCTCGTTCACAAGCTGGAGATATTCGGGGAGGCTGAGGAATTCAAGATGCTGAAGGAATCTATCGACAGATTGACTAATCAATTTGACCTGATGAACCAGTATCCAAACGACAAGATCAATAAGTACATACTGTTTGAATATATGAAAGGCTTTGCAGGTAAACACATGCTCTCGGATATCTATGAAGCCATTTACAATAAGAAGGAAATAAGATTCACCCATTGCAGATTCGAATTGGACCAGCCCACTCAAAGAACTCTCCAGCCATACATCCTGAAGGAGCATCGTAACAGGTGGTATGTGATCGGCAAGGAGAAGGGTTCCCCGAAAATCTTCGGCCTCGACAGGATAAGCAACCTTGCCGTAACTGACAATGAATTTATCAATGATCCGGACTTTTACGACGAGATATTCAGGGTGCTTTATGATTCAGTGGGAGTCTTTGCCTTTGGAGTCAGGTCAGAAGATGTCGTTCTTCATTTTACCGAAGATGAAGCCCCCTATATCAAATCGCTTCCCCTCCACCGTTCACAGCAGATAATTGATGACAGCGAAACTGAAGGATTGACTGTAAAAATTCATGTCAAGGTAACCCCCGAATTTATCAAGGACTGCATCCTCCGCTTCGGCGACAAGGTAAAAGTCGTTTCGCCCGAAAGCCTAGCCGCGGAAGTCAGGGAAATATGGGAGAGAGCTCTTCGCCAGGCATAAACGGCAGGTAGTAAATGACGCCCTATTTCCCGATTGACTCCGCAAATACAATGCAGAGTGGCAGTTTTTATTTGTCTCAAATTTCAGAGCATGGATAGTGGAAACTTTTTTGACCGGAATCTTCTGGGCCGGCTGGAGCATGTCTCTTCAGCCGCTTCCGGAAGAGAACTGTCATTCAGGGAAGTGATCGAATCGGGATCCGATGTGGAAGAGATAGCTTCCTTTCTCGGGATATCCCCCGTTAAGGCGTTTTTTTTTCCTGTTTTACAGAACTGAGTCTCCAGAGGACAGTCACCCTCGAGACATTGTCGAAACATCTCAGGTGCAGTGTCCTTAGACTTATCAACTGTATGAATGAATTTGAAGCGCTTGAGAAAAAGGGTTACCTTCATAAAAGCTTCAGGAAAAGGGGCAGGAAACACACTTGCACCGACATGTCCTTCTCAGTTCCCCACCACTTCATTGAAGCTTTGAGGAAGGCCGACCATGCCATAAACACCATCCAGAAAATCCTCCTTCAGTCCCTGGAGAATTTTGAGGGTATACTTATCGCCACCACCAATCTTAGCTTCAACCTCGATAAAGCCTTTGAGAGGCGCTTCACTTTCAGGATAGAGTTCCCGATGCCCGACGCCGGCGCGAGAAAGAGGGTCGGGTATTTAATTCCTGGCAGCCGGTTGCTGCAGTGGCGAATGAAATCTTATGGAATTGATCAAGCATAAAAGCCTGTGCAAAACGTTTGAATAGTATAAACAATGGGAAAAAAGATGAGCCAGAAGCTTATAATGCTGTTTGCTGTTTTAATGATGGTCCTGCCGCTTAATGCCCAGCGCAACAGGAAGTCCGGCGAGAAAGTCGTTTTTTATCCTGTTTCAAGGATAGTTGATGGCGACACTTTCTGGATTGACGATGGAAGCGAAAAGGGGATCAAGATAAGACTCACGGGCATTGATGCACCCGAGACCAGGAACAGCAGGAACAGGGTGAAATCTGCTTTCGGGGAGGAATCAACCCGCTACCTGACCGGCCTGATAGCCGGGAAAAGGGTAAGGCTCGAATATGATATTGACACTCTCGATCGCTACGGCCGTACACTGGCTTATGTGTATCTCGAGGATGGCACCTTTGTAAATGCCAGCATGGTAAGGAACGGCTATGCCTCTGTCATGACCACTCCGCCAAACGTGAGATATGCAGAAACATTTGTGGAACTGGCGCGAAAAGCCAGGAAAAGGAAGTTGGGACTGTGGAATGAAACGACGCTTTCAGGAAATGAATTCTGAAAGCTGTGATTAATACCGAAATGCCGGCTGTGATATCATAATGATATCATTTTAGTATCAATATGATATCTTTTTGACATCATATTGATATCATAATATCCTGAATAATTTGTAAAAGAGATATGGAAGCTTTCTATTTATGCTCTTAAACCTCATAATCAAAGAATAATACTCTTAAAAACAATTTAGTACGGGTGCGGAGGCTCTTTAAATTGGAGATAATCCCAATTCTTTCAAAAATTCATTGTGTTTATCTGTATTCATTTTTATGCTTTTATTTATTTCCGTTAATCTTGTATTTACTTCCTTTAAGTCAACTTTCGCTTCCTCAACGGACGTACTTACATATCTGGAAATATTAAGGTTATAACCGTTTTTTTCTATTTCTGCCATTGAAACCCTGCGTGAATAACGTTCTCTTTCTTGTCGGAATTTATAGGTATCTACAATTGTTTTAATATGTTTATCACTTAAGCTATTCTGCCTTTTTTCTTTATTAAAGTGTTCGCTTGCATTAATAATTAAAACATCATCTTCCTTTTTACATTTCTTTAGCACTAAAATACAAACAGGAATACCTGTTGAATAAAACAGATTTGAAGGCAAACCAATAACTGTATCAATATTGTTATCTTCTAAAAGCTTTGTGCGTATTCTTTCTTCTGCACCTCCACGGAATAAAACTCCGTGGGGCAGAATAATTGCCATAACACCTTCTTTTCCGAGGAAGTGAAAACCATGTAACAAAAATGCAAAATCGGCTGCTGATCTTGGCGCTAATCCATAACTTTTAAATCTGAAATCTTCTGCTATAGTATCGTCCGGATTCCAACGTAAACTAAAAGGCGGATTTGCTACTATTGCATCAAATTCTATTTTTTTTGCCGGATTCATCTCGCTGAATATGTCCCATTGATTGAGTAAAGTATCTCCGTGAAATATCTCAAACTCGGTATCTTTCATTCCATGCAAAAGCATATTCATGCGAGCAAGATTATAGGTTGTGATGTTTTTCTCCTGACCGTATATTTTACCTACACTTCCGCCATTTTCTTTTATACGCTTCCTCACATTCAGTAATAGGGAACCCGAACCACAAGCAAAATCCAGTATTTTATCAAATTTTTTCTTCTTGCCCATACTTGGATCTTGACTATCTAAAGTAACAATCTCGGATAGAATAGTTGATATTTGCTGTGGAGTATAAAATTCACCTGCTTTTTTGCCGGAGCCTGCGGCAAACTGTCCAATCAAATACTCATAAGCATCTCCAAGCGTATCTGAATCCATTGAAAAATCAGCAATTCCCTCAGCAATTTTCTGGATTATGGTACAAAGCTTTTTATTTCTGTCTGCTGATGTTTTACCTAACTTTTCCGAATTCAGATTGATTTCGGAAAACAAACCCTGAAAAGTGCTTTCAAACGATTCGTTTTCTATATATCTAAATCCTTTATCTAAGGTAACAAGCAATTCTTTACTTTGGATTCTTGCCATTTCCGCAATATTGCTCCACAAATATTGGGGTTTGATTACATAGTGGATCTTGCGACGCATTTGCTTTTCAAAATCTACTATATCTTTTTGATTTTGTTCGTACCAAATAGACAAAGATGTTTTACCTCCATTGCCATTTAAAACAGGATAATCTCTTCCCAATTCTTTTTTTGCCGCTTCCTCGTAGTTATGAGATAAATACCTAAGAAATAAAAACGAAAGCATATAATCGCGGAAATCGTCCGCGTTCATTGCTCCACGCAATTCATCTGCAATTTTCCAAAGTGTATTTCCTAATTGTGTTTGATTATTTTCTGTCATGCCGTTATTGTTGTATTTTGTTCATTAAAGATTTCAGGAAAATAAAATTCATATTTTTCCAAAAATTCATTTAAAATTCGTTTGAATAATTCCTTATTATCATCTCCCATTTCTACGGGGTCAAAAATTGAATATTTGCCATGGCTAAACAGTTGCAAAGCACGTTCAAAAAGTATTTCATCATCCAAGCCTTGGATGCATTTGTCAATTTTGTTGTAACCAAAAAAACTTGCAGTTTTTTCCAGTATACTTCTTAATGCATTAAAATGATAAGTGTATATCTTATTGGATTCTACAACTTGCTTTAATTCACTGAGTATTGCGATATGATGGAAAAAAGGTGTATCGCTGGTATCTTGCAAAGAATATTCGTTAGGCCCATTAAAATGCAAAAAATAGCGTTTGTTCTTTACCTTTCTGCCAAATTCATTGAATAACACATTAAAGAACAAACTGTGGTGCGTCGAAATCACTGTTTTTATTTCATTATCTTCTCTTGTAAGTAAGTTTGCTAAATCGCAAGCTACAGAAATAGCGTTGTTTTCATCTAATGATGAAACAGGGTCGTCGATGTAAATATATTTAACCCAATTATAGGCAGGGTCTTTATCAATCGCTAACTGACAAATTGCTAAGAAAAAACACCAGATGAATAGGTTTTCCTCACCACGAGAAATTTTTATATTTTCTATTCTTTGTTCATTACCATCAACAACTATACTTCTTGAAAAAGCAACTGTGGAAGTTTCGTAATTAATATCAAATCGTAAATCGGCATAATTGTGAAAAAAGGATTCAATTTTAGCATCTAAATCTAATTCTCGTAAGCCTTCAAAGAAAGCTGAATCGGAGTTTAACTTTAAATACCTGTCAATGTCATTCACAAAGTCGTTATGCCAAGAGAATAAATCTTCAGTAAAAGCATTAAAGTATAAAGTATCTCTTGAAATCACATTGCCATCTGCATCAAACTGTTTTCCAGCCTGTTTAAACTCCATCGACAGTCTTGTCTTTCCTATACCATTATGTGCAAAAAGAAGTACTAAATCTTTCTCTTTACGGTTATCGCCTGTTAAGTCTTTACGGAGATGGCTGGCTATATCAGTTAGATTGTTAAATTTTGCTATTGTACTCATTCTTAGTTATTCATTTTAGGAAACAATCCCTGCATTAATCCTTTTTTATGTAGTTTTAAATGCTCTATTTTTTCCGCTTGTGCTGTGATGAGTTCATCTAAGGAGGATAGGCAAGAGGATATTTTTTGTTGTTCTTTAATACTTGGTACTAATAATTCTAACTCTTTAATTCTTGAAACTGATACAACATTTTTAATGGCACCACCAGCCGATTGTAATAATAAATTGTTTTGGATATTTTCAGTTTCCAATGTGGTTTTGATAAACAAATTGTCATAACCTTTTTTTACTGTTAACTTCAAAAGAGCCTGATTAATCACTCCTTCTTTATAATCTTGTGGTATAATGGCAAATTTTCCCATTGTGCCAGAACAGCTCATAATTAAGTCTCCAGACTTAACACAAAACCTCTTTAATTCTGAAAACTTATCTTCTTTTATGTAATATCTAAAAGAACTAAAATCACTATAAATAGCATGTGATTGCTCATAAACGGCATATCCTTCTTTTACAAATATTTCCTTTTTTAATGCGCTTCCAAAAGGACCTCTAACAAGTTTACATAATTCGTCAAGTCGTTTTGTAATCCATTCCCCATCTTTTTCAAACTCCTTAAACCTTAACTTAGGCACTTTTTCACCTTCTTGTGGGAAAAGGTTTTGCATCAAACCTTTTTTATGCTCTTTAAGCAAGTCTAACTTTTGGCTGTGGACTTCAATTACTTCATCTAAAGATGAAAGACATAAGGCGATTTTTTGTTGCTCGGATGGTTTTGGAATAGGAACTAGAAGTCCATTAACATCATTACTATTTATGGCATCAAAGGTTCCTCCTTGAGAAATTTTCTCCCAAGACGATTCGTAAGAAAACAACCATTGATAAAGATATTCTTGGGAATTTGGTTTTTTTGCTCTAATAGCCGATAGACCTCTTCCTATACAAGCATTATGTAAAGATTTTGCAACAGTACCAACAGGAGCTCTTACACTCAATAAAATATCTCCAACTTTACATTCTTTGGTAATTTCAGTTGTATAAATTCTTGGAACTGACAATCTGTTTTTTATATCTGCATTTCCTTGTAATAATGGAAGTCCAATTTTATTTTCATTGTAAGATGTGGAACTTGGTGACGACCCCATAATAATATCTGAAACATTTAATAAGTTCAGTATATCCCACTCACCATCGTTTTTAAACTCAGGAAATCTTAATTCAGGTATTATTTTATTATCTTTACTCATAAGTTGCTAATCCTGAAATTTCACGCCCTTGGGCTAATTTTTTTAATAATGGTACTAAGTCTTCCATCAGTGCCAATTCTTTCCCCTTACGTTCTCTCCAGCCAAGTTCTAATGGTTCAAACAGGTCTGTAAGTTTTTCGCCGTCAAAAATCATCCGACTCATAATCTGTTCCACAAAGGTTTTCAAATCTGCTGTTTTTATCCCAATTTTGTTTGCAAGGTCAGACAGTTCTTTGTTGTATTTATTGTCTCTAAATATGTCGTAACCCTTACGCAAAGTTTCTACGTCTTGCCCGCTGTTCCAGTCCAAACCATTGATATATTCGGTTAAATCTTCCTGTTCGTCCATCAGGTTGGAACTTGAACTTAGCAAACTAATAACCTGTGCTTTGGTCATTTTCTGTTTGGCAGGTTTCTTTTGCGTACTGTCGGCAATCAGATTCATAATATAGTCGTAGTCAATGATTGCCGAAGCAAACAACACAAATTCAAAATCCAATTGTTGTACTTCGGGTGCTGCCGAATCGCCTTCTTTTTGCTGTATGGTTCTTAGCTGCTTAGCGGTTTCGATATATGAACTGCGAAACTCCTGCAATTTCTCTTTTGGTAAAATTGCCTCAATTTCAGCTTGCTGTGATTCATCTATATCAGTATATTGGTCTAATTGGGTTTTTAATCGTTGTATTTCTTTGAAGTTTTTTATAAATGCAATTCTGGCTGCATCGCCTTTCAGGTTATATACTTCCTGCGGTTCGTTTACCAGATTATGTTCCTGCATAAATGCCCCCAAAGCTTCAATGGCATTTTTGTATTTGTCAATTACCACAGGAGCGGGATCAACCAACCATATTTCTCTGGCTTTTCCGCTATCTTCGCCTGAGAACAAAGCAATAGCCTGATTCACGGCTTCCTGTTGCGAACGGAAATCTAAAATATTACCGTAAGGTTTGGTGTCGTTTAGTATCCGGTTGGTGCGAGAGAATGCCTGAATTAATCCGTGGTATTTCAGGTTTTTGTCAACGTACAAGGTATTAAGGTATTTTGAATCAAAGCCAGTGAGCAACATATCCACTACAATGGTAATATCAATCTTGTTTTTGGGCGGATAATCCTTGTTGCTGTATTTTTGGTTCTTTATTCGCGTTTGAATATCCTGATAATACAAATCAAAATCGTAGATGTTGTGATTTGTGCCATATTGTAGATTATAATCTTCAATAATGGTTTTTAATGCAGCTTTCTTTTCTTCAGGATTTTGTTTGTTATCCTCTTTCTCCTGTACCAAATCTTCTTGTATTTGCTGAATGTCTTTATTCCCTTCGGCTGGAGGAGAAAACACACAAGCAATATTCAAAGGAATATAGTCTGGATTTTCGTTTTGCTTTTTCTTCTGAATTTCTTCGAATAACTGATAATACTCAATAGCATTATTAATAGATGCCGTCGCCATTATAGCATTGAAACGTCTTGAATTTGTTGCCGCATCGTGTTTTTCTAAAATGGCTTCAACAACGGCTTGTTGGGTGATGGGTTCGCCTGGCTTTGGATTTTGATTGCCTTTGCCCTTGTAATAATCAATGTGAAAACGCAATACATTTTTATCCTCTATGGCGTGCGTTATTGTATAGGCGTGTAATTGTTTGTCAAAAAGATCTTGTGTGGTTTTATAAGAGGCATAATCCCCTTCTCTGATGTTATAAGTAGCGTTTTCATCAAAAATGGGAGTGCCTGTAAAACCAAATAATTGAGCATTTGGAAAAAACTCTTTTATGGCTTTGTGATTATCGCCAAACTGTGAACGGTGGCATTCGTCAAAGATGAAAACCATACGCTTTTTGCGAAGAGTTTCTAAACGCTCTTTATAATTCCTTTTGTATGTGCCATCTAAAGCCAGTCCTAGTTTTTGAATAGTTGTTACAATAACTTTATTGGCATAATCGGTCGATAGCAAACGCCTTACTAATGTTTCGGTATTAGTGTTTTCTTCAACGCTTCCCTCTTGAAATCTATTAAATTCTTCTCGTGTTTGTCGGTCAAGGTCTTTACGGTCAACTACAAACAAGCATTTTTCTATTTCATTATTGCCTTTGAGTAATGTTGATGCTTTAAAGGAAGTTAAAGTTTTGCCACTTCCCGTGGTATGCCAAATGTAGCCGTTCCCTCTGTTTTGCATAACACACTCTTCAATTGCTTTTACTGCATAAATTTGGTATGGTCTCATTATAAGCAGTTTTTGTTCGCTTTCTATCAAAACCATATACTTGCTGATCATTTCACCAAGTGTGCACTTTTTTAGAAACTTTTTTGTGAAAGGTTCAAGGTGTGTGATTTTCTTATTGTTCTCGTCGGCTAACTGGTAAACAGGTAAAAACTGTTCATCTGCATTGAATGCAAAATGCTGCATCTTGTTGTTGGCAAAATAATAGGTGTTGCTTCGATTGCTCACTATAAACAACTGCATAAAGCAAAGCAATGAATTACCATAACCGTTTCCGGCGTCATTCTTGTAATCCACAATTTGCTGCATTGCTTTTCGTGGTGAAACATCAATTTTCTTTAATTCGATTTGCACCACCGGCAAGCCGTTTATCAACAAAATAATATCATAGCGGTGACTACTGTTTTCAGTGTTGATACGTAATTGGTTAATGACCTCATAATCGTTTTTACACCAATCTTTAATGTTTACCAAAGTGTAATGTAAAGGCGTTCCATCTTCACGCTCAAAATAATCTTGTTCGCGAAGCATCTTCGATGCTGTAAATACATCAGGATTTATAATTTTCTCACGCAAACGCAAAAATTCACTTTCAGAAAGATTTACACGGTTAAGTGCTTCAAACTTTTTTTTGAAATTTTGTTCAAGCGTTCTACGGTCAACTATATCGGGTCGATAGCTGTACTTTAACTCAGTGAGTTGCCTGATAAGGTTTTCTTCTATTTGAAATTCTTTAGCCATTACTCTTTTTTCAATAAATCTTTGGGATTAACATCCAAAATCTTTGCTATTTCATAAAGTACCTCAAGTCTTGGTTGCTGTCTGTTCTGAACATAGGAATTTACCATTTGATATAAAACTGTTATTATTTCTGGGACATCTTGATCAAACCCTTGATTTTCTCTTTCTTTTTCCTTTTGATCTTCTCTGTCAATATTACTTAGAGGCGTTTTAATATAGTGGTCAAATAAATCTCTGGGTCCAAATTCGTCTCTATCACGAATGAGAGGACAGCAGAATAGACATTCCATTGGAATTGTCAATCGAAGCAAATTAGTTGAATTAATTCTTTGTCTAGGGTGATTGAATACTAAATTGTATATTTCTTTTGTTGAACAAATATGTAATGTAACAGGACTTGAAGGTAGTTGACACCTTTCAACTCCTTCTTGCTTTCCATAAAGTGCATATAAATGATAAAAGCTTTGTACTGAGCTTGAATTAAGTAATAAGTCTATCTGTAAGCCATTTTTGTTATTTCTTGCCAAGTAATAATAATGATCAATTCCACACTTAACTTTCTTTGCTTGAATACGCAATTTAAAACAGCCATTTCTTAATATCATCCACCAATCCCAATCCGCACCATAGAATTTTCCTTTTTTTTGTCTATTGAACTGATAATATCTTATATGATTAGTATGTTGGTCAAAATAATCAAGCAACCAATCTGTGATTGACTTTTCTTTTAACTCAGGCTGTCTTGTTAACCAACCATTTACATAAATTTTAGCATCTCTTGCGGTTTGACACATATCATATTATTAGTTTTTCTTTATTTAAAGTCCTTTATTCAGATTGTGGTTTCTGTCTTTCTTACTATTGCCGGCAACGGCTTGGGTTATGTGCAGTGGTGGATTTATGGACAATTTTATGTCAGCGCGACAAGTAAAATCGTACGTGAATACGACCTACACGTACCACCAAAACCGACATTATAGTATTAGCTGCTACCAAATTTATTCTTTTATCATTTCGTCTATTTTTAAATCAGGAACTATACTAAATCCTGTGGTCTTTGAGAATTTCATATTGTGTTTGAAGTTTCTCATGGAGTCCGAAGGGTCTAATGTTTCAAAATTTAATCGTTCAATTGTCTGTCTTGGAATAGCAACCGATAAAATTGTTTGTTGTTCTAAATGTCCTGTTGCTAGATTTACTAATTCACTTTGAACGTTTATAAAAACAAACTCAACGGGTAAAAACGAAAAAATTTCTCTTGCTACACGGAGAACGCAACCACAAATGTAGTCTTGGTATAATTCGTTAAATTTCCCCTTTGGCATATTTTTTTTGGAAACTTTTCCGGATCTAGTTTGTGTCAGCACGAAATTAGGAATAACAGTTGTTCCATTTGCGTTCAAAGTTACAGAAAGATGATTTTTGTCAAAGGAAATGGATAAACCACTACCAATTTCATTAATGTCCGAAAATGGGTCTAAATATTCAAGAATTTTTTTGTATGTCTCGGGGTCTTGGGCAAGAGCTCCTTTTGCCATTTGTTGATACTTTGTCCATTCTGCAAAGTCTTTTTCATATTTTTTTTGTTCTTTTTCAAATTGTTTCTGGTCTTCAAATTTTGAATTTTGAATTTTGACTTCAAGTTTTTTTATCTTTTTAGCTTTCAGGCCAAATAGTTTATCAAGGAATGAAGGATTGTAATTAGCAAGGTCTTTTTCAGCCGTTTTTTGCTGTTTGTTGGTTAGTGTCGGTTTTGTCGGTGCCTGTTCTTCAAACACTTCTTGCCAATCAATAGGTTCACTTGTTTCCTTATGTATTGAAGAAATGAGTTCTATATATTCGTCATATTCATAAACAACACGTTGCCCATTTTCAAATTCTTGCTGTTTGAGCATTGCTTTATACTGTCTCGCAGATTCGGTTACTCTCCGTTTCTCAGCTCGTTCCATTCGTCTTACGATTGCTACGACTGTTCGCATATTTCCTCTAAAACTCATAATCGTATGTTGTTATTTGTCATTTATTGGGTGTAGCCAATTCGTTTATATATGTATAACAACTTCCATAATCTCCCTCCGGAGATATTATATGAATTCGTCTATGAATTTACAAATTTAATTGTCTCGAGCCGTTTTTTACACAGTCCTTTCCTGTTGATCACAAAAGAGAATCCCGCCACTCCTTATAAATTATCCGATATATGGGAGTTCTAAAGATAACGTCACTAAATATCGGTTATCGTGTAAAGAAAGGGAGCCAATTTGTACTGATCCCCTCATAAAAAATAGTTGTTTTCAAATTAACAGCACTAATCCTTAACCTGGAATTTTATCAGACTGCCCTGCTCTTATCCCCAAAGGAACTTTTTACACAAGAGGCAAAAAACAAAAAATCCTGTAAACTTTAAGTGATACAGGATTTTGTATTAACATGCCTTGTGTTCTGGTGGAGATTAGGGGAATCGAACCCCTGACCTTTTGACTGCCAGTCAAACGCTCTAGCCAACTGAGCTAAACCCCCCTTCAATATGTCAAAATTTCATATGCGACCAGCCGATCTAAAATCCCGGTCAGTAAACGGCAAATGTAATAAAAATCGGAAAATAACAAAACAGTCCTTAAATGCTGTTATTTATTACTTTGCTGTAAAGATGTGATTTTGTAATTTTGGCACTGATTTGAAAAAACCATTTTACCGTTGTTGCGCAAGCTGCGATTTTTGGCATCGGAATTGACATGTAATTGAATATGTACTGAAAAACAGGAAGTGCTCGAGAGTGAAAAACCGGAACAGAGATAAGCAATCAAGTGTCAATAACGATAAACATTCCTTCAGGATAAAGGATTTCGACGACCTGGTCTTTGAGAACAGGAACAGGGAATACGGAGCATATAAACTGCGCAAAAGATATAACCGGGCCCTTCTGACCGGTGTAATCATAGGCTCTTTGCTAATGACTGCCGTAGTTCTCATCCCTTTTTTAAAGAGGCCCCCGGTCGACCGGATACTTAGCGGAGGCGCTGGATTTAGATCGGTTCAGATGGAAAACTACATGCCTCCCGAGGAAGAGATATATGTACCGCCGGCACCTCCCCCTCCTCCACAGCAGGAGAAGATTCAGGAATCAGTGAAATATGTTCCGCCGGTGGTGGTAGATACTGTTCCTGCCCTGGAACAGGCTCCGGCAACTATTGATGAGGTCCTTGCCGGCACCGATGTTGAAGACCTGACAATAACAGGTACGGGAGGAAGCGGAGGCGGTGACCTGAATGGTTATGGCAGCGGTGATACCGGAGAACCGTTCTTCATAGTTGAAGTGATGCCGCTTTTCAGGGGAGGAGACCTGAATAAATTCAGGGAATGGGTCCAGAAACGTACTAACTATCCTGAGGAGGCAATTCAAAAGAAAATAAAAGGCCGCGTATTCCTGACCTTTATCGTTGAACCCGACGGTTCGGTAACAAATGTAACAGTGGTAAAAGGCGTAGCGCCGATTATTGACAATGAAGCCGTTAAGGCAATTCAGGCTTCGCCTAAATGGAGCCCCGGACTGCAGAGAGGCCAGCCCGTAAGAGTAAGGTTCTCAATGTGGCTGAACTTTGTGTTTTGACAGGTATTAACTTGCTGACCACTTGACCGGTTTCAGACAATTTATGTATTATTCCTGCGTTTAAATGACAATTAATGTAATTTTGGTATTAAGCTTTCATCCGACATAAAGCGGAACAATAAAAAACGATAAAGATTCCATAAGAACTACTTAATTTACAATCATATAATATTATTTCCATTATGAAACGGCTGATTCCTTTTCTACTTATTACAGTTTTGCTTGCTTCAGCATGCGGGTCATCAAAGAAAAGCCTTGAAAGGGGCGATTATGATTCAGCTATTATGCAGGCAGTGAAAAAGCTCCGGAAAGATCCCGGTGATGATAAGCAGATCGCTATACTCGAGCGTTCTTATAAAATCGTAAATGAAGAGGACAACGAAAGGATAAGGTTCCTGAAAATGGAAGGAAAACAGGAAAACTGGGATGAGATCTACCTGATCAATAAAAATATGGCCGACAGGCAGACGCTTGTCCGTTCTGTTACCCCCTTACACAAAAATGGAAGAACCATCGATTTCCCCTTTGTTGACTATCTTCCTGAAATGGTAGCCGCAAAACGCAAGTCGGCCGATTTCTACTATGCTCATGGAAATGAACTGATGAAGAGTGGGCTGAAGGATTCATACCGCCAGGCTTTTTATGAATTTGTCAGGGCCAAGGAATATGTTGGAGATTATGAAGGCATCGACAACAAGATTCAGGAAGCCAAATATCTTGGGATGAGCAGGGTTATGGTAACCTTTCAGAATAAATCACTTTCACAGTATCCCCGGGAATTTGAAGAAGGAATCCTCGCCCTTGACCTGCCCCGCCTTAACAGTGAGTGGGTGGAATACCACACCGAGAACCTGGACGGGAATACCGAGTATGATTATTTTGTGAATATTGTTATCAGAAACATTGCCGTTAGCCCTGACCAGACATTGCAGAGGGATTCAGTAATTAAACGCAATGTTGAGGATGGATTCAGCTATCAGCTCGACAATAGGGGCAATGTTATGAAGGATTCCCTGGGCAACGATATTAAGACAAAGAAATATAAAACACTCCAGTGCGCTCTTATTGAAACGGTACAGACAAAAATATGCAGGATAGAGGGTGATGTGGAATTGCTCCAGCTCAATCCCAGCAAGGCGATCAGGAAAGAGCCAATAGGTGCTGAAACGGGCTTTGAACATGTATCTGCCAGGGCACTGGGCGACACGGGGGCATTGAATGCAACTCAGCTTGCCAAAACCAGGGTTAAGCCTCTTCCGTTCCCAACCGATACTGAAATGATAATCCGTTGTACTGACATACTCAAGAGGGCAATAGATGATGCCATGCGGAGCAATAAACGGTTTATTCTCTAAATGACCGGTACCGGAACAGAAAAGCTGAAAGCAATTCTTGTCGGATTGGTTTACCCTGGCCAGAAGGAAGAGGAGGCTAAAGAATATCTTGACGAACTATCGTTTCTTACTGAAACAGCAGGTGCTGAACCATATGCCCGTTTCCTCCAGAAACTCGAAATGCCCGATCCCCGTACCTTTGTCGGATCGGGGAAAATACAGGAGATCGCTGCATTTGTTTCGGCGCACAATATCGGACTTGCTATCTTCGACGATGAACTCACTCCGGGTCAGTTAAGGAACATTGAAAAACACCTGGAATGCAGGATCCTTGACAGGACCAATCTTATTCTAGATATATTCGCCAGCCGCGCAAGAACCTCCCATGCAAAAACCCAGGTGGAGCTTGCACAATACCAGTATCTGCTTCCCAGACTAGCCGGAATGTGGACCCACCTTGAGAGGCAACGTGGAGGTATAGGACTGAGAGGGCCGGGTGAAACGGAAATCGAAACCGACAGGAGAATAATAAGGGATAAGATTGCATTGCTTAAACAACGCCTGAAAAAGATTGACATACAGATGTCAACACAGCGGAAAAACCGCGGTCAGATGGTGAGGGCTGCCATTGTCGGATACACCAATGCTGGCAAATCAACTTTGATGAATCTGCTGAGCAAATCGGACGTTTTTGCTGAAGATAAACTCTTTGCAACGCTCGATACAACTGTGCGAAAGGTGGTCATCGGCAACCTTCCTTTCCTGCTGTCCGATACAGTCGGCTTTATAAGGAAGCTGCCCCACCATCTTGTGGAATCTTTCAAGTCAACACTCGATGAAGTCCGTGAATCGGACCTGCTTCTGCATGTTGTTGATATTTCTCATCCCGGATTCGAGGAACAGATGAATACTGTCAATGACACGCTGCAGCAGCTGAAATCCGAAAACAAACCCCTTGTAATTGTTTTTAACAAAACTGATCTGTTCACATACGTATCAAAGGATGAGGATGACCTTAGCCCCGCCACTAAAGAAAATTATTCGCTCAATTACCTGAGAAAAACATGGATGGCTTCGGAAGCAAATCACCGGGTTGTTTTTATCTCAGCTAAAACCAGGGACAATATTGAAGAATTACGAAAGATACTTTATGAAGAAGTTAAGCGAATCCATATCACAAGGTATCCGTATAACAATTTTCTTTATCAGCCTGAAGAGCAGAAAAGTGAACCGGAAGAGCCGGCCTGATTTTCTACATACCTCATCCTCATACGGAAATTGCACAAAAAAGGCTTTCCCGGATTATCCTATGAATTTATCAGTCTTCTGACGGTAAAGGAGGAGCTCAGGGTATCCCCGGAACACCGGCTACAGCAGGTTAGCTGCAATGTATTCGGCTATCTGCACTGCATTTGTGGCAGCACCTTTCCTGATATTGTCCGATACTATCCACAGGTTCAGGCATTTTTCCCTTGAATGATCCCGCCGGATCCTTCCAACGAATACCTCGTCCCTGTTATGTGCTGTCAACGGCATCGGATACTTGCATTCGGCAGGGTCGTCATATACGACAACACCCGGAAACTGGCCGATAAGCGTTCGAACATCATCAATGTCGAAATCATTTTCAAACTCAATATTTACAGCTTCGGAATGCCCTCCCACAACGGGAATCCTCACAACGGTGGCAGTAACCTGTATGCTTTCATCTTCAAGAATCTTCCTGGTCTCATCAAGCAGTTTCTGCTCCTCGGTAGTATATCCGTCACTCTGGAAGGAGCCGCCGTGAGGGAAGCAATTCAGATCTATCTGGTATTTGTATGCCATTTCCCCTTTTATGCCGCGTCTCTCATTTTCCATCTGAGTTACTGCTTTCACTCCGGTTCCGGTCACCGACTGATAGGTTGCCACAACAAGACGCCTGATCCGGTATTTCCTGTGAAGCGGAGCAAGTGCCATAACCATTTGAGTGGTTGAGCAGTTGGGATTCGCTATAAGCCTGTCACCTTTCTTTATTGCATGGCTGTTGATCTCGGGTACGACAAGCGGAACATCTTTATCCATACGCCATGCGGATGAGTTGTCTATTACAATTGAACCGTTATCGGCAAAAGCCCGAGCCCATTCTTTCGATATTGACGCTCCGGCTGAAAATATTGCAAATACAGGTTTGGCTTCCACAGCTTCCATAACACTCACCACCTTTACGGGTTTCCCTTTGAAAAGGATCTCTTTTCCAACCGATCTCTCCGATGCGGCAGGGATTAATTCTGTTAAGGGGAAATTCCTTTCCTCAAGCACTCTGATCATTGTCTGACCTACCATTCCGGTGGCGCCAACAACAGCTGTTTTCATCATAATATTTGATTTTAACGGTATGATGAAACCGAACATGATTGGAAAATAAATTCATTATATGTTTGCGTTTGAATTTTATCATGCGGATCTCATCTTTTAATTTGTAAAGATTAAAGTAATTTTCTATATTTACTGTTAAGAAAAGCCGTTAAAAATAACGTTTTTTTTACAATTCGTCTCGCTGCATGAAAAAAGTTATATTACTGGCCTTGCTGGTGCCTGCTATGGTATCCGGCCAGGTAAATGAATTGACCGGTCATATTCTTATAACAGAGCTTATGGCTGATCCTGATCCTGTTGTCTCTCTGCCCGATAAGGAATATATCGAAATCGGTAATATTGCAACTTTCGATGTTGATATTGGTAAATGGTCGCTTCTGGCGGGCGACCATGAAATTGCCATTCCCGGTTTTACAATTTATGCCGGTGAGTATGTAATACTTACATCTGTAAAGGATACCGCTGTTTTTGCAGGATATGGTAAAGTGATAGGAATGAAATCTTTTCCGGCTTTGGTCAATAAGGGAATGATCCTGGCGCTTAAGAACGACAAGGGAGAACTGATACATGGTATCGAATATTCTCAAAAATGGTATTGCAATGAATTGAAGTCGGAAGGCGGCTGGTCGCTCGAGATGATTGATGCCGCTTATCCTTTCCAGTTCGATGGAAACTGGAAAGAATCAGTATCGAGGTCAGGAGGGACACCGGGAACAAAAAACTCAGTTTCGCGTGAGAATAGGGATATTGTTTTTACCGGTATAGTGAATGCGTTCCCCGACGATAGTCTTTCTGTCAGGGTAAGATTCAGCGAACCTGTCTTTTGTGTTCCGGAGTTAACTGGCGGGATCAGAATAAACAGTAAGCCGGTGAAATCTGTTGAGGCAGCAGATCCTCTTCTCAGGGAGTACATCATTGTACCGGAAGTTTTTATTGAAAGAGGCAGGATTCACACCCTGAGTTTTCCTGAAGACCTGGCCGATGTTGCCGGAAACAGGGCTGACCGTATGTCATATGACTTTGGCATACCCGGGGATGCTGCCGAAGGCGATATCCTTTTCAACGAGGTTCTTTTTAATCCGATGCCCGGAGATCCTGATTATATAGAATTCTACAACAATTCAGAAAAGATAATTGATGCTGCACGTCTGATACTTGTATCGGTTAATCAGTCGGGTGATACTTCGTCGGTTGTTTTTGTGTCTGAAGAGCACCGCTGCATTATGCCGGGTGATTATTACGCTATTACCGTTAACAGGGAAAGAATACTTCAGGCCTATCCTTTTTCCGATCCGGAGCACATCTTTGAAACTGGGTCTCTTCCTTCGATGCCTGACAACAAGGGTCATCTGATACTTATGACAAGGGAGCTCGATATTGTTGATGAATTAATTTATGATGATGACATGCATTATCCCCTGCTTGTGTCGGATGATGGAGTTGCTTTAGAGAAGATTATGCCCGGAGGTGCCTCGGCAGACAGGTCAAACTGGCATTCTGCTGCCGCGACGTCAAACTGGGGAACTCCGGGCGCGGCTAATTCTGTTGTGGCTGAAACGCCGGTAAGCAAAGACGGAATAGCATTGTCTTCAACCAGAATCAGTCCTGATAATGACGGATATGAAGATATTCTTACAATAAGTCTGTCCTTAACAGAAACAGGAAATTTAGTTTCGGCTGAGATTTTTGATGAGACAGGCACGTTTGTTAAAAGCCTTGCCGGCAACCTGCTGGCAGGGCCTGATGTATCACTTAACTGGGATGGAACAGCAAAAGATGGTTCACTGGTTGACTCCGGTATCTATATAATATTTGTTTCAGCCCTCAATCCCGGCGGCAAAACCATCCAATGGAAAAAAGTATGCTCTGTACTTAGGAGATAACTATTGAGGTTGAAAATTTAGAAAGAATTTATCAGTTCAGTTATTATGACAGTCATGCGGGCTTCGGCTTTTTCAGCTTCTCTCTGCACCGATTCATGAGTTGTATACTCTATTTTGCCCTCAACACCCAGGTCGGTGATAATGCTTACTGCAAAACAGGGCAATCCCATGTGCCTTGCAAGAATAACCTCAGGAGTGGTTGACATCCCCACAGCATCTGCCCCTATAATCCGGAAATATTTATATTCTGCAGGGGTCTCAAAGGTAGGTCCTGTTGTTGAAAGGTATACTCCCTTCTGTACCTTTATGCCGTTCTTCTCTGCTATTATCTGGGCCTTGTCAATAAGCGATTTGTCATAAGCTTTGCCCATGTCGGGGAAGCGTGGCCCGATCCTGTTATCATTTCTCCCGATAAGCGGATTTGGAAGCAGGTTAATATGATCTGAAATAATCATTATATCACCTATCTGGAAGTCAGGATTAACTCCCCCCGCTGCGTTGGACAGGAATAATCCCCTGATTCCAAGGTATTTCAGAACCCTTACCGGCAACGATATCTGTTCCGTGCCGTAACCTTCATAATAATGAAACCGCCCTTTCAGGGCTACGATTTTCCTGTTGCCTAAATCCCCATAGATTAATTTCCCTGCATGCCCTTCAACAGTGGAAAGAGGGAAATTGGGTATTGCGCTGTAATCTGTTTCAATCCGGTTTTCAATTTTTGTTGTAAGTCCACCCAGTCCGGTTCCCAGGATAATACCGGCGTCAGGATCCTTTATCCCTCTGCTTCTCAGAAACTCTACCGTTTCCTTTATTTTTTCCAGCATACTCAAGAATCAGATTGTCAAATTCAATATCTGTCCCGTTAAGGAATGCAACACCTGCGGGTATGTAGTAAAAAGCCCTTTTCAGGGGTTCTGCAATATTACTAAAATATTTCAACCTTACTGAATCTTTTTCCGTGGTGATGGCATACTTAACAGGCGACCTCATTTTCTCCCATGCAATGAGCATCTTTTCATAATCGCCGGCCCTGTAGTTGTAATGATCAGGGTAATTCAGATGTACTATTTCCCCGAAGAAGTTCTCGAGATATCTCTTCAGCGGTTCGGGGGAAGCTATTCCTGTAATTAAAAGCGCTCCGCTATTGGCATGCTCGAGATTCTCGGGAATAAGCTTATGCCGGACTGATCCTTCAAAAAGTGGACGTGGGCTTCCGTATGTTATTGAAGTGAAATAGACATTCTTTCCGGCTGAAGGGCCAAGACCGCGAAGGGCTGTTTTCATGTTCTCATTTGTGATGTCCGCGGGTGATTTGGTGAATATTATTATATCAGCTCTCCGGAGGTTCTTTTTATTTTCCCTGAGATTGCCATATGGCAGGAGATGATCTGTTGAAAGCGGCCTGTTGTAATCGATCAGCACTATTGACAACCCCGGTTTTATACGCCTGTGCTGAAAGCCATCATCCATCAGGACAACTTGTATATCAGGATTATTTTGAAGTATTGAATTGACACCGTGCACCCGGTTATTATCCACTGCCACCATTACATCGGGGAATTTTTGCCAGATCTGGAATGATTCATCCCCAATATCGCTGACTGTAGTACCGGCTGTTGCCATTTGAAATCCGGCTGTTTTCCTCTTGTAGCCCCTGCTCAGCAAAGCCACTCTGAACCTGTCTTTCAGTAGCCTGATCAGGTATTCGGTAAGCGGCGTTTTGCCGGTTCCCCCGGCTGTAATATTGCCGGTACAAATTACAGGTATCTCAAACTCTGTTGAATGGAGGAAGCCTGAATCATATAGGTAATTCCTGATCCCGGTTATCGATCCGTAAATAGATGCAAGAGGATAAAGAAGACAGGACCTGCTTTTTCCCATGCTTTACCTTATTTCAATAAAATATGGAAGACGGGCCTGCACTCCTGAAAGGGTGCTTATCTCCTTTATTGCATTTACTATCTTCAGCGATTCGCCCAGTTCATTCCGGAGAATCCGCATTTTTACGTCTCCTCCCAGCTGCGACATCAGCTTCATATAGGGATCCTGTTCTACAGGAAGCTCCTTAACGGAATATGTGCTCACTCCGGCCAGGCTTGCGGCACTTTCAATTGCGGCATTAATTCCGCCTGCTTCATCAACAAGACCTATTTCAAGGGCATTTGCACCACTCCATACCCTGCCCTGACCTATGCTGTCAATGGCTTCTCTGGACATGTTTCTGCCCGCCGATACTTTATCGAGGAAATCGTTATAGATTTTGTCAACATTCATTTGCATAACCTGCTTTTCGTAAGTACTCATGGGCCTGAAAACCGACGGGAAGTCAGAGTTCTTATTTGTCTTCACTGTTTCGGTCGATATGCCAAGTTTCTGATCCATAAGTTTGTCAGTATTTGGCAGAAGTCCGAAAACGCCGATTGAGCCGGTTATTGTTGTCGGACTGGCGAATATTTTTGTTCCCGGCGTTGAAATCCAGTATCCTCCTGAAGCAGCATAATTGCCCATGGAAATGACAACCGGCTTAACCTTTGAAGCAAGGTGGATCTCTCTCCAGATAAGATCGGAAGCTGTTGCATCACCTCCCGGTGAATTAACTCTCAGGACTATTGCTCTTACATTGGTGTCAAGCCTTTCTTTCCTTATGACTTCTGAAAAAGCATTCCCCCCGATGTTATTCCCCGTTCCTTTGCCGGCTACTATCGATCCCGAAGCATAGATTACGGATATCTTGTTCTTTGCAGATACCATTTTATTCTGCTCGGGCACTCTGGTATACTTTGACATTTGTACCAGGTTTATTTTATCATCGGTAGTCATCCCTGACAGTATTTTCAGCGTATCATTAAGGGCGTCGCGGAAAAGAAGCCCGTCAACAAGCCTGTACTTAAGGGCACCTTCAGCTGAATATCCCACAAGACTGTCGGCCAGCTGGTTTAACCTCTCCTCAGTTAAGCCTCTCGACTGTGCTATTCCGCTTACAACATGTGACCAGATAGAACCGACATATGCCCTTATCTGTTCTTCATTTTCGTCACTGAGCCCGTCAAGAATGAATGGCTCAACTGCCCCTTTGAATTTTCCGTGTCTGGTAACCTGGACTTCAATGCCCATTTTCTCAAGTGCATTGCGGTAAAACATTACTTCGCCGCTAAGTCCCTTAAAATCAACAGTAGAGGAGGGGTTGATGTAAATTTTGTCAGCAGCGGTAGACAGATAATAGCCTTCCTGAAGCAGAACGTAATCAGTATAGGCAATAACAAATTTCCCGCTTTCGCGGAATTTGACAAGAGCATCCCTGATCTCTTCGGTTGTTGCCCAGCCTGAAGGAATTAATCCGTTCTCAATCAGAATGCCTTTGATCTTCTGGTCTTCAGCAGCCTTTTTGATGTTCTTCAGGATATCATTCAGGCCTGTGGCCGGATTGACGGTCATATTCACAAGGTCAAAGCCTGAAACAGGATTGTTATCGCTCCTGTCAGGTATTGCCACTCCTGCCTTAAGGACCAGAACTGAATTTTCTGGCACGGATGTGGTCTTATTTCCTATAGCAACCATAGCTGAAAAACTCGCCAGCATGATTATGAAAAACAGGATGGAGCAAATAATGATCCCCGTGATTGTAGCCAGAGTGTATTTCAAAAAAGATTTCATCTGCAGTATTGATTTAAAAATGAGGCCTAAAGTTATAAAATCATTGTCAATTGGAGAATTTTCACCCTGGAATTAATAATTTTGATCCATGGGCAGGAGTGTATTGAAAGAAGTGTACCTGGGCATTGGTACAAACCTTTACGACAGGGAGAAAAACCTGCAGGATGCTCTTTCCTGCATCAGGAAACATATAGGCCTGATATCGGATGTGTCGTCTGTTTATGAGACAGAGCCGTGGGGTTACAGTGATAATAACGCTTACCTGAATTTAGTTCTGCATGTAAAGACCAGGTTTACACCTGAAATTGTTCTCAAACGGGCTATGTCAATTGAAGTCATGTTGGGCAGAACAAGGAAATGCAGACAGGGTTATGAATCACGGGTCATCGATATTGATATCCTGTTGTATGAAAACAGAATAATAAGCAAGCCGGAACTAAAGATACCTCATCCCTTACTCCATATGAGGAAGTTTGTACTTGTTCCGCTCGCTGAGATCTTCCCCGATGGTGTACATCCGGTGCTTGATAAAACCTTTTCCCTTCTTCTTGAGGAGTGTAGTGATGATGGCAAAATCAGCAAATATGGATCGCTGCCTGGTTATTCCTAAAGCATTCCGTTATCTGCATAGCTGTAATAATCCTTTTCAGTTACGATGAGATGATCAAGAAGCTGGATATCCATCAGATTGCCTGCTTCCCTGATCTTTCGGGTGATCTTATTATCCGATTCGCTGGGATTGGTATTTCCCGACGGATGATTATGACACACTATTATGCCGGATGCCAGGCACTCAACAGCTCTCTTCATCACCAGTCTGACATCGGTAACGGTACCGCTGATCCCTCCATGACTTAACTTCATTTTTTCAATGACTTTGTTTGAACGGTTGAGATATAGTATCCAGAATTCTTCATGACTGAGATCGCCAAGGACAGGCTGAAATATTTCAGCCGCATCTTTCGAGCATTTTATCTGGCGGGCTGCCGGTATTTCCGCAAGTTTCCGCCTTCTTCCGAGCTCCAGTGCTGCGGCAATAATCACAGCCCTTGCCTGACCGATGCCGCGAATTTTTTTGAGATCGGCAATTGACAGCTTCCCCAGGGAATTAAGGTTGTTATTGACCAGGTTGAGCAGTTCTCTTCCCAGGTCAACTGCTGATTTGTTCCTGGTTCCGGAACTGATAAGAATTGCAAGCAGTTCTGCGTCACTGAGGCTTGAAGTACCTTTCATGGCAAGCTTTTCCCTGGGCCTGTCCTCAACAGCCCAATCGGTTATCTTTAATGACATATGTAAAAATATTAGCGAGACAATGTAAAGATAGGAATATTTAAGAAAATGTGCGTAATTTTCAACCATGTGGATTTCATCACACCATTAAAATTATGATAAAATGAAACCCACATATATTTCATACACAAACACTTATGCATATAATTATCAAACATGTGTGGTTCCATTCGACCATTAAAATAAATTATATTCCGATGAAAATTGCTGGTTTTTCTTCCCTCTGGTTGTTCTTTATCATATTAAGCCTTGGCAGTTCGTGCGACAGGGATCCTGTTCTTGATCCTGAAGATTTCAGGCATTATATTGATTCATTCAATCTCAATGATGCCGAAGTCTACAGGAATGAGATCACAAACGATGAAAGCTGGGAATTCATTTCAGGCAACATACCTCTTTTCGATTGCCCTGACAAGCAGATGGAGCAAACCTATTATTTCAGATGGTGGACATACCGGAAACATATTAAAAACACTCCTGACGGTTATGTTGTTACTGAGTTCCTTCCTGACGTGCCATGGGGCGGGAAATACAACACTATTAACTGCGCAGCCTCATTCCATTTCTATGAAGGGCGTTGGATGCACGATCAAAAGTATCTTAACGATTATGCCAGGTTCTGGTTCAGAGGAGGAGGAAGTATAAGAAAATATAGTTGCTGGATTTCAGATGCTCTTTATAATCATTTTCTTGTAACAGGCGATCAGACGCTGATAGTTGATCTGTTTCCAGATATGATATCGAATTATGAAGCCTGGGAAAACGAGAAACTCGATTCAAACGGTTTGTTCTGGCAGTTCGATGGCTATGACGGAATGGAGCTGTCAATTTGCGGAAGCGGTTACAGGGCAACAATAAATTCATATATGTATGCTGAAGCTGAGGCTGTTTCGGAAATAGCAGGATTAACGGGGAATGATGAAGTATCGGAAAGGTTTCGTAAAAAGGCGCTGACCATAAAAGATAATATCCAGAATATGCTATGGGATGACAACGACAGTTTTTTCAAGGTCCTCCCCCGGGAAGATCAGGGTGAATTATGCAAAACCCGTGAATTGCATGGCTATACCCCATGGTACTTCAATATTCCCGATAGTGTTTATTCAGAAGCATGGAGATTCTTAATGGACACTGCGTATTTTTTTGCATCTTATGGATTAGTAACTGCTGAACGATCTGACAGCGAGTTCAAAATTTCATATGAAGGACACGAATGTCAGTGGAATGGACCTTCCTGGCCCTATTCCACGTCGGTTACCCTCACCGGTCTGGCCAACCTCCTGAATAATTATTCGCAGGATTACATTACCCGAAAAGATTATTTTAAATTGTTGGGTATTTATTCAGATAGCCATAAGTTAAAGCGTGAAGACGGAAAA
Organism: Bacteroidales bacterium; assembly: GCA_040769065.1. Classification (GTDB taxonomy): domain Bacteria; phylum Bacteroidota; class Bacteroidia; order Bacteroidales; family VadinHA17; genus LD21. Next base: position 2,843,653 of record JAXGLU010000001.1, read on the forward strand.
ACCGTACCGTGGATAGATGAAAACCTTAACCCCTTTACGGGTGACTGGATTGCGCGGACTCGTCTCAAAGAGTGGGAAAATGGCACATGGTCCCGGGAAAAAGGCGGTGTTGAGCGTGGCAAGGATTACAATCATTCAACATTTTGCGATCTGCTTATCACAGGTTTGATCGGTCTGCGTCCTCAGTCAGGCAATAAACTGATTATTAATCCTTTAATTCCTGAAGATACCTGGGATTATTTTTGTTTGGATAATATATTATACCACGGAAAAATTCTTACAATAGTATATGACAAGACAGGCAAAAGGTATAAAAAGGGCAGGGGATTAAGGGTTTGGGTCGACGGGAAACCGGCAGCGGTAAGCCCCGATCTGAAAAGGCTGGTTGTAAGCATATCATAACCTGAAATAGAAGCTGGGTATTTCATTTTGCGTGCCGGATGTCAGCCGGACTTATTTCAGATGACCATAAGGAGACAGGATGTTCATTGATTAGTACCGTGATTATTTTTGTTATTTGACAATAATCAGGATGCCCGTGGTTAATGCAAAAAAGCCGTCTTTAAGGGACGGCTTTTAATTAAAGGGAGCATTAAATATTTTTACTGCAAGGCATTCATGTGCTTTGCGATAGACGATTTAAGGTTTGCAGCTTTATTTGAGTGAATTATGTTCTTCTTCGCAAGCTTGTCAAGCATGGATGTCAGCTTTGGAAGCAGAACATCTGCTTCTTCCTTATTTGTTGTGGCACGGAATTTTTTAAGAGCATTACGCATGGTTTTTGCATAATATCTGTTTCCTGAATTTCTGACCTTTGACTGCCTGTTCCTTTTTTCGGATGACTTGTGATTTGCCATTTTTAAAATTTCTCTCTTGCCTTATTTGTTTTTGTAGTCCATAGGGGAATCGAACCCCTGTTACCAGGATGAAAACCTGACGTCCTAACCACTAGACGAATGGACCAGTTAAAGAACTTTTAATTTGCGGATGCAAAGAAACAATGTTTTTTTTGGATATGCAAAAATTTTCTTAAAAAACATATCTTATTGATAAAGCACCGTTTATACCTCCCCAGCCTGAAAAACCAATTAGATTAAACGTTGGAAGAATGTCCAGGGACAGATTCAGGGGGATTTCATCAAATGTATATTCCAGGCCAAGAATAGCATCTGCTCCGATCACCGCTCCCGAGTAAGTCTCATCCACTCTTGGATTTGCACCTACGCTCCAGAATCCCACGTGTGCGCCAAAGCCCCAGTACCAGTTTAACCCCGGATACTCTCCTGTCCAATGTTCGTTTTCATACAGGCCGGTTATGATGAATCCTCCCCACCTGCTGGCAAGTATTCCTTCAAGGGCATTTGATTTGGTAAGAAAATGTTTAACGGTCAGTCCGTAAGGAACACCTGCCCTTAGTCCTATGCCTGTCCTGTAATCCTGTGCTATTGTGACTGATGAAAAAGCAATTGAAAGAAATAAAACCAGTAAAAATTTTCTCATGTCTATAAGTATTAATGAAACTATTTAATATAATGTTGTTTTTCAGACAGCTTTTCATGGCTGTCCATATAGGGTTTAACGATACAATACCATTTTTAGCCCGGCAAAAATATGGAAAATTCGTCAAATATTATACATCACATATAAGGACGCATTTTCTCAGTGATGCCAGTTTGTCTTTTTGGGCGGGTACAAACTCATGGCCTACATAACCTTTATAACCTGCCTTTACGAGTGCTTTCATTATGGCAGGATAATACAGCTCCTGGGTTTCATCGAGTTCATGCCTGCCCGGAACACCGCCTGTATGTATGTGCCCGATGTAATTGATGTACTTGGTTATGTTCTCAATAATATTTCCTTCCATGATCTGCATGTGGTAAATATCATAAAGAAGTTTGAACCTTTCAGATCCGACCATTTCACACAGTGCTGCACCCCAGGGGGTCTTATCGCACTGGTAGTCTGCATGGCCAAAGCTGTTTAAAAGCTCCATAATTATTGTTACTCCGTGCTTTTCAGCCAGGGGCATTAACTGGCGCAAGCCTTTTGCACAGTTTATTAGTCCTTCATTATCGTTCTGACCTTCCCTGTTACCCGAGAAACATATCAGGTTAGGAATACCGGCCGAGGCAGCTTTTGGGATCATTGCCTCAAAATCGGCAATAAGCTTTTCGTGGTGTTCAACCCTGTTGAATCCTTTTGGTATGCCCCAGTCTGTTGCATATCCTACCGCACATTTAAGCCCGGCGTTTTTGACTACAGGCCAGTCTTTCTCACCAAGAAGCTCTATCGACTCGATTCCCATTTCCCTGCATGCTGCTGCAAACTCAGGCAGAGGTATCTCTCCATAGCACCATTGGCTTACAGAATGGTGAATATTGCCCTTGAGCTTCAGGGCATAATCAGTCTGTTGCAGGGATGAACTGCCAAAAGGTATTGCTGAGGCAGCGGCAGCACCTGCCATGCTGCTTATCAAATGTCTTCTTGTCATGTGCTTTTTCTCTTTAATTCCGTAAAAATAATATCTATTTTTATACAGAACCCATATTAGTTGCTATTATTAGCAGATGCAGGCTTAGTACCCGAAGGGAATATGTGTCATTTAAAACCATATATTTGTATAAATGATATGTAACTGACATCACCATGAGTCACCGTATCAGGCGTGAATACAGGGGAGGTCATTCAGCAGAGCTTCTGCATAGCGGAGAACCTTTCTTTGCTGCAAATGTAAGGCTTATCGATCAGGCCAGGCGCTATATACACTTCCAGGCTTACATTGTAGACGAAGATACAGCGGGTTTACGCATATTTGATGCCCTTATACGGGCGGCTGAAAGAGGGGTTAGAGTTTACCTGCTTCTTGATGCCTTTGGTACAAAATATCTTTCAGGAGAACTTATCAGGAAAATCGAATCATCGGGCATCATCTTCAGATTTTTCTCCCCGGCATTCATTACAAAAGGTTTTCAGCTGAGCCTTCGTTTGCACCATAAGGTGCTTCTGGTCGACGGCGAAGCAGCCATAATAGGAGGCTTGAATTATGCCGACAGGTATCTCGGAACAAAAAAGAAAAAGGAATGGCTCGATTTTGCTGTCCTGATCAAAGGACCTGAATGCGCCCATGTAAACAACATTCTTAAAAGACACTGGAACAAGACTTTCATCTCAGCCAGTGAGAGAGCGACAGAGATAGTTCAAAATCCCAGAGAACACCCCGATGACATCACACTCAGAGTTCTGGAAAATAACTGGTACCGTAACAAGATTGAGATCCTGAGAAGTTATCGGTATGCATTCAGACATGCCTCAGAGCGGATGATTATATTTGCCAGTTATTTTCTCCCGGGTCGCAATGAACGAAGGCTCCTCAGGCTGGCAAGTGCACGTGGCGTGGATATTAAAGTTGTTCTTGCCGCGGAATCGGATGCCCCGATCTTCAAAAGAGCAACTAACTTTTTATATTATTATATCCTGAAGAATAATATTAAGATTTACGAATATTATCCTTCAAATCTCCATGCAAAGGTTGCGACAGTGGATGGCAAATGGTGTACCATAGGAAGCTATAACCTTAATCACATAAGTGATTACGGAAGTGTTGAAATAAATGTCGATATTCTCGATGAACGGTTCACCGGGAATTTCGAGAAGGAGTTACTCAGGATAATTGCTGAGGACTGCAGGCAGATTACAATTGAAGAATATCTGCACCATAAGTCATGGCTTTCAAAACTGGCTGACAGGATGTCATACCAGATGATCAGGCTGTTGCTGAGGATAATGGCACAGATGACCCAAAAAAAGAAGAAGGTCCACTGATTTCAGTGCAATCAGACCATCTTATTTATCAGTACTGGTGAAAGCTCATCGATACAAATTCAAGCACAACGGGAAGCGATTCTCTCCAATAAGTCCAGCTGTGCCCTCCATTGCGTATTCTGAATTCATGGGGAATCTCTTTCTTCCTCATGGCTATGTGTACGAGTGAATTCCCTTCGTAGAGGAAGTCATCATCACCGCAGTCAATGAACCATCTGACAGCTCTCTTCTGATCGTCGGGCATGTTTTCAATAAGGCTCAGCACGCTGTATTTTTTAAAGTAGGCCTCCTTGTCGGCTTTGGTAATACCCTCCACTCCCTTCAGCGACCTGTATTCCATTATCGCTTCCAGGCTTCTCGGCCCTATAGCAGCACTGAGGGGGCATGCCGATGAAAACATATCAGGACGATGGAGTGCATATATAAATGTGCCCTCACCACCCATTGACAGTCCTGCAACTGCCCTGTAACGTTTTTCTCCCTTTATCCTGAATGTCTTTTCAACATGAGGTATAAGCTCTTCAAAGAAGAAATCCTCATATCTCCATTCTCCTTTAATATCATTTACATATCCCCTTCTTCCGGTGTTTGCGTCAGGCATCACTACTATCATCGGAGTCGCCAGACCCTCATTGATCGCCTTGTCAGCGATATGAAGTATTTCCCCGAACTGAACCCAGCCGGTCTGATCGTCACCGGAGCCGTGCAGAAGATAGAGCACAGGATAACTTCTTTCCGAAGTTTCATAATCGGGAGGAAGATAAACAGCATATTTCCTTTCCATATTGAGGATCTTGCTGGGCATGGAAAGATTATCCATCACCTTCCCTGTTTGCGCATTTATTATTGATCCTGTCATCAGAAGGATGAATGTGTAGATTATCTTTTTCATCATAATACAGTTTTGATTTTAAAAGTCTGATGGAACCCACATGTATAAATATGTGTATGTGTATTTGACACATGTGGACTTCATCATATTATTGTTAAAGAGATAAAATTAATTTTGTTCAGAAAGATATTATAAAATTTCGTTATCACCGGAATTATTATCTTTAATCTTTTCACATTAACCGTTCCTGAATATGTCTATAGTAAGAAATTTGATCCTTTTGATCATGGTATTTTGTCACCTGACGGCCTGCAACAGCAGATCGTCGGAAAATGAAGCATCCAGCCCTGAAGATGGGTCTGTCGCAATAAGGAAGATGCCCATTCTGTCGGGAAAGCTTAGGAATGACATTATGGTTTTGAAAATACCCGTTTCGAAAGAAGAAGGGAATGAATTATCAGTAAAGCATATACTGATAGATTTTGATAAAGCCAGCGATCCTTCATCCCTTTCCCTGATACAGGTGTTTAACAACGGGAATGATCCCGATGCAGAAAAGCAGGAATTATTTGGCGAGGTTGGTAATCCGGTCCTTAAAAACAAGATTTCAGGAGAAACAGCGCTTTCCGAAGGAGTATATACTTTTACAGTGTCCTTTACAGCCCGCCAGGCTTGTGATCTGACAAAAAAGATCGTAATAAAAAATGTCAGTGTGATTTTTTCTGATAAAACTGTCAGGAAACTGTTTGTGCCTGCTAATTCTGAACCCCTTCGGTTTGGACTCGTTCTCCGGGCAGCCGGACAGGACAACTGTGACACATATCGCATTCCGGGACTGGTATCAACCGCCCGGGGCACTCTGATGGCAGTATATGATAACCGTTACCGGAACAGCAGGGATCTTCAGGACGATGTTGACGTGGGGATGAGCCGGAGTACAGACGGAGGAATGACCTGGGAACCCATGAAAGTGATAATGGATATGGAGGAATGGGGCGGGAGGCCGGAAGAAGAGAATGGAGTGGGAGATCCGTGCATACTTTTTAATCATGAGACAGGCACTGTCTGGGTGGCAGCTCTCTGGCTCAGTGGTTTCAGGGAACAGGCTGCCTGGAATGCATCCGGCCCCGGTAGTGAGCCATCAGAAACCGGCCAGTTCCTTCTTGTACGAAGCGATGATGACGGCATAACCTGGTCTGAGGAAATAAACATTACTCCACAGATCAAAGACCCGGCTTGGAGGCTTATGTTTCAGGGCCCGGGCAACGGAATAACTCTCGCTGACGGAACAATGGTTTTCCCTGCACAGTTCAGGGATGCTGACGGGATTCCCCATTCTACAATCGTGTGGTCACGCGATAAAGGTGCCAACTGGAATATCGGAACCGGAGCAAAACCAAACACCACGGAAGCTCAATGCGTTCAGCTTGACGACGGAAGCATAATGCTCAATATGCGCGATAACCGTAATGCTGAGGTGAAAGATGAAAACAACGGACGCGCTGTGTCAATAACACGCGACCTTGGACTGACCTGGGAAACACACCCGTCGTCAAACTCAATCCTTCCCGAACCGGTATGCATGGCAAGCCTGATATCAGCCGATATGATAATTGATGGCAGAAAACAAAAGGTTCTGTTCTTTTCAAATCCCAACAACAAATACTCCAGGTCAAACATGACAATAAAAGCCAGCCTTGATGAAGGAATGACATGGCCTGAAGAATTTCAGGTTGAACTGAATGAGGAAGAGGGATACGGTTATTCATGCCTTGCCATGGTGGATGAAAACCATATAGGCATCCTTTACGAGGGAATAAAGGAACTCTACTTTCAGAAAATTCCCGTTAAGGATATTCTGAAAGAAAAACTTTAATTACCATAATATAAACATTATCAGCACCGAACATCAATGCGGGTAAGTAATTTAATATGTAATTTAATAAGTAACTTATTACGTAATTTATTACGTAAATAACAGTAAAAAATATATGCTTAAGTTCAGAAAGTTCGAAGGTCTGGTTGCCGCACCCTTCACTCCCATGCATAGCGACGGCACAATAAACTACGACATGGTAGATACCTATTACGAGTTCCTTGAGAAGAACGGTATTACGGGGGCGTTTATCAACGGGTCAACCGGTGAGGGAGTGTCGCTGACACAGAAGGAAAAACAACTGCATGCCGAAAAATGGGCTGAATGCTGCAACAGGGGAGGAAAGGTCCGTGTTATTAACCTTGTTGGAGGGACTTCCCTTAAGGAATGCGCAGAGAATGCTGTCTTTTCTTATGAGATCGGACTGTCGGCTATAGCCATTCTTGCACCTTATTATTTTAAGCCTGCCGACGAAGAACAGCTTGCTGATTTCTGCGCAGGAGTAGGGGAGGCGGTTCCGGAAATGCCTGTCTATTTTTATCATATTCCCGTGCTTACCGGAGTTAATATGCCCATGATAAAATTTCTGGAAAAGGTGTCGGCAGTGATGCCAAATTTTGCCGGGATCAAATACACTCACGAGGATTTTATGGATTTCCTGTCATGCCTCCATTTCAGGGATGGAGCATACGATCTCCTCTGGGGGCGCGATGAATGCCTCCTGCCAGCACTGTCACTTGGCTGCAGGGGAGGTGTTGGAAGTACCTATAATTATGCAGCTCCCCTCTATCACAATCTTATAAGGGCATTCAATGACGGTGATTTATCTGAAGCCCGCAGACTTCAGCAGATGTCAATAAACATGATTTCATTGCTTGGGAAATATGGAGGAATAGCCACAGGGAAGGCGTTCATGAGATACGTAGGCCTTGATTGCGGCCGATTCAGGCTGCCTGTGAGGAATATGACCGAAAACGGGTACAGGGAGTTTGAAAAGGATGTCAGGAATCTTGGCATGGACAACATGTTCTCAAAAATCTGAAAAAACCAATTTTTCCGGAGATGAAAATAAAAGATAGGAAATGGTACCCCTGGCTTGTGGTGGGCTTGCTCTGGATGGTGGCCTTGTTGAATTATATGGACAGGCAGATGCTTTCCACGATGAAGGTGTCAATGATGGGCGACATCGGGGAACTGGAAAAAGCTGAGAATTTCGGGCGGCTCATGGCAATATTCCTGTGGACTTACGGGCTTATGTCGCCGCTTTCGGGCCTGATTGCTGATCGTGTTAACAGGAAATGGCTCATTGTCGGAAGCCTGGGAGTCTGGTCGGGAGTGACGCTCTCAATGGGTTATGCAACAAATTTTCAGCAACTCTATGCATTGCGTGCGGTGATGGGATTGAGTGAAGCACTGTATATACCTGCCGGATTGGCGCTTATTGCCGATTACCACCGGGGAAACACAAGGTCGCTGGCTATTGGCATACATATGACAGGTTTGTATACCGGGCAGGCACTTGGAGGTTTCGGGGCAACGGTTGCAGCATCGTGGTCATGGCAAACAGCTTTTCATAGTTTCGGGCTGATAGGGCTTGTGTACTGTATCGTGCTGATAATTCTTCTGCGCGAAAAAAGGACAGAGCCTGAAAAGGTGACGGAGCCTGTCAACTTTAAGAAAGGCCTGGATTCCATCAAAAAAAGCCTTGGATTGCTGCTGGGCACTATCAGTTTCTGGGTTATACTGTTCTATTTTGCGGCTCCAAGCTTCCCGGGATGGGCAATAAAGAACTGGCTCCCGACATTGTTTGCCGATACTCTCGGCATCGATATGTCAAATGCCGGTCCCCTGAGCACATTCACAATTGCAATATCATCATTTGTAGGGGTAATTGCCGGAGGAATAATTGCTGACAGATGGATTGTAAAAAACCTCCGTGGCAGAATCTATACCGGAACAATTGGCCTGTCTCTTACAGTTCCTGCACTTCTCCTTCTTGGATTCGGGAATGGATTTGCAGGAGTTATAGGAGGCGGGATTCTGTTCGGCATCGGCTTTGGTATGTTTGATGCAAATAACATGCCTGTCCTTTGTCAGTTTGTTTCACCGCGTCACAGGGCAGCCGGTTACGGCTTAATGAATATGACCGGAGTATTTGCCGGCGCTTTTATTACAAGCTGGCTGGGCAGATCCACCGACGAGGGAAGCCTGGGCCCCGACATCTCTCTTCTTGCAATACCTGTTGCAATAGCCGTGATACTTATGCTTACGACAATCAGGCCGTTATATGCCGATAAAACCGAGGATTGATGTTTTAAGCTGAACTTTGCGGATACTCTGTTTGTTAATTATTCCGGAATCTGGCGGTTAATAAATGAAACTCAATCTTTTCAATATTTCCTGTTTCAGGGTCGACGGAGGCGCAATGTTTGGCGTTGTGCCAAAAGCCCTGTGGTCGAGGGTTTATCCCTCCGACAACAGTAATCTTATTGTCCTCACGCTGCGTTCCCTGATAGTTGAAACAGGCGGTCGCGTTATACTTGTCGATACAGGCTGGGGCGACAAGCAGGATGAGAAGTTTTTCAGGCATGTTTACCTTCATGATGGCGAAGGGCTTATTACAGGTCTTGCTGCCCGGGGTTACAAGCCCGAGGATATAACAGATGTTGTTCTTACTCATCTTCACGCCGACCATTGCGGAGGAGCTGTGATGCGAAACGAATCCGGCAACGGGTACCGGCTCACTTTTCCGGAGGCTGTTTGCCATGTCAGCAGGGTTCAGTGGGAATGGGCTTTGAGGAATAATCTGAGGGAAGAAGATTCCTTTCTGCAAGAGAATATCCTGCCGCTATCCCAAAGCGGTCATCTTAACCTGGTGGACGAAGAAGGAGAGTTATTCCCTGATTTCTCCGTAAGAATTTGTTATGGTCATACCCCCGGCCTTATGATACCTGTGGTCAGGTATAAACACAGAACGCTCGTTTATGCAGGCGATCTTATACCAACAGTGGCACATCTCCCTCTGATATGGAATATGAGTTATGATATTGAACCGCTGAAGACCATCGGCGAAAAAAAACAACTACTTGAAGAAGCCCTCAGGAATGATTACATTCTGATTTTTCAGCATGATGAACATGTTGAATGCTGTACGGTTCAGATGACACCCAAAGGTATCAGGGCAAAGGATAAGTTCAGCCTGAAAATGAAGGATTATGGAATATAATGACTGCCTTCACCGGAACAGGAGAGTTTGATCTTTTGACGGTAAAGGCACATGAAGATCTGAATACAGCGCAGGTGATATCTGGAAATAATCAGCAGGCCGGCATATAAACATCAAAAGTGATGGTCGGCTTTTCCTTCCTATCCATTTCTTAATAAATTTTCAGGTTGTGAACGAAATGCAGATATAAGTTCCAACCTTTCCAGGGATTCGATGATAACTATTTAAAAGAAATCTTTTATTTTTTCAAAGTATTTTCTATAACTTGAAGTAATGAAAAAATTGCTTCACCAACATGCAATTAAAGACTGGGGCGAATTTCCAGAAGAGATGTTCTTTGATTATTCATTAACTATATTACAATTATAATTATAATGACGTTCAGTCAATTATGCTAAGTTCTCCTTAATTATTAACTAAAACATTTAAAAAGTATGAAGAAAACCGATTGGAATGGTACTGGAATAAAAAAAGTACCATTAAAACATTTTCTGTCAAAAATGAAAATGTTGTTTTTTTTACTGATCGCCGCTACTTTATTATCTGTGGCTAATGCGGCGGATCAGCAGAAAAAAACGCTCTCAGGAATTATTTCCGATGTGTCGGGTGAACCACTTGTTGGTGCAAGTATCGTTGAAAAAGGCACAACCAACGGTACCCTGACAAACATGAATGGTATGTTTTCGCTTCAGGTGGAAGAAGATGCTATTATTCAGGTCTCCTATATCGGCTATTTAGCCCAGGAGATAAACACTGCCGGAAGAACCTCGGTAAACATAACCTTACAGTTAGATACCCGTTCGCTTGAAGAAGTGGTGGTTGTAGGTTATGGAACCCAGAAAAAAGCCAACCTTACCGGTGCGGTTGATCAGGTTGGTGATAATGTGTTTAGCCACCGGCCGATGCCCAATGTGACTCAGGGCCTTCAGGGAGTTATTCCCAACCTTGCTATTTCATTAGCTGATGGTAAACCAACCAGGAGTGCAAGTTACCAGATTAGGGGAACAACTTCTATCGGACAGGGCGGAAGTGCATTGGTTTTGATTGATGGCGTTGAAGGTGATCCTGCCATGCTTAATCCCAATGACATTGCAAGCATTTCTGTTTTAAAAGATGCCTCTTCTGCTGCTATTTATGGAGCCAGAGGTGCCTTTGGCGTTGTGCTTATCACAACAAAGAATCCTGAAAAAGGCCGCACATCTGTCACTTATAGTGGTTCCATTGTATCGAAATCACCTACTCGTGTACCCGATATGGTAACCGATGCAAATCTATATGCTACAATGTTTGTGGAAGCTTATTCATCCTACTATGATTATGCCAGAACTCCTTCAACATTTCATAAAGCTGTTCCTTACAGTGTTGACTGGCATAATGAAATGGCAAACAGGCCTCCCGGCTCAGGTAAACCGGAAGTGGAAATTGGTCCGGACGGGAAATACCAATATTTTGCCAATAATAACTGGTACGAACAGTTGTATAAAGAACGTTCTCCCGGTAATGAGCACAATATTGCTATTCAGGGAGGAACAGACAAGGCTGACTTTATTCTTTCTGCAAGGTATTATACTCAGGAAGGAGTGTTCCGGTATAACAGCGATGATTATTCAATGATGAATTTGCGCGCAAAAGGATCTGCGCAGATTTTTGACTGGCTGAAAGTGGAAAACAATACGGCAATAACCCAGTCAAACTATTTTAACCCTCTTACTGTAGCTGATGGAAATGTTTGGTATGGACTTGAAAGTGAGGCAGAACCAATGAGCCCGATGTTCAATCCTGACGGTACGCTTACAATGGCTGCTGCTTACAGTGTTGGAGATATGTGGTATGGGCAAAGCGGAATTAACTCAAAAAAGATGCTGATCCATAATACAACATCTTTTACTACTTCGTTCTGGGATAATACTTTCAGACTGAAAGGTGACATTTCTTTCCGCAATCCTTATAACAGGGAAACCACCAAACGTGTTCCGGTACCATACAGTCCTGAACCGGGTGTGACTGCTTACCTTGGTTCGAGTAAAAATGATTTTGCTGAGGCGAATTCATCTGTAAACTACATGGCTACCAATATTTATGGCGAATACGAAAAAACCTTTGCCGGAGCCCACTATTTCAAGGGTATGTTGGGAATGAACTATGAACAGTCATTATCTAACAGCATTTATACACGCCGTAACGGATTAATTTTTGTAGATGTAAATAATATTAACCTTACCAACGGCACAGGTATAACCATTGACGCCAGTCATGAAAAATGGCGGATTGCCGGCGGATTTTTTCGTATCAACTATGGATTTAAGGACAGGTATCTGCTTGAGATAAATGGCCGTCTGGATGGTTCAACGAAATTTCCGGTTGATCAGCAATGGGGCTTCTTCCCTTCAATTTCTGGCGGATGGCGTCTTTCAGAAGAACCTTTCTGGAATCTGGGTAATATATTCTCCGATGTAAAAATAAGAGCATCGTACGGTTCATTGGGCGTTGGGAATATTGCTTCCTATACATTCCAGGAACTTTTTACTATCAGCACCATGAACAGATTGATTCAGGGAACACGAAATCAGAAAACTTCAGTTCCACCGGTACTGCCCGACGGACTGACATGGGAAACTTCAACAACTGCAAACCTGGGGCTTGATTTTGGAATACTGGATGGCAGAATGAGGTTTACCGGTGATATTTATACCCGTAAAACCACTGATATGTTTGCTGTAGGAATTGACCTTCCGGCTACTTTTGGAGCAACACCACCCAAAGGTAACTATGCCGACATGAAAACTAATGGATGGGAAATAACCCTCAGCTGGCAGGATGAATATAAACTAGCTAACAAACCTTTCAGTTATGATGTCAGAGTTACCCTTGCTGATTATACATCAAAAATTATCAAATACACCAATCCTGAAAAGGAATTGGGTGCATACTGGGATGCAAGGGTAAATTATTATGAAGGTATGACAATAGGTGAAATCTGGGGTTATGTTACTGAAGGATTCTTTACTTCTGAAGAAGACATATTAAATCATGCATCACAAAGGCTGTATTTTCCTTCCAATTCAGGAACATGGCTGCCGGGCGATATTAAATTCAAGGACTTGAATAATGACGAAGTTATTGATTATGGCACCAATAAGGTTAATGATCCGGGTGACCGCAAAATTATCGGTAATACTACTCCGCGTTATACCTACAGTTTCAATCTGGGTGCGAACTGGAACAATATTTTCATTTCTGCATTTCTCCAGGGTGTTGGCAAGCAGGATTGGTGGCCCGGAACCGACAATGCCCTGTTCTGGGGCCAGTATAACAGACCATACAACAATGTGCCCAAATCAATGCTTGGAAATATCTGGTCAGAAGACAATCCGGATGCATACTTCCCCCGATACAGAGGATATGTTGCTCTTCAGAGTTCAAGGGAACTGGCAGTAACCCAGACCCGCTATTTGCAGGATGTATCTTATATACGGTTAAAAAACCTTCAGATAGGTTACAATTTGCCAAAGAGACTTCTGTCTTCTGTAAGAATGGAAAATGCCAGAATTTATATGTCTGCAGAAAATCTCTGGGGCTGGTCTCCACTGTATAAAATAACGAAAAACTTTGACTTCGGAAGTATCTATGGCACTGATATAGAGCAGGCTAGTGCTGTTGGCGGCAGTGGAATTGCAAACGGAAGTCAGGTATATAATTATCCAATACTGAAGAGTATAAGTTTTGGAGTTTCAGTAACATTTTAAATTTGAATAAGATGAAAAAATTATTATATCTAGTATTTATTATTACGGGAATTGTTGCCTGTGAAATGATAGAGTTACCGGAATCCAAAATTTCCAAAGAACCAATTTTCAATTCCGAAAATGGATTGAAACTTTATACCAATTCATTTTATGAAGTTTTCCCTTATCTTCCGGCATTTCATACCCATTCCTATTATATAGCTGAGAACTCCGTTATTAAATATTTTACTGAAAATGGTTATAGTGCGGAGGAGAGCAGTGGTTGGAACTGGGGAACTCTTCGTAACATAAATTATTTTATTGAAAATAATAATTCTGAATCCGTTCCTTTGGATGTACGAAACAATTATCAGGGGATTGCAAGATTTTTCAGAGCCTACTTTTATTATGGTATGATGCAAAGGTTTGGTGATCTTCCATGGATAGATCATCCTCTTGATGTAGCGGATGAACTATTATATGCGGGCAGGGATCCACGTACAATGATTGTAACAAAAATTAAGGAAGACCTTGATTTTGCAATTGCCAACATTACGGTAAAAAAAGACAACACTTGCTCAACAATAACTTCATCTGTTGCAGCGGCTTTTAAAGCGAGAGTTTGTTTATGGGAAGGTACTTTCCGAAAATATCAGACCAGTTACGGGCTTCAGTCATCAGCCAATGAATGGCTTCAGGAAGCAGTTACTGCAGCTGAATATGTAATGAATTCAGGCTATTCAATTTATACTGGTGATGGCCCGGAACATTCCTATCGTAAATTGTTTATCAGTACCGTACCTGTTTCAAATGAAGTACTTTATGCGGTTACATTTGATCCTGAACAGGGTATTGTACATGCAGGTAACAGGCGTTATACATCGGTAACTTATGGAAGCAGTCCGGCACCAACACGTTCCTTTGTAAATACATATCTGACCCTTGACGGTACACCTTTTACAGATATTGCAGGGTATGAAACCCAATCATTTACAGAAGAATGTCAGAACAGGGATTATCGTTTGGCACAGACAATACGCACACCCGGTTTTACACGAATCAGAGGCGGACAAACAGTGAGAACAGCGCCAAACTATGCTTATGCAATTACAGGTTATCATCTCTGTAAATTTACTCTTGATGATGTTCAGTATGACAATGTTGATGTTTGTGACAATAATGCAATTGTGTTCCGTTACGCTGAAGTATTACTCAATTATGCCGAAGCAAAGGCTGAATTGGGAACCCTTACCGATGCCGACTGGAGCAACACCATCGGAGTTTTAAGAGCAAGAGCAGGTATCACAGGTGGATTGGATACTAAACCCACTGTTGTGGATCCGTATTTTCAGGCAAGATTCTTCCCGGAAATCACTAATCCTGAAATCCTGGAAATAAGACGCGAAAGAGCTGTCGAATTATCATTTGAAGGCTTTTCATGGCCGGATATATGCCGCTGGAAAGTGGGTGAACTGGTTACAAGAGTATGGGATGGTATATATATTCCTGAACTGGATGTGCCCTATGATATGGACAGTGACGGCACAGATGATGTTTGTTTTACAAAAAATCTGAACCCGCCTGTAATACCCGGTGTTTTCAATTTGTATGTGGGAGAAAGGCTGGCAAGTGGAGCTATCAACAACGTTCAGCTGGATGAAGACACACATTCAATTGTATTTATGAGAGATCAGATAAGGACCTGGAACGATAAACTTTACTTCTATCCGATTCCTGCCAACGATTTGGTTAAAAATCCAAATCTTGGTCAAAACCCAGGATGGGAATAAAATAATTTCAGAAAGAGGGTGTCTAAAAAGAGGCACCCTCTTTTTAGTTCATTGTTACTATCTTTTGCTGTATAGTCCTTTGTACCATCCTTTGCGTTCTTAGCGGTTATACATGTCATACCGGAAATCTCGTTTGCAAACATCTTATATAAAAAAGCGTCTTACCTTCCCTGTGTTAAGAAGGTTTTTTACTTGCCTGCTGCCCGATTGTTAATATATTTGATATACGGTATTGAGCATAAACCGGATAATTTGACCGACTTTCAACGTTAATAGAATAACAAAAAATGGCAGACTTCTTTTATGAAAAACCTTACCAGTTTTCGAAGGATACAACCCATTACAGGTTGTTGACAGGTAAGTATGTTGAAATTGCTGAGTATGATGGTCGCAGAATAATGAAAATAAATCCTGAAGCTCTTGTGCTGCTTGCAAGGGAAGCCATATCAGACCTCTCATTTTATCTTAGAACCTCCCATCTTGAGAAGTTGAGAAAAATACTTGACGATCCCGAAGCAACAGATAATGATCGGTTTGTGGCTTACACAATGCTGAGAAATACGGTCATCTCTGCAAAGGGCGATCTTCCCTGGTGCCAGGATACCGGCACTGCCATTGTCATCGGGAAGAAAGGAGAAGATGTCTACACAGGTGTTAACGATGCAATACATCTTTCAAAAGGGATTTTTGAAACGTACAGGGACAGGAATCTCCGGTATTCCCAGATTGTTCCCCTTACCATGTTTGAAGAGAAGAATAGCTGTAACAATCTTCCGGCACAGATCGATATTTATTCAACGGAAGGCAGTTCATATGAATTTCTGTTTATTACCAAAGGAGGGGGATCAGCCAACAAGACATTTCTTTATCAGCAAACAAAATCACTGCTGAACGAAGAGTCGCTTGAGAAGTTTGTCAGGGAAAAGATAAAAGATCTTGGCACCTCAGCCTGTCCTCCGTATCATCTGGCGCTTGTTATCGGCGGCACTTCTGCAGAGGCAACGCTAAAAACCGTGAAGGAGGCATCAGCAGGGTATCTTGATTACCTGCCAGTTAAAGGCAGTCAGGGCGGTCGAGCTTTCCGTGATATTGAATGGGAAGAGCGGATTGAAAAGATATGTCATGAATATGGTGTGGGAGCCCAGTTTGGAGGGAAATATTTTGTTCACGACACAAGAGTGATACGTCTGCCCCGTCATGCCGCTTCGTGTCCGGTTGGCCTTGGCGTTAGCTGCAGCGCCGACAGGAATATTAAGGCCAAAATAACTGAAGAGGGTGTGTTTCTCGAAGAGCTTGAAAGGAATCCCTCACGGTTCATGCCGTCTGAGTCTCCGGAGTTCGGGAAACCTGTGGAGGTCAATCTCGACAGGCCTATGAATGAGATACTTGCTCAGCTCTCGCGTTACCCTGTAAAGACGCGCCTCAGCCTTAGCGGAACTCTTATCGTAGCCCGCGATATTGCACATGCCCGTATCAAAAAACTTCTGGATGAAGGAAAACCAATGCCGGAATATTTCAGGAATCATCCGGTTTATTATGCAGGTCCGGCCAAGACACCCGAAGGAATGGTTTCAGGCAGTTTTGGCCCTACCACCGCAGGACGCATGGATGTTTATGTGGAGCATTTCCAGAGCCTTGGGGGATCACTTATTATGATAGCAAAAGGCAACAGGAGCCGCCAGGTAATTGAATCCTGCAAGAAATATGGAGGTTTTTATCTGGGTTCGGTTGGTGGTCCGGCGGCAATTCTTGCAGCGGAAAACATCAAATCTGTCGAGTTGGTCGATTTTGAAGACCTGGGAATGGAGGCAATACGCAAAATCCGTGTGGAAAACATGGCAGCCTTTATCATGACCGATAACAAAGGCAATGACTTCTTTGATGCTTACAATAAATGATTCCCGGATTTCACAGGAATTTCTCATTTCCTTTAAAACAGATTCCTGTAGGCCTAACAACCTGCCTGGCAAGCAACATCCCCTAAGGCCAGGCTTTGCCCGGGTGAGTGCCAGGGCTTTCATCAGGGGGAAAAGCGACCGGAAAGGTGTCTTTGCAGGAAAGTACTTTCTTTACAATTCCTCTATAAGAAATATCTCATGCCTGTCGAAGTTTATCCAGTATTTTATGGTATTTTGCCTTACCAGTTCCCAGTAGATATCACTGTCGAGCCCATATACAAAATTGAACTCTTTAAGCTCTGAAAAGACCTTGTTTTCTATTTCCGGATGGAGAGAAACTCTTATTTTACGGTTAAGGTAAGTGAATTCCGCTGCTGCATTTTTTTGCGGATTATCACTGATTGTAAGAAGCCCGTGACCGGGAGTGGCTCCCGTACTTACCAGGAGGCCATCATTCATGCAACTCATCGGTGGTACGGAACCTGCAAAGGAAAGGGCATGGAATTCATCAACCCCGGTGTTGAAATATTCCCTTGCCCTGATGCCCATTTTTACCCCTATTATCGCAAACACCCCCAGGTGCCTGTGCATCTCATTTGCTATAACACCTGAATTCCATTCATCGTGGCCATGCTTCTCTATAATTTCCTTAACATAAGGTGCAATGTCATCTGCATAAAATGAAGGATCATCAGGCATTTCTCTTATGACCTGGTTCCCTGCTACTGTTTCCCCTTTAAGGATCGTAATAACATTATCCCTGAGCTTTTCTGACGAGGAGGGAGTGTATGCAGTAGTCTTGCCTGATACAGAACTGGTGAACAGATCGGGGTAATGAAGAAAAACAGCGATCATCTCATCAAATGCTCCAATTGAAAATTTATGATCTTTTGCCATAGTGGAGCTCAGGAAACCGGATATTTTGTCGGCATATATTGTTTTTGCGCTTTTAATCGATTCTAAAAACTCATTGTTGTAAAAAACACCTCCGTCACCGTTAAATGCCTTTATAACACTTACCGGTATCACATCCTGATCAAGGATTCCGGCTGCGCTCTCCCGGTCTGCTTTGTAATTGAAGTCTGAAGTATTGCGTGGTTCAACGGAACTCCAGATTATTTCCTTTACCTGTTCCCTGAAAATGGGGAGACTTTTAAACGCTTCATATGCTGTAGAAAGACTTCCCAGGCTTATAAACCTGATCTTCGTTTTTTCCACCTTCAGCATTTCCCCGATTATCTCAAAGCAGCCTGGTGCAGCTGCCGGATCAATGCCTGTTTCATCACCCCACCTGTAATTCAACGGCAAAGACATATCCGGGCTTCTGAAAGTGGCAATGCGGTTAATGCCTACAGGGATTCCTTCATGGTAAAATGAGTTAAGCATGCTTTTCACCTTTACGTAAGCCGTACCGGTATTAAGCACTCCCGGCGAAATGGTAACTGCCAGAACCCTGACATCATTAGATGCCAGCAACATGCACAGGGTTTTCATGTCATCAACACCGCCGTCAGTGTCAACTATAACATAATTAGATGGTTTCCAGGGATGGGAATACGATGGAAGGACAAGTAGGATTGTAAGAATTATAAGTATGATCCTTTTCATGAGTAACACTTTATGTGGTGAAACCCACATGTATCAAATACACAAACATGTATAATTTTCAGTCATGTGCGGTTCCATCAGACCATTAAAAATAAAATTATTTACTGATGAAACCCACATGATTGAATTCAAACGCAAACACGTAATGAATATAATTTTCACAATCATGTGTGGTTCCATCATACCATTATAATCAAAATTATATAATGATGAAAATAATACTTCCAGCCGAAACTTAAAAATTCTTACGTGTGTAAGAGATGTTATATATTTTTTTATCTTGAGCCAAACTTTTTGGAATATGAAGAGATTTCTCATCTGGTTTGCTCCCGGCATCCTTGTTGGAGTAGCGTTGGTGCTGGTGGCTGGAAAAATCCTTGACAATACCTCCACGAATAAATATTGTGTTTCATGCCATATACATCCGGCGGCTGATAATTCATGGAAACAATCAGTGCATTACGACACCAGGTCAGGCCACAGGACAGGTTGCGCCGAATGCCATTTGCCTCCCAAAGGCAAGGGTTACCTTTGGGCAAAAGGCACTACCGGATTACGCGATTTGTGGAGTTTTTACACCAAAGATTCTGCTTCATTCGACTGGGAAGAACGGGGACGCCTCGAAGTAGCCAGGGGACATGTGTATGAATCGAGCTGCATCAAGTGCCATGAAAACCTGTTTCCCGGAGAGCTTAGCAGGGAAGGAGAGGATGCACATCTGTATTACACACAGCAGGAAAAGACTCCAACGCTTCATTGTATAAATTGTCATCTTAATGCCGGTCATTATATTGAGGGTTATACTCATGGAAGCAACGTCACATTCGGAACAGTATCATCGGCTCCAAAGGAGATCTTTACAGAGCCTGCAACTGTGACCGGATTCACTGATTTCACTGAAAAGATCCCCGGCTCATCGGTTGCATTCAATATGATAGCCATTGAAGGAGGAACCTTTCTGATGGGAAGTCCTGAGGATGAGCCGTTCCGCAGGGAGGATGAAGGGCCGGTCAGAGAAGTCAGAATAAGCCCCTTTTTCATGGGCGAAGTTGAGGTGACCTGGGACGAATACCTGGCATTTTATGCCCAGACAGCTGGTGAAGGACGCTCTACTGACACTGAAGGAGTACGCAAACAGCTTGTGAGCGGCACTGATGCCATATCAGGTGCAACCCCTCCGTACGGACAGCCTGACCAGGGATGGGGAATGGGAAGCCGGCCGGCAATATCCTTTACATTTCATGCAGCTGAAACTTATTGCAAATGGTTGTCAATGGTAACAGGAAAGACCTACCGTCTGCCAACAGAAGCAGAATGGGAATATGCCTGCAGGGCTAGTACATCAGGACCATATTTCTTCGAAGGTAATCCTTTGAAATTCGAGAAAACCGGATTAAGAGCAAAGCTCTCAAAAAACGATACCACAGTCATCAATTCCTATGTTGTTTACAAAGATAACAGCCCTTCAAAAACACAGACTCCTGATTTAGTAAGGCCTAATCCCTTCGGTCTGAAAAACATGCTTGGAAACGTTGCTGAATTCTGTTCCGACTGGTATCAGGAAGACGCATATTCCATATATCCTGAAGGGTTG
Source organism: Bacteroidales bacterium (assembly GCA_040769065.1). Taxonomy (GTDB): domain Bacteria; phylum Bacteroidota; class Bacteroidia; order Bacteroidales; family VadinHA17; genus LD21. Next base: position 2,864,027 of record JAXGLU010000001.1, read on the forward strand.
ATCGTTGATCCCAGGGGACCAGAAAGCGGATCGGAACATGTCATCAGAGGAGGATCTTTTTTAAACGGAGCCGGTGCTCTGCGATCTGCTGCCCGCGATTATACGAGGACAGAAGCATGGCTTAAGACCGATCCCCAGATGCCCAAAAGCATCTGGTGGTATTCCGATTGCTATCATGTCGGATTCCGGGTTGTATGTGAATTTGACAACAAAACAGGAAATGCCGTAACAGGCATTTGAATGACTGTCATTTTCATCAGGATCAGTTAAAAAAGATTAAATACCCGGCAATCCTTGGAATTTATTAAGCAGTTTTCTATTTTTATAGTATCTTAACCTTGATAACCAATTGTTTTATAATTTACTAAACTGATCCGATATGAAAAAATCAAGTATCTCGAGGCGTAATTTTCTGGGCAGAGCAGCAGTGGCAGGTGTGGCAGGAGTAGTAGCTCCTGCGATTATCTCCAGTTGTGCCAGAACCAAAAAAGTGGTGGTACCCATTCCGGAATTCCTTGACCAGGCTCCTGACGGCCCGGTTCTGAAAGCCGGAGTAATAGGTTGCGGCGGTCGCGGCACCGGAGCGGCAATCAATTTCCTGAATGCAGGGCCAAACCTTCAGGTCGTTGCCCTGGGCGATACATTCCAGGATCGCGTGGATAGCTGCCGTGAAAGGATTCTTAAAGAAAAGAACCAGGAAGTGCCGATAGAAAACTGCTTTGTAGGATTCGATGCCTACCAGAAGGTGATTGATGCAGGTGTTGACATTGTTATTCTTGCTACTCCCCCGTTCTTCCGTCCTGAGCATCTCGCTGCAGCCGTTCAGGCAAAGAAGCACATATTCGCTGAAAAACCGGTGTGTGTTGACCCCGTTGGTGCCAGATCAGTCATGGCAACAGCAAAGAAAGCCGAAGGGATGGGACTGAGTATTGTGACCGGAACCCAGCGCCGCCATCAGCGCGATTATGTTGCCAACTGGCAGCAGGTTGCACAGGGCGCTATAGGCGAACTTACCGGGGGAAATGTATACTGGAACGGAGGAAAACTCTGGCACAGGGATAACAATCCAAAATGGAGTGAGATGGAATGGATGATCCGCGACTGGGTTAACTGGACATGGCTGTCAGGCGACCATATCGTTGAGCAGCATGTGCATAACCTTGATGTTATGAACTGGTTCTTCGGCACACATCCTGTGAAGGCAGTGGGTATGGGTTCAAGACTCCGCAGAGTGACAGGCGACCAGTATGATAACTTCAGTATAGACTATACATTTGAAAACGGCGTACATGTTCACAGTATGTGCCGCCAGATAAACGGATGTGCAAACAGTGTATCGGAAAGACTTCAGGGATCAAAAGGATCCACAAACTGTCAGAGCACAATCCTTAACCTTGCCGGGGAAGAGATCTGGAAGTATGAATATCCCCTCGACAGTGATGGCAAGCCTACAAACAGCGTGAGCGTCGATCCGTATGTGCAGGAGCATATTGACCTGATAACGGCAATCCGTACCGGCAAGCCTTTCAATGAGCTGGAAGCTACCGCCATTTCTACTCTTGTCGGCATTATGGGACGTGTTTCAGCATATACCGGAAAAGAAACAACTTATGAGGAAATGATGAACTCGGATCTCAAACTGGGCCCGACAGTATTCGTATTCGGACCGGTTGATATTCCGAAGGAAGTCCCGATAGCAGGCCTTCCCTATGAGCCCGGAACATAATAGTTCTGTTGACCAGGTATTAAATTGTTTATTAAAGGTTTAATTATGATCAGCTCGAGACGAAGATTCATAAAAAAAACAGCTTATACAGGTGCTGCTATAATGGCAGCACCTGCCTTTATTCAAGCCGGTGCTGTTGCTCCGGGCAGGAATGTTACCAGTGCATCGCAACCTTTTAAGCTCAAGTATGCACCGTCTTTTGGCATGTTCCGTGAACACGCGGGCACCGATATTATTGATAATATCAAATTCTGCCACGAGATGGGCTTCAGAGCTATGTTCGACAATGGATTGATGAGTCGCTCCGTCAGCGATCAGGAGAAAATGGCAAATGAAATGAAGCGGCTGGGAATGGATCTCGGACCATTTGTTCTTTATGCCGATTTCTCCGTTGTATCTTTCGTTCTTAATAAGCCGGAGGTCAGGGAAATGCTTGTAAAGCGCATGAAGGAAGGTGTGGAAGTAGCAAAAAGAACGGGTGCCAAATGGGCCCTTGTTGTTCCCGGCAGATATGACGAAAAACTGCATCGCGACTACCAGACTGCAAACGTTATTGATAACCTGAGATATTGCTGCGACATTCTTGAACCGGCAGGGCTTACAATGGTTCTTGAACCACTGAACACCATCAACGACCATCCCGGATTATTCCTCACAGGAATTCCTCAGGCCTATTCGATATGCAGAGCCGTTAACAGGCCGTCATGCAAGATTGTTAATGACATATATCATCAGCAGATCACAGAAGGCAACCTCATTCCAAATATTGCCGCTGCCTGGAGCGAGATCGGAGCTTTCCACTGCGGAGATAATCCCGGTCGGAACGAACCTGGTACAGGTGAGATAAACTTCAAAAATGTATTCAGATATCTCTTCAGCCGTAACTATGACGGCGTTATTTGTATGGAGCATGGGATAAGCAAAAGAGGAACCAGGGAAGGTGAAGCCCGGGTAATAAATGCCTATCGAGAATGCGACAGCTTTGAACTGTAGTTTTGCTTGTCATTCCCTGCCCTTGTTAAATCAAAATAATAAAGGTTCTTCGACTGTCAGGCTGACAACCCGAAGAACCAAATGTTTTAATACTAACTATTTAATATCGATATTGAATGAAATTCCTTTCTATGCAGCTTTCTGTTTTTCTGATTCTTATAAACCTGGCAATGACCGGTTGCAGCAGTAATGATTACAGGCTCTTCACTGCAGGATATACCCGCGATCCTGGTGAAGCCGGATTTAATATGTATGATTTTAACCCCGCCAGCGGAGAGCTGACAAAGATATCAGGTCATGATGCCGGTCCGAACCCTTCTTATTTCTGTTATTTGCCGGAGAAAAAAATGTTTTATGTGGCCAATGAGGTAAGGGAATTCAAGGGTGAGCCGGGCGGAGGTCTGACAACCCTTAGGTACGACGAAAAAAACGGTCAGATTGTTAAAATGCACGAAATGGCAGTCCCGAACGGCGGGCCATGTTATATCTCTCTTTCATCAGACAAAGGATTCGTGTTTATGGCTAACTATTCGAGAGGATCCGTCGCCGTCATAAAACTTGATGCGGAAGGTATTCCTGAAAGTGTTACCGACACACTGTTTTATATTAAGAATCCACCCGACAGGTCGCACGCTCATATGATATTGAGCGATCCTGCAGGTAAGAAAGTCTATGTTACCGATCTTGCCCTTGACAAAGTATTGGTTTATGATTTTGACAGGACAAGCGGAAGGCTGACACCTTCAACCAATCCTTATGTTCAACTGCCTGAAGGTGAAGGGCCGCGGCATTTCGTGTTCAAGCCCGACGGCTCAAAGCTGTATGTCATTAATGAACTTGGATCAACAGTAATGGTTTTCAATGTTGACGACAGTAACGGTCTTCAGCTTCTGCAGACACTGCCAACCACTTCAAAAGATTTCAGTGGTAAAAACTACTGTGCCGATATCCATATTGGCAAAGACGGGAAGTATTTATACGGATCGAACAGGGGGGAGAATACAATAGTGACGTTTGCGATTGGAGCTGACGGATTACTGAGTCTTGCCGGTCACACTTCATGCGGTGGCGACTGGCCGCGTAATTTTACAATCGATCCTTCAGGGAAATTTATCCTTGTTGGCAACCAGAGATCTGACAATATCGCGGTTTTCAGGATCAATGCTAAAACCGGTCTGCCGGAAGAGCCTGTAAAAGAATATCCTTCAACATCACCTGCCTGCCTTAAATTTTATTAGAAAAAGAGGCAGGTCATTTAGTTGATTTATCAGGAAGTCTCAGACTTTAATTGAATTATAAAGTTCGTGAAATCATCTGAGTCATTTGTGATTATTAATTTTTAACCACAAATGTCACTAAGTCAATCACTGAGGTTAACGCAAAGGAATATAGTAAAATATCGATATTTATAAATTTAACAGACTGAAGTCCATCGATAATATTTAAGAAAATATTTGCGGTGGACTTCGTCAAATATCGGTTGTCATCAGCCATCGGACAGCGATAAGATCCGGATTTATTCTTACCGAATCCTGTTTTTCAATCTCCTCCTGCTTATTCTTATTGATTTATGGAATATTCTTTGTAACATTATTCCCCAAAAATAAATCGACTTACATGGATCGTAAAACACTAACTCACAGGCTCGAAGAACATCAGGATCAATTATGGGACGTTATAGTGACAGGCGGAGGTGCCACTGGCCTGGGGATAGCACTTGATGCTTCAGCACGTGGATTTAAAACAATTCTTCTGGAACAATCTGATTTTTCAAAGGGAACTTCTTCACGCAGTACTAAGCTGGTTCATGGAGGAGTTCGTTACCTGGCACAGGGCGATGTCCTCCTGGTTAAGGAAGCTTTGCATGAAAGAGGCCTTATGTTGAAAAACGCACCTCACCTTACAGCAGACCAGGAATTCATTATACCGGTCTACACTCTATGGGATGTGTTCTTATACACTGTAGGCCTGAAATTTTATGATCTTCTTGCCGGGCGCCTGAGTTTGGGGAAGTCATATTTCATTAGTAAGAAAAAAGCTTTGGAGCGGCTGCCCCTTCTTTATAGTGATGGTTTGAAGGGAGGTATTGTATACCACGATGGCCAGTTTGATGATTCCCGCATGGCCATAACCCTGGCCAATGCAACTGTTGCCCGTGGAGGCATTCCGCTTAACTATTTCAGGGTTATAGCTCTTACTAAAGACGAGAACAAAAAAATAAGCGGTGTCAGGGCTGTAGATATGATCTCCGGTTCGGAATATACCATTAAAGGAAGAATTGTGATCAATGCCACAGGGGTATTTACCGATGAAATACACAAAATGGATAATCCCGGTTCCATGCCTACAGTTCGTCCGAGTCAGGGAGTGCATATTGTTCTCGACAATTCATTCCTTAACAGCTCATCGGCTGTTATGATTCCCAAAACTGATGACGGAAGGGTTCTTTTTGCCATTCCCTGGTACGACAAGGTGGTTGTAGGCACCACCGACACCCCTCTTGATGATATAAGCAACGAACCCAAAGCGCTGGAAAAAGAAATAGAATTTATTCTGCATACTGCAGGAAAATATCTTACCAGGAAACCGGAAAGAAAAGACATAAAATGCATTTTTGCAGGTTTGCGTCCATTGGCAGCTGATCCTGGCAATCCATCGGCTACAAAGGAAGTCTCACGGAGGCATAAAATAACCCTTAACCCGTCAGGCTTGCTCTCAATAACCGGAGGTAAATGGACATCTTACCGGCGTATGGCCGAAGAAACGATCGACAGGGGAATAAAGGCAGGCATTCTTCCAAAGATAGCATGCACAACCCGTAAATTAAGATTGCTTTCGGATGGAAAGCCTTTGAACAAAGGACGATTAAGAATATATGGCGATGGCGCAGAAGAAATTGAATTGATGATAACTGACAATCAGTCATTGGGTGAGAAACTGCATCCCGATCTTCTTTATACAAAAGCCGAGATAGTTTGGATATGCAGGAATGAAATGCCGGTGAAAGCCGAAGACATTCTGGCAAGAAGAACCCGGGCATTGTTTCTCGACGCCAAAGCCAGCATTAATATTGCTCCGGAAGTGATTAAAATCATGGCTGACGAGATGGGATATGACAAGGAATGGCAGGAAGAACAGCTAACTGAATACAAAAATTTGGCAATGAATTATTTGTAGGAACAATAACTAAAATATTTCATTGACTCTGTGTATCCTTTGTAATATCCTTTTTGTTCTTTGTGCTTAAAAAATTTCAAACCATGAAGTTCACCAGGGTAATACAAAGGAATACAGTAAAGAATCGATATTATTGAATTAAACAGATTAAAAAAATTCTTTCCCAAAATGGATAAATTAATTCTAGCACTCGATCAGGGAACAACCAGCTCCAGGGCAATACTTTTTAATCATAACGGGCAACCGGTCGCATCGGCACAGAAAGAATTCAACCAGATTTTTCCACGACCCGGATGGGTAGAACATGATCCCGAGGAAATATGGTCAACACAGATTGGTGTTGCTATTGAATCGTTGGCAAAAGCGGGAATCGGCAGTTCTGACGTGGCAGGGATTGGAATTACCAATCAACGCGAAACGACGATAGTATGGAACAGGGCCACGGGCAAGCCGGTTTATAATGCCATTGTATGGCAGGACCGAAGGACCTCGGATTATTGTGACCAGCTTAAGGAATTGGGACACGGGGATTTAATCCGGAAGAAAACAGGCCTTATCATTGACGCATATTTTTCAGCAACAAAGGTCAGATGGATTCTTGATAATGTTGAAGGAGCCAGGGATCTTGCAGATAAGGGCGAACTTGCATTCGGTACTGTTGACACCTGGCTGGTATGGAACCTGACAAAAGGGAAGATGCACATCACTGATGTCTCCAATGCCTCAAGAACAATGCTTTTTAATATCCACACACTGAAATGGGATGAGGAATTGCTTGATATTTTCAATATACCGGCTTCAGTATTGCCCGAGGTGAGATCTTCAAGTGAAATATACGGTACAACCGATGGTCTTTTCTCTTCATCAATCCCTGTTGCAGGCATTGCCGGCGATCAGCAGGCTGCTCTTTTCGGGCAGATGTGTACGGAACCTGGCATGGTGAAGAACACTTATGGGACCGGCTGTTTTATGGTGATGAATATAGGGCAGAAACCCATTGAGTCAAAGAACAGACTGCTGACCACTATCGCGTGGAAAATCGGTGACTCAACAATTTATGCACTTGAAGGCAGCATCTTTATTGCCGGAGCTGTTGTACAATGGCTTCGCGATGGACTGGGCCTGATAAGCAGGTCGGAAGATGTGGAGAAACTCGCAGGTCAGGTTAAAAGTAGCGAAGGGGTATATTTTGTTCCGGCTTTTGCAGGGCTGGGGGCCCCGTACTGGAACCAGCATGCAAGAGGAACCATAGTGGGCATTACCAGGGGTACAACGTCTGCCCATATAGCGCGATCAGCCCTTGACAGCATAGCTTTCCAGACATGGGAGGTGCTTCAGGCAATGAAGAATGATTCCGGGATTGATATCCGCGAATTGAGGGTTGACGGAGGAGCAACAGTCAACAATGACCTTATGCAGTTCCAGGCTGACCTTATTCAGACCGGGGTTGTAAGACCAAAAGTCACTGAAACCACGGCCCTGGGTGCGGCCTATCTGGCTGGCCTCGCAACCGGTTACTGGGATAATGCCTCGAATCTTGGCAAACAATGGCAGCTCGACCGGGCTTTCATGCCGAAGATGAAGAGTGATGAAACTGAATCGCTTATAAAAGGCTGGCATCGGGCTGTTAAAGCCGCGGAAGCCTGGACATCATTTTAAATAACAATTAACGTAAACACCATGAACGCATTTTTTGCAGAATTCTTCGGTACTGCCATGATACTCTGTCTGGGAAGCGGAGTTGTAGCGAATGTCCTTCTTAACAAGACCAAAGGGAACAATGGCGGCTGGATAGTTATAACCTTCGGATGGGCCGTGGCTGTCTTCACAGGAGTGCTGATATCGGCTTCAGTGAGCGGAGCACACCTGAACCCTGCCGTAACCCTGGCATTGGTCCTTTCCCATAAATTCTCAGCCTCACTGATGCCGTTGTACATAAGTGCCCAGATGCTCGGGGCCATGTTCGGAACAACACTTGCCTGGCTGGCATATAAAAAGCATTTCGATGCAACGGATGATGCCGATTCAAAACTGGCAGTTTTCTGTACAATACCCAATATAAGAAGTTACTGGTATAACCTGATCACGGAGATTATCGGCACTTATATTCTGGCTCTTGCAGTGCTTTATATGGCAGAACCGGAGGTAGGACTCGGTGCTCTGAATGCCCTCCCGGTGGCACTGGTCATCCTGGGAATAGGTCTTTCCTTAGGTGGTCCTACAGGTTATGCGATCAATCCTGCCCGTGATCTCGGGCCAAGGATAATGCATTTCATACTTCCAATAAAAAACAAGAGAGACAGCGACTGGAAATATTCCTGGGTTCCAATACTGGGACCTGCCATCGGAGCTCTGCTGGCAGCAATCATGTATAACATCTTTGCTGCATAGGGAATCCTTTCAAAATATTGATTGGGAGGGTTTTAAGCCCGAAACCTTAAACTCCGGCGCTAAGTACCGGGCATCCGGTAAACGGTATCCATCGGCCAATGCGATACCTGTTTCCGAACAGGATGCACATAGGAAATTAATTCTAGCTTGGGACAGCTATAAAGTAAAAAAACCGGGTGAAAAATATTAGTTTTAAGATTATTTTTCAAATGTAACCTTCATACCACTATAAACGGGATAACAGGAAAATGATATTAAATAAGTCTCCAGGCGAACCACTTGATTATTATTAATATAACGGTTTTATTTTCATATGAGAATTCTCCATACATCCGACTGGCATCTGGGGAGATCACTTTATGACTGGAAGCGCTACGATGAGTTTGAGGCCTTTCTCGAATGGCTGATTAAATTCATGACAAATCAACAAATCGGGCTGTTGCTGTTATCGGGCGATGTTTTTGATACAACGACACCACCCAACCGCGCACAGGAGCTTTACTACCGTTTCCTTAGCCGGATTCATGAAACAGGCTGCAGGCATGCGGTTGTTATCGGAGGCAACCACGACTCTCCTACGTTCCTTGATGCGCCCAAAAACCTTCTAGGAGCTCTTAATATTTATGTTGTAGGTGCTGCAACAGAGAATCCTGAAGACGAAATATTCGTTCTGAGAGATGTTGATGGAGCGCCGGAAGCTATAGTCTGCGCGGTTCCTTTTCTTCGCGACCGCGATATACGCACAGTTGAAGCAGGAGAAAGTCCCGACGAAAAATCCAGGAAGCTTATGCTCGGGATAGAAAACCATTATGCCATGATTGCTGCACTGGCGGAAGAACTTCAGGATCACAGGCAACGTGTTCCGGTCATCGGCATGGGGCATTTATTTACAAGGCATGCAAGAACTGTTGAAGGCGACGGCGTGAGAGAACTTTATATCGGATCAATTGCACATGTTGACGGAAACAGCATTTCGAAAGGATTTGACTATATGGCCCTTGGACATCTTCATATGGCACAGACTGCCGGTAATTCTGAAATTATCAGATATCCGGGTTCTCCAATCCCAATGGGATTTGCGGAAGCCGGCCAGACAAAAAAGGTCGTTATTGTTGAATTCAAACAACTCTTGCCCGTAATAACTGAGCATCCTGTACCCTGTTTCAGGAATTTGATTTCGGTTTCAGGAGATATTGAAACGGCATCGTGGGAGATCGAAGGATTAATTGCCCGGGAAACGGAAGCCTGGGTTGAAATTGATATTACTTCCCCTGCTCTGGCTACCGACATCACCGCACATTTTGACGGCCTTACCGAAAACACGAAACTTGAGATACTGAGAATTAAGAACAGAAATATAGCAAACCTGGCTATAACACCCGTTTCAGAAAACGAAACGCTTGATAGCCTTGACGATTCCGAAGTTTTCAGCAGGTGTCTCGATGCCTCAGGCATTAGTGATCCTGACGAGCGCAGGCAGCTTGAAAACACATATGCTGAAGCAAGACTTTCAATGGTAAATTCAGATTCAAACGCTGATTAAGGATAGAAAATGAAAATACTGAAACTACGGTTCAAAAATCTCAATTCCCTTGTCGGCGAATGGTCAATAGATTTTACGGTTCCGGAATATACGTCCGACGGGATCTTTGCTATCTCAGGACCGACTGGATCAGGCAAATCAACCATTCTCGATGCAATCTGCCTGGCTCTTTACGGGCGAACCCCGCGACTCAAGGTTATATCAAAAACAACAAATGAGCTTATGTCGCGTCAGACAGGAGTTTGCTTTGCGGAGGTGGTATTTGAAACCGACAAAGGCCGCTATAGAGCATTCTGGAGCCAGTGGCGCGCAAGGGAGAAAGCTTCCGGAGCCCTGCAGGATCCAAGGCACGAGATCTCAAATGCGGATACGGGTGCAATACTGGCATCTCAACTTTCAACTGCAGAAAAAAAAGTGGAAGATATCACCGGAATGGATTATGGCCGCTTCGTCCAGTCGATGATGCTTGCACAGGGCAACTTCGCTGCCTTCCTTCAGGCAACAGGAAATGAGAGAGCGCCGATACTGGAACAGATAACCGGAACGGAAATATACAGCGATATCTCAAAATATGTGTTCGAACGACATAAGTCGGAAGGGGAGAAGCTCAGGGAACTCATCGCCGAGAACAGGGGCATAACTATTCTCAGTCCTGATGAAGCGGAACAGATCGGAAAAGAACTCGAGGAAAAGAACAGTATAAAGATTATCCGGACAAAAGAGAAGGAAAACATTGAAAATGCCATCTCCTGGCTGAAAAAGATCAATGACCTTAAATCAGATCTTTCAATTATTGAGATGGAGGAGAAAGCTCTGGCAGAGGAGTTAAATGAATTCCAGCCTCGGCTCAGGGTGCTGAAAAACGCAAAAAGAGCCATGGTGCTTGACGGGGAATATGCCAATGTCATGGCGCTGAGAAAACAGCAGAACGAGGATGGCAATTCTCTTAAGAGCTACCTCCATCTGGTTCCGGAACTAAAGAACCAGGCTGAATCTGCCCGGGCTGCATTCGATGCCGCAGAAAGCAATTTCGGCGAAATAAGAAAAAAGAACGAAGATCTTCTAAAACTTACTCTGAAGGTAAGGTCAACGGATCAGGAGATAGCACAAACCTTGTCAGGCCTGGGAAGCATTGAGACTGCAATGGGAAATCTTCAGGCTGACAAAGCACGGGAGGCAGATAAAATACAGAATTTCAGAAATTCGATATCTTTTTGTGAAGGTGAACTGGAAGCGATACAAAAATACCTGTCCGATAATAGCAACGATGCCTCCCTGATAGCAGAACTGGCAGGAATCAGGGCGGAATTTTCAAGCCTTGGTGAAACCCGCGACCAGCTTATGTCTGCTAAAAACAACCTGGCTGCAACACGCCAAAACCTTGAAAAAAAGCAACAGGAAATTGCCAGGCTGAATCAGGAACTGACCGTGCTGTCAGAACAGGATAAGAAGGAATCGGAAAATATTGGCAGGATAATCAGTGAAATAAACAAGCTCCTTGAAGGTAAAAAACCGGAGGAGATCCAGCAGAGAAAAGATCAGCTCATTCTCCATCTGGCCGAACTTCGGAAAATAGCCGATCTTGAAACAGAGCGTAAACTACTGGAAGATGGCAAGCCATGTCCCCTGTGCGGATCGCTTGATCATCCTTACTCAAAGGGTAACATTCCTTCGGCAACCGATTCGGAACGGGAGCTGGAAATCCTTCTGGGAGTGTTGGGCAGATATGGCGTTCTTAACCAGAAGCTTACCGAATTACACGAAAAAGGAAAAATATTGACAGAGAAGCTTGGTCAGGTTAGAAACCAGAGAGACATGGTTTCCCAGCAGATATCAGCCTTCGAAGAAAATGCCGCGGCAAAATCTGCGGAAGTGGAAAGGTTGGATGTCAGCCTGAGCCACAAAACGGAAGCCCTGAGACGGTTGATCAGACCTTTTGGCGTTGCAGAATTGCCTGAAACCCGGAAAGGCCTTGATTCATTGGTCGATTCCCTGGAAAAAAGAAAGAACAGCTGGCTGGCTTATGAAAAACGAAAAACTGAAGCCGATGATTCAATAAAATCGCTGCATGCTGAAATAAAGGTTTGTACTGAGATCATAAATGCGAAGGAGTCTGATCTAAGAGCAAAAACTATTGAGCTTGAGTCACAGAAAAAACGACTTGAAGAACTGAAAATCATTCGGCTGGAATCCTTCGGGGAGAAAAACGTGAATGAAGAGGAAGAAAAATCAAGGGATGCTCTGCAGAAAGCAGAAGAGTTAAGATCATCTGCCCGGGAGGTATTGCAGGCAATCCTGCAGAAGCTTTCCGGGAACGAAAACAGGATAAATGACCTGAAGACAAATATTGCTAACAGACAGGCAGAGCTCGACAATCTGGAAGACCAGTTTGCAGGGCATGTTGCCAGGCATGGCTTTGCTGATGAAGCGGATTTTATATCCTGCCGGCTGCCGGCCGAAGAAAGGGAACAGCTCGAGATGGAAGCTAACCGGCTGGATACCATGAAGACATCCCTGACAACACGAAGAACCGACAGGCAGAGGCAACTGACGGAAGAATCTTCCAGAAATCTGACGAACGAACCCCTTGACAATCTGGTTGCCCGACTGTCGGAAACAACCCTGGCCCTTGATATGCTTCTTCAGGAAACAGGAGCATTGAGCCAGAGAATCCAAAGCAACAATGAAGCCAGGGCAAAGGGGGAACTGATTGGACAAAAGATCAATATTCAGAGCAGGATAGTTGAGAAATGGAGCAGACTCAATGACCTCATTGGTTCCAGGGAAGGCACCAAATACCGGAATTTTGCACAGGGACTTACTTTTGAGATTGTTGTGTCGCATGCCAATTCACAGCTTTCAAAACTCAGTGATCGCTACCTGCTGATCCGCGACAGGGAAAAACCCCTTGAGCTGAATGTTGTGGATAATTACCAGGCCGGAGAGATTCGCTCAACAAAGAACCTGTCGGGTGGGGAATCTTTTATTGTCAGCCTTGCCCTCGCCCTAGGGCTCTCACGTATGGCAGGAAGAAACGTAAGAGTCGATTCCCTTTTCCTCGATGAAGGTTTTGGCACACTCGATGACGAGACCCTTGAAACAGCTCTGGGCACACTTGCCAGTCTAAGGCAGGACGGGAAGATGATTGGTGTAATATCACATGTCGGAGCCATGAAAGACCGGATAAATGCAAAGATACTCGTTCAGCCCGTGAGAGGAGGACGAAGCATTATCACCGGACCGGGATGCGAGGGGAAATAAGGTTCCTCTGTGAAATAATTAACAACAATATCCTCCTCCACCTGCACTCTTCATCCCTGAATTCGCATTTTCCTGTAACTATTTTAGAAAAATTAACAGTTGCAAGCCCCCGGAATTGCTCTGTTTCCCTTTCCCCATGGGAAAAATGGATTAATTTTGACAATCTGTAATCAGGAAGATCCCGGTTGGTGTGGGTATAAAGACTCTCAGATATGGCCTCAAAACGGCTAAAGACCTAATAATGCGCACTGTATAAAATATCAACATGTTTGATTCTCATCGATATTTGAATATAAAACCATAAAATCAAAAAAATGAAAAATCTAAAAAGTATCGTTTTGTTTGCAGTATTGATAAGCATGGCTGCATCATCATGCAAGAAAGCAGAGAAGTCTGCTGGATACCCGATGTTCTGGACCTGGCTCGATTACCGCCCCGGAATGAATTTCGATTCCGTGTGTGCTGTTATGAATGAAGCAGGCCTCGATGGAATCATGCTTAATGCCCCCACACCCGACGATTATCGCGTTGCCATCCCCATTGCACATAAGTACGGCATAGAGGTTTATGCATGGCTATGGACTTTGAATCCTGAGCATGACAGAAATCTCATTTTAAAGGAGCATCCCGAATGGTTAAGTGTTAACAGGAAGGGAGAGAGCCTGGCTAATATCAAGGCTTACGTTGATTATTATAAGTTCATGTGTCCGGCATTGCCTGAAGTCAGGGAGCATATAAAAAAGAAAATTATTGCTTATTGCGAAGTTGAAGGGCTGAATGGCATTGCAATAGACTATCATCGCTTTGTGGATGTGATACTTCCAACAACCCTGTGGTCGAGATACGGCATTGTACAGGACAGGGAATACCCCGAATGGGATTTCGGATATCACCCCGAGATGATAAGGTTATTTCAAGAGAAATACGGTTACGATCCCCGCGAGCAGGAAGACCCGTCTGTCGATGAAAAATGGCTGCAGTTCCGCTGCGACCAGATAACTGAAGTAGCCAATGAGATTGCCGAAGTAGTCCATTCATACGGAAAAGTAATGGCTGCATCACCCTTTCCCACCCCTGCAATGTCAAGACAGATGGTCCGCCAGGATTGGGGCAAATGGAATCTCGATATAGTCTTCCCGATGGTATATCATAATTTTTATACCGGCGACGTGAGTTTTATATCCGACTGCACCATTGAGAATGTCAGGGATAAAAATCAGATGACGACACTGTATTGCGGAATGACGGCGACCAATGGTCCGGAGATGTTTGAATGTATGGATGCTGCTTTAAATAATGGCGCAGAAGGTATTTCAATATTTACAATCAACAGCCTGAGATCGCCTGAAGTGCGGGCCAGGTTCAGGGAATATGCCGACAGTGCCCGGGCATCGCGTAAACTTGTAAAATCGGGAACGGAAATACTGGTCACAAAATCAGTGAATCCTGATCCGTTCCAGAACAAGGCAATTATGAATGCGGTGAACCTTACCATGCGGTCTCAGCTCAGTCTGGTGAAAGCCATGTCTTTACCGGAACTGAAAAAAGCAGATCAGGCAACGGTGGAAAGGTTGGTTCAGAATGCCATGAGGGGTAAAACAGCCGAGGATTATGTTGACCGCCTTGTAAATACTCCCAGGAGGGACGATTCTCTTCAACCAATAGCAGAAGCAATAGCCGGCCAGTTCATGAAGGATAATGAAACAACACCTCTCAACCTTGGCGAGTATCAACTGACCGATGAATACGGAGCCACAAAATGCTACAAGGTAATAGAGCAGAACAGCAATGTTGTATTTGATGTCACCTTCTACTTTTACGGAGGTATCCTCTCCGGATGGAGTGTCAAGCCTGAAGAAGCCTCGTTCAAAAAATACAGAAGCGGACTTGCTTCCTGAAATAAAGAAGCCCTTTGATCCCTTTGTGAAAATACTTAGTGCCCTTAACGGTTAAAACATTAAAACTTAGCCTGCTAAAGGATCATAAAAGAGTATATTTTATTTTGTCAGAATGATTATTTATCCGGCCTTGCCTTTCTTCTTTTCGGTGGTTTAAGCGGATTGTACGACATCCAGTCAACTTCTGTTTCGTAGGGATGCAGGGGTCTTTCAATAGAATTGGGGTTGGTTTCAACAGGCCAGTCGGCAGTGTGCCAGAAATTAAACCTGTAACGGGTATGATTCTGCGGAATGCCTTCGGTTGACCCGGTGTAATCCCACAATACAATCGTATCGGCTGTTGAAGGATGAAGCATCCACCAGCGGATACGGTCAGGATACCAGTCAAAGCCATAGGTGTAAAACTGCGAGGAGGCATCGTAACCCTCTATAGCGGGAATGGTTTCGGGTTGGCTCTGAACTCCTGTAAGGGGCCTCCTGATTCCACTTTTGCGTTCCCTGTATGAAGTGTTGTAAATGATCCCCTTGGCTAGGTTTATGGTCCGGCCGATTCTGCGAAGATCACCCCTGTAACCTGTCCAGGTTCCGATATAGATTATCTCAGGATCTGCAACGAGCCACTCATAATCAATTTCACTCAGGCCGTCAATGGTGTCGGTATGATATGTGAAATAACCTACAACAACACCGGCATTAGGTTGTATTTCTTTGACTTTGGGAACTTTGATGCGTGCAGCATAGGTCCCGAAATGGGTGTACTTGCTGGAAACGATTTCAGGTCCCCGGCCTGCACCCGGAGGATCTCCCGGGCCTATCCTGAAAGATAGGACCTTAGTCTTTTTTTCAATGGCTGCAGGCACACCTGATTCCCATGTGAACTCCGCTCCGGGACGGCCAATGTTGGCTCTGAAATTTCTGAGTTCAGACCTGTTGAATTTTTCTACGAAAGATTTATGATATGTTTCCTGCTGTCCGTATGCTGTCAGCCCAGCAGCAATAAGAAATGTTGTGATAAATAGTTGTCTTATGTATTTCATCCGTATATAATCTTTATTTCAATGGTCTGATGGAACCGCACATGATTGAAAAATATATTCATTACTTGATAGAATTAAAATTCAATCATGTGGGTTTCATCATAATATTCTGAATAAGTGGTTATATATTTATATATTATTCTATTCAGAAATTCCTTTTTACTTCTTTTCGTCTGAATGAAGCAGTTCAATGATCACACCTAGAGCATCCTGGGTGTCATGATAAATATAGGTGCCGTTATCCGAATCGTATCGTCCCCTGTGTATGACCGGGTAACCTGCTTTTTCAAGCGCTTCGGATGTCTTAACCGGATCAACCACCTGAAATCCCAGGTGTTGTACTCCTTCCCCTTTTGTGTCGAGGAATTCCTTCCAGCTGGTACCTTCATTAATTGGCTGCATAAGTTCAATTACAACCTGACCGAGGTTAAAGAATGTAAGTTTGGTCTGCCCTTCAGTGGGCTTCCCGCGATAGATTTCCTTAACCTCATTGCCCGGCCTCGTGGTACTGATAGGAGGCATAGGCACGTCGAGAAGTTCCGCCCATAGCCTGGCGGTTGCTTCAATGTCGCGCACCACTATGGCCACTTGTACCACCTTCTTTAATCCCGGATCGTGATATGTGATCTTATTCTGTGTTTCAGTCTGGGCATTTGCAGTAATTATTGCTGCAAAAGCCAGTACGAAGAACATTGGTAAAGGTCTGGTTTTCATACACGTATTTATTAGTTGTTCGTTAATTACAATTATAGAAAAAAATTACAACAGTCCGTCCTGCAACTCATATGTTTTATGTGTAACCTCCATAATATTACGACTCTTTTCAAGGAAACACAAAAACTTCTTATACAGGCTTTTACACGAAATGTTTTGTAAGATCTGTCTGAATGACAAGAAGGAATCACAACATTGCCCGGCTGAAAGATGTTCCGGGAGACTTTATAATTGGCTGAATGAGTTGAGATGTAATGAAAAAAGGTGGCACCTTTCCAGGCTAACCTCTCCATGGTCTCGTCCTGTTTACTTCCGCCAGGCAGTTCAGGGCGATATTAGTGTCATCCACAATCTGGAAATCATACATTCCAACACAAATGAAGTCGGCTCCGTTATCAAAGGCATATTTGAAGCCTGCTTCAGGTTTAATAGCCCCTGCAGCAAGAATTTTGAAGGCAATCCAGGGTTCTTCGAGCTTGCTCATAAAATCAATGGTTTCTTGCGGCTTGAGACAGAAATTGTTGTCTTTCCATCCCGGTTCGGTTACATCTTTCTTCTCCTGATCCATCTGTGTTGACCAGTAATCGTGTGTGTGAAGGGTTTTTACCCAGAAGTCGGGTTTTACACCATGCTCCACACATGCACTGATTGTTTCAATCCGATGGGCTCCAATGCCCGCGGGTTTGCCCAGGCTGCGGATAAGGTCAATACCTTTTGCCAGTTCTTCATAAACAGACTCATCGTTGGCATAAACCCTTGCATCTGTTTTACCGCCATGGCTATACATTGCCGCTGCTCCTCCTTTTTCTGAGAGCTCAATTCCTTCCATGAAATCTTTTCCAACACCGCAGTCGGAGATAATTTTTATCTTTCCTCCTGTTTCGTGCCAGTATTTATTAATTACCCGAAAGGTAGCCGGATTAACTATGATGGCATTTATCCCACATCTCTCGGCAAGCTCGAATGTCTGCATCACCTTTTCATCGGTGTGGTATTTCTTTATCAGTTCATCAACATATATCAGGTCGCGGGCATGGCCCCACCCACCAATAAGGTTGCCTCCCATAACAAGCCGGCTTAGCTCCATGTCTTTTATCTTCCCTTTGGGTATCTGGCCTTTAAGGTCGTCAAGCGATGTAAACTGGAAGCTTTTTACCGTTGCACTGCTCACTGCATCAACCTTGTCGGACAGGAATTTTTTTTCAAAACTATCCCATTTGTTCTTTTTATAGATAGCATATGCAAAAGCTCCAAGGAACGGCACACTTATCAGGTCGCGTATCAGCTCGCGTCTCTTGCATGACAGTTTATCTTCACTGTCGGGCGTTACCGGTCCGGGTACCGGGGCGCTGGGTCTCTCTTCTTTCCAGCGCTTTATCCAACGGTCAAAACCAAACAGGTAGCCAACAGGGAGAGTGGCAAAAACTATAAGCATGACCAGTTCAATCAGGTTCTTATCCACCCACTGGTAGTTGCCTTCAGTAATTGCTCCGAAGGAATAGCCCAGAAGGGGCGGATAGGCAATATAGTAAAGGAGAAGCAAAAAAGCCCCGGCAATTGACGACCAGCGTACCAGCAGCCCGACTATCAATGACAGCCCGATAAGTATCAGCCCCCACACATTCATGAAATCAACGATCTTTATTATTGCCGGCGATGAGGCCATTGCATGGAACAGGTCGGCAAAGATCCATCTCGAGCCAAGCAAATAAAATTTGGACGTCCATCCGGGAGTCAGGAGCTTGGTGACACCTTCATACAGGAAATGCCATCCTATGAGGATACGGAGAATACTAAACAGGTACACTGAGTACTTTTTCATGGTCTTTTCAATTTAACATATGTTGTTTTTCCGGGGTGTTTCTTCTGTCATTTTGTTATCATCACCAACCATTGTTTTGTCAGCCAGTGACATAATAACGGTTTAAAATTATCATAATTATGGAGATATTTTTCATTTCATCCGTATATAATTTATTTTAAAGGACGGATAGAACCGCACATGTTTGATAATTATATACATACGTGTTTGTGTATGAAACACATATGGGTTTCATTGTATTTTATTGAGCCCTTTTTCCATCGTGATCATGGTGCAGCTTTTAACAAGAAGCAGTTATGGGTTGAACGGGTTGAAGCCGACCGAATCCAGGTGGCGGGTGCTTGTTTCCGGGTGCATCCGGAATATACTAATATGGATGGAAGAAGAATTGCAGAATTACAGAATAATTATGGAGTGCTGTTTTATTATATATTGCCGGAGAATTAATTAATTTGCATAATGATAAAAGTACCGTTATGCAACCCAAATGTATCAAATTCACAAATAATAATTATCAGTTAAAGCGGGTTTCTTCATACCATTAAAAACAAAATTATTTACTGATGAAACCCACATGATTGAATTCAAACGCAAACATATAATGAATATGATTTTCAATCATGTGCGGTTCCATCAGACCGTTAAAATCAAAATCATATACTGATGAAAAAGCGCATATTACTCTTCTTCTTGTATTTCTTTATCATGCTTATTGGGTGTGCATTGCTGTACATCAGTTATCTGTCGCCGGGCATCACAGGCTATGCTGCCAAGAGTGTAGCATCAGGAGTGTTTGTTGCCGGGAGGACCCAGGAGAGCATTGAAAAGGAAGAGATCAATTTTTTTCCTGTTGTTTATACTAAAACGTCTGTTGACACTGACAACAAGACAGTGACCAGTAAACTGTTAGGTATATGGAAGGCAGTGGTTGTTTTTAACGAAGGGCTCGGATGTACCCTCGTAAGGGATTTTTCAAAAGAAGATGTTCTTGAACTTGATTATCCTCAGATTTCTATGCCTCCGGGTGATCCTGACACCATCCCCTGGCCCGCAGGCGACCTGCTAAGTGACACGATTCCATCCGGAATTGATATAACGGTTCTTAATAACATGCTCGACAGAGTCTTTGAAGATACCATTAATTATAAGGGAACCTTTGCAGTAACTGTTGTTTATAAGGACCAGATTGTTGCAGAAAGGTTCCGTAGTGATTTCAATCCCGGCATAAGGTTCCTGAGCTGGTCTATGGCCAAGAGCTTTTCAAATGCAATGGTCGGGGCAATGGTTAAGGATAACCTGATTGATATAAAGGCGCCTTTGAAAATTGAAGAATGGGCGAAGGATGACAGGAGAAATATCACCCTTGACAATCTGATGAATATGACAAGCGGGCTCGAATTCAGTGAAGCCTATTATAAACTGAGACTTACCAACACTACGACAATGTTGTTGAAAAACGGAGATATGGGCGATTATGCAACAAACAAAAAGCTCATTGCCCAGCCTGATTCCGTATGGTCATATTCCTCAGGATCGAGCAACATCATACTGGATTACCTTCGGACTGCCTTCAGCAGCCATGAAGATTACCTTGCATATCCCCGCAAGGCGGTTTTCAACAAAACCGGTATGCGCAGTGTGATATGGGAAGTAGATGCATCAGGTACTTTCGTTGGTTCGTCATATCTTTATGCAACCATGCGCGATTATGCCCGGTTTGGCCTTCTGTATCTGCACAATGGCAACTGGCTGGGCGAACAGATCTTCCCTGAGGATTGGGTGAGCTATACCACCACACCTGCTAATGGATCGGACGGTCAGTATGGCGCTCTGTTCTGGCTTAACAAGAACGGAGAATTCCCCGATCAGCCCGATGATCTTTTCTATTGTTCTGGTTACGAAGGCCAGAGAATATTCATTCTGCCCTCAAAGGAACTCGTTGTTGTGCGAACAGGATGTTCACCCAGCGGCACTATCGACTGGCAGGCCTTCCTTAGGGGGATTACCAACGCTTTGGAATGATGTCTGACGAGATATTTACCAGGATAATATTAATTATTTCTTAATTAAGGCATATATTTCTTCTTCTGGCAATTGACGTGTGAAATATAATCTTTGAGGGAAGGGAACTGATGATTCATTGATCAAGAAAACCAAACTTCCTTAGAAAATTGTCGGCAGTTTCAAGAATATCTTCATCAAAATAGCGTGAATACCCGGGATTACCGTCTCCCAGATAGTGTTTCCTTCCCTCAAAAGTGTGTAGTTCAAAATAATTGCCTGCTTTCTTCATTTCTGTTTCAAAAAACCGGGTCGTCCACACAGGTACCTGTTCATCATCGATACCATGAAAATGGATCATTGGAGGAAGGCCGGATTTCATATTGTGCGTCGGAGAAATACTCCAGATCTTTTCTCTTCTTTCTGCCAGCAGGCGGTCGCACCAGCCTTCGACTGTATTAAGGCAGGCCGAGAACAGCAATATAGCATCCGGACGGCAGCTGATCCCGATGTTGTCAGATCCGTCATTGTAAGTATCGATCATGGCAGTGGATAATGCCAGATGGCCTCCGGCAGACTGACCGGCTGCAACTATTTTGTTGGCGGCAATATGAAATCTCCCTGCATTGGCACGTACCCAACGCATAGCCGATCGCGCATCTGTCACAGATTCAATGGGGCTGATGAATTTATGCGGAATTACCCCGTTATCTATTGACAATCGGTAGTTCACCGAAAACGTAATGATTCCCATACCTGCATAACGTTCGCAGGTTGTAAAAAACTCCTCCGGACTGCCGTAAGCCCACCCTCCGCCATGGAAGAAGACTATAGCTGTATTGTTTTCTCTTTTGAAGGACTCGCTGCTGTAAAAAATATCAATCGTGAGTCTGAATGTGTCGATTTCCTTATAAACCTCCCGAATATGGACCAAGCGGTCATCAGAATCGGATAAAATGATATTTGTTCGTATTTCGCCGAATAACGAATAATGTGTATTTAATGTTAATATAATAACAAAAACTGTCAACACTCTGTTCATGTGCCTGGTTTTGATCCTGTCGCTTGCCATTTGATTTAATCTTTTTGTGATTCACATTCGCCAGCCTGTCAGATCAAATATCGAAAAGATTTAATTAATATAAACCATTTATATTATTTAATCCTCCTCCGGTTTTGAATGATTTCAGGTTTCACAGCCGGCTTATGACCTTTTTAAAAGGCGCAAGAAGAGTATTCCAGGGAAGTTCCGAGAGAACCATCAGCACAAGTATCTCGGGCTTAAAGTATGATGCAGCCAGCACTATCGCCATACCGTTGTTCATATAAGCTGCACCGGTTGCAACACTGATCCTGTTTTCTTTGCTTCCCCTGTAGCAAATCATATACCCGACAACATGCAGCAGAATGAAAACAAGATACAGAATGACAGTCTCCCATATCAGGGTTGCAGGGTTTGCAAGAATGATTTCCCGTTGAGCAGAGATAACAATATACACGAATGCGAAAAGCAAAAACACGTTAAAAGGAGTAATCAAGTCACGGGTCTTTGAAATTACTGCCGGAAAATATTTTTTTATGACCTGGGATATTATCAAGGGAAGAAATACCAGAATAGAAATGTCCTTGAAAACCAGTAGTTTGTTGATTGACACGGAATGGTTGCCAATTATCCAGAATAATAACGGAACAGTAAATGGTGCCATGAGCTGTGTCACCAGAACCAGGCTCATTGACAGCGAAACATTCCCCTTCAGGATATCAGCAAGCGCAGGTGTCGAAACTCCTGCAGGCATGGCAGTCAGAAGAAGTATGCCAATGGCAAGCTCTGTGTCAAATATCAGCATTGAAAAATAGAAAGCCAGAGGAATGATGAACATATAAAAAGCCGCTATATAGATCATCAGCCTGTAGTTCTTTATATTGTCAAGTATTTCCAGTGCATCAATCTTCAGGAAGACAAGAAACAGCATCATTCCGAGTATCAGCTTCGGAATGAAATCAGGTGCCCTGAAAGGTACAGGATCCCACAATCCTAACACAATTCCGCCAATAAGGAATATCCAGAAATGTTTTTCTATGAACTTGCCTGCTCTCAATCGCTGAGGTTAATATTCAGTTGCTTTGAACTATGAAAAAGATGGCGGCAAAGATATTGCATTTTCAATACAATGATATAATAACTTTAATGGCTTATCAAACAGTATTATTTTAATGAAAGCCGGATTTTATACACTTGAATATCAGTTTGATATAAGGAATTTTTGCAAATTTCGTTCCAGTATATTAAACCGGTTATTATATACCGGGAAATGAAATGATTAAAGTGATACTGGCATGGTATGACAAGTCTCTGGCTGCGCTACAATATAGAAGCCAGTGATCTCTGAATTGCTGACGGTATTGATTCAGGGATGACTAATTTATAATCCCAGAACTTCTTTGCCCTGTTTGAAAACTATATCGACCGGAATGCCTGCGGTATTGACCCTGTTGAGATCACGGCGCAGGCTTTCGGTCATCACCCCGTCGCCTTCCACCCAGGCTTTGGCAGTGTCATAATCGCCGTCGCCCTGAACTTTCAGTATCTTTCCCAGCAGCGATTCAACCGCCTTCTTCATCTTCTCAAGATCGACCTTGTAGAAGCCGTTATCCTGGTAGACAAAGGCCCCGTTATCAGCAAAGTATTTCAGGGAGAGCATATTGGCTTTCCCGTGAGCACTTGCGGCGCCAAAGCGGCTCGAACGGAAAATCCCTGCAAAGAATGTGACGTAGTTGTTCATCACCTCACCGCTGGTTATTTCGCCCATCTCGTAAAGCTTTGTGACAAGATAGAGACCCATAATATCTGCCTTGGCTTCTTCGAGTGAGGTGTATTGTTCTTTCAGGGCTTCCCTGACCGATCCCTTGCCATTGATAGTATTCTTGACACCCATGCCGTGAGATACCTCATGAAAGGTTGTATTCTCGAAGAAGGCATCAAAGGTTATGTGCTGGCGCTGGCTTTCGTCTATCAGCATGGAGGCAATGGGCATAAGAATATTATCGAATTTTGCCTTCATGGAGTTTTTAAGCTGAAGTTTGCGACTGCCAACCGCAAGGTGTATTTCGGGATCATTGGGCAGGTTGATAGCTATGGTCTTGCTTCCGGCATTGCAGTCGCCTGCATAGTATATCGCATCATAGACATTCATGTCGGCATCGGTTCCGGGCTTTTCTGCCTTGTAGGCAGGATCAACAGGGAGTCCGGCCTGAAGTCCCGGAAGCATGGCATTGAATTTCTCAAGCTTTGCACTCCAGGCAGGATCTTTTATCAGTACGAAGGATTCATGAGCTGCTTTATATCCGAAGAGCTGATCCTCATAGTTTTCTATTGGTCCCACAATGAAGTCAATATTTGACTTTTTCATTTCCATCCACGCGAAGTCACTTGGTTGGTACTGGTTAGTGAGCAATGCATCGGCCCGCAGGGTAAGATACTTCTTTAGTCCGGGATCTTCAGCCAGTTCAGCTGCTTTGAGAATCAGTTCGGCAGCCCTGGAATGCTGGTCCTTAAACGCTTCGGAGTATGGCACGGCAACAAGTTTGCCCTCATTGTTACGGGTAATCATGGTATAAAGGCTGGCCTTATCCGGATCAATCCATGATTCAAACTCCTCAACAGTCATATCGGCGGGATAGAATTGGGCACCCGGGCACTTTTCACCGAATCCCTCAATAAAAGGAGCATTACCATTCAGTCTGTCCCACGGGCCGTAATTGATCATTATATTTTCCCTGGCGTATTCATTTTTAACCCGGTTAAGCAGATCAGTCTTATCGCCGTATGCTTCCATCCAGAAGATTTCATCCATGATGGCTGCTGCATCTATCAGTATACCGACTATTTCTTTTTCCCGGCTGCTGAGCCAGCTAAGATCGGTGGTCAGCGTCACCTCCTTGAACCGTGCAAGATTGGCTTTCATTTCTTCTGTCAGTTTTTTATCCTCTGAATTACATCCTGTCAGCACTGCTACAAGAAGGATCACAAATAATCTGATGATATTGGTTTTCATTTCTGCCGGTTTTAAAAATTGTATGGCAAGTTAAGGAAAAGTTTTGATCCTTTTCAGTATATGTTTATCCATGGTACCCGCCTGAGCTTCCTTTTATCCCATGCTTCATACTCATTGTTCAACAACCTTCCCCGGTTACTTTGGGATAGCACAATTTTGAAGATGTATCTATATTATGCAGATAATAGCGTGAGGTTTATTATCTGAATAAAAATCAGAATACCATCCTCAGCAGCATCAATTCAGTACAGATGTCAGGATAAAGGAAATTCCGGATCACAGTTTATTTGCGAAATAAGGGGTATGAAAATCGGGTATTTCAGCTTTCAGTGACCACTTTATTCTGAGGATCCCATTTGAGATATTTTCTCTGTCGGAACGATTCGACACCCATCATGCATGCAACCACACCATAAAAACCAAGATTATGATCGCATTTCAGGATTTCATTTTTCCTGATGGCGGCCTGTAAATTCCTGTGATGAAGTGTAACATCTTCCGCTCCGGTTTTCTTATGTGTAAAAAGCCGGGCTCCTTTTACAACTTCCCCTGTACTGCTGATGGTAGCCTGGTTAGTTTGTTCCTGGGGTGTTATAGTAAATCCTTCTCTGGTAAACTCCAGGGTTGCTTTGTTTCCTCTGATCAGATGTCTTATCGGAGTATCATTTGCCAGGGATGAAACAACCATAACGGTGATTTTTTCCGGATAGTCGAGCATCATGTTGAAAGTATCGGGTATTTCGGCCACACTATCAACAAAATTCCATTTTCCCCCGGTTGCAACAACATAATCAGGATTCTTTAATCCGACCGCTTTAATAATTCTGGTCAGCCTGTGAATAAACAGATCGGTAGCGATACCTCCTGAGTAATCCCAGTAACGTCTCCATTGGAAATATCTTCTTGGATCCCATGGGCGTTTTGGTGCCGGACCAAGCCAGGCATCCCAGTCAAGGTTTACCCCGGGTTTGGCATCTGTATCGATTTCGTAGGCCCAGAAATCATCGGGATAATTCCTCGAATAGTCAATGTGAGCCATTACAACTTTCCCCAGGACCCCTTCCTGAATCATTTTATGAGCAGTTTCATACGAATCGTCTGACATACCCTGAACCCCTACCTGCAATTTGAGTTTTGAAGCTTCAACTTTTTCAACTATGTCTTTAGCCTGTTCAATTGTATGTGTCATTGGCTTTTCAACATAAATATGTTTCCCGGCGCTTATTGCATCCAGTGTCATCTGGTAATGCCAATGTTCAGGTGTGGCTATGAGTACGTAATCAATATCTTTATTCTGCAGGAGCTCCTTATAATTTCTGAAAGCCTGAGCCCCGGTTAATTTTTTCGCTTGTTCCAGTCTTTTCGTGTAAATATCACAGACTGCGGTAATGCGAACATTATCTGATTGTTTCATAGCCAGCAAAGCCTCCATATGGGAAAATGCCATACCGCCGCAGCCAATAACCCCGATATTGAGCTTTTCATTTGCTCCGATAATACTTGAATAACTCAGAGCCGACATGCCCTGGGTACTGCCAAAAGCGGCAATTCCGGCAACGCCGCCTGCTAATCCTTTAACAAACTTCCTTCTTGAAATATCAGTATTTTCCATGGTTCTGTTATTAATTTAACAGTATGAAGATATACAAAATTAAATTTAGTCCTGAAATTATTTTTTATCTTTTTATCAGGCAGAAGTTATGCTTTCTTAATGAAGTAATGAGAGGATTATTTCATGATCCTCATGGGGGAGTGCTTAACAAGGAAAAACCCTGTCAGCCTCCTGCGTCGGCTGCTATCTCCCGCGTCGGCTGCCTGGCTTTTTTATTTCTTTACCAGACATTCAAACTGACGTTTGATGTCCGGCTCGAAATAAAAAACCCCGCCGCTAACGCGACAGGGCTTTTTCCTTGTAGCGGAGGGAGGATTCGAACCTCCGACCTTTGGGTTATGAGCCCAACGAGCTGCCACTGCTCCACCCCGCAGTATAAGTGCAAAGTTAATAAATCTCCGGCAAATAACAAATTTATCATAACTTTTCAGTAACATGCTTTTGGCTTGTCAACTGCCGGAACTGCTTTCATATTGGTTATTCTTTATTCCGGATCTTTGTTTTCATAGTTGGCCCTTGGCAAAAAGTTCATTTGACAGTTGGCAAAACCTGAAAGTACTCCTGTCGTGGGATACAAAATCGCTGAATTGAAAATTGCAAAATAAAAAAGTTTAGGGTACTGGAAGCAGGAGTCGCGGCAACGTCAATCTTTCAACCGATTTTGTAACAATAACAGGAATATAACTTATTTTTGTTCCACTGACCAAGAACTAAAACGATGCCACGAGTATTTAAAGCAACTGATATCGACAAGGAGGAGAATGAAGTTAAACGCGACTACCTTGACCGGCATATGCCGCATGTATATTGCCCCGACCAGGTTAAAAGAGGTGAGAAATTCAGGGTCAAGATAAAACTGGGAGAGGAATATCCTCACCCCGATGACCACGACCATTTTATCAGTGTGATTCAACTCTGGAACAGGGAAACCCTGCTGGCTGAAGCACGTTATTCTGCAGGAGTGTACGGTAACCTTCCCTCACACTCTGAGGTTGACTTCTATATTGTAGCACCCGATGTGTCAATGAACCTTTCAGCCATGTCGGTATGCACAAAGCATGGATTGTGGCAGAGCGAAGATAAAGCCGTAAAGGTTATATAGAAGGTTTAAAAACCTCCCGGCCTTGTGCGTGAAACAATTCCCCGGGAGACATGAATACTTTTTACCCCGATTAATCTCTGTGATGGAACACTATTATTATCTTTGCAGGCTGATTGCCTGAATGAATTATGGCCAAGAACGACAAGAAAAAAAGAAACTGGCGCGATAGATACAGATTTTCTGTTAACAATGACGCAACATTTGAAGAAGTTTGGAGAATACGACTTACAAAATACAATGCGTTTCTTCTCATTTTTGCTCTGGTCTCCTTTATTATTGTTGGCACATCCCTACTTATCGCATTCACAAACCTGAGAGAGCTCATTCCGGGATACCCCGATGTGGAAATGAGACGAAACATACTTTTAAGCGCCATAAGGCTTGATTCGCTTGAAAGGGAGCTGGATCTCAGGGATAAATATTTTGCAAACCTCAATGCGATAATTTCGGGTGAAAAGCCGGCAGAGACAATAGTCAGGCTGGACTCTTCAAGAAATTACAAATCAATAAGTTTCAGCAGATCCCCCGAAGACTCTGTCCTGAGGGAATCGGTTGAACGGGAAGAGAAGTATAACCTTACTCTTAGCCCGTTACAGACCGGATCTGCTACAAGCCTGGCAAGTCTTCATTTTTTTCCTCCGGTAAAAGGCATTGTGTCAGGCAAATATGATCCGCGTACAAGACATTTCGGGACCGATATCGTTACCCGGCCAAAAGCACCTGTTGCAGCAACACTCGACGGCACAGTGATATTCACCGGATGGACTATGGAAACAGGCTTCGTGATTGAGATACAGCATCAGAACAACATTGTTTCAATTTACAAGCACAACGCAAGCCTGCTGAAACAAACAGGTGATATGGTGAGAATCGGTGAGTCTGTGGCTATTGTTGGCGATTCAGGCGAGATGTACACCTCTGGTCCTCATCTCCATTTTGAGATATGGTACAAGGGCAGTCCCCTTGATCCTGAAAAACATATCATCTTCTAATTTTAACACCCCGGAATCTGTATGCCAAAGAGAATAGCATTATTGGGATCGACAGGGTCAATTGGCACCCAAACACTTGATGTCATTTCCAGGTTTCCGGCACATTTTCACGTTGAAGTTCTGACTGCAGGAAACAATATCAGGCTTCTGGTGCAGCAGGCTCGCAAATTCATGCCTTCAAAAGTGGTAATAGGCAACAAGGATCTCTACTCTCAGCTTAAGAAAAGCCTTAAGGATACCCAGATAAAGGTGCTTGCAGGAGAAGATGCTATTGAACAAGTAGTTACCGCCCCGGAAATAGACCTTGTTTTAGCTGCCATGGTGGGATATTCCGGACTGAAACCAACCATAGCCGCAATCAGGGCAGGTAAGAAAATTGCTCTTGCAAATAAGGAAACTCTTGTCGTTGCCGGGGAGATAATAGGGAAATTATTAAAGCAGTCGGGAAGTCATATAATACCTATAGATTCAGAACATTCTGCCATTTTCCAGTGCCTGGCAGGAGAAAGGGGGAATCCGGTGGAAAGCATTACCCTCACAGCATCGGGAGGTCCTTTCCGCGATTATACCATTGAAATGCTCAATAATATCACCCCGCACGAGGCTCTCAAACATCCCAACTGGGCGATGGGCAACAAGGTCACTATTGATTCGGCTTCTCTGATGAACAAAGGCCTTGAAGTGATAGAAGCCCGATGGCTCTTTGACCTTGATCCCGACCAGATAAAAGTTGTGATACACCCGCAATCGGTGATACATTCAATGGTGCATTTTGCCGACGGATCGGTTAAAGCTCAGATGGGCATACCCGATATGCGCATACCCATACTCTATGCACTGGCCTACCCTAAACGGCTCCATTCAGACCTTCCAAGGCTCAGAATGGAAGATTATCCAATGCTGACGTTCTCAACACCCGATATTAAGACCTTCAGGAATCTATCGTTGGCATACTGCGCCCTCGGCCAGGGCGGAAATATGCCATGCATACTGAATGCTGCAAATGAAGTAGCTGTTCACGCATTTCTTGCGGGCAGGCTTGGATTTCTTCAGATGTCTGATGCAATTGAATATACCATGGAAAAGGCTGAATACCTTGCATCTCCGGGTTTGGGATTCCTTGAAACAACAGACAGGGAAGCAAGAAAAATAACAAATGACTATATAAACAAACTCAACTGAAAATTATGCCGGTACTTATCAAAATATTACAGTTCATTGTCAGTTTGTCAATCCTTGTATTCGTTCATGAGCTGGGGCATTTTGTTTTTGCCAGAATCTTTAAAACAAGGGTCGAAAAATTCTACCTCTTCTTTGACCCATGGTTCTCACTCTTCAAGATAAAAAGGGGTGAAACAGAGTATGGCATCGGATGGCTTCCTCTCGGCGGTTATGTTAAGATAGCAGGAATGATAGACGAATCTCTCGACAGGGAACAGATGAAAAAGCCGCCTCAGCCATATGAGTTCAGATCAAAAAAAGCATGGCAGAGACTCCTGATTATGGTTGCCGGGGTAATCTTCAACGTCATTTTCGCCATGCTGATTTACGTTTCGGTGCTCTATGTCTGGGGGGAAACATATCTTCCTACATCAAGTGTGAAATATGGTATCGTTACCGACTCAGTAGGTTATTCAATAGGGCTCAGGAATGGAGATAAGATCCTGTCTGTTGACAACCAGTATATTGATAATTTCATGCAGATAACGCCCGATATAGTTCTGAACAGCCGCAAGACAATACAGGTGGACCGCGCAGGGGAAAAGCTGGACATTGATATTCCTGAAAGCCTGGTACCCCAGATGCTGAAAGGAAAGGGACGGATTGAGCCGAGATTTCCTTTTTCTCCCTTTATAGTGTCGGGTTTTGGAAAAGAATCGCCGGGAAAACTGGCTGGAATGCAGGTCAATGACGAACTTGTCGGTATCGACGGCAATAAGTTTGAATGGTACGATGAATTTCAGGCTTACCTTGCAGAAAATAAAACCAGAGATGTAGCCCTTAATATACTAAGAGAGGGCGTCATTATTGATATTCCGGTTAAGCCTACAAGTGCAGGGCTTATAGGGGTCACAACATCAAGATCCCTTGACAGCTTTTTTGAACTGAAGACAATTAAGTATGGTTTGCTGGAATCAATCCCTGCAGGCATAAGCAAGGGATTTAAAACCATAGGTGATTACCTCAAACAGTTCAAGCTTATCTTTTCAAGGCGCACAAAGGGTTATGAATCACTTGGAGGATTCATTACTATAGGCAGTATTTTCCCGGGAGTGTGGGACTGGCATTCATTCTGGAACCTTACAGCATTCCTTTCGATAATACTGGCAATAATGAACATCCTTCCTATCCCGGCACTCGATGGCGGACATGTTATGTTCCTGATCTACGAGGTGATAACAGGACGCAAACCCAGCGACAAGTTTCTTGAGTATGCCCAGATAACAGGCATGATGCTGTTGCTCGCACTACTGATCTTTGCCAACGGCAACGATATACTTAGGCTATTAAGAAAATAGAAATATTCAATTATGCCTTGATTTTAATTAAAGTATTACTAAATTTGTTGAAATTAAAAACGCATTGAGATGGGAAAAATAGGTTTAACTGAGATAATTCTTATTTTGCTTGTAGTCGTATTATTATTCGGCGGACGCAAAATTCCTGAACTGATGAAAGGTATTGGACAAGGCATGAAAGAGTTTAAAAAAGCCTCGAAAGTAACAAATGATGACGAAACCAAAGAAGAAGCAAAAGAAAAATAATTGCTTGGCTATATTAAAATAAGAGGGTGTCTCAAAAGGGGCACCCTTTTTTTTTTAGTTCATTGTTACTTTCTTTTGCACCTTTTCCGGGCAGCCCTTGCACCGTCATAGCATAAAGAGTGTTAATATTTTATGTATATATATTTGGCTATGAGGTTGTTGATGACTCATAAAAATAGACCTCTCATAAGATAATTGAGGCGGTCCCTTTTATTCATAGTATTCATATTTCTGATTTCTCCTGACAGGGTTGAAACCTGCTTCGCTGATGACGGTACAAAGTTCGTCGGGGGAGAAACGATAAGGGCTTCCTGCTGAACTTAAGACATTTTCTTCTATCATAACGGAACCAAGATCGTTAGCGCCCGAATGTAGCGACAACATACCTGTTACTCTTCCGGTGGTTAGAATCGAGGCCTGAATATTCCTTACGTTATTGAGCATTATCCTGCTTAGGGCTATCAGCCTGATATAATCAGGAGCACTGTAGCTGCTTTCTGTACCTGTTTTATCAGTAAGGCGTGTCCCTTTATCCATGAAAGGCCATGGTATGAAGGTAATAAAACCATAGTTGCCGGACGGTTTTAAATCCTGGATCTCCCTTATGCGGACAAGATGCTCAATTCTTTCCCTGTTTGTTTCCACATGGCCGTACATCATCGTGGCCGAGGTGGGTAGATTGAGTTTGTGAGCCTCTGTCATTACCTCCGACCACTCTCTGGTGCTTGCTTTGCCGGGTGACACTATTTTGCGCACCCTGTCTGAGAGGATCTCTGCCCCGGCTCCCGGCAGACTGTCCAATCCTGCTGATATCAGGCGTGACAAAACTTCTCCGGTAGAGATTCTCTCCTTCCTGGAAAGATGAATCACCTCGGGAGGACCTAATGCGTGCAGCTTAAGCCCGGGATATAGCTCCTTAAGTTCCCTGAAAAGTGAAGTGTAATAATCAAGGCCAAGGTCGGGATGCATACCTCCCTGCAACAGAACCTGATCTCCTCCGAGAGCAAAAAGCTCATCGATCTTTTTTATGTATTCAGCTCTTGAGGTAATATATGCATCGGGAGAATTCTTCTTCCTGCAAAAGTTACAGAACAGGCATTGTGAAAAACATACATTGGTAATGTTTATGTTTCTGTCGATAATCCATCCCACTTTATTCCCTGGATTATGAATTTGGCGAACCATATTCCCGACAAACATCAGCTCTTCACCGGGAGCCTTTTCATAGAGAAAAAGTCCCTCGTCTGTTGTTAATGTATCAAGGTCAAGAGCTTTTTTATAAAGATCGTTGAGGTTCACCTTAGATCATGGACTAATTATAACTTCCGGCCCAAATTTACGAATTTCGGGTTAGCTTATTTATCCGATAGATAAATTCACTGTCATTACAATAGCAGGATCGCTGAATAATTGAAAAAGTTGATGGGGTAGATGGTGCCGGGATAATTGGAATACACCAAATTGAGGGGATGAAGGACTGTAGAATTGCAGAATCGAAGGAACGAAGGATCACAATATCAAACAACAAATCATTATTTTAATTAAATTTAGGCTTTTAAAAATTCCCGGACTCATATGAAACCCATCATACAAACAATATCAGAAATATTGCCTGACCAGTCGGTTGTTCTGATAACCGGAGAAGACAACATACCTTCATGGTTAAAACTCAGCAAGCCGGAAAGGGAATATGCTTTAAGAAAGATCAGGAACAAGGAAGAGTATGTATATATAAACTCATATTTAAAACATACTTACATTATCAGGACCAAAACAACAACCAATTTATCCAAAGCCAGGGAAGAACTCAGGAAGACTGCTTTCGGGATGAGGAAGCTTATACGGTCAAACAATCATTCTGAACTTGTAATAGCATCGGACAATGCATTCAGCGGTGCCACAATTGATTTCACGGAGGGATTGATTCTCAGCATGTATTCCTTCGACAGGTACAAGACAAAAAAAGACATTGAGCCTGAACGTAAATATCCTGCAAAGCTTCTTCTTTGCGATAGCATAAATGCACATGATGTAAAATGGCTTGATGAGATCACTGACGCTGTGTATTTTGTCCGCGACATGATAAATACTCCGGTGAATTTTCTTAATGCAGTCAGCCTTGCAGATGAGATTAAGAAAAAAGGGGAATTGGCAGGTTTCAGTGTTGAGGTACTGAACAAGGGGAAAATTGAAGCCCTCAAGATGGGAGGCCTTCTGGCTGTCAACAAGGGGAGTGTTGATCCTCCGGTTTTTTGCATACTTGAATGGAAGCCTGAGAAGAGGCTGAACCTCAGGCCGCTGGTACTTGTTGGCAAGGGGATTGTATATGATACGGGCGGCCTGAACATAAAGACAGGCGATCATATGCACAACATGAAAGGTGATATGGCAGGGGCCGCCGCTGTTACCGGTGTTTTGTATACTGCAGCAAAAACCGGCATTCCGCTTCATGTAATAGGCCTGATACCGGCAACTGACAACAGGCCCGGAGGAAATGCCTACACTCAGGGCGATATTATCACCATGCATAACAGAATGACTGTTGAAATAGGAAATACTGACGCTGAGGGAAGGCTGATCCTTGCCGATGCCATAAGCTATGCATCGCGATACAAACCTGAGTTGATTATAGATATTGCTACTCTTACAGGATCTGCTGCCATGACTTTCGGAAACCAGGCAATAGCAATGATGGGTAATGCGGAAAGGAAATATTTCGAATTGCTTGAAGAATCGGGTTATGAAGTTTACGAAAGAGTTGCCAAACTACCCTTCTGGGAAGAATATGGTGAGATGATAAAATCAGAGATCGCGGATATCAAAAATATCGGCGGTCGCGAAGCCGGTGCAATAACAGCCGGTAAGTTCCTGGAACGTTTTACTGAATACCCGTTCATCCATCTCGATATTGCAGGAACCGGATCACTTAAGAAAGATGATTTTTACCGGCTTAAGGACGGTCCTGGCTCAGGGCTCAGGCTCTTGTCGGATTTCCTTAAGAGGTATGCTTCATATTTGTCAGAGACCAAATAAGTTATTATGGAAAAAAAACAAATAATTGCGGGTATTACCCACGGAGACATAAATGGTATTGGGTATGAGGTCATAATCAAGGCTTTAATGGCCCCTGACATCAATGATTTCTGTGTGCCTGTTGTCTATGGGTCGCCAAAAGTCGCAGCTTATCACAGAAAGGCACTGAACATTACGAATTTCAGTTTCAATAACATAAGATCACCTGAGGAAGCCCATCCGAGGAAGGCCAATATGATAAACTGCCTTGATGACAACGTGAGGGTTGAACTTGGAAAAGCAACTTCGCATAGCGGAGAAGCCGCATTTATCTCGATTGAAAGAGCGGTTGAGGATCTCAGGAACGGGAAACTGGATGTTTTGGTTACTGCTCCCATTGACAAGAATACAATTCAGTCTGACAAGTTCCACTTCAACGGTCACACGGAATATCTGGAATCAAAAGCAGGTGGAGGAGAAGCGCTTATGTTCATGATAAGTGAAAATATGAAGATAGGGGTGGCCACAGGTCATGTTCCGCTCTCCAAAGTACCTGAGTTGATAACCGTTGATCTTCTCCTCAGGAAGATCAGGCTCATGAGCCAGTCGCTTTTTTTCGATTTCGGCATTCGCAAACCAAGGATTGCACTGCTGGGGCTTAATCCTCATGCCGGCGACAATTCCTTACTGGGTATGGAAGAAACTGAAATTATTATTCCTGCTGTTCAGAAGGCTCAGAAAGAGGGATTGCTTGTTTTCGGTCCGTTTCCCTCCGACGGTTTCTTTGGAGCCGGACTATTTGCCAGGTTCGACGGCATACTGGCTATGTATCATGACCAGGGACTGGTACCCTTCAAAGCCCTTTCATTCGAGACAGGTGTCAATTTTACTGCAGGCCTGCCTTTTGTACGCACTTCTCCCGCCCATGGAACTGCTCTGGACATAGCCGGCAAGGGAGAAGCTTCTGAAAACTCATTCCGGCAGGCACTTTATGTTGCCACCGACATTTACAGAAACAGGAAGAATTATACCGAGATATCACAGAATCCCCTGAAGCACCAGTACATCGAGATACACACCGACCGTGTGGATGAACTTCCTCCCGAAATTCCCAATTCTGAACATTCCTTATGATTGACTACATTAAAGGCAACATTACAGAGCTAGCTCCTGCCTTTCTGGTCATTGAAACAGGAGGAATAGGATATTTTGTGTCCATATCCCTTTCAACCTATACAAAGCTTGAAGGGAAAAAGGAATACAAGTTACTGGTACACGAAGTGATCAGGGAGGATAGTCATCAGCTTTATGGCTTTGCCGACAGTGAGGAACGGGATATATTCAGGCTTCTGATCTCAGTGTCGGGGGTGGGTGCAGGAACAGCAAGAGTGATGTTGTCATCACTTAGTCCGGGGGAGGTCGAAAGGGCAATACTGGGTTCAGAGGTAAACGTCTTGCAGGGAGTGAAGGGAATAGGTTTAAAGACCGCTCAAAGAATAATAGTTGATCTGAAAGACAAGGTGGGTAAACACCTGTCCGGAACAGGCGAAATAATTACTTTTAAAGACAATACAAACCGCGAAGAAGCGTTATCAGCCTTAGTTATGCTTGGGTTTTCGAAAGGCGCTGTAGCGAAAGTCCTTGACAAGGTTAGCAGGGAAGAAACGAACCTGTCAGTTGAGGACCTGATCAAAAAGGCGCTGAAGAACTTGTAATTCAGAATTAAAGCTGGTTTGGGATCAGGGTTACCATATAGGAGAACACCTTTCTTCGCATGTTTGATAGTTTTAGCCTCATTTGTCACATTGACAACTGGAGCATATTCTCAGGTATCAAGGGAGCCTGTATTGCCGGATTCCACCAGACGCTCCCCCCTGAAGCTCAATGATGAATCGGGAATACCCTGGGAATCGACACGAAAAGCCCCGCTGTTTCTTGATAATCCTTCGAATATAAAAACCACAGTCATTTATGTTCCTGAAAAGAACGAATATGTGTTCTATTATAAGGTAGGAGAGTATGATTACCGGCAGCCTGTGTACATGAGCCCCGAGGAATTCAGGAAATACCAGTTCAATAAGGAAATGCGTGATTACTGGGATTCCCGCGTATCAGGAGAGGTGACAGGGTTCAGATCTACGCTTATTCCACAGATAGAAATCGGGGGAGCCGCTTTCGACAAGATTTTTGGCAGCAATGTGATAAATATAATACCTCAGGGCTCAGCAGAGCTTATTTTTGGAATTAACATATCACGGACACAAAATCCAACCCTTTCGGAAAAACTAAGAAGCATCCCGACTTTCGACTTCAAGGAGAAAATACAGATGAATGTCACCGGCACAATAGGTGATAAGATGGAACTGGGGGTAAACTATAACACTGAAGCTATGTTCGAATTCGAGAACCGTACCAAGCTTCAGTATTCAGGTGACGAAGACGAGATCCTGAGAAAAGTCGAGGCAGGGGATGTAACTCTTCCCCTATCCGGAACACTTATAACCGGGAGTCACAGTCTTTTCGGACTTAAAACCGAAATGCAGTTCGGGAAACTAAATGTTACAACAGTAATGTCGCAACAGAAAGGTGAATCCTCAGTGATTCAGGTTGAAGGCGGAGCTCAGCTTAGCGATTTTGAGATATATGCCGATGAATATGAGGCAAACAGACACTTTTTTCTCTCCCAGTATTTCAGGGATATCTATGATGATGCGTTGAAAAACCTTCCGATTGTGAGTTCCGGCGTAAACATTGAAAGGATTGAAGTCTGGGTCACAAACAAAACAAGCCGTTTCGAAGAAGCAAGCAACAGAAATATAGTTGCATTTATGGATCTTGCTGAAAACAGCAATCATGTTTTCAACGATGTGCCGGAATTCCAGATACAGCCAGGCGCAATGATTTTTCCTTCAAACGATGCAAACAGACTTTATGAGCAGCTCACAACAGCTTATGGCCTGGTTAGGGATGTAGACCAGGTAACAAATGCCTTTGAGTCTCTTGGAGACAACTTTCAGATTGGCCGGGATTATGAAAAAATTGAAAATGCAAGAATGCTGAACCAGAGGGAATATACCTTCAACAGGGAGCTTGGATATATATCCCTCAATACCGCGCTGAATACAGATGAGGTTCTTGCAGTAGCATTTGAATACACGCTTGGAGGCAAGGTGTACAAGGTGGGGGAATTTTCTACCGACGGGATCACTGCTCCACAAACACTGGTCCTCAAACTTATAAAGGGAACCACCTTAAGCCCGAAGCTGCCTACATGGAACCTTATGATGAAGAATGTCTATTCCCTTGGTTCGGGGAGACTCGAAAGGGGTGATTTTGAATTGAATGTACTCTACCAGGATGATAAAACAGGAAACTCAATAAACTATCTGCCTGAAGGAAAGCTTTCGGACCAGATTCTCCTCCAGGTAATGGGCCTTGACAACCTTAATTCACAGAATGACCGTGAATCGGATGGCTTCTTCGATTTTGTGCCTGGCGTGACGGTTAATGTTGAAAGGGGGAAGATTATATTCCCTGTAATAGAACCCTTTGGAAACCACCTCAGGAAGAAGATAGCAGATCAGCTTATAGCTGAAAAATATATTTTCCAGGAACTGTATGATTCCACTCAAACGGTTGCCCGCCAGATGGCTGAAAAAAACAAGTTCATGATGTCGGGACAGTATTCCTCGGAATCGGGCTCAGAAATCAGGCTAAATGCAA
This sequence comes from Bacteroidales bacterium, assembly GCA_040769065.1. Lineage (GTDB taxonomy): Bacteria > Bacteroidota > Bacteroidia > Bacteroidales > VadinHA17 > LD21. Next base: position 2,901,851 of record JAXGLU010000001.1, read on the forward strand.
CAAATATACCGCAGGGATCAATCAAGGTCACAGCTGGCGGCATCACTCTGAACGAAAATACTGATTATACTGTTGACTATAATCTTGGAACCGTTACAATAATCAACCCGGCATTAATTGAATCGCAAACCCCTATTCAGGTTTCACTTGAAAATAACCAGTTTTTCGGATTCCAGACCAAAACACTTGTAGGTACACATCTCGATTACAGGTTCTCTGATAATTTCAATATAGGCGGTACCTTTCTCCATCTGAATGAAAGACCATATACTCAAAAAGTGAATTTTGGCGAGGAACCCATTTCCAATACTATCTGGGGATTAAACACGTCTTATAAATCACAGTCTCAGCTACTTACAAAGCTTATTGACAAAATCCCCCTGCTCGAAACCAAAACACCTTCGACAATATCTTTCTTTGGTGAATTTGCCCATCTGATCCCGGGACATTCCCGTGCAATATCAAATGCCGGCAATTCATACATCGATGATTTCGAGTCAAGCGAAATACCCCTTGACCTTAAATCATTCAATGCCTGGACAATCTCGAGCATTCCCCAGGGCCAGGACCAGCTGTTCCCCGAAGCAAGGTTCAGCAACAATCTTGTGAGCGGGTTCAACAGGGCTAAGATTGCATGGTATGTTATTGATCCCCTGTTCCTGAGAAACGGATCTTCAACTCCCGATCATATTAAGCAGAATCCCGATGAGCAATCGAGCCATTTTGTAAGAGAAATATATGAAAATGAGATTTTCCCGTACAAGGAGAGCCCGAGCGGTATACCAACAAACATTACTGTACTAAACCTGGCCTTTTATCCTGAAGAGAAAGGTCCGTATAATTTTGATACTGAGCCGGGGCCTTATTCAGGCGGAATGAACTCTGCCGGGAAGCTCAACGATCCAAAATCAAGATGGGGAGGCATTATGAGAGAGGTGCTTACCAGTGACTTTGAGACGTCGAACATACAATACATAAAATTCTGGGTCATGGATCCCTTTGTGGACAATCCCGATCACAGTGGAGGAGATCTTTACATTAACCTGGGAAATATTTCGGAGGATATCCTTCGTGATTCAAGAAAAAGCTTTGAGAACGGATTGCCCGGTTCGCCCGATCTGAAGGATGTTGATACCACAGCCTGGGGAAGGGTTCCTACTGTACAGGCCGTGGTGCATGCATTTGACAATGAAGCAGAGTCGAGGCGATACCAGGATGTTGGTCTCGATGGTCTCAGTAATGACGATGAAAGGAGTTTTTTCTCGGAATACCTTGAGAAATCGATGCTTATATTAGACCCCGATGTATATCAGGAAATATTAAAGGACCCGGCTAATGATGATTTTCATTATTACAGGGGAAGCGATTATGATTACCAGAAGCTGGGCATTCTTGAAAGGTATAAGAAGTACAACGGCATGGACGGCAACTCGCCGACATCTGAAATGTCATCAGAATCATATCCGACAACAGGTTCAACACTGCCCGATATGGAGGATATCAACCGCGACAATACCCTGAATGAAACGGAAAGTTATTACCAGTACAAGATAAGCTTAAGACCCGAAGACATAAGGGTAGGTTCAAATTATGTTGTGGATGAGATAGAATACGAAGCAACCATGGCCAATGGTGTCAGGTCGAGGGTAAAATGGTATCAGTTTAAAATTCCCATTACTGATTATCAAAAGGTTGTCGGTACCATAAGAGATTTCAAGTCTATTCGTTTCATGAGGGTCTTTATGACCAATTTTGAGGAACCGGTTATAATGCGTCTTGCCGAATTCGATCTTGTAAGGGCAGAATGGAGAAAATATAATATTTCCTTTATGGAAGGAGGGGAGAGGATCACCATTCCCGAGGCAACTGATGGCTCATTTGACATAAGTTCTGTAAGTATTGAAGAAAATGCCGGGAAGGAGCCTGTTAACTATGTTCTTCCTCCGGGATTTGACAGGATAGTTGATCCGCAAAATCCCCAGTATAGACAGCTCAATGAACAGTCGATGGTCATGAAGGTTCAGGATCTCGAGGATGGAGATGCCCGGGCTGCTTTCCGCAATGTGAACCTCGACATAAGGCAATACCGCAAACTGCGAATGGAGGTACATGCCGAGGCGCTTATCGGCCAATCGCTCAGAGATGGCGAGCTGACTGCTTTTATAAGGATCGGATCTGATTACCGAAGCAATTACTATGAGTACGAATTGCCGCTAAAGCTTACTGCACCCGGAAGATACAACAATAATGATGATGCATCGAGGGCTTTGGTTTGGCCTGAAGAGAACAGTTTCAATATTGATCTTTCGCTGCTTCAGGAAGCCAAACAGGAGAGGAACAGGCAGATTCAGCTTCCGGGCTCGTCACTCAGCGTGTCGGATGTGTTCATCTATCAAAACGGGAATGCAAGAATCTCAGTATCAGGTAATCCCAATATGAGCAATATAAGGGTTGTTATGGTCGGCGTTAGAAATCCCATTAAAACCAGGAATACATCATTTGATGACGGCAATCCGAAATCCGGTGAGATATGGGTTAACGAACTACGCCTCAGCGATTTCATTGAAAACGGCGGTTGGGCTGCAAATGCTCACCTCCAGGCCCGCCTTGCCGATCTGGGCACCGTTGACATGGTTGGCCAGGCAAGTACACCGGGGTGGGGAAGCATTGAAAAGAAGGTGAATGAAAGGAGCAAGGAACAGGTCATGAAATATGATATCTCATCAAGTCTGGAACTCGGCAAGTTTTTTTCCGAAGACCTGGGCGTAAGGCTTCCGGTTTACCTTGGATATTCCGAGTCGCGGATTACGCCGCAGTACAACCCTCTTGATCCCGATATCCAGCTCAAAAATGCCCTGAAAAACGCCGGCAGTAAGGAGGTGCGTGATTCGATAAAGGAAATATCGCAGGAATATGCCCGCAGAAAGACGTTCACGGTAAGCAATGCGGGAATAACCAAGAGGGGCGAAAGGCCACATGTCTGGGATCCGGCCAATTTAAGCGTCAATTATACCTATAACGAAATATATCAGAGCAGTACTCGCAAAGAGATTGATCTTGAGAAGAACTACAGGGGAGGTCTGAATTACAATTTCGAAACCCAACCAGCAAACGTAATGCCGCTAAAAAGCGTCAAATTTCTGAACTCCCCTGTTTTCCGTATAGCGAAAGATTTCAACTTCTATGTATTCCCAAAAAGCCTGTCATACAGGGTTGATCTTTCAAGATATTACAATGAGGTCAAGGTTAGGAATATAAACAATCCGAACCTGCGTATATCGCCTTCGTTCAAGAAGGACTTTGAACTGAGCAGGATCTTTGACATCAAATATGATGTAACGCGCCAGCTTAAGGTTGACTTTACGTCGACCAACATCGCCAGGATCGATGAACCTTTGGGTGGGGTTGACAGGAGACGCTACCAGACCTACTATGATAACTGGCGCGATTCGGTACTGATGAATTTGAAGAATCTGGGAAGAACTACCAACTATGACCATTTTTTCAACGTCACCTATACGATACCGGTAAACAAGCTGCCTCTTCTGTCGTGGCTAAATGCAAATGCACGTTTTGGTTCGGATTACACCTGGCTTGCGGGGCCTCTCTATCCCGATACCATGAAGATAGACATAGGCAATACTATTAAGAACAGCAACAACCTGACACTGACTGCCATGGCTAACCTGGCATCGCTTTACAGCAAGTCAAAATTCCTGAAGAATATTGAAAACAATACGCGACCCGGCGCTTCCCAGAGGATAAATTCAGACTTCAAGACAGTCACTTACGCAAGGAACAACATCACGTTCAGGGCTAAAACCAGAAGGGTGATAGCCCATAATCTTAAGACCCGTGATGTAAAGGTGAGAGTTGTCAAAACTGACGGGTCGGACCTTAAGGGCGATCTGGAAATAGTGAACGAAAACAGGGTTAATTTCACACCGGTCGAAGATGCTTCAGGTACTCAGGTAATTGTTGAAGGCCGGATTCCCAAGAAAAGAAATCCGCTGATTGTTACCGGAGAATACATGGTACGGGCTCTTATGGGCATCAGGTCGGTCAATATGACATATTCCACTGCGCAGGGCCAGTTTCTTCCGGGTTTTATGCCTCAGGCCAATTTTATGGGAATGTCGCGTTTCAATGATATTCTTGCCCCCGGTGTACCGTTCATTCTTGGTTATGCCGACAGGGGATTCTTTGACAGGGCTGCTTCAAATGGATGGCTGTCATCGGATTCGCTGCTGAATACCCCTGCTTCATATAACAGCCGCACCGATTTTTCGGTGCGAAGCACTGTTGAGCCCTTCCCTGGTCTGAGGATGGATGTGAATGCCGACCGTCGTTTCCTTGAAAACATAAGCTCATATTATATAGCCGACCGGAATGGCAACTTCCCTGACAGTACAAGGAACAGGATCATAAACGGGAATTTCTCCATTTCGATAATATCATGGGGTACCGCTTTTGAAAAGATAACCAAGGATAACAACTATGTCTCCCCGACATTTGAGGCTTTCAAGCGGAACATAGTCATCATTTCTGAAAGAAGGGCGGAAGAAAGGAGAAAGATAGATCCTTTCTATGACCCGGATACCGATCCTATTACCGGAGAGCCGGTTTCAGGGCCTTATAAGAGTGGTTATGGCAGAACATCAAGGGAGGTTCTGATACCAGCCTTTATGGCTGCCTATGCCAAAAAAGACCCTGATAAGGTAAGTCTTGAAACATTTCCGTCGGCTTCCAGGATGATGCCCAACTGGCGGATTACATTTGAAGGCCTGTCAAAGTTCCCGGTGGTTCAGAAAGTGTTTCGTTCAGTGAGTCTTTCACACCAGTACAGGAGTACATACCAAGTTGGTTCATATACCACAAACCTTTATTTTCAGCCCGATGCAAACGGTTTAAGCAGTATCAGGGACCTTCAGAACAATTTTATTCAGCAGTACGAGATAAACGTGGTTACTATTAATGAACAATTTAGCCCGATGATAAATGTCGACCTTAACTGGAAGAATAATCTTACCACGCGAATGGAATGGAGAAAATCGCGGACCGTATCGCTGAACCTTACAAGCAACCAGATAGCTGATGCCCGGATCAACGAAGTCATAGTGGGAGCAGGTTACCGTTTTGATGATGTACGGATAGTGCTCAAGACAGGAGGCAACCAGAGAACGCTCAGGAGTGACCTTAATCTGAGGCTCGACCTGTCAATAAGAGATAACAAGACTATTGCCAGAAAGCTTGTGGAGGATGTCAACCAGCCTGTTGTGGGCCAGAAAGTCTTCACCATCGGGACGACCGCTGATTACGTGCTAAGCGACCGGTTCAACCTCCAGATCTACGCAGATCATACAATGAACAATCCGTTTGTGGCAAATACATTCCCTACTTCAAATACAAATTTCGGATTTAGCCTGAAGTTCACACTGGCACAGTAAGAGCAGACTGAAACCCTCAATAAGTTCACAGGGAAGACAGTAATAATACCGCAAAATTTCCATGGATTTCAAATTTTCCTTATTTTTGGTTTGAAGGCTTAGAGCAAACACATAAAATAAAATTAATTTAATACTTCCCGACATGAACTTACCTGAGGACTTATTGTATACCAAAGACCACGAATGGCTCCGCGTAGATGGAGAATACGGAATCATTGGAATAACTGATTTTGCGCAGGGGGAGCTTGGCGATATCGTTTTTGTTGAAATAGAGACTCTTGGCGAGACCTTGAAAAAGGAGGAGGTTTTTGGGACTATTGAAGCTGTTAAAACGGTTTCCGACCTCTTCATGCCTGTAGGTGGAGAGATAGCAGAGGTAAATCCCGATATTGAAGCTTCTCCGGAGCTGATAAACAATGATCCCTACGGAAAGGGCTGGATGGTAAAAATAAAGATTTCAGACAAGGCCGAATGTGACAATCTGCTGACAGCTGAAAAATACAAAGCCCTCTTATAGGGTTTTGCGTACCTCCACTTCCTGGTATCCTTCAATGACATCGCCAATTTTTATGTCGTTGAAGTTTGTAATGTTAAGTCCGCATTCATATCCGCCGACAACTTCTTTGACATCATCCTTGAATCGTTTCAGCGATCCGAGTTCGCCGGTATATATAACGATGCCATCGCGTATAACGCGGACTTTAGTATTACGAGTAATCTTACCTTCCTTAACATAGCAGCCGGCAACAGTTCCTACTTTTGTTACCTTGAATATTTCGCGTATCTCGAGTGTCGCCACTATTTCCTCTTTTACTTCGGGGGAAAGCATTCCTTCCATGGCAGACTTTATCTCCTCGATTGCATCGTAAATGATTGAATAGAGTCTTATGTCGATCTCTTCCTTTTCAGCCAGTTTCCTTGCACTCAGTGAAGGCCGTACCTGGAAGCCCACTATGATGGCATTTGATGCTGCAGCCAGTAGTATATCTGAATCGGATATCTGGCCAACTGCCTTATGGATAACATTGAGTTGTATTTCAGGCGTTGATAGTTTAATCAGAGAATCGCTCAGGGCTTCAACCGATCCGTCAACGTCACCCTTAACGATAATATTAAGCTCCTGGAAGTTGCCAATAGCAATACGCCGGCCTATTTCATCGAGCGTGATATGCTTCTGTGTTCTGAGATCTTGTTCGCGCTGAAGCTGTGCCCTCTTTGACGCTATATCCTTAGCTTCCCTGTCGCTGGCCATCACATTGAACTTATCTCCTGCCTGCGGAGCCCCGTTAAGTCCGAGAATAAGAGCCGGCATGGATGGGCCTGCCTTTTTTATTCTGTTTCCTCTTTCGTTGTACATAGCCTTTATATGGCCAAAACAGCTTCCAGCGAGCAGCATATCGCCCACTTTCAGGGTGCCGGATTTGACAAGTAAGGTAGCAGTAAATCCTCGTCCTTTATCGAGAGATGATTCAATGACTGTACCAACTGCCGGTTTGTCGGGATTGGCTTTTAGCTCCAGAATCTCTGCCTCCAGCAGGACTTTCTCAAGAAGAAGATCAATGTTCACACCGTTCTTTGCAGATATTTCCTGTGATTGATATTTTCCTCCCCAATCTTCCACAAGGTAGTTCATACTTGCCAGGGCTTCCTTGATTTTTTCGGGATTAGCGGCAGGTTTGTCTATCTTATTTATTGCAAAGACTATAGGCACTCCGGCGGCAGAAGCATGGTTAATTGCCTCAACAGTCTGGGGCATTACCCCGTCATCGGCAGCAACAACAATGATTGCAATGTCAGTGATCTGGGCTCCTCTTGCACGCATAGCTGTAAAGGCCTCGTGGCCTGGAGTATCCAGAAAGGTAATCTGGCGGTTGCCCTCAAGGATTACTCCGTAAGCGCCTATATGTTGTGTTATTCCTCCTGCTTCTCCGGCGATTACGTTTGTATCTCTTATATAATCAAGCAATTTCGTTTTACCATGATCGACATGGCCCATTACCGTAACAATTGGCGGGCGCGGCCTCAGGTCCTTTATATCATCTTCTTCTTCCTTTACAGCTTCCAGGAGTTCAGCGCTGACGAACTCAATATCGTATCCGAATTCATCGGCGAGTACAGCCATTGTTTCTGCATCGAGGCGCTGATTTATTGACACAAACAGGCCGAGGTTCATGCAGGTCGATATTATCTCGGTTACAGGTATATTCATCATTGAAGCCAGTTCATTGGCTGACACAAACTCCGTAACCTTGAGGATATTCTTTTCCTGTTCAATCCTGTCCTCATTTTCACGATGTTTCTGGCTAATAGCTTCTCTTTTTTCCCTGCGGTACCTTGTACCCCTCGATTTACCTTTTGTGGTAAGTCTGGCCAGGGTTTCCTTTATTTGTTTCTGAACCTCTTCCTCATCGACTTCAGCCCTGACAGGTCTCTTTCTCTGAACTTTCTTGCCGGGCTTTTCCCTTCTGTCGGGCTGAATGGGCTTAGCCAGAGTAACCTGTTCTTTTTCCTTGGTAATTCTCTTTCTTTTCTTCCTACGTCTGAATTCAGAATCATCAACCTTAACAGGCTGCTGGCTGGCAGGCTTTTTCTTCTCCTCTGCAGGCAGTTCGATTTTTCCGACAACGGTAAGTCCCGACAGTTTCTTTATTACAGGTTTATAAACCTCAACCGTTTCTTCCTGCCCGTTGACGGTTTGTTCAACAGGTTCTGCGGGTGTTTTATCTTCTACAGTTTTCACATCAGCTCCCTGAATTTCAGCAGGCGTTTCGGTCAGTGGAACTTTTTTCTCAGTTCTGACCTTTTTGGGGGAAGTGTCTTCCTTTCCGGTGTCGGCAACCTTTTTCAGAGTTTCTTTTTTAGGAGCTTTTGCTTCCTTTTTTATGGTGTCGAGGTCAATTTTGCCTACAATATGCAGATCAATGGCTGACGGGGTTATTTCTGTCTCTTTCTTTTTCTCTTCAGCCGGCTCTTTTGTTTCTGCCTTTCTGGCTTTTTCCTTCTTAACCGGTGCGGGAGGTATTTCAGCAGGAGGCTGTTTCAGCTTTGTATCATCGGTTGCGGCTGTTTTCTCAACCTTGGGTTTAGAGGTTTTTTCAAGATCTATTTTGCCTACGAGTTTTATATCGGGTTTACGGATCTCGGTTTTTATATCGACGGTTTTTTTGCTGCTGTAAGTGTCTTTGATGATCACTTCATCTTCTTTCCCGTTTTCCTCTATAATGGTACTTTCTCCCATATCATCAATAGACACGGTTTCCTTTTTCCTGTGAAGATCCCTAAGCATAAGCTTTTCCGATTCCTTTTTCATGCTGATATCGCTACTGTATTCCTTTATCAGCAGTTCATAGGCTTCAGCGGGGATCTTGTTATTTGGATTTGGATCGAGATCAAATCCCTTCTTGTTGAGGAATTCCACAATGGTTGATATCCCCACATTGAATTCACGTGCAGCTTTACTTAATCTCGTTGGCTTAATTTCGTCAGTCATATATATGCTTCACCTTTCTTAATCTTCACAAGTTGTTGATGACGTTATTGTTGTCAGAGTCTATTCAAATTCAGCCTTAAGTATATTAACGACATCTTTTACAGTTTCCTCTTCGAGGTCGGTACGTTTAACAAGATCGCTGATTGACAGATTCAGGACGCTTCTTGCAGTATCGCAGCCAATGGATTTTAATTCTTCGATTATCCATTCTTCAATTTCATCACTGAATTCCTCAAGATTGACGTCCTCTTCATCTTCACCTCCCGGTTCTCTGTATACGTCTATTTCATACCCGGTAAGCTGGCTGGCAAGCTTAATGTTAAGGCCGCCTTTGCCAATAGCCAGCGATACTTCGCTGGGCTTAAGGTAAATTTCAGCCCTCTTTGTTTCCTCGTTAAGCTTGATGGAGGTTATTTTGGCAGGACTGAGCGCCCTCTGGATAAACAGCTGATTGTTTGAGGTATAATTAATGACGTCAATATTTTCATTTCGCAGCTCCCTTACAATTCCATGAATCCGTGATCCTTTCATTCCAACGCAGGCCCCAACGGGATCAACTCTTTCATCGTATGATTCAACAGCGACCTTGGCTCGTTCTCCCGGCACCCTCACGATCTTTTTTATTGTGATAAGTCCGTCGAATATTTCGGGGACCTCAAGTTCAAAAAGTCTTTCGAGGAACACGGGAGAAGTCCGGCTGAGAATTATGAACGGGGTGTTATTCTTCATTTCAACTTTTATTACCACCGCCCTGATGGTATCCCCTTTTCTGAAATGGTCAGAAGGAATCTGTTCGCTTTTCGGGATAATAAGTTCATTGCCGTCATCATCCAGAACAAGCATTTCCCTTTTCCAGACCTGGTATACTTCGCCGGTTACTATTTCGCCGATCCTGTCCTTGTATTTCATGTAAATGTTGTTTTTTTCAAGGTCGAGGATCCTTGCCGTCAGGTTTTGTCTGAGCGACAGAATTGCCCTTCTTCCGAAATCGAGGAATTTTACCTCATCAGAAACCTCTTCACCCACCTCATAATCCTCGTCTATTTTTTTTGCCTCCGACAGGGGAATTTGTGTATTCAGATCCTCAAGCTGATCGTCTTCAACCACTGCCCTGTTCCTCCAGATTTCAAAATCACCCTTGTCGATGTTCACAATAATATCGAAGTTGTCGGCAGATCCGTATTTTTTTGCCAGCGTACTTCTGAAAACATCCTCAAGGACACTCATCATCGTTGGACGATCAATATTCTTTAATTCCTTGAATTCCGAAAAAGTATCTATCAAATTAACATTTTCCATCTGTTTTAAACTACTTGAAGTTATTTAATTACAAAACTTTCTTTAGCTGATTTCACTTCGTCAAAATTGAATGACAGGTCTTTGATCTCTGAAGCTTGTCCCTTTATTTTTATTTCTGTTTCCAGGTCAAAGCCTCCGCCGGTTACATTCTTTAGAGTTCCCTTAAATTTATTCCCATCAATATCAACCACTTCTATCCTTTTGCCTTCATTCTTGTAATACTGTTCGGGCACCGTAAAGGGAACATCAAGACCGGGAGAGGAAACCTGAAGCTCATAATCCTCAGTGTTACGGTCAAGACAATTCTCAATGTGGCGGTGAATAGAAACGCATTCATCGATGGTTATGCCTGTTTTGCTGTCAGCCAGAACAGTTATTCTGTTTGAGCTGCTGATTTTAATCCCTACAAGAAAGAAGTCGGTCCCCCTGATGAAATCTTTCACAGCGTTCTCTATTCTGTCTTTTTCTATCATTTTATAACTATAATAAAATAGGGGACTCTGGTCCCCTAGATCGCTATCACCCCTCTTTTCGGTTGCAAAGGTAATGATTGTTTTGGAATTATCAAGCACTTAAGGGATAGTTTTTATACCCGGGCAGGACAATGAACAGTGGTTTTATGCTCTGCCATGAGCGAGTTGTTTTTGTTGCGCAACCATGCAGAGCAACACTCTGCAACAATCAATTACGACCCTGCAGGGCTGGCAGACTCATTGGCAGGGCAAATCGGACAGGGACGAAACATGCTGTTGCTTCTTTTTGCTTAACTTTACGCTTATTATACTCTGATGAAACCCACATGTATTGCATACACAAACACGTATGAATATTATTTATGTGTGGTTCCATCCGACCTTTAAAATAAAGTGATATACGTGTGAAACATATTATATGTCTGTTAATAAATTAACACAATACGACATTTATGATGAAGAGGAACACAGGCTTCTTTCATGTTGCACACTGTGTCCCCGTGAATGCAGAGTCAACAGATTCGAAGGAGGGCTTGGATATTGCGGCGCTGATGCCGGTATGAACATAGCCTCGATATGCATACACAAGGGAGAGGAGCCGGCAATAAGCGGGCAGAAAGGTATCTGCAATATTTTCTTTTCAGGCTGTAACCTCAGGTGTGTTTATTGCCAGAATCATGAAATAAGCAAACCCGGGCCTGAATATTTTATGAATCAGTTCAGTTATGATGAAGCCCTGCAGTTTGTCCAGAACATACTCGATAAAGGTATAAGAGCTGTTGGATTTGTGTCACCCTCACATGTTGTGCCCCAGGTCAGGGCTATAATAAGAGGTCTGAAAAAGAATGGTTACATTCCAATAACTGTATATAATACGAATAGTTATGACAAAGCTGAGACAATTGTTGCCATTGGCGGCGACATTGATATTTATCTTCCTGATATTAAATACATTACGTCTGATGTCGCATCACAGTATTCAGATGCACCAAACTACCCCGAAGTTGCATTGAAAGCCCTGAAGGAAATGTATTATCAGAAAGGATCAAGGCTTGTCATGGACGAAAAGGGTATTGCTGAAAGCGGAATTCTTATACGGCATCTTGTATTGCCGGGTCATGCGGATGAAAGCAAAAAGGTGCTTGCGGCTATTGCAGAAGAGCTCTCAACAGGTGTTTACATTTCTTTGATGTCACAGTACTACCCTACTATGAATGTTTTGAACCATCCGGTTCTCAGGAGGCGTCTCACCAGGAGGGAATACAATGATGTGGCCAGGGAAATGGAAAGTCTTGGTTTCAGGAATGGCTGGCTTCAGGATATGGAGAGCTACTGCAATTATCTTCCTGACTTTAGCAGGGAACATCCTTTTGAGAATACGGAACCGCCGGCAGATCTATATCAATAAATACGCTCATCCTTGACCGAACTAAATGCTAAACTCTTAACGCTGAACACTTAACGCTAAACTCTTAACGCTGAACACTTAACGCTAAACGCCAAACTATAATCCTATAAAGCTTTGCTTTTCCGGTGCCTTAGTTTTTGACTCATATATCCATGACGATACCAAAGAGGTTTTTGTATGTTTCCTGTAAGTATTTGTCAAGCCATTTATAATAGTCGCGGATAAGTCCAATCCGTTGTTTTTCCGTGGTCATCCGGCCGTCAAGTTCTTTAGCCTTTTTGAATATTTCGTCTTCAACAGGTTTCAGAAGCTGCATTATCCCGGTCTTTTCAGAGTTGATTACAGCAGCAATGTTGATGTATTTTGCACCTGATCCCCTAAGGATGGGGAAGCAGCGTTCCTTGAGCTTCATTGCAGCATCACACAGGGGAGCATGGAAATTATCCTTAATTGTAAGAATTGAAGGCAGCGGTTCTCCTGCTGCAAGCCAAACCGGAGTTGCAACGGTCACCAGAGGGAATCCCAATACGGTCCACATCATTGTATTTGAAGGATCCTCACCTTTCTTTACACCTCGTACCAATATTGCAGATGCGGAAGAATTTCGGGGAATGAAGTCCTCAAAAGACCTGAAATCGGTCTGAACGCTTTCAGATGGAAGGTCTTCCCACAGGTTCACACCGGTAAGGGAATGGGTAAGGTTGCGTGAAATATTATTAATAAGGTACTGCGGATCGTACATATTCATAGCAGCAGCCATATAAAGAGCATTATTGGCGGTAGCATATCTTATGTACCCTGCTCCCTTGTCAATTGGTCCGGTAAATGCATGGTTTGTACGAATCACGTATCCGTACGGAGCAATTGCCGGATCATTTACATCTATCTTGTTGAATCCCTGATGTCCGGTTTCAAAATAAGCAGCTCCTCCCTGACTGTCAATGACCCCAAAGTTGGTGTCAACGCCCAGTGGTTTTGGTAGTTCTGTGAGGAGTTTTTCAAAATCATCAACTGTAGCACAATTCTGCAGGGCAAGCTTCATGATGATGCCTTCCTGGCTATCCATTCTGGTAGTATCTCCGATATTTTTATTATATGCAACCGAGTTCATTATTGCAAAACCAGCAGAGTTGTAGCCTCCCCATACCATACTGTCGCATTTTTCGGTGGCATTAACCAGTCCTATATAGGAATATTTCCCATCGGTAAAAAAGACAAGTGCATTATCGAGAGTTCCGGTATCGCGGTGCTTGTACAAAACAGGTCTTCCATCGGGAGTATACCTGCCGTTTATGATAAAGGTGGTGCAGCCTTCAGAATTCTCGGTTGCGAAAAGCATCAAAGACAAAAGAAGTGAGATTGAAAGTTTTTTCATCATTATATAATTTTGATTTTAATGGTATGATGGAACCCACATAAGTGAAAATTATATTAATACGTGTTTGTGTATTTAATACATCTGGGATTCATAAGCAAATTAATATTTTTCGATAAAGGTATTTATTTTGACAAATTCATTTAATACCGGACAGATAATTCTGGTCTTTTTGAATGTTGAAATCTTTCAGCCCCGATAGGAACGGTTTATCTTTTTAGATAAGATTTTCTACACAGGACAAAACTAATTCATATTTTTGTTCCTGATTCATCTGGTTTATTCTAAAGTGACTTCAAAGACCAATAAAAGGAAGATAGTCAATGATCCGGTTTACGGGTTTATTAATATTCCCGGGGGACTTGTTTTTGATCTCATTGAACATCAATGGCTTCAAAGACTCAGGAATATTAAGCAGCTAGGACTCACAAGTTTTGTCTATCCCGGGGCTAATCACACAAGATTTCAGCACAGCCTTGGGGCTATGCATCTGATGAATATGGCAATAAGAACATTGCGTTCAAAAGATGTGGAAATTACAGAGGAAGAGGAAGAAGCGGCTATGGCCGCCATACTTCTGCACGACATAGGGCATGGTCCTTTCTCCCATGCCCTTGAGGCATCTATTATAAGAGGCATAACCCATGAGGACATTTCACTGCTGCTTATGAATATGCTTAATAAAGAAGTAGATGGAAGGCTTGACCTTGCCATTCAGATCTTTAAGGGTGTCTATCGGAAAAAGTTCCTTCATGAGCTGGTTTCGGGTCAGACTGATATGGACAGGCTAGATTACCTCCGGAGAGATTGTTTTTTTACAGGTGTCATTGAAGGATCAGTTGGATCGGACAGAATCATAGGAATGCTCAACGTATCAGGAGATAAACTGGTTATCGATGAAAAAGGCATTTACTCACTCGAGAAATTTATTATAGCGCGCAGGCTAATGTACTGGCAGGTGTATATGCACAAGACGGTTCTTGGTTCGGAAAGCCTGTTGCTAAAGGTACTCAGACGTGCCAAGGAGATGGCAGAAAGCGGAGTTGATCTTTATGCCACTCCTGCGCTGAAATTCTTTCTGAATAATAATATCGGGCCTGCCGACCTCACCGGAGCCGGCCTGTTCACGCCGGAGATAGTAGCTTCCCATTTCACAAGGCTTGATGATACCGACATAATGGTTTCAGCCAAATACTGGAGCGACCATTCCGACAGAATCCTGTCGGAACTTTCCGGCAGGCTTATGAGGAGGGATCTTCTTTCAATAGAACTCGATAATGAACCTTTTGCGGAAGACCGGATTAAAAAATTCAGGAAGCTGGCAGCTGACAGGATGAACTTAAACCCTGAGCAGGCTGAATTTTTTGTTTTTACCGGGTCCATATCCAATCTTGCATATGCACCAGGAACACCGCAAATACAAATATTGCTTAAAAACGGAATCATTTCAGATATTTCAGAAGTTTCAGATATGTTCGATCACCGGTTTCTGTCGGAGAGGATTACTAAGTATTACCTTTGCTATCCGAAGGAATGCAGATAAAAAATTATTACAATGGAATTTAATGCAAAAACAATTGCGGGCTTCCTCAAGGGAGAAATAGAGGGAGACCCTGATGCCGTAGTAAACAATATTGCCAAGATTGAGGAAGGTAAGCCAGGCGACCTTTCTTTCCTGGCCAATCCGAAATACGAGCAATATTTGTATACAACAAAATCGTCAATAGTATTGGTGAATAAAAGTTTCATCAGCAGCACAAAGGTGAATGCCACACTTATCAGGGTGGATAATGCTTATGATGCATTTGCCTCTCTCCTTCAGCTTGTTGTTCAGTCAAAGCCGGTTAAAAAAGGCATACATCCCACCGCTGTGATCGAACCGTCTGCATCAATAGGCGAGGATGTCTATATAGGTCCGTATGCCTATGTAGGGGAAAACTGCAAAATAGGAGAAAGGGTTTTATTATTCCCTCATGTCTATGTCGGAGATAATACAGTTATTGGCAATGATACAGTACTGAATCCGGGTGTAAAGGTTTACCATGAATGCCGGATAGGGCAGAAATGTGTCATCCATGCCGGGACTGTAATAGGAAGCGATGGTTTCGGATTTGCTCCCCAGTCGGAGAATGAATTTTTAAAGATTCCGCAGATAGGTAATGTAGTCATAGAGGATAATGTTGAAATAGGCGCCAATGTTGCAATCGACAGGGCAACGATGGGATCTACTGTTATAAGGAAAGGGGTTAAAATTGACAATCTTATACAGATAGGCCACAATGTTGAAATAGGCGAAAATACGGTTATGGCAGGACAGGTGGGAATTGCAGGTTCAACAAAGATCGGACGCAACTGCATGTTCGGAGGGCAGGTTGGTATTGCGGGCCATCTGAAGATAGCAGACGGGGCAAAGATCGGAGCCCAGTCAGGCATTCCGGGCGACGTCAAAAAAGAAAATTCCATCCTGCTGGGTTATCCTGCTATCGATCACAGGGATTTCCTCAGGTCTTCAATACTTTTCAAAAGGTTGCCCGAGATCAATACCAGAATTGAAAAGATGGCAAAGGACATTGATCTGATAAAGAAAAATATGGAGCCTGATAAGTGATTATTTTATGCTATAAGTCTGATTTGATCAATATTTATAGGATAGTTCGTTTTTTTTTGATTTTTTTGCAAACGAAATCTGAATATTAAGTTTTGGGTAATGAGTGAAAAGCAGAGAACACTTGCTAAGGAGATCGAATTAAAAGGAAAAGGATTACATACTGGTATAGATGTTACAATAACCTTTAAACCTGCTCCGGCTAACCACGGATATAAATTCTGCAGAACCGATCTTCCGGAATGCCCTGTAATAGATGCTCTGGCAGAAAATGTCACAGATACCTCAAGAGGAACCACCCTTGTTCAGAACAATGCTTCTGTTTCGACAATTGAGCATGTACTGGCTGCTCTTCATGGCATGAGGGTCGATAATGCCCTTATTGAGCTTAACGGCCCGGAGGCTCCTATCATGGGAGGCGCAGCATGGAAATTTACTGAAGCTATAAAAAATGCTGGTACTGTTGAACAAAGTGAGGATCGCAATTATTATGTGATCAAACAGAAACTGGCATATTCCGACGAAGAACATGGAGTTGACCTCATTATCTATCCCGATGATCATCTCAGCATAAATGTCCTCATTGACTACAACTCAAAGATACTTGGAAATCAGTATGCCATTCTGGATTCAATAGATGATTTTGAAACGGAGATAAGCAGAAGCCGTACCTTTGTGTTTTTTCATGAACTGGAACCTCTTCACAGGATGGGTCTGATAAGGGGGGGTGATCTCGATAATGCTGTTGTCATTCTTGAAAAAGAAGTGGAACAGTCGGAGATAGACAGGATAGCAAAGTTATTCAACAGACCGGGTATTAATAAGCATACAGCCGGAATACTCAATAATACGGAATTGAGGTACCCGAACGAACCTGCACGCCATAAGCTGCTTGATATAATGGGCGACCTGGCACTGGTAGGCCGGCCTATAAAAGGCAAGGTGGTTGCCACACGCCCCGGGCATTTTGCAAATACCCGCCTTGCCAAGCTTATAAGACAGGAAATAAAAAGGGAACAGTTTAAGAAAAACATTCCGTTTTACGATCCTTCCCAGCCACCTTTATATAATCTTGAAGCCGTGAGAATGAGGCTTCCACACCGGCATCCATTTCTTCTGGTCGACAAGATTATTTCGCTTGACGAGACAACAGTTGTGGGAATAAAAAACGTGACCTTCAGTGAACTGTTTTTCCAGGGTCATTTCCCTGACGAACCGGTTATGCCTGGGGTGCTTATTGTCGAAGCGCTGGCACAAGCAGGTGGCATACTGATTCTTGGCGGTGTGGAAGAACCTGAAAAATATTCCACGTACTTCCTTAAAATAGACAAGCTGAAATTCAAGCAGAAAGTGGTTCCCGGAGATACACTGATCCTGAAAATGGAACTTGTGGAACCACTTAGAAGAGGAATTGTTTCAATGTTCGGACAGGCATTTGTTGGAAATCGCCTTGTCTGCGAAGGTGAGATGACAGCACAGGTAATTAAAAACAAATAATCGATGATTTCCAATCTGGCATATATCAATCCAAAGGCGATTCTTGGAAACAATGTTACTGTTGAACCATTTGCTTACATAGATGAAAATGTTGTAATAGGCGATAATACATGGGTAGGTCCTAATTCAACAATCCTGTACGGGGCCAGAATAGGGAAAAACTGCAAAATTTTCCCTTCTGCCGTTGTTTCTGCCATTCCGCAGGATCTTAAGTTCAAGGGAGAGGAAACAACTACCGAAATAGGGGATAATACTATCCTCAGAGAGGGATCAACAGTTAACAGGGGAACAGCAGCGGCAGGTAAAACAATCGTAGGTATGAGCTGCCTGCTGATGGCCTATTCGCATGTAGGTCACGATTGTATTGTAGGCAATAACTGTATACTGGGCAATGGCACCGGGCTCGCCGGAGAAGTCAAAGTTGATGATTGGGCCATTGTTAGCGCCGGCACCCTTGTCCATCAGTTTTCGAGGATAGGCGGTCATGTTATAATCGGAGGAGGATCAAAGGTAAGGATGGACGTACCACCTTTCCTAAAAGCCGACCGTGATCCGCTGTCTTATATGGGAATAAACAGCGTAGGACTTACCAGACGAGGTTTTGGCAAGGAAAGAATTGACATGATCCATAATATTTTCAGGGCAATATATCAGAATGGGATGAATACTTCGGCAGCGCTCGGTTATATTGAAAAAGAATTTGTCCAGTCGGAGGACCGGGATTATATTGTCAGTTTTATAAGGAATTCCAAAAGGGGTATTATCAGAGGCCCCAGGTAAACAGATTCTATTTTGATTTTTCCCAGCCTTGTGCCTTAAGTTCAACCTCTGATCCGTCATCACCCGCAAGGGTGTACCCCTGGTCAGGTACAGTAAGATGGCCAATTATTTTAACAGCCGGAACAGCTTTTAACTTTTCAGAGTTTTCCAGGGCAACTGTAAAAAGCAGTTCATAATCCTCTCCTCCGTTAAGCGCAGGAAGCATGGGATCGGTATGGAATTCCTCCGATACTCTTCTCGTTTCATCATGAACCGGAATCCTGTTGCTGAAAATCCTACAACCTGTATCTGATAGCTTGCAGATATGCATCAGGTCAGATGCCAGCCCGTCTGACACGTCTATCATTGCCGACGGAAGGATACCGGCTTTCCTCAGATCATTAATGGTTTCCGACGGAAATTCTGGTTTAAGTTGTTTTTCTATTACATATTCATATCCCGCCAGGCTTGGCTCAAAATTCCTGTCCTGTTCAAAAAGCTTCCTCTCTCTCTCAAGAATCCTGAGGCCCATGAATGAAGCTCCAAAATTGCCTGTAACACATATCAGATCGTTTGGTTTTGCACCGTTGCGTCTGCAGATCATTTCACTCCCAACAGATCCGGTAGCTGTAACTGAGATGGTCAGGCCGGTAAGCGAGCTGGATGTGTCTCCTCCGGCAAGGTCGACCTTGTATTTACTGCAGGCCATATATATACCTCTGTAAAGTTCATCAATATTCTCAACAGAGAACCTTGAACTCACGCCAATTGCTACCAGAACCTGTTCCGGGGTTCCGTTCATCGCGTAAATGTCTGATATTGCCCTGATGATGGCTTTGTATCCGAGATGCTTCAGAGGTGTATAGACTAGGTTGAAATGGATCCCTTCAAGAAGGAGATCGGTTGAAACGAGAGTAAACAGTCCGCCTGAATCAATAACAGTGGCATCATCGCCCACACCGTAAACAGTTGTTTTGTTTTTAACGGAAGCGTTACTGGTAATACGGCTTATAAGACCGAATTTTCCAATATCACTGATCGGTGTCTGACCTTTTTCGCCTTTCGTCATCTTCATCCCTTGCTTTTTTATTTAATACTTACAATACTTCTCCCGAAAGGATTAATAGCCACCTCAGTGAGCTTGAAGTGCTGTATTCCGAAAGGTATCCCAACGATAGTAATCATCAGAATAATGCTTCCGATGAAATATTCAACTGCAATAATTATTCCTTCGAAAACCAGCCATACAATATTGCCTAAGATTCTCATAAGGGATTAGAATTAAGTGTTATTGATGTTATTCCAGGATGATGGTTTTATCTTTCGGATATTTAACTGAGTAAGTAAGAATTACTTCCCTTATTTCTTGCGGTTTTAAGCTGAGGTCCCAACGTATTTCACCCGTCTGAGAATTCAGTTTTCCACCTGACAGCTCTGAAGATTCAACTTCTATTCCACTGTTGGTTGAGATTGGTATCTGATCGTACAATGATAACCTTACAGGACTTAGCTTGTTATTTCTTACTGTAATCAGAAAGGAGAATGTATCAGTTTTGTTTGAACCAATGGTTCTTTTGCTTGTAAAATCCTTCCTTTTTTCCCGCTTCAAAAGAATACTATTGTCGGTACCAAGAGATATTGTAAGGGAATCTTTAAGCTGATCAACATTCAGGTATGATTTGCCGACGAAAGTGTTTTCAAAATAGAGAGTTGCTTCACCTCCAATCAGATTTTGTTCCGCCCATTCCCCTATATTCCCTGTAAGGTAGGCAAGGGGAGACAGTTTGGGGATTGCCGCGTACCTGTAATCGGCAGAAGTATTTGTCCTTTGTATCTCAATTATCTGCACCTTTCCGTCTGAAGGTATTGAGTATGGTACTGCCACGTCAAAACTGACGTTTGTCTGACCAACATTTTTCTCTACCATGACGGGGGCTGCCTCTATACTTTCTTCTTTAACGGCACTTTCCAGAACGATCGCATCAGTTGCAGGTTCCTGTAACTTTTTCATTGCATTGCGGGTATAGCCGGCAGCTTTGTATGTCATTACGGGTACAAAGTAATCAATGAACCATGGGTTTAGCCTGGGAACGTCTCCCGGGATCCATGGGGTTGCATTGGAAAAACTGAGTTTTACATTATTCCATGTTACTCCTGTGTTCTGAAAAACATTTGCCTTGTAGAATATAGTTACCGGTTTTGTTATATCATCAACCCTGATATCATATGAAGGGAACCATCCGGCATTGCTTACAACATAGCTGAAGAAGAATTTTCCTGTCACTGGCTTGGCAGAGCTTACAGATACAGATATTTCTCCCACAGGCAGTTGCTGCTTTCCGGTTTTGTCTGAGATCTGTTTCTGAAGAGCCGCTATCTGTTTTTCATAATCTTTTATAAGCCTGTTCTTTTTCAGAACAGTCATCGTTATCTGGTCCATGTTACTCGTATAGAGATCCATTACACTCTTCAGCTGATCGGTGCTGAACGATGTTTCCTTTGTAACCAGGATTCCCCTGTTCGCCACAAGGAATGCTTCTTTCTCCTTCAGGACAGTTATGGCAGCTTTTTCATCTTCAACTTTAAGCTGCAATGCTTCAATCTGATTTCGGATTGATTTTATTTCCGGCAGCTCCTCCAGATTCTCGAGGTAGTTATTCTGATGGTTAACTGCTACGATAGTAAACTCTCCATAACCTTTTACCTGGATGCTCTGAGCATCAATATACGGTGAAAGGCCACTTAGTTTGAATATTGTAGTTCCCACGGGAATGTCGGCAGAAGTTTCGTGGAATATCTGTGCACGGTCAGGGAAGACAGTTGCCCTGCAAATAGGGGCTTTGATAACTTTATCAGCTCCTGAGCACAGTATCATGCCTGCTGTTATATGTAATATTATTGAAATAACTAACCTGTTCATAAAATGGTGTGTTAAAATTTGATATAAAGGTAAAATTTTTATTGCAGGCATTATCATCATAGTATGATGTAATTGTAATGAACATGGCAGGTGTATATAATTAAAATTAGTATCGGCAGCTTATCTACATACAGGATTTTATCATTTTACTTTTTATAAATATTGTTACATATTTGCATATGGTTTTATAAAACCTGTTTCTTTCAGAATTTTTAGTCGGATCAGGGTAAAATGATTCCGATATTTCAGAGAATCTGGAGGACACATAAAAGTTATAATTAAAATATAAAATAATGCAGAATAAGCTTCAGGAACTTACTGATAAGATTTACCAGGAAGGAATTACAAGGGGAAGGGAGGAATCGGAAAAGATTATTGCCGAAGCCAGAGCCGAGGCTGAAAGGATAATTAAGAAAGCTGAAGATGAAGCTGAAGAAATACTTTCCAAAACAGGGAAGGAAGCCGAGGAACTGAAAAAGAACACTCAGTCGGAATTGAGAATAGCTTTCAGGAATGCTCTGAATTCATTAAGGCAGGATGTCGAAAGTATGATCGCTGCGAAAATTATTGATGAGCCTGTTTCTGAAGTGATGTCCGATAATTCATTTGTTGCCCGGTTGATCGAATCCGCCACAGATAAAATGTTTTTGAATAATGATATAGCAGGAGGCAGCATTAAGGTGCCTTCGGAGATGGCTGGCGAAATAGAAAAAATTCTTAGTAACAAGGCTGCAAAAGCATTGTCATCAGGTGTTGTTGTATGTCCTGTAAAATCAATGGAAAAGGGTTTTGAGATCATTCCACAGGAAGGGTCTTATAAAATAAGGGTAACTGAATCCGATTTTAAAAATTACATTAAGGAATTTCTTAGATCAAAACTTGTAAGTTTATTGTTTGAACAGGAGAATTAATGCTTCAGAGACAATATTTCTATTTTGTTGCCGGATTAGCAGATCTTCTGTTTGACAGTGGTAAAAGCTTTGCCGGGATGCTTGAATTCAGGGAAGAATTGAAGAAGAATCTTCATCCCCGGGATTTTCATCTTGTATCTCTTTTATTTCTTCCATACGACAACAGGAACCTTATTACTTTTCTGGAGGGTAACGGTAATGCCTGGGATCAGCTTGGAAATTTTTCGAAGGAGGAATTTGAGGAGCAGTTGAGGATTATAAAGGCCATTCTGAAGGAAGAAGATATTCTCCCTGATTATATTGTAAGAATAATGCGTGAATGGACCGGCTTGGAAGAAGGAGTAAAAGTCGCGGATATCAAAAAGAGGCTTTCAGAAGGTTACATAAACACTGTTGAGGGATCGGGAAACAGATTTCTTAAAAGATGGATCAGATTTGAAACCGACCTGAACAATATTTTCGTCTTTCTGAATGCAAAATCCCTCGAAACAGATCCTGCTGCTCATGTGGTGGGGGATGACCCTTTTACCCGCGAACTGCTTGATTTGTTCAAGGCGGGGAAAGATTTTTCCGTTTCTTTTGAGCCGGATCATGTTTCGGACATTTTTAAGATTGCAACAGAAAGTGAATTTCTTGAAAGAGAAAGGAAAATAGATCTTCTTAAGTGGAATTTTATTGATACAATAACTTTTTTTGAGTATTTCAATATAGATCTGATCCTGGGTTATCTTGTAAAATATTCAATTGTTTTAAGATGGGATCGTCTGAATCCTGAGACAGGCAGGGAAATGCTCCGGAAATTCATTGCTGATACGGAGGCTTCGATATCAAATGGAATGCCCCGGCAAGAATTTTAATAAGAGACAGATAAGAAATTTTGAAATGAAAATAATCATTATATGCCGACAAAAGGAAAAGTAAAAGGGATAATATCAAACCTTGTCATTGTTGAAGTTGATGGTCCGGTAGCACAGAATGAAATCTGTATGATATCAATGGATGGTGTTGAACTTATGGCTGAGGTTATAAAAGTTACTAATAACCAGGCTTTTGTTCAGGTTTTTGAAAGCACGCGTGGTCTTAAGGTGGGAGTGGAAGCGGTGTTTACCGGTAGCATGCTTGAAGCAACTCTTGGCCCAGGGATATTATCAAAGAATTATGACGGTCTGCAGAACGATCTTGATAAGTTTGAAGGTGTCTTTCTTAAAAAGGGAGAGCACAGCTATCCGCTTGATGAAAAATCCATATGGAAATTCAAGCCTCTTACCGTTACTGGCACTGAGGTTGTTGCCGGCTCATGGCTTGGAGAGGTAACTGAAAACTGGATACCTCATAAAATAATGGTGCCGTTTAAAACAGAAGGTGTTATGAATGTAAAATGGATAGCTCCTTCGGATGATTATAAGATCACGGATACAATAGCTGTCCTTGAAGACAGAAAAGGCAATGAGCATCAGGTTACTATGGTCCAGAAATGGCCGGTAAAAATTCCTGTCAGGGCATATAAAAACAAGACAAGGCCTTTCAGGATAATGGAAACCGGAATAAGGGTAATTGACACACTTAATCCTATGGCTGAAGGCGGTACAGGATTTATCCCCGGACCATTCGGATGCGGTAAAACTGTTCTTCAGCATGCACTGTCAAGGCAGGCAGAAGCTGATATGGTTGTAATAGCAGCCTGCGGTGAAAGGGCTAACGAGGTTGTTGAGATATTCACCGAATTTCCTGAGCTTGTTGATGCCAGGACAGGCAGAAAACTGATTGAACGGACAACGATAATTGCAAACACTTCGAATATGCCTGTTGCTGCCAGGGAGGCATCTGTCTACACTGCAATGACAATCGCCGAATATTACCGTTCAATGGGCCTTAAGATCCTTTTGCTTGCAGACTCCACTTCAAGATGGGCTCAGGCTTTACGCGAAATGTCAAACAGAATGGAGGAACTTCCCGGTCCTGATGCATTTCCTATGGATCTGCCCGCTATAATATCCAATTATTACGCAAGGGCCGGATTCGTTGAACTGAATAATGGAAAGACAGGCTCAATAACATTCATTGGAACTGTTTCCCCGGCTGGCGGCAACCTTAAGGAACCTGTAACGGAATCAACAAAAAAGGCTGCAAGATGCTTTTATGCTCTTTCCCAGCAGCGATCAGATTCAAAACGCTATCCGGCTATTGATCCCATTGACAGCTATTCTAAATATCTTGAATATGACGAGGTCAAAGATTACATTTCGAAGAATATATCAGACGACTGGATTGAAAATGTTGAGAAAGTGAAAGACGTCCTGCTTAAGGGCCGTGAAGCACAGGAACAGATTAATATTCTTGGTGATGACGGGGTCCCTGTTGACTACCATGTAAGATTCTGGAAATCTGAGGTAGTTGATTTCATAATTCTTCAGCAGGATGCGTTTGATAAGGTTGACAGGCTTACACCAATTGAACGGCAGAAATTCATGCTTAATATAATACTTGAGATCATAGATACAGATATGAGATTCGATGATTTTGAAGAAGTGGGAACGTGGTTCAAAAAGCTTATAAATGCACTTAAGCAGATGAACTACTCATCATTTGGTTCAGGTGAATTTAATAATTATCAGAAGGAAGTAGATCAGATGTTAACAGAAGTAGCAAAATCATGATAGCAAAGACAGCATTTCAGAAGATATATACAAAGCTTACAAGAATAACAAAAGCCACCTGTTCTGTACGGGCATCGGGTGTCGGGAACGAGGAGCTTGCTGTTGTTCATGGTCGCCTGGCCCAGGTTGTCAAGATAATCGGCGATGAAGTTACTCTTCAGATTTTCTCAGGGACGGAAGGATTGCCTACTGATGCCGAACTGATATTCCTTGGGAAACCGCCTGTACTTAAGGTTGGTGATGATCTGGCAGGAAGATTCCTTAACGCTTATGGAGAACCTATTGACGGAGGACCGGCATTGCTTGGAAAAGAGCTTGAGATCGGCGGTCCTTCGGTTAATCCGGTAAGAAGGAAACAACCGTCACAGCTCATAGCAACAGGTATTGCCGGGATAGATTTAAATAACACCCTGGTGACAGGTCAGAAGATACCATTCTTTGCTGATCCTGACCAGCCTTTCAATCAGGTGATGGCTACTGTTGCTCTCAGGGCGCAGGCAGACAAGATCATCCTTGGTGGCATGGGACTTTCAAATGATGATTATCTCTACTATAGGAATGTATTTGAAAATGCCGGAGCTCTGGAAAGAATCATAGCATTTATAAATACTACAGAAAATCCTCCTGTGGAAAGACTGCTTGTGCCGGATATGGTACTTGCGGCTGCTGAATATTTTGCAGTCGAAAAAAAGGAAAAAGTACTTGTCCTGCTAACAGACATGACATTGTTTGCAGATGCATTGGCTATAGTCTCCAACAGGATGGACCAGATACCATCAAAGGACAATATGCCCGGATCCCTTTACAGTGATCTTGCCAGGATATATGAAAAAGCAGTACAGTTCCCCGATGGTGGATCAATAACAATTATTGCTGTAACAACTCTCTCAGGAGGTGATATAACACATGCAATTCCTGACAATACAGGTTACATAACGGAAGGACAGCTATTCCTAAGACGTGATGCTGAGATCGGAAAAGTAATTATTGATCCGTTCAGGTCTCTCTCAAGGCTGAAACAGCTTGTGATTGGCAAGCAGACAAGGGAAGACCATTCGCAGGTTATGAACAGTGCAATAAGACTGTATGCTGATGCGGCAAATGCAAGGACCAAACATGAAAACGGTTTTGACCTGACAGAATACGATACAAGGACCTTGAATTTTGCCAGGGAATACTCAGAGGAACTTCTGGCAATAGACATCAATATTGATATAGATTCAATGCTTGATACCGGCTGGAAATTGTTCGCAAAATATTTTAACCCGGCAGAAATAGGTATAAGACAGGAATTTGTAGATAAATATTGGCCGGGAGATAATTAGATGATTTACTTATAATGGCAGTCGTCAGATTTCAATATAATAAAATATCACTTCAGGCTCTTGAAAAACAGCTTAAGATCAGGATGCAGGCTCTGCCTATCCTGAAGAACAAGGAATCAGCCCTGAGAATAGAGGTGAAAAACGCCAGAAATATTGCTGACCAATATATGAGTGAACTTAAAGCAATTCAGCAACGTTACGATGAAGGAGTGAGGCTATGGGCTGAGTTTGATTCTTCTCTCCTGAAGATCAGGGATGTTGATATTAAAATTATAAAAATTGCCGGGATAAAGATCCAGGAGTTTGAAAGTATATCGTTTACTATAGCGGATTTCAGTCTTTTTGATAATCCTCACTGGTTCCCGGAAGGGATAGTAATCCTGAAAGACCTCTACACTACTCTTGTTAAAAAAGATCTTGCCCTCAAAAAAATGGATATGCTCAATTATGCAAGGAAGAAGACAACCCAGAAGGTTAATCTTTATGAAAAGGTGCAGATTCCTGCTTTTGAGGAAGCAATGAGACGCATAAAGAGTTTTCTTGAAGACGAGGAAAACCTTCTTAAGTCGGCACAGAAAATAATTAAATCAAGACAGGAAATGCCCGCAGAGATTGAGGAAGAATTATGATAGCGGATATTAAAAAATATACATTTCTGGTTCATCACAGTGACTATAGTGGTTTTCTGAACTCACTTCGTGATATTGGCGTTGTGCATATTACGGAAAAAAGAAAACTTGACGACACTTCCGTAATCGGAGACGAACTGAAGTCCCTGAAAAAGTACAAGGATGCAATACGGCGCTTGAAAATTTTTGAGCCCGATGCAGTTCCGACAGGAGATCCGCTTGAATCTGACTCAGTTCTGAATGAGTTTGAATCCTTGCTTGCTGAAATGGAAGAGGCGGGCAATCAGCTTGAGAAGCTGAAAACGGAAGCTGAAAAATCAAGACCATGGGGCATCTTTAATGTAAAGGATATAAACAGGATAAAAGATTCCGGCTGGAATATTTCCCTGTTTACATGCTCCGAGAAAAGATTTAATCCGGAATGGAAGGATAAGTATAGCATTGAAATAATTAACAGAATAAAAGAAAGGCTGTATTTTGCACTTGTACATAAAGAAGAGGACAGGATAGATATTGATGCAGAGCAGGTGCTAATACCGGAAAGGGCAATCAATACAATTGAGAAGGAGCAGGAACTGATAAGGCAGAAAATTGATAATGCAAGATCAACAATAGCCGGGAATGCTTCTCTCTGGATTATGTCGCTTAATAAGGGAGCCGATGATCTGATAAACCGGATAGAGTACTCCAGCGCTGCAGAACAGGCCGACAGATATGCTGATAATAATCTATATGTCCTTGAAGGATGGGTACCTGTCTCAGATGAAAGTAAATTGCAGGACCTGCTGCAGAAGAGCGATTGTTTTGCTTTCACATCTGAACCGGGCCCCGATGAAAAAGTACCGGTAATATTAAAGAACAACCGCTTTGCTTCATTGTTCGAGGTGATCACAAAGCTCTTCTCGTTGCCCTATTATAAAGAACTGGATCTGACACCTTTCTTTGCTCCTTTCTTTATGCTTTTTTTCGGCTTCTGCTTCGGAGATGCTGGTTACGGACTTCTATTCCTTGTCGCAGGGTTCTTTATTAAAAAGAAAGTAAAGAAGGAATTCAGGCCTATAATTACATTGGCTCAGTATTTCGGTGCCGCCGCAATAATTATGGGACTTGTATCGGGAACCTTTTTTGGAATCAATCTCATCGATAGCGGATATACACTCACCGAAGATTCAATTGTAAAGATCAGGGATGCCGGATTGCCGGAAAATACCATTGCCGGGCTGGATCAGCTAAAGGGTCAGAGTTTTAAATCAAGACAGGAATTTTCTGATGGGATTGCCGACATTATCGGAAAGGAAAATTTTTTAAGGAATAAAGCAACAATACTCAGGAATGCAAAATCAGATCTGCCTTTTATTTCTTCAATCAGGCATCTGATGCTGGATTCCCAGAGCATGTTCTACCTGGCTCTTATAGTGGGAGCATTTCAGATAATATTCGGAATGATACTTAAGATTTTCAATATTGCAAGACAGGAAGGATTCAAATACAGCCTCTCAACAATTGGATGGGTTTTGCTGATATTGACCCTGATCATGTTCAAAGGAGGAGGAAGCCTTGGCATAGTAAATGAGCAGAAAATGCATTTTCTCTTCCTGGCACTTGTGTCAATATCGGGGATTCTTATCTTTCTTTTCAATAACCCTGATAAGAAAATCCATGTCAGGTTAGGGCTCGGGTTATGGGATTGTTATGGAATGGTAACGGGATTATTCGGAGATATTTTGTCGTATATCAGGCTTTTTGCACTTGGCGTTTCATCTTCAATCCTTGGATTTGTGTTTAACGATATTGCCCTGAGATTCCTGTCAGTTGATTATATCGGATGGCTGTTATGCCTTATTCTACTTGTAGTGTGCCACACAATAAATATTGCATTAGCAACACTGAGTAGCTTCGTTCACCCAATGAGGCTTACATTTGTTGAATTCTATAAGAGTGCCGGTTTTACCGGGGGAGGAATTGAATATAAACCATTTAAAATAAAACAATAGAAACTTAAACAGTAAAATAACTATGGAAACAGTGAATTTGGCTACAAGCTCTGTACCTCTGATTTTTGCCTATACAGGATTGGCGTTGATGGTCTTACTGAGCGGTATTGGAAGTGCACTGGGTTGTGCAATGGGAGGGAATGCCACCCTGGGGGCCATGAAGAAAAATCCTGATGCATTCGGGAACTACATGCTTCTCAGCGCTCTTCCCGGAACGCAGGGTTTGTATGGATTTGGAGGATTCTTCATAATTAACAGCAGCGGAGTGATCAGTTCCCAGATTACAATGCTTCAGGGTGTGGCAATTCTGGCAGCAGGTCTGATACTTGGGCTTGTGGCACTTTTTTCTGCATTCTACCAGGGTAAGGTATGTGCAAACGGCATAGCTTCAATAGGGGCGGGAAATAATGTATTTGTCAATACAATGATCCTGGCGGTTTTCCCGGAATTGTATGCTATTATTGCTTTTGCTACAACATTCTTGATCAGTAGTTCTATCTGATTATTAAAGAATCTGCAGGATCTGTGTAGTCATATTTATGGCTGGCTCTTGCATCATTTTTACCTGTTTAAGAGTCGCAGATATTTATATGCTCACGTAATGAAAAATTATCTTACTGTCTTGTACGACAGCTTAAGATAATTTTTTATTTTTGTAATCTTTATTTAGATTAAATTTAACCAACAAATAAGGCTGCTTAATTGTTATATTGAAGATTTGAAGCATTGCTCGGCCGCATAAATGGAAAAAGATCAGAATAAGATAATAAATGATGCTACTTCAGGAGAATATAAGTATGGGTTCTATTCTGATATTGAAGCTGATGCATTACCCAGGGGGCTTAATGAGGATACAATAAGAACTATTTCCCTGAAGAAGGAAGAGCCTGAATGGCTCCTTGATTTCAGACTAAAGTCCTATCGTCACTGGCAGACTATGAAAATGCCCGGATGGGCAAATCTTAAAATACCGGAAATAGATTACCAGGATATAATTTATTATTCTGCCCCAAAACAAAGGACATCACCACAAAGCATTGATGATATTGATCCTGAGCTAAAAAGAACATTTGATAAGCTGGGCATTCCTCTCGACGAGCAAAAACAACTGTCAGGCATGGCAGTTGATGCTGTGATGGACAGTGTTTCTGTAAAGACGACATTCAGGGAAACATTAGCTGAACTGGGAATAATTTTTTGCTCATTCAGTGATGCTGTAAAAGAATATCCCGAATTGGTAAAAAGATATTTAGGGAAAGTAGTACCTTATACTGACAACTTTTTTGCGTCGCTCAATTCGGCTGTTTTCAGTGACGGATCGTTCTGTTACATCCCCAAGGGAGTCAGGTGCCCGATGGAACTTTCAACCTATTTCAGGATAAATGCAGCAAACACCGGACAGTTTGAGCGTACCTTGCTCGTTGCTGATGAGGAGAGCTATGTGAGTTATCTTGAGGGTTGCACAGCCCCGATGAGGGATGAGAACCAGCTTCATGCAGCCATTGTGGAAATAATCGCGGAAAAAAATGCAGAAGTTAAATATTCAACTGTGCAGAACTGGTATCCTGGCGACAAAAACGGAATTGGCGGTATCTTCAATTTTGTGACCAAAAGAGGCCTATGCAGAGGAGAAAACTCGCGTATTTCATGGACGCAGGTTGAAACTGGATCTGCAATTACCTGGAAATACCCTTCATGCATTCTTAAAGGAGATAATTCAACTGGCGAGTTTTATTCTGTTGCCGTTACAAATAACCACCAACAGGCTGATACCGGTACAAAAATGATTCATGTTGGAAAGAATACGAAAAGTACCGTTGTGTCAAAAGGTATTTCAGCAGGCATGAGTCAGAACAGTTACAGGGGACTGGTAAAAGTTCTCAGGAATGCCATCAATGCCAGGAATTTCTCCCAGTGCGATTCACTTCTCCTGGGAGATAAATGCGGGGCACATACATTTCCGTACATTGAGGTTGATAACCAGAGCTCAATCGTGGAACATGAAGCCACTACTTCAAAAATCGGAGAAGATCAGATCTTCTATTGCAATCAGAGAGGAATCTCAACAGAGGATGCAATAGGCCTGATCGTCAATGGATATGCAAGAGAGGTGATTAACAAGCTGCCAATGGAATTTGCGGTAGAGGCTCAGAAATTGCTGCAGATAAGCCTTGAAGGCAGTGTCGGATAATAATCTTGTTTTAACTGTTACATATTCATCTTATGCTGGTCATAAAGAATCTGAAAGTCAATATTGAAGGAAAAAGCATACTGAAAGGCATAAGCCTTGAAGTTAAACCGGGTGAAATTCATGCAATAATGGGGCCCAACGGATCGGGCAAAAGCACACTTGCAGCAGTGCTTGCAGGAAAGAATATACCCGATATACCTGAAGGTACCATTACATGGTTTGGACGTGACCTTCTGGCCATGGCTCCTGAAGACCGGTCAAGGGAAGGTATATTCCTGGGTTTTCAATACCCCATAGAAATTCCCGGTGTAAGCATGGTTAACTTCCTGAAGACAGCTGTAAATGAACATCGCAAATATAATGGGCTGGAGCCTCTTTCCGCATCGGATTTCCTGAAACTGATGAGGGAAAAGAAAGAACTTGTTGAAATAGACTCAAAACTTGCAAACAGATCAGTGAATGAAGGATTTTCAGGGGGTGAGAAAAAGAAGAACGAGATTTTCCAGATGGCAATGCTCGAACCAAAGCTGGCAATTCTTGATGAAACAGATTCAGGCCTTGATATTGACGCCCTGAGAATAGTGGCTAACGGAGTGAACAGAATAAAAAGGCCTGACAGTTCTGTTATAGTTATAACCCATTATCAAAGACTTCTCGATTATATCATTCCTGATGTTGTTCACGTTCTGTACGACGGGAGGATAGTAAAAACTGCCGGAAAAGAACTTGCCCTTGAACTTGAAGAGAAGGGATACGACTGGATTAAAAAGGAAGTTGACAATCAGATCTGAAATGCAAACCAACACAATAACAGAGGATAGATATATTGAGCTATATGAGGGGAATATAGACAAGGTGGAGAATGTATCACCGGCCATTCTGAATTCATTCAGGGCGCCTGCTCTTAATAAGTTCAGATCACTAGGTATTCCTTCCAAAAAAAATGAAAAGTACCGGTATACAAATCTTGAACCATACTTCAATTACGATTATAAAAGCTATTTCATGCCTGATGAATCGGATTTTATAAAAGCCGAGGAATTCAGGTGTGATGTTACCGAACTCGATGCGCACGGGATAGTTTTACTTAACGGATTTTATCCCACAATAAACGGAAAGCTGGTGGAACTGCCGGGTGGCATCATTATTGGCAGCCTGAATGAAGCCGCAAGGAGATTTCCAAGCTTAATGGAAGAACATTACGACAGGTATGCATCTGGCGAACAGGATGGACTTATACATCTGAATACTGCACTGGCTTCCGATGGAATTTTCGTCTATGTTCCCGAAGGTGTTTCATCCGTTAAGCCTGTTCAGGTGGTAAACCTGGTTGACTCCCCTGAAGATATCTTCAGCCAGCACAGGAACCTTATTATAGTTGATGATCATGCCGATTTTAAGATTATAATATGTGATCATACCCTTTCCCCCAGGAAATTTCTTACCAATGCCGTTACTGAAGTATATGTGGGCGATAATGCCCGTTTTGACATAATCAGGGTGCAAAACGAACATAATAATGCCTGCAAGATCACAAGTACCTTTATCTATCAGGAGAAAAACAGCTTTGCTTCCTCTAATAACATTACACTTCACGGCGGACTTGTGAGAAACAGCACATTTCATTACCTGGCAGGGCAACATGCTGAAACCTGTTCCTATGGATTGTGTCTTGCTGATAAATGGCAGCATGTAGATAATTATGTAAGCGTGGAGCATGCCTCGCCTGACTGTACCAGCAACCAGCTGTTCAAGGGAGTGATGGACGACATGGCTACAGGAGCTTTTAATGGAAGGATTTACGTGTCGCAGGATGCCCAGAGAACAAAAGCCTACCAGAGAAGCAACAATATCCTTCTCACCGATGAGGCGAAAATGTATACAAAACCTCAGCTTGAGATATACGCTGATGATGTCAAATGCAGCCATGGTGCCACAGTTGGCCAGCTCGACGACAATGCCCTTTTTTACCTCAGGTCAAGAGGTATTGACAAACGCCAGGCCAGACTAATGTTAATGTTCGGATTCGCACATGAGGTTGTTCAGAATATCAGTGTCGAAGCCCTGAGAGAAAGAATAGACAGCCTTGTAATGCAGCGGCTGAAAGGTGAACTCTCTAGATGCGCAAGCTGTATGGTCAAATGCAGATGATTTGATTTGAATTGAAAGATATTTCCGAAATAAGAGCCGACTTCCCGATGCTGGGCGTAAGAGTCTACAATAAGCCCCTTGTTTATTTTGACAACGGAGCTACAACTCAGAAACCAATGTGTGTCATTGATGCTGTAAGGGATGTTTATATGACATACAACGGGAACATCCACAGGGGAGTACATCTTATCAGCGATAAGGCGTCTGAAGCATATGAAAATGCAAGGGAAAAAGTAAGATCTTTCATCAATGCCGGGAAAAGAGAAGAAATAGTTTTCACTTCCGGCACCACCAGCTCAATCAACGGTGTTGCATTTTCTTTTGGCGAGCGGTATGTCAGACCCGGTGATGAGGTAATTGTCAGCGCTCTTGAACATCATGCCAATATAGTCCCATGGCAAATGATGTGCCAGAGGAAAGGGGCTATGCTCAGGGTAATTCCGGTAGATGACAGGGGAGATATCATCATAGGTGAATATCTGAAGATGCTCTCTCCGGCAACAAAGATTGTGGCAGTGACACAGGTCTCAAACGCCCTGGGAACAATACTTCCCCTGGAAGAAATAATAAAGCCGGCTCATGACCTGGGAATCCCCGTGCTTGTCGATGGAGCCCAGGGAGTTCAGCATGGAATGACAGACGTTCAGTCAATCGACTGTGATTTTTATACCTTTTCCGGTCATAAGATATACGGTCCTGCCGGAATAGGAGTTCTGTACGGTAAGGAAAGATGGCTTGAGGAATTGCCTCCATACCAGGGAGGAGGCGATATGGTGAAAAATGTTACTTTCGAAAAGACAACATATAATGACCTCCCCTTCAAATTTGAAGCCGGCACAATGAATTATGCCGGCGCCATAGGCCTTGGTAAAGCTCTTGATTATGTATCGGAATTGGGACGGGAAGAGATTGCAGAAAGAGAAAGACAGTTGCTTTCCTATGCCACTGGCATATTGTCAGGTTTTGATAATCTGAAAATATACGGTACGTCAGAAAACAAAATATCCACCATATCATTCCTTCTTAATGGTATTCACCAGTACGATACCGGATCAATGCTTGACAAGATGGGAATTGCCGTCAGAACCGGCACTCACTGCGCACAGCCTGTAATGGAGAGGTTTAAAATTGATGGCACTGTAAGAGTTTCAATGTGTTTCTACAATACCAGGGAAGAGATCGATATTCTTGGCACGGGAATTGAAACCGTAACCAGAATGTTTTCATAAATAAGAGCAATGAGTCTAAACGAAATGCAGGATGCCATTATTGATGAGTTTTCGCTATTTGAAGATTGGATGGATAAGTACAACCTTCTGATCGATATGGGAAAAAACCTGCCGGTAACAGATCCCAGGTACAAGACCAGAGACTACCTGATTGAAGGCTGCCAGTCAAAGGTTTGGCTTCATCCTGAATTTAAGGACGGGATAATTACATTCACAGCCGACAGCGATGCAATTATAACAAGAGGTATAATTGCTCTTCTGATAAGAGTCCTTTCCGGAAGGACTCCTGATGATATTATCGGATCGGATCTTTATTTTATTGACCGTATCGGCCTGCGGCAAAATCTTTCTCCAACCCGCTCCAACGGATTGCTTTCAATGATCAGACAGATTAAACTATATGCCATGGCTTTTAAGGCGAAAAGTAACTGACATATAATTATGGAACATTCGGAAAGACTTGAAATAGAGACAAGAATAGGAGAGTCACTCAGGAGTGTATATGATCCTGAGATTCCGGTAAACATTTACGATCTCGGGCTGATATATGACATAACCCTTGATGATGATGGTATTGCCCATATAACAATGACCCTTACTGCTCCAAATTGTCCTATGGCCGAAGATCTTATCGGGGAAGTGAAAGCAAAGGTGTCGGGCACTGAAGGTGTCAGAGGCTGCGACCTAAAGCTAACGTTTAATCCCCCGTGGGATAAGAACATGCTCAGCGATGAGGCAAAGCTTGAATTGGGATTCCTTTAAACAGTAATACAAAAATGACAGGATCAGAAAGGATGGCTGTTTCCGGACTGATAAGAAAGAAAGCCTCTGAGCTTGGCTTTAACCTTTGCGGAATTGCACAATGTCGTCCTCTTGAAGAATGCAGACCCGTTCTTGAAGAATGGCTTAATGCAGGGATGAACGACAAAATGGGATATCTCGCAAGGAACGTTCAGAAACGGCTGGATCCCGGGTTTCTGCTCCAGGGAGCTAAATCGATCGTTGTCACCGGGATGAACTATTTTTCGGAAAACAGGCAAAAACATTCAGGGGTGCCGGTTATATCGAGATACGCCTATGGCATTGATTATCATGAAATACTTATTCCCTGCCTGGAGGAATTACTTTCTTTTGTTAAAAACCTTGTGCCAGAAACTGAAGGAAAAACATTTTGCGATTCCGGACCAATTCTGGAAAAAGCCTGGGCAATAGAAGCCGGCCTGGGATGGCAGGGCAGACACTCGGTTCTTATCAACAGGGAAATAGGATCGTTTTTCTTCATAGGAATACTTGTACTAAATATTGAACTTGAATATGATAAGCCACATAGTGAGAATTTCTGTGGCGACTGTAGGCTATGCATCGATTCATGTCCGACGGGCGCAATAAATGAAAATCATACAATAGATGCAAGAAAGTGTATTGCCAATCTGACAATAGAGAACAAGGGTCCTATACGTGAAGATCTTTTGCCGTTTCTGGGTGGAAGAGTATATGGTTGTGACAAATGCCAGGAGGTATGTCCGTGGAATAATTGTGCAAGACAGAACACAAACCGGGAAATGATGCTGCCTGATGAGATTGCAGATATGTCGGTTGAGGAATGGCAGGGTCTAACAGCTGAAAGATTTGAGATGCTTTTTGGCAGATCAGCTATAGGAAGGGTAAAATATGAAAACTTCAGGAGAAATATTAATGCAGCAATCGGTTCAGGAAAACCGATTCGGCCTTCTT
The DNA here is from genome assembly GCA_040769065.1 of Bacteroidales bacterium. Classification (GTDB taxonomy): domain Bacteria; phylum Bacteroidota; class Bacteroidia; order Bacteroidales; family VadinHA17; genus LD21. The sequence continues at coordinate 2,937,945 of JAXGLU010000001.1, forward strand.
CGGCAAATTAAGCCTGCATTTATCTTTCGGCAAGGCAAAGGTTCCAGATCAATCGCCAATAACCGTTACAACAACCTCTCTCCTGCTCCGGGGACCATCAAACTCACAGAGAAAGATATTCTGCCATGTAGAAAGTCCGGGCTTCCCCTCAATAACAGGTATAGTCTCTGACGCACCTACTAGACCTGCTTTCAAATGTGAGTCGCCATTGTTATCCTGACGGTCATGTTCCCAAACACCCCTGGGGATGAGTTGGTTGAGCAGGGTGACAACATCATTCTGAACCGACATGTCCCAGTTCTCCTGGATCATGATGGCAGCTGTAGATCCCCTGGCATAGACCGAGACTATTCCATTCTTAATCCTGCTTTCCTTTACGGCCTCCGTAACATCGGAAGTAATATCGTACAAGCCGTTTCTTTGAGTTGTAGTAATAGTAATCAGTTTTTGCATTTTATTACGATAAGATTAGGTGGTATTGGATTTTCCTTTATACCTTTCTGATAAAAATACACCTTATTTGAAATTAAGAGATATGTATTTAAAGAAAACCGATAAGAAGCAGGAAGATTGATGATACAGGGTTGTCTGTGCCTTGTCGTCTAACACACAGAAAATCTGCATGGTCTGTTGATAACATATAACTGGAGGACACTGTTATGAAACCCACATGTATTGCATACACAAACACGTATGTATATAATTTTCAAACATGTGGGTTCCATCAGACCATTGAAATAAAAATTATATACTGATGAAAAACCGACATATAAAAGTCATAGCTTTTCTGTTTACTGTAATGGTTTTTTCATGCAACGTTCCGGATACCATTCTTACGAACATTGTTCACAGGGATGGTTCAGTGACCCGGATAATTGAAATGAAAAATTCGAGAAACAAATTTGACAATTCTGTCGTTCAGGTTCCCTATGACTCAACCTGGAATATCCGTGACACTCTGGAGATTAACTCCACCGGAGATACAACATGGGTGCGGCGGGCATGGAAAGTCTTTGCAGACACTGCCGAAATAAACCGGGATTATATGGCCGACAGCAGTGCAAATATGAACGTGTCAAGACGAAGTGAATTCAGGAAAAAATTCAGGTGGTTCAGTACCGTCTACAGATATGCTGAAATAATTGACAAGGAATTGCAGGGAGGATACCCTGTCGGGAAGTTTCTTGAAGAGTATGAACAGATGTGGTTTTATTCACCCGAAGAAGTCAACGAAAACAAGCTTGGCGGACCTGATAGCCTTGCCTGCAGGGCATTAAGAGATGCTGTGAAAAGTAAGACCGAGAGATGGTCGGTCAATAATATTGTTTCGCTATGGATAGAGGAATTCGGAGCTCTTGCTGACAGGAAACCGGGAAACCTGATTGACGGGAAATCCCTGAAATCGCGGGAGGCTGAGTTCACAGAGATCATTATGAATGACCTGGAAGACTTTGATTCACTATGGTCAAACGGCATCCTTCTCGGAAAATTCATAGGACCGGAAAATGTTGAAGAATACAGGAATGATGCTGATTCTGCATTTAAACATGCTGTTGATAAAGTCCTTATAGATTTCAGCAGTTATTCTATGCGGACGATTTTGCCGGGAAAATTGATGGCTTCAAACGGATACACTGACTCAACAGGAGCAGTTCTGTGGCCGGTAAAATCGGATTATTTTCTGACGGAAACATACGAGATGTGGGCTGAATCAAGGGTGAGGCATATTTGGGCATGGATCTTAACATTTTCGCTTTTTACGGTCTTGATTGCTTTAACATTTGTCAGGAGAAGAAACAGGGGCTCCTGAACCCCTGTTTTATAATCAAAACTGCCCCCGGTTATATTATCTGTTCTGCTAACAGAACAAAACACCTAGCTGTTATAATCTTTGAGTATGTGCATGAGCTTTTGCCTGGTGAAGAATATCCTGCTCTTAACAGTTCCTATCTTCAGTCCTAACTTTTCCGCTATCTCATGGTATTTGAAACCTTCAACATGCATTTTGAATGGAATCCTGAACTCGTCGCTCAGCGATTCTATTGCTTTTTCAATTTCTCCTTCAGCATAGTTCGACTCAGGTGAAATGAATCCCCTGTCTGAGGACATATTGATGTAGTAAAGATCTTTTGTGCCGTCAATGATAGTATTTTCCTTTATGTTGCGCCTGTAGTTGTTTATAAAGGTGTTTTTCATAATAGTGAATACCCAGGCCTTGAGATTGGTGTAGTCTACAAACTTATCCTTATATGTAATAGCTTTGAGATATGTGTCCTGAACGAGATCCAGTGCAGTATCACGGTCAGAAGTCAGGCTTACTGCAAACCTCTGGAGATTGCTTTTCATATCTATCAGGTTTTGGTTGAATTCATATGGTGTCATAGTCTTTATTTTTATAGTTTGATGCAAATATAAAAGAATATAATAAGGTATCAATATCTTAATATGCATAAATATTATTTTATTACTGCATTCTAAATAGGGTGGTGTTCGTAAAAAGCTTTATGTCAGCACAATAAGTGCAAATAAATGAATGTAATATAAATTACAGATGAACTAATAATTTTTTGTTTTATTACTTCTTTCAGAGGCTTTTAACCTGTTTTTAGCACTGGAATAGGATATATTTTATATTTTTGGCAAAAAAATGGATTTTAGCATCAGATTGACCAATGGGCAGATCCTGCGCGGATTTGTTAAGAGCCCGGGATCAGAAGCGAAAGCAGTCATTATCATGGTCCATGGTATTGGCGAGCACATAGGGCGCTATTCTAACTGGGCAGAAGAATTCAAAAAGGGAAATATTGCATTCATGGGTGTTGACCTTCCAGGCCATGGGCTATCCAGGGGAAGAAGAGGTCACATAAGGGATTATTTGCTTCTTGATGAGATAATTGACACTATGATCAATGAATGCCGGAAGTTTTTTCCTGGGATTCCCGCTTTCCTCTACGGGCACAGCCTGGGAGGGGGCATAGTTTTAAACTATCTTTTGAATAATGATCCTGCAGTAAAAGGAGCTATTGTGACCTCGCCCTGGCTTAAGCTGACCTTTGAACCTTCAAAAGCTAAAGTAATGCTGGCAGGAATTCTCAAAAACTTTTTGCCCGGATTTACACAGCGATCTGGTTTAGAAGTCAGTCATCTTTCACAAAACAGGGAAATTGTCGAAAAATACGTCAACGACCCGTTGGTGCATGACAGAATATCTGTCGGTCTTTTCCATGGGGCAACGAAAGCAGCCATAAATGTTCTTCAGAATGCTGACCGGCTAAAAAAACCAGTATTGCTGATGCACGGCAACAACGATCAGATATGCTCTCCGGATGGCAGCCGGGAATTCAGTGCCAAGACGGGAAAGGTCGAACTCATGATTTGGGAAGGTGGGTATCATGAGCTTCATAATGAACCGTTCAGCAAAGATGTCATGAAACATATTCTCAACTGGATTTTTGCCCATATAAATTGATTCCCCCTTCATCAGATCTATGGAATTAAGAACAGTTTTTGAAATTGAGCCATCGCCATTGAAGATCAAATACAGTGATCCGGTTATGTTTACAGGATCATGTTTTGCTTCAGGTATTGGAAGGAAGTTTGAAGCAGGGCGTTTCCCTGTTCTCATTAATCCTGCCGGTACCGTGTTTAATCCGGTATCTGTGATCAATACCCTTGAATCAATAACTGAGAGTAGGGAATATAGCCACGGTGATTTGTATTTTCACGATGGTTTATGGCTGAGTTTTGATCATTACACGGATTTTTCAGCACCCGAAAGGGATCACGTTCTGGAAAAGATAAACAGGACAATAAAAGAGGCCGGTGAGTTCATGTCAAAGGCCGGCTTTCTGTTCATTACATTTGGAACGGCAAGGGTTTACAGATTTAAGGAATCAGGAAAGATAGTCTCAAATTGCCATAAGATCCCTTCTGATATGTTCACAAGGGAACTACTGACAGTTGATAAAATAACCGGCCTCTGGTACAAATTCCTTGACAAACTGAAATCGGATTATCCCAATCTGAAGGTGATATTTACCATAAGTCCTGTAAGGCACATGAAAGACGGAGCTCATGGAAACCAGGTAAGCAAATCGGTTCTGTTCCTTTCTGTTGAAGGATTGCTGAAGCATCCTTCTTCTCCGGGATACTTCCCTGCATATGAGATAATTATGGATGATCTGCGCGATTATCGTTTTTATGAACCAGATATGCTGCATCCATCTCAGCAGGCTGTCGATTATATCTGGGAAGAATTCATGAAATGCTATTTCAGCTCCGAGACCATGGAATTATACAGGGAGATCCTGAAAATAACCAGGGCTGCATCACATAAAATCAGAGGTAATAATCCTGAAAGCGTAAAAAGGTTTTCAGAAGCATTTCTTGATAAGATTAATTCATTCAACACAAGATATCCAGGCATTGACCTGGAAAATGAAAAGGCATATTTCATAAGCCTTTTAGGCTCCTGAAGATATTATTCCCTGGTTTTGACCGCAAATAACGAAGCTTTGTCATCCTGGTAAGGGAGGAGATTGAGATTTATTTGTATGACACGGGGATCGGATTAATATACAGATATCCAGTCAGATTATTACTGGTTCTCCTCCACCATTATTTTCTTTACAACTCTCAATCCATCGGAAAAGACTACAGTAACCAGGTAAATACCTCTTCTCGGATTATCAAGTATTACTTTGGTGATTTGCAAGGGGTTCTTGTATTGGGCCCTGTAAATATCCTGGCCAATCATATTTGTAACTCTCACCTGTGAGATGGCCTTGTCAGTGCTGATGGTAAAGCTGTCGGTTTTTACGGGTACCGGGTAGATATTTACACAGGGTGTTTCTCTGACGAACCTGCTTTGCTGTAATTTTTTAGCGGTATTAACGGTATCCTTCTGTGCCGGAGCATATAACGCTCCGAGAGCAAAAGCAAGAAGGAAAAGACACTTTTTCATGGAACCCGTTTGATTTTCGCCTTAAAAACCGTGATAAAGATAGAAAATTATTTTTTTGTCATTAAATATTATTATTCACATTTGCCAAATCCTCCGGAGTATCAATACAATTGCTCTCCCACTCCGTAACGGCTGTCCGTATCCTGAACCCATTTTCAAGCCAACGGTTCTGTTCGAGAGATTCTGCTTTTTCCAGAGGGCTTTGCGGAAGTGCTGTGATTTTCATAAGAGTATCGATCCTGTAGGCATACAGTCCTATGTGTTTATAGTAATTGTGATTCCCGGACCAGGTAGTTGGTTCCGAATCCCGCACATACGGTATGACAGACCGGCTGAAATAGATAGCATCGCCATTCACAGCAATAACAACTTTAGGATGGTTCGGATTAAAGATATCTTCACCGGTTCTGACTTTTCTTACCAGGGTTGCTATTTCCACGGAATTGTCATTGAAGCATGACAGCAGCAGGTTTATCTGTTCCGGCCTGATAAATGGCTCATCTCCCTGGATGTTAACTATTACATCGGTTTTATTTCCTTTTTCCCCCGATATAATCATAGCTGCTTCAGCACAACGGTCAGTCCCGCTTTTGTGGTCAGGAGATGTCATAAGGGCTTTGCCTCCAAAATTCAGTACTGCGTTGTAAATTCTTTCGTCATCAGTTGCCACAAATATGTTTTCCAATGATTTGCATGCCTGTTCATATACCCTTTGAATCATGGATTTTCCTCCTATCATCACCAGTGGTTTGCCGGGAAACCTTACGGAAGCATAGCGGGCCGGGATAATGCCGGTAAAATTGATCTGGGAATATAGTGCCATGCGGTGAATTTACAAAATTAGGATTTCCCAATAATTTAAAAATATCTTAAATTCGCATCAACTTTTCAACAACAGATGAGAGATCTTCAGAGTATAAAGCAACGATTTGGCATTATAGGCAATTATGCAGGATTGAACCGTGCGCTTGATATTGCAGTACAAGTTGCCCCGACAGATCTTTCAGTGCTGATAACAGGCGAAAGCGGTACCGGGAAGGAAATCTTTCCTCAGGTGATTCATCAGTACAGCTTAAGAAAGCACGGGCAGTATATTGCCGTCAATTGCGGAGCTATACCGGAAGGGACTATCGATTCCGAATTGTTTGGCCATGAGAAGGGAGCCTTCACCGGAGCTGTTGAAAGCAGAAAGGGTTACTTTGAAGTGGCCAATAACGGAACCATTTTCCTTGATGAAGTTGCAGAACTTCCTCTCTCGACCCAGGTAAGGTTGCTGAGGGTACTTGAAACCGGCGAGTTCATAAGGGTGGGATCATCAAAAGTTCAGAAGACGAATGTAAGAGTCATTGCTGCCAGCAATATGGACATTTCCAAGGCTATTGAGCAGGAAAAGTTCCGTGAGGATCTTTTTTACAGGCTGAATACTGTTCCGGTAAGGGTTCCGACGCTGCGTGAAAGAGGGGAGGATATCTTTCTTCTCTTCAGGAAATTTGCAGTTGATTTTGCCGAGCGGTACAGAATGCCTTCAATTAAGCTGACAAATGAAGCAAAGAACGTTCTGCTGAATTATTCCTGGCCCGGGAATGTCCGGCAGCTTAAGAATATCACTGAACAGATCTCAATAATAGAAAATGAGAGGGAGATCACAGCCGAGGTCCTGCAGGCTTATCTTCCCGATTTCACGGGCACAAAGCTTCCTGCTGTTATAAAAAGAGATAAAGATCAGCCTTTTTCCTCTGAGAGAGAGATCCTCTACAAGATCCTTTTCGACATGAAAACAGATATGAACGACCTTAAGAAGCTGGTATTTGATCTCATAAGAAAAGGTGGCTTTGATGTGTCAATTCATGAAACCAATTCCGGTACGATCAGGAACCTCTTCGGGGAAATCACTACCGAAGACCCTCAGGTAAGTATGCCCGAACGAAAAGTAACCGAGTACACTTCCCATCATGAGAGGAATGATATTCAGGATACAGAAGAGGTTATTGAGGAATCATTATCCCTTGCCGACAAGGAGGCTGAAATGATAAAAAAAGCCCTTGAAAAATATAACGGGAAAAGGAAAATGGCGGCAAAAGAACTCGGTATCTCAGAACGCACTCTTTATAGAAAAATAAAAGAGTATGACATTAAACTGTAAAGCTATACAACCTGCCGGAATGAAGTTTTCGGCGGTATTACTGCTTGCGGCTCTGGCTGTTTTCTTGCAGGGATGCAAGGTAAGTTATTCTTTTTCGGGAGCAAGTATCCCCCCAGGTGTCAAAACAGCAAGTATCCAGTATTTTCAGAACAGAGCTCCGCTCGTTCAGCCGGGTTTAAGCCAGCAAATCACCGATGCACTTATTGATAAGTGCAAAGCCCAGACCAACCTTGAAATAGTGAACGGGATGGGCGATGTTAACTTTGAAGGAACAATAACCGATTACAGCACACGCCCTTTAACAGTCTCCGCTGATGCAAATGCAGCTGTGAACAGGTTTACCATAGCAGTATCGGTAATTTTTACTAATTCAGCAGATCCTGACCTGAGTTTCGAACAGACATTCACCAGGTATGAAGATTATGACAGTTCACTTGATCTCAGCCAGGTTGAAGGCGAGCTTTCTGAGGATATAATTGAGATGATTGTTGAAGATATTTTCAACAAGGCATTCGTTAACTGGTGATATATTAAATGAACCGGAATGATTTCATAAGCATAATTGAAAACAAGTCAACGATTAATCCCGGAACCCTGCAGGATATAAGAGAGCTTATAGGTACCTTTCCTTATTTCCAGACAGCCCATATGCTGCTTCTTAAAGGGCTGAAGGATAATGACGATGTGCGGTTTGACAGCCAGTTGAAGAAATCGGCCATCTACATTGCCGACAGGGAAGTGCTGTATTACCTTCTTCAAAAAGAGCCGGAATCTTTCAGGATCAGCGAAGAAAATGGTGACGAAGCCGCCATTCCGGAGATTATTCCCCGGGAAGTTGTTGTAGAAACTCATGCTGAAGCGGCTGGTACATCTGCGGAATCTTCAGAAGATATAATAAAAGATGAGATTGCAGTTTCTTCGTCAGCCGGAGAGGAAACACTTATTGCCTCAGCGGAGAAATCACAATTCGACAGCCAGCAGGTAGTGATAGAAACGGCAAAGAACAGCGATGCATTAATAAGCGAGTATGAGGAGGAAATCATAGGACAATATAAAGAGGATTTAACAGGAAGCTCTCCCGACTTTGTGACACGTACAGTGCTTATGTCAGTGGAACCTGAAGATGACCTTTTCGGAGGTTCTGTTTTTGTTTTCGAGGACGAGGTTGTTCCTGAAGAGGAGAAGATATTTTACATGGATCCCGGAATATCAGTACCCGATGATCATGAACTTTTTGAGATCGATTTGGAAGAAGAAATAGAATCACCGGCAATACCTGAACCAGTTGCAGCTGAGCATGAAAATGCAGAACAGCCCTTCCCTGAACCGGAACCAATAAAAGCACAGCCAGATGGGCGTGAACAGAAAAAACGCAAACAGGCTGACCTGATTGACAAATTTATCGAGCTGAACCCAAGGATAGAGCCGGTGAAAGATATTCCCGACTATCCTCTTGAGGACCTCTCAAAACCATATGTTGAAGAAAAGGGAGGATTTATTTCCGAAACATTGGCCAGGATTTATCTTAACCAGGGTTATTACTCAAGAGCTATAGATATATATGAAAGATTATGTTTGACATTTCCGGAAAAAAGTAGTTACTTTGCAGCTCAGATTGAAAAAATAAAGGAGCTGATTAAATAGGTTTCAGATGGGAATATATATACTTGTATCAATTTTGATTATCATTGCCTGTGTTCTGCAGATAATGATTGTTCTTGTTCAGAATTCAAAAGGAGGCGGCCTGGCAGCGAATTTCACCAGTGCGGGACAATCCATGGGAATAAGAAAAACCGCTGATTTTCTCGAAAAAGCAACATGGACTCTGGCCGGAACTATACTTGTCATGAGCATTGTCGCAACGGCAGTCATTCCAAGAGGATCAGAAACAGGCCGTTCAAGGATTGAGAGCCAGATACAAAATGCCGTTGATCCGAATGCAATTCCCACGCTTCCCACTGTTGTCCCTCCTGCCTCAACAGGCAGTGAATCTTCCGGAGGCGCCAATCAGCCTGAAAATTAACTGTCAGTCATAAACAGAATAAAAAGTGTCAGTTTGTCATAACCTGACACTTTTTTGTTTATGTATTAAAGCTCACGTTATGAGCCACATATAAAAACAGAGAAATTTTGTTTAAAAAAAGTGGCTGACATTTGAAGCTAATTTGTCCGGAACTTGGAGCAAAACGTCATGTTTGATCAATTGGCACAGAATATGTAAAATGGTCAAGTCGTAAATCGTTGTTTAACTTTAAAACTAAATAAAATGGCACAACTTAAAGGAAAAGTACTAGCAGGTAAGGTTCTGGTAAAACCAGATGAAGCTGAAGCTAAAACTGCAAGCGGAATTATCATTCCGGATTCTGCAAAGGAAAAACCCCGCCAGGGGAAGGTGGTTCTGACTGGATCTTCAAAGAAGGATGAAGAAATGGAAGTCAAAAAGGGCGATGTAGTCCTGTATGGAAAATATTCAGGCCAGGAACTTACTATCGACGGAGAAGATTATCTTCTTATTTCTCAGTCAGATATACTTTTCATTGCATAAGAATTTTAAACCAATAAATTAATTAAAGATATGGCTAAAGAAATTAAATTTGACATAGATGCGCGAGCTCTATTGAAAGAAGGTGTTGACAAGCTTGCTGATACAGTGAAGGTTACGCTGGGGCCGAAAGGCCGCAACGTAGTTCTGGAAAAGAAATTCGGCTCCCCGGCAATTTCAAAGGATGGTGTGACAGTTGCCAAAGAAATTGAACTGGCTGATCCGTATATGAATATGGGCGCTCAGATGGTCAAGGAAGTTGCATCGAAAACAGGTGACATTGCAGGAGACGGAACAACAACAGCTACTGTTCTTGCTCAGGCTATCATTAGTGTAGGACTTAAGAACATTACAGCCGGCGCTAATCCCATGGATGTAAAAAGAGGTATCGACAAGGCCGTGGAAAAGGTTGTTAAGCATATAGGATCTCAGGCAAAAGTTGTTGGTGATGACCTTAGCAAAATAGAACAGGTTGCAAGGGTTTCAGCTAATGGCGACGTGGAGATAGGCAAGCTCATTGCTGAAGCTATGAATAAAGTTAAAAAGGAAGGTGTCATAACAGTTGAGGAATCAAAAGGCACAACCACATCAGTAGAAGTTGTTGAGGGGATGCAGTTCGACCGTGGCTACATCTCGGCATATTTTGTAACAAACGCCGAGAAAATGGAAGCTGAACTTGAAAATCCATATGTGCTCATTTATGACAAAAAGATATCTTCTATGAAGGATATGCTTCCAATTCTTGAATCAACAGCCCAGTCAGGCAATCCATTGCTTATCATTGCTGAGGACGTGGAAGGCGAAGCTCTGGCAACTCTTGTTGTCAACAGGCTGCGTGGCTCTCTAAGAGTTTGTGCCGTTAAGGCTCCCGGATTCGGCGACCGCAGAAAAGAAATGCTTGAAGATATTGCCATATTGACAGGTGGTACGGTTATATCGGAAGAAAAAGGCCTTAAACTGGAACATGCAACTCTCGACATGCTTGGAAAAGCAGAGAAAATAACGGTTAATAAGGAAAACACCACCATTGTCAACGGTGCAGGTGAGAAAGAAATGATCCAGGGAAGAATCGCCCAGATAAAGCAGCAGATGTCAACCACAACATCAGATTACGATAAGGAAAAACTTCAGGAGCGTCTTGCAAAACTTTCAGGCGGAGTAGCCGTCCTTTATATAGGAGCCGCTTCAGAAGTTGAAATGAAGGAGAAAAAGGATCGCGTGGATGATTCACTTCACGCTACCAGAGCTGCAATTGAGGAAGGTATAGTTCCGGGTGGAGGCGTTGCTTACATCCGTGCAATATCTGCACTTGAAAACGTTAAAGGCGATAATGAAGACCAGACAACCGGTATTGAGATCGTGAAGCGTGCAATTGAGGAACCACTTCGCCAGATTGCCACAAACGCAGGTAAGGAAGGTGCTGTGGTTGTACAGAATGTGAAAGCAGGTAAAGATGATTATGGCTATAATGCCCAGACTGATAAGTATGAGAAACTCCATAATTCAGGTGTTATTGACCCTGCCAAGGTAGTGAGGATTGCACTTGAAAATGCTGCATCCGTTGCCGGGATGTTTCTCACAACCGAAGCAGTCATCGTTGAGGAGAAAGAAGAGAAGCCTGCAATGCCGCCACAGGGAATGGGAGGAGGCATGCCCCCCTATTAACAGTTGATAGGATATCCTAAATATTTACAAGAGGCTGTCTCATAATAATAAAGGACAGCCTCTCTTTTTTGACAGCTATCCTGTTCGCTCAAGAAGCTCTTGGACCATAATTATTTGCAAGAAAAGAGATTATCTATGCAGCAACCTTTTTTAGGTTTTGAGCTAAGGCTAACTATAATATTATTCTGACTTAAGACTACTGGTAAGGTTATTACCAACAACTTTAAATCAGAGCATTATAATTCTGAAGTAACGGTATTCTTTTCCGGAGATCACTGATGATGAATTTTCAAATGATCTCAACTTTCCATACGACTCAGGTTACCATTATATGAAAATGTATGTTGGTGTATGAAATTCAGGTGCAGTTTTTTATATATTTGCAGCTGATTTCTGACAATAAGGTTAATGGAGTCTATCCGTAATTTCTGCATCATTGCTCATATCGATCACGGCAAAAGCACACTTGCCGACAGATTGCTTGAAAAAACCAACACCATCAGTGACAGGGATTTTCAGGAACAGGTGCTGGATAGTATGGATCTTGAACGTGAAAGGGGAATAACAATCAAGAGCCATGCCATTCAGATGGAGTATTTCCATAATAATAGAAAGTACCTCCTTAACCTGATAGACACTCCCGGGCATGTTGATTTCTCGTATGAAGTTTCAAGATCAATAGCTGCGTGTGAGGGAGCACTGCTTGTCATAGATGCTACACAGGGCATTCAGGCACAAACCATCTCGAACCTTTATATGGCCATCGACCATAATCTTGAGATCATACCTGTTCTTAACAAGATGGACAGTCCAAGTGCACTGCCCGAAGAGGTCAAGGATCAGATTGTTGACCTGGTTGGCTGCAGGCGTGAAGATATCATCGAGGCAAGCGCAAAAACAGGCTCTGGTATCGACAGGATACTCACTGATATAGTTGAAAAAATCCCCCCGCCATCTGGTGATCCTGACGCACCCCTGCAGGCACTGATCTTTGATTCTGTTTTCAATTCTTTCAGGGGTATAATCGCATATTTCAAGATTGTAAACGGATCTATAAGGAAAGGTGACCGTGTTAAGTTTGTCAGTACCAATCATGAATATAACGCTGAGGAGATAGGGGTCTTGAAATTCCGGCAGAATCCCTGCGAAGTTATGTCGGCAGGCGATGTCGGCTATATCATCTCGGGCATAAAGGTGTCATCGGAGGTCAGGGTAGGAGACACTATCACTCATGTTAAGAATCCCTGTAAGACAGCCATCTCGGGTTTTAAAGAGGTAAAGCCAATGGTTTTTGCCGGCCTTTATCCTGTTGATGCTGATGAATATGAAGACCTGAGGGTTTCTATTGAAAAGCTTCAGTTGAACGATGCATCTCTTACCTTTGTACCTGAGTCGTCGGCAGCGTTGGGTTTCGGATTCAGATGCGGCTTCCTGGGTCTGCTTCACATGGAGATCATCCAGGAAAGGCTCGACAGGGAGTTTGATATGGATGTTATTACAACGGTCCCAAACGTTTCATTCAAGGTATTTACTACAAAGGGAGAGGAGATCGATGTACACAATCCCTCGGGATTACCACCTGTAAACCATATAGAAAGGATAGAAGAACCCTATATCGTTGCCCAGGTAATTACCCTGGCCGACTATACCGGCCAGATAATGAATCTGTGTATTGACAAGAGGGGAACACTCCGCAACCAGGTCTATCTTACCCGCGACAGGGTTGAACTAACTTTTGAGATGCCCCTTTCGGAAATCGTTTTTGACTTTTATGATAAGCTCAAAAGCATTTCCCGCGGCTATGCTTCTTTCGATTATTATTATTCAGGATACCAGAAGGCTGATCTTGTCAGGCTTGACATCCTGCTTAACGGCGAAATGGTTGATGCTTTATCTACGCTTATTCACCGCGGCCATGCCTCTGATTTCGGAAGGAAGATGTGTGTTAAACTGAAAGAACTGATACCAAGGCAGCAGTTTGATATTGCCATTCAGGCAGCTATAGGTGCGAAGATCATTGCGAGGGAAACAGTCAAGGCAGTAAGGAAAGATGTGACAGCCAAGTGCTATGGTGGTGATATTACGAGGAAAAGGAAACTGCTTGAGAAGCAGAAGAAGGGTAAGAAGCGGATGAGACAGATAGGGAATGTAGAGGTGCCGCAGCAGGCTTTTCTTGCGGTGCTAAAGCTTGACTGACCAATCAGGGCTTAACTCTGCGCATAATAAAAGATTGCCCTGGAAGGATGCAGATGAATAAATAATTACTATTTTAGTGTTTTGAAAAAATGGGGCGTCATTTTTTGATATATGACCCTCAAAACTGACCTGAATGAAAACCCTGACACTTAAATGTGCCAGGGTTTTGTTTTAGCAGATAAGACGGTATCCCCTGCCATGAACGTTCTGAATCTTGACAGTTGGATCTTCTTTAAGGTATTTTCTAAGTCTTGTGATATATACGTCCATACTCCTTGCATTAAAGTAATTATCGTCGATCCATATGTTCCTCAGGGCATAGTTCCTCTCGAGCACTTCATTTTTATGCTGGCAGAGAAGCTCAAGAAGTTCAGATTCCTTTGTGGTGAGTTTCATCGTTTTATCTTGATAAACGAGGATCTGTTTCCTGTTGTCAAATGAGTATTCGCCAAGACGGTAAATGTCATCCTTCTTCAGTCCTTCCAGACGTGTGCTTCTCCTCATAATAGCTTCAATGCGGTATAAAAGTTCCTCCATTGAGAAAGGTTTTGTTATGTAGTCGTCGGCACCAGTGCGGAATCCTTCAACCACGTCTTCCTTCTGGCTTTTGGCGGTAAGGAATATAAGAGGAATGTTGGGTTCGCACCGGCGGATCTCTTTTGCGAGGAATAATCCGTCCATAATGGGCATCATAATATCCAATATGCACATATCGAAGGTATCCGACTTAAATCCTTCCAGGGCTGACCGTCCGTCGGGGAAAAGAGTAGTCTGGTATCCCTTGGCAGTAAGATAATCCTTCAGAAGCATGCCCAGATTGCTGTCATCCTCAGCAAGTAAAATTCTTTTGTTCATTTCAATCCGTTTTGTGGAATGTTTATAATAAATGTAGTTCCCTTATTCAGTTGGCTCTCTGCCTTTATTGTGCCGTTATGACTTTCCACTATCTTCTTAACATAGCTCAGGCCGAGTCCGAATCCTTTTACATTGTGAATATTGCCTGAATGGACGCGGTAAAATTTGTCGAATACCCTTTTCAGGTTTTCCTTTTTTATCCCTATCCCATTGTCTTCAACAGTGAGCACCATTCCCTTTTTGTTGTTTTGGGTAGATATTGTTATAAGCGGTTTCTCATTGCAATATTTTATTGCATTGTCGATCAGATTTGAAAGCATGTTGATAAAAAGGGCTTCATCAACCTTGATAAATGGATTCTTTGCCTGGAAGTCAGTTATTATGCTTCCATCCCTGTTTTCTATCTGCAATGAAAAGGCAGCAGTTGTTTTCCTTATTAATTCATGGACATCAGTATCAGTGAGCTGAAGTTTTGTATCCATTTTTTCGAATATAGCCATCTGAAGGACCTTTTCAACCTGGAATTTAAGTCTCATACTCTCATCGGAGATTACGGCAGCAAGATGATCTGTATTCTTTTTCTTCACAGGAATGCTTTTGTCTGCAAGAAGCTGGGAAGCAAGGGATATTGTCGATATCGGCGTCTTCAGCTCATGTGTCATATTATTTATGAGGTCGTTTCTTATCTCCGATATTTTTTTCTGGCGGAATATTACAATAAATGTTCCGGTCGACAGAAACATCAGCAGCAAAGTAAAAAGCATTGACAAGATCCCGAGGTTCCCGATCCTTTCAAGCTTGTACCTCTGTTCCTGGAGGCAATATAGGACTATTTGGTTCTGGCTGGGAATCGGGTCATTCGGAAAAAGCTGAATGATGAATTTGTTGGTCCCGGGTCTGTCGGTAAATCCGGGGGTGCTCCATATTGTACCCAGTCGGCCTGAACGTATTGAGAATTCATAATTCAGGTAAATGCCCACATTATTAAGTGCTTTTCTTAACTGTGCATTAATTTTTTCAGGATCGATCCTGTCTCTTATGTCCGGCGTATTATGAAGTATTTTCTCCATAATGTTTTCCACAAGTATAATCCTTTTGCTTACTCTGGTTGAAACTCCGGCATCGAGTGCCTGGGCCGACGGTTCACTGATTTCCTCTTCATCAAACGGCAGGATCTCCTGTGCAGAGATGAATATTTTTTGTCCGGCATTTGTCAATACAATGGGTTTTCCCGGATCGCGCAATCCATACATTTCAAGGAGTTCAAAGTCGGGCTGATAACCCCTGAGCTTCTTTGCCAGGGGTGAACCAGCTGGTATGACCGCTGTGACCGAATCCGACGATTCCGGATCTATTTCTTTGATAATCATATTTATAAGCTCTTGTCTTTCGAGTGCCAGAACAACTGACTCAAGGGCTTTGTTAGCATTATAACGGTATTGTTGATCGACAATATCAACAGCGTCCTTTATCCAGTTAAACTGAATAAAGATCAATCCTGATATTGCCAGGAAAAAGAACAGGGCAAGTAATACTATTGTTTTACGTTTCATACAGTTACAAAGGTACTCCGATATTGAAACAAATAGATGGCCTTTAACTTTCTTTAACAATGATCCCAAATTTTCATTCAGGTTTCATTTATCACTGCTTGGTCAGGCTGAATGGAATCAGGCAACGGCAGTTATTCCAGTCATGTCTTTTCTTGTTTACCGTAAAAGCACCATAAACAGGGCAATCAGATGAAAGTCGCTCATTTTTCATCAATGATGGGAACAGCATAAAAAAGCAATTCTTTATGAATGGAAGGCTCTGACTATTCTGAAGCAACTCTTAAAAAATTTAACACTGTATTAAAATAATGTTAATATCCAACTATTTATATAAAAATATTTTTTTTTGAAAAATCACGTTGTATCTTTGTAAAGCATTTGGCATGATATTTGCATCATAAGAAATAGAGGTTTTTTTCATAGGTTAGGTTAGTTTTAGGGTTATCAAAAGTGAGCCGCCTCCCAGGCGGCTCTTTCTTTTTTTCCTTTGGGAGAATCTGCAACCATAAGCTTACTAAGACATAACATCAAAGTATATATTTGACATTCTTTTCCTTCATTTTAGACAAGTCCAGGGTAAAAACAGCCGTTATGCTATCTATTTCTCTCAGCTTAGAGGGAATAAGCTTTAAGTCTTCGTTTTTGTCTCCAACTTCGTGAAAAAGCAGAAGGAAGTCAACATTAACAAGGGATTTAAGCAGGAAGCTTTGCCCTGATCTGTTAGCTATGAGATGAATTGCTGTATCATTTAGCGCCCACTTGCCATAGAACCTGCTGAAATGGAGCTTTTTCCCGCCGCTTTCTTCAAGGTCAACAGCGGATGTTTTTTTCAGAGAAAACTGTAGCAGCTTATTCAGCTTTAGAGACAGCTTATAATCAGGATCAGTGCTGACTATTCCGAAGAGAACAGGTTTATCCTGGTCTGTAACCATTAAATGAATCCGTGTTTTTCTTGGAGTCTTTTTCATTCCGGTGCTGCCTGACCGATAAAGTTAACAAAAATCATCTGTTAATGGTACAGGGAGTCCAGATTGTTGAGTTTATGCCATGCTTTGTTTGCCGCTTCCTGTTCCGCCTCCTTTTTTGAGGAACCGTGCCCGTTACTTATTTCTTCATGATCTATAAAAAGGGTCGCCGTGAATGCCGATTTTTTCATGTCATGGTCATATTCTTCATTATAGGAGAAGGAAAGGCCGTTTTTGTGTTTTTGCACCCATTCAAAAACAAGGCTTTTATAATCGGTATCAGTTTGTACTATTTGATTAAGATCGAGATATTTGTTGAATACCCTTGTGATAAACAGTTTTTTTGTCTTTTTGAATCCTTTGTCAAGGAATAAAGCTCCGATTAGAGCCTCCAGGGCATCGCCGTAAAGGTTTCTTGTGGAATTTGACGATCCCAGATTACTTATAAGCAAATTGTTCAATCCCATTGATACGGCCAGGTTATTCAGCACATCCCTGTTTACAATACGTGCTCGTATTTTGGTAAGGAATCCTTCGGAGGCATCGGGGAATTTTTCAAACAGATAATCCGAAAGCATGGCATCAAGTACTGCGTCTCCAAGATATTCGAGGCGTTCGTTATTGATTCTTTTGCCGTCGGGAAGGTTAAATGAGGCTGAACGGTGAATGAATGCCACCTCATACATTGAAATATTGCCCGGCCGGAAATCCAGTATCTTTTTTAGCTGAGATCTGAATCTCCTCCTGTCAGTAATGTAATTGCCGTTTTTTCTGTTTTTAAGCAATGATACTAAACATCAGCTTTCTTAACAACAACAGAAGCATTGTGCCCCCCGAAACCGAAGGTGTTGCTTATTGCAACATTAACAATTCTTTCCTGGGCCTTGTTAATGGTTAAATTGAGCTTACTGTCGATTTCCTCATCGGGCACCCTGTAATTTATAGTAGGGGGAACGATGTTGTGCACAACTGCCATTATTGATGCAATAGCTTCGACGGCTCCTGCAGCTCCCAAGAGATGTCCTGTCATTGATTTTGTGGAACTTATATTAAGTTTATAGGCATGTTCGGCGAACACTTTCTGTATGGCTTTGACTTCAGGAGCATCACCTATGGGGGTTGATGTTCCGTGAACATTTATGTAGTCAATATCTTCCGGCTTCAGACCGGCATCACTAACAGCCAGCCGCATCACATTGAAAGCGCCGAGTCCTTCAGGATGAGGTGCGGTAAGATGGAAGGCATCAGCAGTCATACCTGAGCCTGCCAGCTCGGCATATATTTTTGCTCCTCGTGCCCTGGCGTGTTCCAATTCTTCAAGGATAAGGGCTCCGGCTCCTTCGCCCATGACAAATCCGTCACGCGTTTTGTCAAATGGCCTTGAAGCGGTCTTAAATTCCTCGTTATTTGTCGACATGGCCTGGATGGCATTAAAGCCTCCAATCCCGGCCTCATTTATTGAAGCTTCCGATCCGCCGGTTATAAAAACATCGGCTTTCCCAAGCCTGATATAATTCATCGCATCGATTATTGCGTTTGTAGCGGAGGCACATGCAGATGTTATTGAGAAATTTGGCCCTCTGTAGCCATGCTTTATAGAGATATGGCCGGCAGCAATATTACCGATCATTTTGGGAATAAAGAAAGGACTGAATCTCGGAGTGCCGTCACCTTCAACATATGCCTTGATGTTCTGAAAGAAGGTATCAAGGCCGCCGATTCCTGACGCCCATATAACTCCGATCCTTTCCTTGTCGGCTTTTTGGTTTTCTATTCCTGAGTCCGCTATTGCCTCATCAGCTGCAATAATTGCATACTGGGAATACAGATCGAGCCTGTTGACTTCTTTTCTGTCAAAATAATTAGAAGGGTCGTAGTTTTTAACCTCACAAGCAAACCTGGTTTTGAATTTTTCGGCATTGAAGCGGGTAATCATGGCTGATCCGCTTACCCCGTTCCTAAGACCTTCCCAAAAATCATGCAGATTATTGCCCAGCGGATTTATTGTTCCAAGGCCGGTTACTACGACTCTCCTCATGTAAAAAAAATTATAAATGCAAAATCACTTTGCATTTTCCTCAATATACTTAATAGCGTCGCCTACTGTACTTATTGTTTCAGCCTGGTCGTCGGGAATACCAATGTTGAATTCCTTTTCAAATTCCATGATCAGCTCAACGGTATCGAGTGAGTCGGCTCCAAGATCGTTAGTAAAACTTGCTTCAGGAGTAACCTCTGATTCGTCTACTCCAAGCTTGTCAACTATTATCTCTTTTACACGCGTAGCAATGTCAGACATAATGATAAATTTTAATTAATAATAAGTTAAAACCATGCAAAGAAATATATTTGTAAAGTATTTTTCAAGAGATTTAGGTTTTTTTATTTGTTTTATTGGTTAAAATACAGAAAATCAGGTCCGTGTGTTTCGCTGAATTGAGTCGGGCCAGAATGTAGCAAGATGGGTTAAGTGTTATAAAATGAGAAATATAGCTATTTTTGCATCAGGATCGGGAACCAATGCTGAAAATGTCATAAAATACTTTTCGAACAGGAACAGCGCCAAAGTAAAACTGGTTTTATCAAACAGGAAGGAAGCATTTGTCTTAAAGAGAGCTACAGGGCTGGGAGTTAAAACTGTGGTTTTCGACCGCGATGATTTATATTGTTCCGGGAAGGTGCTTTCAATACTGGAATCAGAGAAAATTGATTTTGTCGTTCTGGCAGGATTTCTTTGGCTTATACCCTGCGATATTCTCAGTTCTTATGCCGGCAGGATAGTCAATATTCATCCGGCACTTCTGCCGGCATATGGAGGCAGGGCAATGTATGGTGAAAAGGTTCACAGGGCTGTAATTGAAAACGGGGAAAAGGAATCAGGGATAACAATTCATTATGTAAGCCGGGAATATGATGCCGGCGAAATAATTTTTCAGGCACGATGCAGTGTCGATCCGTCAGACACGCCTGATACTCTTGCAGAGAAAGTGCATGCCCTTGAATACGGGCATTTCCCCCGTGTTATTGAAGAAACGCTTTTGAAAATCCAGTTCAGTAAATAAACAATTTTCAGGGATTACCGGAAATTTTTTAACACCCTCCTTATATTCTTAAGAAGATTTTATAAACGGCGCAATGTAAACAAGCCTGATTGGATTATTTTATTCCTGAAAATCAGATCGTCTCCAGTAACAGATTAACTGTATTCCTGATCATCCTGAAGCGTTCGAGGTTTTTTTCCGACACAGGTTCTACCGGAGGGGCTTCTACCTTAAGAGGGTCGACAGGCGAACCGTTCATGTAGAACCGGAAATCAAGGTGCGGTCCGGTTGAAAGACCTGTGCTGCCAACATATCCGATAACATCTCCCTGTTTTACCCATACTCCTGGTTCAATGCCTTTCCCGAAACGGCTAAGATGAAGGTAAGCTGTCGAATAAACGCTATTATGAGTTATCCTCACCATTCTTCCGGATCCTCCTTCATAGCTGGTTTGGCTTACCCTGCCATCACCTATGGCGAGCACCGGCGTTCCGACAGGTGCAGCATAATCAACTCCGTAATGCGGTCTTCTTATTCTCAGTATGGGATGCATCCTGCTTGAGGAGAATCGCGACGTTACCCTTGAGAACTGCAATGGCGCTTTCAGGAAAGCTTTTCTCAGGCTGTTGCCATCATTATCATAATAACTCTCAGTGCTGTCTTGTATGAAGGGTATGGCCGTTATGGTCTTTCCTGCCCAGGTAAACTGAGCTCCGAATACTCTTCCTGCTCCAAGGGAATTTGTGTCAATGGCAAGCTCTTCATAGATGACCTTGAAGCTGTCTCCTTTCTGAAGACCGAAAAAATCAACTGTCCAGGCATAAATTTCAGAAAGCTTAACAGTCAGGGATGGATGGAGTCCTTTTTCCATCATTGTTACCCATAGGGAGTTCTCAATTGTACCAGAGGCATATCTGACAGTACTGTTAATTGTTCTGTGGTATGGAACGATATTCAGGGAATCGTTGAAACTGAAAATATAGCATGTTACGGGATCATGCTCATAGACCAGGTATCGCGCCCGGCCTATGGTGTCTTTATCACAGAACAGGGTGTAGCTGTTACCTGCCTTTATTTTACGTGTGTCAAAAACATCCCTGAAGTTTCTTGTTACATGATCTATATCCTGCAGCGGAACGCCATACTCCGCCAGAAGTGATGAGAGGTAGCTGTTTGGCCTTATACGTCCTGACACAAGATTGAAGGAATCAGACGGTATTCCAAAAAGGACAAAGGAACTTTCGGTATTGTTTCCGGTTGAATCAGCCGGGATTTCCGGCAGGCCAGCATTGTCGACCTGACTGCTTCTGCAGGAAAACAAAAGGAAAACAAACAGAAGGAAATGTGCGTGTTTTAATCTGAATGTCATCAGCAGCCTTTCTTTATAACTATGTTTATGATTCTTTTAGGCACTACAATTATATTCTCAACATTACCCTCCTGAAGCCATTTTGCTGCTCTTTCATCAGACAATATATTTTTTATTATCTCTTCCTTTTCCATATCTGCAGGGAGTTCTTTTTTGAATCTCAATTTTCCGTTGAACGATACAGGATAATCAAAAACCTCTTCCCTTAGGTATTCTTCAATAACTTCCGGCCATTTTTCGTAGGCAATTGTCTTGTCATTGCCCAGAATGCTCCAGATCTCTTCAGCAAGGTGAGGGGCGAATGGCGACAGGATTTTTGTAAATGAAAGTGCCGTCTCGCGGCTTACACTTCCTTTTTTTGTTACAAGGTTAAGGAAAATCATCATTGCGGAAATGGCGGTATTGAAACGGAGATTTTCAATGTCTCCTTCCACTTTCCTTATTGCCTTGTGTAACCCTTTTAGTATTTCAGGCTCTTCCCCGGATTCAGATATGTTTTCCGGATTTGCAAAGAACCTGAAGGTTCTTCCGATAAAATTAAAAACTCCTTTGACGCCTTTGTCGTCCCATGGTTTTATTATGTCGAGCGGACCCATGAACATTTCATAAAGCCTCAGTGAGTCAGCCCCGTATTTGCTTACCACATCATCGGGATTTATCACGTTTTTGAGAGACTTCGACATTTTGGCCACTATCTGTTTAAGTTCTTCCCCGTTATCTTTGTTGTAGAATTTCCCATTTCTTTCCTCGACCTGATCGACCGCCACCTTGGCTCCGGCATGGTTTTCGTAGGCAAAAGCCAGTATCATTCCCTGGTTGAAGAGTCTTTTATATGGTTCATCGTGCGATACAATGCCCAGATCAAAGAGGACCTTATGCCAGAAGCGGCTGTAAAGGAGGTGAAGGACTGCATGTTCGGCCCCTCCTATGTAGAGGTCGACCGGCATCCAGTATCTTTCCTTTTCACTGTCGAAGATCCTTTCATTATTATCGGGATCGATAAAGCGGAGGTAATACCAGCAGGAGCCTGCCCACTGCGGCATTGTATTGGTTTCGCGTCGCCCTTTTCTTCCGTTGGGGTCAACAACATTGAGCCATTCATTTGAGTTGGCAAGAGGTGATTCTCCTGTCTCTCCGGGGTGGTATTTCTCCAGTTCCGGCAATTCAACCGGAAGTTCTTCTTCGCTTACCACTGATATTTCGCCATCTTCCCAATGTATGACCGGGAATGGTTCTCCCCAGTATCTCTGCCTGCTGAAAAGCCAGTCGCGCAGCTTGTAGTTTACTTTTGCTTTTCCCAGCCGCTCAGCTTCAAGCCAGGAAATTATCCGGGCAATGCCTGCCTCTTTGTTAAGACCGTTGATATCTATACCGGTTTCAGGATTTGAAGAATTAATGAAATTTCCGTCCTCGGTCCAACATTCCGAACCGCTGATTATTCTTTTCCGCTGTGCAGGATCGCTCACATCAGGATCCATGATACACAAGACCGGCAATCCGAATTTCTCTGCAAATTCAAAGTCCCTTGTATCATGTGCCGGCACTGCCATTATAGCACCTGTACCGTATCCCGTCAGAACGTAATCGGCAACCCATACAGGAATCTTCTCGTTATTAACCGGATTGATTGCATAACGGCCTGTAAAGACGCCGGTCTTTTCTTTTGCCAGGTCAGTTCTGTCGAGATCAGACTTCAGGGATGATGCTTTAATATAGGCCTGTACCTGTTCCCTGTATTTGTCGGTAGTTATTTCGTCGACAAGGTGATATTCCGGAGCAATGACCATGTATGTAGCTCCGAAAAGTGTATCGGGACGGGTTGTGAATACCGTAATTTTCTCATCAAGTCCTTCAATTTTAAAGTCAACTTCGGCTCCGGTCGATTTGCCTATCCAGTTACGTTGCATATCCTTGATACCTTCCGGCCAGTCGAGATCGTCGATGCCTTTAAGGAGACGTTCGGCATAGAGAGGTATGCGTAGCATCCATTGCCTGAGAGTTTTCTTTTCGACAATGTTACCGCATTTCTCATGCGATCCGTCATTGAGGACCTCCTCGTTTGCGCAAACTATCCTGCAGCTGGGGCACCACCATACATTAGCATTGTCGTAATAGGCAAGTCTCTTTGAGTTTACGTAATCCCTGATTTTCTTTTCTCCACCGGCAGTGATCGCGTCAGGTATTGGTAATTCCGACACAGGCCTTCCTTTCTGGAGATCTTCATCAAACCAGGTGTTGAATAAACGGATGAATATCCACTGGGTCCATCTGTAATATTTTGGGTCGGTTGTATTTATTTCGCGATCCCAGTCGTAACTTAATCCAAGTTCCTTTATCTGTCTTCTGAAAGTATCGCAGTTATTTTTGGTGGTGATTGCAGGGTGGGTTCCTGTTTGTATGGCATACTGTTCAGCCGGAAGACCGAATGCATCCCAGCCCATCGGATGCAGAACATTGAATCCTTTCATCCTTTTGTACCTGCTGTAAATGTCGGTTGCGGTGTACCCTTCAGGATGTCCTACATGAAGTCCTGCTCCGGAGGGATAGGGGAACATGTCGAGGACATATACTTTTTTTGGATTACTGAAATCGTCCCTTGTTTTGAAGGTTTTATTTTCTTCCCAGTATTTTTGCCACTTTTTTTCTATTTCACGGAAATTGTAGTCCATTGTTACTTGTATGTTGCAGATGTGTCGTTATTGTTACAACCGGCGACCGGTCTTTTTCAGGACTGCGAAAATAGGAAAACTTTGGCAGAAATCATCAGGAACGCCCGGATGCGGTGAAAAAACGGGGAATAAGTTGTAAAAAAGAGGGATTGGTTATATTTTTGCTTCCCGTTGTAACGAAAAATTACCGGTATTTTGAAGTTTTTTCAACTGGTGGCAGAGAAGGAATAATTCCGTCTCTACGGGAGGCAGCAAGAAACTACCTCCTAAGATTAACGGTCCCGTAGTTCAATGGATAGAATGACAGATTCCGGTTCTGTTGGTTGAGAGTTCGAGTCTCTCCGGGATCACCACACAACAACGCAATCAAGCTAATAATCAATTGGTTGCGTTTTTGTCTTCTTTAACGTCAGTATTATTGTCATCCTCCGGATTACACTTTTCCATGGTTTTAACCAGATTTCTCCGTCTCCTTACAAGGTCTGTAAGTTCTATAAACATGTCGGCATTGACCTGCCTGGCCATAGGGATCACGTACTGTTCCGTCTCATCGAGATAGTCGATGATTTTCTGATCTGTATGCGTATCGCGATGAAGGTCGGTGAGATTGCTTATCCTGTCGGCACACTTCAGCATTTTGGCTCTATCCGACCCGTTCTCAAGAATGTTCTTCAAATATTCACTCTTTGGTATATCGGGCGGTCTTGTAACTTCTTTTACAAGCTTGAGCACATCGTCGGCCTGCCCGTCGATGCATCTGATCTCCATCTCATCGGTTTCAGGCACATCTTCAAGCAGGTCATGGATTACTGATGCCTTGAGAAGTATATAGTCATCAAATAGCTTGTAATCGAGCAGTATTGCCATTGTTGCCATGGCGTGCCTGAACTGGTTGCCGCCAACGCCTCTCTGTTTTCCTATAAGGGCAGTAGCTTTAATTATATATGGAGCAAGCACGAGATTCTTCAGCTTCTCGGTTTCATTCATGGTGGTTATGCTATTTTTAGTGATGACAAATTTACCAAAAAACCGGGTTCAGGGTTCTGCCCGTCGTTTTTATCTGCGGAGGACCTCAATCATTTTAGTAACAGCTTCTGCATCGGCAACATCCCTTACGGGCGACAATCCGGCCAGGGCTCTTGTTCTGTTGAGGTCATCCTCAGATATGTAGTCTTTGCCGATAAGTACAAGATAAAGAATCGCCGACTTCAGGGTGTTGGCCTTGATCCTGAAGGTATTGCTGCCAGACCGTGCCGGGAAAATGTGGACAAAGCGAGTCTCATGAGGGTGGTACTTAAGTGTCCATTGGGAAGTATCTGACAGGGGAATAATTTTATAACTGTTATACCCGGAACCAACCCAGTTCCTGTAAGCTTCAGCCTCTGCCAGGCCGTTCGATCCAAGATAACTATTTATCTCGGAAAAGATATCATGGGCTGTAAGATCTCCGTCATAAATATCCATAACACAGTTTCCCAGGTGTTTCAGTTCACGGATAAAAGCCAGGGAACCCGGATATTTCTCTTCTTCAGCCCTCGTATTTACATAATTCTTTATAAACGGAAGGTAATGTTTCAGCGGACTGAACAGAAGCGGCTCCGGTATCTCAATCTCCAAATCCATCATGGTTTCATGGTATAATATATTGAAAAAAGAGCAGAAATAAAACTTTAATAATATTAAGATTTTATCTTTAAGTAATTTTCCGGTTTATAAGAATAAAATTTCTTTTACCATGTCTAAAACGTCAAGGGAAAAACGCTGGAGATTGAGCGCGAACTGGTCTGAATCTTATGACTGTTGAATATAATAAAGATAAAATCCAAATATTAGTAAGCACAAACAAGAATGGAGATGTTTTTTGAACATGGATTACCTGTCTGCCGAAAGGCAGGTGCGCGAATCACTTAATTTACAATAATATAATAATTTTAATTTCACATGAAAATTGTTTTAATCATTCTGATATCACTTTTTATGGGAGAAATAACAGGAAAAGCACAGGAGGCCTCACGGCCCCGTGCCAGGGAAATAGGCATTGAGGTCGGTATCCTGCCAACGGGCAGGTATAATGCCATAACAGATGTTGAAGGTGTGATGGTGGGGCACAAGACCATAATCAGGGAAGGAACGGTCAGAACGGGAGTGACGGTCATTCTTCCTCACCAGAGAAATCTGTTTCTTGAAAAGGTCCGGGCTGCAGTTTATTCGGGAAATGGTTTTGGAAAGCTGGCAGGGTCAATGCAGATTGAAGAGCTGGGCACCATTGAAACACCCATTGCTCTTACAAATACACTGAGTGTGCCAGTTGCTTTATCAGCGCTTATACGTTATACTCTCAGACAGCCGGGAAATATGCTCGTAACTTCTGTGAATGCCGTGGCAGGTGAAACAAATGACGGATGGCTCAATGACATCCGCGGAATGCATGTCACTGAGTCGGACGTTATGGAAGCAATAGAGTCAGCTCACAGCGGACCGGTGGAAGAAGGAAGTGTGGGAGCCGGCACGGGAACCATGTGCTATGGATTCAAAGGCGGTATTGGGACATCTTCAAGAGTGTTGCCCGATGAGCTTGGCAATTATACTGTAGGAGTTCTTGTACAGACCAATTTTGGAGGTGTTCTGACGATAAATGGTGCACCTGTCGGCCGGGAACTGGATAATTTCCAGTTTAGCGAATATGCCGGCAGGCCAGGTGAAGATGGCTCGTGCATGATAGTAGTTGCAACTGACGCTCCTGTCTCTTCGCATGATCTGAAGAGGATGGCAAAACGTACAATAATAGGATTGGGCCGCACAGGTTCTTCCATGAGCAATGGGTCTGGCGATTTTGTGATCGCTTTCTCAACTGCTTTCCCCATACCTCACAAAAGTGATCCTGCCGGACAGACGGCAACATTAATATCGGGCGACAGTATGAGCCCACTATTCCTGGCTGTAACCGAAGCCACTGAGGAGGCAATATATAATTCTCTGCTAAAAGCAGAAGAGGTTACCGGACGTGCGGGACATAAAGGGATTCCAATATCTGTGGAAAAAGTGAAAGAGATCTGCCGGAAATACAATGTCCTTGACCTTCAGGGTCACCTTCCTGTTATTAAAGCAGGAAAATGACCGGAATGGCGTAATTATATGCAGATGATGAAACTGATCCCGGTAAAAGCAGAATGTTATTCAGGTTATATAGCCGATGAATATCCACGATGTTTTACATTGAAAAATGAGAAGTTTGAGATCCGTGAGGTGACAGACAGATGGTACCAGGGAGAAACCAATCTGGAATACCCTGTATCAAATTACTTTAAGGTCAAAACCATGTGCGGGAAAGAGTTCATCCTGAAGCATGATCTTCAAAGCGACATTTGGTATTTATGCAAATGAAAATCCGGCAACCGGTAAATCACTTCAGCCTGAAGTTTCAGTTTTTTCCTTTCTGATATCCGGAAGGCTGGTTTACTACGTTTACAGGAGAGCCCCCGATAAAGGCTCTGACATTCTGAACGGCGATCTCCATAAGTCTCGTTCTGGCTTCCAGTGTAGCCCATGCTATGTGTGGAGTTATAATGCAGTTTTTTGCTTTTAAAAGGGGATTGTCTTCAGTCGGCGGTTCAACCGACAATACGTCAAGCCCGGCACCTGCAATGATGCCCTCGTTAAGGGCATAGGCAAGATCCTTTTCCACAACGATCGGTCCCCGCGAAGTATTTATCAGCAAGGCGCTTTTTTTCATAAGCCTGATAGTTTCAATATTTATCATGCCGGTTGTCTCCGGAGTCAGGGGGCAATGTACCGTAACAATATCGGAACACGACAACAGCTCAGGCAATTCAACCCTGGCAGGGTAAGAGCTAATGGTACTTTCACTCCCCGGCCTCGATGCTACTATTACATTCATCCCGAATGCAGTTGCGATATCACAGACTTTTTTACCGATATTTCCGAATCCGATTATCCCCAGTGTTTTTGAAGCCAGTTCAATCAGTTGGTAATCGCGGAATGTAAAATCGATTGATTCTGACCATTTCCCGTTCATCACTGAATCACTGTGCCTCTGAGCATGAAAGCAGAATTCGAGTATCAGGGCGAAGGTCAGCTGGGCTACCGACCAGGTGCTGTAGGCAGGGATGTTGGTAACAACTATGCCCAGCCTGTCAGCCGTTACAATATCAATAACATTGTACCCGGTTGCAAGGACACCTACATATTTCAATTGTGGAAGCGACTTTAGCATGTCGCTGCCAAGGACAGTCTTATTAGTCAGGATAATTTCAGCCCCGGCCGACCTTTCAAGAATCTTTTCAGAAGGTGTCCGGTCGTAAACCGTCAGTTTACCAAGGCTATTTAATCCTTCCCAGTTAAGGTCTCCGGGGTTCAGGGTAAAGCCATCAAGTACAACTATTTTCATATAAGTTCAGTTAGTTATTGGGTATCCGAGCCCGTTGAAAGATACTTTGGAGAAATGCTGCCTTTATGAGTTCCATTTTTCCAATGTTTTACGAGAAAATCAACCAAATGCACATTAGGCAACAGCTCATACGCCAAAGTTATCAATTTTACCTGGCTGAATTCCACACATGATCGGATTTTTGGGAAGCAGGTCTATTTTGGTGGTGTATCCGGCGATAAATTAAGAATAGTTCCGATTTTATGAAGGCCTGCAAGGTTATTTGATACAATTGAAGTATTTTAGTAAGTTACTGAATTATCATTTACCGAAAAATCCAATAAAGGAAACAGGAGTGCTCAACATGATAAAAAAACAGGCTGACATCGATAATCCGGTCGCAACTGCGGTAATTTCCATGCCATGCATGGTATGGAAACAATTTTCAGTACAGTAAACAGATTCATATCCGAAATGATGGAGAACTATCTTAAAGAACTTATATATGAAGGTGAAAATCAACAACTTGATTTCAAATACTGTGTTTCTGACAGCAGGAAAATAGCAAGAACATTATCGGCATTTGCCAACACTGATGGAGGCAGGCTTCTTATAGGGGTAAGGGACAACGGAAGCATAGCAGGTATTGAATCGGACGAGGAAGCTTATATGGTCGACACTGCTGCCCATCACTTCTGCAGGCCTGAAATACATTATACGATTAAACAGCATTCAGCCGGTATTAAAACCATACTTGAGATTGAAGTGTTTAAAGGCTCCAACAGGCCTTACCAGGTGAGGGATGAAAGCGGAAGATGGCTGTCCTATTTCAGACATCATGACCAGAATCTTTTAGCAAACAGGATATTGCTTAAGGTATGGCGGAAGGAAGACAAGGGGAAGGGTGTGCTGGTAAAATTCGGCAAGGCTGAGAACCTCCTTATGGCTTACCTCAAGGAAAATGGAACGATCACCCTGTCGAAATTCAGGAAAATAGCTGGCATCTCATCATACAGAGCGGAAACGATCATAGCTAATATGGTCATTTTTAGAGTCTTGAAAATGAATGCCTCAGAAAAGGGATTCACCTATGAACTCATGCCAGATAAAATTTCGGATTCAGATCCATAAGTACCTGCTGATACTGTCAGACAGTCATTGTGCTTCGCGGTCTTGCAGGACTTCAAGACTTACAGACAGCAACCGCAGGGAGC
The DNA here is from genome assembly GCA_040769065.1 of Bacteroidales bacterium. GTDB lineage: Bacteria > Bacteroidota > Bacteroidia > Bacteroidales > VadinHA17 > LD21. The sequence continues at coordinate 2,967,507 of JAXGLU010000001.1, forward strand.
CAGACATTAAAGACTGCATAAGTCTTAAGGACATTTTCAGTAAATGTTTGTCTTTTATTCTGACATCTGAAATACCCTGAAACGAAAAATTTAATAATATTGAGGCCGGGTAATTGATGGTAAATCTATTGCTCAGTGCCGGAAAAACATAAACAGTGAACAACATTGGATTTGATAACGATAAGTACCTGAAAGAGCAGACCACTGCCATCCTTGAAAGAGTAAGCCGGTTCAATGACAAACTATACCTTGAATTCGGCGGTAAGATCTTATATGATTACCATGCAGCAAGAGTTCTCCCCGGATTTGATCCAAATGTCAAGATGAGGCTGCTTCAAAAGCTCAGGGATAAGGTTGATGTAATCCTTTGCATACATGCCGGTGCCATTGAAAGAAAGAAGGTCAGGGCTGATTTCGGGATAACCTACGATGTAGATGCATTAAAAACCATAGATGATTTCAGGGAGTGGGGGATAGACATAAAGGCTGTCGTCATCACGCGGTATCAGAATCAATTGCCGGCAAAAGTGTTCAGGAATAAGCTGGAGATGAGAGGTATAAAGGTGTATCTGCATTATCCGACAAAGGGATACCCGGATGATATTGATCTTATAGCCAGTGACCAGGGATACGGGGCAAATGAATATGTAAAAACTGAAAATCCCATTGTGATAGTAACGGGCCCCGGGCCCGGCAGTGGAAAGCTCGGTACCTGCCTGTGCAACCTCTATCATGATTATAATAAGGGAGTCAAAGCCGGATATGCAAAATTTGAAACCTTTCCCATTTGGGACCTGCCTGTAGATCATATTGTTAACCTTGCTTACGAAGCAGCCACGGTTGACCTTGAAGACAGGGTTCAGATTGACGAGCTTCATTTGAAAGCTTACAACGTAAAGACCGTCAATTATAACCGCGATATTGAAGCATTCCGTTTACTCAAGAGTATCATTGAAAAAATAACCGGCGGATCATCAATGTACCAGTCGCCTACGGATATGGGAGTAAACCGTGTAAGTGCCGGGATTGTGAGTGACAAGATCATAATTGAAGCTTCCTATCAGGAGATAATAAGAAGATATTTCAGGTGTGCAGTGGAATATGCGATGGGGCTGGTGGAAAAGGAGACTCTCGACAGGATCATGGCAATCATGAACAAGGCCGGGGCGAAAGGGGAAGACCGCAACGTAGTTATTCCAGCCCGGCAGGCCGCGGAAGATGCACGGAAATCCGGAAAGGGGAATGCCGGGATATATAGCGGAGCCGCCATCGAGTTGCATGACGGGACAATCATAACAGGAAAAAACTCATCCCTTCTGCAGGCATCTTCCAGTCTGATCCTGAATGCTGCCAAGCACCTGGCGGGATTGCCCGACAAGATGTACCTGCTTCCCGAAACGATCATTGACTCCGTAACCCATCTGAAGAAGAATATATTAGATGGTAAAATGATAAGCCTCGACGTTGACGAGACTCTGATAGTGCTTGGAATAAGCGCTCTGTCCAATCCGGCTGCCAAGATGGCACTCGAGAATCTTAAGTTACTGCGCGACTGTGAGGTTCATCTCACACACATCCCCACACCGGGGGATGAAGCCGGATGGAGGAAACTGAAGGTCAACCTTACCTGCGATCCGGAATACCTGAGCAAAAGCTTGTTTATAAGCGGATGAAAGGGAGTTTGTAGAAATTCTTCCTTTTCTGTTCCATAACTGCCCTCTATGTATATAGCTCTTTCTTTTCCGGGCTTTTTCTCCGGTTTCAATGTCAGCTCCATTATCAGGATCATGGCCAAGAACAGTCGGGACGGTTTAGTAAGGAATTGCGCTTGTTCCCTGATGATGTTTGACAAAAGCTTCTGCAAATTTAGACCGGTTCTGCAATCCCCGGAACTGTTCCATTTGATTATGATACATTCCAAAAACCTCATCCATATGTTGACTGGCATGACAATGGCATGCACGGTGTTTATCCTCCACCACCGAATCGATATTCACAAAGTCTGTGGGTGCAAACAGTTGGGTTTGTTGTCCCGACTCTACTTCGTAGTAGTATAATTCGAATGACCGGTTCATTTTCAACCAGGCATCATAAACCAGTACTGAACATATACGATGGTCGCGATGCCCGTCGATAGGCCAGTGAGTCAGAACAATATCGGGATTTTCCTTACGGATAAAATCGTGCATCTCGGCATAACGTTCGGGAGTAATCTCACAACTGCCGTCAATCTGGCTCAAAAATTCCGCCCTTGCACCCATTATTTTGCATGCTTTCAAAGCTTCAGCAGTGCGGATCTGCGCTGCCTCTTCATACTTCTTCCCTTTTATTCCCGCTTCTCCGCGCGTCAGGTAAAGGGATACAACCTCATGGCCGGCCCGGGAAAGAAGTATGATGGTTCCACCGCACCCTGTTTCCGGATCGTCGGGATGTGCTCCAACAACTAGAATTTTTCGTTTTTCATTTGTTGACAATGATTGCCGGTTCTTTGTTTCTGAAAAGAGTGGCAACCCCAAAGCCGACAACGCGACTGAACTTCCCGCCGTTCTGAGCATTGTTCTTCTTGTTATTGCTTTCATCCGTATATAATTTATTTTAATGGTCTGATAGAACTACACATGATTGATAATTATATTCATTACGTGTTTGCGTTTGAATTCAATCATGTGGGTTTCATAATATACTTGTTTTTTTATTACTGTTTTTAGAATACGACTCAATCGCTTTCGATAACAACCACTTTGCCCAACCGGTATTACCCTTTATTTTTTCTTTTCATTATTCTGTCAGCAAGTCCCCGAGCGAGACAATCCCCGAGACATAGATGGACACAATTCACCTCCGGCTAAACATGATCCGCATCATGGCATTTCCCTGAAAGAACAACGCAGGCACAGTGTGAAACGGTGTCGCAAAAAAGTACTCTGAAATTGTCCAGTTGACTGACACTATTTCTGTAGCCATCTGTTCAGGTGATTATTGGGTGTTTCGAGTACGAATTTATAGAATTTTGAGTTCGGTAAACGGTTGAGATCCACAACATATTTTTTCTCACCCGCGTTTACCGTTGCGATTTTAATCCATTGATCCTTGTCGCCTTCACTGGCTTTGTTTGTTGTGGCAGCATAAACGGTTACCGGTTGTTTGTCGGAGAAGGATTCCCAGGAGAGACATACTGTATTGTCATACGGCATGGTTTTCATGTGAGCGATATCCACTTTTCCGATGAAAGGAATTCCATCCTGTTCCCATAGGATATTTCTCGGTATCTCGAATCCCATGAATCTACAGATAGAGGGAGCAATATCGATGATACCCGGTTCGCACTGTTTGAAATAGTCATTCACGGGAACATTAATGGAGATCCAGATGGTTCTTTCCCTGACCGATTGTCCTCCATGTCCGTGCCCGTTTTCACCTCTTCCGTGGTCTGTGGTAACGATAATCATCCACTCTTCATCTTAATTGGCTTCTCTGTATTTTACGGCTTCCCATATGCGCCCGACTTGCTGATCGGCTTTTAGTACATATTCGTCAAAAAATTTGCCGTTGCCCGATGAATGACCGGCATCGTCGGTATACCACAGATAGACCCAACTCAGATCCGGAGCATCGGTACGTATGCTTTTCGCTGCTTCTTTGGATACATGTTCATCAATGTCGAAAATATGCAGATCATTCCGTTTAGGAGGAAAATTCACGGTGTCCAAATCATATCCGTCTTTTACATAGTCTATCTTGAGAAAATTGGTCTCTTCTTTCCCTTCCCCGATCAACACGGTGCGGTTATCTATCCAACTGGAATAAAGGGCTGTTTTAAACTCTTTTTGCTGTTCCTTCGCGATACGAAACAAAGTCCAGTAGTTGTAGTTGGGTTTCAGGTTGGTGTTTCCTCCAACATTGTGTTTGTTGAACCAGGTAGATGTGAGCAAATTGGTATAACCGATAGCAGAAATGGTTGCTGTTTGGGAATATCCCCCTATTTCTCCTCCCGTATAGGCTCTGGAATAAGCACCACGGGAAGCAATATCGAAGATGGCTTCCGGTTTTAATCGTTCAATTTGATCGGCAGGAACACCATCAATGATGATGTATACGGCTTTCCTTGTTTTGGCTGCAACGGTGAGGCAGCCAATAATTAATAGAATAGTTAATAAAAATCTTTTGTTCATAGTGTTATATAATTAAATGATCAGAACTATTTATTTTTCTACAGGTTATCATTGAATTTGGATGATTTCCGTGCTGCCCATGTTCTCGATCACCACCTTGAACTCTTTGGGTGTTTCCAGCTTGTAGTGGAGGGTGTTGTTTGCACGGCTCCATTCCAGCTTGATCACCTCATCGCCTACCGGCATAGAACCGCTGCAATGTTCCAGGTCGAGGTCGGTGAACCGGATCGTGATCTTTTTCTTTACACAGTCAACTTCCTTGATTCCCAGTACGTCCCTGTATAGGACGTACCCGATAAAGGAGGCGAAGCCGTGGTTGCAGCTTGCGTGGCTATGCATGTTCTCCCACAGCGTACCCGTCAGGTGGGCCATCGAGTAGAAGTAGTCTTGAACTTCAGACAGCAGCTGGTTTTGCAGGTTGTAGCGTGACAAGATGTCCATGCGCAAATAGTTCCCGACGAAGGCGTTTGCGCGGAATACAGTGGGATGAGTCACCCGGTCGTCGCGGTTGGGCCCGAAATCGTTCAATATCTTGTTCCATAATTCGGGGTGTGACCCGGGAGTGGCAATGTTGAAGAAGAACGCGTAATACTGGCATGTCTCTGTGGTGTTGTTCGTGATGGTCAGCTCCCCGTTTTCTTCCCTGATGGCATTGTCAACGAAGAATTCCCCGTTGTAGGATTGGCGCAGCACGGCTTCCCGTACGTTGTCCGATTTTTTTAACCAGTCGTCGTTGCGGTAGAGTCGCCCGGCGCACCTTAGCGCCGCGCTGTAAAGCATGTTGGAGGGGTAGTTCACGTCTTGCACGAATTCGTTGGCCTTAGACCATTCGACAAAGACCCAGCTATCCAGTTTCTCAAGCAAGCCATCCTCGTTTTCCAGGTTGGCGAAGTAGGCCAGCAGCCTGGTGACGCGGGGCTTTAGTCGTGCTACCAATTGGGGGTCACCCCCGTTGCGTGAGTAGTCATCCAGTTGCACGATGAACCAGAGCGACCAGTTAGGGATAAACACGCCATCGTTATGATCGGCCGGGTAACACATGGGAATCATCCCGTTGGGGAGACACTCGAACCGCTCGGGCAGGGCGTAGTTCTCCAGGAAGTTGTCCGAGACGGCGGTTTTTCCGGTGAACGCCCTCTCCGTGATGGAGTTGAAGTAGCTGTCGCACAGCCACCCCGCGCGTTCGCGGGAGGGGCAATCCATGAAAACATCCACCGCGTTTTGATGGAAGGTCTGTTTGGCCGCCTCGAAAATCTTGTTCAATTTATCGTTGCTGCTCGCGAATCGGGCGTTCTCATTACGCGGGCAGGAAAATTCCCGCAGGTAGAGTTTTTCAACATCGGCTGCTCCCTCCAGCACCATGAGTTTAAGGTAGCGGAAGGTATACGATTCCATAGTCTCGATATCGTATGCACCCGGTTGCAACTCGTACACGATGTGGTTGCAGATGTCTGCTTGTCGCTGCTTGGTCTTTACATCGCCATCGGTCAGGAGCTCATCAAAGTAGAACATGATTCTCGCGGGTTCAGCACATTGAACCCGTGCCCCGATGAAACCGGAGAGGTTGGTGCCGAAGTCGTACAGGTTGAACTCCTCTTTTTTGAGGGAGGCGATGCCTGACGATGCGTACGGCATGTTGACCGTTTCCTGTGAACGGGTCACGATCTCCTGTATCTCCTGCGAAACAGGGTACACTTCCAGCTCCCCCTCGGTGAATCCTTTGAGCTTGTCGCTTATCGCCGCCAGAGAGCGGTCCTTATAGTACCTTTCGGGCGTGACTTTCGTGACGCTCCCCTTTGAATGAAGTGCTACCGGTTCCTGCACATTGAACGCGGGCATGGCCACGTGGCGGGGGAGGAGCTGCACTGGTGGGTACACGGCTAACGGTACCGTTTCAACCTGCACGTCGGATGCCGTGCGCCACCGGTCATACCCTTCCGACAGGCGGTAATACTCCGTGAAAGGACGTTGAAAACTGTACCGTTCCACCTTTTGGAGCCTCTCCTTTATTTGAAACGCCTCGAAATCACCTTCCGACCCGGTTGCGCGTACCACCTGCCCGTCCAGACTCAACTCGGCCAGGAGGAATGAGGGCTGGTCGAGGGTGTAGTAGGAGTTCACGTTGTAGCCCGCCACCTCGATGGCGAGGATATTATCACCCTCCCTGATCACATCGCTCACGGGAAACTCATCGATGCGGTAATACCCGTGGGCGGCTCTGGCGGGACCCGAGCCGATGAAATGGCCGTTCAGGTACATCCGGTAGAGGGTGGCCGCCGCGACTTTTACTTGAGCATCTTGCCCTTGCTTCGCGGCAAAACTGGTCCTGAATCCCAGGTTCAGGTTCATCTCTTTCTCGCGCCCTTCCGCCCAAACCGGGACGGCTTTCTCGAAACGGACGGTTTTCTCTCCCCTGGAAGAGGGGGCACACCCCAGGGCCAGGAAGAGAACAATGCTTGCCAGGATAGAGGTCTGTTCTAAATGTTTCATTTTCTTCTTCTTTTCATCCGCATATTATTTATTTTAAAGGTCGAATGGAACCCACATAAGTAAAAATTAAATAAATACGTGTTTGTGTATGTAATATATGTGGGTTTCATCTCTTGGTTACTGCTTATCTCGGTTTAAAAAATTCTTATCAAAGTACCCGGAAAATTTCATCTATTGTATTGTTTTAATCGCGAAAATGTTTCCGATCAGGGCTTCCAGGAAGTAATAGACGGCGTAATTCAGCGGGACGTTCAGCTCCGAGTTGTGCGGCAAGCTCCCGCCGGAGTGCAACAATATGAAGAGACCGTTTTCGCCCAGGGGAGCCCGGAAGTCGAAACCGGAAAGGGTGCGGGTAATGTTATCGGCCCACGCCTTGGAGTCCCTCTTGGAGGAAATGTACTTCATTTCCCCGTCGATACTGGACCAGGAGTCCATTTTGATCTACCCCCGGATTCGACCAGGAATCGCATGGCCTCCTGGTGGCAGAAAAGTTGTGCATCAAGAAGCATATCAGGAGAATGGAACGCGATTTCACCTTTTTGATTTTTCCCTGAAAAGCCATGACTTGGAGATTCAACAACCACGCTCATGGCCCCGCAGTGCAAGTTCAATGCCCAGTCTAAATTAAATGTTCCATCAGCCGCGTAGGCTGGATTGGCTTCAAGTTCAATGTCTTTCGTGTTTTGCAAGCCTTCGGTAGTCAGGCGTTTATGCACGTACACGTACAATGAGTCAAATACGGGTGACAAAACAGGCTCGGAATAGGAACGATGTAAGTTCATGAAAGTAGCTCCCGTGTGCATGTTTATAATCAGGTCCGGTCGTTCACGCTCACAAAGATCAAACAGGACTTGTGTTTCGGGTTGTAGGGTTCCAAAAAAATCGTCATGCTGTAGATTCACCCCGGCATCGTTTGGATAGCCCCCCGGGAACACGGGCTTGCCAAAATCAAGGGGTATGAACTCTTTTATTTGTGGCCACCCGGTAATTGTTCCATCCGGGTTCCCACCCGTGTTTAAATACTCGTGAACCGTGTGGTCGGTTTTTCTATACGGTTCCATACGTAATGGAAGGCGCGCTCTCCCATCCGGGTTTACTATCGGGATTAGAACTAACCTGTCAAGCTGATTAACCATTTCAACTATTTCCGGCCATTCCTTGCCTCGTAAATCTTTTCCCGTTTCAATCACTGAAATTAAATTTACCATTCCCACGATACCTTCAAACTCGCCCCCGTGCACGGCTGAAATTCCCACATACACCTTTTTTTCATGATCCGGACCTCGATATGCTTGAATATCCCCAAATCCCAATGAGCCGGACAATGTTGAGGTTCCTTTTCCTTGACGAGCTTTCCCGTAACTTACTGAGCGAATTAACCTGCCCCCGGCCGATTTCCCCACTACCTCTATCCTGCCTTTTTTGACATTCTCGTATAAAAAATCAGTCACGTCTTCAATAGAGGTAATCCAAAAGCGAGGGATTTCGTCACGCTCTTGTAAGTAATCCCCGGGTACCTTGAAAGAATGATAGCCAGAACTTAGGATTTTAACTTGTTGCCCGTTTGTATTAAAATTAAACCCGGTTAAAACGAGGAAAGACATTAAAGATATCAATCTTAACAATTGTTTGCTTTTACGCTTCATATTAATTTCCATATTTATTATTCAATTAGTCACGTGATTAAAATAGTCCATGTTGTTCTTTAACTTGATTTGAAAAATTTTCCTTGAAGATTTGTTGTCCATCTTGATGAATAGATATTTTTCCCCCGGCATTTTAACGGTTATAAAATTGTGGGCAACCGTCCTTGCAAAATAAAATGGCAGGTGAAGGCCGGGTTCAGGACGGGTTCCGGTGTCCATTGCCAAATATCCCCTTTTGAAAATCACGAAGTTATTATTATCGTAATGCCTATGCTGTATAAGAATGCCTCCCGAGCTGAAAAGCGCGTAGGTGTCATCTTTACCGGAGCCGGATCTCATGAATATTTGGCCCATGTTGGGGAAATGCCTTGCAGTACGCATGTTTGGAGGTGGCCCTTGAGGTTTAATTTCATCGTGGGTAAGTGAAAAAGGAAATTATGCATCAACCTTCAACAAATGTTTTTGCACCCACTCTGATTTCATTTTTATTTAAATATGAACGAATATATATCCGCGTCGCTCATTTTTATTTCCATAACAACCGGCTTGCCTTTGAACTGAGCTGGAGTTCCATCCTTAAATCCGACCTGTCTGTCGATTTTATCACCAAACAATTCATAACTGTTTATTTCGTTGCCATCTTCACCTTTAATTTTTATGTATATATATCCAATTGCAGAAGTTGAAAAATTAATAAATAATTGATCTCCTTCAAAAACAAACGGTTTAGTTGTCAGTATTTGAGGTTTATACGTGGCGTTATACGATACAAAACCATCTACACGCATGGTATAACGGTATAATTCAGCCGGTATTCCCATCCAGTGATTTGTAAACATGTACATGGATATTTCATTATCGGTGCCCGGGTAATTACCAGGCGTTTCTATCATTCCGACTGCAGGATAGCCATCTCCGTAAACCCAGTTATTGGGTTCTTCCGGCCCTGGACGATGAATAGCCTCATCATATCGTTTCCATGAATACCCGTCACGTGAGGTCATGAATACACAATCTGTTATTGTCAAACCGTAACGCGGAGAAATTTTGTGCCGTTCAAATCTCTTTTGTCTGCCTGTTAATTTATCAAATGTATCTGTCCATTCTTTACGTTCAACATACCTCGAAGGAAATCCGACAAAAACATGTTTACCCCTGTAGTATTGGGAAACACAGTTAGTATATAACGGGTAATCGTCAGCGTCTCCGAAATCGAGAAGTTTAGGGTCGCTCCAATTCTTAAAGTCTTTCGATTCCATATAACGTATATCCCTGACACCTGTCCATGGAGAGTTTTCATCCGTCATGTTATGGAAACCTCTAATAAACCCCACGTATTTTTTTCTTTTTGCATCCCAGATTATTACATTCATTGTGTCGAATTGGCCTTTATTTGTCAAGAGCCATCCTTTTTTGAAATTTAATCCATCAGGGCTGACAAAACACCAAAGACCATCTCCAACCGATCCTATTCCTTTGTATTTTTCTGCAGCCGGACATGTTGGGTTTTCATCAATGAACACAAAGAAATTATCAAATGAATTATCATTTTTATCAAGAATAATATTATTCTCTTTTGAACCATTGAATTCACGAAGCCCAAGTTTGGGTTTTACCCAATTAATACCGTCTTTGCTTTCTGCATAACATACCCGTATTCCGGACAAAGTATGCTGAGAACCGTCAGGACTGATCATATTCCAGCCGAGGTAATACATGCGATACAAGCCATTGTCGCAAATAAAATTATGGTAATTGCAGCCATCACCTTCCCATGGTTCATCATGTGTAATAACTCTTTCCCGCCTTACAAATTGGTGAATTTTTGGTTTAGCAGTTGTTTTGGAAACATCAATCATCGTTTCGTCCCAGAAAAATTCCCGGTTGTTTTTAATGTTTATCACTTCATTGTTTCCCGGTTTATTTTGAGCGAGAGCACCGGTGATTATAAGGCCTGAGGCTATGAACGTGGTGATGTATCTGCTAATATTTTTCTTCATGTTACTTATTGTTTAATAAAAAGAATTTTGAATCTGCTCTGAAAAGTCGGGGCAGACGTTTTTCCTGTTTTCGTCATTGGGACACCCTGGCCGATTTTATAGGATCCTGCCCACGAGTTTTTGCTCCTGTGTCCATTCAAACGGGATGATCTCCCATTGATCGGTTTCCGGGATTCTTATCTTTATTGTATACATGGTTTTGGTTAATTCTGCCACCCTTGCAGGGCTTAAGGGTATATTTCTGTCTGCCAATCTTTTTTCTACCTCCTTGTAGATGGTATATGCAACAAAAGCAATACATATATGAGCTTCGATCCTGCTTCTGATTCTATGGTAAATAGGTCTGATTTTTAGATCAGTCTTCGATATTCTAAACGCCTTTTCTATTTGCCAGAGTTGATTGTAGTTCTCAATAATATCCTTGGCCGATAGTTCAGTGTTGGTCAGATACCCTTTGAGACCATCCCATTTGTTGTCTGAATTAAATTTATCGTAATCTATCGTGATTGAGACATCTCCTTCCAGTCGCAGATATTTATTGTACCCCCGGTTATTTATATGACTTTTGGTAAGTTTTCCCTTATTCAGATTCCTCTCAAGGCGTTTTAAGCCTCGCTCCCGGTTTTTCAGATCATTTTTAGCACGCTTCTCACTGTAACTAACTACTAAGCGTAAATCATCCGGTATCTTAATAACCGTAAACTCTCCATCAGCTAATGGCTGGGACAATATCTGATCCTTTATTTCATCGCTTTCATTTTTTAACCTGGCCCCAAGAATAAATTCATATTGCCTGGATCTAAGATATTTGATGTTCGGTGTGGATAGTAACCCAGCATCTGCAATAACAATCGGCCTGGATAAATTAAATCGTTGCTGAAAATGCTCCAATACAGGAATAAGAGTATGACCTTCATACTTGTTCCCCTCAAAAATCTCGTAGCCGATAGGATAACCATTGGATGCTACCAACAACCCAAGAAGAATCTGGGGATTCTGAGCTTTGCCATCTTTTGAAAACCCGGTTATCCGTAAATCATCTTCATCTGAGGACTCAAAGTACAATGTGGTCATGTCATAGAATACCACTGATATCTTTCCAGCCAATACGGATTTCGTGTAATCAAATGCTATCTGCTCCACCTGTCTCTTTAAACTTCTATGGAGCGTGTCCATAAACCGATATACTTTGCTAATGTCAATGGAGATGCCTTTGTATCTCTTAAGGTAGTCAACTGTTTTAAGTTTACTCCCGGGAGCAATCAGACGCGTGATCACCAAATGCCTAAAAAGATCCTGCTCTATTGCTCCAAAGCCAATATCATCAAAAATCTTCCCAAATACTTTCTCAGGACCTTCAACTTGAACCTGACTAGTTTTTACCTGTTTTAGATTTCTTACAAATTCTTTGGTACTGTCACTCCAGAAGTCAATACTGGTCTGACCGATAAGGGTAGGTATTATTGTATAGGCCTTTTTTCGCAGATAGGCAATCTCATCCGGATCGGAAGAAGATCCAATAGTCTTGATTACACGATAGCTTCCACTGCTCTTATCGATAATCTGTACGCTTATCGTACCGCTCTTGTTCTTTTTTCCCCGGACAAACATACCCACAAGATAGTGGGACACCCTAAAACATCAAAATCAAAAGATTATTTCTATGAATATCTGCATGTTATAAAATCACCCCAGATGGGGTGACGAAAACAGGAGAATTTTGAATCTGCTCTGAAAAGTCGGGGCAGACGTTTTTTATTAATTTTCTTTGTTTATGATTTTCATAGGGGATTCACCCTTGCAAGTTCAACGAAGAGCGATTAATTAAACTTCAGCGAATACAAATCCGCGTCTTTCATGAAAATTCTCAAACGAATCGTTTTAGAGGCCAGTGATTCTACATTTTTATTTCCTTTCCAGGTTACAATTCTCGAGATTTCATTGCCAATGATTGTATCTGAATCGTCCATCGTAAAACCGGGGATTGGTTTCCCATTCTCATCCTGAATTTCGAATTTAAGTTCGCCGGCCGCGGAAGTCGAGTAATTTATCTCAAGTTCTTTGCCCGAAAAAGTGAATGCCTTGCTTAGGACTTCCCCTCCTTTATACGGAGCAGACAATGACGTGAATCCATCCAGTCTTAAAGAATACCGGTGCAAATGAGCCGTGGGTTGAGCATAATTTTGATTAACGTATATGGACAACTCTGTTGGACTTGTTTGTACAACGTTCAAAGCGGGATAATTGGATCGTGAAACCCAATTATCCAATCCGATTCCCGGACGAATAAATGCTTCCATGAAAGTACGATCATATACATTCCCTCCCCGTGAAGTCATGAAAAAGGCATCCGAGCAATCCTTGAAATAACCGGGATTCACATTAAGTTTTTTTGCTTGTTCTTCTGTCAAAACCTGTCGTTCGGGCATAAACCTGCCACCAATTGCAACATAGATATGTGGAGCCCTGAAGTACGGGCTCGTTTGTTGAGTATAGAGATGCTCAAGGGGTGAATCGCCGAACGTCATCGCTTCCGGCTCTGACCAATGGATAAAATCATCTGATGTAGTGCGTCCTACAGATCTAAATCCTTTATATTCAGTAAATCCGCCATCGGACCATATGCGAAAATAGAGAACATAACACTTTTCACTTTCGGACCAAAATGCAACATTTTGAGAGTCGAAAACCCCTTTTTTAAACACAACATCATCCTGTAATTTTTTCCAATGAATACCATCTTCCGATACGAACGCCAATAAGCCACCGATCGTTTCGTTTCCTCCCAAGCCTTTATATTTTTGATCGGGTATGGCGTTGGGGTTCATATCAAGAAATGGGCTGAAATTATGAGTGACAGGAGCAATATTGGCCAGGATAACGTTATTATCCTTTGATCCTTGAATTGTATGAATTCCTAAGTTGGGTTTATACCATTTTATCCCATCTTTTGATTCTGCATAACAAGTAACCTCGTTGTCAGTTCCATCTTTTCCGGCCTCCGGTAAGCCTCTGTAATACAACCTGTAAATATTGTCATCTTTAATTACTGTCATATAGCCAGAAAAGGGACCATCCCACGGTTCGTCGAAATAAAGAACCGCTCCCTCGTCAACAGGAGAGTGCATTTTTATTTCGACCCCATATAGCTTGTCAATTAAATAATTATCAACAAACAACTCTCTATTGTCATTTAATTCCAGAGGTGTTTGTCCTGCAAGCGAAAAGGGTATCATTAAGCAGGAAACCAAATAAATTATCAATAATCTTGTCATAATGTTATGTTTTTTGATTCTATTTTATTCATATAATTAATGAGTTTACTCCGAAAAGTGGGGGCAGAAGTTTTTCATTAAAATTAGAAATTTAACGAATAAAAAAATCCAGGGGGAATTTTGCCAGGTAAACCGAAGCCAAAGGCGTTTCGTGGGAGGAGTAATAGCTCACCCATAACTGATTCCCTTCCACGACAAACCCCGGGTAACTGGTATCGCCACCCGAGGGGAAAACGTACACTTCCTGAAATTTTCCGGTCTCATTTCCGGTCAACAACACGGTTTTTGGGAAGGAGGTGTAGTGCGAGCGTGTTCCCATAACGATTAACCCATCGTTTACATGGATGAAATCGGGGCCACCCAGACGAAAATCCATTTCCTTCCATGTCCAGTTCGTATAAGGCGGGCTGCTTTTACCCCAGTAGCCCTTTTGGTTTTCTCTTTCCCTTCTGACCATCATATACATATTTCCCCCGGCATCAAATCGAACGGTGGCTTCGTTAGGATAACCGGGAATGTCAAACCTGGTGATCAGGTTAAAGTTAACCCCGTCTTTCGTCGAGAGCAGGCATAACCTGGACTCATCATTGTTAAGAAGGGAGTACATCGCGGCATACCCCGTCTCACCTTCCCACGTGACCCTCCAGATCCAATCGGTACCATTGCCGGCGGAATCGTGTATCCTGACCGGTGCCGGTTCGGTAAAAAAACACCCATCCTCACTGAAGGAAACTTGAGGAACGCACCCTGTTAACTTTCTGTCCTCGTAAATGGAACCACCAATGATAAGCATCATTTTTCCGGTGGGGGTAATCGACAACTTGGGATCCCTCAGATCATACCCGCTCTTTCCCAGTAAGGCAACGCTTTCCCAATTGATTCCATCCGAAGATTTGATTACCCTTACTTTGCCTTCCGCCTTACCCTTCTCGTCGAAAATATGCGATTCACCCTCCCTGAAGGAACAGTAATAGTCGCCCCTGAACTTGATCAATGAGGTGAAAGCCGAATGGGAGCCGTTGTCCCATATCTTACGAACCTCCACGCAATAGTTTTGTGCCAGCACGGCATAAGTACAGATCGAAAAGAATATAATTAAAATTTGTTTCCTCATAGATTCATTTTTTCAGGTTGTTACTTTGCTCTCAACATAATATTCGCATAACATTGCTGACTTCATCAGCGCCGATATGATGTCAGTGAATGACTTTCTTAGACGCTTTTACTAATATAGTCAATTTCGTTTTGTAAAAACAGTCGTTTTATATAGATAAAATTTCTTCCAACCGGCTATTGACTTGTGACAATTAGTGCAGTAGAAGATTCCACCTTTTTACCAATGGAGCCAAGGGGCTTTTCATTAGCTCAGTAGCGGGTAAAGTAAATTTGAGGTAAAATAATAACCCCGCCATAGCGGGGTTCATGAATGTGTTGCGGAGAGAGGGGGATTACCTTTGGTGATCCTTTGGGGGGTACCTTGCAACACCTTCATGAACCGTTCCGGTCTTATTCTTTTCCCTCAGCACCTTATGAAAGCAAGCTTTCAACGGCGCTTCGGCAAAATAATAACCCCGCCATAGCGGGGTTCATAAAGGTGTTGCGGAGAGAGGGGGATTCGAACCCCCGGTACCCTTGTGAGGTACACACGCTTTCCAGGCGGGCCAGTTAAACCACTCCTGCATCTCTCCAAAAACAGCTTCGCTGTTTGGCGTCGCAAATTACAAAATATTTGTTAAACACCCTCAGATAAAAGCTTATTCGCTTTCTTATGAAATCTCCCCTGCAATCGATCTGCCGAGGGATATCCTTACATCTTCAATTGAACTGCACACGCCAAGCAGATGCATGAGCTTCGTTACGGAGGCTTCAGAAGTGATATCCTTCCCGCTGATGACTCCCGCCGCAAGCATCTCGCGGCTCGTTTCATACATCCCCATCTCAACACTGCCTCCATGACACTGGGTAACATTATAAATGATGCCGCCCCTGCTGATGAATGACTTCAGGATGTCGAGAAACCACCTGTAAGTAGGTGCATTGCCCGATCCGAATGATTCAATTATCAGACCCCTAAGACCATTTGTGTTGATCACTGCCTCCGTGAATTTCCGGCTTATCCCGGGAAAGAGCTTCAGGACAGCTACATTTGTGTCGAATGATTTATGAACCGTTAAATTCTTCTCCGGATGGGGATAGCGGATCAGATGAGTATTGAATTTAAGATGAAGTCCCACTTCCGCCAGCGGGGGATAATTGGGTGATATGAATGCATCGAAATGTTCAGCGCTGTGTTTTGTTGTGCGGTTGCCCCTTGTAAGCTGATTATCGAAATATATACATACCTCAGGCACTATGGGAAGTCCTTTTTCCTGGGCTGTCGCGATCTCAATGGCGGTAATGAGATTCTCGCGGCCATCGGTCCGAAGAAGCCCGATGGGCAGCTGTGATCCCGTAAGGATCACCGGTTTCCCGAGGTTTTCGAGCATGAAGCTCAGGGCTGAAGCCGTATATGCCATTGTGTCGGTGCCATGAAGTACGACAAATCCGTCAAAACTGTCGTAGTATTTTTCAATGGTTCCTGCCATTTTAATCCATATGGATGGATCGATATTCGAGGAATCTTTTACCGGATCGAAAGATACCGAGCTGATACTGGAGCCGAGTTTTCTGAGCTCGGGAACGTGGCCGGTAATATGTTTAAAATCGATTGGCACCAGTGAACCTGTCTTGTCGTCGTGCACCATACCGATAGTGCCTCCGGTATATATCAGGAGCACGGATCTTTCTCCATGTTTTTTCATACCAGGGGAAGCAGGTTAAAAAGCTCAACCGCATTCTCAGAAGTCACCGCTGCAGTTTTTTCCTCGGGCACTTCGAAGATTCCGGCAAGCTTGCTGTTTATTATACTAATATACGAACTTTCATTTCTTTTTCCCCTGAAAGGAACAGGAGCAAGATAGGGAGAATCAGTTTCAAGCACGATATTTTCAAGTCCGGCCTCCTTTACAACTTCAACAAGTTTTGAATTTTTGAATGTCAGGGGTCCTCCTATGCCCAGTTTAAATCCCATACCGATAGCTTTCACCGCATCTTCAACGGTCCCTGAGAAAGCATGAAACACACCTTTCAGTTTGCTTCCCCTGAATTCTTCCAGTGAAGCAAAAACCTCAGCAAAGGCATTTCTTGAATGTATTACAACAGGCAATTCTGATTCAACAGCAAAGGAAACCTGTTTCTTAAAAGCCTCGGTCTGTTGCGAAATAAATTCCGTATCCCAGTGAAGATCAATACCTATTTCGCCTATAGCGATGAATTTGAAATTTGCAGCGATATTCCTCAGTTTTCCAAGCTCCGGTTCGTAGTATTTTTTTACTGACGTAGGATGGAGTCCTATCATAGGGTAGCATATACCCGGGTACCTGTTTTGGGCAGCAAGCATGCTGAATACCGATTCCGTGTCGATATTCGGCATCAACAGCATGCTTACGCCATTTTTTACTGCCCGGCTGACGACTTCATCCCTGTCGTGGTCAAACTCGGGCAGGTAAATGTGGGTATGGGTATCTATAAGTTGCATCATACAACACTCTGGGCTATCATGGCATCTGCCATCTTGACAGATCCTCCAAAATAAGCCTTGTCGGCATAATTAATATATCCGTTTTCTTTTCTTCCAAATTTAACACAAGTTTCGCGAATATTTTTCATGATTGTTTTCAGGCCTTTATCAACTTCATCGCAGAGCCATGACACCCTGAATATTATAGTCCGTTCAGGTTCCGCCATCCTTTCAGGTATTTTCCCATGCCCGCATCAGGATTTTCTTCGATGAAGTGGGGCATATTCAATAAATTGAAGAATATCGATGGTTTTATTTTACAATATGCTTATCCGGCTCTGTATAAATTTCCGGGGTAGCATTTAACAATACCTTTCAGCTCCATCTGCAGGAGTGCGGATGATAATTTCTGCACGGGAATATTCAGCGACCTGCATATTGAATCAATGGTAGCTTCCCCTTCTTTCATAATCATATTGTAGATGTTTTGCTCATCGGCATTCAGTCCGGTGGGGAAAAGCGATTTCTGGGCCGGAGGTTTCGATTTCTCTGATTCCCAGTTCAGCATTGAGTCAATATCTTCAGCAGATTCAACGAGGGCGGCCTTGTTAGTCTTTATCAGCGCATTGCAGCCTGCTGACCACTGGTCGCCGGGCCTTCCCGGAACGGCTAACACATCGCGGTTATATGAAGCTGCCATGTCGGCAGTGATCAGCGCTCCTCCGGAGAGGGCTGATTCAACGATGAGCGTAGCATCAGAAAGCCCGGCAATTATCCGGTTCCTTTTAATGAAATTATTTCTCTCGGGGAGGGTTTCAGATACAAAATCAGTAAGGAGGCCACCATTATTGAGCATTGATTTTGCTGTTGCACTGTGAAGTGCCGGATACATTGTTTCAAATCCATGTCCCAGAACGCCCACTGTTGGAAGGTTATTTGCCAATGCGGCCCTGTGAGCCGTTATATCAATCCCGAATGCCAGGCCGCTGATAATTAATAGCTGAGGATGAGCTTCGGCCAATCCTGAAATTATCCTTTCGCAGATTATCCTGCCGCGGGGTGTTGAGCTCCTTGTGCCGACAATGCTGAGGATCCTCGGAGAGTTAAGATCACAATTTCCTTTGAAATAGAACACAACAGGGGAGTCGTCGCACTGTTTCAGCCTGAAGGGATAGTCATCATCAAGGTAGAAAAACACCCTTATATTGTTCTTTTCAACATATTCAGCCTCATTCTCCGCAACTTCAAGATATGTTCTGCTGCTGATATAACTGGCGATGCCTGAGCCTATCCCGGGTATTTTTATCAGGTTCCTGTAAGGCTCATGAAATATTGCTTCAACGCTTCCGAAATAAGAAACAAGTTTTCTTGCATTGATATCACCTATACGGGGAATCAGACCTAAGGCGATCTTATGTTTAAGTAAAACCTCCGGCACAGCACAAGGAATTGAGACAATCAAATATACAAAATTTCCGGAGAAAAGAATACTGACCTGTATCGTTCAGGAAACTTTTTCAGATGGATTGTTGTAATTAACGGTTTCATCCGTATATAGTTTTATTTCAATGGCCTGAAGGAACCACACATAATCGAAAACTATATTCATTACGTGTTTGCGTTTGAAATCAATCATGTGGGGGGTAAGGCAGACAGGGATACAGGATAAAAAGGGTTGCCTTTTCCCGTTTATACCTCACCATCTCCCATTTATAACATTGGAATATTCTCCAGCACTCGAAACAACCCCAGCTGCATTTATTCCGACCCCAATAGCGTAAAGTGAATTACCTCCTGTCCTGCGGGTTCATCGAAGCTAAGTGCATCAGGCTTGAAATTACTTTTACTGTCAGTCGGTAATTTCAAGACATCCAATATCTTTGAAAGTTGGATCTGTTAGAAATGTATTTATCAAATCGGAGTTTTTCCTGAGAACATTTTCAAGATTAAGGGTACTCGTATTACCTAATCTCAACCAGATCACTTTAGGTGAAGCCCCTTTGAGAAGTCCAAGATCATAAAAATCACTATCGAAGGTTACAATAGCATATCCATTTTCCAGGGCAAATTTCCAAATTTGTGAGTCTTTAGAATTTTCAAGACCGAGTTCTCTGACTTGACCTGAGCCCGGGAAAATATCCTGGATTTTATTTACTATGCGATATGATATATTCTGGTCAAGAAGTAATTTCATCAAAGTGTCTGAAGTTTGCGTTCTCTGTCGGCAGCATACATTAAGCAAGCCCTGATATCTGTTCTGGTAAGCTCAGGGAAATCAGACAGAATATCATCGAAACTCATTCCGGAGCCCAGCCAACCAAGGATATCAAATACAGTTATTCTGGTATTCCTTATACAGGGTTTGCCGAATCTTTTGTCAGGTCTGATCTTAATTATTTTA
Source organism: Bacteroidales bacterium (assembly GCA_040769065.1). Taxonomy (GTDB): domain Bacteria; phylum Bacteroidota; class Bacteroidia; order Bacteroidales; family VadinHA17; genus LD21. Next base: position 2,987,050 of record JAXGLU010000001.1, read on the forward strand.
TCATATGTTTTTATCATAATATAATTATGATTTTAAATGTATGATGGAACCCACATGACTGAAAACTATATTCATTACGTGTTTGCGTTTGAATTCGGTAATATGAGTTTCATAATACAAAGATACATTTTTCAGAATTCGAATTTGCATAGGTCATATCTTTCAATACTGAAAGATGTGACGGCCGTTATTAAGGTAAATCAGTCGTAGAGCTTGTGAAGCTCATTCAACAGTTGGGTGAGGGCTACACTCTGGCCACTGCTGTGTATGCTTATATGGTTTTAACATCAGAAGTGTGCCTCAAAAGGGTCATTCTCTTTTTATTTTATTGTCACTTTCTTTTGCTCCTCCAAAAGAAAGTAACCAAAGAAAAAGAGGCCGGAAAAGAAAACCGTTCCTGTTTTTCGCCTATTGCGCAGTGCAATTTCCCGCTCCAAAAAACAGTAACGGTTCGCACCTTTTCCGGGTTGCCACCGCACCACTATAATCAGAACGCTGTTTTTTGACATGTATTTGTCTGGCCATGAGATTGTTAATATATTGTGAAAAAAGAGAGGTCTCCTCCTCCAATAATCCTCTGGTTATGTAACTTGAGGTATGCAGTTAAATGATAGAATAAAAAAAACATTAGAGTGAAGAATATTTAAGTTTTATGCTACCTGCTATTAAAAATATTTCATTTTCCCATGCAGCGTTTCCAGGGTTAGTTGCGTAATAGCTAATAAAGAGGCATGTGGATAAATTTTTCATTTCCCATGCAGCGTTTTGGCAGCTAGTTGCGTATTGGTTAATAAAGAGGCATGTGGATAGTTGACTTTCAGAATGAAAGGCATGAAAAAAAGCATGAAATAATCCCAAAAGGAGACAAAGAAGGATTTGATCATGAGCATTTTAAACAAAGAGATTATGAATACAACGGGTTACAGTTTTCTGCGTATTTCAGACCGCTATATATGGCGTTTATGCCTTTTTAAAGCTGGCATCCTGTTTAGACCGTGGGAGAGAACATGAAAAATGCCGCGGCCCACGGTCGAAAATGAGGCGGCGAAATTATCATAAATATTAAAAAATTAACAAAATGAAAACAACAAAAAACACTCGGGTTTTAATGCTTTTAGCCATCGCTCTAATGGCATTAATCAGCATGCAAGGTTGCGGGTTAAACGACATGGACTCCAAGGATGTAGATTTATCTCCTGACGAACAGATGATAAAAGACGGCACGCACCCGATTCTTGGCTCCTGGGCGATTTATGCCCTTGTCGATGCCGATGGCAATGAAACCATTGTCGATTGGCCAAATGCCCGGACAGCTGTTTTTAATCAGGACAAAACATTTGAAGGAAAAGGATGTAATTACTTCTTTGGTCATTATGAATTATTAAAAGAGAATAAAATCTATTTTCATGAACTTTATTCTACCGAAATGTATTGTATTGATGATTCTTTACGCCAATCATTAGACCAAACAATATATTCAATAGATTCATTTAAAATAATCAACGATCAACTGCTTTTGTTTTATGATGGGGATAATTACATGTTACTTAACCGTACAATTGAAGAGCCATGAGGACAATAGCACATATATCGATTGCAGCCATTATTATGATGGCAGTTATATCACCAACGGTGTTCTCACAGATAACCACGAATGAACTCCCGGTCAGTTTTAACCTAAATGAGATAAAAGATCCCCCGATACCAATATTCGTAGATCCTCCCGATATGGAGAAAATACGAGCGGAAGATGCTGCTAACGATACTATTGTAGGTGGGATCCAAAGAATAGCTGTTCCAATTAATATCAATGCAAATACTGATTCAGATGGTCAGTGGGAAAAGCTTTCTGATGGAAGCGTTTTGTGGAGAATCTCATTTATCGCCAGTGGTGCAGATGCTCTTTTCTTAACTTACGACAGGTTTTGGCTGCCTGAAGGAGGGAAATTGTTCGTGTACGGACAAGATAACAGTGATGTTATTGGCGCGGTTACACATGAGTACTTGCAGGGAGACCAGGATAACCCTGCACCTTTTACTACGGGAATCATCTCAGGTGATGCTATTACAGTAGAATATTTTGCACCATCATATGTTATATCGAAACCGATAATCAGCATTGAGAACATTTATTATGGCTATAGAAATATCAGCAAATACGGTTTAAGGGATTTTGGTGATTCAGGCAACTGTCAGGTAAATATCAATTGTTCCGAAGGACAGAATTGGCAGGATGAAAAACGGGCAGTGGCAAGAATCCTTTTAACGTTTCCTGATGGGGGAAGATGGTGTTCCGGAGCATTGATCAATAATACTTCTGAGAATTTTAGCCCGTATTTGTTAACAGCGAATCATTGTTTAAGAAATTATTATGATGCAGTTTCAAATGCCTCGGCACCGAACTTGATTTTTTATTGGGACTACGAGTTTAGCGGCTGCAACAATCAATCCACGCAGCCCACTATAAAACAAACAATTGGAGCAACTATTGTTGCCAACAACAGCATAAGCGATTTTGCCCTGTTGCAGCTGACTCAAAACCCCAGGAATCTGACTAATTTTAACCCGTACTATTTGGGTTGGGATCGTTCCGGAAGTACCGGTTCAGGTGGTGTAGGTATTCATCATCCCATGGGAGATGTAAAAAAGATCGCTACTCTTTTCGGAAACACATCCTCATATAACAATTATTTTTGGAGGCACTATTGGAATCAAACAGCAAATGGATATAGCGTAACAGAGGGCGGATCTTCAGGTTCTCCTTTTATTAATAGCAATAATAAGCATGTAATTGGTCAACTATGGGGAGGTAGTGAAATAAATTGTAATAATCCAAGTCAAGATTATGCTATTTACGGCAAATTCAGTGTTTCCTGGACGGGCAATGGTGCAGCGGATAATCGAAGAAGACTAAATCATTGGCTTGATCCCGCTGGAACAAATCCCAGCACTTTAAATGGAATAAGTCTGTATAGAATCTCCGGTCCTTCCATAATCTGCTCTTCCGGCGCCTCATTTACTGTTAACAATCTTCCAACAGGAGCAACTATTACATGGAGCCAGGGCCCGAACCTCACCCGTACTTCCGCGCAGGGAGCCAATCCATGTACTTTCTCCTCCACCGGTTCAGGCAACAGTTGGATCAGAGCCACCGTGGTCATTGGTAGCAACACTATTACACTTCCAGATAAAGTTGTATGGTCGGGCATCCCGCAAGTTTCTGCTTATGGCAACCATATTGTCGATATTCAAACAGGCACGCCCATAAGTGATCTTTGTTATGGCAGGGCCAACGAAGCGAAAGCTGTACACCTGGCAGGAGAAGCGCATATTAGCGATTGGGACTGGCGGGTTTCGTATGGACAGGTTTTTCCGTATGGAGTAGATGACCAGTATGCCACCATTTACCCGAACAGCTATCAAGACTTTATGTTGGAAATAAAGGCCGGCAATGCATGTGGCTACTCAGGCTGGGCGCGTATGTATACCAATGTGGTGGATTGCCGTAGCTACCATCTGGTCTTCACACCGAATCCCACTATCGGCGAAACTATTTTGTCGATAGAATCAGATTCGAAAGAAGAGGCCTTTGATGAAAACGCTGAATGGGAAATGGAAATCTACAGCCAAAGCCTGTTGTTAATGAAGAAAAAAACCAGACAGTACGGACAAAGCACCAGGATTCAGACTGCCGACTGGAAAGAAGGTGTTTATATTGTACGTGTATTATACAAAGGTGAAGTCTTAACCGGCAAGTTAATGGTATCGAAATAAAAAATGAAGCCCACAGGTTGCTGTGTAGGCTTTGAGACTTTAACATTAGAGGGTGTCTCAAAAGGGACACCCTCAGATGATGTATGGGTATAATTACTTAATTTTCAGATTACTCCCATGTCGAGCATGGAGTTTGCCACCTTTAGGAAGCCGGCTATATTAGCTCCTTTTACATAATCGACATAACCATCGGGTTGTTTGCCATACTTGACGCACTGCTTATGGATGTTACGCATAATCTCGTGCAGCCTGTTGTCAACCTCTTCCTTACTCCATCGCAGTTTCATTGCATTTTGCGTCATCTCAAGCCCTGAGGTGGCCACTCCTCCTGCATTGACAGCTTTTCCCGGAGCGAACAGAATCCTGTTCTTGTTGAATATTTCACTTGCTTCAGGAGTGCAGCCCATATTTGAAATTTCGGCAACCATTATAACTCCGTTACTCACCAGTGTTTGAGCATCCTTCTCATTGAGCTCGTTCTGTGTGGCGCACGGAAAAGCGATATCCACTTTCACTTCCCATGGTTTTTTTCCTTCATGGAACTCAGCTCCGTCAAAAACATAGGAGTAAGGTTTTACGATATCCTGGTTTGATGCACGAAGTTCAAGCATGTAATCTATTTTCTTGCCTGAAATACCCTCCGGGTCATATATATATCCATCAGGCCCCGAGATGGTTACTACTTTTGCTCCCAGGTCTGCTGCTTTCAGCGCGACTCCCCAGGCCACATTGCCGAAACCTGAGATTGAAACGGTTTTTCCTTTAAGAGATTCGTCCTTTGTGGCAAGCATCTCCTGGGCAAAATATATGCTTCCGAACCCTGTTGCTTCAGGTCTTATCAGCGAACCACCCCATCTGGTCCCTTTTCCGGTAAGCACACCTGTGTGGTCTCCGGCCAGTTTTTTGTACATGCCGTACAGATAGCCGATTTCCCGTCCGCCGACACCAATATCGCCAGCAGGAACATCAGTCTCCGGGCCGATATATTTCCATAGTTCAAGCATAAAAGCCTGGCAGAATCTCATTATCTCTCCATCTGATTTTCCTTTGGGATCGAAATCCGAACCGCCTTTCCCTCCACCCATCGGCAGGGTGGTGAGAGAATTTTTAAAGGTCTGTTCAAAGCCGAGAGATTTAATTATTGACAGATTTACACTGGGATGAAAGCGCAATCCTCCTTTATACGGGCCTATGGCATTGTTAAACTGTACCCTGTAGCCCAGGTTTACTTTCACACTTCCTTCATCGTCAACCCATGGAATTTTAAAAGCTATTATCCGGTCAGGTTCAATGATCCTTTCGATGATATTGGCGGATTCGAACCGGGGATTTTCGTCATAAACCTCTTTAATTGAATCAAGGACTTCTCTTACTGCCTGCATATATTCAACCTCGCCAGGATGCTTTTTTTCGAGGTTGTTCATTATCTTATCTACGTTCATGGTTTAAGTTTTGGTTGTAATTTGATTTGAGGGCCCAAAGTTGGGTTCTACATTGTTTTTTAAAAATGATTTAATTCATATTATTTATGTTCCTGAACTATATTTTCTGAGTCAGTGCATTCAACGATCTGTAAATTTTGTTCCTTTCTTCCTTTTTCAGCGAGCTTATATAGATTGGGGGGTATTTTGCAACTCCTTCCTCCAGTCGCTGAAACAGGATTATGCTTTGAACCAGCCCCAGGAGACGCTTTTCCACCTTATAGTATGTAAAGGTCTTCTTGTCGATCTCAACGGAATTCTTGCTTCCTGAAATTATGCCCGAGGTGTAATATCTGAAGATGATCTTGTCCCCGTCATCAGAGAAGTATATGTACTGGTAATTAAGAATCATGGGGAGGAAAAGCAATACAACGTAGCACGCAACCAGGAGAATGGTCCAGAAGTTATCACCCATGCCGAGCAGGGGGAACTTTATCAGTTTTGCCACATATGCAAGAAGAAAATATGCAATAAGGATAATCGTGGCAATGAACAGTTTTAGCCTGAAGCCGATAATGGTTTTACTGTTGTTAAATGTCATGTCAGCAGATCAATTATGTTTCTGTCATTAGTAATTCATCTTTTGTTTTTAAAGAACCGGGTAATGATTTCTCCACATTCAGCGGTCAGCACCCCGGCTTTCACCTTTGTCTTCGGATGCAGTAATGCACCTTTTACAAGGGAATAACCTTTCTTCATATCTGTAGCTCCGTAAACAAGCTCTGATACCTGGCTCCAGCCAAGAGCTCCGGCACACATCGCACAGGGTTCCAGCGTAACATATATTGTGCAGCCCTCGAGATATTTCCCTCCAAGCCAGTCAGCAGCTGCGGTTATAACCTGCATTTCTGCATGAGCAGTTGGGTCCTTGAGGGTTTCTGTGAGGTTGTGAGCCCTGGCAATAATAATATCATTGCAGACAACTACGGCACCAACCGGTACTTCGTCTTTTTCAAGTGCTTTCCCGGCTTCTTCCAGTGCAGCACGCATATAAAACTCGTCCTTGTTCCCGGACATTGATAAATTTTGTGGCTGCAAAAATAAAAAGAAATCGCGATTCTTTTCAACCAATCCTCAAAAACATAAAAAGCGGTTTGATAAAAATCGTCCGGGCTTCATTCGGATAAGATCTTCCGGCACCTTTTCCGGCAGGATGGAAAAGAATGAGATTCCGCAGGGGAAGGGCAAATCAAATTTTCTTAATTTTGCGGAAATTAAAAATGCAAGGTATGTACAGGACAAACAATTGCGGCGAGCTTGATATATCCCATGCAGGCAAAGATGTAATACTGTGCGGGTGGGTTCAGAGATCGAGGGATCTTGGAGGAATGACATTCATAGACCTGCGTGACCGGTATGGCATCACACAACTTGTCTTTAACATGGAGACGGACAGCGATCTCTGCAACAAAGCAAGAAAGCTTGGCCGTGAGTTTGTTATCCAGGCCAGGGGAAAGGTAATGGAACGGAGCAGCAAGAATCCAAGGATGCCAACGGGAGATATTGAGATTGTAGTTGCCGAATTTACAATTCTTAACCCGAGTGAGATACCACCGTTCACTATTGAAGAGGAAACCGACGGCGGGGAGGAGTTGAGGATGAAGTACCGGTATCTCGATCTCAGGCGCGGAAGCGTAAGGGATAACATCATTCTCAGGCACAGGGTAGCCCAGGAAGTAAGAAGCTATATGGATTCGCTGGGTTTTGTGGAAGTTGAGACACCTGTCCTTGTAAAATCAACCCCTGAGGGAGCACGTGATTTTGTTGTTCCTTCCAGGATGCAGCCCGGTACTTTCTACGCATTGCCTCAGTCGCCCCAGACACTGAAACAACTGCTTATGGTAGCAGGTTTTGATAAGTATTTCCAGATTGTGAAATGTTTCAGGGATGAAGACCTGCGTGCTGACCGCCAGCCTGAGTTTACACAGATTGACTGCGAAATGTCGTTTGTTGAGAGAGATGACATTCTTGACACTTTTGAGGGACTTGCAAAATACCTGTTTCGCCGGATCAGAGGAGTTGAATTCAGCGAGCCATTCCTGAAGATGCCATATTCTGAAGCCATCGCAAATTACGGCACCGACAAGCCGGATATCAGGTTCGGGATGAAAATTACCGACCTAACAGGCATGGTCAGGGGAAAGGGGTTTTCTGTCTTCGAGAACTCAGAATATACGGGTTGCATCTGTGCGGAAGGATGTTCTGATTATACAAGGAAACAGGTTGATGAACTGACCGAATTTGTAAGACGACCTCAGATTGGAGCCGGCGGCCTTGTTTATTTGAGGCATAATTCAGACGGAACATTCAAATCGTCAGTAGATAAGTTCTATTCTGAAAATGATTTAAGGAGCTGGACTGAAGCAACAGGTTCCAGGCCGGGCGACCTGATACTGATACTTTCTGGCGGGAGGCAAAGAACTCTGGCAGCTTTGTCGGAACTTCGCCTGGAAATGGGTAACAGGCTGAATCTCAGAAAAAGGGATAAGTTTGCTCCATTATGGGTTGTTGATTTTCCGCTGCTTGAATGGGATGATGAAACCGGCCGTTATTATGCCATGCACCACCCCTTCACCTCACCAAAACCAGAGGATATGGGTCTTATGGAAACCGATCCGGGCAAAGTGAGGGCAAATGCCTATGACCTGGTAATAAACGGGGTGGAGATAGGAGGCGGTTCAGTGAGGATTCATGACCAGTCGGTACAGAAGCTTATGTTTAAAGTACTGGGATTCAGTGAGGAAGAGGCGGAAAAACAGTTTGGTTTCCTGATGGATGCTTTCAGATACGGTGCACCGCCTCATGGAGGAATTGCCTTTGGCTTCGACAGATGGGTCGCAATGTTCGGCGGACAGGATTCGATACGCGACTTCATTGCCTTCCCGAAAAACAATTCAGGACGCGATATAATGCTTGACTCACCTTCGCAGATATCGCCTGCCCAGATAGAAGAGCTTCATTTGAATATCAGGCCTGGCCGGGTGAAATGATACGGCCAATAAGAGTGGCCGATGTGCACTTTTCGATCAAGACATTTACGTAATCACCAGGCATGGCATCGCCCCGGGGAAAAACAACGACCTTGTTTTGCGAAGTACGACCCGAAAGATGCAGCAATGATCTTTTTGAAGGGCCTTCCGCAAGGACTTCAAGCACCTTTCCCACATCCTGCTTCTTTGAATTCCCCGATAGCCGGTTTTGAAGAGATATTATTTCATTAAGACGTTCCGTCTTTGTAGTTTCCGGAACATCATCTCCGTATTTTTCCGCCGCTGTTCCCGGCCGTTCACTGTATTTGAACATGTAGGCAAAGTCAAATGCGGCCTGTTCCATCATGGAAAGCGTATCGTGATGGTCCTCTTGTGTTTCAGTGCAAAACCCGCTTATGATATCAGTTGAAATTGAACACTCCGGAATAATTCTGCGGATGGCCTCAACGCGCCCGAGATACCATTCCCTTGAATACCCCCTGTTCATAAGTTTAAGGATGCGGCTGCTTCCGCTCTGGGCTGGCAGATGAATATGTTTGCATATGTTTCCGTGTCCTGAGATTATGGTAAGGAGTTTGTCAGATATGTCGCGCGGGTGGGAGGTTGAAAACCTGATTCTCATCAATGGATTTTCCCCGGCTGCTATTTCGAGAAGATCAGCGAAATCCATGCTTTTACCGTTACGGTTCCACCTGTATGAATTTACGTTCTGTCCGAGCAGGGTCACTTCACGGTAACCGGCTGCATCCAATTCGCTTATCTCCCTGAGTACAGATTGAGGATCACGGCTTCTTTCCGTACCTCTGACAAAGGGTACGACGCAGTATGCACACATGTTGTCGCAACCGCGCATTATTGAAACAAAGGAAGTAACGCCATTGTTGTCCATTCGTACAGGCCGGATATCGGCATATGTTTCCTCGGCGGAAAGGATTACATTTACGGCTCTGTGACCGGCTTCTGCTTCTGCAAGCAGATTGGGCAGGTCGCGATAGGCATCAGGCCCGGCAGCAAAGTCAACCAGCTTTTCTTTTTCCAGTATCTGTTCCCTGAGACGTTCTGCCATACAGCCAAGTAATCCTATTATAAGTCCTTTATTCCTGTTTTTCAGGTGATTAAGTGATTTCAGCCTTTTGAATATCCGTTGTTCGGCGTTATCACGTATCGAACAGGTATTAATAAGAATCAATCCGGCTTTTTCAATCTCTTCGGTAATATGGTAGCCATGTTCTGTAAGAATTGATGCAACAACTTCGCTGTCAGCAACATTCATCTGACAGCCATAGGTTTCGATATATACCTTTTTTCTTTCCTCTTTCACCTGTTTTTCAACTTGTTTTTAATTCAATTCAGTACCCGGTGCCAACCCCTCCAATCCTCAATACTTTCGATGATTTCAAACTTCTTTTCTACAATTTTCACAAAAGTACAAAGTATGGCCGAGGTATTATAAAGAATTATTTAATTTTACATCGGAGTCATAAACCTTATACATATGTCAGGTCACAATAAATGGTCAACGATCAAAAGAAAAAAAGGTGCCAATGATGCCAAGCGAGGTAAGATCTTTACCAAGATCATAAAGGAGATTATTATTTCAGCAAAGGAAGGAGGAGGGGATCCTGAATCAAACTCACGCCTCAGGCTTGCCATTCAGAATGCCAAGGGAGCCAATATGCCCAAGGACAATATTGAAAGGGCAATCAAGAAAGCTGTCGGCTCGAGTGCCGACAACTATATTGAAACATCATTTGAAGGTTATGCGCCTGGCGGCATTGCGATATTTGTGGAATGTCTTACAGACAATAACAACCGGACTGTTGCTTCGGTCAGGGCGGCATTCAACAAGCACGGAGGCAAGCTTGGCACAAATGGCTCACTGAGCTCGCTGTTTGAAAGGAAAGGTGTTTTTACAATCAAGAATGAAGGGATCTCTACTGACGACCTGGAACTTGAGCTTATCGATGCAGGAGGCGAGGAGTTAGAAGTTGATGAAGACATAATAACAATTACCTGTGCAATGGAGGATTTCGGGAACGTCAACAAGAAACTTGATGAGATGGGTATTGAGCCTGAAGAAGCCAAGTTGGAGAGGATTGCAAATATTACAAGAAGTCTGGACATTGAATCTGCAAAAAAGGTTCTGAAGTTCATTGAAGTTCTTGAAGATGATGACGATATCCAGAATGTTTATCATAATCTGGATATCACTGATGAGTTGGCAAAAGAGTTGGAATAAAATTATATCGCGATGCCTTACAGGTTCAGAAAAACAGTGATTATCATGGTTTGCGCCCTGCTATGGGCTGAAACCGGTTCAGCGCAAAGCAGGTTCAGGACAGAAGAACTTTTTAAACGGACAGGTTACAACAAACAGGCAGGGAATATGGCCATAACCCAGGATCCGGCAATTGACACACTCATTAACAGGCATATTCTGAACAACAGCCGCTATAACGGACTGGAGGGATTCCGTATACAGATTTACAGCAGTTCAGCCCGGAACGCACGTGAAGAATCGGCAAGAGTAAGAGCGGAATTCATTAGTATCTTCCCCGATATCCCTTCATATTCCAGATTCGATGCTCCCGGTTATTACAAAATCAGGGCAGGCGATTTCAGGACAAAGACCGAGGGGACAAAACACCTTCTTATGGTCAGGAGATCATTTCCCGACGCATACCTCGTTCCCGACATTATCAACTTTTCAGGCCAGAACAAGCAACAGTAATTATAAGCGGCAGTGTCAGGCATGAATGCGGCATTGCAATGTTAAGACTGCGAATGTCGCCCGGGTGGATGCTATTTTAAGAAATATGGTGCCTGGAACTGGGGCCTGAAAATACGGAATGTTTATCTGAGAGAATCAGCTTCCCGGAAGGTATCGACAAAACAATCTGCAGGGAGCGGAAAAAGCCTGAAAAGCTGCTTGCTCGAGGTGTACTCAGGGCTTACTGATTCCTGCGGGCAAACCACTTGATCTCGTAATCCTTCTGGTACGACTCAAGATGCCTGTTTATTTTCTCTACGTAAATATCTTTTAATGTGATCATTATTCCGGTTTCCTCAACATTCCCGAAATGATGGTTAATGAAAGTCCCGAAAGTCTTCATGGTGGGTGACAGATTCATATAGGCATTGATCAAAGGGGGGATACTTTCGTTGAGGTTCCTAACTTCCCTTGAAAGAATTTTGTAGTTATCCCTGAACCTCCAGCCCCTGAAAAGTTTTTTCATCTCCTCCTCTTGTATGTCGATATCGGCAGGCTCAATAGGGGTAACAAGCTTCTCGGGATCTCTGAAGTAATTTCTCAGGAAAAAAAGAATCATATTCCGGGCCTTAAGGTTAAAATGGGGATACATTGTAACCTTCCCAAAAAGGTATTTCAGGTGGTTATTATCAATGATCAATGCCCCGAGGCCGTCCCATATGTTATCGAGGGCATAGAGGCTTTTTCTTCCCATGGTTCTCGACTGGTATGCCGGCTGGACAAAGGAACGTCCGAGTTCCATAAGGTGGGGATAGTATTTTGAAATGAATTTGTCAGAGAATGTGAAATAGAGAGATGATGCCATTTTTGTCACATCACAGTTCGTGCATCCCTTCTCCGGAAAGAAATATCGGTATCCGCCAACAACCTCCATGTTTTCTGGATCCCAGACAATTAGCTGTTTCTGCGGGTTTTCAGGATCGATGTCAAACTGATCTATATCCAACTCCTCGCCGGTTCCCCCTCCTGCATGCCTGAAGGTCAGCTCCCTGGTCCTCCCGACTTCGTGCATCAGAACGGGTGAGGTATTGTTGTCAAATATATATACCTCGTTATTGCCGTTATTTGTTTTTCGCAGTAATCTGTCTTTTGTGAGTTCTGCTATTATCTGATCCCTTGGCAATGGCTCGGCAACTGGCTTCATCGGTTATTATTTAAGAGTTTCTGCAATGCAGAAAACAAAAAAACGGTGCAAATTTATTCATTTTTCTGATTAATCGAATCATCAGGGATAAATGTTCGAAGTTTATATGATTGTCCCTTCACCCAGTCAGCCCATTCAACAGGCGTTTTTGACCTGTCGAAGTTACTCCATGCTATCTTTTTGCCGATAACCAAGTTTATGTCCTTGTCCTTCTGCTTTAGCATCTCGTCGGCCAGGTAAAGCATTTCTATGTTTGATTTTATCCCCAGAAAAATCCTGATGTTGGACAGGTTGTAGAAGAAGTTGGAATTTCTTCCTGAAAAATATACAGGGATAACATCGCGCTGGTATTGAACAGCTTTTATTATGAAACTTTTTTGCCAGGTCAGGTCGCATATTACTCCTTTTTTCTTCCTCGAACATAATCCTGCAGGGAAATACAGAATCTGGGCATCCGATCCGTACGCCTCATCAATCTTTCTGGCAGCTTCCTTTGCCTGTGCCCCGTGCTTATTGACAGGCACAAATATGCCTGCCAGATTGGAGATATTCATTAGGATATCATTTACCGGAAATTTAATGTTGCTGTAATACTTTGACAGTTCATAGATAAATACCAGTCCGTCGAGTCCTCCCAGTGGATGATTTGAGGCGAAGATATATCTTCCTTCGGCAGGGATATTCTCACTTCCGAAAACATTGTAATTGATTTTCATGAACTTAAGAACGGCGCCGGCAAATTCGGCATCACTCAGATGTCCATGTGTTTCAAGAAATTCATTTATTTCGTTCTCATGGACGATTCTTTTCAGATAGCTGATCACGAAGCCGGGGATTACCTTCCCCAGCGCTGGATTCTTGGATGATAGTACCTTCTCAACATCTATCTTCAGAGTATCATTTCCTTGTTCAGGCATTTCCTAATAGTATGGCAGTTTTATATCCAAAAAACAAAATTACCAAAAAACCGGCAAATGATTTACGGATTCACCGGTATCTTTCCTGCTTACACTAATCACTGCTCATGGCTTTCAGACTTACTACGATACTGCTTCTGAAAGCAGAAGGATTTCCCCAAAAAGGTCAAATACAAAATGTTAGCATTACAACAAAGGAAGAAAATGAGATTATAATATTTCTCCTTTGAGCATCACCAAATCATTTTAATGAATTAAAGGATTTGTCACAGCTGTTATTCCATGCTTTTTCCGGGTATGTTCAAAAAGTTTCCGGGCTGTCAGAATCATGAGGTCATTAATGTCAGGCCACCTCAATTTCAAAAAGTTATTAACAAAAAAATAAAAAAAGTGGGGCAAAGTGGAGTAAAGTGGATAATATTTCTTTATTTTAGCGTTTTATTGTTAAAAACGGTTTATGGCCACATTTATTGGTGATTACGCTTGTAAAGTTGATGTCAAGGGAAGAATTATACTTCCCTCGGCATTCAAGAAGCAGATGCCTGCTGATGCGCAGGACCATTTTGTGGTCAGAAAAGACATATTCGAAAAGTGCCTGGTGCTGTATTCAATTGAAGACTGGAACAGGCAACTAGAGAAGATAAGGAAGAAGATGAATCCCTACAACAGGGAACACAATATGTTTCTGAGGAATTTTTTCAAGGGAACAGCGGAGTTGACGCTTGATAACAATAACCGGTTGCTTATCCCGAGGAGATTGATGGACCTGATTGAAGCAGACAGGGATGTTGTTCTTGCGGGCCAGGACGGAAGAATTGAGATATGGGCAGCGTCAGTATATGATACAATTGATTTGCCTGCCGATGATTTTGCCGATCTGGCTGAAAAACTGATGGGTGGTAATATTAATGAGTCTGGAGAATAATGCTTTATCATGTGCCGGCATTGCTTGAAGAGAGTATCAACGGGTTAAATTTAAAGCCTGACGGTATTTATGTTGATGTCACTTTCGGAGGTGGCGGCCACTCTATGGAAATTCTGAGGCATCTGAAAAAAGGAAGGCTGATAGCCTTTGATCAGGATGAGGATGCTTTAAGGAATGCCCCTGACGACCGGAGGTTTATATTCCTCTGCCAGAATTTCCGCTTTCTGAAAAATAATCTCAGGTTTCTTGGTATAGAATCAGTCGACGGCATAATAGCGGATCTTGGTGTATCATTCCATCAGTTTGATGAGCCGGAAAGAGGTTTTATGTTTCGTCAGGATGCCCCTCTTGACATGAGGATGAACAAAAAAGGAACAGTTACGGCAGCTTCGTTGATACGCACTCTCGACGAGGAATCCCTTGCCCGCCTCTTTTATGATTACGGCGAGCTTGTCAATTCAAGGAAGATAGCCAGGGACCTGGTTGCAGCCAGGAATCTGAAACCAATAACGCATGTCAGTGACATTGTGAATGCAATAGGAAGGCTTGCTCCTCCAAGGCAGGAAAATAAATTCTACGCAAAAGTTTTTCAGGCGCTGAGGATAGCGGTCAATCATGAGATAGATTACCTGAAAGAGATGCTCGAACAGGCTCTGGATGTTCTTAACAAAAATGGCAGGCTTGTGGTGATCACATATCATTCCCTGGAGGACCGGGTGGTTAAGAATTTTATGAGGACCGGGAATTTTGAAGGAGAGGAGCAGAAGGATTTTTATGGGAATCTCATTACTCCTTTCAGAATGATAAACAGGAAGGGAATAGTTCCTGACAAGCATGAAATATCTGTCAACAAGAGATCGAGGAGCGCAAGGCTGAGGATAGCCGAAAAGATATAATGGAAGGGAACAGGGAAAATAGCGACAGGGAAAAGAGTAAGGGGAATTTTCTGAAGGAGCTGCTTAGCGGCAGTATGGTTTCTGATAAGATTGTTCTTAAGAATCTTGGGTATCTGATACTTCTTACCATTCTCGGAGCTTTTTATATAGGGAACAGGTTTCATGCGGAGAAGATAACCAGGGAAACGACAAGGCTTTCGAACGAAGTGAGAGACCTCAGGTCTGAAGCTCTTTCAACATCGGCTGAACTGATGTCGGTAAGCAGGCAGTCGGAGGTTTACAGGATGGTCAGGGAAAAGGGGCTGGGTCTTGAAGAGCTTAAAACGCCTCCCTACAGGCTTATTGTTGATAAATAGACGTTTAAAATGACGGTCAGGGATGAAATAGTATGGCGGAGCGGTCTGATTTATTTTGTCATTGTGCTTATGGCAATCGTACTTGTTGTCAGGATAATAATCCTGCAGTATGTACAGAGAGGCAAATGGGAGGCAATGAGTGAGAAATATCTTTTCAAGACTGCTGAAATGCCTGCCCGACGGGGAGATATACTTGCTTATGACGGCCGGCTGCTTGCCAGTTCGGTGCCGTATTATTCGGTATACATGGATACCCGAAGCTCAGGTATGTCGGCCGACACATGGTCAAGGGGAATAGATGGATTATCTGAAGGCCTGTCACGGCTTCTGGGAGAAAGATCGGCAGCCGGATGGAAAAACGTGATCATGAGTGCAAGAAAAAGAGGCGACCGTTATTTCCTTATAAAACGCAAGGTAAGCTATGCTACTCTTAAGAAACTGAAGGAGCTTCCCATATTCAGGGAAGGCCAGTTCAGGGGAGGGCTGGTAACCCAGGCCGAGAACAGGAGAATACTTCCTCATAACGAGCTTGCTGCACGCACCATAGGATACCTGAACCTTGGATCAGACGGAACGCGTGTGGGAATAGAGGGTTCATTTGACAGGGAACTCTCAGGTAAAAACGGGGTCGCAGTAAAGCAGAGACTTATCGGAGGTGACTGGATTACAGTAAATAATGCCAACAGCATTGAGCCGAAGGACGGTAAGGATATATTAACCACTATTGATATTGATCTTCAGGATGTTGCTTCCAGTGCCCTGGAACAGCAGCTCAGGAAACACAATGCCCACCATGGGTGTGCGGTCGTAATGAAAGTTGCTACCGGCGAAATAAGGGCTATTGCAAACCTTGAACAGGGAAGCGATGGCAGGTACCACGAAACCTATAATTATGCCATTGGCGAAAGCACCGAACCGGGATCAACCTTTAAGCTGCCTGTCCTTATGGCAGCTCTTGAAGACGGAGTCATCGACACCAGCGATATTATTGATACGGGAAACGGAACTGTGAAGTTCTATAGTAAGACAATCAGGGACACTAAAGAAGGAGGATATGGGAAAATATCCGTTAAGCAGGTTTTTGAAAAATCCTCCAATGTCGGTACATCCAAAATCATCACAGACTACTACAAGAACAATCCGAAGGAGTTTGTGAACAGGCTTTACGCAATGCGGCTGAATCAAAAGCTTGATTTGCAGATAAAAGGAGAAGGAGAACCGCTTATAAGATATCCCGGCGACAAACTATGGTCAGGACTTTCTCTTCCGATGATGTCGCATGGATATGAGGTTCAAATGACTCCGATGCAGATACTGACATTTTATAATGCAGTAGCCAACAACGGCAGAATGGTTAAACCAAGATTTGTTACGGAGATACGCAGTAACGGGAATACAATAAAAAGCTTTGGTCAGGAAGTAATTGTAAACTCCATTGCATCGGGAAGCACCATCCGCAAGGCAAGGGAAATGATGGAGGGAGTTGTTGAACATGGCACGGCAATGAATCTCAGGAGCGCCGATTACAAAATAGCCGGTAAGACGGGAACCGCACAGATAGCAAAAGACAAGCACGGATACAGGCAGGGTGCCAGAATATCCTACCAGGCTTCATTTGTTGGCTATTTTCCTGCCGACAATCCCCTGTACTCATGTATTGTGGTGGTTAATGCTCCATCCAACGGTGTCTATTACGGAAACCTTGTTGCAGGTACAGTATTCAGGGAGATTGCCGATAAGATCTACGCCACAAGCTTCTTCAACGATTATAGCAATCTCAGGCAGGATGAAGAACCGGTAAAGGCACCTGAGGCAGGAAATGGTTACAGGCAAGATATCAACAGGGTGCTTGGCAAACTTGATGTCAGGTATAAAAAGACTTCAAAAGATGAGTGGGTAGCAACACGCGAAAACGCGGACACAATAAAGCTGGTGGGTGTCGATATAAAGGAAGGCGTTATCCCTGACGTCAGAGGGATGAGTCTCAGGGATGCCGTCTTCCTTCTTGAAAATGCAGGCCTCAGGGTAAAGTTTAACGGAAAGGGGCGCGTACTCCGGCAGTCGCCGGAGTACGGTGCCAAAGCCTATTTTGGAACCGTTGTGTCGCTTGATATGAACATGTGATAAATGATAGATTTAGAAAGTATATTAAAGGGTGTTGAGGTTGTTTCATCAAGAAACAGGGAAAGGAACGCTGTCATTAAAAGCATTGAATTCGACTCCCGGAAAGTCTGTCCTGAAAGCCTTTTCATTGCAGTGAAGGGCACGAAAACCGACGGACATGATTTTATTGGTGATGCAATTTCATCAGGGGCAAAAGCAGTAATATGCGAATTGATACCCGGGAATCCCGATAATGAGGTTATATGGATACAGACATCCTGTTCAGCCAAAGCGCTTGGTATTGTATCTTCAAACTTCTACGGGAATCCTTCCTCCTGCCTGAAACTTGTCGGCGTAACAGGAACCAACGGAAAGACAACAATTGCAACCCTTCTATATAATACTTTCTCAAGACTGGGCTATAAATGCGGGCTTTTTTCCACCGTGTGCAACTATATCTGTTCACGTGAGCTTCCGGCCACGCATACAACTCCCGATCCCATTGTCCTGAACAGGCTTATGGCCGAAATGGTCAATGAAGGATGCGACTACGCATTCATGGAAGTTAGTTCCCACGCTATTGACCAGTATCGCATAGCCGGATTAAAATTTGCCGGGGGCATTTTTACAAATCTTACCCATGATCATCTTGATTACCACCTGACTTTTAATAACTACCTGGGAGCCAAGAAGAAATTCTTTGATGACCTTCCGGATGATGCATTTGCACTTTTTAATGCTGATGATAAGAACGGACTTGTGATGCAACAAAACTGCAAGGCCAGGAGATACACCTATTCAGCAAGGGGTTTTGCAGATTACAGGTGCAGGATTATTGAACAGAGTTTTGAAGGAATGCAGCTGCTGATACAGGGGGAGGAGCTTTGGACCAGGTTCATCGGCGATTTTAATGCATTGAATCTGCTTGCCGTATTATCCTCATCGGAACTTCTTGGTGCAGACAGGGAAGAGATACTGACGGTTCTGAGTGACCTGCGCCCGGTAGCGGGAAGGCTGGAAGTTGTTGAATCAGGAAGCGGTATTGCAGGTATTGTGGACTATGCCCATACCCCCGACGCACTTATGAACGTGATACAAACCCTCAACAGGTTGAGGGAGGGGAGCAGACAGCTTATCACTGTTGTTGGAGCAGGGGGTGACAGGGACAGGCTGAAAAGACCGAAAATGGCATCCATCGCGGCTGAAGGCAGTTCAAAGGTGATCCTTACTTCAGATAATCCCAGAACAGAGGATCCCGAAAAGATCCTCGATGATATGGAGGCAGGGATCTCTCCTGAACTAAGGAAGAAAGTAACAAGGATAAGCAATCGCCGCGAAGCCATCAAAACTGCGGTAATGCTTGCTTCAAAGGAAGATGTGATATTCGTTGCCGGCAAGGGTCATGAAACCTACCAGGAAGTTAACGGGGTGAAACATCATTTTGATGACAGGGAAGAGCTTAGAAACGCATTGTTAATGAAATAACAACCTGAATATATGTTCTATTATCTGTTTACATACCTCGATAAATTAAATGTTCCCGGAGCAGGTATGTTCTATTATATCTCATTCAGGTCGGCTATGGCTGTAATAACATCCCTCTTCATTTCACTGCTGATAGGGAAGAGGATTATCAGGTTCCTTCAGGTGCGGCAGATGGGTGAAGTGGTAAGGAATCTCAGCCTTGAAGGCCAGTATCAGAAAGAAGGCACTCCCTCAATGGGAGGTATTATAATACTGGCGTCAATAATCATTCCAACCTTACTGTTTGCAAGGCTCGATAATGTCTATGTCCTGTTAATGCTTCTGACTACAATCTGGCTCGGATTCCTCGGATTTCTCGACGACTATATTAAAGTAATCAGGAAGAACAAGGAAGGCCTGGCCGGCAAATTCAAGATATTAGGTCAGATAATCCTTGGGTTTATTATCGGGATAACTCTCTATTTCAGTGATGATGTAGTTATTGTTGAGAAAGTGTCACTTTCTGAACTGTCATTCCGCGAGCGGACAGAATTGTTTGATTCGCCGGTTTCATATTCGGCACCTGGCGAGATAACGATGGAGCATAAATCGACCAAGACAACCATTCCTTTTGTAAAGAATAACGAATTCAACTATTCATGGCTTGTTGCCTTCATACCTGAAAAACATCGCGAGGTATGGACATGGCTTGTATTCATAGCTATTGTGATTTTTGTGGTGACGGCTGTATCCAACGGCGCCAACATCACCGACGGCCTCGACGGACTTGCTACAGGCGTTTCGGCAATTACAGGGGTAGCCCTGGGAATACTGGCATATGTTTCCAGTAATATCATTTATGCCGAATACCTGAATATCATGTACATACCCAGATCGGAAGAGCTGGTTATTTATGCCAGCGCTTTCATAGGCGCAACAATTGGCTTCCTGTGGTATAATTCATACCCTGCACAGGTATTCATGGGCGACACCGGGAGCCTGGCGTTGGGTGGTATCATTGCGGTATTCGCCATCATCATAAGGAAGGAATTGCTGATACCCATTCTTTGCGGGATATTCCTGGTCGAGAACCTGTCGGTTCTTATCCAGGTTTCATGGTTCAAAAGAACAAAAAAGAAATACGGTGTGGGCAGAAGGGTATTCCTTATGGCTCCCCTTCATCATCATTATCAGAAGAAGGGTTACACGGAACCCAAAATTGTCACACGCTTCTGGATAGTGGCTATGATACTGGCCGTGATAAGTATAGTGACGTTAAAGATCAGATAGGTATATGAAGAAGATTGTGGTACTCGGGGCAGGCGAAAGTGGTACAGGTTCGGCATTACTTGCACGGAAAAAAGGCTTTGATGTGTTTGTTTCCGATATCGGTCAGATTAAGGAAAAATACAAGGCTGTTCTGGAGAAGAACCACATAAGATATGAGGAGGCGAAACATACGATGGATGAAATCCTGTCAGGCGATGAAGTAATAAAGAGTCCGGGTATTCCCGACAGTTCCTCACTGGTGGTTCAGATCCGTGAAAAGGGAATACCGGTCATTTCTGAAATTGAATTTGCCGGGCGATTTGCTGAAGGGATCAAAATATGTGTTACCGGCAGTAACGGGAAAACCACGGTCACCAATCTTATATACCATATCCTGAAGAAAGCCGGAAAGAAGGTTGCCATGACCGGAAATGTGGGAAAGAGCTTTGCGGAAGCTGTTGCTGAAGGTGGTTATGATTATTATGTGATTGAGCTGAGCAGCTTTCAGCTCGACGGAATGTACTCCTTCAGGGCCGATGTGGCCGTACTGATGAATATCACACCCGATCACCTCGACAGATACGGTTATGATTTTCAGAACTATGTGGAATCGAAATTCAGAATAACACAGAACCAGTCCAAATCGGAATACCTTATTTACTGGGCCGATGATCCTGTAATTAAATCTGCACTGAAGGAGAAGGAATACCCTGTGACCCGGCTTCCTTTTTCAACAACCACAATCCCGGGCATGAGCGCCTACCTCGAAAATGATGAGATAATTATTGATTACCAACATAAAACCAACCTTATGACCATACATGATCTGGCATTAAAAGGCCGTCACAATGTTTTTAACTCGATGGCGGCTGCACTTGCGGGTAAAGTTCTGGGTATCCGCAAGGATATCATCAGGGAGAGTCTCGCTGACTTTCAGGGTGTTGAACACCGGTTGGAGCCAGTTATTACTGTCTGTGGGATAAACTTTGTTAATGATTCCAAAGGCACAAATGTCAATTCAACATGGTATGCGCTGGAATGCATGGAGACCGATGTTGTCTGGATAGCAGGTGGGATAGACAAGGGGAATGACTATTCCGAGCTTTTCAATGTGGTAAGGCAAAAGGTAAAGGCCATAGTGTGCCTGGGAAAGGATAACAGGAAGATCATAGAGGCTTTCAGTGACAAGGTTAGCACTATTGTTGAAACATCTTCAATGGAAGAGGCTGTAAGATCGTCGTACTACCTTGCGAAAAAGGGACAGACAGTGCTTCTGTCGCCTGCATGTGCCAGCTTTGATCTTTTCAACAACTACGAAGACAGGGGCAGACAATTCAAGCAGGCAGTAAGAAATCTTTAAACCTGACAAAATGCAGGAAAACTGGATAAAAAGAACTTTTAAAGGCGACAGGGTGATCTGGACACTGGTGGCGGTGTTTATGATTTATTCCCTCCTGGCTGTTTACAGCTCATCGGCAGGCGTTGCCTTTATGAAGTATGGAGGCAACAACACGTATTTCCTCAGAAGCCAGTTTATCATGCTTGTGCTTAGCCTGGTAATCATTGTAGTGGTTCACCATCTGCCTTACAGGATATACTCTTCACTGGCAGGGCTCGGACTTCTTTTGTCGGTGGTGCTGCTAATCCTGACTTTTCTGATCGGATCGCGGGTTAATGAAGCAACGCGGTGGATAGAAATACCAGGCACAGGGTTCAGGCTCCAGACATCTGACGTGGCCAAGGTGGCTCTTGTGGTCTACCTTGCCAGTGTCCTTTCAAGATTTCAGAATGAGCTGAAGGATTTCATGCTTGTTTCAAAGTACATGATGTTCCCGGTCGCTGTTATCTGTGCACTCATTATGCCTGAAAACCTTTCAACAGCACTGATGATTTTCGGGATATGCATACTTATTATGTTCATAGGAAGGGTCCCGTTCAGATTTCTGCTGGCCTATATCGGTATAGGTGTCGCGGGAGTCCTTTTATTTGCTGTACTCCTTACTCTTATTTCAAAGGACAACCGCGTTGAGGTATGGAAGAACAGGATTGAAAATCATTTTTCCGGCAATGTTGACGCCGATGACGCATATCAGTCGAACCAGGCCAAGATAGCCATTTCCACAGGAGGTTTATTTGGCAAGGCGCCCGGAAAAAGCACCCAGCGGAATATGCTTCCGCAATCAAACTCCGATTTCATTTTTGCCATTATTATAGAGGAATATGGATTGCTTTTCGGTGCGATACCACTGATACTTGCATACATGATACTGCTGTTCAGGGGAATCGTAATTGTAAAAAAGTGCGACACGGCATTCCCTGCCCTGCTTGTGATAGGATTGATAGTGATGATAACAATGCAGGCGATGCTAAATATGCTGGTAGCTGTCGGCTTGTTTCCGGTTACAGGACAGACACTCCCTATGGTGAGCTGGGGAAGGACTTCCGCACTTATGATGAGCTTTTCCATAGGTGCAATTTTAAGTGTGAGCCGGGTGGTTAATGCCAGAATAAAGAAGGAAGAACTACCTGAAGAAGAAAAAACTGACGAAGGAGAAAAGATATATGGACCTGAAAAGGCATAAAAGGATTATCATCAGCGGAGGAGGCACAGGAGGGCATGTCTTTCCTGCTATTGCCATTGCTGATGCCCTGCGTGCCGCTGAACCGGGAATTGAAATTCTTTTTGTAGGGGCTGAAGGAAGGATGGAGATGGAAAAAGTACCCTTGTCGGGCTATAAAATCGTAGGATTGCCGGTGGCAGGATTTGACAGGAAGAATTTTTTCAGGAACCTTAAAGTAATAGCTTCCCTGGTGAAAAGCCTGAGAATGGCCAAAAAAATATTAAATGAGTTTAAACCCGATGTGGCAGTGGGAGTAGGCGGATTCGCCAGCGGACCCTTGCTTAAACAGGCTTGCAGAATGGGAATTCCGGCACTTATTCAGGAACAGAACAGCTACGCCGGTATAACGAACAAATTGCTTTCAGCCCGGGCTTCAGTAATATGCGTGGCATACGACGGAATGGAAAAATACTTTCCGGCTGAGAAAATTATAAAGACAGGCAACCCTGTCAGAAATAACTTTGAAAATCTACCTCAGATACGAAGGGAGGCACTCGAATATTTCGGCATCGGTGGAAGCAGCCAGGTAGTACTCATTCTGGGAGGTTCACTGGGTGCCGGAAGCATAAATAAATGCTTCCTGGATAATATAGAAAAAATGGGCAATTCGGGATATAAGTGGATCTGGCAGACGGGCAGGCATTATTATGATAATGTCTCTGGTCAGGTACATCAACCCGAAGAAAAAGGAATAATCCTCCGTGCTTTCATCGACAGGATGGATTATGCATATTCTGCAGCCGATGTCGTAGTTACCAGGTCGGGCGCAGGAACGATATCGGAACTTTGCCTGGCGGCAAAACCGTCTATTCTGATTCCTTCACCCAATGTTGCTGAAGATCACCAGACAAAGAATGCAATGGCACTTGCGCGGAGAAATGCAGCTTTGGTCTTGTCTGATAAAGATGCAGAGGAGCGGCTTTTGCCGGAGATTCTTAATCTTCTTGCTGACAGAGACCGGCAAAAAATACTTTCTGACAATATTTCGAAAATGGCTGAACCCCATGCGGATATAAAAATTGCTAACGAGGTTCTTAAACTTGCTGGGAGATGATTGACCTGAAAAACATAAAAGCTGTTTATTTAACCGGAATAGGTGGTATTGGAATGAGTGCCCTGGCGAAGTATTTCCTTGAACAAGGCCAGACAGTTGCAGGTTACGACAGGACAGAAACTGATTTAACCCTTTCTCTGGCTTCCATGGGATGTGCGATCACTTATTCAGATGACCCGGCCACAATACCGGATATTTTCAGGGACATCTCATGCAAGAGTCAGGTACTTGCAGTATATACGCCGGCAATACCCGGGAACAGTAATATACTGGCGTTTTTCAGGGATAACGGCCATAAGCTTTATAAACGATCCGAAATTCTGGGTGAGATTTCTTCCCATACCGATACACTGGCAGTGGCAGGAACCCACGGTAAAACAAGCGTTTCCACCATGATTGCGCATATTCTTACACAATCTCATATAGGATGTTCTGCATTCCTCGGGGGAATTTCAAAGAATTATGGCTCAAATTATTTGTCCGGCAGAAGCAGGTACACCGTAATGGAAGCGGATGAATTTGACCGGTCATTTCACAGGCTTTCACCCCTGATGGCTGTAGTGACCTCTGTTGATGCCGATCACCTCGATATTTATGGCAGTCATGAAGAAATGATCGTCGCATACCAGGAATTCTGCAGGAAGGTCAGGCCGGGAGGTAGATTGCTGATTCACAATGACATAAGAAATAAAATCAATGTGCCTGATGGTGTCGCGGGAGCATTTTACGGACCCGGTGCCGGATCAGACTACCGTGCGACGGAAATAAGATATTTTGGAGATTATTATGTCTTCAATCTTGAAACACCGGAAGGCAGGTTGGATGATATTCATTTTTCCTTCCCCGGCAGGATTAATATAGAGAATATTACTGCTGCCTCTGCTATAGCGCTTATGTGCGGAGTGACCGGGGATGAGCTTCGGACTGCAATATCGGGATTTAAAGGTGTAAGAAGACGGTTCGATATCAGGATCAACAAACCCGGCATAACTTATATAGATGATTACGCCCATCATCCGGAAGAAATAAAGGCTTGCATAAATTCTGTGAGGGAATATTTCAGGGGAAGGAAAATCACCGGAATATTCCAGCCTCACCTTTATTCCAGAACAAGGGATCATGCAGAAGGATTTGCTTCAATACTTGATATGCTTGACGAAGTTATACTGCTTCCCATTTATCCGGCACGCGAGGAACCCATACCGGGAGTTTCATCCGAAATGATATTCTCCAAAATGAAATCGGGAAATAAAAGTATGCTGAAGCTTGAGGACCTGCCCGATGCACTTGATGTGGATAAGCTCGACGTGCTTGTTACAATTGGCGCTGGAAGCATTGACAAGCTGGTAATTCCCATAGAAAACAAACTGAAAAACCTGACGGGAGCATGAAGAAGATATCCGCTATATTACTGCTTCTGCCAACATTGTATCTTGTTGCCGTACCTGTTTACTACGCCGGCAAATCGCTCAGGATGCATTTTACGGGAATAAATATAATAATTGCAGACTCGTCAGAATATCATTTTATTACGCATAAGCGGATTCAGAATCTTATTGACAATAATTACGGAAAGATAATAGGGAAGACAGTGGGTGAAGTAAGATTATCGGAAATAGAAAAGGATTTAAGCAGTTTGCGCGAACTGAAGATAGCTGAAGTATATGTGACTGCGGAAGGCACCTTAAACGTTTATGCTGACCAGCGCGATCCGGTAATGCGGGTACTGGCAAACGACGGGGGTGATTATTATATTGACAATGAGGGAATTGTGATCAGAAGGAGAAATCTCTATTCACCGCGGCTGCATATAGTGGGAGGAAATGTTAATATCAGCCAGGCTATGCTTGACGGTGTGAGTGTTTTGGATACAAGCATCAAAAATTCAATACTTAAGGATATTTATTATTTGGTTGATTATATCAAAAACGACAGTTTCTGGTCAGCTCAGATTGATCAGATATATGTCGATGGCAACAATGAAATTGATCTTATTCCACGCGTCGGCAACCACCTCATACATCTCGGGACCGCTGATAATTTCGCAGGTAAGCTGCGCAACCTCAGTGAGTTCTACGATAAGGTTCTTCCAGCGGTGGGATGGAACAAATATTCAGTAATAAATCTGGCATTCAGTGACCAGATAGTATGCAGGAGAAGATAAACAGATAACCATATTTCAGACTATGAGCAAAAAGGAACAGTATGTAGCAGCAATCGACATTGGAACCACAAAAATAGTGGCAGTTGTCGGTACTAGGAATGAGAACGGGAAAATAGAAATCCTTGGCTTAAGCAAGGCCCATTCAAAAGGAGTTAAAAGGGGAGTTGTACTTAATATCGAGGAGACGGTGAATGCCATCCAATCCACTGTGGACGATGTACAGCAAAGATCGGGTATTATGTTCTCCGAAGTCTTTGTGGGAATAGCCGGCCAGCACATAAAAAGCCTTAAAACCCGTGGATATATCATGCGCGATGCTTACGAGGATGAAATAAAAAAGGAAGAGGTGTTCAGGCTTATTGAGGATATGTACAAGATTCATGTGGATATTGGAGAGGAGATCATTCATGTCATACCTCAGGTTTTCATTGTTGACAATGAAACCGGAGTGAAGAGCCCTGTCGGGTTCTGCGGCAGACGTCTTGAAGCTAACTTCCACATCGTTATCGGGCAGGTTGCTGCGGCCAAAAACATTGAAAAATGCATCAGAAAAGCCCAGATGTCAGTAAAGGATATGATACTTGAACCTCTCGCATCGGCCGATGCCGTGCTTACCGAAGATGAAAAGGAGGCAGGGGTTGTGCTTGTTGACATCGGAGGAGGCACAACTGATATCGCCGTTTATTATGACAACATCATCCGGCATACTGCTGTGATACCGTTTGGAGGAAATGTGGTGACTAAAGACATCAAGGAAGGCTGTGCTATTCTTCAAAGACATGCCGAACAGCTTAAAATTCAGTATGGATCGGCCCTCGGAGACATAGCTCCTGATGACAAGGTGGTTGCAATACCCGGTATCAGCGGAAGGGAACCCAAGGAGATCTCATTTAAAAGCCTTGCATATATAATACAGTCGAGGATGGAAGAGATAATTGACATAGTTAATTTTGAAATACAAAATTCGGGTTATGCCGATAAACTGGCTGCTGGTATTGTAATTACCGGAGGTGGTGCAATGCTCAGGCACCTTCCCCAGCTAATGAAATTCAAGACTGCAATGGATGTGAGAATTGGCTTACCCAACGAACATCTTTCCGGCTCAGCAAAGAATGAGATCAGCCAGCCGATGTATGCAACCAGCGTAGGACTTATAATGAGAGGCTTTGAATATCTTGATACATATAAAAAATCATTCAATGCTGCCAGAAAGGAGGAATACGTCAGGCCGAAAACTGTTATCACCGGGAATACGGAAACAGATGCCGGTGAAATGACCGAGCCGCTGCACGAAGAGGAAAAAGTATCTATGACTGACAAGATCAAGCAGATGCTGTCAAAGATTTTCGAGGTCGAAGATCAGAAGATAGATTAATTGCTTTATCAGGATTGGGATGCTGTTGAAATAACTGTTCGCTAACATTAACAAAATAAAAAAACCATGACAGATGATATAATGAACTTTGACCTGCCGGTGGAAAGGTCATCAATAATAAAAGTTCTTGGTATAGGCGGGGGAGGAAACAATGCTGTCAACCACATGTTTGAAAGGGGAATAAAGGATGTGAACTTTGTGGTATGCAATACTGACCATCAGGCTCTTGCTAAAAGCCCTGTGCCTGTAAAGGTGCAGATCGGAGAATCTATAACCGAAGGCCGTGGTGCGGGCAGCAAGCCTGAAATAGGCCGTCAGGCTGCGTTGGAAAACCTGGAAGATGTGATGGCCGGTCTTTCCGGAAATACGAAAATGGTATTCCTGACGACAGGAATGGGCGGAGGCACAGGCACCGGCGCCATACCGGTAATAGCTAAAGCCTGCAGGGATGCCGGACTGCTGACGATTGCCGTTGTTACTATCCCGTTTAAGTCGGAAGGGAAGATAAGGATAAGATATGCCATCGACGGTATCAATGAACTTAAGGACCATGTCGATTCCCTGCTTGTAATAAATAATGAAAAGCTCAGGGAGATATATGGTAACCAGGGAGTGTCTACAGCATTTGCCAAAGCTGATGATGTTCTGACAGTAGCTGTCAAGGGGATAGCTGAAATAATAACTGTGGCCGGATATATCAATGTTGATTTTGCCGATGTGGAGACGGTGATGAAGGATTCCGGCGTGGCCATAATGGGCATGGGTACCGCTTCGGGTGATAACAGGGCCATCAGGGCTATTGAAGACGCCCTCGCTTCGCCTCTTCTAAATTCCCATGACATTACAGGAGCTAAAAGCATCCTGATTAACATTTCATCAGGCCTGGGTCAGAATGAACTTACAATGGATGAGCTTGGCGAAATAACCGATTACATGTATGAAGTAGCCTCTGAAGATGCCCTTATTATCAGAGGATTGTCTCAGGATGAAAGTCTTGGCGACCAAATAAGTGTTACTGTAATAGCAACCGGTTTTCCGGCTAACAGCGTCTTTACCCCCTATAAGCATCCTAAACCCACAAAGGTTGACCTTATACCCCTTAATAATCCTGTTCCGCCCCATATAGTGCCGGAGAAAGGCGAGGAACTTTTCACGGTACGTGAAAGGCATCACCGCTCAATAATAACCAACCTTGATGATGAAATTCAGGGTGAACTGGATTTTTCAGCCGGAACATTGACCGAAATAAATGAAATAAGGAGCAGGCATGCAAATGAGGATGACCCTGGCGAAAAGGAGAAACCAGAAACCACTTTGCTGAAGGTTAAGCATATGCAGAATATCCTCAAAAAGGAAGGGCTCTCGAGCAAAACTACCAAGGAGAACATAGATACTTTCGAGGATGTGCCTGCATATATAAGGAGGAATATGCCCATAGGTAACAGGGACAGCGTGAAGGAAAGCAAAGTGTCGAAGTTCACCTTGTCATCGGGCGAGAATGACGAGCCCGTGCTTCGGGAAAACAATGCCTATCTTAACGATAATGTAGATTGATGTGAAGGTTATGCCATTTAATAACAGCAGGGGAGCAACATGCTGTACCCCTGCTGTTAATACTGACCACGCCTCCTGAATTCATAATATTTTCTATATTTGCGCTGATGCGGCTAAAACTGGCAATATTACTGCTACTGGTATTTCCATCAGCATTATCGGGACAAAAACAGGATACTGTAAAACCGAGAATAATTAAACATTGGAATCTGTCTTCGGATTTTACTGAGGAAATAATTGTTCCGTTTGATACCGTTTTTTCACTATTTAACAGATACCGACTGGCTGATAAATATTCTCCCTTCAATGCTACGCTCGGAAGCTATGGACTTCCTTTCTATCAGATAAACTTTTTTGACCGGATAACAGATCCTGACAAGTTCCTTTACAGCCATTATTACCCGTTTATGCATTTGCCCGAAAGATATTTGTTCATGAATACCCAGGTGCCTTTTACCGAACTTGTATGGACTTTCGGAGGCGCCCGTGAGGTGGCTGAACAGACTTTCAAAGTCAGGCACTCTCAGAATGTGAACCGGTATCTCAATTTCGGACTCGTGTTTGATGTTGTTTACAACCTGGGACAGTACAGCTATCAGCGGGCAATTAACAAGAATTTTGCTTTTAATACTTCATATACCGGGGAAAAATATAAACTCTATTTTGCTGCCGGTATAAATAATATCTCCACAAATGAAAACGGGGGTATAGCAGATAATAGTCACCTTAGCCAGTTCGACACCCGTGATGTTGAAGTTAAGCTTGGCGGGCTTAATGAGGCTGCAGGTGTGCTGAAAAACAGGAATTTTATGCTTGTACAGCGATATACTGTTGGATCAGAGTCAAAAGCCAAACCTGATTCCGCTGCAAAAGCCGGGTCTTTTCGCCTGAGTGGTACCTTCTCCCACATTCTCACTCTTGAGAACAACCGCAGAACCTATTCGGACAATATGCCGGAATCGGGATTCTATGACACTATTTTCATAAATAAAGGCGAAACCTTTGATTCCCTGTATTCGGGAAGCCTTAAAAACACTCTCAGATTTGATTTTTCTACAGATGAAACAAGAAAGTTCAGGCTCGGCGGTGGTGCAGGTATAAGAAATGAATTTCACAGGTACAGCCAGATAAATCCCTCTCACGGGATCCCTGAAGCTGATACGGCAACATGGAAGAAGAATAACTTTGTAATCACCGGCCGCCTTTATAACAATATTGGTGAGAAGTTCCGGTGGACTGCTACCGGAGACCTCTATCTCAGCGGCTACAGAGCCGGGGATTTTTTTCTTAAAGGAATTGTATCAAAAGGTTTTGCCTGGAACAAAAGTACCGCTCTCTGGAATATTACAGCAGGAATGTCAAATATTCTTCCTTCTTTCTGGTATGAACAATGGGGAAGCAACCATTTTGAATGGAAGAACACTCTCGACAAGGAGTTTAGAATTGATGTCGGGACAGATTTTTCCTATCCCGGAAGAAATACGAAGATCAGACTTAACTATGCTGTTATTGACAATTACACCGACTTTGACAGCCATGCACTACCGTCACAGCACTCAGGAGGTTTGTCAGTGGTATCCCTGTATCTGAACAAGGACCTGAAATTATGGAAATTTCATCTTTCAACAGATGTCCTGTTCCAGCAAACCAGCAATGAAGATGTTCTTGACCTGCCATTTGTGACCCTAAGATCGGCAGGGTATTTTGAGCATCTTTTTGTTTTCCGGAAAACAAAGGGAAACCTCAATACCCAGATTGGCGCAGACGTAACAGTGCATTCATCATATTACCCCTATAACTATATGCCTGCAACCGGCAGGTTCTACCGTCAGGATAAAGAAACAACCGGCAATTATCCTTTCATTAACGTGTTTCTCAATCTCAAGCTCAGAAGAACCAGAATTTTTGTCATGTTCGATCATGTGAATGCCGGCTTCATGGGATATGATTATTTTATGGTGCCCTCATATCCTATGAATTACAGACTGTTCAGATACGGGATAGCCTGGACTTTTTACAATTAAAAAAATGCTCTAAATTTGTGGCTGGTTTTGAGACTAAATCATGCAGGAAATTTTATAAGTTAAATTATTAATATTCAAAATATTAATAACAATCTGCTTGTAATTTCCGGCAGACCAATTATTCAATTATCTGACAAAAAGTAAATCTTTTGACTAAATTTTTTCCACTGGCATTTTACCTGTTTTTGTTATTGTTTATCTCATGTTCTGATAATGATAAATCACAGACGGACGATTCACCAGTATCACAGGAGACTTCACGTCTTAAACGGGGAAAACTGGTTGCTGTAACAGGGTTTAATTCAACGGATTATTTTATTTACAGGGGCGAGCCGATGGGCTTTCAGTACGAGCTTCTGGAATCTTTTTCTGATCATTCGGGATATGACATTGTTATAAAGCCGGAAAATCACACTGACAGGGCAATAAGCATGCTTCGTTCAGGTGAAGCCGATATACTTGCAATAAGTCTTACTGTCAACAAGCCGGCAAAAAGAGGAATAAAGTACACCGGACCTATTGGTGAAACGCGCCAGGTACTCGTGCAGAGGAAGCCGGAGGGATGGCAGAAAATGACAGGGGAAGAAGTTGAAAAGAGCCTTGTGCGGGATAAAGCCGGCCTTAAGCATAAGACGGTATATGTGCAGGGAGGATCCGTGCATGCCGGGAGGTTGCGGTCGCTTTCGCGGGAAATAGGCGGAAAGGTTGTTGTGGTTGAAGTGCCTATTGATGATGAGGTTCTTATACAGCAGGTTGACAGAGGGGAGATAGACTACACTGTATGTGATGAAAATGTCGCACTTGTTAATGCATCGTACTATCCCGGCATTGATGTTGGCACTGCCGTCAGCAATCTGCAGGAACTTGCCTGGGCAGTCAGAAAGGCTGATTCCAAATCACTGCTGATCGAACTGAACGAGTGGCTTGCTGAATTCAGAAAAACATCAGATTATTCGATACTTTATGCAAAATACTTCAGGAATGACAGGTCGGGTGCCATTGTAAAGAGTGAATATTTTGCATTAAACACAGGACGCATTTCAAGATGGGATGAAATAATTAAGGTTTACAGTGAAAGCATTGGCTGGGATTGGCAACTTCTTGCCTCGCTAATCTGCCAGGAATCACGTTTCAATCCTCAGGCAATATCTCGGGTAGGTGCTTATGGCCTTATGCAGGTCATGCCGGAAACCGGAGTCAACTTCGGAATAGATATCAGGTCATCACCCCAGAATAATATCAAAGCCGGAACACGTTATATTAAATGGCTTCATTCAATATTTGATCCCGAAATAGAAGACAGGGATGAGCGTATCAAATTCATTCTTGCAGCTTATAATGCAGGTCCGGGGCACATTCTTGACGCAATGAGGCTTGCAGAAAAGAACGGCATGAATCCCCTGGAATGGGATAACAGTGTGCGGCAATGGCTTCTGAAAAAGTCGGATCCTCAATACTATTCTGACACAATAGTAAAGAGTGGTTATTTCAGGGGTGGCCAGACTGTAACTTTTGTGGATGAAATACTGGAACGATATGAACATTACATCAATATTGTTCCGTAGCATGATTAACTGGCATTTATTCAGTCAGCCTGAGAAGGAATGAAAGACTTTGGAGTTCCTAATCGTACCGGATAGCTTTTACCGGTGTAATCCTGCTGATAAGTTTTGACGGGATTAAGAGCATGAAAAGTATAGCTGCCATGGACCCGGCGTTAAGAAGCAGTACATGAATAACAGAAAGATTAACAGGAACGGTCTTTATGTAATATGATGAAGGATCAAGTGTTATGAAGCCTGTTTTGAGCTGGAGAAATGCCAAGGCTATCCCAATCAGGTTTCCCCAGAACAGTCCCTTGCCTATCAGATAAACTGCCTGGTAAAGGAACACATTCCGGATGGTTTTGTCTTCAGCGCCCAAAGCTTTTAATATTCCAATCATATTTGTCTTTTCAAGGATAAGAATAAGCAGGCCGGAGATCATGTTAAATCCGGCAACTATAAGCATCAGTGTTATGATGATTATGACATTCATGTCCTGAAAACCAAGCCAGTCAAAGATTTGGGGATACCTTAACCTGATATTTGTAACCTTGAATTTTGTTTCATCCTCAGCCAGCCTGTATCCTATTGCCTCCCTCACTGCATAGGTCATTTCATCGAGCCTGTCAAAGTTATCAATGAAGATTTCAAATCCACTTATTTTGTCTTCGTCCCATCCATTGAGCCTTTTAATGTGTCCGATATCGCAAAAGACATACATTTTGTCGAATTCTTCAAGGCTGGTTTCATAAATGCCGCAGATTGTAAATTTTCGCGACCGGGGAGGATCCTGAACAAAATGCATAATAAACGAATCACCTGTCTTCAGCCTGAGCATATCGGAGATCTTTTTCGAGATAATCACATCATTGGTACGGCTGGTATCGGTAACAGTGAAAACCCTGCCGTCAACTATATGGGATCCGAAATAGCTCCAGTCGAAGTCACTGCCAACCCCTTTCAGGAGCACCCCCTGGATATCCTTATCGGTTTTTATAATTCCTGCTTTGGTTGCATATACCTGAATATGCCTGATACCATTTGTCTGCTTTATTTTGGGAATGAAATCCTGGGCATCGCTTATGGGAGCTGTTTCAAACGAGATGTTGGAATCGAAGTTAACTATCTGAATGTGTGATCCGAAGCCTGTTACCTTTTCCCTTATCTGCTGCTTGAATCCCGTAAGGATTGCAACTGCAACTATCATCACCGCAAGACCTGCAGCAATGCCTATAATGGCAATTATATTGATGGGCTTGGAAAAGGATGTTCCTTCACGCCTTCCCCTGATAAGTCTCTTTGCTATAAAGTAAGGAAAATTCATAATGGTTAATCGCTGTCAAATTTAATAAATTATGCTATGCAAGGAATTAAGGAGACCTAAAACAGCAGTTGCAAATGTGTTTTGAAAAACAAAAATTCTTAGATTTACCGGATTAATAAAAGCGAATCATGAAAAAAATTGCGTCTTTACTTTCTGTATCTGTTCTTTTGATCATTTCATCATGCAATGGCACTGAAAAGAACCAGATACTAACCGGGGCCGATCAGCCGGAACTGTACAAGCCACTGCTTGAAGATAAGGCAGTTGGGATAGTCGCAAACCAGACTTCCATTACTGGCGGAATTCATCTTGTTGATATGCTTGTAAAAATGGGTATTGACGTTCAGGTGATCTTTGCCCCTGAGCATGGCTTTCGTGATCTTGCCGATGCGGGAGAATCGATTGAGGACGGAAAGGATGAAACCACGGGAATAACGGTTACCAGTCTCTATGGAAGTCATTTTAAGCCGACACCGGAGGATTTGAAGGATATTGATGTTGTTGTTTTTGATATTCAGGATGTGGGAGCACGTTTCTACACTTACATCTCCACGCTTCATTATGTGATGGAAGCCTGTGCGGAAAACAATGTAAAATGCATTGTGCTTGACAGGCCAAACCCAAACGGTTACTATTTTGACGGGAATATTGCCGATACTGCCAGGCGTTCATTTGTTGGAATGCATCCGGTACCTATAGTCCATGGTATGACAGTGGGTGAGTATGCAGGAATGGTTAACGGAGAGGGTTGGCTTGGAGAAGGCATAAAATGTGACCTCACTGTTATAAAATGCAGGAATTACACGCATGACAGTCTGTATGTCCTCCCGGTAAAGCCTTCGCCTAATCTGCCTAACCAGACATCAATTTACCTTTATCCTTCCATATGTTTTTTTGAAGGTACCAATATCTCGCTGGGCAGGGGAACGGCATTCCCCTTCCAGGTTTATGGATCACCCGAACTGCCTGATAAAGGATTCAGCTTCACTCCTGAAAGCGTTCCCGGAGCAAAAAATCCACCTCTTCTGGGCCAAAAATGCTTTGGAAAGGACCTTCGCAATACCATACAGGATAAAATTGTTCCTGCTCCCCGTCTGAACCTTGAATGGGTGATTGAGGCTTACCGAGATTATCCTGACAAGGAGAAGTTTTTTACCCCGTATTTTGATGTACTTGCATCCGGAACGACATTGAGGGAACAGATAATTCAGGGAATGAGCGGGGATGAGATAAGGGCAACATGGCAGGAAGGGCTGACGGCCTTTGGAAAGATCAGGGATAAATACCTGCTCTATGATTGAAAAAACATGGCTATTCCATAATTTCCGGCCAGATATCCGGCTTTACTGACTTTACGTTTTTCGAACCTCAGAAGTGCAATAAACAGTTGCTTCATATCAATTTATCCTTCCGGGGTAAACCTTCAATGCTTCCTCAAGTACCTCCACGGCATTTCTGAGGTCTTGTATATTAAGCACATATGCAATTCTCACCTCATCCCGTCCCCGGCCCGGGGTTGAATAGAAACCCGATGCAGGAGCTATCATTACGGTCTGGTTTTTATGATGGAATTTTTCAAGAAGCCATTGTGCAAATTTGTCAGAATCGTCAACAGGGAGCTTTGCCACAGTATAAAATGCACCTCTTGGCTTAGGGCATTTCACGCCGGGTATTTTGTTAAGGGCACTAACCAAAAAATTACGTCTTGCGGTATATTCCTTATTAACTTCTTCGAAGTATTCCGGAGGGGTATCAATAGATGCTTCGCCTGCAATCTGGCCCAGTCCGGGAGGGGAAAGCCGGGCCTGTGCGAATTTAAGCGCGGCTTCAATGACGTCTTTATTTCTTGTAACCAGGGCTCCGATGCGTACTCCGCATTCGCTGTAACATTTTGATATTGAATCAATAAGTATTGTATTTTGCTCTATTCCTTCAAGATTCATGGCAGAGGAATGACTGGCACCGTCATAGCAGAACTCGCGGTAAGCTTCATCCGAGAACAGAAAAAGATCGTATTTTTTTACAAGATCTCTTATCTGCCGCATTTCTTCATCTGTATAGAGATAGCCAGTGGGATTGTTCGGACTGCAGATTAAGATTCCTTTTGTTTTAGCGGTTATTTTCCCCTCAATCTTTTTTATCGGAGGAAGAGCAAAATCATTCTCAATATCAGAAGTTACGGAAACAATTTTTACGCCTGCAGTGACCGCAAAACCGTTAAAATTGGTATAAAAAGGCTCAGGAGTGATAATCTCATCTCCGGGGTTAAGGCATGAAAGCATTGCAAAGAGAACCGCTTCAGAAGCACCTGTGGTGATAAGCATCTGTGTGTGGTCTATTTTTATCCCAATGCTTTTGTAATGGGAGGCAAGCTTTCGCCGATACGATTCATTGCCTGCTGAATGACTGTATTCTATTACCTTCTGGTCAAGATTCCTGATTGCGTTAATTGCTGTTTCAGGTGTTAAAATATCGGGCTGGCCTATATTCAGATGATAAACTGTAATTCCTTTCCTCTGTGCTTCCTCGGCATAGGGAACAAGCTTTCTAATAGGAGATGCAGGCATCAACCGGCTCTTTTCTGATAATGAAGGCATATTTGTTTTTTGATGATCTACTTTTTTTACAAGCCGCAAAAATAGAAAAAATCCGGTCTGTTACACAAATATTTGATTTCATCCGTATATAATTTTGATTTTAACGGTATGATGGAACCACACATGTTTGAAAATTATATAAATACGTGTTTGTGTATGAAATACATGTGGGTTTCATCCGAATATAATTTATTTTAAAGGTCGGATGGAACCACACATGATTGATAATTATATTCATTACGTGTTTGTGTATGAAACACATGTGGGTTTCAGCGATTCTTAAATATTGTTAATTGTTACCAGAGTACTGGCTCATATTAATTTCCCGAATGGCGCCCGGCGCCCGGCACCCTTTCAAACCTTTACAGCTGCCGTTATAAAGTCAGAGTCTTTTCCTGCAATTTAATAACACATAATTTTCTATTTTTGCGATTCGATCATCAAATCTGAATACAAAAACTTTTTCCAATGGATATTTCTTCGAAATATGAGCCGGGCAAGGCAGAAGACAGATGGTATGCCTACTGGATGGAGCATGGTTTTTTCAATAGTGTTCCCGATGGAAGGGAACCTTATACAATTGTCATCCCTCCGCCCAATGTTACCGGAGTTCTGCATATGGGTCACATGCTGAACAATACCATTCAGGATGTATTGATAAGGCGGGCAAGAATGCTGGGTAAAAACGCATGCTGGGTTCCGGGCACGGATCACGCTTCAATTGCTACAGAAGCAAAAGTGGTGGCCAAGCTGAAAGCGGAGGGTATAGAAAAGCAAGATCTTACGAGGGAGGAGTTTCTATGTCATGCCTGGGATTGGACTAAGAAGCATGGAGGTATTATTCTGGAACAGTTGAAAAAACTGGGAGCTTCCTGTGACTGGGACCGCACGCTTTTCACCATGGACGATAAAAGATATGAATCGGTTATAAAAGTTTTTGTTGACCTGTACAACAAGGGGTTGATATACAGGGGTGTGCGCATGGTAAACTGGGATCCTGAGGCCCGGACTGCTGTATCGGATGAAGAGGTAAACTACACTGATGAAAAGTCGAAGCTTTACTATGTGAGATACAGGATTGTGGGTGAAGATAATCATATTGTAGTTGCAACAACAAGGCCCGAGACTATACTTGGTGACACGGCAGTATGCGCAAATCCGGCTGATGAACGATATAAGCGCCTCAAGGGCAGGAAAGTTATTGTACCCATGGTAAACAGGGAGGTGCCTTTCATCTTTGATGAATATGTTGATATGGAATTT
Organism: Bacteroidales bacterium; assembly: GCA_040769065.1. Lineage (GTDB taxonomy): Bacteria > Bacteroidota > Bacteroidia > Bacteroidales > VadinHA17 > LD21. The sequence continues at coordinate 3,024,659 of JAXGLU010000001.1, forward strand.
GGCACAGGCTGTCTTAAAATTACTCCTGCACATGATATTAATGATTATGAAATAGGTATCAGGCATAATCTGCAGTCAATAGACATTTTCAATGACGATGGGACAATCAACTCAAGAGCAGGAATGTTTGAGGGAGTTGAAAGGTTTCTTGCCAGAGATCTTGCCGAGCAGGAGTTGAAGAGTACCGGAAATCTGGTTAAGGTTGTGAGTTATAATAATAAGGTAGGCCGTTCGGAAAGGACCAATGCGGTGATAGAGCCAAAACTCTCGATGCAGTGGTTCCTCAGGATGAAGGATATCTCCAGGCCTGCTCTTGATGCGGTGCTTAACGGAGATATACTTCTTCATCCTTCTAAGTTCAGAAACCTTTATCGTCACTGGATGGAGAATGTTCACGACTGGTGCATAAGCCGGCAGCTGTGGTGGGGACACAGGATCCCGGCATGGTATTATGGCAGTAACGGTGTTGTTGTTGCAGTCAATGCTCAGGAAGCTCTCAGACTGGCAAGGCAGAAAGAAGGCTATGAGAACCTGAAGGAAGAAGATTTGCGACAGGATGAGGATGTCCTGGATACCTGGTTCTCTTCATGGCTATGGCCAATTACTTCGTTTGACGGAATTAATAATCCGGAGAATCCCGACATGAAGTATTATTATCCTACCAATGATCTTATTACTGCGCCTGAGATATTGTTTTTCTGGGTAGCCAGAATGATAATTGCCGGTTATGAATACCGGGGCGATAAACCATTCAGGAATGTTTATCTCACAGGGCTGGTTCGTGATCAGCAAAGGCGCAAAATGTCAAAATCGCTGGGGAATTCTCCGGAACCTCTTGATCTGATAGAAAAATACGGAGCTGATGGTGTCAGGGTTGGGATGATGCTTTGCTCGCCTGCAGGAAATGACCTTCTATATGACGATTCCCTGCCTGAGCAGGGACGGAATTTTGCAAACAAGATATGGAATGCGTATCGCCTGGTTAGCAGCTGGACTGTTGATGATAATCTTGAACAGCCTGAATACTCAGAAGTAGCTGTTAAATGGATGAAAGAGATGACCAGGAAGGCAGTCGGGGAAATCGACTCGGATTTCAGAAAATTCAGGATATCAGAGGCTCTCATGGTTTCCTACAAGCTTTTCTGGGACGAATTTTCATCCTGGTTCCTTGAAATTGTCAAGCCGGAATATAAGAAACCGATTGACAGGACTACCTATGAAGCCACAAAAGAAATATTCGACCATCTTTTGCGCATCATGCACCCCTTTATGCCTTTCATAACAGAGGAGATATGGCAGAAGATAAAGGAGCGGGGAGAAGGGGAAAGCATAATGGTCAGCGCCATGCCTGAAGTCAAAAGGTATAACAGGGATCTTATAACACGATTCGAGCGGATCAAGGAGATTATAAGTTCAGTGAGGACTGTCAGAAAAGAAAGGCAAATACCTGCGGGAGAGCGGACAGTACTGATGATCAGATCGGAGAGGCAAGATTTTGATGTTGAATTCCTGCCTGTTATTTCGAGACTTTGCAAATTGGCCGACATAGAATTTGTTGAAAGCAAGCAGAATGGTGTTGCATCATTTATGGTGGGTACAACCGACTTCTATATTCCGCTGGGCGACATGCTTGATCTTGATGTTGAAAGAGAGAGGGAAAAAATCATGACGGACCTTGAATACTATAGGGGATTTCTTGAATCGGTAATGAAGAAGCTTAATAATGAGCGATTTGTAAAAAATGCCCCTGCAAATGTACTTGAACTGGAAAAGAAGAAGAAAAACGACACAGAGCAAAAGATTAAATCACTATCAGAGAGACTTAAGGAACTAAAAAACTGAGTTCTGATTTATACCGTTATTCTCTGACAACACTTAAAATGCCCCCGGGAATCAGGGAGCAAGCTTCCTTATGAAATAATTCTGATTGACCTCAACAAATTCCCAGTTATCGTTTAGAACAAGGTTCCATCCATCACCGTGGATATGATTTTTTCCCGTCCGTAGTCCTTTGGCATTAATACGCAGGTGCCTGTAGTTATTCGACACGAGGCAGCCGGTTTTATCGACTGTCAGTTTTCCCCAGTTGTCAGATACTCTCAACCTGCTGTAGAGAATCCCGAGAGTGTCGAGAGCATGAACATCTTCAGGTTCAAAGTCAAAGTAAGGACTTTCAAGTTCAATGAAAACAACAGGTTTTTCAGTAAATAAAGCCACCTGCTTGTCAAGTCTCTCTTTAATGTCCCTGAGGCGTTGTTCCTCTTCATTCTTGATTTCTTCGAAATTATAGCTGAAGGCAATGCTGCCTGCAACATCCCTGCAGATAGCAGGCAGTTCAATTCCATAAACCTCCTTTACCAGCTTCCCAAGGTCGGTCTTTTCTGAACGTATGGTTTTGAAATCAAACATGTTTTGTGACAGCAGGGTGGCATACAATGCACCATGAATAAAACCGTATGAGCGTGAATATGACTGGAAGGAATATATCATTTCAAATTGCTCGCGCATACGTTTTCTGAATTCATCGGGCGATTCTGAAATAAGTGAAATATATGTAAATGTAGTCAGTCCTTCATAAGTCTCGAACCTGATCTGGTCGGCAGTGAAAGCAGGGTAGGTTTCATGGCAGGCCCCCCTGAAGATAAGGGCGTCTCTTATGGCAAGCAGCTTCTCTTCGCCACAGCTGTTTAGAGCCTTGATCAATGCTTTCCATTCCAGTTTTAAAAGGAGCCTGGCCTGTTGTTCATCAAGGTTTGAGGTGTTGTAGATTGTGTAAAGGTCGGGCCAGTTCTCAAGCTGGAATTTATGGAACAGACTGTGGATAGCTCTTGCCTTGATGCGGTATTCGTCCTCTTGCTCAGGCAGCGGTACTGAGGCAAACATGGTGCCACCAAATCTGATCGGGGCATTGCTTATTATCATTTCCCTGGGATAGATACCGGTATACACATGCTCCCTGGATTTAAGAAGTTCTTCCCCGTCACTCTGATTCGCGGTTATTTTTCTGGTTCTGCGGTCTATGAACATCAGCGGAGAATAAAGCTCCTTTCCCCATAGCTTACCGCTGTCGCGGGCACATATTTTTTCAATGAGACCGAAATATTCCACCGCTTTTTCAGGAGTGAAGTAAGAGTCTTCCTCTTTCTCCTGGCAGGAAATCAAAGCAGCAAAAAAGAACAGGAATAATACCTTTTTCATTTTTCTATTTTAAAGGCCCTAATTTACACAATTTTCAAACGCTGCAAATATTGGCAGGAACTCTATAGTATTTGTTAGTTTTAATAAAGACGGAGAGGGTTCCGGGCAACACGAAACAGAACTTCTGCCTCTCGACATGGCCGAAGTAACTGACCGGTAAACCCCATCTGCTATTTGCCGGGGCGGCAGGAATCTGAGTGAGAGGTTGTTTAAGCGTAAAGACAAGGTTATGAAGCTTGCCCTGCATTCATTACAGCTAAGGATTAAATGAACTTTGTTCATGTCCTGAAAGCCTTAAGGCTCAGATCAAGGCTTTTGAAACTATGGGTGAGTGTCCCTGCCGATATGAAATCAACTCCGCATTCAGCATAGACTCTGACATTATCAAGGGTAATACTCCCTGATGATTCTATTTCATACCGGCCGCCTATGATTCTGACTGCTTCAAGAGTAGTTTCAGGGTTGAAATTGTCGAGCAGTATACGATCAACACCTCCGTTTTTGATTATCCTCCTGACATCATCAATATTTCGTGCTTCAATTACTATTCTAAGATCCAGCTTGTTTTTCAGAAGATATTCTCTTGCTTTGGTGATAGCCTGTTCAATTCCTCCTGCATAATCAACATGGTTATCCTTCAGCATTATCATATCATAAAGGCCTATCCTGTGATTGTAACCTCCGCCGATCCTCACGGCTTCCTTCTCAAGGAATCTCATCCCGGGGGTGGTTTTCCGCGTATCCAGAATCTTTGCCTTTAAGCCTTTTATCTTTTCTGTATATTGTCGGGTGATTGTGGCAATCCCGCTCATGCGCTGCATTATGTTGAGGACAAGCCGTTCGGATTTAAGTATTGACTGCTGGCTGCCAGACACTGTGAAAACCGTATCTCCGGGGGCAACAAATGTTCCATCCTCTATTAGCTTGCTGAAAACAATGCTGGGATCAATGATTTCAAATACTTTGCCGGCAACAGTAACACCGGCAATCACCCCTTTTTCTTTTACCAGCAGTTGTGCTTTTCCCATAGCTTCGGAAGGAATGCATGCAAGAGAGGTGTGATCTCCGCTTCCCACATCCTCTTCAAGGCACCTTAGGATAAATTCCCGCAGAATGTTATTGTCCGTTATCCCGTTCAATGCGAATCTGATGTATTAGCAACTGCTGATTGACTTTCTTGAGAAGGAAATAGACCCTGAAATCGCCTTTTTCGGTTTTCAGATTACCTATGGCATATTGCGCTTCATTTCTTGCTCCCTGATGCCTGGTTGTATAGTCTTTAGCCGGATACTGAATAAAAAAATCCTTCAGGATTGTTTCTGCAACATTCTTTTTGTAGAAATCTTCCTTATCCAGAAGCAGAAGCTCAACGGTTGAATTCATATATTTCGATAGTTCAGCAGCATTCCCCGATTTAATTGCAATTGCGATACCTGCTGGTATATTGTTTTGTTCCTGCGCCGGGGCTGCATTCAGGAACACTGTGAATAAAACAGTCGTTATTATACTTATAACATTCATTTATAATATGTTTACTTATCTTACACTACCAAAACATATGCAAATTTAATTTAATTTCTCTGTAAAGAAAATCAATATGTTTGTATCGGGTCAGGTATAAACGCTCCTATGCACTTATAATTATTATTTTTGTGAAGTGCCTCATCAAAAGCTATTATACAAAAGTCGCGCCATAAATTATGAGGATTGCCCTGATTTTTACCGGGAAGACAACTGAAAGGTTTATAAAGGAAGGAATTGATAATTACATCAATCGTATTTCGAAATACATAACTTTTGAAATAATTACCATTCCTGAGATAAAAAACACCAGGAATATGCCGGTGAGGGAACAGAAGATAAAGGAAGGAGTAAAAATATTCCAGTCGATCCGCAGTGATGACTATGTTATTTTGCTGGATGAAAAAGGCACAGAATATACCACAGCTGAATTTGCCGGTATGTTTGAGAAGGCACTGATGGTTCAGCGAAAAAGGATTGTATTCATCATTGGAGGGCCATGGGGTTTTGCAGATGAGGTTTATTCCAAAGCACAGCTTGTCCTGTCGCTTTCTAGGCTGACTTTTTCGCATCAACTGGTACGTTTATTGTTTCTGGAACAGTTGTACAGGATTTTGACCGTTATTAACGGAGACCCTTATCACCACGAATAGGATTTTGCAATGAGAGAAAAGAAAATAAGACCGGTACTGGCTGTGGGTGCAATGCTGTTCCTGATCCTTGCAATTTTAGCCGAAACTGTTTATTTCAGTGATTTTGAATATTTCCTGAGCACAAAAAGATTCAACAGGGTTCTGTGGAAGAAAGAAAAAATCCTCGAGGAATGTCTTAACGGAATCAAGCCGGTTCTTTCAAGCACGGAAGGGCACACTGTGCCAAAAACGGAGAACAGGTTGTTCGGGCTCGCAGGCCGTCATGGGATCACAATACTTGAATATGTTGACGGGAGACTTGTTTACTGGTCTGATAATGAATTTGATGTGCCTCATGTCGCTGATGCCGGCTTCTTTTCGAAACCTTTGATCCAGATTCAGAACGGATGGTTTCTTGCAAAAACAGTAAGATCAGATAATGAGCTTGTTGTAGGCTTGCTTCGCATAAGCTATAACTACGGATTTGAGAATAACATTATAAAAAATGGATTCGCAGAAGGTTTTCGACTCCCGGAAAATACCAGGATAGATACAGCAAGCGGGAATTCCGGATATCTTGTCTTCAACAAAAGCGGCTCACCTCTTTTCTCCCTGGTATATCCTGAGACCAGAGGTACAACCATGTTTTTCCTAATGCCCCTGTTGCTGTGGTCTGTTGTCCTTGTCTTTACGGTTCTGCTTGCCCTGGGAATCGTGAGAGCCCTGGTTTCTGATCGTAAAATAATCTCAGCAATTACAGCCTGTTTGTTGATTTTTGCATTTGTTTATTTTGTAATTCTTATTACAGGGAAGCCGTCTTCAGTTACTAATACTGAGCTTTTTTCGCCGTACAGGTACACCATGAACAGCCTCGTTCCTTCTCTTGGACACCTGCTCCTGCTGTCTTTTTTTCTTGCTGTGACGGCTTTTGTGTTTTACCGTTATTGCAATCCGGCAGATCATAACAGGAAATCCGGCAGGAACAGCTTCATTCATTTAACGGGAACATTTATCCCCGGAGCCCTGATCTATGCGCTTTATCACAAAATATTCGGCCACCTGATATTTAATTCCACAATAAACTTCGAAACATATAAGGTTCTTGATCTTGATGTTTTCAGTTTCGCGGGATTTCTTTCCCTTGTTCTTTTTCAACTGGCACCTTTCTTTTATTTGCTGAAGGTGATTAAAAGCAACCGGGATGTGCCTTTGAGAAGCCTTGTTCTTACAGTGCTTGCTTCCTCCCTGGTACTTGTGGTTTTTACATTTCGTGAACCTGTACTGATGATTGCATTGTGGATTTTCTATATTCTTACCGCTACATTTGTTTGGTTTTCATGCAATAGAAAGATTACAACCTTCAATATGACGGTAATCTGTTCGGCTATTTCCGGGTTGTATTTCCTCACCGTGATATCGGTGCTGTCGGTAAAGAAAACCACCGAAAACATCAAAATCCAGCTTGTAGCCTATTCCACTGAAAATGACCCTGAGGCAGAACATCTTCTGCTGGACATGTGGCCCAGGATTTCAAATGACACCCTGCTTGAGAGATTAATGAAGGTCGATTACTTTGAAAGCAGCGATTTCGACTCAATATCCGATTACCTGAGCGACACATATTTCAGCGGTTACTGGGGGAATTTCAACTTCAATATAGTCTTATGCGGAAAGAATGATTCCATACGATTGGGTGACAGGAGCGGAAGATATGAAGACTGTTTCGGTTTTTTCGAGAACAGGATTCTCCGTGATGGTGTCAGACTAACCGGTACGGATTTTTATTTCATAGACAATCAGCAGGGTCGGTCAAATTATCTGTGCAGGCTTTTTTATATGAACAATGATGGAAGCATCAATGGCCTCTTCATTGATCTGTATTCCGACATTAATATCTTCCATCCGGGTTATTCCGAACTTCTGCTTGATAAAAAATATCACGGATATGCCAAGCTCAAGGATTATTCATTTGCGAAATACATAAACGGTGATATTGTCTTTCGGACTGGCGAGTTCCCCTATGATAAGTCTGATGCCAGGTACGAACATCAGGAAACAGACTATACAATATTCAAAGTGGGCGGGTTCAGGCATGTCCTTTATAAGAATGGCAATGTGACCGTAATAATAAGCAGGCCTGAACTTACTGCAGGAGACCTTGTTATTTCATTTGCCTATTTGTTCGCAATCATTTTCATATGCTCGAACCTTTTGCTGCTTTTTATAAGGAGGCCAAAATTCAAAAGCCCTTATAATCTGAATTTCAGGCAAAAATTACAAATGGCTTTTATCGGTGTGTTCCTTATATCATTTGCATTGATCGGAACAGTCTTTATAAAATTTGCAATAAGTGAGTATAAGATCCGGCATTATTCAAATATCAGGGAGAAGCTGAATTCCATTTATGTAGAGCTTGAAAACAGGATCTCTATGGAGGAGCAACTCTCGTCAGGAGTAAACAATATTAACGACAGCTATCTTAATGAGGTTCTTATACGGTTGTCAAATTCTTTTAATACCGACATTAACCTCTATGATCTTAACGGATATCTTATTTCAACCTCAAGGCCTGAGATATATTTGCGCAACCTGACCAGCCGCAGGATGAATGATATAGCATTTCTAAACCTGGATAATTTTAAAAGAAGTGAATTTTTCCAGAATGAGAAAATAGGCAGCCTGGAATACATTTCTGCCTACACGCCTTTTTATAATGCTCAGGATAAGCTACTTGTATATTTGAACCTTCCCTATTTCAGAATGCAAAGCGCTTTGGCCCGGGAGGTGTCGAATATGATAGTTGCTGTTATTAATTTCACACTACTGCTGATTGTCATAACGATGGGGCTTGCTGTATTCATAAGCAGCCGGCTTACAGCCCCTCTTACAATGCTGGAAAGCGGCCTTGCCTCAGTGGAACTGGGCAAGAAAATAAAGCATCTTTCATACAAAAGCAATGACGAGGTTGGAGATCTGGTAAAGCAATATAACAGGATGGTTGATGAACTTGACGAAAGTGCAAAGAAACTCGCTGACTCAGAGAGGGAGTATGCCTGGCGTGAGATGGCCAAACAGATTGCCCATGAAATTAAAAATCCTCTTACCCCAATGAAGCTGAATGTTCAGCACCTCTATAAATCCTGGAAAGATGGCGTTCATGATTTTGAAAACAGGCTCGAACGATTTACAAAAAGCCAGATTGAATATATCGACAACCTGTCTTCAATTGCATCTGAATTTTCATCATTTGCCAAAATGCCGGCTGCCAATCCCTCAAGAGTAAACCTGGCGGCACAGATAAGGACCACGATTGAACTTTTCAAGGATACAGCCAATACTACATTCAAACTAACCTGCTCTCATGACTCAGGAATATATGTCAATGCTGACAAAGAACATATCAACGGGATTTTCTCCAATCTTATCCAGAATAGCATACAGGCAATTCCCCCGGGCAGGAAAGGCCTGATACATGTGAACCTGAAAATTAATGACCGGAAAGTTATTGTCTCGGTTGCTGATAATGGTACCGGAATACCTGAATCTATAAGAAAGAAAATGTTTACGCCAAATTTTACGACTAAATCATCAGGTACAGGTCTGGGATTGTCAATAGTTAAAAAATATGTAGAAAATGCATTTGGCTCAATATGGTTCGAATCGGAAACAGATAAAGGCTCGGTTTTCTATGTAGAGTTTCCCATCGCTCAGGATATCAAATTGTGAATTTATCATTCAATGTCCCGTTTTAATTTTTAGTGTTACGACTCAATTATTTAGACGTTTTCTCGTTCTATAACAGACAATCTAAAATTTATTCATGAGAGTTAACCTGTTTCGTGATGCCAAGTTATTATTAACGTGCTTGTTATTATTTGCAGCCGTTAGTGTAAGCCTCTATCCTCAGGTCAGGATAAACGGTGTTATAAATGAATACGGCAGGGTAACAGCTATCGGGAATGACTATGTTATTTTAAGCAATGCGACTCAGGTTTCCCATTTTGCAGCAGGCGATACGGTCCTTCTTATTCAGATGAAGGGAGGCGTTAGCATCGTTGATGAAAATTCTAATTTTGGACTTCCTCAGGATACGATAGGCGCACCCGGCAAATATGAGTTTCTGATAGTCAGTACTACAACACCGGCAGAGCTCAGGGTGAATTTCAGGAACGATATGGTTAATTCTTTTAGTTCCAGGGGAAATTTGCAGCTTATTCGGGTGCCATTTTTTAATTCAGCTATTGTTGATGGGATGCTTACCTGTGAACCCTGGGACAGCACATCAGGAACCGGGGGAGTTATGGCTATGATTGTGGAACGGTCGCTGACACTGAATGCTGATATAGATGTTTCAGGTAAAGGATTTGCAGGAGGTCCCGTAAGTACAGGATACGGCATTTGTGTAATGTTGGATGAGGCTCTTCATGACAAATTTGGATTCCCTGCCAGTTTCAACAATTCCGGAATGAAAGGTGAAAGCCAGACAACATGCGGATTGCTTAATCTCACAGAAAAGCATCCTATATTTCCGGGATACGCGAAAGGAAAGGGAAATAATTTCACAGGTGGTGGTGGTGGTAACGGAAGATACTCCGGCGGCGGCGGCGGTTCGAATTATGGCGCAGGCGGAAAGGGAGGAAGGGAATGGAAAGATTGTTGGCAATTTCCTGTTGATGGAGGCATAGGAGGGCGACCGGTACTTAATTCAAACATGAATGGCGGAATTTTTCCTGGCGGCGGCGGCGGATCTTCAACTTACCTTCAGGGGGCAACAGCTTCAGCGGGAGGAAAAGGCGGCGGGATAATCATCATCCTGTGTGACACTCTTATTGGCAATGGACATTCAATTAAGGCTGACGGAGCGGCTGCTGGCAATGCATCAGCCAATGCAGGAGCCGGCGGTGGTGGTGGCGGCGGTTCTGTCGCTATTCATGCGGAAAGTTTTTCAAAATATGCACCACCGGTATCTTCGTTTAAAATAACAGCAAAAGGAGGCAAAGGGGGGAATAATACTGAAGCATATGGAGAAGGTGGCGGCGGCGGTGGCGGGCTCATATGGCTAAGGAATGCTTCTCTCCCTTCAGGAGTTACTGCAGATGTAGCCGGAGGTTCACCGGGAACAAGACAGGGCGCTTCAACTGCACTGGCAGGTATTAGAGGACAGATAACCACCTTTAAACCAGAGCTCACGGGATTCCTTTACAACTCAATACGTTCATCGGTTACCGGGAACCAGGTTGATTCAATATGTTCCAATCTTGTACCGTTCAGGCTTACCGGAACAAATCCGGTAGGAGGCACGCCTCCATATAATTACCGGTGGGAGAGAAGCTATAATCTTGAAAGCTGGGAAACCCTTTACAATGGGCCCGATTCAATAAATTTCACACCTGCTTCTGCAGAGACTGCAAATGTTTATTTCAGGAGGATTGTTACAGACAGTGAAATCCCTGCCCTTGAAGATATAGGAAAACCTGTTCTAATAATAGTACATCAGTATATAAAAAACAATCTGATTGGTTATCCCGATACACTTTGTTATGAACAGGTCCCGGATGAATTGGTTTCCACGGCAACAGTTTATGACGGGAATGGAATTTATAATTTCATATGGGAGTCAAGCACTGACGGCACAACATACAATACTGTTTCGACAGGATCAGAAAATCACCGGCATCCTTCGGGGTTGGAACAGACAACATGGTTCAGGAGAATAGTTACCTCCGCAAGATGTATTGATACAAGCCTTACGGTCAGAATCAACGTTCTTGCCCCAATTGGTAACAATTCAATCATTACGCCATCTCAGGAGATTTGCGAGGACATGGTTTTTGAAAACATAATAGCCACAAAGCCTCCTGACCTTACCGGAGGAGACGGTTTCTACAGTTACCTGTGGCAGAGCAGCAGCGATGGTCAGATATGGGAAAATGCAACAGCGGTCAATAACCTGCCTGATTACGATCCGACAGAAAACATGCAGCTATATCCCACACAGCTCCATTACAAAAGATTGGTTTTTTCCGGTAATGGCAATGTCTGCCAGAGTGAAAGCAATGAAATACTGCTTGCAAAATACCCATCATTAACCAATAATATAATTACTTCAGGCGATCAGACAATTTGTTCCGGCTCAGAACCTCTCGAACTCACCGGTTCATCACCTGCTGGAGGAAAGGGCGCAGGCTCTTACTCCTTCATGTGGCAGGTTAGTTCAGGGAACAATGACTGGACAGATATAATCGGCTTCATTGGTCAGAATTACAGGCCTTCAGCACTATCAGATTCCACAAGGTACAGGAGGATTGTTAATTCATCAGTATGTTCGGATACCAGTCTGGCGGTCAATATATATGTACATAAACCGGTCCTTAACAATATTATTACATTGCGTGGTGGCGGGCTTACAGACACCGTGATCTGTTCAGGCACAACACCGACTCCGTTGACAGGATTACAGCCAGCCGGAGGCACAGAAATACCCGGAGATTATACTTTTCAATGGCTTTCATCCCCTGATAATATGCAGTGGACCGAAATTCCAGGCTCAGAAGGATGTGTCGGCTATACGCCGCCTGCTCTTACATTAACCACTTATTACAAGCGCAAGGTTGTTTCCGGGGTATGTGTTTCGGAAAGTGACCCTCTTAAGATTGAAGTTCTCCCGCTAATAACAGGCAACGCTATTTCCGGTGCCCCGGTTGTTTGCAGTAATACCCGTCCCGGCCCTTTGATCCAGTCGCCCGGATCTTCATTATCTGGCGGAGCCGGAAAAGGCACATTTGCATTTCTGTGGGAGGAAAGCCTCGACGGCATAACCTGGTATCCGGCTGAGGGAATTAATAATTCCGCTAATGGAAACTACCAGCCGCCTGTTCTGAATGAGGCAAGGCAGTACAGGAGGATTGTAACTTCAGGTCTCGCCAACTGTTGCTCTGACATTTCAAATATCCTGGAAATAGCAGTTGAGGCGTTGCCTGAGGGCATGACCATAAGTGCAGGCAATGATACTACTTTATATCTGTTTGATTTAATAACATACTTGTCGGCTGATCCGGTTCCCGAAGACGGATCAGGCAAATGGACCGTCCTGGAAGGAACAGGCAATTTTGATGACGATACTGACAATACTACAAAAGTTACCAGCCTCTCAAAAGGATTGAACAGGTATCTCTGGAGTGTTACTATTGGTGCCTGTACATTGGAGGATTATGTTGATATCTATGTAAATGAGGGGCTTATTATTCCAGAGGGCTTTTCTCCCAATGGAGATCCCGATAATTACAACAATACCTTTATTATAAAAGGACTTGATCCTGCAACCCAGGAGGCTGAACTGAAGATTATTAACGGAGCCGGAGTGGAAGTTTTTTCAACTTCTACCCTGAACGGAAATGAATGGACTTCGTGGGATGGCACAAACAGACAAGGAACACCGCTTGCCGAGGGAACATATTATTATCTTTTGAAAGTAATGTCGAAACCCACTGGAAAGGTGTTAAGAAAAAGCGGATTCATAATCCTAAAAAGATATTGAATGGATAAAGGACACAGGATAACCCTACAGTCTTATTTGTATGGTATTGCGATAAAAGCCAGTGCGATAGCAATACTCTCACTGCTTCTTTGTACTCAGGCTCAGGGACAGAGTGTTAATGATTTATCAAGAATAAGTCCTGGTTTCCCCGTTTACAGTCAGTACCTGCAGAATGGGCTTATGATCAATCCTGCCTACGCTGGGACAAGAGGTGTGTTGAGCAGTTTACTATCATACAGGGTGCAATGGATGGGAACCAGCGGAGCTCCTGTCATACAATCAATGTCATTCCATTCTCCTCTGAAAAATGATAAGGTGGCTCTGGGCTTGATGGCACAATTCATGCAATACGGGGCAACGAAATCAACAGCTGTCTATGCTGATTATGCATACCATATAAGCCTGAAAAGGGGGAGACTTTCTTTCGGACTTAAGGCTGGCACAGACATTTCAAATACCGACTATTTAGGATTGAAACTTATTGATGCCAACGATCCGGTGTTCATGTCTAATGACAAACCTTTCGTTCTTCCAAATGCAGGTGCAGGAATATATTATTTTGAAGACAGGTTTTTCGCCGGATTGTCAGTCCCTTCATTCCTGGGCTATCATCGGACAAGCAGTGGAAGTGTTGTTCCTTTTCACAGTTTCAGTGAATATGACTTTCTTGTTTCAGGCGGTGCTATATTCGTTGTCTCACCTTTGTTGAAAATCAAACCCTCTTTTTTGGTTGACTATTCACTGAACAAAACCCGAAAACTTACGCAATTTGACATAAACACGAATTTCATTATAGCTGACCTTGTATGGGCAGGGGCTTCATGGAGGCTCTCGAAACAGGTGCTGGTTGGGATTGTCCAGGTTCAGCTTAATCAGCAGCTTATGCTGGGTTTGTCATATGATTATCCGGCCGGCAGAATGAACACCTTCTCAAAGGGATCGACCGAATTTATTCTCAGGTACGAGTTCCGTTATAAAGTCAGTGCAGCTAATCCACGTTATTTCTGATATGAAGCGACGTTTTCACATATTGCTGATTTGCCTGCTGACCGTAATTATCATTACGGACATTTCAGCACAGGAGGCCCAGCCATATACAGTTACCAGGCTGAATATCAATTCGGCAGCTTATAATGAAATATCCCCGGTAATATACAGGGACGGGTTGATCTTCTGTTCAGACAGGAGATTCAGCGGACTGACTGACAGAACCTCTTTTGACGGCAGACGTTTATTCAGCTTGTTCTATTCAGAGAGAATCGATTCTTCAAATTGGAAAAAACCTGAAGAAATTAAGAATGAAAGAACATCCCTTTTCAATAATGGACCTATATGCATTGCGGCTGATGGCAGGACAGTATATTTCACAAGTGAAATTGAAACAGGCGTTCCCTCCAGGGACAGACGATTCAGAAACAGAAGCGGAATATTTTCAGCCGATCTTGAAGGTCTTTCCATGTCAGGGATTAAGCCCTTCAAATACAACAGCCAGGATTACGACGTTGGCCAGCCTTCATTAAGTGAAGACGGGAGATTTCTGTTTTTTGCTTCCGATATGCCTGGAGGGTCAGGTGGGTCGGATATATATTACTGTGAACTTATAGACGGAGAATGGGGCGATCCTGTCAACCTCGGACCAATTGTCAATTCACCGGGAATTGAGAATTACCCTCATTACAGTGCAGGAAAACTCTATTACACATCAGACCGTGAGGGAGGAGTGGGAGGTCTTGATCTGTACCAGACATCCTGGACCAGTGAAGGCTGGAGTATCCCGGTTTTGCTTCCGGAGCCAATAAACTCTTCTTCAGATGATTTTGCACTCGTAGTATCTGATTCTCAGCAATCAGGCTTTTTTGCTTCAAACCGGAGAAAGAATGATGATATTTATGAATTCACATCTAATATAATAAGCAAGGCTGATTGTCCCACACAGAGGGAGAATTCATATTGTTATGAGTTTGTTGAGGAAAATGCCGTCAAATATGATTCTTTGCCTTTCAAGTATGAGTGGAAATTCGGAGATGGTACAAAAGCTGAAGGGCCTGTTGTAATACATTGTTATTCAGCTCCGGGCGCCTATCATGTCCAACTCGATGTGGTAAACCTTGTAACACAGGAGGTTTTGGATAATATCAGGTCTGACATACTGTTGGTCGAAGATTATAAACAGCCTTATATAACCTGCCATGATACTGTTACTGTGGAAAAAACGTTTGTGTTAAGCAGTAAGAAGACAAATCTGCCAGGTTGGGAGATAACCAACTATTACTGGAATTTTGGTGATGGAACAATAGCAAACGGAGATATTGTTGAAAAGCAATATAAAACACCTGGTACTTATATGATACAACTCATTGTAACTGCCCGTCCCGGTTCTGATGGCATTGTCAGGGAGGCATGCAGCACAAAGCGAATTGTTATCACCCAGCGATAATGGATAATTAAACATTAATGAAAATAGTTAAAAGTGAAAGCTGATATATTTAAAACATTAACAATTATCGTAATTCTGGTTTATATAATCACGCAGAAATCAGCTGGACAGCCTGTCCCCGGGAAAGATGAAAACATTCCTTTTCTCGTAACCTTCGGAAAAAATGGAGAAACATCATGGGGTGATGATGATTTTTTTTCGGTGTTTTTCTTTACGATCCCCAGGGACTTCAATCAGCAGTTTTACATAAAAGTTTTTGATCCCGATGTCGGAGGGGAGAATGATGAGATACAGGGTTTCTGGGATACTAAAACAAAATTTTCTGTTTACGGAGGGAAAGGTGTTGATCCTGACAAAAATGAAGAATCAAGGGGTCTAAGGAAAGATGCTAATTATAAGTCTGGCAATCTCCTGGCATCAAGGGTTTTTGGAGAGGATCCAAAATATGATAATAAATATTATGCTTTCGGGCCTTTTAATCCGGCCGAGGGTGATTTTAACGAAAAATGGAACCAGTACATATTCAAAATAGTATGCGAGGGGATAGAGGGTGATGATGGAAACCTTTACAGGTATTACCTCAGCCGCGATGCCAATAGCGAAGTGCCCATAGAAGGGGCAAATGCTTTTACCTACAAATACACTTTCAGGATGTGGAATGATATTAAAAGCGTCTCCCATATTTATCCCTATGTTGATACAGGAATCGTTTCAATTAAGCAGAGGAACTTTGACTGGGATGATGATGGCGTCATACTGGTTGTTTCCAGATACAAGCAAGGTATCTCGGTGCCTGTTTCAAACGAAGACGACTGGGCTGAATCGACGATCCCGATTGAGCCTGCCGAGATAGGCAAATCACTTGATTTTCAGTTTCATAAAAAACAATCCTGGCTGGTAAGGAATAATAATGTTGTGATATCTCTTGAGAACCAGCGCGGTGATGCGCTTCAGTTCTTTAGTTCCCCAATAGGCGGGGTTCCCGTTTATCAGCCGGTTATAGGTATAAGAAAGGTTCAGAACAATAAATAGTCTCTAAATGAAATTCATTAACGATTTCAGGATGTTAAGATCTTTATGCATTTTAGTATGCTCATTCGTGTTTGCAGGATTATTGTCAGGCCAGTCTTTCAGGTTCAGGAACTACGGGCCGGGAGACAATCTTCCGAGTAATGTGATTTACACAATTAACCAGGACCGGAACGGTTATCTCTGGATTGGAACCACACAGGGTATCTCAAGGTTTGATGGATTTGACTTCTTCAGCATTGCATTTCCTGATTCGGCATTCAGCCGCTATCCATCGTGCTCCCTGAAAGACAATGACGAAAGGCTATGGTTTGGATGCAATGACGGGACCCTTTTCTGGTCAGACGGATCATCTCTTAACAAGGTTAAGTTGTCGAATTCCAGTGTAATAAGCTGCCTGGTTCAGGGACCTGATGGAAACATCTATGCTGTACCTCAGCGTAAAGCCATTTTCAGGATTAATCCCCGTAATCCCGAGGAGATTGATACACTTGAAATACCCGGCGATCCGGTAATGTTCTCGGCAGCCTTTTCCGGCTCCGGGAAGCTTCTTATTGGAACACAGGATAATATAATGGTTTGCGATGTAAATAAGTCATCTCCTGAATTGGTATCTGTTATAGAAGGGTTTGACTATTCAAGTGTCACTGCAATACAACCGGTTAATGAGGGGAATTGGTATCTCATAGGGACTGACGGAAATGGTCTTTTCAGACTATTCCTGACAGATGCAGAATCGGAATTGTCCCGTTTTCCTGATGACAAGGGACTTGCATCATTTTCGGTAAAATCTCTTTTGATGGCTGATGACCAGAGCATATGGGTGTCGACCGCCGAGACAGGAGCAGTTAAGCTGCTATTCATCCCTGATAATGGTGCACTGAAATCTGTCAGGTTTTTTGATAATAACTCAGGTCTTCCGGGGAATTATGTATCCGTAGTTTTCCAGGATGCCGAACACAATCTCTGGTTAGGCTTCAATGGTAGCGGGCTCTCCCTTTTCAGCTCAGAATCATTCAGTTTTATTGCACCTGGCGGAGGAAGCGGTCCTGATAATGTAATATATGTTGATCGCTTCAGGAATAACAATCTGCTGGGGACACCTTCAGGTTACTACATTTATGATCCTTCAGCATCGGAAGTAGTTTCCTTTACCCGCTTTCCCGGCGGAATATCTGAAGGTGATGTCAGTGCTTATAATGTAGATGAGGAAGGAAGCATTTGGTTCGGCACAAAAGGGAGAGGGCTTTTTGTTCAAAAGGCTGATGGTACTATAAGACAGTTTTACAGGTCGGGTGACACAGGGTCGGATTATATCACTCATATTGAAAAGGATAAGGAAAACATCTGGCTTGCTACTCTTAATGGCATAAAAATCCTTTCAGTTGCGAAAGGAGAGTTGAAAAAAAGCTATAATATCAACAATGGTCTTCCGCATAACAGTATCAACCAGTTATTTCTCACCCCTGAAGGAAGTGCCTGGATTGCTCTTGAAAGTGACAGAATGTACCGGGTAGACCCTGACTCAGGCATTATAGTCTCCGATGCATTGATGCGTGGGCTCCTCCTTAATAAGATATTATCGGTTACCCAGAGCTCCGATGGCGTTGTATGGGCTGCCACACAGGGGAACGGAGTTTTCCGCTGTGCAGGGGATTCAGTAAAGGCAATAACTACTGCTGACGGTCTCTTTTCAAATTATGCATATAGTATTTTTGCCGATTCAGAAAATGATATCTGGATTGGCCATGAAAGAGGCTACTCGAGGTATTCACCGAGTACGGGAATTATCAAGGTTTTTGAGACCGATTTTGCCAGGGGAGGTTCGTGTAATGCCGACGGAATGTATCAGTCACCCGATGGAAAGATATATATAGGTACAACGGAGGGTCTTATAGTGTATGATCCGGCCAGGGACAGGAAACCTGTCGCTCCGGTAAATAACATTAACAGCATTGTAATAAATGATATCGAATATCCATACCGGCCTGTGTTTCATCTTCCTTATAAAAAAAGATACAATGTAAGGATAAACTATGTCGGGATAAATCTTAGCAATCCGGATAAAGTTTATTACAGTACATTCCTGGAGAATTACAATGATGACTATACCAGACTGTCGTCAACAAGGGAGGTTTCATACAGTCTTCGGGATGGCAGGTACAGATTTAACCTTTTATCGGTTAATGAGGAAGGTTTGTCGAACGAGACACCGCTGTCGTTCGAAATAATAATAAAATCTCCTGTTTGGAGGTCCTGGTGGTTCCTTCTTTCGGTTCTGGTACTTATGGGTTTTATAGTTGTGCTTATAGTAAGGGAGCGTGAAAAAGCTCAGAAAAAGATTCAGGAGTATCTTGAAAAAGAGCTGGAGGCCAGGACAGAAGTCATAAGAAATCAGAAAACTGAGATTGAGCAGCAGAATCTGGAAATTACTGACAGCATAAACTATGCGAAGAGAATTCAGTCGAGCCTGCTGCCTGATTTGTACAGACTGAGGGAGCATTTCGCTGAAGCTTTTGTGTTGCTTTATCCCCGCGATATCGTTAGTGGCGATTTCTATTGGTTTGACAAACTTGATAACGACAGATTTGTTCTTGTATGTGCCGACTCCACAGGCCATGGTGTACCGGGAGCCTTCATGTCGGTGATCGGAGCAACGCTTTTGCAGGACATTGTGACCCGGCAGGGGATCTCGCGGCCTTCAGAAATCCTTTCAAAGCTTGACAAACAGATTTTTTCCACTCTTAATCAGAACCTGGAAGCAGGCGTTTCGAATGATGGCATGGATATGGTTGTATGTGAATTCACCATGAAAAACCGTCATGTCAGATTTGCTTCAGCTATGCGGCCTGTTATTCTTGTATTGGGAGGCGAATGCAATTATATCAAAGGGAACAGATCGTCGGTTGGAGGAGAATCCGTAGCGGAGAAATATTTCGATGATCAGGAATATTATCTTAATGAAGGGGATACAATGTACCTGTTTTCTGATGGTATGCCTGATCAGTTTGGAGGACCGGAGGGCAAGAAGATGAAAGTGGCAAAGTTTAAGGATATGCTTAGGGAGGTATCAGCGTTGTCCCTTGCAGAACAGAGTGAGGCTATTTCCCTGTTTTTCGAGGAATGGAAAGGCAGCTATGAACAGGTTGATGATATACTTATAATGGGCGTGAGGGTATGAGAAATAATTCAGTACGTACCGTTCTCAAACAGAATTATCTCATTGGTTGATTCAGTATTGCTTTCATTGCTTTTCCTGTCCCTGACAAAGAAGTCATACTTGATTGTGTCGCTCTCAGAGTAAACCAGATACATGAAAGTGACATGAATGGTACCTTTCAGTATCTTGTTATGTCCTGTTCTCTCCATGTATGGGATCCGGTAATTCAGTGGTCTGAGAGGATCATCTTCCGGAGCCGGTAACATAACGCCGCCAGTTTTCCTGTAAAGGGTCAGGAACAGGTTAACCGAATCACTGACCGTTTCTTCCTGAGGCGGATTAAGGCCAAGATCCCCGTCTCCATCCTCAAATGAGAATTTCAGCCTGCCTCCTTTGGCTGTATTTCCGAGAATATCAACAGTGTCAAATACTTCAAAGCTTATGTATTCAATGTATGGTTCAGGGGGCAATGTTTTAATCTTAACGCAGGATGTTCCTGCGTATAGCAAGAAAAAAACAATAACCGTTGCATTGAATGGTTTCATTTTGACATACAGATGTAATAATTTATCAAAAATCACACCAAAGTAAGTCATTTTTTTCTGAAAAATAATCTCACAGGCACACCGGTGAATTCAAATTGTTCCCTGAGCCTGTTTTCCAGGTACCTTTTATAAGGATCCTTTATATACTGGGGAAGATTGCAGAAAAAGGCGAAGCAGGGAGTATGAGATGGTAGTTGTGTTACATATTTTATTCTGATCAGCTTTCCTTTTATTGCAGGGGGTGGGTTGTCGCGTATTATCTCAAGCATCACCTCATTGAGTTTCGCTGTTTGTATTTTACGAGTTCTGTTTAAGTTTACCGTTTCAATAAGGTCAAGTATCTTATTGATCCTTTGTTTGTTTGTGGCTGAAATGAACAGGATGGGGTAATCTGTAAAAGGTGCTGTTCTTGTACGTATCTCTTTTTCAACTTTCACGGCCGTATTGCTGTCCTTTTCTATAAGATCCCATTTGTTAACCAACACAATCAATCCCTTGTTATTCCTGTGTATCAGCGAGAAGATATTAAGATCCTGGGCTTCAATGCCTCTTGTAGCATCAATAAGCAGCAGGCATACATCCGAGTTTTCAATGGTCCTTACGGCTCTCATAACCGAATAGAATTCGATATCCTCGTTTACTTTACCTTTCTTTCTTAAGCCGGCAGTGTCGACCAGGAGAAAGTCATGATTGAATTTATTATATCTTGTATATATTGAATCGCGCGTAGTGCCTGCCACAGGTGTGACAATATTCCTTTCCTCGCCAAGCAGGGAGTTCACCAGTGATGATTTTCCGGAATTTGGGCGGCCGACTATGGCGACTCTTGGAAGTTCAGTTGTTTCTTCATGAGGTTTTTCAGGCAGGATGCTTACTATTGCATCGAGTAAATCGCCTGTGCCGCTTCCGTTCACCGAGCTAACAGGGTAATAATCGCCAAGGCCCAGCCTGTAAAACTCTGAAGCATCCGGCAACCTCTCATAGTTATCCACTTTATTGACAACAACTAGGACCTTTTTCCCGGTTCTCCTTAGCAGGGAGGCCACAGCAGAATCAAGCTCATGAATTCCATAAGTCACATCGACCATAAAAATTATAAGATCGGCTTCTTCAATAGCAAGCATGACCTGTTTGTTGATCTCTTCCTCGAAGATATCTTCAGAATTTTTAACATAACCGCCTGTATCAATCACCGAGAAATATACCCCGTTCCATTCGGCTTTACCGTAATTACGGTCACGTGTCACTCCGCTTGTTTCATCAACAATGGCATCCCTCGATCCGGTAAGTCTGTTGAAAAGAGTTGACTTGCCAACGTTCGGACGGCCTACTATTGCTACTATACTGCTCATTTTAAGTTGTTATTTATCTGTATCCGAACCTCTTCAGCATTTGTGGCTTGTCGCGCCAATCCCTGGTCACTTTAACGTGCGTTTCAAGAAATACCTTTCGGTTAAAGAATTCCTCCATATCCAATCGTGCTTCAGTGCCCACTTTTTTTAGCCTGGATCCTTTGTGTCCTATTATGATGCCTTTCTGGCTATCGCGTGTTACATGTATCAATGCACAGATTTTCAAAATGGAACCTTCATCCTTGAAACTTTCTATTTCAATCTCTACGGAGTATGGGATTTCCTGATGATAATTAAGAAAAACTTTTTCACGGATTATCTCCGAGGCGAAAAACCTTTCATACCTGTCAGTAAGCTGATCTTTCGGGAAAAAGGGTTCTCCCTCAGGAAGCTTCTTAATAACAAGGTCAAGAAGGTTGTTCAGGTTAAAGTTGTTAATTGCAGATACAGGTATTACTTCTGAAAGCGGAAGCTTTTCCTTCCATGATCTGACAATGTTTTCGAGTTCAGCCTGGTTGCTGAGATCGATCTTGTTAACTGCAACAATTACAGGTTTTTCCGATTTCTGAATTCTTTTAATATATTCACCCTCGTTGTCAGGTCTCTCAGTGACATCGGTAACATAAAGGATCACATCTGCATCGGCCAAAGCTGTCTCAATAAAAGCCATCATAGCTTCCTGGAGTTTATATCTGGGTGTCAGCAATCCGGGGGTGTCGGAATAAACTATCTGAAAATCTTCACCGTTAACGATACCCATTATCCTGTGGCGGGTTGTCTGGGCTTTGGGTGTTATAATAGATAGTTTTTCGCCGACAAGGGCATTCATCAGTGTTGATTTGCCGACATTCGGATTTCCAAGGATATTAACAAAGCCTGATTTGTGATTCATTGAGGTGATATTAGAATGAATTCCTTTTCAGCATGTTTATTTCCTTTTCTGTAAGGAATCTCCATCTGCCACGGGGAAGATTAAGTTTTGTAAGTCCTGCAAAATAAACCCTGTCAAGCTTTCTAATCCTGTAGCCGTATTTCTCAAATATCCTTCTTACTACCCTGTTCCGGCCTGAATGCAGCTCAATACCGATCTGGCTTTTGTCTTCCTCATCAGGATAGGCAACCGCATCAGGTATTATAATCTCCCCTTCAATATCAGTTCCTTCAGCTACTGATTCAATATCCTTTCTTGTTACGGGTTTGTCAAGAAACACGTGGTAAATCTTCTTTCTGTTGCATCCCGGATGTGTAAGCTTTCTTGCAAGCTCTCCGTCGTTGGTAAAAAGTAAAACACCTGTAGTATCCTTATCGAGCCGGCCCACTGGATATATCCTCTCTTTGCAGGCATTCCTGACGAGTTCAAGTACAGTATGATCAGCATGCGGATCCCTGAGGGTAGTGACATACCCTTTAGGTTTATTCAGAAGTACATATCTTTTCTTTTCCGCACTTAGAGACTTGTTTTTGTACTTTACCAGGTCGTCTCGGGTGACTCTTGTACTGAGATCGGTAACAACTTTTCCATTGACTGAGATATGACCTTTCCTGATAAGTTCGTCAGCTTCCCTTCTGGAACAAATGCCACTGTTTGAGATAAACCTGTTCAATCGTACAGCTTCATCGTGTTTCCTCTCTGGTTTTTCCGTTTTCTTTTCTTTTCCTCCCCGCCTCTTTCCGGCAGACTTCCCGTGTTCCATCTGCAATAAATTTTCAGAGTGCAAAGGTACTATTATATTATGTAATAATAAGTTTTGACTATAATTTTGCATTTTTGTATCAAAATAAAAAGAGATCATGGCATTAATAAAATCTATTTCAGGAATAAGGGGTACAATAGGAGGCAAACCCGGAGAAGGTTTGACACCTGTTGACATAATTAAATTCACTGCAGCATACGGATCATGGCTTCAAAAGAGATTTCAGAGTTCCGCGCTGAATGTTGTTGTCGGGCGGGATGCCCGCAGGTCGGGGAGCATGGTAAGCAGCCTGATCATTAACACTCTTTCCGGTCTTGGAATAAATGTTACCGACCTTGGGCTGGCCACCACACCGACAGTTGAAGTGGCAGTAACCGGATCCTCGTCTCACGGAGGGATTATTGTTACCGCGAGCCATAATCCTGAAGAATGGAATGCGCTTAAGCTTCTTAATGAAAACGGTGAATTTCTTTCAGCCGAAGATGGAAATGAAGTACTTGACATTGCTGAATCTGACGATTATATCTTTGCAGGGGTAGATTCCATTGGCTCAATCACTCAAGATGATTCATGGGGTAACAGACACATTGAACAGATACTTGGATTAAGCCTTGTAGATACAGCAGCAATAAGATCTTCAGGATTCACCGTGGCCATTGATTGTGTAAACTCTGTTGGAGGAATTATTATTCCCCAATTATTAAGATCACTGGGAGTAGAGAAAATCATTGAACTGAATACTGAACCCAATGGCAGATTTGCTCATAATCCTGAACCTCTTCCGCAAAACCTTGAGGACATTTCCAACCTGGTAAAGGAAACAAGGGCAGATGTCGGATTTGTTGTTGATCCGGATGTTGACAGGCTTGCCATAATTTGTGAAGATGGTTCGATGTTCGGTGAAGAATATACTCTTGTAGCAGTTTCCGACTATGTTCTTAAGCACACTCCCGGGAATACGGTATCAAATATGTCATCAACCAGGGCCTTAAAGGATGTAACGGAAGGTTATGGCTATCAATATTTTTCAGCAGCAGTGGGAGAGGTAAATGTTGTTGAGGAAATGAAGAAAAGGATGGCTGTAATAGGTGGTGAAGGCAATGGTGGTGTTATTTATCCTGCCCTTCATTACGGGCGGGATGCACTTGTTGGAATAGCCCTGTTCCTTACACATCTGGCGACAAGCAAGATGCGTTGCAGCGATCTGAGGAAATTATACCCCGACTATGTTATCTCCAAAAAGAAATTAAGCCTGTCGCCTGACAAGGAGTTCAGCAGTATCCTGAATGAGCTAAAGAGTCATTTCAGGGAATATAAGACTGATGAACGCGATGGCTTGCGCATTGAGCATGACCATGGTTGGGTACAGATCAGGAAATCCAATACGGAACCGATAATACGTATATATGCAGAGGGCAGGACCAGGGATGAAGCCGACAGCCTGGCAGACCAAATAATAGAAATTGTTAAAAAAGTATAAAGTTCTCCCTTTTACTGCAGACCGGGGAATAAATACACCGGTTTCAATGTCATTAAGTAACATAAAGCACGAATCAAACCGTGTCCGTTAAAAGATGTTAAGGGCCAGGAAGCCGAGATATGATTTTATTATTTTTGAGGCCAATTGCGGGGTTCGTTTCGTTTTCATCACTTGGATATTAAAGGATTAACAGATTATACAACAATGAAGAGAACAATACTTATTACAGGAATTATTGCAGTTGCTGCAATAATAATTCTGATCATCATAGGACGTTTGTCCAGAAGTAAAGACGTGGCAAATCTTTATGTTTCGGCAAAAAGAGGCCAGTTCGATATTATCGTATCCACAACGGGGGAACTGGAAGCAGAAAATTCTCAGAATATAGTTGGCCCTGACTTCAGACAGAGCAGGAACATAAGAGCCATGGAGATCAAGATCACCGATCTGGTACCTGAAGGAACAGAAGTCAAGGAAGGGGATTATGTTGCCACACTTGACAGGACATCATTTGACAACACTCTAAAAGATGAACTTGAAAGACTTACAACATATGAAACCAACCTGGAGGTAAAAATTCTCGACACTGCCGTCACTCTCAGTAATCTGCGCGACAATATCAAGAATCTCAGGTTTGCTGTTGAGGAAGCCGAGATCACTCTACAACAATCAAAGTATGAACCTCCGACCACTATAAGGCAGGCAGAAATCAACCTTGACAAGGCAAAACGTTCACTTGATCAGTCAGTAAAAGGATATGCGCTGAGGGTTGAACAGGCAAGGTCGGAAATGAGGACTATAAAAAATACCCTCACGGAACAGAGACAAAGAGTGGCAGAGCTTCAGGATGTCCTGTCAAAATTTGTGATTACTGCTCCATCTGATGGCATGGTAATTTACAGGAGAGACCGGACAAACACAAAAAGGAAAGTCGGATCATCAATTTCTCCATGGGACAATGTGGTAGCAACCCTTCCCGATATGTCGTCGATGATATCAAAGACCTACGTTAATGAAATCGATGTAAGTAAAGTTAAGCCGGGTCAGCCTGTTGAGATAATGGTCGACGCTTTCCCTGATAAACACTATACCGGCTTAGTATCGTCGGTGGCAAACATTGGTGAACAGCTTCCGAATGCCGATGCAAAGGTCTTTGAGGTTATTGTTAAGGTAAACGGCACAGATCCGATACTGCGGCCTTCGATGACAACAGGGAACAAGATAATTACCAAAACTATCAGTGACGTTATACACATACCCCTGGAATGTGTCCAGACAGGCTCTGACAGTATCCCATTCGTTTATCTGAAAAATGGAACAAGGCAGATTGTTTTGCTGGGTGAATCCAATGAGAATAGTGTAGTTATTGAGCAAGGACTTGAAGGTGATGAATCCATATTTCTAAGCACACCTGAAAGTCCTGAAAAGTTCAAGATAGCCGGAGATGATCTTATAGAGATTAACAGACAGCGTGCAAAAGAAAAGAAGGAAGAAGAAGCCAAAGCCAGGGAAGAAGCTTCCAGGGGCCGTCAGAGGCCTGCTCCCGGCATGGAAGGGATCACCCCCGAAATGATGCAGAGGTTTCAGGAAAGAAGAGGTGGCATGCCTGGAAGGGGATCGGGCGATTCATTGGCAATGAGGAGGATGAATGTGCCTGCAGGAAGCAGCCAGCAGGGTGCACCCCAGACCTCAGCCTCCAGGCAGAGGCAGACCGGGCAGCCTTCATAGACACAGACAGGACAAAGCTCCCGGTAAAATCCTTTGACAAGAAATAATGACTAAAGCGACAGATTATGTTGAAGTTTATCTTAAGGTACTTTCACGATATTGAAATAGCCGTTGAGTCGATAATTTCAAACAAATTAAAATCAGTGCTTACAGCTCTGGGTATAATCTTCGGGGTGGCAGCTGTCATTGCCATGCTGGCCATAGGCAAGGGAGCCAAACAGGAGATCATGGACCAGATGAAAATGGTGGGAGTTAACAATATCCTTATAAATCCGGTTATCCCCGACAAAACCGCCTCAATGGACTATGGAGAAAAGCAGCAGAAAAAATTCTCGCGGGGATTAAGTATGCTCGATGTGGAGTCAATTAAGGAAACAGTGCCTTCGGTAAAAAGAATCAGCCCTGAAATATCCTTCAACTCCACTGCAATGATGAATGGTGTGAAATATACTGC
Organism: Bacteroidales bacterium; assembly: GCA_040769065.1. Classification (GTDB taxonomy): domain Bacteria; phylum Bacteroidota; class Bacteroidia; order Bacteroidales; family VadinHA17; genus LD21. The sequence continues at coordinate 3,051,426 of JAXGLU010000001.1, forward strand.
AAAACTGGTCGGTGTGTCAAATGATTATTTCCATCTGTACAACCTGCCTCTTGTTTCAGGTACCATTTTTAATAATTACCAGGAAGAAAACGGTATACAGGTATGTATAATTGGCGCTAATATCAGAGCCAAGTTTTTCAGCCAGATAGATCCGATAGGCCAGTATATCAAATTCAATGGAATATGGCTTAAAGTCATTGGAGTTCTGCAGAAAACAAATGTAAGCCTTACAGGTTTCGAGGAAAAAGGAGTTAATGTGTACAACGATAATATCTACATCCCGATTCAGACAATGCTTTTAAGATTTCAGAACAGGGCGCTGGTGAATACAAAACTGGTTTCAGAAGCATCCTCCAACGTAATGGTTATGGGTGGAGGTATGTCAAGAGTTGTGGCGAGCAGTTCAGACGCTTCGAATGCTGAAACTAACTATAACCAACTCGACAGGATCGTTGTACAGGTGCATGAAACTGAACAGCTTAATCCTACAACAGAGGTTTTAAGCAGGATGCTTACACGCCGGCATTCAGGAGTAAAAGATTTTGAAATAACAGTTCCTGAGCTTTTGCTGAAACAGCAGCAGAGAACCAAGGATATTTTCAATATTGTGCTGGGAGCTATTGCAAGCATATCACTCATTGTCGGTGGCATTGGGATTATGAACATAATGTTCGCTTCTGTCATGGAAAGGATAAAGGAGATAGGAACCAGGATGGCAATCGGAGCAAAGAAAATGGATATAGTGGTTCAGTTCCTCGCCGAAGCAGTGCTGATAAGCGTAACGGGCGGCTTTATTGGAATATTTCTGGGTGTCATTATGGCCAAGCTGATTGAGCAGATAGCTGGCATTATGACTATAGTATCCTTTTTCTCGGTTTTTATTGCATTCGGGGTTTCAGCTGCTGTTGGAGTTATTTTTGGCTATTCCCCGGCAAAAAGAGCTTCGGAAAGAGATCCCATAGAATCATTGCGGTATGAATAAAATATTGAAAATGAAGAAATTAATGTTTTTTGCCACTTTAGGGCTATTCTTCTTCGTATGTAACACATCCTATTCGCAGGAAATTAAAAGGCTGACCTTTGAAGAGGTTATCAGGATAGCGGAGGAGCAATCTCCCAACGCGTTAATGGCCAAGCACCGTTTTCGCGCAAGTTACTGGCAGTACAGGACATATGTAGCACAATACAGGCCTTCTTTAACCCTTACGGGAACAACTCCTGATTACAGTACTGCCTATTCAAGAGTATGGAACTCGGTGCTTGAACAGTGGGACTACCAGGCTACAAATGTTCTTCAAAACCTTGCATCTTTATCCCTTTCTCAGAATATAGGCTTGACGGGAGGCTCAATATCCCTTGAATCAGACCTTACACTTGAGAATGATTTTGAGAGGGATACCCGCAAGTATATTACGGCTCCCGTGAGCATCCGGCTGGTTCAGCCCATATTCAGGTACAATGCACTAAGATGGGAGAAAAAAATCGAACCTCTGAAATATGACGCTGCCAGAAAGACTTTCCTGTCGAATATTGAAAGCGTTCACCAGCAGGCTGTTATGAACTTCTTTATGCTTGCCCAGGCTCAGATAAACCAGCAGATAGCAGAGATGAACTTCTCAAATGCCGATACACTATACAGAATAGCGCAGGGCAGGTATGATCTGGGAACCATTGCTGAGGATGAATTGCTGCAGATGCAGCTTTCGTGGCTGAACACCGAAACTGCAAGGAAGGAAGCCGGGATGAACCTTCGTGACAGGGAGATCCGATTAAGGTCATTTCTTGGGTTTAATGAAAATGTACGGATAGAACTGATACTTCCTGACAGGGTACCCGATTTGCAGGTTGATCCCGCGGAGGTGCTGGAACTGGCTATGACAAACAATCCTGAAATACTTCAGCAGCAATTAATGCTTCTGACCGCCCAGAGCAACGTGGCTCAGGCAAAAGCTGAAAAAGGCCTGAATGCAAATCTTATTGCCTCATTCGGAATGCGTGATCAGGATCCGGATTTTGCCCTCGCGTACAAGGATGTCAATCAGCAGCAGACAATAAGGGTGGGATTCATCATGCCGATACTCGACTGGGGACTTGGCCGGGGAAGGTACAGAATGGCACAGTCGAGCCTCGAGCTTGCCCAGGTGCAGTCACAACAGGCACTGGTGGATTTCGAGCAGAACCTGCTCCTTGATGTTGAGCAGTTTAACCTGCAGGCTAACCAGGTAGCTATAGCTGCAAAGTCAGATACCGTAGCTATGAAGATGTATGAGGTTACAAAACAAAGGTTCCTGATCGGCAAAATATCGGTACTCGAACTTAACAACGCAGATACAAAAAAAGATCAAAACAGGAGAGCCTATGTAATGGCCCTGCAGAATTACTGGAACTACTTCTATAACCTTCGCAATCTTGCATTGTATGATTTCATAGGTCGGAAACCGCTGGAAACGGAATTCGAAAAACTGCTGGATTGATGCAAATAAATGTGTTTTTGGAAGAACTATAGATCCGATACTAAAACGGAGACTTGATCCAGAGGTGGAGACGCGATGCTTCGCGTCTCTTCTTTTTTATACATTGTGTCTCTTATGTTTTTATAAAAATTTAATATCTTTGCGCCTCGACAAAGGAAAACTATAAAAACTGAAATCATTCAAAATCAAATGAGATGCAAAATAAAACCGCAATCATTGTCCTGGCTGTTGCTTTATTCCTGGTTACTGCTTACCAGCTTTCATTTACCGCCGTTACCTACAAGGTAAGAAAAGAAGCAAGGGAATATGCCAAGGGGGATTTGGTTAAGCAAAGCAATTACCTCGATTCTATATCTTCTCTGACAAAAAAGGACTGGAATTATCTTGGTTATACCTTCAAGGAGGTTCAGAAAAAGGAGATGAACCTTGGGCTTGACCTCAAAGGCGGAATGAACGTAATTCTCGAAGTGTCAGTAGAGGATATTTTAAAAGCCCTTTCAAATTACAGCACCGATAAGACCTTCAATGATGCTTTGGCCATAGCGCGTTCAGAATACAGGCGTCAGAGTCAGAATGATTTTCTTACCATTTTCGGAAGAGCCTTTGAGGAACTGAATCCGGGAGCAAAGCTGTCTGCTATTTTCGGTACAGTGGAATTGCGCGACAAAATCAATTTCAACTCATCAAATGAAGATGTTCTGAAAGTTCTTGACAGTGAGGTGTCAAGTGCTATTACAAATGCTTTCAATATATTACGGACCAGAATTGACCGTTTTGGCGTTGTTCAGCCCAATATAACACAGCTTGCAACAAAAGGGCGTATACTGATTGAACTTCCCGGACAGGACGACCCTCAAAGGGTTAGAGAACTGCTTCAGGGTACTGCCAATCTTGAATTCTGGGAGACATATGAAAATACAGAAATAATCGGGTATCTGTCGCAGGCAAATACCATACTGAGGGAGATACAGGCCAGTGTGGATACTGTTGGAAGAACAGCCCTTCAAGCTGAGGAAACTACTGCTCCTGCAGATACTTCCGTGAAAGACCAGTCGCTGCTCGACCTGATCGAAAAAGATACTACTGCAGCAGCACCGGCAACCAGGGAGGAATTTACAATGCAAAACCCGTTATTCGGTATTTTAACCCCAAGGGTTACCGAGACAGGAGAACCTCTTCCATCATCGATGGTAGGACTGGCAGCAGGTATTGATACTGCAAAAGTAAACAGGTACCTTGGCATGAACCAGATAAAAGCCCTTTTCCCCCGTGATCTGAAGCTTCTCTGGAGTCAGAATCCATATAAATACGATCCGTCAGGCACCTTATACGAACTGCATGCCATTAAGGTCACAACACGCGACGGAAGACCTCCTCTCGGTGGTGATGTTATAACATCGGCGAGGCCAACATCAGGCATCACAGGATCGGAAGTAAAGGTCGACTTTTCAATGAATGCTGAAGGAGCAAAGACCTGGGCCAGAATGACACGCGAAAATATTGGCCGTTGCATCGCTGTTGTCCTCGACGGTTATGTACGCTCATATCCCAGGGTTCAGAACGAAATAACAGGAGGTAATACAGAAATAACAGGTGACTTTACAATTGAAGAAGCCGACGACCTTGCCAATATACTTAAATCAGGAAAACTTCCTGCCCCGGCCAGGATCGTTTCTGATACCATAGTAGGGCCTACACTTGGTAAAGAGGCTATTAATGCAGGACTCGTATCCTTTATTATTTCATTCTTCGTTGTGCTTCTGTACATGATTTTCTACTATAGCAAGAGTGCCGGTACTATAGCTGATATTGCCCTTGTGGGTAACATTTACCTTATTTTAGGGGTCTCTGCTTCACTCGGGGCTGTGCTGACACTTCCGGGTATTGCAGGGATTGTTCTGACAATGGGTATGTCGGTCGATGCCAACGTGCTTATCTATGAAAGAATCCGTGAAGAACTGAGAGGAGGAAAAGGTATTAAACTGGCAATTGCTGACGGTTACAAGGGAGCCCTCTCAGCAATCCTCGACTCCAATATTACTACCCTTCTTACAGGTATTATACTTTATATATTTGGAACAGGACCTATAAGAGGTTTTGCAACCACCCTTGTAATAGGTATTTTTACATCGCTATTCTGTTCGATCTATGTTACCCGTCTTATTTATGAATGGCTGCTTAAAAGAAATGCCAGCCTGTCTTTCTCGATCAAAATTACAGCCAATATTCTGAAAGATACAAAAATCGATTTTATAGGCAGGAGAAGACTGTTCTACAGCATTTCGGCAGTATTGATCGGAATAGGCTTCATTTCATTGATTTTCAGAGGACTTAACCCCGGAATTGACTTTTCCGGAGGACGTACCTTTGTGGTCAGATTCGATGAAAGCGTAAGCACTGAAGATGTGGCAGAAAATCTGACCGATATATTCGGTGAAGCTCCTCAGGTTGTAACATTCGGATCAGATAACCAGGTCAGGATTACTACAAAATACAAGATCGAAGAGACAGGAGTTGACGATGAAGTGGAAACAGCGCTGTACACCGGCCTGAAAAGCATGCTGGGCGAAAATATAACAAAGGAAGAGTTCCTTTCAACTTACAGGGTTAGTTCTGAAACAGTTGGTCCGGCTATTGCCGCCGATATAAAAACAAAAGCTGTGTGGGCTGTTGTCCTGGCAACGATAATGATGTTCCTGTATATTATCCTCAGGTTCAGGAACTGGCAGTATGGATTTGGAGCCGTGGTTTCAACCATGCATGATGTTTTGTTGGTAATAGGGATTTACTCCCTCTTGTGGGGAATCATGCCTTTCTCCATGGAGATCGACCAGTCATTTATTGCAGCAATACTAACTGTTATCGGTTATTCAATAAACGATACAGTTGTTGTATTTGACCGTCTGAGGGAATTCCTGCCGCTTTACCGTAAAAGACCTGTGAAAGAAGTCCTTAACATGGCTCTTAACGATACGCTGAGCCGTACACTCAACACGGGTGTTACCTCAATACTGGTACTTCTTGTTATGTTCTTCTTTGGAGGCACTACAATACGCGGATTCCTGTTTGCAATGATCATAGGGATAATTGTTGGAACATACTCCTCTATTTTTGTTGCAGCTCCTGTTGTGTACGACACAACAGGAAAGAAAGGATTAAAAAGTTGAAACCCACATGATTGAATTCAAATGCAAACTCGTAATGAATATAATTATCAATCATGTGCGGTTCCATCCGGCTTTTAAAATAAATTATAAACGGGTAAAACTAATATAGACCGAAAGATAAAAGAGACTATTTAACCGAAATAGTCTCTTTTTTCACTATGGTAATACAACATCGGCAAGGAAATTCATGAATCTTTTCTAAATTTGTCATAATTAATAATGTAGTCTGAGGAGAAGTCTTAAATGAGCGGACAGGAAATATTTGTTATTGTAATAGTTGCACTTCTTTTATTTGGAGCAGACAAGCTGCCCGAGATAATAAAAACTTTTTCCAAGGGCATGCGCGACTTCAGAAAAGCTACCGATGACATAAAAAGAGAATTTGAGGAAAGCACCAGGGAAATCAGAAAGGATATTAATGAAGTGACAAGTAGCATCACAAAAGATATTACGGATATCTCTGATAATATACAGAAGGATGTCACTGAGATCAAGAGCAATATTGAAACTGAAGTAAACAGTTTCACTGAAGATATACGTACCGACCTGAATGAAGTAAAAGATAGTATTAACAAGGATGTAAATGAAATACAGGAAAACCTGGAAAAAAACATTGAGGATGTAAAGGAAAGCCAGGTGGAAGAAGCCGCAAAACCAGAGACGGAAAACCGGGAAGAATCCGATAAATATTCCGATAACTATAATCCTTATAACTATACAGACTGACAACCATGCCGGTTTCAGGTTTTCTTCAGAAATTTCTTAATTATCACAGGGAAATCCTTTACAACAAAGCATGATCATCACCAGGGGTATAACAAAATCATTCGGAGAACTGAAGGTTCTTAAAGGTATTGATATTGACATTGACGAGAAGGAAGTTGTATCGATTGTTGGAGCAAGCGGAGCCGGAAAGACAACCTTGTTACAGATTATTGGAACACTTGACAGGCCTGACAGCGGTACAATTATGTTCAAAGGCAATGACATAAGCCGCATGAAAGGAAAAGTCCTGGCCGCTTTCAGAAACCTGAACATAGGATTTGTTTTTCAGTTCCATCAACTGCTTCCTGAATTCACAGCACTGGAGAATGTTTGCATTCCGGCATATATAGCCGGAAAAAGCAAGGCTGAATCAGAGGTCAGGGCTAAGGAGTTGCTGGGTTTCCTTAACCTGACAGACAGGTTTGATCATAAACCCTCCGAGCTCAGCGGAGGAGAACAACAAAGGGTGGCGGTTGCACGTGCCCTGGTAAATAACCCATCCCTGATTCTGGCAGATGAACCTTCGGGCAACCTCGATTCAGAGAATAAAAATGAGCTTCATAAACTTTTTTTCAGGCTGAGAGATACCTTCGGCCAGACCATAATAATCGTTACCCACGACAGACAACTTGCAAACATGTCCGACAGAATACTCCAGATAAAGGACGGACTTATTGTAAATGAGCCGTGAGGGATCTGATCCCTGGTATAAGGAAATGAGGTTAAAAAGGCATGAGTTGAAAGAATTCCTTGATGAAAAGGTTGAACAATACAACCAGCCTTCTTTCATTGAATGTGATCCAATTAGTATTCCACATCAATTTACGGTTAAACAAGACATTGAAATAGCCGGGTTTCTTGCTGCCACTATAGCCTGGGGGAACAGAAAGATGATTCTCAGAAATGCAAACCGGATTATGGAATTGCTCGATCATTCACCTTACGATTTCATAATGAATTCAAGTGATGATGAATTTCAGGGGATCGAAAATTTTGTACATAGAACATTTAATTCCACTGATCTGATTTATTTCCTGAAAGCACTTCGCCACATTTACAGGAACAAGGGCGGGCTTGAAGCCATCTTCAGCACTTATCAAACACCTGATTCTCTTCAACCTGCCATACATGAATTACATAAGATCTTTTTTGAGCTTCCGCATGAAAAGAGAACGGAAAAGCATGTGTCTGATCCATATAAAGGATCATCGGCAAAGAAATTAAATATGTATTTGAGGTGGATGATCCGGAAAGATAACAAGGGAGTCGATTTTGGAATATGGAATTCAATATCACCCTCAAAATTATCATGCCCACTTGATGTTCATTCAGGAAGAGTAGCCAGAAAGCTTGGCCTGTTAAAGCGTAGACAAACAGATGCTAAGGCAGTTGCAGAACTGGATAGGGTACTAAGAAGTTTTGATTCGGAAGATCCGGTTAAGTATGATTTTGCATTATTTGGATTGGGCGCTATAGAAAGATTTTAATCAAATTGAAAAATTGATCATGTAAGGTCTGTCAGAATAGCTACAGGAGTGCCGGTTGTATTTCCCTGATATCCTGCATTTTTCTATTTTATAACAACCTCAACCCAGACCGGACAATGATCTGAAGCGATTGGTTCATTCTCAACAATGTTATGGGTTAATTCAAAGGAATGGTTGTCGTTTTTTAACGCAAAAACATAATCAATACATTTTTGCGGATTATATGAGGGAGCTGTAAGTACTGATGGATCATTGAGCATAATCCATCTCGATTCAATATTTTTTATCACATCCGATTCGGGGGTGGCGTTTAAATCTCCTGCAAAAAAGACCGGTTTCAATGATTCTTTGAAAAGCTCGTTAAGGATTTCAACAGATTTTAATTTTGCATCATTACTTCCTGAAAAATGTGTGCAACATATTATATAATCTTTAAGCTCAACTATAAGCAGTCTGTTTTCTATTCTGCCGGGTATGGGAATAGATTTCCAATTAACAGGCTTTTCTTTTGATAAGATACCAATTCCATATTTCCCTCCGTCATATTCAAAATATGGCCCATAAACTGAATGCATCTTTGTACGTTCAGACAGTTCGTTTAAAGTAATATGTCCATTGCTTCGCAAGGTTGCACTATCCAGTTCCTGAAGAGCAACAACATCCGGATTAATTCTATTTATAATTTCGGCTACTCTTTGATAATCAGTCACTTCGTCAACTCCAACACAAAGATGAACATTATAAGTTAGAATTCTTATATGATTCTTGTTTCGTGAACTTTTGCCAGTTTTACAGTTACCAACCAAACAAGCCATCAGTATTAGGCACAAAGACAAAACGATAAGAGAGTTTGTTTTTTTTATCATAATATAATTTTTATTTCAATGATATGAAGGAACCCAAATAAGTGAAAATTATATTAATACATGCTTGTGTATTTAATGTGTGGGTTTCATAATTAGTGATAAATAAGAAATGTTATCCTAAAATTAATTTTTTAAACTGATTTATTCATAAACTTGAAAAATAATATTTGAGAAGCAGGTATAATAAAAAATAATTGTAAACGAAAAAACAGATGTTCAGGATCCGTAAAATAACAAATCCTTTCCTTGAAGGGAACAAAAAAACAGTTGAGCGTATAAAAGAAATTATCAGGCTGCAGTTCCCTGCACTCCATTCAAATGAAATAGAAAATATTTCACAACAGATGGTTAATCAGCTTAAAAAGAAATTTCAGACACTCCTGATTGTAGCTGATGATTTCAGTGGTAACATAAGAGGTTTCGCTGTTCTTCTTTATATGTCTGATCTCAAATTCTGTTATCTCGATCTGATTGCAGTCACACCCGGCAAACCCACTTCCGGCGTTGGGGGTGCAATTTATGAAAGGATACGGGAGGAAAGTGCTTCTCTGGGAACAATAGGATTATTCTTTGAATGCCTGCCCGATGATCCCATGTTATGCCGCGATACTTCCGTCATTGACCAGAACAGGAAAAGGCTTGCTTTCTATGAGAAATTCGGAGCATATCCAATTATCAATACAAAATATGAAACGCCGGTAAAGCCGGAAAATGATTGTCCTCCTTACCTGGTCTATGACGATCTTGGGTCTGGAAGATCCCTGAGTGCAGGAGAATTGAAGAAAATAGTACGGGCAATACTGAAACGTAAATATTCTTACTATTGTCCCCCGGACTATATTAAGAAGGTTGTTGACAGCATTAAGGATGATCCGGTTAAGTTAAGAGCTCCCCGGTATGTCAAAACCCATCCGGAAGAAAGTATAAAGCAGATTAAAAAAGGAGATAAGAGAATCCTCCTGTTTGTAAACGACAGACATCATATCCATCATGTTAGAGAAGTTGGATATGTTGAGTCACCTGTTCGGGTGAAATCTATCTTAAAGGAAATCTCAAAACTGGGAATATTATCTGAAGGAAAGATACAAGAGTATCCGGATAAGTTTATTTATTCTGTACACGATCATAAGTATGTTAAATATTTTAAAGCTGCCTGCGCCGGCTTGGAACCGGGGAGATCCGTTTATCCCTATGTTTTTCCTATCAGAAATGTGGCTAAGCCGCCAAAGATGCTATCTGTCAGGGCCGGTTATTATTGTATCGACACTTTCACGCCATTGAATTTAAATGCATATCATGCTGCAAGATGGGGTGTTAATTGTGCTTTGACAGCTGCTGATTCCATTCTTGAAGGGAAAAGAATTGCCTATGTACTGACCCGGCCTCCGGGACATCACGCGGAACGATTTGTTTTCGGAGGTTTTTGCTATTTCAACAATGCTGCCATTGCAGCCAATTACCTGAGTGAATACGGTAAAGTTGCAATTCTTGATATCGATTATCATCATGGTAATGGACAACAGCAAATTTTCTACGAAAGACGGGATGTGACTACAATTTCCATCCACGGACATCCTTCATTTGCCTATCCATATTTTTCAGGATTCAAGGATGAAAAAGGCAAAAATGACGGATTGGGCTATAATTTTAACTTTCCTTTGAAAGAGGAGATCAATGGAATTGAATACCGGGAGACACTGACAAAAGCATTACATATTGTCGGAAAAATCAAACCGGATTTTCTGATTGTTGCCCTGGGCCTCGATACGGCAAAGGGCGACCCAACAGGTACATGGACATTGGCACCTAAGGATTTCTATCTTAACGGCAAAATGCTGGGCGGATTAAAGATGCCTGTATTGTTTATTCAGGAGGGAGGATACAGAAATAGGTTTATCGGTATCAATGCAAGACATTTCTTCAAGGGATTTTATGAAGAGTATATTCAAAATCATTGATATTAACAACATGTTTGAAAGCTTAAAAATTATTGGATTTTGTGGCTTTGTGAATTGAGAAATATGAATTAACGGCGAATACTCTTTTAACTATCCTGATATTACAGACAAAGATCTGATTGAGGTAAGGCGGATCAATTTTAGAAATCCATCTCCGGATTCCCGGGTATTGGTTTTTATTATAATATAATTTTGATTTTAATGGTATGATGGAACCCACATGTTTGAAAATTATATAAATGCGTGTTTGGGCATGCAATACATGTGGGTTTCATCAATAGTGTTTTCAGAATTGTGAGGGTAAAGAGCGATATTCACAGAATCAGGAAATTTGCCGATATAAACCTGATCAAAACTATTTAATTATTTCGACAACGGCATATTTAGATACCTTCCAGAATTCCGCCGGATCAACAATTGCCAGTGATGCAATTTGGTCTTCACTCTCCTTTATAAGTTCATAAGAGTTTGCCGGATGTTCTGTAACAAGCTTAACTTTTCGGGAGTTTACCGGAATAGTTGTTATCTGCGTGATATCTATTTCGGTAAATATGCTGTCGGCAAAATTGTCAGCAAGGGATTCTATCCTGCCTATTCCGAGGAAACCTCCTTCTTTCGAAAGAAGGCCTTTGTCTTTCAGATCCCTGAATGTGCCTGAGATTATGAAAGCCTGGTTCAGCTTGTAGGTTTGTTCGCCGATTACTTCATCTTTCATAGTCAAAGTATCATTCAGCGCAACAACTTTGCTGTTCAGTTGTCCGATCTCAAAATCCTTATTGTCAAGTGATGCTTTTATCAAGGTTATTTCGGTTTCCTGTTTCGCGATATTGGCTTCCAGTTCATTAACCCTGGTTTGCAGTCCGGCAATTGTATTCCCCGACTTCTTAAGCTGGGCGTTCAGCCGCGCAATTTTATTTTTGTTTTCTTCCAGGAGTGAGTTGATACTGCGAATATCCTCAAGTATCTGATCCCTTTTGCTTTTTGATATTTCTGAACCTGCCGAATTCACTGTAATGATTTTTTCTTTTTCTCTGATTATCCTTAGATTCTTTTCGATCTCGTCAAAGGTTACGAGCCAGTCATTGAGCATAGAATCCCGTTCCGTAAGTTTTTGGGTGAATGCTGTTTCCTGATCCATGAAAAGTGCAACTTGTGCATTATGATCGCGTTTGTGAAGATAGTATGCAAGAAGGCCCAGTCCCACCATGAGTACCAGGCTTATAACCGAGGTAGTAATAATTCCCTTTAGCCTGCCTTCCTTACGGGCATTGTTGATTTTGCTGTTAATTATCAGGTTGTCACTGTAAGCTTTAGAGCTATCTGTAATTTTATTTTCCATCATATAAATTATTAAGGTTTTACAAATACGAATTTTCCATGACAATTACATGAACATTGCTAAGGAAGCAAATGCCGGACCGGAAATATAAATACAGATAAAACGTTGATTATATGTAAAATAATTAAAATGGGATTGGGCATGTTTTTTCATTTTGAGAAAAGTATTCTCATTTTGAGATTATCCGGCAATAACAGGAATTGATGAGAGGGTATAAAGAAAACACAGATATCCGGGTGGGTAAACCTTTGCTTTGCCGGGTCAGATCACAGCATTTTTGATACGAATATTCCCGGAATATATCAGGCTAATATTAAACAGGCAGCTATTTATTTCTTCGTATCTTTTTCCTGTTTAAGCATCCTGTATATGGTTGAGACACCGATATCAAGCTTTTTTGCAGCAAGATTAATATCATTGTTGCATTTTCTGAGGGTTGCTTTCAGTATTTTCATTTCATATTCCCTCATTGTGAGATCAGTGTTTGATAAAATTGACAAAGGTTCTTCGGGATCAATTGCAAAGTCGCTTGCTTCAATTTCTTCTTTGACGGAAAGTGTAACAGCAAGCTCAATCAGTGATTTCAGTTCCCTTATATTTCCGGGGAAGGAATAATTCATAAGTTTTTTCTGAGCTTCAGGAGACAGGCGCTTAAGTGGCAAGTTATTCTCCCTGCAGAAATTCTCCATAAAATATCGTGAAAGAATAAGGATGTCAGTAGCCCTTTCCCGAAGAGGCGGCAGCTCTATCGGCAGTCCGAGAAGCCTGTAGTACAGATCTTCCCTGAACCTGCCCTTTTTAACTTCCTCTTTGAGGTTCCTGTTTGTGGCAGTTATTATCCTGCAGTCGGTTTTAACAGGCTTGTTGCTCCCAATCCTTACTATTTCCTTTTCCTGCAATACTCTCAGCAGTTTGGTCTGAAGGTTTTGTTCCATTTCGCCTATCTCATCAAGGAAAAGTGTGCCCCCGTCAGCTTCCTCAAAACGGCCGATCCTGCGAAATGAAGCACCGGTGAAGGCCCCTTTTTCATGGCCGAACAACTCGCTTTCGATAAGTTCTGAAGGTATTGCCGGCACATTTACCGCAACAAATGGCTTGTCCTTTCGCTTTGAGTTATAGTGAATAGCTTTGGCCACCAATTCCTTGCCCGTGCCTGTTTCGCCTGAGATTATTACTGTAATATTTGTTTCAGCTGCCTTGTTTATGAGATCATGAACATTCCTGATTCCCGGGCTGTCGCCAAGAATAACCTGTCTGAAGCTATATTTCTTTTGTACCTCTTTTCGGAGTGTTGTTATTTCCTTCTTGAGCGATAAATCCCTGGTCAGGTTCTGAACGGTGTTGAGAAGGCGTTCCTTTATATCATCCGATTTTGTAATATAGTCATAAGCTCCCATCTTCAGCAGAGTAACGACCAGATCAATGTCGTCCTGTTCTGAGATCAGTATAACCTGAACCTCGTTATTTTCCTGGCGGATTCTTTTAAGAACCTCAAGTCCTGAAAGATCGGGAAGCCTGTAGTCAAGAGTGACAATATCAGGCGACTCTCCAAGATGATCAAGAAAATCCCTGGCATTGAAAAAACTCTTTACCTCATAGTCGGGATTCAATGACAATGTGTATACCAGCAGTTTATTGTACCATTCATTGTCTTCTACCACAAATATCCTAACAGGTCTTTCAATCATGTATGACAAAGTGTTATGTTCCGGAGTGATATGGGAGACTGAAAATTACAAAATAAAGAGAAGATATCTGCCGGTTTCAGGTCAATTTTTCTATATGTGTGTTTACGAGCTGTTTAATAACGACAAATTGGGCAAGTGCTTGTTTTGCCATTATTTCAAGCTCACTGGTTTCAATTTCCGTCCTGGCAGCTTTTTCGATCCGTGCAAGGATGCCATGCAGTTCCAGTGCACCAATATGCCGGCATGGAGGTTGAATTTTATGCGAAATGTCGGCAGCTGTTCCCGGATCCCTGTTGTTAATGGCTTTCTGTAAGTCGGATATTCCTTTTTCAGTGGTATCAATGAATGAAATAAGCATTTGTTTCACAAATTGTTCATCGTTTCCCGATATGCGATACAGATTTCTTAGATCAATGCCCTGTGGAGATCCTGTAATTTTCTGATCATTGCCGGCAGTTAAGCCTTCAGAGCTTTCTTTCTTTCCGGATATCACTCTTGTTATTGCGTTAAGCAGCATTATCTCAGTGAAAGGTTTCTGAAGGAATTCGGATACTCCCGCTTCCTTCAGGCTTTTTAAATCTTCAATTCCCGGGGCGGCAGAAATGAAAATTACAGGCAATTCCGATTCGCTGATTTTCATTTCTTCACGGATAAAGCGTGTTGCCTTCAGTCCGTCAATACCAGGCATTCGCATGTCCATAAAAAGCAGATCGAACTTCTTTTCCTTCAGCAATTCCAGGGCATCCATCCCGTTTTCAACAAGATGGCATTCTGTCTTCCATCTGTCAAGTATCTTTTTGAAAAGCAGGCGGTTGTACTCCTCGTCATCCACCACCATGATTTTCAATCCTGCAATCTCATCAGGAACCGGAGTAATGTTATAAGTATCATCGGCAACCTTGTTTTTATCACCCAAACCAAATGGAATTATGCAGGTTATTCTTGTTCCCTGGTTCTTTTTGCTTTTCAGTTCTATTGAACCTCCCAGCAATTCGGTCAGTTTTTTAACTATGGAAAGTCCTAATCCTGTTCCTCCATATTTTCGTGTTGTGTTCATTTCTGCCTGCCTGAAATCCTCAAAGACTTCTTCAAGCTTCGACTCATCAATTCCGATGCCTGTATCGGTGAATTCCATTATGAGATCAATTTTTCCCGGTGACATTTCTCCATTGGTCACACCAAAGTGGACCATGCCATTCTTTGTAAACTTGACGGAATTGCTTACCAGGTTAATCATTATTTGTTTAAGGCGATAAGGATCCCCGACCAGCGCTTCAGGAGTATCGGGATTGAGAGACCAGCTTAGCCGTGTATTATTAAGGCCGGCCTGGCGTTCGAACATCGCGTGAACATCCTGCATTATTCTGCTGATGCTGAAATGAATTCTTTCCGGAACGATCATGTTGTTCTGAAGCTTTGAAAAATCGAGTATGTCATCAATTACTTTCAGAAGATGATCGGAAGATGATTTTATTATGCGAAGTGATTCAGCTGATTCTTCATTTTCCTGTTCATGAAGAAGTTGTTCTGTGAAACCCGAAATGGCAGTAACCGGTGTCCTGATCTCATGGCTCATATTGGCAATAAACAGTTCTTTAGTTTTTGCAAGATTTTCAGCTTCTACCCTGGCATTTTCCAGGGCAATCTGGTAAGCATAGGCATTCTTTGAATACTTTATTATAATATAAATAACAATCAAAGCCAGTACTCCTCCTGAGATCATGAGTATTACCAGCCACATATAAGTCTTATCAGCCAGTGCACCGGCAGCTTCTGCCTTTGACTGTATTTGTTCATAGATCTCCATCTCCATTTTGGTGATTAGATCGTATAATTTGCCGGTTATTTCGCTGCTGTTCTTTGCCAGTTGAAGTTCCCGGGTGGCCAGTTCTTCTCTTTTTGCAAGGTTCTCCTCCACAATGACATTGAGATCAGCAGCAATTTCCTTTTCCAGAGGAGGAGTCTCAGGACTTTTGCTGAAAACTCTTCTTAATATGCCTTGCTTTTTTGTAGTTGCCGATACAGAATCGAGCTGTTCTGATAACAGCCTGAGATTTTCCATTACTTTGTCATCTTTGTTAAGAGCAAGTAATTGATTCCAAATCAGAATGTTCTCTTCTATCAGACTGCTTATGGTATTGGTTTGGGTAAGTAAAACGGAATCATTATTACACTCAGCCCTCAGCCTGTTGACATCGTCATCAATATTTGAAATAATGACGTAATAAGGCCTGATGTCGGATGCATTTTTTGTTACGGTATATATCCTTACGCTGTTTCCTGCTTTTTCCATGTTTAATGAAATGTTGCGGATGCTCATTAACCTGAGTTCCGGTTTTTCATCGATACGGATGGAGGAGACTATGGAAGAAAGGTTTCGGTAAAGCAAATAGCATGTCAGGGTCAGTAAAATGACCGCCAATATCATAATAGATCCGATCTTATACCTGATCGAATTTTTTCTCAAGGTCCTGCCTGGTTTTTTAATCATCAGCCCAAAGTAACGCAAAATTTGTTTTCAATGAATTGCCTCATGTACATGCAGCACAATGCCGGTGCTAAATGATCCTTGACAACAAAAAAATCATACGGCAACATATTGCTTTTTTCCCTGACGGCTTTTGACTGGGAAAGAAGCACAATCGTTGTATCGACATTGATTTCCTTAAGTATCTTGGTAATGTGACCTGCGTTGATCCCATCACCAAGATAATAATCTATGAATATTATTGAATCTCTGCATTCAAGTTTCCCCAATTTGATTTTTCTTATGAAGTCGTTGGCATCAGTGAATGAACGCATAACAAGCTGATAACTGCCTTTAAGCAGGAACTGGTTGATACTTTGCTGGATTGCGTTCGATAACATATTGTTGTAATTCTCGTTGTCTTCGATCACAATAACATTGATAGTCTTCTTCATGATCCTCAGGTTTATTGTTCCCGAAGTCTGAAGCCAATTCCATGCCGGTTTTAGCCATGAATTACCCCGGACGCTATAATGCTGTATATCAGCGAATTGCCATAGCTTGAATTTTTCAATTCAAATTCCGGAGTAATTTTTTTCTCAAAATGAGAAAAAATGAAAGAATCACTGCCTGAGAATAGGTTCTTATATAATTACAGGGGAGTTCATTGGATTCCTGGTGCCAGTTATCCCCGGGGTGTTTCCGGCAAATAATTCTTATTTTTATTCCTCAATTGAGGCTTTATTTTTTTCAATGGCAAACAACTACTTCAATTTTAAGCAATTTACCATTATTCAGGAAAGGTCAGCATTCAAGGTAGGCACCGATAGTGTACTGTTAGGTGCCTGCGCGAATATAAGAGGAGTTAGGACAATACTTGACATAGGAACCGGAACAGGAGTTATTGCCCTCATGCTTGTACAGAGGTGCAATGCGGAGATAACTGCCATTGAGCCGGACAGGGACTCTTTCGGGGAAGCATGTATTAACATAGGGAACAGCAAATGGGGCAACAGGATTAAGGTGATTAACTCACGTCTGCAGGATTTCAGGGACACAGGCAATTATGACCTGATAGTATCAAATCCTCCTTATTTCACGGGATCATTAAAGAACCGCGATGCAAGGTCTGCCGCGGCAAGGCATAATGACAGCCTGATGCCGGCGGAGCTTCTCAGGGGAGTTGACATATATCTCAGCCCCGAAGGACGATTTCAGGTTATACTACCTTATGCAGAGGGAACTGTATTTATCGCACATGCCCGGGAATTTGGCTTATATTGCAATAATATAATTAAGATCAGGCCAACACCACGATCAGAAGTAAAAAGACTTGTGCTTGCATTTTCAAGGACCAGGAGCACTCCGTCCGGGAAGTTTCTTACTCTGGAAAAAGGCCAGCGGCATGAATATACTGATGAATATATAAGTCTTACAAAAGATTTCTACATTAATTTTTAACCCAAAGCTTATTCATTCAGCGGGAAAAAAGGAATTTACAGTTTGGAACTGATGTTGTTTTCCTTATGGGATCAATTAATTTCAAAAAGGATTTTAATAATATTTTATCTTTGTTAATGATCAGAAGCGCTATATGTCTCCTAAACAAAACAAGATACCGGATAGCATCAGGAACGTGGAAACACCGTTGATGAAGCAGTACATGCAAATCAAGGCCAAGCATCCCGATGCGATCCTGTTATTCAGGGTTGGTGATTTTTATGAAACATTCGGCGAAGATGCAATTAAAGCCTCGGAGATACTTGGCATAACCCTTACACGCCGTGCAAATGGTTCGGCTTCATTTGTTGAACTGGCCGGGTTCCCTTACCATGCTCTTGATACTTATCTTCCACGGCTTGTAAGAGCCGGCCAGCGGGTTGCCATTTGTGAACAACTTGAAGATCCAAAGCTGGCAAAGAAAATTGTTAAAAGAGGAATTACCGAACTAATTACTCCCGGCGTTTCATTGAACGAAAACACCCTTAATCACAGGGAAAACAATTTCCTGGCGGCAATTCATATCGACAAAACAGTTGCAGGGATTGCACTGCTCGACATCTCAACAGGCGAATTCCTGGTTTCGGAAGGAAGCTTTGAATATGTTGATCAGATACTTAATAACTTTAAACCAAAGGAAGTTCTTTTTGAGAAGCGCAAGAGCGGGTTATTCAATGAAAATTTCGGAACAAAATTCTATACATATAAACTTGATGACTGGATTTTTACACCTGATGCTGCAAGTGACAGGCTGCTCAGGCATTTTGAAACCAGCTCTTTGAAGGGTTATGGTGTTCAAAGCCTCGACTTTGGAATTATAGCGGCAGGAGCTGTCCTGTATTATCTTGACATAACACAGCATGCCGACCTTGGGCATGTTACTTCCCTTTCAAGGATAGATCAGGAGAAGTATATGTGGCTGGATAAGTTCACAATAAAGAATCTTGAACTTTTTTTTACCCCTTACGAAGGAGCAAGAACTTTAATGGATGTCGTCGACAGGACTATTTCGCCAATGGGCAGCAGATTGCTTAAACGATGGATTTCACTTCCCCTTAAGGATATAAACCAGATAAATGAGCGTCTTGATGTCACAAGTTTCTTTTATGACAATCCGTTGTTCATGAGGGAGATATCTGAGCTTATAAGACAGACGGGAGATCTGGAAAGGCTGATATCCAAAGTTGCTGTCAACCGTATTAATCCGCGGGAAGTTGTGCAGCTGAAACGGGCTTTGATGGCCATAGAACCTCTTCAGTCGCTCTGTAGCAAAAGCGGCTGCCAGCCTCTTGTAAAGCTTTCTGATCAGATGAATCCATGCAAATCCCTGGCAGAACTTATTGACAGGACCCTGAATAATGACCCTCCGGTACAAATAAACAAGGGTAACGTAATTTCAGAAGGGATATCGCAGGAGTTGGATGATCTGCGTAAAGTTCTTTACAGCGGGAAAGATTATATTGCCGAACTTCAGGCCCGCGAAATTGAACGGACAGGAATCTCTTCCCTGAAAGTAGGCTTCAATAATGTTTTCGGATATTATATTGAGGTAAGGAACACCCATAAGGACAAGGTGCCCCAGGATTGGATCCGGAAACAAACCCTTGTCAGTGCTGAACGATATATTACCGAAGAGCTTAAAGAATATGAGAACAAGATTCTTGGAGCAGAAGAAAAAATAATAGTTCTTGAAACCAGGCTGTTTAATGATCTTGTTGGCTCAATTAACGGTTACATCCCTGCAGTCCAGCTCGATGCCTCCATTATAGCCAGAATCGATTGCCTTCATTCATTTGCAACAGTATCCGCTGAAAACAATTATGTAAGGCCGGTACTTGATGAATCAAAAATCATTGATATCAGGGAAGGCAGGCATCCGGTGATAGAAAAGCAACTTCCGGCAGGTGAATCATATATTCCGAACGATCTTTTTCTTGATAATGATGATCAGCAGATAATAATTCTCACCGGGCCCAACATGTCGGGGAAATCGGCACTTCTCAGACAAACTGCCCTGATTGTGCTGATGGCGCAGACGGGTTGTTTTGTTCCTGCCCAGGAAGCTCATATAGGTATAGTTGATAAGATTTTTACAAGGGTCGGAGCCTCGGATAATATAAGCCTTGGAGAATCGACCTTTATGGTTGAAATGAATGAGACAGCGAGCATCCTGAATAACCTGTCGGAACGCAGCCTAATCCTCCTTGATGAAATAGGGCGGGGTACCAGTACCTATGACGGCATATCAATTGCATGGGCAATAATTGAATATCTCCATGAAAATAAGTGCAGGGCCAAGACTGTGTTTGCAACCCATTACCACGAGCTTAATGAAATGGAAAATTCATTCCCGCGGGTGAGGAACTATAATGTGTCAATCAGGGAATTCAATAACAAGGTAATTTTCCTGAGAAAGCTTAAAAGGGGAGGAAGCGAGCACAGCTTCGGGATTCATGTGGCAAGAATGGCGGGTATTCCCAGAAGTATTGTTAAACGGGCCGATGAGGTCCTGAAGGAGCTGGAGCAGAGCCATGAAAGAAAGGAACTTACTAAACCAATAGCCGGCCTTGCTGATCACAGGGAAGGCATGCAGCTAAGCATTTACCAGCTTGACGATCCTGTCCTTAAACAGATACGTGACGAGATACTGGATCTTGACATTAATAATCTTACTCCCCTTGAGGCTCTCAACAAACTTTACAACATAAGGAAGTATCTGAAATAACAATTTCCCGTGAAAAGTGTAATGTTGAGGTAAATCAACACATAAAGCTATTACAGAAAAGAGCTTCCTCCTGGTGCCTGATATCGCCCGTTGAATTCCGGCCGGTGCATAGGATTCACACTGCTCACCGACTCGGTTCCATGCAGGTAACCATGGGATTAGCGAACTTGAAAATAAAAACAAAATTAGCAATCTGTGATTCCCTGCGACTTGTTCCATGGTTTTATATTCAACCTCATTTAATTTGCAGTTTTTCAATTGTTTTTTGATCCTGACCGATGCAATTTTAAAACAAAATCCTATATTGCAATGTTGAAAAAGAAATGAAGCTATCAGTATTTAAATCACTACGACTGAAGGAACAGTAATAACACCAGATGATAAAGCGCTTGCATGGACCATATCTGAGCCTCCGGTTAATCTGACTGCCGGTCTTTCAGTTGCTCCGGCACCCTTTGAGAATTCCCGCCAGGTATCAGTTTCACATGCAGCTAAAGAACGACTGATTTCTGGTGAATATAAGATCCGGATAACCTGCAACGATAAAAATATAGATAATTGCAGGATGAGACTAAGATGAAGCTTTTTTAACCTTTATATACTTTGTTGAAAAACCCCGTTGCCTTGACGGGGTTTTTTATTTATTTTTACACTTTAAATAAATAAAGTGATTCATTATGAGAATTTTCACGCTAATAATAATCGCCTCGCTGATGCTTGCGTCAGGATGCGCTCTTACAGGGAAGCGATTAAAAGATAATAAATCAGTTGAAGGTACTTCCATCAGCAAAACACTTGCCCCGGCTACGCCTATTAAAGTAAAAGAGGTCGAAGAAAAACTCGTTCCTGTTGAAAGCACCCCCCCGGATCCTTATCATTATTTTGTAATAATCGGCAGTTTCAGAAATCCTGAAAATGCAAAAAAATACCAGTCACAGGTAGCTGCAGACGGATTTAAGTCGGAAGTACTTAAAAACGAAGCAGGTCTTTACAGAGTATCAGTAATGGGAACTGATGACATTGCTGCAGCCAGGGAAGAAATTGGTCGCGTCAGGGAACAATTTCCCAAATACTACGATATATGGCTGCTTGTACAAAAATTCTAAAGGCTTAATTCATCAGGAATCAAAAGGCATTGTCCTGTACTGAAAAGGCGAAGACCCATTATTACAATCAATTCCGGAAGACTATCGGGAGGAAGATATTTAAGAATATCAGACTATTTCTTTCTGATCGTGGGAATTAACAAATAATATCGTTCCCAGGTCATCATAGCCACCAAGGATAACATCTCCGTTATGCTTAAGACCCTCAGTCCGGAATCCTATTATAACGAGAGCTGCTAAAGCCGATTTTTCATTAATAAGTTTTTTGGATGTCATCCCTGGCTTCTCTATTATAATCTCTATGTTTTTTTCAGTGATGGGCAAACGACCGCTTTTAACCAGTTGGGATGTTTTATCGAGAGTCTCCTTATAATTCTCAGCTTTGCAGACCTGGAATACCTTAATATTTGTCTTTTTCCAGTCGGGATGGCCGGCTATAATAAAGCTCAGCAGAATAATAAGACTTGAATTCTCTGCATCTTCGAAATTGATCCATACATGAATACCATTCCTGTAAAGCATTTCTTTCCTGCTTGTTGCAAGCAGGCATATATCAAAGTCCCCGGATTTTACTAACCGTATGTTCTCAATTATTTCTTTCAGGTTCACAGGGTCTTCCTTGTCATATTCAAAGATGACCATGTTGTTTTCCATTCCTGATATACCTGGAATCTGAATTGACTGGGCGATTGCTGATGTATAGGACGGAGAAATTATGGTATCAACAAAAACCTGGTTATGGGCAGTGTCATAGATCTCAATGAGTTTGGCGAGTTCCTCTGCTGCCTGCTTGCTTGTGGTTCTGGAATAGTAACCCTCAATACGGTGAAGATAAGTCCCAAAGCCGTAGCTGTATGAGATCCAGCTTAATAACTTGAAAGCCATTGCCCTTTCGAAGGAATCCTTGGAAATGCAAATGGCACTCGGCCTCCATTCCTTTGTCTTCTTCTTGCTTCCTGCTTTTTGAAGATACACCTGAAGATTACGGTTGATTTGGAAAAGGGCATTTGCAAAAAGAGACTCCAGTCCCTGTCGTTCCTTATGGTAAAAATTCATATACAGATAGATAACTATCATCGCAATGATTGCAGTTATAGCATATGGAGTGTTTATCTTGAACATTACCCATACTGCAATCAGTGCTCCTGCAAGGGAAATATACCATCGCGACCTGAATGAAGGGCGATATGAAGGGGAGGATCCGAAATGGTTTAAAAACGAAATCAGGCACAGCGATCCGTATGTTACCATAAAAAACATTGAAATGATTTCTGCGACTGCATTTATGCTTCCCAGTGCAACAAAAACCAATGCAATTACAATTGTAACAAGTGAGGCATTAACCGGTTCGTTATCTGATCGCCTTGCAAAAGAAAGCCATTTGTTGATTTTGGCAGAAGGGAATGATTCGTCATGTGCAAGGGCTTGTAAAGTGCGGGGCGCTACCATTATTGATCCTAAGGCTGAGGATATTGTTGAAAAGGCAAGCCCAAGAGGTATGAAGAATGCACCTCCAACAGCTATTTTTGCCATAATAAGCTGATTATCAAGCATATCTTCAGGACTAGCCGAGATGGCAAGTTTATATATTACCAGAAGATATACTACCATGCCCGTAACAGTTGCCAGGATTGTGCCCAAAGGGATTGACTTTGCAGGATTTTTAAGATCACCTGAAAGCCCCACACCGGCCGTCATGCCTGTAAATGCAGGAAATACGATGGCAAACACTACGAAAAAATCTTTCATATTCCTCAACTCTCCGGAAAAAATGCTTGTGTTATCCTGTGCCTGGAAATCAGTTCTCCCAAAGAAAAAGAGCAATAATACCAGAAGCATAATACCTGCAACAATATAAAGGGCTTTCACTCCAAAGTTTGCTCCCTTGCGAAGTATAAAAAAACTAAGCAGGATAGTTACAGGAATACTGATTATCTGCCTGGGAAGGTTGATATTAAGTGATTCTGAAAAAAAATTGAAAATGAATTCAAACGATTCCGTGAAGGCGATGATATAAAATGCAACACTTATTGCCTGAGAAAGGTATAGGGCCATACCGATTGTAGCTCCTATATTCAGTCCGAATGACCGTGATATAATGAAGTATTCACCTCCTCCTTCAACCCTCTTGTTTGTAGCCAGTTCTGATAAGGCAAGAGCAGTGGGGATTGTGAGTGAATGGCCGAGCAGTATTATTATGAGGCAACCCCAGAATCCAAGTGTCCCTACTGCATATCCAAACCTTAAAAACAGGATTGCGCCAAGAATTGTTTGTATGGCCGTGATAAAGACCGGTGCTGTGCCAAACCTTCTCTTTTGAATTTCTGATTCCATCAGATAACCTTTTTCTCACCGGGGGTTACTTATCAATTCAAATTGATATTTTTCTTGGGCCATATCACATAATCCCGGCAAACGGACAAACAAATATAATTTTTTCTTCTGATAAAGATAAATTTGTCTAAATTGGAAATTCGATTTTTTTAATTTCGGTAGCGTTACCTGATTATGTCTTAAAATATAGATTGTAAATACATATTGCATTGTATTCCGATAAAACCATAACTTAATGAAAACAATCACTTTGTCAATTTATGTCAGATTTGCCATCTTACTCCTTATCGTTGTAGCAGGATGCAAACAGCCGGCCGGGAATAATGTCAGGCAGAAAAAGCTTCAGGTCTTTGAACTCCAGTCATCGGCACAGATAGATGAAAAGGGTGAAGAAATATCATTACCTGATTACAGGTCAAAGGTTTATTGGTTCCCGGTCAGGGTCCCTTCAACAGTTCTTACAGGACTTGTGTCAAACGGAATCTATCCCGATCCGTATTCAGGCATGAACAACATGCTTATTCCCGATGCTTCTGATGAGTTCAATAAGCAATATGATCTTGAAAAATACAGTTACCTGCCCGGTGAGCCCAATCCCTGGAAAAAACCATATTGGTACCGTACAGTTTTTGATGTGCCCGGCAGTGATGCGGGTCGAAGTTTTCAGTTGATTTTCAAGGGTATAAATTACAGGGCGGCAGTATGGATCAATGGGAACCAGGTTGCTGATTCCGCTCAGATGGCAGGCATGTTTGCCCAGCATAATCTGGATGTGAGCAGGTTTATCAAGGCCGGGGAGAAAAACGCTTTGGCTGTAAAGATCTATCCTCTTGATTATCCGGGCTTACCTGACAAGGAACAGCTTGAGGCTCTTGGCGATTTTTACCTTAACGGAGGCCCTACGGGCGACATCGGGAAAAACGTTACAATGGCGTGTTCGGTAGGATGGGACTGGGTGCCCCCGGTAAGGGACAGGAACATGGGCATATGGCTGCCGGTATATCTCAGGACTACGGGTCATGTTACCATTGGAAACGCGAGAGTAATAACCGAACTTGTCAACGAACCTGACACATCAGAGGCAAAACTTTCTTTGAGCCTCAGCCTTTTTAATCATGGTAACTCAAATGAAAATGGCAGATTGTCGGTGAGTATTATCCCCGAAAACTTTACAGGAAAATCTTTTCAGTTTGTAAAGGACGTTGTGGTTGAGAATGGCAAGTCAAATGAGGTGACGCTGAATTCTGAAAACACTCCGGAATTAATTCTTAAGAACCCTGCTGTCTGGTGGCCCAATGGTTATGGGAAGCCGAATCTGTACAGGTTGAGACTCCGGTATATAAACGATTCAGGGATTTCCGATGACACAACCTTCCTTTTTGGTGTAAGGACAGTATCCACAAAAGCACTTGAAGTTGACGGTACCTGGAGGCGGGATTTTTATGTCAACGGGAAACGGATCCATCTTACGGGTGGAGCATGGGTGCCCGATTTCATGATGAACCGCGATTCTCTGAGATATGATCATGAACTCAGGCTTTGCCGCAACTCCAATATTAACCTGGTGAGGATATGGGGTGGAGGAGTTACCCCCTGTGATGAATTCTTTGATGCCGCCGACAGGTACGGATTGCTTGTCTGGTCTGATTTCTGGGTAACCGGCGACACCCAGGGCGAATTTAAAGGATCACCCGACTGGCCGCTCGAAGGAGAGGTATTCAAAAGAAATGTTGTCAGTACAATATTGCGTATACGCAATCACCCCAGTCTTCTGCTTTGGACCGGAGGCAATGAAGGTCATGCACGAAAGGAACTCTATGATTTCATGCGAAACAGCATAATCGATTATGACGGCACCAGACCATTTATCCCAAGTTCCTCAGGCTTTGCCAGGCTTCCCGAAGGTTGGCCCGGCTCATGGCCTGATAACCTCCCTGCAGGAGTATACAGCGGAGGACCATACACCTGGAAAGATCCGAAAGATTACTATGCCAGGGCAATTGCCGGGAAAGACTGGGTTTTTAAAGATGAGACCGGACTTCCATCCATGCCTCCCTACAATATTCTGCCCAAAATAATCCCTGATCTTGTCTGGGATAAAACAAAGCCATTCCCTTTGAACAATACATGGGGTTATCATGATGCAGCCACAGGCAACGGCCGCTGGGACCTGTACTATGAAGATATGGTAAAGAGATACGGAGAACCATTAAGCATGGAGGATTTTTGTGATAAAATGCAGCTTATGAATGCTGCCGGATACCAGGGAATATTTGAAGCGGCGGGACACAAGCTGAATGACATCGGAGGGGTAATGCTCTGGAAGCTCAATGCAGCATTCCCGAGCGTTGTATGGCAGGTCTATGACTGGTACCTTCAGACCAATGCCGGATACTATTTTATGCAGAACGCCTGTGAACCGGTACACATCCAGCTTAATCTTATAAATCATAAGGTAACTTTGCTGAACAGGACATACAGGGAAGTACCGTCCCTTACAGCCACGGTTGATGTTTATGATTTGGCTTCAAACAAGCTTTTCAGTGAATCAACCCGGGTAACACTTGCTCCTTCTGATGTAATAGAATCAGTATCTGTTGATCAGGTATTGTCATCAGCCAAAGGTCTTTCATTTGTTATTCTTAATCTGAAAGATGCTTCGGGCAAAGTGATTTCTCACAATGCTTATTGGATATCCCCGGGCGATGATTACAAATCCTTGAAGGACATGGAAGAGGGAACTGTGACTGCAAGCGTAACTGAAGCGTCAAGGGTGGGAACTGACATGAAATGGAAGATCAGGATTGAAAACAATTCTGACAAGATCGCCTTTTTCATAAGACCGCAGTTGATGGCAGATGGCCAGGAGGTGTTGCCGTCATTCTGGTCAGGAAGCTATTTCAGCCTGGCGCCTGGTGAGAAATCAGATGTTTCAGTAACCTGTCCCGAAGCTTCACTGGCAAATTCTCAGCCGGTTCTTAAGATCTCAGGATGGAATGTAAAGGCCCGGATATTATCTTTGTCTAATTAAAATTCTCAGGAGACTGATATGCTTACTGCACTTGTAAACGCTTTAATATACACTGGTATAGAAATAATTAAAGGAAAAACTCTTCTTTGTGAAGATGAAATAATAAAAGGAATTGTTGAAAATGAGAATATACCTGCGGGGGCGGATGTAAAAGACTGTGATGGTTTATTCATTGCTCCGGGGCTTATAGACCTGCAAATAGCAGGAGGAGGGGGTTACCTTTTTACGGCCGATGCGTCGCCTGAAGCCTTGAACGCTATTGCTGAAAGTATTGTCAGCACGGGGACTACAGGGTTCCTTCTGGCAGTCCCGACTGATTCTATGCAAGTTTACAGGGAAGTTATCGGAATAATTAAATCAAACCCTCATCCTGCTGTTCTTGGACTTCATCTGGAGGGCCCCTATATCAGCCATGTCAGAAGGGGGGCACATAACAGGAATTTTATTAAGATACCTGAACCCAACGAGCTGAGTTCTCTTCTTGATGAAGCTGAGGGCACGATAAAACTGATGACTGTTGCTCCCGAAGTATGCAGCCCGGAAGTGATCAGAATCCTCTGTGACCATAATGTTGTTGTGTCGGCCGGGCACAGCAATGCCACCTATGATGAAGCCATCAAAGGCTTTGACTGGGGTATTCAGGCTGTAACCCATCTCTTTAACGGGATGTCGCAGTTCCACCATCGCGATCCCGGACTGCCCGGTGCTGCTTTTGCATCCGAAAATGTGATGGCAGCAATAATAGCCGACGGTGTACATGTTCATTTTCAAACAGTATCTATTGCTAAGAAACTTATGAATGAGAGGCTTTTTCTGGTAAGCGATGCAGTTGAGGAAGACAGATTCAGCGGAAATAACATGCATCTCAGAAAAAATGACCGTTTTACCCTGCCTGACGGTACTCTTTCAGGATCGATCCTTAGCATGATGAAGGCAGTTCAGAATTGCATTGACTATGCAGGCATTGATACAGACGAAGCTCTCAGGATGGCTTCGTTATATCCTGCACACCTGATGCAGCTTAAAGACAGGGGAATGATAAAAGCCGGATACAAAGCTGACTTTATAGTGTTTAACGGCGAGTTTGCCATAGAATCGGTGTTTGTGAGCGGGAAACAGATAAAATAACCGGACTTTTAAAAAAATCTTAATTGAATTGTTCCAAAATGAAAAACAGAACCCTATCTTTTATTCTGCTGGCGTGCCTTACATTAACATGCCGGAATGCCGGTAATGAAGTCAGGAATCAGACCCCGTCAGATCAGGATGTTATTAAAATAACAGCATTCAAAAGCCCCGGAGATAATTACATCCTGGAACAGGGTGCAATTATCAGGGGAGACACAACGATAAGAAATCTCGCCCTTGTATTTACAGGCGATGAATTTGCCGACGGAGCGGAATACATTGCAGCAACCCTCAATGAAAATGGTATTAATGCTTCTTTTTTTCTTACAGGCAATTATTACAGGAATAAAAAATTCACAGAAGCCCTTGAAGAGCTGCATAAAAACGGCAACTATCTCGGAGCACATTCCGACAGGCATCTTCTTT
The DNA here is from genome assembly GCA_040769065.1 of Bacteroidales bacterium. Taxonomy (GTDB): domain Bacteria; phylum Bacteroidota; class Bacteroidia; order Bacteroidales; family VadinHA17; genus LD21. The sequence continues at coordinate 3,079,887 of JAXGLU010000001.1, forward strand.
ATTGTGACTGGACTAAACGCGACAGCCTGCTGGTGACGAAACAGGAATTTCTGGATGATCTGGAAAACAATTATGCGGAGATGAAAAAACTTGGCATAAAAAAGGAAGAAGCCTTGTTTTTTCTTCCTCCGTATGAATGGTACAATGATTCCATCTCAAAATGGACTGGTGAAGCCGGCCTGTGTCTTATCAATTTTTCACCCGGTACAAGGAGTAACGCCGATTATACGTATCCGGATATGGGTGAAAAATATGTCGACAGCAAAACAATACATAAATCAATCCTGAATTATGAAAAGGAATCATCTAACGGGCTGAATGGCTTTATTCTGCTTGTTCATATCGGGACTCATCCGGGAAGAACCGACAAGTATTACCATTTTCTGCCTGACCTTATAAAGGAGTTGAAAAGCAGGGCTTACAATTTTGTAAGGATAGATGACCTTCTTAGTTTGCATTGAATCTTTAAAAAATAAAACTATATGGCAGTTCTGGGTATTGATATCGGAGGCACAAAACTTGCCGCATCACTTTTTACGCAGGAAGGGGAGCCTATTTGCAGTAAATTATATTCTCTCGGAGCGAGAAAAGGTTCGGAAGCAGGAAAGCTTGTTGCCGGGATTATTCAGGAGATGATTGAAGAAGCTGAGAAAAGAAACATAAAGGTAAGGTCCGTAGGTGCTTCAGTTCCGGGAATCAGTTTTAAGGCTAAAGGAACGGTTTGGGCTCCAAACATACCTGGCTGGGATAATTATCCATTGCTTGAAGAAATCAGGGATGTTACGGGTGATATTCCGGTAACAATTGACAGTGACCGTGCTTGCTACATACTTGGGGAAGTATGGCAGGGAAATGCCCGGGGATGCAGGGATGCTGTCTTTCTGGCAGTTGGCACAGGCATAGGTGCCGGAATACTTATTGACGGACGTATACTGCGAGGCAACGAAGATATTGCAGGCAGCATAGGCTGGATGGCTCTCAGCAAACCTTACTATGAACATTATACCGGTTGTGGATGCTTTGAATATCATGCTTCCGGAGAAGGAATAGGGAAAGTGGCAAGGCAATATATTAAGGTGCAAAAAGACTACAACGGAGAACTTTCAGCGAAAAATCTGAAGAATATCACATCATACGATGTGTTCAATGCTTTTGCAAAGAATGATCCGCTTGCTGTAAGGATAATAAATGAGTGTGTTGAATACTGGGGGATGGCAGTGGCCAACCTTGTCAGCATTTTTAATCCTGAAAAGATTATCTTTGGTGGAGGCATTTTCGGTCCGGCCAGATCACTCATACCCTCAATAGGCAAGGAAGCTGCCAAATGGGCTCAGCCGGTGAGCATGAAACGTGTAACTCTCGATGTTTCAGCTCTTGGAGGCGAAGCGGGTGTTTATGGCGCCGGATATCTTGCATTGAAAAACATTATCTGAAATGGCAGTATTACACGCAGGGACATATAATAAGAAAATTGTTTTCTGGGCAGCATGCCTGGGAATACTTTTGTTCGGGATAGCGCTTATAACCCTTGGCTCCATTATTCCCGACCTGAGAGAGAAGCTTGGTCTCAGTGATATTGCGGCAGGGACTCTTTTCTCCATTCTTCCTTTCGGCATCCTTACAGGATCGCTGCTTTTCGGGCCTGTTGTTGACAAATCAGGCTACAAGCTCCTCCTATCGCTGTCGTGCCTTCTACTGTTTGCCGGCTTTGAGGGCGTGGCATTTTCTTCATCACAGGAACTGCTTAAAATTTACATCTTTTTCATTGGCCTTGGCGGAGGAGCTGTTAATGGAGCAACAAATGCCCTGGTGTCAGATATAAGTGATAAGGATAAAGCAGCCAACCTGAGCCTCCTGGGAGTATTCTTCGGGATAGGAGCGCTGGGCATGCCCCTGGTACTCGGATTGCTCCGGGCAAAATACAGCTTTGAGACTATTCTTGCAGCAGTGGGTGTTCTTACCCTGGTAACCGCGTTTATTTTCCTGTTTATAAAGCTGCCCCCACCCAAGCAGTCGCAGGGATTCCCCCTGAAAAGAAGCATATCCCTCATTAAGGATAACGTTTTGATCCTTATCGCCTTTTATCTCTTCTTCCAGAGCAGTTTTGAAGGTATCCTTAATAACTGGACGACATCTTTCCTGATCAACAGCATGTTAGTTCCGGAAAGTAGCGCCCTGTATGGGTTGTCACTGTTTGTGGCAGGGATGGTGGTGATGAGACTGTTCCTGGGAAGCCTCTTCAGGTCTGCCTCAACATTAAAGATCATGATAATATCGTTTGCATTAATATTCACCGGCCTTTTACTTCTTAAAGCCGGCATATCATTCTATGCCGCTGTAGCAGGACTTTTTCTTATTGGAGCAGGTCTTGCAGGAGGTTTCCCAATTATGCTGGGTCTGGTAGGAGAACGATTCAGTGATCTTTCGGGAACCGCCTTCAGCATTGTTATGGCTGTAGGACTCCTCGGCAACATGCTTATAAACTATGGAATGGGCTTCATTGCACAAAACTATGGGATAAGACATCTTATTACGGTTGCATCTGCCGAACTGGTGATAATGATAGTGCTGTTTTTTATTATTTTGAATAAATCAGGAAAATCTACCAAATAAAAAATTATTAATTAAACTGTTGAATATGTTAGCAAAACAATGGATTGAAAATGCACGTGGCGTAATGAGCCGCATAGAAGAAACCCAGATGGACAATATCAGGAAGGCAGCGGAAGTGATGGCTGATACCATCGAATGCGGCAGATGGGTACATACATTCGGTTGTGGCCATGCCACTTTACCTATTGAAGAAATGTATCCCAGAATAGGTGGATTTGTGGGATTTCATCCGATGATAGAACTGCCGCTTACATTTTTCACAAGAATCACAGGGGAGATGGGAGTCCATCAGTTTGTATTTCTCGAGAGGGTGGAAGGTTATGGAGTTGAGATAATGAAGGGTTACGATTTTGACAAACGCGACATTATGTGGCTCTTTTCCCATTCCGGAATAAACAATGTTAATATTGATGTTGCACTTGAAGCTAAGAAAAAGGGCATGAAGGTTGTTGTTTTTGGCTCTGCGGCTGAGGCCAAAGGCAAAAAGACCAGGCATTCATGCGGCAAGACTATTTTTGATCTGGCCGACATCGTTGTTGATACATGCGCTCCTCTTGGCGATGCCTCTGTAACTTTGAAGAACCATAAAGACAAGATCGGCCCTGTTTCCACTATGGCCTTTATCACCTGTGTATGGATGACAATTACAACCGTTGCCGAGATACTGGCCGATCGTGGGGTTAAACTCTATATCCATCCTTCGCATAATGTGCCGGGTGATGACACAGCGCGTGAACGGCTCGATGAAGCTCTGGCAGAATACAAGAGAAGAATAAGCGGCGTTTAGCGCCCTGCCTGATGTATTACCCGCTGAGGGAGCGGTATCTCAATGCCTTCCCTGTCAAACGCTATCTTAAGACGCTTGCGGAGTTCCCCGGTTACTTCCCATTGTGTTAAGGGCTTGGTTTCTCCCAGGATCTTAATTACGATGGCATATTCTGCAAAATCATTTATTCTTAAAAACTTCGGAGGACTGAGGATTTTGTCCTTGAAAACAGGATCCTCAGCAAGCTCTTCACCTGTTTTGTTAATTACTTCAATAACCTGCTCAAGGTTTGTTTTGTAGGCAACCCCAATATCAAGATTTATCCTGGAAAAATCTTTGGATTGATTTGATACCAGCGTAATTGAACCATGATTTATATGGTGTACGGTACCATCCATGTCCCTTAAGGTGGTTTTCCTGAGACTTATGTCCTGTACCAGGCCAGTGGTTCCGTCAATAATTACACTATCACCTATCCTGTATTGATTTTCCAGTATCATAAACAAGCCGGTTATTACGTCCTTGATAAGATACTGACCTCCGAATCCGACAGCCACCCCGACTATTCCGGCTCCTGCAAGGATAGGCCCTATCTTGATGCCTGATTCCTGCAGTATCATCATCAATGCCAATGCTATTATGATTACGCGCAGTGCTCCGTTGAATATACGTATCAGGGTGTCCTCACGTTTTTTCTCAGCTTCTTCAGATGTCGTTTCATCCCTGACAACCGCAATCCTTACAGTTCGGATAATTATTCTGCTTAATATCAAGTTAAGCAGATATGCAACAACCGCAATAACCAGAATCTTTATTCCGTGCAATAGTAACCACGGTATAATCTTGTCAGACATAAAGTTGAGTTTCTCTTCCATTTTCTTGTGTTTTTGAAACGGGATGCAAGATAAAAAAAATAGAATTATCTGAAATACAGTGACAGTTTATATACAGAACATATTACAGGCATTTTATTTATATTCGCATGCTTAAAAATAGTTTCTGAATCAATTAACTATTCTTGTTCTCATAAAACTGTTATAATATGGCACGAAAAGATTTGATGCACAAATTCCTGAGCTATATAGATCTTGAGAGTGAGGTCGATGATTTCACGAAAACGCATACTGTCATAGAGAAAGATCTGGTTTTTAAAGGCACCAATCTCTGGATCCTGGTATTTGCCATTATTGTTGCATCAGTAGGGCTTAACATGAATTCCACTGCTGTGATTATTGGCGCCATGCTCATTTCACCTCTAATGGGTCCGATAAATGGGATGGGATACAGCATTGCAACCTATAATTTCCCGCTTTTCAATAAAGCTATCAAGAACTTTATTTTCGCGGTGATTGCAAGTCTGCTGGCGTCAACCGCTTATTTTGCAATAAGTCCGATTTCAACAGCCCACTCAGAACTGCTTGCAAGGACAAGCCCTACAATCTACGATGTGTTGATTGCTTTATTCGGCGGATTGGCAGGAATAGTGGCAATAAGTTCAAAACAGAAAGGGAATGTGATCCCCGGAGTTGCTATAGCAACAGCACTCATGCCTCCTCTATGTACGGCAGGTTATGGTTTGGCAACGGGCCAGTTTGAATACTTTTTCGGTGCAATGTATTTGTTCACCATTAATACGGTATTCATTGCCATCTCTGCGGTGGTCGTTTGCAAGATCCTGAAATTTCCCATAACAACACTCGTTGACAATGCACAGAAAAAGAAGGTTAACAGATGGATTTCAGTTGTAATAGCACTTGTTTTAATACCCAGTATTTATTTCGGGTATAATCTTGTTCAGAAAGAGAGGTTTAATGAAAATGCGTCAAAGTATATAGATAATATAAGTTATATGCAGGGCAATCTTCTCCTGAAACATGAGATCAATCCAAGCACCAGAACAATTACCCTTGTATACGGAGGCACAAGCCTTACAGAAGTACAGAAGGAGGAAATAAGAAGAAGAAGTTCTGATTTTTCGCTGAAAGATGCCGGGATTGATATTCAGCAGGGATTATCATTTGATGAATTTGCCGCCAGAACAAGTGAAGTTGACAAGCTGAAACTGGAAATCACTCGTTTGTCTGATTTGTTGAAAGAAAAAGAAGTGAAAATTGACAGCCTGTATTCAAGTCATTTCATGGGAAAGGTTTTGCTGGAAGAGATAAGGACATTGTACCCCGGAATAGTAGGTTGTTACTATGCAAATTCATATCAGTATGCAGAAACGGATTCAGTTCAGAATTGGGTAAGAGTTGTCGTTTTTAAAAACAAAGGGAAACTACCTGCCAATAGCGAAAGGGAGAAGATCCTGAACTGGTTGAGGATGAGACTGGATACTGATAGCATAAAGGTCTTCTATGAGAATTAATTGTTCAGGTCAATAGTTGTCTCTGATAAGTCAGGGCAATCAAAGTTTGCCCTGCAGTGCAAAGGTCCCCCGGATCCTTAGAAACATCCCCTGAATCCGGCAACTTTACAGATTGGACAGATCGGTATAACAGGTAATGCAGGAACCATGTTTGGAACTTGTCTTTTCCGAGTCAAGTTTTCTTGATGAACAAAGAGCTGTGACCTGTGCGAGGCTCGTATTGTTTATGGCAGAAATATGAGCCCCCGCAGCCCAGCTGTAACCAATTACGCCAACGTTGAATTTTTTATTATCAGATTGTTTTTGAAATGTTTTATTTTCCTAAGAGACCAGACACCTAATCAGTAAAAGCCTGATCTGCTTCTCAGAATTTAATCTCATGAGGTCCGCTGTTCCATCCTTCAACAACCAGCTTATAACCGTTTCCTGCAGGGCGGGAGAATTCTATATTAATATTCTTCTCTTCGCCAGGCAGAAGGGTAAAGTAATTTTCATCAAAATAAACAGGCAGAACAAGTTCATCCGCTTCGTCAGTTACTTTCAGCCTGATAAAGAAGGCTGTTTCATTGCTGGGATTTGAAATTTTAATATCAGCGGTTTTTTCATCATTCCTTTTTATGTCAGTTTTTAAGATTACATGGGCAAGCTCATTCAGTTTCTCATATGATTTCGGCTTGTTGGTTAACCAGTATATATTTTCATCTACCGCCTTGCCATTATCATTCAGTGTAAGCTTAAGGAAGAATACATTCTCAGGAGAGGCCGGAAGCACAACCTTGTCGAGCAGCACCACGCTCTGTGCACCGACATTCACTTTGCTGGTTTTTTCCGAAAGGATCTTTCCATGCATGTCATACAGGACAATGCCTGCAGCGAGATCCTTAAGGTTCCTTGCGGTGTGGTTCAGAACGCAGACTGCCGAGTCGTTCAGGTTTAGTTGTATATGTACTGGTGCAGCTGCATGTTTGTATCCGAAGTAGCCTCCTGTGTAATCGAGATAGTAATCATAAAAAAATCCTCTCAGAGCTGTCCATGGATTCTGATTTTTCCACACCAGCATACCGGTATACCAGTCCCACATCTTATAGTTGAATCCTTCCTGCAGAGCTCTGTATTGTTCGTAGCTAACTATCTGGGCCTTGACGCAGAAATCCCTTGCATCCTTCACTTTACCGTACCTGTCAGGGAAATTCATCAGGGGAAGGTATTTATGATATGCCCATGATCCTCCTGCCCTGGATGATTGAGGGGGTGTCATTTCATTTTCAGGGATGATTTTTTTCAGACCGTCATAATTTGGTATTCCGATGGAACCGGTCTCAGGATTGAAAGGGAATGATTGTTCGGTGAATATCTTTTCAGGCTCCCTTATTCCATATGGCCCGTCGCCCACACCTCCAATTGTGTTGGTCATGAGTACCGGTGATGTTGACATGTCGAGGAAGAACCTTGATGGATCGAGGCGCGGAAAGAGGTCATTTTCAAGTGCCTTCAGAATATCCTGCGGCGGATATGTTTCGTTGCCTCCGCACCAGAGGTAAAGGCTGGGATGGTTTCTAAGCATTTTCACCTGGTCAGCAAGTGATACCAGGAAAAGTTCATGGTTGTCAGGGTAAGCCTTTCGTCTGGCTTGCGACTCCTTCTTAAGCGGGTCGAGCCATTCTCCATTGCAGTCACCTGTGATCCATATATCCTGCCAGACCAGTATCCCATATTTATCACAGGCCTTATAGAACCAGGGCCGTTCAGTGAGACCTCCGCCCCAGACTCTGATCATGTTCATATTCATTCCGGCATGCAGCCTGATCTCGGCATCATAGCGCTCTTCAGACAAGCGGAGCAGAGCATCCGAAGCAATCCAGTTTCCTCCTTTTATAAATATTTTCTGCCCGTTGACGGTAAACACCCGCCCTTTTATTTTTTCGTCAAAGTAATTACCGGTTTCCCTGATTCCGAAGGTAATGTATTCCGAGTCGCTGATATTACCGCCGGCCGGGATGAACACCATTTTCATGTTGTACAGCGGCTGATCGCCCATGCCGTTTGGCCACCACAGCCGCGGATCGTTGACTCTTATTTCGGGGAATGAGATTTCTTTTTGTGCAAATGGTTCAATAACAACTTTTAACGAGCTTTTGTATCCTTCAAACTCCAGGCTTACAGTGCCGTTTATGGTCTGTGATGAAGTGTTTAAAAGCTCGGCCGATGTTTTTACAAAAGCCGGAGATTGCTTATCCCCCGGTACTCTGACCCCCGGGACCCTGATTATGACATAGGGATCTTTAATATCAACGGGGCCGGTTATATCCAGGGAGACCTGATCCCATATGCCTGTATTCCTGTCGCGTATCGGACAGATCCAGTCCCATCCTGCAGTGAACTGCATTGTAACGCTTCGTCCAATGGTCCCATCACCTCCCTGTCCGGCATAAGCATTACCGGCCGGATCGGGAGGAGCAACCCATACTGCCAGTTTATTTGACTCTCCTTTATTGAGGTATGGAGTAACAAGATACCTTTCCCTGAGAAACATGCCCTCATGAGTTTTGGTGTTCACTCTGTTTCCATTGAGAAAAATGTCGGCAAAATAATTTATGCCCCTGAAATTAAGCCATACTTCCTGTCCTTCGCTGAGATCGGGAGTGTCGAACTCTTTATAGAACCAGTAAGTGTAATGATCCCTTCCGATATCATGCACGTCGGGAATGAGATTATTGTTCATTCCAAAAAACGGATCAGGAACCAGTTCATTTTCGAGAAGTGTTGTAAGAACGGTGCCAGGCACAACAGCATCAAGCCATCCGGCGGGTTTGAAGGCGGGACCGGTAATTTCAGTCCCGTCCATAAGTACTTCATTGGCTTTGCGGGCTTTCCAGCCGTCGTGCAACAGATATGAGGCGTTTTGTGCCAGCAGGTAAGTTGCTGAAAGTATTAACAGGGCAAGGAAGAGGATAGTTTTCTTCATCATAATATAATTTTGATTTTAATGGTCTGATGTAATCCACATTGACTGAATATTATATACATCCGTGTTTGAGTATTTTATAAATGTGGGTTTATATTAAACATTATTTTCATACTTCTGTAAAACAAATAATTAGCAAAGGGCATTCATTGATTTCAATTTTCTGTTCTGAGAAGTTGTACAAGAATGTTTCATGTTGAATGGCTTGATTTATGGGGCTTATTCCGGCTTTCTGAGTGAACCTACATTATCTTTAATGATTACACCTTCACCATGACCTCCCAGGTCAACCAGAAGTTGTTTTAAAGCACCCCTGTGCATCACATTATCCTTAATAACTGAGCTTTCAAGTCCTTTCAGGACTATGCCGTAATCAGGTGAAAAAGTTCCCTTCCCTCCGTCATCTCTTCCAGCGTTCAGGGCATTACCGATAAAAGCCAGGCCTTTTGTGTATTCGAGTCTGATGTGTGAACTGTCATATTCATCATTCTGACCCCATTCCGGTTTACCGCTGCGGTATATCACATTTCCTGTCATGGCTATTGTTTCACATCCCCTGTTATTTGGCCCTGTCAGCAAGGCAATACCACTCCTTCCGGAACGGTCGATATAGTTCCCTGTGATGTTATAGTGCGATCCTCCGTGGATGACTATGCCTCCTTCGCGGTTCCATTCAATCCTGTTTCCAGTAAGCGTGTTGGATGCATTCTCATCATAGGATGCATAGCCGGCTTTCCCGTTGCCCGAGAACCAGTTGTCGAGAATGAAGCCGTCCCAGCCCCGCACAAGTAATCCGCAGCCTTTGTTCCTGAAACAATGGGAGTGACGTACGCAGAAGCACCATATCCTTTCAAGTTTTATTCCGTCGCCCGAGAAGTTTTCAACCCTGCAGGTATCAATTCTCGGAGTGTCTTCCTGGGTGCCGTAGTCAGGTTTATCTATCAGGATGCCATGAACTTCCCCCGGAACATCCCTGCCGTTGAGGCATAGTCCGAACAGATAAGCGCCGAAAGCTCCGGTAAGGTTTAGCAGGCATTTGGAACCTTCTCCCTTCAGAGAGATAATGGTTCCCATTCCTTTTCTGTAACTCCAGGCCGGCAGGCCATGAAGACCGGTCCCTTCCCTGACTTTCAGCTCCGAGCAAAGGTAATTGCCCTCCGGGAAAAATACTGCCCCGTGGGTTAATCCGGCCTGATCAAGGGCTTTCTGGACCGCTGCGGTGTCATCGGTTATTCCGTCTCCTTTTGCACCAAAGCTCATTACATTAAGCATCGAGTGGATTTCTACTGCCTGCAGACCAGTAGTCGCGGCAGATGCCCCCGGAACAAAAGCCGAGGCAGCCATTGCCGAACCGGCAGTGACAAAACTGCGTCTTGAGAATCTTGATCCTTTCATGATTATATTATTATTTGATTTTCCATTAGTAAATTTAGGAATACATATCGTAAAGACTATAAATATCATAAAATTTTCTTCAACACTTATACCCGAAGGCCGGATATACATGAAATGGGCAGCGTTCATCCGGATGAATCACAATCAGAACCAAAAACCGTAGTGGAAAACAGGAATAAATAAAAATGTACATATGTAAAAAGATAGTATCAGTGTAAAAGGAACAGTACGTTGTAAAACGAATAGTATTTAATCTGCCATAACCATAATGACCGTTAAAACAAAACGCTTTGCGCAGGACAGGTTTTAAAAAGTCAGGAAAAAACCGGGAAATATTCTCATTTTAGTGTTGTATGGCTTATATTTGATCTGGTAAATAATATTCACTGATAAACACTTCTTCAAACATTATTGATATTGTAAGTCTCAATCATTTTATAAACCATAGTATCGTGAAACCCACATGATTAAATTCAAACGCAAATACATAATGAATGTGATTTTCAATCATGTACGGTTTCATCATACCGTTAAAATCAAAATTACATTATGATGAAAAGTAAGTCCATGTTTTTGTCTTTCCGATCTGTGATTTCCGGTTTGTTGCCTGCAACGGTGTTTTTTGCCCTGATGTTTTCCTGTTCAGATGTTGCTCAGAATGAAACAGATATAAAACAGTTCATACCACCAAAGCCACAACCCAAAGAGTATGTGTGTTACCGCACTGTATCACCTATTATTGTCGATGGTCTGATAAATGAAAAATCATGGAATGATGTGCCATGGACTGACTATTTTGTTGATATTGAAGGCGATGCCAAGCCGGAACCTCGTTACAGAACCCGGGCGAAAATGCTGTGGGATGATGCTTTTCTATACGTAGCTGCAGAGCTAGAAGAGCCGCATGTATGGGCAACTCTCAGGCAGCGCGACACAGTGATCTTCATGGATAATGATTTCGAGATATTCATCGATCCTGACGGAGACACGCATGCTTATTATGAGATTGAAGTGAATGCATATGGAACGACCTGGGACCTGCTTTTGCTGAAACCCTATCGTGATGGGGGAAAAGCTGTTACCAGGTGGGATATACCCGACATGAAAGTGGGAGTACATGTTGATGGTACCATCAATAATCCGGCTGATATTGATAAAAGCTGGACGGTTGAATTTTCCATTCCTCTGTCAGCCCTGAGAGAGTGCTCAGCAAAAGGCAGGCTGCCAATTGCAGGAGATCAGTGGAGAATTGACTTCTCGAGGGTTGAGTGGCGGACAGTTATTGAAGAAGGCAGATACAGGAAAGAAATAAATCCTGCAACCGGAAGGCCTTTTCCTGAGGATAACTGGGTGTGGTCACCTCAGGGCCGCATCAACATGCATATGCCTGAAATGTGGGGATACCTTCAGTTTTCTTCAATTGAAGCGGGGAAAGGCACTGAACCATTTGTGACAGACACCGGAATGGATACAAAGTGGGGCTTAAGAATGATCTATTATGCTCAAAATGAATATTACCGTAACAATGGGAAATATTCTTCCAGCTTGACAGATCTTGGCCTGAAGATGGAAGATTTCCCGGAAAACCTGCCGGCTCCCGTCATACTTAATACAAACACCACTTTCGAAAGTTATTTCCCGGTTGATGGAAGGGATTCTGTCTGGACCATTTACAACGACAGCAGGATTGTTATGCAGAGACAGCCTTTATCAGGCAGGTGAAATTTTTTAAAGTTGGCCACATAAGCGGTTGTTTTGGCGCTCTGACAGGCCTGATCTGCATTATGTAACAGATCAGGCGGGCTCTGTAACCATGCACGGAAACCGGATGATTTAATATCGTTAGATACAGCGAAAAAATATTTTAAATACCTAATCTTTACTGCGATGAGTTATTGTGCAGAAATAAAAATTGTCCTGATAGTTGTTGTTGCAGGGATGTTATCAATGAACGTTGCAGGTCAGGCTGTAATGAAGCCTGAAAGTGTCTGGCAGGAACCATGGGAAGGGGTGCCTGAGCATTATACCAGGTGGAATTATCCCGATTTTGATTTTCCTTCCGGATTAGCGGTATGGAAGAAGGAAAGGATACAGGTTAAGGAAACCCTGAATAAGCTTCTGGGTGATATACCTCCCCGCCCGAAGCAACTGAATGTAAGAACTCTGTCAAGAGAGGAGAGAGACGGATATATTCTGGAGAAGTTTATTATAGACAATGAGGTTGACTCATGGATCCCGGGTTATCTTGCCATACCGGCCGGAGTAAAGGGCAAGGTTCCGGTAATAGTTGGTCTTCACGGGCACAGCAGCAGCAAAGACAATATATTCGGTTCAGCTTCAAACACAGCCCAGGATGTTCTTGCGTTGCTGATATCCAACGGATTTGCCGTAATGGCTATAGACAGTTATTTCAACGGAGAAAGGCTTGGTCAGGGCCCAGCCGGTGATCTTGAAACCATGAAGGCAGGATCTGATCAGGAGATGTCGCAGTTCAAGATCAATATCTGGTTTGGAAGATCACTTTGGGGCATGCAGCTGCGTGATGAACAGATTGCACTGGACTATCTGGTAACCCGGCCTGAAATTGATGCAGAAAGAATAGGTGTTGAGGGTATGAGCATGGGAAGTACTCGCGCATGGTGGCTTGCCGCTCTCGATGACAGGATAAGCAGTGTTGTCGGAGTAGCCTGTTTTACACGCTACCGGGAACTTATTGAACAGAGGCAGCTTAAAGCCCACGGTATTTACTATTTTGTTCCGGGGATGCTCAATCATTTTGATACCGAGGCGGTTATGGGTCTTATTGCCCCAAGGCCATTTCTAGTTCTCACCGGCGACAGCGATGAAGGATCGCCTCTTAGCGGGATGATCACCCTGGAAAAAAAGCTCAGAAAAGTGTACAGCCTTTATGGAAAAGAGGAAAACTTCAAAAGTGTTATTTACGAAAATACCGGACATGTTTATACTGATCAGATGAAGATGGAAATGCTCAGGTGGTTTGAAAAGAACCTGAAATAACAGGATATCAGATCAGTTTTTACGGAACATAACTATATACCACCTGACTTCATTGCCCGGCGGCATACTGACTTTTCCTGTACATCAGGCAACAAAAAAAGGATAAATCCGTTATTACTTTCTGATCCTGTGCAGCGAGTTAAGATATAAAGCCGGCACCAGTCTTATGCCAATCGTTTAAAGGGTCGCCTTTTAGTTATCTCACTAAATAACTTTCAGACATTCAAAGTGCCGGCTTTTCTTTAAAAATACATTATTTCAAAGATATTGGCAATTCCTTTTTTCTCTGCACATAAATGATAATAATTCCGTTTTATATCGTTTGAAAACATTTGCCAATTTGCATCTTAACTTATTACCTACTTTAGGACTGTAATTCATTTCGCCCCCATGGGAAATCAAAGGAACCTGGTAAGGACACTGGGATTAGGTTATGTTGTTATCATAGTTGTTGCTAATATCATTGGTTCCGGCATATATGTTTGCTCAGTCACTCAACAGCATAATGACAAGGCCAGGGGAGGCCAGCCATTGGACTTACTCTTATTCTGGCAGGCATGCCGGTATATTTTATCATTATGAGGAGAAGGAATTTGAAAAAGGGATCATTAAACGATACCTGACACCCCGATTTAGCCGGGATGCTGTTGTTCGCCATTCCTGGCTCTTTTACGGTCGATCTCATCGAGGAGTATCTTTCTCAGTCGCATTGATTTGGGTGTTATCTCAATGTATTCATCTGCAGCTATGTACTCCATTGCCTCTTCGAGTGAGAAACGGACCGGGGGAGCAATAACAGCCTTGTCGTCCGAACCTGAAGCCCGCATGTTTGTCAGTTTTTTTGTCTTTGTTACATTGATAGTAATATCGTCCTGCCGTCTGCTTTCACCGACAACCTGTCCCATATACACTTCTTCCCCCGGGAAAATGAAGAACCTGCCGCGATCCTGAAGCTTGTCTATGGCATATGATGTTGCTATCCCCGTTTCCATAGCTACAAGCGAACCATTGCGTTTTTGCAGCATTTCTCCCTTCCATGGTTCGTAGGAGTCAAAACGATGCGCCATAACAGCTTCCCCTTCTGTGGCTGTAAGGAGCAGGTTCTTAAGCCCGATAATTCCTCGTGAAGGGATCCTGAAATCGAGATATGCCCGGTCATCCTTAACCTCTATGTTGACAATCTCACCCTTACGCTGTGCTACCTGTTCTATTACCTTGCCCGCAAATCTTTCGGGCAACTGTACCATCAATACCTCTACCGGTTCATGATTTATCCCGTTTATTTCCCTTAAAAGCACTTTGGGCTGGCCTACCTGCAGTTCAAAACCTTCACGCCTCATTGTCTCGATGAGTATTGAAAGGTGAAGAATACCCCTTCCGAGCACCATAAACGCCTCAGATAATCCGGTTTCTTCAACTTTCAGTGCAAGATTCTTTTCTGTCTCCCTGAAAAGCCTTTCCCTAAGCTGGCGGGAAGTGACAAGTGTTCCTTCGCGGCCGAAAAAAGGTGAATTGTTTGAAGTAAAAAGCATGCTCATTGTTGGTTCATCAACCTTGATATGCGAAAGTCCTTCAGGATTTACAGCATCGGCAATTGTATCGCCGATGTCAAAGTTCTCCATCCCGAAAACAGCACATATTTCACCCGGGCGGACAGGTTTTTTTGTTTTCTCCTTCCCCAGACCTTCGAATAGATAGACCTCTTTGGCAGTGTTAAGCATAATACTTCCGTCGCGTTTGATCAGTGATACCTGGCTTCCGGGAACAAGATAGCCCCTGCTGATCTTTCCCACTGCAATTCGTCCCTGGTACGATGAATAGTCGAGCGATGAAATTCTCATCTGCAGGTTGCCATCTGATATTTTTGCCGGTGGTATATGCTCAATAATTGTATCGAGGAGATAACTCACGTCGCCCGTTGGCTTTGACCAGTCGGGACCCATCCATCCCTGCTTAGAAGAACCGTAAACTGTAGGGAAATCAAGCTGGTACTCTGTTGCCTTAAGGCTGCACATCAGGTCAAATACCTTTTCCTGGGTTTCCTCAGGTTTGCAATTGGGTTTGTCAACTTTATTTATTACAACTATTGGCTTCAGTCCTATCTCAAGGGCTTTCTGCAGTACAAACCGGGTTTGAGGCATGGGACCCTCAAATGCATCTACTATAAGCAACGCACCTTCGGCCATGTTGAGGACCCGTTCAACTTCCCCGCCAAAGTCAGAGTGCCCGGGAGTGTCAATAATGTTTATCTTAACATTTTTATATCGAACCGAGACATTTTTGGAAAGTATGGTTATGCCCCTTTCCCTTTCCAGGTCATTGCTGTCGAGTATAAGATTTCCCATAATCCGGTTCTCGCGAAATAACTTGACCTGGTACAGGATACGGTCAACAAGCGTGGTTTTTCCGTGATCTACGTGAGCAATTACCGCAATGTTTCTGATGTCGTCCATTAGCTGTTTCATTTGGGCTGCAAATATTGCTAATTTTACAGTCAGTTGGCACATAAACAGTCTTATATTTCCAGAAATCAACAATACAGATCATAAAAACAACCCGGTATCATAAACTCACACATGATGGAACCGGTTACAGGATACCCGTAATCACCGGCCTGATTTGCAATAGTTTAACAGGATTGCTTCAGAAGCTTTTTTCGTGGATAAAGGGGTAAGGCCTGTCAGTACCATCCGTGATTGGACAGGGCTTATTGGATTGCGATACCTCCGGCAATGGTGTTTGTTGTGTCGTTTGATCCCAGGCTTTCGGCCGGGTTTGACGGATGGCAATATTTCCGGCATGAATAGATTTTTTTTCATATAATAGTCAGAAAGTATTAAATTCATATTTGTTCATTAAACCATTAATTAATCTATAACCATATGAAAATAAGAACGTTGTTGTTTTGCGCACTTATTGTGCCGGCTATTGTCGCCAATGCACAGCAGGTGGTTTGGCAGCCTGACGTCATAAAAAGACTTACACCTGAATGGACAGGTGAAAGATTGTCTGATGGAAGGCCGAAAGTTTCCGACAATCTTCTTGAAAGATTAAAGAACTGTGCCTTTGAAGAGGTTCAATCGTATCTGGGCATGAATGGATACAGGAACGTATTTGAAAATTTTGCAAGCCTTAATGAAAATGGCTGGCACATCATACATCCTGACAAAGTTATGACGGGCCGCGCCGTAACCGCCCAGTTTATGCCCATGCGCCCTGATTTCAACAAATATGTCCAGGAACAGGCCAAGGAGGAAGGGACTCATGTTCCGGTAACAAATTATGCTCCTATCCTCAAACTGCAGGAAGGCGACATTTATGTCGCAGATTCTTATGGCAAGATGGAAGGGGGCACGCTTATCGGATCAAATCTTGGCAACGCCATTGCCAGGGCAAGTAAAAGAGGTGTGGTTTTTAACGGATCACTCAGGGACTACGAAGGCCTTGAAGATATTGGAGAGACATTCAACGGCTGGATAAGGGGATATGACCCTTCGGGAATACAGGAAATGATGACAGCATGGGTTAATGCACCAATCCGCATAGGGAGGGTTACAATCCTGCCAGGCGATGCCATTCTTGCCAAAAAACTTGGAATTGCTGTCATACCGCCACACCTTCTGCAGGGTTGTGTTGTGCATAGCGAATACATTACATTGCGCGATGAGTTTAGTTTCATGTGCATACAAACAAACAGGTTCCCGTATATCAATGAAGCATTTGATGTTGATCGAGAGGTCTATGAAAAAGCTTTCGAGGAATGGCTCGCCGAGCAGGAACTGCCCATGACAAAAGAAGAACTGGATTCTTACCTTAAAGAAATGGCTGAAAGACGTGCAGCACGTATGAAATCCCGGCAAAATCCCTGATGGCTGCCAAGTTGTGTTTTAAAAATGATTGTTGACAGACGACAGATTAGTCTCTGGTTTTTAATATTCAAGTATGTGGATTCCATCCGACCATTAAAATAAATTATATACGTGTGAAAAAGCTATACTTGTTGGTAATGATCGGATTGTTCCTGTTCCCCGGTTTCCGGGTGTTGCAGGGGCAAGATGTAAGGGATGAAGAGGAACTGATCTATCTTATGGTTTCCAGGGATCGTAAAAGTGCATATCAGCTTGTACATTACATTGATCATGTAGATTATTCTGATCTCTACGACAGAAGTCTGCTTATGTATGCTTCAGCAAACGGATATGTCAATGTTGCCAAAGTGCTGCTCAGAAAGGGAGCCGATCCGAATCTGCAGGCTATTGACGGTGTTACTGCAGCAATGTACGCTTCATTCAATGGCCATACCAGAATAATAAGGCTCTTGCTTGAAAAGGATACAAACCTTGATCTTCAGGCTGTTGACGGACTTACCGCTATGATGCTGGCCTCTCAGAACGGACATAATGCAATTGTAAGATTGCTGCTCGGGAAGGGGGCAAACCCGAATATCCAGGCATTCGACGGTTACACTGCACTTATGATGGCAGCTCAATACGGTTATACCGAGATTGTGCAAATGCTCCTCGATAAAGGAGCAAAAATTGATATTCCAGGATCTAAAAGTAAAACTACACCTCTAATCCTGGCTTCTATTGGCGGATTTACAGACATTGCATATTTACTGCTCGAAAATGGGGCTGATCCGGATATCCGTAACAACGAAGGCATCACTGCCCTAATGACAGCTTCCCTTAACGGGCATATTGATTTTGTAAGGCTATTGATCCAATACGGTGCCGATGTCAATCTAAAGTGCAATAACGGAACCAATGCACTGTTCCTGTCCTCCATGACCGGGAATACGGAGATAGTAAGGATATTGCTCGAGCAGGGTGCAAAGCCAGATATGCAGGAGACAGATGGTACAAACGCCATTGTTGTCACAGCCAGGGATGACCTGGCTCAAACTCTGAAAACGGAGCTTTATGAGAAACCAAGATTGAATCCTGAGGAAAATGAACATGTTATCGCTCTTGTTTCACGATCAAAAAACGGGAATCTTGAAGCCATAAAATTGTATATGGATAAAAGAGCCAGTGCAAGTCTTCTTGAGAACGCTGATAAAACCACAGCCTTTATTCGCGCAACCCGCAGCGGACGGGTATCAATAGTAAATCTGTTCTATAAGAAAGAAACCCCCGTCAGTTCACAGAAAACAGCCAGATTCACCGATCTGATGGTCGCTTCACTAAACGGTCA
This sequence comes from Bacteroidales bacterium, assembly GCA_040769065.1. GTDB lineage: Bacteria > Bacteroidota > Bacteroidia > Bacteroidales > VadinHA17 > LD21. The sequence goes on from JAXGLU010000001.1 coordinate 3,098,208, forward strand.
TACTGAAGCAGTCAGACTGCTGACAGAAAATGGTGCCGGACTTGATATAACAAGCGATGATGGAACAAATGCACTGATATATGCTTCACAAAACGGAAATACGGAGATTGTGAGATTGCTTCTTGAAAAAGGAGCGGATATTGACTTGCAGAGCGCTGAAGGATTAACAGCTTTAATGGCGGCAGCCAGAAATGCCCATGAGGATGTTGTCAGCCTCTTGCTGGAAAAAGGAGCTGACAAGGGACTGAGAGATGCAAAAGGATTAAGCGTTTTGGATTATGCTGATAAACAGGAAATCAGAAGCTTATTAATAAAATAGGCAGGACCTGAATAACTGATCGGCAGGAATTCCCGTTACCAGTCACGCATTATTGTATAAGCCCGACACTACTATTGACAATTCTATCTTCTGATTGATCAGCAGATGGAACATGAATGGCCAGGGATGATAACCAATTCTGAAGAGCTCTCCCGATAAGCATAACTGTTGACTGGGTGAGGTTGTACCAGTAGCTCAGATAATTTCCAGGGTTTGGTTGATATAGCTATATGCCAGGTAAGTCGGCCGGCAATCACATATATGAAATGCCTTTGAGTGTCGGGTTTGGACCTGTCGTTACTATTTCAGCATCGGATTGACATACATGATCTTCTGATCCATCTCGAAGTCATATAAGGTCAGGATTCTCAGCCGGTAGTACGATTCCCAGTAACTTTCTATAGCAGTGATATAGTCTCTTTTGGCGCTTTCACGTTCAGAAAGGGATATATTCAGATCGGTAATGCTTATTTCTCCGCTCTGGAATTTTCTAAGGGCTATAAGGTAGCCGTTTTCTGCCACCTTATCGGCTTCCCGGGCTGTATTTATTTGATCGCGCAGAAGTCCAAACTGTTCAACCTGTACAATAACACCCCGTTCAAAATCTTTTATATCCTTTTCCACATCATAAATCACGAGTTCGCGTTGTGATTCGGCAAGTTTTATTGCTGAAGCCGACCGGCCCCAGTCGAGTATCGGAACACGCATGCTCAGGCTTACCGTCCGTTCTTTTTCAGGCTGATCATAAACTCCGCCGTATGTGGCTGCGCTGTTTGAAAGTCCATAGCTTCCAATCAGGGTGGCGCTTAAGCCGGAATTCCTTTTGGCTCTTACCAGATCCCTGTCGGCTTCAATAAGCCTTCTTTCATAGCGGGGCGTTTCCTTCCTGTTAGCTTTTGCTTCTTCCAGGGCTTTGTCCGGATCGATGGAAAAAAGGATCATATCGAGGGGAACCACAAGCTCTATTTCCTGATCCAGGTCAAGACTTATATATGATTTTAGTTCGAAATCGGCATTTTTCAGATCCATACTTGCTTTGTTCAGTGATTTCTGTGCATTATAGACAGAAAGCTGGATCCGCGAATAATCATTTTCAGATATTTTGCCCAGTTGTCTTCTGATTTCGGCGATAGCCAGGTTATTGTTGCTGTTCTTCAGATTGTTTTCAGCCAGATTGTAATTGGTCTGTATCTGTAAATATCTGAAGAAATGTTGTGTTGCCTCCAGTGCAACCCTTTCGGTTGATTCGATGAACTGTTTCTGGGATTCATCATATACCAGCGGTTCGGTTTTTTTCTGCCATTTCATACTGTTGTAGGCGAAGATAGGCTGGTACAGTCCAATCTGAAAAGGGCTTCCGGAAAATTCCACAGAGCTCTTGATAAAATCCTGTATCCTGTAAATATCGGTCGCAGCATAGATTGAAGTTCCTGTGCTGGCTATTGACTGGCTCAGGGCGATCTGGGTGGATGCCTGAATCTGGGAGATTCTCTTGAACTCAATACTGCCGTCAGGCTGAACAACAGGGGTGGTAGTATGTGTATAATTTGGAAGGACACCGTTCAATGTCAGCTGGGGCCGGAAGCTTGTGCTGAAGTTTTTCCAGCGCCAGTAATAGTTGACGTTTGTATTCTGTACATACTTCATTGCTGACGACTGTTCGATTGCCAGATCCACTACATTCTTCAGGGTGAGCGATAAAACAGTCGAATCATTTAAATTACCCGCAAATAAATAAGAAGGGCTCGCAAGAAGGAGGTAAAAAACAAAACACCTTATTCGCTTAATCATAACCAGGCCTTAATTAAAGATCCTCAAATACTATTTCCCGTTTGTGCCTGGCTTGTGAAATATCGGATATTATAACACTATCACCCGGAAACAAACCGGCAACTATTTCAACGTATTCGGTACCGATAAGTCCGATTGTAACTTCTTCCCTTACAGCCCTGTCGGTTTTTATTACAAAAAGGTCCTGTTGTTTGTTCCTGTTGAAAACCGGACCATTTTTAACCCTTATAACGCTGTCTTTTTTTTGAGTAACTATCTGCAATTCAACTTCCATATTGGGAATTAACTTCTGGTAGCGGCTGTAATCAAGAAAAACGTCAAATTCCAGCTTCTTATCTTTCATAACAGGAGTAACGTTCCCTATTTTCCCTTTGAGGCTTGTGTGTTCAATCACTGCGTAGACTTCACCTCCTGTCCTGACATCATCAATATAGGAATTATCCACCGTTGCTTTTACCTTAAAGGTTGACAGGTCAGACATTTTGACAAGCAATTTGTCATTTTCAACCTTTTCCCCGACATTGGCATAGATGCCAAGTATTATTCCATCTGACGGAGCAGTAACGGTAAGCCTTTTGAGCAGATTCATTTTCTGTTCCAGTTCTTTTTCCCTCATATCTATCTGAAGCTGTAAGCCTTTCTCGTCAGCCTCAAGCTGCCTGAGTCTTATAGAGTTCTTTTCAAGTGTCATTTTCAGGTCTTTCTCAGCCAATACCAGCTCTTCCCTGGTTTGTTCATGAAGTGCCGGTGAAATTCCTCCGACTTTAAGAAGTTGTTCCTGGTCAAGTATTTCAGTTTTGAGCGAAGTGATCTTAAGGTTTTTAACTTCTGCATTGTAATCAAGGTCGACCCTGACACTCCTTGAGTTCAGCCTGTTTTTGAGCAGATCGTTCTCCATGACTGTCAGCTGGTCTCTCAATTTGTCGATTTCCTGAATAAGCGACTTGGGGTCGAGGGTAAGTATAACGCTTCCATTGGAAACCCTGCTTCCCGGCGCCTGAACAATTGAAGAAACAATGCTTGACGCGGGACTCAGCAACAGCACCTCATTCTCGGGGTTAACAATACCAGAAGCGGGAACTGAAGTGAAAACCGGGCCATAATCAACCTCAGAGGTTATATACTCACCAGGCTTCATTGCTGAAGGAAATAAGTATTTGTTAATCAGTAGTATTGATATCAGAAGGAGGACTAAGGCAAGAGCAATTGGAAGTATTCTTTTTCTTATCATTTTAAATATTAAATACAAGGAGTATTACAATAAATAATGAAAACAAAGATAACCAGTCAATTGATTTTTTCAAAGACATAAGATTAAATAGCCTGATATTATCTTGCTGTTTAATACTTCAGCGCGGCGCCTATTGTCGTCTGGATACAACATGGAAGCAGCCCTGCTTCCTTTCATAGGTTGCCCAGCACTTATCCTCTTTTCTCAACTGCCAGATGATCTCTGCCAGGGCTTCCTTCATATACCATTTATCGCATTCTGTTACATGATATTTAATGAATGAGAAACGGGCATAGGATATGTCAAAAGCATTGCCGTTAAGATGGGGGCTGTTCTCTGACACGTTAATGTTGGTCTTCCCGAGACCTTTCATATTTTCAGAGGTTCTCGTCATTGACGTAATAATGAACTTTGATCCCATAAGACCCTCTTTCCTGATTTTTTTCCTGAATCGCCTGGATATTTCGTTAAGAAGTTTTTTACTGTCTCTGGTAATGTAAGGGTAGCTGTGCGACATCTTTTCAATTTTGTAACCCCTGCCGTTCTTAACCCTTACCAACTGGCCCGTAAGGATTCTTTTGCGTATATCGCTTTCATCCTTGCATACTTTAATACCGGTCAGTCTTGCAAGATGACTATAATCATTTATCCTGTCATTGAGATTCTTGCTGTACACTTGCTGATAGCTTCTGCATTTTTTGCTGAACAGGGAAGTCATCGCGGCCCTGTGAGGCTTTGGAATAAAGATGATGCACAGCAAACCTGCCGCCAGAATTGTAAGCCGTCCTTTTACCCGGTATTCCTTTCTGAATCTTATTCTTCTGATACGCATTACCTTTTGGATAACAAATAGCCTGTCATACACATTCGTTGATGTGTGAGCAGGCATAAAACAAAATACAATATCATAACCGGCGGTTTTCAGCAGCTTGCTGCGGGCAGCCTTCGATCAAGGCATCAAAAATATAATCCCCTGACGAGTAAAAAGTACTGAGTTATTCACAGAGCGCTATTTGTATTAACATTACTGATGTAACTCTGCTGCCGGATAATGAAAGGGAATCTGTGATTACCAACTTATATGAGTCCATGCGAAAACCTTCGTCATTATAGCAGAAGGATATTTTATAAAAATTGATTGCTATCTTTGAAGGATGACAGAGACGAAACAGACTGCCTGAATCAGGGTGCTGTGGAAAGAATTATCCGGATAACATCCTGGAAGTTCAGCATGGTAAATGCCACATAAGGTAATAAGCTTTCTCATTGTCAGTTAAAACAGTGACCGCAGCGCCGTATAGTGGCTGTGATATTCCCGGTCTTTTAAACAAAGTATTGAATTAACCTAATTGTATTATGAAAAAACTGAGCCTCTCCGTAATTGTTTTGATCTTCTTGTTAGCCGGATGCAAAAGCAAGCTGATGATAAACGGTTATTCCGGTTATCAGATTGTCATTCCTGACCAGGCTGACACTCTTGAAGTATTTGCAGCCGAACAACTCCGGCATTATTTATCAGAAATGTCGAAGACCGAAATTCCTGTGATCAATGAGAATTCTTTCACGGGCGACAATGCCATTTATATCGGTAAAACAAATTTCGCAAAATCGCTGGCAGTTGATTTCGGGCAGTTGGAAGACGATGGTTATGCATTCAAATGGAGCGGTTCTGATTTAGCAATTGCAGGCGGGGACGGAAAAGGCACTCTATACGGTGTTTATGACTTTTTGGAGTTGGCAGGTTTCAGAAAATACACGTCAACATGTACCGTTATTCCCGGCGGAAATTCAATATCAATTCCCGGGAACGACACTGTTGTTATCCCTAAGGTAAAGTACAGGACAACATCGTACAGGGATACGCGTGACCCCGGATATATGAACTGGCACAAGCTGTCATCCCAGCGGGAAACCTGGGGGTCGTTCGTACATACTTTTTTCAATCTGATGCCGCCAGAGAAATATTTCAAAGATCATCCTGAATACTATGCCCTGCGTGACGGACAGCGTCTGCCAACCCAGCTATGCCTTTCAAATCCCGCAGTTGCCGACACCCTTATCAGGAACCTCCGGAAGCAGATGGACAAAAGGCCTCATCTTAAATACTGGTCGGTAAGCCAGGCCGATAATAATATGTCGTGTCAGTGTCCGGGATGTATTGAATTAAACAGGAAATATGGAGGCGACAGAAACAGGAACAGCGGTGCCATGATCTACTTTGTCAATAAGGTTGCAAAGGCATTTCCCGATAAGATGATATCGACCCTGGCATACTGGTATACACGGGAAGCTCCTGATAACATCAGGCCTGAACCCAATGTCAACATAATGCTGTGCAATATCGAAAGTGAACGTCATCTGCCTGTGTCTGAAACAGATCCTGCCTTCTCAAACGATTTGAGAAACTGGGGCAGGCTGGCTGAGGACATCATAATATGGGATTACAATATTCAGTTCTCAAACCTGGTGAGTCCTTTTCCCAACCTTCATACCATCAGTTCCAATCTTCAATTCTTTACAGGTAATAATGTAAATGCATTTTACATGCAGGCAAACGGAAATTATTGGGGAGAGATGGCAGAACTGAGGGCATATCTTATTTCAAAACTTCTGTGGAATCCCGAAGCAGATGCAGATGCCATAATTGATGATTTTGTTAATGGTTATTATGGCAATGCCGGCCCGTACATTCGTCAGTATATTGACACAATGCGCTATGCGCTGATTGAAAGCGGCCATCATCTTGGAATATTCGGCAGTCCGGAAGAGGCAAGGGAAACTTACCTTTCGTTTGAGATGATGCAGGAGTACGAAAGATTGTTTGATGAAGCTGAGAAGAAGGTTAAAAATGATCCCGAACTGCTTAGGAGGGTCAGGATAGCCCGGCAGCCAATTATCTATGCCCGGTTGCAGATTGGCCGGACAGAAATTGACACACCGCGAAGCTTTTTTAAACACGATTCCAACGGAAAAGTTATTGCCGATAATTCATTTGTAACACTTCTCGGTCAGTTTGTGGAGCGATGCAAGGATCAGGGTGTTAATCTATTAAGGGAAAGAAGCATTCCGCCGGATCAATATATGGAATCGCACCTCAGGATACTCAATAAATTGAGTGAAGCGGATTCTTCCCTGTCATATAAAAAGAAAATCATGCCGATAACCTCGCCCAGCCCGAAATACAGGGATTTGCAGGCTTTAACCGATGGTATTTTCGGCTCATACGAGGTATGGCGCGATCCGAGGTTTGATAACTGGGTTGGCTATGAGGAATCGCATATGGATTTTATTCTTGACCTTGGTGAAATAATGCCGGTCAGATCGGTAAGCATGGATTTCTTTGACGCCAAAGACACATGGTACCAGATGTTCCTGCCTGAGTATGTTACATATGAGTTATCGTCTGACGGAAAGAACTATGACAGAATTTTCAAAGTTATGAATCCTGTTGATCCAAACGAGCCTGAAAAAGATGTGATGCCAAGGGAAATCTACATACAGACCTTTTCAGCAGACACAAAGGGCTGCAATGCAAGGTATATAAAAGTGCATGCAGAGAGTGTACTGCGTTGTCCTGCCTGGCATGTTCGCACAGGTGATCCAGTAACCATGTATTCTGATGAAATAGTGGTCAAATAAATATCTGGTCTGGAGTTTGCCGGGATCTTTTAAGGTACGGATAATCAAGACCGTAATTATATCAGGTACTGTCCTGCCATGGAATTGGTCATGCCGTTGACGGCTGACAGGGAATTTTTTTTCATATACTGAGAATAAAATCTTTTCAGGCTGGTAAAATAAATCTACTTTTACACACTTTTTTTAGGTTTATAATGCAGGGAGACATTGTTATGAATGAGACAATAGAAAAATTCCAGGAGCTTATAGAAAGGAAGGAATGGAAGGTTTTACGCGATGAGCTTGCCGGGCTTGAAAGCATAAGCATAGCTGAAATAATTGAGCAGTTGCCTGAAGGAGAAGATATTGTGGTTTTCCGCCTGTTATCCAAGAAGCTGGCAAAGAATACTTTTCAATACCTTCCCTATGAAAAGCAGGAACAGGTAATCAAAAGCCTGGCAGATCATTCTGACAAACTTGCGTCCCTTCTCAATGACCTGGACCCTGATGACAGAACAGCCTTTTTTGAAGAACTGCCTGGCCAGGTTTCACAGCGGCTTATTCAGCTTCTTTCACCTGAAGAACGTAATATAACGATTAAGCTGCTGGGATATCCCGAAGAAAGTATCGGAAGGCTTATGACCCCGGAGTTTGTTGCTGTTAAGTCGCATTTTACAGTTGCCCAGACACTAAATCATATCAGAAGGTTCGGACATGATTCTGAAACACTTAATGTTATCTACATAGTTGACAATAACTGGAAACTGATTGATGATATAAAAATACGTGAAATTATACTTGCTGACCCGGAACAGCCGATTGAGGAATTGCTGGATCATCGTTATGTCTCCCTCAATGCCTATAATGACCAGGAGTCTGCGGTCAGGGTATTCAAAGACCACGACAGGATAGCCCTGCCTGTGACCGATTCGGACGGCATCTTGCTGGGAATAGTCACCTTCGATGATATAATGGACGTTGAAGAGGAAGAGACAACGGAGGACTTCCATAAATTTGGTGCCTTTCAGGACGCCATTATAAATCCTCTCAAAGCGCGGGCTACGTTTTTGTATCAGAAGCGGATCCTATGGCTGATCATTCTTGTATTCATGAATGTATTCTCAGGTGCAGCCATAGCAGGCTTTGAAAAGGTTATTCAATCAATGACATCCCTGTTGTTCTTCCTCCCCCTTCTTATTGGCAGCGGAGGTAATGCGGGCTCCCAGTCCGCAACACTGATGATACGCTCCCTGGCTATTGGCGATGTGGAGGTTAAGGATTGGTTCAAACTCATAGGTAAGGAATTCCTGGTGTCTTTTATGCTTGGGATTACGATGGCAGCCGGGGTATCTCTAATAGCAGGCCTGAGATCGCCTGAAATTGTACCTGTTGTAGCAATGGCTATGGTACTGACAGTAATGACCGGAAGTATTATCGGGCTGACTATACCTTTCATCTTTACCAAAATGAAAATCGACCCGGCTACGGCAAGTGCTCCCCTTATTACCTCAATTGCAGATATTACCGGTGTTCTGATCTATTTTTCGATAGCTGCAGTGATATTCGGACAGTGAAATTTTTGCCTTCAGAAATAATATATCAGGAAGTTCTGACAATGTGTTAACCCGGTTTCTCTAAAGCTTCAGAACCAGCGGCGTTTCACGAAAAACAGAACAGCCAGCAATGAAATTGAAAAGGAGAAGACCAAAATAATAAGGAAACCGAAAGGCTTATTCTCAAAAGCGTTGGGAACATTCATCCCGTATAGGCTCGCTATAAGGGTAGGTATCATCAGTATTATGGATATTAATGTCAGCTGCTTCATTATCATGTTTATATTATTTGATATTACTGAAGCATAGGCGTCCATCATCCCACTGAGTATATCGCTGTAAATATTCGTTGTTTCAAGAGCTTGTTTCAATTCAATATCAACATCTTCAGTGAGTTCGCTATCGTACGAATCCTTGTGTTCCTTTATGTTCTTTACACGGTTAATGATGTTGTTATTCCCTTTCAGGGAAGTGGTGAAGTAAACAAGGCATTTTTCGAGCTGAAGCAGGGTTTGAAGGTCTTCATTCCTGATCGATTTTTCCAGTTTGTTCTCAGCCAGTCTTATATTCTGGTTTATCTGTTTAAGGTATTTCTGAAACCAAACACTTGAAGAAAGAAATAATCTTAATGTGATGTCGAAGTTATTTCGCTTGATAATGTTCTTGCGGACTGTGTAAGCTATAAAATCGGGAATCATTTCAGTCTGATAGAAACAAATAGAAACGTAAATATCATTCTTAAATATGATTCCAAGAGGTACAGTGGAAAAGGGAATCTTAATATTGTCGCTCTTATAGGGAATTCGCATCAATACCAGATACCACCCTTCGTCTATCTCAATTCGCGGACGTTCGTCAACGTCTTCTATGTCATTATAATAAGCTTCCGGAATTTTAAGATCCTGTATCAGGTATCTCTTCTCATCCTCAGTTGGTTCCGTAACATTTATCCAGCAGTTTGGTTCCCGGGTTTCACAGTAGACCAGACCTTTTTCATTTTTAAGAAATGTAATCATCAGTAATCCTCCATAAATTTTCAGAATAGAGGATCCCTTCGGTCAGCCCCTATCCCTGTTGGCAACTAGAGTGATAATCGTCCATCATTGTTTGTTTGAGGAAGCAAAATTAAAATTATTACCTTAATGAATTTCGATATAAAGATTTTTTTTCTTCCCTGCCAGGAAATTTATAAACTGAATTCGTTTCCGGAGAGTGTCCAGCCTATCCGATTCATTTTTCCCAATAGGATTAAAGAAATCGGGTCATGAAACTGTATCGCCTGGTATATTCCCCGCTTCCGGTGTTCACGAGGGAAGCCCGACGCTTGTTTTTATTTCAGATCCCTGATTATAATTCTGTCTTTGTATAGTTTTAATTCCAGCTTCTGTTTTTCCTTCCACTTCAGTTTGCGGATGAATGCTTTAGGGATAGTCACGGCATAGCTTGAACCTCCTGCTTTGCTAAGCTTGCGGATATGTTCTTCTTCAAGTTTATTGCGGGCCATTTTTATAGATTTTCAAGGTTAGTAATTGCCGGTACTGAAGGCTATGAATTTCAATAATCCGGTGCGGTTATAAAATTACGTAATTAATTACATAACTAATTACATATTAAATTACGTAATTAATTATGAAAACTCAAATGAAGGTTGATATTCAGTAATTTGCCCGGAAGTTTCATGGGTAATGCCAGATTCGTGCATTAGCTTTCCTGACTGTTTGAGTCAGTTTGCCAGTCTCTTTTTGTTGAACATATTGTCATCCTTTTATCTGTTTACGGGATTGCCTGACATTATCTGTTTGATTAGAAATTTAATGTCTTCCCCCGGAAAAATCATGAATAATGTTTAAAATGATAATATTTTTTGTCAAAATGTTATTTATTTCACAAAAAAACAGTAGGTTTGGCGAAAATCATTCAGCGACAACAATAATGACATTAATAAATTACAAAAAACGCTTTTATTATTATTGCTGCAGGATTATTGTGGTAAGTCAGGATGTTTTTTAAAGAATTTTAATCTGAAAATATAAGGCTTGCCAGAAAACCCGGCAGGCTTTTTTAGTTTTTAAACTATTTAACAATGATAATAATATGAAGACAGGTAATGTTAAATTTTTCAGCAGAAAGGAAATACCTCTTGAAATGCACAAGGTAAGGATTGTGCAGAACCTTAATCTTGTAAATGTTGATAAGCGCCTGGAAGCTATCGGGAAAGCAGGATATAATTCATTCCTGCTCGACACTTCGGAAGTGTTCCTTGACATGCTGACAGATAGCGGCACAAACGCAATGAGCGATAAGCAGTTGGCCAGAATGATGGTTGCTGATGACGCTTATGCGGGTTCCCAGAGTTTCAGGGCTTTTGAAAAAAGCGTATATGATATTTTCGGAAAGAAATTGATATTGCCTGTGCACCAGGGAAGGGCTGCCGAAAATATCCTGTCGAAAACCTTTGTCAGGGAGGGCTCTTTCGTTCCGATGAATTATCATTTCACAACTACCAAAGCGCATATTCAGATAAATGGTGGTGAAATTGCCGAGCTTATTAACTCTGAAGCAATGGTGATAAAAAGCAGCAATCCTTTCAAGGGGAACATAGATCTGGCAAAGCTGGATGATTTCATAAAGGATAAGGGTAAAGAAAACATCGCCTTTATCAGAATGGAAGCCTCAACAAATCTTATCGGAGGACAACCTTTTTCACTTGAAAACCTGCATGGTGTAAGAAAGATTGCCGATAAATACGGGCTTCTGATTATTCTCGATGCAAGCCTCGTTGGCGAGAATGCCTATCTCATTCTGAAACGTGAGAAAGCTTATAAAAACAAATCAATGAAAGAGGTCCTCATCGAAATGTGCAGCCTGTGCGATATTGTTTATTTCTCAGGAAGAAAAGTAAGCTCTGCCCGCGGTGGCGCAATCTGCACAAACAGCCAGACCCTGTTTGACAGGATGAAACATCTTGTCCCCCTTTATGAAGGATTCCTCACTTATGGCGGTACACCAATGCGCGAAATAGAGGCTATGGCGCAGGGGCTTTATGAAACCATTGAAGAGAATGTGGTGGGGCAATCCCCCAGTTTTATTGATTACATGGCTACAGAACTGGATAAGCTGGGAATACCTGTTATTCTTCCGGGAGGAGCTCTGGGATGTCACGTTGATGCCATGCAGTTCTTACCCCATATACCACAGGAGCAGTACCCGGCAGGAGCTCTCGTCACAGCTTATTTTATTGCATCCGGAAATCGCGGAATGGAGCGGGGTACGATGAGCAACGACCGCGACCAGGATGGACGCGACATACCTGCAGATATGGAGCTGATGAGACTGGCAATTCCAAGACGGGTGTTCACATTGTCGCAGGTGGAGTATGCGATCGACAGGCTGAACTGGCTGTATCAGAACAGGAATCTGATAGGAGGGCTGAAATTTATAGAAGAACCGCCTGTTCTGAGGTTCTTTATAGGTCGTCTTGCCCCGGTGAATGACTGGCCGGCGAAGCTTGTGGAAGCTTACAAGAAAGATTTTGGGGATAGCCTTTAGAAATAATTAATGTACTTTAAAAAGATCATTATTCTTATTGATTACCGGACACCTTCAGGCCTTGTTTAATCGGTGTTTACCTTCACATTCCTGAACATGAACGGATTATCACTGATCCTCAATTTCTTGCCACTGGTTGTTGTTACATTCCTGAGAATGACTTCCCTGGTGACCCAGAGTGGAGTTGCGGATGGTTGCATTGGCGACGCCCATGTGAGCATCGAATCTGGATAAGGTACAATTGTCGTAAACAAGATTCTTGCAGTAGTTTGATCCCAGGATTCCCCAGTATCTGTTGTCATTGATGTCATTTGTCTGGCTGCAGTTCACGAATGACACATTGAGTGCCCGGGTGATTGATATGTCGTAGCTGCCCATGGAAACCGGAACTCCTGCAGAGCCGATAGTCCGGTAGGTTTTATGTCCGGTCAGGATGGTATTGCTGACCGTTACATAAGCACACTCGCTGATGCTGATAAATCCGCCATAAGGCGCTCCGTGGTCTCCTTCACCGGTAACGCGGTGTTCCAGACCGTTCACAATAACATTGGAACGCCTGATAGCAATGCCCCGGCTGTAGTAGTTATACTTGGATTCTGCACTGTTGGCTATGGTGGTGAAACGTCCTCCGGTAATGGTCAGCGTTGTTTCATCAATGGGCAGCGCTGTTATATCTGTTATCTGGTCAAAATCCCAAACAAGCGGAGCGTTCATGTCCAGGCTGCCGTTTTTGTCTGTAATAAAAATATCTGTCTGCGGGGATCCATCGTTCTGGTTCGGCCCGAATCGGATGTAACGTTTTACATGGGAATTGGCGACAGTGATAAGACACTTTCGAGGCAGGGATATTTCAATTTTGTCCTGATCCTTTTTGAGAGAAGTTATCCCCTCAGGCCTGAAAGGAAGATAATTGGAGCTAACCATGAAAATATGTGCGTAAGGGTTTTTTACGTCTGAATCGTCAATGATAAAGGCAGCCGTGCCGAAATCGGTATCGGTACGGATGACCGCCGTACGGCTCTTTCCGCCAATGTAATAAATGGCTCCATCGTCGGCTTTAACTGCAAGGTTGTGCTTGTTGGCGAAGGCATGGGTAGCAGCAATGGCATCCATATCGTCTGTTTTGCCATCACCCCTGGCACCAAGGTTGCTATAGCGGACCAATCCGGCAGCTTTAATTTTACGGAAATCCTTCGGGGTTACATTTATAAGCAATTCCCCGTTTTCATTTGTCCGGACACTGGTAATATCTTTTTTGGATGTTATCACCACATTGTCAGAGGGATTTCCGGTCTGGCCCTGTGTTGGATTAAACGCAACGGAAAACAGGATAATTAAAAGGAGAATGTATTTCATCCGAATATAATTTATTTTAATGGTATGATGGAACCCACATAAGTGAAAATTATATAAATACGTGTTTGTGCATGCAATACATGTGGGTTTCATCATAATATAACACTAGTGTTCGACTAAAAAACAAATAAGAGGGGTACTCCCCGGAGGTTTCCCCAATGTTGTAAATTGGTTTTTCCGAAAATTAAATACAACATAGGTAAAATTACGGAAATAAGATTAGTCGGACAGCTGAATTTTTGGACTGACTTTTAAAGAAGTTCTTATTATCGATTCTACCACTATCCGGTTATTCAGTTATATTTTGAAGGGTGTAGGCCGTAATCCAAAGGGAGACGGCGAGAAGAAAGGTGGATTGAAAGTTCATATGCTTATCGATGCAGTACAATCGGTTGGACGGCTTATCAAAATGACGGCAGCCAAAGTCCATGATCAGAATTTCTTAAAGAGCCTTAACCTGATATCGGATAGCATGATAGTTTTTGATAAGATTACCACCAGTTTGCCCTCTGGACTTAACAGCGTGTATATTTTGTCACCCGGATGAAAAGGAATGCTTTATATACAGTTATAGAGGTTAAAAGATAGCATTATCTCAAGAAAGGCAAGGCAAAAGTTTTTAGAGATGAGATTATCGAGCTGGAATATCACCCCGAGAGAGAAGATGGCAAACAAGATCTAAAAAAAAATTCAAAATGAAAAAAAGATGCTTGATTATAAGGTGCTTACGAACACTAATCAAGAATCTGGATTTTAATTGGATAATAACAATAACTTTATAAGAATTTTTAAAACCAGATCATGATAAACCGCAGACAATTTGTGACGAGGATGTCAATGGCGTCAGCAGCAGCAGTAGTGTTGCCGGGATTAGTCTATTCCTCATGTTATAGGGATACCGGAGAATATGTAACAGTTGAAATAAGTCATGGAAAGATCCGGGGTATGAGGTCCGAAGGTGTGAATATATTCAGGGGTATTCCATATGCAGGAAGAGTTTCCGGTGACAGGCGATTCCGCCGGCCGGCTCCGCTTGAAGCCTGGACTGGTGTACGTGATACTCTCCGCCTCGGGAATCCTGCAATACAGCCGCCAAATCAGACTTATGGGATAAATGAACCTCAACCTGCAGAGGATTGCCTGTTCCTGAATGTCTGGACCCCGGCAAACGACAACGGAAAACGACCTGTAATGTTCTATAATCACGGAGGTGGTTTTTCCACCGGATCAGGTGGTTCAGCAGGACAGGACGGGGCAAATCTGGCTCGTTTTTTTGATGTGGTGGTTGTGGAAACAAATCACCGTCTTGGAATAATGGGTTACCTCTATCTTGATGAGATCGCCGGTGCAGATTATGCCGGATCGGGCAATATGGGCATGCTTGATATTGTTGCCGGACTTGAATGGGTGAATAAAAACATTGCCTCTTTCGGAGGTGATCCATCCAATGTTATGATATTCGGAGAATCAGGCGGCGGTGGAAAAACTTCATGTCTTTATGCCATGCCGTCTGCAGCTCCTTACTTTAACAAAGCTTCCATAGAAAGTGGTCCCGGAATACGAATGACTCCGGAAGAAACAGCCGCGCAAACCACTGCAATGGTTCTGAAGGAATTAAACATTAATGCCAGAGACTGGAAAAAACTGCTCGAATTACCTGCAAGCCTTCTGCTCGACCTGCAGCTTAGGCTTCCTTCACTTGCTCCAAGACCAGTCACAACAAACGGGAAGAAAGGTTTAATGGGATCTTCACCGGGAGGTTTTTCTCCGGTAGTGGATGGTGTTGTTCTGCCATTCCATCCTTTTGACCCTGTGGCACCTCAGATATCAAAAGATAAACCCCTGATAACTGGATGGAATGAAGATGAATATAATTTTTTCGGGATGATGTCGAAGGATAAGAGTATGTTCAGTATCGGTTTCGATGAGTTGCCTGACAGGTTGAAACCTCAATTCGGCGAAGATACCCAAAAGATAATTGACACCTACAGGAAAACTCGTCCGGAAGCATCTGCGGTGGATCTGCTGGTTGCTATACAATCGATTAACATGATGGGTCTGGGATCGGTTTTGATTGCTGAGAGGAAAGCAGAACAAGGTGGAGCTCCTGCCTATCTCTATAATTTTGGTTATAAAAATGAAAACATAATTCCGGATACTGATTATCCTATGGGGACTCCTCATGCCATGGATATCACTTTCAAGTTTTACAATGAGCAGCCTCAGAAAGATGGTACTCCGGGTACAAGCTATTGGGGAGGGTCTTTGCCTGAACGTTTTACGGCTTCACATAATATGGCTGAATTATGGACCACCTTTGCCCGGAACGGGAAACCCGCCGCCAAGGGCGCTCCTGACTGGCCGGCCTATAACCTGAAAAATCGTCCTATGATGCGCATCGACACAAAATGTACAGTTATAGATAACAGATACGCTGAAGAATTGAAAATGTGGAGAGAGATCGGAAGGTTATAAAAGATTGAAAGATGGAATAGATCTCTCTATTCATCACTGAATGCAGATGCAAATCTATCGGCATCCTTCTTGTTCCAGGTAATTGTGGCTGTGCCGTACTTAAAATTAGTATCCAAATATTTCATTTGAGATGACATAGGACTTTCTTCGGAATTGCCCTGTTTCATCTTGTCAATCAGGGATTTCATATCATAAATATACCGGGCGTCAAGTTTTTCCAGTGAACCACGCTGCCAGTAATGTCCTCCGTACATGACAAGTTTTTCCAGGTTGATTTCGTTAACCGGGTCTTCGAGATACCTTATCAGATTCTCAATACTTCTGGTATACTTGATAAAGCTCTCATAACTAAAAAGCCATACACCATTCCCTGAACCCAAAGCATCACCGGTAAAAACCATATCCTTGCCTTTGATGAAGAATAGAGTTCCATGATCGGTATGGCCCGGTACCTCGGTTGTAGTGATCAGATAATCACCGCCAAGATCCAGGGATGCATTTTCCGGGAAAAAAATAGTCCTTTCCTCAGGAAAGATATCCATGCTTCTGAATTCAGCTTCAGGGATCCAGAATTTCACTTCCGGATCGTCCCTGAAAGCAGGGAGCATGCCTAAATGATCACCATGCTTATGGGTAACGGTAATAAAAAACTCCTTATTTCCGACCCGCTCTGAAATAATAGAACGCAATGACTCAATGGCTGTATCATCCCACTTTATAAAATTTGACAGATCGATAAGCAGCGCTTTTTTCGTTCCTGCTACCAGGTACATATCAGAACAATTGTTCATATCCACAATTTTGCCATCCTGGTCAGTTT
Source organism: Bacteroidales bacterium (assembly GCA_040769065.1). Taxonomy (GTDB): domain Bacteria; phylum Bacteroidota; class Bacteroidia; order Bacteroidales; family VadinHA17; genus LD21. Next base: position 3,114,920 of record JAXGLU010000001.1, read on the forward strand.
TAAGACCTGCCGGGCGACTGCTATTGGCATCTTCTATGCGCCAGATTCCCTTACCTAATACATACACTGTGTAAGGTCCTTTTTCAATGGTCTGAGCCCATGAGCAATAATTGACTGTTATAATAATCAATAACGAAACCACTTTTCTTCTCATCATTATATAATTTTGATTTTCAATAATTTTTAGTTATCCCTTCCATTGGTTTTAAAAGTCTGCTTCTCATCAGGCTGTCTCTTGTAAAACAGGCCATCAGAAAATTAAAGCTCTCCGGTAAATAGCCTTCATAACCGCAAGTTTTACCATTTGAATAAAAGTGCTCGGCACCTCCATACCCAACATTTACGATACCGTTCTGAAATAATCCTTCTTCGGCTGATGCTATCATGGAGTTCAGTATCCGGTCTGCCTCATCATTTAGTCCAGCTGCCTGTAACCCAAGGAGATAAGGCCATACAAGCGTAGGATGTATAGTTCCATTAGTATAACGATTGCCAAAGGCCTCTTTTTCTGCCAGATCATCTGGCCAGTAGAAATCATTTTTTATGGGTTTTCCGTCGATTCCGGTGCGGGGGCCGATCATATCCTCTTTCCGTATGGGAATTAAATTGCAGGGGATACCGAGATGCCAGCTGTTAAAACCAATTGTTTTTGATTTTGCAACAACTTTTTCCAGTATTTCTTTACCCTTGTCGGGAGAAACAATCCCATAAGCAACGGCCATCCCGTTTATGAATGTATGACAATAATCGTGTACTTGTCCGTCAAGACTAATCCAGCTGACAAACCATCCGTTTTCAGGGCTTAGAAAACGTTTCACAAAAGTCTGTCGGAGTAGTTCCGCTTTTTGCCTGTAATAGATTGCTCCTTCGTATTTCCCGGATTCATCCAACAACTCGGCCAGGCACATGAAGGCACGGAAGGAGATCAGATTTGTCCAGGTATTCTTGTGTCCGAAGTTGGTCATCTCAAACCAGATATCCGCTCTCTCAGGATCTTTCAGAGTACCGGCATTTCCACTACCTATGCTTTCTATCAGGCCATCATTGTCAACATCACGCCTGAGCAGGTAATCTGCAATGAGATGCAGAACCTGGATTCGTTTTTCAAGCCAGACTTTATCCTTTGACAGTGTATAATAATCCCAGGCGGAAATGATCAGACTTCCACCACATGATACATACAGATCGTACATTTTACCAAATGCATTGACATGTCCCTGGGCACTTACTTCGTTATCAAGATAATAATCCAGTGAATGCTTCAGCAGAACGAGCATATCTATATCTTCGGCAAGCTTATGCCAATAAATCATGGGGTCGGCATAAAACCATAGCGAAATTGAAGCAGGATCAGAGAGGACATTATTCGAAAGCACCATTTCTTTCTTAGGTCCGGTCCATGTTCCGCATGGTTGCCAGTTATTCAGATACGATCGTCTTATTTTTTTCCACAAACCAGCATCAAGGCCTTCTGGTTCAGGCATATCAGAAACATGAAAGCGTAACAGGATTTTTTGTCCGTTCGATAAGGGTTCATTTGAAACGAACTTAAGAATCAGTTTACCTGGTGTGTAGTCCCTGATACCTGTTGCTTCAAGCCATTGACTTCCACGGAGGCGGGGATCAACGCCGGTGCTTACTGCATTGCTGCCTCCTCCTCTTACCCCATCATTGATGCCGGAGAGTTGCACATCTGATTCTGAGGTTATTAGCATATGTCCGAAATCGGGACAAACTAAAAGCCATGGTCCAATTCCGTGATTACTACTATCGGTTTGTGCCGGTATCAGAACTGCTGCTGCCTGCAAAGCACTCATAGGAATTTCAATCTGGAAATTTCGGATATTGTCCTTTCCTGAATATTCGATCTGCCAGAGCATATCTGATCTATCCCGGGTTATTGACCATTGTAAAGTACCGTTAATGCCGGTTGATTCATAGATAGTTTCAAATTTGTTTTGTGAAGTTTTTTGCCAGGCGGGCATCATTTTATTGTATCCGTCCCACCCCCAAATAACAGGACCAGCCAGAAGATTGGTACCTGCCCGTCCTGTATGTTCAGAATCGAGACCAAAATGTGTTATGCCTACTTTAGGATCAATGCTGATTACCCAGTGCCGGTCCGGGCAGGTTAGCTGAAAGGTGTTGTTTGATGCTGAGAACGCTACATAAAAAGCAGGTTTCAACAATAGAAGCACAGTAATAACTATAGAAAAATGAAGTTTCATGATCATTTTATATTAAAACTTTCAATAATCCTTATATCCTGGTATTCTTCATCCGGATTATTATAAATACCATCCAGGATTAGCTGATACCCCGGGAAGGAATGTATCAGTTCTTTAAGAGCTTGTTTATCGGCAAATCCAGCTACAGGCATATTCACATTCCACAGGGTTCCGTAGATATCCTTTTCAGGTGCGCTAACGAATAGCAACCGGACTTTCATGTTTTTTAACAGAGTGACGAATCTCTCCATCTCAGCCTGATTGTTAAGGATCAAAGCTGAAGACGGAGATGCATACAGATTGGGTTCGTTAACTGATTCCATCAACTTGGAGATCTGCTCAAGGGTAGCTGCATTACTTCCCGATGTTATCTTTAGGTTTACATTAATATTGTTTTTTGCAGAATATTGGCATATTTCTTTTAAAGTATGACTCAATGATTTAAAGAACTGTTCCCTTGTGAAATTATTCTCAATCATTCTGTGCCTGGTGATAATCAAGTCGCTGGCTCCCAATACGGTCATCTTGTCAATTACAGATTTAATAGATTCCATACTGCGGACATACTCAAGAGAATCATTGTTTACCAACCGTAAATCAGGGAACAGGTTGAGGCCAGATGAAAAATCAACGATTAACTTTAATCCTTGTTGGTTTATCCATCCGGATTCATTGGCAAGAATTGACATTTCTTTATCTCTTAGATATTTCCAGTCAATAACAATCCTGTCGAAATGTTGAAAGAATGTAGGCCGAAGAAGAATTTCCTCCTTTACAGATGATATATTTCTGAGTGTCAACCCCCTGTCGACAGGATTTGGAAAGGGTTGAATAAATGGGATCTCCTCTATGTTTTCTTCTTCCAGCTTAATATTAAAAATCCGTATGTCACCACCTGCTATTGTTTTTTCTGTGTTCTTTCCTGTTTTGCTGACAACGCTTTTCGGAAGAAAACCAATAGCCTTCTGTTCCGAGCAATCAATTGGAAGTTCAGTCATCTTTACGATTTTACCAATGTTGGAGGTTATTTGTAAGGGCTTCTCAATCCAGGAATTGTTACAAATGGCTACCGTGTATTCTTTTTTACCTTTCCGACAGGTTATCAAACTTAGGTCATCACCGGTATTGAATATTTCTGTATTGTTGAAAACATCTCCAAGTATTGTCTTTACATGATTAAGCATCGGGAACGGAGTTTTTAAAGACTTGTCAACTGATGATACAGGTAAATCCAGAGGATCGGGACTGATCCCGAAAGGGGTGGCAAATGCTGTAACCTTTCCCAATCCGGATCGTTGTTCAATAACTAAGGTTTTCCCTGCACATGTGGCAATAGTTTTTGCATAAGCTGACGCATATAAGTCTTTGATATTAAAAACCGACGATTCTCTCAGTTCCTTGTTTTGATATGTAACCAATGAGTTGGCTTTTAATGTAGTTTCTCCTTTACCTGCAGTTATTCCAGCCAGGCCTCCGGGCATATTTTCCAGGCTGCCTGCCATTATTATCAGGTGGCCGCCTGCTGCAACATACTGTTCCAGTTTGTCCTTTATTTCCGCTCCAGGTTGTAACTGGTTACCAATAACAATGATGGGATATTGCTTCAGTAACCACACTGGGCTGTCACTAAGAATACAATCAACAGCGTCACCATAAGGGGTGGCTGTAATAAAACCGGTCTCATCGCGAAAATAAGAAGCATCCTGATATCCTGGATAGAACATATCCAGGATGTTATCAGTCAGATAATCTCCATCCTCATAGGGCAGGTTTCCCCAGACACGATAAATATTATCTGTATACAGATGCCTTGGGAATGACCAGCCTGAAAAAAAATCGACCATAATGGCGACAGGGGTATAGAGGTGACCAGGATCCCCATATTTCTTAACCCATCTGACTGCAGACTGCTGAATCTTCCCGATGGGGCTCAACTCATCCTTGTTGTTAAGAAATGAAGACTCAAAGCCAACTGCCACACAATCATACATGATATGACTGTAAATCAATCGTTTGAGCAAGCTAAGACTGGTCCCTTCAGTGGCTCCTCCATTATCAGTGGTAATACCTGAATAATTTTTCCAGCCCCACCGGTTCCATACCGAAGCATTTCCAAACCAAGGCACACCGTACTGCTTGCCGGCACCCCTTATGAATGAATAATATACCTGACTATTGGGTAATCCCTGAGCGGTTTCGGCCCCAATCATGGTATATATTCCTTCCTTAATGAAATAATGACCGAAATTGAGGGAGACCAGTGTAGCCATTTTGTTACCCAGCCTGTCGGTCAGTCCCTGGAAGTGATTCTGAAAATTCAAATATTGCTTTTCCCGCTTACCGCCCTGGGGAACCATCTGACTTGCAAATCCTGCAACATATCTGCCATCCTGTTCCCCATTGTCCATCCCCAGCCAGCGATCGCCCAACTCCTGTTGAAATAATTCAAGTGATTTCGGAGGAACCACAAATGCCTGCCAGTATCCTCCCGGACCGGATCCGGGAACGTATCCCCAGATATCAAAGAGAAAGAGATTCCTCTTTTTTAATTCCTGTACAATTTCAGGGAGATCTTTTCTGTAAATCAATGGATATGATGGCCATATAATATCTCCAAGTCCGTATTTTATGGTATACAGATCCAGTGATTTCTTGTAATTATCCTCCAGATTGCGTAAGGCCATAAATTGAATTTGATTTCCGAATGTGCCGGCATCAGGAGGTTTTATTGCCCTTCTGTCATCATCAGGATGCAGACGGGGATTCATTGGATAATTATACATTCTTATTCTGTCAACAGTTCTCGTTTGTGAAAAACAGAAGCAGCCTGTAGCGCCCAGAATAACTACCAGGGCAATGATTCTTTTCATATTCTCTTTCATCCGCATATAATTTATTTTATAGGTTGGATGGAACCCATATGTTTGAAAATTATATACATAAGTGTTTGTGTATTTGATATATGTGGAATTCATCGGAATGTACATTTTTAGTTCTTTAATTCTTACAGCCTGGGTTTGATAGCCAGTGTTAATTTACTCATATATTGGTAAAAATAAGCCAAAAATATTCCACATAAGTAAAGGAAAACCTCAATGGCTGGCTTTTCAGATTTCACTTTCATCCCGGATTTTCTGTGGCACTGATGGCAATAATTAATAATTCCCTGAATGACTTATTTTGTATATTTGATATCAGGACGATTCAATATTAATGCTTTTCAAAATTTTCTGGCTGATAACCAGCATTTAAACCGGAAAGAAGTTGAGCGTCATTTGTCTTTTTTTGGAATAATTTGCCGGTCAGCGTCTGCAGCAGTAGTGTTACCGGGTCGGTTTTGATTGCTGAGAGGAAAGCAGAACAAGATGACGCTCCTGCCTGACCCGCTTATAACCTGAAAATCGTCCCTTGATGCGCATTGATACAAAATGTACAGTTATCGGCAACAGATACGATGAAGAATTGAAAATGAGGAGAGAGATCGGCAGGATTTGACAATAGTATGTCCGCAGAAAGTTATAAATTGTGTAGATACAAAAAAATAAAAGTTAAGTTTATATGCCTGTTTTGACATAATAACAGCGAAATATGAAATAATCGTAACTTATTGAACTATATTGAAAAATATTATATTGTTTAATACAACCTTTCAGGCAGTTCCTCGTCTTATTTGTGGAGCAATATTTGAACAAGGGCAAGAATTATGAAACCGATAAACACTCGTATTAGATTACTTTTTATGTTGTTCGTTATTGTATTGGCGGGCTGCTTAAAGGAGGACTATACGCTTCCGGTTGATTTCAAACTAAAATTTTCAATTGATGAGAAGCCTGTAGTTAACGGCATGTTAACAATAAATACTATTAGTCTGAGATTAAAATCTATTGATATTCATGGTTATAGAGAGACAGGTGACAATGTTTTTTTAACGAGAAGATTTACCCCTGGAGACATCTATGTAATAAAACCAAATACATCAAATAAAACAATAGAACTCGATATACCTCAAGGTGTTTACAATCCAATTTCCTTTTCGTTGGTTTTTCAGCCCGATCCGAATGAGACCGAACTGATAGATGACATTAATGAATGGCTTCGGAATTTAGAAGGTAAAGATGACGACGATGACGATGATGACGACGACGATGATGATGATGATGATGATTTGGAAGACTTGCAGGAAGATTTGGGAGAAATAATTGAAGATTACCTTGAAGATATTGATCCATGTATTCTGGTTAAAGGCAAGTTTGTTAGCAATCAGACAACTAAACATGTAATCCTTGTGGTTAATGACCCATTAACCTTTCAGATTCTGTCAAAAAACAGAAATGGGGAGCCGGAAGTAATTCTTGACAAGAATATAGGAAATAATGGCAATCTCAGCTTTTCTCCATCATATTGGTTCTCGGTTATTACACCGGAAATGTTAAACGGAGCATTTACAGGTGTGATTGACGATACAAAGTACATCTTTTTAAGTAAATACATTAACAGCCATATTTATAATGCGGTTTTCAACAGGATTGAGGAATCAACTTCTCTGAAAATAAATGAATAGAGGACATGTCTGATGGATGGAAAATCACGTGAAGAGGATCTGATATTGCTCAAAGGTTGCCTGCAGAATGACAGAAAGCTGCAAAAACAGTTATACAAAAAGTATTTTAAAAAGATGTTTCAAATATGCCTGTCATATTGCGGCGACAGGGTTGAAGCAAAAGATATTCTGCAGGAGGCATTTATAAAGGTATTTACAAGTCTCGGAAAGTATAACGCAAAAGGTTCACTTGAAGGCTGGATAAGACGAATCGTTACCAATACCGCCATTGACTATTTCAGGCAAAGGAGAAGGCTTGTGTTTATTGATGATTTTCCGGATGAGCCGGATGAGGAAGAAAGAGGCAGTTTCTCATTTCAGGAATTGACAAATGATATAATTCTTCACTACATAAAGCAACTTCCCGATGGGGCTAGGATTGTATTTAATTTATATGCAGTTGAGGGTCTGTCACATAAGGAGATTGCAAAAAAGCTGAGTATATCAGAAGGAACATCAAAATCTCAGTACAAAAGGGCAAGAGATCTTCTGAAAACGTGGCTTTTAGAATTTGAACACAGCAAACAATGAGTAAAAGCAGGTTTGATACGGAATATCTTAAATGGCTTCAACAACTTGATGTAGAGGAGGATGATGCTGTATGGGAAGAAATACAGAATGAACTTGATTTCATCGAAACCTGGGATTATATATCCGGCGAATTGGATAGGATTAATCCCCCAATCCGAAAGATAACTACAAAGTCATACATAAAAATTGTTGCTGCAGCGGCAGTGGCAATACTTCTGATTTTAGCTTCAGTAAATTATTTTGGTGAGCACATCAATCAACCACCTGTCCACACAGAAATAATAAAAACCGAAGAAAAGCTTATTGAAGATGAAATAATTACTACACCTGATATTAACAAGGAGCAGAAAAATGAAGATTTAGTACAAAAAGATTTATTAGCATCCAAACCTGCAACACCTGTAACTCCAGTAACATCAGTAACTCCAGTAACACCAGTAACACCTGTAACACCTGTAACACCTGTAACACCTGTAACACCTGTAACACCAGTAACACCAGTAATTCCTGCAACTCCTGAAACATCTGTAACACCTGCAACCATGTCTGTCCGGGAAACTCCCGGTTATATCGCCGAACTAGAATCAGTGTCGTTTTCTGAAAAGAAAGAGGATAAAGATACTTTTGAAAGATTCGAAGAATATGGCATAACCGAAATTCCTGATCAGCAATTCAGAATACAGAATCTTTTTGCGAGCAGTATAAGAGATTTATCTCCCGGTATTGTCACACCTGATATAAGTTTAGCCGGATCAAGTGGATCATCAGGGCCATTTTTAAGCATTTCTGATGTGGGTATTTCTTATAGTTACAAAAACACCTGGTTGCTTAATTATGAAACCAAGAATGGTCTGAATCCCAAGAAATTAGGAAATACCTTATTAACCTTCCATCAGGACTTAGGCATATTATCCACAGTAGCTATTAAAGGCCAACATTTCGTCGGTTTAGAGTTTTTATGGCGATCAGGAACAGGACAGAAATATCAACAGTATATCAATGCCAGCTATGTAGACCGCAATATCCAATTGGACTATTTAAAGTTACAGGCTTATTATATATGGGACCACCGCAGAATCCCGGGCCAGACAATAATTGGAGGGTATACCGCAAAGCTAAAGCTGGCCGAAGATACCCAGGGAAAGGTCACGTTTAATGTTAATGATGAATATCGAAATTTAGACTATGGCTTACTTATTGGTTATCAGTTTAATATACCATTAAAAAACAGAATATTCATTAGTCCGGGCTTTAGGGTTACTTGTGATTTTATTAATATTTATGAAGGATATGCAGAAGCCTTCAATCCCTTTAAAAAGACCAATAATATTGCTGCAGGCATAAATCTCTCCATTTCTTACAGGTTGCCCCAACAATAGTTTATACTGTATTCCAACCTTTTTAATTTCTCTCGTCTTATTATTGAGAACATGAAATTAAATTCATTTTACACCCATTTAAACAAGTAATTATGAAAAGTATCACAAAATTTTTAAGCATCCTGGTAGCATTTGTAATCTTCCTGGTTTCTTGCCAGAAGATAAGCGACAAGACACATGCGAAACTTATTTTTAAAGCCACCGGATCACCATCAAAGTCTGCTTTAACAGACATTTCATCAGCAACAAAATCTTCTGCAGCTACTTTTGCTACAATCATCCTGGATGACTTCTTCATTAATATTAAAGACATAGAATTTGAATTCGATGATGATCTTTATGATGATGATGATGACGATGATCTCTATGATGATGATAATCTTGAATTCGAAGGGCCTTATCTTATTGATGTTCTGTCTCCCGAAGTTTCAAATGGAATAGTTATTGACGATTTCTTACTGCCAAATGCAGCTCTTGAAGAGATTGAATTTAATATTGCCCCTTGTCGTTCGAGAGGAAACGATAAGATGTTTGGTCGTTCAATTTATGTGGCATTTACCAGGGATGGAACCCCTTACAGATTGTGGACCAACAAGAATAAGGAGATTGAAATTGAATTTGATGATGGTCAGGCGAGACATCTTACCGGAGATGACATCAGGTTCTATGTAAATTTTAAACTTGACAAAGTCAAGGCGAACCTGGAAACCATGCGACTTGGTGCTGCAGTTGATGGTAATGGTGATGGCATCATTGAAATAGGGCATGATGATCCGGATGGTAATCGCAGATTGGCAGATTCACTTCTTGATGTATTAATAGGATGTTTCGATATGGATGACGACGATGATGATGATGACGACGACGATGATGACGATGATGACGACGACGATTGATATCTTTGAATATCAAAATTCATAGCGCTGAAGATTTAATCTGCTGGATCGTAAAATTCTTTTAGTGTGAGGGGCGGGAGCGAGTACTCCCGCTCTTTTTTTATACCTCGAACCTTCAGAATAATTTTGGTGGATCGTGCTATATTATTTGTCACGATTCCCGGGATATGAAGTGCAGAGTTGTTTATGTAATATCAAGGTTTTGAAATATAGATACTTCCCTTCAGAGATGAGTGTTGTAATTTCGAAATAGGGAAGGACTCCTCTTATGTACAATCAAAGTTAGACTTACTGGAAATTCAATCAATTTTTTCCTGTATATTTGTAATACAGGGTCATTAAAAGACAATCTGCCAACCCATATATGGTAAATAATTCCGAAAATATCGATGATAATATCCTTGCCGACAGGATCAGGGATGGCGATATGGGGGCCTTTAAATTGCTATATGATCGTTACAGTAAGAAACTCTACTATTTTTCATTAAAGTACCTTCATAACACTTATGAAGCCGAAGAGTTGGTGCAATCGGTATTTGTAAGCATCTGGGAACACCGGAAGTCGCTTGATGCTTCCAGGTCATTGAAAAATTATATCTATCGGTCAGCTGTAAACTATATTTATAACTACATGAAAAAAAGAGCCATCCGTGAGAGGTATATTGAGTCGGAGAAACAAAATGGCGAACTTCATTCAAATCAAACATATGAGCAGATTCATTTACACGACCTGGAAAAAACAATTGGTTTTATAGTTGAAGCATTACCCTCCCAGCAGCAAAAAATCTTTCAATTAAGCCGTTTTGATGGTTTATCGCATAAAGAAATAGCTGTGAAGCTTAATCTGTCGGTCCGTACTGTGGAAAACAATATCTACAGGTCATTGAAATTCATAAAAGAAATGCTGGAACCCATATGATTGAATTCAAACGCCAACACGTAATGAATATAATAATCAATCATGTGGGGTCTATCCGACCATTAAAATAAATCCTTAAATGAGTACTTCATCAGAAATAATTGTAATAATTATATAAACCGTAAAACAATTTAAAAGTGCCAAACAGTACTACGGATATAAAAATTCTGCTTGCCAAATACCTGGATAATAAGTGTACACTAGATGAAAAGTTGCAGCTATACAAACTGGTTGCTTCATCCGAGAATGAAAATTTTTTCAAGGAACTATTATTTTCATCTCTTAATGAATATCAAGATGATAATGAAGAGCAACATCCTGTTGATTTCGATAGGAACTACATCAAATTACTTTCTGAAATAAAATACAGGGAAGCAAAAGAAATAGAAAAACGGCTGCTTCAAAGAAAAAATAAAGTAAGAAGGTTAGTTTTTGGGGGTATTTCAGTTGCAGCCGTTTTTTGTATTGCTTTTTTTCTGGGCAGTATTTTAACCCACAATAAAATAAAAGCCACCATTTCTGAATCTGCTGTAGCTGTTACATACAGCGAGGTGAGTGCCCCGTTTGGAGCAAAATCCGAAGTGAAACTTGCTGATGGTACAGAAGTAATACTTAATGCCGGAAGTACAATAAAATATAAAAACAATTATAACACAAACAACAGAGATATCTTTCTTGAGGGTGAGGCCTATTTCAAAGTGGCTAAAAATCAATATCTGCCCTTAATTGTAAATGCTGGGGATTTAATTATCAGAGCTGTTGGTACTGAATTTAACGTAAAAGCTTATTCTGAGGAGGGGATCGTTGAGACAACTCTTATAGAAGGCAAAGTAGATATATCACAGAGGTGCAATATAGATAGTAATACAGATGAAGTTCTACAGCTTAAGCCAAATCAGAAAGCTATTTATGCCTCTCAGACTGATCAGATTACGCTTGAAAAGATTAAGGAAATAGAACCTCTGGCTGTTATACCTTCCAGGACTGTGTCTAATGCATTAATGATTTCCCCGAAAACAGATGTTGACCAGGTAACTGCATGGACAAAGAACAAGCTTATCATAAGGAGCGAGAACATTGAAAGTCTATGTGTGAAGCTCCGGAGGAAATACGATATGAAGTTTGTTTTTGGCGATGAAGAGATCAAAAAGTATCGGTTTACCGGTGTACTACTGGATGAAACCTTCGAACAGGTGATGGCTGCTATCAAACTTGTATCCCCTATCGATTACAAACTTGATGGAAAGACTGTAACTCTTGTTTCAAATAAAGAACAGATTGAAAAATACTCAACACCCCTTAAGGATAATTGAACACATTGTAATTTTTTAAATCTAATCGATAACCCTTTAAATAACCTGCCTATGAACAAATCTACCCAATGAACAAAAAGAGGAAAATAGATTGCGCCTATTTTCCTCTACAGAAAGTCTAAGTTAATTACAATCAACACCCCGTACCGTCAGGGGCTAATTATGTTTAACTCTAACTAACATCTCGCAAAAATATGAAAAATAATTTGGTTTCTTATTTTTCCCTATTGGAAAAATGTAAAATCCTCATAATTATGAAACTATCAGCTTTTCTTATGATGATCTTCACCATGAATGTTTTCGCAACAGGGTTTGGTCAGTTTTCCTTTAAGGCCGAAGACAAGAAGGTCAGAGAAGTTCTTGATATCATTGAACAAAACAGTAATTATCGATTCTTCTATAATGATGAATTTGAATCTATTGACAAGGTTGTTAATCTGAAAGTTGAGAATGAAAATATCAACCAGGTTCTCGACAGAATATTGGCAACTTCAGACTATACTTACAGTTTATTTGAAAACAATCTTATTGTTATTTCTCTTAAGAATAACGTCAGAGAACAATCCAACCTCCAACAGAACATTGTCAGGGGTACTGTCAAAGATGAGGAGGGTAATCCAATACCCGGAGCTTCTGTTGTCTTAAAAGGAACAACACAAGGTACAACTACTGATATTAATGGCAATTACATTATAAATGTAGTAGATCCCCAATCAGTTCTGGTTTTCTCATTTATAGGCTACATTAATCAGGAGATAACTGTTGGGACCAAAACTCAAATTAATGTTTCGCTTGCAGAAGAAGTTGTGGGTCTGGAAGAGGTTGTGGTGATTGGATATGGTGTTCAAAAAAAGGTCAACGTGATCGGTTCGGTTTCTACTGTATCGAATAAGGAGTTTTCTGTTGCACCTGTCTCAACCGTATCTAATGCTATTGTTGGACGCCTTCCAGGTGCAATTATTATGCAAAAATCTGGTGAACCAGGACTTAGTGATGCAGAGATTCTAATAAGGGGTATAGCTACTCTTGGCAATACTTCTCCATTAGTTGTTGTTGATGGAATTGCGGGACGTGATTTGAACTCATTGGAACCTACTGATATAGAAAGCATATCTATACTCAAAGATGCATCAGCTGCAATTTATGGTGCAGCAGCTGCTAATGGTGTTATTTTAGTTACAACTAAGCGAGGAACAGAAGGTGGTCCAACACTACAATATGAATTTTTTGAAGGTTTGAGACAACCGACAATTGTACCCAAATTACAAAGTGCGGCTGAATTTGCAACCATAACAAGGGAGCATGAACAATATTTAGGTACCTCTGAAACAAATATGACATATTCTCTGGATGATATAGAAAAATATAAACAGGGCGGCTTACCATGGTTATATCCTAACACCGACTGGTGGGCTGAAACCTATAAAAAGTGGAGTAATACACGTCATCATGCAGCTTCAGTTTATGGAGGAACCAGGAATACTAATTACTACTTCTCATTAGGTTATCAGTTTGACAATGGTTTGGAAAAAAACTCTGCATTCTCATTCAATAGGTTCAATTTGAAATCTGCTTTAGATTTTAAGATAAACAAGTATCTAAGTGTTGGATTTGATGTTAATGGTTCACAAGAAAATAAGATGGGTGGTTCACAAGAAAGTATGGCTACTATGTATGGAGTAGTTTTGACCGCACCTACATCTCCTGCTTTTTTTCCAAATGGATTACCTGGTCCTGACAGAACACTTGGGTGGAACCCAGTTGTTGTAGCTACCGATGCTACAGGGTTCAATGACAATAAAGTTTACAGATTGAACAATAAGATAAATGCAACTTTTAAAGTACCAAAAATTGACAGCTTGTGGTTTTCAGGTTATTATGCATATGATTTGTTTTTTGAGGTAGATAAACATTTCGAAAAACCCTGGACTTTATACGACATAGATAAGTCAAATTATTTAGCAGCAGGAAATTCAGGAAAAGAAGATGGGTCAGCTTTCCTTAAGACATTATCAAGGGGTTCTTCAGAACCAAACTTGACAGATAGCTATAACAATTTCAAAAGAGAAACCTTTAACATTCAGGCCAATTATGAGAAAACGTTTAATTCTGTCCATAATGTAAATGCATTTATTGGCTTTGAAACCTCTGATTATATGCACAAAGGTATCAGTGCTTACCGTAGATATTTTATTTCTGACAGAATCCCATATTTATTTGCTGGAGGTGACGAACAGAAAACTAATAGTGGCACTGTGAGTATTGACGCTCGAGCAAATTATTTCGGAAGGCTTAGCTATAATTTTAAAGAGACATATTTATTTCAATTCACTTTTCGCCGTGATGGTTCATTAAGATTCTCAAAAGAAGCCGGACGATGGGGGAACTTTCCAGGAGTACTTATAGGTTGGAGAATATCTAATGAAGATTTCTGGCAGAAACGGTTAAGTTTTATAGACTTTTTTAAATTAAAAGCTTCTTGGGGGCAATTGGGAAACGATAATGTTGCTGCCTTTCAGTATTTAACTTCATATAGCTTCGGTACAGGGATGGCAACAGGCCCTGATAGAAGATATTCTGCCGGTTTATATCAGTCGAATATTCCTAATCCATATATAACTTGGGAAGTAGCTAATATATATAACACTGGATTTGAATCAAGGTTTTTTGATAGTAAATTCGAATTTAATGCTGATTTCTTTTATCAGAGACGCGATAATATTCTAGTAAAAAGAAATGCATCTGTACCTACATATGTCGGTTTGAGTTTACCCGATGAGAACTTTGGTATTGTTGATGTTAAAGGAACCGAATTAGTTTTGGGATATAATAGTAGCAGAGGACAGTTAAGGTATTCAATTCGTGGTAATTTTTCTTATACTCATAACAAGATAATAGAATATGATGAACCAACCAAAACTAATGAATGGCAGACACTCACAGGCCATCCAATTGGTTCAAAACTTTTATATAATGTAATTGGAGTGTTCCATGACACGGCAGAAATATTAACTTACCCACATTTTGACAACACCAGACCTGGAGATGTCATAATCGAGGATTATAATGGTGATAAAAAGATAACTCTTGATGATCAGATTGTTTTTGATAGAACAGCGGATCCAAGAATTACCTATTCTTTGAACCTAAATTTGACTTATAAGAACTGGGATCTTTCTGCATTACTATACGGTGTTGGAGATTGCTTGAAGCAAAAGAACCAAGGGAATTATGCATTGTATTCTGAAGGTAGATGGACAAAGGATAATCCGACATCAGATAAACCTAGAACTTCAAGTGGATATTCACCGTATGTAGAGGGTGGTGCTAACTCCTTCCATTATTTGAATTCTTCCTATTTTCGTATGAAAAACCTGTATATTTCTTATACAATTCCCAACAATATTGTAAGGTCAATTTATATGAAGAATGCTATGGTGTATCTTTCTGGTGAAAACCTATTCTTGCTGAGTAAACTTAGAACACCTGTAGATCCAGAGCTTGGACAGGTGGGGAATCAATTTAGCAACTATCCAATTGCAAGAATTGTATCCTTAGGAGTAAAAGTTACCTTTTAAGCGATAAAATATTAAATTTTTAAAGAACAACCAAATATGAGAAAATATTTATTTTATATCAAAATGTTAACAATCCTGATGCTTTTACCTACAGGCTGTGTTAAAGAAGTTTTAGACAAAACTCCGTTAGATAGATATACTGGCTCTGTTGTTTTTTCAGATGTTAATTTAGCTGATGCATATTTAAAAGATTGTTATACCCGTACACGACACGGCTTCAAGGAAAGGCCTCTTTCCGGTGTCTCCGGTGAGTGCTGGCTTATTTATCCTGTAGGAGCCGATATATACTGTAAGGGTATAATAAGTGCTGACAATCCTGGTCCTTGGAGAAGTAATTATGATTTTGCTAATTGGAATCTTTTTGGTGTAGTTCAAAAGCTCAATGTTTTTCTAGAAAATATTGACAAGGTTGTTGATTCATATCCAGAAGGGGAAAAAGCTTCTGTTAAAGCGCAGACTGAAAGAATGAAAGGAGAAGCGATATTTTTAAGGGCTTTTGTATATTCCCAAATGTGTATGACCTATGGGGGTCTTCCAATTTTAAATAAAGCGAATAATCTGGGAGAAGATTATTCTACTTTGACCAGAGCCTCATTTCAGGAAACTGTTAATTTTATATCTTCTGGTTGTGATGAAGCTGCACAATTGCTTGGTTTAAAGAGTGAAATGGAGATGGGAAGGGCTACAAAAGAGGCAGCTCTAGCTGTAAAATCAAGGATTCTGCTATTCGCTGCAAGTGACCTTACAGCTGATGGAACCGTCACAAATGAACTGGTGGGTTATATAAATCCTGACAGAAAAGCTCTTTGGACTTCAGCAAAAAATGCAGCGAAGGCAGTTATAGAACTTGGGACTTGTCAATTAGCGGATTTTGGAGCTCCTGATAAAAAAGCAGTTGCAGCAAATTATTATGAATTTTTTAGGGCTTATGACTTATCAAATGACGAAGTAATTTGGGGAAAGATGTTTAATCCTAGTTTCTCTGGAGAACTGCAAAAAGTAAACATGTGGTATGGTAATAACGGAAATGGTTGCTGGGGATCAATGAATCCTACTCAAGCTTTAGTAGATAGTTATGAAATGGAAGATGGATCAAAATTTGAGGAACATTTCGAAGTAGATAATGATGGATATTATATTAATAAGTCAACAAAATTCACTAACGAAAGTATTTACTATAATCGTGAACCTAGATTTTATGGATCTATCTTATATGATAGTGCGCTATGGCAATCACGCTTTCCTGATTTACAGGAAAGGGATCCTCTTGGAATTTATGAAAGACGTACACATCGAACGATTAATGACGATGGGACAATAACCGAGATAGCTGGAATAGATACTCGCAAAGGATATACATGGTGGAATGGCAGTTATACAGGATATCTTTACAAAAAATTTCAAGACCACACGGTAGAAGGCACTTGGGGTGAAACTCAAAGAGTAGGCAATTTTAATGCATGGATCGAACTACGTTACGCTGAAATTATTTTGAATTATGCTGAAGCATGTTTAGGCTTGGGTGAAATTCAGGAAGCTACTACTTATATAAACATGATAAGGAATAGGGCAGGACTCCCTAATTTCACGGGTGACATTACGGAAGCTTTACGATATGAAAGAAATACTGAATTGGTATTTGAAAATAGGAGATGGTTTGATATAAGGAGATGGAAAATTCTGGAACAAATGATAAAAGATGTAAAAGGAATAGATATCATTGAAACAAAACAAGGAAATACTATAACAACTACTTGGCAGCAAATACCAATCGTATCTCTTGGACCTGTCGTTGAGAAGATGTATTGGATTCCTATTGATAGAGATGAAATTAATAAAGCTCCATGGCTCGAACAAAATCCCGGTTATTAAATAAGATAATTATTAAAGGGTTAGCCTTCTTAACTGACCTTTTATATGATTTAAATTGCACATTCATACTTTACAGAGGAAGACAAAAGAGAGGTTTTGGGGATAGATTATTGGGGTATTAATCCTTTAGTATTATCTATTTTAGCTTGAGTTTATCTCCAGTGTGTCAAAGAATTAGTAAATGTGAATTTTAATGGAATGGTTACTTGATGTGTTAACATTTTAATATATGTTTTTGATTAATTGAAAAAAAAGGAGGACAAGCAGTGAGAGTACTTAGTCTTTTTTCAACGTTAATAATTTTTAGTTTAGGTGGTTTTATGCTCACCTCGTGCTCGAGAACTTCTAAGAATTCCGAGGTTAAACTTAATGCTATGAAGGACAATAGTTACAGTAAGCCGGGGAATAATTATTACCAGGAATTACCGGATCTCTCTCCGGATAACAGTGATGAAATGATGTATAGGACGTCTGACCAGTGGTCAAAAATTAAAAATAATGTTTCTGTGAGCTTTGCTAGCACCAACACAAGATTTCAAAAAAGCCTTATCCCCCAAATTTCATTACAGGATACCATTAGTATAACTGCATGGAAAGGCGAAAAAGTTAATACTCAGATCCTAGTTTGGACTAAAATAGATATTCCCAAACTACATATAGAGACTGAAAAACTGGTGTCTGGCAACGGGAAATACATAGAAGCAGATAACATTAAATCAGGTTTTGTGAGATTTGTTATGACTACACCGGGTTACAAATATAGAGATTACTCTTCATTGAGTGCCGATCCTATTGATATCATTGAAAACATACCGATATCTAGAAATACTGTACAGCCGGTCTGGCTCACCATAAGTGTGCCAAACAAGACTGAATCCGGAACATACAAAGGAAAAATCAATGTAGTAGCAGATAAAACTTATACATTGGGAGTGATAATAAATGTATTAGACCATGTTCTACCTCCTCCAGAAGAATGGCAATTTTATCTGGATCTATGGCAGCATCCAGCTTCAATATCAAGAGTGCATAATGTTGACCTCTGGAGTGACGAACATTTTAAACTCATGAGACCTTATTATAATATGTTGGCAAAAGCTGGACAAAAAGTAATAACTGCTGCAATTGTAGATGAACCATGGGAACACCAGACCTATGATGATTATCCAAGCCTTATCAGATACACTAGAAAATCTGATGGTTCTTGGATATATGACTATAGTCTCTTCGATAAATATATTGAGTTTGTGATGTCTTGTGGAATTAAGAATAGGATCAATTGTTATACTCTTACCAAGTTTACCTATTATGATGAAAGTTCTGGAAAAAATGTTAGCGTTGGACTTAACACTCCAGAATATGAAGATGTATGCACTAAAATGCTTAAAAACTTTACAGAACATTTAAAAATGAAGAATTGGTTCTCAATTACTTCTATTGCGATGGATGAGAGCCCATTACCAGTTGCGCAAAAAATTATTGATTTAATTAAAAAAGTTGATCCCGAGTGGAAATTAGCTTTAGCAGGAAATTTTCACCCGGAAATTGAGAAAGATTTGTATGATTATTGCCTCTACATTGGTGGAACTTTCCCTAATTCTGTACTAAATCAACGAAAGGAACAAGGAAAGCCCAGCACCTTTTACACATGCTGTGGCCCAGCTTTCCCTAATATGTTCACTTATTCATCACCGGCAGATCCTGTCTGGTTTGGTTGGTATGCTGCAAATACAGGTTTTAATGGATATCTCCGATGGGCATATAATAGTTGGCCTGCAAATCCTCTAGTAGATTCGCGCTTCCCAAAACATCAGTGGCCAGGAGGAGACACTTATCAGATTTATCCAGGTCCACGTAGTTCAATCCGTTTCGAGAAACTTATTGAAGGAATTCAGGATTATGAAAAAATCAGAATAATAAGAGATCTCTATTCCAAAAATAAATCTGACGAGAAATTAATAGAACTTGAGGAAAGAATTAAGCTATTTATCTATGATAGAGGTATTGAAAGTATCTCCACTGAAGAGTTAGTAATTCAGGCTCATGAAATATTAAATAACCTTTGAACTCTTTTAAGAGATCCTTTTCATGTTTCTATAATCTATATGATTTTGAAAGTATTGATTAAAAATGTGCATAATAAAATAGCAAGAAAATAATGAGAATAAATAATTTAGTTATTATGATTGGCTTAGGCGTTTTCGTATTAGCACCCTGTTTGTGTGCCGCTGAGAATTCTCTTGTAAAGAATACCGTGAAGCCGATTATAAGGATGAACATCAATATAGACAAAGGTTGGAAGTTTCAGAAAGGCAACCAGCCCGGCGCTGAAGTGCCTCTATTTGACGATTCCGGGTGGGATAGGGTTGATATTCCGCACGATTGGCGCATTTACGAGGAACGCAATAAAGCCAACAGGCCAAACAATGGGTTTCTTCCAACTGGGATCGGGTGGTACCGCAAGGTACTCGACATAAGGCCCGAATACCTCGGTTCCAAGATCTATGTTGAGTTTGATGGAGTTTTCAGAAACTGTACGGTATGGTTGAACGGTAAGAAGGCTGGATCTCATCTTTCAGGGTATACAGGATTTGTATTTGACATAACTAACCTTGTAGATTTCTCTTCCGGAAGGAATGTAATGGCAGTTTTGGTCGATAATCTCACTTCCACTGACGGAGCAGGGAGTGCTGGTGCTGAAGGATGGTGGTATGAAGGTTACGGGATTTACAGACATGTGAAGCTCATCGTTACCAATCCGATTCATGTCTCAATATGGGGAACGTTTGTATACACTGAAAATGTTTCGGATAAAAGTGCCTCGGTGAAAGTGAGAACCAGCATCACCAATGATACCGACAACTCTAAGGATCTCGTCCTAAACACCATCATATTCAATCCAAGCGGAATACAAGTTGCCATTATGTCCGGTAAATGCAAGGTCGATGGAAAGAGCAATAACGAGATCCAGCAAGAAACTCTCATTTCGAATCCAAACCATTGGTCGACCGACAATCCTAACCTCTATAAGGCTGTCACTGAAGTTTGTTCCAATGGCATTGTTGTGGACAGATACGAGACTCCATTCGGTATAAGATGGTTCGAGTTCACATCAGATAGGGGCTTCTTTCTTAATGGGAAGCACCTTCAACTCAGAGGTATGTGTATCCACCATGATTTTGGTGGATTGGGATCCGCACTACCTGAACGAGCAAATTACAAGACAGTGGAAGTTGCAAAGGAAATGGGAGTTAATATTTTACGCTCCTCACACAACGATGCAGACCCCTCACTTATGAGAGCCTGCGATGAGTTGGGAATACTTCTTTGGGCTGAGACTCGTTATCTAGGTTCTGATGAATTTTCAATTTCTTCGCTTTGCGATATGATTCGCAGGGCTCGAAATCATCCTTCAATTATATGTTGGTCCTTAGCCAACACAGGAGGATCCGATGATATTATCCAGACCGGAATGCTTAAAGTTATGAACGACTTTGCTCACAAAGAAGATCCCACAAGACCAACTGCTTTTGGCTGTGAAGGGAACGGTGATCCAAACAGGAGCGGGTTTGCTCTTATAACAGATGTTATGGGATACAACGGCGGAGGCATGGGAAAAGATGATCGAGACCATGCACTTTTCCCGAATCGAAAAATAGTTATTAGTGAATATTCATCAGGTCGTGGTGCAAGGGGAAACTACAAGCGGGAAATGCTCAGTGGTGATATGGAGACTCTTGGCGATGGGCGAGTTATGTCAAGGTCCGGTCAATTAGCAAGTATTTATGACCTTTGCCGTTCACATGAAATTGAGTGGCAGCACATAGCCGAAAGGCCTCACCTAGCAGGAGGATTAATGTGGTCGGGAATTGAGTATGGCGGTGAAACAAACGGATGGCCGGTCGTGACAAGCCAGTTTGGAGTTCTTGATCTCTGCCGGTTTAAAAAGGATACCTATTACTATTACCTTCAGGAATGGACAGACAAACCGATGATCCACATCTTCCCTCATTGGAACTGGAATGAGGGTGATACCATTAATGTCTGGTGTTATTCCAACTGCGATGAGGTAGAACTATTCCTGAATGGCAAATCCCAGGGCAAACATAGAAATGTACCTTTAGGTCACATTGAATGGAAAGTTCCGTTCCAGACTGGTATTTTGAGCGCGAAAGGTTTAAATACAGGTAAAGTAGTTACCGAAACTGAGGTAAGAACCTCTGGTGAGTCATACCAACTTATTACCTCCGCCGACAGGAAGTTAATTAAAGCTGATGGTTATGATCTAAGCTTCATCACAGTGAAAGTTTGCGACAAGAATGGAACTATGATTCCAACTGCTGATAATTTAATCGAAGTTGAAGTAATCGGGGGAAAGCTTCTCGGGGTTTGTTCCGGTAGCCCGACGAGCCATGAAAATCCCGGTACTGGCAAAATGAAAGCCTTTAATGGTATGCTATTAGCAGTGGTGCAGAGCCATAGCCGTGCTGGTAAAATAAATGTAAAAGTCAAGTCGGAAGGTCTGGAGTCTGATTTGATAATAGTTGAAGCAAAATGACTATAGTAAAGTACTCCGGAATTACTATGCTCCCAGTATTATATTTTGTATTTGTTTAAAAATTATTACTTACAAATTAAAACATGAAAATTTCTTTATTCCTTTCAGTATTTCTTATGGTGTTTATTAATCCGGAAATTAATGCACAAGTCCCTATAAAACCAACCATGGTAAAAGTAGAAGGAGGAACATTTAGTATGGGTAGTAACCAATTACATTATATTATCCGAAGTAAAGATGAAAACCCAATTCATAGCGTGACTGTAAGTAGTTTTAGCATCGGTAAATATGAGGTAACTGTAGCAGAGTACAAGGCATTTTGTAATGCTACAAACAGGCCAATGCCTAATAGTTGGACTCCAAGTGGAGGTTGGATTGATACACACCCCATGGCGAATATAACGTATAATGACGCGGTGGCTTACTGTAACTGGTTAAACGATGTATATGATGGCAATTTTCGCCTTCCTACCGAAGCTGAATGGGAATACGCAGCCCGTGGTGGCAACAAAAGCAGAGGCTACATATATAGCGGTAGTAATGATTTAGAGGAAGTGGGGTTTTATGGTAATAATTCGAGAGGAGGAACACATCCTGTGGGTAGTAAAAAACCAAATGAATTAGGTTTGTATGATATGAGTGGTAATGTATGGGAGTGGTGTCAGGATTGGTATGATGAAACTTATTATTCTAAAAGTCCTAGAAATAATCCCCGAGGCCCTTCATCTGGATCCTACCATGTGCTTCGAGGAGGTGCATGGGGTCTTGAAGCTGTCGATTGCCGTGTTACTACTCGTTACGAAAGTGGTATTGACTACCGTAATCTTAATCGTGGTTTTCGGATCGTATCATGCTATTAAAAGAAGAAAGATAGATTCAAATTATCAGATGCACTTCATTATGTGAATTAAATGTTGAAATAGGATAAGGCTAGTAATATAAATATCTTGTGTAAATATATTACATGAGCATTGTTTGATTATTGGCTTGAAAGTTAATAAGTTAGGCAACAACTCGTAAATATATCAGAATTATGATTCTTAGCAAAAGAGCTTAAATTAGTCACTATCTATCTGTATATCTGTAATATATATGACTCAAGGTTAAAAAGTGACTGTGAAAGTTTCAGTAATAACAACAATCCTGATTTTACTTGCCAGGAGGTTATAACAATTAATTTCTATAAAATGAACATCGAACATTGATTAAAGATAAAGCAAATGTACCAATATGCAAGCTATCATCTTCGTTTCTGATTCCCCTTGTTGCCTAACTATGATCTTTAAGTATGAGAATAAATTGTCCAGGTGAGGTATCAAGGAATTTAGCTGATTCGCTTTTTTCAGGATATTGTACGCAAGATTGCAATCTGAATACCAGCCTGATGATGGATTCTTTACCTATGATACACACTGGGGAGATGGATGCCATCCGGCTCAAAAGAGATTACAGACAAGGGATACTGCTTGTAATGTTATGGTATAGCGCAAGCCTTTCTCCGGACAGTTCGCTTGCCTTAGCTTGAAAGTATTGTGGTTGTTCCGGCATCTAATATTTATTTGAACGTTTATAAACAAATGTAATTTTACAGCAACTTAATTTACCCTAATACTGAAATATTGAAGAATATGGCAACTATCAGTAATTCTCAAATTGCAAAACCGGTTAAAACTATTAAAAACCTGTCGAAGATAATGAATCAATGGGGCAAATTAGTTAATAACCTTTATTATCAGGCTGTTTCGAGAGTAAGACAACCGATTGAATTGTTGTTTAGTTGGATCGTTGAAAAATATGATAAAGAGCATCAAAAGTGTGTTCTACTAAAAGGTCTTTTTGTACATGTCTTTGATAGAAAAGTAAGAACTTTTATCCTTTTAACTTGTAATTAGCATCAATTATTAAAATTAAAGTATGAGGGTAATTTTAATTTGAAACTTGAGTCCACTCCGAAAAGTCGCAATGGACAGTTTTATAAAAAAAGTTGTTATTAATATTTTTAAATAATTCTTGTCAAACATTGTTGATAAATAACAGTATATCAACAATATAAATTCTTATTGATTTTCTTTTTTTTGATAGATTTGTTTCTATAAGTTAAGCGGTAAAGATGTTTAAGAAAACCAGTAAAGAAAAACAGTTAGATGCCTTTTCTAGTGTGCCAAACATGCTTGAGGGTTCATCATTAAAGCAGTACAGTGACCAGGGTCACTGGCATAACCAGTTCAGGGAACAGGTTGTCATGCGTATAGACGAATCTATTTTCAGTTGTTTGTTTAATGACACAACTGGCGCACCCAATGCTTCGATACGACTATTGGTTGGGATGATGATTTTAAAGGAATCGTTTGCATGGAGTGACTCCCAGTTGTTTGAGCATTGTCGTTTTAACTTGTTAGTGCGTAGCTCTTTGGGGCTATTCAACATGAATGATCCTTTGCCGGTTGAATCGACATATTACCTGTTTCGCAAACGGATCTATGAACACCAGAAGCAATATGGGGAAGACCTTATGGGAAAGGTTTTTTCACAAATAACCAGCGGCCAGATCAGGGAGTTTGATGTCAATGGCCGCAAGATACGCATGGACAGTAAGCTTATTGGCAGCAATATTGCCATATTTACTCGCTATGAAATCATCCACCAGACACTATGCATGTTCTATAAGTCACTGGATAAGTCTGCAAAATCAAAACTCTTCGTGGTGCACAGGAAGCAACTGGAACTTCTTATGAAGGAAGAATCATCCAAAACAGTGTATCACAGTACTAAAGATGAACTTAGGGGCAGACTCCAAGCTATCGGTATTCTTATCTTTCATTTGCTGGATCGGTTGGAATATCTCCAAACTGAGCTTTATCAATTGCTTCAGCGTGTATTTAATGAGCAGTATAAAGTAATAGAAGATGAGCAGATTGAGCTTCGTGGAAAAGAAGAAATATCATCATCAAGCCTCCAGTCCCCTCACGATCCCGACAGTGCTTACCGAAATAAACAGGGGCAGCAGGTAAAAGGTTATAGCGTTAATGTAACAGAGACTTGTGACAAAGGACAACTCAACCTCATTACCAATGTTATTGTTGAGAAGGCGAATACACCTGATACAACATTTGTTGAGCCAGCCATTAAGGCTACAGTTGAAGTGACCGGGCAGGAGGTGGAAAAGGTTTACCTTGATGGAGCTTATCAAAGTCCTGCAAATGATACGTATTGTGAAAACATAGATGTTGTATTCACGGGGATACAGGGCTTTGAATCAAGGTACGATTTAGAAATGACTCCTGGGGGCTTACTGGTTACCGATACCAAAACAGGTGAACAAACCAAGGCTGTTTTGTGCAAAAAGCTCAGAAACAGCAAAGAAGACAGATGGAGAATAACAACTTCTTCGGGTTATTATTACTTCAGCCAGTCGGCAATAAGGGCTTCACACTTGCGGCGTCTTTTGAAAAAACGTGCAGAAGAAGAACTGCACACAAGAAACAATGTCGAAGCAACCATCTTTCAACTTGGAATCCCGCTAAGAAATAACAAATCCAAATACCGCGGCCTTATCAAACAAAAAATCTGGACATACTGCAGATGCCTGTGGATCAATCTTGTCCGAATACTTAACTACATGAAACAAATATGTCAAAGAACGTTTAAAGCAATGGATTTATCTGCTCAGAATCCCTTTTTTGCAGGTTATTTAACCTCACAGATAAGGGTACAATCAATTTTGAGCAGAATATTTTCCATCGCATCGTTTATATCGGTTATCATTAATTTTTATGTCTTATTATAAAACCCCCTTTTCAGAGGGGACTCAAATTTGTATTATGAATAAATATTTCTTTTCATCATTAATTAGTTTATTAAAAGTTGTAAATGTAACTAAGAAGCCAGTTTCCCCCCAAAATATTATTTTTCTTTTTGGTTGTATCCTGATTTCATCTGTTATTTATAGCCAACAGGTAGTACAAACCGGGGCAATTGATGATAGCGGCCAGAATTCCAGCAGTTCAGAATTACAAGTCTGGGCTGTGCCTGCTGAGCAAAAGGTTAGACCGGATGATAGTTATGAAATTACCAATCTTGTGTGGTCTGGTATAAAAAAAACAATAAGTATTGCTGGTGCAAGCAATGAACATGTCCCATTTCAGATTGTCATAACGACTTCAGTTAGTGGTTCTCCCCGTAGAGTTAAGTCTCCTGATGGATTTTTTATTGATATTTCTGACCTTGTTTCATCACAGGGGCAAAAAATTCCAAGTGAAAATATTAAATTGTACCTAGAGCATTATATAATGCTATATGCCACATCAAGTCCCGTCGGTGCTACAGGTTACTGGCCAGATGCTCTTGCTCCTTTGAAAATACCATTTGGTATGAATGCCCATTATCATGTTGTTCAAAACAGACCAATCTGGGTAGATATTTTTGTCCCAAAAGGAACATCAGGTGGAAAATACACTGGTACTATAACTGTTTCTCAGAATGGAGAACCATTGAAAACTATTAAAGTTGATTTGGAAGTCTATGACTTTTCATTACCTGATGAAACCTCTTTAATAACCTATATGAATGTTTCCAGGAGTCAGTTGGCAGGATTTTATAATAAGTCCAGTGAATCTGAAGAGATAGACAAACTTACCCAAACATATTATGAATTACTTTATGCCAATCGTATGGAACCCTGGTTCAACGATATGCTTACTCCGGATGTGATTGTTAAGGGCAATAAAGTTGAGTTAAAGTTTGATGAAAAAAGGTATATGTACTATATGAATGAGTTAAAAACAAAGCGGGTGCTTCTGCATGCATTCCCGGGGAATCTAGAGAGACAGATCACTGCTGAACCATTCAGTAATAATTTCAACCAAATTGTGAAATCTTATTTATCACAAGTGGAAGCCTATTTCAAAAAACATGGCTGGGGAGATCGGCTTGTATTTAACAGCCCGGTTGATGAACCCCGGTCACTTGAAGAATATGAGAATACCCGAAAGTGGGGAAGTTTAGTCAAAGAGTCAACGTCAAATGTGCCGTTTTTGATTACCAGGACACCGGTTCCTCCGAAAGATAATCCTGAGTGGGGTACTTTCCAGGGTTATGTGGATAATTATTCTATCCATGGAAATCACATGAGTGATCCTCAACTAGGGCAAGTAATAAAGGAAGAAAAAGCTAAAGGAGGTGAGATTACCTGGTATATTTCCTGCGATCAGCGCTATCCGCAGCCTAATTATTTCATTGATGCTCCAGCAATGGATTTGGTCATGGTGCCTTGGATTACTGCCCGGTATGATATGGATGGGATACTCTATTGGGGCCTTAATTTCTGGTCTCAAACGACAGATCCCTGGATTGATGCTAACACTTACCTCTCTGGTTTTTTATGTAGTGGGGGCTGGATTCTTAATGGAGAAGGATCTTTATGGTACCCGGGAGATCATACCGAGAGATATACGGGACAGCCAAATGTTGACGGTCCTGTTTCTTCTATAAGGTTTGAGCTGCTGCGGGAAGGCATTGAGGATTATGTATATCTTACAATGCTTGAGCAATTAGGGGATAAAGAATTTGCACAGGAAAAGGTTAAGGATCTTGTGATTGATGTAAAAGCATTCTCCCGAAATGTAGAGAAGCTGTATATAACTCGCAAGGCAATGGCTCAACGTCTTGAAGAGTTATCCAGGTAACAGCATTCAAAATTATCAAAATCTGAAATTTCATTGATCAGTATGGTTCTCAAAGGAAATAGGAACAAAGAACTGCTAACTGATATGACCTCAATCAATTTCATTTGAAACAAGGAGACATAAAATGACAAAATATATAAGATCAGGAAAAAAAAAGGTAATTCTTTTTACGGTTACAATATTCCTTTCTTTTCTGTCACTAAACAACAGTTTTAGTCAAAAAGCTCAATTCAGTTTATATGCTGTGACGGATTTGGAAAGGGTTTTTGAGGATGGATACAAATTGCCGGAAATCAATCCTTCAATAGAAGTTTTTGGAATCCGGAGTGAAGTTATTTCAGGACAATTTGTCGTGCATGCAAGGAATAATCTGGCTAATGTAACGGTTGAAGTCGACGTCCTTAGTAACCAACAAACGGGAGATCTAATTCCTGTAAATGCAATTGAATGGAATTTTGTTGGGAGTATCCCTCTGTCATCAAATACTCCAAACCAACCAAAAAATGTGATTAACCGCCCTGCTCCGGCCAGATATCCTGACTACCTTATGCAGGAAAAGCAACTTGATATAACTAAAGGAAAATATCAGGCTATTTGGCTCACTATTTCGATTCCGGAGAATGCCGTAGCTGGCACATATACTAGCAAAATAATAGTTAGAAGTAATCAAGGTGAGCAAACTATACCCTTGCAGGTTTTAGTATATCCTTTCAAAATGCCGGAGAAACGAAATCTAAAGGTTACAGAATGGTATAATACCCACAATTTTTCAAAATTTCATGGGATATCAGAACCATACTCTAATGACTGGTTTGCTATGCTGAGGAAATATGCAGAAAATATGGTTTCACATCGGCAGAATGTGTTTCAGGTACCGGCAAGTACTATTGAAATCAGCAAGTCATTTGAAGACGAATTGGAATTTGATTTCACCAGGTTTGATCAGATTGCTGAAATTTTCTGGAGTACAGGCAGAATGGATTATCTGGAAACCGGTGAATTATTCAGATTTGGAGAGAATGGATGGCGTGGAAGTGAAATTATTCCTGGTAACTTTAATGTAAATGATCGAAAAACAGGAGAACAACTTGTTAAGGGAGGAGTTGAAGTACTCCCTTATCTGCTTCCTGCTATAGAAGATCATCTGCGGCAAAAAGGATGGCTTGATAAAACAATTTTTCATGTGAAAGATGAGCCCTCACTACATAACGCATTTGCATGGAAGGAGGCATCCAGGTATATCAATCAATTTGCCCCTGACCTTCAAAGAATAGATGCAATTGAAACGACTTATGTGCTTGATGATATTGAAATTGCTGTTCCTAAACTGGATGCCTTATCATCATGGTATGAGACTTATAAAAAAGGACTGGAAAATGGTGTTGAGCTTTGGTATTACACGGTTGGAATCTATCAGGGCAGCCTTCTTCCCAACAAAACAATTGATATGCCTTTAATTGACAGCAGGATATTACACTGGTTGAATTATAAATATGACGCAAATGGATATTTGCATTGGGGTTGGAATCAATGGAGTGAAGATCCTTTTAAAGAGGTCGGAATGCATATTGGCGACGGCTGGCATGTTTATCCTTCAAAAGATGGTGTATTGAATTCCCTCCGGTGGGAACAAATGAGAAATGGCATACAGGATTATGAGTATTTCCTCTTGCTGGAAAACAAGATATCTGAACTTAAAGATTCACTTGGAGCAAAGTTTTCATGGATAGATCCCATGCAAAGAAGCAAAGAAATATTAAACCGGGTTGTAAAAGGATTTATAGAAAAATCTGATGACCCGGTGGAGTTTTATAATGCTAAATTGGCCGTGATTAAAGAACTGTTAAACTGCAACATTTCACCGGGACTTTATATTCAGACCGATCCTGTTGAAGGTTCGACATTGTCATCCCGTTCGTCTGTTGAAGTCTTTGGATGGACTGAACCCGGGACAGATATTGTTGTAAATGGGCAGGAAATACCTGTTAATAAACAAGGACTTTTTTTAGAAAAGTTTGTTTTATCTATAGCAGATCCCGAAATAATAGTTCAGGCAAAGAATGAATCGGGGACTAAAGAGATAATACGTAAATTCATAGTAAAATAAACAAAAAAGAAGAAGAAAAATGAAGAAGATAAATTATGTTCTGTTAATAGTTTGGGTGACTATAGGTACCTTAATTCTTTATTCATGTTCATCAGATAAAAATAAAGGACAAGAGGTAAAACTGACGGCAATATCGAGCCTTGATAGGATTCGTCAGGACGAACCTCTCTTTGGAGAATCGCAGGCTATAATAAAAGCTGCCAAAAATGAATATGAATCATTTCAAATTGTTATAGGTGCCCTCCAGAAAAATGTCAGGGTTGTGAATGTTGAGATGTCTGATCTTACTGGTAGTGCAGGTACAATAAGTAAAGAGAATATAACTTTATTCCGGGAAGAATATGTTAGATTGATGCGACCTTCACCCAGGGCTCAGTTACCTACAGGATTATATACTGATCCTCTGGTCCCTTTTATCAATCCACAAACAGGCCAACCAATTGAACCATTCACTCAGACCCGAAAAAGATGGGGAGATCCTGTAGTAGCAAGTGGCTATGAAATGTACGCGGTGCCTTTCGATCTGTGGCAAGGTCAGAACCAACCCATATGGGTAGATGTATATATACCAAAGAGTGCTGCTGCTGGCGAATACAAAGGTACTTTTACCATTACTCTTGATAATTTTCCCAGTTCCTGGGGACCAACGGTTGATAGTGTCATTAACAAGATTGTTTCAATTCCTGTCAGCTTAACCGTATGGGATTTCATCCTTCCAGACGAACCTACTCACAGAAATCATTTCGGAAGCGTCGGGAGAATCCCTGCCAGGTTTGGTGTTGAATCTGATTCAGATGAATTCAGAGAAATAGAAATGAATTACTGTAAGATGTATGCTGACCATCGTTTAAATCCACCTCTTCCCCGCAGCCTCATGCCGGAAATGAATGATGATGGTTCATTAAAGATAACTCCCGAAAAACATAATGAATTGAAAAAGTTCATTGAAGATTTAAATGTATCTGATTTCGAAATCCCGCGTGCACCAATAAGAGATATGACAACAATTAACAGGGACAAAGCATTAAAATACTACCGTGACTATTACAATTATGTAAAAGATAATGGATGGGATAAGCGTGCATACGTTTATATGCTGGACGAACCAAATCTGAAGGAAAATTATGAAGAGGTTTTGGAACTTGGTGCACTTATCCATGAAGCAGCACCACAGTTGCGGTGTCTTGTAGTCGAACAGCCGTATAAACAAGATCCGGACTGGCCTGATATTGATCCTGCAGTTGATATATGGTGTCCTCTTTTTGGTTTTATTGATAGAGAGTCAGTAGATGCTAAAATAGCGCATGGTGATGAGGTCTGGTCCTATACTGCTTTATCACAGAGAGCTCCAAGTTACCATCCTCATTTTAATGAAGTAAAAGATTATGATTCACCTTATTGGCACATCGATGCCCTGATGACATCACACAGAACACCGACATGGATGAATTATCAATACAATATTACCGGAATTCTTTATTGGTCATTAACTACTACGGTACTGGATACCTGGTATCATCCTGCCTTTAGTCATTTTGGATCACATTTTAATGGAGGAGGATATTTCATTTACCCTGGAGTACCCTGTGGTATAAATGGTCCTATATCGAGTATACGGTTGAAAAACTTACGGGAATCTATGGAGGATTATGAGTATTTACATCTCTATGAATCATTAGCTGGTAGAGAAGCTGTATTGAAAATTGTATCGAAAGTGGCACCAAACTGGTGGGCAACTACTGAAGATCCTGCAGTGATTTTCTCAGCCCGGGAGATGATAGCTGAGGAAATTATGAAACTAAAAAAGTGATTTAATAAAAGAAGTCCTGAAACTGTTTGGGTTTTATTTTTTGAGTTAAATACTTGAATATATGTTTCATAATTGAGGTTATGATCATTGCAAATAAATGAGTTGTTTATGAAGCATGAATGCATTGATGTACAGATAGAAAAAGTAAAATCCAGACAGTTTTCAATAAGTATTCAATTGTAGTATCGGATAGTTCTTAATAGGTTACATTATAAACTGCTACAGGAATAATAATGGTTTGACCTGATTATGCTGGTGATTTTATCATTTGATACAATGAAGATTAATAGTTTTCATAATGAATGGCTTGTTTTATATATACAATAAGCTAAATCCTCTATGAACCAGCGAATTTGTTGTAAAATGGAAAAATACTTTTTAAAGGTTTGTTGAAGAGCTATCAACATAAAGCATAAAAAACTGTTACAGAATTAATCTAACTCAAAGCATATTATGAGAAGAATTGATGTTTTTTCGGTGAAAGAAGGTACTGTTGTTTATCTATTTTTTGCATCACTCCTGATATTTGCAGGTGGATTTACTTCTTATAAAGCATTTTCACAAGATATACCGAAAAATATTAGCTTACTTTTAGAAACGTTACAGCCTTTAAGTCATGACAGAGATAACCGCGAATTGATATATCAGTATTCTGTTGGTGATTTGAGCAGTTTATCCGACGAAGATGCAAAATTTGCTATTAATGAGCTTGCAAAACGTGGAATTGGAGTGATTACTTTTTGGAAAAAAGGTGAAGCGATGGAGACCTGCGTTAGTGAAGGTATTCGTATTGCACGAATTCAAAAAGATTTGGGTTTGTCAGTTGCAGTTGATGCAAGTGGACTTCTTTACGGATTTTATGATGGCACCCCGTCAACAGCACATATAAACGATGAAGGTAAAGCGTTTTCCGATAGCTCATTTGCCGGACATTGGATGGGGTGTCCATTCACTATTTATGAGAGAGTACCTGTCATAAAAAGTCGTGTAGCATTTTATGCTGAAGCGTATAAAGCAGCCGGAGTAAATATTGATATTGTTACAGCTGACTGGGAGATTGACGGACCTCATGAATGGAATGAGGCATGGGCAAATGCCAAACTGTGTGTCATTTGCCGGGAGCATATTCCAAACATCAATGATTTCAATGCATTTCAGGCTACGATAAGGTCAATGCGCAGCAAATTAATGAAGGAGTGTTATTCAATGCCCCTTCTGGAACGTTATCCGGATGCTTTGGTTACAAATTATGCAACATATCCAAATGATGGCTGGCGATACTGGTATGACTATTTTGAATATCCCCGGCCTGAGTTGCCTAATCGCGAAGATCAGCAAGCATTATATCGTCCGTGGTACAATGAATTTACAGAAACCGGATTCACTATGGCCATGCCTGTTGTTTATACATGGTATCCCATATTCAACTGGTACCCGAACTATAGTTCAGATTATCGCTGGTTCTACAATATGCTCAAAGTCGGGAGCAATGCAGGAAAATCCACTCCATCCGGCATCCCGATTGCCACTTTTGTTCACTGGCACACAACATCACCCCCTGAAAATCCATCGCCTGATGTAAAGCAAATGAGTCAGCAAAGTTATAAGGAATTACTCTGGCACTTACTTTTACGTGGGACTGATATATTCTATTCCTGGTGCATGAGAGAAGAGATTGCAACTGAAATGAGTTTATTGCAGGAGGTATATAACAATTCTCTTGAATACAATGTATGGATCCAGTCAGGTCGTCCGGTTTTTTTCGATGTGCCGGCTCAGGAAGGAAGTGTAATTTCAGGTTTAAAATTGAATAACCAGGTCTTGATACGAAGAACTGATTTTTCAAATAATAAAAAGCCAATAAAATGCATTATAGATGGAATTAATCTTATAGTTCCATATAAACCGGGAGAATGTCAGATTCTTAATATTGAATAATAAAATACTAGTGTCATGTCAATTAGATAATCTTTCCAAAAATGTGTCTTTCTACCGGTGACTTTTTAATAAGTCATCCCTGATTCGTTTTGCAAATCTTCATAAATGTGTTGATCACTTGAAACGTAACCTGTTCAATAAGACCAGGCACGGTGACAAGGGTGAGTTGACCAATGATTTGAGTAGAGTTTTATGTACCGTTGATGCCTCACACACTCCGGAACAAGGCTGTACAAGTCTTTCTCCAGGCCGGGAGCCTTGACAAAGTCCCCCTCCATTCAAAAAACGATGTTTAACGGTTCAGGAAAGCCAAACTAAAATGAAGAACCAGGGTTGTGAGACACACAAAATGTAACAATGACTAACAGCAACCGAAAGAACTACATCAAATGGCTTTTACATCTTGGAAATAAATCAAAATGAGTTTAATAACCATAATAGGATATCAGCAAAAAGGTGACCCAAGGCCACCTTTCCACTGTATATCCGTCAACCTTATTGCTGGTGGGTTGCTCTCCAGCATTGCCCGCTCCCTCTTCAGGTTGACAACCAAAATTTAATCCTCAATCCTTAAAAAATCACCAGCTTTTTTGATCATATTAACTTTAAAATTCACCCTTAAAAGATACACTCTTTAAAACATTTTCCGATTTAAAAAAATCGATTATACAATAAATTACTCCTCTTTCATATTTAGACGTTATTGGAATTATCTAGTCAATAAGCGGCAGAGTTAAGGGAATTAAGAAGTTATTTAAAGAGTGAAGTTTAAGTTCATTGATGCAAATCATGAATGCGCACCTTCTTTTGCAACTGCTTCAGCAAGTCCGCGCATATATCCGATGGCATAAAGCATCCCCAGGGTAGTATATCCACCTCTCATTTTCGGATCTTCAATTTCTGTTGCCAGCACCGGAACATGATCCGGTCTCATTGGTCCATCAAAGCCTATATCATAATAAGCTTTCATACATTCATACATATCAAGATCTCCTTCGTCATGGAAGGTCTCTGTGAAGTGGGTACTTGGTCTGGCGCCTCCACTTAGGTCACGCAGATTTCTGAAATGTACGAAACTTATAACATCACTGCCCCATTTCCTTATCAGGCTTGGGATGTCGACCAGATCGGGCATGGTAGCAAAGTTGGCCTGGCAGAGGGTAACCCCGTTGCACCTGTTTGGATACATAGCCAGCAACCGTTCATAATTCCCTACAGTATTCATGATTCTTGAAATCCCCTGAATAACATCAACCTGCGGGTCATCAGCATGCATCGACAATCTCATGCCAATTTTCTCTGCTTCCGGCATTACAGCTTTCACAAAATACTCAAGGGTGCTCCATAAGTGCTCTTTTGAAATCTCACCATATTCCGTAAGCGGGGCATCCTGCATTTCCTTATAATCAAATTCAAGCATCAGTGCTCCACCTCTGCCGACGTACTCCTTGTTGGTACGGGCCCAGCTGATCACGGGCATCCAGTTGTAACATATAATATCAACATCGCCGTACTGCTTGAGATTCTTCATGAATGTTATGAAATTCGAGATTTCCTCATCTCTTCCTTCAAGTCCTAATTTCGTCTGTGTTCCAAGCGATGGAGGTCCCTCAACAACTATCCACTTTATTCCATGTTTATCCCATGCTGCCTTCGTGGCTTTAATAGCTTCCGGGTCCCATGGTTTCAATCCTTCCATCCTCATCACTCCCGAAACAGCATAGTTGATTGCCAGCTGTTTACAAAAGGGAACCCTTGGGGATTCCAATCCCATTAATTCAGTGAATTTAATACCTGCATCTTTTACATAAGGCCTTGATTTGAAAGGAAGAACAGATGATTTCATTTTTTCGTACGACCCAATGCCCGTAACTGATACTGCTGCCGCCATGGCAGCACTTTTTTTGATAAAATCTCTACGGTTATCTTTCATAATTTATTAGTTCAGTATAATTTTTAAAAATTAAATAATTGAATTAGGACGACATAACTGCCTGCATCATCGCACGGGCATATGCTATATTATATACCCATCCTGCATAATCACCTTTTTCGGGATGTTCCTTATCGTAGTCAAGAACTCGTGGATGCTCGGCATACAGGCCAAGTTTATATTTCCTTTGAACAAGTTGCCGCATCACTTCGAACATATTAACTGAACCATTGTCAGGAAAAACCTCCACATATTTAATTCCTGGAGTTTCCACAATGCAATTCCGGTAATGGACATGGTTGAGGCGGTCGCGTGACGCAAAATAGTCGAGAACTTCCAATGGATCCTCGCCTATTTCATTCGAGACGCCGCAATCAAAGGTCATGCCGTTTGATGGGCTATCAACAATATTTACAAGTCGTTTCCAATCACTAAAGGTGGTCATAATTTGCTGCGAACCTCTGCTTACCGGAACAGGTGGATCATTGGGATGCAGCGCCATGCGGACACCCGCTTTTTCAGCGACAGGGATTACCGCTTTTAGGAAAAATGTGATATTGTCCCAAAGCTGGTCAGAAGAGTGAATGCCTATCTCCGGTAATGGAGGCAGATCTTGTGGAGCCATATTGATTTCGCTATCTTTTCGTGCCTCGGGATACCACCAATTTAGATTATCAGATAGCGTGCCCGTGCGATTATAATCATAAGCCAGATAGTCCACCCCTCCACGACCGGGAAGACGATAATAACCTTCAATAAGGCGGTGTGCATAAAAGTTATACTCTACAACAGGGAGACCTGCCAACCCTGCTGCACGAATGGAATCCTGGACTTGCTGGATTATAATATCACGTCCTTCCCAGCCATAAATGATATTTGGAGCCACATAAATCATCATGTTGATGATAGTCAAACCATTTGCCTTAAAACGATCAATGATTGATCGTAGGCTATCCTCTGTCCAGGGGACACCTGGTCCACCCATCAGAACATAATCAACACCGATCTGCTTTATGCGTCGCATAACTCTTTCCTCCGCATTATAGGGACAGTACATACATAACTTTGGTGTATCCGTACTTTCTAAAACCGGCCATTGGGTTAGATTATTACCAGCCGTTCTATTTTCCTGACTATCAGTGCCAGTACAAGCTCCTAATCCTGCAAACGATATAGCTGCTGATATTGAAGTACTTTTTTTAATAAAATCTCTACGATTGCTTTCCATATCTATTTGTTTTTTAAAATAATTAGTTGATCCTTAAAAATCGGGTTTATTAATATATTACCTGCATCTGGTAATTCCACATCTGTTTTTCGAAAAGTTTATTTAAGACAAATAAACAGATTCACGGATTCCCGGCAATATCTTCATCATGTTGATTATGCTCCATCCGGAAGTGTGTTAATCATTTTACCTTCAACACCTGTTAGGTAATTTCTCAGCATACGGCGATCTTGTTTTATATGTCCGATAGTTGGTTCTATCGATGCTCTTCTTCGGAACTGCTCACTTTCTTTTATAAATCTATTAAGTTATAGATTATCAGGGGGTTTAATTAAATTACCTCATTGTTTATTAACTATTTTCTTGATTTTTCAAACAATTATATTAACATTTAACGAACTATTGAATTTAATATTTAAAACTTAATAAAACGCTTATCAATGAGAAAGATTCTATTTCTTGTTATCTTAATACTAATAGGTATTATAAATGAATCTGTTGGTCAGATTCATTATCCTGGGGATGATCCTGGGCATGCAATAGTTAGAATACTGCCAGGTAACCGAATAATTTTAGAAAACAATGCTTTAAGAATGGAATTAATTAATGATAAAGGGCAATTATTACTTAAAAGCTTTGAAAATAAAAGTACCCGGGAACAACTAGCTCTGAATAATGCAGCTTTATTTGAATTGATCCTGCCGGATAATATCATTGTAAGCTCAAATGAGTTTACCCTTGTAAATCCTCCGGTCGTTTCAGACATTAAACCGGATCCAAAATCAACAACTTATGCCAACAGACTGCCGGGTAAAAAGTATTCAGCTATCCTTAAAAATAACAGATTAGGATTGGATGTAAATTGGGAAATACATTTAAGGGATGGATCTAATTATGTTCGTCAGATTTTTACTTTCGGATCCAAAGACACTTTTAAGATTTCCAAGATAAATCTTATACAAATTCCCATAAATATTGGTATTAGGAAAGAGGGAACAGTGGATGGTGTACCTCTGGTTTACAAGAATATGTTTTTTGCTGTGGAAAATCCATTAACTAAGATAGAAGAAATCAGGAAAGTTGAAAAAAGCAAGATAAACAATGATTTAGTTGCTTCTCTGCCATTGTTCAGATCTGTTTCGAAATCAAATTCTTATAAATGTTCTTCTGTCTGGGGTATTACACCACCTGATCAGCTGAGAAGAGGTTTCAATTATTATATTGAAAGGGAAAGAGCTGCCCCATACCATCAAATGTCATTTTATAATTCGTGGGGAGATATAGCATGGAGTGACAGGAAAATGAGTGAGAGGGCATGCCTTGAAAGAATCAGGTGGATAGGTGATTCCTTAATAAATAAACGGAATGTAAAGCTGAAGGCATTTTTGTTTGATGACGGATGGGATGATAACAAAACACTCTGGAAATTTCATGCCGGGTTTCCAAATGGGTTTTCTACTTTAAAGAAAGAGGTTGAATCATACGGTTCGACTCTTGGGGTTTGGATATCTCCGTTTGGGGGATATGGAATCGCTAAGCAACAAAGACTTGAGTATGGTAAGAAACAAACCCCTCCTTTTGAAACAAACGCTTCCGGTTTTTCTCTGGCTGGTCCGGTATATTATGAACGATTTAAAGAAGTCGTTATAGATTTCATTAAGAATTATAATATAACCATGCTTAAATTTGACGGGCTGGCAGGTAATATTTCAAATGACGTAGAAGCCTATCTGCAGGTGATTATGGAGCTGAGAGAAGAAAAACCTGATTTATACTTCTGTCTTACCGTAGGAACCTATCCTTCACCATTCTTTCTAAAATATGGAGATGCTGTATGGAGGGGAGGAGGTGACTATGGTTATACAGGAGAAGGTTCAAACAGGCAGAGGTGGATAACATACAGGGATGCAGATGTTTATGCAAATGTTGTTCAGCGCTCTCCATTGCATCCACTAAATGGATTACAGCGAATGGGGATTTTTATATGCGATCCTTCAGTTTTCGGTCAGTTAGGGATGGATGCAAAAGATATCTCTGATGACATCTGGTCGGCTTTTGCTACTGGTACAAGTGTTCAGGGATTGTATATAAATGCGAACAGGATGAACACGGCAGCCTGGGATTGTGTAGCTGAAGCAATCAACTGGGCGGAAGCTAATGAACCGGTGATGGCAGACGTGCATTGGATAGGTGGAGATCCTTCAAAAGGCGAAGTATATGGCCATGCTGCATGGACACCGCAAAAGGCTGTTTTGAGCTTGCGAAATCCATCTGCTGCGGAGAAAACATTTGAAATTATTACTGTCAGGGAATTTGAACTTCCTCCCGCACATGAAAAGGATGAATTTCAATTCTTTGATGCCAAAACGGGCAACCCTACGGGAAATAGACAACCTGTGGCACAAGGGAGATCTTTTAATATTACTTTACAACCATTTGAGGTGAAAGTATTTGATGTTTTGCCAAAGAAATAGCAGATATGGTTTGAAGGGCACCTGATTATCAGAAAATTCAGAGTCCCTGATCTTTCGCAGGAGCCAGTGTCGCGGTTTTTTACAACTCCTAAGTAACCTATTGTAAATCAATGATAGGTTAGTAAGCTTTGGTTTTGCAAAACATTAGAGCCTATTTCATCAGGCCATTAAAATAAAAATTGTATTATGATGAAACCCACATGTATTTCATACACAAACACGTATGTATATAATTTTCAAACATGTGGATTCCATCATACCTTTATAATCAAAATTATATTATGATGAAATTGATCCTATACTTTATTACCATTTCTTTTTTGTCACTTAATTCTGTTGAAAGCCATAATCAGATATTGGCGAATACTGTCAAACCAGAACAACCTTTGAAGAGCTTAGAGGTTCCTGTTTCATCCAATTTTCTCTCAAAGTGTATGAAAAAGGCATGGAATGTTTCATGGAAACGATTTTATAGTCCCAAAACCAACCTGTTCTATGATTATCTGATTAGCTATAAACCCGGACAGGAACTATCTCATCTTCCAACGGCCGATGAGATTTCACGACTCTACCCAAATAATTATGGTTATGATACTGGCATGGAGGATTGCATGATTTCGGCAGGAGTAATGTTGTGTATGATTGTTGACCAATATGCGGTCACCGGGAACGAAAATCTTCGGAAATCCGCTTATTCAGTATTTCGCGGA
The DNA here is from genome assembly GCA_040769065.1 of Bacteroidales bacterium. Taxonomy (GTDB): domain Bacteria; phylum Bacteroidota; class Bacteroidia; order Bacteroidales; family VadinHA17; genus LD21. The sequence goes on from JAXGLU010000001.1 coordinate 3,154,678, forward strand.
ATAAAAAATTGCGCGACTGTACACGGTGTGCCGGGATTCCTGGCACGTGGTGTATGTGTTGAGGATCGAAAGAGTACTTATATTGGTTCATCCAGAGATCAATATACCCATGCGGTTCACGGACTATGGTATTATTATCACAGCCCCTTATGCAATTCTGAAACAAAAATTGAAATTGGAGAAATTCTTTCTTCAATCGCCGACAGGATGAAGCAATATGTTACGCCTGAAAATGATTATGATTTTATGATGGCTGATGGCACTCATGATCCCCGTGGAATTTCCCGGATGTGGAATGTAAAAGGACACGAAGCTGCCCGGTTACCGATGATTTATGCTGCAGCCTGGAATACTACCGGGAAGAAAGAATATTACGATCTATACCAAAAGTACTTGAAGCCTGCAATCGAACAATCATTTGATGTTGATGAAGGAACACCTACTTATTGCTTTGTTCAGATGCAGTGTTCCCTGGAGCTTCTTCAGTCACTGGAACAGGACACTGAAATGAAAGATAAGATGAATGAGATTATGTCAATGGTTTCCAAACGGGCTTCTGTTCGTGCTATTAATGCCAACAGGAATGCTTCTGAACTCGATTTAACAATGCTAACCTCCGATTGGAGGACAGGCGGGGGAATTAAACCGGGCAGCGAGTACCGTAAAGTTTGGTATTGCGTTCGTGAAAGCGGTGAAGCGGCATTATCTCAGCTTATGAATATAAGTGAGCCTTTTCATGAAGATCAGAAATCATTGCTTTTACAGGCTATTACACGCCTCGATTACAATCGGGTTTCTACATCCGGCATTTTCTACCTGCAGGGTGCATACTGGAAAGCGCGACTGCATGGGATCTTTTGAAAGGGATATTGACAGCAATGACAACGATATAAAATTGGAAAAGTCAGATAATGACATTTAAATAATCCGGCCTTTTGTTGTCGTCTTATCGGATTTTATAGGCAATCAGTGCCTTCCCTCGCGGCACATACAGCACACCCTCATGAATAACGGGATGCGCCCAATGCGCTCCGCTTCCTTTCTGAATTGTCATCCGGCTTATGATGTTAAAGCCTGATGGGTCAGGTTTGACAAGAGCTATTTCGCCCTTCTCGCTGCAGCAATAAAGCATCCCGTCGGCAGCGATCACAGCACCCATAAACAGGTCGCGTGAGGAGTACATTTTTTCGCCGGTGTCCCAATTGTAGCACTGCCATGAAGGATCGTTATGCCCCGAACCGTATATGTAGCCATTCTGGAGGACAGCAGCCCCCATGCGGCAGTCGAAGGATTGGTTGAACCAGCGTTTCGTAACTGAAGTTCCGTCAGGACTTAAGTTGAGCATTATTGCCCCCATGCCATAACCGCTCAAACAGAAAAGGAGACCGTTTTTATAAAGAGGTGTGTTCTGATGTTCGAGGCGGAGGTTTGCCCACGGGTAAGACCAGAGGAGATTCCCGTTGCTGATGTCAATACCCAGTATATATGATTCAGTATGTGTAACCAGGATGCGGCGTTTAGGTAGCTTTACCAACTGTGGTGTGCAATAAGCGGCCTTATCCCCCTTACCCGGGCAAGTCCAGATCAGGTTGCCTGTGAAACGGTTCAGTGCTACAATATTGTTCTTCTTCCCGCCGGGAGTGGCGTACAACCTGTCGCCATCAACGACAATTGTCTCGTTATAGCCGTAGCGGTTGATCACTCCGTCAAAATCCCGTGTAAGCTCTTTGCTCCATCTGACTGAACCGTCTTTCGTGTTCATGCATACAAGCTTCCCGATACCGCTGAGCATGTACAACAGATCCCCGGAAATTGTTACCGACGACCGGGTACCCGGATATCTGTCAGTATATTCGGTGCCGTAGTTTGCTTTCCATATCAGTTTCCCCGACATGTCAAGCTTAAAAATATAGCCCTGGTCTCCCAGCATGGTAGGGATATATATGTGTCCACCGTAAAAGGAGGGAGATGCAAAACCCACTCCCAGTTGTTCAAATGACCACAGTACTTCGGGTCCGTTTGCAGGCCAGCTTTTGAGTAATCCCTTATCGGGGTAAATACCATCGGCCGAAGGCCCTCTCCACCTGGTAGCTTCCTGGGATGATGCAAAACTTATCCAGGTTGAAATCATTATCACTATCAGAAATGCTCTTTTTATCATAATATACTTTTTATTTAAATGGTATGCGGCACAGGGCACAGAGCGCAGGGTAATTCAATGTGCAGACCGCATGCCGAGCACCGCGTAACGTTCTTCCCGCATACCGCCCGCAGCCGCGTGCCGTTCCCATGGTTTCATAACCTCATTTTGTAACAACGAACAATATACTTAATTGCTTTGGAAAAATCACTGTTGGCATTTGAAATAATGCCGGGATGAAGGGGAAGTAGTTCCTCATTCCCGGTAAAAAACACCGGATGATTTCAAGATTATTCAGCCCGGAATCCTTTCCTGTTCATATACATTCTTTTATTCCTTCAGGTTTTTTATTAATGAGCTATTTTATCAGCTGATTCCTTCAGGAAAAAGTCTGTCATCATTTTAAAATATTTTTCTTCAAAAACTCCGGGTCCATGGCCCCCTCCCGGAACCGTTACAAACCGGCTTCCGACACCTGCCTTTTGTAAAGCTATGAAAAGAACTTCACTTTGACAATGCGGGACAAGGGGATCATTATCCCCATGGATGATCAGGAAATGAGGATCACCGGCATCGACATAGGTAATGGGATCAGCTAATGCACATTTGTCAGGGTGATTCTGTATAGGTCCTCCTATAAGGGTCGATTCAGGTGAATCAGCCGCATTGTGCGACGAGCTTCCTCCGGCACAGGAATCCATTAGCAGGAAATTTGTAGGTCCAAAGAAATCGACAACTGCATCTACACTGCTGCTGTACTTTGTATAACTTCCTATATTACCTTCAAGGTCAGCTTCCGCTGTTTTTACAGTGTGCTTTCCGACAGCTCCTGAAGTTCCTGCCAATGCTGAAAGATGACCTCCCGATGAAAAACCGGTTATTCCAATAAATGAAGGATTTAACTGATATTTTTCAGCATTCGCCCTTACAAAGCGAACAGCTGCCTTAATATCATTTATTTGCGCCGGGAAAATGGCTTGCCTGCTTGACCGGTGATTTACCGTAACCACCGCGAAACCTGCATCGAGCAATGGTTTAGCCATAATCCTGAAAGCTTCATCCTTAGTGTTATTCCCAAACCATGCACTTCCGCAGATAGCTATAACAACGGGATAAGAACTCTGTGCTGAAAGAGGAAGATAAATGTCGAGCCTGTGGCTCACAGTTGTGTCTCCGGCATAGTTTATATCCTTCCAGTTTTTAGAGTAATGCTGTCCGTTACTATGCAGAAAGGACAGACTAAGAATCAATGTGAATAATACTTTTATCATAGTGTAATTCAGGTTTTAATGTTATGATGCCTGCCCCGCTCAAGCGGGGGTACCCATGGAATCGTTGCCATATTAACCATCGCGCGGGCTGCATGGTAAGGATCTTTTACTGACAAATCCGCAATTTAGAATATTTAAATCATTATAGTTTAAACAGGTTTTCCGGATTGGCAAGAAAGACATTCACAGCCGGGTCATAATACCATGGTTCAGCCTGAATCCATAAAGGTGCCACTTCTCTGATCCAGCTTTTGAAATTGTGTCTTCTGCTTACCTGAATCAACTGCATATCACGTGCAATTCTGACTGTCTCCCCAAGCCTTTTTATATGTTCATCCAATGTTGTTTCAAGATTATTTTTAACAGTATTTCTCTGGTCAATATCGGACCAGAGAACACAGAATTTTTCAAGATCAATCCTTTTAAGTTTGATCTGATCTCCGGTAACTGAATTTTGGGCTTTGGTCAGTATTGACAATGCTTTATCTGCATACTGCCCAGTCACAAGTTCCGGGTTGGAGCCTTCGCACATTTGATGAACCGGGCGGTTCTTTATCTCGGAATGCATAAAATTGAAATATTCTCTCATGTATTCTGCGGCAGGACCATAATATGCCTTAAAAAATTCATCAATAAGGCTTTCAACATCAGCATTGGGATTCCAGAGTAGCCGGCCCTGAACAAAAATGAACAAATCTGTGAAACTTGTGGGAACGACACATTGTATTATACCTTTGATCCCGTTTTCAGAATAGAATTTCAGTTTGTCCATTGTAGCATAGAAGCTGCCAAAAGGTTCATACCAGGAACTATAACCCCTGGGATAATCAAAAATGTACATGTTATCGGGGCATTTTGCAATCCATCCTTTCAGCTCCCGGAGTCCAACCTCGTTCTGCGGGCAGTTCAGATCATGGCTCTGGCAGTTTGTCTGAGGCGGGTAGGGACAATACATTATCATTACATTCGGTTCGGGCATTAACCGCTGGGGTGGCCGTGATGTTGCTTCAGTATATGCCAGGGTAAGAATCTTTTTCCCGGGATAATTTTTGGCCACAATCCTTGCATTGTAGTTAACATATTCGAGCAAGCGATCTGTCATGTGGTCCCCGGCAATGGCATCAAGCGATCTGCATAGGTTGCACTGGCACCATGAATTTGATCTTCCGTCACCCTGAGTGACGACAAAGAATGTCCTTTCTTTTTGCTTATCAATAAGAAAAAGAAGTCTTTCGGCGCCGGCTTTTTTCATTTCCTCATTGGAGAGACAGAGGTGACCGGGAGGACCAATACCTGGTTTATATCTGGATCCGTCTTTTTGCATTGCGAAGAATTCGGGATGATCTTTTCCGAATAGTCTGTAAGGCATAAGGAAACTGGCAGAATGCACCCAGTTTCTTTCTTCCGGGGCTCCAAGATCACCGGGATATCCCATATCATCATAAGGAGTGTATCCAAGTTTTGGGTCAGGAACCATGCCTTTGAAATAAACATCAAGCTTGAAGAGGGCTCTCATTTCAAAATGAGGCTTCACAAAAGAACTAGTTTCAGCAATTCGCAGGTTATTATTCTTATTTATGATTTCACAGTCTTTTGAATAAAAATTCACTCCTGATTGCCTTAAAAATGCATAAGCTCCGTACAATGTACCCAAATCGCGGTGTCCGCATATTGCACCACCGGTCTTATTTATCTTAATTACATATCCGTCACTGGCAACCCTTGAAAGTTCATCTTCTGAAATTATTCCTGCAGATATTGCAAGTTTTCCGACAGCTATGATTCCATCGGGTGTTACTCTGCCTGACACAGTTTTTACAGGAATCTTTTTATCGGTTATTTTATAAAGATATTCGGCAATCTCACTGGCTGATTTCTTTTCACGTTCAGTTGCATCTGGTGCAATAGCAATTGCAATCAGTTCCTTGTCCGGAAGCCATATCTTGCCTTTGTTTTTACCAGTCTGGCAGGAAGGGAGGATGACAATCAGGAGGAACAGTAAAACACAGAGTTTTTTAAGAGTAACCTTCATATTTTTAATTTTTAAATGTCTAAGCCAGTATTAGTTTGAACAACTCCTTTCTATCAGCCACTGATTAACAAATATAAGTTTTATTATTGTGATGTAATCCGGTGTTGCATGAGGGGGGTGTATTGGGATTCCTGACACCGGGGGTGTCATCATCCAATAGCCCGGGTACCGCCCCTTTCAGAAAAAATTGGCTGATATGCAGGTCCCCAAAGAATTAACTATGCAGTATGTTGCCGTCTTAGCATTCATTTTAATTCATAATTTGTGCTTCGTCCGCCACTGGCATTTTTTCGTAAAATATCCTTCTTGATTAAATCCTGAATATCCCGAAGAGCTGTATCTTGTGAACACTTGTTAATTTTCGCCCATTTCGAGCTTGTGAGTTTTCCGTCAAATCCATCAAGCAGTCTGTTTATAATTTTTTGTTGCCTGGCATTGAGAATTGTGGCGGAATGCAATTTCCAAAATTCTGCTTTATGAAGTATTTTCGATAAAGTCATGTCTGTAGATTTAATAGCATTTATTAAACATTGCAAAAACCATAAAATCCATTCCGTTATATCTGAATTTCCTTTTTGTGTTTTTTCAAGTTTTTCATAATACTGTTTCCTTTCAACTCTGATTTGTGCAGACATACTGTAGAACCGCCTTATACTTTTATCAGAACGTGCCAATGTCATATCAGTAATTGCTCTTGCAATTCGTCCGTTTCCATCGTCGAATGGATGAATTGTCACGAACCATAAATGAGCTATAGCTGCTTTAAGAACCAAATCTGTTTCATGCTCGTTTTCAAACCAGTCCAGGAATCTTATCATTTCTGGTTCTATTCTGTCAGAACCCGGGGCCTGATAGTGAACCTTTTCTTTTCCCATAGGCCCTGACACAACTTGCATAGGCCCGGTCGTATCTTTTCTCCAGTCGGCAACTGTGATTTTATAAAGATTACTCCATCCTGAAGGGAAAAGTGCTGCATGCCAGCCAAACAATCTGTTTTTAGTCAAAGGCTTGTCATGTTTTTGTGTAGCGTCAAGCATCATTTCAACTATTCCGTCAACGTGGCGTTCTGATTCCACTGCTCCTGCAATGTCAATTCCAAGTCGCCGGGCAATTGAAGAACGCACTTGTTCTATTTCCAGAAGTTCGCCTTCAATTTCCGATGATTTAATAACATCTAAAGTAAGAGTGTTCAATACTGCTTCATTTTGCAAATCAAACCCCAGCGATTCCATTTTCCCAAGAAGTCTGCCCTGTTGATTTCTGGCTTCACCAAGTTTTATCATCACTTTCTTATTGTCCCAGGTGAAGTCTGTCCAATTTCCTTTTTCGTGTATATAAACTTTCATTCTCCGCAAATTATGCGACAAATATACATCTTATTCTCTGCAAATAAAACTTTCTCCGCAAAATTTGGTCAGATTACAGGACTTAATCTCCGCCCTGTCGATTTTTATGCCTGGCGGTAATGGCCCGGCGGAACCGGGGCCGTGAAGCGGATAAGTTTCTTTCAGAATCGCTACGGGGCGCTGGAGGAAGGGAAAATATAGACAAAGATTCTCATAGAGGCACCCCTCTTTGCGAAGCAGAGAGGGGCCGGGGGTGAGTTCATGTGTTCCGGGCTCAGGGTTAAGTGTTTAGCGTTCAGAGAGTTTAGAGTGCTCTTTAACCGGTGGTCTTAATACGGGGAAGTATTTATTGCAAGGATGTCTAATGAACTTAAGAAAGTATTAGTCAAGGGCAAGGGATTCCTTTTTTTTGCTGTCCAAGAAAAGTAGAACAGTGAGTATTATCAGTGATACACTCATCAGAATGGGAATGAAATACATTTTTTCAAAAGAAAGAATTAGTCCAAGAGTCATAGCCCCAATAGAGGCAATTCCTGCAAATACTGCATATAAATTAGTCTTATAAAACCATGCATAGAGAAAGAAGTGTCCCCCGGTAATAATAGCGTAAACCATGACAAAATAGTCAGGGAACTTAATAAGAGAAAATACCAGAAAAGGGAAATAAAATAGCTGGGCGAAGTTCATCCAAAGGCCTAATGGTTGTAAAGGATTGTCTTTATCTGTCCAGATAGTTTTAAAGAGTTTGGAAAACAATAATGCCAAAGGTATCATTAATGCTCCTATAATAAACGTGAATACTGACTTATCATATGCTTTAAAGTCAAGTGTCCATATCCATCCAATTATAATCCAAATAATACCTGCTGATAATGTAAAATCAATGCCATTCTTTGATTTTACAGATGACTTAATTCGTAACTTATCCAAGGATTCATTTGTCATTTTATTTAGTATTAGAATTTCTATGATATATTTATTGAGGAAAGATAATTCGTTTTTATGATTTTTTGCAATAACGAAATAGTTTAGTCTTAATATGTAATTGGAGCCTATGGCTTGTAATTGCTTAATATATCCCAATAACAAAATATCATCAATGGAAATTATTATCCATTTACACAATAATACTGGAAAAAATCTGACTATTTGGGAATAAATAATTACAAATATTGGAATGAATTTTCATTCAAACACTGATGTTGATGGAAATAATTATTTGTTTTTAGTCTCTTGATGGAAAATATTATCTATTTTTGTATTTAAACAGGATTATAATGGAAAATATTTTACCGATACATCTTCAGGAGATAATTTTCAGTTCATCAGATCAAAAAATCTCAAAGCAGATATCAAAACTTGAGAAAAATGGGAAGATCAGGAAAATTGCTCAACGAGTATATTCTTCGAACCTTATTGAACCACCGGAAACAATAATTCGGAGAAATTTATTTATTGTGCTTGGCAGACTTTATCCGGGCGCAATTTTAAGTCATCGTTCAGCTTTTGAATTTGAACCAACCAATGAAGGCCATGTATTCTTAACATATTCATATACAAAAAAAGTAAATCTGGCTGGTATCATTCTAAGATTTCTTGAGGGGCATAAAGCCTTGCCGGGCGATAATCCAATCTCTGGCGGATTATATGTATCACAGAGGGCAAGAGCATTTTTGGAGAATCTGCAACCTTCAAGAAATGTAAGTGGAAGTTCAAAGTGTCTGCCTGTAACTGCCATAGAAAATAAATTAGAACAGATTATCAGGGTAAATGGAGAGGAAGAACTAAATAAAATACGGGACAGAGCCAGGGAGATTGCTCCTGAACTCAAAATGGAAAAGGAATTTGAAAAATTGGATAAAAAAATCAGTGCTCTTTTAACTACACATACCCCAAATATTTTATCATCTCCTATTGCTGTTGCCAGGGCATTTGGATTTCCTTATGATCCGGCCAGAATAAAATTATTTAAGGACCTCTTCAGAGTATTAAAGACAAGTGAATTCAAAAACAGACCAGATAAAAATACTACTGCAGAATCCTTCCGCAATTTTGCATTCTTTGAAAGTTATTTTTCCAATTATATTGAAGGAACTGTTTTTGAAATAGATGATGCAAAAAACATTATAGATTCAAATAAACCATTACCAGCCAGAAATGAAGACAGCCACGATGTACTGGGAACTTACAGGATAGTTTCGAATAAGGATGAAATGTCAGTAACACCGGCTAAAGCTGATGAACTGTTACAGATTATCCTTTACCGGCATAAAATTTTACTGGAAGCCAGGCCTGAAAAGAATCCAGGTTTATTCAAGGATAAAAACAATTTTGCTGGCTCGACCTCATTTGTGGATTTTAATTTGGTACGAGGTACATTAATTCAATCATTTGACTTACTAAAAGCACTTGATCATCCTTTTGCAAAGGCTGCATTCATTATGTTCGTGATGAGTGAAGTTCATCCATTTCTTGATGGGAATGGACGTATTGCAAGAATTATGATGAATGCAGAATTAGTAAAATATGGGCAGTCAAAGATTATTATACCTACTGTTTATCGCGATGATTATTTAGGGACACTTAGAAAATTGACGAGACAAAGCGATCCCTTATCCTATATTTCAATGCTGCAACGAGCACATGAATTTAGTGAATACATCTATGGAGACGATTATAATGTAATGTTGGATCATCTTAAACAATGTAATTCATTCATGGAACACACTGAGGCCAGATTAAAGATTATCAAAAGATAATGCTATATATTGCAGTACATAACAAATTCATTGTCTTTGAGTAATTGGTTTGAGGATATATCATGGGTGTTGGCACGATAAGTCATCACTTCGCTCTCATTAAGACTGCATGGTTTAATCTGCATGCGAGTCCTATCTGTGAGCTGGTGTGTTTGTAATTGGTTGATGAACACTTTATTAAAATCAACGATATGACAAAAAATTTCTATAAGTTTGTTTTCAAGATTTTTCATGGATTCTTTCCTTTTATTGTTTGCGGTAAAACAAATTTGGAAAGAATCCTTTTTGTGTAATACACTGTAATTCAGTTAGATGTCAATGAAATATCATTAAATTGTTAATAACCAGATATTTATATTTAAAATTATATCGAACCCATGTTAATTTAGAATCATTCGTCAACAAAACACGGAATAAAAAGTTGCCATTATACGGAATAAAAAGTTGCCATTATACGGAATAAAATACAGCCAAAACACGGAATTCATAAACAAATAGATTTAAAATCAGTACATTTGTTTATATTTTGGTTTTATTAATGAAGGCTATGAATTACATCCCTCGTATTAGTGACAAGCTTCTGAGAAGCCTGCTTGAATCGTCTGGTGCAGTTCTTGTGGAAGGCCCAAAATGGTGTGGTAAAACACAATCTTCACTACAAATAGCCAATAGTGTCGTGTATATGCAAGATCCTGATGAGGGCCCTGGCTATCTGGCAATGGCAGATACCAAACCATCACTTCTGCTTGCAGGTGAACCTCCTCTGCTTATTGATGAATGGCAAATGGCTCCGGTTATTTGGGATGCTGTACGCTTTGCTGTTGATAAACGAGGCCTGATGGGTCAGTTTATTCTTACTGGCTCTGCAACACCTGCTGACAATGAAACGGCTCATTCAGGCACTGGCAGAATTGCCCGGATGCTTATGCGACCTATGAGCCTGTTTGAATCTGATGAATCTAATGGTAAAGTATCCATTAAAGATCTTTTCGAGGGACAAACAGATATTGCTGCTAAAAGTACTCTTACTATAGAACAGATAGCATATGCAATTTGCCGGGGAGGATGGCCGGCTGCCGTAAAATCGGGAAAACAGTCTCCCCGGATAGCGATGAACTATGTTGATGCTGTTATTAATTTAGATATTCATCGTGTTGATGGTGTGGAAAAGGATCCTGAAAGAGTTCGATTGCTGCTACAATCATTAGCTCGCAATATATCAACTCTGGCAACATCCAAAACAATAATGGATGATATACAGGCAAATGAAGCTTCTATTACAGATAAGACCTTAAACTCCTATCTTAATGCACTTCGTCGGCTATTTGTTATTGAAGATGTTCATGCCTGGCAACCTTCACTTCGTTCAAAAGCTGCCATACGGACGGCAAATAAACGCCAGTTTGTTGATCCATCAATAGCAACAGCTGCCTTGCGTACAAATGCAACAGGGATCTTACGTGATTTCGAAACATTTGGCTTCTTGTTTGAATCATTGTGCACACGCGATTTAAGAGTATATTCTCAGGCTATCGATGGAGGTGTATTTCACTATCGGGATAAATCAGAACTTGAATTGGATCTGATCATTAAGCTCAATGATGGTCGGTGGGCTCCTGTTGAGGTTAAGCTGGGAAATAAACAGATTGAAGAAGCTGCAGTCAATCTCATTAAACTCAGTCATAAGGTTGATTCCGATAAAATGAACCAGCCATCTTTTCTTATGGTATTAACAGGTGGCCAAGTGGCATACAGGCGCCCAGATGGTGTACTGGTAGTTCCAATAGGATGCTTGAAAGACTCCTGTTTTCCGCAATGCAACACCCTAAAAATAGCTTTGGATAATATCGTATAGTTCCTGCTGCTCTTTATCCATCTTAAGCAGATGGCTTTCTGTGTGTTTGGAAGTTGGGAGCGTATAAGTTATTTGGTACATGTTATGAGTGACTTCTGCTGCCTTCTTCAGTGACAGTGTTGATTTAGCCTGATACAAAGCACGTTCCAGATCCTTGTAAATACAATAGGCTGTGAAGGCAATGCAGATATGAGCCTCTATTCTCTCTCGCAGTCTATGGTAAATTGGCCTTATCCGTAAATCAGTCTTTGATATGCGGAAGGCCTTTTCAACAAACCATAAGTTCTTATAATTCTGCATGACCTCCTGGTTGCTTATTCTGCTATTGGTGATATAGCCTTTCAGTCCGTCCCAGGCTTGATCATAATTGTACTTCTCGTAATCAATCTCAATGGTTATCTCTCCCGTTAGCCGCAAGTATTTATTGTAACCCCTTTTGTTGATGTGTGATTTTGTAAGTCTGCCTGCCTTTATTTGCTTCTCAAGGCGCATCAGACCACGGCGTCTGTTGTACTCATCCTTTGTCGCCCTGACCGATGAGTAATTGACTATGAGCCTTGTATCGTCTGATTTTGATATGCTTATCGTAGAGCCATCGGTGAAGGTTGTTTGAAGTATCTTGTTTTTGATCCTCTCCGGCTCATTCTTCAACCGGGCGCCAAGAATGTATTCATACCCATTTTCCTTCAATGCCTTGATGTTCTCATTTGAAAGCAAGCCCGCATCGGCAACCACAACAGGCTTATCCAGACCGAACTTACGGCTTATCTTTTCCAGAAAAGGAATAAGTGTATGACCTTCATAAGTATTACCCTCATAAATATCATACCCGATTGCATATCCTCCCATGCCAACCAGCAGGCCTATGAAGATCTGGGGCTGTTGATGCTTGCCATCCTTAGAGAAGCCCGTCTTACGAAGATCATCCTCGTCGGAAGCTTCAAAATAGAGAGTGGTCATATCGTAAAACACCACACTGATCTTACCCTCAAGAACTCTTAGTGTATGAGCAAAAGCTATCTGCTCTACCTGATCCTTCAACCGGCTGTTGAGCTTATCCAGAAAACGATAAACAGTATCAATCTCAAGAGATATTCCCTGATAACGGGAGAGGTAATCGATTGTCTTCAGCTTACTCAGTGGGAAGGCAATGCGTGAGATAACAAGATGACGAAAGAGATCTTCTCCTATTTTATTAAAACCGATATGATCATAGATCTTCCCAAAGATTATTTCAGGACCAACTGTCTGGATGTTTGAATTGCTAAGGGACGATAAAACGCTTTTGACCATTTTATCAGTCTCAGAGGGGAAGAGATCCTGCGGTTTGGAAAGGTAATCTATCTCCTGCTGGGCCTTTTGGACTAAACAATCTATTTCCTGCTGTGTGGTGGCGGAACCAAAGCTTTTGACCACTTTATAACGCCCCCTGGCCTTACTAATTATCTGAACACTAGTGCTTCCAGATCTATTTTTGAGTTGTCTGATAAACATTATAATATTTTTGCAACACCCAAATTTACAAACTTGTCATTGATTTACAATGGGTTATGTGGGTGTTGCAAAAAGGTGCGGAAAACAGGAAGAAGCTGCAGTCAATCTCATTAAACTCAGTCATAAGGTTGATTCCGATAAAATGAACCAGCCATCTTTTCTTATGGTATTAACAGGTGGCCAAGTGGCATACAGGCGCCCAGATGGTGTACTGGTAGTTCCAATAGGATGCTTGAAAGACTAAGTTTCCTTAGAATTTATAAAAACTACAACCCTGAGTCATTGAAAATCAGTTTATCTCAGTCTCTCATTTGGTGAGGATTTCAGAAGGGCGCACTAAAAAAGAACAAGAGGCCGGTTTTGGCCTCTTGTGCCTCTGGGTACCCGGAGCGGGACTTGAACCCGCACAAGCATTACTGCTCACAGGATTTTAAGTCCTGCGTGTCTACCGATTCCACCATCCGGGCCTGTTACTGTCTTAAGGTCGTGCAGACTTCTGGTCTGGCAGCCGGTAATATTGAAAATATTCCAAAAAGCGAGCTGTCAAATTTATAACAAATATTCCGTTTTCAAAACCATCATTTTGAAATCCTCAGAACTAACGCAGTATCTAATGTGTCCTTCTCAGGTCGGACTTTTGGATAGCATATCGACTGATAAGTGCCGGGCTTAATTCTTAACAAGCACAGGCTTGCCTAAACCGGCTTTCTCAAGCTCCTTAAGCTGCGTGGCTGCATCTCCTGCAACAACATAGTACATTCTGGACGGATCAATATATTCTTTTGCCAGGTCCAGTATTTTTTCCGTTGTTATTCCTTTAACAAAGGCTTCCTCCTGCTTGATATAATCTAATGGAAGATCATATGATGCAATGTTGTTCAGCATCCCGAGCAGATCGCCAAGTGTTTCAAAATTTCTTGCATTGCTTTTCAACAAAGCTGATTTTGTAAAATCAACATATTCCTGAGGAATGTTTTCACGGTACTTTTCCATCTCGGATTTAAAGATACCCACTGATTCCAGTGTGGCGTTGGTTCTGACCATAGACGTGGCATAGAAAGTTCCGTAATTCCCTGCTCCGTTGAATCCTGATCTCGCACCGTATGTGAAACCTTTCTCCTCCCTGAGGATGAGATTGAACAGGCCGTTGAACGATCCTCCAAGCTTGTAGTTTGTAACGTGGGCAGGATAATAGTTGGGATCAGATCTTTTCAGTGCAGGACATCCGATATAGATAACAGACTGTTTTGCACCCGGTACGTCAACAAAATAGATGCGCGATTCTGAGGGTGCATCGGGAACTTTGATCTCTGGTATTATAATATCTTTAGGCTGCCATTTTTCATTAATGGCAGAAAGAGCCGCCTCAACCCTTTGTTTATCGATGTCTCCGGCAATAATGAATTTTGAGAGGGAAGGGGAGAAGTTGCTGTTATAAAAATCCTTCAGATCTTCAATGTTTATCCTGTTTACCGATTCCTCCGTGCCCGCTGCCTCTGTGGAAAGTATATTGGTTTCTCCAAAAATCAGTTTATTAAGCTGATTTGAAGCAAGAGAAGACGGATTGGCCTTGTTCCTTTTAAGGTTATTGATCACCCTGCTTTTCGCCAGGTCAAACTGTACAGTGTCCCATCTCGGCTCAAAAAGCATTTCCTCAACAAGCGCAATTGTTTTTTCGAAATTGCGTGCAAGGGTGCTAACTCTTAAGGTGATGTTTTCATTGCCTCCTGAAAATGAAATGCTTGCTCCCAGAAGCCTTATAGCCTCTTCGAGTTCTTCAGGTGTCTTGTTCTTTGTCCCTTCGTTCATCAATGAAGCAGTAAGACTGGCCAACCCAGATTTTTCCATAGGATCCAGTAAATGGCCTCCCGAGATGATCAGGGAATACTGGACAAGAGGAAGCTCATTCTGGGTTATTCCGTAGATTTTCAATCCATTGGCCAGGGATCCTGTCCAAATTGCAGGCAGAGTTACTTCCGGATCCGGGCCAAGAGGAGGTTGAACCGAGCGGTCGAATTTGGTCGGGGTCTTTACAACAGGTTCTTCTTCAACTTCAATTGTTTTGACCTCGGCGGCCTTTGTTACATCCTCTTCGACAATACCTGCATCAACTGAACCTTCTGCGATGAGCTCCAGTTCCCCTTTGGGTACAAAGCTTGTCATGACATAGTTTTTGCCTTTAATGTATTTGTTATAGGCATTCATGATATCTTCAGCAGTTACAGCCTGGTCAGCAACAAAATCCCTGACAAAGAATTCAGGATCATCCGTAAACATCTGATATCGTCCGAGTGCAAATGATTTGTTGAGTATACTGCTGAAAAGGCTGTAAAAGTATGTCTCATTTCTGGCCTTTAATGCTGTGAGATCATCTTCTGTAAAGCCTTCTTTTTCAAACATATCAAAACTTTCGAAGATTGCTTTTTCAACATCGCTTAGGTTCACTCCGGGATTTGCCGTTACGGAAATCTCAAAAGTTCCTGCCAGTTCAAGAGACATATTATATGCATATACTGACGAAGACAATTTCTTATCTCTCACGATAACCTTATACAGTGGTGTCTTTTTGCCATTGGAAAGGAGCTGGCCAAGATAGTCAAGGGCATATGAATCTTTTGAGAACTGTTCAACAGTAGGGAATACCATTGTCAGCCTTGGCGCCCTTGCAAAATTGTCTTCGTGGTAAAGTTTCTTTGTTGAGGAGATTTCAACCGGCATGGGAGCTCTTTTCTCAATCTGTTCTCCTCCGGGAATCTCTCCGAAGTATTTTTCCACCAGGGCTCTTACCTCTTTCTTATTAATATCCCCTGCAATAACCAGGGTAGCATTATTGGGAGAATAGAATTTCCTGTGGAATGCTTTGACATCCTCAACAGTTGCATTCTGCAGATCTTCCATTTCACCAATGACATCCCAGCTGTAAGGATGGCCCTCGGGAAACACATTTTTAAGAATGAGAGCGTCATTATGTCCGTACGGTGAGTTATCCACACTCTGGCGTTTTTCATTCTGCACCACATTCTGCTGGTTGGCAAAAGCGGTTTGTGTTACTGTATTCTCAAGGTATCCCATTCTGTCCGATTCAAGCCAGAGGGCCATCTCAAGTGCATTCCTGGGAACCACTTCATAGTAGACGGTATAATCGAAACTGGTTCCTCCGTTAAGCTCGCCGCCGGCACCCTGTATAAGCCTGAAAAGCTGATCTTCTCCGACATTTTCAGATCTCTGGAACATCATGTGTTCAAAAAGATGGGCAAAACCGGTCTTGCCCGGAACCTCTCGGCTCGATCCCACATGAAAGGCTATCGCAACAGCCACTATAGGATCTGATTTGTCTTCATGAAGTATTACGGTTAATCCGTTGTCGAGTTTGTATTTTTCAAACGGAACGGAAAAAGGTGATTCGCTTTTTTTGGCAGTACACGAGAAAAGAATTGCCACAGCCAGAATCAGAGATAATTGTATTATTCTTTTCATTACAATATAATTTTGATTTAATGGTATAATGGAACCCACATAACTGTAAGTTAGATAAATATGTGTTTATTCATTTGATATATGTGGGTTTCATAAATGATAAGTTAAAATTTCAAGTCAGGACGTTGTATTATTGGGTGCGAAATTTACGAAAAATCTTCACACCATATCAAACCGGGCAGTTATATTGGGTACTAATTTGCAACTTCTTTAGAGAGGTATATTTTTATGATTTATTTAAAAAACTGCCGGTACAGAAAACGGGGTTGTTTTTGTTTGTGAAGGAGACATGATCGTTTTTCCTGCGGCTTTATAAACCTGATTGGACTGCTTTCATACAATAATAGCCACATGGTGTGGCTATTATTTTGCTTGAGCGGGAGACGGGACTCGAACCCGCGACCCTAACCTTGGCAAGGTTATGCTCTACCAACTGAGCTACTCCCGCAAATTCCGGGGCAAAAATACATAAAATTTTTTATACGCAAGAGAAGTATCTGAAATTACTTTTGCATACCGGGGTGAATTACCTTCTTGTTGGCCCCCAGTCGACAAGAAGGTTGTTTTCAATGAAGAGCCAGGAGCTTTTATAGATCCATTCTTCCCTTATGTTGTTACCGCTTATGACCCGGTTTATTTTGTGAGGTGATCCCCAACTGTCCCTGACCATCTCCCCGGTCATCCCCTTCCATACTTTTCCGGTGTACAGTCTGGCGGCAGTTTCGTATCCATATTTTTTCTGCAGATATGCGAACCTGCTTTCACGTTGAACCGGCCTTCCGGCAGGTTGCTGATTTGCTGGCTGACTCTGTTTTACATCCGGCTGCGGCTTGGCCGGTTCAGTATCCATAGTTGCATGTCTGGCATACATATATCCTTCATTTCCGTCATATTCTACCCTGAAGTAATCATCAATGGATTCCAGAACATTAACGGTCGCTCCCTTAGGGATCACAAGCATGACTGAAGTGAGATCATCTTTGTCAGCGAATAACCTGCTGGCTGCACGCAGGGTGGCTGTCGGGGTTTCCGGTTGATATAACTGACTGGGATATTCAAGGTCCTGAAGAACCTGAACCCGGTTGTCCTGCGCATTTGAAGGAAATACTAAAATTGACAGGAGTAATAACAGAGCAAACTCTTTCATGGGATTGATTTTTTAATACCAGCTCAAAAACTGTACCAGTTTGAATCAAAAAGAGAGCGATTAAACTCGCTCTCTTTCTCATTTTCGCTCTGATGTATGTGGTGCCACCGGGAATCGAACCAGGGACACACGGATTTTCAGTCCGTTGCTCTACCGACTGAGCTATGGCACCTTGTTTTCGGACTGCAAATATATATCGCAAATCTTTTAAACCAAAACTTTAGCAGAAAAAAATCAATTTGCAATCCATTAACCTATATAATACCTTTGCTGCCTTAACCGCTTTAGAAAATGGATCTGTTTTTCCATACCCTTCCCAATGGTATAAGAATGGTTCATCACAGAATCCCGGGAATGGTTGCCTATTGCGGCCTGATAATAAACACCGGGTCGCGCGATGAACTGCCTGAACAACATGGCATGGCTCATTTTATCGAACACATGCTGTTCAAGGGAACCACACGCAGAAAAGCATACCATATATTTAGCAGACTGGAAAATGTTGGTGGCGAACTCAATGCTTATACCACAAAGGAAGAAACAGCAATCCATGCATCTTTCATGAATAACAGCTATGAAAGAGCCGTTGAGATCATACGGGATATAACATTCAATTCAGTATTGCCGGAAAAGGAGATTGAAAAAGAAAAGGACGTTGTCATCGAAGAGATAAACTCTTATCTCGACAGTCCTGCTGAACTGATATTTGATGAATTTGAAGAGCTTATTTTCACGGAACAACCAATAGGACGGAATATCCTTGGAACTCCGGCTTCGGTCAGATCATTCAACCGGAAAAACCTGTCAGACTTCATAGAAGAAAACTACAATACCAACCAGATGGTTTTTTGCTCGGTGGGAAACATTGAGAATGAGAAACTGCTCAGGCTTTTCATGAAATATTTCGCTGACATTCCGCCGAAAACAAAGCATTTGCCCAATAAGAATCAATGGTCCTATAAGCCTGTATCGCTGACGAAAAAGATGAATACTTACCAGGATCACTGCATCATAGGGAACATTGCATACGATCTTAAGGATGACCGGAGAATGAGCATGTTCCTCCTTAATAACATACTTGGAGGTCAGGGACTTAATTCGAGGCTTAACCTTTCGCTCAGAGAAAAGAACGGGCTGGCTTACAATGTTGAATCAAGCTATAATCCTTACATGGACACCGGGGCTTTTTCAATATACTTTGGCACCGACGACAACAACCTGGATAAAAGCATTTCAATTGCAATGTCGGAACTGTCAAAGCTGAGAACATCAAGGCTCGGGTCAATGCAGCTCATCAAGGCTAAAAACCAGATTAAAGGCTACCTTGCAAGAGGATATGAGAATTATGAGACACTGATGCTGAGTCTCGGGAAAAGCCTCCTTGTTTATGACAGGATAGAAAGTCCTGAAGAAATATACAGAAAGATTGACGGGATTGAATCAACCCGCATTCTTGAAAGCGCGAATGATGTATTTGATCCGGCAAAGCTCTCAACCCTGATTTACAAGTAATGATATTAAGGGATCTTGAACTGTTTCTGAGTGATAATTCAACTCCTGAAGATCCTGTTCTTGAGGATCTCTACCGCCAGACTCATATCAGGTTCGTAAATCCCAATATGGTTTCAGGCCATATCCAGGGCAAGTTGCTTGAATTTTTATCGCGCATGATCAATCCGGGTAAAATACTGGAAATCGGTACATATACAGGCTATTCGGCCATATGCCTGGCAAAAGGACTCCGGCCGGGGGGCACTCTTTACACAATAGAATCGAATGACGAACTTTCTGAATTCAGCCGCTCCTATTTTATAAAAGCCGGAGTAGACTCATCAATTGTCCAGCTTACAGGCAGAGCCCAGGATATTGTTCCAGAACTCCACTGTATGTTCGATCTGGTGTATATTGATGGGGATAAAAGGGAATATTGTGATTACTATAGTATTGTAAAGAATAAAATAAAGTCGGGTGGGTTCATAATCGCCGATAATGTGTTGTGGGGGAACAAAGTGCTTGGGAAAAACTCACACGATCCACAGACCGCCGGCATTTCGGATTTTATTGAAATGATCAGAAGCCAGAACGATGTGGAAAAATTAATCATTCCTGTCAGAGACGGATTGATGCTTATCAGAAAGATCTGATAGTCTGCAATGCTTCGTACACCCCAATAAATATTCCGGTGGAACGATGCCGGATAATCCTTAAAGATAAAAAAAGCCCTTATGCAGGGCTTGTTAAGAATAATTACTTGATCAGACAGGCAATCTCACTAGATAAAATTATCGTTCTTGTTCTGACCCGAAAACAGACCTGGCCTGACTAGCTGCATTTTCTGCAGAAACTGCATTCTCGCAACTTCATCCGGAACCAGCACATTGGCTTCAATCCAGGTTGAATTATCAATCCTGACGAACTTGGTGTTTTTGGAATTGGTGAATTTTTTATTTTTCATTTTTCTCGGTCTAATATTATCCTAATTACTCTATTAACGGCTTTGCGATTGACTATATTGCGGAGAAAATGAGATTATGAATTATTTTGTTGCAGTCTTTCCGGGCTTGCCCTTCATCAATCCCCTGATGGAATCATTTTCCACACTATCCTTTACCGTGCTCCGGCCCTAAATAAGGAGCATTTTACACTATTATACGTGCAAAATATTTCATCCGGGCTGTTTCTCTCGCCAGAGCCCCGGAAGTTAGGCTTACTGGTCAGGGAAGAGTGTAAATGTTCCTTGTGGCACAATGCGTTCAGGATATTGCATCAGCGCAACATAACATCGATTTTCCAGCCATGCAGGCTGAAAATATATGAATCAAATTCCTTATTCTGTCAGCTTTCTTTGAACTGCGATTCTTTTGCCCATGCTCCTGATAAGATTTCCGGTGTGTTGTACAATTTTCCGGCCCAGGGTTATTTTCCCGGATCCGGTAAATTCGGCAAGCAACTCTGAGAATTCCGGTGTGCGCAGGTATCCGAATGATTTATGAGGGTTGGGAGTGCCGTTTGACATATAATTGTTTACAACCAGGATATCGGTCGGACTTATGCCGTGGGAATTGGGTTTGAATGATTCTGAAAGCTTATAGTTAAAGGCCACCTTATCGAGGATGTCGGAATAATTATACCATCCTCTTACTACAGAGGGTGGGGTTGAGAGGTGTTTTACCGATCCTGTCATTTTTTTCTGTTCATCTGCTATACGGCTGATGACCAGGGGGAATCCCAACGGCGATCCTATTGTGACCAATGTGTCGATATTAATATGAGGCGTCAGGAAGCTTAGAACATCAAAGGCAATGATTGATCCCATTGAATGGCTGATAAGCATTATCCTGTCTTTCCTGTGTTCTTGCAGTTTTTGTGCCAGCCTGCCCCTTATAATTTCATTTGCCGGTGCTGTCTGGCCAGTTTTTAGTGTGCAGTTTTCCTTGTAGTAAATCTCCAGATCCCTGAAATACTTCTTCATAATGGTATCTGAGATGAAAGAATAGTTCAGAGAGAGATCTTCGTTGAGAAAAATACGGTTCATCTGCCTACCGAGAAAGCTGACAACCTTTTTCCTTGTATCATGGTTTTCAGCATGAAAATCCACAGGGGCTTTAGTATATTTTTCATCAATATAGTAAGGGCTGCTCCTGTCAGTTTCTGACTCGTTCTGGGGGGAGCTGTGAATGACATCAGCCCAGTAAACCAATTCAAAGCGCGGGAGCCTTTTGTTGTGGCCATTAAGCTTCAATCCCTCGATCATCGACATCTTCCACCATTTTTCAAGCAACTGTCCAGGCGGCTTGTTGCCAAGTCCGTGAATACCTATTATAACTTTTGCCATCCCTGATGCTAAAAACCGGTTTAAATAAACAAACGCTTAATTTAATTATAATTGGTTATTCCGGGTCCTTTGCAAGGGAAAAAATATTAAGAATGACAGCCGGCGGGAATGATTATCGAGCCAGGTCTTTCTGAAGGTTTTTTAAGGCCCGATGTTGTTTTTGCGCGTTCAGGGAAAGCGATTTGCTTCTTCCGGCATATTGAAAATGCAATTTTCCACGATTTTAATCCTGTAAAAAATGCCATTTGTCAAAAATGCATTTCGAAACTAAAAAAGTCGCGGGCCTGTTTCATATGACAGATAATGAGCAACATATGTCGAAAAATGAAATTTCAGATGGTTTTTAACGGAAATTTTCGTAAAGATCGACCTGATTTTGACGAATAGCAGCTTTCAGTTTATTAAATGCCCTCAGCTATTAATAAGCATAAGCTTTTCTTACATTAAAAGGGTTTAGTGTTGTCGGTAGTTGTCACCATTTTAGCCGGGACGGCTTGACAAGCATCTGTTGCAGATTTACTTTTACAGGTAGAGAAAACAGGAAAATATAAACAAGGAAGTGATGAAACCCACATGACTGAATTCAAACACAAACACGTAAAATGAATATAATTTTCAGTCATGTGCGGTTCCATCCGACCTTATAGAATTATACGGGTGAAAGCAATGTACAAAATCTCATCAATGGATATCGGAACAGTGTTGCTTAAACGTAGAAAAACAGCCAGGGTACCAAGGTGGTGGCTAAGAGAGAACGGCTTCGCATACAATTTCATGTTCTTTGTTAATTAGTGAAGGTAAGTTTTAGGTTAGGCGACCGTTGCCCGGTCTAAAAGCCGGGCGCTTTGCAAAGAGAAGAATCAGGGGTGGATTCTTCTCTTTTCTTTTAATGCAAAGGATATTAATTACCTCAGTATCTAATATTGAGGTAATTCTTTCACAGATTAAATAAAAAAAATAAATTTGTGGAGAAAACCTTTAATTATTACCTAAAACTGATAATCATGAAAAAATTATTCCTGGCATTTTCCCTGGTTATCCTGATGACTTCACTGTTAAAAGGGCAGGATTATGACAATAGTTTTGGTATCAGGCTGGGCTGGACACAAGGATTAACCATAAAGCACTTTTTTTCGGAGAGGACTGCCGTTGAAGGCATCCTGGCAACAAGATGGAAAGGATTTGATTTGACCGGTTTGTTTGAGATCCATGATGAAGCCTTTGAAGTGGACAGGCTTAGGTGGTATTTTGGTTTTGGAGGTCATATTGGTTTCTGGAACGGAGAAAACACTCCCTGGGGTGATCATGGGGAGAATTATACAGTAATAGGGATTGACGGAATTCTCGGGATTGAATTCACGTTTCTGGCTATCCCGATAAATATTGGGCTCGACTGGAAACCGATGTTCAACCTTTCGGGGTATTCAGGATTCTGGGCCGATGGCGGAGCTCTCTCGCTAAGGTATACATTCTGAGACAAACAGGCTTTTATATTCAATATTTGATAGCATAAGTGATTTTAAGATTTAATCTTAGATGATTAAATCTTTTTTTTTATTTTTAAAAAGATTTATTAAACCTGTTAATCTCTTGTAAAATGAAAAGAATCCTTACAACACTTTTTCTGTTGTGTACAATACCTTATCTGGTCTTATCGCAGAACAAATTTGATGGTTTGAATATGAATATGGGGAATCTGTACCGATTATCAGATGCGAAAACCCGGTCGATAAGCCCTGAGAACTTCACCGGAGAGAAGGGGAAAGGAGGTATGGCCAATCCTTCGGATAAGGATAAACCGAATACTGCCAATGCATTCCATGCAGCCCGTGATCTGGGACAGGGCTGGAAGGTTAATCCCTATGTAAGGATACAGCCCGGAGAAACGTTCACCATGGCTGAAATAGAAGGCCCTGGAGCTATACAGCACATATGGATGACTCCCACCGGCAAATGGCGTTTTTCAATATTGCGCATATATTGGGATGATGAAACAGAGCCCTCTGTTGAATGCCCTGTCGGGGATTTTTTCGGTATGGGCTGGAACCAGTATGCCCCGCTTGTTTCTTTAGCAGTATGTGTTAATCCGGGAAGCGCGTTCAACTGTTACTGGGTAATGCCATTCAGGAAGAAATGCAGGATTACGATGGAAAATGTAAATGATCAGGATCCGATGATACTGTATTATCAGATAGATTATACTCTTACCGATGTTCCCGATGATGCAGCTTATTTTCATGCTCAGTGGCGCCGCCTTAATCCCAATGAAACATCCGACTATACCATTGTAGATGGTATTAAGGGTAAAGGCCATTATGTTGGCGTATACCTTGCATGGGGCCTGAACAACAATGGCTGGTGGGGCGAAGGAGAGATTAAATTCTTCATAGACGGAGATAAAAAATTTCCCACGATCTGCGGTACAGGAACGGAAGATTATTTCTGTGGTTCATATAACTTTGACAGGGAAGGCAGGTATACCGAATTCTGCACTCCCTACAGCGGGCTTCACCAGGTAATAAGGCCTGATGGCACCTACCAGTCACAGCAGAGGTTCGGTCTCTACCGCTGGCATATCCTGGACCCGGTCCGTTTTGAAAAAGACCTTAAGGTCACAATACAGGATCTCGGATGGAGACAGGGAGGCAGATATCTTCCTCAGAAATCCGATATCGCTTCGGTTTGTTACTGGTACCAGACCGAACCACATGCCAAGTATGCAAAAATACCTGCATGGCAGGAACTTGAAGTATATTAAACAAAACATCGAATATTTATGGAAAAAGTTAAAAATGAAGGTTTAGAGGGAATCAGCAGTATAGACCGCCGGAAATTCATATCTAATAGTGCTCTTGCTGCAATTGGCGTTGTGGGTTCAGCAAAGTTGCTTTCATCCTGCAGCGGAGGCCCGAAGAAAAAAGAGCTTGAACTGCCGGTCCTGTTAACACAGGCGCCTGACGGCAAAGTTCTGAAAGCAGGCCTGATAGGCTGTGGGGGAAGAGGAACCGGTGCCGCCATTAATTTTCTGGATGCCGGACCGAACCTGGAAATAGCAGCTCTGGGCGACATCTTTCAGGATAAGCTTGATCAATGCCGGGAACAGTTGAAAACGCAAAGGAACGTTGAAGTGCCTGATGAAAAATGTTTCATAGGATTTGACAGCTATGAAAAGGTTATCGATTCCGGTGTTGATCTGGTGTTGTTGTGTACACCTCCTCATTTCAGGCCGGCACACGTTGAAGCCGCAGTAAATGCAGGTAAGCATATATTTATGGAGAAGCCTATTGCAGTTGATCCTGTGGGAGCACGCAGTGTGATGGTCTCTGCTAAAAGAGCTGCAGAAAAGGGTGTTTGCATGGTTAGCGGAACAATACGAAGAGTGCAGAAGGATTTTATGGAGACATGGAGGAGAGTGGCAAACGGTGCGATAGGTGAAATAGTCAGCGCTCATATTACACGTAATGGCGGCGGATTATGGGTAATCCAGAGAAGACCGGGCTGGACAGATATGGAATATATGCTTCGCAACTGGGCTAATTTCTGCTGGCTCTCAGGCGACCACATCACCGAACAGTTTATACATGAAATTGATGTGATGAACTGGTATGTCGGCAAAAATCCGGTTAAGGCAATGGGTTGGGGAGGACGTCAGAGAAGAGTAACAGGCGATCAGTTCGATTTTTTCAGTATTGAGTACATTTATGACAATGGTATGCACACCCACTGCGCAGCACGTCAGATAAGCGGATGCAGTAACCTTACCGAACAATTTATTGTCGGCACTGAAGGATTTGCCAATGCCAAAGGGAGCATTTATAACCTGAAGGGAGAGGAGATTTGGAAATATCCTTATCCTGAAGAGGATGACCCCGATGAGACATGGAAAGTGAAAGATCCGTTTGTACAGGAGCATATTAATCTGGTTACTGCCATCAGAACAGGCAATTATCTCAGCGATGCCGAAGCACAGGTAAACTCTACACTTATAACCATTATGGGTCGCATGTCAGCCTATACAGGTAAGGATGTAACCTGGGAGGAAGTAATGAATTCAGATATGAGACTCGGTCCCACAAAGTATGAATTCGGCCCCGTTCCCGGGATACCTGAAGTGCCTCCTGTGATAGGAATAGAACCGAAGTTGTCCTGATCAGGCTGCTCCGGACCGGTAATAAATTGTAATACAAACTAATATGAACAGAAGGGAATTTTCAAAAAAAACAGTATTGGCATCGGCTGCCCTTTCAGCGGTGCCCGTTACAGGATTTTCGCGAATAATGAATCCATCCGGAGGCGGTAATCTGAAAAAAGGAATCATGTGGGGCAGCATTGCTTTCGGCGAAACAATTATGGATAAGTTCAGGGCTGCAAAAGCAGCCGGTTTTGATGGTGTTGAACCAATGAGCCACCTGAACAGGGACGAGGTGCTGAGGGCAAGGGATGCTACAGGTCTTGCTATACCAAGCGTATGCGGAGCCCTGCACTGGAAATATCTGCTTTCAGATCCTGATCCGAAAGTACGCCAGGAAGGTGTTGATGCATTGAAAACAACTATTGAAGATGCCAGATATTATGGTGCGGATACGGTTCTGCTTGTTCCGGGCCGTGTAACTGAATCGGTCTCCTATGATGAGTGCTGGAAACGATCAACGGAAGAAATAAAGAAAGTCCTTCCTTTAGCGCAGGAACTGAATGTGATAATAGCTATCGAGAACGTCTGGAACAATTTCCTGCTCAGCCCTTTGGAAGCTTCTTATTATGTTGACCAGTTTTATAGTCCACTGGTTAAATTCTATTTCGATTGCGGCAATATTCTTACATATGGATGGCCGGAACAATGGATCAGGATTCTTGGGCAAAGGATAGCCAAGGTCCATATTAAGGAATACAGCCGAAAGATTGCTGACGAGAAGGGAAAATCAGCCGGTTTCAGGGTTAATCTTCGCGAAGGCGATGTTAACTGGAGTGAGGTAATAAAAGCCCTTGGTGAAATTGATTATACAGGCTGGACAACAATTGAACAACCTGGCGGCGATACCCCCGCAGGATTGAAGGACTTGTGCGACCGGTTGCAGCTCATTTACCAGAGCTGACAGCCCGGATAATGGTTGTTTAAAAGTTGCATAACATTTATCAGGGAAATCATTTTCCTGAGTTGCTTACAAAAGCTATCTGCTGACTGTCGGGTGACCATGATGGTACATTAATGGTCCCCTGTCCTCCATAGAGGTAGGCAATCACTTTCGGTTCACCGCCGGAGAAAGGTATGAGTCTCAGAGTAACTCGTTTATATGACGGGTGGCTGTTTTTCTCAATATCAGGAGGAAATGAGATATAGGCAATCCATTTTCCGTCAGGAGAGATATGAGGAAACCAGTTGTTGTATTCGTCGAAAGTTATCTGTTCCCTGCCTGTTCCATCGGGTTTCATGCGCCATATCTGCATCGTTCCGGTATGGCTTCCGTTATAGTAAATCCAATTGCCGTCGGGTGAATATTCGCATCCGTCAACATGCTCCCCGGGCTGAATGTCAGTGAGTGCTGTTTCCTTTCCACCTTTTATCGAGTTGCGGTAAATGTTGTAAATGTTCTTTCCGTCTCGCTGGCCAACATATATGACCTCTTTGTTGTTGGGGGCCCATCCATGCCAGTATGAAGGAGTGTGTTCGGTTACCATTCTGGGTTTTCCTCCTTTAAGGGGTAACACATAAACAGTAGAACCGCCTCCCGGCAATCCTTCCCTGTGATGGCTTATTGCAAGCAATTTGCCGTTGAATGATATTCCATGATCATTGTTATTCCTGTTGGCAAATCCGGTATTGAGCTGGACCAGAGGTCCTCCTTCCACAGGGATTTTATACAGGAGCCCGTCCATATTGAAAAGCAATTGCTTGCCGTCAGGCATCCAGTTTGGAGCTTCAAAACGGTCGGATTTCTCATAAATAACTTTCCTCATACCGTCAAAGACATTCATTGTTTCAAGCCGGCAGCCGAGATAGCCCTCTTTACCCGGATTATAATCATCGCTTACGGGCTTGTCAATTCTGACATTCCATATTTTTGCTTCTTCAGTTACATCCGGATTATGAGAGCAGACGAACAGCCCTGCCATAATCTCATCAGGAAGGTTTGTCATTTCGTAAGATCCGATCTCTTCAAGCGGTTTCCCGGGATGTGCAGCCCTCATAATGATAATCTTTCCCGCCCTCTCGATCTGTATTACCTCATAGGATGAACCTTTGGCGAATATCTGATCCTCAGGATCCTTCATGGAGTCTCCCTTGAAATCCCTCCACTGCATAAGGGTAAGTCCATCACCATGAACTACCGCGGATATATGGGGTGAATCATCATCTTCAGTTGCCCTCAGCATCCATCCGGTTTTCCTGTGAGGTTCAACACCCTTTCCCACAAAACTGAAATTTGCAGTGAGAATGAAGTCTCCCTTTATTTTATTATACAGGTAATGCAATTCATCCCTGGTGAACCAGATATTATAGCCTGATCCCTTAATGGAATAAACCTGATCGGTTTTATTGAATACAGAAGACCCGTGATTTTTGGGATTTCCTATATCAGAGCTGAACCGGAAGATTCCGACAGATGCGTCTTGCGAAAAAAGGCAGTTAAAGCAAACTGACAATGACAGGAGAATAATGTATTTCATCAGTAAATAATTTTGTTTTTAATGGTCTGATGGAACCGCACATGATTGAAGATGAATTATTTTCATTGGTGTTTGTGATTTGGATCAATCATGTGGGTTTCATCATAATATAATTTTTATTTCAATGGTCTGATGGAACCCATATGACTGAAGATTATAAAATACATGTTTGTTTTGTGTATTTGATGCATGTGGGTTTCATAGTACTTTTATTTGATCCATTAACCGGATATTATCACTTTAAAGATATAAAAATCAGTAAAAAGATTATTGCTTTAACCAAAATTACCAAAACATTTACCTGCTGATTCATTATATGAGAAAAGAACACAGGCTCAAGATTAATAATCAGGTTGGAATGCTTGCTTATATTTTATTATTTTGAAATAAATTAAACCACCACAGTTGAAATTTGCGAAACAATTACCACCTTTAGGTAGGCAATCAAAATATCAGTGATATGAATACCATTCTTGAAAAAATTGCAAAATGCGTAGAAGCAGGGAAAATAGACATATCATCTCCTTATCCTCCCGACATGAAGGGACAGGAGGGAGCGGATGAACTTACCAGAACCGCCCTTGAACAAGGTATTAAACCTGATGACATACTGGAAAAATCGCTTATACCGGCAATGGCTTCCATAGGGGAACGATTCAGCAGGAAGGAGATTTATGTGCCGCAGATGCTGATGGCGGCAAAAGCAATGAACGGGGCTATGAAGCATATCAAGCCTTATTTCCAGTCAGGAGAGACGAGGAGGAAGGGCAAGTTCATTATCGGCACGGTTGCCGGAGATCTGCATGATATCGGCAAAAACCTGGTTTCTATGATGATAGAGGGAGGGGGCTGGGAGGTTATTGATCTTGGAGTGGATGTTGGAACGGACAAATTCCTTAAGGCTATTGAGGATAATCCCGGAGCACTGGTCGGAATGTCAGCCCTTCTGACCACAACGATGGAAAACATGAAAAAGACGGTTGCCTCAATCAGGGAAAAGTATGACGATGTAAAGGTCCTTATAGGCGGAGCTCCTGTTACATGGGATTACTGCCGGAAAATAGGAGCTGATTTCTATTCTCCTGATCCACAGGGGGCTGTAAATTATCTTAAACAATTTGCTACGTAAATGGAAACGATCCTAAGAGGCAAGGCCAGTGAAGTAGTTATAGATACGGCAGGTCCGGTCATTATAATTGGTGAATCGATCAATCCTACACGCCGGAAGAAATTGATTGCCACACTCCAGGAAGCCGATTTTGACTATGTCCTTGAACTTGCTGAAAGCCAGATAAAGGCAGGAGCTGATGTCCTGGATGTGAATGTTGGTTTTCCGGGGGTTGATGATATAAAACTTCTTCCTGCCGTTGTATCTGCAATCCAGGAAAAATATGATATCCCCCTGTGTATTGATTCTCCCAATCCTGGGGCAATTGAAGCAGCGCTGAAAGTAGCGGAGGGGAAATGTCTTATTAATTCCGTGAACGGAGAGGAGGCTTCCCTGAATGCAATGCTCCCTATCGCAAAGGAATATGGAGCCGCCATAATCGGTCTTTGTATGGACGATGACGGCATTACACATGATCCTGCCAAAAGACTTTCGATAGCTGAAAAGATAGTCGACAGGGCATTACGGGCAGGGATCCGTGCTGAGGATGTGGTGATTGATCCGCTGGCTATGGCAGTCAGTGCTGATCCACAGACATGCGTGGTAACCCTTGAGACAATAAAGCTTGTGCATCAACATCTTGGACATAACATCACACTGGGTGCAAGCAATATTTCCTATGGTCTCCCCGACAGGGAATCGCTGAATGCCTCTTTTATGGCCATGGCCATATGCTACGGGCTTACATGCCCTATAGCAAATCCTGAAAAGATAACTTCGATAATCAGGGCATCTGATCTTGTTTTAGGGAGAGATGATTATGCAATAAGGTATGTCGGGTATTTCCAGAGTCTCTCCTGAATTATCAGTTTAACACATATCTGATGATTTGATGTCAGGAATTAAACCAGTCCGCCGGTGGCAGCCTCCTTTTTATCCCTTTAAAAGGGAGAAAGCAGGAAAACGACTGTTGGCAAAGATTGAACGGATTATCAAGGGTCCGCTGTTTGGTTGCAGAATGTGCGGCAACTGCCTTCTGCAGGAGACAGCTTTCATATGTCCGATGGAATGCCCCAAGGGCTTGAGGAACGGACCCTGCGGCGGAGTGACTCCTTCAAAAAGATGTTATGTGGATGAAACACGGCTGTGTGTCTGGAACTGTATTTACGAGAGAGCTGTAAGAACCGGCCGCGAAGAAAAGCTTCTTGAGGTGCTTCCTCCAATTGACTGGAACAATGCAGGATGCGAAACCTGGGGTGGCGTGATTAGACAGGTAAGGAAAACCGGATCGGGCGGATTCATAACCGGGATCATGTCGGGCGATAAAAAAAAGCGGTCTGCCGTCTGGGAATCGGTGTTCAGAACAATACGTCAGCCTGAATGGTGGAACGGCGATTCTGACTATCATAAACCGTCTTCGGATGAGCCAGTTTCAGGGCTGGAATCAGCATTGCGACTTGGGAGATTTGTTGTTGCAACAGAGGTTGTTCCGCCTATTAGTGCAGATACAGCCACTCTGATTAAGAACATTGAGTTGGTAAAACCATTTGTTTCAGCCATAAATTTCACAGATGCTTCATCGGCAATTCCGAAAATGTCGGCAGTTGCATGTTCTAAAATTGCACTGGAAACGGGAGCTGAACCGGTATTCCAGATAGCTGCAAGGGACACAACCAGAACAGGCCTGCAATCTGCAGTAATCGGTGCCAGTAGCATTGGAATAAGAAATATACTTTGCATCACGGGTGATAATCCCATTATAGGGCTATCACCGGCAAGCAGCATGAATGTGGTAGATATTGATTCTGTTCAGATGCTGTGGATACTGAGGAGGATGAGGGATGAGGGAATCTATCTTGACGGACGAAACATGAAAAATCCTCCAAAGCTCTTTCTGGGAGCTTCTTCCACGCCTACTGCCTGTGAACCTGCCCTGCAGGCAATCCGCGATCACAAAAAGATAAATGCAGGTGCACAGTTCATTCAGACAAATATAATATTTGAGCCTGAAAAGCTTGATCTCTGGCTTGAGCAGCTCGACAAAAGATCGGTTCTTGACAAGGTTTACATACTGGTAGGCGTGGCTCCCTTGAGAAGTTACAGGATGGCTGTTTATCTGAATGAGAAAATTCCCGGCATAACCCTTCCCCGGAGTATATTTGACCGGATGGAGAAGGCGGGGAACAAAGCACCTGAGGAAGGTGTTCAGATTTCGCTCGAAATTATAGAAAAGATAAAAGGTAAAAGAGGGGTAAATGGTTTACATCTTATGACATTGGGATGGGAATCAATAGTGGAAAGAATACTAAGGGACTCAGGTCTTTTTCCCGCTTATGATAACCTCCCGGATCATAATTGAAAAAAGTTTAAAAAACCTTCCGGAAATTCCTGTTTTGTGAAAAAGAGAACTTTTATTTTCAACATAAATGAACTGGGTCTAAGTGCCTCTAAAATCCTTGGGGTTATGGGTTACAGGGAAGTGGAAGCGCCAGAGTCACTGTCAGACCTTGTTTCCAAGATCCTGAAAGAAGCCGTGTTATTCACCCCCGCAAAAGCTGAATACATCATAGTGGACAATCCTGAATTCAACGATGCGGACGCTAGTTTTTATATTCATGATATTGTCTTCAGTCCTGGAGCAACAGTTTATGAAAAACTCAGGGGATCACGGATTTTATCAATATTTCTTGCCACGGCAGGAGAAGATATCGGATTCAGGAGCAGGAAAGCAATGAATGAAGGTGAGCTTCTTGCCGGGTACGTATATGATGTCGTCGGCAGTGAGATTGTTGGAGCAGCATGCGAGGCGTTGTTCTGTTATTTTGAGCAAGAAATGGCGTTTCGCGGCTGGAAGACGACCAATATGTACAGCCCGGGATCCTGTGAATGGAATGTAGACGACCAGCATAATCTGTTCCGGCTTTTTCCCGATAATTTTTGCAACATCAGGCTGACACCCTCTGCGCTGATGGATCCTGTGAAGTCGGCAAGTGGATTTATAGGAGCCGGTGAGAAAGTTGAAAGGATCGATCATAAATGCAGCCTCTGTAATAGGGATGGTTGCACATTCAGGAGGAGCATGTTTCAGGGCTGAAAGATTCTGCGGATTAATTCATTCAACCATTAATGTCCTGAACCAGGATAAGTTGTTTAAATCTTTGACAGGAGATATGGCTTCCGGGCGGCTTCATATACATTCATCGCTGATAATTACCGTATCATCCCTCTGCCTGTCAATCTGAGCATTAACAGATATTATCATCTGGCATTGATTGTTATGTGTTCAGGCTTCGAGGCATATTTCCGGCAAACACTGTTGAGGATCAAAACCCTCACCTTACGATGATCATACTTTAATATAGTTAGTCCCGTAGGGAGCCCTCTGAGGCCTCGACAGGAATGAATTTGCCTCGTCATCTTTTATGAACCTCTCATTTTCAGGATCCCAGTAAAGCCTGCGGCCCAGCTTCATGGAAATGTGGGTTATGAGGCACAGGCTGCAGGCCCTGTGCCCAATTTCCACAGGTGAAACCGGTTCTTTTCGTGACACGATGCAATCAAGCCAGTTTCCATGCTGCTCCCTGCTTTCATACAGATGGATCTCGTCACGGCCAATAACCGAAGAAAGTATACGGGGATCGCTTGCGTCAAGCGCTTTTGGGCCTTGTCCCCTGGAAGGATCGGAGGGAGTTACTGCAGTATCTTCACGTGTTACAAATATCCATCCTTCAGTTCCTTCAAACCTTATCCCGTTTGGATAATTGCTGCTCGTAAGAACGGTGATCCCGTTTCCGTATTCAGCCTTTGCCATAAAGTCGCCATGTACATCCCATAATCCCGATTTGGGAAACTGAGCCACTGCTTCAACACTTTGGGGGCCGGTATACTCTGTGTCCATGCCCCATGCCGCACAATCATAATGATGCTGTCCCCATCCCGTTATCATACCTGCACCAAACTGCTCGCACCTCAGCCATCCGGGCCTGTCGGTTATGCTGTTGCGGGGATGCACCCTCATTTCAGTATAGTATACCTCGCGCGTGGAACCCAGCCATGCATCATAGTTAAGGTTTTTCGGAACAGGTTCTTCAGGAGCATCCGGTCCTGAAGGATCGACGGGTAATCCTATTTTTACCGTATGCAGCCTGCCTATCCTTCCATTTCTTACCAGTTCCGCGGCAACCCTGAACTGCTGTGACGACCGCTGTTGCGTGCCTACCTGAAGTATTACCTTCTGCCTCTTTACAATATCGCACAAAAACCGTCCTTCTGCAATTGTAAGGGATGTCGGCTTCTGCAGGTATATATCCTTTCCTGCCAGGGCTGCTTCAGCTGCTGGCTGGGCATGCCAGTGGTCAGGTGTGGATATAATCACAGCGTCAATATCCTTATTACTGATTATGTCGCGATAATCATCGTATGCTATGGCATTTACATAGTTTTTTTTGCCTGTTTTTCCGGCATAAAAATCGTCAATGAACTTCTTCCCGATGGCAAGCCTTTCAGAATCATAGTCAGCTACACCAATTACTCTTGCAGCTTCATATTTCAGTGTTATAGCCAGATCATGGGTCATGGCTATTCTCCCGAATCCGATCTGACCAATATTAATGCGATCACTGGGAGGATTCCTGCCAATAACCGAAGATGGCACAATAACAGGCATTATTAACGAACCTGATGTAAGCGTAGCTGCATCTGATATGAATTTCCTTCTTTTCATCCTTTCTGATCTGTTCTGGTTAAGCCGGTATGTGATAATTACTAATATTACGAATTTAATATAATTAAAAAGCTTTCAGTTGATTTAAACAGTATTAATATTTTGCAGCATTATTCAGACAGTTATTACTTACATATGTTGATCCGATGAATTAGGATAAAGATAAAAATGTTGTAAATTAGTTCACATTAATAGCAATAAACATTACCCTGCATTATGTTACTATTGGGAATAGACATAGGGAGCTCATCTGTTAAGGCTTCTGTAATTGATGGTTCATCAGGCAGATGCCTGGCTTCCGTTTTTCATCCTCGTGATGAGATGAAGATAGTTGCCGCCAGGCCGGGCTGGGCTGAGCAGGATCCGGAAGAATGGTGGAAGAACCTTAAAGCATCAGTAGCCGGTTGCAGGAATATTTTAGGTAATAAGATCAACGACATTGGATCGGTGGGCATCTCATATCAGATGCATGGACTTGTAATTGTTGACAAGGGAGGTAATATTCTCAGGCCTTCTATTATCTGGTGCGACAGCAGGGCGGTTGACTACGGATCAGAAGCTTTCAGAGCGCTTGGAGAAGACTTTTGCCTGTCTCACCTTCTTAATTCTCCGGGAAATTTTACAGCGGCAAAGCTTGCATGGGTCAAGGACAATGAACCAGACATCTATAACAGGATTTATAAAATTATGCTTCCGGGTGACTATATAGCTATGAAGCTTACAGGGGAAATTCTTACTACCTATTCGGGCTTGTCTGAAGGAATCTTTTGGGATTTTGCTTCGGGCGGAATATCCGGTGAGCTTATGGATTATTTCGGATTCAGCGATGAAATCCTGCCGAAAGCTGTTCCGTCGTTTTCCCTGCAAGGCCAGCTGACATCCGGTGCCGCTGATGAACTTGGTCTCGTGGAGGGCATTCCTGTATCATACAGGGCAGGTGACCAGCCCAACAATGCCTTGTCGCTTAATGTGCTTGAACCAGGTGAAGTAGCCGCAACGGCTGGTACCTCGGGGGTGATATATGGTGTTACCGATCAAAAAAAATCCGACCCCCGCTCAAGGGTAAATACTTTTCTTCATGTTAATCATTCCGATGATAATCAGAGGCTTGGGGTTTTGCTTTGCATCAACGGGACGGGAATCCTGAACTCGTGGCTTAAACGATATGCATCTTCAGATATTGATTACAACGGTATGAACAAGCTTGCTTCAAATGTTTTACCCGGATCGGAAGGACTTACAGTTCTCCCGTTTGGAAACGGTGCAGAACGCATGTTGTTAAATCATGATGCAGGATGCATGATTGCAGGGCTTGAATTTAACAGACACTCAAATGCTCACCTTTACAGGAGCGCCCAGGAGGGTATAGCCTTTTCCTTCAGGTATGGACTTGACATAATGAGGGAAACCGGTATGGCACCACAACGAATAAGAGCCGGGGAGGCAAACATGTTTCTTAGCCCGGTTTTCAGGGAAGCATTGTCTTGCATTACAGGTGTTGAAATCTGTCTCTACAACACCGATGGGTCGGCCGGAGCTGCCAGAGGTGCGGGAATAGGATGCGGATACTATAAAACGCCGGGGGAAGCATTCAGCGGCCTTTCCGCTGTCGGCACCACTGTACCTGATCCTTTGTTGCTGGAAGCTTATCAGGAGGCATATTCAAGATGGAAGAGTCATCTGGATTCTTTAAGTATATGAAATACAATAGCTTAAAAACAAGTCGTTTGTAAGTGAAGTAATATCAGATTAACATAACATTTAAATAAGAAAAGATATGATGATAAAAAAAGGCATAAAGGAATACTATCCCGGGATAGGGAAAATTGAATATGAAGGGAAAAAATCGAAGAATCCTCTGGCATTCAGATGGTACAATCCTGAGCAGATTGTATCGGGAAAGAAGATGAAGGATCACCTTCGTTTTGCGATAGCTTACTGGCATTCATTCTGCGGCGACGGGAAGGATCAGTTTGGTGATGCTACAAGAATATTCCCATGGGATAATGTCACAAATAATGATGAAAAGATAAGGCAGAGGCTTGATGCCGCCTTTGAGTTTATAACAAAGATCGGTGTTGAGTATTACTGCTTTCATGATGTTGATGTGGTAGGAAACGACGGAACTGTTTTTGACATAGAGAAAAGACTGGGTAAGATAATCCCCACAATAAGAAAAATGCAGGAGGATCATAATGTTAAGCTCCTGTGGGGAACTGCAAATCTGTTTTCTCATCCGCGTTATATGAATGGAGCAGCCACCAACCCCGATTTCAATGTTGTGACATTGGCAGCTGTGCAGCTGAAGAATGCCATTGATGCAACCATTGCTCTGGGAGGAGAGAATTATGTATTCTGGGGAGGCAGGGAAGGCTACATGAGCCTGCTTAATACCGATATGAAGAGGGAAACTGATCATATGGCCATGATGCTCACGCTCGCACGCGATTATGGAAGGCAGCAGGGCTTCAAAGGCACCTTCCTGATTGAACCCAAACCAATGGAGCCAACAAAACACCAGTATGATTATGATGCGGCAACAGTGATCGGATTCCTGCGCCACTACGGACTTGACAAGGATTTCAAACTGAATATTGAAGTCAATCATGCCATTCTTGCAGGGCACACTTTCGCACATGAACTGCAGGTGGCTGCCGATGCAGAACTGCTTGGAAGTATTGATGCCAACAAGGGCGATTACCAGAACGGATGGGATACTGATGAGTTTCCCACCAATATTTATGAGGTTGCTGAAGCCATGCTGATTATTTTACAATCAGGAGGCTTTAAAAGCGGAGGAATTAATTTTGATGCCCGTATACGCAGAAATTCGACAGATATTGAGGATCTCTTTATTGCTCACATCAGCGGTATGGATACTTTTGCAAGGGCACTTCTAATCGCTGACAGGATACTTGAGGAAAGCGATTATCTCAAGATGCTCAAAATGAGGTATCAGTCATTTGATAAAGGTGCGGGCAAAGAATACGAAAAAGGCAAACTGACCCTTTCAGATCTGAGGGATCTCGCTTTGAAATCAGGAGAGCCTAAAGCAATAAGCGGCAAACAGGAACTCTTTGAGCAGCTTATAAACATGTACCTTGAATAGGATCTGAGTTGCAGGGTAATTCCCGGAATCTCTAGTCACACAGATGTGAGAATTTCAAATTCCGGCGGATCAGCGATTGACTTCTTTACCTTGCACAGACCGGCAACATTTATCAGCGAGGCTTTATATTTCTCAGGGAAATCATGAGGCAACCGGATATCGAGAATTATTTTTGACGGTAACCCGGTTTCTTTGTTGTACTCTGTCTTTTGAATAATCCTGATATTCTCAGTTGAGATACTCCTGTTATCACAGAATGATTTTACATAGATCCCGGCGCATGTTCCTATAGAAGCAAGGAACAATTCAAAGGGAGTAAGTGCTGTATCTTCACCGCCTCCTTCAACAGGCTGATCGGTTATTACAACATGTCCGCGGGTATGGGCCATTACAATCTTGCCGCTGCTAAAGGTAATTTCCATAATTAGAGAGTTTTAATTTGTGCAGGAAGTGATTTATATTGCATTGCTTTCTGGCTGTCAGTAAAAACACATTAATAATAAGGTATAATTTCTTTATCCTATATTTTCTTTTTTATGGCAGAATAGCTGCTTTGACATCTCAGGTCAAATACATTCTTTTTGTGCAAATAAAGAAACTCTGTGTTTTCCGGGCATCATCATAATATTACGATATAAGATAAAGGTGACATTATCTTCATGAAGGAAGCAGACTTCCGAAGAGCACAGAGTTTTCCTTGTTTTACGTTTTATTTATTTAAGCACTGTTTTAAATATCTTTTCCTTATCAAGTTTCTTCGTGCAGAAGAACCAGTCGTAGCAGGTCATCTCATCCTTGCTTTCCATGCGTTGTTTTGCCACTCCGCATGAACCGGCAGTCGGAACGATTACATCATCTCCCGGTCTCCAGTCAGCAGGAAGGGCAACGGAAAATGCATCAGCAGTCTGAAGCCCTATAAGCACCCTGTACAGTTCGTCAAAATTACGGCCGAGGCTGAGAGGATAATATATAATTGTACGGATAATACCCTTTGGGTCGATGAAGAATACAGCCCTGACAGCTTTCGTTGAACTTTCACCGGGCTGAATCATACCGTATTTTTTTGCAACTTCCATGGTTATATCCTCTATCAGCGGGAATGTAACCTCAATATTTTTCATCCCTTTATATTCAATTTTCTCCTTTATTGTGCGGAGCCATGCAATATGACTGTAGAGGCCATCTACTGAGAGTCCTACAAGCTTGCAGTTAGCATCGTTGAATTGTTTTTCCATATGGGCAAAAGTCATGAACTCGGAGGTGCATACCGGTGTAAAATCGGCCGGGTGGCTGAACAGGATAACCCATTTGCCCTTGTAATCTTCCGGGAAATTAATCTCGC
This sequence comes from Bacteroidales bacterium, assembly GCA_040769065.1. Taxonomy (GTDB): domain Bacteria; phylum Bacteroidota; class Bacteroidia; order Bacteroidales; family VadinHA17; genus LD21. The sequence continues at coordinate 3,192,982 of JAXGLU010000001.1, forward strand.
CCTGTGTTGTAACAGCTTTAAATTCTGGTGCTTTTTCACCAATTCTTGGCATTGAATACGTTTTTTCTTCCATGATGTTTGTTTTTATTGATTTATAATTAATTTGTTTTTAGATATTCGTCTTTATTAATCAGTTAGTGTTTTAATCTGAAAATTTTCCGGTAATCTGTATCTTAAAATCTTTCATCTTGAAGTTTTTGATTCTTTTCTTCCTGAGATAATCGTTTACCATTTGGTACAGGTGGTCGTCAAAGTAATCCTCAACCCGTTCGGTTTCCGCGCAATAGAGGTGATGGTGTTTGTCATGCACTCTGTCGTATCTGGCAGTATCGGATTCAGTCAGGACTTTTTCTATTATTCCTTTTGACAGGAAGGCGTCGAGGGTTTTATATATTGTTCCGATTGATATATGAGGGTGGTTAATTCTCAGGTGGTCGCAAATGACATCTGCGGTAGGATGACAGTTAAGAGCCATTATAACGTCGAGAATAGCTATTCTCTGCGGAGTTATTTTCAATCCGTGTTCTGAAAGCAACTTTATTGTGGATTTATTTACCATAGTATAAAATAATGTTTAACGATAGGGTTCTGTTTGCATTTTCTCAGAAATATCCCGTCTTTAATTTTCAACAAATAAACTTGTTTCCGGTTATCTGAAGCTTTATCTGAGAATCCGCTTGACTTAATAATTGTTCCCAAGTGCGAATAGTTACCAAGTAAAAACGTTGGCAAGATAGCAAAAATTCTTATATAAGAATCATTCCTATTTAAGAATTTGTAAAAATTATTAATAATTATTGATAAAGTCTAGGGGGCTGTTTAAAAGAAATGTGAAAAAATTGTAAAAATTCAGTAGCAATAAATCAATTGTTTAACTTCGGGTTACTTGACCTGAATTGTAGGTAAAAACCGCTGTGTCTGATACTCTTTACCGTAACAAGTAAGTGAGAAAGCCAATAAACAAGCAGCCTGTCCCCTAAGTGCTGGTGCGGGCCCGTTAAATCCGGAGAACCTCAGAAAATCTCCTGTCGGTTTCATTGTCGCAGGAACCAAAAGGAGTCCCCATTTCTCAGCCACATGCTGCCCATGATTCGTCCATAACCTTCTCGTCAGGGTATGTTCTTATTTTACGCTTCCAGTATGTGCCTTCAATCATGTGGTATATGTCATACCGTGATTTGCTGATCTGTTTCCCTTCCATTATTCCCATTAGAATGCAACTTGAGTCAGGATCAATCTCGTATTCATCCCGCCCGAAATGCTTGGCATAGTATTTCCCGATCCTGCCATGACCACCCGGTACATACTTAAGCGCAATCTCTTCCAGTAGATTCTCAAAATAAACTTCTTTCCCCGATCCAATCCGATTTAGGATTTTTTCGGATCTGATGTTTCTCAATATCCGCTTAAAACCTTCAAACAGATGTGCCATTTCCGTTTAAATTTTTGAAAGACGAACTTCTTTGTGAACATAACGCTGTCAATCTAACGGAATTACTGACCATGTTATTGTATTTCAACTGTACCATGAGAATTTCCAATACCATTAGACATGACCGGAACATATCCTAAACCGCTCCTTCTCCTTATTTCCTGGTAAAATCCCTGACCCTCGGCAGGAATCTGATTTAAACATTATTATCAGGAAGTATTCTGTCGGCAGCTTAAATCATAATACAGTAATAAAAACCATGAGTGATCAAATGATAATTATGAGGAAGCGGGTTTAACCGGATTACAATTTTATGTTTTAACTCCTTCGCAGCAGTGAATGCCTGACGAGCTGCCCGTATAAACAGGCTGAATCAGGATGTCCGGCAAAAACTCCTGTTCCCGGTTTATTTATCAAACCGGGATACTGATAGATAAGTACTTTGTCAACAAAAGGCGATACTGCTTCGATCTGGCTAATGACCCGCTGGGCAGAAGCTGGCAGCAGGGCGCTTTTATATACCTTGCCTTCAAATCTGAACACCTCCACATCAGCCCAGATTTTTGCTTTTGCGGCCTTTTTATGGAGCTCGTAAAGGTTTCTGAAGAAGCCGGCGCTTTCCTCCACCCGGGTTTTTTCAACTCCTATTTCATCCTGGTATGCAATGAAGTCGACATTCAACTGCTCAAGCTGTCTCACATACTTATCGTCGGGTTTTACATTCCTGGTTCCGTATGGGGCAATAAGGGTTTTTGCATCAGGAGTTATCCTTAGTGCTTCACTGGTGCATTTGTTGACATAATCGATAAAGAAGTCGTCGTAATGGCCATTAATTCCTGTTTCATTGGGATAGTACCATCCGTAGAAGCTTTTGTGATGCGCATATTTACCGGTAATCTCATTCATTGCACTGATCCTCAGCTTGTGAATTTCGGGATCCTTCATCAGTAAGACGGGATTAGTCCATTCTCCAAAGAATCCGTTGCTTATAAAGAATTTTATACCGTATTTATCAGCGGCAGCGAGTATTGTTTCGAGGGGATCGTCGCAGCCCATCTTATGACTGGGAAGAAGTTCCGATGGATAGAAGCTTTTGCCGTAAATGGCAACATCGAGCAGCACAAGGTAATGAATGCCGGCATCCGCAATTTCCTTAATCTTTTCATCCCATTGGTCTGATGAAAATTCCTCAAGTGTTTTGTTCCAGTATTTTCCTTCGGGCGCATTATGATGCTGGAATTCGAACCATGATCCCTCAATGGGTTTTATATTCCGCATTTTGCTTGCAGCAAGCCTGATCTCATCAAGGAGGGTGAGGCCTGCTGTCATTGCACCAAGTGTGGTCAGAAAATTCCTTCTGGTTAAAGCGCCATGTTTTCTCATTATAATATAATATTTATTTCAATGGTATGATGGAGCCATACATGATTGATAATTACATTAATACGTGTTTGCGTTTGAATTCTGTCATGTGGGTTTTATATTGTATCAGAAATAGTTAAGAGACTTGAATTATGGTTTAATTGACCCCAGGCAGGTTTTTTACAGCCACGCTCTTTTTCTGATGTCAATGATCAGAACAGTTGCTGATAACCCGACAGTTTTCAACAAGTTTTCACAGTAGTATGCCAATGAAATTGAAATCATACAGGTTTGCAAAATAAGAATAATCTTTTTACATGATTATATTGAAGCATATTTTAGTGCCGGATTACGGGAAGATTATCGGAAATCCTGCTCATCCGGAGGGTAAGTCAATGACACTTGAACTTATTGTAATTTTGAATTAATACAGGATATCAGTTTTAACAGAACGTTTGTCTAAAAATGAACAGCTTTAATATAAAGTTGCCGGATACATTATTTGTCTGAAATGTGAATGAGAGGCAGTGGTTATTTCAGCTTCATGCCTGGTTGCGGCAATATCAGGTTATTTCTTATACTCTGCTGAGGAGGGATGATCTTCTTGTATTGGTGAAGACCGGGGGCTGCTGATTTTTTTGGAGTTGCTGGTGGTATACCGGTAAGCTGTTCAAGTGCTTTGGCAACCATGGGATCGGACAGATCTCCAAAAGGCACGGCACTGAACAGGTCATCGTCAATCTGATAATCTGGTATCAGCCCGTCGGAGAAGTCTGTAAAGCCGGCAGAATTTGAGAACTTGGAAACTATAGGCATAATGGCCCATTTCATATTTTCATCTGGTATCACCCATGCTCCGGTGTATTTTCCATAGGTTGGTTCGCCGACCAGGATAACTTCCATATATGGATCCAGTCCGATGATAACCAATTCACTTGCAGAGGCTGATGCTGATGTGGTCAGGAAACACACGCGGGTGAGGCCGATATTTGAAGCAGTATTCTTGAATTTATGACTCAGTAAATCATCGTGGTTGTTTTGTTCCATATACTGCTGCAAATCGTAATTGTAGTTGAGGTTTACAAGAGTTTCATTACCCGTGGCTACCGCTGCAGGTGCGATCAGCGATGCGAGATGGATAGTTGCATCCAGTTCTCCTCCCGGATTATAACGCAGATCAATGATAAGATCGGAAACACCTTCAGCTTTGAACTCATCGAAAATGTTATCCAACTGCCTGAGAAACATTTCGTTCGGGCCTTTAATAAATTCAACATAAACCAGGTAGCCTATTTTATGACCTTCCTGTTCAAACAGCTGATGGTATATTGCCGGATCAGTCATTGTAGTGCGGGCGGTCATGTTAAGCGACTTACCTGTATATACAAGGCTATTTCCCACGACAGCACCCAGCTGGACCTGATAGCTGGTCTCTGAGTAAAGACTCTGGTAATTGGTGGTATTAAGCTGTTTGTTGTCTATTGAAAGTATAATGTCTCCTCTTTTAAGCCCTGCCTCCTCGGCTGGTGATCCGGGATAAACATAACTGACAATGATGATCACATTATTGTTTTCTATCAGATAGAAAGCAGGACGATAGCCCATAGTTACCGGATCTCCGTTCAGTTCAGATTGCAGCTTCGGATAATCGCCAGTTATCTGCGACCATTTATCAAGGTCTCTGTAAAGCAATTTGAAAAAAAAGGCCTCCGGATCACTCTCCCTGGCATAATCAATGTCGGTAGGGATAAATTCATTCCACAGATAATAAAGGCTCATATTGTCAATTATCCACTTATTTGTGGCAATTATTTCCCTGGGAACTTTTTCAATAGGATCATCTTTCTTGCAGGAAACAATCAATAACTGAGATAAGCCAAATAATAATATGACAGGAAGGATCCTTCTCATTTATAACTGATTGGTCGGCCCGGAGAGGCTCGAACTCTCGACCCCATGATTAAGAGTCACGTGCTCTACCAGCTGAGCTACGGGCCGTTTAGGCCGCAAAAGTATAAAAAAAAAGTTTAGTTTTATCTTTCCGGTAAATTTAAATTATTATCGTGCCGGAGGAGACTGGTCACTTGTTTATATGTTCCTCAGGCCACATGCCGTTCAGCATAGGAAGTGCAGATGCTTTTGCAGGATCGATAACAACATGCTTAATAAGCCTGCGCTCCCAGGTGTATGTTATATGAACCAATCCGTCGTCTGTTTGTATTACGGCAGGGTATGAATATTCAGAGCCCTGGTGTCCGTTCTCGAGCAGGGCAACAGCTTTCCATTCGGTTCCGTTTTCTGAGACAGCAACATTTAGCATATGCCGGCCAGATGAAAGATGGTTATAAACAATCAAGGATTTCCCGTTTGCGAGAGTTAGGGCATCGATCCCCGCATCAGGATTCGGCAGGCACAAAGGCATCAGCTCTGTCCACTGTCGTCCGTTGTCCTTTGACCAGGCTGTGTATATTTTCAATTGTTTCGTGCGGCACAGCAACTGAAGGCTTCCGGGATGAAATAACACAGATGGCTGAATGGCATAAATATCCTTGTCGTTAAGGAAGGGAGTCCTTTCCCATGTTATTGCCCTGTCTGATGTGAATTCCATATGAAGTCTCCAGCCGTCATTTTCTGAACTTGAGGGACAAAGAAGCTCACCGTTTTTCAATTTAACAGGCTTGTTTTTCACCGGACCCAGAATATCTTCCGGCAATCTTCTTGAAACAGACCAGCTTTTACCATTGTCACAGGAGTACTTTACTTCACCCCACCATGTCGATGGGCTTGGGCCAACCTTGTAAAAAAGCAGCACCGTATCACCCAAATTGTAAAGCACCGGATTCCAGCATGGATACCTCTTATTCTTGTGCTGAACACCGTTTGCAGCTTCTTCCGGCTTTGTCCATCTGCCGTTAATGAATCTGCTGGTCCATATTGCCACATCGGGATTCCCTTCTGAAGTACCGCCGAACCAGGCCGCCAGCAGGCCTTCCCGCGTCTGGCAGATTGTTGAAGCATGGCATGACGGAAAATTAACATCGGAAGGCTGGTAGATGAATTCGGACCTTACAATGCATTGTCCGCCCCGGAAAGCATCCTGCGGGCAGTTGCCGGCTCCCGAAAAAATCATGAAGGCTGATAAAAGAATGATTTTCATCATAATACAATTTTGGTTTTAAAGATATGATGGACCCCGCATGACTGAAAATTATCTAAATACGTGTTTGTAAATTTGATACATGTGGAATTCATCTTATTTGTTTTTTTGAATACTACTTATAAATCTGTTCAAAAGAAATCCGGTAAGAAAAATAGTTGCTGTTCCAAAAACAATTGTCAGGTTGCTGTGAAAAGTACTCCTTAAACCTGAGAATTTTCCGTCTTCAAGAAGAAAAGGCGACAGGCTCATCCATATTATGACTATGACACCTGCAATGACACCGGCAACTGCATCAGTTTTCCTTACGGTCTTGGATATGAAGCCGAGCAGGAACAGGCCGAGCATACCGCCGCTGAATATCGATGCCAGCGACCACCACGCGTCTAGGGCGCTTTCCACCCCTGCAAGCATTAAAGCAATTACCATGCCTGCCATGCCGGTGAGGAGCGAAGAAATATAAAGAACATTCATCGACCTCTTTTCACTTGCATCCTTGTTGAAATATTTTTTATAATAGTCAGTCAGAACTATAGTTGCAGTGCTGTTGAGGCTTGTTGATACCGTGCTCATGCCTGCTGAAAATATTGCAGCTATAAGCAACCCGGTAATTCCGGTTGGTAGCTCTGCAACAATAAAATATGGAAAGATTTTGTCGCCTGATCCGGCCAGTCTGAGTTCTTCCGGAAGCAGGTCCGGCTGTGCTGAGTAGAATGCAAAAAGGGCTGTTCCTATATAGAAAAACACCATTGAAACAGGGATATAAATCAGCGATCCAAACAGGGCGGATTTTTTTGCTTCCTTTTCGGTTCGTGCACTAAGGTACCTCTGGATGTAATTCTGGTCGATCCCATAGTTTTGGACATTAATGAACAGTCCGTAAATGAGGACAACCCAGAATGTCGATTCGCTAAGGCTTGTCCCAAAGCTTCCCAGGCTGAACTTGTCAGAGGCACTGGCTATATCAATGATCTGACCCGGACCTTCAGGCATCGAAAAAGTAATGTATAAGGCTGCTGTAAGGGCTCCTGCAATCAAAATGATTCCCTGTATTGCATCTGTCCAAATGACTCCCTGTATTCCTCCAAGCATTGAATAAAGTGTCACCCCAATACCTGTTAGAATGATGATTGTCTTTATGTTCCAGCCGAAAAGTGCATTTAGCGGCAGGGCCAGGAGCATCAGGATAGCACCGGTGCGCATAAGCTGAGTTAAAATATAACAGGCCGAAGCATAGGTTCCTGCCCACCGGCCGAAGCGCTTTTCAAGATAGTAGTAAGCAGAAACACTTCCAATGCTTCTGTAAAGCGGAACGAAAAATTTTACTGCCAGCCAGGAGGCAGCAGGAATTGAAAGACTGAAAACGAAAGCATTCCAGTTGCTCGAATAGGCCTTGCCGGGCAGGGCCAGGAAACTAATACTGCTGACAAAGGTCGCGAAAATTGACATCGCAACTGTCCATGAGGGCAGTTTTTGGCCTCCGGTCGTGAACTGATCAGTTGTCCTGTTCCTGAAAAAGAAACTGGCACCGAAAAGGATGTTGAGGGCAATCAACCCAAAAAACACAGCTGCATCAAGAAATTGCAGCTTCATGGATTATGTTTTTCATGCATGACTTTCAAACCTGTGGTGAGCGGATAAATTTACAATTTTAATATTAGATTTGTAAATACCATATTGCCCTATTAACTAATTTCTGCCACTATGAAATGTATTGTGTTGTTGCTTAAGACATAACGATTTCGATGGGTACGGGATTATTCTGCGGAGTTTATGGATGAATTTCGTAATGCAATAATCCGGGCCCGGGAAGAATTAAATGATGTTACTGAAGATTACATATTATAACAATGATTTATACTTGTCTATAAAACACTAAACATTTAATTATCTGATGAATAAAGGATATTTCGATTCGTTTTCATATGCAACTCCGGAGAAGGATAGATCAACCCTGTGCGACAAAATTCTTCGAAACAACAGACTCTATTTTACTTTAAAATATGCCGGTATAGTATTTAAAACGAGAAGCCAGGCCATAAAGGGGATTTACGATAGAAAAGCATGGGCCGATTCGTCGTATTTCATTTTCAGGTTTATAGAAAAAACTGGTGGGAGGTTTCGCATTGAGGGTATGGAGAATATTGCAAAAGAAGATGCCCCGGTTGTTTTTGTCAGCAATCACATGAGCACTCTTGAAACAATGATACTTCCATGTTTGATAGCCCCTCACCGCGAAGTTACTTTCGTAGTAAAGGAAAGCCTTGTGAGCCATCCTCTGTTTGGCCATGTTATGAGATCGCGCAATCCGGTTGTGGTAGGGCGTACAGATGCAAGAAAGGATTTTGAGATCGTAATGAGCAAGGGCACTGAGCTGTTGTCAGAAGGAGTTTCCGTGATCATCTTTCCCCAGAGCACAAGAAGCCTGGTATTTATTCCGGAAGAGTTTAACTCCCTGGGAGTCAAACTGGCAAAGAAGGCAGGGGTCAAAGTTGTCCCCGTGGCAATAAAGACAGATTTCTGGGGGCAGGGCAAGCTGATCAAGGAACTGGGGCCGCTTGATTCCCGTAAACCGATACATTTCAGGTTTGGAGAACCTTTTGATATCTCTGGAACCGGGAAGGCGGATAATCAGCGGATAATAGATTTTATCACGGAATCCCTTAACGAGTGGAGTAAATAAATATGCCTGTTTTTTTTCAGGCATTATAATTTATACCCTGGAAATATTTTTAACTACTTTTCATATATTTGATGTCAGAGGCCATGATCATGACAAACCTGACCTGATGGAATCTGATAATGCATTAATCTTATATTAAAATCATCTGCTATGGCTATTTTAGACTGGATAGTTTTGGGCCTTTTTTGTGTGGGTCTTATTGGTATTATTGTTTGGGTGCTTCGCAGAAAAGAAGAGACCTCGACCGATTATTTTCTTGCCGGACGTGATGCAACATGGCTTGCAATTGGCTCATCAATATTTGCATCGAATATCGGATCGGAACACCTTGTTGGTCTGGCCGGAGCAGGGGCGTCAAGTGGCATGGCAATGGCGCACTGGGAAATGCACGGATGGATTATTCTGATACTGGGATGGTTTTTCGTGCCATTTTATTCACGCAGCAAAGTGTTTACAATGCCGGAGTTTCTTGAAAAAAGATACAATAAAGAATCAAGGTCATTTCTTTCCATAATTTCGCTCGTAAGTTATGTGCTTACCAAGGTAGCAGTCACCGTATATGCAGGCGGAATAGTTTTCAAGGAAGTTTTTGGAATTGAATCGGTATTTGGTATTGATTTTTTCTGGATCAGTGCCATAGGCCTGGTGCTGCTCACAGGTATCTACACGACTCTCGGAGGTATGAGAGCAGTATTGTTCACGTCGGTCTTACAAACGCCAGTTCTTCTTGCAGGTTCTCTTACCATACTGGCACTGGGCCTTATAAAGCTTGGGGGATGGTCGGAAATGATGGAAATCTGCAGGGCCGTACCGGTTAATGAGGCCGGTGACACAATGACCAACCTTATAAGATCACATACCGATCCGGTATTCCCCTGGACCGGAGTGATCCTGGGATCGGCCATTATTGGTTTCTGGTACTGGTGCACTGACCAGTATATTGTTCAAAGGGTTCTTTCGGGAAGAAATCAGACAGAATCACGTAGAGGCGCCATTCTTGGTGCAGGGTTTAAACTTTCGCCGGTATTCATTTTCCTTATCCCCGGAATGATAGCATACGCAATGAACCAAAAGGGAATGATCACTCTTACCGATTCCGATGCGGCATTTCCGACTCTGGTAAAAGAACTGCTTCCGATAGGTTTTACCGGGCTTGTTGTGGGAGGTATCCTTGCAGCATTGATGAGTTCTCTTGCTTCACTCTTTAATTCATCAGCCACATTGTTCACGGTGGACTTTTATAAGAAATACAAACCGGATGCTCCTGAAAAAGAACTGGTAAGGGTGGGCAGGATAGCAACTGTCGTTGTCGTTATCCTGGGAATACTCTGGATACCGGTAATGAAGGGAATAGGGAAGGTATTATATGCCTACCTGCAGGATGTTCAGTCAATGCTTGCACCCGGTATAGCTGCAGTGTTCCTCCTTGGTGTCCTGTCAAAAAAAACCACCCCGAAAGCCGGATTCTATGGCCTTGTTGCCGGTTTTATACTTGGAATGACACGGCTTGGATTTGTCGTCTTCGGAGGGAACCTGAGCCAGGATTCAATTTTCCATAAGCTGTTCCTTGCACCTAACTGGCTGCACTATGAAATAGTAATATTCTTTATAGTGATAGCTCTTATGATTGTTACAAGCTTTTTTACACCCAAAGCTAATCCGGCAGCAATCAGGGGATTATATTTTGGTTCAGCAACTCCCGAAGAAAAGGCTGTTACAAGGGCAAGCTGGAATAATTGGGATCTTTTCTTCTCAGGGCTGATAATAGTGGTAATTATTGCATTTTACATTTATTTCTGGTAACTGAATGGAAAATCTTAAAGACAAGGAAATCTGGTTCGTCACCGGCAGTCAGGATCTGTACGGAGAAGCAGTTCTTCAGCAGGTTACTGCAGATTCAGGGATAATATCGGAAGCCCTTGACAAATCATCATTAATCCCTTGCAGGATAGCCTTCAAACCTGTGCTGACTACCTCCGATGCAATCTTCCGGATGTGCATTGAGGCAAACATGAACGCCAGATGCATCGGGATCATTGCCTGGATGCATACCTTTTCTCCTGCAAAGATGTGGATAAAAGGCCTGAAAGTTCTTTCCAGACCTTTTCTTCACCTCCATACGCAATTTCATGGTGAAATACCGTGGGATACCATTGATATGGGTTATATGAATCTCCATCAGTCGGCTCACGGCGACCGGGAATTCGGATTTATCTCTACGCGTATGCGGCTTGACCGTAAAGTAGTGGTTGGTCACTGGCAGGATGAGGAAGTGGTGAAAAATATCGCGGTCTGGACCAGGGCTGCTGTAGCATATGATGATTTTCAGAACCTGAGAATTGCAAGATTTGGGGATAACATGCGCGATGTTGCGGTAACTGAAGGAAACAAGGTAAGCGCCCAGATAAAATTGGGATACTCTGTTTTTGGATTCGGGACAGGCGACCTGGCCGATTCCGTTGCTTCAGTTTCTGACCATGAGGTTGACCGGCTTCTGGATGAATATAATTCAGCATACCTGGTGGCAAGAGATGTGGCTGAATCAGTTTCATTAAGAGATGCAGCCAGAATAGAGGCAGGTATGGAAAAATTCTTGATGAAAGGTAATTTTAAGGCTTTCACCACTACTTTCGAGGATCTGCACGGTTTAAAGCAACTGCCGGGACTGGCCGTCCAGCGCCTGATGTTAAAAGGTTACGGATTCGGAGCGGAAGGTGACTGGAAAACCGCAGCGCTTGTCAGGGCAATGAAAGTCATGGCATCAGGACTCCCGGGAGGGACATCATTCATGGAAGATTATACATACCATCTCGAGCCCGGCAGGATGAGGGTGCTTGGAGCACATATGCTTGAAGTGTGTCCTTCCATAGCAGATGAAAAGCCATATCTTGAGATACATCCGCTTTCCATTGGAGGAAAAGACGACCCGGCACGACTTGTTTTCAAGTCAGCGCAGGGGGAAGCCATTGCAGTGTCGCTTATCGACCTTGGAAACAGGTTCCGGATGATCGTTAATAAGCTCGAAGTTGTGGAATGCCCCGATATGCCAAATCTCCCTGTTGCCAGTGTGCTCTGGAAACCTGCGCCTGACCTTAAAACCAGCGCTTCTGCATGGATATATGCCGGCGGGGCTCATCATACAGGCTTCAGCACTGCATTAACACCCGATTACATTGACGATTTCTCGGCCATGCTCGGAATAGAGTACCTTCTTATTGATGAAACCACTGATATTAAAACCTTCAGAAATGAACTTAAATGGAATGAAGTTTATTATCATATTGCAAACGGGATGATGTAATCTGTCATTGGAAGCCAATAGCATAGATCATTGGTTCCTTTTGTTTTTTATTCATTGATATGATCTGAATCAACAATAATCAAAAGCAAACAGCATGCTTGACGAATTAAAAAAGAAGGTGTTGCAGGCTAATCTGGATTTGAAGACACACGGGTTGATTGTGCGTACATGGGGCAATGCAAGCGGAAGAGATAGTAAAACAGGGTTGATTGTCATTAAGCCTTCCGGTGTAAGTTACAAAACCATCAAAGTTTCTGATATGGTTGTGATAGACCCTGAAGGAAAGGTAGTTGAAGGTAAGCTGAAACCTTCCACGGATGCTCCCACTCATTTGCATCTCTATAAACAATTTCCTGCGGTAGGAGGTATTGTTCATACTCATTCCACTTACGCTACTGCCTGGGCCCAGGCAGGTAAGGATATCCCTCCGCTGGGGACCACACATGCTGATCATTTTTACGGAGCAGTTCCTTGCACAAGGAAGCTCAGCGCTGAAGAGATAAATGAGAAATACGAATCAAACACCGGTAAGGTGATAGTGGAACGCGTTGGCTTATCTGATCCGTTAGCTGTACCTGCGGTCCTTGTTAACTGTCATGGGCCGTTCTGCTGGGGTCTCGGTCCGGAAGACGCGGTCAGTAATGCTATTGCCCTCGAAGAAATCGCAAGGATAGCTTTTTATACCGTTCTTCTTGAAAAACGGGATGCAATTGACAAGGTTCTGCTTGATAAACACTTCGGGCGAAAACATGGGAAAGGGAAATACTATGGACAAACAAGTTAAACAGTTATTTAGAATATGCAGGATAAGTATGTCATTGGAGTAGATTACGGCACCGACTCTGTCCGTTCATTGGTCATTAACTCCCGTAGTGGAGAGACTGTCGGAAATTCAGTGTTTGAATATCCCCGGTGGAAAAAAGGACTGTACTGTAATCCCTCAGAAAACCAATTCCGCCAGCATCCGCTTGATTACATTGAAGGTCTGGAACAATCCATAACGGGAGCACTTGCCGGCCTCGGTAAAGACGTCATCATGAATATTGAGGGGATCACAATTGATACCACGGGCTCAACACCCGTGGCGGTGGATCGATCAGGCATGCCTCTTGCCCTGGACTCCCGGTTTAATGAAGATCCAGATGCCATGTTCATTCTATGGAAAGATCATACGGCTGTGAAAGAAGCGGCTGAAATCAATGAACTGGCCAAAACATGGGGCGGCGAGAATTATACCAGATATGAAGGAGGAGTTTATTCATCTGAATGGTTCTGGTCGAAGATACTTCATGTGTTGCGCGGAAATAAAAAAGTAAGGGAAAATGCATGGTCGTGGGTTGAGCACTGCGACTGGATGCCTGCCATTCTTACGGGCAATACCGATCCCCTGAAACTGAAAAGAAGCCGTTGTGCCGCCGGACATAAAGCAATGTGGCATGAAAGTTTCAAGGGGCTGCCCGACCAGAAGTTTCTCATATTGCTGGATCCGCTGCTTGAAGGACTGCGAGAAAGATTATATACCCAAACATACACCTGTGATATTCCTGCCGGCCGGCTGACAAAGGACTGGGCCGGGAAACTGGGACTCAAGCCTGGCATAATTGTCGGCGTGGGAGCATTTGATGCTCACCTGGGTGCCGTGGGTGGAGAAATAAAACCGTACAACCTGATAAAAGTAATGGGAACCTCAACCTGTGACATGCTTGTAGCGTCGTCTGAGGAAATCGGAGACAGGCTTGTTGGAGGTATCTGCGGACAGGTTGACGGATCGATTGTCCCGGGTATGATTGGTCTTGAAGCCGGGCAATCGGCTTTTGGGGATGTATACGCCTGGTTTGCCAGCCTTCTTATGTGGCCAGTGGTTAATGTAGTCCGGGGCTTTGACTGGCTTGATACAACAATAAAGGAAAAGATACAGGCCGAAACTGCAGAAAAGATTATAACCGAACTCAGTAGAAATGCAGCAGCACTTAATGACCAGGATACTGCCATTGTGGCTCTTGACTGGCTTAACGGAAGGAGAACACCCTATGCAAATCAGGCTCTGAAAGGAGCAATAACAGGACTGTCGCTCGGTTCTGACGCGCCGCGGGTGTTCAAATCGCTTGTTGAAGCTACGGCTTTCGGTTCGAGGATGATAAACGAGCGGTTCATCTCGGAAGGTATGCGCATTGACAGAGTACTGGCTGTTGGAGGCGTTGCGAAAAAGAATCCCTTCGTGATGCAGATTGTGGCTGATGTGCTTAATATGCCGGTTAGTGTGGCAGCATCGGACCAGACATGCGCACTCGGTTCAGCTATGGCAGCTTCGGTGGCAGCAGGGATTCACAGAGATATTCCATCTGCACAGAAGGCTATGGGAGCAGGTTTTGAAAAAGACTACCATCCCAATCCTGAAAGAGCAGAAAAATATGAAAAGCTTTTTTCTGTGTACAGGAAGCTCGGATCTTTTGCAGAAGAGAACCTGACATAACCGGAGTATTGAATTCAAGCGTAAACACGTAATGAATATAATTATCAATCATGTGGGTTCCATCATACCATTAAAATCAAAATCATATTATGATGAAAAAATCACTTATTCTTCTATTTATTTTTATAATTCCGGCATTGAGACCGGTATTTGCACAGAAAGAATCGACCCCGGCTGTAAATCAACTTGTGGTTGTCGCCAACAGTCCGGGTGCTGTAATAAGCAAGGATATTTACGGCCATTTCTCTGAACATCTGGGCGCCTGCATTTACGGAGGCATCTGGGTGGGAAGGGAATCAGCCATTCCAAACACTGACGGAATAAGGAATGATGTCGTGTTTGCTCTCAGGGAGCTTCGGATTCCCAACCTGCGATGGCCCGGCGGATGTTTTGCCGATACATATCACTGGAAGGATGGCATAGGCCCTCAGCATAAAAGGGCATCAATAGTAAATACCCACTGGGGTGGGGTTACGGAAGATAATTCATTCGGAACACATGAATTTATGAGATTGACTGAGTTACTTGGATGTGATGCATATATCAATGGCAATGTAGGTTCCGGAACTGTCAGGGAAATGGCTGAGTGGGTGGAATATTTAACCTCCGATGCCGACAGTCCGATGACACGGCTGAGAAAGGAAAACGGAAGGGAAGATCCGTGGAAAGTGAAATATTTTGCAATAGGCAATGAAAACTGGGGCTGTGGGGGAAACATGACCGATGAATTCTATGCGAACGTAATGAGGCGCTTTTCGACCTACCTGAACAACTATGGTGAAAACAGGCTTTACAGGGTTGCCTGCGGCCCCTATGACTATAACTTTGCATGGACCGAAACCCTTATGAAAGATGATGCCACAAGAGCCAGGTTCCAGGGATTGTCAATACACTATTATTCCATTGTTGACGGATGGGATAAAAAAGGATCTGCCACTGTGTTTGGAGAAAGGGAATGGTTCCGGACAATGAAGGCCAACCTTCAGATGGATCCTATAATAAAAGGACATAAAGCCATCATGGACAGGTATGACCCTCGCGGAGAAAAAGGCCTGGTGGTTGATGAATGGGGAAACTGGTTCGATGTTGAACCGGGAACAAACCCGGGATTCCTGTATCAGCAGAACACTCTCAGGGATGCTCTCACAGCAGCCATTCATCTTAATATTTTCAATGCTCATGCTGACAGGGTAAAAGTGGCAAATCTTGCACAGACGGTAAATGTTCTGCAATCGGTAATACTTACAAAGGATGAGAAAATGGTACTTACCCCGACTTATCATGTTTTCAGGATGTTCAGAGTCCACCAGAATGCCCGTTTGCTCAGTACTGACATGAAATGCGAGGAGTATACTTTTGAAGGAAGCAGTATTCCTGCAATCTCAGCTTCAGCGTCTGCCGACAACAATGGCAAAGTGCATATTTCCCTGGCCAACCTTAATCCCGGAAAAGAAATAGCAATGACCTGCCCCGTGATAGGAGAATCTTTCAGGTCAGTGACAGGTGAAATTCTGACATCAGCTGAAATGAATTCGCACAATACTTTCACTGATCCTGAAAAAGTAAAACCCGGGCAATTCAGCGATTTTACATACAAGAATGGCGTTCTTAATGTAAGGTTACCGGCAAAATCAGTGGTGGTTCTGGAATTGTCAAAATAGAATCACCTCTCTTTTTCTTTCGTTACTTTCTTTTGGAGGAGCAAAAGAAAGTGACAATAAAAATGAACTAAAAAAAGGTGCCCTTTTGAGGGCTATTGGATGATGACACCTCCGGTGTCAGGAATGACAATACAACCCCTCATGTAACACCGGATTACATCACAATAATAAAACTCATATTTGTTAATCAGTGGTCTGATAGAAGGGAGTAGTTCAAATGACATTTTAAATGTTAAAAAAGATAAGGTGTCAGATCAAATACCTTCCGGTAATATGCCGGTTGCATAAATCAATTTTTATTCATAGTTTTAGGTTTATAAATTAATAAGGTTAACAAAAAACAATTTAATGTTCCAATATGAAACCCACATGTATTGCAAAAAGAAGCACATATGTATATAATTTTCAAACTTGTGGGTTCCATCAGGCCATTAAAATCAAAATAATATTATGATGAAAAAGGCTCTTTTACTATGTTTAACTATAATTGTTGCAGGGATTATCTTCAGTTCCTGTAATCAATCTTCAAAATCCGGAAAGATGGTAAGACAGGAGTTATTCGGCAATCACAACGGGAAGGATGTTTATCTGCTGACCCTTACAAACAAATCGGGAAATATTATCAAGGTTACAAACTATGGCGCCAGGATCAATTGGATCGAGGTACCCGACAGGGACGGGAATAAAGAAAATGTTACTTTTGGTTTTGACACTTTCGGGGAAACTCTTAAGGGCGACATGTCATTCGGATCCGTTGTAGGCCGTTATGCCAACAGAATAGCCGGAGGGAAATTCACACTCGACGGAACAGAATACACTCTCCCACTGAACAATGGGCCAAACACCCTCCATGGCGGACCGGGAGGCTGGCACAGTGTGGTATGGGATACCGAAGTGATTAAGGGGGGAGAATATGCGGCCGTTAAGTTCACATATATAAGCCCGGATATGGAGGAAGGATTTCCGGGAACAGTGAAAGCTGAGATAATCTATACCTGGACCGACAATAACGAGATTATAATGGACTATCAGTGCACCACTGATAAGAAAACTGTTGTGAATGTTACCAATCATGCTTATTTCAACCTGCATGGTGCAGGCAAGGGCGATATCCTTGACCATGAGCTTACACTCAAAGCCTCGGCATTTACTCCGGTTGATTCCGTGATGATACCCACTGGAGAGATCCGTCCTGTTGCCGGTACGCCGCTTGATTTCACAACACCGCATACCATAGGTGAGAGGATAGGGGAAGATTACGATCAGCTTGTACTTGGAAACGGGTATGATCACAATTTTGTGCTGGATAACATGGAAGAAGTCGATGCTTACGTTTATGACCCGACAAGCGGCCGGGTTCTTGAGGTGATCACCGATCAGCCCGGAATGCAGCTTTATACCGGCAACTTCCTTAACGGATCACAGAAAGGTCACGGCGGAATACAGTATAATTTCAGAACAGGCTTCTGCCTGGAATCAGGCCATTACCCCGACAGCCCAAACAAACCTGATTTTCCAACTACTGTGCTGGATGCCGGAGAAACACTTACTACACAAACAATTTACAGATTCTCGGTTAAATAAAGACTGGTTTTTTCAAGGCTCAGTGAATCTTTAGATTTAACAGGAATCTTATCAGAACTGCTTAAAATCATTTGTTTACAGCAGTGAAGGAGATAGTTAGGTCCTCATTATCCCCCAACATTTCCGGATGATTTCATTTTGGCAGGTCATGAGCTTTATGGTATCTGCCGGGAACAATACATTTAACAAATATTAACATCTGATTTACAATCGATTATAATTAAATATAACAGTTTTTCTTTGACAGTTGACAATGAATGTCTATCTTTATTATCACTTACTCTTGGAAGTTAAAACTATGCTCTTATCCGGGATTTATAAATAATGAAATCTCATTCATTTGAGGACGAATCAGGGCTTGTAAAAAGATTGTCAAAGGGCAATCTTCTTGCATTCAATACACTTTTTGAGGAATACAGCGGACGTATTTTCCGTTTTGCGAAAGGGTATCTCAAGTCGGAAGCTGTGTCGGAAGAAGTGGTGCAGGAAGTTTTTACAATAATCTGGGAAAAGAGAGAATCGCTTAACCCTGATCTGTCATTTAAATCATACATTTTTACAATAAGTTTCAATATTATCAGGAAACACTTCAGAAAGAACAAGATCATTTCCAAATACCTGAAGGAGGAAGTTGAATATGATATTGATAACAAAACCCTCCATACGATTGATTACAATTCTCTTTACGAATATGTTACTGATATAGTTGAACAGCTTCCCCTGAGGCGAAGGGAGATTTTCGTAAAAAGCAGATTTGAAGGTCTGAGCATCAAGGAAATCTCCGAAGAGCTGAAGATAAGTCACAAAACTGTTGAAAACCAGCTGACTGATGCATTAAAATACATCAGAACAAAAATCAGAAAAGAATACCATCCTCTTGTTTTGTTCTTTATGTTATTCATTGCGTGATTATTACAAGCAGCTGCGAAGAAACTTCATTGATTATCCCCGGAATCTGTGAAGAACAAAAAGCAGGAGTTTATATTTGTGATTCATTATGGGTGTGTAATCCCAGATTAGGATATTACATAAAGTAATACATCGGCTTATCTTTTTATATCCGGGAAAACAAAGCAGACGAAGATTTTAAAATACACGAACATATGGTAATTACTAAACTAAACTAAACTTAAATGAAACGTAGAAACCTTATCAAAAATTTGACAATTCTTCCGGCTGCCGGAGCAGTTTTTGGAAGCATCTTCCCGTTTAATAAATCTGTCGCTTCTCCACTTACTGTTTCAGCAGCGCCAAAAAGAGACCTGCTGAAAGAGCTGGGAGTTCGTACCTTTATCAATGCACGGGGTACAATCACTGCATTAAGCGGATCTATTATGCATGATTACGTTCTTGATGCCATAAGGAACAGCTCGCAGGAATTTTGTTTTATCGATGAGCTTCAGGACAAGGCAGGAGCAAAAATTGCCGCAATGGTCCACTCCGAAGCTGCCATGGTAACGGCAGGATGTTGGTCGGCAATGGTGCTGGGCACAGCTGGAGTGCTTACAGGAATGGATACAAAAAAAGTGGCCCAGCTGCCAAATGTTGACGGGATAAAATCGGAGGTGCTTGTTCAGAAAGCACATAACCATGGATATTCCCATGCGATCACAAATACCGGTGCAAAACTCGTTGAGGTTGAAACAGCCGATGACGTCAGAAGAGCCGTAAACTCAAAAACAGCTATGATGTGGTTTCTGAACTACGCGGCACCCGGTGGTAAGATCGGGCACGAGGAATGGGTGGCTCTTGGTAAAAGATTGGGAATACCAACTATGATAGATATCGCAGCTGACGTTCCTCCTGTTGAAAACCTCTGGAAGTATAACGATATGGGCTTTGACCTGGTTTGCATTTCCGGAGGGAAAGGGATCAGGGGCCCTCAAAGCGCAGGATTACTTATGGGAAAGAAGGATCTTATTGCAGCCGCCCGGCTGAATTCACCACCCCGTGGAGGAAACATAGGGCGAGGTATGAAAGTGAATAAGGAGGAGATCCTGGGAATGTATATTGCCCTTGAGATGTATATAAACAGGGATCACGACAAGGAATGGAAGATGTGGGAGGACAGGGTGGCAACAATAGAAAATGCGGTCAAAAACATAAACGGAGTGACCACAAGAGTCGATATTCCGCCCATTGCAAACCATACACCGACACTGGTTATTTCCTGGGCTCCCGAAAAGATCAAAATATCTGCAGAAGATCTTCTGGCAGCTTTAAGTAAAGGAAATCCTTCAATTGAAGCCAGCGGTGGAAGAGGTTCTATTACCATAGCCCCGTGGCAGATGATCTCGGGCCAGGAAAAGATAGTGGCTTCCAGGGTAAGGGAAGAGCTGCTGAAAGCATCCGTATAAGCGGACTCTCACTTTTGTCTGAATTATATAACCCTGATCCTTTCATAAACCGGTTTGACCGGTGATAAATATTTTTTAAAATTATTAATTGTAAGATTAACATAATGAGGAGATTGTTGTTGTTAGCAGGCATTTTCCTGCTGTCACTTGCAGTAAATGCGCAGAATTATAATATCGTTATAAAAGGTGGCCGTGTGGTAGATCCGAAAAACAATATTGACGAGATACTGGATATAGCCATCAAAGACGGCAAAATAGCAAAAGTGGCCCGGAATATTGATCCGGGTGAAGGAATGCAATGTGTCAATGCAAAAGGATTTTATGTTATTCCGGGGATTATTGACATGCATGTACATGTATTTCATGGAAACAACCTTAATCAGGAATACATGGATGGGCCAAATTCTGTTCCCCCCGATGGATTCACCTTCCGGGTTGGTGTCACAACGGTTGTGGATGCCGGGTGTGCAGGATGGAGAACATTTGATACGTTTAAGCGGCAAACGATCGACCGGTCGAAAACCCGTGTTCTGGCATTCCTTAACATTGTGGGTGAAGGTATGAGAGGAGGACCGTTTGAGCAGAATATACTTGACATGAATCCTAAGCTCACGGCAGATTTTGCCAGGAAACACTCCGATGATATAGTTGGAATAAAGCTTGCACATTACAGTGGCAGGGATTGGACTCCGGTTAAACTTGCTGAAGAAGCCTCACTTCTTGCAGATATACCTCTTATGGTCGACTTTGGGAGCGCTAATCCTGCTCTTTCGCTCGACACACTTTTTATGCAGGTTTTCAGGCCCGGCGATATATATACACATTGCTTCGGAGGAAGTCCCGAAACAGGTGAAACGCGCCCGGGTGGAAGAGAAGCAATAGTAAATACAAAAGGTGAACTTAAACCTTATGTGTGGAAAGCCCGGGAAAGAGGCATCCTCTTTGATGTCGGCTATGGAGGCTCAAGCTTTAATTATTTCCAGGCTATTCCCTCGGTCAAAGCAGGGTTCTATCCCGACCTCATAAGTACCGACCTGCATATTGGAAGCATGAATACATCAATGAAGGATATCTTAAGCATTATGTCAAAGTTCCTTCTTATGGGTATGGATTTTAATTCCGTGATAAAATCCGTTACATGGGATCCGGCCAAGACACTTAAAAGGGAGGATCTGGGTAATCTTTCCGTAGGATCTGAGGCAGATGTTGCCATATTGAATATGAGAAAAGGCAAATTCGGTTTCTGGGATAGAAACGGTTATAAGATGGAAGGAAAGAGAAAATTTGAATGCGAGATGACTATAAAGGGAGGCCAGATTGTTTATGACCTCAACGGATTGGCAGAACCGCTTGTTGTGGTGAGAGGCAGAAGATAGTATGGAAAATGGAGAAAAATTTCCTTTTGCGGGATAGGAGTATCAGGTCAGTTGTGGATATAACTTACTGATAATTGCCACAAGCAGAACATGTTTTTATTTGAAATACATTATTACTCATTGATTTAACAAGGGATTATACATCTTGATTAATTAGAGAAAGGGGTAAAGAGATTGTTTTAACATGGATGTTTGACAACGAAGGTCATGGCTTTTGTTTCAGAGCAGACTGAGACAACCATTTATGTTAAGAAATAAGAAAGAGATGCATAACTCTGTGAAAATCTAAAACGAACAAAGACAGATCAGGATGTCTGAAACAAAATTTGACATAAAAAAGATTAAAGCCTTTTTCAGCGGAGATTATTCCAGGGATGATTTAAACTATGTAAGGGATGTATTCTCCGATGACACCAATGAAGAAGAGCTGAAGCAGCTTTTGAGAAAACAGTGGTATGAACTGTGCGATGATACGAACGTATCTGAAAAAGATCTCAATCACATACTGTACAGGATACACTATAACATTAATAACGGGATTGAAGAAAAAAAGAAAAAAAGATTCTTAAGGGATGTTATTATATGGTCATCAAGAATTGCTGCACTGCTTTTGCTTCCGCTTGCAATTTATTTCTTCATCCGGCTGAATCAACCATCCCCTGCTGAATATCTGTCATGGGTCGAGATTAAGGCTCCTGCATGGACAAGGGCTCAGTTCAGCCTTCCGGACGGGACCACAGGATGGCTGAACAGCAATTCAAGTCTCAGGTACTATGAAGATTTTATTTTTAATCGCAAGGTGGTGCTTACAGGTGAGGCATACTTCGATGTGATTAAGGATAATAACAGACCATTCCATGTGTCAACAAACGAAATAAGCGTGGAAGTGCTGGGGACCAGATTCAATATTTCTTCTTATGAGAATGAGAACTTTGTTGAAGTGGTGCTTGAAGAAGGAAAACTTCTTTTTAACGACAGGGAGTTAAAGAATTCCTATACCATGAGCCCGAACGATTTAATTAAGTTCGATAAGGTCTCGAAAGATTTTGTAAAAGAAACTGTACTGCCTCAGAAGTACATATCGTGGATTGATGGGAAACTGATATTCAGGAATGATCCTATTGATGTCATAGCCAGGAGACTTGAACGCTGGTATAATGTTGAAGTTATAGTCGATGGCAAATTTTCTGACGACCACCGCTTGCGTGCAACTTTCGTGGATGAAAGCCTTGATGAGGTTCTTGGACTTCTGAAGCGTGGCCTGCCTTTAAAGTACAGGATTGAAAACAGAAATCTTAAATCAGATGAGATCTACTCAAAAACAAGAGTGATAATATCACCGGATACCAATAACTGAATTATTATTTAAAACCTGATATGCCTATGAAAAAAGCCAGTTAAAAACAGGAAAGCGCTGGAACCGCTTTCCTGTATTAAAAGTTAAGTAACTATTCGGAAATAATAACCTAACTAAAACTTTTCAAAGTTATGAAAAAAAAATCCTGTTTATGGGTATCACCCATCTTTATTAAACTAATTATGGAACTTAAAATTGCACTTATTCTCATTCTTTTCAATGTTTCAAGTGTTTTTGCAGGTTCAGTATATTCTCAGGTTGCAAGAGTGTCGCTTGACATTGAGAACGCAAGTCTTGAGCAGGTAATGGATGAAATTGAGAGGCAGAGTGAATTCTATTTCATCTTTAACCAGAAGCAGATTGATGTGAGCAGGGAGGTTCATATTGCGGTTAATGACGAGCTCATAACAGATATTCTTCCGGAGCTCTTCAGGGGGACAAATGTGAACTACACGTTGATTGACCGCAAAATCCTCCTTACAACCGAACCGCTTGATAAAAGTGTTTCTGGTGAAACATCACTGACTGCATTTCAGCAACGTCAGGTTACAGGCACAGTCACTGACTCTGGCGGGGAACCCCTTGCAGGGGTAACTGTTTTGGTCCAGGGCACAACAACAGGCACTTTGACTGACCTGGATGGCAAATATACCATTGCAGTTCCGGATGATAAAGCTGTAATTCAATTCTCCTTTGTTGGATATGCTACCCAGGAAATATCTGTAGGTAACCAGTCGACAATTAATATTACCCTTCAGGAAAGCATACTGCAGATGGATGAGGTCGTAGTCACAGCCTTAGGCCTTAGCAGGGCTCAAAAGACTCTTGCTTATGCAGTTCAGGAGGTGAAGGGAGAGACCTTTACCCAGGCACGCCTTAATAATGTGGCGACTTCTCTTACCGGAAAAATAGCAGGCGTAGAATCATTGCAGGTAAACGCAGGTGCGGGAGCATCAAGTCGTGTGATCATAAGGGGCAATACATCCCTTAACGGGAACCAGCAGCCTTTGTACATTGTTGACGGGATGCCTATTACCAATATTAACAGGGGTGCGTCCACAAGTACAACTGCACTGAATGTTGACAGGGGAGATGGAATTTCAAGCATGAACCCCGATGATATTGAATCAATTTCAGTTCTTAAGGGTGGGGCAGCGGCAGCCCTGTACGGAAGCCAGGCGGCAAACGGAGTAATCCTTATTACCACCAAAAAGGGAAGGATTCAGAAAGGAATAGGCATAGAAATAACATCTGATGCAAATATTGGGGTTCCGTCAGTATATCCGAACTATCAATATGTTTACGGTCAGGGCAATGACGGGGTTAAACCCGATACTCCTGCAAAAGCTTTAAGTTCAGGACGTCTTGCTTTCGGAGCAAAAATGGATGGCAGCATGGTGCTTCAGTTTGATGGAGTTGAAAGACCGTATTCACCGGTATCTGTAAAGCAAAACATTAAAAACTTCTACAATCCTAGTCAGAATTTTACCAACACGGTAGCATTCAATGCAGGTAATGAAAAAATGCAGGCCAGATTATCATTAAGCGATACGCGTGCAAAAGATCAGCAGCCAAACTCAAAATTCTTCAGGAAGACAGTAAATATGAACTTAAGGGGAGCATTGGGCAAGAATGATCTTGTTATTATTGAATCAAGCGCTCAATATAACCTGATAGATGCAGAGAACAGGCCAACCGTAGGGTATGCGGAGTTGAATGCTGCATGGCCAGTCTATCTGGCTGCCAATACCGTTGATGTCAGAAATATGAGGGGTACTGATCCGGAAAGGCCCGGTATAAATGCTTTAACGGGCAGGGAGCTTGAATGGAATCCGGTCCCTGCTGCTGCAAACCCATATTATATTTCTTACCAGGCTAATAATCAAGATCATGCTCACCGCCTTATTGGAAGGGCAAGTGTTCAGGTTAACATCCTGAAAAATCTTTATGTGAAAGGCACCATAGCAAGGGATTTCAATTTTTACAGGGACCAGAATTATGTGCCTAACACCAATGCATTTACTCCGCTGGGGTATTTTAACTCATCACAGTCTCAAACGGATAAAACCAACTTTCAGGTGATTACAAATTACTTCGACAAGTTCTTTAATGAGACCATTGGACTTAATTTCCTTGCAGGAGCAAGCAGTGAGAGGGATTTTGGCAGGAGCAGCATTGCAAATGGCAGTGAGTGGGTTATTCCTGATTTTTATAGTCTTACAAATCTTAAGAACAGGGATCTTGTTAATCTTACCCAGACCTCAACCGGCACCAATTCTGTTTTCGCTGAAGCAAATGTCGATTACAGAAGCATAGTCTATCTGACTGTAACAGGAAGACAGGATTGGTTCTCAGTGTTGAATCCGGGATACAATGGCATCTTTTATCCTTCGGTCGGAGGAAGTTTTATTCTTTCAGAAGTGGTTAACCTGCCGAGGTTTATAAATTTTGCCAAGCTGCGTGCATCGTGGGCTCAGGTTGGAAGTGCAACAGTAAATGCCGGAAGCATCAACCAAACCTATACAATAAGTACTGTAAATGCATATTCGTTGCCAACGTTAAGTAATCCGAACACCTTGCTGAACCCGAATATCCGGCCGATCACTGCAACTACAACCGAAGGAGGATTTCAGGTCCAGGTACTTGAAAATAGAATAGGCCTCGACGTGAACTATTATTTCAGGAAAACGGAGAATGATATTCTGTTCCCGCCCATTTCACAGGCAGCAGGTTATTCAGCCGGCCCAAGGAACCTCGGTCTTATTACAAACCAGGGATGGGAAATAAGCTTAACGGGAACTCCTTTTGACAAGAAGGATTTTAGCTGGGATGTAAGCTTTAATTACAGCTATAACAAGAGCAGGATAGTGGAATTGGCTGAGGGTATCGACGTGCTGACATTGGGGAATGCAATTGGAGGCCCGACAATGATAAATGCAGTCGGACTGCCTTATTCAACCGTAAGAGCATATGTCATGAAAAGAAATGCAGATGGCGTCCTTGTCTATAACAAGGCTACTGGTTACGAAGACAGGGAGCTGAAAGACCTGGGAGTTGGTAATCCTCCATACCTGATGGGAATCAATAATAATTTCAGGTACAAGAGATTTTATCTGACAGTAGACTTAGATTCAAAATTCGGAGCTGTTGGGTACAGCAACCTGATCCAGTATGCTACCAGGTTCGGACTCACTCCCATAACATTGCCGGGAAGGGAAAACGGATTGACAGTCACTGGTGTGGACCAGTCAGGAGAACCATACTCGAAATTGTGGGAAGTGGTAAACCTTGATACTTATTACAATAATTTCGGACGCGCATATCCCGGGCAGTTTGTATACAGCACGGATTTTGTAAAACTACGAAGAATGGTCTTCAGATATGATCTGCCGGTAAATGTGGCCAGATTTCTGAAAGTAGAATCAGCATCTGTTGCATTGACAGGGCTGAATCTTTTAACCATATATCAGGATAAGCGCGTTAAAGATGCGGGTATAGATCCAGAGATGCAGCAAACTGTTGACAATGCCCAAGGTAGTCAGGGAGTTGCAATGCCGGTTACCAGGAATTTTGGTTTTAATCTGCATTTAGTATTCTAAAATCTTATAAAACTATTGGCATGAAAAATATATTATCTATACTAATATTTGCAATTGGTGCAGTGGCCGTGATTTCAATTCTGCCATCGTGCAATACAGAAGATCTGACAGATCTGAACAAGAATCCGAACCAGATAGAGTATGTTATCCCGCAGTATTCATTTACTTCAGCTGTGTTTGAAAGCAGACCTCCGGATAATCTCAGGGCTCTTGCCCAAGGGCTCCAGTATTATGCCACCTATAAAGAAGTACCTGCAACTGGTGACAAATTCTTTAATTTTAATGGCACTGTGGGTAGTTTTAATGTCTTCAACAACCAGTGGAACCGTCTTCTTCAGCTTGTATCCCAGATCCCCGGCCCTGAAAACGTGAACAAACGGGCTGCGTGTGAGATATTGAGAATACTGGCCTTTCATCAGGTAACAGATGTTATGGGTGATCTTCCTTATTCTGAGGCAATGAAGGGCAATGACAACCTTAAGCCGAAATATGATACTCAGGAAAGCATCTACAAAGCCATGGTGAGTGAATTGGATGCGGCTTTAACCTCAATGGATGAAACCAAGCCTGATGTGTTCGGAAATGCTGACCCCTATTTTAGCGGGAACATTGCAAAGTGGAAAAAATTTGGATACACTCTTATGATGAGGTTAGGTATGCGTATGTCGGAGGTAGAGCCTGCAACGGCAAAGCTATGGGTTGAAAAAGCTGCTGCAGGAGGCGTAATGACAGATTTTTCTGACATTGCGTATATTGAATATGCCGATATCACGGGCCAGATGAACCCCAGGGTTAACTCCTTGATAACCGGCGATTTTGCCAGTCCTGGAGGTGACAATGTTGAAGGAAGCAAATGGGCTGCAAAATTTATTGATCATCTCAAAAATACCAATGATCCGCGTTTGCCCGTGATATCAGTTGTATGGGTTCCGTCGGAAGGTTCATATGTTGCCGACAATGATCCTGAGCATCAGCGCGGAATGGTAAATGGAAGCATCAACTCCAAACCCTCTGATTTTGATACCTATTCAGAACCGTCGTTGTTGTACATCAATCGCGGATCTCCTATAGTTACCATGGAGCCCGCAGAAGCATATCTGCTGCTTGCAGAGGCGGCATTGAGAGGATGGAATGTAGGAATTACTGAAGAGGAGGCATATAACAATGCAGTAAGGGCTGCCATGGCCCGCTGGTCTCTGTGGCCAAGCGTTCCACCTCATTCAGGAGTTATCGCAGAGGAAGATGTTGATGCCTACCTAGCACAGAATCCGTATTTAAGCAGCGGAACATATGAGGAAAGACTTGAGCAAATATCGACTCAAAAATGGGTGTCAATGATGGGTAACGATTATGAGGTTTTTTCCAACTGGAGGAGAATAAAATATCCTGTGTTTAACTATGCCAACTGGGTGGGCACCTCAGGTGAATTGATATCTTATCCCGGTAATGTTACCGCTGGTAAAATGTTCAGGAGATTCTCCTTACCTATTGCCGAACGTAATGTGAATCCTGAAAACTACTACGACGCGATTGAAAGACAGAATTTTACTGAAGAAACTGTAGATCTGTTGCAGGGAAGAATGTGGTGGGACGTAGGTCCGGGTACAGGCCAGCTTAACTAAATCAGTCATTTTGTTATGAAGGAGGTTGAAAATCAACCTCCTTTTTTTATCTTTATTCTTCAGGTACTGAAAATGTACTTTAAGAATAAGGCCTGAAATACAGGTATGTAATTGGTTCTCCCATGAGTGGCAGGATTGGAACAATCTTTATTTCATGAATACTTTTCCTGAAGTAGTTGTCCATCTCTTATGCTTTTTGCATTTCAAAACAGAAAATACAATTTATGCCATAAGCTAATATGCTGCCGATTCTGTTTATTATTTAAATTGCAGTTCTAATAAAAGAAGTAAACAGTGTCAAAACCCACCGGAAAGACCGAAGACCAGGATCAGGTCTTGAAAAATTCATCTGACAAAAAAGGCAGTAACAATGGAAGATCTGTTAAGACAGCACTTGTCGGGACTGGCAAAAGAGGGATGAAACTTCTTGATTATCTTTTGCTTATTGACGGAGTTGAGATTACGGCTGTCTGTGATGAGATTCCGGGTTCTGCGGAAAAGGCTGCATCAGTTTGTATTAATGCAGGCAGAAAAGCTCCCGCTGTTTACAGTGGAACCAAAGATTCCTACAGGGGTTTAATCGACAGGGAAAAGCCCGATGCACTGATCATTGCCACCTACTGGGACGCACATGCTCCTGTTGCACTGTATGCAATGAACAATGGCGTTTATCCCGGCATAGATGTTCCGGCAGCGCTTACTGTGGATGACCTATGGAATCTGGTGGAGACTTCGGAAAAGACCGGGATACCGTGCATGATGCTTGAAAACTGGAGCTTCAGAAGGGATAACCTTGCCGTTCTCAACATGAAACGGCTTGGATTGTTCGGAGAAATAGTCCATTGCCATTGCGCTCATTCACATAACTGCATAGATCACTGGTTTTTCGACAAGGATACCGGAAAGGATAACTGGCAGGCAGACTACCTGATGAAATACAACAGAGATCAGTATCCGACCCATGCCCTTGGGCCGGTTATCAGCTGGATGGATATAAACCGCGGGGATGTTTTCAACGAAATTTATACCGTATCTTCACATCCCAGGGGCATCAACACATATTTCAGTCATAAATTCGGAAAGGATCATCTCAATGCCACCCGGAATTTCCGGCAGGGCGACATAGTAACATCTCTTATAACCACAAGGATGGGTAAAACCCTGGTCATCAATAATGATATGATGCTGCCCAGGCCATATTCAAACCGCTGGATGCTGCAGGGTACCCGGGGAGTTTATTATGAGGAGAAAAACTCTGTTTACCTTGCCGGCCATAGCCCGGAATATCAGCAATGGGAGCCATGGAAGCCTTACGAGGATAAATATAACCATAAATGGTGGCAGGAAGATATGTCACAAGTTAAACTTAGAGGAGCTGATTATGTTATGCTGACCAGGTTTGTAAACTCTGTGAGAACAAAAGGCCCTGCGCCCCTTGATGTTTATGACTCGGCAGTGATGAGTGCAGTAGTTGAATTGTCGGGCATTTCCATAAAGAAAAAACGACCGGTGCGCTTCCCCGATTTCACTAAAGGCAGCTGGAAAAAGAATAAGCCATACTTTGCTGTCTGATATTGATGATTGTACAAAAATTCAGAGATATATGACGCAACTGAAAAGAGAGTTAAAAAAATACCGCGAGATTTTTCTCAATGAACTCCATAATAACATTCTGAAACACTGGATTGAACATAGCGTGGAAAAAGAAGGCCATGGCTTTTACGGAGCTGTGGATATGAATAATAAACCTGTTCTCTCCGCAGCGAAGACTTCAGTATTGAATGCAAGGATTTTGTGGACCTTTTCGCAGGCTGCTTTGTTCTCAGGAAGAACTGCTTACTTATCATAACGGAGGGGCCATGATGGAACTGGTATCAAGAATTGACAGGGTATTGAATTACGATTGACGGAACAGGAATAAAACAAAATACAATATTAAGGATCTATAATAAAAAAGACAGTAATGAACGGATACCAGAGAATGATGGCGGCTTTCAGGGGAGAGCCTGCAGACAGGATACCTGTCATGCTTCATAATTTCATGGTCGCAGCAGCCGAAAGGGGGATAACCATGAGGCAATTCAGGGAGGACCCTGCATTGATCGCTGATGCTTTTATCAGGTCGGTTGAAAAGTATGACCTGGATGGGGTGCTGATAGATATTGATACCGTAACCCTTGCAGGCAGTATTGGAGTGCCTGTGGATCTTCCGGAGAATGAACCGGGAAGGCCTGTAAGAGGATTGCTGGACTCACTTGATGACCTGCATGCATTAAAACCGGTTAACATTGAGAATTACAAATATGTACAGATATGGCTCGAGGCGGTTCGCCGGGTCAAAGACTATTTCGGGGATGAAATTCTTGTCCGTGGCAACTGCGACCAGCTTCCCTTTTCACTGGCAAGCATGATGCGGGGCACAGAAAATTGGATGACCGACCTGTACACCTCGGAACCCGGTCTTTTAATTGAGCTGCTTGACTATTGCTCTGAAGCTGTATGCCAGTTCATAAGACTTATGGTACAAACAGGCGCACATGTAGTCTCTAACGGTGATAGCCCAGCAGGACCGGAAATGATACCCCCTGAATTATATGAGCAATATGCACTGCCTTATGAGGCAAAGGCTGCCGAAGAAGCTCACAGGGGAGGCATTTATCATATTCTTCATATATGTGGAGATACCGCTCCGATACTTGATAAAATGCTCCTTACAGGTTCTGATGGATTTGAAATAGACTATAAGACGGATACCCGGCATGCCTTTGAAGTTCTTAAAGATAAGGCCACCTTCATAGGGAATATTGATCCGAGCGGAGTATTGGCTCTCGGAACGCCTGAACTGGTAAGGCAGAAAACAACGGAACTGCTGGATATTTTTTCCGCTACCAACAGGTTCATCCTTAATGCAGGATGTGCCCTTCCTTCAATAACTCCCGAAGCTAATATAAAGGCTTTCGTGGAAACAGCCAGAAATTACAGAAGAGCGTGAACAAATATTTACTTCTTCTGATCTTATTGCATTATTTGAATTATCTTTAAAGAGAATCCCGTAATGAAACAGGATGGGATTACTTACTGAATGCCTCCTCCTATGAACAGTAAGAAAGTTTCTTCTTCAAGGAAATCAAAAGCCTCATGGATGACAGTGGCCACCATAGGCTTGTTCTTCTTTATATTTGGCTTTGTTACATGGCTCAACGGGATACTGATTCCTTATCTGAAAATCTCATGTGAGCTGAATCACTTTCAGTCGTACCTGGTTGCCTTTGCTTTTTATATAGCTTATGTGATTATGGCGGTTCCTTCATCCTGGGTACTTAAGCGGATAGGTTTGAAAGCAGGAATGATGACAGGTTTGTTTATAATGTCTGCAGGGGCGCTTTTTTTTATCCCGGCGGCAATGACGCGAACTTATGTGCTATTCCTCACAGGATTGTTCATCATGGGCAGCGGGCTGGCCCTGATGCAAACGGCCTCAAATCCGTATATCACTATCCTGGGCCCCATAGAAAGCGCTGCACAACGCATCAGCATAATGGGAATATGCAATAAATCGGCAGGCATAATAGCAACGTTCCTGTTTGGAGTAATGGCATTGAGCGATGGAGATGCATTGATGGCAAAACTTGAGACGATGAATGAACTTGAAAGGGCCGTGGCCCTCGATGAGCTGGCCTCCCGGGTTATAATCCCGTATCTTGGCATGTCAGTCATACTTGCTGCTATTGGCATTATGGTGAGAGTTTCGAGCTTGCCTGAGATAAACCCTGATACCGAGAATGCCGGCGAAGACATTCCTGATTTCAGCAACAAGACATCGATTTTCCAGTTCCCATACCTGCTCCTGGGCGTGGTGGCAATTTTCTGTGATGTGGGCCTTGAAATTATTGCGGGTGATACGATCATTAGTTACGGGCTCAGCCAGGGAATCCCTGTTTCGGTTGCAAGACACTTCACCTCCTTTACAATGCTGGCTTCCATAACCGGCTATTCGATAGGCATAATCACTATTCCACGATATATATCCCAGGGCAATGCCCTTAAAATTTGCGCCGTGCTTGGGGTCATCCTTACCATGCTTGCAGTAGGATCGCCAAGGATGATATCGGTGGTATTCATTGCACTGCTTGGCATGGCCAATGCACTTATTTGGCCGGCAGTATGGCCTCTTGCCATTGAAGGACTCGGACGCTTTACGGGTATAGGATCATCTTTGCTGATAATGGGAAACCTGGGAGGCGCCCTGTTGCCATTAATGTACGGCCGTCTTGCGGATGTAATTAATCCCAAAACGGCTTACCTTATAGTTATCCCGTTTTATCTTTTCATTCTCTATTATGCCACAGCAGGGCATAAGGTTGGAAAGAAACTTAAAAAGACACAGGCATGAACAACTTTAATTAATTTTAAAATAAGTCAGCACCATGAAAAATGTATCCAGACGAGAATTTATACGGACGGGATCACTCGCGGCCGCAGGGATAAGCCTGCTTCCCGGTGAGGCTGCAGCCCGGCAAAGGGCAGGTCGGACTGTTAGAGTAGGTTTTATCGGTACAGGTAACAGGGGAACCTCACATGTCAATAACCTGCTGACAATTGAAGGTACTGAAATCGTTGCCGTATGCGATATCGCAGACAGCAGGGCGGGAAATGCCGCAGAAATATGTAGTAAAAAGGGAAGGCCAACTCCCGCAGTTTACAGCGGCGATAAAATGGTTTACAAAAAAATGCTGGACAAAGAAAAACTTGATGCAGTAATTATATCGACTTACTGGGATTCACATGCATCAATTGCAATTGATGCAATGAACCATGGGATCTATCCGGGAATAGAAGTGCCGGCAGCTATAACCATTGATGATACATGGAAACTGGTTGATACTTCTGAAAAGACCGGAATCCCCTGCATGATGCTTGAAAACTGGAGCTTCAGGCAGGACAACCTTGCTCTTCTGAACATGAAGCGCCTGGGAATGCTCGGTGAGATAGTCCATTGTCATTGCGCACATTCACACGATTGCATTGACCATTGGTTCTTTGACAGCAAGACCGGGGAACAAAAATGGCCGGCGGAATACCTTCTGAAATACAACAGGGACCAGTACCCGACACATAGCGTCGGCCCGGTCATCAGCTGGATGGATATCAACAGGGGGGATGTCTTCACGGAGATAACCTCAACAGCAACAGCATCAAAAAGTATTAACGCCTATTTTAAAAGGAGATTCGGCAATGACCATCCCAATGCCAATCTGAAGTATAAGCAGGGAGATATTGTAACCTCAGTCCTTAAAACCAAGATGGGCAAGACTCTTGTAATCAACTACGACATGCAGCTGCCGCGACCCTATTCCAACCGCTGGATGCTTCAGGGCACAGAAGGAGTCTACTACGAGGAAAAGAACTCAATTTATCTCGTTGACAAGAGTCCTAAATACCATGAGTGGGAACCATGGAAGCCATATGAGGAAAAATATAATCACAGGTGGTGGCAGAAAGACCCTTCCTCTCAATCTCATGGAGGCACCGATTTCGTTATGCTGAGCCGTTTTATCGAAGCTGTTGCGACAAAAGGCCCCACACCCATCGATGTGTATGACTCTGCAGTAATGACAGCTATTGTCGAGCTTTCAGGCATCTCTATCGAACGAAACGCCGCCGTTGAATTTCCTGATTTCACCAGGGGTAAATGGCAGACAAATGCACCATATTTTGCATTATGACAGCCTCGATCCCGAAATTTGAATATGGAAAAACCTGAGAAGAAACCTGATACCCGAAAATCAAGACTGATGCTGAACCAAAAAAATCAACATGATATCAATCCAGGCAAGTGTTTCAAAAGGATGGCTTAACAGATATGGCGGATTCGTTTTTGATTCCGCTTACTTCCTCGATCCTTTCCACAGAATGAAACAGGATGAAGCATGCCATGACTTTATAAGGGACAGGTTTCCGGATATCCCGATCTACAACATGGAAGACAACCTGGTTCAGGCCGGGTATGTTGTCCCAAATATGATGCTGGTTGGTGCCATACAGCCCAATATGATAATTGCTGCAGCACTTGGGGCTGAATTCGTATTTGCTTCCGATAAGGATTCTGACGTAAAAGGCTTTCCGCTGAAGGATATTAATGATCCTTCGGAGTTGCCTTCCGTTGCCGACACAACTAAACTGCCATTCATTAAAAGCCTCGGAGAACAGTTTGTTGAAGCAAAGAACAGGTATCCTGACTATAGGATCATCCCCCCCTTCTTCTGGGACACCTCAGGCCGGGCAACAATCCACGGAATTGTAACCACTTCGTTGAAATTCATCGGACAGGATATATTAACCCTGATGATGATGAAACCGGAACTGGTGAAAAGTATTCATGACTGGATAACTGAAGTCTATATTCATGTTATCGGGTACTTCTCTGAACTTGGAAATATCCCGGTAACGTCGGTGCATGTGGGAGAATGTTCGGGCACAATGCTCGACAACTATACTTATATGGAATTTGTCACTCCCTGTATAAGCAGGATCGGAAGAAAGTATGGTGCAGTGCGCCTTCATAGTTGCGGTAATGCCGATCATATAATGGATGCTATATGCGCAGTTGAAAACCTTAATATAATCGATACTGGCTCAAATACTTCGCTGGCAGAGATAAGGAAAAGGAGGGGAAAAGAATTTGAGATAAACGTTTTTCCTCCGGTGGAGGTTCTGTCTGAAGGATCCACCAGGGAAGATATTGAGGAATGGCTCTTCAGGACATTGAAGGAAAATGACGGAGGAAATCTCAAAATTGCTTATCATCTCGAACCCGATTATAATTTGTCAAACTGCCTTTATATACACGAAGAACTTGACAGGCTGGGGATCGTAAAGAAGGAACGTCTTTATTGAAAACATGAATGGATGTTAAAATGTTTCTCCGGGCATTGAAGTACAGGAATAATGAGTTATGGCGACAGTAATACCGATTTATTGTGATGTGACGTTGCTAATAATTTAAATACTGATAAATAATATTATTCCGTAACTTTATAAGCCAATCAGCTTGCAGATGAATGGAGGAAAGGTTTCGGCAGATAATTTAAATTGTATTAACTCTAACATAATAATACCACTATGACAACAAAAAGAAGGGATTTTATAAAAACCGGGGCCCTTGGTGCAGCAGGTCTGGCAATCGGAGGCAAGGGGCTCAGCGCAAAATCTTATCAGGCCGTTAAGGGCGCTAACGATCGCATCAATATGGCTGTTATTG
The DNA here is from genome assembly GCA_040769065.1 of Bacteroidales bacterium. Classification (GTDB taxonomy): domain Bacteria; phylum Bacteroidota; class Bacteroidia; order Bacteroidales; family VadinHA17; genus LD21. The sequence goes on from JAXGLU010000001.1 coordinate 3,228,207, forward strand.
GTATCAGGAACCAGGGCGGCGTTCATATTGATGCCTGGTGCAGTCTCAGGAACAGTCACAATGTGTTCCTTAAGACCCTTTGCGACACTGACGAAGCATTGTTCGGTTCGCGCATCAGGATGGTAACTGACAAGGGTGGCAGCAAGCCGCTTACTGAATGGGATCTGCGCAGGGTTTTTGATGACAAGGAAATACACGCTGTTTCAATAGCTACTCCTAACCACTGGCATGCCCTGGCAACAGTATGGGCCTGTCAGGCAGGCAAGCACGTTTATGTTGAAAAGCCGGCATCACACAATATCTGGGAAGGAAGGAAAATGGTTGAAGCAGCCCGGAAAGCCAATGTCAGGGTTCAGTGCGGGATGAATAACCGCTCTTCGGAAAATGTGAGGGAAGCAATAAGCTTCCTGCACGACGGGGGAATAGGTGAACTGTTCATGGCCCGGGCCCTGTGCTTTAAGGCCAGGGATTCCTACGGGATGGCAAAGAATAGTCTTCCGCCTCCAACATTCCATTACGATCTCTGGCTGGGACCGGCACCATGGAGACCTTATAACGAAAAGAGAAGCCATTATACCTGGCACTGGTACTGGGATACAGGAAACGGCGATACAGGTAATACCGGTCCTCACCAGCTTGATATAGCCCGCTGGGGACTGAGCAAGCACGTACATCCGGTGTCAGTTTATTCAACCGGTGGAATTTACGGCCTCAACAAAGATGCAACCCCTCCGGAGAAAAGAACCAAAGGTGTTATGGTTTATGGCGATGTTGAAACCTACGGACGTGACAAAACAACTCAGGAAACACCTAATACACAGACTTGTTCCTATATGTATGCCGACGGAACCCTGCTCGAGTTTGAAACCCGCGGCCGTTACACAAATCATGAGGGTTTTGACGGGGGAGAAGTAGGCAATATTTTTTATGGCAAGGAAGGCTGGCTGCAGATTAGCGGCGATACATGGAAAGCATTCAGGGAAAGAGAAAGAACACCGTTTGCAGGATCAAAGGAAGGTGAAGATACCAGGGTGGCACCGCACTATGCTAATTTCATCGAAGCAGTACGTGCCGGAAATGACGACCTCCTTAATTGCGACATTAACGAAGGTTTCTATTCAACCGCTCTTCCTCATCTGGCCAATATTTCGTACCGGGTGGGAAGAAGTCTCAGATTTCTGGGTGATTATGAAAAATTTGCAGATGACCCTGAGGCTGATGCACTGTTGACAAGGGTTTACCGCAAACCATATGTGGTGCCTGAGGAAATATAGGGTCTGATTAATGCAATCCAACCGTGGTTGAGGCAATTGACATCAGGTCCTTTGCCGGGAACCAGACAGAAAATGATGATGTCGTAAATGCCATCATGAAGGTTTATGATAACAGGGATAAATTAAATTCAATTTAAAAATATGACAACACGAAGAATTTTTATTAAAAACACTGCATTCGCTGCCGCAGGTCTGGGAATTGCCCCAACTTTGTCAGGAATGAGACAGGTCGCGGCAAGCGACAAGATCAATATCGGTGTTATTGGCTGCAATGGCATGGGCTTTAGTAACCTCACCGCGTTTCTTGAAAATCCGGAAACTGAATGCATAGCCCTTTGCGATATTGACGAAAACGTGCTGAACAAGCGGGCCGCCGATGTTGAAAAGATCAGGGGAAAGAAGCCGGCCAACCTCTACAAGGACTGGCGTAAGCTAATTGACAATAAGGATATTGATCTGGTAATAATCGGCACCCCCGATCACTGGCACTGCCTGATGATGGTTGCTGCATGTCAGGCAGGAAAGGATGTCTATTGTGAAAAGCCCCTGGGAAACAGCATCGAAGAGTGCAACCTGATGGTAAAGGCTGCCAGGCGTTACAAAACCGTGGTGCAGGTGGGACAATGGCAGAGGAGCGATCCTCACTGGCTTGATGCAGTGTATTATATAAGGTCAGGTGTACTGGGTAAGATCAGGCTGGTGAGAGTATTCTCCTATCAGGGATGGTGCCCTTCAATACCTGTTCTTCCCGATGAGCCTGTTCCACAGGGTGTTGATTACGATATGTGGCTTGGCCCTGCAAATAAAAGACCCTTTAACCGCAACAGGTTTCATTTTACCTTCAGATGGTTCTGGGATTATGCCGGAGGCCTTATGACCGACTGGGGAGTGCATTTGCTCGATTTTGCACTCTTCGGAATGGATGTTACCGCACCTAAATCCATTATGGCCATGGGAGGCAAATACGGCTATCCCGATGATGCATGCGAAACACCTGACACTCTCCAGGCAATTTATGAATTCGACGGATTCAACATATTATGGGATCATGCCATTGGTATCGATGACGGAGCATACGGCAGAAATCATGGTCTGGGATTCGTGGGGGAGAATGGAACCCTGGTTATTGACCGCAACGGATGGGAGGTTATCCCGGAAGTGGTAAATGGTAAAGCACGCATGGAAGCGGTCCCCCTGAAAAAAGGTGCCGGCAATGGTTTGAAAAATCATGTCAGGAATCATCTCGACTGCATTGTAAGTCGTAATGTAAAAACCAATGCAAGTACCGAGATCGGCGCTCATATTGCAAAATTCTCGCAACTTGGTAACATAGCATACCGCTCCGGGCTGAAGCTTGTCTGGGATGGAGAGAAATTCACCAATGATAAAGATGCAAATAAATACCTGGTACCTGCTTACAGAGCGCCCTGGAAACTGCCGCTTGTCTGATCACACTGAAAGTTGTTGCATATTCTGATCAGGAATGATTACTTTTGTCTGATCAAACACCTGAGAGAATGGATAGGTTTATCAGGTCCGGGGTAAACAACTCCGTTTTACAGATGTTTTCAAAAATTCAGACAAATGAAAATCCTGATAGTTGAGGATGAACCTAAGGTAGCTTCCTTTATTAAAGAAGGTCTTGAGGAAAACGGTTTTGAGGTTGATATAGCCTATGATGGAATATCTGCTGAAAAAATGGCCGCGGAAGACAGGTATGGCTTTTTTATTGTTGATGTCATCATGCCCGGTATCAACGGTATTGAGCTTTGCAGGAAACTGAAGCAGATGAACCCTGTGGTTCCTGTAATTATTTTAACTGCACTTGGCACCACTGACGATAAGTTGTCAGGATTTGAAGCAGGTGCAAACGACTACCTTGTAAAGCCGTTTGAATTCAGGGAATTGCTTGCCAGAATCAAAGTCCAGATAAAAATGACTGAACAAACCCGTGAGCCTGACAATAAGCTTATCAAAGGAGATCTCGAACTGGACCTGGATAAAAAATATGCAAAACGGGGGAAGAAAATTATAGACCTGACTGCAAAAGAGTTCTCTTTATTGGAGTTTTTTATGCGGAATCCCGGCCGTGTACTGTCGAGGAATGACATTGCTGAAAGAGTTTGGGACATGAGCTTTGATTCCGGCACAAACGTGGTTGATGTTTATGTAAACTTCCTTCGTAAGAAAATTGACAAAGGATATAATAAAAAGCTAATCCATACAAGGGTTGGTTTCGGTTATATTTTCGGGGAAAAATAGTATGCTTATAAGGACCAGGTTAACGCTGCAGTTTCTTCTGTTCGGGGGAATCATAATAATAGTTGCTTCAGCGGCAATATACCTCTTTTCGGCTGATTTCAGGAGGGATGAATTCCGCAGTCTCCTCCGGTCAAGGTCTGAGGATACGGCTAAACTGGTGCTTGACAGCTATGAATTCAACATAAACCAGATAATCAGATCAGGGTTCTCCTATCCCACAAGATTGCAGACCGGAAAAATAATCATTTTGAATTCGGAAAATGATACTTTATATGTTTCAGACCGTAAATGGCAGTTCAGGGATATTAATTCCCTGATAGCACAGGTAAAACAAAAGGGAGACATTTCCGGCAGGCAGGATGACTATGAAGTAATAGGTGCGTTGCACACCACAAGGGATCAGCAGTTTGTGGTTCTCGCTGCTGCTGTTGACAGGGACGGTCGGATGCACCTGAAGAAAATGATGACCATGCTTTTGCTGGTTTCGGCTGGCAGCCTGTTACTGTTTTCCATAGCCGGATGGTTCTACTCGGGAAGAGCCCTGAAACCTATATCTGATATGGTGAAGAAGGTTGAGGAGATTTCTATTACCAGCCTTAATCTGCGGGTTCCCGAAGGAAACGGCCTCGACGAAATAGGAAGGCTGGCTATTACCTTCAACAGAATGCTTGAAAGACTTGAGAAATCTTTCGCAACCCAGAAGGACTTTATTGCCAATGCCTCGCATGAACTGAGAACACCTCTTACCTCAATAAACGGACAAATAGAGGTATTACTGATGAAAGACCGGTCAGCACCTGAATATAAATCAGCTCTTGAATCGGTTCTCGAAGACATCAGGTCTCTCATTGACCTCTCAAACAGGTTGCTTCTTATCGCCCGTACCAGCGGAGAAACCCATCAGAACCCCAAGACTAAAATAAGGATTGATGAAGTACTCTGGCAGCTGCACGGCGATATGAAAAAATTTAATAAGGATTGTCATATTAAAATAATAATAGACGAATCGCTTACCGATTCAGATCAGATGGCCGTAATAGCCGATGAATATCTGATCAGGGTCGCATTTTTAAATATTCTTGAAAACGCCTGCAAGTTTTCATCAGATCATACGGTAAAAGTAGAGGTCAGACACCCCGGCAGGCTTATTGAGATTATCTTCACAGATAAAGGGATCGGAATACCGGAGGAGGAGATAAGTAAAGTTTTTGAACCCTTTTACCGCGGATCAAACGCTATATCAACCCCCGGAAGCGGAATAGGCCTTTCGCTGGTCGACAGGATTATCCGCAACCACAACGGAACCCTCAAAATATTGTCGCAGCCGGGAGCAGGTACAACAGTAATTATAAAGCTGCATCCCTTGGCTTGAGCTTTTCGAAAACCTCCCTCTCACACGAACTCATAGAACAGAACTTTTTAGCTTGTTTCCGGGAACAGGCAAGTTTAATCTCAACTTAATTACATTTTAATGAGGTTTTAATGGCATCTACTTGATGTTTGTTGACATTTGTTAACATATGTTAAAATATTTGCCTGACAAACCCTGAACGCCTGACAATTTGAAATTCTGTATTTTCTTCTTGCAAACTGAATCGTTGTTTTGCACGTGTTATCCTTAGGAGATGACGTAAATGCAGAACTGATAACGAGGTCATGCACAAGCAAATATTTATCAACATGGCCTTTTGATAACCTTAAGAAACCTCAAAAAATGATTGGTGGAAAGATTTACTTCAGGCACTTTACCAGAAATTGTTTAAGCCTGGCACTCATTCTTATTGTTTCCGCTTCATGTAATTCAAGAAAAACTCCTGCCTCAGGCAGGGGAAATCTGTCTACGGGAAATACAGTTGCCGCAAACAATGATTACTTTCAGGACATAGCCAAAGAGATCGGCCTTGACTTTGTTCATTCCATCGGGGAAGATGAACTAAACAATATTATAGAATCAGACGGAGGCGGGGCTGTCTTCCTCGATTATAACTGCGATGGTTATATGGATATATATGCTTGCAGCGGTACATGGGTTGAAGGGTTAATAAAGACTGAAAAACCTGCAGTGATGCCCGGAGGAAATCGCCTTTACAAAAACCTGGGGAACGGAACCTTTGAAGATGTGACGAAAAAGGCTGGAGTGGGTGGGCCATGGTACAGCATGGGCGCTTCAAGCGGAGATTTTAATAATGACGGATACCCTGATATATATATAAGCAACTACGGACCGAATGTTTTGTTAAAAAATAACGGGAACGGAACATTTACCGACGTTACAAAAAAAGCTAATGTGGGAGGGGGAAATGAATGCAGTATCGGAGCAACCTGGCTCGACTATGACAATGACGGTTACCTCGATCTTTATGTGGGAAATTTCCTGACGTTTGACCCCGACTATAAATATTATTATGCACCCGATGGTTTCCCCGGCCCTATGGCTTACGACGCCGAGAAGGATGTGCTGTATCACAATAACGGCGATGGAACATTTGAAGATGTGACCGATGAGATGGGGATAATCGATATTGATGGCAGGGCAATGGGAGTTGGCTCTGCCGATTATGATGACGACGGATGGGTCGATATTTATGTTGCCAACGACCATACCCTTAATTACCTGTGGCATAATGAAGGAGGAAAAAGATTTGTTGACCACGGAACATTGTCGGGTACTGCATTCAGCCAGGGTGGAGAAGCAACGGTAAGTATGTCGGTCGATTTTGCAGATTACAATAATGACGGCCTTCTCGATATGTTTGTGTCAGATGACACCTATTGTTCTCTTTATGAAAATATTGGAAACGGTGTTTTTGCCGACAGGGGCATTTCTTCAAATATCTCAATGGCCGCAGCTCAGTTTGTGGGCTGGTCATCATCGTTCATCGATTATAATAACGATGGCCATAAGGATATTTTCAAAACCAATGGCGCACTTAAACACCTGTATGGACAGGAAGACCAAATATTCCATAATGAAGGGAACGGCAAATTCAGGGATGTGTCACTTGAGCTTGGAGAGTATTTCCACACTGAAAGAGTAGGCAGGGGGGCATGTATCGCCGATTATGACAATGACGGGGATATGGATATTTTTATAGTTAATCTTAACGATCATTGCGTATTCCTCAGGAATAACAAGGGAAACAGTAATAACTGGCTTCTGATTAATCTTACGGGAACAACAAGCAACAGGGATGGCTATGGCTCGCGTGTGAAAGTTACTTCCGGAGGAATAACCCAGACAGCCCAGAAAATAAGCACTACCGGTTATCTTTCACAAAACGATCCCAGGCTGCATTTCGGACTGGCTGATAATGAAATGGTTGAAAAGATTGAAATTATCTGGCCTTCAGGTAAGGTTCAGACATTCGAGAATGTAAAAGCCAACCAGATCCTTGAGATAAAAGAACCCTAAAACGAGGCTTCAATGAACCCCAGATCAGTATTTAAGATATTTACCCTGCTGTTAACTATTCAGGTCTGCATAATTACAGTTTCCTGTAAAAGCAGATCTGCAGGTGACGACTTGCTCGTTCTTACTGAAGTCCCTGTCGCCATGAGGCAGACCGTTCATCACAGCGGGATACATTCACGCTATTTACCCGAAGCTAGGATAAGTTCCGTGAAACCAGGGAAGCAAGACTCGCACAGGATACTTACAGGAGATTTCTACTCCGCATGTTGGCCCGATATATCATATAATGGAAAATTCATGCTCTTCGCTGCACAGGAACAAAAAGACCAGCCATGGCAGATTTATGAGATGAATCTGAAGAGCCATAAATACAGGAAGGTAATATCTGTAAACGATAATTGCACCGATCCTGCATATTTGCCCGGTGATCGGTTGGTTTTCAGCAAACAGACCCTTAACGACACCGTTAAGTCTGCCCATTGTCTTTATACATGCAACCTCGATGGTTCAGGACTCCGCCAGATCACTTTCAGCCCGTGTGACAACTATGCCACAACAGTGCTGAAGGACGGCCGCATTCTCACGGTGAACACTCAGTTATTGCCTGATCACGGCAATTCCATCCTTATGACCATGAGGCCTGACGGGACGAAAGCAGATATGTTCTATATGAATAAGGAGAATGGCAGTATCCCCAATAATCCACGCGAGACAGACGATGGGAGAATAGTTTTTATTGAGTACGGAGAAGCAGATCCTCATGCCGGACAGGTAGTTTCCATATCATATAACCAGCCTTTGCATTCACGCATTGAACTGACACAGGGAACCCCGGTCTGTTACTCAGTCACCCCTGTCGGTTCCGATAAGTATCTGGCAACCGGTTATAAGCCTGGAGAGGAACGGGTTTCACTATATGAATTTGATCCGGCAAACAAAACTGCAGGAGAGCTTGTTTTTACCGATCCGGAATATGATATATACGAGGCAGTGCCGGCAACGCCCATTGAAAGACCCAAAAACCTGCCAAGCGAGGTCGATCTGCTAGTTAAAAGCGGTTTGATCTTATGCCAGGATGTCAACCTCGCGGATATTGAAACAGTCAAAAACAACAATCCTATTGTAAAAGCAACTATGATAGAAGTTCTTGGGGTTGATTCAACCTACGGAGTGGTTCCTCTGGAAGCAGACGGATCATTCCAGTTAAAAGTGCTTGCAGATTTGCCATTCCGTATCCGCTCCTTTGATGAGAATGGCAGAGTGGTTAACGGGCCCAGTGCCTGGCTCTGGCTTCGTCCGAATGAAAGGCGCGGCTGTGTTGGCTGCCATGAAGATCCGGAATTGGTGCCGTTCAACATAATACCACTGGCTGTAAAAATCCCGCCGGTGATTATACCTGTAAGTGTTACGGAAATAAAAGAAAAGATTGTAGAATTGGAATAAAATGAACACGGTCTTAAAAAAAACAGCGATAGCAACTGGCATTATTGGTCTTATTGTCCTTTTTATTCAGTTTTGTTACAAGCCTTATATTAAATGGTCAAGAGCGCATGTGGATTATATCACTGCTGTTGAAGACCATCCCCTGAATTGTTTATCCTGTCATTTGTATACCCAGAGAACAGGTCTTATTGCCAAATTGATAAATGCAGATTATTATTCTCCTTTCAATATGGCCATATCTGCTGACGGGAAAAGCCTTTTCATTGTTGCCGAGGAAGCCGGTATGCTGATGATTGCCGACACTGAAAAGGGAAAGGTGATAAAAAAGATCAAAGTAGGTGACCAGCCCCATAGTGTCATCCTCGATAAAGCTGAAAAATATGCATTTGTCAGCAATCAATGGTCCGATAATGTGTCGGTTATTGATCTGGCAGAGATGGCCGTGACGAATACACTCAAAACCGGTAACGGACCTGCAGGACTGGCCCTCAGTTCGGATGAGAAAAAAATTTATGTGGTAAATTCATATGCTTCTGACATATCGGTTATCAGCCTTGAATCAGGTAAAGAGACAAAAAGACTCTCGGCTGGCAATAATCCTTCAGGGATCCGGATGTCAGCCGATAAAAGCAGGTTATACGTTACGAGCAGAAGAGCGCTTCTTGCTCCTTACGGTGAACCGGTTGTTTCTGAACTTACGGTAATCAATGATGAAGATCGCATAATCACAAAACGTGAGCATGTTGAGTCGGCTTATATGATAGAAAATGTGGCTTTCACGCCTGAAGGCGATCTGGCAATAATGCCCCTGATCAGGCCCAAGAACCTGGTTCCTTCCATTCAGGTTGACAGAGGCTTCATCATGACCAACGGAATCGGCATTATAGAACAAAAACCTGGAGGAAGAATAATCCAGTTGCTTCTTGATGAACCAAATGAATATTTTGCCGATCCGTTCGGCGTGGCAATCACTCCCGACGGGAAAAAAGCTTTTATCTCTCATTCCGGAGTTGATCGCATTTCTGTTGTCAATATTGACTCGTTGCGGAAAATAATCAATGAACATTCCACAGAAGAACTTGAGTTTTATTCTAATCACCTTGGTGTGAGCAGGCGCTTTGTTGAAAAACGCATTAAGACCGGAGCCAATCCCAAGGGCATTGTTGTCTCTCCCGACGGTAAAAGACTCTATGTTGCCGAACATCTGCAGGACAGGATTGCTGTAATAAGTACGGAAACCCTTGAAACAATAAATACCATAGATCTGGGAGGGCCACGCAGAGTTACCGTGGCAAGACAGGGTCGCAGAGTGCTGAACAATGCAGATGGTACGTTTCAAACCCAGTTTACATGCTATACCTGCCACCCTGATGGTCATGAGGATGGTCTTGTGTATAATATGGCCTCGAAAGACATGGGCCGCAACCTGGCGAACACCCAATCGCTCAGGGATATAGGAGATACCCCCCCATACAAGTGGAATGGCAAGAACCATACAATATACAAACAGGACGGATTGCGGTTTTCCACTGTGCTGACAAGAAATGAACCCTTCAATTACAGCGATCTTGACGCTCTCGTTGCATATATCGTTACAGGTATACCCTATCCGCCAAACCTGGTCTATAACCCTACAGGGGAACTCAACGCCATGCAACTAAGGGGTAAATATTTTTTTGAAAGAACACATGATAGCTATGGGAATGAAATACCCGAAAAAAACCGCTGCATAACCTGTCATCCGCCTCCCTATTTCACTCACTTGCAGATGGAAGATGTGGGATCCCTTATTGAAAGTGATGATTCAATGTTATTTGACACACCTCATCTCAACAATATTTATGCTTCGCCTCCATACCTGCACCATGGCCTGGCCTTAACACTTGAGGAAATATGGACAATATATTCAAAGAATGATAATCATGGTGTGGTGGATGATCTCACCAAAATTGAACTGAATGAACTTATTGAATATCTGAGATCGCTAAGAGGCCCGGAATATTACCGCGACGATAACAAGAAACTTCAGGCAAGGATAATAAAACGAAAAAATTCAAAAAAATGAAAAACCTGTTCAGCAACAATCTGGTAAAATACGGCTTAATAGTGCTGGTATTGGCCGTTGCCGCGATCCTGATCATCCCGGGAAGCAAAAAGTCATCTGCCGGAAATAAAACCCCTGAGGCTTCGGGTGAAATGGCCGACTTTTCAACTATTGAATCGCGCGAAAAAGAATCCGGAAAACAACATGTCCATTCCTCAGGAATTCCCGTATACGGAAACTGGAAAACCTTCACTATGGATGACGGCCTGCCGGGAGACAGATGCTATGCTGTAAGAATTTACGGCGACCGTGTTTTTGTCGGTACCCACCATGGACTGGCAGTATATGAAGATGGGAAATGGAAGACTTATACCACTGAAGACGGCCTAGCCCATAACGGTGTCGCTTCAGTAGACGTAAGCGTTGCCACTGGCGATATCTGGGTAGCTACCCTTGGCGGATTGAACTGCTGGTCGGGTGGTAAATTTGAGACCTTTAACCAGTTCAACAGCGGTATGCCAAATGACCTGGTATATAATGTTTTCTGTTTCGGAAAAGATGTGTGGTGTGCTACAGGCGGCGGTGCCGGCCATTATGATACCCAAACCAAACAGTGGGAGATATTCACCGAAATGAATGCTCCCATGCATGAACCATGGTCATATGCAGTGTCTGCCGGCGACGGGAAAGTATGGATTGCTGCCTGGGGAGCAGGAGTGATCGAGTACAACACCCTGACAAGCCAGTTCAGGGATTATGTTGATCCCGACGGCTTTATGGAAATTGACCTTCAGCCCGATGACGGAGTCATACATGATATTACAACCGCAACATCATATTCCGACAGTATCCTGTGGGTGTCAACTTACTTCGGAATGAGCAGCTATGACGGTAAGAACTGGAAAGGATACTTTGACCACGACAGCGGCCTTGCAAGTAACTTTATCAATTTCCTGAGAGCAGAGGGCAAATGGGTTTTTATATGCTGTGATAACGGACTGAGCAGCACTGACGGAACCAATTGGGTCACCTACATAAAAGATGATAACAGTGTCAATGGCAAAGCTATCATAAAGAACGGAAATACCCTGGTGAAGGAAATCCCCTTATCACCCTCGATAGCTCATAATTTCATAATAGGTGTTGATGCAGAGGATGGTGTCCTGTGGGTGGCAACCTCAAAAGGAGTATGCCGGGGAGAGTTACTGAACTTATAATTTACATAATTAAATACATAAAAACCTTAGCTACCTGAAATGAAAAAAAATGATCTACTAATCGACCTGTCGAAACTATCTGAAGGTGAGTGCGCCGAAATGAAAAAACTTGGCATCCTGTCTGATGATACTGCAATCGGAGAATATGTTTATCCGGAGGTTCATAAAAACCGTCCTCCGATAGAGAAGTTTTCAGTTCATGCACCACATATCATCAATGAAGCCTATGATTATAAAAGACCTTCATCTTTTACAAGAGCTTTGAGACTTGAGTTCGGCGGCTATAAAGTGTTGCTGATATCGGGAACCGCCAGCGTGAATGAGGAAGGAAAGACAGAACATCCCGGTGATTTCAGAGCTCAGACATGGAGGACATACAGGAATATTACCAATCTGCTTGCTGCTGAAAACATGACATGGCACGATGTGGTAAGGACAACGAATTATCTCAGGGATATCGAAAGGGATTATGAGGATTTCAATAAGATCAGGACATCTTTTTTCCAGTGGATGAATCTCGATCCTCTGCCTGCAAGCACGGGAATCCAGGCAAGGTTATGCTGGGAATCCCTTCTTATTGAAATTGAAACATATGCTGTTTGCAAAATCACTTAATTTTATAATATTATGAAGACTATCTTCAGCATTTACGTCAGCTTCCTTCTTCTGATACCTTTTTCATGGGTATCAGGACAGGAGAAAAGCAAAGAAAACTACGGTAACATACCTGATGAGCTTGTGGCTTATGATAAATATCAGAAAGCATATAAGTATCATTTTCTTGTTCCCACGTTGTTCTATGGAGCGGGCAGGGAGATCCCGCCCCCAAGTGACCTTAAGGAGGTAAGGCTTGGTTTCCTTGGTCCTCTGGATAAATCGCCCATTAAATCACTTGGCGTCCAGATGATGCAGGGAGCAATATTGGCTGTCGAGGATGCCAATAAGAAGGGAGGCTACAAGGGTATTCCCTATAGGCTTATGATCCATAGTGACGAAGGATTATGGGGCGCAGCAGCCAATGAAATCGTTAAAATGGATGACGAAGGAGTATGGGCATGGATTGGCTCAATAGATGATGTCGTTTCCCATGTGGCTATCAGGGCTACGCTGAAGCTGGAGATTACAAATATCAGTTGCGCAAATCCCGATCCTACATTCACTGAAACAAACATACCATGGGTCCTTCGAAATATCCCGGATGACAGGCAAAGCAGTTATGCTCTGGTTAAACAAATCTACAGAGATTGCGGACATAAACGGGTGGCCTTAATGAGGGCCAACAACAGGTACGGAAGGGTGGGTACCTTGCATTTTAACCGTTCAGCCACAAGAATCGGCTTCCCGCCTGTTATTGAGGAGCGCTTCAATGACCTTGAGACTGACTTCACCTCGCAACTGGAAAGGATTAAACGGACAAATCCCGACGCCATCCTTGTCTGGGGAAATGCAAAAGAATCAGGTCTTATTGTTAAACAAATACGTGAACTTGGCATGGATGTACCACTGTTCGCATCAGACAGGATTGTGAGTACTGAATTCCTTGAAACTGCAGGTAAATATGCCGAAGGAATTATAACAACATGCCAGTATGATCCAACTGCAAACGATCCTAAGCTTAAAGCCTTCCAGGCAGGCTACAGGAAAAGATTCGGGCAGGAACCGCATGTATTTGCTGCCCATGCCTATGACGCTGTCAATATGATAGTTGAAGCTATTGATAAAGTCGGGCTTAACCGTGTACACATAAGGGATATACTTACCGATCTCAAAACATTCCAGGGTTACAAGGGTGTAACAGGAGTTGTAATCTTTGACAAAACTTTTAACAACATAAGACCAATTTTTCTGGCAAAGATCAATAATGGCAAATTCGAATTTTCTCCAGCTCCCAAGTTTGAAGAGGATAATGTCATTTACAAGAAAGCAGAAAAAGGGTATTAATATTCAAGAGAGGTGTAAAATGGAATCAAATCTTTATAAGGACCCCGCTGCGATAAGAGGATGCTCTGTTCCCATAAAGGTCAACAGAAAATCAAAACCAGAGCCTACCATTGTGGATGTCAGCGGAGTTCATTTCGGCGGGTCAGGGATTGCCGTTATTGCCGGACCCTGCTCTGTTGAAAGTGATATACAGCTGAGCGAAACGGTTGAGGCAGTCAGAAGTGCAGGCGTTGCAATGCTTCGCGGAGGAGCTTTTAAGCCTCGTACATCCCCCTATAAATTCCAGGGGCTTGGACAGGAAGGCGTTAAAATGCTAAGGAATATAAGTGCTGAAACAGGATTGCCTTTCGTTACCGAGGTGATGGATACCAGGCAGGTGAAATTTGTTTCTGAAAATGCCGACATGCTTCAGATAGGCTCCCGTAATATGCAAAACTATCCCCTCCTCAAGGAAGTCGGCTTGCAGAAGAAACCCGTTCTTCTCAAACGCGGAATGATGGCAACCATTGAAGAGTTCCTGCTAGCGGCGGAATATATCCTGAATCAGGGAAACGAGCAGGTTGTGCTTTGCGAAAGAGGTATCCGCACTTTTGAAACAACAACAAGAAACACCCTTGACCTGAGTGCGGTGCCAATGCTGAAGCGTCTGTGCCATCTTCCCGTGATAGTCGATCCAAGCCACGGAACAGGCCACAGGTGGATGGTGCCGGCAATGGCAAAAGCTGCAATTGCAGCAGGAGCCGACGGACTTATGATGGAAGTGCATTACAAACCCGAAGAGGCACTCTGCGACGGACATCAGTCACTAAACCCCGCTGAGCTGTCACAACTAATGAGCGACCTGAAAAAAATTGCAATTGCTATAGGAAGGGAGTTATTGATGCCTCATCCTTCTATAGTATGATGAAGTATGGTATCAGCAGGAAAAACCATCAGCATCTTCTGTCAAGTCTGCCTTGCAATAGTAATATTCATACTTTCACCAGGAGTACCGGCTCAGGCTGCTGAATTAAAAAACGGACCTGCCCATCAGGTCAAAATAGGTTACCTGGTTACAGACAGCAAATCCACTGCTGCCGTGAACGGTGCGGAACTGGCAGTCCGTAAGGCTAATGAGGCCGGCAACAGGTGCGGTTTCCGTTTCAGTCTTATCGTCAGATCGATGGAAGGCCCGTGGGGCACAGGATCAAAGCAGGCCGTAAGACTTATCTTTGACGATAAAGTTTGGGCGCTCTCCGGATCACACGACGGGCGCAATGCCCATATAGTCGAACAGGCCGCAACAAAAACACAGGTTGTCTTCATTTCATCATGGTCAGCTGATCCCACTCTTTCCCAGGCCTTTGTTCCATGGTTCTTTAACGGTGTGCATAATGACCTTCAGCAGGCCGAAGCCCTTATACAGGAGATCTGCTCCACGGGAAACCCCGGAAAGATTGCGGTCATTTACAATGAAGATTACGATTCCCGGATGGCTCTTAGCAGCCTGTCAAGGCAGTTAACTGTCAGGGGATTGCCGGAGGTGATGGAGTTCCGTTACGAAGATTACAGCCGCGATGCCGGCAAACTGCTTGATCAGCTGATTCTCGATAAACCCGGGTGCATAATACTTTTCTGTACCCCTGCCGTGTCGCATGAGATTTTCCTGAAAATAAAGCAGGGCGGAATGCCACAAGCTCTTTATGGCTCAATTTTTATACTGAATGAGGATTTACTGACAGCAGATCAATTACACGATTTTGATCATTCATTGATGGTACCTTCCGGAAGCTGGTCGGCAGCAAAAAGCAAGTCCTTCATCAATGAATACAGGCAGGCATTCGGGAAAGATCCGGGCGTGGTGGCTGCCTATGCGTATGACGGGATGAATGTACTCATTGAAGCTATAATAAAAGCAGGTTCGTCGGACCGGGAAAAGATACAAAAAGCTCTTGAAGAGATTAAACACAAAGGCATAACGGGAACTTTCAGCTTCGATGAAATGGGCAACAGGGAAGAAAACATTGCCATAACCCGGGTCTGTGACGGACTTCCGCTCCCCCCGGCCAGATAGCCAATCAGGAATATGTTTGAAGGGAAAATCTGAAACCCCTGCAAGGTTAAATTATTTTTTTAAATTTGCCAGCAACTCTTATGCCTGATAACCTAATATCATATACAAAAAATGAAAATTGTCAAGCGTATTCTGATGTCACTTTTGTTCCCCGAAAGGATCGGGTTCCTTTTAATGTTAACAACCCTTGCCTTCCTTTACAGCGGCTGCAGCTACGGGCAGAAGAAGACCCAGCAAAAATCCCAGGAGCTGATGACGACAAGAACTCTCGGTCTTGCTTATCTTGAGGAATTCAAACTCGAGGAGGCTGAAAAGGAGTTCCTGAAATTTATAAAGCTGGCTCCCGACCAGAAACTGGGATATGCAAACCTGGGGCTTACATACCTGAGGATGGGAAAGTATCCCGATGCAAAAAAGCAACTGTACAGGGCAATAAAGATTGACCCGAAAGATCCTGATATCAGGCTGATCCTTTCAACGGTCTACCAGATGAATAATGAACGCGACAAGGCAATTGCCGAACTAAAGGAAGCGCTTAAGTATTCTCCCGACCATGTCAAAACCCTGTATGATATATCTGAAATTTATTCAACAATGACAGATGAGGCTTCAAAAACACAGAGGGAACTCTATGTAAGGAAACTCGCTCAAAGTGCTCCGGCCAATATTGTACCAAAGCTTAACCTTACTGAGATCTACATCCGTAAGGGTGATATTGACAAGGCCGTGGAACAGATGGAATTAATAAAGAAGCTTTTCCCGGAATTCCCCAAAGAGGCGGCAGACTATTATACCAGGACGCTGGTTTCCCTGAAATCGAATGACAGGGATAAAGCCCTTAACTCATTTGTCATATTCCATAATTACCTCAGGGTCTCATCGCCGTACCAGGCCGGCATAATTGAACTTAAGGGGCCCGGCGGGTCACTTGTCGGTTTCCCGATCATAACCTTCGACCAGTCAACTATTTCGCAAACAAGCGATTTTGCGTCAAGCCTCAATGCTATGCGTTTTACGGATGCCACTGCCTCATCAGGACTTGATTTTGTAAAACCTTTCGGAACAGCAGGCAGTTCCGGATCAGCTTCCGGTACATTTGTGACAGCAGGCGACTACGATAACGACGGCGATATTGACCTGTATGTTAGCAGCTGTCCTCCGGGTTCGTCAGCATGCAGGCATTACCTGTTCAACAATAATCTCGGGAGATTTAAAGATGTCTCAGCCGCGGCAGGATTGAAGCATACTGGCCGCGAATCGGCGGCTGTGTTTGCTGACTTTAACAATGACGGGCATCTCGATCTTTATATCCTGAAGGAAGGCGGCAGCATACTGTATCAGAATACAGGAAAAGGCACATTCGAGAATGTTACACTTAAGGCAAAGGTGGGTGATAAAACAGGAGGAAATGCCGTGCTGTGTTTCGATTCCGACCATGACGGTGATCTGGATATCTTTGAAGCAAAAACTTCCCAGAACAAATTATACCGTAATAACGCCGACGGAACTTTCCTTGAACAGGGAAAAACAGTAGGCCTTGCCGGTGCTATGGTAAATACACGCGATGCAGTTTTTGGCGATTTTGATGACGATGGAGACGTTGATCTTTTTGTGGTAAACGAAAATGGCAGTAACTGCCTTTATTCAAATCAGCGCCATGGAATATTCAAAGACGTAACCGGGCAGAGCGGGCTCAAAACAGACGGGGGATTCTCCGCGGCAACCTGCGGTGACTTTGACAATGACGGTTATCTCGATCTCTTTGTTGTCTCGCTCAAAGGCGGCAATCATAAACTGTACCGCAATACGCGCAATAACTCCTTTGAAATAGACACAAGATCTAAAGATATTCAGGCCCTTACAAAGAATCTCATTGCCTATGATGCAACATTCATAGATTTCAACAATGATGGCCATCTCGATCTCTTTATCACAGGGGAATCGACTGTCAAGGGAGGGAGATGCAACTTCCTCTTTCATAATGATGGCAAAGGTGTTTTCTCCAATGCTTCTGATCTCCTGCCGGAGAATACCAAGCCCGGAAAGCAAATAGCCGTCATGGATTATAACGATGATGGTGATCTCGACCTGGTGCTTGGATGTAGCGACGGTACAGTTACACTCCTGCGGAACGATGGGGGCAATATAGGCCATTTCATTAATATGAAGCTTGTGGGCCTGAGAACGGGAAGCGCGAAAAACAATTATTATGGCATAGGAGCAAAAGTTGAACTAAGGGCAGGCGATTTGTACCAGACGAAGGTAGTGACCGATCCCAATATTCATTTTGGCATCGGAAACCGCAACAAGGCGGATGTGATACGAATAACATGGACAAACGGAGTGCCTCAGAATATGTTCTTCCCCGAGACTAACCAATCGTTTATTGAGCAACAGATGCTTAAGGGTTCATGCCCCTTCCTCTACGCCTGGAATGGCAATGAGTATAAATTCGTTAAGGACATCCTGTGGAGAAGCGGGCTGGGAATGCCGCTCGGAATAATGGGAGGAACCACTACTTACGGTTTTGCCGACGCATCAGATGACTATATTAAGATACCGGGAGAGATGTTAAAGCCGAAAAATGGCATCTATTCCCTTCAGGTTACCGATGAATTATGGGAAACAATGTATATAGACAAGATTGATCTCATCGCAGTCGATCATCCCGATTCCATTGACATATTTGTGGAAGAACAGTTCACCCCGCCTCCTTTCCCGGGATTTGATGTTTACACGATAGGGAAAACATATCTGCCTGTCTCTGCAACTGATTCTTACGGCAATGATGTGCTGCCTTATATATCAGAGAAAGATGACAGGTACCTTTCGACTTTCAGTTCGGGCAAATACCAGGGAATAACTGAAATGCAGGAATTAATACTTGATCCCGGCGATTGTGCAAAGGGGAATGACCTGCTGCTTTTCCTCCAGGGATGGGTTTTCCCGACTGACGCCAGCATAAATTTTGCAATTTCCCAGTCGCAGGATATTAAAGTAATGGCTCCGGTGCTTCAGGTGATCAATGAAAAGGGTGAATGGGAAACCGTTATCGATAATCTTGGCTTCCCCATGGGAAAAGACAAAACTGTCATTGCGAACCTTTCAGGCAAGTTCCTGTCAAAGGATCGCAGAATAAGAATAATGACAAATATGGAGATTTACTGGGATAAGATATTCTTTTCAAAAGGAAGAACAGACGCTCCTATCATTACAAACATTGTCGAACCCCTTTCGGCAGACCTTCATTTCAGGGGATTCTCGAGACTGTACAGAAAGGGAGGGAGATACGGACCCCACTGGTTCGACTATTCTGTTGTGGACACAACATGGAGATGGAGGGACCTTACAGGTAACTATACCCGTTTTGGCGATGTGCTGCCTCTCCTGAAGGAGCCGGATAATAAATATGTTATCATAAACGCAGGAGATGAGATAACAATAGAGTTCAACGCTGAAAACCTGCCGGAACTTAAAAGCGGATGGAAAAGGGACTTTCTGATCCGCAGCGTGGGATGGGTTAAAGACGGGGATATGAATACAGCTGAAGGTAATACGGTTATGCCTTTGCCTTACCACGGAATGGGCAGCTATCCTCCGGGCGAGAATGATATTTATCCGGATGATGAAGAGCTTCAGAAATACCACAGGGAATATAATACAAGAACAGTAACCATTGAAGATTTTAGAAATGCAATCAAAGTCAATAAGGAATAATATCTCAGGCTGTATTCCCGGCCTTAATGTGAAAGTCAGTTACCTGGATGATCCGCCTGACTCAGGTAGCAGTGGTTTCTCTTTTAAATCCTGCTTCAGAAATGGAAGGTTTCTGAGCAAGGGCAGGAAGAAAGAAACGTGGTTTTGATTTTCACGGAGTACTGTTAATGAATTACAAATTTTTATGAGAGTTATTTTTCCACGTCTGGCGGGATTACTGTTTATATCAGTTCTGCTTTTATTTAATGCATGTGACAACCGCAAAATAAAATATACCGATGTCACAATTTCCGCGGGTATTGACTTCATGTATAATTTCGGTGATTATACTTATAAAAGCATAATGGAAAGTAGCGGATCGGGGGTTACGGTGTTTGATTACAACGGCGACGGGCTAATGGACCTTTTCCTGATGAACGGCACATATCTGGAAGGGATATCCGACAAGGAAGGAATAGTTTTCCTTGATACTCCCGATAACCTTTACAGAAACAATGGCGACGGTACATTCACCGATGTGTCAAAGGAAGCAGGGATATATGATGTTAACTGGAGCATGGCGGCAGGTGCCATAGACTACGATAATGACGGTGATGTAGATCTCTACCTGCTAAATTATGGCCCTAACGTCTTTTTCAGGAATAACGGTGACGGGACGTTTACCGATATAACTGACATAGTTGGCCTCAGGGGGCCCGAAAAGCTCAATGGTTTTGAAAAATGGAGCATAGGGGTTGTATTCTGGGATTATAATGGCGATGACAGGCTCGATGCCATGGTGGGTAACTTCCTTGCATTCGATACCGTGATCGTTTCTCCCGACTCTCCTGAAATGCAGCCACATCCGTCACAGTACCTGGGCCAGGCTTCGATGCTTTACGAGCAGCAACCCGATGGTACTTTCAAAGATGTCACGAAGGAAATGAATCTCTGGTACCCCGATTCAAAGTGCATGGGACTGACGGTCTTTGATTATGACAATGATGGCGTAATGGAGATATTTCAGGCAAATGACCACCATTTTAATTATATGTTCAAATTAATTGACGGGAAGTACGAGGATATTGCCATTGAGATCGGAGTGGCCGCCAACAGCAAGGGAATTGGTACTGGATCAATGCATGGAACACTGGGCGACATTGACGGGGATGGCCTTGTTGACCTTCTTGTTTCAGACCTTTCCTACGGAGCGCTTTACAGGAATCTGGGCAATGGCCTTTTTGAGGATGTTACCCGCTCAAGCGGGTTGGAAGGTTATTTTGACAGCAAAGGGCAGTGGGCCACTGCCCTGTTTGATTATGACAACGATGGAGATCTTGATATTTTTGCCGCTAACGGGAACGCAGAGGAGCTTATTCTGGAATATCAGTTTTTGCTGGAGAATGATGGCAAGGGCCGTTTTACGGACGTCGGTAAGAAACTATGTGATTACTTCAACAAGAAACGTTCCGGCCGGAGCATGGCAGTGTGGGATTATGACAACGACGGCGACCTTGATATCATAGTTTCACATGTCGACCTTGAAGCAACCGCGGCACTTCTGAGGAATGATGGAGGCAACAGGAACCACTGGCTGGGTCTGACGCTTACCACCGAAAGAGGAATAGCACCGGCAATAAGCGCACAGGTTACCGTAACGGCAGGTAATTTAAAACAGGTTCTCGTAAATCAGTGGGCCGTGGGATACCTCTCGAACAATGACCCGCGTCTTCATATAGGGCTTGGCCGGAATAAGAAAATAGACCTTCTGGAAATAACCTGGGCCGACGGAGTTAAGGAGTCATACAGGGATATTCAGGCCGACAGGTACATAGTGATTGTGCAGGGAAAGGGAATCCAGAACCAATAAGACCTTAAGGACTGCATTCTACTTTGAGTTCATTATATAAGCTGCCATGCCGTGATTGCTTACACCGGCAAACAGGTACAGGCGTCCGTTAACGGTCATTGTCTTCAGGGATCTGACATCTCCGATTATGGTAAATCCTGATATATCCTGGGGAATATACCTGAAGTTCCCTTTGCCGTCGCCTTCATACAGCTGTCCGTAATTTGCATCCATAACGCCAAGCCTTACACACATCGCATTCTGGTTTCCACCCAGGATAAAGTCCGGATTGCCATCGTTATTGTAATCAAAAACCTCTATTGCATGGACCGGAGCAAACTGTGCCTCAACAGGAAGGTCTTTTTTTACAAATCTGCCCCCTTCATTAATGTATAGCACTGTTCTTAATTCGGTTGCAGTCAGCACATCGGCTGATTGAAGGTCTTCCGGAGAAAAGACATCAGTAAGTCTGGCATTCGCATAGCTGCTGTAATTCGGAAATTTCCTGCGAAGGGTATTCAGCTGTGTGAGAAGTTCATTAAGGCTTGGAAACGGGTATGATACACCCTGGATATAATAAGAAAGTATCGGATCAACAGTGCCGTTATTGTCGAAATCCTTAAATGTTAACTGAACAGGTTCTGTCAGTGATCCCTTTATTTGGGAATTGGTTCCGAAATTTCCGGCAATAAGATCCATATCTCCGTCATTGTCAACGTCGACTGCGCTTATAACATTCCAGAAACCTCCTTCCGGGATTTCAAAATACGAAGCAGTAACTTCTGAAAATCCTTTGCCGCTATTATTATGGAAAACACGGATAGGCATAAACTCACCTGCTATTACAAGGTCAGGCCAGCCATCGTTGTTCAGGTCGATCCATTCAGCATCAGTTACCATGCCTCCTGAGGCTAAATCGGGCAGAAGAGAGGGAGCGCAGTTTGTAAAACGGCCTGTACCATCATTTATAAGAAGAAAGCTTTCCTGGGGTTTGGGATATTCGCCGGGCATCATTCTTCCTCCCACAAACAGGTCAATGTCACCATCCCCGTCTATATCAGCTGCAGCAACGCACGATTTTGAAATAAGCATCTGTGGAAGATAGTCTTCTCTCCTGCTGAATCCGCCATATCCGTTGTTTATGTAGAGCCTGTCCTGAAGGGCTTTGTTGTTTCTTCCATAATCATGATAGCCACCGCTTACAACATACAGGTCATAGTCGCCGTCGCCGTCAGCATCGAAGAAAAGTGCGTCGGAATCAGTGCAGAAAAAGTCGGGAGCAAAAACAAAATTTGATGATGGAACAAAACTGCCATCTTTCGACTGGAAGTAAAGAACCCCCGGGTTCTCCTTTGTGCCACCTACATACACATCTTCGAGGCCATCTCCGTTAACATCGGCAGAAGCCATGACCGGACTGACAATTGAAGGCATATAGGTAAGCAGCGGCTGCCTGCTGAAATCATTGAAGCCGGCTTCAACATGCTGATAATTAATTGGTGATACAACAGGAGTAAAGATTGTTTGAGGCAGATCAGGGATAACAGTTATATATTCAGCATCAGCCTCATTTATTTCTATCTGCTGGTTTGCCTTAACATTCTTTATCAGGCTTTTTTTGCCGCATATCCATTCCACTACTATTGAATCGATGACTTCAACATCGGCCAGGCCGAAGTGAAGATTTGTGGTGACGCACGACTGATATCCCCGGGAGGGCGACTGTTCCTGAAACTGCGGCCCAAGACTTGAATAGACATATACCTTGCTGCAGATACCTGCCTTGTTTTTATTTTCGCCATTAAGCCGGATCTTTATGAAATTGGTCGATTTTCCCTTCTCCCGGGTCATGTTCTGAAGAATAGATGCGTAATCATTCTGATTACTCAAAACCAGGTCAAGATCTCCGTCGTTATCAAGGTCGGAATATGCTGCTCCGTTGGAGAATCCCTTTTTTTCCATACCCCATTCAAGGCTTTTGTCAGTAAAAGTGAGGTCTTTATTATTCCTGAACAAATAGTTATGGACAGGCGTTGACTTCATATACTGGGAAATGTAAAAAGTGTCAATAGGTATCCTGGCCTTGACCTGCTGGGTGAAATAGTCGTACTTTTGTTTCAGGAAGTCACGATCGGTATAATCACGGAAATAGCCATTTGTTACAAGCAAGTCCTTCCAGCCGTCGTTATCAAAATCGGCAAAGGGAGGAGCCCAGCTCCAGTCGGTGTTGGAAATTCCGGCAAGCTGTCCGATCTCGCTGAAAGTCCCGTTACGGTTATTTAACTGAAGCATATTGCGCATGCTTGAATGGTAAAAGCCTTCCATCACCATGAGTGCATATTCCATATAGTTCTCAGGTCCATACAAAAGCTTGATGCGTCTGTTGTCCATGGGCAGCATGTCGGCGGTGAATATGTCGGGCCAGGTATCGTTGTTGAAATCATTGATCTCATTGCCCATTGCCGATTGTGAGTTATGAAGGACATGCTCGGTCATCCTGTTGGTGAAAGTACCGTCGCCATTATTGATATACATATAATCGGGTTCAATATAATCATTGGTGATATAGACATCGGGCCAGCCGTCCTTGTTCAGGTCTGAAATAGCCACTCCGAGACCATACCCCAGCCCGGTTGACATAATGCCTGACTGTTCAGTGACATCTGTAAAATAGCCGTTGTCATTCCTGTAAAGCTTATCACCTGCGTAAGGATTATTGGTTACCCGCGCCTGGTCAAATTCAAGGCCCCTGAGGACCTGTACATTTGTTGCCACAAGAAACAGATCCAGATCACCATCGCGATCATAATCGAAAAAAGCCCCGAGTGTTGAATAAGTAGGACAATCCAAACCATATTCCTTTGCTTTTTCTTCAAACTTCAGGTTACCCATGTTAATAAAAAGCTGGTTCCTCCTGTTTTCTACACTGCTTTTGTCGCAATAGCAGACATATATGTCGAGAAGGCCGTCGGCGTTTATGTCAACCATTGTCACTCCTGTTTTCCATCCTTCCCTTCCGCTTACCCCTGCACTCTGGGTGATGTCCTTGAATTTCATGTCGCCAAGGTTGAGATACAGCTTGTTGTATTTCATATTTGATACGAAATAAATATCATCAAGGCCGTCATTGTTAATATCTCCGACCGCAACCCCGCCTCCGTTGTACATGTTTTCGTGGGTAAGGGCGTTATAGTTTTGCGATTCGGTAATTGTGTTTTTGAAGAACACACGCGACTTCTTCGGAGGTACTGTTTCGAAAAGCTTGTAATCCTGGCTTTGCAGTACGATGGCAATTGATAACAATAGCTGTGACAGGCAGGCTTTTACAAGGTATTGCTTTGACTTCTTTTTAAGGAACATAGTGTATAAGAGCCCGGTTAATTTGACAAATCGGCAGATCTTTTTCCAGTCGCCAATAATGGCGAAAGATAATGTTTTTAACATTCTTTAAGAAATAAGTATCTTTTTTGCTGTGGTTTTCGGTGATTCGTTGCATGCAACGAATTTCCCCTGCTTTGTCGTGCTGCATTCAGACAATTTGTTCCGGGAATCTGAAAGATTAAAACATCCGAATGGGCTGCAGGTTGTATCGGAAATCCAATTAATTTCCTAAATTTATAACGGTGATAGTTTAATAGCATCCTTTAATGACATTATAAGTAGGATAATTCAATTCCGCCAGACCTGTAGACTGTAAGCCTCTATATATTATTCATCTTAAACCTGTATTCAAATTGGGATTCTAAACCTTAAAAGTATTTCACCTATGAGAAAACTGATTATTCTACTATCAATTGTTGCAATTGGCCTGGTCTCCACGAAATGTCGCAGCGGAAAGGCAGGCGATGATTCCGCTGCTTTTCCCTTCAAAACCTTTGAGATCAACAGGGGCACCAACCTTGCCCACTGGCTGTCTCAAAGCCGTACAAGGGGAGAACAACGTGCCATGTTTATAACAGAACGCGATATCAGATTTATCGATTCTGTTGGCTTTGATCATGTACGGCTTCCAATAGATGAGGAGCAGATGTGGGATGAAAACGGAAATCGTGAGGAAGAGGCTTTCAGCCTTATGAAGAACTGTCTGGACTGGTGTCAGGAAGCCGGACTGAGAGTTATAATAGACCTTCATATACTGCGGTCGCATCATTTTAATGAAGCAGACAAGCCTCTCTGGACTGTGCCTGCTGAACAGGATAAGTTTATCGGGTTCTGGAAGGATCTTTCTGATTTTCTTAAGGATTATCCTTTGGCGATGGTGGCCTATGAGCCCATGAATGAACCTGTTGCCGATGATCCGGAACAGTGGAACCAGCTGCTTGAAAGGCTTATTGACTCAATACGCGTACGGGAACCGGCAAGAGTGATTGTTATGGGATCCAACATGTGGCAGTCGGCAAATACTTTCGACCAGCTCAGGGTGCCTGAAGGAGATACAAATATTGTTCTCAGTTATCATTTCTACGAGCCTTTTTTTCTGACACATTACAAGGCCGGATGGACCAATTTAAAGGATTTTGAGGCTGAAGTGAATTACCCCGGTAAGATAATCCTGAAAACCACGGTGCTGCCGGAGGCATTCAAATCATACAGCCGCGATGAATTGGAATATGCACTTAACAGGGTTTACAATCGCGATACACTGGAATATATGATGAGGAAACCCTTCCAGCTCGCAGCAAAACTGAATTTGCCTCTGTACTGCGGAGAATTCGGTGTGTACCTCGATTATTTTCCTGCTGCCAAGCTTGCCTGGTACAGGGACATGATCTCGATCTTTGAAGAGCATAACGTTGCTTATGCAAACTGGAACTATAAGTCCAATGCATTCGGTGTTGTTGACAATAACGGCGATCCCATTCAGCCTTATCTCAACGCTGTGCTGGGGAAAGAATAGCATTCAAAGTTCATTGAGTTTTTTGAAATTCATAATAATATATAAATCAATTTAATACATATAAACATGAAGAAGATTTCCAAACTTGTTGCATTGTTGCTCATATTCCTGGGGTTAAATTCAGCTGTATCCGCGCAGGAAGCATCAAATGATGTATTCATTGTGAAAGGATTTTGCGTCAATGCTCCGGCACCTTCCGAGCTTAACCGGTTTATAAAATTTATCGGCGATGAACTGGCTCCAAGGGGTGTGAACACCCTTCTGCTTCTCGGAGATTACAACTATCAGTTTACGACCTATCCCCAGCTCAGCGATTCAGTGGCTCTGTCGAATGCTGATGTTAAAAAGATTGTTGCCGAATGCAAAAAGCACAACATCCGCATCATACCCCAGATAAACCTGCTGGGACATCAGTCGTGGGCTAACAGAACAGGAAACCTGCTGAAGCACTTTCCTGAGTTTGACGAAACGCCGCATATCAAAATGCCTGAAAAATATGTATGGCCGAACGACGACTTCCTTTACTGCAAAAGTTATTGCCCTCTTCACCCCGATGTTCACAAGGTGCTGTTCGCAGTTATCGACGAGCTCTGCGATGCATACGAAGCCGATGCTTTTCATGCCGGAATGGATGAGGTATTCTATCTTGGCGATGATAATTGCCCGCGCTGCAATGGAGTAGATAAAGCCGAACTGTTTGCCGGCGAGGTTAACAGGGTGAGGGATCACCTGGCTAAGAAAAACAGGGAACTGTGGATCTGGGGCGACAGGCTTATTGAAGGAAAGATTACAGGAATGGGATTCTGGGAAGCATCATACAATTATACGTGGAGGGCCATTGACATGATACCAAAGGATGTTGTGATCTGTGACTGGCATTATGAGAGACCTGATCAGACTCCTGTGTACTTTGCGATGAAAGGATTCAGGGTAGTGACCTGTCCGTGGAGAACACCAGCGACAGCTGTCATTCAGGCTGAAGATATGGCCAGATGGAGGAAATATGCCACTCCCGAAATGAAACCAAGGTATTACGGAATGGTACAGACCACCTGGATGAATACCGGCGGTTTTATGGACGGTTTCTACGGAAATCTTTCTGAAAGGGCCAAAGGCGCTGTACATCCGAAAAATGCAGCGTTTACCCCATGGGATACATTCAAGGCAATGTACAAAAGGATGGCTGAACTCGAGAAAGAGAAATAAGGGTATGATTTGTTAATTTTATTAATTCACAGACTTTGTGTATCCCTGGTGTCCTTCGTGGTTAAATTTTATAGATTTACTACGAAGGACACCACTGGTTTCTCCAGTCATCATAAAGGAATGTAGTATATTGTTGATATTCACGAATTAAACCGATTTTAAAACCAAACCTATGCGAATAGACTTTTTATCATTTGGAAGGTTTGTCAAAGCCTTCCATAAGGGATTTATCATTCTTGTGCTGAATATTGTTGCTTATAATATACAGGTATCCGCCTCTATGGTTGAGTATTCTGTGTCTGCCCGGGATTCCCGTGCCGGGAATATTGTCCTGGCCGACAAGGGTTTTAGCGCCTACAGGATAGTGCTTCCTTCATTTGCAACAATCCATGAACAGAAAGCTGCTGAAGTGCTTCAGGGTTATCTTCTGCAAATATCAGGTGCTGCCCTTCCGATTATCACGGCTGACAAAAAGGAAAGCCCATATGAGATCCTTCTCGGTCAGAATGACAGGCTGGCCGGGCTCAATGCCGGTATCAGCTTTAACGAACTTGAAGCCGACGGCTTTGTGATAATGACCGACAGTATGCGTCTGATCATTGCAGGGGGTAATGAAAAGGGAACACTTTACGGGGTGTATACCTTTCTTGAGAAATACCTTGGCTGCCGGATGTACACGCCGTCGGTAAAGATCATCCCTGAAAAGGATTCAATAGGGCTTGGAATTATAAAGGACAAACAGATACCGGTATACAAATTCAGAGATGCGCATTACCGCGTAACATGGAACCAGGAATATTCCGACTGGCATAAGCTCAGCCATGATGAGAACGGAGGCAAGCCTGCATGGGGCGCATGGGTGCATACATTCAACAGCCTTGTGCCGCCGGGGGTGTATTTTAAAGATCACCCGGAATATTATGCCCTCAGAAACGGGAAACGTATTCCCACCCAGCTTTGCCTGACCAATCCCGATGTTCTTAAGATCACCATTGATAATCTGCGCAGGATGATGGCAGCCAATCCCGGAGCTGTTTACTGGTCGGTGAGCCAGAACGATAACAGACAGTATTGCACTTGCCCGAAGTGCCGGGCAATAGATGAAAGGGAAGGATCTCCGTCGGGCAGCATTATTGACTTTGTTAACAAAGTTGCCGATGAGTTCCCTGATCGCATGATATCAACCCTGGCTTATGAATATTCGCGAAAGGCTCCTAAAAACCTGAAACCCGGGAATAACGTCAATATTATGCTGTGCAGCATTGAGATGAGGCGCGACAGACCGTTTGCCGAAGCAGACGACAACATGAGCAGCTCTTTCGTGAAGGATGTGAAGGATTGGGGTAAAATTGCAAGCGATATTATTGTATGGGACTATGTCATCCAGTTCAGCAACCTGATAAGTCCGTTTCCGAACCTGCATGTTCTGCAGCCGAATCTCAAATTCTTTGCAGAGAACGGGGTCACGGCAATGTTTGAGCAGGGCAACCGCGAGGTGGGCGGGGAATTCGCGGAGCTGCGCCCCTATCTTATATCAAAACTGATGTGGAATCCTTATGTTGATGCCGATTCCATAATAAACGATTTCCTGACAGGGTATTATGGTGCCGGGGGGACATATATCAGGAAGTATATAGACGATATGCGGTCAGCATTGAAAGCATCAGACAAGCCTCTGCGTATTTTTGGTTCACCCAATGAGGCAGCCTCAAGTTTCCTGTCGCAAACCCATATTGAAAATTATAAAAAACTCTTTGACCAGGCGGAATTGGCTGTTTCTGATTCCGCGGAACTCCTTGAACGGGTGAGAATAGCCCGTTTGCCTCTGAACTTTGCTGTAATGGAGCAGGCCAAGAAGAAATTCTATGGCGAAGGAGGCGTTTTCGTAAAATCAGGGGAGCAATGGATCGTTAATCCGGAGATAAGGTCGATGATTGATCCTTTTGTCGACTTGTGCATCAGGCAGGGAGTTACACGCATCAAAGAATGGAACGTCACTCCCGAAGCATACCGGTCGGCGATGTATCGTTTGTTCTATCAGGGCAGGAATGAACATCTTGCCTTTGGTAAGGCTGTAAAATTCAACAAACCGTCCCTCTCCCAGATAAGGGAAGACAGGAGGGGTATGCTGACTGACGGGATACGCGGGAGCCACGATACGGGATATAACTGGCTCGACTTTTCGGGATCCGACCTGGATGCTGTTATTGACCTGGGAACCATTCAGAAGGTTCAGCACGTGGAATGTGCATTTTACCAGCTTGCCTTCTGGCTCAGCATTGTACCGGAAAAGGTCGAATTCTTTGTGTCAACCGATGGAAAGGAATTCGAGAAGGTCGGTTCCGTTAAAAATACCCTGCCGATTGACCAGTATGATTCCTATCAGCGCGATTTCATAGTTGATTTCAAACCTGTCGATGCACGATATGTAAGGGTGGTGGCTCATACCATTGGCAATACTCCGGAATCACATCCCGGTGCCGGCCAGCCGGCCAGAATGCATATTGATGAAATAGTTGTTGAATAGATTTTTAAGCGTTCCGGGTTTAGCGTTTAGTGTTCAGGGTTAAGCGTTTAGTGTTCAGGGTTTAGGGTGTTTTGGTATCGCTATCGCGTAGATGGCTCTTTAAGAATAGCTACGGAGAATTGGAGGATGGGAAAATAAAGATAAAGATTCTCACAAAGTCACCCCTCTTTGCGAAGCAGAGAGGGGCCGGGGGTGAGTTCATGCGGAAAGTAGACAAGAGGTTTAGAGTTGAGTGTTCCGGGGTTAAAATCCCCCCATCCCCCAATCTCCCCTTCTCCCCTTCGCTTTGGTCAGGGAGCAAAAGACCCCAAGACAGCGCAGCGTAAAGACAGCGAAGCGTAAGACACCAACGACATGGAGAGTGTATCTGTTGGCAGGGAAAACCGATATGTTAGCAGGGATAACCGATATGTCAGTAGAAATAACCGATATGTCGGCAGAGATAACCAATATGTCAGCTGAGATAACCAATATGTTGGCAGGGATAACCGATATGTCGGCAGAGATAACCAATATGTCACCAGGGATAACCGATATGTCACCAGAGATAACCGATATGTCAGTAGAAATAACCGATATGTCGGCAGGGATAACCGATATGTCGGCAGAGATAACCGATATGTCACCAGAGATAACCGATATGTCGGCAGGGATAACCAATATGTCGGCAGAGATAACCGATATGTCAGCAGGGATAATCGATATGGCGATAGGAAAATATCGACAAAGGAGGAACCTCGAACCTGGAACCTCGAACCTGAAACCTCGAACCCGGAACGCCTGAACTCCCCCCGCCTCTCTTTTGCTTAAGTTGAGGGGATACCTCTATAAGTCTTGTTATCTAAATTCCCCCATTCTCCGGCCTTTAAAAGCTATTTTGAAAGAACCATTTACGCGATAGCGATACCAAAGTCATACCGGAGCATGTAAGCTATAAACCCTTAACCTTAAGCCCTTAACGCTTAACTCCAATCCCTTAGCCTTTAACGCTAACGCCTAAACTCTAAACTTTTAACGCTAAAGCTCAAAACACACAGATAATCAGCATTATGTGTTCTGAATTCAGCATTCTTTTCAATCCAATTTAACATCTCTTAACAACTCTTTAACGAATAATTAACTTTAAGGCTAAAATTATTTGGAATTATGAAAACAATATATATTTTTGAATCAAACTCGGTATCGGGAAAGATTTCTTTTTTGATGCCCTTAAAACTAAAACCTATGATCAGAAAAAAAGTGTACCTAGTATTGAAAAGGACACTGCTGATGTTGTTATGGCTGGCATTCTCTCATTCATTGCTGGCCCAGCAACGGGTAGTGACCGGAACCGTACAGGATGAAGACGGTTCGGCTCTTCCGGGGGTGGCTGTTATTATAAAAAACACCTCTGTTGGAGCGAACACTGACATTGAGGGAAGGTATAGCATTTCCGTCGGAAGTGATGCCGTTCTTGTATTTTCATTTGTGGGCTATGCAACCCAGGAGGTTGCCGTTGGCAACCGTTCGGTGGTTAACGTGGTCCTTGCGGAAGATGTACAGCAGCTCGGGGAAGTTATTGTAACAGCCCTTGGTATTGAGAGAAGCCAGAAAGCGCTGCAGTCTTCCATCACAAAAGTTCCAGGGATGAGCCTTACCCAGGCAAGGGAAAACAACCTGGGAGCATCAATCCAGGGACGTGTGGCCGGTGTTAACGTATCCAACACCGGAACAGGCCCGGCTGGAACATCGCGTGTTATCATCAGGGGTAACAAATCGATCGGATCGACAAACCAGCCTTTATATGTTATCGACGGTATCCCGATGGATAACACCCAGTTCGGCCGCGCAGGAGTGTGGGGAGGAACTGACCAGGGTGACGGTATGACAAGTCTGAACCCTGAGGATATTGAATCGGTTACAGTTCTGAAAGGAGCCGCCGCTGCAGCCCTTTATGGATCAAGAGGTGGTTATGGCGTTATCCTCATTGTAACCAAGAGAGGAACAGCCCGAAAGGGAATCGGCATTGAATACAATTCCAACTATGTGTTTGAATCGGTGCTTAACTTTTCAGATCTTCAGAAAGTTTACGGACCGGGAGGATTAGCCAATGCAGATATTCATGATCCGTCTTCTCCAATGGTTTATTCAAAACCAATTGACCGTCAGCAAGCCTATGGCTGGGGAGCTGGTACTCACTGGGGCCCGAAGTATGACGGAACCTCGGTGGTTCAGTTCGACGGCGTTTCAAGGCCATATTCCTATGTGGGCAACAGCTGGGATTTCTATCAGACAGGTCACGCCTGGACAAACAGCATAGCCCTTTCAGGCGGAAGTGAAAAGCAAACCTTCCGTTTCTCCTTCTCCGACCTGGATAATGAAGCCATTGTTCCCAATGAAACTTTCAAGAGAAGAAATCTCTCCCTTGCCACTAATGGAAAATATGGTGAAAGGGTTACCTTCAACGCCAAGGTGATGTATTCAAACGAAAAGGTGAATAACAGGCTAAATGTGCATGATAGTCCGGCAAATATTTCCACAGCAGTATGGGGACTGGCCAGAACCGTTGACATCAATGATCTAAGGGGTGATCCCAACAAGCTGGGTGCTGTTCCTGTTGGGTTTGTTACACCTGACCTGAAATCGCCCGGTGAGGAATTTCAGCAGGCCGATAACAACTGGCTGCAGAATCCCTGGTGGGTAGCTTATCAGTTCAAGAACGAAAACGTCAGGGACCGCTTCATTACCTCTGCAAATTTGAGATACAATATTCTTAAATGGCTGTGGGTGCAAGGCCAGGTTGGAATGGACTGGTATACCAGGAATAATTATTCCCTTGTTCCGCAGGGTACAGGATATCTGCGCGGAGGTTCCAGAAATGAAACATCGAACTTTGTAAGGGAGATCAACCAGGAGTGGATGCTCGGTGGTGACAAGGAATTTGGAAAGTTCAGAGTGAATGCATTTGTCGGAGGTAACAAGATGATAAGAGAATCTGAGAGTATTAATGCCGACGGGAGAAACTTCAATATTCCTTTCTTTGCATCAATAAATAATTCCAAAGACAGGAATTTCGGATATGGATATAGCAAATCCGGGATCAATTCGCTATTCGGTTCAGCTGAATTAAGCTATAACAACTATTTGTTTGTTACTGCAACAGCCAGGAATGACTGGTTCTCGGTGCTGAATCCGGAATACAACAGCAAACTTTATCCATCAATCGGAGCAAGCTTTGTGTTTACTGATGCATTCCAAAACATTCCTGAATTTCTGACTTTTGGGAAACTCAGGGCTGCATGGGGCCAGGTGGCAACAGCAAACATTGGACCATATGGAGCAAATCTTACCTATGGTCTGACAGGTTCGCCACACCTTACTCGTGCTATAGCTGCTTTCTCAGGTGGTGACAATATTCCAAACCCGATGCTCTCTCCGGCCTTGTCAACCGAAATTGAATTCGGAACGGAACTGAGGTTCTTGCAGGGCAGACTTGGTCTTGAGTTTACATACTACGACCAGAAAACCACCGATGACATACTTTCTGCTACAATATCCAGAGCTTCAGGATTTTTGTCAACATCGGTTAATATCGGTGAGTTGTCAAACAAGGGGATTGAGTTATTACTTACCGGAACACCAGTCCAGGGGCCTGTTACATGGGACATCTCATTTAACCTTGCTCATAACAAGAACATGGTTATAGCGCTCAGCGAAAACTTAACTGAAATGAATGTTGAAGAGCCCCGTACCAGAACAGTATATGTCAAGCATATTATCGGATATCCGTTTGGCATGATTACAGGGTACGTGCAGAAAACCGATGATCAGGGTAATCTTGTTTTTGAATCCAACGGATCACCTGTCAGAAGTGACGTTTATGAGATACTTGGAAACGGAGTTGCCAAATTCACCGGTGGTATGAACAACTCAATAACATGGAAGAGGCTTCGCCTCGATGCACTTCTTGACTTTAAGGCAGGAGGGGATATCTATTCCGGAACCAACGTGAATTTAACCAGTTGGGGCTTGCATAAACAGACTATCCCAAATCGTGAAGGCGGGAAAGTTGTTAAAGGTGTGACACAAACCGGAACCAACCCCGACGGTTCACCGATTTACGAACCATTCAGTCTTGAGCTAAACCAGGAAAATTTCCGAAAATATTGGGGGAATCTGGCTGCACGCGCCCAGGAAAATTTCATGTATGATGCTTCATTTATTAAGCTGAGACAGGTTTCGCTGGAATACAGTCTGCCGGCTAAGATCCTGACTAAAACGCCGTTCTCCAATCTTGCGGTATCGTTCGTGGGCAGAAACCTGGCGATACTCTATAAGAACATAGAGAATGTTGATCCGGAATCCAACTATACCGACAGCAACGCACAGGGGATGGAGTATTTTGGCATGCCAACAACCCGCACATATGGCTTTAATGTCAGGGTGGTATTCTAACCATTAAAACTTGAGAAAAATGAAACATATATTTAAACTGATCTTTAGTGCGCTCCTGATAATTACTGTAGCAGGAGGATGTGATACTGATGAGCTGCACAAGATGAATATCAATCCAAATGCGGTGAATACCATTGACGTCAACTACTTCCTGACCGCTGCCGAGCTTAGTGCATCGAACAATGGTCTGCGCGACAACAGGTACACCGACTGGAGAACAAACATCGGAATGTGCGCTCATGCAATACAGCAACTTGCCAGTACCAGCACAGGTACAATATCGGTGGGGGATAAATACCTCGAGAATGATGTTGAACCATCAAATGCACCATGGGACCATTTCTTTGCAGGGGATGGCAGGGTTACCTACGAGATCATCAAACAGACAGGCCCCGGAGGCTATTCTGAAGGAGCAAAGAAGAATACACGCGAAGCTGCCAGAATACTAAGAGTGCTCTGCTTCCATCGCCTTACCGATTGGTATGGCAGCATACCATATTTTGAAGCAAACAGAGGTGTAGAGGGTATATTCCAGCCAAAGTATGACAAGCAGAAGGATATCTATTATGACCTTCTTAAGGAACTTGACGAGGCTTGTTCATTAATAAGTTCTTCAAATCTTGATGAAGGATTTGCAGCAGCGGACTACTATTTCAATGGCGACATAGCCAAGTGGAAGAAATTCGGGTACTCCCTGATGCTCAGGCTGGCTATGAGAATCTCAAATGTTGACCTTCCAACGGCCAATACCTATGTAACGAAGGCTGTTGCCGGAGGAGTGATGTCGAGCAATGACGACAACGTTATTGCAACCATGGCTCTTGGCCCAAGCGAATGGACAAACCAGAATGGTATATCACGAGGGTTTTATCCAGGCGACGGCGGGCAGTGGTCGAGTTCTTTCCTGAGTAAAACTCTGGTCGACTGGCTTATGGGACCTGATAAGGACGTTACGACTGATGATGACCCAAGGCTTATGATCCTTACGGGTGGAATACTGGAATGGACAGCTAATTCTGTAATATACAAGGAAACGGATCCTCTGAAGATGAGAGGCTTGCCAAACGGGCTGGACGGAGCAATGCTTAATACAATGATGGGAGGTCCAACAATTCCTTATGAGCATTTTTCGGCCGTGAATCCCAAGATGATGCAGGATGATGAGCCTTATATGATCATGCACGCCGCCGAATCCGAATTCCTGCTGGCGGAAGCTCTCGAAAGAAACATCGGAACAGGGATTACAGGAACGGCAGAAGAGCATTACAGAAGAGGAGTAAAACTGGCAATGCAAATGTATACCATTTATGACGAGTCATTTGTGGTTACCGACGATCAGGTTGAAACATACCTTACCACCTATCCCTATGGAGTTACAAAACCCGCACTGGAGATGATCGGAGAACAAATGTGGGTAAGCAAATGGATGAACTGGTGGGATGCATGGTCAGACTATAGAAGGACAGGTTATCCGCAACTCGTGCCAACCAATTATCCGGGTAATGCCACCAATGGTCAGATCCCGACTAAACTGATGATTCCGGCATACGAAGCTACAGGTAATCCAAACTACGCAACCGGTGCCACGAAGCCCGACAGGCTCGTTGGCAAGGTATGGTGGGATGGAGGACCAGAATGATAAATTCTGAAATCTGAAACAATAGGTTAAAGAAGAGGCTGTCTCATAATAAAAAGGGCAGCCTCTCTTTTTTGGCAGTTATCCTGTTCGCTCAAGAACCTGGAAACAAAAAGGAACTTCGTAATCCATTATCCAAACCTGGTAGCTATCCGATAAAGATTATTTAATTATCTCCGTTTGCCATATTTGTTTAACATAATTCTTATTTTTATTCAGCCACTATAAAAATGTAATACTAATGAAACGCAGAGATTTTGTTTCCGGAGTCATTCTCTCCGGTGCCGCTGTCACCCTCGGAATAGGATGCAAAAGAATGAAGGAATCTGAATCAGGAACAGATAATATATCCCCTGCATTATCACCAGCGCCCGGTGGGAAAACAATCCGGGAGCCTGAACGCCAGATTCCCGTACTTGCCGAAACAGATGTGCTTGTTATTGGCGGCGGCCCTGCAGGAACCGCGGCGGCCATTGCCTCAAGCCGTGCCGGAGCAGAAACATACCTTGTTGAGCGATACAACCACCTCGGTGGATTATGGACAGGAGGCCTGGTTCTGCCACTCCTTTCAACCCACGCAATTGACAGGCGGAAACGCCAGAGACAGGTCATATTCGGCATCGGAGGCGAAATGTCGAAACGGCTGACCGACCTGGGTATGTCAATCCATGAAGTCAATCCTGTTGTAGACCCGGAAGCGGCGAAATATGTACTTGATGAAATGATACGCGAGGCTGGTGTTAAGATGTTGTATCATGCCTGGGCTTCGAATGTGATCATGGAAGAGAATGCAATTAAGGGCGTTTTCATTGAAAGCAAATCGGGCAGGATGGCAATCCTTGCGAAAGTAGTGATCGACTGCACTGGCGACGGTGACCTCTTTCATCTTGCCGGTGAAAAGTACGATGTGATGAAGTATGCCATTGGGCTTGTGCACAGACTGGGCAATGTTGATCAGATCGATAAAGGCAGGCCCGGGTTTGTTGAAAGGAATATTGGAGGACCAACGCCCATTAAGGGAGTCAACTGGGTAAATATGTGGGGAAAGGAGGAACAGGATGCCCTTGATGTTGTAAACCTGTCCGAACTTCAGATGGAATACCGGCGCAAGATATGGGAAAGCGTTCAGGAGATACGAAAGACTCCGGGATATGAGGATGTTTTTCTTCTTGACACAGCATCGCAGCTTGGAGTAAGAATGTCGAGGATACTCGACGGGGAATACAGGCTAACCCTTGAAGATACGATGACCTATAGGTCTTTCGACGATGTTATAGGGATCAGCGGTGCATGGACCACCATGCTTTACAGAGGGCGGAAGATACCGGCTTCCGAGCGTCCGCTATGGCAGATACCTTACCGGTCACTTATTCCTAAAAACACTGAAAACCTGCTTGTTGCGGGCCGATGCTTCTGCTTTGAGAGAGAGCTTGTTGAAGATACAAGGATAATAGGCACCTGTCTTGTAACCGGCCAGGGAGCAGGAGCTGCAGCCGGTCTTGCCGTCAGGGAAGGGAAAGCTCCCAGGGATATTGACAGGAGAAAACTAAAGGACCTCCTGAAAGAACAGGGTGCATGGCTTGGATGAGAAAGCTGTCACTTTTCAAAGATCTTCGCACCGTCTCCTTTATTGTTGCGCTGATTCTGGCAATCCCCGGTATATGGAAGGGATTTACGGGTTTCTATACCTGGCTGAGCCCTTTTATAATGCTTAATTCGGTATTTGCCACCAGGACCTTTGTTCTGATGAACATAGTTGCCGGAGCGGTTCTTTTATTTATTTTATTCCGCAGACGATGGTTTTGCAGGAACCTTTGCCCAGCAGGCTGGTGCTTTGATAAAATCTCTTTATTGAATAAATCGGGCAGTAAGAATTTTAAACGTGTACCTGATATTGGTAAATGGCTGGCTATTATATCACTGGTAACGGCATTATTCGGATTGCCTCTTTTTGTCTTTCTTGATCCAATGGCTCTGTTCAACGGGTTTTTTACCGGTTTTGCAGGAGGTTTCAGTGCAGTATTTGCAGCATCAGCAGCATCAATGGTTTTATTTGCACTTGTACTGGTTTTACACCTGTTCTATCCGGGTATATGGTGTTCAAAACTTTGTCCTCTGGGAGGACTTCAGACGGCATTTTTCGATATCAGGCTTCGTCTGTCGCGGCTTTTTTCACGTAATAAAGGGCGCGACATAACCGTTGACCATTCAGGAAGGCGTTATTTCCTGATGTCAGGAACCGGTTTGCTGGCAGGATTGATCCTTCCGAAACTTCTCAAGCCCGGATCGGAAACTGTGATACGCCCGCCGGGAGCTGTTGAGCCACGATTATTCAATATACTATGCTGCAGATGCGGTAGTTGCATAAAGGCTTGTCCGACAGGGATTCTTAAACCAAACACTGATTTCACTGAACCACTTGCCTGGATGACTCCAGTGGCAAGCTTCAAAACGGGATATTGCCTGGAGACATGTAGCCTGTGCAGCCGCGTTTGTTCCAGCGGGGCGATCACCCGATTCAGCACTGACGATAAAAGGCGGTTGTATATGGGAACTGCAGAGATAGATCTGAGCAAATGCTATCTGTCCAATAACCGGGAGTGTAATAAATGCAAAGAGTCATGTCCCTACAGTGCAATCAGCTTTGTCAGACAAGATAATCTTCTTAACACACTTCCTGTTATTAAAATTGGGAAATGTGTAGGTTGTGGGGCATGTGAAGCTGTATGCCCCGCAGAATGCATCAACGTTAAGCCTGTTGACAGATGATGCAATTATTTCCCAAGCAGCTGTTCAGTTGCCAGTACCAGGAATGAAAAGTTAGTCGCACCTCCGCCAAGCACGTATTCAGTCTGCTGCCACAGGAAACTCCAGTTATCTTTCATCTCGGGAAAATCGGGACGAATAATTGCAGTTCCGGAAGCAACACCTCCGGGTATATAGGAAAGGTCGGCCCTGTTAACTCCATAGCCGGCGGTAATGGATTTTATTCCCACTCCTGACACAAAACTGGCAGTATTTGAGCCGGGATGGCATCCCATCATGAACTGGGCAGCATTGAATATCCGGTCAGGTTTAAATACTCCCGGGAATCCTGTTACGAGAAAATAATGCTGAACAGCCTGCGACTGGATGGTCCATCCGTCACCCCATACATTCGGTTTATAAGGAACTCCAAAAGGAGTTGATTCGTTTTCCTTATCGAGTTGTGCTGACAGATCCTTAACAGCCGCATCCATCTCCTTCCTGAATCTCTGGTCGGTGATATCCTTATAAACCATTCCGACTGCCCATGCCGTACCTTTCATGTTTGCAAGGATGTAGTCTTTCTTTGAGATTATGGCGTCGAGGTATTTATTGTTTTTTGTGGTGATATAGAGTTCAGCAGCAGCTGCAACATACTCATTGACCATTTCTTTTTTCCCTGAAGTATTGAAGATTTCTTCGGCAGCTGCAAGGCACTCAGCAGCTGTTTCGGGACGCCAGTCCCTGAAAACGCGTGCAGTTGCGGCAAGTGTAGCTGCAGTAACAAGCTCATGCCTTGCATTATCTTCGGTAAATACCCACCTGTCATCTTTAAGGTAAGAAGTATAGGCAGTTTTAGCTCCTGACTGGAGATTACGGTCATAATTGAGATTATCAGTCTGGGCACTTCCGTCACCCATCAGTCCGTACTGTTTTGGCGTTGGACTTATTATTCCGCGGTAGAGCCGGCCGCCCAGTCCCTTGTATCCTCCCATTATTGTATATATTCCATGTTCAGCCTGCTGAAGGGCATCGGGAACACCATCGGGTTTATGTATGACGGTAATCCGGTTTTGCTGGTCTATGGTTGTGACGTCAAGGTCGGCGTTGAAAAGTTCATACATCCTTACCAGCCTCCATGTTGTAACAGCCTGCGATTCAATCCTGAGATCGTAATCTCCGGCATCGTGCCAGCCGCCCCTGTCAAGTTCGGGAACATGCTGGGGATGCTTAAAATCAACAAAGGTTTCAGGTCCCTGGCGGTATCCGTCGAAATGAATATGGTTGACAGGAGCCATGAGTGCATCATCGAAATGACAGTAGTCGTGCCACACTCTGCTGCCTTGTTCCACACGCATGTGGCACATCTGCACGGGGAGGAAATATTCGATTATAGGCTGCCATACATACCTTTCATAGATATCATCTCCGATCTTGAAAATGTTTGATTTAACATCTCCGTATTTGACCATATAGATCCCGGATTCCCGCAGGCTTGAAAAATCACAGACTGCATAGTTGTATCTCAGGAATCTTCCCCAGGATTTTGGAGTTGCTGAGAATGCCTTTGTTTTGGTGCCATCGGGGTTGATCTTGTATATTTCAAGGGTTCCGATATCGGTAATCCGTTTGTCCATTTCGATTACTGCCCTTTTTGGTTCAGCTGGCAGATATCCGACCTGGCTTATATGTATTACCGGTTTGTACACATAGTCTTTTAATGGAACTGCATCAATTTCCCATTCGATAACACCATTTGTCTGTCCGGCGGGAATAGGGGTTCTTACCAGGAACCACCTGGCTTTTGAATCTTTTCTTCCGTCTTCAAGAAAAAGATTTCCTTTCAGCGACCTGATAGTTATTCTTTGCGCATCTGTTTCCGGGGCTATTGTTAGCACTTTTCCTTCAGCATACGGAACAAGTTCAGTGCCTGTCATGGGGCCATAGGAATCTGTGGGAAAAAATCCTAACTTCCCGTCCATGTTCCAGCTCTTGCCAAAAAGTATTGCTGGAAACAGTTCAATCTGGAAGTATGCTTTCCCTTCCATGGCAGGCGGCAGAGGCTGGGGGAGGTCAGCGGTTATGGTTACCTTGCTGCCCGAGGATTTGACAGTTACATCGTAACTGAACGGGATATCGGGTAAATTGACATGCGCCTTGATTGTTCCAGATGCCCTGTCAACTTTTTTGTCTGCTCTTTCAGCAAAGGCTCCCCCCAATGTTATGCCACCATTGGCAGCTACCCGCTCACCGTTCTGAATAATGGTTACTCCACCCTGACGTCCGATTGGATAATAATCGTCAAAGACGATTACATCAAGACCGGTCATCTCGAAATAACCCTGATCGTTAATCGCAAGTCCTTCCTGACCAAAGGATGTCATGTAAACACCCTGGCTCAACAGAAAGAAAAAACAGATGAGAACTAGTAAAGGTTTTTGTTTCATGATTTAAAGTTTTGGGTGTAAAAAGATTGTATTTGTTTTTAGATTAAAGCCGGAAATGACTCAGGTTAAATTCCAAAACCTTTCAAAATCAATACATTTGCTCTGCTTTTTGTGGAATTATACTTTTCCTGGCAATCCAGAGTTCACCGGCAACGCCAGCCGGGTGTTCTGTTATCCGGAGTAAAGTCAAACAAAAATTACCATTTAAACAAAGCTAACCTTCCTCACGCATTCATCTAATGTTAAATATAATAAAAACAGTTGTGCCTTTAACCTGCTTCAGATAGAGATTTAACATATTTTAACCCGGTTTTTATCATAATATAATTTTATTTTTACCTTTAACAGGACGTGGCATTTGATATATGCGGGTATATTGTACTTCAGGTAATTCCGTAAAGATTATTTTTTGGATATTGCAGGAAAAAGACACCAGGGCTGCTGATGGAGAAGCTTAAAAATATATGTCGTAATCTGGCAGCATTAATGCTTGCAGTGATCCTGGTATGGGGTTGCAGGCAGCCTCGCAAAGATGCAACCGATGCCGGACGTAAACCGCTTATTGAACCGGATTATTCTGGTGTGACCGTTCCCCGCAATATAGCTCCCTTGAATTTTAAGATCATGGAGGAAGGCACAGGCTTCCGGTTGACCTTCAATTCAGAAAACGGCTCCCGCATTTCCCTGAAATCTGATGACGGGATTGTGCGTATCCCGGAGAGATCATGGCGAAAACTGCTGGCTGGCGAAAACGCAGGCAGGATCAGCATTGACATTGTGTCGGAGAACACTAAAGGCATAAGAACAGGATATTCATCGTTTGATATATACGTGGCCGGGGATTCTATTGATCCATGGTTAAGTTACAGGTTGCTTTACCCCGGTTATGAAGCTTACTCGCAGATAAGCATTAAGCAAAGGAGCACGGAGTCCTTCAGGGAGAGATCGCTGGTTGAGAACCAGTTGCTCAGCACCAACTGCATTAATTGCCATTCCTTATGCTGCAATGATCCCGATAAATATCTGATCCATGTAAGGGGGTCTGTTGGCGGGACCTATTTTGTCGATGGGAACAAGGTTACACGGAGGGACCTGAAAGCGTCGGAAATGAAGTACGGGGCTGTGTATCCTGCCTGGCACCCCGGCGGGAAGCTTCTGGCGTTCTCCTCAAACAGCATTGTCCAAAGCTTCCATGCCTCTCAGGAATACAATATTGAAGTTATAGACCTTGCTTCATCGCTTGTGATTTATGATACTGAAAAGAATTTAATGTCGCCTGTTCCGGAAGATGATTCCATAAAATATATGGAAACCTTCCCTGAATGGTCGCCTGACGGCAATTATCTGTATTATTGCAGGGCACGGCAAACAGCTGACACGTCAGACTTCAGAAGTATAAAATATGATCTTGTAAGAAGAGCTTTTGATGAGTCGTCTTTCTCATTCGGGGAAGCTGAGATGGTTTTTGATGCATTTTCGGCAGGCAAGAGTGTTTCTTTTCCAAGGATATCGCCCGATGGCAGGTATCTTGTCTTCACCCTGCATAACTATGGAAATTTTTCTATCTGGCATAAGGAAGCTGACCTGTATCTTAAAGATCTCGAGACAGGTAAGACAGACCGTATGAATATAAACAGCGATTATGCAGAGAGCTATCATAGCTGGTCGTCTAACAGTAAATGGATGGTTTTCAGCAGCAAGAGGGATGACGGATTGACTGCCAGACCATATTTCGTGCATTTTAATACGGATGGTTCAACAGGAAAACCTTTTGTCCTGCCTCAGAAAGATCCCGGTCTGTACACACGGATGATTAAAACTTTTAACAGGCCGGAGTTTGTGAAAGGAAGGATCAGGACAGGGCCGCGTGATTTTGAACGCGCTTCCGGAAAAGAACCTGAAAAAACCGGATGGGCCGGAGTATAAAATATTCAGACATGGAGTTCCAACCAAGTGCATTCAAATGAACCAATCAAAGAAGAATGTAGGAAAGCCTGCCCGGAAGAAAGGCCGGGGATATGGGAAATACTTCCTGGCGGCTTTAATCATGATTACTGTCTGGGTAGCTTATTACTTTTATTTCAATTATATATTCTACTACCAGGAGAAACTGTCGTTATTTATTTATTCGGATGAATATTTAAAACAATTCATATCAAAACCCGGAGGATTGATTGAATACTCCGGCAATTTTCTTACCCAGGGTTATTTTAGTTCCATGTATGGGGCTTTTATACTGTCGGTGATTTTAGCATTGACAGGGGTGGTTTATTTCATGATTGGCAAAAGGATATCTTCCCAAAAGCCTTCAGGCATTGCGGTTTCATTGCTGATGGCTGGC
Source organism: Bacteroidales bacterium (assembly GCA_040769065.1). Classification (GTDB taxonomy): domain Bacteria; phylum Bacteroidota; class Bacteroidia; order Bacteroidales; family VadinHA17; genus LD21. The sequence continues at coordinate 3,271,631 of JAXGLU010000001.1, forward strand.
CTTGCGATAAGTTTTCTGATACTGATGCAGACAAATATAAATTACCTGATGCATAATAACCTGGGCTTTTTATTGACCGGTATTTATTTCCTGGTTCTTGTGTCATCACAGACAAAAAGAACACACATAATTGTACTGGCATTTTTCCCGGTGTTTTTCTTCCTGACAGGTGCATTTGCATGGATATTTCTTGGGATGGCTGCATTATACAGCCTGATCAACAAGAGATATGTTTTTACAGCTGTTTTGATATTTATTTCCGGGCTTTCCCTTCTTCTTTTCAGGGAAGTCGTTTTCTTCCAGACATGGACAGGGTTGATGCATTATCCTTTTCCCATGAAGGAAATTTTCACAAATCCTTCAACATTATTGTTTTTGGTTTTGTTTTTTATCCTGTATCCTGCATTTATTTATTTGTTCAGCTTAATAGATACAAATGCGAAATCCGGGCGGATCATGTGCGCAGGATCCCTGTTACTCCCGGCTATACTGACACTCTATTTACTTGCAGGAAACTACAACAAGACTACAGCAGGAATGTTTGACCTTGAGAAACGGTTTATTGCCGGGGACTGGGAAGGAGTAATAAGGCTGCAGGAATCTAACAGGTACCGGAATCCGGTTGCCCAGTACTATTACAATATTTCGCTGTCGGAAAAGGATTTATTGTGCGACAGGCTGTTTTTTGCCCCACAGGATTTCGGTACAATGTCGATAAGCATCCCATGGGATTCCAGGATAAGCATAAATAAGATGTTCAGGGGCATATATTTCTTTTATTCCATTGGGCTTGTCAATGAAGCTCATCGCTGGGCATTTGAATCAATGGTAATTCAGGGATTTCATCCTGAAAACATAAGGCTGCTGATAAAAACCAACCTTATAAACGGTCATTACAGGATTGCGGAGAAGTACATAAGTGTGTTAAAAAGAACACTTCATTACCGGAAAGAAGCAAAAAACTATGAAAAGATGCTTTCAAATCCGGAGCTTATAAGATCTGATCCGGAACTGGGCGAAAAGATCCTGCTCAAACCAAATGATGACTTCATTGTGCGCATTGGAAATTCACAGGAGAATATTACAGCTTTGTATGAATCTAACCCGGCGAACAGGAAAGCCTTTGAGTATATGATTGCATGGTATATGCTCGGGAAAGACTTCGGGCAGGTTGTAAATAATATCGGCAGACTTCCTGCTCTGGGTTATTCGAAAATCCCGAAGCATATGGAGGAGGCAGCCCTGGTTTACAGGACCGCAGCCGGAAGTCTTCCATACAAAGACGGCCCGGAGATAAGCAGTGAGTCTGATTCCCGGTTCTCAAGATACATTCTGACAGTTTCGAGTGCTGACAGGAGAAAATCACCGGAAGGAACATCAATCCAGAAAGAATTCGGGAATACATACTGGTACTATCTTGACTTTGTTAACCCACGCAGTGAATGAAATTGACGGTTGATAGGAATAAAATGTTGTCAATGGGATTTTAAAGAATTATAAATCAGGTATTATATTAAAACGTAAAACTTATGAAGAAACTATTCGTATTATTTTCAGTCGTTCTGAGCATTCTGGCATATTCCTGTAAGACCGGTGAAGATCCGGCAGATAAAGGACCGACTGTTATGGCTTACTACTACACCCGCTGGGAGAATTTCAAACCGGAAACACTTCCATATGACAAACTGACCCATATTATTTTCTCTTTTACGGAAGTTATCGACAATGAAATGAAATTCCCCGAGGACACACTTGACCTTATGCTGGAAGCTCTTGTCGGGCAGAAGAAAAATTATCCGCACCTTAAAGTGATGATAGCCTGTGGAGGATGGGCCGGATCAGGTGGTTTTTCAGAAATGGCCAGATCAGCAGAAAACAGGGCAAAATTTGTAAAAAGTGTTGTTAAATTCATAAGGAAATATAAGCTCGACGGACTGGATATTGACTGGGAATATCCCGGTTTGCCGGGTATGGGTAATCCTTATATACCCGAAGACAAGGAGAACTTTACTGCTTTAATGTGTGAGTTAAGGGAGGGACTGAACAGTATATGCAAACACCAGATTCTTACCTTTGCGGGTGCCGGCTGGGAGAGAGCTTTTGATCATATAGAGATCGACAAGGTTATGCAGTGCATCAATTATATTAACGTCATGTCGTACGATCTTGCCGGCGGCAATGATCCTTATACATCGCACCATACAAATCTTGGCCTGATAAAAATGGAAGATATAGCCGGGACACCGGCCGCTGCCAAAATGATTGAAGGAGGCGATTCTACAAAGCCTTTTTCCACGGAAAAAATCGTCTCGTTCCTTATTGACAAAGGTGTTGATCCGGCCCGGATAGTTATAGGATCAAATTTCTCAGGCAGGGCATGGCAGGGAGTGCCGCCTGAAAATAACGGACTTTACCAGCTCAACAGGGGAAGGTGGAGAGGCCGCGGAAGCTACGCCAATATAAGAGAAGCGATGGAGGATAAGAACGGATACGTTCGTTACTGGGATTCAATTGCTAAAGCGCCATACCTGTACAGTGCAACGGACAGTGTATTCATTACCTATGACGACACCATGTCGGTAAGGCTTAAAACAAGGTATGTCATTGATAATGGCCTGGGAGGTATCATGTTCTGGCAGCTCGGCGCCGATGCCGGCGAAGATGGACTCGTGGACGCGATCTATGCCGAAAAGACAAGGAAGTAAAGCTTTGCGCCCTGCTTCGCAGTCTGTTTCGCGTCCTGACAGATCACTTACTTACCGGCTTCTTATCCTGCTACCGGAGGAGTCTGACAGCCAACCCGGGTTCAGAAGGGTGCATCAATAAACGCTCCGACAATCTCGGCCCTCAGGTCCGGATCATCGGTTGCTGAAACTACTGCAACATATGGCTTGTTCCTGTCGGGGATGGTCAGAACAAGATTGATGATCTCTGTGCCGGAATCCGAGAGATCGACATCCTGTCCCTCAAAGTCAGTTATGGCGTTGAAAGCCTTTATGGCTATATTATGTTTCCCTTTTCCTATAAGTGTGATCCTGAGCTTGACACTTCCATCTTCATTCCTGGCCGATTCTGCCGAAATCTCAAGGTCTTGCCGTTTTGCCGGTGAATTGGTTTTGTCAGCGGAAGTAAAAACTGACACAGCCCCCATGAATCTTGATGAAGGCTCTGTCCATATTTCCTTGTAGGTTGCATCATTGGTGGCCGACCAATGCGGTTCGTCGCCCGACATGCAATCCATTCCCACCGGAAGTGAACCGACAACGTTCTTCAGGCAGTAGGCAAAGTGAGGTGCGAAGTCATACCCTGCGCCATACATAAGGCTCTGCCCGAATGGATTGGCACCGAGAACCCATTGCAGCTGCTTTTCCACAAGCTTCATGCCTTCATGATCGTTTCGGAGGCTTGAAGCTTCAGCAAGCGCCCATGTGGATGACAGGTGGATGTTGGTATTCCCGTGGAACAGGTTATTGAAATATATCGGGAATGTCCGTAGCACGTAGTCATTGTTTAAATGAGTTCCGTCGTTGAACTGCTCCAGCAGGCTTTCTCTCAGTTGCTCATCTTTCTCTGCCATAATCTCTTCTTTTTTCCATACTGAATTTGGAAGAAGGTCGTATGGTGCTGCAATGCGGCTTCCTCTTTTCATGAAGAATTCGCTGTGAAGCACTGCTGCGCTGTACCATTTTATCCAGTCGTCGTGACCGGGCAGCTCACGACACAGCATATTAAGCGCGATAAGAGGAGCTTCTTCAAATGCGGCATGATAGTTATGGATCACCGATTTTCGCGACGTGTTGGTATAGAAATATCCGGTTATCGGGATATTATCCTTAAAGCTTTGCTCCTGGCATTGCAGGAGATGTTTTGCAAGGCTCACCGCCTGATCAGTGTATTTGCTATCACCTGTCATCCCGGCCAGCAACAGGGAAGAGGTTACTCCCCACGAAGCCTCCTTGTAATCGAGCTGATCGAGATCATTAGTGGATGCAACTGCAGCCTCCCAGTCTTCAAGGGCTGCAGTCTTTGCCTTGCCGGCAAGTTCAGGATGAGAATCGGCAAGTATTTGGGAAGTCCTGCTAAGTACAGCTGCTGCCAGGAAATTTTCCCATGGAACATTTGCTGCCGGAGAGAGGACGTCATCTATGGTTCCTACTTCGTTATCGGTATATATGCGCATAAGGGCCCAGCTCATGTGATAACCGTTACCGAATCGTGTTTTAAGAAGCCACTCAACTCCCCAGGCCAGTTCGGAACGTATTCGCTGTGACAATTCCTCCGCAACAGTTTTCCCTTTGAGCGCTTCCAGATTATTAAGCATGGTGTAGGCCGCCATTGCCGTTCTCCAGTATCCCTGCGACAGGTCGCCCGCGTCGTGCCATCCGCCGTTGATGATCTTTTTTTCATCGCCCAGGAATCCCTGCCAGTCCTTGTGACACTCGGTATGAACCCCAGGTACATGGAAGCCGCAACGCAGACAGTAATAAAAGTTTATGGACTTAAAGACCGGTTGCAGCCAGATGTTCTCGTCAACGGGAAAAGAATTGGAAATCAATGTTCCTGTTTTTATCCGGTACAAACCCTCGGATTTAAGATCGGAAAAATCGATGATGTTGAATTTACCGTTAAGGTTACTGATTGTTTTAACACTTCCTGAAAAAACAATTTTGTCATTGTTGTCAATAAGTTGAAAATCGCTGCCGACTCCTTCTCCCGCCATGGCTATCTTGGAATCTGAAGGTCTGTACCCGGCATGGCTGAATGAAAACTTCCCGGGGGCAACAGTCCAGCCTTCGTACTGGTCGGTTTCAACACGCTGAAGTTCAATTTTGTCGATGTCATAGGTAACAATGCCTTCTTCTTCGGGATTATGCCCGCGAAGTGTCTGGTGAATTGTAAACTGATTTACTTTATCTCTTTCGAGATGAGGTATTTCAAAAAGAATATGATTCCATTCGCCGGGTTTAAGGTCATGGATAAAGTGACTGGTTCGTGGTTTGGTGGGTGAAGGAACATATCCTTCATTTTGAATGCCTATATTGAATGAATAGTTGGGCATGGAGGTTGGATGGACATAAACCCAGAAAGACAGCCGGTTATAGTCTGACCAGTCCTGAGGCTGGCTGAAACGGAGACGCACCGATGACGAACCACCCTGCCCTGCCTCAAACGAATCCCATTTGCTTCTGTTACGGCGGTAATGTTCCTCATCCCTTAGGGAGGTGCGAAACCTGAGTGATCTTTTCCCGTCCTTTGAACGCTCTTCGGTATAGCTCATTTCTCCTATGCCTGTCACTATCCAGTCACTGTCATCTTCCATATCTTCAATAAGTTTTGTATCAAGAACAGGCTTTTCCTCCCATCCGGCCAGCAGTGAATTCTGTTCCGGAACCTCAAGAGGAAAAGGATCAAACCTGACCAGATCCTCATTTACCGGTTTGGTTTGTTTATTGCACGAAAAAAGTGCAAAAGCGAAAAGGATAATAATGAGTCTATTCATCTTAATGTGATTTTGAATTTATTGTTGTAATGCTTTCTGCCGGACGACAGTAAACACGCTTGATTGTAAATTGTTTCCAACACAAAGGAGCGTTTAATTTTATTCATGTGTGTTTGATTGTCAGGCATTTTTGCGTATTGCCAAAACTGAGTATAAGATAATTGATTAGCAGATTATTTGCAAGTGGAAATATTGAACTATATTGAAAAAAACATTGATGGACAATTTTATAAGTTTATAGTTGCTTTATGACAATTTTTGACGTTTGCTAAAACTGATTACATTTACGACATTACTCCGTTGTGATTGTTCCTTATTCATCATTCCGGAAGAATTCAGGTCAATCCAGGAGGAAATGCAAGTTGGCGAAAAGGATTAATCCTTATTTGTGTTTTGCTCCGGCGAAGGGGCTGGCATGGCTTAATTGCGGTTAGCATGCTTCAGAACAAGGTTTCCTGGCTTGCTCTTGATTTCAGTATCATTTAATAAAGGAACAGAAGATGAGTTTTATGTTCAATCCGTTTGATTATGATGATCAGACAGCTATCAACAGACCTGAACTGGATGAAGGAACTGTACAGTCAGTTATTTCAGGCATAGAAGAATCGGCTTATTACATCAGTAAGCTGCTGGCAGAAAAATCTTCTGAAGGTGGAGGATGTAATGTTGCAATCGCCCTTGAAGGTTATATAGGCGCTATGTGGGATCAAACCGTAAATCTTGTAAGCCAGTATCTTAAAGAGAAATTATTTTCTGTTACCGCCGTTGATTTCTCAACGATATTTAAAACTCCTGATCAACTTGACCGCTTGCTTTCTGTGAGTCTTGAGTCCGATCCTGAAAAAGATCCTGTAAAGCTATTTGGACGTCTGTATGATGGCACTTACGAGGAAATGCTGGACAGCAGAAAATTGCAAACACTTTCTGAGAGTCTTGAAAAATCGAAGACTTCTGAAAGGGGAGGGGAAGTAATAATTGTTTACGGTTGCGGATGTACCGTTAGGACTTTGCGTCCGCTTTATGATTTTGTATTCTATTTCGATGTTACACCAAAAGAAGTAGTGCTGAGGGCAAGAAAGGGATTCTTGAAAAATCTTGGAGATCATACAGCAAGACCTTTAAAGGAATTGCTTCGTCGTTGTTATTATGTTGATTATGAGGTTGCTGTTAAACACAGAAGAGATCTGATCGAGAATGATGCGATAGATTTCTATATTGCCAGCGACGATCCGGTTAATATCAATATGATGCCATGGAGAACATTCAGGTCGATAATGTCATCGCTGGTCAGATACCCTTTCCGTTGCAAGCCGGTATATCTTGAAGGAGTATGGGGCGGACAGTATTTGAAGAAGATCAGAAACCTTCCTGAAAGGATGAAGAATTGTGCCTGGGCATTTGACCTTATTCCTCTTGAGGTAAGCATAGTGGCAGAAGCCGGCAGACACATGCTTGAATTCCCTTTCTTTACTTTTGTTCAGGCAGAAGGTGAGGCTCTGATGGGAAAGGAATGCATGGAAAAATTCAAGGGTTACTTTCCTGTGAGGCTCAATTATGATGATACCTGGCATGGCAATGGAAACATGTCGATCCAGGTGCATTCCGGCCATGAGTATAATATAACGAATTTTAATGAGCTTGGCAGGCAGGACGAAAGTTACTATGTTGTCGTTGCAGGCCATGGTGCAAAGACTTACATAGGATTTTGGGATGAGGTTGATACCGGTGAGTTTATTAATGAAGTAAAAAAGTCGGAAAAAGAATTCACTCCCGTTGATTACGGGAAATATGTCAACAGTTTTCCTTCACGACCTGGCATGCAGTTTATGATCCCGTCAGGTACCATCCATGCCTCGGGGCGCAACCAGTTAGTACTTGAAACGGGCAGCCTGACTGTGGGTTCCTATACCTATAAGTTGTACGATTATCTGCGATCTGACCTCGATGGAGTGCCGCGACCCATTCATACATATCATGGAGAACATGCTGTGATAAAAGAAAGAACAACTTCCTGGGTAAAGGAAAATCTTGTCAGGGATCCTATCCTTATAAGAAAAGGAGATAAATATGCTGAGTACGTGATCGGGGAACACCATCTCATTTACTTCAGCCTGCGCAGGCTTGAATTTGAGGAATACATTGAGGATGACACCAATGGCAAGTTTCACGCTCTTGTACTGGTTGACGGCGAGAAAGTTATGATCCGGTCGGTTGAAGACCCCGGAAGATTCTATATTCAGAATTATCTTGATATAGTCATAGTTCCGGCTACATTCGGGAAATACATTATAAAAAACCAGGGAAACGAGCCGGTGTGTATTCACAAAACAGTTCTCAAGGATGGTTTTATGAATGACAGGCCCTGATGCCCTTCCTTCTAATAATCAGGGCAAATTGCTAACCATACCTGTTGTTTAATGAGACCTTAGTCGGGGAAATCGGGCAAGAATGTGACTTTTCAGAAACTTTTTTTACCTTGTAATCTCAAAAACCTGATCATATGAATGGAACAATCCTGAAAACCCTGGCATTGACGACCGCCGGGACAAGCATTTTGGGCTGCAGTTCACAACAAAAGAAAGACACGAGCCAGCCGAATATCCTGTTCATAATGAGCGACGATCATGCTTACCAGGCAGTCAGTGCCTATGGCTATGGATTAAATGAGACTCCCAATATTGACCGTATTGCCCGGGAAGGGGCCATTTTTAACAGGGCTTGTGTTACCAATTCCATTAGTGCGCCAAGCAGGGCGGTGATGCTGACAGGCAAGCACAGTTTCATTAATGGAAAAGTAGATAATGTTGAGCCTTTCAACTGGGATCAGGAAAATTTCCCGAAATTACTCAGGGCAAATGGTTATCAGACAGCCATGATAGGCAAGATTCACCTCGACGGACTGCCTCAGGGTTTTGATTATTCCATGGTTCTGCCCGGGCAGGGCCAGTATTATAATCCTGATTTTCTGATAAATGGTGAAAGGAAGCAGATAGAGGGTTATTGCACTGAGATCATAACCGAAGCAGTTATCGACTGGCTTAAAAATAAAAGGGATCCTGAAAAACCGTTCTGCCTTCTCTATCACCAGAAGGCTCCTCACAGGAACTGGCTCCCGGCTCCAAAATATGTAAATCTATATGACGATATCACTTTCGATCCCCCTGCAAACTTCTTTGATGATTACTCCGGAAGGGGAACGGCTGCCAGAACACAGGAGATGAAAATAGACGGTCATGCAATGTGGGGACATGATTTCAAGCTTATAGTGGATCCCAACGGTGATACGACACGCTTTTACAACGATATCAAGAGGATGAATCAGGAACAGAGGGCAAACTGGATGGCTGCCTATGAAAGCGAGAACCAGGAATTCCTGAAAGCCGGCCTTACAGGAAATGAGCTAGCATTATGGAAGTTCAACAGGTACATAAAGGACTACCTCAGATGTATAAAATCAGTGGATGATGGCGTGGGAGAGGTTCTTGATTATCTTGAAGAGGCCGGATTGGACGAAAACACTATAGTCATTTATACTTCCGACCAGGGCTTTTACCTGGGGGAACACGGATGGTTCGACAAGAGATTCATGTACGAGGAGTCATTCCGGACACCTCTTGTCATGAGGTATCCAAAAGAGATCAGACCGGGAACGAAAATAGACAGGCTTGTTCAGAACCTTGACCTTGCTCCAACCTTTCTCGATTATGCCGGTGTGAAAATCCCGGATGACATGCAGGGATTGTCTTTCAGAAAACTTGTGAGCGGCAAATCTGATGAATGGCGCAATGCCGTATATTACACCTATTATGAATATCCCTCAGAGCATATGGTTAAGCGGCATTATGGCGTGGCAACCGAACAGTACAAGCTCATACACTTCTATTACGATATTGATGAATGGGAAATGTATGACCTGAAAGCAGATCCTTCAGAAATGAGAAATGTTTACGACGACCCTGCCTATGCCGAGATACGTGAAATGCTGCACAGGAGACTGGAAGAACTGAGGACGGAATATGGCGACTCTGACGAGATGAACCAGAAGTTCTTAAAGAGGACGCTTGAATCAAAGAAGAATAACTAAGCCGTAGTTCAGGCAAGCCTTTATGAAGTCTTTACAGGTGATGTGTTTTGAATACGGGAATGACCATGGAGTAGAGGTAAGGGTCTGCGTCCATGGTTCCGGCACAAATTCAGTTCCTGTAATAAAAAAAACAATAGACTATTCAAACAGCCCTTATGTTTATGTTAACCGGAACTGTATTATTACCGATACAGAGGATGAAGGAATGGAGTATTATTTTAACTCGATAAAAGACCGGATAAGAGGAGTGCATATGCATGACCTGCATGACCCGGCTTATCCTTACAGGCAGTTTTTTAGATCGCTGAGCGATATGGGATACCGGGGATACTGCAATGCAGAAATAGAAAGGGTAAGCTGTGAACCTGTTGAGTATATGAAATGCTATAAAGGATTGTTCCTTGCACTTCAGAATGCAATCTGATTATGGCTGCAGCTTATATATGGCGGCCGGAAAAAAACATATTATATGATATTAAACAAAAAATCACCGACATTCATCCTGCTTTTCGCAGGTGTTATCTTTGTCATGCTGGTTCTGGGGAGTTGCGGAAACGTAAGCGGGAACAGAATAAGCATCGTCTGCAGTGAAGACAATGATCTCTTCGTAACCATTAAGAAAAACCGAATACCCTGTAAGCAGTATGACGATCTTTTTGAGGCTGTTGCTGAGGCTAAGGAAGGCACGGGGATCATGATACTTGCAGACGGATATCCTGAAAAGACGACAGCAATTGATCCGGCATTTCTGAAGATGGCGGATGAAAAGAAACTCAGGGTCTATGTGGAATATCCATCATGGCTTCCCGGGCTGACGGCCGGACAACCCGGGAGTACTAACCTTGAAAGGGTTGTTGTCACTACTGGGTCGATCCCCGGGCTCGAAAAGATGGAGATACTATCAATACACGGCTGTCATTATGTTCCTTTCGATGTTCAGGACCCTCTGCTGGCAGCCGGGAAAGTGGCCGGATACGATCGTGCAGTATATGGTATGGATGACACAGACAATAGTCCGATACTGTTTATGCTTCCTGATGCTGAAGTGATGGTTTCATCGACCAAACTGAGCCAGTTCATTACTGCCCGCTATGCACCCAAAAGTTCTGTTCAGGCTTTATTGGCATATATCCTGCAATTCGTTGGAGGGAAACCGGCTCATCAGTACTCTCTGGACTGGAACCCTGATGTCAGACCTTCATATTCCTGTGAGGAGAAATTGCCTGACGATGCTGCCCGCATTGCAGTTACCCGGGGAATAGACTGGCATACAACGGCCGGGATGCTTCTGAGCAAGGACGGATGGGAGGAATACAAACTTTTGTGGAATTTGGATGATTCAAATATGCATACCACTGTGCCTTCCGTAAATAACGCAGCACCCCCGCCATTGGCTGCACCGGGCGACGGAAGCTACGGCGTGCTTGAAGGTATTGCTTCGGAGGTTCATCTCGATGGAAGCCAGCCCGTGCGATGGTGGCTTCGGAGCGATTCCAACGGGGAAAGCTCCCTTGCTTTTGCGCTCAGGGGATTAATGGACGGAGATACCGGAAGCTCGCTGATTGCAGGAAACCTGTTGGACTGGCTTTACTTCAATTCCGGACTGTTTCAGAATAATCCGGAACTGGATAATTACGGGCTTCTTTTCTGGGCTCCCGGTAACGCGCAGGCCCTTTACCAGGACAATGATATCAAAGCAATACTTGGATGCATGGGCACGTCAGCAATCCTTAACACTGATCGCTGGGATGAGGTGCTTGTGAAAAATATCCTCGGTAATTTCAGGACAACAGGGATAAACGGTTTTCGGGGCCGCAGGATTGAAAATCCTGATCTTATGCGTGATGGCTGGCAAAGTTACCTGAAGCGCAACACTATACTTTTCCAGCCCCATTATGAAGCATGGACCTGGGCTTCATACCTGTGGCTGTACGATAAAACAAAATGGGAACCGCTGCTGAAGAAAACCGAAAAAGCCGTTGAGATGATGATGAATGCATATCCTGACGGCTGGAGATGGACAAATGGCATACAACAGGAACGGGGAAGGATGCTTCTGCCTCTTGCATGGCTGATACGTGTTGATGACAAGCCTGAATACCGGAAATGGCTGAGCCTATTAGCTGACGATATTGAGAGATGCCAGGACCAGTCGGGAGCAATAAGGGAGGAACTTGGGGCTCTTGACAAAGGTGATTATGTGCCCTCAGTATCGAATGAATCATATGGTACAAATGAAGCCCCGCTTATTCAGGAAAACGGAGATCCTGTCTCTGACCTGCTTTATACATGCAACTTTACTTTCCTTGGTCTTCATGAAGCCTATGCAGCTACCGGCGATGAACAGTTCAGGAGAATGGCCGATAAACTTGCTGATTTCCTGATACGTATCCAGGTAAGGAGCGAGAAACACTCCGGTGTGGATGGAGGCTGGTTCAGGGCCTTTGATTACACTCAGTGGGATTATCTCGGATCAAATGCCGATTCAGGCTGGGGAGCCTGGTCAATTGAAACAGGATGGACTCAGGCATGGATCCCCTCTGTTCTTGCCATGCGTGAAATGAATATAAACCTGTGGGATATCACTGCCAAAAGCAAGGTTCCCAAAAAATTCAATAGCATACGCGGGGAAATGATACCCGACAACCTGATGAAACATCTTCAGGCATTCTGACCATCAGAAAACGGAAAAGATATATGCCCGAAACAAAGATGAATAACAATGATAAAGAAATCCTGTGTATGTATGTGGTTTAGAGCACCGAACACTGTGCACCGGGGCAAGGAAAAAATTAATTGATCAGACAAGGCCTCTCTTCAAATTTTGTTACTTTTAATAATTGATCAGATCTGAAAAAATAAAATCAAAATATGGAAGCAAAAGAATTTAAACTGCTTTCTGCTCCGGCGGGCCGGGTGACTTCGGTCGATTTTTTCCGGGGCTTTACAATGTTCCTCCTGATGGGCGAGAGTACACGGCTTTACGGTTATCTGCTTTCAATCAACACAGGATTAACTCAATTCCTGGGTACCCAGTTGCATCATCATGAGTGGAACGGCTTGCGTTTCTGGGACCTGATTCAGCCATTCTTCATGTTTATTGTCGGAGTGGCCATCCCTTTTGCTGTGGCTAACAGAAAGAAGAGGGGAGAAAGTGACAGGTCAATTTTAATGCACGCTATCAAACGCTCGTTACTGTTGCTGTTTTTCGGATGGGCGATTTACTGTATTGGCCCGGGAAGAATAGTGTTCAGACTGCAGAATGTTCTGGCACAACTGTCAGTAACATACCTGGTTGCATTCCTGATAAGAAACAGGAGTTTTTTGTTCCAGCTTATTTTTACTGTAGCTGTCCTGCTGGTCATGGATCTTGCCTACCGCTTCTTCCCGGTGGAAGGCTTTAATCATCCCTGGGTGCCATATGAGAACCTGGGGGCATGGGCCAACAACAAAATAGAAGGAGTTGACAAAGCCAGCATATGGGCAACTATAAATGCTTTCCCAACCATAGCCCATACTGTTTGGGGAGTTCTGTGCGGCAAGTTGATTATGAGCAGCAAAACCTCAGCCGAAAAGATCAGGCTAATGATAATTGCCGGAATTGCAGGTCTGGTAATAGGTTACTCGATGGACATCCTGAATATTACCCCTATAATCAAGAAAATAGCAACCTCTTCATTCGTGTTTGCCAGCGGCGGCTGGGCAATTCTTGCACTATGTTTTTCATACTGGCTTATTGATGTGAAGAAACTATTCCGGAATGGATCCAGAATGTTTGTGATAGTGGGTATGAATTGTATCTTTATCTATATTTTCTTTGAGGTTGGCGGAGCCGATTTGCTGTACAAAATGTTCACTCCGTTCGCTTTTTCCCTGTTTTCTTGGGGAGGTGAAATAACTGTTGGGATCATTACAAGCCTTGCTGTCTGGGCAGCTTTATGGTATATATGTTACTGGCTGTACAAGAATAAGCTGTTCATTAAGATCTGATAAACACCGGAAATCATAATATTTTACGCAATATTTAAAGGGAAAAGATGGGAAACAACCGAAGATCCGGGAACTGGCAGAAGTTGTTGCCAAGAGCGGGAGAAAGCTCTCCTGAATACAGCGCCTCTTCTCCGGTTGTTTGATATACTTTTATTTAAAATGAGTAATTGATATGAAACCCACATGACTGATCCAAATCACAAACACGTATTTATATAGTTTTCAGTCATGTGGGTTCCATCAAACCGTTAAAATCAAAATCATATAATGATGAACCCCACATGTATTACATACACAAACATGTATTTATATAAATTTTACTCATGTGGGTTCCATCAAACCGTTAAAATCAAAATCATATAATGATGAAAAAGGTATTCTGTTTTTACTTCTGGTTTTCGTTATTATTTTCCGGCATTCTGGTCCCTGTTTTCGCCCAGGAATCGCAGGAAGATTATCCCTTCAGGAACCCTGAGCTCTCAATTGAGGAAAGGGTGAACAATCTTGTTTCGCTGATGACTCTTAAGGAGAAAGCCGATCAGCTTGTGTATACTGCCCCGGCAATACCTCGTCTGGGCATCCCGGCATACAACTGGTGGAACGAAGCTCTTCATGGTGTTGCCAGATCAGGTTATGCCACAGTGTTTCCACAGTCCATAACTATTGCTAATTCATGGGATGAGGGGCTTATGTTCAATGTTGCCAATGCCATTTCGGATGAAGCCCGTGCAAAGTACCATGAATTCCAGCGGCGGGGTAAAAGAGGTATATACCAGGGACTTACGTTCTGGTCGCCGAATATTAATATTTTCCGTGACCCCCGATGGGGCAGGGGCCATGAAACATACGGGGAAGATCCTTTTCTCACAGGCAGAATGGGTTACCAGTTTGTAAAAGGGATGCAGGGAAATGATCCGAAATACCTTAAAACAGTTGCCACGGCAAAGCACTATGCCGTCCATTCAGGACCTGAAACGCTAAGACATTCTTTTAATGCAAAGGTAAGCGAGGTGGACCTCAGGGAAACCTATCTTCCGGCTTTCAGGACCCTGGTGGTTGATGCCGGGGTATATTCAATAATGGGAGCTTATAACCAGTTCAGAGACCATCCCTGCTGTGCTAATCCCTACCTGTACGGAATCCTCAGAGATGAATGGGCTTTCGGCGGGTATATTGTTTCCGACTGCGGGGCAGTATCCGATTTCTGGAATTTCCAGAATTATGCAAAAGATGCTGCCGAAGCTGCTGCATTTGCAGTTAAGGCAGGAACAGACCTTGAGTGCGGTGCCGATTACCTGCAGCTTATGAAAGCTTATGAAAGGGGACTCCTGAAAGAAGAAGATATTGATACCGCAGTAAAACGGGTACTCACTGCAAGGTTCAGGCTTGGAATGTTTGATCCTGATGATATGGTGCCGTATGCACAGATACCATTTTTTGCCAACTGTTCCGATTACAATAACACTCTTGCACGGATAGCTGCACAGAAATCCATAGTACTGCTCAAAAACTCCGGCAATCTGCTTCCCCTGAACAAGAATCTGAAAACTATTGCAGTCATCGGTCCCAATGCAGATAATTTCGAATCGCTGATCGGGAACTACAACGGAATACCTGTGAATCCCGTTACAGTATTGGACGGTATAACAAACAAGCTCATTCCTGAGACAGAAATTATATATGCCGAAGGCAGTGATCTTGCAGAAGGTGTTCATAATCTTTCAGTCATTCCTTCGCGTTACCTGACAACACCTGATGGCAGGCAGGGAGTATTGGGAGAATATTATAATAATTGCGGACTTTATGGGGAACCGGTGTTTACAAGGGTGGATGACAATCTGAATTTTTACTGGGAACATCTTTCGCCCGGAATTAATCTCCCCGATGATGATTTTGCCGTCAGGTGGACAACATTCCTGGTGCCGCCCGAGACAGGTACCTATATTATCGGCAGCTGGGGATCAAGGGGTTATGACGTTTTTCTCGACGAAAAAGAAATCCTTTCCGACAGGAATGAGCACCATGCTTTTCATAAGGAGTATTCTGTTGATCTGAAGGCAGGAAACAAATATAAAATAGAAGTTGTTTACAGAAATTATGCCGGCGATGCTGATTTTAAACTTCTTTGGACAAGACCATCCAGGAAGCTGAAAGAGGAGGCTGTCAGGGCTGCAGAAAAAGCAGATGCAGTAATACTGGTGCTCGGGCTTTCACAACGGCTTGAAGGTGAGGAGATGCCAATAAAGATAAAAGGTTTTTCAGGAGGCGACCGCACCGACCTGAACCTGCCTGAAATGCAGGAAGAACTTTTTGAAACCGTTGCAGCTACAGGAAAACCCGTTATTGTTGTTCTGATGAATGGCGGAGCATTGTCGGTAAACAAAATACATGAAAAGGCGGCCGCTGTTATTCTTGCAGGATACCCTGGGCAGCAGGGAGGCAATGCAGTGGCTGATGTTATTTTCGGCGACTGTAATCCGGCCGGACGATTGCCTGTAACCTATTATAAATCAATAGACCAAATTCCCGCTTTTGAGAATTATGATATGCAGGGCAAAACCTATCGTTACTTCAGCCAGGAACCATTATATCCGTTCGGATATGGCCTGAGCTATACAACTTTCAAATACAGCAACCTTGTTATGCCTGAGAAAGCTGAAGCCGGATTACCGGTTAAGGTACAGGTAACAGTGACCAATTCCGGAAAATATGACGGAGAAGAAGTCGTTCAGCTATATCTTACCGACGAAAAAGCTTCAACACCAAGGCCGGTAAGACAGCTTGAAGGATTTGAAAGGATAAGCCTTAAACAGGGCGAGAGTAAAACAGTGGAATTTACGATCCAGCCAGGGCAATTCTCGATAATCAACAAAAAGGGAAAAAGAGTCATCGAACCGGGTTGGTTCACTGTTTCAACAGGAGGCAAGCAACCGGGCTTCAAGGGTTATCTCGATCCTCAGTTCACACAGGTTCTTACGCAACGAATCAGACTGACCGGAAAGGAAGTACCCTTCGAAAACTGACAGAAAAGTGGTTAATTTTTGTGATTCGGAGAACCGGAAGAAAGCACATAAATCTCACATACAGATATACAGGCAGTTTATTAAGTCATTCCCGGGGGACGGAATTTCTCCACCGGGAATGCATGGCCGGCACAGAGCTGCAGGGAGAACCCGCGTATATCTATCATTTAATGAAGTTCCTTAACAAAAAGATTACCTGAAAATGATTTCTGAAATGTTTGATTATTTTTGCCTGAACTTTGGTCAATGATGCAGAACGAAAATAATCTTCTCAAGAAACGCGTAAACCTTTTTGACGGAATCTCCTTTGTTGCCGGAGCGATGATCGGATCAGGCATCTTCATTGTAAGTTCTGATATCGCCAGAAATGTGGGTTCTCCCGGATGGCTGATGGTTGTTTGGCTCATCACCGGCATAATAACTGTTATAGGTGCTGTCAGTTACGGAGAACTTGCAGCCATGATGCCCAAAGTCGGAGGGCAATACGTTTATTTAAAGGAGGCATATGACCCCCTGGTAGGATTTCTTTTTGGCTGGACGACATTCCTGGTTGTCCAGTGCGGTTCGATAGCCGCGGTGGCTGTGGCTTTTGCCAAGTTCAGCGGGGTTATTATGCCATGGATTTCTGAAAAGAATATTCTGTTGGAAATGGGCCCTCTGAAACTTACCAGTACCCAGTTTGTGGCTATCGCAATGATCGTTTTCCTGACCTGGCTTAATACCAGGGGAATAGTAACCGGTAAGATCGTCCAGAACATCTTCACAACAACCAAGGTTTTCTCTCTGCTTGGTTTTATTGTTATAGGGCTGTTCGCTGCACACAGCATGACTTCATTCGAGATTAACAAGGCTGTTTTCTGGGAGGCAAGTCAGCGCGGACCTGATAATCAGATCGTAGCCCTGACGGGATTTGCCCTTGTTGCTGCTATTGGAACTGCCCTGGTAGGTTCTCTCTTTTCGGCCGATGCATGGTACAATGTTACATATATTTCGGGCGAAATTATCAATCCGAAGCGCACAGTACCGCTCAGCCTCTTTCTGGGAACTCTGATCGTGTCGGTGATCTATATGCTGACAAATTTTATATATATTAAAACACTTCCTCTGGCAGGTTCGCCTGACGGAACCGACGTAATAAGCAGGGGCATCCAGTATGCCACAGACGACAGGGTTGCAACATCGTCAATGTATGTACTCCTGGGTGATTATGCCGCTGTTATTATGGCAGTCTTTATCATGATCAGCACTTTCGGCTGTAACCACGGGTTGATAATCGCAGGCCCCAGGGTTTATTATGCAATGGCCAAAGACGGGCTGTTCTTTAAGAAGGTTGGCGAAATAAACAATAAAGGTGTTCCTGGTTTTGCAATTGTTGTTCAGGGTATATGGTCAGTGCTTCTGTGCCTGTCGGGAACATACAGTGATCTTCTTGATTATGTGATTTTTGCAGTACTCTTGTTTTTTGTCGTTACAATTCTTGCGATATTCATACTCAGGAAAAAGCGGCCTGAAATACCAAGGCCCTACAAGGCATTCGGGTATCCCGTGATCCCTGCCCTGTATATAATTGTTATTGTATTCATTATGATCATCCTGTTAATGTACAAACCAAACTACACATTCCCCGGCCTGGGTATTGTGATACTGGGCATACCTGTATATTACCTGTGGAAAAGATATTCACATATGAATCCTGAAGTAGGGGATAATAGTTTTGAGGAATGACGATTGTTTTGTGCTTGATTATATATGATGTAAATGCGATTTCATCCGTATATAATTTATTTTAAAGGCCGGATGGAGCCACACATGATTGAAAATTATATAAATACATGTTTGAGTATGAAATACATGTGGGTTTTATCCAATCATTTTCAGTTTGTAAATTCAGGCATTTCAAGTACCGGTTAACACTATACCAAAGTGCCACATAAGTTACCTGTCGATTTTCTTGTTCGCCTGCAGGGTCAGGAGTATGTCGATTCCTGCCTTTTAACCCGCGCCCTGCAGGAGCCGGAGACGCCCAGTATACGCGTTAACCTGGCAAAATGGGATAAAGTCCCTCTGAATGCAGCCGCTGTTCCCTGGTGCCCCTCAGGTTACTATCTCACGGATCGTCCTGACTATACTCCTGATCCTCTGTATCATGCAGGCTGTTATTACCCGCAGGAATCGTCAAGCATGTTCCTTGAAGAGATCTTCAAACAGCTTTTAAAAGATGCCGTTAACCTGCGGGTTCTTGATCTGTGCGGCGCCCCGGGCGGTAAAAGTACTCATCTTTCATCGCTGATCGGGAAGAACGGATACCTGGTTTCCAATGAAGTTATAATTAACAGGGCATCTGTTCTGGCGGAAAATATGTCAAAATGGGGCCTGTCAAATACTATGGTGACCAGAAGCGATCCGGCAGCATTCTGTAATCTGCCCGGATTCTTTGATATGATACTTGTTGATGCACCATGCTCAGGAGAGGGAATGTTCCGTGAGCAATCAGTAATAGATGAATGGTCGCCGGCCAATGCAACCTTGTGTTCTGACAGACAAAAGAGAATATTGCGTGATGTATGGCCGGCTCTCAGGGAAGGCGGCTTTCTTGTTTACAGCACATGTACATTTAATCCTGAGGAAAATGAAAAGAATATCAGGTGGCTGACGGATAACAGCTGTTCTGAGCCTGTGAGGATAGATATCTCAAATTTCCAGGGAATTACTGAAATATATCACGAAGGTATTTATGGATACGGGTTTTATCCGGGCAGTGTAAAAGGAGAGGGCTTTTTTATATCTGCCCTTCGGAAAACAAATGGAAATGTCAAAAAACAAAGCAGAGTCAAAACCTCGCTGAACGCCAGGGTTACCAATGAAGAAAGAAGAATTGCCCGGGAATGGACCGGATTCAATGAAGAAAGCCTTATAAAGAATGGAAATGTTTTGATCTCAATACCGTGTTCACATGATGAATACAATGTTCTTTCAGGCTGCCTCAAGATCGTAAGGCCCGGAACGGATATTTGTATTGCCAAAGGAAACAACTATCTTCCTGCACATGACATTGCAATGTCGGTATATTTCAACCAGGATAGTTTTGCTTCGGTTGATCTGAATCACATGGGCGGATTCGCATATCTCCACCGTGATCCCATTCCAGTCCATAATTCGGTAAAAGGCTGGAATATAGTGAAATACAATGGAGTCCCCCTGGGGTTTATTAATAATTTAGGGAACCGTATAAATAATTACTATCCCGTTGGCCGGCGTATCAGGATGGAGAATTCGCGCTTGCTGAGTGCGAATATTTTGAAATGGGAGCAGTAATTGCTGTTACGTACCTTTTGTGAGTATGCAAATAATAAATACTATGTTGATTTATAACTCTGTAAAACATTTGCTATCTTTCCCAAAAGAACATAATACTAAAGAAATTTAGGAATGAACCCCACATGATTGAATTCAAACACGTATTAATGTAATTTTCAGCCATGTGGGTTCCATCCGACCATTAAAATAAATTATATACGGATGAAACAGGATATAGAAATAGTACAGGAAGCCAAGATAAAGCCAATTGTTGAGATTGCTGAAATGCTTGGAATAAAAGCGGATGATCTTGAGTTGTATGGTAAATACAAAGCGAAGATTCCCTTGCATTATATTGATGAGGAGCGGATAAAGAATTCCAGACTGATTTTAGTCACGGCAATAACTCCCACTCCTGCCGGAGAGGGTAAGACAACCACTTCAATAGGTCTTGCCCAGGCACTTAACAAGCTGGGGAAGAAGGCCACAGTGGTTTTGCGCGAGCCGTCACTGGGACCTGTATTCGGAATAAAGGGCGGCGCTGCAGGGGGAGGATATTCCAATGTTATACCCATGGAGGACATCAACCTTCATTTTACAGGCGATATTTCAGCTGTTGAAAAAGCCCATAATCTTCTGGCTGCCCTTATTGACAACAATATTCAACTCAAGGAAGGCAATCTGGGCATAGACCCCAGAACCATAGAATGGAAAAGGGTTATGGATATGAACGAGCGCTCTCTGAGAGATATAGTTATAGGACTTGGCGGGACAACCGAAGGGGTTCCGCGTCAGTCGGGATTTAATATAACGGCTGCCTCCGAGGTGATGGCAACCCTTTGCATGGCAAGCGACCTGATGGACCTGAAAAAACGGCTCGGGAATATATTTGTTGGATACACCTATTCTGACCAGCCGGTGTTTGCCCGGGATCTTAAGGCCCAGGGCGCTATGGCTGTCCTTCTTAAATACGCCATTAAGCCGAACCTTGTACAAACACTTGAAGGCACTCCTGCAATAGTTCATGGTGGGCCTTTCGCTAATATCGCCCAGGGTACAAACTCAATCGTTGCCACCAAAACCGGATTGTCGCTCAGTGATTATGTTGTCACTGAAGCCGGTTTTGCCAGTGAACTCGGTGCGGAAAAATTCTTTGACATCAAATCCCGGTTCGGAAACCTGAAAACGAATGCAGTAGTTATAGTTGCTACAATACGGGCGCTTAAGTATCACGGCGGGGCAAAGCTTTCCTCCCTGCAGAATGAAGATACCGAAGCCCTTAAAAATGGATTTGACAACCTTGATAAGCATATTGAGAATATGAAGTACTTCGGGTTTAATCCGGTTGTGGCTGTAAACAGATTTAATACGGATACCCCGACAGAACTGGATCTGCTTAAGGATTACTGTGTCTCAAGAAATGTAAGGGTGGCAATTAATGAATCCTGGGCCAGGGGCGGGGATGGAGCAATTTCCTTTGCCAATGAAGTGCTGAAGGCCATTGAAACTGGTCCTGAATCGTTCAAGCCGCTATATGATCTTTCATGGACATTTGAAAAGAAAATAGAAACGATCTGCACGAAAATGTACGGAGCTGATCACGTTGAATATACCATAAAGGCAAAAAAACAGCTCGACAGGATCGATAAGCTGGGGTTTGGAAACCTTGCGGTATGTATAGCGAAAACACAAAAGTCGCTTTCGGACGATCAGACGATGAGAGGGCGGCCAAGAGGTTTCACTGTCAAGATCAGGGAGGTGGAGCTTGCATCCGGGGCCGGATTTGTCGTGCCCATTGCCGGTACTATAATGAGGATGCCCGGCTTGCCTAATGTGCCTGCTGCTGAGAAAATAGACATCGACAGCGACGGCAGGATATCAGGCTTATTCTGATCCCTTTTGACCTTCCCTGCCGGATTGGAAAACACCCGGCATACTTCATGATTATTGCCGGAAATACCGGTATCGGGAAACCAAAACTCCTTAAGGTTCTACAACCTGCTGCCATGATTATTCTGACATCAGAACTGCTTTTAGCATAACAAGGCTACAGTCACATTGTTGCCTGTTCATACGTTATTAAAGCTGTCCTGTCTTGCCTTTATGTCCGGGAATCCTGTTATGAACATAACCCAATTCCTTTCGTTCACGGGAAATATCAAAGCGCTATTTTTTGTGCAATTCTTTATTTTGGCTACTTTTAGCATGGTTAAGAAAACATAACCAAAGGATTATGAGGAAACTTCTTATTCTGCTGGTAATCCTTATGATAACGCCTGAATTATTCATTGCAAACGGGCAGTTTAGATCATACAGGAATACCAGTTACTATAAAAGGTCCCTTCCAAAATACAGTTTCGGTGTAAGGGCAGGACTGAATTATGCCAGTCAGACCTGCATGACGGATGATGTTGACTTTGATGTGGATAGAATTATTGGTTACAGTGCAGGTGGTAACTTCAGCTATTTCATCCTGCATAACCTGGCTGTACAGCCTGAATTGATGGTATCAGTCAAGGGTTCTCACTGGAGAGATGCGTACGAAGAAATGAAAGATGTTCTTACATATATCGAACTTCCCTTGCTTTTAAGCTATTACCCGGTAAGCACTGTTAATCTGCACGCCGGCCCTCAGTTTGGATATCTTGTAAATGCAGTTCAGAAAGACCTTGAAACGAAAGACAACAATAATATAATAAGTTATTTTGAGGATTATGATCTTGGCCTGACATTCGGGATTGAAGCTGTCTTCCCATTCCGTCTGAACGTTGCCCTCAGGATGTTTCTTGGCCTTGTGCCTGTGACAAACGATTTCGGGTACGTTGACAAATGGAAAAATAACTACATTCAGGTCTCGGCAAGCTATAGGATTGGCGGCCGGTGATCCTGATCCCCTTTGTGTATCACAGGACATTTTGAAATATTATTTTGCATAAAAATACTGACATGAAAAAAGCACTATTATGTTTCTTTTCGATTGCGCTGGTTTTTTCAGCATGTAAGAAATACAGCAAGTATGAGGGCGTCCCATTTCCTGAGAAGGAGCCACGCGACTGGGACAATCTGTCGGTTCTGAGCATAAACAAGGAACCTCCACATGCCACTCTGATTAGTTTTCCGGATGAGATGTCAGCTCTCGGAAATGTTAAAGAGAGCTCTCCCAACTACCTGTCGCTGGACGGTAACTGGAAATTTCACTACTCTGAAAAGCCTGACGAAAGGCCGTGCTGGTTCTTTAAGGATGACTATGATGTGCGGGACTGGGATGATATTGAGGTGCCTTCAAACTGGCAGAGAAAAGGCTATGATGTGCCGATTTATGTCAATATAGGATATGCTTTCAAAATGAATCCCCCGTATATAGACCATAGCTGGAATCCTGTTGGATCATATAAGAGGACTTTCAGGGTGCCTGCAGATTGGAAGGACAAAGAAGTCTTCCTTAATTTCGGGGCGGTCAGCTCTGCTTTCTATGTTTGGATCAATGAACAGCTGGCAGGATATAGCCAGGACAGCAAGCTGCCGGCTGAATTCAATATAACAAGTTACCTGAAAAAGGGTAATAACACTATTTCTGTGGAAGTATATCGCTGGTGTGATGGAAGTTACCTTGAAGACCAGGATTTCTGGAGATTAAGCGGGATACAGAGAAGCGTATTTCTCCATGCTCGCCCTGCCAGTCGTATCTGCGATTTCTATGCAATAGGCGACCTTACAAATAATTATAGTGACGGACTGCTTAAAATTGACGTTGCCCTGAAGAGCAAGGTTGATGTTCCGCAAAAAGCTAATGTTACAGCTTCGCTTTTTGACGGCGATACGAAGATCTTTACCGAATCAAAGGAGGTTAACCTTTCGGAAGGAAAAGGTTCCGTAAGCTTTTCCGGCGAAATTGAAAATGTAAAAAAATGGTCGGCTGAAAGACCCGATCTTTATTCTCTTGTGATCAGCCTCGCCGATGACAAAGGGGAAATCCTTGAGAACGTGGGAGCAAAGATAGGATTCAGAAAGGTTGAAATAGTGAATTCCAATCTCCTGATCAACGGGAAATACATTTACCTGAAGGGAGTCAACATTCATGAGCATAATGACATAACAGGCCATGTTATTGATGAGGCAACTATCATGAAGGACATAAAAACCATAAAGAGCAATAACATAAATGCTGTCAGAACTTCTCATTACCCTCAGCAGGAACTGTTTTACGACATGTGCGACAAATACGGTCTCTACGTCATTGATGAAGCCAATATAGAATCACATGGAATAGGGTATAACAAGGATGTTACTCTTGCTGACAAACCGGAATGGGCAGCTGCCCATTTTGAAAGGATGCAGGGCATGGTTGAAAGGGACAAGAACCATCCGTCAGTGATAATATGGTCGCTTGGGAACGAAGCAGGAGACGGGCATAATTTTCTCAATAATTACAAATGGACAAAAAAGAGAGATACGACCAGACCGGTTCAGTATGAGCGGGCAGAAGAATTCACAAACACGACTGAAAGACATACCGATATAATCTGTCCGATGTACACCCATGTTGATCTGATTGAAGCTTATGCCAGGAACCCGAAAAACGACAGGCCTCTTATCCTTTGTGAATATGCCCATGCAATGGGTAACTCCACCGGAAACCTGCAGGATTACTGGGATGTAATCGAAAAATATCCCCTTCTCCAGGGTGCCTTTGTTTGGGATTGGGTTGACCAGGGGCTGCTGGAAACGGATGAAAATGGTGAAAGATACTGGACATATGGTGGTGATTATGGATGGGAAGGCATCCCAAGTGACGGAAACTTCTGCATTAACGGTCTTACATGGCCCGACCGTGCAGAAAAACCCGGCCTGAAGGAGTTAAAAAGGGTGTACCAGTATGTAGGCTTCACTCCTGTTGATCTTGAAAAGGGAATAATAAAAATAGCGAATAAGTATGATTTTACCGATCTGTCAGAATTCACCTTCGACTGGGAAGTGGTATCAGACGGAGTGACTATACAGTCGGGAAATATTCCATTACCTGAATTAAAGCCGGGAAGTGAATTGCCGGTAACACTTCCCCTGTCAGAAATTGTCCCTGAACCGGGCGCTGAATATTTCCTTAACCTTAAAGTATCGAAAAGTGAGGAATGGAATTCCGTACCTGAAGATCATGTGTATGCAAGCGCCCAGTTCATATTGCCTGTAAAAGGCATAACTGCAGCTGCAAAACGCGACGAACTTGCTATGCTAAATACAAATACCGTCGATAATAAGCTTGAAGTAAGCGGCAACGACATGAAAATAACCTTTGATCTTGAAAAGGGACGCATGGAGTCTTTCGTTTATAAATCGAAAAACCTCATCACAAAAGGTCCCGAACCTGATTTCTGGAGACCACCTACCGATAACGATTACGGCTACGGGATGGACAGGAAGCTGGGAGTCTGGAAAAAAGCCGGTGAAAG
This sequence comes from Bacteroidales bacterium, assembly GCA_040769065.1. GTDB lineage: Bacteria > Bacteroidota > Bacteroidia > Bacteroidales > VadinHA17 > LD21. The sequence continues at coordinate 3,296,972 of JAXGLU010000001.1, forward strand.
AACAAAGATCAGAAAGGCCGACATAAGCCAGCCAGGTATGGATAAGGTTGTCGTGACCTTTGAATATGACATCCCCGACGAGACCGGACAAAAAATAGCCGGTTATGTTTCTACCTATACAATATACGGATCAGCAGATATCGTGATAAAGAATCAGTTTTCAAAAGTTTCTGAAAGGATACCTGAGATCCCGCGGATGGGCATGCAGATGCAGCTTCCCGATGAGTTCGTAAATCTTAAGTGGCTTGGCCGGGGTCCGCATGAGAATTATTGCGACCGGAAAACCTCAGCTGATGTCGGACTCTACGAAAGCACCGCCGATGAGCAATATGTGCCCTATATCAGACCTCAGGAAAACGGGTATAAGACCGATACCCGATGGCTGACGCTTACCGACAACAACGGGACAGGAGTGCTTGTCAGCGGAAATCCCTTGATATGCTTTGCAGCACTGAAAAATATCCACGACGACTTTGAATCACCGGGCAAGCTGTCTCAATATCGCAAAGATGCAAAAAGCGCAAACACTCATACCATTGATATAAAACCAAGGGATCTTGTCAACCTTAATGTTGACCTGGGCCAGATGGGTGTGGGTGGTGACAACTCCTGGGGTGCTGAAATACATCCGCAATACCGTTTGCTCGGATTAAAATATGAGTATAGCTTCAGGCTGAGACCTGTAGTGAACGGAGATAATGTGGCAAAGATGGGGAGAGAGAGGTTTTAAAGGGCTTAAAGGAAAATATAGAGCTGCCATAGACCTGCATTGGGGGCAAACTATAAGATGTATATTTTAATCATACGGAAAATACTAATGATCTAATAAATAATAAAATGAGTTCTGTACTAAATTACCTTAACCTGAAACCATCTCTTCAGTCAATTGATTATGTTGAGAATAAGAAACAATTTCATCTCTATTCACTTTTAACGGAACAAAGGCATCCAAAAACATGGTCTTTAAGTTCCTCAATAGGTAAGAACACACAGGAAGGCCTCAGGATGTTACTGTCTGTTGATGAAGATATAGTCAGAAAAGTTAAGGAGCTATCTCTCAATACTCTATATCTTGAACAGGCTTCAGATGCAATTTACAGGGCAATCCGGAAGGGGAAAAAGATATACTTCTACGGCTGTGGCTCCACCGGAAGGCTCGCCAAGCAGATGGAGAGTTCCTTCTGGAGACCATTCTGGAGAGGGATTAAGAGATCGGTGCTGTGGGGAAAGCTCAAAGACATGTTTCCTGAAAATATAGAGGATTATCTTGTAGGAGAGATGACAGGTGCCGACAGGGCACTTATCAGTTCGCTTGAAGGATTTGAGGACCTTAAGCTGATAGGGCGCTTGCAGCTTAACGACAGGGGCATCGAAAGAGGCGATGTGGTATTCTGTGTTACAGAGGGAGGAGAAACTTCATCTGTAATAGGAACAATTATAGAGGCATTGAACCAATACGGCGAGATGACGGCAGAAGCTGCTGAAGAAGCCGCAAAGAACCTTTACTTTGTTTATAACAATCCCGATGACCTGCTTATGCCATTTGACAGAAGCAGGACTGTCCTTGAAAATCCGTTTATTACAAAGATCAATTTAGCCACAGGCCCGCAGTCAATTACAGGTTCCACACGAATGCAGGCAACTACAAGCGAAATATTTATTCTTGGTTGTGTTCTGGAAGAAGCATTATACAAATTGCTTAAGGAAAGTCTGGACAGCGCAGAACTTGACAAGATCGGTTTCAGGCAAAATACAGGATTAAAGGAACGACTTGAATCATTTATTGGCGTGAAGCAAGCTGTTGACAAGACAATAGCAGCCCTTTCGAAACTTACAGATGCCGAATCGGAAACTTATGCAAAGGGCGGGTTTGCTACATATTTCGCCTGTGATGCCCTGGTTACGGTATTTGTTGACAGCACCGAACGAAGCCCTACGTTCAGGCTCTTCCCGCTCGACACAATAAAAGATGAGAAAAGAAAATCATGGATACAGGTCTGGACCGAAGGAAATAACCTAAATGAAGCCTGGCATAATTTTCTGGGAAGGGATTTCGTAGGACTCGAAAAATCCTTTTATAAACCGGCCTTTGAAAAGGAAATAGAAGACAAATACCTTAAGGAAGTTGCATTGAAAAGTCTTGATAGTGCAGGATATGATCAGAAGGCACTCTATGATCTTTCATTTTCCGACTGGAATATCAGGAACAGAGGTCCCGGCAAGGATGATTTTGGATTAATTGTATGCATCGACGATGAAATTGACATGCTTGACAACAAGCAATCATCATTCAGGAGATTTGCGGAACTTTTCAGGGAAAGAGGAGGAACACTGGGTGTCTTAAAAGTCAGAATGGATGACAGGCATTCAACCCCCACTAACTATAGCGCTGATATAGATATTGATATAACTTTGCCCGGCTTTCCTGATCCTGTAACATTGCGAAAACAGATTGCCCTTAAGATGCTTCTTAATGCGCATTCAACAGGGATAATGGCAAAGCTGGGCAGGGTAATAGGAAATACGATGACCAGCCTTAATCCCAGTAATTTAAAACTGATCGGAAGGGCAACATATCTTATCATGAGTCATGTAAATGATACACTTATACAGGAGGAATGGATTAACAGGTATGGCAAAAGCAATCTGCTGACTTTTGAAGAGGTGAATGCGGTATTGTTTGATTCCATTGACTATTTGAATATTAAGGGCCCCGGGCAGACTGCTGAGGTGGCACTGTCAATAATAAGGATACTTGAAGCTCTTAAGCGGAAGGGAAATGTTGGATGGGATGAGGTACATGACATTCATGACCGTCAGGGCCTGGAAGGCTATCTGCTTGAAAACAATCCCGGTCTGAGCGCTTCCGGTAAATAGTTTAACTATCTGTAGAATAGTCCGGCTTGGTTTACTGGCTTCGGAGATAAATTCCCGGCAGCTTGCCACAATGTAAGCCGCCCTTCGGTTTTACGCTGCGCTGTCTTGCTCCTTTCAGTCGCCGTCTTAACGCTGCGCTGTCTTTATGCTGCGCTGTCTTTATGCTGCGCTGTCTTTATGCTGCGCTGTCTTGGGGTCTTGCGCCCTGCGGGCGCTGTCTTTTAGTCTTACAAACGCTGAACCCTTACTGTTTTTTGGAGCGGGAAAACAGAAAGATGAATTATCCTGTCGGTGTTTTACAACCGGCTTCCCTGTAAGCAATCCCCGGCGGAAGAAAAAGTACAGAACTGCCAATTGTTAATTGCTCATTGATAATTGCAAATTGCAAAAAACGGTTTTCTTTTCCGGCCTCTTTTTCTTTGGTTACTTTCTTTTGGAGGAGCAAAAGAAAGTGACAATAAACTAAACTGAAGGTGCCTGACAAATGAACGATCCAGTCTGAGTTCTTACTGAAGATTTCTTCATACAGGTTTTTTTATAACAGCCCAGCCAGACCAAGCAAGTTGTCCAGTTCCTTATCCGAAATGCTTTCCTTATCGCCTTTATCGTAGATGGAGAGCAAAAAAACAGAACCGGCAACAATTTTAACACATGAAATTACACGACTGCCACCGCTTTTACCTTTTTCTTTGGAGGTAATAGCCATACGAACTTTATAGCAATCTTTGCCAAGTGGCTGACCCTGCTTGGGCTCTGTTTTTAATGAATCCATCAGGGTCTTAAAATCATTTTTAACCGAAGGATATTTTTTGGCAAGTCTTTTCAGTTCTTTGTCGAAAAAACCGGTGGTGTAAACATTAAAGCTCATTATAAAGCTGGCTGGCAGTTTTTAACTTTATCTCTCCTTTTAAATGCCGTTCTACCTGTTCAAGGGAATCTTTTGTCCCTTCTACAAACTCCTTTTCTTTTTTGGTCAGCTTAACTTCGTCATGCACCTTAACAAAACCAAGGCTTCTTACCAGTTCCATGAAGAAGGGGTATTTATTCTCCGGTATATTTAAAACTACTTGTTTCACACGTAAATATATTAGTTAAACAATTATTATTCAATTCATTAATTTAATCAGTTAGGATATTTAAAATTTTCACACTCATGCTCGTAGCAATACTCTTTTGTCCTTAACTGATTAGGTCAGTTTCATCCTCGTTGTTTAATCGTACAGTAAAAATCGACCTTTTATTTATTCAGCTTACGCCGCTGTTAATTTTTCCAGTTGTTGCCTGTAATAGGCTATTAACCGATCCTTTTTAAAATTATTTAAATGGTCAGGCCCCAACTCTTTAAATTCAATTTTATCTCTAATAATAAAATATGTGGCTATTAATATTTTATGTCCCACCGCAATTATGGCTTTTTTCTTACCCCTTCGCCCTACAAGGCTTTTGTATTTGGCACTCAAGTAGGTATCTTTCGTTCTGGAAGCAGCCCAGCCACATTCTACCAAAAGGCTGCGCAAATATTTATTCCCGTAGGTGATGCGTCCGCTTTTGTTCTTGCCGGCTGTCTCATTGCTCCCAGGGCACATCCCTGCCCAGGATGCCAAATGGTTTTGGTCAGGGAATTGACCCATATCGACACCAACTTCTGCTATTATGCAAGTTGACCCTACTTTACCTACCCCGGGAATGCTTTCTAAAAGCTCCCGTTCAACTTTATAGGGTTCAATGCTAACTTCTATTTGAGTGTCAACCTCAGCAATGGTGCTTTCAATCCTCAAAATATTCCGCATAATAGTTTTTAACATAAAGCGGTGATGTGGGGTTACATAACCAGTTAAAGCTTCTTTTATGTCTTCCCGGCTGGATTTTACTTTCCCATGAACATATTGTAAAATATCTTCCGGACGATAACTTTCATGTTCCAAAATATGGTTGATGATTTTTGTTCCTGTTGCCCCAAAAACATCTTTCAAAACACTTGAAAGCTTTATATTGGCATCTTCAAGTATTTTCTGAAACCGATTCTTTTCTGCCGTGACCTGGTTGGTCAACTTTGTCTTATAACGGGTTAAGTCCCGAAGTTCCCTTATTGGGCGTTCAGGAATAAAACTACCCTTGAGCAAACCACTTAAAAGTAACTTTGCCAACCAACGACTGTCTTTTTTATCGCTTTTATGTCCGGGAACATTTTTTACATGTCTGGCGTTAACCAGTAAAATTTTAAAATCATCCCCAAGTATATTAAAAACAGGCTTCCAATAAACACTTGTGCTTTCCATGGCTACATGCGTAATCCCATTTTTTAATAACCATTCTTTCAATTTTATCAAAGAACTTGTAAATGCATTATAACTTTTTGTTTGCATTTTTATATCTTTGCCCAGGATGGTTGCCACTATTAAATCTTTGTGAACATCCATCCCGCAGCCGCGCTCAACGACTTGTTTAAATTCGATAACATCTTTTTTTTTCATAGCTCTTAGTGATTTTGTTTAACAACTCTAAAACTAAGAGCTTTTTTTGTACGCTCCAATTTACATGTCCTTTTGTTACTGCTCCTTCAAAATTAATTCCTCAGAAATGAGGGTTTCATCCGTATATAATTTATTTTAAAGGTCGAATGGAACCCACATGTTTGAAAATTATATACATACGTGTTTGTGTATGCAATACATGTGGGGTTCATAGTCCTTTATTTAGAGGCAAACGCCCGTTTTGTTTTATATTTATCTGTCCTGTTAAACAATATTGTTATCCATTTTGCGGATACTTATTACTTTGTAAACGGTATCTGTTATAAAGCTGTCCTGTGCACACCTCAATTACTGTTATTAAATAATTTTAGTAATCTCTATACAAAGATATACACTAACTCTCATAAATAAAAGTCGATATTTGAATTACATGTCATAACCCACTGTAGAAAGGATGCTAAACGCTAACCGAGACGAATGGGCGAGGGGGAGATTGGGGGATGGGGGGAATTTGAACCCGGAACACATGAACTCACCCCCGGCCCTCTCTGGGAAGCGGTGAGGGGGAGATTGGGGGATGGGGGGAAACTTGGAACCTGGAACTGAATGCTGTGACGTCAACCCCTCCGGGGTTGTATTTATTGTGTGGTGCCATCTTCCCGGGGCGGTACCCGGGCTATTGGATGATGACACCTCCGGTGTCAGGAATGACAATGCACCCCTCATGTAACACCGGATTACATCACAATAATAAAACTCATATTTGTTAATCAGTGGTCTGATAGAAGGGAGTAGTTCGGATAGGTCATGAAAATGAACTGATTAAATAAGTATTATTTTAAAATATATTTGACTTGAATAATAGTTTCTCGTAATTTTGATATAACTGTTTCATAATTAACAGGGATTCATTTTAATCTGCGATAAACCTGGTCCCGGAAAACAGGGATAAAAGGTAAAGGAAGAAGTCGGGGTATAAGAAGCGGGAAAACCCGGAGCTTTAAACTATTTGGCAACCTGCGACAGTACAATATATTCCTGGATAAAGTTTAAACGACTTTATACGATCTTAAAAAGTTTACATAAAACTTATTGTTAATACAGGTCATAAATTGTATGAGAATCTCAGTTTAGATTAACCTTTTAAAATTATCAAAATGAAAACAAAAAGAATTTTTAAGCTAATGATTGTTGGCCTTGTATTGATTACAGGTAACAATTTGTTCTCCCAAGAAGCTTCCTGGGATTTTCCGGTCAAACCGGGGACGGAAGAGTGGAAATCACTTAAAAACAGATATGAAAGAGGTAAAGCATGTCAAATTCCTGATGATGTTCTGCCTACCCTTTCTACAGATCAATTAATTGAATTATGTCTGAACTTTCCATTTTTGTACGATATCCGGGCATTTGATAATACATTAACCGGATTTGATAAATATTCAAGGGAATTTAATGGTTTTCAGGAATTACTTAAACGAAGCGATGCAGCCTTGATTTTAAAACAAAAATACAAAGGAAAAAATCCTCTCGCCATTGAAAAAGACTGGTCATCATATGATAAGTTTGATTACGCTTTCAAGATTTCAATGATGGAGCTCTTTTTTTGCAATAAACAAATTCTTTCACAACTGGATACTAATGAAAAGAAAGATTTGATGAATGAGTATCGTTTAAAAAAGTCACAAAAGAATAACATGATAGAACTTTATCAAAACCATGATTTTCAAACGATATATCTGGCTATTGTCAAATTATTAGAAAGTGAAAACATTGATTTAAGCCGGAATATAAACATGGATATTGTTACGTCATATATAACAACCGGTATTTTAAAATCCAAGGACGTATTTAAAGAAATAAACAATACTGTAAAGAATTATCTTTTAAATGATCTTAAGCCAATTAATGAAGAATCTACGTACTTTGAAGATAATATTCAGGTGATTTTGACAGGTAATGTTTTGACTCCAAAAGGTTACGATGTTTTAGCTGCTATTCAATCAGAGGGGAATACACCTCAAGCTCGTGCGAATATGGATGCAAATTACTTATCGCTATATCCTGGTGCTTCTTTAATCCCGACTTATGGTGAATATGGGGGAGAGGAATTAAGTTCTACTAATAGATTTAATTGTCATGGATATGCATGGCATGTTTCCGAAAGAGGAGCTTCTAATACGGCAGAATACCGGGTGATTGATCGGGATGATATAAAAATTTATTGGCAAGATTATACAAGCAGTAGTTATATAAAACTTACCCCAAGTTTTGGGCCTCCTAACTACCTCAATTGTTCAGGAGCTCCAGCTTATCCGGGAAAGATAACTTATCAGCCTGAGGATAAAAGAGATCATTCTGCAATAATAGCGCCTACTGATCCTAACAAACCCGGGTGGGTTATTTCAAAATGGGGCCCTGGGCCACTGATGTTTCATCATCCTGAAAATTGTCCATTCAGCCCACTTCACGATACTTATGGCACTTTGACTTTAAATATTTACAAACTCAATCCAAATATTTTTCCACAAACAAATCCCTCTCTATGTTATGATTCAGAGAGAACTTTTTCAACTGATATAACCAGTCTGCCGGCTGGCTCTCTGAAATGGACTCACGGTAATTTTCTCACACAGGTAGGCGCAGATAATAATTATCAGTATAAAGTTAAAGGTGCAGGAAATGGGAGTACTTATGTACATCTAAAAATTAGTACTCAATCTGATTCCATTTGGGGTGGCACAAAAAGTTTTCATGCTAGAATTTTACCAACAATATCACAACAAAAAGTTGATGGAATTACTTATCAATACGGGATGGGGGTTAGTCCAGGGGTCGGGCATTGGCTCTCTTTTGTGCCTTATCCTAATTTAGAAATTATCTCAGACACATGGACGACCATACCGGATGGAATCCAATACTCTATTGATCAGGTCAATCACAGATTAGGTTTTTATTTTTTAAATAATTCAAAGCTTGAATTTGAAGTACAAACAACTAACATCTGCGGTACTGGTCCCAAAAGTAGTTATTATCTTATAAGGCAACGTGGATTATCCGCTCTGTCTGGAATGACTTTATTTCCAAATCCGGCTTCAGACAATGTTACAATTACAATGATGGAAAATATACCTTTGACAGAATACAGTGATAGTACAGGGTTTACCAGTTTGGATATTACTGATTCTAAAGGAATCGAAGTAACTACCTATACAATTCGTATCTATAATAGTCAAGGCACACTGCTATCCGCCTGTAAAAGAAGCGGGAAGAGCTTTAATATACCTTTAATCAATATGAAAGACGGTACGTATATAATAGAAATAAGCGATAGAGAAAAAAGTTATCGTCAGCAACTGATTGTGAAACATAATTAAAATTAAAAGACACCTATTATGAAAACAATATTAAATAAGGTTCCTCTTGTTATTATAGCAATAATAACATTCACCGGGTGTGAAAAAGACCCTGCTGAAATAACTATTCCTGATAAAACCTTTTTAAACACTTTAATAGAACTTGGGGTTGATACAAATGGAGATAGCATTATTAGTCCGGCTGAGGCGGCGAAAATAACTAATTTGAATGTTCTTAACAGAAGTATTTCAGAATTAACAGGCATTGAAGCATTTGTCAACCTGGATACTCTTGATTGTGGTTTAAACCAACTAACCAGCCTGAATGTCTCAAAGAATACCAACTTAAGATATTTGAATTGCTCAGGTAACCAACTAACCAGCCTGGATGTTTCAAATAATAAGGTTTTAAAAAAATTGACGTGCTTTTATAACCAATTAGCCAGCCTGGATTTTTCGAATAATATACTATTAACCTGGTTAGAATGCGAATTTAACCAATTAACAGATTTGGATATTTCAAAGAATACCAACTTAAGAACCTTGTCTTGCTATAAGAATAAACTAACCAGTCTGGATATTTCAAAAAATACGGCCTTAGATGGATTAGATTGCTCAACTAACCAATTAACCAGCCTGGATGTTTCAAATAATATACTCTTAACCGGGTTGGATTGCTCAGGTAACCAATTAACTGATTTGGATATTTCAAAGAATGTTTCATTAGTTGCGTTGGGATGCTGGAATAACCAATTAACTGATTTGGATATTTCAAAGAATACTGCCTTAGTAAATTTATGGTGCGGCAGTAACTTATTAACCGACCTGGATGTTTCAAATAATATCGCCCTGAGAAAGTTGAGTTGTAAATATAACCAATTAACCACTCTTGATATTTCAAATAACACATCAATAGAAGAGCTTAATATCAGTGGAATGCCCTCATTATACAAGGTTTGTGTATGGGAAATGCCATTTCCTCCGTCTTATCCTTCTTATTTCGTTTATGTGAATAAGATAGATAGTCCAAATGTATATTTTACAACGGATTGTACCAGCAGAAAATGAACGCTTAACGCCAAACACTAAACACTTAACACTTAACATGTCGATGCCTGAAATACGTTGACCTAAAAAACGGTTAACAACATGGGAAAAATAAGTTATTTTGATCACGAAACTAAACCTGATTTCCACAGGTATTTCAGTGAAGATTTCAAGAAGAAGAAAGTAAGGGAATTAGAAAGAAAGATTACTTCCATTCCCGATATTTGCAGAACCTACTCAGTGAGCAGGACATCAGTTTATAGGTGGATTTATAAATATTCAGTAATGGCAAAGAAACAAGTTAAACAAGTAGTTGAAGCCAAGAGCGATACGCAAAGGATAAAAGCTCTTGAGGCTCGTATTAAGGAGCTGGAAAGGATAGTTGGTCAGAAACAACTATTACTTGAGTTCCAGGACAAAATGATAGAGATAGCAGAGTCTGATTATGACGTTGATATTAAAAAAAAAATAGGTTCAAAACTCTCGTTTGGTACCACTTCAACCGGCAAGAACATGGGAGGAAGTTAAAAGATCTCTTTGAAGTATTAGGTATAAGTAAACAGTCATTTTATCAGATGTTAAAACGTCGGAGATATAAGCTTGAGGAGCAGGAGCAGTTGATCCCGTTGATCAATGAGATCCGCCGGGATCACCCCCGTATGTCAGCCAGGGATATCTACATAAAGCTTAAACCGATCTGTATGGGGAGGGATCAGTTTGAACGTTTTTGTATGGACTCAGGTTACAGGATTAAAAAGTTAAGGAACTACAGGGTTACAACCAACAGTCTTGGCGTGACCCGTTTTCCGAACCTTATAAAGGATCTTCAGGTTACAGGTGTCAACCAGGTTTTTGTGAGTGACATAACCTACTTTGATATTGGTTCCAAGACTTATTATCTCACCTTCATTATGGATCTTTTTAATCGAGAGATAGTTGGCTGGTCAGCCAGCGATAATCTTCGAACAGAAAGCACCACGTTACCGGCATTACACAGATTAATAAGAGAACGCGGCAGGGTCAATTTAAAGGGTGCTATCTTGCACTCAGATGGAGGGGGACAGTATTACTGCAAAGAGTTTAAGGAACTCACAAAAGAATTGGGAATGAAAAATTCAATGACTGAAGGAAATGTATATGAAAACTCCCATGCAGAAAGGTTAAACGGCATAATAAAAAACAATTATCTTTACCCGTATGGTCCTACAGACCTGGTCTCTCTGAGGAGACTGCTAAACAGGGCTGTACATATGTATAACACTGGAAAACCTCACAAAGCATTGGGAAAATTAACACCAAAGTCATTTAAAGATACTATTGATAACGAGGATAACTCTTCGAGTAATCTCCCGTTATCAACAGTAAATCATCATCAGAATTTTAATTATAAAAGAAGTAAATTAAGTAATAAAAAAGTCAACGTTATTTAGGCATTGACTACGCTGAACCCGGAACGCTAAACACTTAACCCTAAACCCTAAACCCTAAACACTTAACCCTGAACACTTAACGTAAACTGAAGCGAATAAGTGAGAGGGGGTAAAGGACAGTAACAGCATTCCAATTATATCGATGCGGATCAGCTCGACAGAGCGCTACCAGGTCGGATATCTTGAAGACTGTCAGGAGTTGATAAATAAATATCACCCGTTTGAATAATGCAGTACTTTACTTTGATACAAAGAGTTAAAAGAATTACTTTTGAAAGAGGATTATGAAAATGGAAGGCGATGTCACTTTGTTTTTGGCCATAGATAAAATGATGCAGGAGAGAATGTTTTTACACCAGGGGAAGCTTGTTGTAAAAGATGTCGTTCTTGCAGCGATATAAGATGTGAAGATCACTAATCTCCGAACAAAAATCAGGGAGAACATATCTCGCTTTCCATCTGATTTTATGACAGAAATCGGCAAAGGAGAATATGCATTAACGGAACCAGGGATCCTTATGCTGGGAGGCCTGTTAAGGAGTGAGAGAGCGAGAAGGGCACATATGCAGTTTATTGAGTATTTTGTTCTCCTTCTGCATGATAACGGAATGTCAGTGTTTGATTTAATAAAAACCGGGAAGAATGAACTTTGAGCAGCTAATACAGACTTTTGAACAGACACATAATCATTTACAGGGGCATGCTGTTATGCACAGGGCTTTGTTGACATCTGTGTTTTACGCTTTTTGAAGTATTCCAAAATTTCCTCTTTGGTCATTTTGGATAACTTCTCACTTAACTTGTCTCTTTGTTGCCGCATATATTTCACAGCATCAAAAGTTTTTTTAGTCGTTTTCATATTTTACAAATTCTCTTGGTGACCTAATTTCTAATTGCTTATAACCTTTTTTGATATTAATGGAATTATATCCTTTAATTTTTTCAATGTTTACTATATGTTTAAAGTTCCAGCTTACTAAGAAATCTGCCCGGTTTATTGTTGCTAATGCAATGTGTAAACAGTCCGCAAAACTTGTCTGTCCCACCACTCTCTCAATTATATATTCCGTTGCCAAATCAACAACTTCGTTTGTTACTTCAATAAATTCAGTGTTTTTGGTTTTAAGGCTTCTTACTAATTCTTTTACTTTTTCTGGCGCATTATCTAGTTCATCTTGGGTAATAGTAGAAAAAAGCAAAATAAACTCTTCATTTCTTATTCTCTCAAACAGTGGTATTGTGTGTTCAGAGAACTCCTCGTCAAAGTAACCACCAAAAACAGAAGTATCTATGTATATTCTCTGTCTCATGTATCAAATTTACAACTTTTTTAGTTGGGTTTGTTTATTGACTGTACTCTTTAAGCTTTGTGCATAACTGGCTTTTTGGACAATAAATTGTTGAGTACGAACAAAACGGTGAAGACCGGGCTAAATATGGGACGGAACTGTTAAAAAACATTGCATCAAGGCTGCTAAGCAGAAATATCAAAGGATTATCGGACAGAAGCCTTCGTAACTGCTGTCAGTTTTATCTTGTCTATCCCCAGATAAGCCAGGTAATATCAGGGCTTGCACTTCCTGAAACAATTTGGCAGATGTCGTCTTCCAAATCAGGGAACGATCTGGTAACTGCAGGGAATAAAGGAGCAGAAGCGGTTGACCATTGATGAAGAATACTATTATGCAGACCTGGTTTTTTATCGTCGGTTATTAAAGTGTCACGTTCTTATTGATTTAAAAACCAGAAAGTTTAATCATGCTGATGCAGGTCAGATGAACTTTTATCTGAACTATTACCGGGATAATGAAATGAGTGATAGAGACAATCCCCCGATTGGTATTGTACTCTGCACTGACAGAAAGTCTTCAACAGTAAAATATGCTATCGGGTCATTGATAATAAAGTCTTTGTATCCCGGTATAAAGTAGCTCTCCCCTCAGAAAAGGAATTAGAGCAGTTTATCAAGAGATACAAGAAAACTCTTGGAATGTAGACCCGCGCCCTTTTTTTGAAGTACCCAATAGCCCCGGTTTTGCCTTTGCACCTGAAAATCCAGCCGTAATTAGTGTTGGTATTAACCAACTATTAAGTGCTTGAAATTCAGAGGCCGGTTCTATTATTGGGTGAAGTTTAGAATTCCAGTTTAACCTTCAGCATTTCATCTTCTCCGGTCATGATATTCTTTACATCATACACAAGCGGAAATGTTGCTTTTTTGCTTAAAACCACCCTTGTCACTCCTGTTTTCCGCAATGCAACACCCTAAAAATTATTCTGGATAATATCGTATAGTTCCTGCTGCTCTTTATCCATCTTAAGCAGATGGTTTTCTGTGTGTTTGGAAGTAGGAAGGGTATAAGTTATCTGGTACATATTATGAGTGACTTCTGCTGCCTTCTTCAGTGACAGTGTTGATTTAGCCTGATACAAAGCACGTTCCAGGTCCTTGTAAATACAATAGGCTGTGAAGGCAATGCAGATATGAGCCTCTATTCTCTCACGCAGTCTATGGTAAATTGGCCTTATCCGTAAATCAGTCTTTGATATGCGGAAGGCCTTTTCAACAAACCATAAGTTCTTATAATTCTGCATGACCTCCTGGTTGCTTATCCTGCTGTTGGTGATATAGCCTTTCAGTCCGTCCCAGACCTGATCATAATTGTACTTTTCGTAATCAATTTCAATGGTTATCTCTCCCGTTAGCCGCAAGTATTTATTGTAACCCCTTTTGTTGATGTGTGATTTCGTAAGTCTGCCTGCCTTTATTTGCTTCTCAAGGCGCATCAGACCACGTCGTCTGTTGTACTCATCCTTGGTCGCCCTGACCGATGAGTAATTGACTATGAGCCTTGTATCGTCTGATTTTGATATGCTTATCGTAGAGCCATCGGTGAAGGTTGTTTGAAGTATCTTGTTTTTGATCCTCTCCGGCTCATTCTTCAACCGGGCGCCAAGAATGTACTCATACCCATTTTCCTTCAATGCCTTGATGTTCTCATTTGAAAGCAAGCCTGCATCGGCAACCACAACAGGCTTATCCAGACCGAACTTACGGCTTATCTTTTCCAGAAAAGGAATAAGTGTATGACCTTCATAAGTATTACCCTCATAAATATCATACCCGATTGCATATCCTCCCATGCCAACCAGCAGCCCAATGAAGATCTGGGGATGTTGATGCTTGCCATCCTTAGAGAAGCCTGTCTTACGAAGATCATCCTCATCGGAAGCTTCAAAATAGAGAGTGGTCATATCGTAAAACACCACACTGATCTTACCCTCAAGAACTCTTAGTGTATGAGCAAAAGCTATCTGCTCTACCTGATCTTTCAACCGGCTGTTGAGCTTATCCAGAAAACGATAAACAGTATCAATCTCAAGAGATACTCCCTGATAACGGGAGAGGTAATCGATTGTCTTCAGCTTACTCAGTGGGAAGGCAATGCGTGAGATAACAAGATGACGAAAGAGATCTTCTCCTATTTTATTAAAACCGATATGATCATAGATCTTCCCAAAGATTATTTCAGGACCAACTGTCTGGATGTTTGAATTGCTAAGGGACGATAAAACGCTTTTGACCATTTTATCAGTCTCAGAGGGGAAGAGATCCTGCGGTTTGGAAAGGTAATCTATCTCCTGCTGGGCCTTTTGGACTAAACAATCTATTTCCTGCTGTGTGGTGGCGGAACCAAAGCTTTTGACCACTTTATAACGCCCCCTGGCCTTGCTAATTATCTGAATACTAGCGCTTCCAGATCTGTTTTTTGAGTTGTCTGATAAACATTATAATATTTTTGCAACACCCAAATTTACAAACTTGTCATTGATTTACAATAGGTTACGTGGGTGTTGCAAAAAAGTGCGGAAAACAGGAAGAAAACTCTTGGAATGTAGACCCGCGCCCTTTTTTTGAAGTACCCAATAGCCCCGGTTTTGCCTTTGCACCTGAAAATCCAGCCGTAATTAGTGTTGGTATTAACCAACTATTAAGTGCTTGAAATTCAGAGGCCGGTTCTATTATTGGGTGAAGTTTAGAATTCCAGTTTAACCTTCAGCATTTCATCTTCTCCGGTCATGATATTCTTTACATCATACACAAGCGGAAATGTTGCTTTTTTGCTTAAAACCACCCTTGTCACTGAGTTTGCAGCGAGCCTTATTGCAGGCGGCGCATCGCCGGTTCCGTTAATAAGGTCGAACGGAATGTCTGATCTGTTCGTCACCTCGAAAAATATGCTCCTTTCATTCTCGTAATAGGGCTTGTCTACTGTTATGCATGCATTGAAAAATGGTCTGGCATATTCCTCTTTCCCGGCAATCATATCCTTGAAATAAGCCAGGGTTCTTCCGGCAAACATAGCCTCTTTGAGGGAATCGTGAGTCCTTGCTTTTGCAAAAACAAGGGTCATGGGCCTGTTGGTATGTTCCGGTTTTGTGTAGTCCTCGCTGATATTTCCGTGAACATCGCTGTTTGCAAAGACTGCAAGGTTATTATCCTTGCAGAAAGTAAGAACACGAGGGTAATATTCGCTGTAGTTAAAGAATTCTATGCCATGAAGCCATCTGTTCCTGACAAGTTTATGGTGAATGTCGTACATTCTGGGAATACCGTCGGGTTGCTGGGATTTCCATCCCGGATGGTTCCACAGTATAAAGGCGCCCTGTCTGACAGCTTCTTCAACCACATCAATAACCGAATCTTTAACCAGGGCTGCAGCATCCTTGATAAAAAGCGCATTCAGATGTCCCGGAGGCATTGGACGGGTTATTTCTGTCCCATGTACCAGAATTATGTTCCTTTCTTTGGCTGCCTCTTCTGTTATTTTCCAGGCAGCATTATGATCTGCCTTCACATAGTCTTTATGTGGCAGATACTCGAGGTGATCCGTGATTGAAACAGCATCAAGTCCCCAGGTATGTGCTTCTGTAATCCTGTTTGTCGGCCATACATTTCCATCGGAAAATACAGTATGCAGATGGAAATCGCATTTTAGTGTAATATAGCCGGGTATGTCAGGTATGTTGACTATTTTTCTCTGCCCCGAGCCTGTCATACTTATGGAGGCAATCAGCAGGAATGTGATAATCAGTTTTTTCATAGATCTTTTCTTTAAAAATTAATACTTGTCTTGTTTATAACCGGCTTCTGTAAACCGCCATCCCTTCTGCGTTTCCCTTAGATTTCCTCATAGAAATACATCATTTTAGCGTCGAAATCATCCCAGGTATATATTTTCTTCTTCCTGTTTAGATAATAGAAATTCAGCATTGCAAAATCGCCTGCACACATTGTGGTATGAACAACAAGGAACAGAGCCAGGCTCCATTTCCAAAGACCCGGGGCGAGCAGAACCAGGAAAATGAATGCTATTGTTGTCAGCAGGAAGGGTATGAGGGCTACAATCCGGTACTGTGCCGGTGAAGTAACATATCTGTGTGCTGTTACATAGAACATATATTGCTTCAGATCCATACCGACCCTTATACTTTTGGCACCCGAAAGCCAGTAAGGGACGATGTGAAGAAATTCATGAACGGGAATATATAAGACCGGGAAAATAATCAATCCGAGGAAGGTATGCAGAATAATATGTTTCAGAGGGAAATATGGTGCAATGTTAATTCTGACAGTCAGCGCAATACCCAGAAGGGCAAAGCAAACAGACCAGAAGAAGACCATCAGGCCCGATTTTTTCCTGATATTATCAAAAACAAAAACAAGAAGTTCGTCGTATGGTATTGCAAGTATCTGTCTGTATTTCGATTGATCGTCGAGATCCTCAACCTGTAATGACATAATATAAAGCTTTCGTCAAATTTAGCCTTTGAAAGCGGTCTGTCAAAAGAAATACAGGAAAAAAATGGGCAAGGTGCTGCTTTTTGAGCAAATGATTTTTTATTCAGGGAGCTTTGTCCCCCTGGCCGGCAAGAGCAAAAACCACACCCGGCCCGCCGGTTAAACCTGACAGCACTGCTGCATAGGGCAAAAGGATTGCAGAATCGCAAAAACTTAACATTGGTATGATACACTTTTAATGCTGTTTTGTTGTTTTATGATATGGCCCGTAATTTGATACATTTGCATAAAAGTCTGCCGCTTGAGAATTAGCCCGATCATATTGTTCCTGCTCCTGCTATCGCCAGGTCTGCACGCGCAGGTCGATACCGCGGCAACAAAGGATGCTGTGCCATCAGGTCTGGTTGACACCCTGCCGGGAAATTATTATCAGCTTCATACTACAGACAGAGATGGTGTGGTACTGCCGGAGATTGAGCTGAAAGAAGTATATATCGTCGGGCGGGAAAAGACTTCCAGGAAGTTTCCTTTTCACAGATATCAGAGGCTCATCTATAACCTTAAAAAGGTTTATCCTTATGCTCTCGTTGTGCGGTCAAAAATAGTTGAAATAAACGACTCGCTGGAGTTGATACCCGATGACAAAGACAGGAGGAAATATCTGAGAAATATTGAAAAGGATATTTTCGGAGAGTACGAGGATGATGTCAGGAACATGACCATAACACAGGGCAGATTGCTGATAAAACTTATAGACAGGGAAACCCGGAATACTTCCTATGAACTCATAAGACAATACCGGGGGAGCTTCTCGGCTTCCTTCTGGCAGGCTGTCGCCAGGATATTTGGGTCAAACCTGAAGGCAGAATATGATCCTTATGGAGAGGATTTTATCATCGAATTAATTATTAATGAGATTGATGCAGGGAGACTGTGATTTCTTGCCGACCTGAGCTTAAGTGGATTCAACTATAATAAGTACTATCGGATGAAACGCCTTTTTATTGCAGTGAACATAACACCTGAACCAGAGTTAAGTGAAATATTCTCAAAATTCAGAAATGTGCTTGCACATGAGAGAATAAAGTGGACAGATGCTTCAAATATGCATATTACTCTGGCATTTCTTGGTGATACGGAAGAAGGCAGGATTAACTCCCTTTTATTAATGCTAAAGGAAAGATGTTCCGGTTTTGGGTCTTTTGAGTTTTTTATTAAGGGATCGGGTATTTTTAAAGACTTCAGGGATCCGAGGGTTATATGGCTTGGTACCGCACAGACTGACAAGCTGACCCGGCTTTCAGGGAAGCTTAAATGCGGGCTTGATGAAATCGGTTTCCCGACTGAGGAAAGGCAGTTCAGGCCGCACCTCACTCTTGGACGAATAAAATCACTGAAGGATTCGGGAAGCCTGAGAAAATTACTTGAACAATACCGCGATACAGATATCCAGGCAGTAAATGTCGGTGAAGTTATACTTTTTGAAAGCATACTTATGCAAACAGGACCGCTGCACAGGGTTATGGAGAGATTCGCTCTTTAAAGCCCGGAAAGCGCATTTAACTTTTAACCAGGCTCATAAATCCGATTCCCGTAAGCATGATGCAGAGCAAAGGACATTGAAACAAAATTCCATATCTGGTATCAAAACTTCTCTGCACCCAGATGCGATAATCATCAATTACCCGAAGAACCGGAAAGAAACACCGGTCCGGGAACAGTTGTACAGACCTTATGATCATGGGTTTTATTCTCAATGCATTTTTCTTATTTTTACCCGAAGAATTCACTGACCTGAAAGTATGACAGACTCCTTTGAAGCTAAGGGCAAAAGAAAAAAACTTGTTGATGAGTTAAGAAAAAAGGGGATATCCGATGAAGGGGTTCTCATGGCTATAAATGCCGTGCCAAGGCACTTGTTCATGGATCCTGCGTTTCTCAATCATGCATATGTTGACAAGGCATTCCCGATATCCTCAGGACAGACTATATCACAACCTTACACTGTTGCAGTTCAGACATCGCTTCTGCGTGTCAAAAAGTGGGATAAGATACTTGAGATTGGGACAGGGTCGGGTTATCAGGCAGCCATCCTGGCGGAAATGGGGGCCAGGGTTTATACCATCGAACGGTACAGGAAGCTTTACCTTAAAGCCCAGAGAACCCTTAGCTCACTGGGTTATTCAGCTGACTTCTTTTTCGGCGATGGAAACGAAGGCAAACCCCAGTACGGGCCATTCGACGGAATAATAATTACAGCAGCAACATCTGAGGTTCCGGAGAAACTGCTGGCGCAACTGAAGACGGGAGGAAGACTGGTCGTACCTCTTGGAAGGGGTTCATCGCAGATCATGACCGTGGTCGAACGAAAATCGGAGGACGAATATGTTTATTCATCGCATGGAAGCTTTGTATTCGTTCCCCTGCTTAAAGGCACTGTAAACCGATAACAGATATGGAAATATTCAGACTTACTTTTTCACCCATCGAGGTTAACACCTTTATTGTGAGTGATAACACCGGAGAATGTGCAATCATTGACTGTGGATGCTATAACAGGAAAGAATTTGAAAAGCTGACGCGGTATCTGGGAGAGAATAATCTGAAACCGGTTTTTCTTCTTAATACCCACTGCCATCTCGATCATGTGTTCGGCAACAATTATATGCTCGAAGAATATAACCTGAGGTCGTGGTATCATATGGAGGAGGAGATGAACAGGAAGAATGCGGTGAATTATGCACTTTTTTTCGGGCTTACAATGGATCAGCCGCCTGAACCGGGAGGATTCCTGATTGATAACCAGGAAATATCTTTTGGAACAACAAAGCTGAAGGCAATTCATGTTCCGGGGCACACTGCGGGAAGCCTGGCATTCTATTCGCAGGACGAAAAAGTTGTCTTCACCGGTGATGCCCTGTTTGCAGGGAGTATCGGAAGAACCGATTTGCCGGGAGGTGA
The DNA here is from genome assembly GCA_040769065.1 of Bacteroidales bacterium. Lineage (GTDB taxonomy): Bacteria > Bacteroidota > Bacteroidia > Bacteroidales > VadinHA17 > LD21. The sequence continues at coordinate 3,316,917 of JAXGLU010000001.1, forward strand.
TTACGCAACATTGATCAAAAGCATTACCGGCAGGCTTTTTTCTCTCCCTCCTGAAACGGTGGTCTGGCCGGGTCATGGAGACAAGACAACTATAGGCGCTGAGATAAAGTCAAACCCATATTTCAATTGATGCTTCTGCTTATGCATTTTGTTAATTATTAATGACTCCGGTCTGTTATTATTACACTTTCTTATTGTTATTTTAGCATCAGCCAAACCCAATCAATTTATTACTGTTACTTCAATAAATATTGTATATATGTCAGCCGATAAATTTGCCAACCGTCATAACGGTCCATGTGACAATGATATTCCTGCTATGCTGGATGTTATTGGTGTCAAAACCCTCGATGAGCTCGTTGACAAAACAGTGCCTTCATCAATAAGGCTCAGGGAACCGCTCAGGCTGCCTGCTGCACTGAGTGAATACGAATATCTTGCCAGGCTCAGGAAGATAGGATCGGGAAACAAAATATTCCGGTCGTTCATTGGGCAGGGCTATTATGGCGTGGCACAGCTGCCGGTTATTATCAGAAATGTTCTTGAAAATCCTTCCTGGTATACATCGTATACGCCTTATCAGGCTGAAATATCACAGGGAAGACTTGAGGCTCTGCTTAATTTTCAGACAATGATAATTGAGCTGACGGGTATGCAGATTGCAAATGCCTCACTTCTTGATGAGTCAACGGCAGCAGCGGAAGCCATGCTGATGATGTTCAGCGCCAGGTCGCGTGAGGCTGTCAGGGCCGGTTCAAAAAAATTCTTCGTTGATGAGGATATGTTCCTCCAGACCAGGGAAGTTCTTTTGACTCGTTCAAAGCCTCTTGGCATTGAGCTTGTTACAGGGAGGTATGACGAAGTGGAATTTGACAGATCATTCTTTGGTGCAATTGTGCAGTATCCGTCAGCATCAGGACAGATAAGAGACTACAGGGAGTTCTGTGACAAAGCGCATTCTGCCGGTATGCTTGCAGGTGCCGCAGCTGACCTTATGAGCCTGGCTCTGCTAACTCCCCCCGGAGAATGGGGCGCAGATGTTGTGGTTGGCTCAAGCCAGAGGTTCGGGCTGTCTATGAGCTTTGGAGGACCCCATGCCGGATTTTTTGCAACCAGGGATGAATTCAAGCGAAACATGCCCGGAAGAATTATCGGAGTGTCAGTTGATGCACAGGGAAATCATGCTCTCAGGATGGCACTCCAGACAAGAGAACAGCATATAAAAAGAGAAAGGGCAACATCGAATATTTGCACGGCCCAGGCCCTGCTTGCAACAATGTCGGGCATGTATGCACAGTATCATGGCCCTGAAGGTCTCAGAAACATAGCAAACCACATCAGGAAAGCAGCATGCACCATCAACAACTCTCTTAAAAGCCTGGGATATAGGCAGCTGAACAGCCAGTTTTTTGATACGCTTAAAATTGCCCTGCCCGATAATATACGCCAGGATGACATTAGGAAGATTGCTGAAAGCAAGGAGGTTAACTTCTTCTATCCCTCAGACAACAGCGTTATTATCAGTACTGACGAAGTAACCACCATAGATGAGATAAATACTGTAACTGCAATTTTTGCAATGGCGGCCGGGAAGGATTCCCCTGCAGCAGAGGATTTTTGCAACTGCAATAACATTGATGAGAAGTTCTTACGGAAATCCGGTTTCCTGAAATCCTCAGTCTTCAACAGCTATCATAGTGAAACCGAAATGATGAGGTATATCAAGATGCTTGAGAGAAAGGACTTTTCCCTTACTCATAGTATGATTTCCCTTGGTTCATGCACCATGAAACTCAATTCGGCAAACTCAATGTTTGCATTAAGCTGGCCTGAGTTTGGGAATATCCATCCTTTTGTACCGGCAAACCAGGCACAGGGATACTATCAGCTCATGAATGAACTTGGCGAGGCGCTTAAAGAAATCACAGGCTATTCCGCCGTTTCATTTCAGCCAAATTCCGGGGCTGCCGGAGAATACGCCGGATTGCTGGTTATAAGGGAATATCATCTGCACAGGGGCGAATCCAATCGCAATGTTGTCCTCATACCATCTTCTGCGCACGGGACAAATCCTGCAAGCGCTGTAATGGCCGGAATGCAGGTTGTGGTTGTGGAATGCGACGAACAGGGAAATATCGACGTAGATGACCTCAGGAAGAAAGCTGAACTGCACAGGGATAACCTTGCTGCCTTTATGATAACTTATCCGTCAACACATGGCGTTTTTGAGGCTGAAGTCAGGAATATGTGTGAAATAATTCACAGTAACGGCGGGCTTGTGTATATGGACGGGGCAAATATGAATGCCCAGGTTGGCCTGACAAGTCCGGGTTTTATAGGCGCGGATGTATGTCATCTGAACCTGCACAAGACTTTTTCGATACCTCACGGAGGAGGCGGACCGGGTGTTGGCCCGATTCTTACAAACGATATTCTGGCTGAGTTCCTGCCTTCTCATACTTTCGTGAAAACAGGTGGATCTCATGGGATTACAGCTGTGTCTGCAGCGCCGTTCGGAAGCGCTCATATTCTGGCTATTTCCCATGCTTATATAATGATGATGGGAGCCGATGGACTGACAGAGGCTACAAAGTACGCAATTCTCAATGCAAATTATATTGCTTCATCACTAAAAGGATGGTACAAAACCCTTTATACCGGAACATCGGGATTTGTAGCGCATGAGATGATACTTGACTGCCGTAATTTCAAGGCCGAGGCAGGGATCACAGAAGCTGATATTGCAAAGAGGCTGATGGATTATGGCTTCCATGCACCCACTCTTTCATTTCCGGTTCATGGAACACTTATGGTTGAGCCGACGGAATCAGAGTCATTAAAGGAGCTTAACAAATTTATCGACGCGCTGAAATCAATCTGGAACGAGATTGAAGAAATAAAAACAGGCAAGGCTGATAAAGATGACAATGTGTTGAAGAATGCTCCTCATACGGTGAAGGTTGCTGCTGCCGATGAATGGAGTCACAGCTATGAAAGACGCAAAGCTGCATTTCCGCTTCCGTGGATCAGTGAAAACAAATTCTGGCCTTCCGTGGGGCGTGTGGACGATGGCTATGGTGACAGGAACCTGGTATGCGTATGCGATCCCATTGATTCATACAGACAGGAAACTCTTAAGTTCTGACGGAAATATTTTATTCAGCTTCGTAGATCCCTCTTCCTTCTGCATTTGAGGCTAAAAGAGGGAGATTAAAGGCATATTCCTGAATATCAATATTGATAGTGTTCATTAATCTGATAAGAACAGACGGCACTGAGCCTACAGATGCGGCATCAAATGAATGAGAGTGATTTTAATTTTTTTCTAACGAAATTAATTCCCAATTTTATTACCTGAACCATCGGTGCCTTAATGACTTCAGGATGAAGAATTCCTCATGGAATGATCTTATTGATTTAATTGACGGTAAGAAGATTGATTACAACCCCGTCGGATTTATTATTGACAGCCCCTGGATACCGGGATGGTATGGTATTTCAAACATTGATTATTATTCATCTGATGAGTTATGGTTAAAGTCGAACCTGAAGGCGAATGAAAGGTTTCCGGGAATATGGTTCATGCCCGGCTTCTGGGCGGAATATGGCATGTGTACCGAACCATCAGCATTTGGCTCGCGCATGGTCTTTTCGGAAGACAGCCTTCCTTATGCTGAAAGGATCATGACCGACATCAGCCAGGCAGACTCGCTGCCCCGTCCTGATGTCAGATATGACGGGATGCTTCCCTTTATTATCAGCAGACTAAGGAACAACTGTGACAAGATCAGGCAGGCGGGATGTGAAATAAGGTTCGCTGTGTCACGCGGACCGTTTAATATTGCCAGCTTTCTCCTCGGGACAACTGAACTGATGGTTGCTCTTGCTGTTGATCCTGAAAGGTCGCATAAGTTCCTGAACAGGATAACCTGCTTTGTTTGCGACTGGTTGTCGTGGCAGAAAGAATGTTTTAAGTCAATAGACGGGGTGCTTGTGCTTGATGACTTAATCGGTTTTCTGGGAGAAGACGAATTCAGGGAATATGCGATACCTGTCTTCAGAAAGATATTCATGTGTACCGGAGCCAAAGTGAGGTTTCTGCATAATGATGCCGACGGTCTGATAACTGCACGGTCGCTGAAAGAGATGGGAGTGAACATGTTCAATTTTTCTCATAATCATTCAATGCGGGAAATACGTGACCTGGCAGGAGAAGAAGTAGTCCTGGTGGGCAATATCCCGCCGAGAGATGTCATGGCAGCAGGTACCCCCCGGCAGGTGACAGATGCGGTAAACACTTTGATGGGAGAGATATCGCCGCATGACAGGATTATATGGTCTGTTGGAGGCGGGATGCCTCCCGGCGTAAAGGATGATAATATAGATGCTTTTATAAATGCAGTCAGTAACAATTAAAATATTCTGTAATGAAACCCACATATGTCAGATACATAAATGCGTATTTATATAATTTTCACTTATGTGGGTTCCTTCATACCATTAGAATAAAAATTATATTATGATGAAACCCACATGTATTGCATACACAAACACTTATGTATATAATTATCAAACATGTGTGGTTCCATCCAACCATTAAAATAAATTATATAAGGATGAAAAGAACACTTCTGTTGATCTTTGCAGCTGCCATGATAATGTATTCATGCGGTTCAGGGGATTCACAAAAAAAATCGAACAAAAAGATGGAAAACAAGCATGCGTTCAGGCTAATAACAGTTGATCCCGGTCATTTTCACGCGGCGCTTGTCCAGAAGTCAATGTATGACGATGTATCGCCTGATGTAAATGTTTATGCCCCCGATGGCCCCGATGTACAGCAGCATCTTGACCGAATAGCTTCATACAATACGCGGGCTGAGGATCCTACCCACTGGAATGAGATTGTATACAGGGGGAATGATTTTTTTGAGAAGATGCTTGCTGACCGTAAAGGTAACGTCGTTGTCTTGTCCGGAAACAACAGGAAGAAGGCTGAATATATAACCAGGTCAGTGAGTGCAGGGATGAATGTCCTTGCAGATAAACCCATGATAATTAAGGCAGAGGATTTTTCGTCGCTTGAAAAAGCTTTTGCGATGGCGGAAGAAATGGGGATCCAGCTCTATGATATAATGACAGAGAGGTATGAGATCACCTCAATACTCCAGAAGCTACTTTCCCAAAGGGAAGAAGTGTTCGGTACAATAATACCGGGAAGCAAGGACGAGCCTGCTGTTTCAAAGGTAAGCGTTCATCATTTTTCCAAATTGGTTTCAGGCTCTCCCCTTATACGACCGGCATGGTTTTTTGATGTTGACCAGCAGGGCGAAGGCATTGTGGATGTTACAACTCATCTCGTTGATCTCATTCAGTGGGAGTGCTTCCCCGAACAGATCCTGAATCCTGCCGATGTAAGCATTGCTGAAGCCAGAAGATGGCCAACAATCCTGACACCCGAAGAATTCAAGGGAGTAACAGGTCTGGAGAGCTTTCCCGATTACCTGCAGAAGGATGTCCAAAACGGGAAATTGCATGTTTATTCCAATGGAGAATTCGTGTACCAGCTTAAGAATATCTGGGCGAAAGTGTCGGTGGAATGGAGATACCAGGCTCCTCCAGGGGGAGGCGACACTCACTATTCAGTGATGAGGGGATCACAGTGCGACCTGACTATCAGGCAGGGAGCTGATGAGAATTTTATCCCGGTCCTTTATGCCGAAAATATAAAAGGAATATCTGTTAATGAATTAACAGAGAAGATCAATCAGGCTCTTGCTGAATTTCCCTACGAAGGGATAAGCACCGAAACTACAGGAAAGAATACCATAAAGATCAATATTCCGGCTAACCTGCGAGTTGGCCATGAAGAGCATTTCGGACAGGTTACCGCACAATTCATTGAATACCTTAATGCTGGCAGACTGCCTGATTGGGAAGTGGCAGGAATGATTACCAAGTATTATACAACCACAAGCGCACTGAAAAAAGCCAGGGAATAGACGGTCTTTAAACCATTTGAACTTTTTCAACCCTTCATTTCATCCACCATGTCGGGGTTGAACAGGTCTTCTATTGCCATTGAATACAGAACAGGCAATTCTATTCCGGCAGCAGCTGCCTGCTTCGGGATGATACTAACGGAAGACATGCCGGGCACTGTGTTTATTTCAAGGAAATATGGATTTTTGCCATCAAGTATGAAATCAACCCTTACAATTCCTTTGCATCCAAGATAGTCGTAGATCCTTGAGCTCAGGTCCTGTATTTTATTTTTAATCTCATCCGGAAGGTCAGCCGGGGTAATCTCATCGGATTTTCCCGGGGAATACTTGGCTTCATAATCGAAAAACTCATTTTTGCTTATGATCTCAGATACCGGCAAAACAATCTTGCATGATTTTGTTTTCACAACACCGCAGGCTAACTCTCTTCCCCTTATAAAGGATTCCACAAGCACTTCATCGCTTTCCGTGAAAGCTTTTTCAAATGCCGGTGCCATTTCTTTTTCTTCTTTGACCTTTGTAACCCCGAAGCTGGAGCCGCTATCGTTGGGCTTGACAAAGCACGGGAGTCCAACCTTGCTGATAATATCCTGATAATCAACGTTATCGGTTTTTCTTACAAGGCAGCCTTTAGCAGATTGAATCCCATATTCCATAAGGAAGAGCTTACAGGCATGCTTGTTGAAGGTGAGAGCAGAGCAAAAAGCATTGCAGCTTGAGTAGGGGATCCTCAGCATGTCGAAGTAACCCTGAAGAAGACCGTTTTCTCCGGGAGTGCCATGGATCGCAATAAAAACAGCATCAAACCTTATTTTCCCATTATCAGTTTTAAGGGCGAAGTCATTCTTGTCAATACTGAAGCAGCGGCCTTTGCTGTCTTCCCAGTACCAGTTTGACTCCCTGATTATGATAATGTAAGTATTGTATTTAGTTGAAAGAGCCTTCTCAACCTCTAAAGCGCTTTTAACAGAAATGCCGTATTCAGGGGAATCTCCCCCGGCCACAATTGCGATAGTTCTCATCCTGTAATAGAAATTTGCTCGCCTAAATTAGTAATTAATGAGAAAATACAGCCTTTATGAATAAATATTGGCAGTGCAGAAGCAATAACTTTTTTCCGAAGATGGCCGGTGGCTATACCCGGGTATGCAAAGCCCGGAACGTCTTTATGCAGGAGACAGTGTCTGTAATTAAATTCCCTGATCCTATGTTTTGTAAAAGATACAGATATATTACCTTTGGTACGATTTTAACAATAAATGAAAATGGACCCCGCATGTATTGCATGTACAAACACGTATGCATGTAATTTTCAATCATGTGTGATTCCATCATACCATTAAAAATAAAATAATATTATGATGAAGAAGGGTTGTTTAATATGGCTTATAACAGGCGTTTTTTTGTTGCTTGTTGTGCTTGGCATTGTTTCATGGGGAACAAAGGTTTATAACAATATGGTATCCCTGCAGGAAGCTGTAGCCAGTCAGTGGGGCAATGTTGAAACGCAGTATCAGCGGAGAGCAGATCTTATTCCTAATTTTGTAAACACTGTGAAGGGAGCTGCTGAATTTGAACAGGAAACCCTTACCAGGGTAATTGAAGCGCGGGCAAAGGCTACACAGGTAACCATAGACCCGGCAAACATAACTGCTGAGAATATGCTACAGTACCAGGCGACTCAGGGTGAATTAAGTTCAGCCTTGTCAAGGCTCATGGTTGTAGTGGAGAGATATCCTGATATAAAGGCTACCCAGAACTTCAGGGATCTGCAGGTTGAACTGGAAGGAACTGAAAACAGGATTTCGGTTGAACGCAGAAAGTTCAATGAAGTTGCACAGTCTTTCAATACCTTCATTAAAAGGTTCCCGCAGAACCTGTTGGCAGGCATGTTCGGATTTTCGGCCAAGCCATATTTCGAATCCATGGAAGGTTCCGACAGAGCTCCACAGGTACAGTTCTAACATGTTTCCATTATGGAAATCAAGGCCTCAACCTTCTTTACCAAAGAACAGCAGGAGGAAATACGTTCCGCTATTAAAGAAGCAGAAGAAACCACCTCTGGAGAGATCAGGGTGCACATAGAAACATCACTTCAGGGAAATGTTCTTGACCGTGCTTCATGGGTGTTTAAAAGAATAGGGATGCACGAAACCAAAGAACATAATGGAGTCCTGTTTTACCTTGCTGTCAGGAACAGAAAGTTTGCCGTAATTGGCGACGGAGGCATAAATGAAAAGGTGGAAAGCGATTTCTGGGATTCTGTTAAAGCAGTGCTTGAGAATCATTTCCGGGAAGGAAATTTCACCGGTGGTCTTGTGGAAGGTATCCGCCTGGCAGGCGACCAGATGAAGGAATACTTCCCGATAAAGAAAGATGATAAGAATGAACTGCCGGATGATATATCATTTGATGATCCTGATCTAACGGGCGGAATATGAAAAGCAAGTGTTTACTGAAGACTGCTTCAGCTCTTCTGGCCTTAATCCTTCTTGCCGGTCAGGCATCGGCACAGGACATACCCGAAAAACCATATCCGCCACGCCTTGTCAATGATTTTGCCGGCATACTGGATCCATACGAAATACAATCTCTTGAAAACAAACTGGTTGCTTTTGATGATTCAACATCCACACAGATTGCAATTGTAACTGTACCTGACTTAAAAGGCTATGCCATATCTGATTATGCATTCCGGCTTGCAGAGAAATGGGGTATTGGCCGGCAGGGTCAGGATAACGGGGTTCTTATCCTTATAAAGCCCAAGACATTTGAAACATCGAGAGGGGAAGTATTTATAGCGCCGGGTTACGGTCTTGAAGGAGCAATCCCCGATCTGGCATGCAAGCAGATTATAGAATACGAGATGCTGCCGGCTTTCAGACAGGGAAACTATTTCAGCGGACTTGACAAGTCAATATACGTTCTGATGTCGCTGGCATCGGGGGAATTCCCGGCAGATCAGTACATTAAGAAAGGAGGCGATGACCTGGACGCGATAGTTCCTATCATCATTTTCATAATAATTGTACTGTTAATAATATTCTTCCGCAGCAGCGGAGGCTCCAATCAGAAGCATATCAGCAAAAATGGCCTGCCCCTTTGGTTGTATCTTATGATGATGAATTCCGGAAGCAACAGGCACAGTGGCAGCTGGGGCGGTTTTTCGGGTGGCGGTGGTTACGGCGGACGGGGCGGAGGCGGTGGCTTCGGTGGTTTTGGCGGTGGCAGCTTTGGAGGAGGAGGCGCCGGCGGGAGCTGGTAGGAATCTTGAACCTTGTCGAAACGGTGCATTATTCATTTCTTCCTGCAGTGTATTTTCTCCATTTATCGATTACCTGTTGCATGTCGTCAGGAAGATCAGAATCGAAGAAGAGTCTTTTTTCCGATACGGGATGGTCAAAAGCCAGTGATTTGGCATGAAGAGCCTGGCGGGGCAGTATTTTGAAGCAGTTACGGACAAACTGCTGGTATTTTGTAAATGTTGTACCCTTAAGAATGATGTTACCGCCGTATTCATAATCATTGAAAAGGGGATGTTTTATATAGCTGAAATGAACCCTTATCTGATGAGTACGGCCGGTTTCAAGCTTGCATTCAACAACCGAGATATATCCCAGGTCTTCAATTACCCTGTAGTGCGTCACTGCGGGCTTCCCCTCGCTGCCGTCGGGAAATACCTGCATTATCTTTCTGTCGCGTAGATTCCTTCCGACATTGAAACTGATTGTACCCTCAGACGGTTCCGGTTTTCCCCATGCCAGGGCAATATACTTCCGGTCGGTTGTACGCTCATAAAACTGCCGGGAGAGCCTGTTGAGTGAATATTCATTTTTTGCAACGACAAGTAGCCCTGAGGTATCCTTGTCAAGCCTGTGTACAAGCCCCGGCCTTTGTTCTCCGCTCTGAAACATTGGAAGGTCGCGAAAATGCCACATCAGGGCATTTACCAGTGTCCCCTTGTAGTTTCCGTAAGCAGGATGGACAACCATGCCGGGTTTCTTATTAACCACAACCAGATCGTCGTCTTCATATACTATATCAACAGGGATGTCCTCAGGAATCAGTTCAATTTCCCTTGGCGGATTTGGAAGCAGTATACGGATCTGGTCACCGGGCTTGACGCGATAATTTGATTTTACCGGAACATTATTCACAAAAATGTTACCCGCACCGGCAGCATTCTGGATGCGTGTTCTCGAAGTATTCTCAATTCTGCCGGAAAGGTATTTGTCGAGGCGCAGTAATGACTGGCCCTGTTCCACATCGAACCGGTAATGCTCATACAATTCCTGCTGTTCTGTAAGTGTTTCCTCTTCCATGCCGTGATCATCTCACTTTGGCCAGTCTTGTATGTCCGACAATACGGCCATTCGCTTTCACAACTACAATATAAACTCCCCTGTCGAGAAAGGAGATATCAACCGGTGTGGAATATGGCATCTTCATCAGTTCCCGTCCATAAATATCGAGGAATGATATGTAAACTGTATTGAGGGGAGGTCCTCCGGGGAGGTCAATATTCAATATTGTTGAGGCAGGATTTGGATAAATCTTTAACGCAGGCGGAGGAGCATCGGGAATGATCACGTCTGAAGAAGTTGTTTTAAGCGGAGCTCCCATTACAGGCCTTATCATTACCGTTCCCGGGATAATGGTTTCCGAAACACCCCATTCCCCGTTAATCCAGCGAAATTGCCTCCCGTTGTGGGGTGTGTTAAAATCAAATCCTGCATTGAGAAAAGTTTCAGAACGCTGTCTCCAGCCTACATAAAATATACCATTGACCTCCACCCCGTCGGGCAGCGGATATGTATAAAAACCGTTAAGATCCCGGCCCTGTTCGACCATTACACCTTCAACAGTATAGATCACGTCACCGGGAATGCCGTTGTTATCAGCCCATATCATAAGGTCGAAAGCCCTTCTGTTGCTGTTCAGGTAGCTGTCGTTGAAGCAAATATTTACGGCTCTGATGGTATCGGCAAAGAAAGATCTGAACTTCAGTGCCACCATAGCATTTCTTGAACCTTGTCCGCTTATTCCGTATCCTCCTTCCGCTGTCCCGTCGTCATATGAGAAATAATTGCTGAAATCCTGGATATATCTTATTGTATCATTCTCTTTGCGATCGAAGTCATCGGTAATAATGTAGGAAGTTATCAGAAAACGGGCTGAGTCGTTATTATTGGTGTCAAATGTGTAAATAAGGGCTGCGTTGTAATCAACAGTAGTGTAGGGAGGTACATTTGTAGCACCGGCAGAGAATGAATGCACCGTCAGATTCCTGTACACATCCCTAATGTTGAAATTTCTGGTTACATTTCTGGTAATGATGTCATTATTGCGGTAACTGATAGGGATGGAAGCTCCCATTTCCTGAAGATATACCTGTCTGAATTGCTTCCAAGGCATGGCCTCATGTGTTTTAAGTACTGATCTCATTCTTGTGCGGAAAGCCACATCGGCTACAGCGGTATCTGAAGCCTCCCTGTTTTTGTCCAGTACAATATAGTCGAGATTCCAGTGGTCGCAGTTACCCAGCAATGCATTATCGCCGGCTTTTCCCAGGCTGGCATAATTAACAAACCTGAACATGAAGCCCGGTTTTAGAAATCGCGGCTGGTCAATTCTCAGAATTACAGGCTTAAACCCTATGACTGTATCAGGAACCTCCGCTTTCCACACTGAATGCCATACCGATTCCTCCGGAGCAAAGAACTGAAGTACCAGAGTATCTTTTGGCTGGGGAAGGTCGCCAAGGCCTCCTGCCTGGTAGAAAAAACTCAGCATGATATTGTCGGAAGGGCTATAGTCAAGGTTAATAGGCTTAGACGTAAGATGGTCAGCCTCAAAGCCTTCTGTTGTAGCCCGTTCATAAAGATTACCATCGGCATCAATAGCGTCGAGCGTTGCCATTCCAACAGTAATCTGGTCATTAGAATAAGTATCGTTGATGAATGCAAAGTCATCAATCCATTTGTTATTGTCGGGGAAAACGGTTGTGGTTGAAAAATCATCAAAGAACGGCAGCTCGAGTGTGTCTTCGGCAGCCGTTCCCTTGATTCTTTCATGAACATTCCGGGCTTTACTGAATACCTGAATATTCCTCTGCAGACCTGAAACAATTTCCTGGGCTGAAGCTGGCAGCAGGTAAAGGGAGAACAAGCTGATATAAACAAGTATTTTTCTTGTCATAGGTCTAATTTAACTGCTCCGGAGCCTGGTCAGGTATTTCTGTTGAGTCAATTACCAGGGAATCCGGGTAGACAGTCATTTTTGAAGAATCTACAGTAAGCCAGAGATAAATAGCTGAACCAAGCTGAAGGGTGGCATCGGGATTATACTCAGGATTCTGTTTATAAACGAAAGCGTTTGCTGTATCATCAGCCGTTAGAATAGTATTGTCGTAGATATATGTACCCAGGTTGAGTGATGCTCCGAGTATCATATCTGTTGCGGAACTGAGGTTAGTGCCCGTAAGGTTGGGAACGGAAGTGCGCTGGTTGCTTAGTCCTTTCCCGAGGACCAGGTCAATAACAGATCCTTTCTGGAGTGAATCACCTTCAGCTATGTCTTTCCCGTTATAAAGCTGTTGCAGAACAACATCTATTGAAATGTCAGCCACATAACGCAGTATTCCGGTTTCAAGTCCGGCACTTTCGATTACTGCCAGGGCCTGCCGTTTCGGCAGGTCAACAAGATTTGGCATGGCTGTCATTTCAGGATTGAATGCGTTGAGAGTCAGCATTATGTTTCTCCATTTTTTTACCTTGAATCCTGGTTTTGGATTTTGTTCAGCAACACAGCCTCGGGGAACAGCGGTCGTATATACTGAGTCGGCAATCTGGTATTTGAGTTTGCTTTTCTTTGCCAGATTGATAGTCTGTTCCATATTAAGTCCTATGAAATCCGGTACAGCTCTTGCCTGTCCGTGCCTTGTATAAAAATTCAGCCATACAAGTGTGAGTATCAGCACTGCAACCAGGATAACGGCAGCCATTGAAAGGTTTTTTATGAACTGTTTGCTGAGGATAAATTCTTTTAAGGTCATACCGTCAATCTGACATTATTTTAAAACGCAAAGATATTTATAAAATTATAAAGAGAATCCCTCTCAACAGGAACAAATGAAGCATTACGGATCAATTTGCAGATATCATCTTCTGACATTGAAGGATTCTTTTCCTGTGCTCCTGCCATTGAGTAGATTTTTGTAGTGTCCTCTATGGTTCCGTCAAGGTCATCCGCTCCGAATGAAAGGCTTAAACCCGCTGCTTCCCTTCCTGTCATTGGCCAGTATGCTTTGATATGATCGATGTTGTCGAGGAATATTCTTGCAACGGCGTAATTTCTGAAGTCCTCGGTAACAGGAATTTCGCCCAAATCCGACATGGGATTATTTTCTTTCTTGTATTTGAGCGGTATGAAAGCCTTGAAGCCGCCGGTACGATCCTGGAGTTTTCTGAGTCTTTCCATATGGTCTATCCTGTGCGAGTAATTCTCAATATGTCCGTAGAGCATTGTGGCATTTGAGAAAATTCCTGTTTTATGTGCGGTTTCGTGTATCTCAAGCCATCTGGCCGATGAGGTTTTATCAGGGCAGATCTCGGCCCTGACAGCTTCATTAAATATTTCAGCTCCTCCTCCCGGAATTGAGTTCAGGCCACTATCCTTCAGCAGGACAAGCCCTTCGGCAATGCTGATGCCTGCCTTGCTGATCATATAGTCAAGCTCTACCGCGCTAAATGCCTTAATGTGGATGGATGTGTTGTGCTTTCTTATCTTCTGGATGAGACTTGCATAATAATAAATATCGTAAGAGGGATGAACTCCTCCTACAATATGTACCTCTGTGACATTCCTGCCATCAAACCGCTTTACCATCTCCAGCATCTCGTCATGGCTGTATTCCCAGCTTGCGGGATCATCAGGGTGTTTATGGTATGAGCAGAATCTGCAGTTGTGAATGCATTTGTTGGTAGGTTCAATGTGGAAGTTACGGTTAAAGAACACGTAATTCCCGTTCTTCCTTTTTCTGACAATGCCTGCAAGCAATGCCAGGGTTGAAAGATCAGCCATGTTAAAAAGCAACAATCCTTCTTCGGGTGTAATTCTTTTGCCTGAGATTATTGTTTCCGATATGGCACGGATTTCCGGGTTGCTTATATAATCTGCAGGATTAGCCATTGTATCTTAGGTGACTGGCAAAATTAATTAAAAAAACAAGGAGGGTGTTTCAAAACCAAAGAAAAGGAGTCCGGAAAAGACAACAGGCACACGTTAAGTGTTCAGGGTTAAGCGTTTAGCGTTTAGTGTTTAGTGACTAAAAGGAGCAAGACCCCAAGACAGCGAAGCGTAAAGACAGCGCAGCGTTAAGACAGCGACCGCAGGGAGCAAGACTTAAAAGACCTGTAACTTTGCCCCGTACCCTGAGGTGTCATCATCCAATAGCCCGGGTACCGCCCCGGGAAGATGGCACCACACAATAAATACAACCCCGGAGGGGTTGACGTCACAGCATTCAGTTCCAGGTTCCAAGTTTCCCCCCATCCCCCAATCTCCCCCTCACCCATTCTCAGAGAGGGGCCGGGGGTGAGTTCATGTGTTCCGGGTTCAGTGTTAAGCGTTTAGCGTTTAGTGTTCGCGACTGAAAGGAGCAAGATCCCAAGACAGCGTAGCATCAAGACAGCGACCGCAGGGAGCAAGACCCCAAGACAGCGAAGCGTGAAGACAACGACCGCAGGGAGCAAGACCCCAAGACAGCGCAGCGTGAAGACAGCGAAGCGTAAAGACAGCGCCCGCAGGATAACTGTCAAAAAAGAGAGGCTGTCTTTTTTATATGAGACAGCCTCTACGGAAGATATTTTAAACTGAATATTACTTGTATTTAGGCTCTGAGGAAACGGTAAGCTTTTTCCTGCCTTTTGCCCTGCGTGCAGCAAGCACTCTTCTGCCATTTGGTGTGGACATTCTTTCCCTGAAACCATGTTTGTTGGCTCTCTTTCTTCTCGATGGCTGAAATGTCCTTTTCATTTTATTTGATGTTAAGCAGTTTGTACTTTTTTTGTTTCAGAGCGCAAAGATAGATATTTTTTAAATAACTGCAACCCGAAGTTTTATTTTTCGGGAATTTCAGCCGGGAGATAGATTATTTTTTTTGTATCAAAATAGGGATGATCGAAGAAACCTGCAATATTGTAAACAGATACACGGTCCTTATAGCTTTCAAGTTCATCCTGAAAATCGCCTCCCTTCAGGTATATTATCCCGTTGGGAAGGTCATTGTAAGATCTTTTATCAATATTTTTCATGGTCAATGAGACAAATGCAGGGAAGCGCGTAACTGCTCTGCTTATGACAAAGTCGTATCTGTCTTTTTCCTCCTCAATTCTTTTTCTCAATGGTTTAACATTTGAAAGGCCCAGTGCATCTGTTACTGACGAGACTACACTGATTTTTTTGGCTATTGAATCGAGGAGGGTGAAACTGACATGAGGGAACATTATGGCAAGAGGTATACCCGGGAATCCGCCGCCTGTTCCGGCATCGAGTATCCTTGTGCCGGGCTTGAAGGATATAATTCTGGCAACAGACAACGAATGAAGAATATGATGGACAAAGAGATTATCCATGTCCTTCCGTGAAATTACATTTATGCGTGAGTTCCAGAAATGGTAAAGCTCTTCCAGCTTTGAGAACCGGTTTATCTGCAATTCAGTAATATCCGGGAAATAGTCCTTGACGGTGAGTGGCACTATTTTTCTTCTGATTTGGTAAGTATGTTGTAAAGCAGTGACTTGGCCCTGAAAAGCTGAGCTTTGACGGTACCAATTGGCAGTTTGAGTTCTGAGGCTATCTCCTCGTATGAATACTCCTTGAAATAGCGCATTTCAATAAGTCTTCTGTACTGTGGTTTCAGCCGATTGATGTTCCCTCTCAGCACTGCTATTTTCTGGTCGTTTATAAGAGCCTCTTCCGGATCGGGAAGATCGGACTGAAGGTTAACTGTAATGCAGTCGAGATCTTCATGGATCTGATCAATTGTGGCAGGAGACACCTGTTTTTTTCTGATAAAGTCAATACAGCTGTTTGTGGCTATCTTGAAGAGCCAGGTGCTGAATGCAAATTCCGGTGTGTATTGCTCAAGATTTCGAAACGCTTTGCCAAATGATTCGATTGTCAGGTCCTCGGCATCGGAGGGATTACCAACCATCTTAAGCAACATGAAATACAATGAGTCGCGGTATCGGTTCATCAGACCGGCAAAAGCCTTTTCATCACCTTTCTTCGCCCTCGTTACAAGCACAAGGTCATTTCTTGCATTTGCCGATAATACAGTTCCTACTTCCATATATGTTTCCCCGATCTGGTCATTAAATTGCTAAGATAGACTGCCCCATTGATAAACGGAGAAAAGATATCAAAAATAATCGCATAAAATACCAGCCCTGATTCATTGAGTTTTTTCTCCACTAAAGATAGTGTAACAGTCTGCATGATCAGTCGAAAAAACAATCCGGCAAGGACAACGGGAATTAAAAAGGCAGTAGAAAGGAGGATGACAGCAGAAAGGAAGAAAAGCGTCCTTGAGACAGGCTCAGTGACAAGCAGGAACTTGTCACGGGTTTTGTAATAACCAGCTGTTGTAAGATGCCTTTTTTTCATTTTAAGCCATGTTGGGATATCTGATGATGGTACCGACCTGGTATGGCTGTCATGGCTGAACTCTATCCTGGTGTTTTCCCTGTTCGCATTGGCATTTACAAAGAGGTCGTCATCTCCTGAGATAATATGACTGTGTTTGCTAAATCCCTTGTTTTCGAAGAATACCGATTTCCTGTATGCCAGGTTGCGTCCAACACCCATGTAAGGTATGCCACGTAAAGCCATTCCGAAATACTGCATGGCAATAAACATGCTCTCGTACCTGATATATTTGTTAAGCAGGCCATCTTCCCGGAAATATCCTCCATAGCCAAGCACAAATGAAGTATTTTCATCGAAACGGGAAGTCATACCGGCAATCCACTTGTCACTTACCGGCTGGCAGTCAGCATCGGTGAAAAGAAGGATCTCGTTTTTTGATGCCTTTATGCCTATGAATTGTGCAAACTTCTTGTTGTGTGTAAACTTGGGATCCCGGGTAATATTCGATATTTTCAGGTTGGGATATTTTTTAAGGAATTCTCCCAGAACTTCAAACGAATCATCATCTGAACAGTCATTCACCACAACGACCTCGTAGTCGGGATAATCCTGCTCAAGTACCGAGGGAAGGAATTTTTTGAGATTCTCCTGTTCGTTCCTTGCACAGATAATGACTGAAACAGGTTCGTTAATTCTGTCTTTTTCATCATTCCTGTATGTACAGAACCTTAAATAAAAATATATATAATAAAAAAACTGTATAATTAGTGAGGTTCCGAAAATTATCAGGATTATAATTAATAGAGTGTCCTGCAGGATCATAATTTGATTTTTCATATAAGGTAGCAATATTAATAAGTAAAATTGAATACAGAAAGGGTGTAATCAATAAAGCTTCCTCGAAACAGGTTAAAGCTCTTAAAAATTATCATTATTAATTTTATCAGGCTGAACGAATGAGTTACCTTTGCACCTCATAATGAAAATGAATTTATGTTCGTTCTTCAGAGCAGTGACAAAAGCACCAAAGCCAGGACAGGGATTCTGAAGACTGCTCATGGTGAGATTCCCACACCGGTATTTATGCCGGTGGGGACTGTGGGAACAGTAAAGGGGATAATGCAGAGAGACCTGAAGGACGATATCGGGGCAAAGATAATACTGGGGAACACTTATCATCTTTACCTTCGGCCGGGTACTGAAATTGTAAAAAAGGCCGGAGGGCTGCATAATTTTATAAGCTGGCATGGTCCTATGCTGACTGACAGCGGTGGATTCCAGGTTTTTTCCCTTGCGGGTAACAGGAAGCTGACAGAGGAAGGAGCGATATTCAGGTCGCACATTGACGGAAGCCGGCATATTTTCACTCCTGAGAATACCATTGACATCCAGAGGATTTTTGGTGCTGATATTATTATGGCTTTTGATGAATGCGCCCCGTTTCCATGCGACTACAAATATGCAAGGAAATCAATGGAGCTTACCCATAAGTGGCTTGACAGGGCTGTGGCCAGGTTCAGGGAAACGGAACCCGTATGGGATTATCCGCAATATCTTTTCCCCATAGTCCAGGGAAGTACTTTCGGTGATCTCAGGAAACAGTCTGCCGAAAAGATAGCTTCGGTTTCGATGGAAGGCAATGCCATAGGTGGCCTGTCGGTTGGAGAACCTGAGGAGGAGATGTACAGGATGCTGGAGATTGTGAATGACATACTTCCCGATGATAAACCACGTTACCTGATGGGTGTTGGCACCCCGGTTAACATCCTGGAAGCAATTGAGAGGGGAGTTGACATGTTTGATTGCGTTATGCCAACAAGAAACGGACGAAACGGAATGCTGTTTACCGGTCAGGGAACTGTAAACATCAGAAACAGAAAATGGATTGACGATTTCAGCCCCATAGATCCGGATGGGCCTTCTTCTGTAAGTCTGAATTATTCAAAAGCTTATCTCAGGCATCTTATCATATCGGGAGAGATACTGGGAGCTCAGCTGGCAAGTATTCACAACCTGGCTTTCTATATAAAGCTGGTGACCGATGCACGAAAAAATATAGAATCGGGCAATTTTAAGAAATGGAAAGACGGAATGATAAAAAAACTGTCGGATCGCTTATAGACTCACTCAGGATAAAGATCATTGATGTCTATATAATAAAGAAGTTCCTTGGCACCTTCTTTTTCAGCCTGGTACTTATTCTTACAATAGCCGTAGTCTTTGATTTTGCCGAGAAGATTGACAACTTCATGGAAAAAGAAGCTCCGGTCAAAGCAGTCATCTTTGACTATTATTTGAACTTCATTCCATATTTTGCCACACTGTTTTCTCCCCTTTTTGTTTTCATTTCGGTGATCTTTTTCACATCCAAAATGGCGGTAAACACCGAAATAATAGCTATCCTGAACAGCGGTATGAGTTATAAAAGGATGTTGTGGCCATATTTCATTTCAGCATTATTTATCGCCCTGCTTACTTTTCTGCTGACTAATTTTGTCATACCGCATGCCAACTATAAAAGGATGGATTTTGAGGATAAGTATTACAGGCCATCAACCCGAAGAGTACCTGTAATGAATATCCACAGGCAGGTGTACAGGAATGTTTATGTATACATGGAGTCGTTTAACCCCATAAGTCAGGCCGGACGCAATTTCACCATAGAGAAGTTCAATGATTCAGGACAGCTGGAATCGAAGCTGAGCGCCAATTCAGCCAGATGGGATACAACGAAAAGATCATGGAATCTCATGAATTATTACCTCCGCGAGATAGTGGGTAAGGAAGAGGTCATTACCAGGGGAAGCCAGATCGATACCGTTCTTAATCTCAAACCGGATGATCTTGCCAGAAGTCCCGGATTCGTGGGGACTATGACATATAATGAGTTGAATGATTATATAAACCTGCTTGAGTTGCAGGGATCAGATGAACTTAAGATGTTCCTTATAGAAAAACACCGGAGGATAGCTTCTCCTTTTGCAGTTTTTATTCTGACCCTTATAGGAGTATCACTGTCCTCGCAGAAAGTGAGAGGAGGCATTGGCATGAACATTGGTATAGGGTTGGGCCTTAGCTTTTCATATATCCTGTTCCTGCAGTTTGCATCCCAGTTCTCTCTTAAGGGTAACCTTGGCCCCATGCTTGCCATGTGGATTCCAAACATACTGTACATGGGAATTGCGTTTGTTCTTTACAGAATTGCCCCTAAATAGCACCGTCATGTCGGCCAATTTGAGTTACTTTGCCTGAAACTGAAGGATGCACATAATATATTGTAATTAATTACTTATTTATCCCTTAATTAATTATTCATGGCTATTGACAAAAAGACACATGAATTAAAGGAGAAGCGAAAGAAAGCTTTTCTCGGAGGAGGTGCCCAGGCAATTGAAAAGCAGAAGGCAATGGGTAAAAGAACTGCACGCGAAAGGATAATGGCCCTTCTTGACAAGGACTCATTCAACGAATATGACCTTTTTGTCGAACATGATGCCCGTGATTTTGACATGGACAAAAAATCTTTGCCCGGCGACGGGGTCATTATTGGTTCGGGAACTATTTATGGGTCACCGGTGGCAATATACGCGCAGGATTTCACTGTAGCAGGAGGGTCTCTCGGCCTTATGCACTCACGTAAGATAACCAAGATAATGGACCATGCTCTTAAAATGAAAATTCCACTTATCGGGATCAATGATTCAGGGGGCGCACGGATACAGGAGGGTGTAAATTCACTGGCCGGCTATGGTGAAATCTTTTTCCGTAATACCATCTCAAGCGGCGTTATACCACAGTTGTCAGTAATACTTGGCCCATGTGCGGGAGGCGCTGTTTATTCTCCTGCACTGACGGATTTCGTGTTTGTGGTGGAAAATATCTCAAAGATGTTTATAACCGGCCCGGAGGTGATTAAAACCGTCCTCGGTGAGGAAATATCAATGGAAGAACTGGGAGGCGCAAGAATTCACAGTGAAATTACAGGCAACGCGCATTTCTATGCAAAAAGCGAGGATGAATGCTTTGACCAGATCAAACGTCTCATAAGATTTATCCCGGGGAACAACACCCTTAAGGCTAAATGTTTTGAACCGGCCGAACCCGAAAACCTGTATAATATCAATAACATAGTCCCGGAAGATCCAACGCTTCCCTATGATGTCAGGCATGTTATCAGATCGGTAATTGACAAGTCCGACTTCTTCGAGATAATGGAGATGTATGCAAGGAATATGGTTATTGGTTTTGGCAGGATGGAAGGACACACAGTTGGCTTTGTGGCTAACCAGCCAATGGAAATGGCCGGAGTGCTCGATGTTGACTCATCAGACAAAGCAGCCCGTTTTATAAGATTCTGCGATGCATTCAATATACCTCTGGTCACTTTCGTCGATCTGCCAGGCTATCTTCCGGGAGCCGACCAGGAACACGCCGGGGTGATACGCCACGGAGCAAAGGTCCTTTATGCCTATAGCGAGGCTACTGTTCCTAAAATAACAGTAATACTTAGAAAAGCCTATGGAGGAGGATATATAGCAATGAGCTCACGTCATTTGCGCGCTGACTTCGTATTCGCCTGGCCTACGGCGGAAATTGCTGTCATGGGCCCTGAAGGAGCAGCCAATATTATATTCAGGAAGGAAATAATGTCGTCGGATGACCCCGATTCCGTGAGAAAGCAAAAAGTGGAAGAATATAAGTCGAAGTTCGCAAACCCTTACGTAGCGGCCTCACGCGGATATATTGACGCAGTTATTGAACCTTCGGAAACAAGGAAGTTTCTGCTCCATTCCCTGAAGGTCTCAGAAAACAAGGACGTAACACTGCCTGCAAAAAAACATGGCATCCCGCCTTTCTGATATTAACAAATATTTATTTATCAGTTATGGAAAAACAGGATGATTTTCAGATACTCAACATCAATAACAGCCTTTATGTCACTAGACTCAGCAGTAAATTTCTTAATAGGAAGCCATATTCGCCGCCTGATCCGAAAACAATAATCAGTTCAATTCCGGGAACGGTTCTGGATATACTGGTGAAAGAAGGTCAGCTTGTAGGTAAAGGCGACGACCTGATACTGCTTGATTCAATGAAAATGCAGAACAGGCTTAAGAGTGAATCCGAATGCAAAATAAAAAGGATTCGGGTCAATAAGGGCGACAAAGTGTCGAAAGGCACTGTGCTGCTGGAACTTGAATAGTCGCGCGGAAAGGATTCTATTGAAGACACCCCGAGTAAATAACAAATTTTCTGATCTCCTCAGGCAGAACAGGTTCTTCCCTGAAAATGCCATATACTGTTGAGCCGCTGCCCGACATAGAGCTGTAAAGAGCTCCTGAAGCATAAAACAGTTTCTTTAATTGGGCTACAACGGGATGCCTGCCGAAAACATACTCTTCGAAATCATTTGAAATTGATCCCCTCCATTCGCTTACCGGAAGCTTTGCCAGTTCCGAAAGATCGTTTCCGCGTGGCGCCGGCCTGCAGTTCTCATACGCTTCCCTTGTGCTGACTCTTATTTGCGGATTTGCCAGGACCACTCTTAGCCCTGAAAGGATGTTACTGGCGAGCGGTGTGAGTATTTCACCCCTTCCTCTGCCAAGCGCGGGAATGGAGTCTATAAAGAACGGACAATCACTGCCAATAGTCAGGGCCTGCTTTTTGAGGTCATCCTTGCTCAGCTTAAGTCCGTATGCCTTGTTTACAAGCTTCAGAATAAAAGCAGCATCGGATGATCCGCCTCCGAGGCCTGCCCCTGAAGGGATTGCTTTGTGAAGGTGAATGATAAGGTAAGGGAATGAACAGGATTGCCTTAGTCTTTTTATTGCTTTTATGACCAGGTTTTCTGATGACGGCACTACAAGATCATGGCCCGTGACCGTTAGCATGTCATCGGTTGCTCCTTCCCCGGCGCTGACTGATTCCAGGGCATCGCATAATCCAATAGGGTAGAAGATGGTCTCGATATTGTGGAAGCCGTCATCCCGCTTGCCCGTTAC
Organism: Bacteroidales bacterium; assembly: GCA_040769065.1. Lineage (GTDB taxonomy): Bacteria > Bacteroidota > Bacteroidia > Bacteroidales > VadinHA17 > LD21. The sequence continues at coordinate 3,339,574 of JAXGLU010000001.1, forward strand.
CCTGAGTCCGATATTTATCTTAGCCACCGGAAAAACTACCATTTCACACTCGTTTTCTGCAAAATTATTATAATGAATAGATTTTACTATCTGTCTGAAGTAAAAGATTTGATACCGTTGGAGAGATTATTATTTTATCACCGGACATTTTCAACAAGTTTTAAACATTAATCTGTTTGTAATAAAAAACAGGAACAGGTTGTTTATTCCATACGGATCTTTGTACCTTTGGACAACATCGGAGCACGATGTTTATAATCTCTATAAATCTATATATTAGTAAGTTACGTCTATGATTAAACAGAAGGCGCTTACACGCCCCATTTCAATACAGCTGCCTGATTTTGGAAAGGTTCCTCCGCAGGCCATAGACATGGAAGAAGCAGTACTTGGCGCAATCATGCTTGAAAAGGAAGCTGTAATAACCATCCTTGATATCCTCAAACCTGAAAGTTTTTACAAGGAAAGCCATCAGAAGATATTCAAAGCAGTGAGCGATCTTTCAGCAAAGGAATATCCGGTTGACCTGTATACCGTTACGGAAGAACTAAAGGCTCATAATGAGCTTGAGAGCGTCGGAGGCCCTCTGTATCTTACACAGCTCACTTCAAAAGTGGTATCTGCAGCAAACGTTGACTACCACGCGAGGATTGTCGCGCAGAAACATATCCAGAGGGAACTGATAAGGGTGTCAACAGAAATACAGACAAGGTCATTTGATGATACCACTGATGTCATGGAATTGCTTGATTTCTCGGAGAACGCGCTTTTCCAGATTGCTGAAGGAAACATAAAAAGAGAGGTTTCCCCGATAAATATGGTTATTAAGGAAGCCATCAAAGAGATTGAGGAGGCCGGAAAACGTAAAGATTCCCTGATAGGCATTCCCTCGGGATTCACAAAGCTTGACAGGCTGACATCAGGATGGCAGAAATCGGAACTTGTCATAATTGCTGCAAGGCCGTCGATGGGAAAGACGGCTTTTGCCCTGTCAATGGCACGTAATATGGCAATAGACCATGGAAAGAAAGTTGCTATCTTTTCATGCGAGATGTCATCTGTTCAGCTTGTCAACAGGCTTATTATAGCCGAATCCGATATTTCAGGTGAAAAGATAAGGAACGGCCGCCTGAATGAAGAGGAATGGAAACAGCTTGATTCGAGGATCAAAAACCTGGTGCAGGCACCAATCTTTATAGATGACACTCCCGCCATATCAATTTTTGAGTTGCGTGCAAAATGCCGGAGATTGATGGCCCAGAACAAGCTCGATATTGTAATCGTCGACTATCTCCAGTTGATGTCAGGTCCTGAAAATGCAGGCAGTCGTGAACAGGAGGTAAGTAACATATCGCGTTCGCTTAAAAGCATAGCCAAGGAACTCAATGTGCCCATACTGGCTCTTTCGCAGCTGAACAGATCTATTGAAATGAGAGGAGGGACAAAACGGCCACTTCTTTCCGACCTCAGGGAGTCGGGCGCAATAGAACAGGATGCCGACATGGTGGTTTTCATCCACAGACAGGACAAATTCGGCATACTCGCTTTCGAGGATGGATCGTCAACCAAGGGAATAGCTGAAATCATACTCGCTAAAAACCGTAACGGACCTGTTGATGACATCAGGTTGAAATTCAGAGAAGACAGAGCCCAGTTTGTTGATTTTGACGAGTTTGATATCAGTGGCAGTATCGATTCAACCGAAGGTTCACAGAGCATTACGCTGGGATCTAAAATGAATAATGACAACCTCAGAAGGCCGGGAGGAGGCTTTGATTTTGAAGCGGATATAAATGACGAACCGCCATTCTTCACCTGATAGGGATAATTATCTTTGCCCCAATACTGTTGAATCTGATATTGTCAAAACCTGTAAAGATCCCTGCTTCTCCCACAAGAAATATCTCACTCAGGGTATAGCCGATCTCTGTATAACTACTGTTATGGCGCGAACCCAGGTATGAAACTGTGATATTTTCACGAATGAGGGTGTTGCTTAAGAATGGGAGGTACTTAAGCAACAGGTATGGAGTTGTATACTTCAGATGGACCTCTCCGTAAAACTCAGGGGTGGCAAGGGAATAAAAACCAGGAAGCATAAAAGCATCATTATAATCACTGAGAAGAACTAACAGAGGCTGGGCATTGAAGTGAAAAAAATCTATCCAGGAAATATGGCTGGGGTCAGCAAATGTTCCCATTTCGGCTTTCCAGCTAAATTCACTGAACGCACCTGTTTCCTTTTTGCCTGATGCTTCGAGGCTGAACATATCGAAATTGCGGTATTTCACTGCATCCCCGGGATACCGGTTAACACCGTGTTTCCATGTAAGCCTGAATGTTGGCCACTCTGATCCCCTGTTTATCTTCCGGCCGTTGGAGATACTGTATTTTTGGAAGGGAGTAAACCGTATGACGGTTGTAGCATTATAATGCCTGTGATTTGCAAGAGTATATGAAGGAAAGATCTCAGGATCAAGAAATTTGTTCTGGGGAATGTTCCTGTCATACTCACGCTCTGACTTTATGAAAGAAAAGTTGGTGCTGTTTTCAAGCATTTCCCTTTTATCGAAGGTGCCGCTGATTTCAATAACAAGCCCGTTGGTGATCTCGGACCTGAATCCGGCGGTTATGAAATGTGATTCATATAGCTTCAGATAATTCCTTTTCATCAGAAGCGATGTCAGGCTGTTTATGTAGGGATCAACAGATGACGCTGAGCTTAAGTCACTGGAAGTCATACCTGTTCTTATGTAGATCTGATGTTCATTTAATCCGCCGGGGGTAAAACTTGCATTTGCTCTCCAGATTAATTTCTCACGGCTGAATGCATATCTTATATCAGGATAGAGGGCCAGAGTATTCCCGTTCTTGAAAGTTGTGCTAATCCTGAATTCATTTCCATAGACTAATCCATCAACCGGATTGAAGCTGATCTTTTCAGGATCAGCCAGACCTCCGTATGTGAATCCCAAATTCCCTGCACGCCAGGTATGGCCCGTCAATAAATTCGAAACTGTCTGCCTGAAGCCAGGTCTTTTTAATGGTTTCCCCTGCTGCGTAGTATCTCCGGCGATTTCTCTTCTGATAACCGACTGACTTCTTATGCTGTCGTGTATTTCCAGACTCCTTATCTCAGTTTCCGAGAGGGGTATGGGTCTTGTTTCAGCCCAGTAGGCACTGTCCCTGTTGCCGGCTCCTTCTTCTATGATGTGAGTAGTCTTTTCCTTTATTTCAGGGCTTTTTCTTACTGAATCGTCAACGCTTTTTTCAGATTCCTTTTTCATGAGGTTTGCCAGCCTGATCATATCACGGTTGGTGAGCTCTTCCTTGCCAAGGATATTCTCAATTTTTTGCTGTGTAACTGATACGGCAGTATCCGGAACACCTGAAACTGCATTTTTTGAAACAAGATGATCACCGGGTTTCTGCAGACCAGTATTTTTTTTGACTTCAAGATATTTCACAGAACTTCCATATCCTGCATCGGCCCTTATTCCAAGCATTCTGAAATTAAATCCGATAGTATGACTGACCGGCATCCATATATCTTCTTCAACAGGAATGCATAACTCGCGTATTCTTATGGTTCCTGCCAGGTTTTCATTTGTAAGGTCAACACTCTGAAGGCACCACAAGTCTTCAATAATGAATATGGTTCCTGAAAAAAGCTGCTGGCTTTTCCGTCGGGGTATTACTTCAATCTTGTTTATTATGTATTCACCCTGGAGAGATGTTCCTGTGTATTTGAACCGATAGTGAGAAAATGCCTGCGGAGAAAGTGGAGAAATTGCCATATCAGCCAGCACGGGCTGATAGAAACTGGCCTTGATGTAATCCATTGGAGATATCTTTTCATTTCCGTCGGGGAAAGTGCTGTTGAATGAAATCACTCTTTGAACGTATTGATCGGGAGCGGTAAATTCAATTTCATTTACTGACTCCATAAGATAGGAATCACCTTCCCTGATAATCGCTTTACCCTTATCGGTTTTGCCGCCTGCAGATAATGTTACCTCATTTTTCGAATATTCGGCACCAATCTGTTTTTTTATAATAGCCGGGATCTTGTTTATGACCAGGTTGCCTTTAATATATACGTTTGCCTTAAAGTAATTAACCTGGTTAAGATGATAGGGAGCCAAGCCTATTGCCTTTCTCATTATGGCATAGGCAGGATCTTCGCCTGATGCAGATATGCTCACTTCCGGTATTTCATACAACTGTTCGGCAAGCTCAATATTCCTGACGATTATATCTCCTTCTGAAAGACTTATATTTATTATTTGGGGTTCATATCCCAGACTCTGGTACATCACCATGCAACTGCCTTCGGGAAGTTTCAATTCATAATCTCCCTTTGTATTTGCTATAGTGCCAAGTTTATGTTCCATGACATAAACAGTGGCATACTGCACTGGCACCCCTGAGCGGTCAGTAATCTTCCCCTTGACAACCTGTGCAGTTGTCTGGCAAAACAGAGTCGCCTCCAGGAGTGCCAGGGCAAGGATTGCATTAAGCTTCATGGGTATAAGATAATGGCATTGTGTAAGTATCTAATAGTCATTCAGGATTCTTTGCCGCTTACAACCAGCACTATTTCTCCCCTGGGAGGTTTCTCCCTGTAATGTGCCGCCAGGGAAGCAATTGTCCCACGCATATTCTCTTCATATATTTTTGAGAGCTCCCTTGAAACTGAGGCAGCGCGTTCCGCACCGAAAACTCCGGCCATATCATCAAGAGTCCTGACAAGCCTGAAGGGTGATTCAAAAAATATCATTGTGCGTTGTTCTTCCCTTAATCCCGACAAGCGTTTGTTCCTGCCTTTTTTGACTGGCAGAAATCCTTCAAAACAGAACCGGTCGGAAGGAAGTCCTGAATTTATCAGTGCAGGTATAAGTGAAGTTGGCCCGGGAAGTGTTTCTATTTCAATTCCCTTTTCAATACAGGCTCTGACCAGCAGAAATCCCGGATCGGAAATCCCGGGGGTCCCTGCATCTGAAATAACAGCAATCTTCACGCCTGCCAGTATTTTCGAACAAACAGAATCAACAGTTTTATGCTCGTTGAATTTGTGGTGCGATTGCAATGGGGTGGTTATTCCGTAATGATTAAGCAGTTTTTTTGCCTGCCTGGTATCTTCAGCAAGTATAAGGTCTGCACTGTTAAGAACCTCTACCGCCCTGAACGTAAAATCCCTCAGGTTTCCGACAGGGGTTGGTACCAGGAGGAGTTTACTCATGTGAAGAGAACTTTCTTTTAACAATGTCTATAAACTGCTTCACTGCTTCTGTGTCAGTGGTGTCGTCGGTATAAGCCATTATAATTTCCCTGGCTTCCTGAAGGCTGGCGACTGAATCAATCCTGGAAATTGCCTGGTTGTATTTCTCCAGGCTTCCGTTAAATATCTCCCTTACAAACAGAAATTTATCATTAAGACCTATGGCTTCTGCAAGATTTGTTACCGGGGTTGTTTTTATTTTCTCATGTATGTCCCCATCATGAATATGTCCGCCGAGCTGTTCATTATAACTGGTTTTGCTTGAAAACTGGTCACCTATGGTAGCAGGTTCAGATAGTTTCTTTCCGTTCAGCACGGGCTCTTCCTTAACAACCCGGGTTTTGTCAGCCGGGAGATTTGATTTGATTTCCGGGCTTAATATCTCAGATGGAACTGTTTTCTTCTCCTCGTACACAACTTTGGCAGGCTCTTCTTTGTGTTCGGCCGGAGGAATCTCCGGAACAGGTTTTTCAACGGGAACCTGATCCGGCACATGATGCGTTTTATCAGAATCCTTCAGGTCTTTCAGCAAAGCAATCAGCTCTCCGGCACTTTTGCACTTCGATTTTGCAAGCTCAACCTGCCAAACAGGCACCCCGGGATATTTTTTCAGATCGTCAATAATGTCGTATGATTCTTTCAGATCCTTTATTATAATATCAATAACAGTTTTTAAATCCATAAAAATTTGGTGTTATTAAAACAAACCATTTTTCTTACTTTGCAAAAGTAAATATTATTCCATAAGTCATAACGGAATAAATATTCATTTAGCATTTCGGCAACATACATATGTAAAGATGGATATTCCCGAAAATATGGCAGGACCGCAGGGAACGAGAGGCTCAGTTGAGGTGGTAACCGGTTCAATGTTTTCAGGCAAAACCGAGGAACTGATCCGCAGGCTGCGAAGGGCTCAGTTTGCCGGCCTGAGAGTAGAGATATTCAAGCCTTCACTTGATACGCGCTATGCGGAAGACAGAATTGTATCGCATGATGATAAATCAATAAGATCAACCCCTGTCGGCAGTGCCGCTTCAATCCTTTTGCTTGCCGTAAATGTTGATGTTGTGGGAATTGATGAAGCCCAGTTTTTTGACAATGGGCTGCCCGGGGTGTGTAGTAGCCTGGCAGACAATGGCATAAGAGTTGTTGTAGCAGGCCTTGACATGGATTTTACGGGAAAGCCTTTCGGCCCTATGCCGGCGCTTCTGGCAATGGCCGAATATGTAACCAAGGTGCATGCAATATGCGTACGCTGCGGAAGCCTGGCACACTATTCTTTCAGGAAATCGAATGAAGCCCAGGTGGTGCTTCTGGGTGAGATGGACAAATATGAGCCTTTATGCAGAAAATGCTACAACAAGGCCGTAAACAAAATATAATTTGACGTGCAGCTGACATCTTCAGATATTGCATTTGTTACAGAAGGTATTCTGTATGGTCCTGCAGGGATCAGGGTAAGTGAAATAATAACTGACAGCAGAAATGCTTTTATTGCACCCGATGCTGCCTTTGTCGCAATAATTGGGGTTAATCACGACGGCCACCTGTTTATAGGATCTCTTTACAATAAAGGAGTACGGGTTTTCATTGTGAGTGAACTTCCCGCTGATATAAACAATTACCCGGAGACCGCTTTTATTCAGTGCAGCAACACGGTTGAAGGCCTCCATAAGATTGCTTTATGGCACAGGAAGCAGTTCAGGGGGAAGGTTATCGGTATTACGGGAAGCACAGGAAAGACAATAGTAAAGGAATGGCTGGCTGATATTCTTGGAAAAGCTTACTCTGTTGTCAGAAGTCCGAAGAGTTACAACTCCCAGATCGGGGTTCCCCTTTCTGTCCTCAAGCTCGGCAATAATTATGATTATGGCATATTCGAAGCGGGAATATCTTTCCCCGGAGAAATGGAAAAGCTTGAAAGGATAATTATGCCGGAAGCAGGTATTATTACTAACATTGGGGATGCACACCGTGAAAATTTTTCCGGCGACAGGGAAAAGGGAAGGGAAAAGCTCAGGCTTTTCAGAAATGCCGGTATGATAGTATATAGCAGGGATCAACTCCTCGTGAGGGATCTTATCGGGAGTGATGATAAGCTAAGATCGGCGAAACTTGTTGGCTGGTCATTCTCCGACACCGACGCTGAAGTTTATGTGAGGATAACCAGGTCATTGAAAGGTCATACAATTGCTGAAATAACCTTCAGCGGGAATACCGTGGAATATGATATTCCTTTTACTGACAGGGCATCGGTTGAGAATGCCGTAACTGTGGCATCGGCATGTCTCGCCATGGGTATGGAAACCGCAACAATCAGGAAGGGACTTTCCGAATTGACAGCAGTTGCAATGAGGATGGAGCTTAAGAACGGAATAAACAACTGCCAGCTAATTGAAGATTACTACAATTCCGATCCCGGATCTCTTTTAATGGCCCTTGAATTTTTGAAACAGTTCAACGGACGAAAAACCAGTCTTATTTTATCTGATTTTCTTCAAACGGGAAGGAGTGAGACCGAACTATATTCCGAGGTTGCTTCGCTTGTAGCCGGCACCGGTATAAATAAATTCACGGGCATAGGAGAAGCTTTGTGCCGCAATTGCGCCTTGTTCGGACCTGAAGCAAAATTCTTTCATTCAACCGATGAATTCATACGCCGTTTCAGCAGCGATATGTACAGGGACGAGATTATCCTTATTAAAGGTGCCAGGATTTTTGAATTTGAGAGGATAGGCAGATTGCTTGAACAGCAGGTTCATACTACTCACCTTGAAATCAATCTGGATGCCATTTCTCATAACCTAAATGAGTTCCGCAGATTCCTCAGGCCCGGAACCCGTATCATGGCTATGGTAAAGGCGTTTGCTTATGGTTCGGGGCCAGCGGAAATAGCTTCGCTGCTTGAATTTCACAGGGTCAGTTATCTGGCTGTAGCCAATGCCGATGAGGGAGCCGTACTCAGGGAAGCAGGCATCACCATGCCTGTCATTGTGATGAATCCCGATCCTTCAGCTTCTGACCAGCTGATCAGATATAATCTGGAGCCTGAGATTTACAGTTTTTCCGCCCTCAGCTCATTTGCCAGGGCAGCTGCAAGACATGGCCTTGTGAACTATCCGGTGCATATTAAAATTGATACCGGTATGCACAGGCTTGGCTTTTTGCCCGCAGAAATTAAAGAATTGTCAGTGACATTGAAAAGTCTTAATTGCATTAAAGTCATGTCTGTGTTCTCCCATCTGGCAGGAAGCGATGACGAAAGCCTTGATGAGTTTACACATCGCCAGGCTGATGTTTTTCAGAATGCAGCTTCGGTGATAAAAAATGAACTTGGATATTCCTTTCTTATGCATTTGCTTAATACGTCAGGAATAGCACGTTTCCCGGAATACCAGTTCGATATGGTGAGACCCGGAATAGGCATGTACGGAATAGGCCGGCATCCGGGTCTTGATCTCAGACCTGCCGGTAGGTTCCTTACACGGATAAGCCAGGTAAAAGTAATACCTGCCGGGGAACCTGTGGGTTACGGCTGCAGGGATGTATCTGAAAAGCAAAGAGTGATCGCTGTTTTGCCGGTGGGTTATGCCGACGGCCTTAACAGAAAGCTGGGCAATGGTAATGGTTATCTGTTTATTAAAGGGAGAAGGGTTGAAATTGCAGGGAATATTTGCATGGATATGTGTATGGCAGATATAACCGGTCTGGATGCGGCTGAGGGAGATGAAGCCGAAATATTTGGTGCGAATATCAAGCTTGAGGAGCTTGCTGCAATATGCGAAACCATACCTTATGAATTACTGACCTCCATTCCTGGAAGGGTCAAAAGGATATTTTTCACGGAGTAAATAAGTTTCAACCCTTTGTGCTTATCTTGTCCTTCCTGTGATCCAGCCATATCAGACCCTTAGCTTCTTCTCCTTCCCTGGTTATATAACTGCCTTTTGCGTAATCGGTTCTGATATGATGCCTTTGAATATCCTGATTTTCAGAATGGCTCAATCCTTCTAAAAAGAAAGGCTTTTCGTGGCTTATCATAGGGATATCTGTTCTGGTACGGTCCATGTATGTCAGTTAGGTCAGTAGAGTGCCACAAGCGGCATTTTTCTTCCGTTGCCGAAGGCTTTTGATGATATTCGCAATACCGGAGGTGCCTGATAGCGCTTATATTCTGTACTGTTGATCATTTTAATGATTCTGTCAACAGTATGCCTCCCTGCACCCTGATGGTCAATGCTGTCGGCAGGCTTTTGAAGCTCAATGTATTGGTAAAGTATTGGATCGAGAATACTGTATTCTGGCAGGGAATCCGTATCGAGCTGATTAAATTTCAGCTCAGCAGAGGGAGGTTTGGAAATGATGCTTTCGGGGATTATCTCCATTGCCTTATTGATATGCCGGGCCAGCAGGTAAACATCGGTTTTGTATACATCACCAAGAACTGATAATCCTCCGGCCATGTCTCCGTACAGAGTTCCGTAGCCCACAGCGGCTTCACTTTTGTTGGATGCGTTAATAAGTATAGAGCCAAATTTATTTGCGAATGCCATTAAAATAGTCGCCCTGATCCTGGCCTGGATATTCTCCTCAGTTACATCGCTCTCTTTTCCGGCAAACAACTGGGAAAGAGCATCTTCAAGGACTGTAAAGGTCTTTTCAATGCTTATTATTTCATACCTGACCCCAAGAGTTCGGGCCAGTTTGACAGAATCACTGATTGAATGCCCTGATGAATATCGCGATGGCAGGAGAAGAGCTGTTGTATTCTCACTGCCAAGAGCTTCTGCAACAAGGCAAAGAGCCACTGCTGAGTCTATTCCTCCCGAGAGGCCGAGAACAGCGGTTTTGAAATTCATTTTTCTGAAATAATCCCTGATACCCGTTACCAGCGCCTTATGTATAAGGGCAACTGGATCAGCACACTGGACTTCAGTGTCAGCAGGTTTGGACATCAATTCATCGATGCTGAATGTTTCTACTGCTTCTTCAAAAAAAGGCATCTGACGTACCGGTTTGCCTTCAGGATTAATTGCCATTGATGCACCGTCAAAGATTAATTCTGTGTTAGCACCGGTTTGATTTACAAAAATGACAGGCAACTGATATTTATTGGCTTTGTTCCTAAAAATATTCTCCCTGGCAATGAACTTCTTATAGGAAAAGGGAGAAGCTGCAATGTTGATTATGATATCAGGTTTGTTCTTAATTAGTTCCTCCATGGGAGAGATGCCATAGAGCCTTTTTTCCCCGAATTCGTTGTCAGAAGGCAGTTCGTCCCACAGATCTTCACAGATAGTAAGTGCAATATTTAAATCCTTGTATCTAAAGGTTTTGAATTCAGTTTCAGGTTCAAAATAACGATATTCGTCAAATACATCATACGTGGGCAGAAGGGTTTTATTCGTTGAGAACAAAACCTTGCCCTCTGAAAGGAATAAGGCTGAGTTAAATAGTTTTTTTCCGTGGGGATTTTTGTTGATTACAGGTGAGCCTGCAATTGCAGCAATTCCATTGCAATGATATGCAATTTCATTTACTGTACGGTTGCACTTTTCAATGAAATCTGCCCGGTGGAGAAGATCAAGAGGGGGATAGCCCGGGATGCACAGCTCTGAAAAAATGACAAGATCAGATCCGTCATTTTTTGCTTTGCCGATAGCTTTCAGGATCAGATTTTTGTTCCCTTCGAAATTTCCTATGTGATAATTGAGCTGGGCAACAGTGATTTTCATTTTCTGAGATATAATGCATATGCGGATGTCAGCACATCGTGATTCAAGTCATTCTGACCATAATTGATGATGCGGATTTTTCCTTACCCCAAAAATAAAAAATAATAATAGAAGTCACAGATACGTTGTTAATTGTTGTTATTAAGGCAAAAGTCCCTAATTTTAAAGTTCCTGTTAGCTCTCACGGTTGTGTGTTCTATGATTGACTTCATGACCTTCGGGAATAGTTGTTTGATAGGCAGAATGGTTGGCCAGGGAGACTATTAACAGGTAAACCGCTTAATTGAGAAATCAGGAAATAATTAATTCATAATGAGTAATCGTTTTTTTTATATACTGCTGGTCGCTGTACTAATGTTGGGTCTGTCTTCATGCAGGAGGAACGACTACAGGATAAAGGTAGGTCATATAAATGTTGAAGTTAAAATCAAGCGCCTTGAAAAGGATCTGTTCCAGACTAATCCTGAGGATATTCCGGGAAGGATTCCCGGCCTGAAAACAGAATATCAGGGATTCTTTCAGTTATTCAGTTATGTAATCAACACCGGGGATGTAAACGATCCATCATTCGCTGATTATCTTACAAGCTTTTGCACAGACAGGCAAAACAATGAAGTATACGAGGAAACGATGAAGCTTTATCCCGATGTGTCGGATCTTGAAACGATGCTTTCGGATGCTTTCCGGCATTATCTGTATTATTTCCCCGACAGGAATATTCCTGCGATATACACCTGCATATCGGGTTTTAACAGTAGTATTATTGCCGGAGATTCTGTTCTTGGCATAAGTCTCGACAAGTATCTGGGTGCCGACTGTAAATACTATCCCATGCTGGAGATTTACAGTTACATGGCTGCCAGGATGACTCCCGGGTACATTGTTCCCGATTGCATGTATGCGTGGGCTGCCTCTGACTGGGATTTTGAATACATGGAATATCCGGCAGAAAATGTCCTTACCCGGATTATCCACGAAGGGAAGCTCAGGTATTTCATGAAATGCATGCTGCCCAACACTCCCGACGAAATAATCTTTGGATACACTTCTGACCAGATGAAGTTTTGCCGTAACAATGAGGCACAGATGTGGCAATACCTGATCGAACACGATCTTTTGTTCAAAACCGACATGCTGACAGTAAGAAAGCTCGTCGGGAATGCTCCCTTTACAAGTTATTTTACAAATGAATCGCCGGGAAGGGCTGCGGTCTGGATAGGATTCAGGGTGGTTGAGTCCTATATGGCGAAAAATTCCGGAGTGTCACTTCGTGAACTGATGGATAATAAAGATGTGCAGCTTATTGTCGAGAAAGCAAGGTACAATCCTCAATAGCAAAGGGGGTCGGCTTGATAGCAAAGCACAACCCCCTTTCTGTTAAGTAAATTGATGTACTATTCAGGATGAATTGCCTCAACCGGGCAAACATCTGCACATGCACCACATTCAGTGCATATATCCGGATCAATTTTATAGATGTCCCCTTCAGATATTGCTTCCACCGGACATTCATCTATGCATGTTCCGCAAGCAGTACAATCTTCGCTGATTTTGTAAGCCATTGCAATGATTTTTAGTTAAGAATTATCTTAAATCATACAAACATACCCTTATTTTTTTAATTGCGAAAGGATATTTGACAATATTGTTCCTGTTGTTGTCTTTTGCTGATATGTCATTTATAATAAGGTCATTACATGCAGGTTCTTGTTTTCAGGATATTTGTCATTTTCCTGAGTTGTACGAAAAACAACAATTGTTATGTGGTTAAACGCAGCATCATTCCTTTGATACGGAAAACTAATTGAAGAGATGATGCCAAAGCGGGAAAAATAGAGGAGTATGATTCTAGAAATCGAGGCTGAAGGATAGATAGAATATTTTTGGTAAAACATAATTGTTTTCAATGCCCCAGGCCCAGTCAGCCCTTATGAAATAGCCCATCAGCTGGGCTCTCAGGCCGGCTCCTACACCCATGACTATGGGTTGTCTGTTTGAATCAAGAATGACTTTTACAGGTCCGTTTCTGAATGTCTCGGTGTCGTAGGCATTTTCACTCGACCAGGGATCTTTGCCTGTCCAGGCAGACCCTATGTCGCCAAATCCTACTATCTGCAGGCTGTTAAGGAAATTTGATTTTAACGGATGCCCGGCAAAATACCTTATAAACGGCCATCTTAACTCACTGTTTATAAGTGCAAAGCTTGTTCCGTTTCGTATATTTTGCGTGAAACCTCTCATATTGGTGGCGAGTGCCTGGAATCCATAGTTCTCCCTGGGGCTTACCGGTATCTTATCATTGAACATAGGATATCTGTTGAACAGATAACCCATCCAGTTATCAACACCTCCAAGGTAATATACCAGTTTGGTAGGACCGTATGAAGTACTTGCAGCGAACCTGTTTGCCCATATAAGCTCCCTGTGTATCCTGGTATATTTCCTGATATCGGCACCAACGACAAACATATCTGATTTTCTCCCGGCTATTTCACGGTAATACTCTCCGAAAATTTTGAATCTGGTCCCATAATATATATTCACTGCTCTTTTCCTGGTGTTATCATAGATAATTTCTCCCTTGAGGCTTGCCCAGTGTCGTGTCAGTGGCTCAGAATTAAGTGAAGGGATATCTATTGAGAGAACGACATGGCGGTCGTACCTGTATGAAGCCGTACCCTTCAAGGCAAGGATTGGCGATAATGGTTTGGCATATGAAAGGTAAAGGCTGTGGGTATGGGTTTTAAACAAACTTGTATCGTTGCTGCTGAAAAATCCCTGCCTGTGAAATATAAGCTGTTTGTCAAACTTACCCTTAAGGTTCTCGAAACTGAGCAGGTACTCATTGCTGTCGAAGTTGCCCGAAAACCTGAAACCGGCTGTAAGCCTGTAGTCCTCAAAAAGATCGAGTATGCCGAAGCGTGTCAGAAGGTTAATTCCCGGATTAAAATAGGGTGCTCCTCCGTTGAATACCTGGTAGGTGTTGTTAAGAAAACTGAAATCTATCTGATTGGCTATGTAGTTATTATAGAATGAGGTTTCGTAAATTCTGATTAACGGGAGATCAATTCTTCCGGTATCAAGATCAATATCCATATATTTCTTGCGCCATAGTTCATCATAGTAGTTCTGTTTCTCCTTCTCGAAAATATAATGACTGATATTGATCGGTTCGTCCTTGGCATAATATTCATACAATGGCTTGGTAAGTGTATCGGTCATCCTCTTGTATTCATCCAGAAGCCATTTTCTAATCTCTTCTATACTATCGGCTTTGTGAAACATCAGGTCTCTTTCCTTCCGATACCCGGTAACTACCATTTCATCTGGTGATACCTGGTCAGATGTACTTAGTTGTCCTTTTCTCAGGTTGTATTTACCTTCCTTCAACAATACCTCGCCGAAATTATCCGGAGAAGCAATAACAGACTGGTTCAGGATGTTCCTGTCATAATTTGTGGCGGGAACTGAATTAATGAAATACCTGTAATGTGTTGTGGTGTCAATATAGCTGATAGCACTGTCGAATACAGCTGTATAGCGATTTAGAATACCGTTATTGTCTGCAATGTAGGAGAATCTGTTTTTCCCGATACTGGCCGCTTGATATCTGCTGTTGTATTTTCCTTCGGTCAGGCGCATCAGAAGGTTATTTTGTTTTTCAACATTATAGATGAAGAGATCAAATGTGCCGCCAAGTTTTTCAAAAGGATCGGCAAGATTTGTAATAGTATCCGATAACCTGTTTGATGAGAAGATTATTTCACCGGGGTTTTCCTTGATAAAAGCAGGATGGAGGTCGTCCGCAATGTCACGGGTGATCTGTTCATTCGTACCTGATGCTATAGTGTGGATGTAAATATCAGTCATGCCATCTTTTACGGCTGACATAACAATTCTTGATCCTTCCGGGGAATATGAAAAATCAAGGACTTTATCAAAATAGAGGAAAGTTCTTTTCTCCGTCTTGTTTTCATCAGTCCGGTGGAAGTAGATTACAAGTCCTCCTCTTTCTTCATTTATGTATGTTAATATTCTTCCGCTGGGGTGCCAGTTAATAACCGGGTATGTATTATCGGTTTTCTGTTCAAATTTCGGTTCTGCCTTGAATATGGTTTGATGTTTCCCGCTTGTCTGGTCATAAAGCCAGATTTTTTTTCTTCCCCAATCGTTTGTAACGTATGCGATATAATTGCCATCGGGGCTTATTTTAACTTGTTGAAAGACTATTTCCTTTTTTGATTTTTTCAAGGTCCTGCCATCCTCGCCGGGCTTTCCACTGTCAGCTGAATATTCTTCGGCATAGAACTCTTTCCATTCCTTAAGCAAATCCTTCAGTTTTGTTCCAAGTACGTAAAGGAAACCGTCGTCGATGTTCTTGTAGATTTTTGTAAGGTAAATAATGTTGGGAATAAGCGCGTCCCCATATTTATTGCCAATAAATCTCCAGAACGATTGTCCTGCGTAAATTGCGTCGTCGTATTCGAGGTGGTTAATGTTTTTATACCTTCCCGATTTTATACCATCCCTGACCCTGTTCTCAACCTCATAGTCCCAGCCTGATGCCACGTAACTCACAAGGCCCTTCATATACCATTCGGGCATATATATGACTGAGGAACTTGAGATCCTGTCCTTGAAATCAGCGTTGTAAAGCATTTCGTTTACAATCACTTCGGCAATTGATTCAGCTATCTGTTTCTGGAAGGCTATATGATCCTCTTCATAATACAGGTTGACTTTGTTCTTTATGATCCTGCTGAAGCCTCCTGTATTATATGAGTCTTCATCGAAGGTGAGCAATCCGATGTTTGATTGCTTGTATTCCGCATTTTTATTGTAAATGATGAATATCAGCCTTTTCTCCAGAGTATAGTCAAAATAGCCTTCAATCTCGTCAAGCTTTTTCATGGCGTAATCAGCTGTGAATTGTGCAAGATCGCGCCCGAATTCATTGAAATAGCAATCGAAATCTTCAAACCTGTAGTATGACCAGTAATAGTCGTAATGCTGCACTCTGTTCTTGCCAAATGACATCTGATGCCCGTTATAGAACTGACCATTTGTGTTCAGTACAAGAAATAGAGCAGGGATTATTACTAAAAGTCTGTAAGATCTTCTCATGACAGGTACCTGCAGGATTACGATTGGATTTTCACCCTCAAAATTTGTTCCAATTAATCCTAAATTTAAGATGAACAAAGATATTCTTTCTTGAAACAAAAATAACATCAAACTTTATTATTTTTGCATACTGTCAGATTGGATAATTTTGGTCTGATTTTTGCGTTATAAAATGAAGTTTTGATTGCTTTTCTCCGGGATCATCAGGTTCTGGTCAGACAATTGTCACTTATCCGTTATATATTAATATTCTTAATTTAAATTATAGTCCGTATGAAGCCCACATGACTGAATTCAAACGCAAACACGCAATGAATATAATTATC